>NZ_CP059724.1:0-2400000 GCF_022369515.1 Paenibacillus sp. 19GGS1-52
ATTTTGAAGTGGATGCTGACAAATAGTGGTGCTCCACAACACTTAGCCTATGCTTTCGAAGTAGTTTTGTACGAAGTAACTCAGGATGTAACGCTCACAAAACTTAGCTTATGCTTTCGAAGTAGTTTTGTACGAAGTAACTCAGGATGTAACGCTCACAAAACTTAGCTTATGCTTTCGAAGTAGTTTTGTACGAAGTAACTCAGGATGTAACGCTCACAAAACTTAGCTTATGCTTTCGAAGTAGTTTTGTACGAAGTAACTCAGGATGTAACGCTCACAAAACTTAGCTTATGCTTTCGAAGTAGTTTTGTACGAAGTAACTCAGGATGTAACGCTCACAAAACTTTTAGGAGGTCCGTTACTCATGAATATGAACACCGATAAACGTGATGAAGAACAACCTCTCGTTACCTTTCAGATTATTACGGATACGCATGTAACTGCCGATCCCGAGCATGAGTACAATCTTAACTTTGAGTTGGCGCTGCAGGACATTGCCGACCATGGTGAGGGAAGCAGTGGGATCATGCATATCGGAGATGTTACGGACCATGGTTTTCCTGAGGAATACGAAGAGATGGTGCGCATTGTAAATAAGTATAGGCCAAGCTGCCGGACATTACCTTCACCTTAGGCAACCATGATGTGGGGCTTGGACACTGGGAGTCGCGACTGGCGCTTTATGAAACAGAGACGGGGATGACCGGCCCCTATCATGACCATTGGATCGACGGATATCATTTTATTTTTCTGGGGACAGAGCAAGGTCTGCGGACCTTCTGTAATCTGTCGATCCAGCAGCTTCAATGGCTGGACCATCAGCTTGAAGAGCAGTCCGCTGCCGATAAGCCCGTCTTCCTCTTCTTGCATCAGCCGCTCAAAGACACCGTAGCTGGTTCACTAGAATCTCAAGGCTGGTATGGGGTCACACAGGATGAGGAATTAAAGTCCATTCTGGCCAAATATCCTCAGACTCTATTGTTCACGGACATACCCACTGGGAGCTTGAAGTAGATAATACGATGTTCCCGGCCACGGAGAGACCGCCACAATGTTCAATTCTGCCTCCGTTGCCTATCTATGGACCAATGAGGATGAAGCCAAAATAGGCAGCCAAGGCTATTATGTGGAAGTCTACAGCCATAAAGTTGTTGTGCGAGGCAGAGACTTTAAGACCGGTTCCTGGGTTGAAAGTGCTGAGTATGAAGTAAGCTTGTTATTACAAAATATCTAGCCACAAAAAAACGATTGTTGCCGGCATCTGCCGCTACAGCAATCGTTTTTTTCTCTATGAGTATAGTTGCAGATTACAGATGGCGGACTCTAGATCCGCTATTTCACTTTCGAGAGGGTATAGGCAACATGAAGCGGACACAGGAGACACTATTGAAGCGAAAACAGGAATTTTTGGGGTGAAATCGGGGTAATAGGGTCCCTGGAGTCCGCCAAATTTCCAAATCACCTGATTTTGAACAAATAGGGGCTTCTCAGTCCGCTTGACGGCTTGCACTCTCTATATCATCTTTGAATCGGCTCAATCCGATACACTTCGGTTGCTCCGGCTGCGGTCTGAGCATCGCTATGTATCTGCCAACCGAACGACAGTACAGCTTGCAGCCGCTTCTTCTCGTCTACCGTTAAAGCTGCCTCGGCAGCTTCTTTGCCTTCTTCAAGTTCTAGTACTGCCTCTTTGCCAAGGGCAATCAAGATCCAACTGCGGATGCCGCGAATCGTATTGTACTTGATCTGATAGCCTTCGTGTTACCGCCTGCAGGAATTCCCCGGCTTCTCTGCCTGTAAAGCTGTCAACTGCTTATAATCAAAATGGTATTCGCTCTCGTCAACAGGTAAATCTCCTTCTGTCACTCTAAGCAGCAGCTCCTCATCCGACCAACCCAAGCCCCGCAAGGATTCCAGCAACAATGCATCCCATTGGGACAGCTTCACCCGGTTCAATGTTTCTGACATCTTATTTCCTCCTCTGATTTCTAATCTATTGCCGCCTTTTATGGCAGTGTTGTCTCCATGAAATCCAGGCCACATAGTGACCCGGACTTACTTCCCGTAGTTCAGAAGAATCTGAAGGGCCTTGTTCAGCGTGATAGCCAGTTAAGACTTTTCTCTGATGGGCCTGCTTCGGGTCAGGCTCCAAAATGGAAGATAGCAGTGCTTCGTATACGGATGGATGGGGTTGTCATACAGTTCATCGCTCGCCGCAACCTCGACGAGACGACCGCCATACATGACGCCGATCCGGTCTGAGATATGCCGGACCATCGACAGATCATGGGCAATGAAGAGATAGGTCAGTCCGAATTCGGACTGCAAATCCTCAAGCATGTTCACGACCTGCGCCTGAACGGATACATCGAGGGCCGAAATCGGTTCGTCGCAGACCACAAACTCAGGTCTGACCGACAAGGCTCTGGCGATAGATATCCGCTGGCGCTGCCCACCGCTGAACTCATGGGGAAAGCGGTAGAGATGCTCTCTTTTGAGGCCTACCTTCTCCAGCAATGCAGCCACAGCCTCCTTGCGTTCCTCCCCCGGGTACACACCATGGATCTTCATGGGTTCACTAATCAGTTCAAGCACATTCAAGCTTGGATTCAGAGAAGAGTAAGGGTCCTGAAAGATCGTCTGAATGCGTCTGCGGAAAGGCTTAAGCTGCTTCTCCCAAGCTTGCTGATCGGCTGTCCGTCGAAAGATACTTCCCCGTCCGTATAGTCATATAAGCGGAGCAAACAACGACCCACGGTCGACTTGCCGCTCCCGGATTCTCCAACCAGACCGAAAGTTTCTCCCTGGCGAATCTGGAAGCTGACTCCATCTACTGCTTTCAGCACGGCTGTATCTCGCCCCCAAAGGTCCTTCCCTTTGGAAAAATGCTTCTTGAGATTGTTGACGTCTACTAGAATCTTACCTTCACTCACCAGAATCCTCCCTTTGGCGCTAGCTACAGCCTGAGTTTCCTGTGTGCCGTCAGCCAACCAGCATGCGGAGCGGTGACCGGGTGATAACTCAATGACCGGAGGACGCTCGCCGCAACGGGCGAATGCATGAGGGCAACGTTCCATAAACGGGCAGCCTGAAGGGGGACTCAGTAAATCAGGTGGTGTTCCTTCAATCGGAACAAGCCGTTCCCGTGATTTGCCGTCTCGCCGTGGAATAGAGCGGAGCAAACCGTTAGTGTATGGATGCTGTGGACGATAAAAAATATCCTCCACTGTACCCTCTTCCATAATTAGCCCACCATACATTACAATCACCCGGGTACATACTTGTGCCACCACGCCCAAATCATGTGTAATAAGTGCCACAGCCGTATGGGAATTGTTCTTCAACTCTTTAAAAAGCTCCAAGATCTGCGCCTGAATCGTTACGTCCAGCGCAGTTGTCGGCTCATCCGCAATCAGCAGCTCAGGCTGGCAGGAGAGGGCCATCGCGATCATCACCCGCTGCCGCATGCCACCGCTGAACTCATGTGGATATTGCTGCAGCCGCTGCTCCGGATTGCTAATCCCCACCTGCTGCAGCATGCGGACCGCCTCTGCAAATGCTTCTGCTTTATTTAAGCCGCGATGTCTGCGGATCACTTCTGTCAGTTGTTGACCGATCTTCTTCACCGGATTAAGCGAGGTCATCGGATCCTGAAATACCATGGCAATCCGGTTGCCACGCAGCTTCCTCCACTGCTTCTCCGAGAGGCTGGACAGATCCTCACCGCGAAAGTTGATGTTTCCACCAATCATTTTACCCGGAGACGTGATTAATGACATAATCGCCTTGGCCGTGACGCTTTTGCCACTGCCAGATTCACCGACGATCCCTAAGGTTTCACCAGCATCCATGTGAAAGCTAATGCCACGTACCGCCTGATTCTCTCCATCACGGGTATAGAATGAAACCTTCAAATCCTCGACAGACAAGAGCCGTTCCGTCATGATGTCTTCACACTCCTATCTTCGGATCAGCTTCGGTTCAAAGCCAACCCGCAAAATATCGCCCAGAACATTAAAGCTCAATACAGTTAAAAGAATTAGCAACCCTGGGAACAGCGCCAAATAGGGGGCCTGTGCAATATATCCCTGTGCGTTATTGAGCATACTGCCCCAGGTGGCATTCGGAGGTTGTACCCCAAAGCCAAGAAAGCTTAAGGAGGACTCCATCATAATGGCCGAAGCAATATTATTTGTTGCGCCTACAATGATGACGGGTACCAGACCGGGAAGAATATGCCGCCCTATAATACCGGATGAGCTTTGCCCTGAAGCCTTCGCATACAGCACATATTCCCGCTCTTTGATCGTCATCGTCTCCGCCCGGATCACCCGGGCAATATTCATCCACATTAATAGAGCAATAATAATGATAATGTTACTAACGCTTGGCTTCAGATACACGCTGAGTAGCAGCAGGATCAGAAAGGAAGGTATCGACATCACCACATCGAGCAGCCGCATGAGGAGATTATCCAGCCAACCGCCATAATAACCGCTAATTACACCCACTATCACTCCAATACCAGTTGCTATAATCATTGAAGCAAACCCTACCAACAAGGATACACGACCACCATATAAAGCTCTGGCAAAATAATCCCGCCCATAATCATCTGTTCCAAACCAATGCCCTGCTCCAGGCGATGTCAGACGAGCCATTACATTCATTTCATTCGGATCATATCCGGATAAGAAAGCAAAGATGGCACAGAGCGAAAATACAATTAATATAATGAGCGCTGCGACACCCAATCGATTCGTAAACAGCTCATTTCCGACACTTTTCCATTTACTGCGATTCATGAGGTCACCTCGTTAATTTAATTCGCGGGTCCACGGTACTATATAGAATATCTGCCGCCAGATTCCCTACAATTAGCATTAAGGAAGAGAACAGGGTGATACCCATAATTACAGGATAATCCATTCCTTTCACAGCAGTCATCCCTAGTGAGCCAATACCCGGCCAGGAAAATACCGTCTCTGTGACGATAGCTCCCGCCACCAAATCACCCATGGACATCCCGAGCAGCGTAATTACCGGAAGCAGAACATGCTTCAGCACATGTCGGAACAGAACCGTCATCTTCGACGAACCAAAGGCATATTGAATCTGCACATAATCCTCTTTGAGTTGTCCAATGGTGCTGGAACGGATGTAGCGTACGTAGCCCGCCAGGAAACCAAAAGCCAGCACCGTACAGGGCAGAATGCCATGCTTCAATACATCGACTGCAGATTCCACACCAATCGTGCGCATTCCCATACTCGGCAGCATGTGCAGCTTAATCGCGAATAAGTACATAAGTAAAATAGCCAGCCAGAACAAAGGTACAGAAATTCCAATATACGAAATAAAATTGATCAGCTTATCGACGCCTCGATTTCGGTTGGCACCTGCAAGAAGACCTAACGGGATCGCGAGCAGAACCGCAAGACCGATGGCACTTCCCATTAAGCCTGCAGTGGCAGGCAACCGCTCCAATATTTGACTCAGCACAGGCTGATGGTTCACAAGGGAATAACCAAAGTTTCCCTGTACCATTTCTTTAATCCATATTAGATATTGAATATAAGCCGGTTTGTCCAGTCCAAGGTTATGACGGATACGCTCGATATCATCTGCGTGCATATTCGGTGTAACGAAGGAAAGCACCGGATCTCCCGGAGCCAGCTTAATCATCGTAAAACACACCAGTGATACAAAAAACAGCATCGGCAGGGTTTGCAGCAATCTTCGAACGATGAGTTGTCTCATGCGTATTCTCCCAGTTGATCATTATCGGCAAAAAAATAAGCTGGTTTGCCCAGCTTATTTTCCCCCGTACTTATTTAGGTAGATTTTTGACAAATCTTCAAAAATAACGACAGGCTTCAATACCGCTTCTTCAATCCCGCCGTAGTTCTTGGAAACCGCTACAATGGTCTTGGTATAGGCTATTGGATAAATCGGTGCATCCTCTGCAACGAGCTCTTGTACCTTTTTATAAATCTCCCCACGTTTGGTCTCATCGGCTTCACCAGCGCCTTCATTCAGCAGCTTATCGACTTCCGCATTCGCATAATGCGAATAGTTGGACGAAGCACCCGAGGTGAACAGAATGCGGTAGGCATCAGGATCGTAGCCCATGATATATCCTGTCAGCGCCAGTTCATAGTCTGTAGCTTTCAGATCAATAAACTTCTGTACCCATGCTGTTGAATCCATGTTCTGTAGTTCAACATCTACGCCAATGGCCTTCAGCTTTTGCTGCACATACAGCGAGATCGCTTCCTGTGCTTTATTACCGCTTTGCACAATAAATCTCAGCTTCAGGTTGCTGACTCCAGCCGATTGCAGCAGCTCTTTGGCTTTGGCAACATCATTATCAAAGGATGATACGGCATCGGTATAATACAGCGCGTCAGGCGTCAGAAAAGATTTCGCCGGATCAGCATATTCGTTCGACGTATACGCAGTCTGAATGATTTCGTCTCGGCTCAGAGCCAGAGACAAGGCCTGCCGAACTTCTTTTTTCGCAAGTGCGCCTGTATCGCTGTTTGCATTGAACATCAGGTACGACAACCGACCTTCACTATAAGGCAATATTTCGAAATTGTTCGTTGCCTGAATCGTTCCAACATCCTGTGGGTCCAGATATTTAATGTTGATCTCACCATTCTGAAGCGCAAGATTAGCAGCATTCGTATCCTTGGCGATCCGGTACGTTACCGAATCCAGATGAGGTTTCCCGCCGAAGTAGTTATCGAATCTTTCCAGTGTCAGATACTCGCCTGCTTTATACTCTTTGAATTTGAATGGACCAGACCCGACTGGAGCAGCATTCTTTGTGCTCTTCTCAATGTCAGTTTCATTCTCAAAAATATGTTTAGGAATCGGGAATACCTGTAATAGCGTGGCCTCAAAAGCCGGGCTGACTTGCGGAAGTTTGAAATCTACAGTCAGATCATCGACCTTCACCGCTTTAATCGATTTATCACCGATGAAGAAGTTTGCTCTCAGGAAGCTGTTCTGCTTCTCATCCAGGATGCTGTCAATGGTGAACACAACATCGTCGGCGGTAAGCTTCTCACCATCATGCCAGGTAAGACCACTTTTTAATTTCAATGTATAAGTAAGGTTATCTGGCGAAAGTGTCAGGCTATCCGCAAGATAGAACGTCTTGACCCCGTTATTCACTTGAAACAGTGGAGCGTACAGTGCTTGGTCTATTGTAAGGCTGACCCGGTCACCTGCATAGTTCGGATTTAGTATTACCGGATCGGAAGCGACCCCAATAATCAAGCTGCCACCATCCTTTGGCTGAGCACTTGCCGCAGGCTCAGTACTAGCCGCTGGCGACTGGCTTGCCGTCGGTGATGCTGCGTTATTCCCCCCGGAGCACGCGCTAACCACTAATGTTAATAAAATCAAAATTGCAACTCCTGATAACCCTCTACGCATATCTCTCTCCTCCATGTCTGTAAACAATCTCTCTCGTGATTTACAGATTATACATCGGAATAGTCGGGATTACAATGGATGAAAATTCACATTAATGTAACATAGAGGGAATCGCTGATATTCACATGGTCAGAACCTACTTATCCCAAACTTTCACCTCTTTCATTAAATCCCCGCGCTGTAACGCATCCACATGCTCCATACCGGATATTACTTTGCCAAACACCGTATGCCAACCGTCCAGATAATCAAAGGCATCATAACAAATAAAAAACTGACAGCTGCCTGTATGGGTACCAAAATGAGCCATAGATAAGGAACCACGAACATGCTTGTGGGGATTATTCTCCGTTTCGCAAGGGATCTTGTCCGTCCCACCCCGGCCAGTACCCTCTGGACAACCGCCTTGGGCTACAAAACCTTGCACGACCCGCTGGAATGTCAATCCGTCATAAAAACCTTGATTAGCCAGCTTTTCAAAATTAGCCACTGTGCCCGGTGCATCCTGCGGATAGAGTTCGATCTCGATCATTTGTCCTTGCTCTAATCTGATTAATGCTTGCTTCATACCTTCGCAGCTCCCTTCTCCTCTTAGCTTTTGCGAGGACTACCAATATGCGCTACTGTCTTAGCGACCTCTTCCGGCGCGTAAATCTCCTGGACATCGTCTGCCTGCAGCGGACGGTATTCACCGTCCCCATCCATCCAGAACACTTCGGCACGCGGATTCATGGCCAGCAGCAGATTGATTAATTGCTGTACCTTTAACGGTGATTTCTCCAATACATTCCCTCCTCTTCTCTTTATGCGGTCCACTTTAACCTATTTAACCTCTGATTGTACAGCAGGCAAAAAATAAGGGTTAGTCCAGTCCTTACGTAAATATATTTAATACATATAAATCAATCAGTAATAGGACCGGAGGAATTTTATGATACCGATAGTTCATTGTGTAGGTGGACTGCGATGAGCGAGAACAAGCCACGTATACTGCTCGGCAGCCCTATTCACCAAAAACCGCTTATCCTGCGTCAATTTCTGGATTCCTTACTCCGCTTGAAGCGGGATGGCCTAGAGCTGGATTTCTACTTTATCGATGATAACGAGGATGAACGATCCAGCCTGCTGCTACAGGAATTTAAAGAAACCAATAACCATATTCTTCTCCATTCCTCCGGCTTCCGCGATACGTATATCCGAAATGACAGTACCCATTACTGGAACTCGGAGCTGGTCTGGAAAGTTGCGAACTTTAAGAACACGATTATCCGACATGCTGAAACCTTCGGTTATGATTATCTGTTCCTGCTCGATTCCGACCTGATCCTCTCCCCCGAAACGCTAGTGCATCTCGTATCCACGGAAAAAGATATTATTTCGGAGGTTTTCTGGACCCGCTGGCAGCCGGAAAGCATGCTCCAGCCGCAGGTATGGATGCATGACGAATACAATCAGTGGGAGCTATTGCCGGGAGAACAGCTTCCCCCCGAGGAGATCCAAAACAGATTCCACCAGTTTCTAACTAAGCTGCAGGTGCCGGGAATCTATGAAGTGGGCGGCTTGGGAGCATGTACACTGATCAGTCATCAGGCTATAATCTCCGGGATAAGCTATAACCCGATCAGTAATATCTCCTACTGGGGAGAAGATCGCCACTTCTGTATCCGTGCTGCCGCATTGGGCATCCCGCTATTTGTGGATACCCATTATCCTGCACTGCATCTATACAGAGATAGCGATTTGAGCAGGGTTGAGGACTTCATCAAGCAGACTACAGGTGGTATGACTCCTCTAGTGGAGTCCGCATCCGAGACAGAGTCAGAGTTAGCAAATTCAAATCCCATATCGGTAGATTTGGCAACAATAGCACAAGGAGAGGCCTCCACAAATCCCGATCTCAGAACCATCCAAACCGTACCTAGAACCATAAAACATCCCAAGCTCACTCTATCAATGGTCGTCAAGAATGAAAGTCCACGCTTCCTGCGTCAGGTTCTGGAGGAACACCGCAAATACATCGATGAGGCTGTCATTATAGATGATGGTAGCACAGATGACACGGCAGCAGTCTGTCTAGAAGCCCTTCAAGGCATCCCCGTGCATCTCGTGCACAATACACATTCCAAATTCAGCAATGAAATTGAGCTGCGCAAGCAGCAGTGGGAAGAAGTCCTGAAGACGAATCCGGAGTGGATTCTAAATCTGGACGGGGATGAGCTGTTTGAAGCAAGGTTTGCTCAGGAGATTCGGTCCATGTTGCAGGAATCGCAGGTGGATTTGTATTGCTTCCGGCTATACGACTTCTGGAACGAGCGATCATATCGGGAGGACACCTACTGGCGCTCTCATTTAAGCTACCGTCCGTTTCTGCTCCGTTACCGGAAAGATTGTAATTATGTGTGGAATGAATCTCCGCAGCATTGTGGACGATTGCCGCAAAATATTTTCGAGCTCCCCCATCAGCTAAGCGACTTGCGCCTCAAGCACCTTGGTTGGTCCAAGGCTGAATTTCGGCTGGAGAAATATTTGCGGTATATGCAGCTTGACCCCGATGGACAGTATGGCTGGAAGGAGCAATATCTCTCTATCCTTGAGGAGCAGCCCCATTTGGTGCCATGGGTAGAATAGCGATGGTATAATTTAGAGAGTGGTGTCATAAGACTCAAGAAGAAACGGCTTTGCCGTCCTTTTAGGGATGGCACCCGTTTCTTTGAGAAATATAAGGATAAGTTATCGTGTGAAGCATATAAATTCTTATATTTGAACACTAAAACTAGCAAGTCTCCAAGAATAGGAGACTTACTAGTTTTTTACCCCTATAACAACTCATTCACAATTCATCTTCCTAACAGCTTCCTTACACAGATCTAAGCGCTTCGGCAACCTCTGGCTTCGTAATGGAAACGGTCAACTCACCGCCGGATTCGTCCACTTCCATGACCGAGCCCTCTTCCGCTTCACCGGCGATGAGCGCACGTGCCACACGGGTTTCCAGGGTGCGCTGGATGAACCGCTTCAGCGGTCTGGCTCCGTAAACAGGATCAAAACCTTCGTTGGCAATAAAGTGTACCGCTGCTTCGCTAAGCACAAGTCCCACTCCGCGCTCTGCAAGGCGCAGACGTAATCCTTGCACCAGCTTCACGACGATCTGCTCAATTTCACTCAATGTAAGCGGCTTGAACATCACAATATCATCCACCCGGTTCAGAAACTCGGGACGGAAATGACCGCTAAGCTCCTGCATGACTCTGTCCTTGACCGCTTCTGTAAGCTCCCCATGATCATCGGTTCCTTGAATGAGATGTGGCGAGCCAATATTGGAGGTCATAATGATGATTGTATTCTTGAAATCGACCATCCGGCCCTGCGAATCGGTCAGCCGCCCATCATCGAGCAACTGCAGTAGAATATTAAACACATCAGGATGCGCCTTCTCTACTTCATCCAGCAGGACAACTGTGTAAGGCTGGCGCCGTACCGCTTCCGTGAGCTGGCCGCCTTCCTCATAGCCGACATATCCTGGAGGTGCACCGACCAGTCGGGACACACTATGCTTCTCCATATACTCCGACATATCGATACGGATCATGCCGTCCTCGCGGTCGAATAACGATACAGCAAGCGCCTTAGCTAGCTCCGTCTTGCCCACACCTGTCGGTCCCAGGAACAGGAACGAACCAATCGGGCGGTTGGGGTCCTTGATTCCGGCTCTGGCCCGAAGCACCGCATCGGCCACTAGGCCGACCGCTTCTTCCTGCCCCACGACACGCTCATGCAGCGTTTCTTCCAGCCGCAACAGCTTATTCCGCTCACCCTCAACTAATCTGCTGACAGGTACTCCAGTCCAACGCGAGACGATATCGGCAATCTCTTCCTCGGTTACAGCTTCGCGCAGCAGCCGCGTATCCTGATCCTGGAAGGCCGCCTCTTCCGCCGCCTTCACCTGCCGTTCCAGATCAGGAATAATGCCATAGCTAAGCTCGGCTGATTTATTGAGATCGTAGGCCTCCTGTGCATCCACCAGCTCTTTCTTGGCCTGCTCCAGCCGCTTCTTAAGCTCGCGAATCCCTTGGATGACCGACTTCTCCTTCTCCCAGCGCGCTGTCATTCCTAGATGCTTCTCCTTGAGATCGGCAAGCTCCCGCTGCAGTGTTTCCAGACGGCGCTTGCTGGCGTCGTCGGTTTCTTTTTTGAGCGCGGCTTCTTCAATCTCCATCTGCATCAGGCGGCGTGTCACTTCATCCATCTCGCCTGGCATGGAATCAATCTCCGTACGGATCATCGCGCAGGCTTCATCGATCAGATCAATCGCCTTATCCGGCAGAAAACGATCCGTGATGTAACGATTGGACAACACACCTGCTGCCACGAGTGCACTATCATGGATTTTGACTCCATGATATACCTCGAACCGCTCTTTGAGTCCACGCAAGATCGAAATCGTATCCTCCACATCCGGCTCGCTTACAAGCACTTGTTGGAAGCGGCGTTCCAGCGCCGGGTCCTTCTCAATATATTTCCGGTATTCATCAAGCGTAGTCGCTCCGATACAGTGCAGTTCACCGCGAGCCAGCATCGGCTTCAACATATTGCCGGCATCCATAGCACCCTCTGTCTTACCTGCACCGACAATCGTATGCACCTCATCAATGAACAGAATAATCCGCCCGTTACTCTCCTGTATTTCCTTCAGCACGGCTTGCAGCCGCTCCTCAAATTCCCCGCGATATTTGGCCCCAGCCACAAGTGAACTCATATCCAGTGAAAAAATCGTCTTATCCTTCAGTCCCTCTGGCACGTCTTTACGGACAATCCGGTGGGCCAATCCTTCTACAATCGCGGTCTTCCCAACGCCTGGCTCCCCGATCAGCACCGGGTTGTTCTTGGTCTTGCGGGACAGGATACGAATGACGCGGCGAATCTCCGCGTCACGTCCAATGACCGGATCAATCTTCCCAGCCCGCACTTCCGCTACAAGATCACGCCCGTATTTCTCCAGCACCTCATAGGTGGCTTCCGGCTCCCGGCTAGTCACACGCTGGTGACCACGGATTTCCGCAAGCACGGACAGCAGCTTCTCCCGCGTCACTCCACGGCTGGCAAACATCCCCCGCAGCTCGCGGTTCTCACTGCCTGAATCGGATACCATCGCCAGCACGGCATGCTCCACCGCGACGAACTCATCCTGCAGTTGCGCGGCTTCCTTCTCTGCCTGCTCCAGCACGCGAATCAGCGATGGGGAGGCATATCGCCGTACGGTTCCCGCCCCTGACCCACTAATACTGGCTTTGCGCTGCAGTAGTTCATCCGTACTCTGCAGCAGCTCTGCTACCGGTATATTCATCTTCTGCAACAGTCTTGGCAGCAAGCCCTCATGCTGCTGAAGTAAGGCCTTCAACAAATGGAGATTATCAATCTCCGGGTGGCCACCGCTGGAGGCCAGCGATTGTGCTGCAGCCACCGCCTCCTGTAGCTTCTGGGTTAATTTATTAAAATCCATTGCGCTCAACACCTTTCTATAAAGATTCGATCAAATATGAATTAACCCGCCGCACCTTTGCGCCGCTGTGTACCCGAATTTTGCCGTTTTGCACCAGCGTGGAAGCTGCCAGATTCGGCAAGCTGACGGTATAGTTGCATCTCCGCTTCACTAGCAGGTCCAGGAATGACAATTTCAATGGCGAACAGAATATCACCGTTCGTGCCATTGCTGCGTTTCAACCCCTTGCCGGGTATCCGCAGCGTCTTACCGCTCTGAATTCCTGCCGGAATCTTCAATTTCATGGTACTTCCATTAGGCAGCAGCACCTTGGCCTCTCCACCCAGCACCGCCTGCCAGGGAGCAATTTCCAGAATACCATGCAGATCACTCTCTTGAATCTCATAAATTCCATGCGGCAAAATATGCAGTATAATCAGCAGAGCTTCGCCCTGTGCCACTCCATTTTTACCGTCTCCAGTTATATTAATGACCGCACTGTCTGTAGATCCAGCCGGAATACTGATATTCACATCCTTACCGCCAATCTGAACTCTTACACTTGCACCTGTATAAGCCTGCTCCAGCGAAATATCAAGCTGTGCCTGCATCGTACTGCGGGCTTCGCCCCAGGGACTACCCCCTTGACGCGCGTTACCGGCGCCTCCGGAGAAATCGAAGCCAGCCCGATCCGCCGACCCCCGGCTTCCGAAGAACATCCCGAACAGATCCTCTTCCGGGATGCCGGACCCACCGGAAGAATAGCCTCCGCTCCGGCCTGCGCCGAAAGGGGAGCCATTGCCCCCACCTCCCGTTGCTTGTCCTCGTCCAGCACCATATTGCTGCTCTTCGTCATAAACCTTACGCTTCTCTTCATTGCTCAGCACCTCATAGGCTTCCGCAGCTTGTTTGAACTGCTGCTCTGCCCCAGGCGCTTTATTCACATCGGGATGCCACTTCTTGGCAAGCTTCTGATAGGCTTTTTTAATCTCCTGCTTGGAAGCTCCTTTACTTACACCCAAAGCCTCATAGAAGCTTTTTACCGCCATATGGTTTCCCTCCCTTCCTAAGATTTCATAGCCTAGCTAGTAATACTTATAATTAATTGTCGATTGTCTTCGAGAAAAGACGCATCATAGCCGGAATCCCCACTACAATGCGCCTTCTATAGTACTGCTATGTGAAAAGCCCGATGATTACGCCGTGACTGCTAGGATAAGTTGAACTTTCGAGAACATGCCCAAAAGCTCTAAGGCTCCTGTTCACCACAAGCTCACCGGACTTAATACGCCATTACTCCTGCTGTGATTCTGCGGACCCACCATCTTGGATTTCGATTCGTTTGCTTTGCAACTTTTTCCGTTTGGGAACCTCTAGCGTTAGCAAACCATCCTTCAAGGACGCACGAATGCCTTCCTCCGAAATATCCTGCACGTAGAATCTCCGCACATATTCCCCGTAGCGGCGTTCTCGGCGTACAATCTGATGCTCCTGATTCTCCTCAGTATCCTCTTCCTTGCGCAAAGCTTTAATCGTCAAATAAGAATTGGCATAGTCAATGTCGATTTCTTCTTTCTTAAAGCCGGGAAGCTCGGCTTCGATCAGATAAGCCTGCTCACTCTCACGGATATCGGTTCTGAAGACAACCGTGGAGCTTTTGATCGGTGCAAAGAAATCATCATTGAATACTTCATTCAAAGACTTGGCGAGCACACCAAAAGCATCTTCTCTACCTTTTCCAAAAGGAACCAAATTAAACATTGTCCATTCTCCTCTCATTGACTTTGACTTTGTTTGACCTTATGGCTTAATTATAGTCCTATTAATAGGGAATAACAAAGCCGATCCAAGTCCAAAAACGGCCGAATTCCGGCGTTTCTTTGCAGTTTACTTAACAAATAATAGAATTTTTATTGATTTGACCTTATTTGACCTTCATGGCAAATATCGCGCTCGATACTCATTCTCCAGCATGCTCATCATGATCACATCATGGTATTCATGATTGTAGTAGAGCGTCTGCCGTCGCACGCCTTCTCTAACAAAACCTACTTTTTCATAGACATGTACCGCACGGTTATTATATGCGTAGACCTCTAATTCAATACGGTGCAAGTTTAAGATGCCAAAACCATAATTCAGCAGCAATAACAGCGCTTCTTGTCCGTAACCCTTACTCTGGTGCTCAACCTTATCGATCGCTATCCGCAGATTCGCCGTCCGGTTATTCCGGTCCATATCCTGAATCGCTATATCGCCTATGACTGTATCGTTCTCCTCTAGCGCGATTAACAGCAGCACACTGGAATCATCCCCAGTCTTGCGCTCAATATAACGGGCAATTTGCTCCTTGGTATTATGCTTCTGCGTTCCGGTAAGCCAACGGGTCTCCTCGTCATAGAACATTTGGTAATACAACTCGCTATCTTCCCCGTTAAGTGGACGCAGGTAGACCCGTTCCCCCGTCAGCAGTCTGGCTTGTTTATCACTCATCTTCATTCTCCTCCATTTCCTATTAGCTCTATGGTATCGATTAACTGTATACTTTAAAATAGACAGAATCGTATAATTTCAAATGACAGATGGAGCGGATATTATGCTAATTGTCCCTAAGCTTGATCCAAATAGTGAAGTACCTTATTACATACAGCTTTATACTTTTTTCAAAAAAGAGATCATCAACGGCGGCCTGTTAAGCGGGACTCGACTGCCTTCGATCCGCGTAATGGCCACACAATTGCACATCAGCACTACTCCAGTGGAACTGGCATACCAACAGCTATTATCCGAAGGCTTCCTCACTAGCAAAGCCAAGAGTGGCTATTATGTTCAGCCTATCCAGACGTTTAACGGAATCACCGTACCCAGTGACCTTCGACCCTCCAAACCTTATCCAATCACAGCCCGTGATTCTTATTCCTATGCCTATGATTTCCATATCTCGAAGAACGACTTCTCCAATTTCCCCCACAAAATATGGCGAAGCCTTTATCAGGAGCAGCTCTCTAACAGCGATCTGTTGCAATATGGAGATCCGCAGGGAGAGCCTGCCTTAAGAGACAGCATCTCCACTTATTTAAGACAATTCCGTGGACTGCGCTGTTCAGCTGAGCAGGTAGTCATCGGCGGTGATCAATACACAATCAGCTCTCTGCTTAGCTTAATGCTTAAGGGGAGGACTACAAGCCTAGGTTTTGAAGATCCTGGGTATCATTTATTGCCATCTACCTTTAAGAGAAATGGATTCGAGGTGAAAGCTATCCCGCTGCAGGAAGATGGACTTGATGTAGAAAGCTTGTATCGCAGTAAAGCCAATACCGTTTATATCTCACCTTCCCACCAGTTCCCTAAGGGAATGACTATGCCGATAGCGAAACGTCTGGCACTGCTAGACTGGGTCCTAAACACAAACGGCTATATTATAGAAGATGATTATGATGGTGAATTCCGCTATCATGGTCGCCCGATCCCCTCTCTCCAAGGACTTATGGAGGACAGCCCAGTCATCTATATGGGCAGCTTCGCACAGTCGGTTTCACCGGCTTTATGCATTCATTATATGATTCTGCCTAAGGTGCTGCTTCTTATCTATCACGAGTTAAAAAGTGAGCTATATCTAGAGCATTCGGCCTCAAGGCTGAACCAAATTGCCTTGCATTATTTTATCGAAAGGGGTTACTTTGAAAAACATCTGCGGAGAATGCGCCTACTCTATCAACGGAAGCATGATATCGTCCTTCAAGCCATCAAGCAGCATTTTAAGAATAAGGTAACAGTTAGCGGAAAAGACGCCGGATTTCACATCTTGCTAACTCTAGAGCATAGCAGCACAGCGGAACAGCTTGTGTCAGCTGCTAAGGCAGCCAGCATCCGCATCACTCCCATGACCTATACCTGGTGGAGCGAGCCTGGCAATGACGCATTGGAGTTTATCCTAGGTTTCGGAGGTATAGACGAAGATCAGATTGAGGAGGGCATTCGAACGTTGGCGGAAATATGGTTCCCTTTGGCTTAAGTGAGGTGTAATTGCCTTCCTTCCATGTGCAAAAAACAATAATAAATACAGGTTAGCCTAGCCTCGAGCTAGGCTCCTGAACGTTCAGCTGTATTTACCCAGCAATCTGACAAGCAGCCGTTTCATTTCATCGACCAGCTCCGCTGGCTCTTGTACTGTAGCCGCATCGCCCAAGCCGATGATAAACTTCGCAAAGAATGGAAGGTCACTTCTCGGGATATCCCCTTCAAGCCTACCGGTTCCGTCCTCAAGGATGTGCAGTCTGGAGGGAGACCACAGCTCTGCCTCACAGCGCTGCACACCTTCCTTACTCAACTCCACATAGAGCTTAAGCTGCTCCTCTTCCGGCTCCATTTTGAACAAATCTTCTCTATTTCCAAGGTGAATCTGCCGCAGATCCAGTGGTTCTACGCGCGAGTCGTCATAGACCGCCGAATAGATTCTATCACAGCGGAACACCCTAATCTCACCGCGAAGAAAGCAATAGGCTGGACAATACCATAAGCCGCTGCTTGCGTAGATGCCAACAGGTTGAATAAGTCTGCTGGACCTTAGTTCTTTCGATTCATAATCGATCAGAAGTACTTTTTGCTCAATAGCCCCCTCTAGCAAGATAGACAAATAGGGAGACTCGGCTTGCCGTATCGGGGTAACAAAATCTACCCTGTTCTTCATCTCATCAATTCGATCCCGCACATCACCAGACAAGTTGTTATAAAATTTCCGGAGGGCTGAAGAAGATTCTGCCTTGAAGGGCAGGACTGCATAATGGCGCAGCGCATGACTCGCAAAAAAAATAGCGACAGCCTCCTCCTCTGTAAAAGCGATAGGCGGCAGAATTCTTTCCTTCAACACCTGATATCCGCCGTGCGGACCCACTTCAGAGTATAAAGGAACTCCCAACTCACTAAGTTCCTGCAGGTCTCTGAGGATTGTTCTTGAGGAGACATTAAATTCACCGGCAAGCTCCTTGACGGTGAATTTCCGCTTACGATTGACGGCCATCATCAATTCAAGCAGCCGTTGCGATTTATTCATAGGTTCTACTCCATTATTATTTTATTTATGACAATAGTTGTCACTATTATAAGCTATAGTAGGAAATAAGCCCAGCCTAAACAAATACAAACTTAAGGAGCGGTTAATATGACTTTACAATTGAATCCCTTTATCATGCTTGATGGAAATGCACAGGAAGCGATCTCCTTTTATGAAGTGGCGCTGAACGCCAAGGTTCTTTTTAAACAGACAGTTGGTGAAGGCCCACAGAACCCCGATGCTCCACTATCGTCTGAAGAGAAAGAGCGTATAGCACACTCCGTCCTAAAGGTTGGCGACTCTGATCTGTTTGTGTCTGATCTGTTTCCGGGCCAAGCCCTTCAAAAGGGGAACCAGATCACGATTTGCATCACAACCGATGAGCTCGCCAAATCACAGGCCTTCTATGACTCCTTGCAGCAGGGCGGTCAGGTACTCATACCACTAAGCGAGGCCTATTTCAGCCCAGCATATGGTATGGTCATAGACAAGTTCGGTGTTACCTTCCAGATCTTCACTAAGAAAAAATAACAAAAGGCCAAGTTTATCTACCCTTGTAGACAAGCTTGGCCTTTTTGATCAATACAACCCCCGCCACAGTAAGCTATTCTTTAATGTAAGTATCGCCATATGCAATAATCACTTTTGTTTTATTAGTAGTCATTGCACTATCGTAAACTATTTCATCTGGACGGAAGACTACTTCTGTCTGCTTCGTTTTCACAAAAGATCCGTCGTCTTTGGTGATTATCACATCAGGATGACCGAGTCGTTCAAATACAGCAGCTGGAATATTAGGTTCCTGTGCAGCATCTTCCAATTGGCTAGTATTAACCTCAGCGGCATGAACATTAGACTTTATAACTCCAATTAGTGCAGTAGCACTCACTACCAATATAGCCAATCGCAAAACCATTGGTTTAACTCGCAAAAATTCCATCTCCTTTACAATTATAGGGTTCCACTCACCCATACTTTTGAAATTAGGGGGATTTCCTCCCTTTAATTTCGTCAGAAGTTCTCTCAAACAGGAAATAAAGGGAATATATCCCTCTATTATTGCATAATCAACCCAAATAAGCCCATAAGTTCAATAATAGAGGGAGAATTTCCCTCTAATCTCTTAAATAGCTTGTTTGTTGCATATTTAGAGGGAGAAATTCCCTCTACTTTGTTGTGCGCTCTAACCAATCAAATTTCAATACAGCGCCCGCCACAAATAGAACGTGGCATAAGCCTCCCAACCCCGCCAACTCTCACCTAACTGCTGAAGCTCCGCTAAGGTCGGCTTTCTGTCCATTCCGGTGAGTGCCTTTACGGCATTCTGCAGGCCCACATCCCCTACCGGGAATGAGGTGGCATCCCGCAAACATCTCATCCGCACATATTGGGCCGTCCACGGCCCGATCCCACGGATCTGGACGAGTCTCGCTTCGGCTGCTTCGGGGGATGGCAGCTGCAGCAGCTCTTCCCGGCTCAATTCGCCGCGGGCCATCAGGCCAGCGACTGTAAGAATCGTCAGTGCTTTATTCCGTGTTAGCTGCAAAGCGCATAACTCTTCCATAGTTACGCTCAGAAAAGCCTCCGGGCGAGGGAAATGGTAATACGTATGTCCTGCCCATTCCAGGGATTCCCCATATTCAGCGGTCAGACGCTGCTTCAGTCTGTAGGCAAAAGTCAGGTTTACCTGCTGCCCGAGAATAGCCCAGCACAATGCTTCGAACAGATCTGGGATGCCTACGATCCGCAGTCCATAAAAGCGCTCCACCAGCGGACGTAATAATGGATCTCTACTAGTCAGGCTGTAGAAAGGTTCAAGATCACGGTCCAGATCAAACCAATCCCTAATATAGCGGGCCAGCTTCGCCTGCCCGTCTTGACTGAGAACAGCCCCTTGCAATAAACTCACCTGCATGAACCCCACCGATGGGACTGTTAACCGGATTAATACGGATGTACCTTCCAGTTCGAAGAGACGGTTCACCCCTCCATGATCGACGATATACAGACATTCCAGTGCAGAGCGTTCCATATAATCGAGGCACACAGCAAAGTTAAAGGTCTCGGGCAGCGCCAGCTCAAAAAGCAAATCGTTCATGTCCAGCAACTCCCACATGTGTGATGCCTTCCAGCTCCAGCAGTTCCTGCTTGAGCTTCAATCCACCCCGATAGCCGGTTAAAGTGCCATTCGCACCAATGACCCGGTGGCAGGGTAGGATGACTGGCAGTGGATTTTGCCCATTGGCAGCACCTACTGCCCGAACCGCCTGCGGTCTGCCGATCTGCTCAGCCAGTTGCTTATACGTACTAACCGCTCCATAAGGAATATTGGCCAGTCCCAACCATACTTCCTTCTGGAATGGAGTACCCCATAGATCCAAGGGAATACCCGCAAAGCTCACCGGCAATCCGGCAAAATAACTTTCCAGTAGCGGAGTTACTCCCAGCTTTAGAAATACACTCTCGTCTTCTATGATCTGATAGGCAACGGTATAACGCTTAAGCCACGGTTCCGGTAGTTGCTCATGATCCTGCTCAAAATCAAAAGAAAGACGAATCAATCCTTGGTCACTGGCCCATAACGTCCAGGGTCTACTCCCCATGTTCAGGGTATGTCGATAAATGAGGGTCTGGCTCATGATTAGCTTCCTCCTGTAATTGAGTTCGATATCCCGTTGGCGTAAGACCTGTCTTCCGCATAAACCAGGCTGCAAAATGAGAGGCTCCACGAATGCCGACCGCCTGCCCGACCGCAGCAATCGTTAGGTCAGGATTCTGCAAAAGCTGCCGGACCTTCTCCAGACGCACACGATCGAGCTTGACTGCCGGAGAGTAGCCCATCACCTGTTTGTACGTTTTTTGCAGATGAAACGGACTTACCTTCAGCGATTCAGACATAGTCGCAAGCGTTAGATGTTCACTGTAACGGGCTTCCATAATGGCATCCGCCTGCTCGGCTAATACTGCATCAGGGCGAAGACATCCGCCTTCCTCCGGCCTGCAGCGTTTGCAAGGACGGAAGCCTTCTCTGAGCGCGGCCTGCAAGGATGTATAAAAAGCAACATTACAAGCGTTTGGTGTTCTCGCCCGACAGGAAGGGCGGCATACGATATGTGTAGTAAGCACAGCTGTATAATAAACGCCATCATATGTGGATTCGCGCCGGACTACCGATTGATAGACTAGATCGAATAATGCTTGATTCATTTATTAATCACCTCATACCGCCAGTATAAACGAATGCCTTTGCCGTATGCAGCCTTTTGGAATAAGAAGGCAAGATTACGACAGTCTGACGACAAAGAGACTGCCCTGATGACCCGATCGGTCGTCAAGACAGTCCATTTTTATAACACAGAAGCTTATGAAATATATTATTTACGTTGTTATACGCTGTATATTATACTGCGGCCTTTTTAATTGATACTTCCACAGGTTCAATCGGTGGATTCTTCTTTTTCATATAATCGGAATAATATGCGGTGATAATTGGCACCAGAATGGCAGTTACAATTACGGATGCCGCAACCAAAGCAGTCGCTGCTTCTGCTGCTGGCAGAAATTCCGGCTTCATATTGGCTACAAGCATAGGGTTAGCAACAGCAGCACCAGCTGTACTGGAAGCAGCAATCCCAGCGGTACCATTTCCTTTGCCGATGAATTTATCAGCCAGAATCAGCGGAACACCAGTAACTATAATTACAAATACACCTAACAGAATACCCAGCAAGCCTGTATCGATGATAACACCCAGATCAATCGAACAACCTAGTGCAAAACCAAAGAACGGAATAAGAGCTTGTGTTGCTTTGCCGAAATACTCACGAAGATCAGAATCGAGATTACCGAGAATAAAGCCGACCAAGAATGGAAGTACAGCACCAATAAACAATTGCGGTTCAAATACGGCTACACCCGTGCTGCCTAGAATAAGCATGGTCACCAGTGGACCTGATTCAAGCGACATTAAGACAAACGCACCGGACTCTTCTTTGGTGCCGTATTGCTGCATGATGGACGCATATAGTCCGCCGTTAGTCATATCCATAGCAGAAATGATGGCTAGAACCGAGAACCCGGCAAAAAATCCGGTCTGCACGCCGCCCTCAGGCAGAAACTGTATAGCTATCATAGCAACGACCCAGGCCACCAAAATTTTGGTCAATACCAAGGTACCTGATTTTCGAAGTACGGTTCCGGTTGCTTTCACATTAATAGCAGCCCCCATACAGAAGAACCATACAGCTAAGATAGGTACAGTCCCTGTCATCAAGCCTTTAGTGAAACCTCCGAAATAATCACTAGCTCCAGGAACTGCAGTATGAATAATGGCTCCCAAGAACAGGGGTACTAGCATCATACCGCCGGGAATTTTATCGATCGCTTTTTTAATTTTCATAGTAGTTACCATACCTTTCATCATTAGATAATGTACTAATTTCGCATAAAAAATGGTTATTTCACTTTATGAAGGCGCAAGAAATCAGTCCCAGGAGGTTCGGCGCTCACTATTTAGCCCAATCAGTGAGAGAAGTTCCTGTGATAATTCTTCTATAACCACGCTTTCACACTAGTTACGACTTAGCCCCAGCTCCGGAATCATCTTGGCGAACAGATCATCACTTTCCTTTAATTGCTGAGCAAATTCTTTGCCATCCTTGACCAGTAAGCCTAGTCCGTTCATTTTCATATAATCTCTGAATTCTTTGTCCTCAGTTCCTTTGATAAAAGCTCCGGCCAAGAGCTCTGCAATTTCATCCGGAGTATCCTTGGGTACAGCAAGTCCTCTCCATGTACCGGTAAAATTCACGTGAATCCCGGTTTGCTCCTCCAATGTTGGAACACCAGGCAACGCCTCTGAGCGCTTGTCGGCATTAATCGCCAGTGTGCGAAGCTTTCCTTCATCCACATACTTCTTCACCTCGGCAGGACTTACAGGCACTGCATCCACAAAACCGTCCATCAGGGCAGATACTGCTGGTCCTGCTCCTTCAAAAGGAATATGTGCAAACTTCACACCTGTTTCCCGTTCCAATGTTACGGCAGCTAAATGCCAAATGCTCCCCGTCCCTGCGTTTCCCATTTTCAATTCACCTGGATGCGCTTTCGCAAAGTCAAGAAATTCATTTACGGTTTGCCATGGCGCTTCGGCTCTTACGGTAATGGCGGAAGGATCAAAATTGGTTTGGGCTATAGGTTTGAATTTCTCATAGGTAATAGGAAGTAATCCCAGATGCGGAAGGATCGTTAGCTCAGCCGGGAGAAAAGTAACTGTATATCCATCTCCTTTGGCATTTGCACCCTCCATCAATCCAACGGAACCACCGCCGCCAGTCCGGTTCACGACTATGATCGGCTGACTGATAACTTTCTCCGTTGCTTTGGCTAAAGCTCTCGCTGTTAAATCTGTTCCACCGCCAGCTGCATAAGGTACGATCAGCGTAATGGGCTTCTTAGGAAAATCAGCGCTTTCACCACTCCGGTTGTGATCACCCGACATTCGCGTTCCGATCAGAATCAATAATAGAACCACAAGCACGGATGCTACCCAAAAGCCTAATTTGGTTGTTCGTTTCAAAACTATCCCTCTTCTCTCATTAACAGTGATCGAGCGATTGAACGAAAGAGCATCCCGTCCGCACTCGCTGCTTCACCCCCAAGTCTTCAGCATCAGCTGTACATTTTTTCGCAGCTGTGAAATTTTTCTCAAACAAAGCATAGCGTACCCGGGGGTGGCGGGGCAATCGTATTATCTTATTCTGAATCGTCAGAAACGCTGGTTTGGCGCGGTTTTGGCTGATCTGCATACTCGTTGGAATATTTGCTGCTCTCACGGAACTTGCCTGGGGTGATCGATTTGTTTTTGCGGAAGGCGCGGATAAAGCTGTTCTCATTCTGGTACCCCACAAGCAGCGCGATATCCGCCAGCTTCATGCTACTGTCCTGAAGCAGCTCACAGGCTTTATCAATTCTCAGGTTGGTTAAGTAGTCATAGACGGTCGTTCCAGTCTCTTCCTTGAAGATATTGCTCACTGAGGAAATGCCCATACTGACATGTGACGCGATATCCTGCAGTCCAATATTATGCTGCAAGTTATTCTCCATATATTGAATCATGCTCTGGGCGAGCTGATACTCCTTCGATTGTCGATGCTGCCCGAGCTCTTTCGACAGATGTACAACAATGCTGCAGAGCATCTCTTCAATCTCTGACAGATCCATTGTAGTTACTTGATACCAAGTATAATCCGCAAGCTCGACGGGAAGTGAATGTCCACCCGCTACGGCAATATCCAACACTTCTTCAAGCAAATCGTCAACCATACGGAAGACCCGCTGCGGTTGTATGCCTTTCTTGCGGGTATCTGCTGCCCAACGGTGTATCCATAGTAGCCCTGCATCCGTATCGGACGATTTAAGCGCATGAATCACTTCCAGCTTCCATGAATCATCCATCGCCAGAGTATTCTCATCATGCAATTTAGCTGAATATTCTCGAACGCGTCCATATCCTTCATATAAACGATGGGACAACGCCAGCTGGGCTTCCGTGTAGGAACGTGTAACTTGCGCAATACTGGAAGCAGGCAGACCGATCCCGATAGATACGGAGATTTTTAATAATTCCTGCAGCATATCGACCAGTTTCGTTGCGTCTTCATGAAGAATAATGGTTGTCTGCCCCTTGGGCTGCAGCAGAACCACCAGACTGTCCTTCTGGGGGGCTGCCGTCACCGTGCGCCAGGAAGGTTCAAAATACTCGATCAGGATGTTATTCATCGCGTACTTAAGCAGCATCTGATCTTCTTCTATATAAGGTGCCGACCACTGCGCGTGACGGTCGATAGATATAATAACCGTCTCGAAAGGACCTGCCTCCCAGCCTAAGAAATAATGTTCCCATTTGGTCTCCGTCTCTTGTGTACCAATGCTCCTGGTGATCAGATCGTGGACAAATTTGGAGCGCAGCTCCGGCATACTCCATTCCGCCACACGTGATTTACTCTGAAAATCTCCGACCAGCTTACCGATAACTGGTTCTAGATCATACAGATTCCCATGTCCGACTGCCCTTTGATCCGGGGTCAACAGTTTATTTATTCTTTTTAAAGGCCGGAAGGCCGCGAAGTTGTAGTAGTAAATAGCAGAACAGCCGACAATGATCGAGATCAAAGACAGCATAAGCATCATATTCCGGGCAATTGTTACATTCTTAAGCAGCTGCTCCATCGGAACCAGGGAAATAAGCCTCCACCCTGTCACATTCGAGAAAGTCTGATTAACCATATAAGCCTGCCCTTCCACCTTCACATGGGCGAAAGGACTGACGTCGATTGAAGACAACACTTCGTTCATTTCTGTCAGTGGAAACGGCAGATTCAGCTTGGGATAGATCAGATCCCCATCCAGGTTATAAACAAATTGATAGCTGGATAAATGGGTATACATCTTGGAGAACAGCCAGTCGTAATCCAGGTCAATCAGGACGGCACCAGTGACTTGTCCATTCTGAACAATCGGTCTGGCCAGGGAGAGCAATTCTGTATTCCCAAGCTGTGAATCCGTGCCGATATACAGCCTTCTTTTGATTAAGAGCGGCTTCTCTTTGATTTCTTCAATCCAGGTACTCCAGGCATAATCCGGTGCCTGCTCCCATGTTGCCCTATAACCATAACTACTCGATAGAATCGAATGATCCTTAAATTTGATCACACTTATAGCATGAATATCCGGTTCCGTAGCCAAGGTTCGCAAATAGGTCTGCGGTTCAGCAGAAACCTCTGCATTATCCATGGTTTTGGCATTAATGTATTTAAGGACGGCTGGATGAAAAGACAAATCTACCGCCTTATTATCCGATTCACGGAACGCCCGGTTGGTCACGTCCAGATTAATTTGCAGCAGCTCTATATTAGGCGTGTTCAGTTCCGAATCCAGTGCATCCCTATACTCCCCATAGGAGAATAGACCAATCATAGTAATCAATAGAGACACGCTGAGCGTAAGCATCAGAATCAGTCTCGTCTGTTTATTTTTAAGCAGGAACTTTAATTTAAATCGCAGCATTATCGCAGCTTCATCCTTCCACATTTCTTTACTTCCAAAAGCCTAGCACAGCCTATTAACTCTTACTACATTATGGAGCATATCATATCCTCTGAGAATATGGAGATTTAGCGATAAAAGCACGATAAGATAAATGATATAATAAAGGAACTATATAATATGAACTAAAAAATATGAAAAAGGCAAAAGTAACGGAGGGAAATTTGGAACTGTAGGAGCGATAGCGACCGCCTGAAAGCTTTCCGTAGAAAAGCTACTTCGGAAGCATAGGCAGTCTCCGAATTTCATCCGCTACTAGCGGAATAAATCAAGAAATTTGGAGATGGGCAGCGGCCGGTAATCCAAACATTCACCGCATTTACAATTAATGCCGATTCAGAAAGATCTTAAGTTCAAATTATATAAATGAAGACTAATATAT
The DNA here is from genome assembly GCF_022369515.1 of Paenibacillus sp. 19GGS1-52. Taxonomy (NCBI): domain Bacteria; kingdom Bacillati; phylum Bacillota; class Bacilli; order Caryophanales; family Paenibacillaceae; genus Paenibacillus; species Paenibacillus sp. 19GGS1-52. Next base: position 26,470 of record NZ_CP059724.1, read on the forward strand.
TCACAGGAGACCGATAACAATGCAACCAACCTATGCCATGGATGAAGCGCAGTGGAATAAGCTCATTCAAGATGTGGCGTATTATTTCGATGATCTGACCCTCAAGCGCGGGTTTCAATATTATAAACAGAAGCGTGTACAGCCGTTCAGAATGACCGAACCCCGGAAGATTAAAGCTTTGGTCGAAGGCAGCGACGATTACAGTGTATCCATTAATCTGGACGATTTCACCCTAAGCCGTTGCAACTGTCCCGTCTCAGGCCCTTGCAAGCATATGGCCGCTGTGCTGATGAATTATGCCGAACAACAGGAGCGGTCTGTGAACAAGCTGGCTAACGCCACAGCGGCAGCGGCCCTGCATATCCCTCCAGCCAGTCCGTCGTCTGCCCCAGCAGCAGCCTATAGTAATCGTCAAGAACAGCTGAAGGAGCAGGCCCGCCAACTTCCTGCTCAGGGGATCGCGGAATGGTGGGACTATTTTGCGACATGCCTGGCCCCGCTGGCTCTGAACACCCGAAATCCACAGTACGTGGAACGGTCCTTATCCTCAATAGCCAAGTTAAAGCCGCAGCTAACACCTATAAGCGAGAAGCTGTTCAATCTCCATACTCACCTCTTTATTTTGGAAGCCATAATCCAAGCATCAGGGAGCCCTGCCGGTGTCTATAGCCCTTCACTGGGGTATTTCACCCATCTTGCTGTATCTGAACTACAGGATGCCATAGCCCAGTTGTTAGTTGAGGAGCTGCCGCTGGCAGCAGAGCCTGACCAGTGGCAGCGCATCTCCGATACTATAGCTTACCTGCGGCGGGAGATGTTGACCGAAGCACGAGATCGCTTGCGGGATCAGCCCCGTTTCTCGGTATGTTATGACCTACTCTGGAGAAATTGGATCGCGCCTAATATCAGCAGCACAGCACTTTATACAGAGGAAATAGCCCAACTGCAGCAGGCGGAAAGCGAGCTTGGGGCTGCACTTTCTCGCAATGCACTCCTGCTTGCTAAGAGCCGGATGTATTTCTATCTGTCCGAAGATCAGACCGCTATGACCCTGCTGAGAAGTGCGGCAGAGCGTCCCGGCCTTCATCCGGACGAGTTCATGAGCTTTCTGACTTCTCTTTTGGTTATGGGCGATTGGCCACGAATGGCCGCATGGCTCGCCGAAATCGGCCCTTTACTAAACAGCCGCATCTATAATTTGCAGAGATATTCTGACTACTGGGAGGAAGCGGTTCAACATCTTCCTGCAGCGGAGCCCCAAATGTGGAGTACGCTGACCCTTATGCTTCCTACCTCTCGTGAGATTTACGATGAAAAGCTGTTGGCCTACGGCAAATGGCAGGAATGGATGGACTATCAGCTGTCCATTGGTAAAGAGCCCTCCGATTTCCGAGTCAAGGATCTGCAGCCTCTGGAGAAAAATGCACCGGAGATTCTCCTGCCCTTCTATCATCAGGCTGCAGAAAGATATGTGCTGGAGAAAAACAGGCACAGCTATAAATCAGCGGTTAAATTACTCAAACGATTAGCCAAACTATACAAAAAAATGAAGCGTGAGGAACGGTGGGAGCTATTTATGAGCTCCTTCACGATTCGTCACAGCAGGCTTCGCGCTCTGCAGGAGGAGCTTCGGAAAGGAAAGCTGATACCATGAATATGCAGTTGCGCACCATTACCGTTCAACTTGCCCTAACTCCATATGGAGATGCACTGATCTTTGGAACCAATAACGGGCACGAAGCCGTGCCTGGCCTTTATCTCAAGCAGCGGCTGTTCGCCTGGCATGCGGACTCTTTTTACGGTACTGAGCTAACCGTTCAGAATGCCGAAGGTGTAGAACTCGTCATTCTTCCCGCGGAGCAGGTAATTCCGTTCTTCGCGGCACGCAAGCTGCTGACCCATATCGATTGGAACTGGGAGGGCTCAGCCGCTCAATTGCTTGAGCTGGCACCACTGCTCGCTGCAGCCCTTGAGGAGAAGAAATATATTCCCAGCTTCACCGCACATCAGGCAGGCAAGCTGCAGTGGACTTGGGATGAAGAAGTCTTACGGCTGGCGGCGGAAGCCAATGCACAAGCGCAAGCTGCACACTTAGAGCTTAGCCTGAACAGCAGCTTTGCAGACGGCCTGCAGGCGGCATTCTCTGCGGCTGTGTTTCAGCGGCATTATGGAACAGAAGCTGAGACCGGCGATCTACGCAGCGAGTATCCGCTGCTATTCGAGCGCAGCGGCGCGGGGGCGGCAGGTATGGATGCCGCCTCATGGCTTATGGCGATCGGCTGGAAGGCCGACACGGCGCCCTTCCGGCCCGCGCTGCAGCTACTGGAGCCGGACGCGGATGCGGACGACTCGCACTGGCGGCTGCAGCTGCTGCTTCAAGACAAGCGCGATGATTCCGCGCTTGTTCCGGTAAGGCTCGCCGAGGATGGCGAGCCGCATGGCTTGTGGCCGACAGCATGGTCGGCCCACGTGCACGAGCGCGCCGCAGGCTGGCTTACGAGCCTGCGGGCAAGCATGCCGGCCGAGCGCTTCGCGCCGGGCGGCGATGTGCTGGCCGAACCGCTCAGCGATGAAATCGCCTGGCGGTTCTTGACCGTGGACAGCCAGCTGCTGCTGGAAGCTGGCTGGCAAGTGCTGCTTCCGGCGTGGTGGGAAGCAGCCAGCCGGAAGAAACCGCGCCTGCGCGCCAAGATCAGCTCCGGCGAGGGCAATCGCGGCGGCCAGTCGCTGTTCGGGCTGGATTCGCTGATCGACTTCGATTGGCGCATCTCCATCGGAGACGCTGACCTCTCCGAGGCAGAGTTCGCCGAACTCGTGGCCCGTGGACAACGACTCGTGCGGTTCAGAGGCCAATGGGTGCCGCTGGACCCCGCCCTGCTGGCTCAGATTCAAAGAGCCATGGCCGGCATGGACAAGTCGCAAGGCTTGTCCTTTCAGGATATTCTTCAGCTGCATCTGCTGGGCAGCGTCGATGAAGCCGAGAACGACAATGCCTCCGAGGAACAGCTTCTGGAGGATGCGACGCGCGTCCGGCTTGAGGTGGAGCTGAACGAGCATTTAATCGGGCTCATCGCCCAGCTCGGTCAACGCTCCCAGTGGCCGAAGCCGGCAGTACCCGCCAGTTTACAGGCAGAGCTGCGGCCTTATCAGCATGAAGGTTATGCCTGGCTTGCTTTTCTGCGCCGCTTTGGTCTGGGTGCTTGTCTCGCGGATGATATGGGACTCGGCAAAACCGTCCAGCTGATCGCCTACCTGCTCCACCTGAAAGACCAGTCAGACGTAGGCCCAGCGCAGCGTGAGGCGGCGATCCGTTCACACAGCGCTCCACCGGAATGGCCTTCGCTGATCATCTGCCCTACCTCGGTACTTGGCAACTGGGAGAAGGAATTGCAGCGCTTTGCCCCGTCCCTGAACGTTATGCTCCACTATGGAAGCAGACGCCTCGATGCGGGCTTCTTCTATGGAGCCGCTGCGCAGGCCGATGTCGTCCTGACATCTTATTCCACCGCAACGCTGGATCAGGAGCTGCTGAAAGAATTCACTTGGGCAACCGTATGCCTGGATGAAGCACAGAACATCAAGAATGCCCAGACCAAGCAGTCGGCGGCGGTGCGCAGCTTCCCGGCTCTGCACCGGATTGCGCTAACAGGCACACCTATCGAGAATCGTCTCTCAGAGCTGTGGTCGATCTACGATTTCATTACGCCGGGTTATCTAGGCAGCTCCAGAGCTTTTAATGAACGGTTCAGCAATGCCATTGAGAAGGAACATGATGTTAAACGTACAGCTGATCTGCAAAGGTTGGTCAAACCTTTTATGCTGCGCCGCAAGAAAAAAGATCCAGCGATTCAGCTGGACCTGCCGGAGAAGAACGAGATGAAGACCTATATTCATCTAACGGCTGAGCAAGCCGCTCTCTATGATCAGACCGTAAATGGACTCATGGAACGTATGCAGAAGCTCGAAGGCATTGAACGCAAAGGGGCGATTCTAGCTGCACTGACCGGACTTAAACAGCTATGCGATCATCCGATGCTGCTGACGAAGGAGGCGCTGCCAGATACAGATGCCGAGAACAAGCTCGACACCAGTGCGCTGATCGACCGTTCGGCCAAGCTGGAGCGACTACTGGCAATGGTGCGGGAGCTGCGCGAGGAGAACGAGCGCTGTCTTATTTTCACCCAATATGTCGGTATGGGCAAAATGCTGCAAGCCGTCCTGCAGGAAGAGCTTCAGGAGCCGGTGCTATATTTGAACGGCAGCTCGTCCAAGGCCGTACGGGACAAGATGATTGAACGGTTCCAGACCCCTATCCCGTCTGTTGCGGACTCATTGCTGCCGTCTGAAGAGTCAGCCTCCGACCAACCAAATGTGTTTATCCTTTCACTTAAGGCGGGCGGAGTCGGTCTGAATCTAACAGCAGCCAACCACGTCTTCCATTTCGACCGCTGGTGGAATCCGGCTGTCGAGAATCAGGCCACAGACCGCGCTTACCGCATGGGCCAAACCCGTGATGTACAAGTGCATAAGTTCATCTCGCTTGGTACGCTGGAGGAACGAATTGATGAGATGCTGGAGAGCAAGCAGCAGCTCAGCGACAATGTCATCGCCAGCTCCGAGGGCTGGATCACCGAGCTGTCCACTGATGCGCTGAAGGATCTCTTTACATTGCGGCGGGAGTGGATGGGATAAGCTCCGTCATCAGAATTTCGTTCGAATTCCTCAACCGTTAATTTTGGTATTACACCATAATAATAACTAGTAGAAGGAGCAACTCGATGAATATCTTAAAAGAAACACCCACAGGAGAAGGCCGGAACGTAATCAGCATCCTGGAAACTATAGATGTACATAGTGGTGAGCGTTCGGTATTGGCCACATTCGATTCCCTGATTGAGGCTCCGAACTGGACAAGTGATGGCGCAAGCCTTATTTATAATAGTCTCGGTCGTATCTATTCCTTTGACCTTGCCACTAAAGAGAGTGTAGTCATCGAGTCGGCCTATGTCGATCATTGCAACAACGACCATGTGCTGTCTCCCGACAATGCTCTCCTTGCGGTAAGCCATCACACGCAGGAGGATGGACAATCCCGGATTTATGTCTTCCCTCTGGAAGGTGGCAACCCGATCCTGATTACACCCATGGCTCCTAGCTATCTTCACGGCTGGTCGCCGGACGGCAGCAATTTGGCCTATTGTGCCGAGCGGAATGGCCAGTATGATATCTACACCATTCCGGTGGACGGCGGCGTTGAAGTTCAACTGACGAACACTCCGGGGCTAGATGATGGTCCAGAATACTCGCCGGACGGACAGCATATTTGGTTCAATTCCGTGCGTACTGGACTTATGCAAGTATGGCGGATGAATGCTGACGGCAGCGAACCGACGCAGATGACCTTTGATGACAGCAACAACTGGTTCCCACATGTATCCCCCGATAGTGAAAGCGTGGCCTATATCTCCTATCGGAAAGGGGACGTTGCTCCAGGTGACCATCCTGCGAATAAGAACGTTGAAGTGCGGATGATGTCTAGTCGTGGCGGCGAGTTTCGTACAATCGTGAAGCTGTTCGGAGGACAAGGGACGCTTAATGTGAATTCTTGGTCGCCTGACAGTAAACAATTGGCCTTTGTGAGCTATCAGCTAAAAGATTAATCAACCGCATAACCTATTCATCCAAGTGTTTTAATCGATATAAGTTCGTACCCCTATCCTGGAGAATATCGTGGTTTTCGCACTTCTGTTACTCTCAACAGGCAGGTCTAGTCTTGTAGATAAGCTACGAATATACTCAAAATCCGGGTGCAGTGCCTCATCTGTGAAATAGGCAGAGGTTCTGCTTCCGGGTATCCTTTCTTCATTAAGAGAATCAATGATTCCCTGCGCCGTTGTGATCCCTATCCCATGTCCGTAGAACTGATCATTGCCAAGTATAATCGCATTCTCGCCCTGCCACTCCGGCTTACTCGGCGCATGATCCGGGTTCCTGAAATAGACAACATCCCCTAAAGAAATCTCCGGTTTACTATATGTAACAATTAACCGCAGGTTGCTGTCATAGTTCCAATCCCACAAGAACAGATCTCTGAAATACGTATTAAAGGCTTTCTCACCAATGGATTCGATTGTAGCCCTATATAACACGACTACCATCGCCGTAGCGCATTCAAAAGCATATAGATGCCCATTCTGATAAATATCGAGCACACCCACCGAGGGCAAAACATTATTATTCAGCTGGAGTCCACCATTATTCGTACGCGTCCAGAACCGTGGATTACCACGAGAGCCTTTGAACGTTGCAAAGTCCGCTTCGCTGGAATTCAAAGCCTTCGCCGATTCCATAATGTTGTTTCTCATATTCCGTTCGAAATTCTGAGCTTCGGGTGAAGGATAATAATACGCCACCATACTTACCCCCTTTTTAAAGTTATCCGCTTTAAATATAGGTTATTGTACGTGTCAGACCCTCTGTTGGTGCAGAACAAAAAATAATATAAGAGTTCCCTCGTATACGTTTGTATTCATAATCTTCGATTAATGAGTCCGGAAATGAGTTCGAACTTTTAAGATAAGGGGAATTTCTCCCTCTAATTTCGTCAAAAATCTCATATTTAAGTAATTAGAGGGAAAAAGGACCTCTAATTCGTCTCGAATAACGTTGTTAAGCCTAAATGGATAAATTTAAGAGGAGAATTTCCCTCTAATCTCTAATTTAGCCTGATTAGGGCGGAAATAGAGGGACAAATTCCCCCTATTTATATGCGATGGGGAAATCCCGCTCCCGCGAGGCCAGGCCCTGCTCTATAGCATAACGTGTCAGTGCATCTGACTTCTGTTACCTCGGTTGGAAGCAACTCGATTCGAGTTTGACTGAGTCAGATGATAATCAAGTGCTTGCTCTCCACTTATTCCCGAACATCCTGAAACCACAGATTCAGCTGCCCGGTCTCTTCGGTCAGGATATCCAGATAGATTGATGTGCGGTAGGCGGTATCCTTCAGGCTTTTGCCTGTAATCTCGGCAATCCGGTTTAATCTGTACATTAGCGTGTTGGTGTGAATATGCAGAAAAGCGGCAGATTCCTTCAGATTGCTATTCAGCGATAAATAGACGGCAACCGTCTGGACAAAATCACTTTTATGCTCGCGGTCATGCTCTTTTAGTGGATAGAGTAACGGACTTTTGCGGGTCCGGCTGCGCTTCTGCTCTATAATCAGTGGAAGGTACGCCCAAAAACCGACATCCTCGTACAGCAGCAAATCACGGGCATGAAAGGGCAGCAGCTTCTTAAGCTCCAGAATAGAGACGGCTTCCCGGTAGGCAATGGCTACTGAGGTATATCCCTCATAATGAAGGCTGCAGCCAGCAACCAGCAGACAGCCCTCGCTTGCATGCATATCCTTCATCAGCTTATGCATAAACGAGGAAAGGACATCCGTTCCCTGGGCAGGAAAAATAGAGGAGAATAAAATAATTAGCCGATTATGCTCTGCCGTCTGAAACAGCAGCCGCAGCCCGGTCTGCGCCGCCATCGCTTGCTGAAATTTCAGTACAAAATGCTCATCGATACCTTTGTCACTCTCAAAGACGCTGATATAATAGCTTTCCGGCAAAAGAATCGACCAAGCCTCGGCATCCTGTTTGATGCTCAGCTCCGTATCATAATGCGAAGTCAGCAGTTTCCAGAAGAAATCTTCCTGCGTTTTCTCCTGCTTCATTCTCCAGCCCCGTTGCTTCAGCAAGTAACGGCTGGCAATGCCGGCAGCTTTCTCGACAATACTCTCCGCATGTCCTTCTGCGAGATTCCCAGTATCGACTACCCATATATAACCGAGAATCTCCTTCTGATGCTTAATGCAGATCGCCAGCCGGGGGCCGAGCCCTACCTCCAGCACGGCCGGAATCCTAATCGGATGCACGGAATTCTCCAGATCATGCATAACGCCTTTTTTACGCAAGCCTATGATAACGGCGTTCGGAACTTTTTTGCCGATAATGGTTGAGATTCTTGCCGGATCACTCTCAAACTGATGCGAGCTGTATCCGATGACATGGTGGTTGCTGTCCTCAATCGTTACCTGAGACTGAAGAGATTCACTTATGGTATCCGCCAAGGACTCCATGCTGTCAAAAAAACGATCAAAGGATGAATCTGTTCCTGTCAATGTCCCCACCCCAACCTGAGAAAAATAGCCGAATCTTGTATTTATAAAGTGATTTCATTATATTACGCATCGCTAGGGCTGACTATAGCACAGGAAAATTACGCAAAAAAAGAACAACCCATGATTGCTCATAAGGCTGTTCTCCAGTTAACCCCTCTAGTCTCTTCTATTCCTATTAGATCAGAGTGAACTCATGCTCTAATGCTTGCTCTACTGTGTAGCACTCTTCCCCAAGAGCTTCTGCTACAGCTTGGCAAGTGATTTTACCGTTGGCGATGTTAACGCCGCTTCTTAGACCTGCATCTTCTTGAATAGCCTTAAGTGCACCTTTATTGGCAATTTGCAGAGCGTAAGGAACCGTAACATTCGTTAAAGCCATCGTTGATGTTTTGGCAACAGCACCCGGCATATTCGCTACGGAATAATGCAGCACACCATGTTTCACGAATACTGGATTGTCATGGGTAGTTACACGATCAATAGTTTCTACAATCCCGCCTTGGTCAATGGCCACGTCGACAATAACTGAGCCCGGCTTCATCGTCTTAACCATGGCTTCAGTCACCAGTTTCGGCGCTTTTGCACCTGGAATCAGTACTGCACCGACCAATAGATCCGCCTCAGCAACCACTTTAGCAATATTGAACGGATTGGAGATCAGTGTATTGATCTGTGAGCCAAAAATATCGTCCAGTTGACGCAAGCGATCTGCACTCAGGTCAACGATAGTAACATCTGCACCAAGGCCAATCGCCATCTTGGCTGCATTAGTACCCACTACACCGCCACCAATGATACTAACTTTGCCTCTGCTGACTCCAGGAACCCCGGAGAGCAGAATACCTTGTCCGCCATAGTTCTTTTGCAAGAATTGAGCGCCCAGCTGTACAGACATCCGTCCGGCTACTTCGCTCATTGGCGTCAATAGCGGCAGTGTGCGTCCATGAACTACCGTTTCATAACCGATGGCAAAGACGCCATTGTCTTTAAGCGCTGCAGCCAGTGCAGGTTCAGGAGCAAGATGCAGATAAGTGAACAGGATCAGACCTGGACGGAAGTATTGATATTCACTTTCCAGAGGTTCTTTAACCTTCATTACCATTTCAGAAGAACTCCAGACCGTGGCTGCATCTTCAATCAACTTAGCTCCGGCTGCTGCATATTCTTCATTGATAAATCCGCTGCCTACACCCGCTCCGGCTTCAACTAGAACCTGATGTCCTTCAGAAATAAGACTTACTACCCCAGCAGGTGTAATCGCTACACGATTTTCATTATTTTTAATTTCTTTAGGCACTCCGATAATCATTGTTAATCTCTCCTGTCTGATATGTTTCTCTTATGTAAAGAATGATAACATATGAATTGCCTTTTCTATTTGGTGAAAAATAAAAACTTTAGCTGTCATGATTGTGTTTTAACACAATGGAGCAGTGTCGAAGCTGTACCAAAACGCCATATCCCTTGCCACACCTAACATTACCCAAAAAATAAACCAAAAAAAAGACACCCTCTAAGGTGTCTGGATGGTTGAATGTATCTCTGAGCTCATTGTTCGCACACGTTATGTTTAGTAACATCAATCGCGGTTTAACAAGGATAGTACAGTTTGCAAGACCACATTCACGCCTTTTTCACAATCCTCATACGAGGTAAGCTCTTCTTCACAATGGCTTTTGCCATTGACGCTAGGTACAAAGATCATCGCGGACGGCAGAAAGCTGGCCACAAACTGAGCATCATGCCCTGCACCACTGGCGATGGTTCGATTGGAATACCCTAATGATTCAGTGGCTTGCTTAACCAAACTACAAATCTCCGCATCAAACCACACGGTATCACGGCCCCAGAGCTTGGTCTTGGTCACTTCACACTCCAGTAGCACTTCCGGCAAGGCTTGGATAATAGCTTCCACTTCACGGACAATATCCATGTCCTTATGTCTTGCTTCAATAGTAAAGATAACTTTATTCGGAATAACGGTGTGAATATTGGGCAGCACATTCATTCTGCCCATCGTGTAGACCAGTTCGGAATCCAGCAGTCCAAGCTTGCTGCGCAGCTCAGTGATAATATCCGTTGCCGCGAACAAGGCATCTTTACGCATTCCCATAGGCGTTGTACCTGCGTGGTCCGATTCGCCCGTCACTTCAATCTCATAGCAGGCCATGCCAACAACGCAATCGACCAGACCGATCGCTAACGCTTCTTTTTCCAGCACAGGCCCTTGCTCGATATGCAGCTCCAGGTAAGCAGTAGCTTCTTTAATACGACTGTCAGATTCACCTGCATATCCACTTGCCAATAGCGCTTCTGCAAAGGTAGTTCCTTCCGGGTCTTTCTTGCTCAGCATTGCCGCCTTATCGAACTTGCCGGACAGGACGCCTGAGGCCATCATTGAAGGCTCGAAGCGGGCCCCCTCTTCATTGGTGAAATTCATAATCATCACGGGAAGCTGTGGCTTAATCCCATGGTCGACCAACGTGCGTACAACTTCCAATCCAGCGATTACACCGAGTACACCGTCAAATCGGCCGCCCTTTTTCACAGTATCCAGATGCGAGCCAATCACAACTGGCGGCTTATCTTCTGTACCCGCCAGTGTGGCATACATCGTTCCCATATCATCAACCTTCACAGTCATTCCCAGTTCTTCACAACAAGAACGAAAGTAATTCCGGACCTTAACATCTTCATCGCTCAGCGACAAGCGGGTCACACCATTCTTGTCTGTACGGCCAAAATCAGCAAATGCCTCAATCGTATTCTTCAGTCTCTCACCATTCACGAATATGTTGTGCAAGTTGTGTCCCTCCCGTTCGAACGATCATGTATTCATTGCTTTCTATATATGTTATACCAATAATTATTATTTTCACTTTACACAATGTAATAATTTTTATTATTATTATACACTTTGTGTTACAACAAGGCTTGGCTTGCGCTACCAGTGTTTATTCAAATGAACTTTGATAGAATATGAAAGGTAATAGATAAAAAGGTGGAAAGGGAGTAAAAAAATGAATAAAATTTTAACTAGTAGATTGGCTGAAGTTGAGATAAAGGCAGTTGGAGCTGAGGTCATAAGCTTCAAGAAGCTGGAGGACGGCTGTGAATATATCTGGAACGGAGATCCCGCTTACTGGACAGGTCATTCTCCAGTACTATTCCCTATCGTGTGCGCCGTCAATAACGGAGAGATCAAGGTAGACGGCAATAGCTATAATCTCGGCAATCACGGCTTCGTGAGACATGATGAATTCGAGTTAATTGAAGAAAGCGAGACGCTCGCCGTCTATCGGCATTCCTATAATGAGACTACATTAGCAGTCTACCCTTACAAGTTCAATCTGTATATCACTTACACGCTGAACGCCAATAAGCTTGAAATTAACTATAAAGTAGAAAATGTAGATGATAAAGATATCTTCTTCCAACTGGGTACGCACCCTGCCTTCAACTGCCCTATTGATGATCAAGGCCAAATTCAAGACTATTATCTGGAGTTCGAACAGGCTGAAACTCTGGAACGGCTATTCATGAATAAATCCAATCTGCTGATTAGCGGCAAGTCGGAGACGATACTGAAGGATCATAACATCTTGCCCTTATCGCATGAAATGTTTCACGAGGGTGCACTTGTCTTCAGAAATGTGAACTCCCAGCAGGTGGCTCTAAAGAGTAAACAATCCGCTAAAAGCGTTGTCCTTTCTTACGAGAACTTTCCTAATCTGGGCATCTGGCAGTTCAAAGATGCTCCGTTCATATGTATAGAACCTTGGCATGGTATCGCTGATGAAGACACTTTTAGCGGTGAGCTTCAGGACAAGGAAATGATTGTCCGTCTGAGCCCAGGAGACCGTTTTATAAGCTCGCTTTCTATTGAAATAAATTGAATGTTTCAGAAAGAAGTAAACTAAAGTAGTATATACAATCTTTTGGCTCCAATAGTACTCTAAAGATAGCTTAAACTCCCAACGTAGTCATTATATTATTATTACGCTGGGAGGAATTGAATAGAGGAGTGGAGTCTATGCAAGGATTGTCAGTAGTTATCTGCACGAGGAATCGGGTACAGGACCTGACACGGTGCGTTCATTCTATGACTAATCAAACCATGAGCAAAGATTACAACATTGAAGTCATTATTGTAGACGATGGCGAAATACCGGAAGCTGTGCTTGATGAATATGAAGCTCTTTTAAACAAGAAGGGTTATTCGTTTGTCTATTACAGCAAGACTGATCATGGATTATGGCTTTCCAGAATTAAGGCTGTAGAGTTGGCTTCCATGGATACCATATTATTCCTCGACGATGACGTAGAAATCCCCGCTCATTACTTCTCAACCTTACTCCAGACTTATCTTGATTATCCCGATTGCGTAGGTGTCGGCGGCGTGGCCATAGGCATGAGAAACAGTTTCTTCGGCACAATCCGCTGTCTTATGTCCTTCCAACAGTCCTTATCGAGCGGAAAGCTCTCCCTCAGCGGTCAAGCCGGGTCCATGTACAATTGGCATAAAGCCAGAAAAACCTTTCGCACAGAGTTTCAGCATGGCTGCAATATGTCCTTCAAGAAAGAAGCTATTAAAGATCTTGAACCCGTACCTTGGCTTAAGAGCTACAGTGTCGGTGAGGATATTTATATGTCCCGAATGGCACTTAAGACAGGCAAGCTTTATATCAATCCCGACTTAAAGCTGCTGCATCACGAATCTTCCGCCTCTAGGGATAATCTTGAGGATGTGGCCTATACCAGAGTCGTTAATCATGTGCATCTGCTGAAAGATAAGAAGTCTGGCCCGCTCGGATATCTCGCGTTATTATGGACAACCTTTTATCTCATTCTCAGAGAGAAGCCAAAAAAGAATTTACCGGCTATTAACGGCTACAAAAAAGGGCTCAAACAAATATTTTCAAAAGAGCTCGCTTAAACTAGAGCTTCATGCTGGGAGAGGAGTGCCCTAATGAGTCTAAGTATTGTGGTGCCTGTATACAACTTAGAAAATTATATTAGACCTATGTTGGATTCACTTCTGAATCAAAGGGAGCAGCTTTTTGAGATAGTGATCGTGGATGACGGTTCTACCGATCAAACATACAACCTAATAGCAGAGTTCATTTCGCAGCATGAGCACCTCCGTTGCAAGATCATCAGAACTGACAATTATGGCGTCAGCGCAGCTCGGAATAAAGGTTTAGCCGAATCAACGGGAACCTATGTGATGTTTCTGGATGGCGATGATTACATCGCTGATCATTTAGTGCGAACCATTTATCCATATCTAAAGAAGCAAGAGCCCGACATTATCTGCTGGGGCTACAGTCTCGTAAGAGAAGACAAATCAACCATAGTAAGCTTTACCTCGCCTCCTAATGAAACGTCAGGGATTACCGCCCTTGAGCATATATTCGTGAATAAGAGCTTGCGCATTTGGACGGGAAGCATCGCTTACAAGCGGACTTTCCTATTGGAGAATGAGATTAAGTACACGGAACGATGTGTGAACGGGGAAGATCAGGAATTCATCTACAAGACATTGTCCAGAGCAGAGAAGGTCATTACTCTTACTGAGGTATTATCTTTTTATTTACAAAGAAACGCGTCTATTACCAATAGCTATAATGTCCAAAAATTCGATGTTGTAGCCGCCTTTAAGCGAGTGGACCAGTATTTCAAAGCCCATTCCTACGGAGAATTAGAGACTGTCTCTGATTTATTGTTAAATCGTGAACTGACGGAGAACTACTTCTTTAATCTGAAGACCTGCCTCTACGGAACTGAAGGCATAAGCATTCGTACTTTACTGCACGATATTGAGCAGAAATATCCGGGTCTGAATGGGGAAATACAGCTCATTATGAAGCGTTACAGCGGAGAAGATAAGCAGCTATCTATTCAGATCAAAGCTTTCCTACTCTCACCACTTCTATATCACAGATTAATTAACATGGACCGAAGCCTGCTGCACTTGAAAAGAAGAATAAAAACGGCGATTACGGTTCAAAAAAAACATGCTTAAGGGAATTGAACCAGAAAGGAGCTTGAGCCATGAAAAAAATGATGATATACGCCTATACTGAATTTAATCTGGGTGATGATTTATTCATTAAGGTCCTTTGCGAAAGATACCCGGATACACAATTTATAATGATGGCTCCAGGCAGGTATAAGCTCTCATTCAAGACCTTAAGCAACCTCAAGGTATATGCCACTGAATCGCTTATTCTACGGGGTATTAACTTCTTGTTTCGAAAAATTAAGATCCAGCATTTCGTGCAGAAATTTCTGGTCAAGCAGTCTGATGGGATTGTACATATCGGCGGGTCCATTTTTATGCAAGGGGAGCACTGGGTAGAGTACCTGGAGAAAGCAGAAGGGCTCCGGAACAAATCCAAGCCCTATTATCTGTTAGGCGCTAATTTCGGTCCCTATACGGATATTAAATATTACGATGAGCATAAGAAGATTTTTCGGGAATATACTGATGTTTGCTTTAGAGAACAAGTTTCCTATGATCTGTTTCAGGACTTAAGTAATGTCAGATTAGCTCCTGATATCATCTTTCAGCTAGACCCACCCAAAGTTCAGCGTGAAGAGGAACAATACATCGTAATATCCGTGATTAAGCCATCGTCCAAGGGCTTGAGTGATTTCGACCAACTCTATTATGAAAAAATAAAAGATATTACAATTCATTTCATTCAACAAGGCTATGCGGTTCATTTCATGTCATTTTGTGAGCATGAAGGAGATCACGAGGCCATCGAACATATCGCCAATCTCATCCCTCAGGATGTTAGGAATAGAACCAAGGTACATTTGTATACAACGAATATCGAGGAAGTCCTGTCTGTGATCGCAGCGTCCTGCTTTGTGGTCGCCTCAAGGTTCCATGCTATGATTCTGGGCTGGGTATTTAATATCCCCGTCTTCCCCATTGCCTATAGCAAAAAAATGATCCATGTGATGCATGATGCCGAATTTAACGGTTTATATGCAGATTTCAATACTTTAGCGGCCTTGCAGCCGGAACAAGTTTACGAGTGTATGCACACCAATACCATTAATGTAACTCTGCAAGCCACCAATGCGGAGAGACATTTCGAGAAGCTGGACTTCTATTTATCACTTTCTAACAGGAGGAGTTATGAGAGCAAAACGGAGTATTCTTAACTTGTCCTTTGGGCTGGTGAGTCAGCTGATCACCATTCTTCTCGGTTTCTTCATTCCTAGACTGATTATGGTCAATTATGGCTCGGAAGCCAATGGATTAATCGCTTCCATCGGACAGATTATTAGCTATTTAGCACTGTTGGAAGCCGGTGTGGGGGCCGCTTCGCTGCAAGCCCTTTATAAACCGATTGCCGGAAATAACAAGGATAATATCAACTCTATTTTGGCGGCAACCTCAAGCTATTATAAGAGAACAGGCATTTATTATTTCTTCGCGGTAGTACTGCTCGCTGTCCTTTATCCGCTCATTGTCAACTCGGAGATCAGTGCAATAAGCATTATAGCTATTATTTTATTGACTGGTATGGGTGGAGCTATTAACTATTATTTTCAAGGGAAATTCAGGATTCTGCTCATCGCCGAAGGCAAAAGCTATGTGGAAACCGTGATCGTTACGGCCACCACTATTCTGAATAACGTTGTACGCATCATATTATTACTGCAAGGCTTCAATATCATTGCTGTCCAGGCTTCCTTTTTTGTGCTGACCTTGCTGCAAATTGTTGTGTTCTATTTCTATATGAAGAAGCATTACAAATGGATCGACCTGAAGATCAAACCGGACTTTGCAGCGATCGGGCAGAAAAATTCAGTGATGATCCATGAAATATCCTACCTAGTGTTTAGAAATACCGATATGATCATCCTGACCTTCTTTACTAATCTGAAGATCGTCAGTATCTACGTTATGTACAATATGATCTTCACCATCGTGGATAACATCGTTCAGACCGTAAACGGCAGCATCAAATCAGCGCTTGGACAAATCTATCATGAGAGCAAAACAGAGTTCCTTAAGTTCTATGATGCCTATGAGGTCTATTTTATGGGCCTGATCTTCTCTATCCTTACGGTCACTTATATACTGATCATTCCGTTTATGAGATTGTACACCGCTGGTGTAAATGATGTTAATTATATTGATTGGTGGCTCCCTGTCTTATTCGTTACGATTAAATTGCTCACCAATGCCCGCACCTCTTCCAATAATGTCATAACCATTGCGGGGCATTTCAAAAAAACACAAACCCGCTCGATTCTGGAATCGGCAATTAACTTGAGCGCCTCATTGGTCTTTGTTATCTTCATAGGTATTTATGGAGTATTAATGGGTACCATTGTGGCTCTGCTCTACCGTTCCATCGATATTGTCATCTACGCCAGCAGAGTGCTGTTGAACCGCAGCCCTTGGGTTACTTTTCGCCGCTGGTTAACGAATGCTGTCATCTTTATTGGCATCATTCTGGTAACGACTGCGATGAACATCCACATCCATTCTTATGTGGGCATCATCCTCTGGGGGATGCTGCTAGGCATAGTCATCTTACCGACCTATCTCATTATCGCTTCCTTGCTAGAGAGAGAGGTATTCCTGTACTCCCTAGACTATTTCAAAGAGTATAAAGATAAATTCAAAAGTAAATTCACTACTGCTCCTAAAGTTAAAGGTTTATCGAAATAAAGCAGAGCTATCCACTTAAGGGTACAGGAGGATTGTATATGGATCATAGTGAGCGTTTGCAGCAGACCTGTTACGAATTACTACAGCAACTCAATGATGATGTGAACAATTCGCGGCCACATGTGGTGGATTGCGCTGAGGTCCTAGATCGATGCCAGACCCTGATCCATAATGAGGCGAACCCACAGGTTAAACAAGTTCTAGAAACCTTATCTGAGGTGATTGGAGCTTATTTCCTGGGGAGAATTGCGGAGAGCGCCCTACTATACTATCTGTCAGAGCAGTTCAAGATCAGAGATGAGGACATCCATGGATTGGCAAAGGGTCTTCTTGAATTAAAATCTATACCCGAAAGTAAACTGCCCAGCAAGGCGGCCAGCTCTTTAACCGCCTATCCCAAAATCAGCGTGATCATTACCACCTACAACCGCAAGGCGTTTCTCCATAAGGCCATAAAGAGCATTCTGCTTCAGGATTATCCCCATAAAGAGATCACAGTTATCGATGATTGTTCTACCGATGGCACGGATGTATTAATGAAGATTAGCTATGGGGACGAGCCGCGCGTCATTTACATGCGCAACGAAAGCAATAGCGGTCCGGGCAATAATCGCCGAAAGGCCTTTGCTGCTCACGCTGATGGAGAATATATTCTTTTTCTGGATGATGACGACTATCTCATTGATATGAACTATTTAAGTAAAGCCGTGGAATTCCATCGACTCCATCCGGAAATATCCTTTGTGGCCGCTAATGTGTTCCTGGAATATTCACAAAGCAAGCAGCTGAAAGTATCCAGTCTGCAGCTTAGTGAGATTATTAGGAAACATGATTATTTCATGAATTTCGAGCAAAATGGCTATCCCAAACCCGCTTCTACGTTAACTACTATTTTTAAACGCAAAGCTTTAATACAAATGGACATTCTGAACATGAATATGGTGAATGATGCCTCCATTTATCTGCGCTCCCTCTTAATTGGAGATGCCGGCTTTATCGATGTCATTGCGGGAGTCTACCGAATCCATGGGAACAATATTACCTTTAATCTAAGTCAGGGCTTCTTGATCGAGAATCTCGAAGAGAAAATGCTCATCAGGAATATGGCCATTGAGCAATATGGCTACGGCGAGCAGGAAATGAACGAGTGGTTCAACCATAATGTATATGACACCATCTCCTATTATTTGATGAATTCAGCTAAGACTCATACGGATTTTCAATATATGTACACTTGGGCTCATCAGCATTGCCCCCATATCTATAATCAATTAAGAAATGAATTTCGGATCAAATTTATGAAAAAGCAATTATTAAGGGTCGCCTTCGTTCGATCGCTCCTAAACAGATCATAATATTTTTCTCTATTAGAACGGCACCTCTTCGGTGCTGTTTTTAATATAAACCCTTAGTATAGAAGAGTTTATAGCTTACATAACCATCTATTATATTTTTTTGTAAATATTTTGAATTAAAATCTACCAAAATATTTTTATTTTTATATAGATTTTACATTTAACCAATGGTAAAATCTTCTTAATCTTTTTCCTACTAGCTTAGGTGGAATAATGGTAGATTCTTTGGGAAGGAGGGCCTATATCTATTTCACCAACCAGCTGAGAAGGATTTTTTAAAAATTAAAATGACGGAGGGGATTTTTTTTGGAATGGGGCAATCTATTACGTAAACTATCAATTCTTGCACTAGCCGTTGGGGTAACGAGTAGCACGGTACCTGGAGGAGCTTCAGCAGCAAGCTCAGTACAACCGCAATTCACCAAGAGTGCATTATCGCTGATTCAACAACACAAGACCTATATTTCGCCTCAGATCAATACAAAATCCACAGCAGACATTCGTGTTATCGTTCAACTGAGCGGACAACCGGCAGCCATCGGCAAATATGCAACCAAGCAAGGAATCTCATCTTTGGCCTCCACAGCTACTGAAGCCGCTGTCAACAGCCAACAAACTGATGTGCTGCAGAAAGCGGCCACTGCTGGACTCGACCTCAAGGTCAACTATAAGTACAACACCGTCTTAAACGGTTTCGAAATCACAATTCCTGCGAATGAAATTCCCGAACTTGCCACTATAACCGGAGTCACCTCGATTTATGAGAATAGTACCTGGTATGCTTTGCCAGATGAAGATACAGACGTAGCCGTTCTAGGAACTACAGCTAATGGCGAAGCTCCATTGAAACAGATTGGTGCTGACTTGGCTTGGGAAGCAGGTTATACCGGAGCTGGCCTTAAAGTAGGCGTTATCGATACTGGGGTAGACTATAAGCATCCGGATATTGCTGCAGCATATAAAGGAGGTTGGGACTCCTTCTATAATGACGACGATCCCTATGAAGAAGCTCCGGACGCTACAAAGAGTTTCGAGGGTACCTCTCATGGCACACATGTTTCTGGAACCATCATTGGACGAGCTACCAATCCAACCAGTGAAATTGTCCAGAAGGGTGTAGCATACGGAGCAGATCTCTACGTTTATAAAGTGCTTGGCTATAATCCAGCCAACCCTGACTCTGCATCGGGATCATCTGCTCAGGTTATTGATGGCATCGAGCATGCCATCAAAGATCATATGGATGTGATTAACCTTTCACTCGGATCAGATGCAGAGAAAGATGTGAACTCTCCTGATGCCATCGCCATCAATAACGCTGTGCTATCCGGTGTTGTTGCGGTTATCGCTAACGGTAATGCCGGACCTGATTATTATACACTCGGGTCGCCAGCAACTTCCCAGTTAGGCATCTCTGTTGGTGCAGCAACCAGCAAGATCAATAAATACTGGACGACTTTAACGCCTACATTGGTCAATGCGGAAACAGTAACCAGCGTTACCTATGCCACCTACAAAGTCAATATTATGGCTTGGGAGGCTACAACGGAAGAAGTGAATTTCACTAATCTTATCGGTGTTGACTCTCAGGATATTGTATATGTTGGGCTAGGTGCTGACAGTGATTACGTCAATAAGGATGTTACGGGTAAGATCGTATTAGCTTCTCGTGGAACCTTGGCCTTTGATCTGAAGATCGCCAATGCCAAGAAATATAAGGCCAAAGCTCTTGTTATCTTTAACGGAAATGCGAAAAGCGATAATCCCAAAGAGGTTGATTTGAATAACAGCATACCTGGCCGCGACGATTATATTGACGTCGACTCGGGTGACAACTACGGTAATATCACCACCTTTGATATGAAGGGTACCGAAGGCCGCGCCTTGGCCAGAGCACTGGTACAGAATAGCGGTACTCAATTGGAAACTGCCTTCGGTGCGGATTATCATCAAAGCCTCTTCCTTGGTGATACCCTGGCAGGCTTCAGTTCTGCCGGACCTAACGTAGACAGCAAACTGAGTATTAAGCCAGACTTCGTTGCTCCAGGAGTAGGCATCCTGTCTACATGGCCTGCTTACGGTAAGTTTGACACACATGCTAGTTACGACGAGGCCTATAAGCGGATTAGCGGAACCAGTATGGCCGCTCCTCATGTTGCTGGACTAGCACTCCTAATTAAACAGGCGCATCCGAATTGGACTCCCTTTGATATTCGTGCCGCTCTGGCGAACACAGCAGATGTTCTCCCTGGCGACGACAAGGGAACTTATGATGTCTACCAGCAGGGAGCGGGTCGTGTAAATGTATCACATGCTATTGATACAGATGCTTTATTACAATCGATTGAACCGATTACTATTCTTGACAAGAATTACAGCCCCATAAATGTAATCAACTATAACGATTCGGCCAACTTTGGTGTCCTTGCACCTGGGGCTGCGGGAACTGAAAATCTGCAGTTGAAGAATACTGGCAGTGCAGATTTAACCTATACTGCTGAAATTGAATGGCACGGGGACACTCCTGCTGAAATTACAGCAAATCTTGATCACAGCGTTGTTGCTGCTGCTGCTGGTAAGACCACACCTTTTACATTGGACTTGAATGTAAGTAAAGCTGCTGTAACTGGTTCCTCCTATGAAGGGCAAATCAACCTGACGGCAGTTGGTCAACCGACACTACATTTGCCATTCTCTATATATGTAGGAACTGAGTTGCCAGATAGCACAGTAGGTATTCAAGAGATTGCCTTGACTAAGTCCATCATTCATCCGAAGCTGGACACTCCTATTACAACCGATCTTAGCTATAAACTAACGGCTGACGATGCGAATTATTACGAAATCGATCTCTATAACTTAAATGATGAGCTGATTGGCTTCATGGATATCGCAGAATCGGAAGGGGACAGTTTCGAAACAGGAGTCTATAACTTCACGGGAATTGATGGCTCCTATTTCCCTTATGATGCTAAGGGTAACCCTGTGCTAGATAAGGAGGGCAACCCCGTTATAGCCCATCTTATTGATGGAATTTATAAAATAAATGTTTTTTATGCCCATATCACCCCTGCCAATAAGGTAACCAGTTCGTACAATGGGTTTACTTCCTTAAGGGTCAGTAATGAAATCACACCTGTACCTACACCAACAGCTACACCTGCTCCTGTTGGTAGCGGAGGTTTGAGTCCCACACCTACAGCTTCCGCTACAGCCGCACCAACTGGTAGCGAATCTACCAATTCTGTCCTTGAACAAGGCTTCCAGCAAGCTCCCGTTAAGGCAGTTGCAGCCTCTAAAGACGGTGTCACTACAATCACCGTGACTGATAATGACCTGAAAGCTGCACTGGCTTCTGCTGCAAGCTCCAAGACAGCAGTTGTCATTTCAGTTCCAACGATTAGTGACACTGAAGCTAAGCTTAGCCTGACTACAGATCAGTTGAAACAGCTGGCAGGTATTCAACCGCAAAGCACCTTAATTATCAGTGTAGCCGGTTCCGCAGTGTCCCTGCCCGTCTCCTTGCTGGCGAACGTACCAGCTGGCACAGGCTTTGACCTGGTAATCACAAAAGCTGCAGATCAAGCCTCGAAATTCACTACTAGTGCTACAGGTGCAACAGTAGTTGGAACACCGGTATCCTTTGAGGCCAACTGGACTACAGCGTCCGGCAGCACCGCTCTGGAAATACCAAATGATGTCTTCATCAAACGTTCCTTCACGATTCCGGGAGCTATTCAACCTAATACTACCGGTGTACTCTATGAAGAGAACGGCAAAATTACACCTGTCTCTTCTGTATTCAAAGTACAAGCAGACGGAACAACTATCGTTACCGTCAACCGCCCCGGCTTCTCGGTGTATGCTGCGGTAAGCCGTCCAGTAACATTTACGGATATTGCATCTTCAACGGCCGCTGCTGATATTACCGCATTGGCCAATAAATTAATTATTGAAGGTACGTCAGCAACAACCTTCTCACCGAAGAGCAACCTGACCCGTGCTGAGTTCACCGCATTGCTCGCACGTTCACTTGGATTGCGTTCAGCTTCCACCGCAAGCTTCACGGACGTGAAAGCATCCGACTGGTATGCAGCCGATGTAGCTGCTGCCTATGAAGCCGGACTGATTCTTGGAACAGGCAAGGGCAAATTCGCCCCTACCGCTAAAGTAACCCGCCAGGAACTTGCCGTGATTCTGGATAGAGCACTGAAATTGACGGGTGTAGAGCTCAAAGTCTCCAACCCATCCTTCAGTACCTATGCCGATGATGCTAAGATTGCCAGCTATGCTAAGGATAGTGTACGCAACTTATCCGCTGCCGGCGTCATTAGCAGTAATGCAGGATTGAGCTTTAATCCTACAACAGCCGCTACACGCGAAACGGTTGCTTCCGCACTTCGTCAATTGCTGAGCAAGACAGGTCTGATCGACTAATTATCTCTTATTTCTGAACAAACAAACGCCCTTCCGCTTCCCAACTGGGAAATGGAAGGGCGTTTCTTATTTCAGCTTCTCATCCAGCAGTTGAAGTGCTAACCTCAACAGATCCTTGGGAATCGCAGCATAACTGTCCCCAATATTCAGCTCACAATAAGAGGAGGTCTCACCTGTTTCCCGTAATACGGGCACTAAGCCAATCCCCGTCTCCTCATAAATAGCAGCCAGAATAGGCTCCAGCTCGCGCTTGGACCGCTCAATATGCACATGAAACATATTGGAGACAGGTTCCACAGGCAGAGTAGCAACAGCATGGCACCGATTCATAAGTGCAGCAAGCTCCTTGGCAGCTTCGTAATACTGTCCCATCTTATTTTCTCTTAAAGTGAAATAATAATCTGCGGTGAGGATATACGGATACAAGCTGATTAAATCCCCGCCATGACGACGTTTCCATATTTTTGATTTCTCCGTGAATTCCTTACTACCGGCCAGAATGGCTCCGGCAATGCCACCAATTCCTTTATAGAAGGAAATATATACACTATCAAAAAGCGCACAGATCTCTGCAGCCGACTTCCCATAATAGGGTAAAGTCTCAAAAAGCCTCGCCCCATCCAGATGCAGCATAATCCCTTGCTGACGGCAATACGCAGATATAGCCTCGAGCTCTGCGAAATCAGGCAGTTGTCCACCAATCTCACGCTGTGGCAGCTCAAGCAACAAGCAAGCTATCTCATCTTTCATATTCATTACATCAGCTAATGTAATCAGCCGGTTCTTGTCCGCAAGTAAAATAGGTTCAATATGATGCAGCTCCTTCAACCCATCCTGTTCATGAATCTCTAGATGACATAAAGGATGATAAGCCACTTTCTTGGTTCCAATTTGATCACACCATATTCTAAGGGCAACTTGCTGTGCCATCGTGCCGCTCGGGAAGAATACTGCGGCTTCCTTTCCCAGAACCTGCGCCAACTTCGCTTGAAAATCTTCGATAAGCTTGCCCGTTCCATAGACATCACTTTCAGTGATATCTTCCACATTTTCGAAGGCTTCCTTTAATACTTGAATATTTCTCTTGCCATTACCTGATACTCTATACGTAGTTCCATTAAATGCCTCTTGCAGTGACTTATTGCCATTCATAAGACCCTTCGCTCCCTTTAGCTACATTTAATTTCGTTATGGATAGAAAAAGTATATCATTTCTGCAACAAAAAGCAGATATCCATAAATTATATGCATTGTTCCCTTGATCCAAGGTGAAATAATGTGACTGCTGTGCTACAATATTGGAATTGCAAAGGCAATCGCTTAGGGAGGTTTATTACAACACCATGCTTATTATTGGTATCGCCGGGGGGACCGGTTCCGGCAAGACGACGGTAGCTCGCTCTGTCATTGGCCGCCTTGGTTCAGACAAGGTAACGTTTATATCTCAGGATAACTACTATAAGGACCATTCACATCTCAGCATGGCCGAACGCGCATCCATCAATTACGATCACCCACTTGCTTTTGATACTGAACTGCTAATTGAGCACCTGAATTGCCTAACAAATGGTCAGTCGGCATACGCTCCGGTATATGACTTTACCGTCCATGCCCGTTCTACTGACCTTACGGTTGAGCTCAAGCCAAATAACATCGTTATTCTCGAAGGGCTGCATGTACTCTCTGATGAGAAGCTGCGGGAACACCTGAACATTAAAGTATTTGTCGATACCGACCCCGATGTGCGTATTCTCCGTCGGGTACTCCGGGACATCGAGGAACGTGGCCGCACAATCCGTTCGATCCATACGCAATATTTGACCACGGTAAAGCCGATGCACGAGGCATTTATCGAGCCGTCAAAGAAATACGCTGACCTGATCATTCCTGAAGGTGGACAGAATCAGGTCGGCATAGAACTATTGTCCGTATTGACCGAGAAATATTTGTCGGGCGATCAGCAGTGGACCAAGGCTTAAGCGGAATCTAGATGATGATTAAACAAATTTGGGGTGTTTCCGGCGATTAGCTGGAAACACCCCCTTTTTTTAATTCATTCAACGAACGGAAGCCTTTAGAGGCTTATTCACAGCAGGGCGAGCGGCCTTGGATGCCTGAGAAGCGGAACGTGCTTTTAGGAAGTGATACAGGTTCCCCAAGAGCAACCCGATAAACAAATAGATCAACCCTCCAAATAATCCATAAATGACAGTCCCTGCTACTGCGGTTAGCAGACCAAAGATGATTTGCCCTTTAGCTTTGGCCGGTGAGGTAGGCGGATCCGTGAGCATAAAGAAGGCGAAGAATAGGGAGGAATTGATATAAGGTGTCCGGAGTGCATCTGTAGCATCACCTATATTGAAATGAGCCATAAGGAACAGGAGGACAAATAATGTTCCGAGAAATGACAGCACCTGAGGGTACTTTTTCACCCGATTCGCTACTGCATAGCCACCAATTAACACCAAGATAAGCGTCCAAGCAGGAAGATCCCCGAAGGCCCCCCACCAGCTTTGGCCCGTTTGAAAGATCACAGAGGATAGCAGCAAGCCAAAGGCAGCCGGATTAAAGATCGGTTTCTTCTTATAAACAAGCAGATGCTTCGACAAAATAGAAAGGGCTGCCGTTGCCACAATGATGGGCCAAGCGGTCGTTACACCCAAGATCAAGGAGATGATTAATCCGGTAATCACCGCGCCCGTCGGCGTGATCTTTTTTCTTTTGGCCATCAGGCTGCATATCATATCCAGGGCTACAGAGAACCCCACAGCGATGATCGCATTCTTAATACCCATAGTATTCTTTGATCCGATGGAGGCAATGAGTAGAAAAGCAACCAAGGCAATAACGACATAGCCCTTTGGTGACTTCATCCATTTTTTGATTGGCATTTAAATCCCTCCAACTGTGATTATTTGTAAATCAGATGATATTAATATTCCTGTCAACTCTGCCTGCTCGATCAATGCTTTTCCACGCTCAGCCTCCAGTAGAAACAATGCCGTTGCAAAAGCATCTGCCAGCATGGCAAAGGGGGCGATTACGCTGCTGCTTACCCATTCCTTTGGCGACTGTTTCAGCTTGGGATGGAGGATATGATGGTTGCCATTCCCTTTTGTACTTGTACGTTCGTAACCTCCAGAGGTACAGATAGCTTCGTTTGAGATTTCCAGGGTGTGTATAATTAAATCCTTGTGCTTGGGATGCTGAATACCAACCTTCCAGAGGTTCCCGGTTTCATCCACACCACCCGCAAACAGATCACCACCTGCATTGACCATAAATCCGGGAAATTCTTTTAGCTCATTGGCAGCTAAGTCGATGGCAAATCCTTTCGCTACAGCTCCTAAATCAATGACCAGCGGTTTACGTAAATATAAGGTATGGTCTTCTTCATTTAAGATGAGATCGCGATACGTAACCACATCGGCAGAAGGGCTTTCGATAAATTCCCCTGTTAAATAGTGACGATTGAACCCCTGCTCCTCCATGGCTTTGCCTACTGTCGGATCGAACACGCCGTCCGTCCATTCCGCAATTTCCAAAGCGAATTTAAGAGGCTCGAATAAAAATGGACTAAGCGGAACCGCCGTTTCTATCCATTGGCAGGCTTTCGTCACTTCACTGTCTGGACTAAACCGACTGCAGGCCTGTTCTACTTGTTGAAAAGCTTCAAAGGCCCTGTTGATCTTCACTTCTGTCTCTTCCTTCGACCACTTGCCACTGACCACCTGAATATCCACGACCGTATCCATGTATAATTTGGTTTTTCTCATAGTGCACCGTTAGGCGTTCTGCGCTTGGGAGAGTGCGTCCAAGACCGAGGCTTTAAACGCTTGGGTACTGTACGTTGCGCCTGATACATTCACCACTTGTGCACTTTGGGTTTGCAATACTTCTCCAGGCAACCCTGATACGTAACGCTGCGAATAGCGCATGGCATAATCGCTTATTTCAACATCCGTTATTTTATCGTTCTTAATAGTGACTGCGACTTGAATCGTGCCTCGACGATTGTTTCCCGTACCTGTATAAGTACCATCTTTATAAAGACTATTGACTACAGCCTTGGTTGGAGTAGTTGTTGGGGTTGGGCTGCTATTTACTGTCGTAACCTTGGTTTGAGTACTAACTTGGGTGTAGGCAGTTGGGGTTGGTTGCACTATAGAGGCTTGGGTGTCCGTTGCAAAATATCCGGCAACGTATACTGCTGTTACCGCTGTTGAACATAGGAGCACCCATTTTTTATTTGTTTTTGCCATGTGAATCACTCCATTTCGATTGATCTTTATTTCTGTTCTTAAGATAAACCCAGTATAATTGGTGAACATTTAAATTTTATTAAAATAGGCTTTCTGATAAGATGGTCTTAGATTCCAGCCAAAGGGGACAAAGGCATGCGCGTACTTGTAGTGGAAGATGATACTTCTTTACTGAAGGTGATCTGTGATATTTTTGAAGGCGAAGCCTTCCTGACCGATGCCGCAGAGACTGGCGACGATGGTTATTATTTGGCCCAACAAGCCATCCATGATCTGATTATTCTCGACATTATGCTGCCTGGAATGAACGGGATTGAAATCGTCGCCAAATTAAGATCACAGGCGATGCTGGTTCCCATCATTTTGCTGACGGCTAAAGATGCTGTGGAAGATCGCGTGGCCGGGTTGGATGCTGGAGCCGATGATTACCTCACGAAACCCTTCGCCGTCTCGGAACTGCTGGCACGCTCAAGAGCGGTGCTAAGAAGACGCGGCACCATCGGCCAAGAGGGCGAATTGATCTGCGGTCCTCTTCGCTTAGCTCCGGCAACAAGAGAAGCCTTTAGCAGGGAGGCCCCTCTCCATTTAACAGCAACAGAATATCAATTATTAGAATTCTTTCTATGTAATAAAGACCAGATCCTAACCCGCGATCAAATATTTGATCGAATTTGGGGTTTCGATTCGGGGTCGGCCACGACGGCGGTTGATGTATATGTACATCATCTACGCAAGAAGCTCACTGCTAACGACGCTGGGAGTTATCTTCAGACTGTAAGAGGAATCGGCTATATTTTCAAAGGAGAGCCCCATGTTCAATAAAATTCGCAGAAGGCTGGTCATTCTGAATGCCGTTGTTTTCCTGCTGGTGCTTACTGTACTGAGTTCATTTCTGTATCTTCACATGCGATATCGCTTATTCCGTGATACAGACGAAGTTCTGAGCCAGGCCAAAGCGCAGATCAAAACATTTCACGACCTGGAGGAATTGCTGCGATCTGATGAGGCCAATCCCCAGCAGGATGAGCGAACGACTTATCTGTTCTGGAATCCTGAGGGTGAGCTGATCGGGCAGTCGCCTAGACAATCCTTCTCTCTGAATTTAGCGAATCAATTTAGCAATACAGAGACTGCTGGGACGCCTCATACGATAACTGCGGATAAGCATAGTTATCGGGTGCTGAAATTCTCGATGCAGAATCAAGGGACAAGGGATACGCCTGACAACAATATCTCCGTCGGGATTGTCAGAAGTCTGGAGGATATAAACCATACGCTCACTTCATTAATGTTGGATATCACTATAGGAATTATCGCTGGGCTACTCATTTCCATCTTGGCTGGGTTATTTCTGGCCCGGCGCGCGCTTATACCCATCCGGAATTCCTGGGAGAAGCAGCAGCAATTTGTTGCGGATGCCTCGCATGAATTACGAACACCAGTGGCGGTTATTCACGCACGAACAGAACTGCTCTTCCGGCACCCTGCGCATTCTATCGAACAAGAAAGCTCCAATATTGCGGTAATTCTTAATGAGAGCAAGCAGATGGGCAAGCTCTTGGATGACCTACTGACATTAGCCCGCTCTGATTCCAATCAACAGCAGATTCAATCGTCCACTATTGCAATAGATGTCCTATTGCGAAACTTGTCGGAGCAATTTCAGTTATTGGCAAGCATTAAGGACGTCGAGATCATCACCGAGCTGCAGGAGCCACTCTCCCTCTGGGGAGATGAAGCCAGAATAAGGCAGCTTCTGATTATCCTGCTGGATAATGCCCTGAAGTATACGTCATCAGCAGGACGGATTACGATAACCAGTCGAGTTCAGGCCCATTCTGTTTATATCAGCGTATCAGATGAGGGCTGCGGTATTCCTGAGGATGAGCTGCCGCATGTGTTTGAGCGGTTTTACCGTGGAGACAAAGTTAGAACCCGCACAGAAGGGGGAACTGGACTAGGGTTGTCCATAGCTCAATGGATTGTAGATGAGCATGGTGGAGTGATTCATATAGACTCGAAGGTAAATGTAGGAACCCGGGTTGAGGTACTCTTTCCTAGAAAGAACAGTAGTGCTAGGTTATCCTAGCACTACTAGAGGGGAATTATCCCTCTAATTGTACTGTAATCAGGGTATTTTAGAGATTAGAGGGAAATTACACCTTTAAATTTCTCCCTTTAGGCTTAATAGGGTAATTCGAGATGAATTAGAGGGAGTTTTTCCCTCTAACCCCTAAAAAACAGGGGTTTTGAAGAAATTAGAGGCATAAATTCCCTTTATTATGAATTATCACCTCAAATCTTATTGTTTCTCATTCCAAATAACTTTACGGTCAGAACAATAATGTCAGAAATCATATCATTACGTTTCTGTTTCCTCGCCATTTAGGATCAAAACAATAAAAAAATGAGTGTTCGACGTCATATTACATGACAGGAAACGCTTTATCGTATAAAATAACTGTTGATTTATTTAGTGCCATCCTCTATGATAATCACATGGGGTCGATACAAAAGTTAAAGCGTTTAAACTTTAATACTCACAATCCTACATAAAGGGCATGTCCACCGTGTTTTTTTAAACAAAAGTTAAAGCGCTTATACTTTATTCTGAAAGGTTGGTGTGTCCGTGAACCTTCGCGAAAGCCGGCGGCAGACTTTTTACATGTACATGTTCATTTCTCCTTGGATTATCGGCTTTCTAGTATTCGCCCTGTATCCGATCTTGTCATCGCTGTATTTCAGCTTTACCGATTATGACATTATCCACCCGCCTAGGTTCATCGGACTAGCCAATTATACCGAGATGTTTCACAATGATTTATTTTGGAAATCGGTAACGGTTACCCTGCGCTACACCTTTATCAGTGTACCGGTTCAATTGCTGTTGGCACTTGGATTTGCCCTACTGCTCCACCAGACTATCCCGCTCCGCGGGTTCTTCCGTACCGCTATGTATTTCCCAAGCATGGTGTCCGGCGTGGCTATGTCACTGCTATGGTATTGGATCTTCAACCCGCAGATTGGATTGTTTAATTACATTCTCTCCTGGTTCGGCATTCAAGGTCCGGCCTGGCTGATGAATCCAGATACTGCGCTGTATGCCCTGATTATCATGACCTTCTGGACAGCAGGCTCAGGCATGATTCTCTTTCTTGCAGGACTGCAAAGCGTCCCGGCCAGTCTGATCGAAGCGGCTAACCTCGATGGGGCAGGGCGCTTCCGGATTTTCCTGAACATTACGCTACCGATGATTTCGCCCGTGCTGCTCTTCCAGCTGATTATGGGCCTGATTGATTCCTTCCAGGTCTTTACCCAAGCCTTTGTCATGACTCAGGGCGGGCCGAATTACTCTACCTGGTTCTACGTTTACAACCTTTACACTAGCGCCTTCAAAGAATACCGCGCCGGTTATTCGTCAGCTTTGGCCTGGGTGCTGCTAGTCGTCGTCATGTTATTCACAGCCATCATTATGAAGCTATCGAAACGTTATGTTCACTACGAAGGAGGAGGCCACAAATGAGTATTCTCAAAGCCACTGGCTCTCGTCCTTCGCTTTCCAGACCTCGGCCTAAAGTCGAACCGGTTAAGGTATTCAGCTTCATTACTTTAGTTGTTACAACGTTCCTGATGCTGCTGCCTTTGTTCTTCATGGTCTCCACCTCTCTGAAATCGAAGCGCGAGATGCTGAAATTCCCGCCGACCTTTTTGCCGGAGAGCTGGCAGTGGAGCAATTACAAGGACATTTTTGACACGCTGCAGTTTGGCACCATGTACATGAATAGTCTGATTATCGCTGGTCTGAGCGTCTTCGGTACGTTGTTGTCCTCGGCGCTAGTCGCTTACGGATTCGCCAGATACAGGGGCAAAGGCAATCAATTCTGGTTCATCCTGCTGCTGAGCACCATGATGCTGCCCTATCCGGCGATTATGATTCCGCAGTTTGTACTCTTTTCCAAAATGAACTGGATTGACACCTTCCTGCCCCTGATCGTGCCCGCGTTCTTCGGATCAGCCTATAACATCTTTCTGCTGCGCCAATTCTTCACTACACTGCCTGATGAACTGTTTGATGCTGGTCGGATTGACGGCTGCGGAGAACTGCGAATGTGGCGTACAATTGCCCTCCCACTCTCCGGACCGGCACTCGCAACTGTCGCTATCTTTGCTTTTATATATAGCTGGAATGATCTGCTAACCCCCGTGCTCTACTTAAGCTCCTCTGAGAAGTTCACACTTCCGGTAGGCATGGCGTCCCTCACCTCCTCGCGGTTTCGCATTCCGCCTTGGCATCTGCTAATGGTTGCATCCGTCCTGGCTATGGTTCCGATCGTCACCCTGTTCGCTGTCGCCCAGAAGCAGTTCGTAGAAGGTATTGTGCTCACAGGCATCAAGTAATGACCCACCGCTTACATCAAGCGGCTGAATACACCTGAAATCATGGAGGAATTAGCGGATGAACAAGAATAGAAAGACTCTGGCAACTGTACTCGCAGCGACCACTCTTATTGTTACGACCTTGTCAGGCTGCAGCGGCGGGAAATCAGCGGGAAATGTTGCAGGTGAAGCGAACGGTGGAGCTGCTAATTCAGGCACCAACAGCGAGCAGGTAACGATCACTCATTACACCATTGACTCTGAAGACCGCACATTTATCGAGAAGCTGATCCCGGAATTTGAGAAGGAACATCCGAACATTAAGGTCAAAGTGGAAAAAGCCCCGTACGAGCAGTTTGACAGCAAGCTGCAGACTCTAATCGCCGGAGGCAAAT
This sequence comes from Paenibacillus sp. 19GGS1-52, assembly GCF_022369515.1. Taxonomy (NCBI): domain Bacteria; kingdom Bacillati; phylum Bacillota; class Bacilli; order Caryophanales; family Paenibacillaceae; genus Paenibacillus; species Paenibacillus sp. 19GGS1-52. The sequence continues at coordinate 58,170 of NZ_CP059724.1, forward strand.
CACCGGATGTGACCAGCCACTATGGCTACGGCGGGTTTGCTGAATACTACAACAAAGATATGCTGTTTGATATGACCGATCTGATCAAGGAGGACGGCTTCAAAGCAGCGGATTATAATATTCCTGATGATCTGATGAAGATCTATACCGTAAAAGACCATACCTACGGCATTCCAGTCAATATGTACGTTACTCTGATGCTGTATAACAAGGATATGTTCGATGCGGCACAATTGTCCTACCCGCCAAGCGATTACGAGGATAAGAGCTGGACATTTGCTGCAATGGTGGACAAAGCCAAGAAAATGACCGTGGTCTCCGATAATATCGCCAAAACACAATACGGTGTCGACTTCACATGGGCAGAACGCGATATGCGGCCGTTATATTTTGGAGCTGAGCCTTACTCCGAGGATACGTGGACTAACGGTGGTGTGCCCTCCGAGACCCATTTTGACTCTCCCAAAGTCATTGCCGCTTACCAAAAATTGTTTGATCTGATCTTCAAGGATAAGGTGTCGCCGAACTCTGAATGGAGCAAAAGCGTAGCGGGTCAGAACGGTGATCCCTTTGTTGCTGGCAAAATCGGCATGTCCATCGGCGGCTCCTGGAACCTGGCTGGCGCCAATGATTTTCCGTTCAAAATCGGCGTAGCCGCAGTGCCTTGGGGCGGCAACGATAAGGTACGGAGTACACTGTATGTCGATCCGCTGCTTATACTGAAGGATTCGAAGCATCCGAAGGAAGCTTTTGAATGGATCAAATATCTACTAACAACTGATGTGCAGGAGAAATCCATTGAACTGAGCGGCGGCAACCCTCCGGTCAATACCGAAGCGGCAGAAGTCTACTATAAACACTTTGAGGGCATTGATCCGGCAGATGTGAAAAAAGTGTACGAAGGTGCTATCAAATACGGCTATGAATCCTACAACCATTTGATCACCAACTACTCGCAAATCAATGACATGTTCATTAATGAAATACAACCCGTCGAAACCGGACATAAGACGTTGGAAGAGGTCATGCCAGTGATTCAGAAGAAAGTAACCGAGATCATCAAACGCTAATAAACACAGAGGTTGTTGGATATGCATACCGTCCCTTAGTGGACGGTATTACCTGCTTGAAATCATACGTTTAGCGGACCCCCGGCCAACCCTGTATACTAAAGGTAGAATAGAAGTTCGGAAAATCTGCCGCAAGGAGCACTAGCGATGAAAGTGAGTATTTTTGATGTAGCCAAAAGATCTGGAATGTCCGTCGTTACCGTATCACGAGTATTAAACGGAGCTCCATCGGTAAGGGAGAAGAACCGACAGAAGGTGCTCGATGCGATGAAAGAGCTGGATTATCGCCCGAATGCAGCTGCACGCAGCCTCGCAAGCGGCAAGACCGGCATCATCGGCCTGATTGTCACCACGCTGCAGGATTCCTTTTTTGATGCGGTGGTTAAAGAGCTGAATGAGGTGCTGGCCCTGCACGGCTATTTTCTAGCCATATCCATATCCACAGGCATCGGATCAGATGACAACCACTACCTGATTCAAGAGGATCGCGTAGATGGACTAATCCTGCTCTCCCCGATGGAAGAAGATAATTATATTGTGGAATTAAAGCGGCGGGGTATCCCTTACGTGCTGATTGATAACCAGAAGCCTGAGAATGACACCTTCTCAATCACGATAGACAACTTCAAGGGTGGATACGCGGCTGCCAGCCATCTACTGGAGCAGGGACATACCTCCATCGCCCATCTATGTGGACAGGAAATGTTCCGGAGTACGCGGGAGCGTCGCAGTGGATTCCTACAAGCGCTTCAGGAAAAGGAGCTTATCCCATTTGAAATTGTGCACGGCGAGTTTGACATCGGAATGGGCTACAGCACCTGCAAACGCTGGCTGAAGCAGGGGACACTGCCGACAGCAGTATTTGCCGGTGATGACAACATTGCCCTGGGCGTTATTAACGCTCTGATGGAGGAAGGCATTCGCGTGCCGGAACAGGTAGCCGTCGTTGGCTACGATGATCACTATATTGCTTCCCAGCTTCATCCGCATCTGACCACCCTGCGCCAACCTGCCGACAAGATTGCACTCGCAGCCACGACTATGCTGCTCAGCCGCATCTCGGGCAAGATGAAGCGCGGGTCCAGCATACGGATTGACCCAGAGCTTATCATACGTGAATCTACCTCTAGCAAGTAGATCCATTCCCTTTTTCATATTATATACATTAGGAGTGACGACCATTGACTTACTACTTGGGGATCGATGGGGGAGGAACCAAAACCTACGCTCTGCTGAGCGATGAATACGGCAATGTGCTCGGCACAGGCAGGAGCGGCAACGGCAACCACCAGACGGGGGGCGCTGAAGCCGCACACAGTATTCAGGAGGCTACGTTCGAGGCCTTAGCTGAAGCCGGACTCCAATTGGAGGACATCCAGCATGCCTACCTAGGGCTTGCGGGTGCCGACCGTGAAGCGGATTATAACATCCTCCATCCGATGATACGCAAGATCGGGTTTACCCAATACACCATTAACTGTGACACGATCATTGGTCTGCGCGCCGGTACGAACCGTTCTTATGGTATCGCTCTCATCTGTGGTACAGGCACGAATGCGGCCGGTCGAAATCCACAGGGACAGCATTATCAATGCGGAGGTTTTGATTACATGTACGGGGATTTCGGCGGGGGCGGCTCCCTTAACATTGAAGTCTTCCGCTCGGTCATCCGCGCTTGGGATGGACGGGAGCAACCCACCTTACTGACCGGACTGTTATTGAAGCTACTTGGCTATGAACGAGTTGACGTCTTGTTCAACGATTTTCTCGATCACGGCAAGCAAGTGCCCGTAGATGCGGCCCGCTTACTGTTCGAAGCGGCCGCCGAAGATGATGCCGTAGCTCTGGAGATTCTGCAGCGACAAGGTGTAGAGCTGGGTAAGTCGGCAGTGGCCGTCATACACAGACTAGGCATGCAGAAGGAAACCTTCGACGTAGTTCTGGCTGGAAGCCTGCTAACCCGAGGTGACCGCGGCTGGATTCGCCCACTGATCGAGCAGGCTGTACTTGCCGCTGCCCCTCAGGCTACAGTTGTTACCCTAACCACAGAGCCCGTAGTCGGTGCCGTATGGTCTGCCATGGAGTACGGCGGGATAAGTATTAGTGAAGAAGTATATGAGAACATGCGAGTTTATCAAGATTTCGCAGCTATTCAACCCATGATTAAGACAGGAGTGATTGATCTTGACAACTAAACAAGGACTTAAGATTGCCGTCATCGGCGGAGGCTCTTCCTATACACCGGAATTGGTAGAGGGCTTCATTCAGCACTATAAGGAACTGCCGGTTCGAGAGCTCTGGCTTGTCGATATTGAACCCGGACAACGCAAGCTGAACATTGTAGGTAATCTGGCGAAACGAATGGTAGAGAAATCGGGACTCCCGATTGAAATTCATCTGACGACTGACCGCCGCCAAGCCATTGCTGGCGCAGATTTTGTCAGTACACAGATCCGTGTAGGGATGCTGGATGCTCGTGCTCGTGATGAGTCTATACCGCTCAAATATGGTGTCATCGGCCAAGAAACAACTGGCCCTGGCGGGATGATGAAGGCGCTGCGCACAATACCCGTAATCTTAGGCATCTGCCGCGATATCGAGGAGCTGGCCCCCAATGCCTGGCTGCTCAATTTCACCAACCCGGCAGGTATGGTCACCGAGGCTGTTCTGAGATATTCCACCGTAAAGAGCATCGGTCTGTGCAATGCCCCTATCGGTCTAATCAAGCAAGTATCGGCCAAATACAGCGTCGCACCCGACCGCGTATATGCTGAATTCGTCGGCCTTAATCATCTGCACTGGATCACACGCATTGATGTTGAAGGAGAAGACAAGCTGGATGACATGCTCGCGGATACCACCAGCTATAGTGCCAAGAACGTTCCCGCTCGGGAGTGGAACCCCGAATTTCTGCAGTCCCTTCATGCCCTGCCTTCCTACTATTTGAAATATTTCTATATGACCGATGCCATGCTGGCAGAGCAGTTGGAAGCCTTCAAACAAGGCGAGAACCGGGCCAAGGTCGTCAAACGCGTGGAAGAAGAGCTATTCGAGCTCTACAGTGATCCCAATTTAAAAGATAAGCCACAGCAGCTGGAGCAGCGTGGTGGAGCCTTTTATTCCGAGGCCGCAGTTAATCTGATGAGATCACTATACAACGGCACGAACGATATCCAGACCCTCAATGTCGCCAACCGCGGCATCTTGGACTTTCTGCCTGACGATGCGAGCATTGAGGTCAACTGTGTGGTCACCAAGACTGGACCCCTGCCCTTGCCGCTAACCAAGATTCCACCTATGGCAAAGGGACTCATCCATGCCGTCAAAACCTACGAACAGCTGGCCATTGACGCCGCTGTAACCGGAGACCGCAGCCTGGCCATCCAAGCCTTGGCCCATCATCCACTCGTCCCGTCCGTCGAGATCGCGATTCTTATGCTGGATGAGATGCTGGAAGCCAATAAAGAGTATTTGCCGAATTTTTTTGGGCCAGTGGCTAGCGTTTAATTACTTACTTTCAACAGAAAAGGCAGCTCTATCTCAAAAATCAGGGGTGACCCAGTGAACCGGACTGAGGAGCCCCTATTTGTTCGAAATCAGCTGATTTGAGAATTTGACGGACACCAGGGACGTTATTGATCTAATTTCTTCTCATTAGAAAATGGTTTTACTTCAATAACGTCTTCTGAGTCCGCTTCTTGTTCACCTACCCCCCTCAAAAGTGAAATAGCGGTGCTACAGTCCGCCAAATATGAACTTCCACTATTCTGGCTTTGTATGTTTGCCCCGTTGTTCGTTCGCTCGAATTAGTCAGCCGCGAAATCAACCGCAGGCTTATTTCAGAAATGAAATCGCCTGATGAGTCCGTCCCAGCTTAGCAATGGTTTCCTCATATTGGGTAGAAGCATATGCAAAAAATAAGATATCAATCACCACCAGTTGAGCCAACCGCGAACTGGTTGCTCCACTTCGCAGCGTAGCTTCAGGCGCCAGCGGTGTATACAGCATCATATCCGCCAATTCGGATATCTTGTGACTGCCAAATCGGGACAAACCAATAGACCGGACACCATATTGCTTCGCCACTCGAAACAGCTGAACTACCTCTCTAGTGTTCCCGCTGTAAGAGACACCCATAAATAGAGCATGAGGCGGAGCACTTGCCAGCGCTGCGGCAATGACATGCTCGTCCTGCAGGGCGAATGCCTGTTTACCAAGACGCAGCCACTTCTGAGCGGCATCGGCGGCCACGATGGCCGAAGCTCCGACACCATACATATAAATTACCGAGGCTTCATCAAAGCTCCGCACCACTTGCTCGATCATTTCCGGCTGTACATGCAGCACGGTATCTTGAATCGCCTGCAGGCTGTTCGAGACCGTTTTGCGAATGACATTAGGCACTGTTTCTTCAGGCTCGATATCGTAATACCCTGGCATTTGTGGTTTGGCATTATCGACGGAGAGGCGGACCTTTAAATCCGGGAACCCCGTCAATCCAAGCGAACGGCACAGCCGGGTAATCGCAGCTGCACTCGTTCCCGCCTTCTCTGCAAGCGCATGAATACTCAGCTTGGAGACTTCCTCAGGCTCGTCCAACATATAGCTGGCTGCCTTACGTTCCGATTCCGGCAGCTGTGTCAGCATACTCTTCATTTGCACCACGATGCTTCCCGTCATTTCAATCCCCCTTCTCCATGCAAAAACGGGCGGTTAATCCCCGCCCGTTCTGACAGATAAGATTAGGCGGCGTCTTACAGGAACCCACCTAATCCTCAGCAGTTATTATTCTTCTTTATTATGCTCTACAAGCATCTGTTTTGTAAAACCGAAGAAGTAGGTTAACACAAATCCGGCGATATAAGAGATGACTAATCCTGACAAGTACACTAGCATCGTAGCCCCAAAGCCCATTGGACCCTTAAGAAGAGGAATCAGGACTAGACCCGATGGACCTATCGCCACAGTTCCGACAAACCGCTCCGTCATGGCGAACAGACCTAGTAAGGCTCCGCCGAAGCCACCGCCCAGACAGGCTGTGATAAAAGGTCGTCCGAGGGGCAAGCTTACTCCGTAGATCAGCGGCTCACCGATCCCAAGAAACCCAACCGGCAGCGCTCCCTTAATCATATTGCGCAATCTCGAATTATGATTCAGCTTAACATAGATGGCAATAGCCGATCCAACCTGGCCTGCTCCCGCCATCGCCAGAATGGGAAGCAGCGCCGTATACCCGACCTGAGTGATTAATTCCGCGTGAATAGGAATGAGTGCCTGATGCAGTCCGAACATGACCAGCGGCAGGAATAACGAGGCAAGCACGAACCCCGCCAAAGGGCCACCATGGGCCAACAGCCAGATGGTAACGTCACCGATCCCTTGAGAAATAATACCGCTTACCGGCATCAAGAAGAATACCGTCAATAGACCAACGACAAGGAGCGAGAGTGTCGGTGTCACAATAATATCAATAGCAGCCGGAACCCGTTTACGCAGATATTTCTCCAGAACCGATAGCAATCCTGCTGCAAGAATCGCACCAATAATCCCGCCCTGGCCTGCGTTCAATTTAATCTCACCGAAGAAAGGATAGATATAAGAAATATTAGCTACCGCAGGGGCAACAATGATCGCGGCGACCGCCCCACCAAGCGCTGGTGTTCCACCAAATTCCTTGGCCGCATTAATACCGGCAAAAATCGTTAGATAACCGAAAAAGGCAGAGCCAATAACCCCCAAGATAGGCTGCAGGGTAACCACCCAATCAGCGGCATTCCCCGACGTAATCAGATTGTTCAGCAGTCCGGCAATCCCGTTAATAATCCCCGCACCGACAAGGGCCGGAATCAGCGGGATAAAGATATTACCGATTTTCCGCAAAAAGTTTTTAAAGGGCGTATTATTTTTCTTTTTCAACTCAGACTTGATATCAGTACTTTCCTGAATCTTCGTCCCTGCGCCCGAATCATTCACAGCTCCGATTTGGATCAGCTTCCCGAATTCTTCTGCCACCTTGCTGACAACGCCCGGCCCGAGAATGATTTGATAGGTTTCATCATCTACTACGCCGAGTACTCCCTCCACCTTCTTCAAACCAACTTCGTTGATTTGGCCGTGATCTTTAATGGAGACACGCAGCCTGGTCATGCAATTCGTGAACTCTCCAACATTCCCAGTCCCACCAATAGAATTCAGGATCTCTTGGGCCATTACTTCATACTTGTTCATCCTCTTAGCCTCCTGTGCTCACGTTTATGAATCTTACGCTTGTTGTACTGCAGGCCCGATAAAGCCCTTAGTTAGCTCCAATTTCTCTTGGGCTTCCGTATACGTACAGCCTGTCAGAATCATCAGAATGGCCAGCTTTGGCTTGCGCCCCGCCAACTCCAAGGTTGTCTCTGCTGTCGGAAGGTCGCAAGAAGTCGCTTCCATAATAATTCGTTTGGCCCGTTCGACCAATTTCTCGTTCGAGAGCTGAACATCAACCATTAAATTTCCATAGACCTTGCCGAGTCCAATCATCGCGGCTGTGGACAGCATGTTACACACCAGTTTTTGTGAGGTACCCGCCTTCAATCGGGTGGATCCGGTCAGCACTTCAGGCCCATTTTCAATTTCAATGCTGATGTCTGCCTTGTGGCTGATTTCAGCATCTTTGTTACAGCTAATACTGATCGTCACTGCCCCCAAGCTTCTTGCATAGGCAAGACCCCCGATCACATACGGTGTTCTTCCACTGGCAGCAATCCCAACAACAGCATCTTTCGCCGTAAGATTAATGCTCTGTAAATCCGTAACTCCCAGTTCTTCCCGATCCTCTGCACCTTCCACCGCTTTGATAAAAGCATTGCTCCCGCCAGCAATCAGGCCCACAACCATCTCCGGAGATGTTCCAAAGGTAGGTGGACATTCAACAGCATCCAGCAGTCCAATCCGCCCACTCGTACCGGCCCCCATATAAATAAGACGTCCTCCCTGGCGCAGTGACTCCGTAATGGCCGTAACCGCTTGCGCTATATTAGGGATTTGTTCTTTAACCGCACCAGCTACTTTGGCATCCTCGTCGTTCATCACGGTAAGCAGCTCTGTAACACTCATCTGATCCAAATGCATCGTACGTTGATTTCTTCTTTCGGTCGTCAGGTTCTCTAACATATTGAAAAACTCCTTTGATGTAATAAATTCTCTATACTTCGTATTGTAGTAGTTTTGATATAATATTTCAACATATATTTTATTTATTAAAATAATATATCATTACATGACGTGTCATATCACACAGTGATCGCTGTGTTTAGTCCTATCCTGTTAGTTGCTATTTCATTTTTTCCAAGGTAGATGTTGGATATTCCTAACTCAAGACACACCAAGAAGAAACGGCTTTGCCGTCCTTTATATGGACGGCACCCGTTTCTTCGAGAAATAGAAGAATAGATGATTGCTTGTTGACATAGTACGCTTATATTTCAAAAAAACAGGCCCACCAGAAATTTCTGGCTGACCTGTTTATGCGAAAAGACGACTGCTTCCCTAGCTACAATGTGCACAGTGGAATGACCCGAGCTGCCAACTTAAAGGGAGTTGCGATAAATCGCCAGAACATCCTCTTTCTGCAGCTTCTTAATCTCGCCGAATGGACCTTTTGCCATTGCTTTGTCGGCCATAACATCCAACTGATCATCTCCGATCAGACAATCCTCAAGCCGGTTCGGAGCCCCAATGGAATCCCAGAAGGCACGTAATGCTTGTATGCCTTCTTGTGCCGTTTCCCGAGCTGTCTTATGGACAGGATCAACTCCGAACACTTGAACAGCCATTTGTTGAAATCGGCCAAGACCCTCGTCTATTACATGCTCCATCCAATTAGGGAACAGAATGGCAAGACCCGCCCCGTGCGCGATATCGTATACCGCGCTGACCGCATGCTCAATGTTATGTGTGGCCCAATCTCCATCTGTCCCCATCGCTAGCGTACCATTTAACGCCATTGTTCCAGCATAGAGAATGGTTTCCCGAGCTTCATAATCATCCAAATTGTCCAACAGCTTTGGTGCTGTTGTAATTACAGTTCGGAGCATTGCTTCGCATAAGCTGTCTTGGATCGGTGAGTTAGCCGTGTGATGGAAATATTGCTCGAATATGTGCGACATGATATCCACGATACCATTAATAGTCTGATCTTTAGGGACTGAGAACGTAAATTCTGGGTCCAGAATGGAGAATTGCGGGTAATTAAAATGGGCCCACCAACCATTCTTCTCCTTGGTCTCCCAGTTGGTGATGACAGAGGCAGCATTCATCTCTGATCCAGTAGCTGCCAACGTCAGGACCGTTCCATAAGATAATGCAGACTCCGGATAGATTTTCTTGCTGATGATATCCCATACCTCCCCGTCATACTTGACACCAACGGCAATGGCCTTAACGCAGTCTATGACACTTCCGCCCCCGACAGCGAGAATAAAATCGATATCATTGGCCTTGCAGAGTGCAATACCACTATGTACAGTTGTCAGCCGCGGATTCGGTTCAACTCCACCCAGTTCGAAGACAACCGCACCGATACCGTTCAATTGCTCCATCACACCATCATATACGCCGTTTCGCTTAATGCTTCCACCACCATAAACTACCAACACTCTTTTGCCAAAGGACTTCAAGTGACTACCAAGCTGACTGAGCGTTCCTCGTCCAAATATAAGCTGCGTCGGATTATAGTGCTCGAAAGTATTCATTGTTCTTTGCCTCCTCATGGGTTGTTTTATGTCATGTTACCTTACGTATATTAGGTATTTTCTAATTATCCACATCAAGAATATATACTCAGATCAAATAACTGTCAATAATAATCTATTTACAATCATTTATTATCATTTATCGTTCAATATTGATCATTCAAAAATATAAGGATACACTTCACTCCTCCTTGCTGCTTACTACGAAATGGGGCTGTCCCATAAGCCATGAAGTGGCTGCTTGGGACACCCCTTGTCTTTGGAGTCAGTTAAACGGTTGTGCTTGTGAGGACGCTTTCGCGACCGGACCGTTGCTCCAATCGCTGTTGTGTCCAGTTTTTTTGAATTCCCCTTAGCGGTGAAAATCCGGACACAGCATATGCTTTCGAAGCGAGCTTTCCTTCAGAAAGCTTTCGGGCGACCGCTACCGTTTTTCCGCAATCAGTCCGTCCTCTCCGCTGGTTTCAGCGGGAAGAGCAGATTCAAGAAGGCAGAGACCTGGCTGAACTCGGCGAAGGAACCCAATCCGGCGAGAAATTAGAAACCGCCATTCAATAGCTGGAAGCTCAGCTCCAGGAGAAACCGGAAGATAAACCACTGAAGAAAGCGGTACGTCAGTTCCGCAAGGATCTAATTCCGCGCCTGAAAAAATACGAACAATATCAGGAAACACTGGGGAGTCGAAACAGCTTTAGCAAGACGGATTCGGACGCCACCTAGGAAGATTGCCTAAAACGCTCATCGCCGATGCAGGGTATGGAAGCGAAGAAAATTATGCTTATTTGGAACAGGAACAAATCCAAGAAGTTGTTAAGTATAGCAGCTACCACAAAGAGAAAAGTAAAGCCTCGAGAAGCCAGATCGGAAAGATCGAAAACTGGAGTTACGACGAGGAGCAAGATACGTGGACCTGTAAGGCTGGACGAACTCTTCATTATCGCTACGAGAGCAAAGAAAAAACGGAAAGTGGATACGAAATTCACAAACGTCATTACCAAAGTGCAAGTTGTGAAGACTGCCCACTGAAATCCAGCTGTACGAAGGCGGCGGGAAACCGGGAAGTCACCGTCAGTATGGCAGCCCTGCGTTACCGAAATCAGGCCAGGAAGCTATTGCGAAGCGAGGAAGGATATGTGCTTGCGATTCGGAGAATGACGGAACCGGAAAGTGTGTTTGGGCAACTGAAGAACAACCGGGGATTCCGGCGTTTCCTGCTTCGAGAGTTGTCAAAAGTGACGCTCGAAGTCGGGTGGCTTACGCTTGCCCATAACCTGCTAAAGCAGGCCACTACGGATCAAAAACGAAAACCAGCCAGTCTCCAATAACCCGGAAACTGGCTCGTTTTTTAACTTTTACAGCTTTGAAGTGTCAAAAGACTGTCTCATACGTGAAAAATATCTTCTTTTGGGACAGCCCTATTTTCAACAAGTTTAAATCACTTGGTGCTGAACCCACTTCTCCCCCCAGAAACGCTTGAGGAAAATAGCACCCCTGATTCCCCATTCGCAATTCATCGCTAACCAGACACCCAGGATGCCCATATGAAGTACGATTCCTAGAATATACCCCAGCACTACGCGAAACAGCCACATAGACAGCATGGACACGATCGACGTAAACTTGGCATCTCCCGCTGCTCTAAGCGCCGATGGTGTAATGAAGCTTACGGCCCACAGTGGGATTTGAGCGAGTGTATTGATGAGCAGGATTAGGAAGATATCTCCCACTATGTCATCCGGTGGATGAAACAGCGACACGAGCGGATAGAAAAAAGGCAAGACGAGCAGGCCCATGAAGACAAAAGAAGCCGATGCCAACACGAGAAAGGATTTGGTAAATTTTCGGGCATCCTTAACATTTCGTTGTCCCATACATTGACCCACAACCGTAATCACTGTCAAAGACAGCGCATTAGCGGGAATTTGCATCACCCCAGCCAAGGAAGAGAGAATCGCATTAGTTGCAATAGCATAAGTACCCAAGCTAACAATGAAGATTTGGGTCAGGATTTTGCCACCATTAAAGAACATTTGCTCAGCCGCAAACGGTAAGCCGATAAACATTATTCTTTTGAGCATCGACCAGTTCAGCACCAGCATATCCCGAAGCTTTACTTGCAGATTGTTGTCCAGCCGCAGCAGATAAAAGATCGCGCAACCCGCGGCCAAATATCTGGATACATTTGCAGAAATCGCCATGCCCAGCACACTCATATGCAGAACATTAATAAATACGACGTTTAACAGAACATAAGTCAGATTCATAATCAGAGACAGCATCAGCGATGCTTTCATTCTCCCGATTCCGCGCAGGGCACCACATACTGCCTCTACGACAGCTATACCCAGATAGGATAAACAGCTCCCGATCAGATACGTTCGGGCATGGACCATGACATCCGGAGAAGCCGCTCCAAACAACAGATTTAATAGCGAATTATGAAACAATATCCCAAATACACCGATGCAAATGGCCAGCAGCGAAACTGAGGATACGGTACCTGCAGTGGCTTTTGATACCATCGGATTGTTGCCACTGCCTTTGTACTGAGCAACAACAACTGTTCCACCTGTCGACACGGCAATAAACACACTTATGAGAAAAATATTCAGGGAGTCTATCATATTCACCGCGCTGATAGCCGCTACTCCCGATGAGCTAATCATAGCCGTATTCACGAGATTTAAGCCCACCAGAAAGGCTTGATCAATTAGTAGGGGTATAAAAAGCGCGATAATCTGGTGATAATCAATCGATTCTCCAGAAAAATATTTTTCAAGAAACCGTTGGCTCTGTTTAATATTTAGGTTTGGCTCTAGCATACCTTCACTTCTTTTAGGTTTGACTTTGTCGTAATCTTTAAATCAGACGATGCTGATACCATTTCTCGCCCAGGAAACGCTTGATAAAGATCGCTCCCCTAATGCCCCATTCACAGTTCATCGCCAGCCATACCCCAAGGAGGCCCATATCCAGAACAATACCCAGTACATACCCAAGCACTACGCGGAAGAGCCACATGGACAGCATAGAGACCATCGAAGTGAACTTGGAATCTCCAGCCGCTCTGAGTCCAGAAGGCGTAATGAAGCTGAGAGACCATAGCGGAATTTGGGCAATGGCATTGATGAGTACAATGGTGAAGATTTCACCCACAATCTCCGCAGGCGGATGGAACAACGAAAGAATGGGATGGAACAGCGGCATGATCAGCAGCGTCATCAGTACGAACGAGGCCGAGGACAGCAGCAGAAACGACTTGACGAACTTCCGGGCATCCTTGATATTCCGCCTTCCCATACATTGACCAACAACCGTAATCAGCGTCAGAGAAAGCGCACCGGCAGGAACCTGCATGAGCCCGGCAAAAGTTGAAGCGATCGCATTGGCGGCAATTGCATACGTACCCAGACTGACAATGAAGATTTGGGTCAGAATTTTGCCCCCATTGAAGAAAACTTGTTCAGCCGCAAAGGGCACACCGATAAACATTATTTTTTTGAGCATCGTTATCTTAATTACAAATAGATCGCGAAGACGGATATGAAGGCTGGCGTCCAGCCGGAACAAGTAATAAAGAGCACATATCGCACCTAAATACCGGGCTACATTAATCGAAATAGTCATGCCCAGCACACCCATGTGCAGCAGCGTAATAAATACGATATTCAACACAACATAGGCCAAATTCATAATCAGTGACAGCATAAGCGACGCTCGCGTTCTGCCAATTCCACGCAGAGCACCGCATACCGCCTGAACCACGGCAATCCCCAGATAGGAAATGGAGCTCCCAATCAGATATGTCCGGGCATTGTCCATGACATCCGTTGAAGCGGCACCGAACAGCAGATTCAGTAGGGGATTATGAAATAATATGCCTACCAAACCGATGGCCAAAGCTATCAAAGATACGGAGGACACCGCCCCGGCGGTTGCATGGGATACCATAGAATCATTGCCGCTGCCCTTATACTGGGCTACAACCACTGTCCCCCCCGTTGCCACCGCTACAAATATACTAATCATAAAAATATTAAGCGAATCAATCATATTCACTGCACTGATTGCCGCCACGCCGGATGAGCTAATCATAGCCGTATTCACGAGATTCAACCCTACGATAAAGGCCTGATCAACCAAAATCGGTATAAAAAGCGCAACAATCTCGCGGTAATCCATAGATTCCCCAGAGAAATGTTTATTCAGAAAACGGCTGCTTGGCTTCATCCTTGCAATAACAGGCTCCATCTATATTCACTTCTTCCACATTGGATTTTGATGCATGAAAGAATAGGCATATAAACAGAAAAAGACCCTTCAGGCTGAAGAGCGACAGAAGAGCTTACCTTGCAAATATCAAATTGCGTATGCGGTCGAGAGGACTCGAACCTCCACGATATTGCTACCACACGGACCTGAACCGTGCGCGTCTGCCAATTCCGCCACGACCGCAAAGTAATAAGGTAAATATAATAACATACAAAAGTGAATATAGCACGATTCCTTCGAAAGGACAATATGAGCTTGGGCATTATTATCGTAAAAGATAGCTATGCTCATGCACAAGCAGGACCTGTTGATCTGAGTAATATAGAGTAAATAAACAACGAGGTGAGGTACGAATGGTAAATTCAACAAAGATCCGTAAGCGGGCAAAACAACTGCACGGCCGACCCGTCTGCATCACGCTGCACGATGGACGTTCATATGTAGGCTATATAAGCGGATTTGAAAAGAACGCTTTGATCCTTTCCAGACCCAGACCAAACACGGGCAAGAACACTAAAAAGAGTTCCTCCGTTCGTTCACAGAAAGCCGACGTCTCTGGATTTATGCCGCTAATCGGATCTCTTTTGGGAGGTTCCGGGGCTGGAGCTGCCGGTGGTGCGGGATTTGGCCCCTTTCGCTTCTTCGGAATGATACAGAAAGCTATACCGGTGATGAGGATGGGCTACGGTATGATCAAGTCCATTCGACCTTTTCTGGGTGGACTGAAGGGATTAATGGGATAGGAATAAAAAAAGGTGCTCCGCTCTCATCCGTTGATGATAAGCAAAGCACCCTTGAAATATCTAAAGAATTAAGACACTTGCTGCAGCGTACGGTAGATAATAACTGCCGCCTGAGCACGATTAGCAATGCCCTTCGGAGCAAATTTCGCGGCCTCTACTCCGCTGACAATCCCCATATTAGTCAACTGCGCAACAGCTTCCAGTGCGTAAGGAGCGATATTAGCTTTGTCTGCAAACTTGATCAGTGCAGCACTATTATCAATCGGCTGCAGTTGACCTTTCAGAGCGTTCGCAACCATAATCGCCATCTCTTCTCGGGTAATTTCACGACCCGGTTCAAACTTTCCGTTCCCGGAGCCTTTTACAAAGCCAGCCTTAACCGCAATAGCTATAGAGTCCGTATACCAGACGTTTGATTTAACGTCACTAAACGCGCTGGCTGCACCGGAATCTGTCAGATTCATGGCACGAACCAGCATGGTAACGAATTCTGCACGAGTTACGTTCTTAAGTGGTGCAAAGTCATTATCGTTAAACCCTTTAATGATACCTTTGGCTGTCAGAGAATCGATAGCCTCTTTAGCCCAAGCTACCTTACCCAAATCATTGAAACTTGGAACCGGATCTCCAGTAGGGGCCGGAGTTGCCGTTGGTGCAGGTGTAGCACTAGGTGCTGCAGTCGCACTAGCTGTCGGTGTTGGCGTTGGCGTCACAATGCCTCCTGGATTCCCTGAAGGTGTCGAAGTTGGTTGGAGAACCCGATTATTGTTGATACGCCCTTCGATACCCGCAGTAATCGCTCCGTAGTTAAACTTCTTCACAATATAAGCGTAGAATACATCCAGATCGATAGGCCCAGCCAAGGAAGCGCTGGCTTCGGTCAAGACTTTGTAGTTATCTCCGCCTGCAGCCATGAAGTTATTCACAACAGCCGTATAATTCTGGCTTGGGTTAATCGGTGTTCCGTCAGCCAATGTAAGGCTGGCGAGGCGTTCAGCAACTGGAAGATACATGTTGGCAGTATATTTCAGACCGGAAATTTGCAGGGTTTTGGTATCTGCAGTTCCGCTGGACGTAACATTCCATTGCTGCTGAAGCAGGGTTTTGATTTGCGCTCCGGTTAAGGTCAATTTTACCAGAGTGTTGCCGAACGGTTGAATTTTGGCTAGATCGCCAAATGTAACGTTACCCTTTGGAAGATCGGCACGGATACCACCCGGATTCATAAAGGCGAAGTCCGCAGCCCCTTTACCGTCGCCAAAATCTGCGGTAAGCATAGCATCGGCTATCAGATTGCCAAGAGCAGATTCATTGTTGTAAGCGTCTGTACGAGTAATGGTTCCGTCTGTCGTCCCTACAGGATTGGTCAGCTCTGGATGCATCTCAAGATATTTGTTAACCAGAGCGACAGTATCTGCATCAGGTGTTACACCTTCCTGGAAGGTAGTTGTAACAACAGCAGATTTACTAGTAACATCTCCCGTTAGTGGGTCAATCAGCAGCTTGATATCCTCAAATGCAGTACCATAGGAATAGGCCTGCACAATCAACTTGCCGTTCACAACGCCGTTGGCTAACGCGTGGTTATCACCGGCAACAATAACGTCAACCGGAGAGTCTGCTGGAAGTGCTTTCGCCAGATCAGCCGCCTCACCCGTTGTAACATCGGCTTTGGTTGAAGCTGGATCATGGGCTAGGACGATAATCGTCTCCACTCCCTGATCCTGAAGTTCCTTGGCATATTTCTCAACCGCTATGACTTCTTCATCAGGAGTCAGGAATCGCACGCCTGCCGTACCGGCAGGTGATACCTTGCTCGGAGTACTCTTCGTTACCAAACCTATAAATCCGATTTTCACACCGCCTACCTCTTTAATTACATAAGGGGCAATGATGGGTTCGCCTGTCGCAATGCTAATCGCATTAGCATTGACGTAAGCAAAGTTAGTACCTGCGTGAGTAACATTGCTGTCCTTCGGATCAACACCGCCATCAAGCTGTGTCATCAACGCTGCAACGCCTTGGTCGAACTCATGATTCCCTAGAGAACCCACATCAAATTTCATATTATTCATCCACTCAATAGTAGGCTCATCGCGCTCAAGCGAAGATACGGGAGCGGATGCGCCTACGGAATCCCCATTATGGAAGAGTAGGGAATTGTCGTGTTTGGCACGAGCTTCTTTCAAATAAGTAGCCAGAATCGCTGCTGTCCCTGCAGGCTTATTGCTAACTGTAGATACGGTGTCCAGCTGACCGTGGAAATCATTGATTCCGATCAGATGGACCTCCACTGGCAGTTTCAAATTATAAATACCGAAACCCTTAATATCTTTCTCACCAGTATCGGTCATATTTGCTGGCAGCACTTTGGCTGCATCGGGTGAAGAGGTAAAGGTAAGATTGACATTGCTCCAAATAGGAGCCAGGGACCAGTTGCCATCCGCTGATGGATCAATGGTACCCACTTCACTGATGTAATCCATCAGAACCTGGCGGTTCTCATCCTGTGAATCCAATATCATCTCAGACCCTTTCACGCCTGGGAAGTTCCCCCCGCCACTAGCGCGGTAGTTGTTAGTCACAACAATGAAGTCCTGATCCAGATCCAATGGCTTACCGTTATAGGTTATTTGCTTCACCCGACTCGATGAAGCATTGTTAACCGTACCGTTTGGATTATATTTCGCAGCCTTCGTCACATCAATGGTGTATCTAATACCGTCAATAACATCGAAGTTATATACGGCAAACGCTGAATTCAGCAGACTTTGCGGTGCGGTGCTATTTTCATCGATAGTATTAAATGCACCCGCACTCATCTCCACCCATTCCTTAACGACAGAGCCTTTAACCTTGATAGCCTTCAGCGTATTGTCGTAGAGATACAGATCGCTTGCGCTCCGAATGGTCAGAGGTCCTTTCTCAATACATTTATCTAACATTAATGCAGTTTAATCTAACAATATCAATCTATGAATTCAAAAAAAACGCAAAAAAAAAGACACCCCTAAAGGTGTCTTCGCAATTAATTATACTTGCTTAAATTCGATCCAATCAATCTGCAAGCCTGGTTTGATGAATTCCAATTTCAATTCATACAGACCTGCTTCCAATTCGATTTTGACAAGCTTCTGTCTGATCCATTTGCCTTCTGTCCCATTACTTTGAATAGTCGTCATCAATTGATCGTTCAGGATCACATTACACGCGCTTTGCGCCAGTTCGGGTTCCTGAGACATAATATTGACAATAATCCGGTAGGGACCAGCCTGCTCCACTTTCATAAAGATCGATCCGACTGTGACAGGTTTAACCTGTGCATTATGGAATAGATCTTGCACCTGCTCTGCCGAAAGCGTTGGATTCGCCTTGAAGGCAGCGACCGTTTCTTCAATCTGTTGTTCTCTGGAGAACACCGGTGCGTGCATGATGAACTCGCAGATGTTCATGGCGGAACGTTGAAGTTCTCCTCGGGTTAAAGAGCCATTTTCCAAGGATTCCAGCGTATTGTCATCATAAGCATTGATTTCTGCTCCGTAGTTACTGACCACCATGTACAGATCGTTTTGAGCACGGACCATCCAGTTCATATATTTCCGATCTGCTGCACCTCCATGGACAACATCGTTCATGATGGCCCACCAATCTGTCATCACGATGCCTTTGAAACCCCATTCCCCGCGAAGAATCGTGGTATTCATGTCATAGTTCGAAGCTGCCCAATGCCCGTTAATCGGATTATAGGAGGTCATAATCGAATTCGCGCCGCCCTGCTTCACTGCAATTTCAAAACCTTTTAGATAAATCTCCCGAAGAGCACGTTCAGATACGATAGCATCTACCTTACTGCGATGTTTCTCCTGGTTATTGCAGGCGAAATGCTTCAGTGTAGCATTAGAACCGCCCTTCATAATACCTCGTGTACAGGCTGCGGCAAATATCCCTGAGATCAGCGGATCTTCCGAAAAATACTCAAAGTTGCGTCCATTAAGCGGACTGCGGCGGATATTCAATCCCGGTCCAAGCAAAGCATCCACATTGTTGCTGACTAATTCCCGGCCTTCCATAACATATAGCTCTTCAACCAATTCTGCATTCCAGGTTGCTGCAAGCAAGGTGCCAATAGGTACCTGAGTCGCTTTCTGCCCACTATCCATCCGAATTCCGGACGGGCCATCTGCTGTAGCTGCGACCGGGATACCGTAATTGAACAATTGATCGCTGACCCCGCCGAAAGCTGAAGCCGTACCCGGTGTAACAAGCGGACTGCTCATGCCTTCTCCTCGGACGATCGTAGCCAGATCGTGATCGCTAAGCTGGGCGATAAAAGCTTCCATGCCGACTTTACCATCGTGAACATCTCTTAACAAATAGCCCTGATTACCCGTCTGCTCAAGCGTTTCGGGTAGATTGTTCTCGATCCGTTCGGTCATAGAAACCTTGCGCGTCGCCACTTCTTCAGCGATGAGCTCGTACGAACCGTCTTCCTTCTGGGCGCCTGGCTTCATTCTAGTAAAGCTTTCGGTCGGCGCCATTGCCTCTTGTAGCTGCTCCACGACTTGAAGAGCATCCACGACATAACCACTTTGTCCTTCGAAGCCTATTTCCGCCAGAGCTTTGACACTGGTTCCCACATAAAAGCGGTAAGTCCCCTCTTCCAGCACATATGCGGAAGGATACCCCGTCACACCCGCGTCATCGTAAGACGCCATAGAAAGGATAGGGAAACTTACGGTAAGACGCTGCGCTTCACCTGCCTGAAGGACTTTAGTCTTCCCGAATGCCGCCAGAGCTTTGGCTGGTTGTCCCAGCTTTCCTTGTGGTGCAGCATAATAGACCTGCACGACCTCTTTTCCTGCATAGGTGGTTCCCGTATTAGTTACGGTTACATCGATTTGGACGTAGGATGCTCCTGCTTGGGTGATCAGTTTGACTGCCTCAGGCTCGACTTTAAAGGAGGTATAAGATAACCCGTAACCAAATTCAAACTGAACCTTATCCGGGCAAAATGTTTCGAAATATCGATATCCCACATAGATATCTTCCTCATACACGTTTTTGAATTCATTGCCATAATTGCGGGTCGATGGATAGTCTTTGATGGAATAAGCGATGGTATCGGTTAATTTGCCACTCGGTGTCACCTCTCCAGCCAGCACGTCGGCAATCGCATTGCCCCCCTCCATGCCACCCTGCCAGGAGTAGATCACGCTAGAAATCGGGTACACATAACTTTCATCGTTCAGCCAGCTCATATCAATAATATTCGATACATTCAGCACAACGACGGTTTGTTCAAAATAGGTCGTCACCTGCTTCAGCATCGCTTTTTCTTCCGCCATTAATTGGTAGCTTCCCGGCTCATCAGCATTGTCCTGATCTTCTCCCGCCGTACGTCCGATCACAATGATCGCTTTAGCCGATTTGCTTCTGGCCTCCGACACCAGCTCGTCGCTTAAAGGCATTTCCTTCTGATGCCATGGCTCTGCAGCCCAGCCACCTCCGCCATTATCGAATGGATTTTGCTCAATCCATTGTTCATAAACGGCTGCCAGTTCTTCGTTGACTACAAGGTTCTTTTTACTGCGAAGACCGTCTAGCAGGTTGGTCGTATATGAAACATGGACACTCCCGCCCGAACCGGTACCGCTGCGATAGTAATTCACTTGTGTTCTGCCAAAAATTGCAACGCCCTCTTCGTTTCGAAGCGGCAGGACCTGTCCTTCATTCTTTAACAGCACCGCGCCTTCTGCGCCTACCGTTCGACTAAATTCAGCAAACCCTTCTAATGGAACTCCCAGACTCTGTGTACTCAATTTGTTTCCTCCTGATTGTCATTTCCAGACCTATTTGCTCTTGTAAGAATAATAACTATAAGCTTAATATACAGGCACTGCTTCCGAAAAAGCAAAATCCACAACGTTTACAGTTGTGGATTTTTGCCGAATTTTCGAGAAATCCGGCGGATTCTAGACCACGGATTCCCCTTTGGGGTGTACCCTCTTCATTCATTCCACCAATCCCCCGCTCTGAGAGCAGGAGGTTGAATATTTATTTACGACGACGCTTCATCATGCGGTTATACATTACAAACGCGACAATGATCATGGCAAGCATAGCAACACTGCTTGCCGAATCAGGCGCCATGCCAAACAAGACACAAAGGTTAGTAACCAAGCTTCTCGTTAACAATGCGACCAGAATCAGCATTATCGGACGCCAAATGTTGTATCCTCTCATCCCAGCAACACTCCTGACCCATTATTCACAACATCTAAAACCCTTAACTCAATAACTATTAGATGCTATTATAGCACAGGTAGGAATGCGCATACATTCAACTATCAATTAATACCCTCGAATATCAAATTCAACGTTTCAGTTAGTAGTGGAGGAAACAAAGAAAGAAAGACGACATTTCATTCGGAGAGAAAGAATGAACGTCGTCTTTTTGGGTCGAACACTTTTAACTACTGTTATTTCAAACCTTTCCATACCCAGTTTTCTACTTCTGGCAAATCCAAACCTTCTTCACGGATGTATTCATTATGTTTCTTAACCATAGCATCCATTTCATCCACGATAGCAGTGTACTTGTCAGCATCAGGTAAGCTTAATACAGCTTCCTTCACTAAGTCATAACGGTCCATCTGATTCAATACACGCATATCAAATGGCGTTGTAATGTCACCATTCTCACGGTAACCATGTACATGCAAGTTATGATTGTGACGGTCAAAGAACAAATCTTTGATTAGACCTTCATAACCATGAAAAGCGAAGATAACGGGTTTATCATTTGTGAAATATTTCTCAAACTCAGCGTCAGAAAAACCACGCGGATCTAATTTTTGACTTCTCAGTTTCAATAAATCAACTACGTTGATATAGCGAATCTTCAGGTCAGGCAATTTTTCATGAAGGATCGAGATCGCAGCTAAACTTTCCAGGGTTGGTTCTGTACCCGAAGAAGCAAATACGATATCCGGTTCACCCTCTTGATCAGTACTTGCCCAGTCAATGATCTTCAATCCGGTATCCACCAATTCTCTAGCTTCATCCGCACTAAACCATTGTGGACGTGGGTGTTTAGAGGAAACAATCAGGTTGATTTTTTGACGGTCGTTTAAGATGGTATCAAAGACAGCAAGTAAGGTGTTGGCATCGGACGGTAGATATTCACGGATAAATTCCGGCTTCTTATCAGCCAAGTGACCGAGCAACCCAGGATCTTGATGGGTGTAGCCATTATGATCTTGTTGGAACACCGTTGATGTTGCTACGACATTCAATGAAGGGATGTCTGTACGCCATACTTGATCAGTCGCTTTACGCAACCACTTGAAATGCTGAGTAATCATCGAGTCAACCACACGCAGGAAGGCTTCGTAACTTGCAAAGAAACCATGACGCCCCGTTAATACGTAACCTTCCAACAAACCTTCAGCTTGATGTTCGGATAATTGCGAATCAATAACCCGACCATAAGGCGCCATGAATTCATCGTTAGGTTCTTTAATTTGATCCAGCCACTGACGTTTAGTGACTTCAAAAACAGGACCTAAACGATTGGACAAGGTTTCATCCGGTCCGAAGATTCTGAAATTACGGTTATCTTCATTAAGAAGGATAACTTCTCTTAAGTATTTTCCTAAAACCGCCATATCTTGAGCAATAACTTTACCTGGAACAGAGTTATCAAGTGCATAGTTACGGAAATCCGGTAAGTGTAAGTCTTTAATGAGGTTGCCAGCATTCGTAACAGGGTTCATCCCCATGCGTTTATTACCTGTAGGGAGGATTTCAGCAATTTCAGCTTTTAGGCGGCCATTGTCATCGAATAATTCTTCAGGTCTATAACTATTCATCCACTCCAATAAAGCGGGTGCATGTTTCATATTCTTTTGGTCAACCGGAATCGGCACTTGATGGGCACGGAATGAATTTTCATTTGGCACATTGTCCCATTGTTTTGGACCAGTCCAGCCTTTAGGTGAACGGAAGATCAGCACTGGCCATGCCGGACGAGTGGTGTCATTGTTTTCACGCGCATTCTTTTGAATAGCTTCGATTTTTTCGATAATAGTATCCAATACTTTGGCCATTTCCGGGTGCATTGTATTAGGATCTTCACCTTCAACAAAATAGGGTTCCCAACCCATACCTGTGAAGTATGCAGTTAATTCTTCTTTCGATTGACGTGATAGAATCGTTGGGTTACTGATCTTGAACCCATTTAAATGCAGGATTGGCAAAACCGTACCATCTGTGATGGGATTGATGAATCTGTTGGAGAACCAAGACGCAGCTAAAGGTCCGGTTTCAGCCTCTCCATCGCCAATAACGACAGCCGAAATCAAATTCGGATGATCTAAAATCGCTCCAACGCTATGAGAAAGGGAGTAACCTAACTCGCCGCCTTCATGGATAGATCCTGGCGTTTCGGGAGCAGCATGTGATGCAATACCCCCTGGGAACGAGAATTGTTTGAACAATTTTTTCATGCCCGGGATATCCTGCGTGATTTTCGGATAAATTTCAGTATATGTTCCATCAAGATATGAATTTGAAACCATGACCTGACCACCATGACCAGGACCTTCCACGTAGAACATATCCAAATCATATTTGTTAATTACACGATTTAGATGTGCATAAATAAAGTTTTGGCCGGGAATGGTGCCCCAGTGTCCAATCGGTTTAACTTTTACGTCTGAATCTTTTAAAGGCTCTCTTAACAAAGGATTGTCTTTCAAATAAAGTTGGCCTACAGATAGGTAGTTGGTTGCCCGCCAATAGGCGTCAAGTTTTTCTAAGTAAGTTTTAGTTGAGTAATCCACATTCATCGTTGATAATCCCAATCTCATCCACTCCTAAATGATTTTTTCTATACTCTCTAATTAATACTCTCTAATTAATACTTTCAGTCTCATGAACATCATACCGCAGCTTTGATTTAATTCAATCTTTTTAACAATTGATACGGTCCAATTATGTGAAATTTTGAACAAAGTATGAAAACCGGAGTAAATATTTATAAAAAAACTTTGATATTGAGAAATATGTTAGCGAATCCCATGTTGCCGAAGAGTGAAAATTAGCCCGTATGATGAATTAGTATTCTTCAAAAGCATAAAAAAAAGACCGGACAATTTCTCCAGTCTTAACATTAATGAACCGATACAAAGGTGTTGAATTTCAAATATTTGTAGTGGAAGCGCATGTGGGAAAATTCAAATGGCGTGCCATTATCCAAAAAGAAAATACCTTCCATAATGCCTACGGGTTCATTTTCTTTTAAATGCAGCAGTTCTTGATCATTTGACTCCGATGGCTCTGCAAAAATAGATAAAAAGGATTTGGTCACGGCCAGATTGCGCGATTCTTCCAAATAATGAAAAATAGAACCTTCGATAATCGTCTCATTTAAATTTTGGACTATTTTAATCGGGATATAACCTGTTTCGATCATAAAGGGGTCATCATCAAACAGCCTCAAGCGAATGATTTTGTATACAAAATCATGGGGCTCCAAGAACAAATCTCGCTGTAATTCCTCTGTTGGTCGAATGACCTCGAAATGCAATACTTTGATTTTCGGTTTTTTACCATTCATTTGGAAATTGTCAGTGACCCCTAGATTAGAACCTTCATAGTTAAAGATGGATTCGTTCTTTATATATAATGGATTGATAAATGTCCCCGAGCCACGTTTCTTAAATATGATGCCCGAACTTTCCATTTTAGTCAGCGCACGTTTAATTGAACTACGGCTAACTTGGTAAGTTTCACTAAGACTCCGTTCATCCGGCAATCTCATGTCCGCAAACTTTCCCGCGAAGATTTTCATTTTAAGGTCATCAATAATTTGCTTGTAGACAAATGTTGTCATGTAATACTCCTTTTTCAGGTCTGCTATAAATTAAGTATTAAATATATCATAACTGAGATAAGAGATCATCTAAACAACCAAGAAGAAACGGCTTCGCCGTCCTCTGAAAGAGGCGGCACCCGTTTCTTCGAGAAATATAAGGATAAATTATCGTGTGAAGCATATAAATTCTTAAATTTCAAGAAGAAACGGCTGCACCGTATGGACAGCTTATATCCTCCTTTCTACAATCTCGGGTCGATCTCTTTCTCTTTAGCAACCTCGAACAGCAGGTTTGCCGCGATTTGCTTGTAAGTGTCGTTCTCAGGTGTAATCTCGTTCAGCCTCACTTCAAGCATTTGCCGACCCAACCGGTGCTCATTTGCGGAAGTACGTAACTTGGAAGAAACATTCTTCTGCTTCATTAGCTTTCCATACTTGTGTGGAAACTTATAGTCGTACCCATAGATTATCGACAGGTAGCCGGGATTACGAACCTTCAGATAAGGTACCACACCCCGCTGTTCATGCTCCGGCTTAATAACAATGCCCTCCATCTGATTCTCTACAGTTAACTTTGAAAAAAACTGCTCTGCCCTAATGTAGGCATCAGCCTCTTTCAAGTCGAGAACCAAACATTCGTCGTCATTCAAGAAACGGTATTGTTCAGAGGTTGTGCCGTCAGGTATGCGCTCTTCCCCATCCGCTAACACTTCCTTCAGAATTGTAAATGGCTTGTACGCCAATTCCGCATCACCCGCATACAACTCTAATTGCTGCTTGTATATACGGTAAGCTTCATCACGCTGGTTAAGGTTCACATAGGCTTCTCTGATCCCTCGGACATATTTAAAGTTCTGATATACGTGAGATCCATAATTGGTACTAAGCGCCTCTTTCGACAAATGATGCTGATCCTGTTCGAAGCCGCTTGCTTCAAATTCCTGCACTAGCTTACCCAGTGCCTCCTCGAAGCCATTTTGTCTTAGGAAATCGAGTTCCGTCTCCAGCGCCTTACCAATCGGCCGGAATTGACGCTCAATCAGCCCGTCTCCAAGCGCTTTCCAGGGTAGAAGCTCCCCATCCAGAATAAGCACAGTTAGCCCTTGCTCAGTCATGTAGGTCCCCAATCTGTGAAGCAACTGTTCGTAGATGGGTGTCAAATCGACAGCCTGAATCTTATACCCATTACGGCTAACCGCATAACACTGCTCCAGCTTCCGATATAGATACACATTACAGCGTGAACCCATGTATTTGGGCTGCAGCACAACTTCTGATACGCCGCGTTCAGCAAAGTAATCCAGACCTTTTCGCAAAGACTCGAGCTCTCCAGCAGCCTCATCCTTGTCCGCCGGTGACATCGTCCCGGAGATGAAATTAACTCGATTTTGCGAGCAATATTGCAGTCTGCGTACAGCCTCGTTATCAAGATCCTGTAAGGATACTACTTTCTCTTCTCGGAATAGGATCGGAAGTTCTTCCTGCACTGCTGTAATCTGTGACTTCTGATTTTTATAAAAAGGTCTAAACGAAATACGCACAGAAGTCAGCACATTACCCTGCGCACACCCCGTGTCGAGGTGGATTTTATTCTTTATCCGAAAAGTCTGCTTAGCTGCAATATGCCCGAATAGATGGAAAGGGTGATTCCCCTCCGCTTCTTGCTTGAGAAAATTAAGTTGTTCCTCAAAGGAAGCTTCACGATCGATCCGAAAGTTACGTTGGTGACGTAGGGAATTCGTATCCAGCTTGCCAATATATTTATTACGACAAGGGGCATGCGTTACATAAAATGAAGGTCCTTGCATGCCAATATAACGGTAAAATGGCTTAGACAGCTCCACTAAAACTGAAAATTTATTAAAAAGCGCGGCATCCTCCTTGAGCACTTGGGTCGAATCAAAGTACGTTCGCAGCAGTTCCGGATCAGTGCCCTGAATCTCACCCTTTACGTACTTGTAGACAAAGTTCTCGTGATTGCCCATAACAAACAGAAAATGCTCACGATTTTCATATAGAAACTCTACGGTCTCACGTGTTTGCTTACCTTTATCAATCCAGTCCCCTACAAGAATGATTTTCGTATCTCTGAGCTTATCCGTCAGCGTCAGCTTACCTTCATCTACCCGGTAGCCATAATTACGCAGCAGTCCCTGAAGCTCCTGAACACACTCGTGAACATCGCCAACCACAATAAATTCTTGGCCTTGCGGAAGTACTGTAGATCTATAATCCTCCCAATCCTGAACTCTCACCTGATAGTCCGGATTAGGTTGCCCTTCCTCTGTCAGGTAGAAATCCTTGGCGCGTACCTTATGAATTTTGTTGTATCCTTCCCGTGACAGAACTGGCAGAACGTCCTTTCTCAACCGATTCAGATGGCTCGAAATCAATTTTTTGGAGCGTTCCGAAGCGTAGTAATCCTCCCGTTTGCGGTAATCGAACAGAATAACCTCCAGGTTGTAATTATTCTCTTGGGCAATTTCACGAACCTTACTACGGTAATCCTCAGACAGTCCAATGGTATCCATTACTACAAATTCCGCATTAATGGGAAGTGAGGTGACCAGCTTCAGCCGCTCAAACAATAGTTGAAAGGCATGCGAACTCGCCTCCAGCATAACCTGATCATACTTATCGTAGTCATAGCCTAGTATCTCCTGCCGGATTCCATCAGAAGACAAATACTGAACATTCGTCCGTACGCCCCTGGAAATATCCTCTAATTTGAGCTGCGGAATCAGCACTTCTTTGGCAAAAGTCGATTTTCCGCATTCCGTCGCCCCTACGAGCAGAAATATTGTATGTACACGGGTTTGAATTTCCACGGCTTACTCCCCCTTTCTTCGCACTATAGCGCATTGTGTCGTACGCATCTTGTCAACCCGGTCACCAACCATCAAATACTCAACCTCAACCGCTAAACCTTGAACCGTATCCGTAAACCATTGCTGGAACGCTTCCTGTCCCATTTCCCACTTATGATCTTCATGCCGGAAACCTTCCAGCTCATAGTATCGGTTGAAATCAGCATTGGGCGTCGTTACTATGAATTGGTCGTAATCGACATCCCTGCATACTTGCTGGATAAGCGCTGCAGCTTCACCCTCGCTCATATGCTCGATGACTTCCGTTAATATCACATCGACCTGCTCCCCATTGTACGACTCCAGAAAATGATCCAGAGAGTGAAAAGTAGCCAAGTTATCAATTTCCTTAGCTCTCGCTTTCCGATTCACAACCTCCAACAGCTCCTCGACTACATCAATGGCATAATAGGCATTTTCCATTTTTCCGGCAAAAGGAATAGCATAGAACCCTTCGCCGCATCCAATGTCCACAATCGGCTTATTGAACGGAAGGACACTCGAAATATAACTACGCCGCTGCATTGCGGTACTTCCATACTCCAGCCCGATGGAATAGCGAGCTGTTTGCTCGATGTATTCCTTATATTTCTTAAACCGCTCTCTGGAGGTCAGGAAATTCCTCGCAAATAAACTGCGTATATAAAAGGGTGCATCGATGACATTCAGGCTGCGAATATACTTATCCAAAATAGATTCCGAAATATCTATATATTCATCTCCAAACATGGACAAGAACAAGGACAAGACACTCACAACATGTAAGAGGTGATACAAGCTTTTATGTGTAGTAATGGTCAGTGAATAGCTCTTATGGGCTTGAAGCTGCAAGGAAAAGGTATAGTCCTTCAAGTGCTTTTCAAAAAATTCAATATAATGTACCCGCTCCACATGCACCAAGTTGATGAAAAAAGAGTGCTCATATCCTTCCTCGTCCCGATCGTCCTGCGCCTTGAAGAGTGTAGAGAAGAACTCATTGATCGCATTAAGCGAAAATAGAGGTGTGTTAAACCGCGAGACATTTAGGTACTCAAAGCTCTCACTTTCGTTCTGCTTGTAGGAGAGTTCATTATCTGCATCCTTAAAATAAACGTTATACGTCGCGTCATTGGAATACCAGCCGTACGCCAATCCTTGGCGAACCGGACGAAGCTGCATCCCTGTCACTGGATTCTTCTTAATTAAAAAAGTGAATTTTGGATTCGTAGATTTCAATTGTACAATGGCCACTACCATCTTCCTCCCATCAATCTTACTATAGGGTCACAGTCCCCATACTTCCTGTAAAGCTTGCCGAAACAAGGCATCCAACTGCTGATCTCGGGAGTACTCCTTAGCATTTAAGGACGCCGCTACTTTATCAAACACTTGGAACTGCTCTTCTAAATAATCGTTAATCGCGCTTAATCGCGGCTCGTAGTCCAGTTCCTCACCCGCCTTTTTCCGTGACAGCAATTGCTGTATCTCCTGCCATAACTCTTCATCCTTGGGGATCAGCCGATCTACCAGCACATCAAACGCCATTGGCGGCATCTCCTCATAGCGGTTAATCCATTCGCAGGCTAGAACAGGGCGCAGTACATAGAAGTATTTCTTAATCTTGACCTGCTCGCCCTGCAAGTAATCACGGTAGTTCCCTTTAGCCATGTTCAAATAATGATACATACAAGACTTGGGTGAGAATGTGTACGGTGAAATCCCTCTAAGCTTCTCGGCCACAGTGTACTTCTCTTCATATTGAATGGGCGATTGCAGCCACTCCAGTAATGGAGGGTTGGACTTGCGGAATAAATTTAATGCTTTTCGCAAATCCCAACCATTGATATCCAGCCTGTCATTAATAGGTCGTTCAATAACATCCCGCTTATCGAAAATAGATAAGTACCATTCCGGTTTTTGAAGATAAATAAATCGCACATCGTAATCGCTATCCTGAGACGGGAACCCCCATGCTCGGCTGCCAGATTCACAGGCATACAATATGGTGACTTGCTCCTCTTGTTCTATGAGGGCTAGCTGCTCACGGATAACCTTATTTATCTGTTCCATCGTTATCCCTCCAGATCAACTGCCTCATCCATATTGAACTCGGCTTAATGAATCTATCTTCGCTCATCTTGACCTTAACGAACAGGGTGAAAGTATGGCGGCAGATAAAAATTCTTCCATTTTCTTCAACTCAGCCGCTTGATATAATGAATACTATAATTTGTAAAGGATTCGCTACCTGCTGGAGGAATGCAAATGGCTCGGGAAAGTTTCGACAAGGAGATTCAATTTCTTCGCATGCTGGCATTAGCTGGGGGCGCATACAGCAGACAACAATTCGCCGATCGTCTCGGCATTTCTGTACATACTTATGACAAAACACTACGTAATCTCAAGGGAATGGTGAGTGTCCTGCAACAAGGTCTTCCTGCAGAGCAAGGCACTGAAGTTACCGAGTGGCTCCACTACAATTACTATGAATCTGCGGACCCGCTTCTCCTTTTCTTGTTTCGGGCAAAGGCACTTAAGGAAACGGAAAGCATCCGACTTTCTTTACTATTAACCGCACTACAGACGAAGGAGCTCACCGCTAAAGATTTACAGGATGTCTGCAGTGAGCAAATGCCAGCCGATGGGCCACAGCCAGATGAAAAAACCATCCGGGGGGATCTGAAATACCTAGAGGAAGTTGGCGTTATTCTTCGCGTAAACGGAGGGCGGCCTTACCGATACAGGGCCGCTAACGACCTGATAGACCAATTATCCGACGATGAACTCATGGATCTTTACGACTACGTTGATGTCATTGCCAATACACAGATTCCGTCCGTGCAAGGCTATCTGCTGCGTGACACCTTAAAAAAGGTCTTACGAAAGCGAGGTTTTCATCCAGAAGCTGTCGAAACTCATCGTTATAAGTATAATTACCATTCACGTATTCTTGACGAGGCGCATCTCTATACGATATTTGGTGCGATTCAGCAGCGAAAAATGCTCCATTTTCTTTATCTATCTCCTAAAAAGGGTAAGAACTACGCTTCTCAGAACACCAACCCCCTCTTCGAGCGGGAAACAAAGGGTGTAACACAAAAGGTTCTCCCCCTTCGAGTCGTCTATGATCATCAATATGGGCGATGGTATTTAATTGGACATCATTCACGTATGGGAATAATGAAATTCCGTATGGAGGGACTTACTCAGATTGAGGAAGGCCACGCTGTGGAAGAGGAAGAGTTCGCCCAGAAACTCAGCAAAGTAGAAGCACAGTTGCAGAACAGTTGGGTTACGGATACTACGCGTACTCTTAAAGTGGTCGCTAGATTTTATAGCCCTAACCGATCGGGTGCTAATTTTATCCTGGAGCGCGTTGAGGCGCAGGGACAGTGGGGAGTAATTACCGAAAACTCCGATTCTACGTTCCTTTACGAGATCATGGTGAACGGAATTTATGAAATTAAGCCCTGGTTACGGAGCTTCGGTTCGAGTTGCGAGATCTTAGAACCCGCTTGGCTTCGTAAGCAATTTATTGCGGAATGGAAGGAGATACACAGTTACTATGAATCCATTTGAGAAAATATTTAACTTTCAAATCATTTCCCGCCTCGATGAAATGGGTTCATTGGCTCTAACCTCCCAGGAACGGTCATGGCTGAAAACGATGCTGGTGCACCCGGCTTCCACCGAAGCCTTTACACCAGATACCCTAAGCAAATTAAACATCATCTTGGATGCGGAATCCTCAACAGAAGTGCAAGAGATCATTCTGGAGAAAGCCAAAACTCAGGAACGGCGGGTCTACCATCCTATGCTTCGCACACTCCGCCGAATAATCATGCAAGACCATGGAATCCTTCTTTCTTACCATTTTAAGCATGGTGGAATTAAGACAAATCAGTCCGGTTTTCCTCATAAGCTGGAATACAACATGTTTAAGAGAGAATGGTATTTGCAATGGTACAATACTCGCCATCATTCCCTCATGTCTACTAAACTCCAAAACATCATATCGGTCGAAGAAACCTTGGTCCCCCTCGATCAGGTTTCAGCCTTGAAGGTAACATTGGAGCGCTTACTAGAGGAACGAAAAGATTACGCATGGATTCAAGTCGTTCCAACCTTTAATGTTGAATTGTCACGAATTCTATACGCCTTCTCCTGTTTTGAAAAGTCTGTGTCCTTTGATGAAGACTCTGGCATCTACCGCATCAAAGTCAACTATATGAGAGACGAGAGCGAATTCCTTTTGTCAAAAATCCGCTTCCTTGGGCTGCGCGTAAAAATTGTTGAGGGCGAGCACCTCAAGAAGCGCATGCGAGAATCGGCTTCCAAGGCGCTAGCTCGGTATGCTGACTTGTAATCTTTCCGCCTGATAACAGGCAATAGAAAAACAGACACCCTTCAAGGTGTCTGTTGCTTTATTCCACGTATGCTTCCTGATAAGCTTGTCGGCGCCCCAGCAGCTTCAAGCCATCGTTCAATTCCTACTCTATGATCTTTGAACGGAGTGCTCCCGAAGAATAACAGCTATCTGCTCAAAGGTGCAGTCACCCTTGGCAATATCTACGATAAATTCAACAGCATATAGACGCTCCAGCTTCAAATGATATCCTTTTAGCATTAAAAATGACTTAACCGCGAGATACGCTGTCCGTTTATTTCCATTATGAAAGCAATGATTCTTAACCAAGGATTCCAATAAGGCGGCCGCCTTATCAAACAATGACGGGTAGGCATCTTCACCAAACAAGCTCTGCTCTGGTCTATGTACAGCAGAATCAAGCAGGGCATGATCTTTGATACCCGCCTGATCTGCGTCTTCCATCTTCCTCATCATATAATAGTGGGCTGCAACAATTTCTTCTTTAGTCAAAAAAATAGTCATATTACCGATCCCTTAAATCTTCGAATATTTCTCTATCCTCTTCAAACACATCATAGAATGCTTCCAGCACCTCAGGACGGACATGCTCAGGCAGCTCTAAATGCCGAACTTTTCTCAATACAACTTCACCTTGAGCATTCTCAATGAATTCAACTTCGTCACCTTGTACAACATTCATCTTCTCGGCAAGACTTTTCGGCAGACTCACACCTAAGCTATTTCCCATTCGACCTATTTTACGGGAGTAACGCTTTGACACTGATTTCTCCTGGTTCATCTTGAACGCTCCTTTCATGGTAACTCCATCCAGAAAAATTGAGAGACAGCCAGAATTAGCCCAATCACATTCACGACAATAAAAAACCACTTTTTGGCCCTCCGGCTTGTAGACTCTCCCTCTACAAACAATGTCCAAACTAATATCCCGTTTAATACGACCATAATAATGAGAGCCAACCACCAATTAGCCGCCACATGATTTCTTCCTCTCCTGAACGTGAAGTAATATTAAAATCACCATTTCATAAGTTCCTTAATCTGAGCAACCAGTTTCTTCGCGGCTTTGTGATGAGTAACTTTTGACGGGTGCCAGTCGGCCGCGTATCCATCAGCTTCCAGTTGACCGTCAAACCTCATTGCAGCGATATTAGTATCGCCTGTTTCCTGTGTATAGTCGCTAACCGCCTGTTCGAGATAAGGATATAGCCTGTCTCCCATGATGCCCAACGTGCATAAGAGGACGGCATGGGAATTATTTTGTCTGACCAATTTAAGAAATTCCACATACCGTGATCCATATTCCGTCTGTCTGTCCGCATCATCCTTAGCATAAGAATCATCATTCGTCCCCAGATTAATGACAATCAGATCAGGCACAAACTCGTTGAAATCCCAGCTTATGGATTGAGGCTCCAGTATATCGTCAAATCTCCCCTCCGATTTGCCCACTTTTTCGTAGTAATCCGGAACCAGATGCGTGGTGAGTTTTTGATCATTTTCCGTATAACCTGTAATAATGCCATATCCGCTGTAAGAAACCATGCTGTAGTCAGCCTGAAGCGCTTGAGCCGTTTGATAAGCATAGGCTTTCGTGACATCTTCCGTAGCTGTGGAAAAAGAATGCAGTTCATTCTCATCGTCAACCCCATATCCACAAGTAATGGAGTCGCCGATGAATTCAATTTTATGTACGTTTACCGGGGTGGGCTTAATTCTCCTCGTGGCATCGACGGTGATCCTTTCAATACCGACCGTTGACATAGCCGCCTCCGATAATTTAATGAATCTCACCGTGACGTTCTCATCGGTATCGCTTTCAAACACAGTAAACGTTCTTAAAGAGTCCTTTACTTGATCATCAATGACTCGTTTTCCGTTTACGTAAATGCCGATTCTGGCCTGATTCGTATGACTTAAGGCTATATCATCTCCTTTTACTGTAATTTCCGCTTTTTTACCATAGAATGAGAACTCCACTCCGCTACCGGACAAAGCCAGCCACAGTACTTCATTGTAGTAGTAGGTTCGCCCGATGATTTTTACATATGGATCTATTGCTTGGAAATCTCGCACTGCTTCCGACATACTAAAACCCTCTTTCTTCGCTATATATCAGTAACAGTAACAAAGACCCTGTATGTTTTCAATCAAACTCTATCCATTTCTTTTAGCAGTCTCTAAAATGAAAAAAGACACCCATAAAGGTGTCTTTCACTGATACTCCACATGGAGCAGAGGGATTCAAACCCCTGACTGAAGATAACAGCACATAAGCTTCTACGAGTGTAAGACAGATTTGAAGTCACCTAAGATCGTGCCTGTGTCGTAATTGCTGTTATTCAATCATGCTCTTCGTTGCCTGATACATATTCTCTACGTATTGATCGACTTCATCTCTCGACATACGCAGGCGGTCTACAGAAGTGCCATACCCGATTTCCTGCTGCCCCTCTTCCAGACCTTTAAAAATCCCGTCCGTGAAGGCATCCAACGGTTCCCCATGTATATGCAGCCCTGCTCCGCCCAACTGCGTATTTACCGCTGGAGGGGCAACTTCAATAACTTCTACAGACGTCTCCGAGAGCTGATGTCTGAGGCTCATGGTAAAGGAATGAAGCGCCGCCTTACTTGCCGAATAAATAGGAGCAATCGCAAACGGTGTAAACGCCAGCCCGGACGTGACATTAATGATCGTCGCCGCATCTTTTGCTGCAAAATATGGAGCGAACAGCATAGAGAAGTGGATCGGCGCTTCGATATTGGTGGTGATCTCATTATTGAAATAACTCCAATTGTTCTTGGCATCGTCTTTAAGCACATTGAACCGCTGCTGAATTCCTGCATTATTAATCAAGACATTTACTTCCGGATAATTTGCTGTCACCCATTCAAACAAGGCCACACGCTCGGATTCATGATTCAAATCGCTTACACGAGTAATAAGGCCGGGGAATTTTTCTTTCGCCTGTTCAAGTACCTCTTCACGTCGTCCGCACACAATCACTTGATTCCCGGTATTTAAGAAACGCTCTGCAAAAGCCAGTCCTATTCCGGAAGCTCCACCTGTAATCAAAATCGTATTTCCTGTAAGTTTCATTGTTATTCCTCACCTTCATTATTTTGTTCTTGCATACGTTTGACATAACGATCAATCTTCCAGTCGATTCCTTCGATGGATTCGGTCATCAACGAAATTTCGGCCAGTACAGCCTGCTTGTGAGTCCTCATCATTTGCAGACGAAGCGCTGTAGTAGCATCACCTTCTACGACCCAATCGATATATTGCTTGATGCGGCTTATGGGCATATTCGTATTTTTCAAACACATCACCGTTCCAAGCAGCCCCATATGATCTTCTGAAAATAACCGCCTACCCGCCTCATCACGCTCGATTTGAGGCAACAGCCCCTTTTTCTCATAATAACGCAGGGTTGATTCTGGAATATTAAATTTGGCTGCAACTTCGCCAATGGAAAAACACTTCATCCGGAGGCCTCCCCGTTGTATCTGTTATTGTCGACAGAACTAGCATACGACTTAAACCATGGTTTAAGTCAACTAAAAGTTGCAGTAATGGCATGCCCGCTATCACAAGAATAATAAACCGTCAGAGTGGCTCATTTTTCATTTTTTTCTCAAATATGGGGTTATGAGTTGGTTGAAATTATCTTATAATTAGTTTGGGCTTGGATACTTTTCATCCATTTGTGAACGCGCGTTTATGGTCGGCCCATTACCCACTTTAGTAGGAGGAATGGATATGCAATACGGTTATTTTGACGAAAAGAATAAGGAGTATCTCATTACGAAGCCGAATACGCCTGCCCCTTGGGCGAACTACCTCGGCTCACCGGAATACGGTGCCATCATCTCTGGCAACGCAGGAGGCTATAGCTTTGTAAAGTCAGGGGCCAACGGACGGCATCTCCGCTACCACTTCAACTCCAAAGACGAGCCGGGACGCTATATTTACGTGAGAGATTTGGAGAACGGGGATTATTGGTCCGGCTCCTGGCAGCCAGTGGGTAAAGATCTGGACCAGTATAAATCGGTATGCCATCATGGAACCGGATACACAAACATCGTCTCAGACTACGACAATATCCATACAGAATCATTGTATTATGTGCCACTGAACAAAACCTACGAGGTGTGGCGCATGAAGGTCCGCAATGACAGCTCCAAGGTGCGGAAGCTGGCCCTCATCGGATTTGCCGAATTAACCAACAATAACAACTACGAACAGGATACTGTCAACCTTCAGTACACTCTGTTTATCTCACGTACCTACTACAAGAATAATAAGATCCTTCAAGTCATCAATGAAAACATCCCTGAAGAGCAAAGCTGGAGATTCTTCGGCGCTGCGGGTGCAGAGGTTACTGCATACGACGGCGACCGGGATACATTCTTGGGCGATTATCGCAGCTACGGGAATCCAGCCTCCGTTGCCAACGGACAATGCTCCAATTCACTGAACTACAATACCAATCCCTGCGGTGCCTTGCAGATCAATGTAGATTTGCAGCCGGGAGAAGAGAAAGAAATCGCCTTCCTACTGGGACAATATGATGAGACAGGTGCATCTGAGATTCTCAGCCACTATAAAGATCTGTCTATCGTAGACAAGGAGCTCGAAGAGTTGAAGGTATTCTGGCACAGCAAGCTTAACCGCTTCCAGGTTCAGACACCAAGTGATAATCTGAACAACATGATCAACACCTGGAACGCCTATCAATGCTTCATTACCTTTATCTGGTCACGCGCCGCCTCCTTCCAATACTCCGGTCTGCGTAACGGACTCGGCTACCGGGATACTGTGCAGGATATTCAAGGCATCATTCATCTGGATCATGAGATGGCTCTAGGGCGTCTGAGACTGATGATTTCTGCTCAGGTCTCTAACGGTGGCGGACTCCCATTGGTGAAATTTGACCATAATCCCGGGCATGAGGGCACACCGGATGATCCGGAATATGTACGGGAGACCGGTCATCCCCATTATCGGGCTGATGACGCCTTATGGCTGTTCCCAACCGTTATTAAATACTTGAATGAAAGTGGCAACTGGGACTTTACAGATGAAGTGATCCCTTATTCTGATAAAGGCGAAGGTACGGTGTACGAGCATCTGCGCCAGGCCATTCAATTCAGTCTGGATCGTATGGGTGTACACGGCATGCCTGTCGGGCTTCACGCCGACTGGAACGATTGTCTGCGTCTTGGAGCCAAGGGTGAGTCGCTATTCGTCGCCTTCCAGCTGTACATGGCCTTCAAAGTATTCATGGAAATCGCACAAAATAAGAACAAACCGGGCGATGTAGAGTGGGCACAGGGTCTGCTTGATGAGCTCGACGGGAACATTCAGAAACATGCCTGGGAGAACGATCAGTTCGTTCGCGGGTTCACCGAGGACAACTATACCATTGGTTCCTGGGAGAATGATGAGGGCAAAATCTGGCTGAATCCACAAAGCTGGGCTGTACTAAGCGGCGCTGCCCGCCCAGATCAGGCGAAGCTCTCCATGGATAAAGTGTACGAGAATCTGCGGACTGATTACGGTACCATGATATTCTACCCTCCGTTCCGAAAATACGGATTGCCCGTAGCGCTGATGGCTCTCTTCAACGCCTCAACGAAGGAAAACGGCGGTATCTTCAGCCAGCCACAGGGATGGCTCATTCTGGCCGAAACCATGATCGGCAACGGCGATCGCGCGTTCGAATATTTCCTGGATTGCAGTCCAGCCAGCATGAACGATAAGGCCGAAATCCGTAAGCTTGAGCCTTATGTACACGGCCAATTCGTCGAATCCCTAGACAGCCCGTATCAAGGCCGGGCACATGTCCACTGGCTCACCGGCACTGCCTCAACCGTGATGGTCTCCCTGGTGGAGGGTATCATGGGGATTCAGCCTCAGATGGATGGCCTTCGCATTAACCCATGCGTTCCTGGCGACTGGACAACCTTCTCCATGGTACGGGAATTCCGCGGGAAGAAGCTGAACATTCAGGTGGAGAATAAGAACGGTGTACAAAAAGGTGTATCCCGGATCGTCATTAACGGTGAAGAAATCCAAGGTGACCTAATCCCCGTTGCCAAAATGGCGGTAGAAAATGATGTGCTTGTCGTTATGGGGTAATTTTTCTATGAGGAATAGATAGGAGGGCGGACCGCATAGGTCCGCCCTTTTTCTTGTAGATTCCAATATACGTTTCAGGCGTACAACACACGATTAGAGGAATTAGGGATCAAAGACAGTCGCTCTCGCAAAGCAACTAAGAGAGAGAGAAGTTGTCCCTTTACCATTAAAATCAAGCTAAACTAAAACACGCGCGCCGATTGAGTATCTTCACGCGCTAGCTGCATAAAGTAGTTTTGATAATCGAAGTATGGATATGGGGTATATAAGGCAAAATCACACACTGAAGGAGATCGTATGTATGACTGGTTAAATGGCGGCCAATACAGCCTGTCTCCGTATAGTCTTAGTGAAGCTGCCACTGTAACCATTAACAGCAAGTCTCAGAAACCGCGTTACAACAGGCTTTTTAAGCGCCACGTATAGTCCAAAACATCCGTTACAATGAAAAAAGACACCGGTTAAGGTGTCTTCCACTGATACTCCATATAGAGAGGGGTGGACATGCAGAGCCACAATTCGGCGGCGGTTGCTGTTAGAATTGTACGAGATAGCCGTTTAGTAAACAATAGTTTTCAATTGCATTTCTCCAGTGTCAATCACAGCACCTGCTTGCTTCAAGAAGTTAAAACCAAGGATTCCGTCGATCTCCATGCCATAATCCATGTTCCCGATTTCAACTTGAAAATCCTTAAGTATTGCTTTATCGACTATAATCGAGTCCAGGCATTTGGTATACACATACTCCACACCACCTACGCCCCGTATCATATCAACGATATCATTTCCTTCAAGTACCATACCAATCTCCTGTACGATATCTGCATTCAAAAGTGTGCTGGCAGAACCTGTATCAAGCAGCACCTTCTCAAGTTTTAACTCTCTCCCCCTAAACACAACTGTCATGCTTACGAAGGGAAGTCCATAAATTTCTGATATATTTATCTGGGCCCTCTGATCCCCACATATCGTTCTCGCGCTACAACCTCAGGACGGGAGGTGTGAAAGAAACAATACTCTCTGTGAGGATCTTCCTGGTGCAACTCACTATACCGCTTCAATGCTTTGGTAGACTCCTCGTAGGAATCGATCACGGACATCTCTTCAATAAAACGCTGGCCTTCTTTAGAATAAGCCTTAGTCGCCTCAAGAACGACCCATTCATTTGGAAACCGCACCTGAACTTCATCCCATCGCATCTTGGACACCTCCGGTTAAATAATTACCATTATTATAGCATATCGGGGGGTATCTTCTAAACCAGAGTCAGACCTCCACCCGATCTCTGGAGCTCTTTTATAAAGCGGTATCCTTCCAGAAATCCGACCACAAAAGCTTCCTCTTCTACGAAACCCTTTTCTGTGTTTGTGGCCTCTTCCATGAGTCCATACAATTCACGTTGAGTCTCGTTCAAACTGCTGTGTAGGCGATCAATGGCATAAGATGACTCTTTGTTGGCCTTCCTGATATGAGGATTGTTAGAACGCATTCCCCATATTTCAAGATGTCTTCTAGCGGCTACCTCGCTCATCAGCCCCGCCAAAGAACTTAGATCAGTGACCTTGTTATTGGCAATATTTAAACTCGTCAAGCCCCCTAACAATCTTGTTGGAGTGATGTCCTCAATTTGATTGGAATTGACAGCTAAAGCTTTGATACTTGTTAGGCTGCTGATAGGGCTAAGATCAGATATCTTATTACTCTCAATGTTTAGTTGCTGCAAAGAGACAATATTCTTTATTGGATTAAGTTCAGTGATATTGTTCCGTCCAAGATCTAAATAAGTTACACCTGTTCCTTCAAATATCTCAATACCCGTAAGGTCGGAAATTCCTTTTGAGTTTGCAGAGAAAGTGTAACCCGCAGTCGGTAGTTTTGCGATGATATCCGCTTTATAGACCGTTTCCGTCACCGATTTCCCTAACCAGATAGCAACAGCCTGATTTAGTGCGGGATCTGGGAAATTGGCAATATCATTCGAGCTTTCTGCGCTGACTACTGAATTCCCCGAAAAGTACCCCTCATCATTAGTAGTTGGGAATATGGGGAGAATAGCTGTTACCAATAACAGGCTGACCAACATCTTTGCAATCAATGTTTTCATTACATTCCCTTCTTTCTGTTATCAAAATAGACGCTAACGAGTACTTCAAAAGTAATTCCTATCATCGTAATCAACATAACTAAACGGAAAGCCAACTCTTTCATCTCCTCTGGATTGTTCGCCAGAGTATCTATGAATCCCACAAGCCAACTAGACATGCTTAATCGTCTCCTTCCGTCCGCTCCATTGTTTGTTTATCCAGCCATTTCTCCAACTCCTGCTTTGAGATCTTGTAACTTGTTTTGCCTGATATTACTACCGCTTCTCTAAACGCCTCCTGCTTCAGCCAATAACGAATGGTCCAACGATGTACCTGTGCCATTTGTGCTGCCTGTTCTAGCGAAAGACAATCGGTAGAGTGTTCACGCTTATATTGCAACAACCATTTCTCTGCTTTCCCTACATCAATGAGAACTTTTCCTTGGCTAGTTATTTTGATGCGTGGCATACCTATCCGGACCCATCTTCTGACGGTATTGATGCTTACACCCCGTCCCTCCGCAAATTGCTTCAAATTCACAATATCCAATCCTCATCCCTCCGTTTTCTGTTTTCGGGGGATTTTATCCTATTGAGATTAATTTTCGCAATATATATAGTAATCATCTTGGAGGAAATCACTTGTGTTCAAGCAATTTAAAGGGAATAGGATTTATCCAAAAACCCTACGAACGTAGATAACGATGGGAATTGCGCGAATAAAGTTATGTGGGGTAAAATCAGATAAATTTAGAAGGACGTTAATTGAACAGATGTAACTAACAGATCAGACTACAGAGGGGGAATACAGATGGAAACTGTTAAAACACTGGTAAGAATTTCGAGGAAAAAGCTCATGAACTGTGAATACTCTTCAGACCAAATTAATACTTCCAAGCTGAACGAGCCAGGGGATTGTACGAGTTTGTGGCAACCCGCAGGAGAGTTGCTCATCAGATGCTTTAATCTAGGCAACAATTCATAGCAACATCGCATTCGGGGGTCGAAGGTTGCTATTTTACATATATAATTACTAGGAGGCCTACACAATGAGTCTAAAAGCTGCTATTTACGCCCGTTACAGTTCGGATATCCAGAGAGATGAATCTATTGATGCCCAAGTGAGAGCGATTAAGGAATATACAAAACGGAACGGGTTTACTGTAGTCGAAGTTTATGCTGACCGAGCGCGCACTGCTACGTCTGACCGACGACCGGAATTTCAACGTCTTTTTGTTGATTGTGACAAAGGGCTCTTTGATGTTGTTATTGTTCATAAACTGGATCGCTTTAGTAGAGACAAGTACGATTTTGCATCTTATAGAAGAAAGTTACGCGTTGCTGGAGTACGCCTCCTAAGCGTGTTAGAAAATTTGGATGATTCCCCAGAGTCGGGAATGCTTGAGTCAATGCTTGAGGGGATGGCGGAGTATTATAGCAAGAACCTATCGAGGGAGGTCATGAAAGGGTTAAAAGAGACAGCGTTACAAGGAAAGCACACTGGAGGTCGTCCACCCATTGGGTACGCTGTGGATAAAGAAACCCAAACCTTGATTACTAATGATCAAGAACGCCCAATTATAGAACTTATTTTCTCTCAGTACCTTCAGGGACATGGGTATAAGCAAATCACCCAACTCCTTGAGCAAAAAGGATTTCGCTCCCGTCTCGGGAGGCCTATCAGTAAGGCGACTATCCACGATATTTTACGTTGCGAGAAGTACACTGGTACTTATCTCTATAATGTCACAGACAGTAAGGACGCTTTGGGAAAAAGTAATGGAAATCGAAAGAAGGATGAATCCGAAATAATTCGAATTGAGAATGGTATTCCAGCGATCATCAGCAAGGCTGATTTCGAGGCTGTTCAGAAACTTATTTCTGATAATCATCGCACACGACGCTCGGGGTCCTATACAGCAAAAGAACAGTACTTGTTAAGTGGTTTGATCTTGTGTGGGGAGTGCCAAAGGCTACATAACACAAAATCTGGAATGACCGGAAACGTTAAATATTCAGGCAGAAGCAAACTAAAATACGTGACTTACAGATGCAATAGAAAAGACAACTCCCGAAGTTGCTCCAACAAAGAGATTCGCCGTGAACATATAGAAGGATATATTGTGGATTATTTGCAGAATCACATCTTCAGTGAGGGCAACATTCCAAAGTTATTGGAGCAAGTTAACCAACAGATTCAGAAAGCTGAGACCCAAGAGATTGGGGAGAAAGCAAACTTGCAGCAGCGTCTTCGTGCTGTTACTGACCAAATTACGAACATCGTCAATGCAGTCGCCCAAGGTTTCACGCAAGCTTCTTTTGTAGAGAAAGTGAATCTACTGGAGGTTGAGAAAGCAAATCTTGAAGTCGAATTGGCAAGATTGATGACAAAAGAAAAAAGAGCCGGAATCACAGAAGATGCTCTGCGTTCACTGCTCTTTTCCTTAAAAGATTCCATTGCCCATGAGGACTTCCCGGAGCTTAAAAGATTCGTCCAGACCTACGTTCAGCAAGTCCTTGTCTACACTGATCAAGTGGAGGTGGAATTCAAGCTGCCAGTTGTCACTCATGTTAGTGTGCAGAATGGAGCCGAGGGGATTCGAACCCCTGTCCGAAGATAACGGCACATAAGCTTCTACGAGTGTAGTCACGGATTTGATGTCACCCGAGTATCGCCCCGTAACCGGCTATACGTTGGGTCAGCCTGATTATCTTCTTCAGCTCACCCCAGGCGGAGATGAGACAGCGTATTCCACTACTTGTTAGCCCCTAGCCCTGTCACATGGACGATGCAGAGTAGAAGCACGCGCACAGTTTCTTAGGCTGCGAAAGCGTAGTTGTTTTGTGTTTTGCCGTTTAATAGGCTTTAGCGTTGATAAAGCGGACGCGTCCCCACTACTCGCTACTCATGCTCGAACTACCCCCGTCGAATCCAAGAACGGCCCCTCAATTAGAAAGGGCTTCTTCGGATCAAGCGGATCGATCAAGTAAGAAAGATCCAATCCACAGCTTTCCTCTTGCGAAGTAGCTGTTCAGAAGCAAAGCAATATGCTTTTACTAACT
Organism: Paenibacillus sp. 19GGS1-52; assembly: GCF_022369515.1. Lineage (NCBI taxonomy): Bacteria > Bacillati > Bacillota > Bacilli > Caryophanales > Paenibacillaceae > Paenibacillus > Paenibacillus sp. 19GGS1-52. The sequence continues at coordinate 101,391 of NZ_CP059724.1, forward strand.
CAGTATAGCACATTTATCAATACTTTAACACGAGGCTTACAGGAAGTGCAGGGTGAATCTGGAACTTGGGCTTTGTGTGAAACAGAGCTTATCTGGCGATCTTTTGCTTTTCGCGCAGTACACGCTGAATATCACGCTGAGCGTCGCGCTTCGCTGCGGTATCACGTTTGTCATACTCTTTCTTACCTCTACCTAGACCGATCAACAGCTTGGCAAACCCATTGCGCACATAAATCTTGAGCGGCACGATAGTAAAACCATCTCGCTTGGACAACCCAAGCAGTTTGTGAATCTGCACCTTATGCATCAACAGTTTACGGGTACGCGTAGGATCATCCGGATTAGAACGATTGCCCTGTGCAAACGGACTGATGTGCATATTGTGAATCTGAATCTCCCCGTTGCGGATGGTGGCAAAAGCATCGCCAATGTTAGCGCGCCCTAGTCGCAACGACTTAATCTCTGTACCTGTTAGCACCAAACCGGCTTCATAGGTGTCCTCGATAAAATAATCATGGGAGGCCTTTTTATTCTGGGCTAATACTTTCCCGTCGACTTTTTTACCCATGAGAATCACTCCTCGAATCATATTTCAAAGGGTCTTAATGACAGAACGTCAGATCTTTATTGTATCAAAAGCTATCCATGGAACGCAAGGAAGTACAAGCTAAGCCTTTGATTCTTTCCTCAACTATAATTAAAAACAAGCGCTGTTATACCCACAACGGGTTAACAGCGCTTGTTAATGATCTTTAACGCTATTGTCTTAACTGAGTCACTAACCTCAGTTTATTGCTTATTTCTATGGCGAGAACCCGGTCCGGCTTCATTACCTTCGGTCCGCTTAGCGGATACCTGATCAGAGGTCTCGACATTGCCTGGAGTTACCGACTGGCCGATGAATACACCGCCCTTAGCCTTCTTCTTCCGGCGGCCTTTACCTTCCGGAGCCGAGATACTGCTCTCTATAGCTGTCGGTTTAGGGCCACGGTCTTCGCGGCTGCGGAACTTGGTGCTGCCGTCTACGCCTTTAGCTTCACTTTCTGAACTGTCTGTGGTGCTGCTAGCTGGACCGCCATAACCGCCTTTGCCTGAGCCAAAAGCGAAGCTGACGCCGCCGCGAGCAGCGGCTTGAGCGCCGTATTTGTCAAAGCCGCGGTCACGTCCGCCGCTGCGTTCGCGCGGTGCACCTTTGGCGCCGCCGCTTTCGCCTCTACGCGGTGCGCCTGATTTCGCAATCGGCGCCGCTGCTGCTGGCCGGCTCACGTCCACGCCGGCACCGCTCTTGCTCTTGCGCTTACGCTTGCTGCGTGCGCTCGGCCCAGCATCGCCTGCGGCTGCGCCTACACCGGCCGCTGCGCGCGGCCCTTCACCGACGCGAGTACCTGCGTCGGCAACTCTGCCCGCCGCGCCAACAGCGCCGGCGGGCTTGCCTTTACCGCCGCGGCCCTTGCCGCCGCCGCTGCCCGCTTTACCTGCGGCTGGCTTCGCGAAGCCGCCGCCTTGTGGACGGCCGCCTTTGCCTGGGCGGCCGCTTCCGAACCCGCCGCTGCGGCGTTCGCCCATTGCGCGCGGCAACATGCCGACCAACTCGAAATCGATCGTATGGTCGTCCATATTTACCTTGGCGACACGGATCTTCACCTCGTCACCAATGCGGAACACCTTCGAGGTGCGCTCGCCGATGAGCGCCATATGGGCTTCGTCGAAGTGGTAATAATCGTCGCTCAGCGCGCTGAGACGAATAAGTCCTTCGACGGTATTTTCCAGCTCGATGAACATTCCGAAGCTGGTCACACTGCTGATCATGGCGTCGAATTCCTCGCCGACCTTATCCTTCATGAATTCAGCCTTCTTCAGTTGCTCGGTATCCCGTTCTGCCTCTACGGCCACGCGCTCACGTTCCGAAGATTGCTGAGCAATGTCAGGCATCCGGCTCGCCAAATACTCCTGGCGCTTCGGAGTCAGCGTTCCCCCGCCCATAATCACCTCACGCATAACGCGGTGAATGACCAGATCGGGATAACGGCGAATCGGAGAAGTGAAGTGGGAATAGAATTCCGCAGCCAGTCCAAAATGGCCCGTGCTCTCTGCATCATATTTCGCCTGCTTCATCGAACGCAGCATCATCGTACTGATGACGGTTTGTTCTTTCGTACCCTTGATCTGCTCCAGCAGATCTTGCAGTGCACGCGGGTGAATCGAATTGCCCCGACCTTTGACATGATGGCCAAAATTGGCGGCAAACGCCATGAAGTTCTGCAGCTTCTCCGGGTCTGGATCTTCGTGAATCCGGTAGAGGAACGGAACCTTCAGCCAGTGGAAATGTTCAGCAACGGTCTCATTGGCAGCCAACATGAATTCCTCAATAATTTGTTCTGCAACCGAACGATCACGCTTGACAATATCAATAGCCTTGCCGTTCTCATCAACAATGATTTTACTTTCTTCAAAGTCAAAATCAACAGCTCCGCGTCGCATCCGCGCCTCACGCAGCTTCATTGCCAGCTCTTTCATCAAGCGGAAATCGGCAATTAGCGGGCTATAGCGTTCAAGCAGTTCTGGGTCTTCGTCCTCGACAATTTTGCGGACATTAGAATAGGTCATGCGCTCTTTGGTGCGAATCACACTCGAAAAGACATCGTGCTTCACTACCTTCATGTGCTCGTCGAATTCCATTTCACACGACATGGTCAGTCGATCGACCTGCGGATTCAAACTGCAGATCCCGTTCGATAGGCGGTGTGGCAGCATCGGAATAACGCGATCTACCAAATACACACTACAACCGCGAGCATAAGCTTCATTGTCCAGTGCAGAGCTCTCAGGCACATAATAGCCAACGTCAGCGATATGAACTCCCAGTTTGTAATGACCATTCTCCAACCGTTCCACATTAACCGCATCATCCAGATCCTTAGCATCCTCACCATCAATGGTGACAATATTCAGTCCGCGCAAATCGCGCCGTCCCTGCTGAATGATCTCTTCATCCGTAATGGAATCCGGAGCGTTCTCAGCTTCGGTCATTACTTCTTCCGGGAATGCCTCTGGCAGCTGATGCTTGCGGATAATAGACAAAATATCAATACCCGGGTCATCCTTATGCCCGAGAATCTCAATAATTTCCCCTTCAGCCGCTGCATGGCCCTCCGGATAATTCACAATACGAACAACAACCTTTTCCCCATCAACAGCACCTTTGAATGATTGCTTAGGAATAAAAATATCGCGGTTAATCCGCTTGTCATCCGGCAGCACGAAGCCATAGGTCTCCAGACTTTGGAATACACCAACTGTCTGCAGTACACCTCTTATAACAATCCGAACAACTTCGCCTTCCATACGCCCACCTGAGGGGCTCTTGGAGCTGACGCGTGCAAGCACGATATCGCCATTCATGGCACCCTTTAAATCGTTAGCATTAATATAGACATCAGGATGCTCCCGATCGTCCGGTATAAGAAAAGCAAAACCTTTCGCATGTGCCTGCAATCGTCCGCGCAATAAATCCATCCGCTCTGGCACACCGTAACGTCCACCTTGGTTCAGGATCAGTCTTCCGTCCTGTTCCACTGCAATTAGCAATTCTTCGAACGCTTTTAATTCCGTGCTATCCTCCAGAGCGAAATGGCTCACCAGTTCGTTATAAGTCATCGGTTTGTAAGCAATTTCGCGCATAAAATCAAGTAATATTTCCTGTGTTATCATGTTCGTCACCTCGGCCCTCCGCAGCTTTACGCCGCTGGCATATATGTATGTTTGTCCTTTTTCGCAAAAACCTTGCATGTAATATTTACCTCTATATACTTCATACCCTAGTATACACGAAATCAATCCGTGGCATCCCTATAACTGTCATCTAAAGGTTAACGCAATACTAAATTCCTCAGAGGAACTTTACCATCCAGCAGGAAACCTAAATATTAGTTAAATTTTTCCTTATCCTCAAACAAAAAAAGCCTTCGCTCCATTCCATTCAGAAGAGAGCAAAGGCTTACTGTAGAAATTTAGTCAATAAGAACGGCTACTAGGATAGACATAATAAAGAATCCAGCTGCCAGTCCAACAGTTACACGTTGCAGAACGAGATCCATACCGCGTGCTTTCGTTTTACCAAAGAGATGCTCAGCACCGCCGGAGATGGCACCGGAAAGACCTGCACTTTTCCCTTTTTGCAGAAGAACGACCACAATCAGACCCACGGAAAAAATCAGGAGCACAATTTTCAAAAACATATCCATTCACTTCCACCTCCTACATCTAAGCATCACTATCTATGGTAAATCAGGGTTCACGATTCATAAACAGTATTCTTATCTTATCATAGCACAGCAGCTAACACAACTATATAAGCAAAAGACCTGCCGATAACGGCAGGTCTTTTGTCTCCTCCTCAAGAAGAGAGATTATCTTTTGAGGTTGTAGAAGGATTTCATACCGTTGTATTGAGCCAATTCGCCCAGTTCATCTTCGATACGAAGCAATTGGTTGTATTTAGCGATACGGTCTGTACGGGAAGGAGCACCAGTCTTGATTTGGCCGGCATTGGTAGCCACGGCGATATCAGCGATTGTGCTATCTTCGGATTCACCGGAACGGTGGGAGATAACTGCAGTGTAACCTGCACGTTTTGCCATTTCAATAGCATCAAAAGTTTCAGTCAAAGTACCAATTTGGTTAACCTTAACCAAGATGGAGTTACCAATGCCTTCTTCGATACCTTTGTTCAGGCGTTCAGTGTTAGTTACGAACAAGTCATCACCAACGAGTTGGATTTTGTGGCCCAATTTCTCAGTAAGCAATTTCCAACCTTCCCAGTCATCTTCGGAACAACCATCTTCAATGGTGATGATTGGGTATTTATCAACCCATGAAGAAAGCAGGTCAACAAACTCAGCAGATGTGTAAGATTTGCCTTCGCCTTCCAAGTGGTATTTACCGTCTTTATAGAACTCAGTGGAAGCAACGTCCATACCCAGGAATACGTCAACGCCTGCTTTGTAGCCGGCTTTTTCGATAGCTTCCATGATTGTAGACAATGCTTCTTCGTTAGAAGTGAAGTTAGGTGCGAATCCGCCTTCGTCACCAACAGCAGTGTTCAAGCCCTTAGCTTGCAGAACAGCTTTCAGAGCGTGGAAGATTTCTGCGCCTGTACGCAATGCTTCTTTGAAGCTAGGTGCGCCAATTGGCAGAACCATGAACTCTTGTACGTCAACGTTATTGTCAGCATGTGCGCCGCCGTTAACGATGTTCATCATTGGAACTGGAAGCTGTTTAGCATTGAATCCGCCCAGGTATACATACAAAGGCACATCCAGAGCAGCTGCAGCAGCACGTGCTACGGCCATGGATACAGCCAAGATTGCATTAGCGCCCAGCTTAGCTTTATTAGGAGTACCATCAAGAGTGATCATCAATTTGTCGATGCCCAGTTGATCAAGAGCGTCCATACCGATAACTTCAGGAGCAATCAGTTCGTTTACGTTCTCAACAGCCTTCAGAACACCTTTACCAAGGTAACGGGATTTGTCGCCATCACGAAGCTCTACAGCTTCATGAGCGCCAGTGGAAGCGCCGGAAGGAACGATTGCGCGGCCTTTAGCGCCGGATTCAAGATAAACATCAACCTCAACTGTAGGGTTACCGCGGGAGTCAAGAACCTCGCGTGCGTACACATCAGAAATAATAGTCATGTAATTTTAATCTCCTTTTAACAATGGTTTTGTATTAATAATAGTTGAACTAATTTACTTGCGGCTGGCGATCATGGATTGTCCGGTCATTTCCGCAGGTTGCGGAAGTCCCATCAGATCCAGAATGGTTGGGGCTACATCCGCGAGGATACCCTTATCGCGCAGTACTACATTTTCATCGGTTAGGATGAATGGAACTGGATTCGTTGTATGAGCCGTGAATGGGCGACCGTTCTCGTCAAATACCATATCAGCATTGCCGTGATCAGCGATTATAATCACTACGCCACCTTTGGCAACAACAGCATCTACTACCATACCTACACACTCATCCGTTACTTCTACAGCCTTAATAGTAGGCTCCAGCATGCCGGAGTGTCCAACCATATCAGGATTAGCGAAGTTAAGGATAATAGCATCCTGTCTTTCAGCTTCGATCTCGGCTACGCAGGCCGCAGCCACCTCGTATGCACTCATCTCAGGCTGTAAGTCATAAGTTGCCACTTTAGGCGAGTTAATTAGGATACGTGTTTCGCCAGGAAGTTCCTGATCACGTCCACCGCTGAAGAAGAAGGTTACATGCGGATACTTCTCAGTTTCCGCTATACGCAATTGCTTCTTGTTCTGCTGTACAAGCACTTCACCTAAGGTATTGTCCAGGTTCTTCGGTGAATAGGCAACGAAGCCTTGCACCGTTTCGCTGAATGTGGTCAGGCATACGAAGTGTAGATTGTGTGGGAACAACGGCCCACGGTCGAATCCTTTGAAATCCTGGTTAGTGAACACTTGCGACAGCTGGATAGCACGGTCTGGACGGAAGTTGAGGAAGATGACGGAATCGCCACTTTCTACTTTCGTTACAGGCTGGCCTTCGCTGTCTACAATAACGCTTGGCTCTACGAATTCATCAAACACAGAATTCTGGTACGAGCCAGTGATTGCTTGCAGCGCATCTGTGTATTTCGGACCCTCGCCATAAACCATGGCACGATAGGCTTTCTCTACACGTTCCCAACGTTTGTCACGGTCCATCGCATAATAGCGTCCGGATACCGTAGCGATTGTGCCCACGCCGACTTCCTCAATCTTAGCCACAAGTTCCTGAACGAACTTCTGACCACTATCGGGAGGTACGTCGCGGCCATCCATGAAAGCATGGATATACACTTCATGCATATCTTCTTTCTTGGCCAGATCCAGCATGGCGAACAAGTGCTTAATATGACTGTGCACTCCGCCGTCTGATACAAGAGCGTATAAGTGGAGCTTTTTACCCGTTGATTTAGCGTGTCTTACCGCTGTAACCAATGTTTCGTTGTCAAAAAACTCCCCGTCGCGGATAGACTTATCGATGCGGGTCAAATCCTGATATACAATCCGGCCAGCGCCAATATTTAAGTGTCCCACTTCGGAGTTACCCATTTGCCCTTCAGGCAAACCTACTGCCTCGCCGCAAGCGGTAAGGGTAGTATTGGGATATTGTTGCAGGTAACGGTCATAATTAGGCTTGTTGGCTTGAGCAACAGCGTTGCCTTCAGTCGTTCCGCGCAAACCGAAACCATCCATGATAATTAAAGCTACGGGTCTTGGTGCTGACATAACTTACTTCGCCCCCTCAACCAATGAAACGAAGGAAGCAGGCTGCAAGCTGGCGCCGCCGACAAGTGCACCGTCGATGTCGCTTTGACCCATATACTCAGTAACGTTCTCAGGCTTCACGCTGCCGCCGTATTGGATACGAACTGCTTCAGCTGTTGCATCATCATACAGATCTTTTACAAGGCTGCGGATATAAGCAATAACTTCGTTAGCATCTTGTGAAGTTGAGGATTTACCTGTGCCAATGGCCCAGATAGGCTCGTAAGCAATGACTACTTTAGCCGCTTGCTCGGCAGTTACACCGGCAAATGCGCCTTCAGTTTGTACTTTACATACAGCTTTAGTCTGATCTGCTTCACGTTCTTCAAGCTTCTCGCCTACACATACGATAGGAGTGATACCGTGACGGAATGCTGCGTGCAGCTTCTTGTTCACAATTTCATCCGTTTCGCCAAAGTAAGCACGACGCTCGGAGTGACCGATAATTACATAATCCACGCCAAGATCGCTCAGCATTACGCCGCTAATCTCGCCAGTGTAAGCACCATTATCTTCAAAATGCAGGTTCTGTGCGCCAATCTTGATCTTTGTACCTTTTGCCGCTGCTACCAATGCTGGCAGGTTAGTAAATGGAGCGCAGATAACAGTCTCTACGCCTTCAACTTCTGCTTGGCCTTTGATTTCGGCGAAAAAGCTTTCCGCTTCCGGAATAGTCTTAAACATCTTCCAGTTGCCGGCGATTATTGGTGTTCTCATGACTTGGTTTGCCTCCTTATAACGTCTTACTTGTCGTTCAGTGCTTCTACACCTGGAAGCGCCTTGCCTTCCATGAACTCGAGTGATGCGCCACCGCCTGTGGAGATATGATCCATTTGGTCAGCCAGGTGGAATTTCTCTGCTGCAGCTGCGGAATCACCGCCACCGATAACAGTGTAACCTTCAGTTGTTGCACAAGCTTGAGCTACAGCAAGCGTACCTTCGGCGAAGATATCAATTTCGAACACGCCCATAGGTCCGTTCCAGACAACCAGCTTGGAATTTTTGATAATATCAGCATAGATTGCACGAGTCTTAGGACCGATATCAAGACCTTGCCAACCAGCTGGAATATCTGTTACATCAACAATTTTAGTGTTAGCATCTGCACCAAATTTGTCAGCAACTACTACGTCAACCGGAAGCACAAAGTTTTTGCCAAGTGCTTTTGCTTTCTCGATGAATCCAAGAGCAGCGTCAATTTTGCTGTTATCTACGAGTGATTCACCAATTTCGAAGCCTTGAGCCTTGGTGAAAGTGTAAGATAGACCGCCACCGATCAGCACGTTGTCAGCCAAAGTCAACAGGTGATCAATTACATCGATCTTGTCTTTAACCTTGGAACCGCCAATGATAGCTGTGAAGGGACGTTCTGGATTAGTAAGAGCTTTACCCAGAACAGATAATTCTTTCTCCATCAATAGACCGGATACAGCGGGCAGGAAATGAGCGATACCTTCTGTCGATGCATGTGCACGGTGAGCCGCGCCAAAAGCATCATTGACGAATAGGTCAGCCAGTTCAGATAACTGCTTAGCGAATTCAGGATCGTTCTTCTCTTCACCAGGGTAGAAACGAACATTCTCAAGAACGAGTACATCGCCTTCACCAAGCTCAGCAACTTGTGCCTTTACAGCATCGCCAATAGCTTCGTCAGCTTTTGCTACCGGTTGGCCAAGTAGCTCGGATAGACGCACTGCAGCAGGTGTAAGACGCATGGAATCAACAAATTGGCCATTTGGACGTCCCAGATGACTCGCCAAAATAACCTTTGCACCATGTTCGATCAAATATTTAATGGTCGGAAGCGTCTCACGGATACGAGTATCATCTGTAATTACTCCATCTTCCAATGGCACATTAAAATCGACACGCATAAATACGCGTTTACCCTTTACTTCTACATCACGGACACTCTTTTTGTTCATAATTATTTCCTCCACACCCAAAATTGTTTCAATCCCGAATCCAAGGAATATCTTTCCATTTAGAAAGAGCGGAAACAAGGAAAGTCTGTTTCCGCTCTATAGTTGAACTTATAGTAAATCAGTATTACTTAGCAAGTTTTGCGAAGTGTTCCAAAGTACGAATCAATTGTGCAGTGTAGGACATTTCGTTGTCATACCAAGCAACTGTCTTAACCAGCTGTTTGTCGCCAACAGTCATAACTTTAGTTTGTGTAGCATCAAACAGGGAACCGAAAGTCATACCTTTAACATCGGAAGATACGATTTCATCTTCAGTGTAGCCATAAGTATCAACATCAGAAGCTGCTTTCATAGCTGCATTGATTTCTTCTACAGTAACTGTTTTTTCAAGAACTGTAATAAGCTCAGTCAGGGAACCTGTAGCTACTGGAACACGTTGAGCTGCACCGTCCAATTTGCCTTTAAGTTCTGGAATTACCAAGCCGATTGCTTTAGCAGCACCGGTAGTGTTAGGGATAATGTTCTCAGCCGCTGCGCGAGCACGACGGAAGTCTCCTTTAGCGTGCGGAGCATCCAAAGTATTTTGGTCGCCAGTGTAAGCATGAATTGTAGTCATCAAACCTTGTACGATACCGTAGTTGTCTTGAAGAACTTTTGCCATAGGAGCCAGGCAGTTCGTTGTGCAAGATGCGCCGGAAATAACAGTCTCAGTACCATCAAGAATGTCATGGTTAACGTTGTAAACGACAGTTTTCATGTCGCCAGTAGCTGGAGCGGAGATAACTACTTTCTTAGCTCCACCCTTCAAGTGTTTCTCAGCTGCTTCTTTAGTAGTGAAGAAACCAGTACATTCAAGTACGATATCAACGCCGAGTTCGCCCCAAGGCAATTCTTCAGGGTTGCGGTTTGCAAGAACCTTAACTTCTTTACCGTTTACTTTGAAGAATCCGTCATGAACTTCAACATCACCCTTGAAAGTACCTTGAGTTGTATCATATTTAAGCAAATGAGCAAGCATCTTAGCGTCAGTCAAGTCATTGATTGCTACCACTTCGATACCTTCCACATTTTGAATACGGCGGAATGCAAGGCGTCCAATACGTCCAAAACCATTAATACCAACTTTTACAGTCATTAAATAGTTCCTCCTAGAATTCATTTTATTTATTCAAGACAAGCCGTGAAGCTTGTCAAGACAACAATGTTAAGTATAAAGCAAAACAACCTTCAGCGCTCCCCATATTATGGAATCTATAGGGTTAGTTGTAAATGTCGATCAATTTCTTTACCAATTTCTACAGCAGCGGCTTCGTCCGTAACCAGAATATCCTCCTGCCCAAAACGCAGCATGGCATGAATAGCTTTGGCCTTGCGTTTGCCTCCGGCAATACCGACTACAACTTCTGTCCGAATAATATCCTCCAGGCGTAATCCCATGGTAAGCATTGTATGTACAACCTCACCATCTTCATTAAAGTAATAGCCAAATGATTCAGCTACTGCTCCTTCTTCCTGGATCTCTGAAACTGTTGCTTCATCGAGCTTACGGCGTCGGGTCATTTCAATGGCATCCCCGATCCCGTGTACAATAATACGCGAACTGCGGATGATTTGTACAATCTCGCCAATATTGGAGTCTAAAGCCAGGGATTGAAAAGCATCCTCGGCAAGCAAATCGGGCACATGCAGCAGCCTATAATTCGCTCCGACTCGTTTGGCCATTGTTGAGGCGATGGTATTCGCTTGAATCTCCATGCTTTCTCCCAAACCGCCGCGCGCTGGTACAAACCAAGCGTTCTTATAGTAAAGGGAGAGCGGCGGTGTCAACTGATCGGCCATTTCGGCCAGCGTCGAACCACCTGTAACGGCGACTGTATCGTCTGAACGCAACTCGCCTAGCAATGCCTTGGCGCCTGCGCGCCCAAGCTCACGTTTGGTGAACGGTGATGTTTCACAATCACCCGGCACAACGACTACTTTGTTCAGACCATACGTTGTTCGAATCTTCTCTTCCAGATCATCCAGACCGAACAGGCTCTTGGCGATCGGCTCCAGTAAGTCAAGCAGTCCGCGCCCGGCATCGCTAACGCGCATACCCACGCTCTCGATCTCTATGAGCCCTTGCGATTTCAGAAGATCTGTCTCGGCACGCAGTACCCGCTCTGTCATATCCAGCGAAGCAGCCAGCGTTCTACGGCCAATAATATCGGACAACATGATCTGATGAAGAATCGTATACCGTCTCTTAAGGGTTTCCATGAGATCAGGCAAAAGCTGCTTTTGAATTTCTAATAAGTTACGCATGCTTTCACTCCTGCTATTACTCTATTCCCTTGTTCATGGTCTCAAAACGTCCCGGGCTAACTTTTTAAGTCCCACCCATATTCTAACTAAATTTCGTACGAAGTGCAAGTCTTCGAAGAGTAGAATTCACAACCTCTTTTCATCTTATACATACACAGCAATATGAAATGGCCTCTCAAGATGTGGATTACGACATAATAGCTTGTCCCAGTCGCTTGAAGCACTGAACATTATTATTACACCATTGCTTTTACACTATAATTATATTATAATAATTTCTATTGCGCCCGTGGTCCAATGGATATGACGGAGGCCTCCGAAGCCTTAGATCCAAGTTCGATTCTTGGCGGGCGCACCATATTTTACACTTCAATACATACGATTAACATTAGTTATACTACTATTTAACCAAAGTGCCACTTGCTGGCTCTTTTTTTTGTCTATAAGTTTGACTTTCTTTGACTTTTTGTTTGAATTTGTTTATCATGTGGTTAACACGGTAATAGTAAAAATAAATACATTCGAAGATCTAATTTCAAGGAGGTTTTCCACGTGAGTTATATTCCTATGGTAGTAGAACAGAGCAACCGCGGTGAGCGTGCTTATGACATCTATTCCCGCCTACTGAAGGACCGCATCATTTTCCTCGGAACGGAGGTTAATGACGTGGTGGCCAATTCCATCATCGCACAAATGCTGTTTCTGGCTGCCGAGGACCCTGAGAAGGACATTCACCTATATGTGAACAGCCCTGGCGGATCCATTACTGCGGGTATGGCTATTTTTGATACAATGCAGTACATTAAACCGGATGTTTCCACGATCTGTGTGGGTATGGCCGCTTCCATGGGAGCGTTCCTGTTAAATGCCGGTGCTATTGGCAAGCGTTTCGCGCTGCCGAACAGTGAAATTATGATTCATCAGCCTCTCGGTGGTGCTCAAGGCCAGGCTTCAGACATCGAAATTCGTGCCCGCCGTATCCTTAAGCTGCGCGACAAGCTGAATGGTATTCTAGCTGAACGTACAGGCCAACCGCTAGAGAAGATTGAGAAGGATACAGATCGCGATTACTTCATGAGTGCTGCTGATGCTGCCGCTTATGGTATCGTCGATAAAGTGATTGAGAAAACACTGCCTACCGGCGTGTAAGCTATATCTATATAAACGAAGAGGCTGTCCCCCAACCATTAAATGGATAGGGGACAGCCTCTTCGTTTTGCGCATAAGCCACTAATTAAACAACAACAGTTCAGCCCAACCTGCCATAACCAAGCGCGTTCAACCTATCAGCAATGACACGATAGCCTCGCCCGTTGGGATGCAAATGGTCAATAGACAGCAGTCCGCGCTCATTCCCGGAGAATTCACCATAAATAGAGGCAAAACCACAGATCCGGCTGCTATACTGCGAGGCATACCTATTGAATTGCTGCACCCATTCCGTCGCTTGATACATTTGGGGATACGGGTTGTATAAACCCACAATTCGTATGATGTAAGGCTCGCGACTTCCAGATTTCAGCTGTTGCAGCGTCACCATAATTTCAGCAAAGTTCTGTTTGCACTCCTCTAAGGCTCTGCGCAGCACTCTGGATGGATCTCCTTGCCCAGCCGTCGATTTAGCTGCACGGATTAGATCGTTGCCGCCAATGGACAGTGTTATCAATTCAGCTCCCTGGAGTGCTTGCTGATAAACGGGATTACCACGCAAACGCTGCTCCAGCCCAGCTGTGGTCAAGCCATTGACTCCCAGGTTCGTGGAGAACACATTGGAACGAAGCCTCCCCTCTGCCATACTGCGGTATACTGGGACGAAACCATTACCCGGCAAGGCTCCAAAGCCTGTCGTCAAGGAATCACCAAGCGCGGTATATTGATAACTCACAGCTCTCCCCCCTTGTTCATACACTAGCTTCTCTATTCAGCATATGAACTGAGGGTTAATCAGGGAACGGGGTGATGTAACCAGTCTGCTTTAACAGAAATATATCCTCTCACTCCCTTATTTCAGAGCAGTAAATGGACTGCTTCCATCTGGCAGCAATTCTTTGAAGCTAAACGTGTACTCAGGGAATCCAAATGCATATGCGGTGTACTCATACAATTGGAAGAAGAGCACCGCCTTGCCATCCTTTAGATAAAAATACTTCTCGGTATTCAGTCCGGTAAAACCTCCGAGATAACCATCTTCTGCCTTAATCAGCTTCGAGAGCTTGGCATTCAACTCTTTCTTATAGTTGGGGTTGGCTCCGAACAAATCGCCGAGAAGCAGACGTTTGCCGTCCTTCAGCGAGAAGGTAAAAGCTTGGCGGTAAGTCATTCCATGCGCCCCACCTGTGTATCCGTATTGAGTCGTAATTAAGCTGAGTACACCATTCTGATTGTAAGTCACAATATAATATGCATCATATTCATACGGCCGGTCTTCCTCATCACCTTTAAGGGCAATGTCCTTCTCTGCAGCTGCTGCAAAACTCATTGTAGTCTGCTTTAAGGTATTGTTGATTGCCTGCTCCGCATCTGTACTAGCAAGGCCACTGATTTGCGGATAATCCAGTTTAATGGTGGCTCCTGCTTGGTCATTAACATAACTTTCAGTCGCTATTGTCAATGGATTCTGCGGTCTGCTCATCACATTCAACCGGCCAGAGGCCGCATTCCAGTCCCCTTGATATCCTAAATAATCATTTAGCAGGCCAAAGGGTACATATAGGCGATTATTAATATTTTTTCCCTCATACTCCTTGATATAAAAGTTGTTCACTGAAATTGAAATGCCATAGTCACTTACCATCAGCTTGGTCTGCGCCGTTCCTTTGCCAACGGTATAGGTATTCTCCTTCTTATCGTAGGTAAGCGGCATCCGCAGTACATCGCGCATAAAGCTTAGTGGAACCCAAACCTGTCCATCTTTAAAAATACCCGTCTGCTGCGATATCGTTCCATTTGATTTCAGTACAACAAGATTCGCTTTACTCTGCGTCTTGCTGGTAGCAGCGTGACTCGTCTCTGCTGGCAAAAGCCCTCCACCCAGCAGTAAAGCTGCTGCCATTAACCCTGCGCCCCATTTACGGGCACTTTGTTTCGAAATCAAATTCATAATGTATTCATTTCCCCTTCCGCTAATCTTCACTCTTTCCATTATAGAGAAAATAGGAAGAGCGGTTGTTACAATTCACCTTACAGTTTCTTAACCAAAATGAGAGAATTCGCCCTTCACTATAGAAAAAACTCTGAGGCACTCCTCCGCCGTTAAGCAGAAGATTACCTCAGAGTTTTAGCAACACATAGAGCCATATTCAAAAAATGCTTATTTCAATTCATACGTTACGCTAAGCTGGGTTGTAACCTTAACCTCTCCCGGTTCAACGGAAGTGCTGCCAGCGGAATCCGCTGCGCCCATTAGTTTCTCAGCTTGTGCTGCATAGACAGGGTTGTTGCCGTCATCATTTTGAGTGACCGTAACCACCTGACCTAGACTGCGTTTAGCTGCTTTGGCAATAGCCCCTGCTTTTACATCGGCATTAGCCATCGCTTTGTCGATCACTTGCGTTTCAAGTGTAGAGGGATCTTCAACAGCGAAATTTGCGTTGCCAATATTATTGGCTCCTGCTGCAGAAGCAGCATCCAGCAATTGTCCAACCTTGCTCAGGTCGCGATAAGCAATTACTAGAGTATGGTGCGCGTTGTAACCTTTAACCTGCTGGCCTTCTTTTTCTGAATACGTGTAATTCGGCTGTACCGAGAACTGCGTGCTCTGAATGTCCTTATCGGAAATGCCCCAAGTCGTCTTCAGCAGCGCGGTCACCTTCTGGATTAGAGCACCATTAGTCTTCTGTGCTTCTTGTGCGGTTGCAGCCGTTGTATCCGCCCCGATGGACAAATACACGATATCTGGCTTAATGGACACCTCACCTTTACCGATTACACTCACAATGTTTTTTTGTACATCCTCAGCATACGCCTTTTCAGGCCCTTGAAATGCCCCGCTCAGACCCATTCCCCCTATCAATAAGCTTCCCGCAAGCAGCACCGATCCAACTGTTTTAACCAATCCCTTCACGTTTGCCAACCCCTTTCATCCTCTTAATCATTTGGTACCCTCTAGACGAGACAGCTTGGCAAAAGTTGCATAGTTTTCCCATTACCAAAAAATATTTTGTGTGATTAATAGTTAGGTCTCGATCCAGAACCGGTGAATGACATTGCCATCTTCCTCGACGTAAGAAATATCCTCTACACCGCCGTTTTTACGGATGGTCTTTTCCGAAGCGATATTTATGGCATCACAGACAACAAGGGCTCTTTCAATACCAAGTTCCTTAGTTTTATGTAGAGCTTGCCCCAGTAATGCACTGGCAAATCCTTTTTGTCTTGCGGAAGGACGGATACCATATCCGATATGCCCACCGCTATGCAGCAGCTTCTCATTCAGGCGATGTCTGATATTGACTGCACCAACTATACTGGTGACATCGGCCGTAACTAACCAATAGGTAGTGCTTGGCACCCAGCCCTCGGGAATGTTCACAGTATGCTCGTTATCCCGTAGATATTGGACCATCGCTGCGAAATTAGAGGGGTCTCGGCCAATCACCCATGGGATCATATCCTCTCCACTTTCCTTCCATTCTTTATAGAACGACAAATAAAGCTCTTCCAGGTCTACATTCGGCCGCATCAAGATCACTTGGGTCTGCATTTTATCCTCCTACAAGTTTTGTGAGCGTTGCCTCATTGATTTACTTCGTACAAAACTACTTCGGAAGCATACACTTAGTTTTGTGAGCGTTACTTCATTGATTTACTTCGTACAAAACTACTTCGGAAGCATACACTTAGTTTTGTGAGCGTTACCTCGTCGATTTACTTCGTACAAAACTACTTCGAAGCATACGGCTATATGAAAAAAAGCCCACAAGGGGCTTTTGGTCATAAGAAAAAGAAAGGCTTTACAAAAATCACTGGTTTTCAAGCTCTTCTTTGCTAACGAGACTTGTCAAAGCGGTTACAGCTTGGTCTGCATCGGCGCCATCCGCGCTAATATAAATCTCCGTGCCGGAACTGATCGCCAGGCTCATAATACCCATGATGCTTTTGGCGTTTACTTTTTTATCGTCTTTTTCCACGAAAATCTCCGACGAAAACTTGTTAGCTTCTTGCACAAACAATGCTGCCGGCCGTGCATGGAGCCCCGTCTTTAACCGTACAACTACCGGGTGCTTTGTCATGAAACGCTTACCCCCTATTTGAGATCTGCCCAAAAATTTTCACATTAAATTTTATAATATTATATCATTATAACTTAATCCACACTAGAACAAAAATAAATCAACTGCCCCGCACCTTGTCCGCCAGTTCATCAATTTTGCGCAGTCGGTGGTTTACCCCTGATTTGCTGACCGTACCCCTCAGCATTTCTCCGACTTCTTTAAGGTTGATATCTGGATTGGCCAACCTGACTTCTGCGACTTCCCGCAATTTATCCGGCAAGGAGTCCAGTCCCACCTCCCTCTGCAACAGCTTGATATTCTCAATCTGCCGCACTGCCGCACTGATCGTTTTGTTCAAATTCGCGGTTTCACAGTTAACGAGACGGTTAACCGAATTACGCATGTCACGCATGATGCGCACATCCTCAAATTTGAACAACGCCTGATGCGCACCAATAAGGCTTAAGAACTCAATGATCTTTTCGCCTTCTTTAATATAGAGAATAAAGCCCTTCTTACGCTCGATGCACCGGGCATTCAAGTGAAACTCACCGGCCAGATCTACAAGCGCCTTACAGTGCTCCTCATACATCGAGGATATCTCTAGATGGTAGGAGGAACCTTCGGGGTTGTTAACTGAGCCACCCGCCATGAAGGCGCCGCGCAAGTATGCACGTTTGCAGCAGTTTTTGCCAACAATCTCGTTATCGATACCATCCGTGAAATTAAAGCCCTCGGAAACGATTCGAAGATCATTTAGAATCTCCTGTACGCGAGTCGGAATCCGGACGATATAGACGTTATTCTTCTTCAACCGCATTTTTTTACGCACGAGTAGCTCGATATGAACCTGGTAATATTTCTTAAGTAAAGAATATACCCGCCTTGCAATCGCGGCGTTCTCTGTCGAAATGTCGAGAACAACCTTTTTGCTTGAAAGCTGCACAGATCCGTTCATCCGGATCAGCGCTGACATTTCGGCCTTCTCACAGCAAGGCTGGCTCTCCACCATCGTCAGTTCTTTTTTGGTAAGGGCCGCAAAAGACAAGGGTCTCACCTCTTTCTTGATATTACTGCCTGTGGAGTTATCTTGATATCCAGTCCTGTACAAGCTGATAAATGTGATGGCTGAGCTTATCAGTATCATGCCTTAAATAAGTGCGAAATAACACCAATTTATCAGCTATTACCTTATACCCATTGCCATCCAGCGCTTCCTGATCCAGCACCACCGGGCGAGCGCCCTTCTCCGCGTATTTACTCTGTACCTGTTCCGGGATTTCACCATCGTTAACGATTACATAATCGAACAGATGCAGCCCGATATGATCGTATACGGCCTGAAGGTGATCACTCACTGTATAGTTATCCGTTTCACCGGGTTGAGTCATTACGTTGCAGACAAAAATCTTGATTGCATTGGAGGACACTACAGCCTCGGCCAGCTTGGGCACTAGCAAGTTCGGAAGGATACTGGTGTATAGACTCCCTGGACCCAGCAGGATTGCATCTGCCTTCTGGATAGCCTCAAGTGCTTCAGGCAGCGGTTCCACATCTGCTGGCTCCAAAAACACACGCTTAATGATGCCGCCTGCCTCTGGAATCTTAGATTCGCCGGTAATAATGGTGCCGTCCGCCATTTCAGCGTGCAGGACTACGGCTTCTCCAGCCGCAGGCAACACCCGGCCGCGAACAGCAAATAAACGGCTAAGTTCCCGGACAGCAGTGACAAAATCACCGGATATATCTGTAAGTGCAGCTAGGATCAGGTTGCCAAGACTATGTCCTGCCAGTCCTTCACCGCCGTTGCTAAAGCGGTATCTCATGATTTCCGCCATTAATGGCTCTACATCCGCCATAGCTGTGAGTACGTTGCGGATATCGCCTGGTGGCGGCATTTGCAGTTCACTGCGCAGAATACCGGAGCTGCCCCCATCATCTGCTACAGTTACTATAGCTGTAATGTCCAGCGGCTTTTCTTTTAAGCCCCGAAGCATGACAGATAATCCTGTACCTCCGCCCATAACGACGATACGCGGACGAGGAATTTGTTCTTCAGCCACTATTGACCCCTTCTCTCGTTAGTGCCGATCACGCTCGGAATCCCGGTGACTAACTGTTATAGATTCCGTCTCGCTGACGCCTAGCATTTTACCCAAGTATTCGGAAATAGCTACCGACCGGTGTTTGCCGCCTGTGCAGCCAATACCGATTATAATCTGGGATTTGCCTTCTTTACGATATTGAGGAATTAGAAAATGAAGCATATCTAACAGTTTGGTCAGGAATACCTGCGTTTCGGGCCATTTCATTACATAATCATAGACATCGCTGTCCTGGCCGGTTTTGGGCCGCAGGTGATCTACATAGTGCGGATTAGGCAAAAAACGAACATCAAACACGAGGTCTGCATCAATGGGAATACCATACTTGAATCCGAACGAAGTAATGTTGACGGAGAGCGTGCTTTTTCCAAGATGGGAAAAACGGGATACAATCTTCTCCTTAAGTTGCGCCGGCTTCATACTGCTTGTGTCCAGACACAGCGTAGCCGAATCCTTCAAATCCTCAAGCATTTTGCGTTCCAGACGGATGCCGTCAAGCGGCATTCCTTTGGGCGCAAGCGGATGATGCCGCCGACTTTCCTTGTAGCGCTGGACAAGTACAGAATCCGTAGCATCCAGAAAAAGAATTTCGCAACCAATCGTAGACTCATCCTTGATGTAGGCAAGTGATTCCGCTAGGGCGGTGAAGAACTCCCGTCCCCGCAGGTCAATTACAAGAGCTACCTTAGCAATCTTGCCCTTTGATTGTTCAATCAACTCTGCGAACTTGGGAATAAGTACTGGCGGCAGATTATCTACACAGAAGAAGCCTAGATCCTCCAGACTCTGCACAGCAATAGTCTTCCCCGCGCCTGACATTCCCGTAATAATGATCAGGGTGGCCCCAGCCGAAGGAGCACCCTCCAATTCGGTCATCAAAGCATCCCCTCCCTAAGATTATAGTATATGAATAATATCCGCTTATTAAGAACGTATCAGCAGGCCAGCAGCACCAACAATACCAGCATCATTGCCAAGCTCAGCAGGAATAATTGTAACACCTGTCTGAAGCGGCGCCGGTGTCAGCTTGGCAAATACGCGACGAACTTCATTAAATAGAATATCGCCAGCTTTGGATACGCCTCCACCAACGATGAATACCTCAGGGTTAAGCACGGCAGCAACTGCAGCCATGGATTTACCCAGGTAGAAGGCTGCCCGGTTGATAATGCGAATGGCTACTTCATCGCCAGCCTTCGCGGCATCGAACACTTCTTTTGCAGCGATCTTTTCTACTAATGAGAGAGAGGTACGGTCGCCGCGCGCTACAGCATCATTAGCCATACGGATGATTCCGGTAGCGGAGGAAACGGTTTCCAAACAGCCTATGTTGCCACAGCCGCACTGGATAGCTTCCAGATCCGGCACTACAGTAATATGCCCCAATTCACCAGCTAGACCGGCAAAGCCCTGATAGATTTTACCGTTAATAATAATTCCACCACCAACGCCAGTTCCCAGGGTGTAGCAGACGCAATTCTCTACGCCACGCCCTGCACCACTCCATGCTTCACCTAATGCCGCCACATTGGCGTCATTGTCTATTTTGACAGGCTTGTTTAATCGACCCTCCAGAATGGAACGAATCGGTACGTCTCTAAATCCTATGTTAGGCGCAAGAATAATAATTCCTTCACGGATATTTGTGAACCCAGCCAAGCCCGCCCCTACACCAGCCAGCTGTTCCCAAGAGTATGGAGAATCCTCCACGATTTGACGCACATACTTCTCGATATTATCGATGACGGTATCGACGCCATCTTGGGTTCCTGTTGGTCCTTCGTAAGTATGCAGCAGTTGTCCCTCGGCATTGCAGATCCCAACCTTAATTGTGGTTCCACCCAAATCCACGCCAACGTAGATATTTTCAGACATGTAACAAGCCACCTTTTTCTATGCTAAAATAGTTAATCGTACGTATCCACTATAATAGAACCCCTCCCTGCGGTCAAGGAAAGACGATACACCCGGCCATATCTCTAGAGTATAGAATAAATCTTGGCCCGCTCGTATATCAAAAACTCCCTTACGCTGAGGTAAGAGAGTCCTTGTGAAAATATAAGAGATTTGCTAAGCAGACACAGCAGATATAAATAATGTTATTCCGACAAAATACGTTTTTGTCCCTCTAATGCACGGATCGGAGCAATATTCTGCGTAAATTCCAAAGTGCCCATATACCGACCTGTCTCATCCCGTACAGCAAAGTAACGAATATAGATGAACTTATCCTTCATCGCAATCCAAAAGTCCTCTGCATCCTTGCGTCCGGCCTTGAAATCCTCCAACAGCTTCTCAACGACATGTACACTTTGCGGCGGATGACAGTTCTGGACCGTGCGGCCGATGACGGCTTTAGTCCGAGCAAAAATACGCTCTTTGCCGTGGGAGAAATAACGGACTACATCATTCTCGTCAATAAAGGTTAGATCAACCGGCAGATGATTCATAACAGCCTCAAGCTGTTGCATGGACAGAAGACCTGTCTCAAAGCGAATAAAGCCCTGTGGTGCTGCTTCTGTTTCTTTTTCTTCAGCTTCTTCCTTCTGATCCCCAGAAGCCGCCCCTTCTGGTTCAGCGACACGAACCGGAATCCATTCTTGCTCCGGTGCTGTCAAGCAGAAGCCTATCTCATCACTTTCACGGGCGATTTTGACCCATTCGTCTTCAGTTAGCTTATCCAGCGCCATAGGCAGAAGAATATTCTCTTCTTTAAAGATCATCTCATTCACTTCTGTAATGATAAGCGCAAGCGCATCATTTATCTCTGCTTGTTCTCCTTGGTAATTGCTGAGAAGCGCCTTGGCCCCTTTTATCATGTTGCGAATATTATCATCTACACCCCACATTACTTTGGTCGGTCCATAAATACCGTACTTCTCGAGATAAGGGAATACCAGATTCTCTTTGCGACTATAGTGCTTATCTAGGTCCAGCAGCAGGCTCAAATCCTCCAGCAGTTTAAAAATGATCTCCTCGCTAGCGTTCTTCTGGAACTTATCCGCGTGCAGTTCGAGACGGAAGTTGACAAGCCGTTCGATTTCACGGTTCTCAAGCTTAAAGGTATGCACGGGGTGACCCGGCTGTTCTTCTGGTGCGCTGGAACGGTGAATGGCCTCAATTGAACCTTTGAAGATCGCTGTATGCACTGAGCAAAGGCGTTGCACCTCTGAAACGGGAATACCTTCTTCTGTCATTAGGGAATGTTCCATAGCAGAGATTTCCGCCACTGTTACATCTCCCACAGCTTCTGCAAACCGCGCCTTTACTTCCTCTACACTTTTACCTGCATGCAGTTCCTTAATAATCTCTCTAAGCATAGCTTGGCGGCGTGTTTGCTCCGGCACATCAACCTCACGGTTATTTATCAGTTCGCTCATTATAATTTCTCCTCTTATCGAAGTCTTGTGAACTACGTTGCTCTATTCAAGTACCTTGAAGCCGTGTTGTTGAAAAGTCAGCCTGGCGGTATCCTTGTCTATTTTCTTCAGCTTGAAGCCTTTGGAGAGGGTCATGAAGCGGCCGGCGGTCTGAAGCATCCCGGGCTTTACAATATCGTGAAAACCCAGCTCTACCATAATATCGATCACTTCAGGATGCCGATCCACCAATTCAAATATGGACTCATCCATCTTCAGCACTTTTTCCATGTGCGCCACTCCTTATTGAGAACTCTTCTCAACAACAGATTAGCATAGGCAAAATAGGGTCATTGTGATTCCAGTCACAAACTCAAAAAAGATGCACAGGATCTTATCAACTTGTGAGAAGATTGCGTGCATCTAATGAGTACCGTTTAAATTTCCCACGACAAAAAGACCGCCTCCTTCTGCCTTTAAAAGCATGGGAAACCGCCTTTTATCTTATAGATTAGAAATAATGTGGTATTTTACAGCGTTACACCTGTCTTGAAAATGGCAATCTCGCGGAAATTATTCTTCTCGTTGTTGACGAGTTCGCCGCTTGCTACATCAATAATGTAACGGATGAAACTGCGCAGGACATCGTCTGCTAAGCCGTCTTCCACCAATACACCCGCATTGAAATCAATCCAGTGCCGTTTGCCTTCAAAGAGGGGGGAATTGGTGGATACCTTCATCGTTGGCACAAATGTACCAAATGGAGTTCCCCGACCCGTAGTGAAGATCACCAGTTGGCAGCCTGCTGCTGCAAGTGCAGAAGAAGCTACCAGATCGTTGCCAGGCGCATTAAGCAGGTTTAGACCTTTGTTATGGATAGATTCTCCGTATTTCAGCACATCCATAACGGTCGAAGTACCCGATTTCTGTGTGCAGCCCAACGATTTGTCCTCCAGTGTAGTAATTCCGCCCGCTTTATTACCCGGAGAGGGATTCTCATACACTGGCTGTTTATAATCCATAAAATATTGTTTGAAGTCGTTAATAAGATCAACGATCTTGTGGAATACCACTTCGTCCGCTGCGCGTTCCATCAGAATCTTCTCTGCCCCGAACATTTCTGGAACTTCTGTAAGTACGGTTGTACCGCCCTGAGCAGCCATGAAATCTGATAGACGTCCCAAGAGCGGATTAGCAGTGATGCCTGAAAGACCATCGGAGCCCCCGCATTTCAGACCAATCTTCAACTCAGAAAGTGCAACCTCTTCGCGATGATCACCTTGTACATTATTGAAGATTTCCTTCAGCAGCTTTACGCCTTCTTCAACCTCATTGTTAACTTCCTGGGAGACCAGGAACTTTACTCGGTTCTCATCATAACTGCCAAGAGATTCTTTGAAAATCTGCAGATTGTTGTTCTCACAGCCAAGTCCAAGCACAAGTACACCGCCGGCATTCGGATGCTTCACCGCATCACCCAGAATCGTACGGGTATTGGCATGGTCGTCACCCAGTTGGGAGCAGCCGTAATTATGCTTCAGCACCAGCAGATTATCAAACGGAGCAATATCTCCAACCTCAGCTTTAAAGGTGTTGATGATCTGTTCAGCAACACCATTGACACAGCCTACTGTAGGTACAATCCACAGCTCGTTGCGGATACCTACAGAACCATCTAGACGTTTGTAGCCCTTGAACGTTAGATTCTCAGCCACGAAAGGATTAGGCGTCAGCTTCTGTACGAAGCTATACTCCTCTACCCCTGTCAGATTAGTCTTGGTATTATGGGTATGCACCCATGCACCTGGAGCGATGGGCGCTATAGCATGACCAATCGGATATCCGTATTTCATTACATTTTCGCCTTCATTTATGCTGCTGAGTGCGATTTTGTGACCTCTGGCAATATCCTCGATGATGGCAATTTCCTTCACACCAATAACAATGTTGTCGCCTGCTTTGTAGTCTTTGAGCGCAACAGCCACATTATCGATATCATTGATTTGCAGTACTTCTTTCATGGTCTTAATCATATAGGTTTACCTCCTGAATCATAATCTTAGTTATGCGCCGGTTTCTTAACGAGGTCTTGCAGGGCTTGCTTCATGCCAAGCTTCTCAATAGCAAACAAACCTTGAGCTACCTTATCCGTAAGTCCAGCTACTTCATTTAGATTACAGCCCCAACGGTTAGTAGCTCCCAGTACTTCAGCAGTCAGCACACGCAAGCTTGCCTCTGAACCATCACAGCTCTTCCAAAGGGCAGCGAACCATTCCAGAATATCGGCGTCATCAGCCAGTTGAATCACTTCGGAACCTCTTCGTCCGCTGTAGAAGGAAATCAAGGCACTCAGTGAGAATACAAGCTTCTCAGGCAGCTGTCCTTTGGATTCCACGTATTGAAGCAAAGAAGGAAGATCTCTTGTCTTGAACTTCGACACAGAGTTAAGCGAGATACTCATCAGATAATGCTGCACATAAGGATTCAGGAACCGTTCCAATACCGCATCGGCAAAAGAGTTCAATTCTTCAACTGGCAAATCCAATGTAGGAATAATCTCTTCATATATTAATGACTTCACGAATGGTCCAACTTCTTCGTGTTCTATGGCTTCGGCAACCGTATCGATACCATACAAATAAGCTACCGGAGTAAGCGCCGTATGCGCACCGTTAAGAATTCTCACTTTGCGCGTACGGTAAGGAGTCATATCGTCCACTACAAGCACGTTAAGTCCTGCCAGGTGGGCTGGAAATTCATTCTTGATCCACCCAGGTCCTTCAATAACCCACAGGTGGAACTGCTCGCCAACAACAACAAGTTTATCCTCGTAGCCCAGTTCTGCTGTAATCTCAGCAATCGAGTCTCTTGGGTAACCAGGAACAATCCGGTCCACCAAACTGCAGCAGAACGTATTGGCCTCATTCAACCAATTCACGAAACCTTCACCAAGGTTCCACAGCTCTGCGTATTTCAAGACAATCTTTTTCAATTCATCACCATTGCGGTCAATCAGCTCACACGGAATAAGGATAAAGCCTTTGGAAGAGTCACCCCCAAAGAACTCATAACGACGGTGCAAAAGGGCTGTCAGCTTCCCAGGGAAACTGCTCTGTGGTGCATCGTTTAGCTTGTCGCCAGCTTCAAAAGCGATACCCGCTTCAGTCGTATTGGAAACCACAAAACGTAGCTCAGGGTTCTCAGCAAGCTGCAGATATTCAGCATGTTGGGTATAAGGGTTGAGTGTTCGAGTGATACAGTTGATCACTTCATGTTCTTTCAGTGCTTCGCCATCCTTAATTCCCTGCAGGTAGAGTGTGTACAATCCATTCTGCTCGTTAAGCATTTCTGAAAGACCATTCGCCAGCGGCTGAACTACAACAACACCGCCATTAAAGTCGGTTTGCTGATTCATCTTGTGAATCTGCCAATCCACGAAGGCACGCATGAAGTTGCCTTCACCGAATTGCAGCACCTTTTCAGGATACTGCTTATAAGCTTTCCAATTGTCACTGTTCAATCTTTCCATGTTTATTCCTCCTAAAATGCACACGTTAAAATTATTTCAAGTTCTTTTTTTATATATACATATTATCATTATTTACAACTAAATGCACACGTGAACATAAAATTAAGATGAGACCGATCCTTTATGATTAAAAAGGTCCGTCTTCATCTTAATTTACAGGGAACTGGACCCCTATTGCAATAGATTTCTAACCGATTTTCTAATAATCAATTCTGTCTTGATCGAGATACGTCCATCTTCTTCTGACGGTCTCTTGATTATACTTAGAATTCGCTGTGCCCCTTGTTCACTAATCGTTTCAATCGGACGTTTTACTGTCGTAAGCGAAGGATTCGTAAACAGTGAGAATCCACTATCATCAAAACCCACAATGGAGATATCCTTAGGAACCTGAAGTCCTCGCTCAAACACACTGTTCATCGCTCCGATAGCCATATCGTCATTGGAGCAAAATACAGCAGTAGGAGGTCTATCCAAGTCCAATAGTTGGCCCATAGCTAGGTAGCCGCTTTGCATGTCATAATTCCCGCGCACCATATAATCATTCCGCACAGCAATCCCGTGACCGATCAGCGCTCCAATGAAGCCATCTCTGCGCTCCTGCGTAGATTTAAAGCCTTCTACACCTTCAATAATCGCAATGTCTTTATGCCCGCACTGTATCAGGTATTCCCCTGCATTAAAGGCTCCTTCGCGGTCATTGGATATAATATTGATAATAGAACGATCCTCAATCTGCCGGTTCAGCACAACGATCGGAATCCCTTGCTGGACTACGTGGTAAATGAACTTATTATCTACTTCGCTCTGACTCATCAGAATAATACCGTCGAACCGTTTACTATGAATGGAGGAAAAATCAGCATAATCGTCGATGCCACGAATGAATAAATTATATTCGACATCAATCACACTATTTACACCACGAATTGTGTCGGAAAAGAAACTGGAGGAAGTCCCTGTGGCAATGCTCGTAAAGAACAGACCAATGGTATAAGACCGCTGCAGCACAAGACTCTTGGCGTTGTAATTCGGAACATAGTTGAGCTGAGAGGCGATCTCCGCAATTTTTTTGCGAGTAACCTCTTTAATTAGCGGGCTGTTGTTGAGTGCTCTCGATACAGTTGTATGAGATACATTTGCCAATTTGGCAATATCCTTAATAGTGGGTGCCATGGAGTCTACCTTCCTTATCCAACGGGTTTAGCTCTTCCATGTAAGGATATCATACCCTCAGGCTTTTTTCACAGGACAGTTTCACACTACATCTCTTATTGAAGTGCTTTAGTCTGCAATTCCAAGACAATTTCTGCGTGCTTCTTGTCTGTAAGCTTGTACATAAAGCCGATGATAACCATGGCAATCGCCAAGGCAACAGCTGGGTAGAGCATGAGCAACCCTCTAATCCCGAGCAGTGCGGTGGAAGTTTGAGCCACGTTAGGCACATAACCAACCAGTGCGAGACCAATACCGGACAAGAAGCCGGACAAAGATTGCGCCAGTTTACGCGAGAAGTTGAATAATGAGTAGGTTGTAGCTTCTTTACGTTCGCCTGATTTCCACTCGCCGTAATCGATAATATCAGATACAAGTGCCCAAGTGATGCCGTTAGGGATACTGATACCGATAAAGGCGATACTGGCCAAGAAGGTAAAAATGTAAACGTTGGATGGCATCATAAAGTTAATGGAATCGGCAATGATACTGACCCCAAGGCCAAGCATTGCAGTTTTCTTTTTACCGAATATTTTAACCAGCTTAGGTAAGAACAGTACACCAATGAACGATGAGCCAATAATAATGAAGTTCATGTATGCCATCAGACTTACATTACCCAGATTATACTGCGCAAAGTAGACAAGCATAGCGGACTTAATGTTATACGCTGAAATGGTGAAAATGGTCATTAGTACAAGCACTAGCAGTGGTTTATTTGAAACAAAGGTTTTAATGATTACCTTGAAACTAAGCTTTTCTTTAGGCGCATGCTGCACTGCAATTCTTTCTTTCGTATTGCGGTAACAGAAGACAAACGCGAGAATACCCACTACAGACATAATCCCCATTACAAGAGGATAAGCAAATTTCTCATGCGCACCATACTTGGTGAAGAACAGAATTAGGGGCATAACGATAATACTGGTCAGGAACAAAGCACCGAGTGAACCCGCCTGCCGGAAGGAGGCTAGCTTTGCACGTTCTTCTGAATTCTGCGTAACGACAGAGCCGAGTGAACCATAAGGAATATTTAGGAACGAATAACCAACGCCCCAGATCATATAAGACACATAAGCATAAATTAACTTACCTGTGCCCGAGAGATTGGGAGAGATGAAGGTGAATACAGTCAGAATAGCCAGGGCAAGACTTCCGAAAATAAGGTAAGGTCTGAATTTACCTTTAGGGCCAATATTTTTACGATAGTCAATCGAAGAACCAACAATCGGATCACAGAAGGCTGCGAACAGCTTGCTGACAAGGAAGATCCCTGCGGCATATTTAGCCGAAATACCAGCCACATCCGTGAAAAATTTAAGCAGGTATAATTGTCCAAGATCGAACATAAAACCGTTTCCAAAGTCACCCATTCCATAGGCTACTTTTTCTTTTAACTTAAGAGGCTCCTGCCCGTCTGTTGCTGGCACTTCTGGTTCAACGCCTTTCTTGAGCGCTACTGTACTCATCATTAAACACTTCCTTTATCCCTAATTTTAATTAAAAAATTAAATATATATTGTGATATAATTCACATGTACCCAAATAAATGTGCTATTTACGTGCCAATGCAAGGGGGACCACTAAGTGTGCTTAGCGGCGCTTCCCTGCTTAGCCCTTGTTATATGAATGAATTAATTAGTCACTAATACTGGCTGCGAGAAATTAAAATATTGCTTAGCGTTGTTATAGCAAATGTTCTCGATCATGTTCCCGAGCAGTTCCATATCGTCCGGAGCCTCTCCAGCTTCTACCCATGAGCCTACAAGATCACATAGAATTCTTCTGAAGTACTCATGTCTCGTATACGATAAGAAGCTTCTTGAATCTGTCAGCATCCCGACAAATTGACTGAGTACACCAAGATTAGCCAGCGTATTCATTTGCTCCAGCATGCCGTCTTTATTATCGTTGTACCACCAAGCGGTTCCGAATTGGATCTTACCAGCAACGCCGCCACCTTGGAAGCTGCCCATTAAGCTGGCAATGACATGATTGTCATTCGGGTTAAGTGAGTACAGAATCGTCTTCGGCAGCGCATCCTCACGATCCAAGGCGTCCAATAGACCTGCTAGTGGCTTGGCGATAACACCATCATTAATAGAATCATAGCCGGTGTCCGGTCCAAGACGACCAAACATTACGCTGTTATTATTGCGCAGTGCATGAATATGGAACTGCATCACCCAATCCAGCTCACTGTACAGTTTGCCGAGGAATACAAGCGTGAAGCCTTTATATTTCTTCTCTTCACTCTCACTAACGCTGCCTTCGCTGAAGCCTTTTGCAAAAATAGCAGTAGCTTCTTCCAAGGTCGCAGCTTCGAACATTACTGCATCTAGAGCATGGTCAGAGACACGGCCACCTGCAGCATGGAAGAATCTCACTCTGCTCTCTAGTGCATCAAGGAATTGTCCGTAATTCTCAATAGCAGTTCCAGAAGCTGAACTGAGCTGAGCTACCCAAGGCTTAAAGGTAGGTCTGTTAATTTCCAAAGCTTTATCAGGACGGAATCCAGGAACTACACTTGCTGTGAAGCCAGTCAGTCCCGTGATCTTCGTATGATATTCTAAATTATCTATTGGATCATCGGTGGTACATACCGTGGTGACATTCGACTTCACAATCAAATCGCGTGCTCCGAAACCTTCGCCTTGCAGTTGTTTGTTCACTTCTTCCCAGATCTTTGGAGCATTAGCTTCATTGAGCAGATCATATACGCCGAAGAAGCGTTGCAGTTCAAGATGTGTCCAATGATACAGTGGATTGCCAATGATCATCGGCACCGTTCTGGCCCAAGCCAGGAACTTATCATAGTCGCTAGCGTCACCGGTGATGAATTTCTCTTCAACCCCGTTAGCACGCATAACTCTCCATTTGTAATGATCACCGTATAACCAAGCTTCAGTGATATTGTTGAAGGTTTTATTCTCGAATATTTCTTTAGGGCTGAGGTGGCAATGATAATCAATAATCGGCATATCTTTTGCATGTTTATGAAACAGCTGGGTTGCTGTCTCATTCGACAACAAGAAGTTCTCATCCATAAATCGTTTAGCCATGAGTTCTGTTGCTCTCCTTTAAAATCAGATGATGATCCAAAAAGTTTAACGTGAACATTTATACGTATGAACCGCTAAAATTAAACTTTATTCAATCCATTATCTACCGAATAATAATATAATTTCCCCATCGGATCAATATTGTTCACGTGAACATTTCATCTTTATTGTAAACGTTATTTTTAGATGTGCAAGCCTTTTTAGACAATCTATTGTTACAGTTATATGAACTTCAGAGGTTCTGTTATAGTACAACTTTCAGCTTTATTATTACAGTTGTGCATAATTTCACAATATCTAATTTGATCTATCTCATTGCTAGATTCAAGGCCAAACCCTTTACTGTAACGGGTAATTGCCTTTGACAAGAGGACAAAGAATAAGCCGTGATTCCTTAAGTTAAAGGATTCACGGCTTATTAACTTCGAAACTGAATTACTTATCGAGCGATTCGCTCCAATCGTGTACCATTGTACCTTCGAGATATTTTTCTGCATCCATAGCTGCCATGCAACCCGTCCCTGCTGCCGAAATAGCCTGACGATATCGGGTATCCTGCACATCACCGCAAGCGAATATGCCTGGAATATTCGTCTCTGTTGTTCCGGGAGTAACCACGATGTATCCATTAGCATCTGTGGTTATCTGCCCACCCAAGAAAGAGGTGTTCGGCGTATGACCAATAGCGATAAATACACCATCAGCTTCAACAAGCTCATCCTGGCCCGTTACATTGTTACGAACCGTCAGCCCTTTAACACCCTTTTCATCCGTTGTTACCTCAAGCGGTATGCGATCAAGTGCCCAAACTACCTTGCTGTTATCGCGCGCACGGTCCTGCATGATCTTCGAAGCACGCAGTTCCGGACGGCGATGAACCAAGGTTACGCTGGAAGCGAACCTTGTCAAGAAGCTAGCTTCCTCCATCGCGGAGTCGCCTCCTCCAACCACGACAATTTTTTTGCCGCGGAAGAAGAATCCGTCGCAAGTCGCACAAGTGCTGACCCCACGTCCTACGTTCTCCTGCTCACCCGGTATTCCTAAATAGCGGGCAGAAGCACCCGTTGAGATAATTACCGACTCCGCTTCCAGCACACCGAGGCCATCCACAGTTACTTTAAATGGACGCTGTGAGAAATCCACTGAATCCACCCAACCACTCTTAAATTCAGCACCAAAACGTTCAGCCTGTTTGCGCATACTGTCCATCAGATCTGGGCCAAGAATTCCATCCGGAAAGCCCGGGAAATTCTCCACTTCGGTCGTCGTTGTCAGTTGTCCACCCGGCTGCAAACCTTCAATCACCAATGGGCTTAGATTAGCACGTGCCAAATAGATAGCAGCTGTCAGCCCAGCCGGACCTGTTCCGATTACAATTGTTTTGTACATAACATTGGCCTCCTCATGATAAGGTATATTGTAGATAGCATCAGATAAGAGAGAACTCGATTCATCATTCGTTTGGATGGTCATCACTAGGTCTTTATATATTTTCGGTAAAGGGAGACAGGCTGTTGTTCATATTGTCCTGTATCTGACATTCATCATCAATCCGCCTAGCATAACGGCTTACCATCGAAGTGGAAACGCCATAACGCTGAGCCACCTCACGGTACGTGACTGGCTGACGGTGCAGCTTGGCCGTTAGGTACTCCAATGCAGCACACCAGCCTCCGGTATGGCGGATAAAGGGAACGTCCGGATAAAGGCTGCCCACAAACTGCTTCCACAGCAGTTCAGCGTCCTTCTTCTGGGCTGCATCATACCTCCGATCCATCATCCCAAGCGTCTGATCGATCACTCTTTGCCAGTCCTCTTTCCATTCCGGCTGCCCTTTATGTCGCAGAGCAGGAGCTTCCTTCTCTTCCAGAAGCGGAATTCCCTCTTCGGAGCCGCTGCCGATTAACCGCTGCAAACTGAGTAGCGCCGCCTCCTGCAGCTTATCCTCCTGTAGAGGCTGCTGGTCCAAAAGTCCCTGCAGAATTTCGGACATCTCTTCATCTTCGATCCACCGGAGAGCTTCTGTTACCTGCAGCTTCGTGTTAGCGTCCCCGTAACGCAGAGCCCAGAAGAACGAGGAGCGCAGCAACGGATTATTAGCTACTTCTTCCGTGAAGCTACCTTTATTATTCTTCCACAGCTTTAACTGCTCTTGAAAAGGCAACTGGTAATTGTAACTGATTGGTGGCAGTGTTTTGCCATCTCCCTGTGCTTGCTGCAGCTGTGCCAGGAAAAAGCGTGGCACAACCGATTCCGGGTCCAGCTTAATCGCCTGCTGCCAGCAGCGCCGGGCCTCGGTATACAGCCCACTGTTGCTAGCCGCAGCCGCACAGTAATGATACAGCGCCGCGTCTCCGCCAACCTCTTCATCCTTCAATAGACGGCGAAAATGACCATAGGCTATTCTATGGCGTCCCAGAATTCCCATCGTTGTAGCCAGCTTGAACACATGTTCCTGATGAAAAGGAACAATCGCTTCAAGCATAAGCAGCAATTTGTCCAATTGCTCTCGTCCCGCTTCATATTGCAGAAAAATCGCCATATTACACAGTGCATGCAGGTTTCCGGAATCCTGCTTTAGCACCTCCATAATACAATCCTTAGCTTTGGTAAACCGACCCATGTAGAAATATGCAAGAGCCAGATTATTATGCGCAGCCAAGAAGTCCGGTGTGCTCTTAACGATTTCCTCAAGCAGATTGATAGCTTGTGTAAACTTCCCTTCCTCTAGAAGAGTTCGGGCCCGTTCATGCTCTATTACACCTTCCCGGCTTTTAATCCGGATCAGTGGAGCAGGACGATCAAGCTCATACTGCAGCAATTCCATCAGTTCCTCTGACTCAGCCAGAAACTCACCATTAGCATCTTCTTCAAGATACGTAACCAGTGAACGTTCCGCCTCTTCAAAGCTTTCCATATTAGCGAAGTTGTTAGCCATATAGAAATGACATTCCGTCATTGCAGGGTCAATATTTTCCAGAACATGGGTCAAAATCTCATTAGAGGCTTCATAATCCCCCATCTCTGACAAGACACCTGCTATGTTACAATGATTGACTGGATTCTCCGGTTCATATTCTACAGCTTTGCGAAAGTTCTTTAATGCCTTATCATATTGAAAGCGGTCCAATGACCGGACGGCTCTTTCAAAGAAAAAATTGGCATCCAGAGTGACGGGAATTACTTTGCCGTTATTCACATCATTCTCTGAAGTTTTCTCAATCATGGAAGCAAGACACCTCCCTTGTAAACTTGCTTATCCTCACGAAAAACAGGAGGGCGGCGCCATATGGCATACCGGAGCTCCGAACTTAATTGTTCTCCGTTACCCTTTAGGGTCCGGCTGTTCTTCACACAGTATACCACATGTGATAGGGGGATTCTCAAGTTGAGAAAGGGGCGGTGCGCAGGAAAACTAGAAAGAGAACACCTTGCAAAGATAAACATTCTGCATAAAAAAAAGACGCGGAATCTAAATTCCTGCGTCTCTGAATAGTTGATCAATCGAACCGCCTTCAATAATGATACGTGTAGTCTCAGCCAGCATTGGTGCAACAGATAAAACGGTGAACCGGCTCGAATGATCATCCGGCAAGGCTATAGAATCAGTTACAATCACTTCCGAAATGTAGGGGTGATTCATCTTTTCCAGCGCGGGGCCGGAGAATAGTCCATGAGTAGCGCAAACGATACTGTTCTTCGCGCCTCTCTCCTTCAGACCTTCTACCACGTTTACGATCGTTGTGCCCGTATCGATCAAATCCTCGATAATAATAGGGGTACGTCCCTCCACATCACCAATCACATGTGTGATTACAGATTCATTGTGGGCTGGGCGCTTCTTGATCATAATTGCAAAAGGTGAATCAAGCTTGCTCGCAAGCTTCTCAGCCATGGATGCACGTCCGGCATCGGGTGAGACAATTACAGGATTAGTAATTCCCTGCACCTTCAAATATCCGCTGATCAGATCTAAGGCAGTCAAATGATCGACCGGAATATTAAAGAAACCCTGAATCGCTGCGGCATGCAGATCGATGGTAATGATACGGCTTGCGCCTGCTGTCGTAAGCACATCAGCGACCATCTTCGCCGAAATGGGTTCGCGCGGTGCAGATTTACGCTCCTGCCGAGCATAACCATAATAAGGAATAATAATATTGACTGTACGGGCTGATGCACGTTTTGCGGCATCGATCATAACGAGCAGTTCTACGAACAGCTCATTAATGGGGTGGGAGAGGGATTGCACCAAAAATACGTCGCAGTTCCGGATGCTCTCTTCGTAGTGCACGTAAATCTCGCCGCTCATGAACCGGGTCAGTTTAATCTGGCCCAATTCCACACCAAGCCGTTCCGCAATATCAGCAGCCAACTTTGGATTCGACGAACCGGAAAAAATACGTAATTGATGATGATGCATAGCGCCCTCCTGCAGGATATAATTTATAGTTCAAATGAAACGGATGACCGGCGACGGCCTTCAAATATCGCCAATCCACGAAAGCCTGTATGCCAGAGCATACTGCGTGCCTCCTGCAGACCATCACCCAGCTTTAACGGGTCATGGGCATCTGAACCCAATGTGAGTGGGATTCCAAGCGTTAGCGCACCTTGTAATACATGTTCCGCCGGGAACATCTCTGCACATGGCTTGGTCAGTCCTGAAGCATTTAACTCCATGGCGATGCCGCTCTCAGCTATAGCTTTCAGAGTTTCAAGCTCCAACTTGTTGACCTCAGCCTTATCCTCAGGTGTCTGCGGACCATAGCCAAAACGTTTGATAACATCCATATGTCCTATAATATCATATAATCCGGATAACGCCGACTTCTGAACGGCATCGTAGTAACGCCGATAGACTTCCACGACATCTTTGCCTTCCCAACCATGAACCTGCCGGTAATCCGTAATATCCCACTCCCCAAGAAAGTGAACGGAGCCAATCAGATAATCCCATGGATAGGGCGACAACAGCTCACGAATCTGCTCCTCATAGCCTTCAATATAATCAGCTTCCAGACCTACCCGCAGCTCTATGATACCGCGATAGCGTTCCTTAAGCGTCAGACATTCTTCTACATAACGGGGCAGTTCATAGAGCGGCATGGCCATCTCAGGGTAATACGTAGCAGGATCTACATGAATGAGCGGCAAATGATCGGACAACCCTAACTGCTGAAGTCCAAGTTCTACTCCGCGCTGCACATACTCCTCTAGCTTTCCTACGGCATGTCCACAACGCTCATGGTGAGTATGGTAATCGATATGCATGCGAGGTCCTCCTCCCTAGTCGCGGCGTGGCCGTTCGTGGCGGGCACTCAGCTCCTGCATAATCTCGTCCAGCGGAAGCTTACGCTCCTGCAGCAATACCAGCAAATGATAAATCAGATCGCTGACTTCCAGACGCAGCTCGGCATTGTCTTTATTTTTGGCGGCTATGATCGTTTCGGAGGCTTCTTCGCCCACCTTCTTCAGGATCTTATCCACGCCTTTATCAAAAAGATAGGTGGTATAAGCGCCTTCCGGACGGTCGGCCTCGCGCTCAGCAATGACTCGTTCCAACTCACCTAATACAGCGAAACGATCGCTATCTGTAAGTCCGGCAGCAACACGGTCAACTTCAGCTTTATTTGCAGATTTAGAAGCTGCCGCTACGGTATTCAGTAAGGGAATCTCACGGAAAAAACATGACGTAGCACCAGTATGGCAAGCTGGCCCTTCAGGTATAACCTTCACGAGCAGCGTATCCGTGTCACAATCATAATGTATGGAAGTAATGGCTTGCGTGTTGCCTGAGGTACCGCCTTTATGCCATAATTCACTTCGCGAACGGCTCCAGAACCAGGTCTGTCCGCTTTCCAGCGAAAGCCGTAACGATTCTTCGTTCATATAAGCGAACATTAATACTTCCAGACTGTTCTCATCCTGTACAATAGCAGGCAGCAGTCCCGCTTCATTCCACCGTATGCCCTTGACGATCTCTTGTTGACTCAGGGCTCTATTCTCTTGCTCTTGACTCATCGGATCTCCACCCCTTTTTGCTTCAGATCTGCTTTCAGATCGTTAATAGCTATCTCTTTATAATGAAAAATAGTCGCCGCTAATCCAGCATCCGCCTTACCTTTCGTAAATACATCATAAAAATGCTCTTTCTGGCCCGCCCCACCGGAGGCAATAACGGGAATGCTAAGCAAGTCGCAGACTGCCGATGTCAGTGCCAGATCAAAGCCGTCCTTCGTCCCATCGGCATCCATGCTGGTGAGCAGAATCTCGCCTGCACCCAGCCTTTCAGCTTCTTTGGCCCAAGTCAGTGCTCGGATACCAGTCGGCTTCCGACCGCCATGCGTATACACTTCCCATTCTCCGAATGCTTCATTATATTTAGCATCGATCGCCACCACAATACACTGGGCGCCGAAACGGCGGGCCCCCTCAAGAATTAGCTGCGGATTATTGATCGCTGCCGTATTAATTCCTATTTTATCTGCTCCCGCACGTAAAATCCGCTTCATATCCTCAGGCGTCGATATTCCTCCGCCAACCGTGAAGGGAATCGCAATTTCACCCGCTGTCTGCCGTACCACTTCAACCATTGTAGCGCGGCCTTCTACCGAAGCGGAGATATCCAGGAATACAAGCTCGTCTGCTCCTTCGCGGTCATACAGCGCCGCCAGTTCCACAGGGTCTCCGGCATCGCGTAAATTCACAAAATTAACACCCTTGACGACCCGTCCGTCCTTAACGTCCAGACAGGGTATGATACGTTTTGCTAGCATTAAAAATCCCTCCTTTATTGCAAAGGCTTGTTCGATCCCCCTAAATCCCCCTTAGCCAAGGGGGACCCCAAGTGCCCCGGCCCTCTGGACACCCGGATACTTGTCTTAGGTGGAACTTAGGCGCTCCTGGGTAACTATGTGCTAATGATCGCTAACCCCTGCGGGGCGCTTCAACGGTTGTGCTCCTGCAAGGGCAACATCTAAAAGCTAAACATAAGACCTAAACACAAAATCAAAACAGTCGTGTTCCACGGTTCTGACCCTGGTGGGACGGCGGCATTACACCGCCTGTGATAAGAATGAAGACTCAACTGCCATGTGCTAATTCTACAATACATTCTATTGCATAAAGTGCATTAGAATTTCCGTTTTCGAGCTTTATTTAGCATTCTAATGTATTTCGTGCAGTAGATTTCCGCTGAATTACTGATTAGGGGCATTTATCTAGCATTTAATTGTACAAAGTGCAATCAAATCATATATAGAGGTCTTGTGAGCAACCTTGTGCGCCATATTGATACTCCTGACGCTGGCTTCCTAACAGATCTTATAGATATTTAGAAAATCTCGTTTCTATCTCTGGCCCAGCGCCTGCAGCGCCTCGCCTAGTTTAATATTGCCGGTATATAAGGCTTTGCCGACAATAGCACCACCAATACCACTGCCGCCATGTATGTTCAGGCGCAGCAGGTCGTCCAGACTCGTAACGCCGCCGGAGGCGATTACGGTTTTGCCGCTGGTTTTGGCCATGGAGAGGATGCCTTCTACGTTTGGCCCTTGCATCATACCATCGCGGGAAATGTCGGTGTAGATGAACGTTTCCGCACCTTTTGCCGCCAGCTCCTTCGCAAGGTCTTCTGCCCGGATCTCAGAGGTGTTCAACCAGCCATGGGTAGCTACGTAACCGTTCCGCGCATCAATGCCGATGGCTACTTTGTCGCCGTATTTGGCCAGCACAGCTTCCGTGAAGACATGATCATTGATCGCTGCAGTCCCAATAATAACCCGGCTTACTCCCAGTCCCAGCAACTTCTCTACATCCGCAAGCGTGCGGAGGCCGCCGCCCACCTGAACTGGCACATTCGCGTTCGCAGCGATAGCGCCGATAATTGCGTCATTGACGGGATAACCAGCCTTGGCACCGTCCAGGTCAACCAGATGAATGAAAGCTCCACCCTGCTCTTCCCATGAACGTGCCACCATCAGCGGACTGTCGTTGTAAATGGTTTCCTGATCATAATCCCCCTGCATTAATCTGACGCATTTTCCATCCCGGATATCAATCGCCGGATATACAATAAAAGATGACATTTAGCGCTCCCCGCTTTCGTTACTACATATTTATAACGCGGCTTTCGCCGATTCTCTCTTAAGCTTCAAAAAATTACTTAGCAGCTGCATACCCAGCTCCCCACTTTTCTCCGGATGGAACTGCATACCGAATACGTTGTCTTGTCCGACAATAGCCGTTACCGGGTGCCCATATTCTGTGACAGCTAACAGATTGCTCTCCCGCTCTACGAGCACGTGATAGGAGTGAACAAAATATACATGACCCTCTACAAGCCCTTTCAGCAGAGGACTGTCCGGCTGCTGAAAGATCAGCTTGTTCCAGCCCATATGCGGCACCTTATAACCGTCCCTAGGTGCAAATCGTACCGCCGAACCTGGCAACATATCCAGCCCTGTATGTGTACCATACTCTTCACCACTGCTGAACAGCAGCTGCATCCCTAAGCAAATGCCGAGCACCGGCTGTCCAGCAGCAGCGGCTTGTTGAACCACTATGTCCAATCCGCTCGCCCGCAGCTGCTCCATCGCATCGCCGAATGCACCCACACCCGGCAGAATGACGCTGTCAGCAGCGAGAATATGCTCAGCATCACCCGTCACCAGACTTTCATAGCCGAGGCGCTCCACCGCTTTGCTGACACTATGCAGATTGCCCATGCCATAATCGACGATTGCAACACTCATGCTACAGCACTCCCTTCGTAGAAGGCACACCCTTTACCCGAGGATCAATCATCGTCGCTTCGTCTAGCGCACGTCCAAGTGCCTTAAATATCGCTTCGATCATATGATGTGTGTTGGAGCCGTAATGTACGATAACATGCAGTGTAATCCGTGCTTCCAGCGCGAATTTCCATAGAAATTCCTGCACAAGCTCAGTAGAGAAACTGCCCACCTGCTGTGATGGATACGTTGCCCGATATTCAAAATGAGGTCGGTTGCTAATATCAATGATCACCTGTGCCAACGCTTCGTCCATGGGAACAAAAACACTTGCATAGCGCTTAATGCCTTTTTTATCACCCAGTGATTCACGCAGCGCATGCCCCAGACAAATTCCGATATCCTCGACGGTGTGATGATCATCAATCTCGATGTCTCCACGTGCCTGTAGGTTCAAGTCAAACTGGCCGTGCTTCGTGAACAGGTCCAGCATATGATTTAGAAAAGGAACATCCGTCTCCAACTCTGAAACTCCAGTTCCATCTACAGAGAGAGTAAGCTTGATATCAGTCTCATTTGTTTTGCGGTTAACTCTGGCCTGACGTATAATTTCTTCATTATTGTTCTCCATTACCATCTCCACCTTTCTCTTCGTTCTCCAGCCTAATCTCTATGGCCCGTGCGTGGCCTTCCAGACCTTCACGGCGTGCCAGCTCAATAATGGTCTTCCCATCACGCAGAAGTGCTTCCTTGCTGTAATAGATCAGACTTGATTTCTTAATAAAATCATCCACGTCCACCGGTGAGGAGAAGCGCGCTGTGCCATTAGTCGGTATGATGTGATTCGGTCCGGCAAAATAATCGCCAACCGGCTCTGAGCTGTAGGCTCCAAGGAATATGGCTCCGGCATTCTCAATGCTGCCTACAAGGCTCATCGGGTCCAGGGTAACAATCTCCAGATGCTCTGGCGCCAACCTGTTTACTACGCCGATGCCTTCCTCCATAGATTCCACGACGATAATTGCGCCGTAATTCTCTACGGAAGCGCGGGCAATAGCCTGCCGCGGCAATAGCTGAAGCTGCCGCTCTACCTCAGCCGCTACAGCGTCCGCCAGACTCTGCGAAGGTGTAACAAGAATAGCAGAGGCCATCTCGTCATGCTCGGCCTGGGAGAGCAGATCAGCCGCTACATAGGACGGCTCTGCCGTGTCATCGGCCAGCACGACAATCTCGCTGGGTCCAGCAATACTGTCGATATCGACGACGCCATAGACCTCGCGTTTGGCTAGCGCGACGTATATGTTGCCGGGTCCGCATATTTTATCAACAGGTGCTATGCTTTCCGTGCCAAAAGCCAAAGCCGCGATCGCCTGCGCTCCGCCCACGCGGTACATTTCGTTTACGCCTGCTTCCGCTGCAGCAACGAGAATGTAAGGGTCGATCCCTTCTGTCCCGCCAGTTGACGGCGGTGTCACCATAACAATCTCCGGCACGCCGGCGATCTGGGCCGGAATCACATTCATTAACACTGAGGAGGGATACGCTGCCTTACCACCGGGAACGTATACGCCCACCCGCTTCAATGGTCGAATAATCTGTCCCAGAATTGTACCATCCGGCTGCATATCCATCCAGGAATTACGTTTCTGTCTGGCATGGAAGGCACGGATGTTGGCTGCCGCCGCACGGATAGCCAATACGAAAGATTCCTCTACGCGGCTATATGCGGCCTGAAGTTCTTCCGGAGTCACCCTCAGCTGTCCCGGCTCCAGCAGAGCACCATCGAAACGCTCTGTATAGCGGAGAAGCGCCGTGTCTCCTTCTTTTTTGATAGCGGCCACTATTTCCTTCACGGCCTTGTTCTGCTCCGGCGTTCCGTACTCCACTTCCCGCTGCAGCTTAAATTCCTTGCTTGATTGGACCTTCACCGCTGGTTCCTCCTTAACATGCTTAACGATTACTTCCACCTATCAACAAATCCGGTTCTACGATAACGGCTTGCAGGCGGTCACATAGCAATTGTATTTCTTTGTTCTTCATCCGGTAGCTCACACGATTCGCCACAAGCCGGCTCGTAATCTCGAATATACTCTTCATTTCCACCAATCCGTTATCCCGTAGCGTTTGTCCCGTTTCGACCATATCCACGATACGATCAGCCAGACCAATAAGCGGAGCAAGCTCAATCGAGCCATTCAATTTAATAACCTCAACCTGCTGCCCCTGCTCCCGAAAGTACCGGGAGGCCACGTTCGGATATTTTGTCGCTACGCGCTGTTGGATGCCTGGCTGCCAATTGGGCAGACCAATAATGGACATTCGGCAACGCGCAATGCCAAGGTCGAGCAGCTCATACACGTCACGATCCTCTTCCAGCAATACATCCTTACCAACAATCCCGATATCGGCCACACCATACTCTACATATGTAGGGACATCCACCGGCTTCGCCAGTATGAACTCCATTCCCGCCTCAGGCAGTGAAATCACCAGCTTGCGTGAGGCTTCACCATCTGGGGGAATCGGAAGACCTGCCAGCCGAAACAGCTCGGCAGCTTTATTGTAAATCCGGCCTTTAGGCATGGCCACCTTCAATATCTGTGCCATTTTAAGTACCCTCCATTTTCGGTGCGAAATTTCACTTTTACCTCTATTATTCTTCTATGGTTATCAGCCGTGCTCACTTACAAAAGACACGAACGTGTAAATTTCTCCATAACGCTCACCCTCTGCTTCAATCGTATCCGTAGTAAGACGCTTCACCATCTTAAGATCTTCTGGTCCTGTTGCCAGTCTGGTAATGACCGAATGCCCTTCCAGCCGCAAGCGCATGGCTTCCTGCAGCCCTTCTTTGCGCCGGGGAATATCATATTGGATCAGTATAGGAAGATCTTCCGCTTCGATCGCTCCAGTCACTCCGTCAAGAATACGGTTCGTCTTCAGAGAGAACCCGGTAGAAGGAATTGGTCGCCCGAACTGCTGCAGAAGATTATCGTATCGTCCGCCACTACATACCGGAAAACCAAGTTCTGAGGCATACCCCTCAAAGGTCATACCTGTATAATACGAAAAGTCCCCAATCATCGTCAGATCGATCAGGACATGCTGAGACACCCCGTAGGACACCAATACTTCCCATACCTTGCATAAATGCTCGATAGAGGTACGGGCTAATGGATGATTGCTTAGCTCCAGCGCCTGTCCACAAATTTCTTTCCCACCCCGCAACCGCAGTAAGCCATTCAGTTCATTCTTCTGGGCAGCCGATAGGTCCAACCGGCGGATGCTCTCCCGGAAGGAGACATAGTCACGACTCAAGAGATGGCTCTTTAGATCCTCTTGCGCCTCCGGCAAGCCGGGAAGTGCTTCTTGGAATAATCCATTTAGGAAGCCCACATGCCCCATCGCAATTTTAAAAGATTCTACACCCGCTGCCTGCAGCGAAGAAATAGCCAGCGCAACAACTTCAGCATCCGCCTCAGGCGAGTCATCACCTACCAGCTCTACACCGGTCTGAAAGAACTCCGCCTCCCGACCCGCTTCTGCCTCAATGGCACGGAAGACGTTAGCATGGTAGGACAACCGAAGTGGAA
This sequence comes from Paenibacillus sp. 19GGS1-52, assembly GCF_022369515.1. NCBI lineage: Bacteria > Bacillati > Bacillota > Bacilli > Caryophanales > Paenibacillaceae > Paenibacillus > Paenibacillus sp. 19GGS1-52. The sequence continues at coordinate 143,765 of NZ_CP059724.1, forward strand.
GCGGCTCATCCTTCAATAATGAAGAGACGACCCGTGCAACCGGTGCAGTCATTTCTGAGCGAAGCACCAACGCCTGCCCCCGATTGTTGAGTAATTTATACAGCTTCTGATCTGATGTAGAACTAGCCACACCGACCGTATCGTAGTATTCCAGTGTAGGTGTCATGATTTGCCGGTAGCCCCAGCGGCTCATACAGTGAAGAACATCGTTCTCAATCTTGCGCAACTTCGCTACCGCATGCGGCAGATAGTCACGCACGCCAGTCGGCTTCTCGAATCCCTTCGGTTTGGACATCTTTTCTAGTCACCTCATCGAATAATATCAGAATTATATATTCATACTATCATTTTACTTTACCATGGTAAAGTGGTAGCAAATTAAAGCGTTTGAAACATCGTACCATGGACCGTTCTTTTTCGTCAATTGATCTCACTATATCAGAATATCATTGATTCCCACATTTATTAAATATATCTGATCTTCTTAACGAACGTGCAGTCCGTTCAGGTGATTTGTGTACCATTTTCCCAATTAGTCTTTGCAAAATTAAAGGGTCAGGAGTATTATAAATATAAGGTTGTATACAAGTATACAACAACGGAATACGAGATTATTTGAGGAGTGAGAAGCGAAATGAAACTGGGTATGATTGGTCTTGGGAAAATGGGCTACAATCTGGTATTGAACTTGCTGGGGCACGGGCATGAAATTATGGTGAGCGATATTAATCCAGAAAGAGGCGCGGAGCTTGCTAAGCATGGAGCAACTTCAGCCGCTACTATAGAAGAGTTGGTTGCTGGGCTACAGCGCCCTAGAATCGTATGGATCATGGTTCCAGCCGGACCTGTAGTAGAAGGGGTCATCAATACTCTTGCCAGTCTGCTGGATGAAGGCGACATTATTATTGAAGGCGGAAATTCACATTATAAAGAGTCCATTGCCCGTGGAGAAAGGCTTGGCACACTGGGGATACACTTCTTTGATGCGGGTACGTCCGGTGGAACCGAAGGAGCAGAACATGGTGCCTGCTTCATGATCGGCGGGAATCGCGAGATTTTTACGGAGATTGAGCCCCTTTTTCGCGATCTGGCCGTGGATCAGGGTTATCTGTACGCTGGAAACAACGGCAGTGGCCATTTTCTGAAGATGATTCATAATGGTATTGAATACGGAATGATGCAATCGATAGCTGAGGGCTTTGAGCTCCTAGAGAAGAGCAGCTTTGATTTCAATTACGAGGACGTAGCCCGTGTATGGTCGAGCGGCTCTGTGATCCGCGGATGGCTAATGGAACTCACACAAAATGCTTTTTCCAAAGATCCGAAGCTATCCGGTATAAAGGGTGTAATGCAGAGCTCCGGCGAAGGCAAATGGACCGTAGAGACGGCCCTGGAGTTAGAAGCCAGCACACCGATTATCGCCCTCTCTCTGCTGATGCGGTATCGTTCAATGGAGGAAAATACTTTTCATGGAAAAGTTGTAGCAGCGCTCCGCAACGAATTTGGCGGTCATGCCACTGTACCAGAGAATTAATCTACTCCAAGGTTGATGCAGTTACAGCCAGGTGAAGACTCTTTATACCGATGGAACCGTAAAGACATTGTATGCTAAAATCGATGAAGAACAATATCTATAGGATACAAATCAATCGCGTTTCAGAGGAGTCGTGTTATGATGCAATACCCTACCGCCTGGCTGCAAGGAGCCTCTCTTGGGGAGTCAATCGCCTGCGAACTCAGGCTGCAAATTATAAATGAAAAGATTAAACCCGGAGAGATCCTCTCCGAGAATCGTATAGCCGCAGAATTCAGTACTAGCCGCTCCCCTGTTCGGGAAGCACTTAAGTCGTTATCCATAGAGGGATTGATCCGCCTCGAGCGCATGGGGGCCGTTGTCATCGGGTTGAACTTGAAGGATGTTGAGGAACTCTATGACGTACGGTATCTTATCGAAAGCTTCGCCCAGCAGAAACTTGTGGAAGGCAACCATGCATCACTAATTTCACAACTTGAGCAGAGTATCGACAAAATGAAGCTTGCCGTTAAGCATAATAACTTTGTTGATTTTGCTTATCAGGATTTTTCTTTTCATGAAGCCATTATCACCGAATCTAATCACACCCGGATCTTACATTTGTGGAACAGCATTCGGCATATTGTGATGACAGTGATTCTAATAACAACTGAAAAGGGATTCGAAAGTGGCGAGGAACGAATGAACTGGGTCGCGGAAAAACATCGAACAATTATCGAAGGACTCCATTCTGGGAATGTGGAAACCATCCGCAAGGTTGTTCAGGACTATTTCGCTGATTCCGGAGAAACACTCATTCGCAGCCTGCCTTAAGGGGCAGGAGGATCGCTTATAATCAAAATTAGATGTCGGAACGGGAAGACTGAATAATCAGTTCGACCCGTTTCCGCTACATTGCGAAGGAAGGCTGACGGCATGAGTATCCACTATATGATTGGTGTTGATATTGGAACGACAAGTACAAAGGCAGTCCTGTTTCAGGAGAATGGAAGCATTGTGGCTCAAACCGATGAGGGTTACCCACTTCATAAGCCTTCACCATCTATAGCCGAGCAGGACCCTGAGCAAATTCTGCATGCGGTCATTGGCACGATCTCAAGAGTAGTACAGCAAAGCGGAATTGCGCCAGCGAATATTATGTTTGTCTCTTTCAGCTCCGCCATGCATAGTGTTATCGCTATAGATCATACGGGTAAGCCTCTTACCCAGTGTATTACGTGGGCAGATAATCGTAGTGCAGAATGTGCGCGGCACTTGAAGAACGAGCTAAACGGACATGAACTTTACATGCGTACCGGAACACCGATCCATCCCATGTCTCCTATCACCAAGCTGATGTGGCTTCGGCAGGACCACCCAGAAGTTTTCCATAAAGCCTCTAAATTCATCTCCATAAAAGAATATGTTTTTGCCAAGCTCTTTGGCGAATACGTTGTGGACCACTCTATCGCATCTTCTACAGGAATGCTGAATCTGGAAAAATTAGATTGGGATCCCGAAGCCTTGGAGATTGCCGGTATTACCAGCGACCATCTCTCCAGACTCGTTCCGACCACTTATATCATGCAGGGTTTGTTACCTGGAATGGCAGAACAGCTTGCGCTCCTTCCGGTTACCCAATTTGTAATTGGGGCAAGCGATGGCGTACTCTCCAACCTCGGGGTAGGGGCGATTGAACCTGGCGTTATTGCCGCTACAATCGGCACCAGCGGAGCCATACGTACCGTTGTAGATCGTCCGATGGTAGATCCGAAGGGACGTATTTTTTGCTATGCACTGACAGAGAAGCATTGGGTTATCGGCGGCCCGGTCAATAACGGCGGTATGCTGTTCCGTTGGGTACGCGATGAATTCGCAGCGTCTGAGGTGGAGACAGCGAAGCGGCTAGGTATTGATCCATACGATGTACTGACCCGGATCGCTGAGCAGGTATCCCCAGGAAGTGACGGACTGCTATTCCATCCTTACCTGACGGGTGAACGTGCGCCACTCTGGAACCCTGACGCGCGGGGCTCCTTCTTCGGACTCACGATGAGTCACCGCAAGGAGCATATGATACGCTCAGTACTGGAGGGTGTTATTTTCAATATGTATACGGTTTTACTAGCGATGGAAGAAATTATCGGGCGTCCAACCAAAATACTGGCAACAGGCGGCTTTGCCCGCTCCTCCCTGTGGCGGCAAATGATGGCAGACATCTTTAATCAGGAGGTTGTTGTCCCGGAGAGCTTCGAAAGCTCCTGCCTCGGTGCAGTGGTACTCGGACTTTACGCTACAGGCCGTACAGAGTCCTTCGACATCGTGTTTGATATGATCGGCTCTACCCATCAACATCGCCCTATAAAGGCTCATGCCAACGTGTACCAACAGCTGCTGCCCATCTACATTTCTGTTTACCGTAGTCTGGAAAGTCAATATCAGGCCATCGCTGAATTTCAGCGGGAGCAAGCCGGAGAATAAATTCACTTCAGATTAATATAAAGAAGCCGATCAGCCCTCCACTTGGGGACAATCGGCTTTTTTTGAATTCACTTTCCAACTAAACTTAACTTACTATCCTGTATGCTTCGCCTCAGATTTAGGCTTCTGCGGTGCAGAGCCGAAGATAATCCAGGCAGGCTTAACATATCGGAAGGCTATGGAAACTACGAGCCAGGAGCCTAACAGTGCTACCAGCCAGCCACCAACAATCCCCGCAGTATAAGCAAGAGATCCACCGTGTAAGGGTAATCTTCTGTAGAAATACAATAGCGCGGGGTGAAGCAGATAAATTCCAAACGAACAGGCACCCACCGAGACTAATAATCTCGTCAATAGACTGCGGCCTGCACCATACAATAAAAAGGATATTTGCATCAGTACGATACAAGAGAGCAATGCATGAATGTTCGAGAAAGCCTCATACCAAAGACTATTAATGACCGTCTTCTTTGAATAATTATTAAACCACAGCTCCACATGAATAACCCCTGCAGCAATCCACAACAACCACAGTACAATCCATACAGGACCTTTACCGGTGCGCCAGCCTTCACGGGTTGGGATAAGCCATTTCTTTAGCGAGGAGTAATACACAGCAACCGCCGCTCCAAGCAGAAAATACGAGAAATAAGTAATCGCCAAGCTGCCCTTAGACAGGTGCCAGTAGTCATGGGTGACCATATATTTATTCAGCAGCACAAACCCCCACTGCAGCAGCAGTCCGATTATAGGCGCCCAGGCTGCAAGACGGCGGACCTTCTGCAGACACCACAGCATCAAGGGAAACAGAATATAGAATTGGATGATAATGATGACATAATACAGATGCGTGTAAGCGGTCCCCGTCCATAGATACTTGCCAAGCTTGGAAGCAAGCTCTGCTGGAGGTAAACCCCAGGTATGACCTGCCGTCATCTTCAGTGCGAAATAAAACAACGAGAACATCACATAAGGCACAATAATATAAATTAACCTTCGGCTATAGAACTTCCCGAGTGTCTTCCCGCCAAGGGGACGGTCAATGTAATTATAGAACAGGACGAACCCGCTTAAGAATACAAATGAAGGTACTGCAAACTGGCTGAACTTATTAATGAACAAGAACGGGTGAAACATTGAGGTATCCAGCGTCTCCGCTAATGTACGAGAGGTAGCATGAATAGCCAGCACTGCAAATATAGCGATAGCCCGATAAATATCTAGCTGTGGAATTCTTTCTTTTTGACCCATCTTTTCTCCTCCTGTCAACGCCAAAAACCCTGCAGAGGCTTGCGCTAACGCACGCAATATTTAACTGCAGAGCAGAGGTTTTATTCACTATTCTTCCGTACCGCCCTCCGCCGAAGAAGGCCGCAGCACACGCAGCGGATTCCCGCCCACAAAGGAGCCGGCCGCCACATCCTTATGCACCACAGAGCCTGCAGCAACAACCGCCCAATCTCCAATAGTAACACCAGGTAGAATGGTAGTATTAGCACCGATTAGTACATTTTCCCCGATTATCACTTCGCCGAGACGATATTCCTTAATCAGATACTCATGTGCCAGAATCGTCGTATTATAACCAATAATCGAGTTCTCCCCAACCGTTATCTTCTCTGGAAAAAAAACATCTACCATCGCCATTAACCCAAATGCCGTATGCTTTCCGACCTTCATGCCGAGGATTCGGCGGTAAATCCAGTTCTTGAGCGTTAGGATCGGACAATACCGGGCAATCTGGATAAAAATAAAATTGCGTATACCTCTCCACGGACTAACCGTACGATAAATGTACCACAGCGAGTTATGCCCTTCTACCGGATAGCGGGTTACGTTTCTCACGATTCATTCGTCCCTTGCTCTACGATACCGTATATATCCCTCATATCATGAATGATATAGTCCGGTTCATACTTGCGCAGCATCTCTTCCCCTTTGAGCGACCACGAAACCGCCGCCACGTGAACACCGGCCGCCTTGGCCGACTGAATATCCACTACACTATCGCCTACCATCAGTGTTTTACGGGGATCAACGCCAAGGTTGTGAACAGCAGTCAGTACAGGCTCTGGATGAGGTTTAGGCTCGGTAACATCCGTAACCGTCACAATTGTATCCATATATTTAAGCAGATCGAACATTTCCAGCGCCTTGATGGTTGTCGGACGGATTTTGGTAGTTACAATACCCATCTTAACTCCACGCCGTGACAGCTCCTCCAACGTCTCATTCACATGCGGGAAGGAGCGAATTAGCTCATCATGATGCTCATTATTATAAGAACGGTAAGATTTCTCCAGAATGCTTACATCCTCAAGACCAGAGAATACTCTCATCTGCTGCTGAAGCGTAGTCCCCATATGTGGAATCATCTGCTCCCGACTGAGGGGCGTTAGGGCATTCTGCTTCAGGGCATACATGAATGAACTGATGATCAGCTCGTTCGTATCGACAATCGTTCCATCCAGATCAAAAAGAACGCATTCTATCATCAGGGTTTATTGCTCCTTTTTATCCTCAGCCACAGGTTGTGCCTGCTCAGGTTGTACATCTTGGGTTGCCTTTTTCGGCGTATTCACTGCACTTTCCGGCACTACAGTATCTGCAGCAATCGGCTTACTGCACACGATAGGATCAGAATAATGTGCTTTAGTCGGACCTGTCGTCCGGCGGATAATGATGTATACAATTGCGGCAATGATAATCAATAAAGCCAGCAGCTGTGAAATACGTATATTTCCGTACGCTGGGTCCAGATAACCTTGCTTAAAGCCAAACCAGGTCATAGGCGTCCATAACTTATTTATGAGCGATGCCAGACCACTACTTCCACTAAAGCCCAAGCTGTCCGTACGCAAAGCTTCAATGAAGAACCGTCCGATAGAGTACCAGATGAAATAAGAAAGGAATATTTCGCCGGCACGCACAAATTTTTGACGACGCAGCACTAACAGTAGAGCAATACCCAATAAGCTCCACAGAGATTCATACAGGAAAGTCGGGTGATGAAAGGCATCCCCTATGTACATTTGATTAACAATAAAGTCAGGCAGATGCAGCTTATTGCGCAGGAAAGATTCCTCGACAACTCCGCCGTATGCTTCCTGGTTAACAAAATTGCCCCAGCGTCCAATCATTTGCCCCGCCAACAGTCCGGGTGCACAAATATCAATAATCCGCCAGAACGGATATCCTTTATAACGGTAATATATAATTGCGCAAATAATGGCCCCAATCAACGCACCATAAATGGCAATACCACCATTCCAGATCTTAAAGACATCCATTAAGTTATTCTTATATTGATCCCATGAAAAAGCAACATAATAAATGCGTGCGCCTATAATTGACGAAGGCACGCCTATCAACAGCATGTCCATGAAAAATTCCTGCGGAATGCCAAACCGTTTGCCTTCATAGATGGCCAGAAATAAACCCACCAGTGCGCCTAAACCTAATATCAAGCCATACCAGTGAACTGGCAGTGATCCAATAGAGAATACAATTGGATCTATTGCTAATGGAAACATATATCTCACACTCCTAATCCAGATCATCCATGTCTTCAGAAATGGTAGCTGTAAGTTTATTGGTGAATTGCAGAGCTGCATTAAAGCCCATTTGCTTTAAGCGATAATTCATGGCTGCCACTTCTATAATAACCGCAAGGTTACGTCCTGGACGAACCGGAATCGTTACAAGTGGGATATCCGTATCAATAATCTTGGTAGTTTCCTCATCCAGCCCGAGACGGTCGTACTGCTTGTCCTGCTGCCAGGCTTCCAATCTGACGACAAGCGTAATACGCTTATGATTACGGATTGCTCCCGCACCAAAGAGCGTCATTACATTAATAATACCTACTCCGCGGATTTCCAAGAGATGGCGGATAAGCTCTGGAGCAGTACCATGCAGCTGACTATCAGATGTTTGGCGAATTTCCACTGCATCATCGGCAATCAAACGGTGTCCTCGTTTAACAAGCTCTAATGCTGTCTCACTCTTACCAATTCCGCTGCTGCCGGTAATTAGCATGCCTACCCCATACACATCGCATAATACTCCATGGATGGTTGCTGAGGGGGCCAATTTGCCTTCCAGAAAGCTTGTTAACTTACTGGAAAAAATAGTTGTAGCCATCGAGCTGCGCAGCACAGGCAAGCTTTTTTCATTGCTTATATCTATTAGCTCCTGCGGCACTTCCAAACCACGTGTAATGACGATACAAGGCGTATTGTCATTACAGATCCCCAGAATACGGCTCTTCCGCTCTGCTTCAGGAAGCATTGAGAAGAACGCTAACTCTGTCTTACCTAACAGTTGCACACGCTCTTCTGGATAATATTCGAAATACCCGGCCATTTCCAGTCCGGGGCGGTTCAAGTCGTCAACCGTAATAGGTCTTTTCAGACCTTCTTGTCCGGAGATAACCTCTAATTGAAAATGTTGTACCAATTCTGATACTTTTACTTTCTTAGCCATGTATATTCGCCCTTTCGTCACCTGCGGTTTGTGCCGCTTCCCTACGTCCGGTTAGCAGTCTTTTCCATTCCAGCCGGAGGTAATTCTCCTGCTATCTTAATTGATAACGCTTATGAATGCAATCTTAATACCCATCCATTTCGAGCCGTAATAGACAAAAAAGCCACCCTTTCGGGCGGCTTTCTCAAAGGAGAGAAGACACGTATATCTTATCCCAGCAAAATGTTAAGTTCGGACTCTTTATCAAAGAGGTGAATTTTGTTCATGTCAATTGCCAGCTTTGGTTTGCTACCTTCACGAGTAGTGGAACGTCCATCTACACGAGCAATTACAGTAGTTTTACCAAGTCCGCTCAAGTAAAGAAGCATTTCATGACCCAGGTTTTCAGTAACATCAACCAGTGAAGTGAAGATTGTATTCGGTGAAGCTTCCAGGAATACAGGTTCTTCATGAATATCTTCAGGACGAACGCCCATGATCACTTCTTTGCCGATATAACCTTTAGAGCGCAACATTGTAGCTTTGCCGCCTGGTACTTCAACGTCAAGGTTATCAGCAACGAAACGAACAGCTCCACTCACTTCAGACAAAGTACCACTGATAAAGTTCATAGTCGGGGATCCGATGAATCCGGCCACAAACAGATTTGTAGGTTCGTTGTAAAGCTCTTCCGGAGAAGCTGCTTGTTGAATGATACCATCATACATAACTACGATGCGATCACCCATTGTCATTGCTTCTGTTTGGTCATGCGTTACATAGATACAAGTAGTTTCAAGGCGCTTAACCAGTTTAGTGATTTCGGCACGCATTTGACCACGAAGTTTAGCATCCAAGTTGGACAAAGGCTCATCCATCAAGAAGACTTGTGGATCACGAACGATTGCACGTCCCAAAGCGACACGTTGGCGTTGACCACCAGAAAGTGCTTTTGGTTTACGTTCAAGCAAATGCTCGATATCAAGAATCTTAGCAGCATCGCGCACTTTTTTGTCGATCTCATCTTTCTTGACTTTACGCAATTTCAAACCGAAGGCCATGTTCTGATACACGCTCATATGTGGGTACAAGGCATAGGATTGGAATACCATCGCGATATCGCGGTCTTTAGGAGCAACGTCATTAACGACACGGTCGCCAATGTACATCTTACCTTCAGTAATTTCTTCCAAACCAGCGATCATACGCAATGTTGTGGATTTACCACAACCGGAAGGTCCAACCAAAACTAGAAATTCCTTATCTTTAATATCAAGATTGATATCGATTACTGTTGCTTTATCAGAACCCGGGTATTTTTTGAAAATATGCTCTAAACGTACGCCTGCCATTGTATTTCCCCCTCGAGTCAATTAATTAATTTTTAAAAACATTTCATTTCTTATACGTTTATCTTACCCCACTAGTGCCCAGCTGGCTATTTGTAACGTTCACAAAAAACCTATTTCCTTTTCGTCACTTTATACAATAGCATGGTCAGCTTTACAATAGCAGCATCTCCAAAGCTACGTACATCCGCTCCTGTTTCCTGCTTTATCTTATCCAGACGGTACAACAGCGTATTGCGGTGTATATACAGTTTCTTGGCGGTCTCACTAACATTGCAGTCCATCTGAAAAAAAGTCTCCAAGGTCAGCAGCATCTCTCTATCCGCAAGCACAGAGGTGTAGTCTCCAATCTGACTGAGCAGCTGCTTACGGCGAGCATCAGGGATACTGTTGACCAGACGCTCCAAATGCAGCTCCCACGGCAAATGAATGTAATCACCGACTTGGAAAATGCGGCCCAATATTATGGTTTCTCTTAGCAGCGCCACCGAACCCGTCAATCCTTTAACCGGTACTATTGGTGGTGCAACTGCCAAATGAAATACGCCCACCCATTCACTGGCAATCAGCTCATGCAGACCCATACAAGTCTGTGACAGCAGATCGTCTTCGCTCTCTTCCTCATCTTCTTTATCGTCACCATCGGTGAGCAGTTCCTTACGGGCCAAAATAAGCCATTCCTTCTCCTGCAGAGGGATCAGCAGAATATCATTCTCAAAATAACTACGCAGCAATTTCATCAGCGACCGGTAGGTGATCTGGGGGCTATGTAAATTCTCACTAATAAGCAGAAACGGAACCATATCCCCAAACAACCGTCCCTTTAAAGCTACATCATCAGGAATTTCAGCATCGTCCTTCTCCTGTTCCAACTGTGAATTCAACCAGCTACTGAGCTGCCGAGCCTCCACTTCTCCTTCTTCCTTGAGTCCCGTCGCTTTGAGAGCAACTGAGAAATTTCGAGCTGCATAGTTCACTAGCTGCACTTCGAGAGGTGTAAGTTCCTCCATCTCCACCCATACTGCCGTCACACGCCCCTCATTCTCATACAGAGGAACCCAAAGTGAGCCCTCGTGAATGATGAGCTGATCCTGTCCATCTGATCCTATACCAAAAAGGGAAGCTGACTGCTGCCTCCCTAACTGCTTAATTCCGGTTTTTTTTCCGGTAAGTTGCTCCAATTTTTGACGCAATGTCTCACTATCCATCGTCACCCTACTCCACCACTTTTGCTCTTTTCGACTATTTTATCATATTTCCCAACATTTTGCGGACTTGCCGTAAAACCGCGAATGATTCTCCTATACTCTTACGCTTTGCTCATCATATAATATTCCAAAGGTTACCTTTGCAAAGCACAAAAAAGCCATCACCCTGAGGTGATGACTTTTTGCGTTAGTGATGAGCCATGAAGGATTCGAACCTTCGACACCCTGATTAAAAGTCAGGTGCTCTACCAACTGAGCTAATGGCTCATAAAACTGGTGGAGGATGATGGATTCGAACCACCGAACACTTACGTGAGCAGATTTACAGTCTGATGCGTTTGGCCGCTTCGCTAATCCTCCAAGAAAAGGTGGCTCGGAACGGAATCGAACCGCTGACACGAGGATTTTCAGTCCTCTGCTCTACCGACTGAGCTACCGAGCCATAAAATTACATGAAAATAAAGCGGAAATTTCATACTGTTCCCACTCCATTTGTGGAAAAAATGGCGGAACCGACGGGATTCGAACCCGCGATCTCCTGCGTGACAGGCAGGCATGTTAGGCCAACTACACCACGGTTCCGCATTGGTAATAAATGGTGCCGGCGAGAGGACTTGAACCCCCAACCTACTGATTACAAGTCAGTTGCTCTACCAGTTGAGCTACACCGGCACGGTGTCAAAAGTGTTCTAAATAATAAAGATGGTGGAGGCTGAGGGGTTCGAACCCCCGACCCTCTGCTTGTAAGGCAGATGCTCTCCCAGCTGAGCTAAGCCTCCGGGTATGTATGGTAGCGGCGAAGGGGATCGAACCCCCGACCTCACGGGTATGAACCGTACGCTCTAGCCAGCTGAGCTACACCGCCACACTTTATATATTTATGGAATTGAAATGGCGGAGAGAGAGGGATTCGAACCCTCGCACCGCTTTCGCAATCTAACCCCTTAGCAGAGGGTCCCCTTATAGCCACTTGGGTATCTCTCCAAACAAGTTCCATAAATAAACATACAGGAATTTGACTCCCTGAAAACTGAATCCGAATCGAATCTGCGTTTCTTGCTTGTTTGTGGATAAGCCCTCGACCGATTAGTATTGGTCAGCTCCATGCATTGCTGCACTTCCACCTCCAACCTATCTACCTCGTCGTCTTCAAGGGGTCTTACTAATTGGGAAATCTCATCTCGAGGGGGGCTTCACGCTTAGATGCTTTCAGCGCTTATCCCGTCCGTACGTAGCTACTCAGCCATGCTCCTGGCGGAACAACTGATGCACCAGCGGTACGTCCATCCCGGTCCTCTCGTACTAAGGACAGCTCCTCTCAAATTTCCTGCGCCCACGACAGATAGGGACCGAACTGTCTCACGACGTTCTGAACCCAGCTCGCGTACCGCTTTAATGGGCGAACAGCCCAACCCTTGGGACCTACTTCAGCCCCAGGATGCGATGAGCCGACATCGAGGTGCCAAACCTCCCCGTCGATGTGGACTCTTGGGGGAGATAAGCCTGTTATCCCCAGGGTAGCTTTTATCCGTTGAGCGATGGCCCTTCCATGCGGTACCACCGGATCACTAAGTCCGACTTTCGTCCCTGCTCGACTTGTAGGTCTCGCAGTCAAGCTCCCTTATGCCTTTGCACTCTGCGAATGATTTCCAACCATTCTGAGGGAACCTTGGAACGCCTCCGTTACTCTTTAGGAGGCGACCGCCCCAGTCAAACTGCCCGCCTGACACGGTCCCCGTACCCGATAAGGGCACTAGGTTAGAACCTAGATACGATCAGGGTGGTATCCCAACGTCGCCTCTGCAGAAGCTTGCGCTCCTGCTTCTTAGGCTCCCACCTATCCTGTACAGATCGTACCCAAATTCAATATCAAGCTGCAGTAAAGCTCCATGGGGTCTTTCCGTCTTGTCGCGGGTAACCTGCATCTTCACAGGTATTAAAATTTCACCGGATCTCTCGTTGAGACAGCGCCCAAGTCGTTACGCCATTCGTGCGGGTCAGAATTTACCTGACAAGGAATTTCGCTACCTTAGGACCGTTATAGTTACGGCCGCCGTTTACTGGGGCTTCGGTTCACAGCTTCGGGTTTAACCCCTAACCGCTCCCCTTAACCTTCCAGCACCGGGCAGGCGTCAGCCCGTATACTTCGCCTTACGGCTTCGCACAGACCTGTGTTTTTGCTAAACAGTCGCTTGGGCCTTTTCACTGCGGCCCCCTCGGGCTATTCACCCTACCGAGGCACCTCTTCTCCCGAAGTTACGAGGTCATTTTGCCGAGTTCCTTAACGAGAGTTCTTCCGCGCGCCTTAGAATTCTCTTCTCGCCTACCTGTGTCGGTTTGCGGTACGGGCACCTTCTCCTGGCTAGAGGCTTTTCTTGGCAGTGTGAGATCATGACGTTCGCTACTACAATTTTCGCTCCCCATCACAGCCCAGCCTTAACGATGTGCGGATTTGCCTACACATCAGCCTCACTGCTTAGACGGACACTTCCATCAGTCCGCGTCACTACCCTCCTGCGTCACCCCATCGCTCATAGCGGATTACGGTGGTACAGTAATTTCAAACTGTTGTCCTTCGACTACGCCTTTCGGCCTCGCCTTAGGTCCCGACTTACCCTGAGCGGACGAGCCTTCCTCAGGAAACCTTGGGCTTTCGGCGGATCAGATTCTCACTGATCTTTTCGTTACTCATACCGGCATTCTCACTTGTATACGCTCCAGCACTCCTCACGGTATACCTTCAACGTATATACAACGCTCCCCTACCCCAGATACAATGTATCTAGCCATAGCTTCGGTGGTGTGTTTAGCCCCGTTACATTTTCGGCGCAGAGTCACTCGACCAGTGAGCTATTACGCACTCTTTCAATGGTGGCTGCTTCTAAGCCAACATCCTGGTTGTCTGTGCAACTCCACATCCTTTCCCACTTAACACACACTTGGGGACCTTAGCTGATGGTCTGGGCTGTTTCCCTTTCGACAATGGATCTTAGCACTCACTGTCTGACTCCCGGTAATAAGTATATGGCATTCGGAGTTTGACTGAGCTTGGTAACCCTTGCGGGCCCCGCACCCAATCAGTGCTCTACCTCCACTACTCTCATACCGAGGCTAGCCCTAAAGCTATTTCGGGGAGAACCAGCTATCTCCGAGTTCGATTGGAATTTCTCCGCTACCCCCACCTCATCCCCGCATTTTTCAACATGCGTGGGTTCGGGCCTCCAGTGCGTGTTACCGCACCTTCACCCTGGACAGGGGTAGATCACACGGTTTCGGGTCTACGCCCCCATACTATGTCGCCCTATTCAGACTCGCTTTCGCTGCGGCTCCGGCTTCTCACCTTAACCTTGCATGGTAAACGTAACTCGCCGGTTCATTCTACAAAAGGCACGCCATCACCCATAGATCGGGCTCTGACTTTTTGTAAGCACACGGTTTCAGGTTCTATTTCACTCCCCTTCCGGGGTGCTTTTCACCTTTCCCTCACGGTACTGTTTCACTATCGGTCGCCAGGTAGTATTTAGCCTTAGCAGATGGTCCTGCTGGATTCATACGGGGTTTCACGTGCCCCGCACTACTCGGGATCCGTCTCGGAGAGAACACAGTTTAGGCTACAGGGCTTTTACCTCTATCGCGGGCCTTTCCAGACCTCTTCGCCTACCATATTCCTTTGTAACTCCATGTGAGACGTCCCACAACCCCTAAGAGCAAGCTCTTAGGTTTAGGCTGTTCCGCGTTCGCTCGCCGCTACTGACGGAATCACTATTGTTTTCTCTTCCTCAGGGTACTTAGATGTTTCAGTTCCCCTGGTCTGCCTCTACATACCCTATGTATTCAGGTATGAGTAACTGTGCATTACCACAGCTGGGTTTCCCCATTCGGACACCCCCGGATCAAAGCTTGCTTACAGCTCCCCGAGGCAGTTTCGTTGTTCGCCACGTCCTTCGTCGGCTCCTGGCGCCTAGGCATCCTCCGTGTGCTCTTATTAGCTTAACCAATGCTCCGGTGTTTCGCTTGTTCACTCATCTTGTTTTGAATGTTGCTACCGGATCACTCCGTTCGCAGGTCATTCAAAGCCAAAAGTCGTTTCACCATCGAAAACCTTCGCTAAGCCATAATACACTTTCGCTCGTTTACACAAGCGACAGATAAAATGTTCTAAAACGCAAATTCGTTTCGGTATCCAGTTTTCAAGGATCAAGTTTAAAACCATATTCATTTTAAAAAGTTTTGGTGGAGCCAAGCGGGATCGAACCGCTGACCTCCTGCTTGCAAGGCAGGCGCTCTCCCAGCTGAGCTATGGCCCCATAAGAGGTTTATGAAATTTGAATGGTGGGCCTTAGTGGACTCGAACCACCGACCTCACCCTTATCAGGGGTGCGCTCTAACCAGCTGAGCTAAAGGCCCTTATTCAATCAATGCATCTCATGAAGTTAATCATAAGGGTGCGCTTGGCAACGTCCTACTCTCCCAGGACCCTTCGGTCCAAGTACCATCGGCGCTGGAGGGCTTAACGGTCGTGTTCGGGATGGGTACGTGTGGAACCCCTCCGCTATCGCCACCAAACGCATACGAAAGAGACTTGCTCTCTCAAAACTGAGCAACGAGTGAGTGTGTGCAAACCCTAAGGGTTCACTAGAAGCCTTGCGGCTTCTGTTCGAATGTTTCCGTTACAGGAAACGATTCTCCATAGAAAGGAGGTGATCCAGCCGCACCTTCCGATACGGCTACCTTGTTACGACTTCACCCCAATTATCTACCCCACCTTCGGCGGCTGGCTCCCTTGCGGGTTACCCCACCGACTTCGGGTGTTGTAAACTCTCGTGGTGTGACGGGCGGTGTGTACAAGACCCGGGAACGTATTCACCGCGGCATGCTGATCCGCGATTACTAGCAATTCCGACTTCATGCAGGCGAGTTGCAGCCTGCAATCCGAACTGAGACCGGCTTTGTTGGGATTCGCTCCACCTCGCGGTTTCGCAGCCCTTTGTACCGGCCATTGTAGTACGTGTGTAGCCCAGGTCATAAGGGGCATGATGATTTGACGTCATCCCCACCTTCCTCCGGTTTGTCACCGGCAGTCTGTCTAGAGTGCCCACCATAATGTGCTGGCAACTAAACATAAGGGTTGCGCTCGTTGCGGGACTTAACCCAACATCTCACGACACGAGCTGACGACAACCATGCACCACCTGTCTCCTCTGTCCCGAAGGCCGCCGCTATCTCTAGCGGATTCAGAGGGATGTCAAGACCTGGTAAGGTTCTTCGCGTTGCTTCGAATTAAACCACATACTCCACTGCTTGTGCGGGTCCCCGTCAATTCCTTTGAGTTTCAGTCTTGCGACCGTACTCCCCAGGCGGAGTGCTTACTGTGTTAACTTCGGCACCAAGGGTATCGAAACCCCTAACACCTAGCACTCATCGTTTACGGCGTGGACTACCAGGGTATCTAATCCTGTTTGCTCCCCACGCTTTCGCGCCTCAGCGTCAGTTACAGCCCAGAAAGTCGCCTTCGCCACTGGTGTTCCTCCACATATCTACGCATTTCACCGCTACACGTGGAATTCCACTTTCCTCTTCTGTACTCAAGCCACCCAGTTTCCAGTGCGACCTCAGGTTGAGCCCAAGGTTTAAACACCAGACTTAAATAGCCGCCTGCGCGCGCTTTACGCCCAATAATTCCGGACAACGCTTGCCCCCTACGTATTACCGCGGCTGCTGGCACGTAGTTAGCCGGGGCTTTCTTCTCAGGTACCGTCACTCTTATAGCAGTTACTCTATAAGACGTTCTTCCCTGGCAACAGAGCTTTACGATCCGAAAACCTTCATCACTCACGCGGCATTGCTCCGTCAGGCTTGCGCCCATTGCGGAAGATTCCCTACTGCTGCCTCCCGTAGGAGTCTGGGCCGTGTCTCAGTCCCAGTGTGGCCGTTCACCCTCTCAGGTCGGCTACGCATCGTCGCCTTGGTGAGCCGTTACCCCACCAACTAGCTAATGCGCCGCAGGCCCATCCCTCAGCGACAGATTACTCCGTCTTTCATCCTCTTCCCAGGTGGGAAAAGGAATTATCCGGTATTAGCTACCGTTTCCGGTAGTTATCCCAGACTATGGGGCAGGTTGCCTACGTGTTACTCACCCGTCCGCCGCTAAATCCTGTTGAAAGCAAGCTTTCAACAAAACTCCGCTCGACTTGCATGTATTAGGCATGCCGCCAGCGTTCGTCCTGAGCCAGGATCAAACTCTCCAATTTGTATTGAAAAGAGCGATTGCTCATTTTGAAACCTCTGACGAGAATTTACATTCTCAACCGACAAGTTTACTCCAGCATAAATGCCGTGAAACTCATCTTCTTTTGGATTTTACTTTCGTAAAATCCCACTCACTCGTTGTTCAGTTTTCAAAGATCAAATTCTCATATTAGCTCGCCGTGCATCTCAGCAGCGACCTTTATAATATATCACAGCACCCTTGCTTTAGTCAAGCGTTTTTTTAATTTAACATTTCGCTTGCCGTCTTGGAAAGTTATTCGAGAACATCTTGTCCAAAGGGCCGAGACTTAATGTATCATATATTGCAAAGCTGCGTCAACCTTTAATATAATGTTATTTTTAATCCCAGCAGCATTATCACGCCCGGAAGCCCAAGAATCGTTACTGCGCCTATAGTCGCCGGATTCAAAGGAAGGTATATCTTTGTAATCAAGCCTGAGAAGTTCACCAAGTATATCCCAAGAGCAGCGAGGATCAGATGCGTACCAAACAAGCTCAACCAGCCCCAGCCTAATTTTTTTCTGAATACAATTAACATTAGAATTACTACCGATAAAAACAGCACCCCAATTGCAATCGTTCTGAGCATGATCATTTCTCCTTTACTTAATATTTCTTTACATTTGACTACGATCTAACCCTAAACTTTTTGCATGCTTAAGATGAATCTGATATTTTCGTTCCGCCGCTTCCAATATATATATAGCATAGTCGATCTGATCCTGACCTAGAGCTTCATCAAACATTAGATAAGCCCTCTCCCACTCCGAGTGTGCCTTGCGCACCTCCAAGAATGTTGTCCAACTTACATCCTCACCCCTCACCTGCTCTTCGCCTATGCCTTTTCTCCACAGATCCCACCAACCCATTTGTAATTCCCCCTCAATATTAAATGAAAAGCACGTCCAACTCATCTCGTTATTCTCATTCATATCAAATTGGGGACAAACTTAGAACCAAAAAAAAGAAGCCCGCTAAGGGCTTCCCTTCTATTACCTACTTATGTGAGCTGCTAGAATAGCTCTCGACGGCCTTCTAGCGCCTTGGACAAGGTGACTTCATCCGCATACTCAAGATCGCCACCCACAGGCAAGCCATGGGCTATCCTGGTGATCTTGATTTCGAATGGACGAATAAGACGTGATATATACATAGCCGTTGCTTCACCTTCAATATTAGGGTTAGTCGCCATGATCAACTCCTGTACCCTATCATCACTTAGACGGGTCAACAATTCCTTCAGGCGAATATCATCCGGCCCAATCCCCTCCATAGGTGAAATTGCACCTTGGAGAACATGATAATACCCGTGAAACTCCTTGGTCCGCTCTATAGCTACCAAATCCTTGGAGTCCTGAACCACACAAATCATGGAAGGGTCGCGGGTTTTGTCCTGGCAAATTCGACAGGGATCGGTATCGGTAATGTTACAGCAGACTGAGCAGTAATGGAGATTGCGCTTGACGCTTACTAACGCTTTAGCAAAATCAATGACTTCATCCTCTTTCATGTTAAGCACATGAAAGGCTAGCCGGGCGGCTGTCTTCGGCCCAATCCCTGGCAAACGTGTAAAAGCATCAATCAGCTTAGCTAACGGTTCGGGATAATACAAAGTGATGTTTCTCCTTTGGACTTGAGTGAAGTGTGGGTTAGAACAAGCCTGGAATCTTCATTCCGCCAGTGAATTTACCCATATCATTATTCGCCAGTTCTTCAACTTGGCCCAGCGCATCATTTACAGCTGTAATCACGAGATCCTGCAGCATTTCCACATCCTCCGGGTCAACAGCCTCCGGTTTGATCTGAATGGACAGCAGTTTCTTGTGGCCGTTTACTTGTACAGTAACTACGCCTCCACCGGAAGAACCTTCAATAGTTTTGCTTCCTAGTTCCTCTTGGGCTTTAAGCATTTGCTCTTGCATTTTTTTTACCTGTTTCATCATTTGATTCATATTGTTACTCATATTTGATCTCTCCTTTAGAATGCGCGTTTAGCGCTATTATACTGCAATATTAGTCTTTTATGATCACAAGGTCTTCTCCAAATAACTGGATTGCCTCGTCAATCCAAGGTTCCGTCTTCGCTTCTGGGGTTTCATGCTCATGCTCCAGCCGCAGTTCTTCTGTACCTTGCCGTTCTGCCGACTTCAGAGTAGCCTCATTCCAATCGCGAAGCAACATAGTCACCAGCCTGTAGGGCTTACCAAGACGGGCTGCTAGCACGTGCTCAATCACTTGTCTATTGGCCGGCTTCTCGGTAGTATCCCGATGGATGGTATTCTTAAACGCAACCAGCACTGCATCCTCCATAACCGAAACAGGCTCACCGTCCACAAACCAAGCATGGACCGTTACCTTCTCCTCTTTCACTCCTTGCAGAACAAGGCTCCACTGTTTATAAATATTCGCAAAATCACTATTATCTTTGCCTGCGATGAATTTATCCAGATGGGGTGGCATCTTGGAGGAGGGCATCCGTGGAGCAGAACTCTGAGCCACAGATGATTTCTGGACGACAGCGCTCTCACGCACTCCTCCAGAAATCCCACCGGACTGCAGCGCCTGCTCCAGCTTCTTCTCCAGTGCGGCAATCTGCCTCTTTAGCACGTCCAGTTCTCCCAGATCTACGGTGGAAACGTTGGCTCCCCCAACATCTAGCAATAAACCCGTTGGAGCAGCAGTCAGCGCAGGAGTGACCTCCTGTTGTAAGCTGCAGAGCTTCATTAAAGCCACTTCAAACAGCGTTTGCGGGTGAGTAGCATATTTCATCTCGCCCAGATAACGATTGAGTGTATCCACAATCTCAAACAGCCGTTCACGGGGAAAAGAGGAGGCCATATCACGAAATTCGGCAGGATTCAGCACTCGCTCTGTTAATTGATCCGCTTTCGGCACCATTTTGATCATTAGCAAATCGCGGAAATAATACAAAAGATTCTCAAGACACTTATCGGCACTCTTACCTTCCTGCATAAGCTGCTCAACGAGATCAAGAAGAAGTCCCATGTCGCCTTCAAGGATCGCGGTGGCTAGACGGGCAAACTGCTCCGAGGGGATCCCCCCTGTCATGCCAAGCACCTGCTGATAGGTAACATTTCCGTCAGTAAATGATGATATCTGGTCCAATATACTTACAGCATCACGCATACCGCCATCGGAGAGACGAGCAATGTATTGTAATGCATCAGCATCTGCTGCTATGCCTTCCTTCTCGCAGATTAAGCGTAAACGACCAACCTGCTCCTCCAACGATACTCTGCGAAAATCAAACCGCTGACAGCGGGAAATAATCGTTGCCGGCAATCTATGAGGTTCTGTAGTTGCCAGGATAAACATTACATGTGGCGGCGGTTCCTCAAGCGTCTTCAGCAGGGCATTAAAAGCCTCTGTTGTCAGCATATGCACTTCATCAATAATGTACACTTTACGGCGTACCTCGGTAGGAGCATATTTCACCTTATCCCGCAGGTCGCGAATTTCCTCAACACCCCGGTTCGACGCAGCATCAATCTCCTGTACATCCATTACGTTACCCGCAGTGATCCGCAGACAGGAAGGGCACTCGTTGCAAGGCTCCGGACCCGGGCCGCGTTCACAATTGACCGCTTTGGCCAGTACTTTGGCGGCACTCGTCTTACCAGTCCCACGCGGACCACTAAACAGGTAGGCATGCGAAACCCGCTGTTCACGAATTGCGTTCTGCAGCGTTTGGATAATGTGCTGTTGTCCTACCATGTCTTGAAACGACTGCGGCCGCCAGGCACGGTACAGCGCGATATGTTCCACTATGCATTACCCTCTCTTAGGTTGCCGCTTTCCCGGCGTTTGTCGCTAACTCATTATACTATATTCCCCAGACTTTGACCAAAAACAAAAAGCATCTTCGCTTGTGGCAAAGATGCTATTATAGGCAAACTTATAAACCGTGCACCTGTTATTGATGACTGCGATCCAAGCGGCAACCCTACATGACTGCTCGGGCTAGGCCACCCTCCGGCACAAGAGTAACTTGCTTATGGCTGCTTCCTTCCGGACCTGACCAGGTTCACAAGCACTCATTGCGGAGGACCCAACCGTCAACACAGCCCGTAGGGACCAAGACCTTACATCGACAGCACCGCTAACAGGAATTCAACCTCGCTACAGCGGATTGCGAGTTACAGGGCACCGCTACCTCCCCGTCTAGCACGGCGAAGATAAGTATAGCCTACGGCCGGATAAAAATCAACCGCAGGTCATAATCTCATAGATCCTAAGCGGTTTATGCATTCTGATTAGATGCCATATTTCCTCTTGAATTTATCGACACGGCCACCGGCATCCAGAAATTTATGTCTACCTGTGAAGAATGGATGACAGTTCGAGCAGATCTCCACACGAAGATCCTGTTTGACAGAGCCTGATTCGAAGGTGTTGCCACAAGCGCAGGTCACCATGGTTAGTGTGTACATAGGTTGAATTATTGTTTGCATATTGAATATCCCCTCGTTTGCCCTGAGCCTCATGCGGACTCAGAGTTAATAAATATTTCGATATATTCTAGCACGAAATAATGAAGTGGACAATATGTTGCATTTAAATGTTCACTCTATTTTAGCTATGAACCTGCCCCTGTTTAACGCGGGCTAAACCAACAGGCGGAACATGAGTATAAGAGCCGATTACTACTTCCGGCAGTTCCTCACGAAAAATATCAAGCATGGTCTTCATTCCAAGAATATCGCCTTGTGCTGGTGGAATTAATCCCAGATAACTCTCAGGGTCAATGTTCAAGTTACGCATCTGAATCAGCTTCAAATCGGTACGCCTGACGAATTCAACCATTGCTTCAATCTCTTCTTCGCGATCTGTAACTCCCGGGAATATGAGATAGTTAATCGAAGTGTACACACCCTGTGAGGCAGCATAGATAAGAGATTTCTCTACATTAGCAAGCGTATATCCACGGGGCTTGTAGTACGCATTATAGTGTTCATCAAGAGCGCTAATTGTGCTGACGCGCATCAAATCAAGTCCAGCATCCACAATTCCGCGAATATGATCGTTCAGACCCGCGTTCGTATTGATATTGATATAGCCCATATCTGTCTTGGAGCGCACTTCACGCATGGCTTCAATAATAATCTTGGCTTGCGTAGAGGGTTCACCCTCACAGCCTTGTCCAAAGCTGACTATGGATTCAGGTGTCTTCAAATGCTCCAGCATAATTTGTGAAAGCTCATTGACGGTAGGACGGAAATCCATGCGCGTCTGCGGAGATACGAATCCACTATCGTCAGGTTGTTCCGAAATACAACCGAAGCAGCCCGCATTACACGAAGAGGATACAGGTACTGCACCTTCCCAGCGGCCCAAAAATGTATTGGAGGACGTCAGACATTCATAACCTAACGCACAGTTAGAGAGATGCTCGATTAGGCGATTCTCAGGGTACTTGGCAGTCAACTCACTGACTCCAGCCTCAACATCCTCCCGTGCACAGTTCAGAGGATTCCATTTATCTGGATTATCGGTCAGATCAGCCGCCACATAGAAGCCGCCATCCTTCCACACTACAGCAGAGTACCCAAACAAGGGCAGTTTATACGATTTATCTGTCTTGACATAACCAGGAAGGCACAGGCGGGTAAAGCCCTGCGGTAACAGTGCCCCCACGGCCTGCGAGCCTACTGGCAGTGGCATCATCTCACCCGTTTCCGGATTCATGCCCACTGCCCGCGTACTAGGCAATCCCACTAAAGTGGCACCATCGGGCAACGGTATTAATTCTTCTTCCAGAATTTCAACAATCATGTCTCCGCTGCGGGCTAAGCCGTACAGTTCGGGATGATCATATACGTTTCCTTGCTCGTCAGCATATACCAAATACATGTTAGTCTCCTCTTATTATCGATCTAGGTGATCTAGGTTGTAGGCACCGAAGGCGTTTTGGCTCTTGGCGTCCGACGTGCAGCAGCTGCGCCACTGTTAGAGGTTCCTCCAGCGCTGGCAGTACCCTTCGCGGATTCCTTACCCCCGGCAACATCAAACGACGCCAAAAATTCGGCATTGGTTTGGGTGTCCCGCAATTTTTTGATGAAACCCTCTACAAAATCGTAGGATTCATTCATATTTTTACGAATCATCCAAATGGTTTCTAGTTCATCCTTGCTAAGCAATACTTCTTCACGACGAGTACCCGAACGACGAATATCTATTGCCGGGAAAATACGACGTTCCGCCAGCTTACGGTCTAAATGGAGCTCCATGTTTCCCGTTCCCTTAAATTCTTCATAAATGATATCATCCATACGCGAACCTGTATCGATCAATGCTGTGGCTAGAATCGTTAAACTTCCACCTTCTTCCACATTCCGCGCCGCTCCAAAAAATCGCTTCGGACGATGAAACGCTGCCGGATCAATCCCTCCGCTAAGTGTCCGTCCGGATGGTGGAACTACCAGATTATAGGCACGTGCCAGACGGGTAATGCTATCTAGCAGGATAACAACATCCTTTTTATGCTCGACTAACCGAAGTGCTCGCTGCAGCACAAGTTCCGCTACTTTAATATGATTCTCAGGAAGCTCATCAAACGTCGATGCAACTACTTCGCCTTTTACAGAACGCTGCATATCCGTCACTTCTTCGGGACGTTCATCTATCAGTAATACAAATAGGGCTATCTCAGGATTATTAGTGGCAATGCTGTGGGCAATTTCTTTCAGAAGGAGCGTCTTGCCTGCTTTAGGTGGTGCTACGATCAAACCCCGCTGCCCCAAACCTACAGGAGCGAGCAAATCCATGATTCGAGTTGATAAATTAGTAGGGGATGTTTCAAGTGGCAACTTATCTTGCGGATAAAGAGGTGTCAGCGCTGCAAAATGAAGACGTTCCGCTGCACTAGCTGGATTCTCGCCGTTAACGGCGTTGACCTGAAGCAATCCAAAATACCGTTCATTTTCTTTGGGCGTCCGGCATTTCCCGGATACCAAATCACCGCTTCTGAGATCAAACTTGCGAATTTGAGATGCAGAGATATAGATATCTTCAGTGCTTGGCAAATAATTAATCGGCCTTAGGAATCCGTATCCCTCTGGCAAAATTTCCAGCACGCCTTCCATAAACATAAGCCCACTTTGCTCCGCCTGTGCCCGAAGGATCGCAAAGATTAGCTCCCGTTTCTTCAACTGCCCGTAGTAAGGGATCTGGTATTTCTTGGCCAGCTTATACAAGTCGGTCAGCTTCATTTCTTCCAGATCGGAAATTTGAAGATCCATGTAATAACCACCTATTCAATTTTTATGAGTTCGTCTAGCAATGAATGTCTACCGGGCAAAATATGAGTCTATTAAAATCCTCATTAGAATAGCATTACCCAGATTGGAAGAAGATATGCAGTTCAGCTGCAAATAACATCCCCCAATCTCATAGGGTAACCTTAATTATTCGTTCTCACGCCAAACATCAGCTCCAAGATTACGAAGATTGCTGACCAAGTTGTCATAACCACGGTCAATATACTCTACGCCTGTTACCTCGGTGATTCCTTCTTCTACTGTCAATCCAGCAATTACAAGGGCTGCGCCGGCTCTTAGGTCAGCCGCTTTTACCTTTGCAGCGTTAAGCTTACTGCCTTCAATAATTGCCGATCGCCCTTCAACACGGATCTTGGCGCCCATACGCACCAATTCCGGCACATGCTTGAAACGATTACTGTACACAAAATCACTAAGGACACTAACTCCTTCGGCCTGAGTCAACATACTCGCCATTGGGGATTGCAAATCCGTGGGAAAGCCAGGATAGACCAGCGCCTTTACGTCAGCATGGGCATATTGAGATCTGCCAATCACACGAATGCTCTCATCAAGTTCTTCAATTTCTACGCCCATTTCCAAAAGTTTGGCAGTCAAAGCTTCCAAATGCTTAGGAATTACGTTATCTATCAACACATTACCGCGCGTAGCCGCTGCGGCAATCATATAAGTTCCAGCCTGAATCCGGTCAGGAATGATGGAATGACGGCAGCCGTGCATCTCCGTTACGCCTTCGATCCGGATAGTTTCCGTACCAGCGCCTTTAATAACAGCGCCCATAGAGTTTAATAGGGTAGCTACATCTATAATCTCAGGCTCTTTAGCCGCATTTTCAATAATTGTAGAGCCTTTGGCTCGTGAAGCCGCCAACATAATGTTAATAGTTGCTCCTACGCTGGATACGTCTAAATAGATCTTGGCACCCCGTAATTCTTTTGCGTATAAGTGGATAGAGCCGTGTTCATTGGTAACTGTTGCTCCCAGCGCTTCAAATCCCTTAATGTGCTGGTCGATCGGACGGGGTTCGAAATTACAACCACCAGGAAGTCCTATTGTCGCTTCCTTAAATCTTCCAAGAAGTGCTCCCATCATATAATATGAAGCTCGAAGCTTCTTGACAGGTCCGTTGGGCATTGGGATAGAAACGATACGGGAGGGGTCAATTCTCATCTGACTGCCTGACCAAGCAACACTTGCGCCAAGTTCTTCTAGAATTTCGGAGTATACGGCTACATCGCTAAGGGACGGTAAATTATCAAGAACAACTTCAGATTCGGCTAAAATCGCCGCAGGAATAAGTGCAATTGCACTATTCTTCGCTCCACTGATGGTTACAACGCCCTGCAGCGGACGTCCACCGCCAATCATTAATTTTTCCATAGATTTATCTGGTTCCCCCTACGTGTATTGCAGCTTCTCGACAATACTTGCTGTGGATTTCATTGTGATGAAAATGGAAAGACACCGGCTACGCGGTGCTCTCCACATTAAACTATTCAACTGGGCAGTGTTCCTTCATTTAACCGGACCGCTTGAAAGCGGATATTTATTCCTGAAAGATCAGGATAAATTGCTGCGAAATTAAGAATTGTTGATTCTTTAGTTGGGTATCTTACGCTTGGTTTGTAGAACCGAATTCGCGAATTTTGCCGATAACGGTTTGTTTGATAGCTTCGCGGCCTGGTGCAATAAATACACGTGGGTCATAAGCGTTAGGTTTTGCAGCAAGCACTTCACGAACAGTCTTAGCAAATACGATTTGGTTCTCTGTATTCACGTTGATTTTGGAAGTACCTAGCGAAATTGATTTCTTGATGTCACTGGTAGGGATACCTGTTCCACCGTGAAGTACAAGTGGAAGATTCGTCGCGTTGCAGATTTCTTCCATTTCTTTGAATCCGAGGTTAGGTTCGCCAAGGTATGGTCCGTGTACAGAACCTAGTGCTGGAGCCAAAGTATCAATGCCGGTTTCTTTAACGATTCTGACACAGTCATTCAGATCAGCATACATGATGCCGCCGATAACGTCATCTTCTTGTCCACCAACAGTTCCAACTTCCGCTTCAACAGAAACACCTTTAGCGTGAGCGTAATCAACGACTTTCTTCGTCATTGCGATGTTCTCATCAATTGGGTGATGGGAACCATCGATCATTACGGATGTAAAGCCAGCATCAATTGCGTCCTTACATTTATCAAAGCTTGAACCATGGTCAAGGTGAATGGCTACAGGAACGGTAATTTTCATGTCGTGAATAAGACCTTCTACCATCTTAACAACAGTGTAAAAGCCGCCCATATGACGAGCTGCTCCTTCGGATACGCCAAGGATAACTGGTGACTTCTCTTCTTCTGCGGCACCAAGAATCGCTTGTGTCCACTCCAGGTTGTTGATGTTAAATTGACCAACTGCATATTTTCCTTCAAGTGCTTTGTGTAACATGTCTTTCATAGATACTAATGGCATGGTTTCAATCCTCCTAAGAATGTGTTTACTTATGTTTTAAGCCGACATCACATACAGGCTTATTATAGCACATCCTGTGTCAAATGCTAAATAGGATAAACAAAAAAATGTCCCGGTGGGACGGTATACGACCAGCCCATGCTGCAGGCAGATTCCTCCTCATCACATTTCCTATAATAGGACCGCTCCAAAGAGGAAAATCACACTCTAGCTGCATTGATCGACAGAGTTATTATATAGATGCATATTGACTGCAACCCGCATTTCATCAATGTCGAATGGCTTCGTAAAATGCATTAACGCTCCTAGCTTCGTCGCTTCCTTAATCATGTCCAATTCCCCATAGGCAGTCATCATAATGACTTTAATAGCTGGATTAAGTTCCTTCAGGTGCTTAAGAATCTCCAGACCGTCCATTCCAGGGATTTTCATATCGAGCAGGACCAAGTCAGGGGATTCATTGCGGACAATATCTAATGCCAATTTACCGTTAGCCGCTTGAAATGTGGTATATCCCTCGCTGTTAAATACTTCCATGAGAAGAATCCGGATCCCGTTCTGATCGTCAACAATCAACACTTTCTTTTTCTCCATACAATACCCTCCCAGATTTTCAAGGCAGTTTGACTATACCGCGCTCCACAGCTAACGGCCCCTTTACAACTTTGTCCATACGAAACCTATAATTCGCGCTTTATAGTCAAAATCCTGCTAATCGGATAAATTGGATAAATATATGCCATGAAATGGATTGAGAGTGCGTCGCCGAACAAACGGAGAAACGAGAGCCTCGAAAACCAATAAATTCTAGATGCTGCGTTCACTGAAATTATTAAAAAGAGAGCCTCCAAATGGAGGCTCTTCAAGACCCTTATGGCCTAACTCGTTAGTAGATTACTGTTGCTGGGAATGAGTCAGAGAAGCTTTGACAAATTCACGGAATAATGGCTGCGGACGATTCGGACGGGATGTGAATTCTGGATGGAATTGCACCGAAAGGAACCAAGGATGGCCCGGAAGCTCAACAATTTCAACCAAACGACCATCAGGAGAAGTCCCGGAAAAAACAAGACCTGCTTTTTCCATTTCATCACGGAAGGCATTATTGAACTCATAACGGTGACGATGGCGTTCATAGACCAGTTCGTCATCATAACAAGACATTGCCAACGAATCAGGAAGCAACTTGCATGGATACAGTCCAAGACGCATTGTGCCGCCCATGTCTTCAATATCCTTCTGTTCAGGCAGCAGATCGATTAGTGGGAACGCAGTAGTCGGATCAATCTCCGAGCTGTTTGCCCCTGCCAGCTTTAGAACGGAACGACCGTATTCAATCACAGAAACCTGCATACCTAAGCAAATTCCGAAAAATGGAATGGCTTTCTCACGGGCATAACGAATGGCGGAAATTTTACCTTCAATTCCCCGATCTCCAAAACCACCAGGAACCAAAATTCCATGGGCACCGCTCAGGAGTTCGTCCACATTCTCATCGGTAACATCCTCAGCATGTACCCAGCGAAGCTTAACCTCTGCATTGGCTGCGAAGCCAGCATGTGAAAGTGATTCCACTACACTCAAATAGGCATCATGCAGAGCTACATATTTACCAACAATAGCGATTTCCACTGTGTGCTCCAGCTTTTGAATCCGCTCCAGCATACTTTCCCATTCCCGCATATCCGGTGGAGGTGTAGTAAGCTTCAGATGATTAACAACAATTTCGTCCAGTCCTTCATCACGTAGATTAAGCGGAACTTCGTACAATGTTGAGGCATCACGGCATTCCACAACTGCATTAGCATCAATATCGCAGAACAAAGCGATCTTCGCTTTCATATCTGCAGAGAGCGGGTGCTCTGTACGACATACAATAACATTCGGCTGAATACCAATACTGCGCAGTTCTTTGACACTATGCTGCGTTGGCTTCGTCTTAACCTCTCCCGCAGCCTTGATATAAGGAATCAAGGTTACATGGATGTACATTACATTTTCCCGTCCGATATCACTTTTGATTTGACGGATCGCTTCCAGAAACGGAAGGCTCTCAATATCGCCGACGGTTCCGCCAATTTCAGTGATAACCACATCCGAGCTGGTCTCGCGGCCTGCGCGAAATACACGCTCCTTGATCTCGTTCGTAATGTGTGGGATAACCTGAACGGTTCCGCCTAAATATTCTCCACGCCGTTCCTTACTAATTACTGATGAGTAAATCTTGCCTGTCGTCACGTTGTTATTCTTGGACAGGTTGATGTCAATAAACCGTTCATAATGTCCAAGATCAAGGTCAGTCTCCGCACCGTCATCGGTAACGAATACTTCGCCGTGCTGATAAGGACTCATCGTTCCAGGGTCTACATTAAGATACGGATCAAATTTCTGAATCGTCACCTTTAGACCTCGGTTCTTGAGCAGCCTGCCCAGCGAAGCGGCGGTAATGCCTTTGCCAAGGGAAGACACAACGCCACCCGTTACAAAAATATACTTTGTCACTGTAAAACCCTCCTAAATAAAGTCCAAAAATTCAAGCGACGCATGATGTTTATCGTAACCCGCTTTTCTAACATGAAAACGGGGGAACTCAGAAGTTACTTTAAATCACGGAAAACCGCAGCTTCTTGGCATTTAAAAAAACAAAAAAGTGACACCCGTAGAACCGGGGCACTTTTTATTTTAGAAAACACAATTATTAACTTTCATGATAAGCCCATGCAATAGTTTACTCTGAGGATTCTCCACTGTCAAGGAAGGAATTATACCAGAACAAAGACCGTTCTAATATTAAGCGTTCTCTTCTTCGTCAGCATCCTCATCGGTGCCGTCCTCTGAATCGTCTTCGTCAGTTTCCTCAATGTCCTCGTCATCAATAACGACATCTTCGTCAACTTCTTCTTCGCTATCGTCGTCAGAATAGAGGTCGTCGCGATCATCGTCGATGGCGTCAAAATCCTCTTCGTCAGCAGTATAGCTCTCTTCTTCTTCAGTGAAATCATCATCTTCCAAATCGTCATCTTCATCGTTGATAATGCGGACACGTTTGGTGTTACCAACCGGATCATCCGAACGTTCCAGAGGATACCAGCGTTTCAGTCCCCATAGGTTGGTTCCGACGCAGGCAAAACGCCCATCAATGTTAATCTCGGTATATAACTGGGCAATAGTATCGTTGCTTTGTTGGTCGGTCATACCGCGCAGCTTGGCCACCTCGACCATCAAATCACGGTAATAAAACGGTGTATTAGCCGACTTAAGCACTAAAAAGGCTAAGTCTACCATCGGCATTTCTTTAACTTTCTCAGGATCCAACTTTAAATTGAGTGGCGCACTCATTAAAGGACACTTCCTCTCACACATTGTTCACTTTATGCTTTATTTCAATAATATCCATTAACAAACCTAAGTAAAACCTATTTGCCAACAAATTGCAAGTCAAAAGCAGTAAGTGCAGATAGAAATCCCCCCACGCGACTTAGTCGATGGGGAAAGCCGCCCTGTCATAGGCAAATGCTTATGTAACCGATCAAGAAGAAACGGCTTTGCCGTCCTCTGAAAGAGGCGGCATCCGTTTTTTCGATAAATAAAAGGATAAGTTATCGTGTGAAACATATAAATTCTTATATTTTCAAGAAAGGCGGAGGAAGATCCTCCGCGCATGACTGTATCCACGCCAAGGATCGGCTCCTTACGGGATCTTGCAAAGAGAGTTTTGTTCTCTTCCGTTTATTTTATGTCTTGCACCGTCTTTTGACACGATGGGCAGCCCATTTCGTTAAAAAAGGGCAAGTTCCCATTCGTCCTCCCACCTTTGCTCATACAATATGGCAGCACGGCACCGAGGAGGGACGGCAAAAGACATGGACTATTACGGATTTTGGCAGATGCTGCTTGAAGAAATATCAGCTGCTCCCAAAAATGGTGAGCGACGTATCGTTACCTTCAATGATGCCCGCCAGTATGCCGGAGCGCTGTCACAATGGAAGGCTCTAAAGGCGAAGCGGCCCGGGCTACGGAGGGTGCTAATCTCCCCATTGATACGAGCCTTTTTCGTACCCGCAGCCGGAATGGGAAGGCTGATGAATAGATTCGCGGACGTGCTATGTATCGAAGAGGATATACGAATACAAATACATGCTGCACCTGGGGAAAAGAGCGGAACAGCTATCATGCCGTGGGGAGTGAAAGCGATTCATGCACCCCAGGCCTGGTCCCGATCAACAGGCGTTCATGTCAAAATAGGTGTAATCGACACGGGTGCGGATTACCGTCATCCAGACTTGCGACATTCGCTTGCCTCTGGAGTAAATCTTCTGCACCGCGGCATGCTGCCGCTTGATGATAACGGACACGGCACCCATATCGCTGGAACACTCGCAGCAGCAGGAGGGACGCGGGGGATGATGGGCGTAGCTCCACGGGCACTGCTCTATCCGGTTAAAGCTTTTGATCATAGCGGCTCTGCCTATGTATCAGACATCGTCCTCGGCATCGATTGGTGTGTACAAAACAGGATCGATATCATCAATATGAGCTTTGGAATGAAAACAAGAAGCAAGGCACTACACGATGTTGTCATCAAAGCCTATCGTGCCGGAATTGCCATCGTTGCCTCCTCCGGCAACGACGGTAAACGCGGCGGGGACTATCCTGCACGTTACCCAGAGACTATTGCTGTTGGAGCCGTAGATAAAAGACATCGTGTAGCCAGCTTCAGCAACCGCGGTCCATATATCGATGTATACGGACCAGGCGAAAGCATTCCCTCCTGCTGGCTAAGGGAGGGCTATAAGGAGATGAGCGGCACCTCCATGGCGACCTCTCACGTTACGGGAGCTGCTGCCCTGTTGCTCGGCCTGCGACCAGAGCTCACACCAAGGGAGCTGAAGCTGCTGCTACGCCGCAGCTCATCACCGGTGCTGCTGCGCAAGGGGCAGCGCCGCGCCTCCTTGGGCGGCGGCGCGGCGGATGCCTTGCGCCTGCTGAGAGCAGGAGCAAGGGCCAAGCGGCGTTCCTCCGCGAACGTGTAAACTCCGGCGTAAGCAGGGTCTTTCTGTCCCGGCGAACAACGCCGGGACAATTTAAAATCCGCCCTCCGGAAACCGGAAGGCGGATTTATTATTCTGGCAATATGGATTACATACGGTCAGGAGCAGATACACCGATAAGACGCAGAACATTGGCAATTGCAGTACGTGTGGCACCCAGCAAGGCAAGACGTGCTACGGTCTGAGCAGCATCCTCAGTAATTACGCGCTCTGCTTTGTAATAGCTATGGAAAAGCGCAGACAGATCGTAAACGTAACGAACCAGGCGATGCGGTGCATAACCTTCAGCTGCGATAGCGATTTCTGATGGCAGTTCGCCGATTTTGCGCAATAGGTCATATTCATGAACAGCGGTCAGCTTGGTGAAATCAAGCTCAGAGTAATCCGGCAACGTTATACCTTGCTCCTCTGCCTGACGGAAGATGCTGCAGATACGCGCGTGCGCATACTGAACATAGAATACAGGATTCTCATTGGAGGTGGAAATGGCCAGATCCATATCAAAGTCAAGATGGGAATCCATGCTGCGCATGGTGAAGAAGTAGCGCATCGCATCAAGGCCGACTTCCTCCATCAAATCCTCCATAGTCACTGCTTTACCCGTTCGCTTGGACATCTTGACCTTCTCACCATTCTGAAACAGACTGACCATCTGGGCGATTAATACAACCAGCTTGTCAGGATCGTTACCGAGCGCGGACATGGCTGCTTTCATTCGTGGGATATAGCCGTGGTGATCAGCACCCCATATATTAATCATTCTATCGTAGCCACGACCATATTTATCGCTGTGATACGCAATGTCTGGTGTGAGATAAGTGTAAGTTCCATCATTCTTGATCAGCACACGGTCTTTATCATCACCGTATTTGGTCGTCTGCAGCCAGGTTGCACCATCCTGCTCGTACACTTCTCCACGTTCACGCAGCTCATCGAGTGAACGAAGTACCTCTCCGTTCTCATAAAGTGAGGTTTCACTGAACCAAATATCGAAGGAGACGCGAAAAAGACCTAGATCTCGCTTGATTTTGTCGAGCTCTTTGTTCAGTCCATAGGTACGGAAGAATGCCGCACGATCGCCTGGAGTCATCGCAAGTAAGGTTTCGCCTTTCTCCGCTACAAGTTCTCTGGCAAAACCCTTGATATCTTCGCCATGGTAACCATCTTCAGGCATCTCTGCCGGCTGTCCTAATTCCTGTAAATAACGGGTCTCGATCGACTTGCACAGATTGGCGACCTGGTTCCCTGCGTCGTTAATATAATACTCACGCGTCACTTTATAACCTGCAAAGTCCAGAACATTGCAGAGTACATCCCCAACAGCGGCACCGCGGGCGTGGCCTAGATGCAGGCTGCCTGTTGGATTGGCACTGACAAATTCCACCTCAACCTTTTGTCCGTGGCCTATATCCACTCGGCCGTAATCTTCACCCTGCTCAGCAACCCGGTTGATCACAGGGTACAAGTAATGCTTGGACAGCGTAAAGTTGATGAAACCCGGTCCGGCGATTTCTGCTTTTTCAATAGTAGCACCGCTGGTATCCAAATGCTCTATAATAGCTTCGGCAATTTGGCGTGGATTACGCTTGGCAATTTTGGTAAGCTGCATGGCGGCATTAGTAGCCAAATCACCATGAGCCTTGTCCTTTGGCACTTCCAGCACGATTGCCGGAAGCTCTTCGCGTGTTACCAAACCGGCAGCAACTACTGCATCAGCGATAACTTCCCTCACCCGTTCATTAATAAGCTCTAACGGATCTTTACTATGTGTCATAATTTAATTTCCTCCTGTATATGCAAACTGATAGCGAACTGACCTGACAACTCCTCGTATACATACAAATCATAATCCCATGCAACTGTCAGGGAGCGTCCATCACGCACAATTTCCAGTTTTCGGGTTTCTGTAGAAAGGTTAAACTGTGTGTAAGCTGAACGATAATAACCCGGCAAGCGGTGACCCGATTGAAAAGTCTGCTCGGATTGTACAGCGCCATGACGGATCAGCTTTAGTTCACTACCTGCAATCTTTATAGTTGTTCGAACAGAACTGTCTTCTCCTTGAGGCCCCTGCTCTGTTTCCTCATACCGAATGTACAGCTGTGATCCTTTGGTTATTACCTCTCCGGCCACATTTAAGACTTGCTGTTGTCCATCCTGATGGCTCACGAGTGTAACGGAAACGCGATATTTATCAGGCTTTATTTCAGGTATCATACGTCCCTCCATTCTGCATACCTCTGCACAAGAAGAAACAGCGTTGCGGAAGTTTATACTTTCTTACTCTTTGACCAAAGGCATATTTGCTTTCCCATTGTACACTATATCCAGTTCAAGAGAGCAATTCAATCCCAATTAGCAGTTAAGGGACGGTTATAGTGGGAGTAGATTAATTCTGCCAGGTACCCGCAGTCGATCTACCATAGACCTCCAAGCTTTAATAAAAAGGATTATGCCACTCCATAAGCGCTACATAGTGGCAAGATTCCTCGTTCACAAGAAAATTCACGATAATGCCTAATGGAATTCGCCCGCAGCGCACTTCTTATTTTAGAATATAAAAATGCATATAGTATATGAAATTTTACCATATAGATGTTTAAATTCACACAGGGTAAACCGCAAAAAGAGCTGCTTGTGAATAAGGAACTTGTGTCCCTTTAGCAGCCCTTTTGTAATTCCTTTACCTTTTTTACTGATTCGTTGCCTTAAAGGTAAACCTAAGCTTCCAAGTTGCTCCGCCGTCCTCGGTAATATAAAGGGAAGAATTCTCGTACCCTTTGGCGGCGAGCCAGCCTTCCTTGTCGCTGGTGAAGGAGATTACACCCTCATAGCCGACAATGGCAGGCAGATTGGTCCACTGCTTGCCGCCGTTATATGAACGTCCAACTGCAACCTTCTCCCCTGCTGGTGAGAAACCAACCAGAAAAGCTGTGTTGCTTCCAACCAGCTCCAGATTCCCCGGTTTGCCAGATGCGGGTCCAGACTTGAACTGAGCCGATCCGCTGCCCGGTGCTGGACCGCCACCAGCCGTCTCCTCAGCGATCACACGATTCCAGCTACCACCCATGTTCGCGCTGGCATACAGTGAATACGATGTCTGTGACATACCCGAGCCTCCATACAGTACTGCATATACCTGATTACCCTTCGCATAGACTTGCCCAAACTCAGGGTCAGTAAAGTTTGCCTTCAGCGAAAGATGCCAAGTAGCCCCACCATCCGCTGTCTTCATCACCCGGTAGCCGGTTCCTGGCACTATCACAACTGCCCAGCCTGTGTTACGGCTACTGAAATATGCGCCCCGTGTATTGGCTGGAGTCGGAATTCGGCTCCAGCTTAGACCTGCATCCTTGGTGTAATATGTTGAAGCCCGATTATACCCGAAGCCGTTCTTGCTATCCATAAAGTCAATTTTTTCAAAGCTCACGGCCTTGTTGGTCAGCCGTTTCCAGGTAGAACCACCATCCAGAGTGCGAATTAAATATTGGGCCTGCCCATCTCCCGCGGAAGCAAGCGCCCAGCCGTGTACATTATCGGGGAAGTCCATCTGCGCAAAGCTCCATTGCCCTTGATAAATCTCCTGAAAATGGCAGCCTCCATCTGAGGTTCCGATCATAAAACCGTTGCCTGCGGCTCGGCCTATATCAGCGTTTAGAAACTGAATAGCGGAAAAGCTTAACGGCGAGTTCCCGTCTCCTGAATGCTTGTCCTGCAATCCCTGCAGCAATCCATGATCACCGCTGCCGCAAGCCGGAACAGCTGCATTGGCTGCCTGTGCGGTCGAAGCCACTGTTCCCCAGCCTGAAAATGCGAGAAGACCCGCCGAGAGGAGAACTAATATTGTTTTAAACATTTTTTGCGCCCAATTCATGATGGCACCTCCTAGTATATTTATACCCGTTCTAAGAATCACTACTCAGTTATACCTTTCGGAGTACTAGTATATCTACCGTCAACAGTCTCAGAACGGAAACAATTTTTTTACCAGTCCGCAAAATCGTCCGTATGAATATCCTTACTCTTCCTTCCCCATAATGAAGGTGAAGAGATTATTCCCAACTTTCGGCAAGAATTATATACATCAATAATCTGTTTCTAGAAAGCAAGAAAGGAGCTTGTGCCATGCCGCGTGATTCCGCTAATCCACCGGTACGCAAACGCCGCCTACGCCTTATGCTCCGGCTACTGGCCGCTATGACTGTCCTACTACTATTGGCTGCCGGAACTCTATTGGGTTACCTATATCAGAAAGAGCTTCCTCCAATTGGAGATGATATCCGCTCCAAAATGCTCGACTCCAGGGGCAACGTATTAGCCACTTTCTCTACTGATGGGCGCAGTCGTGATCCGGTGGAGTTGAGCCAAATTTCCCCGCTGCTCATTCAAGCTACACTGGCAGTGGAGGATCGTAAATTCTATGATCATGCCGGCTTTGACCTGCTTGGGATGGGGCGAGCCGTGCTCGTTAATCTGGAAGAAGGCAATCGCACACAGGGGGCCAGCACATTAACCCAGCAACTTGCACGGAATCTTTATCTCTCTCACGAGAAGACGTGGACACGCAAAGCCAAGGAAGCCGTATACACCCTGCAGCTTGAGATGAAATACACCAAGGATGAAATTCTAAACATGTATTTAAATGAAATTTATTACGGTCATGGGGCCTACGGTATTGAGGCCGCGTCTCGGATGTATTTCGGCAAAGCCGCAGCAGACTTAGACCTTGCCGAGAGCGCCATGCTGGCCGGCATTCCAAAAGGGCCTACCCTCTATTCGCCCTATAACCATATGGATAATGCCAAAAAGCGCCAAGGACTCATCCTGTCCGTCATGGCTGATCTGGGTGAGATTACACAATCGGCAGCGAAAAAGGCCGCACAGGAGAATTTGAAATTCAAGCCACAAGGAGAAAAAGATACTATCGTTACTGCACCCTATTTCCGTGATTATATACGCAATCTTGCAATAGATTCACTGCACATCAGCAGTGATGAGCTGGATCAGGGGGGACTGAAGGTTTACACCACCCTCGATCCCGATATGCAGCAGGCTGCGGAAACCGCTGTCGAACAAGGAATGGATTCGAGCAGTGAACTGGAGACGGCGCTCGTATCCATAGATCCCCGTACCGGCTATATCAAAGCAATGGTCGGTGGTACCAATTATCGGACTAACCAGTTCAATCATGCTCTCGCGACAACACGCCAGCCAGGTTCATCCTTCAAGCCAATCATGTATTTGACCGCTCTCTCTTCCAAAGCGATGACTGGCCTCTCCGTCTTCAATAGCGAGCCGACACTTTTCCACTACGATAACAACCGCAAAACCTATCAGCCCAAAAACTTTGGCGACAAATATCTCGGTGAGATCAATATGCGCCAAGCTATAGCGGCTTCTGACAATATCTATGCCGTCAATACAATTATGAAGGTTGGTGCAGAGAAAGTAGCTGCAATGGCTGCCAAAATGGGAATCGACAGCCCACTTCAGAGCGTGCCCTCACTAGCGCTTGGCACCTCTCCGGTTAGTCCGCTGGAAATGGCCGCAGCCTTTGCCGTGATCGGGGACGGAGGGGTGAAGATGCCCACTACCGCTATCCTGAAGATCACGGATGCCAAGGACAATATTCTATATGAAGCTCCGCAATTGCATGGAGAAACTGTCGTCGAGCCTGCAGCTGCCTACGTGTTAACTCGGCTAATGGAAGGTGTATTCGAATCGGGGGGGACAGGTAACCGTGTAGCCTCTATAATCAAGCGTCCGGTCGCTGGTAAGACTGGCACTACCGACACCGACGGCTGGATGGTCGGCTTTACACCTGAGCTCTCCACCGCAGTCTGGGTGGGTTATGACAAAGGGCGGGATATTGCCACAACTGATGGACGGCGGGCAGCCCCTATTTTTGCCCAGTTTACTGAAAAGGCGCTGGAGAGTATTCCGCCCAAAATTTTCCCAATACCTGACGGCGTCGTCAGTGTGTATATCAATCCGCAATCCGGAAAACTGGCTTCGGCAGCTTGCCCTACGAAAGAGCTGGAGACTTTTATCAGCGGCACAGAACCTACCGAATACTGCGATCAGCATGGCGAAGACGGGAGTTCTGATCCTGCTGC
The DNA here is from genome assembly GCF_022369515.1 of Paenibacillus sp. 19GGS1-52. Classification (NCBI taxonomy): domain Bacteria; kingdom Bacillati; phylum Bacillota; class Bacilli; order Caryophanales; family Paenibacillaceae; genus Paenibacillus; species Paenibacillus sp. 19GGS1-52. Next base: position 181,982 of record NZ_CP059724.1, read on the forward strand.
CGAGGGCTCCCAAGACATAACAGCTCCACTTAAGGAGGATCATTCCTTATGGAATGATATTAAACGGTGGTGGATGAATTAGCCTTAGTTACAACCAGTAAGCTGATAGAGCTAAGATAAGAGCGCTTAGACATTCCTCTGCTAATTAAATAGTTCTAACCGCGTTTCGGTAGTACAAAATTCGGTTAAAAAGAAAAGAACCCCATCAAACCTCTCCGTTCTTAGTTTTTCGAACGGAGAGGTTTTTATTGAATATAAAGCTCAAGCTACATCAGTTTGGCTATCAACGGTTAAACGCGTCTGGGCATATCACAACGCAATTTAGATACCATTCAATGAATACGCTTTCTTGTTCTCTAATATTACAATTACTGTTATAATAATAGATATTCACCAAAAATATATGATTAAATGAGGGACATGGGATGAAAGATACAGGCATGATCCGGAGTTTAGACAGTCTTGGCAGAATTGTAGTTCCCGTAGAAATTAGGATGACACGTAATATCGACATTGGGGATCCTATCGAATTTTTTATTTTAAACGAGAATGTTATTGTACTAAGGAAGTACACCTCCACCGAATGTACATTTTGCAGAAGCCTTGAGCAGGTAACCTATTATAAAGATCAATTTATTTGCAGCGATTGTCTGAAAGAACTTGGCAATCCGGAACGAAGCGTTCAAGAGTCAGAACCACTCCAAGATGGTTCACAGGAGTCCGCTGTACATAACAACAGCATCCGACGGACAAAGACTGAAGAAATGAACCAACGCCTGCAACAAGCCATTGTAGATCATCCCTTTGCCAATCAGAAAGGGCTTGCTGAAATACTGGGTATTAGCCAGGCAAGAGTGAGCCAGCTTAAACGCAAATTTAGTTCTGCCAGCAAATAATAAAGTTGTTTGTACTATAAGAAAAAGGCTTCGCCCTCCTGAGACAGGAAAGGCGAAGCCTTTTTTCTTATATGCTTATATTGTCCCTCCCAACTTGGGAGCAGCCTCGCCCTATTCTGACAGTGCTGTCTTCAGTTCTTGTGGTGACGCCTCCCACCAAACCTCATTATGGGAGATCAACAATGATTTCAGTGCAGCCTTTTCCGTTGCGCCAAGCCCGTCCACATTGATCTTACGCTTAAGCGCTGCATCAAGCTTATTTACATGCTCGGCAAGAATCTTCCAGCCGCGACGCGCTTCAGCATCTATCCACATCTCACAAGCCGTGATTCCACCATAAAATTGTCCCTCTGGTAAACGATCCACAGCGACCCACACTACCCAAACCTGTCTTCCATCTGGGACATCCTCACGATTCGTGGAGAATTTAATGCCCTTTTCCACCTTGCTCTTGGCATGCATGGCACCGATATCAATGACCGCCTCACCGCCGTCAATAATGACTGGTGACACATTGTTCAGATCAATAGAGCCTGCTCCAAAGCCTTTATGTTTGCTCTTCGCATTCACAATATTCAAGGCAATCTGTTTCTTGCCTTCCGGTTGTAGATTATCCACAGGTGCACATCCTTCCTCTTACGAATAATTTAATTTTAGCTAATAATACGGCGAATGCAAACATATACATTCCGTAGATGCTTGTCACGGGAGGAATTACTGTATGAAGCCACTGTCATTAAGGTCCAAAATTATCCTTGCGACCCTGGCCACCCTAGCTCTACTGGGAGGGGCCATAGAGGTCTTTTCAGGGCTTCGTCCTGCTGCTGTAAACGTCTCTGCCCCAAAAGAGGCCAAGTCCCTGGTAGTCACACCCAAGACAATCGCCCGGCAAGTGCCTCTTCCGGATTATTCCCCCGCCCCGGTCACTGAGGCACTAAGCCAAAGAGTTGCTGAGTATCACATTGACGTACAGCTTGTTCCGGATACAGAAACTTTAAAAGCTTCTGAGACCGTGACATGGACCCATCCTGGTATTAAACCGGTAAGTGATTTGTACTTTCATTTATATCCGAATGCATTTGCCTCTACGGATACAACTTTTATGAAAGAGTCGGGGGCGAGCTTAGAGGGGACAGCATGCCAGATAACGGATTCGGCAGCATGACTTTAACTGATCTGCGTACCACAGAGGGGGTATCACTGCTTCAGAGAGTACAGTATGTACAACCGGATGACGGCAATATAAATGATAAGACATTGGTCAAAGTACATCTCCCCAGCCCGTTAATGGTGGAGAGAGCGTCACCCTCAAACTTCAGTTTGAAGTTCAACTACCCAAGATATTTGCTCGTATGGGCACTTCAGGGAATTTCGTGATGGCTGGTCAGTGGTTCCCCAAGCTTAGCGTTTACGAGCCTGCCGGAACTCGAGGAGTTCGCGAAGAAGGTTGGAATCTGCATCAATACCACGGCACCTCTGAATTCTATAGCGATTTCGGCATATACAATGTAACCATTTCTGTTCCCTCAAATTATACGGTTGCGGCAACTGGGTTCCCTGTCAAAAATGCCAAACTGAAGCAGGAGCAGAAAATATATCAGTTCTACGCAGATGATGTCCATGATTTTGCCTGGGCGGCATCTCCTGACTTTGTGTACGCGGAGGAAGCCCTCTCTACACCGGAGGTTCCGGGTGTACGAATTAAGCTGTATCTGGACCCGCTGCATCAGGATCTGAAGGAGCGTTACTTTCAGGCTGCCAAAGCTGCTCTTACCTCCTTTAGCAAATGGTATGGACCTTATCCCTACTCCACTCTGTCTATCGTCGTTCCTCCCAAAGGGGGAAACGGCGCCGGGGGAATGGAATACCCTACGCTGATTACAGCCTTCGGTGCTGCTGAGACTTCTCCGAACACCTCACTCGAGCGCACCATCATCCATGAAATAGGCCATCAATATTTCTACGGCATGGTGGCGAGCAATGAATTTGAGGAGGCATGGCTGGACGAAAGCTTCACCTCCTATGCCGAAGACAAGCTAATGGAGCAGGAGTATGGTATTATGGCCAACCTCCCCCTGCAATCCAGTCTGGTAACTACCTCACAGCCGTTGGATCTAGAAACCTGGAAATACGGTGGAGCCGATTCATACACCCGAAATGTATATATTCGTGGCAAGCTGGTGCTTAAGGATATCGAACGGCTGACAAGCACTAAGGTTATGGATGCCATTATGTCTTCCTATGCCAATAAGTACCGCTTCCAGCATCCCTCTACCACCGATTTCCAAAAAATCGTAGAGAAGGTAACCGGAAAATCTTGGCAGACTTATTTTGATCAATATGTGTATAACGGTGGGGCTCCTGATTTTGCTATAGAGAATATTACGATTCCTACTATTAAGAGCACTAGCGGAGAGGCTCACAGTTACGAATCGCTGGTAAAGGTCGTGAATAAAGGAAGTGCCTATCCAGACGTGCCCCTTAAGTTCACCTTCTCCGACGGGTATACGATGCAGCGTATCTGGAGCGGGGAGCGCAAAGAAACTACATTCCAGTTATTCCATAATGCGCCGTTGTTATCCGCCGAGATTGATCCTGATCACTCCATTCTGCTGGAGAGTAAACATATCAACAACTTCAGACTGGCGGAACTGGATCAGGATGTACTCTCCCGCTGGACGTTAAGTATGACGAAACTGCTTGAATCAGTGCTCGGAACTCTTGTCTGGTGAGGTGAGAATGGTGAAAAGATCGATAACCCGTAGCTGGTACAGCATGAAAGAGCAATTATATATTCTGATCCTGTTATTTATATACCGTTTGCTTTGGGGCTACTTTATGTACAGGTTCGTACGCGTTGCTATTATTCCGGTTCTACTGCATTATCCTGATAAAAACGCTGGCGGTAGTGGAATCGGCAGATTGCTATACTATATCGAAGGCCAGTTCAGCTTGAGCACCGATCCTGCAGTGCAGCGTTGGCTGTGGACTTTGCTGGGGTTGGCTGCTTTACGCTTGCTGCTATCGCCCTTCATACGGGCGGGACTACTGCATGAATTGCATCAAGAACGCAAGGGAGAGCGTGGCTTGTTTTTTTTCCCAGGCATGAAAATCTATGGATTACCCATTCTGCTCTTCAGTTTGGTTGAATGGCTCCTGACTCTATTGCCGCTTTACTGGATTGCTCCAAAAATGTACGGGCTGCTGCTGCCCTCCTTTTTGGACTATACAATACTATTGAAGCTTATTCCTTATATTCTCACCTGGCTGGTGTATATCTTCCTCATTCGCTTAGTTTTACTATATATTCAGTTTGGCTACACCAGTGGCACAGGGATGTTCTCCTCGCTGCTGATCTGCTTAAGGGTTATTATCCCTGCTGTTGGGATATCCATTGTACTTGGGGCTGCAGGGTTGCTCTTGCTGCTAGTCTGCGGGCTTACTGGAATCTTCTACCCTGGACTGCCCGCACTCCTTATCCGCCAAATCTCACCGTTCCCCGCTACTCTGTTCAAAATGTGGGGAATAGCAGCTCAATACCATCTGTGGAAAAGTAAGGCCTTCCCGCAATAATTACATCGTCCAAGGACATATAGAAAGAGTCTCCCCTTCTGCAAACAGAAGAGGAAACTCTTTTTTGATTACAAATATAATAAGAGTTTGCAAAACCTTAACTCCTTTGATACAATGATGCCTGTACTAGTAGTAACAACTTTGTAATCTTTTTAATTTTTTCTTAACCATTGTATGTACGTTATTGTATTTCGATATTGCTGATACGTCACTATTCTGGTGCATAACACGCCAAATTCCCTGCACCGGGGAGTGGGGGAACCATATTTTGGGTGAATTGATCTCCTAACAGAGGGATCATAGGTGAACCTTCTACCGAACCCTTAAGCTAACCTCGCAGGCCTTGGAAGGAGTACATCTTTTGAACAGACAGAACTTAAAGAAAAAATGCGCCGCAGCGGCGCTAGGACTTCTCATGGCATTCACTTTGGGAACAAGTAGTGCTTTTGCGGACTCCAAAATGGACACAGTAATCTCCAAAACACTGGGGACCACTTATAAAACAGGTGGGATCAGTACCAATGGATTTGACTGTTCCGGCTTTACGAAATATGTTTTCAAAAATCTCGGCCTTGCACTTCCACGTACTTCAAAAGCGCAATATAGCGTGGGAACAGCTGTTTCCCGCAATAATATGCGTCCTGGAGACCTTGTATTCTTCAATACTACTGGCGCAGGGATATCCCATGTTGGAATTTTTGTAGGCAGCGGTAAATTCGCACAATCTTCCTCTTCACATGGTGTAATCATCAGTTCACTTAATGAGAACTATTGGGCCAACCGTTATGTGGGTGCTAAAAGAGTTATGAGCACCACTGCATACAAAACTGTAGCTTATGATTGAAATTCCCCGACAACTATAACCTCTTTAAACTATATGAGCCCGAAGTGATTATCACCATAATCATTCCGGGTTTTTTCTTTTCCTTATTCTACCTTTTACACACATTTAACATCGTCGAAACAGCTTTTTAACAGAAAACACAAGAAAATATTGTAAAAAGGACGATTCTGCCGTTATTTCAACGTTTAAATGCAGTATATGTTCAAAAAAAACACAATTATTAGGCATAAATATATTATAAAGGATTGCCAACGGCGGCTGTGTTTGTTACAATTATCGCATCGAGCTTTTAGTAACATTTTTGTAATCATTAAGTTGTCTTTTACGAAAGTTTTGTCATGTATTGAATACAGCTATTCCTAATCAAACAGTACGTGCCGAGTTCCCTAACAATTAGGGAAACGGGGGAACCACTTTGGGTGAATTGACCTCCTATTTAACAGAGGGGTCATAGGGGACCTTCAACCGAACCCTTAAGCTAACCTCGTAGGCATTTGGAAGGGGTTTACACTTTTGAAGAAGAAGTTGGCAGCAGCAGTACTAAGCTTTTCTATTTTTCTTACAATGGGAATGGGAAGCGCATTCGCGGATTCTAAAATGGATAAAGTGATTGACAAAGCAATCGGAACTAAATATGTTACCGGTGGCATTTCAACGAACGGCTTTGATTGCTCTGGATTTACAATGTATGTCTTTGATAAGATCGGCATCGATCTGCCGCACCAATCTGGTTCCCAATACCAAATGGGCTCTGCTATTTCCCGTGATGATCTTAGACCTGGCGATCTTGTGTTTTTTAATACAACAGGCAAAGGTGTTTCTCATGTCGGTATTTATGTTGGTGAAGGTAAATTCGCACATGCTTCTTCCTCACGTGGTGTAACCATCAGCTCGCTGAGCGACAGCTACTACGTCAACCGTTATGTTGGCGCTAAACGAATTATGAGCACAGATGCTTATCAAGCGCTTGCTACTGATTCTGAAGACAATGATAATGTGCAGTAAAAAGTATTAGTACATAGGCTCTTTTCCAGGATTTTTCCAAAATCTTGGGGGAGAGCTTTTTTTGTGTCTACTAGTTATTACCCCTTACAATACTTGTAAAACACAAAATAATAATAAACACTATATATAAATGGACGATTTGTCGAGCCACCCTTTTTTATAAAGTTTTTGAGCCAAAGGAAGGTTTTTTTGTTTATAATTAGATAAGAAATTATTGCCCTCGTGAAAGGAGGTCTCTGAGCTAATGATTAGTTCATCGGTTACTTTCCACGTTGTTCCTATGGAGATCAGACATGCAAAAGACATCTGCGAGTGGATTTACAAGCCCCCTTATAATATTTACGGCTGGATGCCATGGGAGCAAATGCAGGCACTTAATATTGAATTTGGAGATCCACAGCTTCGCCAAGAACAATATGTTTCCGTAATCAATGACCAAGAGATTTTATGCGGATTTGCCCAGCTATTTCCGATGGAAGGTGTAGTAAGACTGGGGATTGGAATGCGTCCGGATTTATGCGGACATGGACTGGGCCACCTATTTGTAGGATCTATCGTAGAAGCCGCTCTGAAGCGTTACCCGGAACGTGAGATTGATCTGGAGGTGTTGACGTGGAACCAACGGGCAGTGCTTACCTATCGAAAGTGTGGTTTTACGATTACGGATACTTATGAACGTCGAACTCCGACTGGAGATAAACCATTTTATTGCATGGTCTATGATAAATAATCCCTTTATAAATAGCTTCCTAAAAAATGAAGTGGAATTTGTTCGTTTTTTTGACACAAATGCTATGATAACGCTTCATATTCCGCTATAATGTAGGGAGCAGCTTACATTGAAGGGACGGATGGGGATGCAAAAATGGATCATGAGCGGTTTGTTTTTTGCCGCCTGTGCCTTTGCGGTAGTACTAATGTTTACCCTTCCTGGCAAAGCAGAGGTCGCTGAACAGGATAAACCTACAATACCGGTAGTGCAGCTTGATGAAGCCAAGGCAGAAGCGACTGTGAAGGCCAATTGCATCACCTGCCACGGTGATCAACTTCAGGGCGATGTTGGCCCCAGTCTTCAGAAGGAAGGCAGCCAGCATGATGCTGAAGGAATCTATAGCATTGTTACTAAAGGGCGCGGCCAAATGCCTTCATTTAAGGAGAAACTAGCTCCGGAGGAGATTGCGAACGTTGCTATGTGGCTATCAGAGAAAAAATAAAGCAATCTGCAACAACAAATACGCCTGTGCAGCAGATAGGTAACTATCTAAAGCACAGGCGTATTTTTCGATTAAAGCTTAGTATCCCGCTGAGCTGAAGATTTAAGATTAGCGGTTTTTCTCGAAAGCTTCGTTAAATTCATGCGCTTCGCGGACATCAAGTGGCGTAATGCCGCCTGCTTCAATTGAAGTGAGTCGCAGCGTAACGGTTTTATAATCAATCGTAATATGCGGGTGGTGTTCAAAAGCTTCGGAAATGGCTGCTACCGCATCCACGAAGGCGATGCCCTTCATATACTCATTAAACATGTATTTACGTACAAGGGTATCATTCTCCAGCTTCCAGCCTTCCAACTTGCTCACCTGCTGACGCAGTTCTTCCTCCGTAAGTAGCAATTCGATTCCTCCCTTACTAAAATAGCAGCAAAGTCTTCACGCCTGCCCTCGCCCTTTATGTGCTAAATAAAACATCCCTTAGCTTCTGAGGACCAAGGGATGTGCCAGGATAAAGTTGATTTTCGATTTAATGTATTCTAAAATCCTGGAAAATATAACTCGGCTCTACCAATTTTAACACGGGCTGTTGGTTACGGCAAATCACGTTCAGCCGCACCCTCAAATTAAACCAAAACCACCGAGGCCAAATCTACTTCTCCAACCAAGATATTAATGCGGTGCGTCTCCTTGTCATAAATCACGACCCCGCTACCTACTTGAATGACCGGTTCCTCACCCAGCGCGAAGAATAGATCCTCGGCCAGTGCTTCCCACACCTCCAGCTTCGACTCCTGTGGCAACTCCTGCCACTCATCTGGCTCCATCTCGAAAAACACATATCCGTCAGAAATACGTCCAACCGCTTCCGTTAATTCATTCAGAATTTCAGCGTAATCTCTACCATGCTTAACACCCACATATATCACTCCGTTTTCTCTATTGATGAATAATATCGTACCTTATCCATTATAGCCGAAAAAATGACTTCACAAAAAAGGGAATGCTGTCGATAAATAAGAATATACGTTAGTCGGTTTTTCGCAGGGTGTCCAGCCGCTATTCAGGGATGATGTACGCGGCTTAGTCGGATCACTTTTTAAATCTCATGGACGAGGTGCATAATGGAAATTTCAACAATAATTGGTCTTATTCTTGGTGTAGTTGCAGTTGGCGTGGGCATGGTGCTTAAAGGAGCCCCTTTACACAGCTTGGCTACACCCGCAGCTTACATTATTATCCTGGTGGGAACAGCTGCTTCGCTTTTCATGGCTTTTCCCTTCTCAGAAATGAAGAAGATCCCCAGTCTTTTTAAAATGATATTCATCAGCAAGAAAATGGTCAGCAAATCACAACTAATTACTATGTTTATGGAATGGGCTTCTATCACCCGTCGTGAAGGTTTATTGGCTCTGGAATCCAAAGTCGATGAGATCGAGGATAATTTCCTCAGAAACGGCATGCGGATGATTATTGATGGTAATGATCAGGAATTTGTCCGGGATGTATTAATGGAAGATATCCACGCGACAGAAGATCGCCATAAAGCAGGGGCACTGATCTTCTCACAAGCGGGCATGTATGCCCCAACGCTAGGGGTATTGGGAGCTGTTATCGGGCTTATCGCCGCTCTTGCGGATATGAGTGATATGGAGAAGCTGGCGCATGCAATCGGTGCTGCCTTTATCGCTACATTGGTTGGTATCTTTACCGGTTATGTATTATGGCATCCTATTGCTACCAAGCTCAAACGGCTCTCCAAACGGGAAATTGAGGTTCGACTGATGATGGTAGAGGGCCTATTGTCTATCCAATCAGGCGTGTCTACTATTGCTATTAATCAGAAGCTTGCTGTCTTCTTAACACCTGCAGAAAGGGCCAAACTGACTGAGAAGGAGGCCAGCCCGAGTGAGTAAAAAGGTTAGACACGAGGAGCATGAGGAACATGCGGATGAGTCCTGGCTATTACCCTATTCCGATCTTATGACCCTGCTAGTCGCTTTGTTTCTCGTAATGTATGCCATGAGTGCTACAGATGCCAAGAAATTCGAAGAAATGAGCCAAGCCTTTAGCTCTGCACTCAACGGTGGAACCGGTGTTTTGAATGAAAAATCAGCAACTCCTACAAAAAGCCAGCTAGATCAGGGGAAAAATGATAAATTGGATAGCGTTGTTTCTCAAAATACCGGCGAGGCGGAGATCGCCAAGCTGCGGAAGCAAGAACAAGCAGACCTTGAGAAGCTCAAGAAACAATTTGATCAATATATTAAGAATAACGGACTCACAGATTTGCTAAGTACTAAGTTGAACCAATCCCAACTTATGATTACGATCAGTGACAATGCCCTGTTCGCATCTGGTCAGGCCATAGTGAAGGATGAATCACGCCAGTTGGCCAAATCCATCTCGACTATGCTGCAGCAATTCCCTGATTATGACGTGCTCGTACAGGGTCATACGGATAACGTACCTATTGCGAACACCAGCTATTCCTCCAACTGGGATCTTAGCGTCGATCGGGCATTGCACTTCATGAAAATCCTGCTGCTGAATCCCAATCTTAATCCCCGTAAATTCAGTCCCATCGGATACGGAGAATATCATCCGATTGCGGATAATTCTACTGCTGCCGGACGCTCCAAAAACCGCCGCGTAGAGGTCTCTATTATCCGTAAGTATCAGGCAACCACTGAGTTTACAGGCATCGTTCCATCCACCAAGTAATTTCCGTAGCATAAATATAGTAAAGAGCTGTCCCAAAGGTCTAGTCTAAGACCTTTAAGACAGCTCTTTTTTTCTACCATTAGATCAATAGGTATAATCTCATTGCCCTACAGCAATTCGTAATTCAACATAGTCCCCAGCTCCAACTTCTCCTGAGGCGACAGCTCCCGCCATTCTCCCATTTGCAAAGCCCCTAGGCGTATATTCATAATCCGGATGCGCTGCAGCTTTCTAACCTCATAGCCAAAAGCGCTGCACATGCGGCGAACTTGCCGATTCTTGCCCTCTGTCAAGATAATACGGAATACTCTCTCTGTAATACGTGTCACTTCACAGGGTAACGTCTTGCCGCCTGCTATCTTGACCCCGGTGGACATACCCAGGATAAAAGAAGGTGTAATCGGTCTATCTACGGTGACCACATATTCTTTCTCGTGCTGTCCTTCTGCCCGCAGTATCTTGTTAACGATATCTCCATCATTCGTAAGCAGGATTAATCCTTCCGAATCCTTATCGAGTCGACCAATCGGAAAAATACGCTCATGATGTCCAATAAAATCGACAATATTCCCTTTGATATGCTCCTCAGTGGTCGAGGTAATACCTACTGGCTTGTTGAGAGCGATGTAAACGGTTGTACTACCCGTTTCAAGAACCCTCCCATCAATTAGCACCTCATCACCTGGAACAGCCTGACTGCCAAGCACAGCAAGTTCTCCGTTGATTGTAACCCTGCCGCCTTCCACCAGCTTGTCTGCCTCACGGCGTGAGCAGTATCCTGTCTCACTGATGAATTTATTAATTCTCACCTTGTTCTTCACTCCGTTCTTCATTAATGCTCTGACCGGCCGGTAACCGGATTGTAACCTCGGCCCCAAGTCCAAATTCACTTTGTATTTCCATACTGCCCTTATGGGCTTGGATAATTCGCTGGCTGACCATCAGCCCAAGACCTGTTCCTGATTCCTTATTTGTAAAAAACGGCTCGCCCAGCTTAGGCAGCATATCTTCAGGAACACCTTCTCCTTCGTCAGAAATTACAATGACTACAAAATTCTTGACTATATGCTGAGTCAGGGTAATAGTCCCACCTTCAGGCATGGCTTCAATAGCATTTTTGACGATATTAATAAAGACTTGCTTTAACTGATTCTCTTCACAATGTACAATCGCCGGATGCTCAGAGAATCTGGTATCGAACTCAATTCCGAACAAATGCGCTTGGCTATCCAGTAGAGAAATCACATCACTCAGAATGTGCCGTACATCTTTTTGTTGAAAATGAACCGCTTGAGGTTTGGCTAAAATCAAAAATTCACTGACAATAAGATTAATCCGCTCCAGCTCGGACAACATTAGCTCAATATGAAGCGGTACGAGAACCTTCTTCTCCTGCTGAAGCTGGAGGAATCCCCTTAGTGTAGTCAGTGGATTACGAATCTCATGAGCCACTCCTGCTGCAAGCTGGCCAACCGTGGTCAACTTCTCAGAACGTCTGAGCAACTCCTCCATCCGGTTCCGCTCCGTCATATCACGGGAAACGTGAATGAAGGATTGCGGATGACCTTCTTCATCACGAATGATCGAAGTACTGACACTTACCTCAACTACCGAACCGTCCCGCTTAAGTCTTACCGTCTCTATCGGAGGCAGCGCGGTACCTTCCCTCAGCAATTGCAACCGTGCCGTCTCTTGTCTGAGCGCCGTGGCTGGAACTAGATAGGGAGTTTTGCTCACCGCTGCCTGTGCCGCATTCCATCCATACAGCTCTTCAAAGGCTCTGTTCGTACTGAGGATCCGGCCATCCATGTCGACAGTATGAATAGCATCCGATGTGCCATTAATGACTGATTCCAAATGCTCCTTAACCGCTCGGTTCTCTTCAAGTGTCTGTCCTAGACGATTCGTATGCTGCATGAGATGAAAGGTCATCGCATTTATGCGCAACGCCAGTTGGCCCAATTCATCCCGGCTGCTTACATCCAGCGGAGGCTCGAATTTGCCTTTTGCTACATCATTTACTTTACCAAGGATAGATTGAATAGGCCGCGTAACAATTCCAGCCAATACATAACTACACAGAAAAAAGACTACAAGCAACAGCAGAGAGGTAGAGATATTATTAAATAGTTGAGTTCTGATTACCGAAGAAATCACCGCATAGTCCATAACAACGCTGATAACATAGGTCCCAGCCTCAGGCCGGAAGATAGGTATGAAGCTCTTGAGTACTCTTTTCCCAAGTACCTCAGTATCTAACGTAACAGGTTCCTTTCTGTTTAGAGCCTGCATGACCGCAGCTTTATCCTGCTCCACATTACCGTAGATATAGGTACCATACTGAATCGGACGATTATGCAGCTTCACATTTATACTGTCGCTTCCATCAGGTGCCATGCTTGCCGAACCAAAAGTATCCGGATTAATCCCCGTGATTTCCAGAATGCCCGGGTTGACTTCTTTGGACTGTCGAACAATCTCGCTTGGACTCATGATTTTCACATAATCACTAACCGCAGTGCTGCGGATATAAGGATCAATAATGTAGTTGCTTCTTGGGTCATGATAATATCCCCACTTGTCGATGTAATCAGGTGTAGCGGTTGAATACTCAAACGGTCCAGACCAAAAATTATCCAGAGTCTGTCCTTGCTCAATCGTTACAACCTGATCACGAAACAGCTCCAAAAGGGCTATATACCAAAAGCCCCGGTCTTTTGTAGATAATCCGATTTCTTTGGAATCCGAGGACTTGGCCACTACAATATCATTATCAGTCTTGACTAGAAGCGAAATATTAGACACACCCAGCTTAATGGAGAGAGCTTTGAGCTCGTCACTCCTAACATTCTTAATATCCGGATCAAGCTCGTAGGAAGCAAGTATTGCAACCATCCGCAAATTTTTGGCAATTTGGCCTTCGACATAATTAGAGCTGTAACTGCTTTGTTCAACAGCAACAGCAATCTGCATAGCGGTCATCTTCATGTTACTTACATTTTCACTTCGCAAATTACTGCGGGCAGTATACAGGTTCAATGTGAGGTTAAGCGCCAAAATAAGCAACACTGAACCAAAGATAATAGCCGATAACTTTGTTTTTATAGACAAGCTTCTTATTCCCTTCTTACCCACTGGTAAAACCTAGCGGAGATGTTCATAAATATCATACCTTCTGCCCCCCCATTTGAAAAGACATTTCAATGAAGTATTACTCTTCAAGAATCATTGAAATTTAATAGTTCTTTCTCTACAATATATTAGGAAACCATCCACAAGTTATGCACATATAAACATTTTATTAAAAGACGATGTGTACAAATTTGTGTATAAGTCGGGCGTTATCCACAGAGTTATACACAATTTGTTCAGAACGAATATTTGTTCGTTGTATAATAGAGCAGATGAGAAGGGAAGATGAGTTTGAGTAATTTGGAAAATGAGGCACTGGAGGATGTGCAAGCCGTCCATGAATTTTGGATGAGACAAGCGATTGCAGAGGCCCGCAAAGCGGAAGAGCTTGGAGAAGTCCCAATTGGGGCGGTTATTGTTCATCATAATGAAGTTATCGGACGCGGATACAACCTGCGGGAGACCACTATGGATTCGACAGCCCATGCCGAGATGGTTGCCATCCGTGAAGCCAGCAAAGTCCTGAGTTCCTGGCGGCTGCTGGATTGCCAACTATACGTCACGCTGGAGCCTTGTCCAATGTGTGCAGGGGCCATCGTACAGTCCAGAGTACCACTTACTGTTTATGGCACTCCTGATCCTAAGGCCGGCTGTGCAGGAACCCTAATGAACCTGTTGGAGGAGCCGCGATTTAACCACCGCACTGAAGTCATACAGGGTATTTTACAGGAGGAATGTGCGGAGTTGCTCACCACATTCTTTCGACGTTTACGTCAAAAACCATCTAACTAGCACCTAGGCTTCTGTAATATTCACAAGAGGGGAGTCTCCTACGTATGTCTTTAACTTTATACCAGACGTCTCAAGGTATCTATATTACCCCACTTCAGCCGGAGGATGCTGAGCGTCTACTCCAACTCCGCCTGCAGAACCGGATTGCACTCGCACCATATGAACCAAAGCGTGAAGAGGATTTCTATACGCTTAACCATCAACTCCAGCATATTAACCAACGTACCCAAGATGCTTTACAGGATCAGGCCTATATGTTTGGTATATTTTCACTGGACGGGCAGTTGATGGGGCAGATTACACTCTCCAATGTTGTACGGGGGGTGGGGCAATTTGCCGATATGGGATATTTCCTAGATCATCAAATGCAAGGTAACGGATACATGACGGCAGCCGTTGGACTAGTATTAGGATACGCCTTTCGAGCCCTTGCCCTCCATAGGGTACAGGCTGCAATTTTACTGCATAATGAGGCTTCACGGCGGGTACTGGAAAAGAGTGGATTTCAGGCTGAGGGAGTCGCTCGACGGTTCATCAAGATCAACGGAATGTGGCAGGATCACCAGACCTATGCCATTTTAGCAGAAGATATTCTGCAGGACAAATAAGGACAGTACTTCCCAACTGCATAATGGTGCAACTAGACAGCAAACATCCCGCATGAGCGTATGACTACGCTCATGCGGGATGTTGTCTTGTCTACAGATTAATACGTGCCCAAGCCACCAAATTGCTTCTGCAGCTCATCCATCGTTATTACAGCATCCCCGGCGGGGATACCAATCTTGAATTCAGCCTTTTCATTAATCTTGCTGTACTGACTACTGCCAGTTAGTGATAAGCCTACCTTTGTATTCGTATCCGGATCATTTACTTTAATGTCCATTAACAAATCTTGATACACAGGGAAACTGTCTTTATTAATCGCTGTATTAAAATGAAAATCATTAATCGTTAAGTAGTTGCCAAGATCCGCGAGACCTTTATCGAGTTCAGTTCTTGCACTGCCTGACTGAAGTTCCTCTTTAGCCTTAGCCAGATCGGCAGCATCAATTTTCAGCATATCCTTATATTCGTCTTTACCAAGAATATCGATAATTTTCGGCAAGGCGTTGTTCATCATAATAGTGATAGCTTCTTTGATATTGTCATTAGTCACTTTGAACTGAATAACCTGCTTAGCCTCAACATTCTCCGGCAAATTCGCATCTTTAAGCTTGATTTCACTAAAATATTTCGTTTCATCGTACTCTGCAAGCAGTGTGCTGATTACTTCGTTAGAAAGTTTTTGTGCTTTCTGAGTATCCAGGGAATTAGGGGTAAACTCAGTGCCCCCTTGCTCTGCTAGCTCTTTCAGGTCAATCTCTACATATTTACCAACTATAGTCTCCGGAATTGGGAAGAACGGTATAGAAGGCACTTTGATGTAGATCTTCTCCTTAGTGATAACCATAGGTACAGTAAAGCTCATCGCCATATCGCCCTTCAGGTTCAAAACCAGTGTTGCTTCAGTCTGCATCGGATCGGCCTGATATACGCTATCCACCGAAAGCTCTGCATTCTTGAGCATGCTTAGCACCTGCGTAGTCATAGCACTGGATTCATCGGTGGGAGCGTCAATAGTCAGATTATTAACCACTATTTTACTCTTCATCTCATACGATGTCATTGTAGACACTTTAGTCGCAGCTGACTTCAACGCTTCTTTTGGTGCTTGTTCTTTGTTCCCACAAGCCGGCAATATTAATGCTGCTGTGAGCAGCATTGCGGCAGCGGATAACCCCCATTTTTTATTCATTATTGATTTCCTCTCCCATGTAAATATATTTTCCCCTCCTTAATGATAAACCATTTGGCAAATTCAAGAAACAATTCTTAGTAAATCATTTCTTAACCTTGCGGATTATGATGGTCCACATGATTGGCTTGTTTAACTTTTTTGGAACCAGAAAGGGGTTCGGGTCCCTGCGGGCCATGGTCCTTTCGGCGTTCTCCGCCGGATGGCTGCGCTCCGGGAACAGGCATACTCTTGGGCTTAGTCATTCTCTCTCCTCCTAAAAATTTCTGTGAGCATCTGCTTCTGTGTATTCACTTCGCAATAACATTCGCTTCGTAAGCTTTCGCTTAGTTTAATGGAGTTTAGCTCCTTTGAGCACGAACTATGGGTTGGTTAGGCCCTGCAACGCTTGCGCACATTCATGAATCTGTCGTGTATATTGCTGTGCCAATTGCTGGACAACATCGCTGCATTCATCCGTATGCCGCCCACTCTGTTCAACATCAACTAAATCCACTGCAACCTCTCTACTGTCTACATACGTACAGCGAAAATCAAGCGAATAGGCCTGACGTCCAGCTGCATTAAAATGGATAAGTAGGCTGTTTCGGTCAGCCTCATCACCCTGTACGATAAAACTGTCTCCATCCTCCATCAGAGTAGGCAATCGTTCCTGCCAGGCAGAGATCAGACTATGTTGATCCAGTTCCAATTGTCGATTCATTTTTACTATCAGCCTCCTTCCCTAATACATTGCGGAGAAAAGAGTCTTTTTATTCTCAATTGGGAGTGGTTCCATAAAGAAACTACTAGGACTTCATGATGGCTAGAGTAAAGGGCTGAACAAATTCAGCCCCTCCTCATCAAACCGTACGTGAGGTTTTCCCTCATACGGCTTTCCGATGTTCGTCATTCATGGGCATGCAGTTTACAATAGCGTTTTTAGTCCATACTGGACGGCAATATATCTAACCTCTTTCAGTGAACCCATCCATCTTCTGCGTTGTCTTTTCTTGGCATACCACCGGGTTAATCGCTGCAAAATATACCAGTCCAACTTGGCTAATCTTTTTTTTTGGCTGTAGTTCGTGTAGTAATAATTTCTCCATCCTTGGATCTTTGGATTGAGCCATTTTACCTGTTCCGCAAACGATTTCGAGCGCATGCTCGGGGGTGCTAATCTTTCTTTGACCACCTCTCGAATGCGTTCCTCTGCCTTTTTCGTTAGCCACTGTTGGGTGGTGTAGTACACCTTACCTTGGGAGGTTTCTGCTTTGGTTTTTCGGTGATGCATCCCTAAGAAGTCGAATCCTTCGTCTCCCGTCCATAATCCAACAATGCGGGTTTTGGTCGGGTGTAGGGTTAACTCCAAACGCTCCATAATTTTGCGTATGAGCTCATACGCATGTTCCGCGTCCTTCTTGGTTTTGCATACCACTACAAAGTCGTCTGCATACCTTGTGAGCTCCCCTACTCCTTTCCCGTGTTTCTCCCACAGTTGGTCGAAGTAATTTAGATAGATATTCGCAAGGAGCGGTGAAATCACGCCTCCTTGCGGAGTCCCTAAATCCGAGCGTCTTACCGTTCCTTCTTCCATAACTCCCGCTTGTAGCCACTTCCTCATTAATTTCAGTATCCTCCTGTCATTGATACGCATCTGCACCAATTTCATAAGCTTCTCTTGATTAATGTTGTCGAAGTAACCTTGGATATCGACGTCGACTACCCAATTCCCTTTACGGTTGCAGGCTTTACGAATACGTTCCAACGCCCCTTTAGCACTTCGTTTCGGGCGAAACCCGAAGGATACTTCCTCAAAGTCAGCTTCAAAGATAGGCTCAATCACTAGTTTGGTTGCCATCTGTAGGACTCGATCCCGCACAGTGGGTATACCTAATGGCCTTTGCTTGCCATCCTTCTTCGGGATATAGTGTCTACGTACAGGTTGCGGATGGTAGTTGCCTTCTTTAAGCTCTCGCTCACATACCTTGAGAAACGGTATTTCTCCTTGTTCCTCAATATCTGCTAGCGTCACGGCATCTACTCCTGCGGCCCCCTTATTGGCTTTCACTCGTTTCCACGCTTCGCACAGTACATCCCACCGATAGATCTTGTCATACAATGCATGGAATTTACGCTTTTTGTTCGCCTTGGCCGCATGACCTAGCTTTTTTTGGAGTTGTTGAACTTTTTCCTTGGGTGTCGTTAGCCGGTTGGCATTCACTCACTCGTACCTCCTCCAAAAGCATAAACAAAGCAGGGCTCCTTCCCTCCCTAAGGTTATGTTGTCCTTAGGTTCTTCGGTACTATGAGCCCCTCGGACTCCCTTCCCACAGACGGTTCACTTCGTCTTTTGGGCTTATAGAGCGTCTCTTTACGGATTCCGAAAAAAAAAATTCCGTGTGGGGGAGGGTCTCCCCAGTTCACTGCATTATCTTTCAACCCATGCCGTTCCCTCTACGCCGGAGGGTTCTTCACTGTTGTCCCAAGTTCTGCACAGTTTCCTTGGCCTTCGTCTATGTTCGCGAGACTCGGCTCCCTCTTTTCCCCCTTGCAGGGCCTTTTTGACGACGCGGCAGGATTCACTTCATGTTGCGGCCTGGATTGTCGCTCGCCCTGTCTCAGACAGGTACTTTTGTCGATGCGCTTTTACACACAGATTTCGCCATGTGCAAGCATCCTAGCTACCAAGGTGGCTTGGCCCCTCCTTGGGTTGGACTTTCACCAACTAGATAATGCGTGCCTCTGGGCACGCCCAACACAACAAAAAAGCCGCCCCTGAGGGGACGGCTTCTATCTACAAAAGATTTAATTTCTTAGAAATGGCGGAGAGGGTGGGATTCGAACCCACGTGAACTTTCGCTCTAACGGTTTTCAAGACCGCCCCGTTATGACCGCTTCGGTACCTCTCCATTGCATAAAAATTTCACATGCAAGAGGATTATACCATGCTCTACAAACAATACGCAACTATAAATTATAAATTTTATTTAGAGTGGATCGATTTCACATTACGCATATAAGGCTGAAGGCATTCTGGAACCAATATACTACCGTCTTCCTGCTGATAATTCTCCAAAATAGCGGCTACTGTTCGTCCCACAGCCAGTGCAGAACCATTTAAGGTATGTACGAATTCAGGTTTGCCCTTCGGTTCCTTACGGAAACGGATGTTGGCTCTACGGGCCTGAAAATCCTCTGTGTTTGAGCAAGAAGAGATCTCACGGTACATTCCGCTCTCAGGCAACCACACCTCCAAATCGTACGTCTTAGCCGAGGTGAATCCCATATCAGCCGTACAAAGACCCAGCACTCGATAAGGCAATCCCAGCAGCTGTAGTACACTCTCAGCATCTGCAGTCATCTTTTCTAGTTCCTCATAAGAGGATTCAGGTGTGGTGAGCTTTACCAGTTCCACCTTGTTGAATTGATGCTGACGGATTAGTCCACGGGTATCACGACCCGCTGAGCCTGCCTCAGAACGGAAACAGGAGCTGTAGGCAACATGATATTTAGGCAAATCTGCTGCCGTCAGAATTTCCTCACGGTAATAATTCGTTACCGGCACTTCAGCCGTAGGAATTAGATAATACTCCGTATCACGAAGCTTGAAAAGATCCTCTTCGAATTTTGGGAGTTGCCCCGTACCATACAAGCTGTCCTTGTTGACAATGTAAGGCGGCAGCATTTCCTCGTAATTATGCTCTCCACTATGAAGATCCATCATAAAGTTAATAAGCGCACGCTCAAGCCGTGCTCCCAGTCCTTTATAGAAGGCAAACCGAGAACCTGTAACCTTGGCAGCGGCTTCAAAATCAATAATATCCAGCTGCTGCGCCAGCTCCCAGTGTGATTTTGGAGTGAAATTAAATACTCTCGGCTCTGACCAACGGCGTACTTCGACATTGTCTTCCTCCGACTTGCCTACTGGAACGGAATCATGCGGAATGTTAGGAATACTCATCGTCAGGTCGAAAATCTCAGCCTCCACCCCACGAACCTCATCATCCAGCTCTTTAATACGATCGGATACAGTGCGCATCTCCATAATCAAATCATCAGCTGGTTCACCATTCTTCTTCTTCTTCGCAACTTCACCAGATACGGTGTTACGTTGGTTCTTAAGTCCTTCGGTCTCCTGCAAAAGCTCTCGGCGGCGCAGATCTAACCGTGGAAAATCTGAAATCAAATCCAGTGATTTCCCTCGCTTCAACAATGCTTGTTCTACCCGGGCGTAATCGCTGCGCAATACTTTTACATCTAGCACAATGTTTCCCTCCTGAAAACAGCCTAAACTCTTTCAAATTGCTGATTACAGCTTTGAAAGAGTCAGGATGTTCTTATATGCGGTTCTATTATTTCGCTGCTACGTTAGCCTCTACCATATCGACAAAGTATTGATGCAGTCTGTAATCATCCGTTAGCTCCGGGTGAAAAGAAGAGACGAGCAGGTTGCCCTGACGCGCGGTTACAATCTCATCATTATAGATAGTGAGCACGTCGACTTCCGGTCCCACCTCGTTAATAAGTGGAGCTCGAATAAATACAGCTCGAACGGGTTCATCAATACCTAATACGTCCAAATCACATTCAAAGCTTTCCCGTTGGCGGCCAAATGCATTCCGAGCCACGGTAATGTCCATGAGCTCCAAATGTCCGGGCTCGCCGCCGGCAATCCGCTTAGCCAGCACAATCATACCGGCACATGTTCCAAAAATCGGTTTACCCTGACTTGAGAAATCACGGATCGCTTCAATGAAGCCATATTTACGCATGAGTTTACCGATAGTCGTACTTTCACCGCCAGGAATAATCAGACCTTCTACCTCTTCCAGCTGCTCTACGCGCTTGATAGGCAAGCCTTCCGCTCCAGCCTTCTCTATACTGACGATATGCTCTGTTACAGCGCCTTGAAGCGCCAGCACTCCTATTTTCATTCTGAAACCCTCTCTCTATTAACGGCCACGCTCCGACATACGTTCAGCCGGGGTCAGAGTTGCAATATCAATCCCCTTCATAGGTGCGCCCAGGTTCTTTGATACTTCAGCAATCAGTTTGTAATCCGTGAAGTGAGTAGTTGCCTCAACAATTGCACGTGCGAATTTCTCAGGGTTGTCCGATTTAAAAATACCGGAGCCAACGAATACGCCGTCAGCACCCAAATGCATCATCAGAGCAGCATCGGATGGAGTTGCTATGCCACCTGCAGCAAAATTAACTACTGGCAGCTTGCCAAGTACGTGAATTTCAAGCAACAATTCGTAAGAAACACCCAGGTTCTTGGCTTCATTATAAAGCTCATCCTTGGACATGTTTGTTACTCTGCGAATCTGACTGTTAATAACGCGCATGTGGCGCACAGCTTCAACAATGTTGCCAGTTCCCGGTTCACCCTTGGTACGGATCATGGATGCTCCTTCGCTAATGCGACGCAGGGCTTCTCCTAGATCTTTAGCTCCGCATACAAACGGAACGGTGAATTCATGTTTATTAATATGGAATACTTCATCTGCAGGAGTAAGAACTTCACTCTCATCCAAATAGTCAACACCAAGAGATTCCAAAACCTTTGCTTCTACATAATGACCGATACGCGACTTAGCCATCACGGGGATACTTACCACTTTAATGACCTCTTCTACAATTGTAGGATCAGCCATCCGTGCTACTCCACCAGCTGCGCGAATATCAGAAGGTACACGTTCCAGAGCCATAACGGCTACTGCACCCGCTGCCTCAGCAATTTTTGCTTGCTCTGCATTCATGACGTCCATAATGACGCCACCCTTTTGCATTTCTGCCATGCCTCTTTTAACTCGTGATGTTCCTGTTTCCATGTCAAAGCCTCCCGATTGATCTATCTTAATCTAACTTGTAATTTTACCGTAAGACGGCCAAATATACAACCCATTTACTCGGAATATCTATTTTTATCGACAATAGCTGTCATTAAAACAGGTTTTTGATGCCTGTGAACAGATCGCCGAAAAATTCCCCAATAGCTCTAAGAAGCAACTTAAACCAGCCAGCCTTTTCAGCTTCTTCAGCAGTAATTAGATTCACCGTCTTCTGCTGAGCTTGAGCCATGCCTTGAACTTGGTAAGAATACGTCACTTTACCTACTTTAGAGGATTGTGAAATAGGAGCTACCAGTGTTGCAGCATCATTTATTGCGACAGTTGTCTTAATTTGAGGAGAAACCGTTCCCTTTGGTACGATAAAAGTTACACCTTCATCTGTAACTACAGAAACCTCTTTATTCTTCCCCTTCAATACCGGAACCGTTTCATTTCCAGCGATTACTGCCTTGGGTGCTATAACCTGCTTAACTTCAAAGTTATTGAAGCCAAAATCAAGTACTTTTTTCGTTTCCGTAAAACGGTGGGCCTCTGAATTTGCCCCCATTACAACACTGATAAGACGCATTCCATCACGGACAGCCGTGCCGGTGAAGCAGTTGCCAGCACTCGTAGTATGCCCTGTCTTTAAACCATCAAGACCCGGATAAGCATAGGCCTTAAAGTTGGCAATGTCTTTGTTTGCTTCCAACATCCAGTTGTAGTTAATCATCGGCTGTGCATCTCGTTCACGAAATTTATAGGATTGAATCGTCGTAAAATCCGTGAAATCAGGATGGTCGGTGACGATAAATTTAGCAAGAATTGCCGCATCCATCGCCGACATTACCGTTTCACGATCTGCTTCAGGGCGAAACTTTGCCGGCATATCGTCTCGATCAAGCCCCGTGGAGTTAATGAAATACGCGTTCTTCATTCCCATCCTCTTGGCCGTTTGGTTCATCAAGTCTGCGAATTGCTGCTCCGATCCGGATACAAGCTCTGCCAGAGCTACTGTAGCATCATTGGCAGATCCAACCGCCATAGCTATGTATAGATCCTTGACACTATGTTCGTCTCCCTCGGCCAGAAAAATACGCGAACCGATCTGTTTAGAGGCATTCTCCTGCACAATTACTTTTTGATCCCAAGTAATCTGACCATTCTTCACAGCATCTGCTACTAGATATTCCGTCATCATCTTTGTCATACTCGCTGGAGGAAGGGGGACATCGGCATTCAATGATAACAGTACCTCACCTGTAGTCGGTTCAATCAATACCGCCGATTTTAAATTCAGGCCAAGCGATTCTACAGAAGGAATCTTTACCGCAGTTGCTGCCGCTGTAGTCGTCTTTGTGCTTGTCGTACCCGATTCCGTAGTTGCCGGAGTCTTACCTGACTCAGCCAGTGCCGGGGCTGTAGGAGAAATTAACATATTTAAAAGTAGACCTACTGTCGCTGTCTTAATCACAAATTGTTTACCGCTAAATTGTCGCTTGTACTTCAATGATTACTACTCTCCTTTGAACCTCATATCAATTGCTTGTTCTATTCTAACACAGGGGTATCTGCAAAAAAAGACAGGCAGGACGAATTTAGCCCTGTCTGTCCATAAAATAGTATTAATAGTCGATTATAAGGAATAGTTAGGCGCTTCTTTGGTAATTTGAACATCATGTGGATGACTCTCACGTAGTCCTGCTCCAGTGATCCGAATAAAGGAAGTGTCATTCCGCAATTCTGCCAGGTTCTTCGTTCCGCAATAGCCCATACCGGAACGCAGGCCACCAATTAGCTGGTGAACAGTGTCGGAAAGTGGCCCTTTGAAAGCTACACGACCTTCAATGCCTTCAGGAACAAGCTTCTTATCATCATCCTGGAAGTAACGATCTTTGCTACCCTGTTTCATCGCACTCATACTGCCCATACCACGATATACCTTGAACTTACGGCCTTGGTAAATCTCGGATTCCCCAGGGCTTTCCTCTGTACCTGCAAATAGACTACCCATCATGACCGCATGCGCACCAGCAGAAATAGCCTTTGTTATCTCTCCCGAGTACTTAATACCCCCATCAGCGATAACCGGAATTCCATACTCACGAGCTACGGAAGCACAGTCATAAATAGCGGTGACCTGCGGCACGCCAATTCCGGCGATAACACGCGTTGTACAGATAGAACCTGGCCCGATACCCACCTTAACAACGGACGCCCCTGCCTCAATCAGCTCTCGGGTCGCTTCACCCGTGGCTACATTGCCTGCAATAATTGTCAGATCAGGATACAAGCTGCGCAGCTTACGAACTGCATCAATAATATTGATATGATGTCCGTGCGCAGAGTCTACACTGACCAGATCCACGCCAGCATTGACCAAGGCTTCAGTACGCTCGTACGTATCCTTAGAAATCCCAATAGCCGCACCCACAAGCAGTCGCCCTTGAGCATCCTTGGCTCCGTTAGGAAACTGGATAGCCTTCTCAATATCTTTTATGGTAATAAGTCCTTTAAGGATATTATTCTCATCTACCAAAGGCAGCTTCTCAATCTTATGGCGCTGTAAAATTCCTTCTGCTTCCTGCAGTGTAGTACCCACAGAAGCGGTAACCAGATTCTCATGCGTCATAACTTCTTTAATCTGAATATTATAATCATGGATAAACCGTAGGTCCCGATTTGTTAGAATACCTACCAACTTATTGCCTTCATCTACTATAGGGACTCCAGAAATCCGATATTTGCCCATTAAATGTTCAGCATCGGATACCCAGTGCTCAGGTGTAAGGGAGAAAGGATTAGTAATAACTCCGCTCTCGGAACGCTTCACGCGGTCCACCTCTTCTGCTTGCTGCTCTATAGACATATTCTTATGAATAATGCCAATGCCACCCTCACGAGCGATAGCAATAGCCATAGCAGCTTCTGTTACGGTATCCATACTCGCACTCATAAGTGGAATATTGAGCTTCACGTTCTTACTCAGTACAGTGGACAAGTCCACTTCCTTCGGCAACACAACAGATTTACGCGGCACCAATAACACATCATCAAACGTCAATCCCTCTTTACCAAACTTATCTTCCCACACCTGGGTCATTCCTCCTCAATAGTATTAATTCTACCCGCTCACAAACTTTATGAAAGAAGAAAACTCGATTCAAGTCCATTCACGACAGACAAATATGCAAACTTGAAAGTTGTATATCTTCCTATCTTCGATTCAGGTTTGAGATGCTTGTCCAAAAATATATTATTGCCATCTTAGCAAAGGGTTTTTGGACTGTCAAGAACATTACATCATTAGAGTAGGTATTCAGATAACCAAGCTCTAGTAAGCGAATTCTTGGACGAAAGTCCTTCTCCAGTGGACACTTCCTGCATTATGTTTCATTATTCAATGTTACTCTATTAGTGGATTTACAACTCATTGGTACAACAAAAAGACCACTGTTGAAAGATCAACAATGGTCTTAAGTGCTTGGCAACGTCCTACTCTCCCAGGACCCTTCGGTCCAAGTACCATCGGCGCTGGAGGGCTTAACGGTCGTGTTCGGGATGGGTACGCGTGGAACCCCTCCGCTATCGCCACCAAACATGCGCTTGTGTAACAAGCGCTGGCGTTTTGAAATTTGGTTCATCACAACTGTGTGAATGAATTTCAAAACAATTGGTTTTTTTCCGGTCGCTTAGCTCCCCGAATTTCTTCAGGAAAATAACCAACACTAGAAAAAACATACAGGCTTGAATCGCCTGAAAACTGAATCCGAATCGAATCTGTGTTCTTGCTTGTTTGTGGATAAGCCCTCGACCGATTAGTATTGGTCAGCTCCATGCATTGCTGCACTTCCACCTCCAACCTATCTACCTCGTCGTCTTCAAGGGGTCTTACTAATTGGGAAATCTCATCTCGAGGGGGGCTTCACGCTTAGATGCTTTCAGCGCTTATCCCGTCCGTACGTAGCTACTCAGCCATGCTCCTGGCGGAACAACTGATGCACCAGCGGTACGTCCATCCCGGTCCTCTCGTACTAAGGACAGCTCCTCTCAAATTTCCTGCGCCCACGACAGATAGGGACCGAACTGTCTCACGACGTTCTGAACCCAGCTCGCGTACCGCTTTAATGGGCGAACAGCCCAACCCTTGGGACCTACTTCAGCCCCAGGATGCGATGAGCCGACATCGAGGTGCCAAACCTCCCCGTCGATGTGGACTCTTGGGGGAGATAAGCCTGTTATCCCCAGGGTAGCTTTTATCCGTTGAGCGATGGCCCTTCCATGCGGTACCACCGGATCACTAAGTCCGACTTTCGTCCCTGCTCGACTTGTAGGTCTCGCAGTCAAGCTCCCTTATGCCTTTGCACTCTGCGAATGATTTCCAACCATTCTGAGGGAACCTTGGAACGCCTCCGTTACTCTTTAGGAGGCGACCGCCCCAGTCAAACTGCCCGCCTGACACGGTCCCCGTACCCGATGAGGGCACTAGGTTAGAACCTAGATACGATCAGGGTGGTATCCCAACGTCGCCTCTGCAGAAGCTTGCGCTCCTGCTTCTCAGGCTCCCACCTATCCTGTACAGATCGTACCCAAATTCAATATCAAGCTGCAGTAAAGCTCCATGGGGTCTTTCCGTCTTGTCGCGGGTAACCTGCATCTTCACAGGTATTAAAATTTCACCGGATCTCTCGTTGAGACAGCGCCCAAGTCGTTACGCCATTCGTGCGGGTCAGAATTTACCTGACAAGGAATTTCGCTACCTTAGGACCGTTATAGTTACGGCCGCCGTTTACTGGGGCTTCGGTTCACAGCTTCGGGTTTAACCCCTAACCGCTCCCCTTAACCTTCCAGCACCGGGCAGGCGTCAGCCCGTATACTTCGCCTTACGGCTTCGCACAGACCTGTGTTTTTGCTAAACAGTCGCTTGGGCCTTTTCACTGCGGCCCCCTCGGGCTATTCACCCTACCGAGGCACCTCTTCTCCCGAAGTTACGAGGTCATTTTGCCGAGTTCCTTAACGAGAGTTCTTCCGCGCGCCTTAGAATTCTCTTCTCGCCTACCTGTGTCGGTTTGCGGTACGGGCACCTTCTCCTGGCTAGAGGCTTTTCTTGGCAGTGTGAGATCATGACCTTCGCTACTACAATTTTCGCTCCCCATCACAGCCCAGCCTTAACGATGTGCGGATTTGCCTACACATCAGCCTCACTGCTTAGACGGACACTTCCATCAGTCCGCGTCACTACCCTCCTGCGTCACCCCATCGCTCATAGCGGATTACGGTGGTACAGTAATTTCAAACTGTTGTCCTTCGACTACGCCTTTCGGCCTCGCCTTAGGTCCCGACTTACCCTGAGCGGACGAGCCTTCCTCAGGAAACCTTGGGCTTTCGGCGGATCAGATTCTCACTGATCTTTTCGTTACTCATACCGGCATTCTCACTTGTATACGCTCCAGCACTCCTCACGGTATACCTTCAACGTATATACAACGCTCCCCTACCCCAGATACAATGTATCTAGCCATAGCTTCGGTGGTGTGTTTAGCCCCGTTACATTTTCGGCGCAGAGTCACTCGACCAGTGAGCTATTACGCACTCTTTCAATGGTGGCTGCTTCTAAGCCAACATCCTGGTTGTCTGTGCAACTCCACATCCTTTCCCACTTAACACACACTTGGGGACCTTAGCTGATGGTCTGGGCTGTTTCCCTTTCGACAATGGATCTTAGCACTCACTGTCTGACTCCCGGTAATAAGTATATGGCATTCGGAGTTTGACTGAGCTTGGTAACCCTTGCGGGCCCCGCACCCAATCAGTGCTCTACCTCCACTACTCTCATACCGAGGCTAGCCCTAAAGCTATTTCGGGGAGAACCAGCTATCTCCGAGTTCGATTGGAATTTCTCCGCTACCCCCACCTCATCCCCGCATTTTTCAACATGCGTGGGTTCGGGCCTCCAGTGCGTGTTACCGCACCTTCACCCTGGACAGGGGTAGATCACACGGTTTCGGGTCTACGCCCCCATACTCAAGTCGCCCTATTCAGACTCGCTTTCGCTGCGGCTCCGGCTTCTCACCTTAACCTTGCATGGTAAACGTAACTCGCCGGTTCATTCTACAAAAGGCACGCCATCACCCAGTTATAGGGCTCTGACTTTTTGTAAGCACACGGTTTCAGGTTCTATTTCACTCCCCTTCCGGGGTGCTTTTCACCTTTCCCTCACGGTACTGTTTCACTATCGGTCGCCAGGTAGTATTTAGCCTTAGCAGATGGTCCTGCTGGATTCATACGGGGTTTCACGTGCCCCGCACTACTCGGGATCCGTCTCGGAGAGAACACAGTTTAGGCTACAGGGCTTTTACCTCTATCGCGGGCCTTTCCAGACCTCTTCACCTACCATATTCCTTTGTAACTCCATGTGAGACGTCCCACAACCCCTAAGAGCAAGCTCTTAGGTTTAGGCTGTTCCGCGTTCGCTCGCCGCTACTGACGGAATCACTATTGTTTTCTCTTCCTCAGGGTACTTAGATGTTTCAGTTCCCCTGGTCTGCCTCTACATACCCTATGTATTCAGGTATGAGTAACTGTGCATTACCACAGCTGGGTTTCCCCATTCGGACACCCCCGGATCAAAGCTTGCTTACAGCTCCCCGAGGCAGTTTCGTTGTTCGCCACGTCCTTCGTCGGCTCCTGGCGCCTAGGCATCCTCCGTGTGCTCTTATTAGCTTAACCAATGCTCCAGTGTTTCGCTTGTTTGCTCATCTTGTTTTGAATGTTGCTACCGGATCACTCCGTTCGCAGATCATTCAAAGCCAAAAGTCGCTTCACAATCAAAAACCTTCGCTAAGCCATAATACACTTTCGCTCGTTTACACAAGCGACAGATAAAATGTTCTAAAACGCAAATTCGTTTCGGTATCCAGTTTTCAAGGATCAAGTTTTTGTTCGTCCTTACAGACAAAACAAAATTGAGAGCTTCAACTCTCAAAACTGAGCAACGAGTGAGTGTGTGCAAACCCTAAGGGTTTACTAGAAGCCTTGCGGCTTCTGTTCGAATGTTTCCGTTACAGGAAACGATTCTCCATAGAAAGGAGGTGATCCAGCCGCACCTTCCGATACGGCTACCTTGTTACGACTTCACCCCAATTATCTACCCCACCTTCGGCGGCTGGCTCCCTTGCGGGTTACCCCACCGACTTCGGGTGTTGTAAACTCTCGTGGTGTGACGGGCGGTGTGTACAAGACCCGGGAACGTATTCACCGCGGCATGCTGATCCGCGATTACTAGCAATTCCGACTTCATGCAGGCGAGTTGCAGCCTGCAATCCGAACTGAGACCGGCTTTGTTGGGATTCGCTCCACCTCGCGGTTTCGCAGCCCTTTGTACCGGCCATTGTAGTACGTGTGTAGCCCAGGTCATAAGGGGCATGATGATTTGACGTCATCCCCACCTTCCTCCGGTTTGTCACCGGCAGTCTGCTTAGAGTGCCCACCATAACGTGCTGGCAACTAAGCATAAGGGTTGCGCTCGTTGCGGGACTTAACCCAACATCTCACGACACGAGCTGACGACAACCATGCACCACCTGTCTCCTCTGTCCCGAAGGCCGCCGCTATCTCTAGCGGATTCAGAGGGATGTCAAGACCTGGTAAGGTTCTTCGCGTTGCTTCGAATTAAACCACATACTCCACTGCTTGTGCGGGTCCCCGTCAATTCCTTTGAGTTTCAGTCTTGCGACCGTACTCCCCAGGCGGAGTGCTTACTGTGTTAACTTCGGCACCAAGGGTATCGAAACCCCTAACACCTAGCACTCATCGTTTACGGCGTGGACTACCAGGGTATCTAATCCTGTTTGCTCCCCACGCTTTCGCGCCTCAGCGTCAGTTACAGCCCAGAAAGTCGCCTTCGCCACTGGTGTTCCTCCACATATCTACGCATTTCACCGCTACACGTGGAATTCCACTTTCCTCTTCTGTACTCAAGCCACCCAGTTTCCAGTGCGACCTCAGGTTGAGCCCAAGGTTTAAACACCAGACTTAAATAGCCGCCTGCGCGCGCTTTACGCCCAATAATTCCGGACAACGCTTGCCCCCTACGTATTACCGCGGCTGCTGGCACGTAGTTAGCCGGGGCTTTCTTCTCAGGTACCGTCACTCTTATAGCAGTTACTCTATAAGACGTTCTTCCCTGGCAACAGAGCTTTACGATCCGAAAACCTTCATCACTCACGCGGCATTGCTCCGTCAGGCTTGCGCCCATTGCGGAAGATTCCCTACTGCTGCCTCCCGTAGGAGTCTGGGCCGTGTCTCAGTCCCAGTGTGGCCGTTCACCCTCTCAGGTCGGCTACGCATCGTCGCCTTGGTGAGCCGTTACCCCACCAACTAGCTAATGCGCCGCAGGCCCATCCCTCAGCGACAGATTACTCCGTCTTTCATCCTCTTCCCAGGTGGGAAAAGGAATTATCCGGTATTAGCTACCGTTTCCGGTAGTTATCCCAGGCTATGGGGCAGGTTGCCTACGTGTTACTCACCCGTCCGCCGCTAAATCCTGTTGAAAGCAAGCTTTCAACAAAACTCCGCTCGACTTGCATGTATTAGGCATGCCGCCAGCGTTCGTCCTGAGCCAGGATCAAACTCTCCAATTTGTATTGAAAAGAGCGATTGCTCATTTTGAAACCTCTGACGAGAATTTACATTCTCAACCGACAAGTTTACTCCAGCATAAATGCTGTGAAACTCATCTTCTTTTGGATTTTACTTTCGTAAAATCCCACTCACTCGTTGTTCAGTTTTCAAAGATCAAGTTCTCGTTGTCGGCGTTTAATGTCTCACCAGCAACTCTTATAATATATCATATTCATTCGTGTAATGCAAGCACTTTTTTATTTCATTTTCGTGCTCGGCGTTGATGTCTCTCGGCCGGACTTAGAATATATCATGATTGGAGATTCATTGCAAGCTTTATTTCGGAATGTTCTATCGGAACAATACTCCCCAGGGAAAGCCGTAGCTAAACAGCTTCCCTTGGATGTTGTAGTATTGACGAATCAAGTCATTATTCAGCTGTACGGTTACGCATATGTGGGAATAGCAATACGTCACGAATCGATGCGGAATTAGTAAGTAGCATAATCAGACGGTCAACTCCGATACCCAGCCCACCTGTAGGAGGCATACCATATTCCAGAGCGCGGATGAAATCCTCGTCCATCTCATGTGCTTCATCGTTGCCTTGCTCTTTCTCCTGAATTTGCGCTTCAAAACGCTGGCGCTGATCGATCGGGTCGTTGAGTTCACTAAATGCATTTGCGTGCTCACGCGCCACAATAAACAGCTCGAAACGGTCGGTAAAGCGCGCATCCAATTCGTTCTTTTTAGCAAGCGGCGAAATTTCAACTGGATGTCCTGTTACAAATGTAGGTTGAATCAGCGTTTCTTCTACAAATTGCTCAAAGAAGGCGTTAAGGATATGTCCGAAGGACATGTGCTTCTCGACGGGCACACGGTGTTCTTTGGCCAGAGCATGGGCTTCCTCATCGGTCATCTGCACACTGAAATCGACACCCGTTACTTCTTTGACAGCATCGACCATGGTTACGCGGCGCCAGCCTGGCGTCAGATCTACTTCCTGACCTTGGTAGTTCAATTTCTGAGTTCCCAGCACTTCTTGAGCAATATGAGCGATCATACTCTCTGTCAGATGCATGATGTCCTTGTAATCCGCATAAGCTTCATACAGCTCAATCATAGTGAACTCCGGATTATGTCGTGTTGACATTCCTTCGTTACGGTAAACCCGGCCGATTTCGTACACTTTCTCTAAGCCACCTACAATAAGGCGTTTCAAATGCAGCTCAATGGCAATTCGCATGTACAGCTGCATGTCTAGCGCATTGTGATGTGTAATGAATGGACGTGCAGCAGCACCGCCAGCAATGGAGTGTAACGTAGGTGTTTCGACTTCGAGATATCCCAGCGAATCCAGATAACGGCGCATTGCTTGAATGATCCGCGAGCGGGCAATAAAGGTCTGCTGTACTTCCGGATTAATAATCAGATCGACATAACGTTGGCGGTAGCGCAAATCCACGTCCTTAAGGCCGTGGTATTTCTCCGGGAGTGGCAACAAAGATTTAGACAAGACTTCAAGGTTGTGTACTTTAATTGAGGTCTCACCTGTTTTGGTCTTGAATACCACTCCGCGAACTCCGATGATGTCGCCGAGATCCAAAATACGGAAGGCAGCGTATTGCTCTTCAGGAATAGCATCTTGACGGACGTAAATTTGAATTTTGCCACTAAGATCCTGCAGTTGTGCGAAGCTCGCTTTCCCCATACCCCGTTTTGCCATGATACGGCCGGCGATGCTGACTTCAACAGCTAGCTCGTCCAATTCTTCTTTGGTCTGCCCATCATACTTGGACATAAGATCTCCAGCGTTAGCTGTACGCTCGTACTTTTTACCAAATGGATCAATACCCAATCCACGCAGCTCGTCCAATTTGGCACGGCGGATTTGCAGCAGCTCACTAAGTTCATTCTCTGAGATGTCCACATTGTTTATTTCTTCGGTCACACTCTTCATCCCCTTTAAATCTGTATGTCATATACACAAGAAGAAACGGCTAAGCCGCCTTTTTAGGGACGCATCCGTTCCTCTCTACACCCATATTCTCATAATGATGTCAGGAAGAAACGGCTAAGCCGTCCTTTTAGGGATGGCATCCGTTTCTTCGAGAAATATAAGGATAATTTATCGTGTGAAACCTATAAATTCTTATAGTTTGAAAAAAGCTTCCCTAAGGAAGCTTTCCCAAACCTATTTCCTCTACTGCCGATTATACCTCTAAACGGGTATACATAAAGCAGTAAGTCAATTTACAAACGCTCAGGTCTGTACAATCACTACATTCTGATATCAAGAATTTTATATTGAATAACGCCTGCAGGAACACTAACGTCTACGACGGTGCCCTTTTTCTTACCAATAATAGCTTTACCTACTGGACTTTCGTTAGAAATCTTATTCTTTAAAGGATCTGCTTCGGCCGAGCCGACAATCGTATATTCCATAACATCGCCATATTCCATATCCTCGACGCTTACGGTAACTCCAATACTGACCACATCGGTAACAATTTCGTCGCTATTGATGATGCGCGCGTTGCGAAGCATCTTCTCTAGAGTGATAACGCGTCCCTCAATAAAAGCCTGCTCGTTCTTCGCGTCTTCATACTCCGAGTTCTCACTGATATCTCCGTAGCCAATCGCCACCTTAATCCGTTCGGCCACCTCGCGGCGTTTCACAGATTTAAGCATCTCTAGTTCTTCTTCCAGACGTTTTAGCCCGCCCGGCGTAAGGATGACTTCTTTATCGCTCATCTCAACCGATTCTCCTGTCGTATACAATTATTGAAAACACCATACTATATGCGAATCTGGGGGATAAGAACCCTCCATGTTGCATTGCTCGTGCTGTAACGGCGATTTTATACTGAGAAATTATATT
Source organism: Paenibacillus sp. 19GGS1-52 (assembly GCF_022369515.1). Lineage (NCBI taxonomy): Bacteria > Bacillati > Bacillota > Bacilli > Caryophanales > Paenibacillaceae > Paenibacillus > Paenibacillus sp. 19GGS1-52. The sequence goes on from NZ_CP059724.1 coordinate 215,276, forward strand.
GGAACCGCTACAAAATGTCAATGATACCCCATATATTGTTCAGTGTAATCAACTGAAGTTCGGAAAATAACGATTATACCGCCGAAAGGGACGCCTCAGAACTCCCACTGCGTGCTTCGTCATACTTTATCTGTTCGACAAAATCCAGCAAAATCTTCACCATTTCGTCGCGCTTCGTGCCTTCCATGATGACGTCCTTCACACGGGCCCCAGATTTTAAGCCCTTCAAATACCAAGCCAGATGCTTCCGCATCTCACGAACGGCTACGTATTCACCTTTAAGTTCAATCAACCGGTCCATGTGAAGAATCGCAACCTTCATCTTCTCTTCAAGTCCAGGTTCAGGCATTAGCTCGCCGGTCTGCAGATACTGTATCGTCCGATATAACATCCACGGATTACCGAGGGCCGCACGCCCAATCATAACGCCATCACAGCCAGTCTGATCGAGCATAGCCCGGGCATCCTCAGGTGTATTCACATCGCCATTACCAATAACGGGAATCGAAACGGCTTGTTTAGCCAGTCTAATATAATCCCAGTCGGCATGCCCCGTATAAAGCTGCTCCCGAGTTCGGCCGTGTACGCTGACAGCTTTGCCCCCAGCACGTTCAACTGCACGTGCATTTTCCTCTACAAAAATATGCTCGCTATCCCAACCAATTCGCATCTTTACAGTGACGGGCTTATCAACAGCTTCTACGACTGCAGACACCATTTCATAAATTTTCTCAGGATTCAGCAGCCAACGGGCTCCTGCATCACATTTGGTTACTTTCGGCACAGGGCAACCCATATTGATGTCGATAATATCTGCATTCGTCTCTTTATCGACCACTTTCGCCGCTTCTACCAATGATTCACGATCTCCGCCAAAAATCTGCAAACTTAGCGGTTTCTCCCGATCGTCCACAAACAACATTTCCCGCGTGCGCGGATTTCCATGCAGAATAGCCTTATCACTTACCATTTCCGCACAAACCAACCCTGTACCAAATTCCTTGGCAATCAGGCGGAACGCTGGATTGCATACGCCAGCCATCGGAGCCAGAACAACCTGATTCTTCATTTCAATGTCGCCAATCTTCAGCATCTTATCACTTCCTTATTCTCTTTCGTATTCTTATGAGGAGGGATTCGCCAGCTCTTGGGTCGTTACCTCGAGAACATTTGCAATTTTATCTAAAATTTGATCTTCTAGTCGTCTATTACCCCGCTCAACTGCACCAAGCACAGCTAAGGAAACTCCAGTACGATCTGCGAGCTCCTGTTGGGTCAAGCCTTTCAGCTTACGGAATGCCCTGACCCGCCGTCCCATACGCTTGTTGTCCACAGCCGAATTCCTTCTTTCCCATCTATGTCTTGGAGCGCTGTTGTAACTAGCTTGCGGAGTCCGAAGTGTTCATCCTGTGGTACGATATCGCTGAGTGGAAAAAGTACAAAGGCCCGCTCAAACATCCGTGGATGCGGCAGTGTTAAATGCAGCGTATCAAGCGTTAATCCTTCTATCCACAACAAATCCAAATCTACAGTTCTTGGTCCATAACGAATATCCCGGGTACGACCAAGCTGTGTTTCGATCTCTAGCATGACTTCCAACAAGTCCTCTGGTGCGAGTGTCGTGCGCAATGCGGCCGCCATATTCAGAAACTGCGGCTGGTCCAGATAACCGACTGGTTCTGTCTCGTATACCCCGGAGCAGCGAATAACCTTAATTCCATCGTGATTGTCCAGCCTGTTCAAAGCCTCCTTCAGGGTTCCTTCACGGTCGCCCAAATTGGCCCCTAAAGCAATATAAGCCTCTGATTCCTCAGAGGTGGAATGTATGTTCATGGTTGAGTTCTCACTTTCTCGTTCTGCGTAGCTCTACAGTCACTCCCTGAAAATGAATGTCGAACGGCGGATGTGGCTTGGTCACTTTGACCGTTACTGCATTGATAATAGTATAAGTGTCCAATACAGAGGTTGCAATATATTCTCCCAAAGCCTCAATCAGTTTAAAGGATTTTTTTTCGACAATATCTTTAACAAGCCCATGCACTTCCGCATAATTTACAGTTTGCTCCAAATCATCGTTGAGGCCAGCCCCCTGCAGATCAAGCTCCAGCTCCAAATCAATGTAATAGCGCTGACCTAGTTTGCGTTCTTCTTCAAAAACACCATGAAACCCGTAGTATTCCATCCGGTGCAATGTCATTTTGTCCATAGGATAACCGCCTTTGTTGTGTGATGGTTTTCATTAATCTACTGAAGTTGGAGTGGCATATAACATGGCATCACACATTAGGACGGTACGCTTAATTAGCGATACATCGTGCACCCGCACTATCTGACAACCCTGGGCTATGCCAAATGCTACTGTAGCAGCCGTTCCTTCCACAACATCGTCCGACGGAAGATCTAGCGCGGCGCGGATGAATTTTTTGCGAGACGTCGCCAGTAGTAGCGGATAGCCCAATTCCGATAAGGTGTCCAGAGACATCATAGCCTGAAGATTCTCATTATAATCCTTGGCAAACCCTATGCCCGGGTCCAATATGATGTTGCAGGGTTTAACGCCTGCGGCTAACGCAAGATTTACACTCTCGAGCAAATCGGTAGACATATCCGAGATTAGGTCAGCATAGTTACGATCATGGCGATTGTGCATCAAAATAATCGGACAATCCGCCTGCGCGGCTACATTCGCCATTTCCGTATCAGCCTTGCAGCCCCACACATCATTGATAATATGAGCCCCTGCAGTTATGGCCTGTCGTGCTACTTCTGCTTTATAAGTATCCACAGACAGCGGTAGATGGGGAGCGGCACGATGAATGCTCTCTATGACAGGCAAAATACGTGACAACTCCTCTTGCACCCCTACCGGCTCATGTCCGGGGCGTGTAGATTCACCGCCGATATCGATAATATCAGCCCCCTCTGCAGCCATGCGCAGCGCATGCTCCACCGCTCTGTCAGGATCAGCCCACAAGCCTCCATCGGAAAAAGAATCCGGCGTTACATTGAGGATACCCATAACTAACGTACGTGCTCCGAGCTCCAGCTGTGTATTTCCGCAGCGGTACGTCCGCTTATATATGACCGGTCTCAAGGTTGTAGTTCCGTCCTTTCTCTATATAGAGTCATTAATTTCGTTGTAAAGCTTCCACAGCGGCCTTTGCCTACAAGGAATCGCTCAGCTTTTTGCCACAGCGTAGTAACAGGGACAATTTCCTGTATGGAATTCGTAAGAAATACTTCATCGGCAGCCTTCAGCTGCTCCCAGTCGTATAATCCTTCTTCTACTGGGAGTCCTGCTGCAAGGGCTAGCTCAATTACCATTTCCCGGGTAATTCCGGGCAGAATTCCAGTGGCTATATCTGGTGTGTAGAGTATATTGTCTTTTACAAAAAAGACATTGCTTACGATCCCCTCAGCTATCATCTCTTCTGAGGTAAGCATAAGCCCTTCCGCTCCATTAGCCGCGGATGCATAGCCGGAAAGCTCACGTTTGGCTAAAATATTGTTCATATAGTGCAATGACTTGAAACGCACCGGACCTTCCGGTGTATTACGCCGCAAAGATAACAGCTGTAATTCTTTGCCGTGACTATAAAGATTATTAGGAAAATGCGGCAGCTCCTTGATATAGAGCAAATGATTAGGCTGACAGTAGTCCCCCGCTGGCAAACCCAGAATATCCTCGCCAGCCGTCACCGTGTACCGGATATACGCTTCCTTCAATTCATTCTTGTCCATAACCCGCTTTATCCAATCCTGCAGACCTGCAGAATCCGGCTCAAAGGGTATGCCTAGCTGCTTGCAGCCCTCTGCCAGCCTATTCAAATGTCGTTCCAGCAGGAATGGGACTCCTCCATAGGTGCGGAAAGTCTCGAACAAGCCTATACCGTACAAAAAACCGTGATCCAGGGCAGAAACCTTGGCATCCTTGGCGTCGAGCACGCCATTATTGAAACCTATATAATTCATGCTGGTTCTCCAGCTCTCCGTTTCAGAAAATTGCTCAGTATCGTACGACCATGCTCTGTAATAATAGATTCTGGGTGGAACTGCACACCTTCGATCGGGTACTCTTTATGGCGAAGTGCCATAATTTCACCTTCTGCAGTCTCTGCAGTAATCTCAAGGCAATCTGGCAAGCTCTCCCGCTCAACGATCAAAGAGTGATATCTGGTTGCCGTAAAAGGAGACTCCAACCCTTCAAATACAGATGTACCGTTGTGATGGATAGGTGATGTCTTGCCATGCATTAAACGCTCGGCACGAATAACATTGCCCCCAAAAGCTTGTCCAATGGCCTGATGTCCCAGACATACTCCAAATATCGGAATGATGCCTTTGAAATGGTGCAGCAATTCCAGACTGATCCCAGCCTCATTAGGCGTACAGGGTCCCGGAGAAATCAGGATATGGTCTGGAGCCAGCTGTTCGATCTCCTCTATGCTGATCTCATCGTTGCGGTATACCTTAACCTCTTGACCAAGTTCACCCAAATATTGTACCAGGTTATACGTAAAGGAATCATAGTTATCAATGACCAAAATCATGGTATTACTCCCCCTTCGGCGCCGTCGGTATTCGGGATTCCTGCTGTCTTTCACTGCAGAGAACCGCCTTTACTACCGCTTTGGCTTTATTATGGCATTCACGGTACTCGCGGTATGGATCAGAATCGATCACTATACCTGCGCCTGTCTGAATATAACCAATCCCATCTTTCACTGCTAGTGTTCGTATAATAATATTTAATTCCATATTGCCGTTATAGTCAATCCAGCCCATAGATCCGGTATAGGGTCCACGTCGAACAGGCTCCAGCTCCTCGATGATCTCCATCGTCCTTACCTTGGGTGCGCCGGTAATCGTCCCCCCCGGAAATAAGGCTGCCATAACATCATAGGCATCTTTGCCAGGCGCTATCTTGCCATCTACCTGTGATACGAGATGCATCACATGAGAATAGCGTTCCACGGTCATCAGCTCGGGCACGCTGACAGATCCATATGCAGCGACACGTCCGATGTCGTTGCGCTCCAGATCGACAAGCATAATATGCTCGGCGATCTCTTTGTCGCTCCCGCGCAGCTCCGCCTCCATGGCGGCATCCTCCGCGGGAGTCATTCCCCGGCGCCGGGTCCCAGCGATGGGCCGGGCGCTCACGCTGTCCCCGTGCAGCTTGACAAGCAGTTCAGGCGAAGCGCTGGATAGCGCAAACCCGGGGGAGCGCAGCAGCCCCATGTACGGGGACGGGTTGAGCTTGCGCAGCCATTCGTAGACATCCTCCGGCGATGACTTTAGTTGCGCCTCCTGACGCAGCGACAGGTTCACTTGAAATACATCGCCTTGGCGAATGTACTCCTGAACGTCGAGTACCGCCTGCTGAAACTGTTCGCGGGAGAAAGCCGAAGTCATACCTGGCCATTCTCCTGATCCAGCAGCATGAGCTTCAGCAGTCTCTCCACTATCTTCCGGCAGGCCCTGGGCCGAAGATATGAGTTGCCAATGTTTCAGCATCTCCTTCGCCTGCTCTATAGCGCTTAAATAGATGCTTTTTAAATTCTCATTAGAGTTCTTAACTGGAACTGGCATATGAACTGCACAATAGAGCATGTCCTCTTCATGATCATAAATCCATACCTCCTCAAACCTCATGAACAGGTAATCAGGAAAGCCGGGATCATCCAGTGCAAGAGAGGGTAAATGCTCCAAAGAACGGGCCACGTCATATCCAAGGAAGCCGATACATCCGCCAAGGAAAGGTGGGATTCCGGGATTCAATAATCGCGGAGAGGTAAAGCCTGACATCCAACGCTGCAGCAGATCCAGCGGTTGTCCTTGTAGCACCGTTGCTTCGTACATAGTATTTATAGCTTCAAGAGAAGGATTAAAGCCCTCGGCGCTCCCTCCCTTGCCCTTCAACACAGATACGGGCCTTAGGCCTAGGTACGTGTAGCGCCCGCCTTTACCACTCTCTAATACCACAGAGTATGGTGAAGATATTTCCCAAGCCGCCTTCCAGGATAAGGGCAGCCCACCGGTGCTCTGCGGTGATTTTATAATTAGCGGGAGTGTGCTCCAGTCTTCCCTCGCCCACTGCTCCCAATCATCCCATGCCGTTATGATCTCCAAATCCATCCTCCTAAAAGTTTTATGAAGCATAGGCTACTTTGATTTCTACTTCGCATTAAAACTTGCTTCGTAAGCATTCGCTTAGTTTTATGAAGCATAGGCTACTTTGATTTCTACTTCGCAATAAAACTCGCTTCGTGGGTATCTGAGTCACCCAGAGTATATTGCCTGTCAGTATACTGCACTTAGGGCCCCTTTGAAAAGCCCGAACAGTAAGAAGAAACGTCTGCCGTCATTAAGGACGATAGACGTTTCTCGTAAAAATAGAAGGATAAGTTATAATGCGCAACATTTAAATTCTTATATTTTAAAAAAAAGAGCCTTCAGCACCACTATAATAGTGGAAATGAAAGCCCTGGTCTGCATTAAGTGATCTTAATGATTATACTTCAAAGTTGTACAGCGGTGTGCTCAGGTAACGTTCACCGTTACTTGGGATAATAACTACAACCTTTTTACCTGCACCGAGTTCCTTGGCAACCTTAAGCGCTGCGAATACAGCGGCACCTGAAGAAATACCTGTCAGGATACCGTCTTCTTTGGCTACACGACGTGCAGTTTCAAACGCTTCATCGTTCTCAACATGGATGATTTCATCATAAATATCCTGGTTAAGAATATCTGGGATAAAGTTAGCACCAATCCCCTGAATCTTGTGTGGGCCTGGCTTGCCGCCTGCCAAGATTGGTGAAGCAGCGGGTTCTACAGCATAGATCTTCACATCTGGATATTGAGCTTTCAGAACTTCACCAGCACCAGTAATCGTGCCGCCTGTACCGATACCAGCAATAAAAGCATCCAGTGGTCCGCCGATAGACTCAATGGCTTCTACGATCTCAGGTCCTGTTGTTTCGCGGTGGATCTTCACATTTGCTTTATTCTTAAATTGTTCAGCGAGGAAATATTCCGGGTTCTCGCTTAGAATTTGTTCTGCTTTCTTAACTGCACCATTCATGCCTTCTGATCCTGGTGTCAGCACCAGTTCCGCTCCGTAGGCACGCAGCAGGTTGCGACGTTCCAAGCTCATGGTTTCTGGCATTACAATAACAGCCTTATAACCCTTTGCTGCAGCTACGAGGGCCAGACCAATACCTGTGTTGCCGCTAGTTGCTTCTACAATTGTTCCACCTGGCTTCAACAGGCCATCTTTCTCAGCCTCTTCAACGATGCTTATAGCAATGCGGTCTTTCACGCTTGAGCCTGGGTTCTGGTATTCCAACTTCAAATAGATATCTGCGTAACCTTCCGGTACCACACGGTTCAAACGGACAAGCGGAGTACCACCAATTAGATCAGTAATATTGTTGACGACTTTAGCCATGAGCAAAAACCTCCTTGAAATAATAAACAGATAGGAATGCGTAACTTGTGACAAAAGTCTTCAGCATATGAGTCCAGGTGTGGAGGAGACAGCAGCTTATCATCTTATGGGGACGACAGATCTTCACCGGGATATTCAACGCCGCAGCGGCCAAGTTATAACGCTGTTCGGCGGTTAAATTATCGTCCGCCGTTAGTTATTTCCGACTAAAACAGTAGGTTTTACATTTAATCTCATATTATCAATCTTGAAGGCCGTTGTCAATATATATTGATGTATCATATTTAGCGCGCAAATCGCTTTCTACTTGTTGTAGAGGAGCCGCTTGACCCAGAGCCAGCTCTTGACGTACCAACGCCCGAATTTCCTTCTGATCCGGCACTTTAGGAGCATTTATATTCTCCAGACGGATGACAGCAAAGTTATCTCCAGTCTGCAGAGGACCTGCTATATCCCCCACATCTAAACCAGCAGCTGTCTTAAGCATCTCTTCCGGCCAAAATGGATCATCTTCCTCCACGGTTCCCAGGCTGCCCCCACGTGGGCGACTTTCTTCATCGATAGAGACTTCTTTAGCCAGAGCAGCAAAATCCTCACCCTGCTCCAGCCGGTCCATGACCTTCTGTGCCTCTTCATAAGTGGAAACCTTAATCATAGAGAGCTGCATTTCTTTTTTTGGACGGAAGCGATCTGCATTCTGCTTTAAATAATCGTCAATATCCGCCTCACTAATCGTGATCCCGACTGTAGCTATAGCCTGAAGCGTCAAACGATACACAGTCTCCTCAAGTACTTCCTGACGGGACAGTCCAAGCTCAGACTGCATTTGCTCATAATACTGCTCTTCTGAACCATACCCTTCCATGGTGCGCTTCAGCTCCTGCTGTACCTCGTTATCCGTAACGATAATTTTCAGCGCCTCGGCTTCCTTATTGACTACGATATGGTTAAGCATGCCCAGCAGTACTTCATCGCCATGCTTTTTTTTCAGCTCATCAACCCATTGCTGATCAGTAACCGGCTGTCCTCCCGCAGTGGCGATATCCGAGGATTCTGCATCTGTTGTATCTCCCTTAAGAATAGCCATGGCACGAAGGCTCCAGAATAAAAAACCCCCAAGTATTAGTGTTGCAACCGCAAGTGTAATAACGGCATTGCGCAGCGCGCGTTCCTGTCTTGTCATCATCACATGGCCCTACGATTTCGCTTGTTCCAGGATAACCTGTAATTCGTCCTTATTGAATACATAAGCCTCGTTGCAAAAATGGCATACAACCTCGACCTCTTCATCTTCTTCAATCAATCGCTCCAGCTCAACCTGGCCCAAACTGATCAGTGTTTGCTCTACTCGTTCGTGTGAACATTGACAAGCAAAATTAATATCCAGTTCTTCTAATACAACCGCATCCGGCAAAAGCAACCGCAACATTTCCTCCAGCTCTAGCCCCTGATCCAATAAGGCGGTGACCGAAGGCATGGCCGCTATAGCCTTTTCAATCTCCGTAATTTCAGCATCCGTAAGTTCCGGAAGAAGCTGAACGATAAATCCTCCGGCGACAATCACAGAATTATCCGTGTCCACTAACACTCCGAGCCCTACTGCGGCCGGTGTCTGCTCGGAAACAGCAAAATAATAAGTAAGATCATCCCCAATTTCACCGGATATAATCGGCACACTACCGCGGTATGGCTCCTTCATCCCTAAATCCTTAATGACATCAATGAAACCATCCGTGCCCACTGCGCCGGCGACATCCAGCTTGCCCAAACTGTTGCTCGGTAAATGAACATGGGGATGATGTACGTAACCCCTTACTTCTCCTAAAGCGTTGGACTCCGCAACAATTTGTCCGATTGGTCCATCGCCCTTGACTATAATGTTCAGCTTCTCCTGGCCCTTGAGCATTGCCCCCATCATGGCCGCAGCAGTAACTGTACGTCCCAGAGCGGCCGTCGCCGTGGGATACGTATCATGCCGGCGCCGTAATTCATCGACCAGTTCTGTTGTGCGAACAACAAAGGCTCTAACTTTACCCTTCAGCGCAGTTCCGCGAATTAGCCGATCCTTCTTTTTCTCCATTGGGTACATGCTCACTCCTATCTCTATGCTCATAATTCTCTTTATCTTTATTTGTTACGGTCATAAATAATGCGTAGGCCTTCCAGGGTAAGCAGCGGATTCACTTCGTCGATACAATCCGTCTCACCCGCAATTAGCGGAGCAAGGCCGCCCGTGGCGATTACTTTTAGCACAGGCGCGTTCATTTCGATCTTAATACGCCTTACAATACCCTCAACTTGACCGGCATAGCCAAAAATAATACCTGCTTGCATCGCATGTACCGTGTTGCGGCCAATAACTTTCTTGGGCTTCTCTAATTCAATCCGCGGCAGCTTCGAAGCCCGTTGATACAACGCTTCTGTAGAAATCCCCAATCCGGGAACAATAGCCCCGCCAAGGTAATTAGCACCTGCATCAATACAATCGAAGGTCGTTGCGGTACCAAAATCAACAACAACAAGCGGACATTTATATTGCTCAATAGCAGCAACAGCGTTAACAATGCGGTCTGCACCTACTTCACGCGGGTTCTCATAGCGCAGATTAAGCCCGGTTTTGATCCCAGGCCCCACCAGCAATGGCTCTCTGCCAATATATTTCACACACATATCAACGATGGTTTGGACTAGCGGCGGAACTACAGAGGAAATAATTACCCCTTCCACATCCTTAAAAGATAAATCCGCCATATGAAACAGATTATGAATCAATACACCGTACTCATCCACGGTAGATTGACGAGCCGTGCTAAGACGGAAGTGGTGCAGCAGCTCACGCTTTCTATATACACCAAGAACGATATTAGTATTGCCGATATCGATGGCAAGCATCATGAGAGAGGACCCTCCTTCTTGGCGTTCAGGTCCAGACTGATATCCAGACTGGAGAAGGAGTAAGTAAGACGGCCCACAGAAATAACATCGACACCCGATTCAGCTATTCCACGCACGCTCTCCAAAGTGACATTACCCGAAGCTTCTGTCTTGATATGCGGTGCCTTGGACTTGATGATACCGACTGCCTTTTTCATCATATCCGTGGACATATTATCAAGCATGATAATATCGGCTCCTGCTGCTAAGGCCTCTTCAACTTGTTCCAAGCTTTCCGTCTCCACTTCAATAGTCATCGTATGTGGAATATTGGCCCGGGCACGTCCTACTGCCTGACGAATACCACCGGCCCCTTTGATATGATTGTCTTTAATCATCACTGCATCATACAAACCGAAGCGGTGATTTGCACCGCCGCCGATCCGGACAGCATATTTCTCCAGCATCCGATGGCCTGGCGTAGTCTTACGAGTATCTACAAGACGTGTCGGCAGTCCATCCAGAGCCTGCACGAATGAAGCCGTCCGTGTCGCCACACCGGAAAGACGCTGCATCAGGTTAAGTGCAAGCCGTTCGCCAGTCAGGATCGCGTGAGTGCTGCCCTCTACCTCCGCGATTACAGTCCCTTTCGTTACAGTCTGACCTTCCTCTACAAGGACCGAAAAGTTCAATGAGGAATCAACAATCTCAAAAACCAACTCCGCTACAGGAATACCGCAGATTACACCGTCCTCTTTGGCATGTATAATACCTTTAGATTCATGACCTACTGCTATCGTTGTACGGGTCGTTACATCCCCGGAACCTACATCCTCACTCAACCAACCTTTGATGGATTGTACCAGCTCTTCGTTATATCCATTAAACATCATCACTTAATTCCTCCACTATTCCTAGTTCGCGAATCTGGAGCAGGTGTTTCTGCCACTGTGCATCATTTCGCGTTGGATAATCCTCACGATAATGCGCCCCACGGCTCTCCTCCCGTGCCAGTGCCGACTCCGTTACCAACAGACAGCAAGTCAGCATATTGGCGAACTCGTATTCCTCACGCTTCGACAAAACGGATCCGAAAATCGGCAGTTGCCGTTTCAATTCCTCTAATCCCTTGGACAGCATCTCTTCGTTGCGCCGCAGTCCAGCATAACGAACCATTACCTTCTGCAGCTTCAAACGTCGTTCCACAATTGCTTGTGTTGGCGTCTCAACACGGCCCTCATGGCTACCACCAGAGACCACGTCGCGCCCCAGCGGCGGAAGCTCATGAATCCGTTCAATAATCCGTCTCCCAAATACTAGCGCCTCAGACAGGGAATTACTCGCCAAACGATTTGCTCCATGCAGCCCAGTAGAGGATACTTCACCGCAAGCAAATAGACGGGAGATCGTGCTTTCCCCATTTAGATCGGTCTTAATGCCCCCCATCATATAATGCGCAGCAGGAGCCACCGGGATCCAATCACTCGTAATATCCAGTCCATAACTCATACAGGTCTCATAAATCGTTGGGAAACGGTGCTTCACCATCTCTGCTGATTCATGTGTAATATCCAGATATACAAAAGTTGACTTCGTAAGCTCCATCTCACTCACAATCGCCCGGGCCACGATATCACGCGGCGCAAGTTCAAGCAGCTCGTGGTAACGATCCATAAACTGCTCTCCTTTAATATTGCGCAGCACTGCACCTTCACCACGAACAGCTTCCGAAATCAAAAAACGAGGTGCCCCAGGATAGCTTAACGCTGTCGGATGAAACTGAATAAATTCCATATCCCGAATATGCGCTCCAGCCCGGTAAGCGATAGCCACACCATCTCCGGTCGCTACTTCGGGATTCGTGGTATAGCGATACAGCTGTCCTGCTCCTCCGGAGCATAATATGGTTGCATCCCCCTGAAGAAATAAGCGTCCGCCGCCTGGCCGTTGCAGCAAGGCACCTACACATTCGCCGTTCTCCGTAATAAGATCAATCACATAATGATCGTCCCACACTTCAATATTCTTATGCTCCGCCACCTGCTCTACCAACGCTCGCACAATCTCATATCCGGTAGCATCTCCGTTAGCATGCAAAATACGACGGTGACTGTGCGCTGCTTCCTGAGTTAACGCAAGCACACCGTCTTCCTTGTCGAACAACGTTCCCAACCGAATTAGCTCATGTACACCCTCCGGACCTTCGTTAACCAATGCATCAACAGCAGCCGACGAACATAGGCCTGCTCCTGCCATCAGTGTGTCCTGTCGATGGTACGCCGGGGAATCATCCTCAGCAATAACAGCGGCAATCCCACCTTGTGCGTAACGGGTATTGCTCTCCATCAGCGATTTTTTGGTTATCATAATAACACGCCGATCTTCACTGGCTTTGATAGCTGTAAACAATCCGGCGATACCTGAACCGATGACAATACAATCTGTCTTTACGGTTGGAATATCTCGGAGGTCGAAATCAATCAAATATTGTGGAATCATGACCGCTTTTCACCTGTTTCAACGAAAGAGTAGCGCATGCTACCGGACTTGTAGCATGCGCTCTAGGGAGGTTCTGGCTTTGTCGGCGACAGCGGGCGGAACGTAAATCTGCGGCTTCATTGTCTCCAGGCATTTCACCAGTTTTTTTAAATTATTAACTTTCATATTAGGGCACACGAGAAACTTCGTAGCAAAATGAAATTCCTTGTCTGGACTATCCAAACGTAGCTGATATCCGGTACCGTCCTCTGTTCCGACAATAAACTGGCGACGATCGGATTTCCGGCAATATTCAAGAATCGCTGTGGTGCTGCCTACAAAATCACCCATTGCAACCACCTCAGGACGACACTCCGGATGAACAACAAATTCAGCCTCTGGGTATTTAGCTCTCATTTCTACAACATCTTTAACCGTAAGCATGTCATGAGTATTGCAGTAGCCTTCCCAGATGATCATTTTCTTGCCGGTCTGATCCTGAACGTATTGGCCTAGGTTTTTATCGGGTACCCAGATGATTTCTTCAGCATCCAACGATTCTATCACTCTCACGGCATTGGCAGAGGTACAACATATGTCGGTCTCTGCTTTAATTTCCGCAGATGAGTTGATATAGGTAACAACTTTAGCATTGGGATGTTGGGCTTTGAGCTTGCGCAAACCATCTACATTAACCATATCGGCCATTGGGCAGCCGGCACGTTCATCAGGAATGAGTACGATTTTGTTGGGTGCTAATATTTTGGCGCTTTCTCCCATAAAATGAACACCACAGAATACTATAACATCAGCATCGGTCTCTGCTGCCTTCTGAGCCAGTAAAAAAGAGTCTCCCCGGAAGTCTGCGACCTCCTGAATTTCATCACGTTGATAATAATGAGCCAAGATGATTGCGTTCCGTTCTTTTTTAAGCTCTTCGAGACGTACACGAAGTTCACGATTCTGTTCCTGCTTGCGCTCCAGCGCCAGAGCTTCCACTGATAGTTCTCCCCCTTATGTCTTCGCGGCTTTACGCCGGCGCATTCAGATAAAGTTACAAGTCCCCACGTCGAACAACGAATATGCAGGTTCGCAAATCTTAGTAATATATTAATTAATATATTAATCATTAATGTACACAACGTTCCAGCCTCTGTCAATGTAACCAGGCAAGGACTTAACAGCCTTATAGGTGGTTGAAAGAAACAAAAATCCGGAGAACAGTTGCGTTCTCCGGATAAGCTAGCGCCATTTAATTGATAGGCATATTAGACAAGGCTTCCGCCTCCGTCTTTATTTCCATCATCTGGACCCTTTTCAGGCTCTGAATCCGGTTTGTTCGGAATTCCTTTGGACAAATCTCCCAATGAGGACTGGGTATCATCAGATTTGCCTTGAATACGAACACGTACATCACCGATAGAATCAATTATAGGTTCTCCGGCTTCATGAGTAACGTTCTCGCCTTCCTCTGGTTTACCATCCTCGTTCAGGTAGCCTTGTTCAATCAACTGTGAAATCTGATCAAGTTCCAGCGTTTCCTTCTCAAGCAGAGTATTCGCGATCAAATGCATTTCTTTGGAGTGTTTGGTCAGCAGCTCTTTACAACGTTCATAGCTTGCACTAATGAAGTTCTGCATTTCCTGATCAATCTCATACGCTATGGAGTCACTATAGTTCTGCTCATGCCCAATATCGCGGCCAAGGAATACCTGACCCTGGGATGTGCCGAACTGCATAGGTCCAAGCTTCTCACTCATTCCATATTCCATAATCATGGCACGCACGATACGCGTAGCCTGCTGGAAGTCACTATAAGCTCCTGTGCCGATTTCGCCAATGAATAATTCCTCAGCAACACGTCCACCAAGCAATCCGGTAACCTTATCAAGCAACTCTTGCTTGGTAACAATCATCCGGTCTTCCTTAGGAAGCATAATGACATATCCACCAGCGCGTCCACGTGGGATGATTGTTACTTTATGCACCATATCAGCATGTTCCAAGAAATAACCCGCGATAGTATGGCCTGCTTCATGGTAGGCCACGATGCGTTTCTCACGGTCACTGATAACACGGCTGCGTTTCTCAGTACCTACGATAACACGGTCAATCGCTTCGTCCACTTCTCTCATCGAAATGTCCTTGCGGTTACGGCGTGCAGCAAGCAAAGCCGCTTCGTTAAGTAAATTCTCCAAATCCGCACCCGTGAAGCCAGTCGTACGCTTGGCGACAACGTCAAGACGTACATCTTTAGTCAACGGTTTATTACGGGAATGGACTTGCAGTACGGCTTCACGGCCTTTAACATCAGGGCGGTCAACCGTAATCTGACGGTCAAAACGTCCCGGACGAAGCAAGGCGGGGTCAAGAATATCAGCACGGTTGGTAGCAGCCACAATAATAATACCCTCGTTGCCACCGAAGCCGTCCATCTCAACAAGCAATTGGTTCAGTGTCTGCTCGCGTTCATCATGTCCGCCACCAAGTCCGGCACCACGTTGACGACCGACTGCATCAATCTCATCAATAAAAATGATACAAGGGGCATTCTTCTTGGCATTCTCGAACAAGTCACGTACACGTGAAGCACCGACACCGACGAACATTTCTACAAAATCGGAACCAGATATACTGAAGAAAGGAACGCCAGCCTCACCTGCGACCGCACGAGCCAGCAAAGTTTTACCGGTACCTGGAGGGCCTACAAGCAATACGCCCTTAGGTATACGAGCACCTACAGCAGCGAATTTACGCGGATCTTTCAGGAATTCTACGACTTCGACAAGCTCTTGCTTCTCTTCGTCTGCTCCTGCAACATCCTCAAAGCTAATTTTCTTCTTCTCTTCATTGTATAACCGAGCCTTACTCTTGCCGAAATTCATAACTTTACCGCCGCCACCCTGCGCCTGATTGAACAGGAAGAAAAACAGGATGAACATAATAACCAGCGGAATGATGGATGAAAGGAACGTCAGCCAAATACTGTCCCCTTGCATCTTCTTCTGTGTAAACTCCACGCCGTTAGCATCACTGGCCGCAACCAGCTCATTAAGGGCAGCATCTGTAGGAGGAACATATGTGGAGAAGCTTTTCGATTTAGCATCAGTCGGCAATTCTTTATATTCGCCTGTAACCGCAAAAGCGTTACCTTCAAACTGAACTGTCAAAGTCTTCACATTGTCCTTCTTAAGCTCCTGCCGCAACTCGTCGTATCTAGGGAAATCGGCGGCTTCATTACCATTACTTACAAACTGGACAATGCCCACCACGACTAAAAATAAAATCAAATAAAAACCGGAATTCCGGATGAACCGATTCATCCCCTACCTCCTCTCACAACACTCAAGTTATTGTACCATAGCCTGTTAGGACACCTCAAATAATGAAGGTCCTTGAATTTGATCCGTAGATCCAAGGCTGTCAATATCAATTGGAATAAATCTCAGGCTTCAGCACTCCTACGTAAGGGAGGTTCCGATAAAGCTCGGCATAATCCAATCCATAGCCAACTACGAATTCGTCGGGCAATACAAAACCCGTGTAGCTGGCTTCGAGATTAACCGTACGGCCTGCCGGCTTATCAAACAGGGTAACCACACAAATAGAGGCGGCATTGCGACCCTGAAGCAGCTCAATTAAATAGCTGAGCGTAAGACCGCTGTCGATGATGTCTTCAACGATCAAGACATCACGTCCTTCTACTGGCACATCCAAATCTTTAATGATTTTGACAATACCGGAGGACTTAGTGGATGCTCCATAGCTGGATACCGCCATGAAATCCATCTCCACAGGTACTGTAATGACTTTAACCAAATCTGCCATAAATATAAACGCACCTTTTAGTACACAAATCACTAAAGGGGTACGGCCTGCATATTCAGCGCTAAGCTGTGCACCAAGCTCTCTAACTCTTTGCTGTATTTCTTCTTCGCTGATCAAAATTTCCTGAATATCGTTCTGCAACTTGCGAAACCTCCTAAGTTATTCTATGAATGATTTACTTCGACCATTACGGTTGGCTTACGCTCCCATCCAGTTCTTGGAGAGACAGCAGAAGCACCGAGGTCGTGTGCCGCCCTACTGCGGCATGCATCGAGCGTCTAACACCCGGAATCCAGACGATATTGCCTAAACCATCACAAACGAGGGGAATCACAGAGCGTTCGGAAGAAGGTATTTTGTCATCAATATAAATATCTTTTACCTTTTTGCTTCCGTTTAATCCCATAACCTTTATGGTATCTCCAGGCAATCGGGAACGAATTGTCAGTGGGAAGACCAGTTCATCACTGTCAAACCATGCCGACATCTTCCCGGAGTCCTCCCCCTTTACGAAAAAGCTTTCTCTCTCCAGCACCGCCATCGTCATTACTTTCCCTATTTCGTCCAGCCTCAGCTGGGGATGAGGTAAAGATAACCGATATGTATAGCTTGCCTGCCGCTGTGAGGGCTTGGACGAGAACAAGATTGTATCATATTGCCGCACACAAGTCAGACCTACACCTAAATCCAGACTCCACGTTGTGGGGTAGTCCTGCAGCGTTCCCCGACGCACGGCTTCTATTTTGGGGAAATCGGCAACGGATGAATCCGCTGACAGATAATTTAATATTAGTTTAATCAAACGCCGTTGTAAAGCGGAGGGTATGGCGGCAAATGAAGCCCTGTCAAAGGTATATTTACCATGCACCTTCGAAACTAGCTCTTCAAAGCATTTTGCCGTGGTAACTTCCATAAAATCATCTTCCGCACCGGCAATCTCTGCAAGCTGCAAGAGCGACTGTCTGACTCGGCCATTATACCCTTCCAGAAAAGGAAGAATCTCCAATCGAACCGCATTTCGCTTGTACTTAGTCAGCAGATTGCTGGCATCTACAACATAAGCATAACCCTGCTTCTCGCAAAAATCGACAAGAGCTGTTTTGTTAATACGCAGGAAGGGACGAATGAGTTCCACCTTTTTTTCAGTTCTTTTCCAGCGTATTCCGGCCAGTCCCGAAAGCCCGCTACCGCGCAGCATGCGCATGAGCACTGTCTCCACCTGATCATCGGCATGGTGTGCCAGAGCAACGGAGCGGGCTCCATAACGATGTGCTGTTTCAATCAGAAACTGATAACGCTTCTCCCGGGCCGCCCCCTCCGGTCCAAGGCCACTCTCCTTGATATACGCGGGGATATCGAATACTCCCAGCTCAAAGACCAGTCCCAGTTCCTCAGCTATACTGCGTACGAACTCCGCCTCGTCCGGCGACTCGGGTCTAAACCCGTGGTTCACATGGGCACATATCAGGGTTAACGGCATCCGATTCAAAGATATGTCATGCAAAACACGCAAAAGAGCCACAGAATCCGGACCTCCGGAAACTGCGACTACAATGGTGTCATGAGGTGACCACAGCTCATGCTCGGCTGCTGACTCCTGTACAGACTCCATCAGTCCATTCATTTGCTCCATATGCGGCTTCCTTTCTCGACCGGTCGTTTGCAGAGGGTTTGACCGGTTGGGTCAGCATCTCAGCTGTATGTATTGTTTCAGAAACGAATTACCCAATAAATGGTGAACGCAAGTAAAAATAGCGATAAGGCAAAGGCATTCTTCAGCCAACGAGGGGTGGCCATACTTTCCAGCTCCCGTTTGCGTGTGTTATAGATGTGATTTTTCCAGAGTTCTAAAGCCTCCGCTGAACCGGAGAACCCTCCCTTGAGCGCTAGGCTCAACCATGAGGATAGCTTCTTATCCGGCAAATTCTTAGCCAGTTTAAGCAATTCATCAGTACTTCTCATCTGTGGCAGTTGCAGCGCAGCTTTCTTCAGCCCTTCTTCATTAAGCAAGCGAAGACAGAGCACAGCAAAGGCAAAAAGATCATAATTCTCATCGCCCGTCCGGCTGCCGGCATTCCAAAATCCCCGGTCATGCCATTCTGTAAACTGTTTTACGCTCCGCCCGAGAGGACTGGCACCACCAAAATCGATTAGCTCCGCTTCCCCATAATCGGATACCATAACATTCTCCGGCTTCAAATCACCAAAAACAAATCCACACTCATGCAGTCCCCGCAGCTTATCCAGCAGTTTTAGCCCCACCAGGCCGAGCCACGAAGGACCATTCCTGGATAAAAAAAGGTGCAGAGGTCTGCCTTCCACATAACGCATTACATAAAAAGGAACATTGTTGCCATCCGCAAAATCATCAGCTTCCAGTAAATAAGAAGATAACGGAGATTCCTGGCGGGCGCGATGTTCGTTGCGTTTGCGGCGCGATTGCAGCGAAGTCAGCACATTGATCTCTGATTGCAGATCAAGTGTGTCGTATCCGATTTTTAGCGCGTAGCGCTCCCGTCTTCCCTCTCTTTGCACGAGATATACGGTTCCGTTCGCGCCTCTTCCCAGCAGCCGTTCCACAACATAGCGGTTCCCCCGCCATTTGCCGATGATAACGGTGCCAGCAGGATAGGGCGGATTAGACGACATACCCACCAATCATCCCTTCTCTTTCATCGTGATCTTGGGCCGGATGGCGGTCACGATGTTTATCCAGTGTATCATAACGATAATGTTCAAGCACCTTGAAAATAGCTGGTCCTGTCGGGGTTGCCCCCCTCATCCGCATCCGGGAGAACAGCGCACGAACTCCCGACAGATCACGAGTCCAATCCATATCAAGCATGGCTTCTTCCCCACTGGAGCGACCAGGAAAATGGAATACAGCAATTTCACTGCTGCCTTCTCTGGCTTCCAGACTAAGCGCTAAATCACGGATGGCGTCCTCGACTGCGCCCAGCTTTGGCTTCATGCTCGCACTCGCGTCGATCAGCAATGCGATGCGCAGCGGCGACGTCTCTGTCAATTCATCCACGACAGTTACTACTTGTGAACGCTGAAGCGGAGGCAATGCTTCTAGGGAGCCATCGCCTAATATTTTTTTTACCTCTTTATTAACTGCCTGCTGGATGGTCTGAACCACGGTCTTGCGTGTCATCATCTGCATGGTCTGCGCCAGTTGCGGCGTTCCGACGATCCGACTGATCCCGCCACCCGCTTTGGCAATGTCAGCAATCTCTCTGCTTCCCAGTTCACCGATCGTCCCATAATCAATAACACCAACCACGTTAACGGTGATCCCCTCCTGCAGAGCATGCGCTGCAGCCATCACCGGACTCTCCCCCACATTCGAACAACCGTCAGTAATGAGTAAAATTTGCTTCATGACCCATCCACTCCCCTTTGACTTGGAACCTCTGTTTCTAGCATATCCAGAAATGAGAGATTTCAAACTCTGCTTTTTTGGGGAAAACTTTAGATCAAAACAATTGTGAATTAAGGGGAACTACGAGAAATGTTTGGGCTTACGATCGCTGTTGTCCTCAGATTTCTTGATTGGAACCGCTGCTCGCGGTTGAAATCTGAGGACAAAGGCGAACGCTGACGCTTCTCCAGCACCAAAATTTCTCTACGTTCCGTATATTCACTTCCATATTTGAAATCTAAAGATTACGCCGCTGAGTCAGCAGCTTTTGAAACGGGAGCGGGCAGGCTGAAGGCGAGTTATGGAATTGGACTCGCCGGGTCATGCAGGTACAGCGCTGTGCGCATACAAACCGTCTGACAGGTAGACGATAAGAGATAAACACACTGGGATAAAAGCTAACTAACAATACGCGGGCGATCCATGCGGCCGACTCCCGGCATATGCAGGCTGGACCATTCTGGGTGGAAGTGGTCGAGGCGGCTGACAATAACGGTCATATCATCTTGAATTTCATTTCCCTGATAGCGGATTACTTTGTCCAACAAGCTGTCGGCCATATCCTGAGGATCATCACCTTCCAGCTCCTGGATTAATCGTTTCATCCATATCTCTTTATTAACGGCATATCCGGGCGCATCATAAATACCATCAGTCATCATTATCAAAATATCACCCGGACGCAGCTGCATACTGACCAGATCGACTTCAATCTCCTTAATAATCCCGATAGGCAGATTGCTGGCCGTGATCGGAATGACCTCGTTACCCCGCCGTATAAAACTCGGTGCCGAAGCGATCTTCATAAAGGTGGTCTGCGCCGAATACTGGTCGATCAGTGCCATATCTACGGTGGCATAGAATTCGTCAGGAGAGCGCAGCAGCAGAATGGAATTCACAGACTTTACAGCCAGCTTCTCATCCATACCAGACTGTAGCAGCTTCTCAAGCATACCAAGCGCCGCACTGCTCTCCATTCTCGCCCGTTCCCCATTCCCCATTCCATCGCTGATCGATACGGCAAAGGTGCCATTTCCGAGCTCTCTCGTGCTGTAGCTGTCACCTGACAACATATCCCCGCCTTTGGCGGCACCCGCCACACCCGTATTTACCTCGTATGCCTTTGCCGAGCCGAAGGTGACCATCGATAGACCTTCACGGGGGTGTACAGCTGTTTCAGAAACAACAGCTATATTCTCATCCAGGATATCTGAAAGGAGGGGAGCTATCATTTTGCGGCATTCATCAAAGCCCCTGGTGTAGGCATGTACCACTTCGATTTCTACGCGTCCAGGGTCGAGGCTCATAATCTCAATACTATGGATAGACAAACCAAGTTTCTCCAATGCCTCACGGATTTGGCCTTCCTGACGATACATCGCCTGTCCTTCGCGCTTGATTTCCTTGGCCAAATCCTCCATCACCTGTGACACTCCGGAAAGCTGTTCCGCAACAAATTGACGGCTATCGTATATTTGTCTCTTCCACCGCATATCATGCTGGTAAAGATCATATTGACCTTTCATCATTTCCAGCACTTCTCCTGTTTTACCGCAAATCCGGTTCCACTCTGGGGGAAGCTGAGCAGCTGTAATATCCGGGCACTCCTCTATAGTAGTCATCATATCCGTCATATACCTATAGGTTTGATAAAATTTGGCATCCCAGCAGTGTGATCGCCGGATGCAACTTGAGCAAGCTCCTTCTGTCACCGTGTTCATGAAGCCCTCCATTTCACGGTCCGTTTTACCAGCATCCCCGGCTCGGGAGATCTGGCCGAAGCTGCTGGACAGCTGCTGGAACACCTGCGAAAACTGTGTGACCCGATCTGCGGTTAGATCTCTTACCCTGCGGGCATACTCGTGCTGGGATCGGCTATGGTCCGTTGTGCCCGGTACATATTTGGCAATAGCTGTAATGAGTCCCTTTGGTGTTAGCAAAAATAACAGAACCGCTCCACAGGTCTCCCACGTGGAGGCCATCATCTCCCCTGGACCCGTAAAATAAACAGAAAGAATACTGGACCCTAGCAGCATTCCGATAGATACTGCACCTTTTCTCCCTCCCTGCATCATACCTGCGAGCATTCCAGAGAAGGCCAGTAAGCTCATCTGATAGATCGCGCCGATATCGGCCAAGCTGAGAATCAGCCCCGTAACTACCCCGACAGCAGCACCAAGAGGAGCACCACCAGCCATTGCAAACAGCAGTATCAGGTAGCGGGATAAGATATGCTCTAGAGATAAGCCATTGACACTCCAACCTACAAGACCGGTCATGACAGAAGCCAGTAAAATGATAAGGCAGAGAATTTCCTCGTTTCGTAGCGCACGACTCTTTTGACGATAGGTTAGCAAAGGAAGGGCTTGCAGGAACACCAATGTGAGTACGAATCCAAGCAGAGCATCGAGTGTCATCATCATCAGTGGATACCAAGTAATGGACGGGCCGATGACAACCTGGAACAGGCCAACCATAAAAGAAGACACGAATACCATTAGTGGCGCATAGGCCAAATCTATTCGCTGGAAGGTCTCCAGTCCTTTATAAACTAGAAAGAAAATAATCAACTCTGCAGTGATAACCCATGCGCCAGGGAACGGGGTGAAGAGGCTGCCTGCCACAATAGCTCCGGCGACAGGCAATATAGAATCTCTGCGCAAAAATACAACGACGGCAAAGAAAGCTGCGGCAAAGGGGGACAGCTCGTCCAATATCATGGCTCTTCCTAGCAGGAAACCCATAAAGCTCAGCAGCAGCATCCAT
Organism: Paenibacillus sp. 19GGS1-52; assembly: GCF_022369515.1. NCBI lineage: Bacteria > Bacillati > Bacillota > Bacilli > Caryophanales > Paenibacillaceae > Paenibacillus > Paenibacillus sp. 19GGS1-52. The sequence continues at coordinate 238,099 of NZ_CP059724.1, forward strand.
TTCTTGGCTGACATAAGCTGAATCCACCGTCGGCTCTGACTCCAGGTCTTCACGCGCACTCCCCAAGCTGATTTCTCATCTTTGTCATTGCTACCTGCTCTTGTCCACTCCGGCAAATTCACCACATTGCTTTTACCCATTCCGCTACACCACCCGTTTGAGAATTTATGGTTCTCATTATAAGCGCACGGTTCTGAGAAAGTTTGTCAAAAACGGAGAGCCAATCCCAAGAAATTTCCGACAAAAAAGCCTGTCCCGACAATACTTGTAAATTCGGGTTTAACCCTTATAGAGCGGTCGGTTGTTCTCTTCTTGAAGCATCCGGCAACCCCACATCATGGAAAGAGATTACAGTCATTCGCCAGCGATTGCCCTAGAGTTATGTGAGAATGAGATGGATGCTGTCGGCAATTTGTCTCGTCCCGACAAAAAAACCGCAAAAGGCGAAATGCCCCAGCGGTTATTTATGGAATTTCAGTATTTAATTAATCACGCTTGGCTCCACGGCCTCCGCGCTTTCCTTCTGTGTTCTTCTTGATCGAAGATATCCGCTCTTCACTATCTTTCAGGAAACGTGACATTTTATCCTCGAATGAAGGTTTACCGGCTACAGGCTTGTTAAAAGCACCACGCCCTCCACGTTCACGATTGAAACCACCGCCACCACCGCCGCCGCCTCCGCCACTTCCGCCACCACCGCCAAAACGATCTCCACCGCTTGGACGTTCAGGTCTTGGAGCTCTGGGAGGACGTACTTCCGATGCCGGCTTATCTACAGCCTGCTTAATGGAAAGTCCGATCTTACCGTCCTTGTCAACGTTGATCACCTTGACTGTTACTACATCACTTATCTTCAGATGATCGTTAACATCCTTGACGTAATTATCGGCGATTTCCGAGATGTGAACGAGACCTGTGACGCCTCCTGACAGATCCACAAATGCTCCGAAATGCGTAATGCCTGTCACTTTGCCCTCTAACTTGGTGCCCACTTCAATTGCCATAGAATAAAATGATCCTCCCTTAAAAATATACAGACGAATATTAAGGTCATCCAGTCTGCGGTGATTTGATTATACAGTAAAGAGGAAAGCAAGGCAACAGAGTGAAAAGCCTGTTTTTGGTCTCTTGATCACTTCGATTGCTCTGTCCGGATAGGAGTTTCGCCCTGCGGGTAGATATTATACCATTTACGCGCCAGTTGACCGATATATTCATCATCATTAAGTCGCGATACTTCGTATTTCAGTTGATTCAAAGATGCCGTAACACTCTCACTGGTTTCCTGCTTCTTAGCCAGTTGGCTACTCTTGTCCGCAATAAGTGCGCTCTGGGCAAAAAAGACATACCCCGCCCAGCCGAAAAATACCGCGATAAAAAGTGTCCATAGGACTCTTCTTCTCTTCGCACCTGCGGCCGAAGATTTACTATTATTGGCCTTCTCTTCCGCAGAGAATCTGTTCATGCAGCGTACCCCCACTTCAAGGTCAGCGTTTCCATCGTTTGGTGATCCATTCTGTGTATCTCCTGATCCAGGCGCTGTGAGCCAGCCGCAATACATGCGGAGAGATCCACCTTACAGGTAGTACCCAAATCGGCTTCGTTAGACGCAACAGCAACTTTAGTATGAATAAAAGAATACGTCCAAGCAACTTCAGCAGTCCCTTAAGAAAACGCCAAAGCCAAAGCAGTGGCACACCTATCAGGATTTCTACAAGTCTCCATAACAATCTGCACGTATACTGAACTGACTGAATTAACATTACCACAAAACGCCGCACCGTAACACTGAAGATCAAAAAATAGATCCATACACCTAGAAAGAGTCCCAGAAAAGCATAAACCCGCAATTGTCCCTGATTCCCTGCGTACAACATGCGGAACACAAGCAAGGCTGCCCATATCCAATACAGCAGATCCAGCATAGCGTTCAACCATTTGGGAAACCGTAATTTCAGTGACAGCACCCGGTAGCTGTCATAGGCCAGTCCCATTGCTGACCCGGCCAGCATCATATAAAGCAGCGTTAGCCACTGGATCGCAGGATTCATTTAAATAGCTTGCCGAGTAAACCTTTATTTTTACCGTGCGATCCGGGATCAAGATAAATCAGAGATTGGATATTGCCCTCAAGTGACAAGATTCCGTTCTCCAGACTTAAGTTTTTGATATGTAAATGATTCCCGCGAATGGTGAGATGGCCAAGTTCTGTACGGAGTAGAAACTCCTCGCTATCAAAGCTCTCTACATTTTGCACACCCGTCAACTCCAACTGCTTACGACTGCGCATGTGCAGATCGTGCTGTTTATTAACCTTTACTGGCTCGGTCATAGCATGTACCCCTCCTTCTTACCTCTAATCTATGGTGGAGGGTAATGTTATAGAACTTTACGGATTTTTTTATAAAATGATAGTTAAACAGCAAAATAAAAAAGCGCGGCTCTACGTAATGTAGAGCTACGCCTTCTTGTACAACCTTAAAGTACTCAAGCTATTTACCAGTCCAGACCGGTGCTTTTGGCAACAGGCTCTTCCCTGAGTAAAGTATACATACCGGCAGCCTCGTCCTTGCGGGTGGTTTCAACTAGCTTTTCCACTTGGACCGTCACGAGCTTTTGACCAAATTGTACGGTAATCTCGTCTCCGATCTTGACTGTACTGCTCGGTTTGGCTTCCCGTCCGTTAATTAACACCCGGCCCTGTTCGGACACATCCTTCGCCACGGTACGGCGCTTGATCAAACGGGATACTTTCAGGAATTTGTCGAGACGCATTAGTTGACAGCTTCTTTAAGTTTGTTCCCCGCCTTGAAGGCCGGTACAGTAGATTCAGAAATTTCAATTGCTTCGCCCGTTTGTGGGTTGCGTCCTGTACGTCCGGAACGTTTACGAGTTTCGAAAGTTCCGAAACCGATCAGTTGAACTTTATCACCTTTTGACAAAGCTTCGGTAATTTCGCCCAAAAACCCGTTCAATACTGCTTCTACTTCTTTTTTTGCCAATCCGTTTTTCTCGGAAATGTTGTTTACCAAATCTGTCTTGTTCATAATTTGAAGTTCCTCCTAGGATACGAAAAAATAAATGAAACGAGATTCACAGCCAGACAATGGCGCAAATCGTCATTTCGTCTTTATGATATTCTTGATGCCATTCTAAAATCCTGCCACAACTCGCCGATTTTTTTAAAAAGAAACTCCTCTTTCTCAAAAATCGCCACTACAGCTCAGGCTCTAGCACTATTACATTATAAACCGCTATCTCCATTTCAAATCAGAGATTTGTGGTAGTGCCTTACCAGCATTGCCCCATCTGGGCAGACATATACGGCTCAAAGAGGATCAGAAGCAAGTTTAGAACAACGGTCTCTATGCCTTCTGCTCCTGGCTCTTGGCTTCCTGCCACAAAGCTTCCATTTCGTCCAGGCTACTATCCTGTACAGATGTTCCTTTTCGCAGCAGACTTTGTTCAATATATTGAAATCGATTGACAAACTTGCGGTTGGTGCGGGTTAAAGCCTCTTCCGGATCTGCTCCAATGAAACGGGCCACATTCGTGGCAGCGAATAGCAAATCTCCCAGCTCCAAAAGCTGCTCATCCTCTGGTGCACCCGTATCAATCGCCTCTTGCAGTTCATCCAGCTCCTCACGAATCTTGGCCAGAACATCACTCACATTGTCCCAATCGAAGCCTACCTTGGAGGCTTTCTTCTGCAGCTTGTAAGCCTTCATCAATGCTGGCAAATCGCGGGGAACACCACTAAGGGCAGATTGTTCCTCTGGCTTTAAGCCCTTGCGGCGTTTCTCCTCTGCCTTCATGCCCTCCCAATTCTGCAGCGCCTCTGTGGCGTCACTGGCACTTTGCTCGCCAAATACATGCGGATGCCGGAAGATCAGCTTATCATTCAGCCCTTCAATCACATCGAACACGTTAAAGGTCCCAAGCTCCTCTTCCATCTGTGAATGGAGCATAATCTGGAGCAAAAGGTCCCCGAGCTCTTCCTTCATATGTTCAGGGTCATCCTCATCTATCGTCTCAAGAACCTCGTAGGTCTCCTCGATCAGATTTTTGCGCAACGATTCATGGGTCTGCTCCCGATCCCAGGGACAACCTTCCGGACTGCGCAAAATATCGACAATTTCATGCAGGCGGGCAAAGGTGCGTTTGCGGATATCCGCAGTACGATTGGCCGGAACATAAACAAGCGACAGATTGCCATAGCCATCCAGACGGTCCAGCTCATACAGTGGTACGGTAATGATCGATTCTTCGTTCTCTACTCCCAAGGCATGCCCAACAATAACCTCATATTCAGGTGGATACAGCTCCATCAGACACAGCTTCGTCTCCGAAGCTGTGAAGCTGTCATACACTTGGCCAATCAGCGTGTGCAGCTCAGGCTGAAGCTGGGAGCTGCGAATGCCGGAAGCATCAAGCAGTTGGAACCCTTCGATGGGATCAAAGCCAAGCCGTACAAACGCCTCATCGAGAAAGCTTTCACCGCCCAGGATCTGCAGCTCTATGCCCTCTCCCGGGCAACGCTGGCGCAGCAGAGAAACTGCGGATTCGGCAACCATGGGATGCCCCGGTACCGCATAGACGATATTCGTGCCCGGCGCAGCGGAACGCGCCTCCTCGATCAATTGTGAGGTTATCGCTTCATATACCTCAGGAAATGAGGATAATGTTTCATACAGCCCATCAAAGGACTGTGATGGAATCTCAAGCTCTGCCAGGGCAGCCATGACCGGATGCTCCTTGGTACGTACATAGACGACGGATGCCGCCTTCAGCTTCTTGACGATGCCTAACGTCAGCCGGTCCGGATTGCCGGACCCGAGGCCAACCACTGTTAATGTTGCGCTCATGCCTGTTCCTCTCTTCCTTGGCGCCCTTAATCGCTCCAAGCGAAAGGCTGCCTTGTAATAATAGATTGTACTACTCGTAATGTAGCCGGTTAAGCCTTATGGAAACAAGCGCAGCTTCTTCAGCTTGTCCGCCAGGGACGGGCCGAAGCCCGGAAGCTGGCGCAGCTCGCTCTCGCTGAGCAGCCGCAGGGCGATCGCACCTACGGCGAAGACTGCGCAGCCCGCAGTAACGCCGAGCAGGCTCTGCGCGAGGCTTGCGGTCCGCCCGCCGCCTAAGCCGGCCGCTGTCGCCGCTAGCCCAGCGCCCCAGCTCGCGGCGGCTGCGGCCAGGCCTAAGCCCGCGAGCAGCAGCGCGGGCTTGGCCAGGGCATCTGCGAAGCGAAGCCGCAGATGGCCTTGGCGGTGCAGCAGCAGCACGTTCAGTGCTGCTGCGAAGAGATGCGCGGCCACGCCAGCCATGGCCGCGCCGGTGATGCCCTGCTGCGGGACGAGCAGCAGGTTCAGCGCCACCTTCAGCGCTGCTGCGGCCAGCAGGTGCAGCGCGGGTGCGCGCACATAGCCCAAGCCCTGCAGCAGGGCGGCGGAGATGATGCTGACCGTACCGCCAGCGGCGGTGAAGGCCAGCCAGGTCATTGTGGTGCTGCCGGCGGTATCGCCGTATAGCGCCACATTAATGGGCACAGCAAGCACGGCGAGACCGACTGCTGCTGCCAAGCCGAGCAGCCAGAACCAGCGCAGCGACAGGCTGCAGCGCGTCTCAATCAGTTGCATATCGCCCTTGAACTTCGCCTCGGCCAGCGCCGGAATGAACACTACGGACAACGAAGTAGCCAGCATGGTTACAATCTGTACGAGTGGCAACCCGCGGTTGTACACCCCAAACTGTGCCATTGCGTCCCCTTCACTTCCAGCGGATGCGGACAACAGACGGGGCACAGTAAATACATCTACCAAGCCAATAAGTGGCACAGCCAGCGCACCCAGCATCACGGGAACCCCATAGGCCAGCAGCTTACTGGCCTTCACGCTTCCGCTCCGTCCGGTTGAGCCCACTGAGTCAGCAGCAGTAGTAACATACACTCCCGGCCTTATAGCCTCTGTTGCGGCTGCGATCTCTGCTCCAGCTCCTTGCATGCTGCCGCTACGGCGGTAACGCCGCCAATACAGCAGCATAACCAGCAGCCCTGCTGCCCCGCCACCAGCCGATCCGAGCAGTGCACCAGCAGCGATACTCTCCGCTCCGGCACCCTGTGAAGTCAAATAAAGTAGCAGTCCAATCATCACAGCAACACGCACCGACTGCTCAACAATTTGCGACACTGCTGTAGGCACCATATTATGCAGTCCTTGAAAATAACCACGCAGTGCGGCCATCACCGGAACAAAGGCCAGCCCCCACGCACTGCTCCGCAGTGCAGGCAGCACATGCGAGTTCCCGACCCAAACGGCAATAATTGGTGCACCCGTATAAGTAAGGACTCCGATGACTAAACCGCTAATGCCCGTTATTCCCGCAGCTAGCAGCAATACCCGCCGCCCCTCCTCATCGCGTCTTCCAGCCGAAGCTTCAGCTACGAACTTGGATATGGCAGTAGGAAGCCCCAGCATGGCTACCGTTACAAGGATCGTATATAGAGGATAAACAGTGTTATAAATACCGAATACGGCATCGCCACCCAAATTCTGCAGCGGGATTTTTTGCAATGTACCAATCAGCTTGGAGATTATGGCTGCAGCACTAAGAATAAATGCCCCTTGCAGCAATCTGGAAGCCTGAGTTGTGGATTTCATAAATATACCTGCTCTACTGCTAGAATAAGATGAATTTCTATATTATAACGTATGTACGCCCCAGACAACAAAATCCCCGCCTCCCTTTGTCCATCATACCAAAGGAAGGCAGGGTCCGTAGTGCAAATAAGATATTACTGCTCCATCTGCTTGCCAAGGAATGCAGCAGCCGTTTCAGTCATTTTAACTTCCATTTGTGACATTTTCACCGAATCATCTTTATTCAGCATTACTACACAGCCAATAGGATCTCCGCCGGAAATGATGGGTGCGGCCACATAGGAGGATAGTAGTTCCTGATGATCTTTACCAAGTTCGTAGCTGCCACCGTTCGTTTCCAGTACCGTTTTCCGGCCATCCATCACTTTCTCCAGCAGCACGCCCACTTGTTTATCCAAATAATCCTTCTTGGAACCGCCAGCAAGTGTAATAAAGGTGTCACGGTCCGCAATCATTGTAATATGTCCTGTACTTTCGAAGAGTGACTCTGCATACTCTTTGGCAAAATCTCCCAATTCCCCGATCGGGGAATATTTCTTCAGTATGACTTCACCATCGCGATCGACGAATATCTCCAGTGGATCGCCTTCTCGGATGCGTAAGGTGCGTCTGATTTCTTTGGGGATCACCACTCGTCCGAGATCATCAATACGGCGTACAATTCCAGTAGCTTTCATTTCACATGTGCCCCGCTTTCTAAAGAAGTTTAGTCCAACTACTGTTCAATATGGGAAAGAATACTCCCAGTGATTTATCTTAATATCTGACCATAGTATTCATCTCTTCCCAGTTCCTTATACATAAACGCTAAAAAGGAAAAAGCCTCCCCTCACTCTGGAGTGAGGGGAGGCTTTGGAGCAGGACTTGTCCTATTTGCTACTGCTTATTTGGCAGCTTCAGTTGCTGCTGGTGCATCCGCACTTGGAGCTGCAGTAGGCTCAGAAGTTCCAGTGTTTGTTGTTCCGGATTCATTTGCTGCAGCGGAGCTTTTCGGCAGATTGATAACGACTTTCAGATCATCCATGCCCTTCTCCAGAAAGGTCTCTAGACCTTTGGAAGCCAGTGAACTCTTAATGCCATCTTTCTGTTCATCCGTTAGCTGGTCAAAGGTTTTATCCGTGCGGGATTCCACTTCAATAATGTGATAACCATAAGTTGTTTCTACGGGTTCACTGATTGTGTTCAGTGGTAAGGTCTGAGCAGCCTTTTTAAATTCCTCCACATAGGTGCCAAGAGCCTTGTCCTTATATTCGCCGCCAGCATCTTTAGATCCGGTATCATCCGAATATTTCTTGGCAATCGTTGCAAAGTCAGCACCAGCATCCAGTTGTGCCTTTACATCCTTAGCCAGCTTCAGCGCGTCCGCATTGGTGCGTGCCTTGCTGTTGGCGTCAGTTAATCCTATTAGTACATGGCGCAGCGTGGACACTGTAAAGTCGCCCTTCGTCGCTTCGAATTCTTTCGTCACCTGATCATCGGTTACTTTAAGCAGCATATCCTGGTAAACCGTCAATACACGCAACATGTACGTATGGATGTCAGCTTCTGTAAGATCCTGCTCCTTAAGTGTACTCTCATACGTGTCAGCCAACCCGGTTTTCAAGGAAGCTACTTGAGCGTCAGCCTCTTTCTCCGCTTGTTTCTTAGCTTCATCCGTTGCTTTGGTTGCTAGATATTCAAAAGCGACCTCCTGCTTCAGGATAGACTCTTTAAAGGCATCAATCTCTAAATACTGCGCCTGTTCTGGAGAAAGGAATTTCATAATCTTTTGATCCAGGGCAAATTCCTTTTCAGTAATTGTTCCGCCAGTATAGGTGGCTACGGCCTTACTATTGTCCTCGGCGTTATCTGACTTACTGCTGCATGCAGAAAGCATCGAGAAAGAGACGGCTGCTGCCAGTGAGACGAGCAGCACTTTCCAGGCTTTTTGTTTATTTAACGACATTGTGTAGTTCTCCCTTCGATTTAAAAGACTGTTTGACTGCTTCCAGAAATTGTTCGAGCAAGTCAAGCAGCTCTTTGTCCTCAAGCCCTTTAGACTTCACCCGGATAGCCGCTTTGGCTTCCCTATCAAATTGTACACGTCTTTCAAAGCGATTTCCAACCTTAGCAAGCTTCGCTGTATCAAAATCTCCGGTGCGACCTTCAAAGAAATTAAGCGCTACCTCTTCCCCGCGTCGAACCATGGAGTCGATACCGTACATTTTGCCATAAACCTTCAAACGGGCTACAGACAAGAGATTGATGACAGCTTCCGGCAGTTCACCGAACCGGTCAAGCAGCTCGTCCTCAAGCTCGGAGGCATCCTCAAAGGAGGTAACTGCCGCAACCTTTTTATAAATCTCAATCTTCTGGATACTGTCGTAAATATACTCAGAAGGCAGATAGGCGTCAATGGACAGATCAATGACCGTGTTGCCTTCTTTAAGCGATGTATCTTCCTCGCCAAGTACAGACACCTTGCGTTTGCGGATTTCCTCAGCCAGCATCTGCGAATACAGATCAAAGCCGACGGAAGCGATAAAGCCATGCTGCTCTGCACCCAGCAAATTACCCGCTCCACGAATGGAGAGATCACGCATCGCAATTTTGAAGCCAGAGCCAAGCTCCGTGAATTCTTTAATCGACTGCAAGCGTTTCTCCGCCACTTCGGTCAGCACCTTATCCCGCTGATAGGTGAAATAGGCGTAGGCGATCCGATTGGACCGACCCACCCGCCCCCGCAGCTGATACAGCTGTGACAGGCCCATTTTGTCAGCATCATGCACAAGCAGCGTATTAACATTGGGAATATCTACACCCGTCTCAATAATGCTCGTACTGACCAGCACATCGTACTCTCCGTCCAGAAAATCGAGAATGGTCTTCTCCAGCTCCGATTCCGACATTTGACCATGTCCGATACCCACCCGTGCCTCAGGAACAAGCATCGAGATTTGAGCAGCCATTTCCTGAATGCCCTGAACGCGATTATATAGATAATAGACTTGCCCACCGCGGGCTAACTCACGCTCAATCGCTTCCCGGGTAAGCGTCTGGCTATGCTCAACGACGTAGGTCTGTACAGGAAAGCGATTCTCCGGCGGTGTCTCAATAACAGACAGATCACGCACACCAAGCATAGACATATGCAGGGTACGGGGAATCGGAGTTGCAGTCAGAGTTAGAACATCTACGTTAGTCTTGAGCTTCTTCAGCTTCTCCTTATGAGTCACGCCAAAGCGCTGTTCTTCATCGACAATTAATAGACCCAGATCTTTAAAGATCAGATCCTGCGACAAAAGCCGATGTGTCCCAATGACCACATCCACCGTTCCCTGCCGAACCCCTTTAATCGTCTCATTCTGCTCCTTGCGACTGCGAAAACGGCTGAGCACTTGAATATTAAGCGGATAATTAGCGAAACGTTCTCGGAAGGTCTCGTAATGCTGCTGCGCCAAAATGGTCGTCGGAACAAGCACAGCTACCTGCTTCCCTTCGATCGCCGATTTGAAGGCGGCACGAATCGCCACTTCTGTCTTGCCATAACCTACGTCTCCGCACAGCAGCCGATCCATCGGACGGTTCTGTTCCATATCCTTCTTAATCTCATCAATCGCCCGCAGTTGATCCCGTGTCTCCTCGTAGGGAAACATCTCTTCGAATTCATGCTGTTCCTGTGTATCCTTCTCAAAACCATAGCCCAAAGCACTTTGGCGTTCGGCATAGAGCTTGATCAGATCGTCAGCAATATCCTCTACTGAAGAGCGAACCTTATTGGTAACCCGCGTCCACTCGTTGCCGCCAAGCTTGTATATCTTCGGTTCCTTCTCCTCGGAGCCTACATATTTTTGGATCAGATCGATCTGTTCAATGGGCACGGAGAGCTTATCACCACCGGCATAGAGAATATGCATATAATCCCGATGAATGCCGCTGACCTCCAACGTACCGATCCCCATATACTTGCCGATACCGTGGTTCTGATGGACGACATAATCGCCGATCTTCAGCTCCGTATAACTCTTGATCCGTTCAGCATTGTCTATACCTTTGGATACTTTACGAGCCTTCCTCTGCTTCTGAGAGAACAGCTCTCCTTCGGTAATCACAGCCAAATGGATCGACGGCAGCTCAAATCCAGAGCCTAGATTTCCCTGAACAATGGTTGGCTCAGCAATATCATAGTCATATAGGATTCTACGGACACGTTCGATCCGTTCCTCGCCATTAGCAAGCATCATTACCTGCACACCTGATTTATGCCAGCGTTCCATCTCTGACTTCAGCACATTCATCTGTCCATGGAAATCCTGCATCCCACGGCTGATAAAGCCTAATATGTTCTGTGGCTGAATATGCGGAACCTGACGTAAAAAGATAGACATAAACAGGCTTTGAAACGGACGTTGGTACATCACTACATCACTTTCGACAGAGAGCGGCATATCGGGCAGCATTTTACCGTTTTGCAGCAGATGCAGGTTCCATTCCGACTCGTCTCGTTCGAGCTGCTTAGCCGTTTCTAGCAATCTGGCCGGCTCATCAAGAATAAGCAGAGTGTCCTCCGCCATGTAATCATATAAATGAGAACGTTCCGGATATAGAAGACTAATATATTTATAGATTTCAGGAAAATAAGTACCTTCACGCAACATTTCCAGTTCACGGCCTATTTCTTCCCGTAAACGAATCTTTGCTTGCCGGTCTGTCATTTTCTCCAACTGCCGCTCCAGCAGTACGGAGGCTTCTTGTGATGCCACTTCCTGGCGAGACTTGTCTGCGATAACTTCCTTGGAGGGAGTAATAGTCACATTGCGCACTTTATCAATAGAACGCTGATCCACAGGGTCAAAGGTTCTAATGGAGTCCACTTCATCATCGAACAGCTCCACCCGGTAAGCCAGAGGACTAGTCATAGGATAAAAATCAACAATTCCGCCCCGCACGCTCAATTCACCACGGTTCTCTACCCGCTCCACCCGCTCATAACCCATCTCAATCATGGACAGCAAAAAGGCTTCCAGCTCAAGTGTCCCATCTTGCGTAACTGTAAGCTGGGCCTGGGCCATCACATGAGGGGAGGGGAGCAGTCGGCGTACGCCGGAATAAGGGACCACAACAATGCCCCGGAAGCCTTGGGCACATTTTGTCAGAACCTCAATTCGCTGGGCCAACGTTTCCGGACTGGAAACGGCAGCTTCCGCGGCAACAAGTTCATTGGCAGGATAGAGCAGTACGCGTTCCGGGGAAAGCGCTTCCTGTAAATCATCAGCCATTTTTTGGGCTGAAAACATATTATGCGTTACCACCAGCAGTGGACGCGTTGTCTGTTCGTGCAATGCCGCAAGCATAATCTGTCTCGCAGAGCCAGATAAACCTGATATGAGCTGTTCCTTCATACCTGCAGCGATACCTTGGGTGACTGACTGAAAATCGGGATCCTTGGAAAAAGCTTCTATAAGACCTTGTAACAACAGGCGCACCTCTCTTACTGAACAGGCTACCGGCTAATCACCGCCGGCACCTATTATAATTGGAATCGAAAACAAGCCTCAGCTGTAACGCCAAGGCTTGCGGATGACGATAGAGACAGGCGCTTCCACCTTACTGAAGCGGACTGGACAGCAGGCTGAGTTCCGGGTTGTTCTCCAAGGCTTCCTTGCAATAATTGCAAGTAACCTTTACCGTGACCTCGCCGTCTGAATCATACGCTATGATATCTCTGCGCTCCGCAGGGGTCAAGAAATGAAGGCCCAACTGCATTTCCGTAGCATCACTTCGGTTAATGCTTCCGAGAAATGTCCGGCAGTGCCTGCAAACATAGTTTATTGCCATCTATATGCCTCCTGAGGGTAGTATATACCTCCAGTATGCCCTGCTTCGCCATCTTTAGCCTGAAGTGGCGTGAGCCACTTCCCTATTTAATTAACCGTTGAATTTAGCCATCGTCTGCTCAAATGTATGCTGCAGGCTGAACTCCAGAGCGTCACATGTATCCATGATCATCTCTTTGAGTTTATCTCCATCCTTCTTGGGGAAGGTAGATAGCACATAATCCACTATGGCAAAACCAGGCTCAGGACGGGAAATACCAATCCTTACCCGGTTAAAGCTTTGTGTACCTGTATGCTGTATGATGGATTTAATACCGTTATGCCCTCCGGCACTACCCTGGTAGCGCAAGCGAATTTTCCCGATCTCTGTATCAAGATCATCATAAACGACTATCATATCCTCAACCTGTACTTTGTAATAATCCATGTATGCACGAACGGCTTCACCGGACAGGTTCATAAACGTCATCGGTTTAATCAATACAGTCTTGACCCCACCGATCACACCCTCACCGATCACCGATTTGCATTTGTTCTGGTTGAAGGATATTCCGTGTCTGACCGCAAGCTCATCCAAGGCCATGAAGCCGACGTTATGCTTTGTTTTGGCGTACTGCGGTCCGGGATTTCCTAAGCCGACAATCCATTTCATTGACGAACCTTCCCTTTCATCCGACTCTCCGGCAGGAGAAGTCCGTTTTTGGTACAATAAGTCTTATGGACTATGCTCTTGCAGTAATTAGGCCGAAATTATATTCGAAGACAGGTGATGAGCCATGTTACATCAGGGCGAGATGTTGACGCTTCAGCGCCACTTTCAGTACCATATTCAAAATGCTGTGCCTGTTGAAATTTACTTGGACAACGTACACGTTGATATCGGTGTTCTGACAGCGGTGGATGAAAGCTTTGTTGAATTGCAGGGAACCCTTTATAATCGCGGTCTGTTCATCTTTATCTCCCGGCCCGGGTATTAAAGCAAGACGATAGCCTCCGGCATCACGCCGATAAGGGTTACATCTCCGTGAACGGAGATGTAACCCTTTTTAAAAATATTAGAAAGGATGCTTTATCTTATCCCTTTTAATATTTCTACGAGAAATGGAACTGCCCATTTCTACTTGCTATTAGCGAATGTATATATTGCAGGTTGTTATACCAGCAGGTTATTCAATCTCGAACAATTTGCTGATCGACAACTCTTCATGAACACGAATAATGGCCTCGCCCATAAGCGGAGCCACGGACAGCACCTTGAGCTTGGACGTTGGATTTAAGCTGCGAATTGGAATCGTATCCGTCACGATAATTTCTTTAATCGGCGAATTCTCCAGACGTTCATGAGCAGGACCGGATAATACAGGGTGAGTACAGCAAGCGTATACTTCCTTTACGCCGCCTTCCATCAGTGCATTGGCTCCCAGTACAATCGTTCCGGCAGTATCGATGATATCATCGATTAGAATCGCTGTTTTGCCTTCAATGTTCCCGATAATATTCATGACTTCGCTGACATTGGGTTCCGGACGACGCTTGTCGATAATCGCCAGTGGAGCATTCAGAAAATCAGCAAGCTTTCTTGCACGCACTACACCGCCATGGTCAGGCGATACAACAACTGGATTCTGAATTTGCTTGGAACGGAAATACTGCGCCAAAATGGGCACGCCCAACAGATGGTCCACCGGAATATCGAAGAATCCTTGAATCTGCATCGCGTGAAGATCCATCGTAATCACACGGTGAGCGCCAGCCTTCTCGATCAGGTTTGCAACCAGTTTGGCTGTAATCGGATCACGGGAACGCGCTTTACGGTCCTGACGGGCATAACCATAATAAGGAATAACCACATTGATGCTCTTCGCGGAGGCGCGTTTGAGTGCATCTACCATAACCAGGAGCTCCATTAGATTATCATTAACCGGACCACAGGTTGACTGCACAATGTAAACATGGCAGCCCCGAACGCTTTCCGACAGCTTGACCTGAATTTCTCCATCACTGAAACTTGTCGTATGTGATTCACCCATCGGGATACCGATGTAGTCAGCAATTTGGCTTGCAAGCTTAGGATTAGAGTTACAGGTGAAAATTTTTAATTTGGAATCACAATAAGTCATAAAATATAAACCCTCCGTGACGGAATTTAGCTTTCCAAGGCGCCGGCGCGGATATACAAGTCCGTCCGGCGCTTTATAGCAGCGCTTTACGATGGACCCGGCTTGTCTTTCTTCGCTTTCGCACGGGAGCGGATCTTCTCCGCATATCCCGGTTTGTTCTCCTGCCGCACTCTAGCTATGGCAAGATCATTCTCTGAAACAGAACGTGTAATCGTCGACCCGGCTACAACAAAAGCACCTTTACCAACAGTGACCGGAGCAATAAGGTTAACGTTGCTGCCGATAAAAGCATCGTCAGCAATAGTTGTCTTAGCTTTGTTATAACCATCGTAATTTACGGTTATCGCGCCACAGCCAACATTAACATTCTTGCCTACAGATGCATCACCTATATAACTAAGATGAGACACCTTTGAGCCGTCGCCAATAGTAGCGTTCTTGATTTCCACGAAATCACCAATCTTTACTTCTTCCCCAATCACAGCACCGGGGCGTAAATAAGCAAAAGGCCCAACGGTAGTCCGTGCGCCGACTTGTGCCTGATTCAGTACGGATTGCTTAATTATTGCTCCGTCCATGATCTGGCAGTCTTCGATTTCACTGGAGGGGCCAATCAGGCAATTGTCTCCGATCACGGTTTTCCCTTTCAGGAATGTGCCGGGATAAAGAATTGTGTCAGTTCCAATGATTACATCCGTCCCAATATAAGTGGAGGCAGGATCGATAATCGTCACACCATTCAGCATATGTTGCCGGTTGATACGTTGACGCATAATACCTTCGGCTTCTGACAAAGCCAGACGGTCATTAACACCAATGGACTCTGAGGCATCCTTAGTCTGAAATGCCAGAACAAGATCCCCCTGTTCCCGCAGAATGCTGATAACGTCGGTTAAGTAATATTCTTGCTGGTTATTATTATTAGTAACCTTCTCCAAAGCCGCGAACAGTTTGGCGTTATCAAAACAGTATATACCCGTATTAATCTCGAGTATGGCTGCCTCTTCAGCATTGCAGTCCTTCTGCTCGACAATCTTCATCAAGCCGCCATCTTCGCTGCGTATAATTCGTCCCAATCCAACTGGATTGTCCATCACAGCAGTCAGTACAATTGCAGCTGCCTGACGCTCTTCATGCAGCGCCATTAATCCTTCCAGCGTCTCCGGGGTAATAAGCGGAGTATCACCGTAGGCAACAACCGTTGTTCCCTCTTCGCCACCGAGTAGATCCTTTGCCTGTTTGACAGCATGACCGGTGCCGAGCTGAGTCTCTTGCAGCACATATTCCGCTCCTTGCCCAACATAGGCTTTAACCTTCTCAGCACCATGTCCGACAACAACAATAATGCGCTGGCATCCGGTAGCCTTTACTGTATCAAGCACGTGCCCTACCATTGGCTTTTCGCAAACGGGGTGCAGCACCTTATATAATTTAGATTTCATACGCTTGCCCTGGCCTGCGGCAAGTACAACAGCCATTCTTTTCAAGAATGCCAACCTCCTACTCTTGAACTCACTACTGAATATATCTCATTCCGGGCAAAAAGAAAAGAGAACCATTAAGGCATGGTTCCCTTTTCTTCGAACCCCAATAAAAAACGGCATGACCATACGCCGCCCAAAGGGCAGCTGTCTCAGAAGAGTACGCTTAAACTAAGCTCCCTCTTCGATGACCTCTTCTTCTTCCGTTGCGGCGCGATCGTACTCGGCCAGAACCGCGGATTGAATCTTCTCGCGTGTTCCCGAAGAGATCGGGTGTGCGATATCGCGGAATTCGCCGTCCGGTGTACGCTTGCTGGGCATTGCAACAAACATCCCGTTATTACCATCAATCACGCGAATGTCATGAACAACAAACTCGTTATCGATTGTAATGGATGCAATTGCTTTCATTCTCCCCTCAGAGTTGACGCGGCGGAGTCTTACATCCGTAATTTGCATGTGTGTGTTCACCACCTTTTTCCATCAGAGACTTGGTGTATAATTCCACACAGCAAAGCGAATTCCTTCTTTTGAATTCCATAAAATGCCTATATAAGAAGATTATTTTTTAGTATCCATTGATTTCGACAGATATCGGGCGCTTTTCTAAGTATTCCTGTGGGATTCGACAATCTTCTCGTATTTTGAAAAGATAGAAAATTGACGTTTTTGAAAGTTAAGAGGAGAAATAATTCCCGGGATACGCTGAAATCCGCCGTACCTTAGAGTCCACCTCATTAAGCTTTACAAGAGAAACATAGTCATGCAATAGGCGTTCCTCTGATTCGACAGCGCCTGATTCCACCAATACCCCTACGCCAGCAACCTCCGCATTGAACTCACCAAGCAGATCAACCATACCGCGTACCGTCCCGCCTGCTTTCATGAAGTCATCCACAATCAGTACCCGTGATTTCTCCTTGAGTGCCCGTCTGGACAGTGACATCGTATGAATGCTCTTATGTGACCCAGATACATAATTTATGCTTACTGCGGAGCCCTCTGTGACCTGATGATCACGGCGCACCAGCACTACAGGAAGTCCAAGCTGGGCAGCTGTCGCATAGGCTAGCGGGATCCCTTTAGTCTCCACTGTCATGACTACGTCGATATCCACACCGTGGAAAGCGGTCGCGATAATCTTTCCCGCCTGCTCCATTAAAGACGGAAGCCCAAGCAGGTCTGACATATACAAATAGCCGCCAGGCAAAATCCGGTCACTTTGTTCCAATTGTCCGCACAAACGGTGTACGAAGGATAATGCCATCTCTTTGGGCATCCTCGGGATATAACGAACTCCACCCGCTGCTCCAGCCAAAGTCTGCAGCTCACCCATGCCTTCGCCCTCAAACACCTCTTTTATAATTGCCAAATCCTCACTGATGGATGACTTGGCCGCTCCGTATCGCTCAGCAAATGTAGACAGCGGCAGCAGGTCATGCGGCTTGTCGAGTAAAAATTGGGTCATGTCTACCAAACGCTGACTTCTTTTAAGTTTCTTCACGGAATGCTCCTCGCCAAAACCGAATATTATAGAAAAATATATCACTTTTGTACGGGTTTATACAAGAGATCATGCTAAGTAAGCGATCGCACCGCATAGACTTCCTTGCAAAATCCGCGCAGACCGTTATAGATTCTTGCTACCTTGGACTGCTTGGACACCAGACCGAATACAGTTGGCCCGCTGCCGGACATCAGCACACCGTCCGCGCCGAGCTTAACCATTGCTTCCTTGAGCTGCTGCACCTCTGGGTGCAGCTTTAAGGTTACATCCTCAAGCACGTTGCCCAGCTTGTTGCACACAGTGCCAAAATCCCCAGCTTCGATAGCATCCTGCATCTCGCGTGCTGACGGATGCACGACAATATTATTGCTGCGTACGCGTCCGTATACCTCTGCCGTCGATACATTAATCGGCGGCTTTGCCAACACAACCCAGCATTGCGGCGGGTTGGCTATCGGTGTTAGCTTCTCACCACGGCCCGTAGCCAGGGCTGTGCCGCCAGTGACACAGAACGGGACATCAGAGCCAAGCTCGGCGCCCAGTTCCTGCAGCTCCTGCATGGGAATCCCCAGGTGCCAGAGCCGATTGAGCCCGCGCAGCGTAGCCGCGGCATCACTGCTGCCGCCAGCCAGGCCAGCAGCTACCGGTATTCTTTTGTCGAGATGGATATGTACGCCACTCTGAACATTATAGCGGTCCTTAATAAGCCTTGCCGCCTGGAAAGCCAAATTCTTCTCATCCAGTGGAATATATCCAGCTTGACTTGATATTATAATCGAATCTCTCCGCAGCTCAGACAGCTCTAAACGATCTGCCAAATCCACCATGGTCATAATCATTTCTACCTCATGAAATCCGTCAGCCCGTTTGTGAAGCACATCCAACATCAAATTGATCTTTGCTGGCGCTTTCTCATACATTTTCAAGGCGTTCACCCACCTTCAACTTTTCCCGTAAAAACAACTTAACATATTATATGAGAAACTGGTAACTAAGTCCATTCGGAAGTTTAAGAAAAACTCATCACTGTATCCGTACACAGTAAAAAGACGCTATCTTTTTAGGACAGCATCCTTTGCATTTACATTTTCTATTCTGCAAATGATTACGATTTCCGTGCGGCCTGTTCAGCAAGCTGAATCGCTCTTTTCACCATATTCCCGGCATCCTGTGCTCTGATTCCGCCCCAGCCATCCCGTTCTACGGTTTCGTAAAAACCAAGTTCCTTAGCCAGCTCCGTCTTCAGTCCTTCTGACATCACGCCCCGTTTTCTACGGCTCATGATAGAATCCCTCCTCACGGTAAGTAGATGATGAACTCATTGCCCGCTTAGTATGCTTGTTGCGGTCAAGGTTCATACACTAATTATCTTCTCGCAAGTGGGACTACAACAAAAAACAGCCATCCGCAATGGAGGCTGTCGTAGACCATTAAGCTTTAATATACATAATCCGCATCTGCCCATCATCTTCACAAACTGTTACTTCCACAGATTCGGTAAGGATATCGGCATAGCTGTAGGAGACTCGCTTGAAGGTTTGCTGCTCCTGATCCAGTTTGACAATAAATACAGAAGGGTACGTTTCTTCCAGGACACCGGTACGTTCAACGGTTTTGCGACGACCACCGTTTGCACGCAACGTGATCTTATGACCGACATGAGCGTCGAGACTGCGTTTAATTTCCAACAGCGCGTTATTAGCCATTACCTGACGACCACCTCTTTCCTTGTCCATTATACAACCTTCTACCATCATTGTCAAATTAAATAAATAATTATAGATGATGCGAAAAAAGTTGTCAACGGAATTTTTTTTGAAGATAGCAAAGTCTTGTTAATGGCCTTGTTATACGTAATCTCGATGATCGCTAATCAAAAAAAAGAAAGGGTGAGCTCATGGCTCATCCTTTCTCAGGCCCCTGTCAGGGGCTTAGCGGCTCTTGCTGCCTCGCGCAGCCCCTCTTAACCTTTATACTGCAGAAGGCGTCACCTTTAGCGTAGATAGGTTCTGCAGACGTGGCATTCCGATCCGGAAGCTGCCGCGGGTCTCAATTCCCCCTACTCCCTGACTTCCGCTAATGGTATGGTTCAACACATCGTTCAGATTCACCGTATCCCGGATAGAGGTAAATGAGGCTTTTGCCGCCACATATACCGGGTCTAGAGCATGAATTAGAATCCGTCCGGGAGAGCTGGCGAAATTGGCCCCTGCTCCCAGCAGTGCTTCAAAATGAGATTGGCAAGCACCCGCAACTATGGTCAGGGCATCGAAATGCCTCTCATACTCTCGGGCTACACGGATCGCAGCAACGAAGTTCTGCGAATTTTTGTAACTGCTCAGACTGTAGAGGTCATAAGTATTATGTTGTTTCAACACCCCGTCATGGCCGGTAATTACCACAATATCCGGACGCACACGGGGCAGTAGCCGGTACAGGGTCTCTGCCATGGACGATTCATGGACATGATGCCCTTCAGCGGGAATTCGCAGCTGCTCGTATAAGCTAAGGCTTTTATTCAAATATGAAGGATCGCCGTCAAGATGCAGCACTTTACCTGGCACTTCGAAATAAGCCGCTTCCTTGGAAGACTGGCTCCAGACCCCGCCTAGGCTCTCCCCACTGCGCTGGCTTTGCTCCTGACGATCCTTACGCAGCTGTGTCAATGATTCCTTCGCTTTAATCTGTGCCTGCTGTCCAAGCTCTGTAATACGACTGGGAGGCACCTGTACCAAATCGATCAGTGGAGAATCCGCTAATAGACGAAATTCTGTCCCTTTGATGACGGCCCGATTCTGCACGATATGTTCTACACGGAAGGTCACATCACCGCCATAAGATTTACGAACAACCAAGTCTCCTAAATTCATTCAAACCACCACCTCTATCCCATCGTATGGGCAAAGGTCCCTATTGGTTCATAAGAAGTCATGTTTTTAACTTACGCTATACCTGCAGCCAGCAGCACAGTGCTTAATCTGGCGTACTCTTCAAGACTCAGAGTCTCTCCTCGACGGGAGGGTTCGATCCCTGCTTCAGCCAGCAAAGCCTCCAGACGTTCTCGTCCTTCCTCTGGGAAGTAACGGGCTTTTAGATTGTTGGCGATCGTCTTGCGGCGCTGAGTGAAGCAGGCATGTACCACTTCAAAAAAGTGCTTCTCATCCGCTACCTCCACCGGTGGAAGTTCCCGTACCTTCAGACGGATTACTGCGGAATCTACATTTGGCTCAGGAATGAATGCAGTACGTGGCACTATGCAGACAAGTTCAGGGTCGCTATAGTATTGCACGGCGATGCTCAGGCTACCGTACTCTTTGCCGCCTGGAGATGCTGCCATACGTTCAGCAACTTCCTTCTGAATCATGACAACGATGTTGTCGAGTGGCAGTTTCTCCTCCAGCAGCTTCATGAGGATAGGTGTTGTCACATAGTAAGGCAAATTGGCCACAACACTGACTTTATCCACGGTGGCAAAGTCCTCTGTAAATAGCTCTTGCAGATTCACTTTAAGTACATCGTCAATACGAACCTTTACATTTGGATAGGGTGATAATACATCACGTAAGATAGGGACTAAACGCCGATCTATCTCCACCGCGGTTACCACACCTGCAGCTCTAGCCAATTGCTCAGTCAAAGAGCCAATACCTGGACCGATCTCAAGTACCCCCGTACCCTCATTTAATTCTGCAGCATCTACAATTTTGTCCAAAACGTTTTGATCAATTAAAAAATTCTGTCCTAAACTTTTTTTGAACGAAAACTTGTAACGCTGAATAATTTCTTTTGTACGTCTTGGCGATGAAATATCCTCTTTGACACTCATGAAGTACTGCCTCCCAAATCAATTTGTGCGAGAGCGCAAGCAAATTCCTCCCGCGTGATTCCAAACATCGCCAGCCGTTTGTACAGCTGTTTGCCGTTGCAATATCCAATTCCTAGCAAATCCCCAAGTGCCATACGTCTCTCAGCCGCATTGGAGTTTACAAGCATCCCTGCCTCCATAAGATCTTCTATCCCAATAAGAATTGGAGCACCTTCAAACGAAGTATGAACATTCTCCAGCGCATGGCGTATAGCCTCAGGTGATGCGTTCTCTACCCCGATATCTCCTTTACGAGTTGCATCCTTCTCCGGAATGAAGGCGTGCTTACAGCCAGGTACCTTTGCAGAAACAATCTTGCGAATCCGCTCTCCGGCATGATCGGGGTCGGTTAATATAATAACGCCCCTGCGCTCCATTGCGAGCGTAATTTTAGCAATTACGGTACGATCTACAGCTGACCCGCCGGTCTCAATCGTATCTGCCTGTACTGCCCGTTTGATAGCTACAGTGTCGCTTTTTCCTTCCACGACAATTAATTCCTTAATCATTTACTTTCGTCCTTCCCAAAACGCAAAAAGAAGAGGATTCGCTCCTCTTCTTTTTGGCTAAAGAATGTATAAGTGATGAGCGGTAGCTCTGCGAACATTTAGTAATCATTTGCGGTTCCCTAATTATCTATCATCACTATAGCTTATTGACCGATATTTTGCAAAATTTCACGGGTTAGTTGAGCTCTGGTTTTACGGGTCCAATTACGTAAACGGTTCTTGATTTGCGACCGAAATTGCGGGCATGGCTTAGTGAATCATAATAGATATCAAGCTTATTGCCTTTAATTGCACCACCCGTATCTTCTGCACGGCGGAATCCTAAGCCTTCGATATAGACCCACCAGCCGATAGGGATTACATCCGGGTCAACAGCGATGGTCCGACCTTCCGTTACGCGTGTTCCGGAGGCTGTAAGGGTACCAATGCCGGGCTCTTCCCCTGAGTATGCCGTCATCGAGACATTCTTAATCACTTTTTTGTATTCAAAATCTACGCCTGCCTTACTTGTGACGTTGTTGCTGCTTACTTTGACTGATTTGGAGGAGGTTTTGGACTTCGCTTTGGGAGTAGTGGCAACGGCTACTACAGGTTTAGGAATGGCTTTGGTCCCTATGGCAATAATCTTGTCTTTGGTCACCGTCTGTACTTCCTTACCGATCATGCGCATAGAAGCGAGTTCTCCATCTTGGTAGGTCTTCTCGATATGCTGAATCATGACGCCTGGTTTGCCTGCCTGAGCCACTCTTACGGTACCCTTGTAAAGAGAGGGGTCTGCCGTCTTGATAACCCGGAAAGGTAAGCTTGTTGTCCGCTGGACAGTTTGTTTGTTAATGCGGACAATCTTAATTTCCATGTTAGCAGAAACTGTGGTGTCTAACGAAGGGAAAATCTTATCATTTGGGGCTAGGGAAATACCCGCTTTGCTGATCACCTGACCAATAGTATCTTCGGTCGAATACAGCGTTTTTGTTGCTCCGTCTGCAGTAAGGCTAAACTTCTGCGCACGGTTAATTACGATACGGTCGCCGTCTTTTATCTCATCACTTATGCCTGCGGATAATTCATCATGTGGCTGCAGCGAAATTTGTTCATTTGCCAGTACATCGCTAAGTAGCGATTCACGCGTTTCAAGCGTCTGTACTTGCCCGTCTATTACTAAAACTAATTGTTTGCTGCTCTGACCGTGTACGTACAGCAGAATTAATAGCGCGATAGCAATTGATATCACACCTGCAAGTAAAAGTACGCGTAGGTTTACCTGCTTCCACCGTAATGCGAAAGACCTGCTGGATGATTGCGAATCATGGGATACGTCTGGTTGGAATACGCCCATTCTCTCCATCCTCCTTACATAGCCCCGTCGTCCAAGCCTAACAAGATGACTGAATTTTTTCTGACGAAACTAGTTTGAGATTGCCACAGGATACGCCCGCATTGCACTAGCGTTTCCTGCTCATGGATCGCCTGCTCGGCACATTTACCACCATACCTGTTATATAACAGTATGCGAGGTACATTCACTTTATTCAAAAACAAAAAAAGCCTAAAAAAGGGTCACAGAGGACTCTTTCGTGGCTTCTCCGTTTATGAGAATACGGGAATGTTTATGCACGAGGTTGCCTCTCTTAATTTGCGCTTACGGGGTTAGCTGTCGGGTTCGGACGAAAGAGAGTCGCCCTATCTTAGGTCACCCGCTCACGGCGGTTGCCCTCAAATTCACCCCAAAGACCACGTGAAGAAATCAAATATTATCTGCGGCATTTCTATGCTGTACCCTATGTACGAACATGCGGCAAAGTAATATTGGTTCCCCCGTTCTCCATACGGAGACTCAGCGAGACGATCCATGAATCAATGGCTGTCACTATAACACAGACCACTGCACTGAAAAGATGATATCCTGTTTTGATGCATGTTGTAAAGGACGATTCAAGCACGTTTACGTAAATATATGGTTAAATTATTGTAATATTCGGCCGTTTTTATGTTAAAAAAGTTTAATATATCGATCATTCTTTATTTTTCACCGTTTTTGCTCCCGTTTTCAGACAATCCCAAATCGTTCCAGTGCGTTCGCATAGGTTATTTCTGCTATTTCTTCCCAACTAATCCCTTTTATCTCAGCCGCAGCCTCCGCTACCAGTCTCACATGAGCACTCTCATTACGCTTGCCCCGGAAGGGATGGGGAGTCAAATAAGGGGAGTCCGTTTCGATCAACAATCGGTCAAGTGGCGTCTGTGCAAGCACCTCTTTGGGGACTCTGGCGTTCTTAAACGTAATGGGTCCTCCGAAAGATAAATGGAACCCCAAATCCAGGCACATTTTGGCTGTTTCCCAACTTCCAGAGAACGAATGCATTACCCCTCCGACCTCATTTGCCCTTTCCTCACGTAAAATTCGCACCACATCCTCATGAGCATCACGATCATGGATACAAATGGGCATTTTCAGTTCTCGGGCCAGTCCAATCTGCTTGCGGAATACTTCATGCTGCACATCTTTTGGCGAAGTGTCCCAGTAATAATCCAAGCCAATTTCCCCGATAGCTACCACCTTTTTATGACTGCATAGAGAAGCGATCCAGTCGAGGTCCCCATCCTTCATGTCAATGGCATCCTGCGGATGCCAACCGACGGCGGCATAAATATTGTCATATGCTTCAGCTAGCTTCATCGTAGTTGGGATTGTCTCCCTATTGAATCCAATATTTATCATCTTGCTTACTCCAGCCTCGAACGCTCGTGTAATAACCAATTCACGGTCTTCGTCAAATTGCGGAGCATCCAAATGTGTATGTGTGTCGAATAGAAACATTGTTCTCTCTCCTGCCTTATATTTATGATGTATTACATAAATTTTTGTATTATCTTGCGAATATTTCTGCTATCGAAGAAGGCAAATTTGTAAGGACTTTCTTCAACTTCTCTTGTGGAAAATAGAGGTGATATCTACCACGGTGAATGCCACTAATCGAGCGAACAATATCCGATACTTCTGAAATTTCCCTTAGTTTATCATGCCGGTCAAGCAGCAGGATTTGCTTACTGTCAAAGCCTTCACCTGGATGAAAGATATCATACGGCAGATCTGTCGGATAATCAATTTCCAGGTCATAAATTGGATTAAGTCCGGCGGCGGCAAAACTACGACGAAGCTCGTCAATTATTTCTGAATCCAAGCTCTCCATTTCCACATATTTATACAGTTTCCGATGAATAAAACGACTGCACAGGTCGCTTAGGATTTCATCTTTTTCAAGTGTCCATTGCATAAAAGCCGTCTGCACAAGTGCCTCATCAAGCAGTAAATATTGATCTACGGAGACTTGACCTTGGAATAAGTCCTGCAAGGGCTCAATCATAAAACGAAAGGGATAATCTGCATGAAATAACTCCGTTGCTCTGCGGAATATTTGCCGCAAAATAATTTCCGAGCTACGTGTGACCGGGTGAAAATAAACCTGCCAATACATTTGATAGCGTGACATCAGATAATCCTCGATAGCATGCATTCCTGATTCTTTTACTACGACCCTTCCGTTGTAAGGACGAAGCATTCTCAGAATTCGGTCGATATCAATGGTTCCATAGTTTACACCAGTATAATAGGCATCACGCAGTAGATAGTCCATCCGATCAGCATCTAGTGGACCAGATACTAAATTGACAACAATCTCATGCTCATATGTTTTGGAAATCACGGATGCTACTTTCCGTGGAAAATCCTCCTCTACATCACGCAGAATATCAGTTATTTCTGTGTCCTCCAAGATGATTCTGCAGGTCCATTCCTCGTGATTCATTTCAAAAGCTTCTTCTATAGAATGAGAAAACGGCCCATGTCCCAAATCATGCAGCAGTGCAGCACATAACGTAAGTAACCTTTCCTCAGATATCCAGTCCTTATACCCGCTTCTTTCAAACTGAGATATGATCCGTCGCGTGATTTCATAGACACCAAGTGAATGAGAGAAACGGCTATGCTCTGCCCCATGAAAGGTGAGATAGGAAGTGCCTAACTGACGAATCCGACGCAAACGCTGAAACTCTTTGGTATTAATTAATCGCCATATGATTGTATCCTGCACGTGAATATAGTTATGAACCGGATCCTTAAAGACCTTCTCTTCAGTGAGCGGCTGCTGCATGAGCTCAACCCCTTCATATAATATTTATGCATTCCGAGAAGCAACAGGTTATAATAAAATATTATGTCGTAATTTGTCGAAAAATGACAATTCCTCTACTGACAAATCGACAAATTCACTTTGTAGTAGTTCATAGATGATTAACCTCTATAATAAGCGAAAAAAAGCTATTTTTGAAAAAAAACTTAAAATTCGCTTGAAAAAAGGTTGACTGATTTGGGAATGGTTGGTATTATGAATATCATAAAACAGTGAAGAATGTCGAATAATGACACTTTCGGATAATTGAGAGGAGAAACGATTAAAATGATGAAATCAACAGGAATTGTAAGAAAAGTAGACGAACTTGGACGGGTTGTTATTCCAATTGAATTACGCCGTACTCTCGGTATTGGTGAAAAAGATGCGCTCGAAATTTACGTGGACGGTGAGCGCATTATGTTGAAAAAATACGAGCCTGCTTGTATTTTCTGCGGTAATGCCGAGAACGTAACTTACTTCAAAGGGAAAATTGTTTGTCATGAATGTATATCTGCCATTCCAACCCCTGTGACAAACTAAAGCAAATAGTATATAATAGGACTAATTAAATTGTTAATTCTAACCTTATCTATATCTCCTTGGCCTCCCGTGAATGCGGGGGGTATTTTTTATGTTGAGCACCCTCCTTGGAGGAAGGCCCCCAAGGGTTCCACCCTCTGGACACCCGGAATTTTCGTCTAGATCTGCAAGTATGCGGATAGATGTGACGTTTGGTGGTGGACCGGCCCTTCTCGGACTTCCCTTGCGGGGCCTCAGTGCCTTGCCATGCGAGTAGTGCCCCACTCGCTTCGCTCCTATGGCGGCTGTGCCAGGTCTTGCATGGGAAGCTGGCCGGTTTACCCGCTCTCCCTGCGGGAATCGCTTGACGGTGGCGGCTTATTATCAGGTGCAAATGTGATAGAACATTTCTACTGTACTTTGTACAATAGAATTCACCCCACAGTAGTCTGATTTTGATTTCATTGTATTTTGTACACTCAAATCATTAGAAAACGGAGATTTACAAGCACTTGGTCAGATTTTACTGCGCGAAATGCAATAGAATACTTAATTTAGACGAAATTAGACTTTTCTATTGCACAATCTGCAATAGAAAAGTCTCTTCTCATTCCCTGATAAGCAACGTGTTATATACGTCACGCTTAGACAGTCCCCGATCGGATGCGGCTTTTTTCATAGCATCCTTTCGTGCAAGGCCCGATGTCTCATAGTGAGACACATGCTCCTCGATGCTTAGTTCACGCCACCAAGCGGATCCGGCTAAATCAGCCTCTTCCTTGCTCTCACCTTCAACAACGATGACATATTCCCCAAGCGGCGGATGTTCCGCTAACCAAGCACTGCATTCCTCGATTGTTCCGCGTACGAACTCCTCATAGCGCTTTGTGAGTTCACGGGCTAGCACAACCCTGCGGTTACCAAAAGCCTCCTGCAGATGGGTGAGTGTCTTGATGACCCGATGCGGCGATTCGTAGAAGAGCAGGGTTCCCTGAGCAAGCGCAAGTGTCGACAATACGGCACGGATATCTTTACGCTCCCGGGGCAGAAAACCGGAAAAGGTAAAGGTCGTAGTAGGCAGCCCGGAAGCGATTAAGGCTGATAGCGCTGCATTAGCACCAGGGATCGGAATCACCGGAATACTGTGACTTATAGCCAGTGCGACGAGATCAGCGCCGGGATCGGAAATCGCCGGCAATCCGGCATCGCTGACGAGTGCTAGATTTTTACCTTCTATTATATAACGGATCAGTTCCGGGCCACTGGCAGCCTTATTATGTTCGTGATAACTGAACAACATCGAAGGCGAAATCTCAAAATGACTCAGCAACTTCCTTGTTTGTCTTGTGTCCTCGGCAGCAATAATATCACATTCCTGCAATGTGCGGACAGCACGATAAGTCATATCTTCTAAGTTCCCAATTGGAGTCGCCACCAAATAAAGTGAACCACATCCCTCTGGCTTTGATCCATGAATATTATTTTGAAAACTGCTTTGGCATGATATTGGCATTATTTTCCCTCTTTTGCCCCATAGTAGATGTCCATAATTTCGGGACAGTATTGATTGTCTTCATTATATACGATCAATGGCGGTTGTAACCGTACCTCAGGCTTCCCATCACGGGTAGCTTCGATTAACACCATATTCGCTTCTAAATGCGCACGCGGGTGCACAAAGCGGATAATCTTCGGCTCTAGTCTATTCTGTCGCATAAGACTGATGATGTCGACCAGACGTTGCGGCTTATGAACCATACTAACCTTACCTCCGGTACGAACGAGTCGGACACAAGCCTGAATGACCTCCTCCAATGTACAACCAATCTCATGCCTAGCCATAGCCTGATGCGTGTTCAGCTTTAGGTCGCTACCGTTAAGTGGCATGTAGGGTGGATTGACAGTTATAGCATCGTACATTCCATATCCTGCCACTGTATGCAGTTCACGCAAATCTCCCTCGTGAATCACAACTCGCTGTTCCAGACCATTTAAGGCTACGCTTCGACGGGCCATATCAGCTAAACGGGGCTGTATTTCTATTCCTTCTATAGAAGCATTGGTGCGTGTGGTCAGTAGTATTGGAATAACACCGTTTCCGGTACAGAGATCAAGCACTCTTCCGCGAGGCGGAATATTGGCAAATCTAGCCAGTAGTACGGCATCCATAGAGAAGCTGAATACCTCATCACTCTGAATAATCCGCAGGTCATGCGTTAGTAGATCGTCCACTCGCTCTGTTGGGAGCAAAGGTACGGATATCTCTTTGTTTGTGTTTGTCATTTTATTCTCCTAAAAAGTTTTGTTGAGCATTATACATCATTGAAATTTCTTCGTAACAAAACTTACTTCGAAAGCATACGCTTAGTTTTGTTGAGCATTATACTTCATTGAAATTTCTTCGTACAAAACTTGCTTCGAAAGCATACGCTTAGTTTTGTTTAGCCTAATCTCAAAAATTCAAAAAAAACCGTAGGCGTAAATCTCCTACGGCTGGATATCCTTATTTATTAAGAAAAGAAAGGCAGAACAGACAATCACCCTCAGTACGCAAATGTCCAAAGTAGACATTGCAGATGTGAAAGCCTTCGTGGTAAAGTCGAGCCAGATTGTCATAACCTTCCCCGACAACCTCCTCCGTCCCCTCACTAGCAGCCAAAAGAGCCACTGCCTCCGCAGAATCCACGTTAGGATCTAAAGGTGCTTCCCTCTTTAATATTTTGCGCAGCTGTTCATTCTCCAGACTGAGCCTTTGATTAGCTTCCATCAATTCTTTTACCGTTTGTTTCCAATCTCCAACAGTGGCGCGCATATTTTCCATCTGCGCTTCCATATCCTGCATGTGTGCAAATATATTTTTCTTCTCCAAGTTTCCACCCCGAAAGTAACCTTATATGGTTTACTTGACGACAACATCATCCATTGGAAGTTCCTTAACTTTGCCCACTTCAAACAGCTGTACATGAACCGTGCGGCTTCCGACGTTAATACCGACTACCTTGCCATCCCCCAGCGAGGTTACAACGACCTTCCCTACTGCAGGCATTTCTTCCTTCACACTCTCATAATTATCATGCTCAAACTTCAGACAGCACATTAACCGTCCACATAAGCCGGAAATTTTTGTTGGATTAAGTGAAAGATTCTGATCTTTGGCCATTTTAATGGATACAGGCTCGAAATCACCTAACCAAGAAGAGCAGCAGAGCACTCGGCCGCAAGGACCCAATCCCCCGAGCATTTTAGCCTCATCGCGTACACCAATCTGCCGAAGCTCGATTCGGGTACGGAAGATACTCGCCAGGTCTTTGACTAATTCACGAAAATCGACGCGTCCCTCAGCCGTGAAATAAAAAATAATCTTATTGCGATCAAATGTAAATTCTACATCTACAAGCTTCATTTTGAGGCCATGATCGCGAATTTTATTTAAACAGGTGGTAAAAGCATCCTTTGCTGCTCCTTTGTTCTCCTCCACCACACGTGCGTCGGTATCTCCGGCAATACGCATGACTTTCTTGAGTGGCAATACAACATCGGACTCCTGCACCTCTTTTTTACCTACAACAACTCTTCCATATTCGACCCCTCGTGCTGTCTCCACAATCACACATTGATCACGTTGAATTGGAAAATCAAGCGGATCAAAGTAATATATTTTACCCGCCTTTTTAAAGCGGACACCTACTACGCTGTACAAAAATTAACCCCCTTGTTTGCCGGTAAAAGGAACCCATAAGCAAGTTCGCTCCCTGATGATCCATGCTTGTCCCTCCTCATCCGTTAAACCGATAGTTCCAGGCTGAAGCGACATCCGGAGGATATAACATAACTAACCCTTCTCAACTTTCCAATCGGATTAAGAACTGCTCCAGACAAAGTTGCGCATTGGCATTAAACCGCAGCTTCCTCTTACTGTCTGCAGCAAATTCCATATAAGATACCCATTGTTCGGTAGTCCGTTGACGGGCATGTCTGGAAATAAAGTCTAACTGATCTATGAAAACGATACTTTCGTGCTTTCGATACAGGAAGTAGAGCATATCCTTGAACCACAGGTGGAACATACTGAAAAGGATATCCAAATGTTCACCAAGCCCGGTCTTAAACAACTTCTGCCCAACGGTTGCTACCGCTGTGCTTCCTTTGCCCATAGACTCCTTTGCTAATTGTAACACTAGATTTCTTATTTCTGCAAACCAATTCTGTACCAGAAGCTCCCTGCAGCCGTCTAGACCTGATGTCAAGGATGCTGCACACCGAGCCAACGGCACCGGAACACCTTCACTTGTGAGAGCTTGCAGCATCATTTCCGCAGCCAAAGGGCTAAAGGAAATACGCTGAGTGCGCGATTGAATAGTCGGCAACAAAGCACGGCTGTTCTCTGAAATCAGAATTCCTACTGCCGGAGCAGGAGGCTCTTCGAGAAATTTTAGTAAGCTATTCGCAGCTTGTACTGTCATTTTGTCTGCTTCATCTATAACATAAACCTTAGGATTAACACCTTCAGAGCGGTAGGTGAACACTTTTTGCAGTTCCCGGATCTGATCTATCTTGATGCTTGCTCCATCTGGCTTCAGCAATGTCAAATCAGGATGATTTCCATGTTCCACCTTCCGGCATTCGAGACATTCCCCACAAGCATCATCTTTGCACTTGGTACAAAACAAAGCTTGGGCAAACATAAGCGCCGTTTTCATTTGTCCACTGCCGGAAGGTCCACTGAATAAATAAGCATGGCTTACGGTTTCCTTACGCAGGGCATTCTGAAGTAACCGTTTGGCATCCTCCTGGCCCAATATATCATGAAAAGGCATAAATTCCTCCCAAGTAGCTTTTAAAAAGAAAGGTTAATCAATAATCCACGAATTTCCCCAACCCGACCTAGCAAATCGATACGACCCTGCTCGCTATTGAGTAAATCATCCGCCATAGTAAGCAAAGCACTATCAATCTCCTCCAGCAATTTGTAGCGTTTGCCCCGACCCCGCCGATCCCAGCCCCGCGTTTCTTTTAGAATAACTCCACGCCGCGCTGTTTCTTCCAGAAATTTCTTAATCATTATCCGGTAGATTGTAAGCTCGCGTATCGTCATGGTCTTAGATAAACGGTCACCCTGTGATTGTATCTCCTTGATCTGGCGGTTCAGCTCATCTCTTGTTTTTTGTTCGCTTTGCTGCTGAAATACATCTGAGAAAGTCTTCTGCTGTATAGGTCTGCTGGTTCCTTCCGTAATCGGCAGTTCACTTTTTAGCGTCCTATATCCCGGATTGATTTTCAAAAGTTATCTACCGCCTCTTCTTACAGTATACAATTTATAACGGCTCCGGGTCTCCACAATGTAATAATAAGTCTAGCTGTTATTGCAGATTTCCATATTATGCTCAATAATGCTCAAAACGATCAACAGGAAGTACAAATACCGTCGCCCCGCCCACTTGTACCTCAACAGGAAGCGGTAAATACGAATCTGTTGTCCCGCTCATCGGAGTTACAGGAGTGACAAGCTGCTCGCGGACCTTACAACTGTTGCGAATTACGTTCAGTACAGCCTCAATTTGGCTATCTTCGACCCCAATCATAAACGTTGTGTTCCCTGCCCGCAGAAATCCACCTGTACTGGCCAGCTTGGTCGCACGGAAATTGGCCTTGACTAGCTCACTGGACAACCGATTACTGTCCTTATCCTGGATAATTGCAATGATTAACTTCATCTTCACATTCCCTCCTTAAAGTTATATAAAACAAGCCTTATTCATACTGTTTCAGTGCGATTACTATTTAGTATATTAGACAAAACTCATTAAAAACCCTTTAATACTCGCTCTTCGAGTATACGTACGATATCCTGTTCTACCCTATGAATCGGTCGATTGGCATCAAGAACAATAATTCGCTGTGGATAAGCTTTAACTACTAATTGATAGCCCTCTCGAACCATCTGATGAAATGCCAGGCTCTCCAGATCAAGACGGTTTACTTCTCTCTCCTGATTCGCAGCAATCCGTGCCAAGCCTACTTCTGGATCAACATCCAGATAAAAGGTTAGGTCCGGCATCCGGTTACCAATCGCAAAACGATTAATAGTCCATACTTCATCAATTCCCAAACCTCTTGCATAACCCTGATAAACAAGACTGCTGTCTACAAAGCGATCACAAAGTACCGTTAGCCCTTCTTTTAGAGCAGGCTCAACGACCTCCGCCAAATGTTGGCTTCTGGATGCTGCATACAGCAAAGCTTCAGTTCGTGCATCCATCGCTGTATGAGCAGGATCCAGAATAATAGAACGGATCTTCTCGGCAATTTCAATTCCGCCAGGTTCACGAGTAATCAAATAGGGCATCGAGCGATTTTGCAAATAGGCTGCTACCCTGCCAAGCACCGTTGTTTTTCCGGAGCCATCGCCCCCCTCTAAAGTTATAAAGAAGCCTTCTCGTCCCACTTATCCTTCTCCGCCTTTCTTAATGTTATAAACCACTATATGCTGTAAGGCCGGATCAGCACACGCCTGAAATTTAGCGCCACCCTCGGCTAAATCGCTTAGCCTTCTACTTATCTGTCCTGTTATGGTTTCACCAGGATACAATAGCGGAATACCTGGAGGATAAGGAATGACCATTTCCGCGGCCACTCTACCTACGCTGTCTTCAAGCTTAATACGTTCTGTATAACTTGCCGCCACAGGCTTTAAAGAAAAAGGAACCGGATCTGAGATTAGTGTTTTGCACAAATTGTTCCACGTGGAAATATTACTGGAAACAGCTGGGTTGCCACCATCCCCTACATTTACTGTTAACGATTCGGACACCAAGTCTGAGCAGGGCTCCAACTCAACATACATAGAAACGGCTTGTAACTCAACCTCAATCTCCCAAAGCGCTTCGAGCAATCGAACTGAATCCTCAGCCCTTGAGCCGAGACTGAACAGCAGGACTACATGCCGGTCATCGCTCATCTCCGGCACGCAGCCTCGACACTCAAGCCTGCGCTGCAGCTCGAAGCCACTGAGGACCCCGGTCACGTCATAAATGACGGCTTTAAAGGGGTCCTGTGTAAGGTGCGCCGCCTCGTGTTGTGGAGCTGACGGCTGCAAAAGCCTATAGCGCGGCAGCTCCGCTAGGCCACGGCGCAGTATGTCCACGGCGGCAAGCCCCGCCGTGAAGGCACTGGCCCCCTGGCTGTGCAACAGCCGCCTGGCCAGATCGAGCGACGCCATCACGGGGTAGGATGGGCTGGAGCTCTGCACCATGGCGAGCCGCAGCCGCAGCAGGGCGCGGTCCAGCCGCGGCCCTTGAATATGCAGCATAGCGCCCATGGTGAGCGCAGGCAGCATCTTGTGCGTGGACTGGACGACGCCGTCCGCGCCACAAGCAAGAGCCCCGGCAGGCAGCGCCGGGTGCTGCCCGTAATGCGCCCCGTGCGCCTCATCGACCAGCAGCGGTACGCCGCTGTCATGACAGGCCTGTGCTAGGGGCGCAAGATCACTGCCCATGCCGTAATAATTCGGCATGGTGATCAGCACTGCGGCAGCATCTGGGTAGGCTGCGAGAGCAGCCTGCACCGTCTCTGCCGCAGGAGCAACCGCAAGACCGCTGAGAGGATCAATCAGCGGGTCCAGAAAGACAGCCCTCACACCAGCCAGCATTAAACCATGAATGACTGATTTATGCACATTGCGCTGAAGAATCAGGATCATTCCAGGCTCAGGGCATACCGTTAGAATCAGTGCGAGATTGCCGGCAGTACTGCCCCCTACCAGAAAAAAACTCTCCTCAGCCCCAAAACAATGGGCCGCCAGCTCCTGAGCTTCCTTAATAACGCCTTCAGGATGATGCAGATCATCGGTACCCGTTATTTCTGTAACATCGTACCTCATAATCTCACTTAAATACCCAGCCCCTGTAGTACCTGCATATGCCTTACCATTCTTATGACCAGGCACATGATAAGAGATATTACCCTTAACTCTATATTGTTCCAGCATTTCATATAAAGGCGCCCTATTACACTGTTCGTTGTTCATATATATCCCTTCCTACTAGGGGTTACCTTCTATTTTAACGCATATAAGCACAAACTCCTATATTTTCAGTACAAAGCATCAGAAAACGACAAAACGGCTTCGCCGCCTAAAAGCCGGTGAAACCGTTACATAGAGCATTTCTTATCCAAACAACGTGACACAGTTCCACCGCCCAGTCTTTTCAACCTAGTCCTGATCAGCAAGGCATCTAATTATTCAAGCGTTCTTTTGTAAATCAATTTTTTTCATACGCCCAATAAAAAAACGGTATTTGGCATCCTCCGCCTCCGTACGCACCATCTCCGCCTCACAGTCCTCACAAATGAAATGAGAGACAATCACTATACCTTCCTCTTTGACCTGCCCGCAAATAATACATGCTTGCCCAGTTTGTTGTTCCATAACCATCCCACCTTGACTCTTTTAAGAACAGTATGATACACTTTCTATCATTTTAAACCCTTTCATAGCTTTTTCATATCATTCATTATCGTATATTATATATATTCCATCTTTGCCCTCTCGGTGATTATTACCGCAAGTTTAACAAAACGCTTAGGTTTGCCGATATTAGTGATATGAAATCATGCGAGGAGGTTAATCTTTTTTTATGGAATCCAACACCAAAG
The DNA here is from genome assembly GCF_022369515.1 of Paenibacillus sp. 19GGS1-52. Lineage (NCBI taxonomy): Bacteria > Bacillati > Bacillota > Bacilli > Caryophanales > Paenibacillaceae > Paenibacillus > Paenibacillus sp. 19GGS1-52. Next base: position 273,399 of record NZ_CP059724.1, read on the forward strand.
GCGCTGCCACATTCTATCAATATAAACTTATCAAGAAAATTAATATTACAAATACATTTATGCGTATCTATCTTTCGCTCCTGCCCATATCCATCGTGTTAGAGACCTTGTTTGTCTCTTGGTGGAGTATCTTCTTCTTGATTATCGCTGCTCCTATTGTCGTGTGGATCCAATACGTAATTTCACGTTCCGTCCTTCTTATTACAGGTCACCCAATCATAAAAAGATGGAGAACCTCTTATCAGTTGCCTTGGCTGGGATATATGCCTGATCAATATATCAACTACCGTCTTTTCCGTAAAGTGCAACTCCATAACTTTTGGATTGGTCTTTGCATTGCTACCTTTTTTATAGTTTGGTCTCCCCCAGCCTTTACGGTATCCCTAGTGATATGCCACATGTGGCTACTGCTGCCGCGAATCTTTATTCTGCTACGACTAAGACGGGAAGATAGCGAAGGCATGCTCAAGTTCAGCTCGACCGATGTATCCTATTATTCTCAGTAAAAAAAACAACTTATACATAGCTCTATCCCCACATCCCCACCCCGACAGGTAAACAAAAAAATCGCCATCCGCATTTGGATGGCGATTTTCTATTTACTCTCCAACCCCTTGATGGAGGCCTTTTTTTCCTTTGGCACCATTACTATAAAATAGTCGTCATGCATCGTTAAATGCACGATCAGCGCATCCTTCTGAAAAACACCAGAGGCCCCTGATTCTTCCTTTTGCTGCTCCTGCCATCCCCATGCTTTGATCTCATCCAGATAGGGTGTCGGTATACCGTTCTTTTCCTTCAGACCAGGCAAGGAATAACGTACATAGTCCATAGCAACATTTGTAGTAGTCCTATCCGGCGAATTCGCTTCCTTAGGCACAGGAAAGCCCTTTTCGTTAAGCGCTCCTTCAAAAGAATCCCAAGCAGGCTCCTTCGTTCCACAGCCTACCAGCATTATCCCAATAATACAAAAAATCATTAGCAGCCAAAAAGGTTGAGTTCGCTTTCGCTTCATACCTTAACTCCTCCTTACCTCTAACATGCATCTAAAGACACAAGAAAATTCAAGAATATAATTTATCAGTAGTTCATTCGTATCAAGATTATGCTTAATATTTGCACTTTTCTATTATACTTGTATCAATCGCAGCGTCGGTAACAAAAATGTCACCCTATTGGCGCCATTTATTACGATTTATAATTCTTCTTACCTATTCCTAAAACCTCTTTTTAAAATACAACAAAAAACCACTGTTGAAAGATCAACAGTGGTCTTAGGTGCTTGGCAACGTCCTACTCTCCCAGGACCCTTCGGTCCAAGTACCATCGGCGCTGGAGGGCTTAACGGTCGTGTTCGGGATGGGTACGTGTGGAACCCCTCCGCTATCGCCACCAAACGGGCATTTATAGCTAAATGCACAGGCTTGAATCGCCTGAAAACTGAATCCGAATCGAATCTGCGTTTCTTGCTTGTTTGTGGATAAGTCCTCGACCGATTAGTATTGGTCAGCTCCATGCATTGCTGCACTTCCACCTCCAACCTATCTACCTCGTCGTCTTCAAGGGGTCTTACTAATTGGGAAATCTCATCTCGAGGGGGGCTTCACGCTTAGATGCTTTCAGCGCTTATCCCGTCCGTACGTAGCTACTCAGCCATGCTCCTGGCGGAACAACTGATGCACCAGCGGTACGTCCATCCCGGTCCTCTCGTACTAAGGACAGCTCCTCTCAAATTTCCTGCGCCCACGACAGATAGGGACCGAACTGTCTCACGACGTTCTGAACCCAGCTCGCGTACCGCTTTAATGGGCGAACAGCCCAACCCTTGGGACCTACTTCAGCCCCAGGATGCGATGAGCCGACATCGAGGTGCCAAACCTCCCCGTCGATGTGGACTCTTGGGGGAGATAAGCCTGTTATCCCCAGGGTAGCTTTTATCCGTTGAGCGATGGCCCTTCCATGCGGTACCACCGGATCACTAAGTCCGACTTTCGTCCCTGCTCGACTTGTAGGTCTCGCAGTCAAGCTCCCTTATGCCTTTGCACTCTGCGAATGATTTCCAACCATTCTGAGGGAACCTTGGAACGCCTCCGTTACTCTTTAGGAGGCGACCGCCCCAGTCAAACTGCCCGCCTGACACGGTCCCCGTACCCGATAAGGGCACTAGGTTAGAACCTAGATACGATCAGGGTGGTATCCCAACGTCGCCTCTGCAGAAGCTTGCGCTCCTGCTTCTCTGGCTCCCACCTATCCTGTACAGATCGTACCCAAATTCAATATCAAGCTGCAGTAAAGCTCCATGGGGTCTTTCCGTCTTGTCGCGGGTAACCTGCATCTTCACAGGTATTAAAATTTCACCGGATCTCTCGTTGAGACAGCGCCCAAGTCGTTACGCCATTCGTGCGGGTCAGAATTTACCTGACAAGGAATTTCGCTACCTTAGGACCGTTATAGTTACGGCCGCCGTTTACTGGGGCTTCGGTTCACAGCTTCGGGTTTAACCCCTAACCGCTCCCCTTAACCTTCCAGCACCGGGCAGGCGTCAGCCCGTATACTTCGCCTTACGGCTTCGCACAGACCTGTGTTTTTGCTAAACAGTCGCTTGGGCCTTTTCACTGCGGCCCCCTCGGGCTATTCACCCTACCGAGGCACCTCTTCTCCCGAAGTTACGAGGTCATTTTGCCGAGTTCCTTAACGAGAGTTCTTCCGCGCGCCTTAGAATTCTCTTCTCGCCTACCTGTGTCGGTTTGCGGTACGGGCACCTTCTCCTGGCTAGAGGCTTTTCTTGGCAGTGTGAGATCATGACCTTCGCTACTACAATTTTCGCTCCCCATCACAGCCTAGCCTTAACGATGTGCGGATTTGCCTACACATCAGCCTCACTGCTTAGACGGACACTTCCATCAGTCCGCGTCACTACCCTCCTGCGTCACCCCATCGCTCATAGCGGATTACGGTGGTACAGTAATTTCAAACTGTTGTCCTTCGACTACGCCTTTCGGCCTCGCCTTAGGTCCCGACTTACCCTGAGCGGACGAGCCTTCCTCAGGAAACCTTGGGCTTTCGGCGGATCAGATTCTCACTGATCTTTTCGTTACTCATACCGGCATTCTCACTTGTATACGCTCCAGCACTCCTCACGGTATACCTTCAACGTATATACAACGCTCCCCTACCCCAGATACAATGTATCTAGCCATAGCTTCGGTGGTGTGTTTAGCCCCGTTACATTTTCGGCGCAGAGTCACTCGACCAGTGAGCTATTACGCACTCTTTCAATGGTGGCTGCTTCTAAGCCAACATCCTGGTTGTCTGTGCAACTCCACATCCTTTCCCACTTAACACACACTTGGGGACCTTAGCTGATGGTCTGGGCTGTTTCCCTTTCGACAATGGATCTTAGCACTCACTGTCTGACTCCCGGTAATAAGTATATGGCATTCGGAGTTTGACTGAGCTTGGTAACCCTTGCGGGCCCCGCACCCAATCAGTGCTCTACCTCCACTACTCTTATACCGAGGCTAGCCCTAAAGCTATTTCGGGGAGAACCAGCTATCTCCGAGTTCGATTGGAATTTCTCCGCTACCCCCACCTCATCCCCGCATTTTTCAACATGCGTGGGTTCGGGCCTCCAGTGCGTGTTACCGCACCTTCACCCTGGACAGGGGTAGATCACACGGTTTCGGGTCTACGCCCCCATACTCAAGTCGCCCTATTCAGACTCGCTTTCGCTGCGGCTCCGGCTTCTCACCTTAACCTTGCATGGTAAACGTAACTCGCCGGTTCATTCTACAAAAGGCACGCCATCACCCATAGATCGGGCTCTGACTTTTTGTAAGCACACGGTTTCAGGTTCTATTTCACTCCCCTTCCGGGGTGCTTTTCACCTTTCCCTCACGGTACTGTTTCACTATCGGTCGCCAGGTAGTATTTAGCCTTAGCAGATGGTCCTGCTGGATTCATACGGGGTTTCACGTGCCCCGCACTACTCGGGATCCGTCTCGGAGAGAACACAGTTTAGGCTACAGGGCTTTTACCTCTATCGCGGGCCTTTCCAGACCTCTTCACCTACCATATTCCTTTGTAACTCCATGTGAGACGTCCCACAACCCCTAAGAGCAAGCTCTTAGGTTTAGGCTGTTCCGCGTTCGCTCGCCGCTACTGACGGAATCACTATTGTTTTCTCTTCCTCAGGGTACTTAGATGTTTCAGTTCCCCTGGTCTGCCTCTACATACCCTATGTATTCAGGTATGAGTAACTGTGCATTACCACAGCTGGGTTTCCCCATTCGGACACCCCCGGATCAAAGCTTGCTTACAGCTCCCCGAGGCAGTTTCGTTGTTCGCCACGTCCTTCGTCGGCTCCTGGCGCCTAGGCATCCTCCGTGTGCTCTTATTAGCTTAACCAATGCTCCAGTGTTTCGCTTGTTCACTCATCTTGTTTTGAATGTTGCTACCGGATCACTCCGTTCGCAGGTCATTCAAAGCCAAAAGTCGCTTCACCATCGAAAACCTTCGCTAAGCCATAATACACTTTCGCTCGTTTACACAAGCGACAGATAAAATGTTCTAAAACGCAAATTCGTTTCGGTATTCAGTTTTCAAGGATCAAGGTTTTGTTCGTCCTTACAGACAAAACAAAATTGAGAGCTTCAACTCTCAAAACTGAGCAACGAGTGAGTGTGTGCAAACCCTAAGGGTTTACTAGAAGCCTTGCGGCTTCTGTTCGAATGTTTCCGTTACAGGAAACGATTCTCCATAGAAAGGAGGTGATCCAGCCGCACCTTCCGATACGGCTACCTTGTTACGACTTCACCCCAATTATCTACCCCACCTTCGGCGGCTGGCTCCCTTGCGGGTTACCCCACCGACTTCGGGTGTTGTAAACTCTCGTGGTGTGACGGGCGGTGTGTACAAGACCCGGGAACGTATTCACCGCGGCATGCTGATCCGCGATTACTAGCAATTCCGACTTCATGCAGGCGAGTTGCAGCCTGCAATCCGAACTGAGACCGGCTTTGTTGGGATTCGCTCCACCTCGCGGTTTCGCAGCCCTTTGTACCGGCCATTGTAGTACGTGTGTAGCCCAGGTCATAAGGGGCATGATGATTTGACGTCATCCCCACCTTCCTCCGGTTTGTCACCGGCAGTCTGTCTAGAGTGCCCACCATCATGTGCTGGCAACTAAACATAAGGGTTGCGCTCGTTGCGGGACTTAACCCAACATCTCACGACACGAGCTGACGACAACCATGCACCACCTGTCTCCTCTGTCCCGAAGGCCGCCGCTATCTCTAGCGGATTCAGAGGGATGTCAAGACCTGGTAAGGTTCTTCGCGTTGCTTCGAATTAAACCACATACTCCACTGCTTGTGCGGGTCCCCGTCAATTCCTTTGAGTTTCAGTCTTGCGACCGTACTCCCCAGGCGGAGTGCTTACTGTGTTAACTTCGGCACCAAGGGTATCGAAACCCCTAACACCTAGCACTCATCGTTTACGGCGTGGACTACCAGGGTATCTAATCCTGTTTGCTCCCCACGCTTTCGCGCCTCAGCGTCAGTTACAGCCCAGAAAGTCGCCTTCGCCACTGGTGTTCCTCCACATATCTACGCATTTCACCGCTACACGTGGAATTCCACTTTCCTCTTCTGTACTCAAGCCACCCAGTTTCCAGTGCGACCTCAGGTTGAGCCCAAGGTTTAAACACCAGACTTAAATAGCCGCCTGCGCGCGCTTTACGCCCAATAATTCCGGACAACGCTTGCCCCCTACGTATTACCGCGGCTGCTGGCACGTAGTTAGCCGGGGCTTTCTTCTCAGGTACCGTCACTCTTATAGCAGTTACTCTATAAGACGTTCTTCCCTGGCAACAGAGCTTTACGATCCGAAAACCTTCATCACTCACGCGGCATTGCTCCGTCAGGCTTGCGCCCATTGCGGAAGATTCCCTACTGCTGCCTCCCGTAGGAGTCTGGGCCGTGTCTCAGTCCCAGTGTGGCCGTTCACCCTCTCAGGTCGGCTACGCATCGTCGCCTTGGTGAGCCGTTACCCCACCAACTAGCTAATGCGCCGCAGGCCCATCCCTCAGCGACAGATTACTCCGTCTTTCATCCTCTTCCCAGGTGGGAAAAGGAATTATCCGGTATTAGCTACCGTTTCCGGTAGTTATCCCAGACTATGGGGCAGGTTGCCTACGTGTTACTCACCCGTCCGCCGCTAAATCCTGTTGAAAGCAAGCTTTCAACAAAACTCCGCTCGACTTGCATGTATTAGGCATGCCGCCAGCGTTCGTCCTGAGCCAGGATCAAACTCTCCAATTTGTATTGAAAAGAGCGATTGCTCATTTTGAAACCTCTGACGAGAATTTACATTCTCAACCGACAAGTTTACTCCAGCATAAATGCCGTGAAACTCATCTTCTTTTGGATTTCACTTTCGTAAAATCCCACTCACTCGTTGTTCAGTTTTCAAAGATCAAGTTCTCGTTGTCGGCGTTTAATGTCTCACCAGCAACTCTTATAATATATCATATTCATTCGTGTAATGCAAGCACTTTTTTTATTTCAATTTCGTGCTCGGCGTTGATGTCTCTCGGCCGGACTTAGAATATATCATGATTGGAGATTTATTGCAAGCTTTATTTAAAAATTGTTCTCAAAGATATAACTGTACTTATCCATTGCTGCTTGCTCACCAGCAATCATTGATAAAGTACAGCTATCTATGGGATACCTCTATAGATGCATCAAGCAATAATTTCCTGAATATGTAGCTCACGTTCCTGTGCTAAGTTAACTATCTTACCTTCCACTTGCACCATAGGCCGCGTGGGGTTGTTACGATCAGTGAATATGATTTCTGCATGGCGGCCGTCGTTTAGACGTATTCTGGTCCCATTATAGAACTCTGTCGTCTTTTGAATAAAGGTTTGAACAATAACGGGGTCTAATTTACCGAAGCTCTCTGTCAATAACTGCTCCAATACCAAGTAAGGGGACTTAGCCTTTCTGTACGCTCTTTCCAGTGTCATTGCATGGAATATATCCGCTACTGCAACTATCTTGGCATAGAAATGAATCTGATTGCCTTCAAGCCTAAGAGGATAACCGGAACCGTCCACTTTCTCATGATGCTGAAGAGCTGCCAGTCTCACTCCCTCATTGATTGCTGTAACATTACGCAACAATTGATATCCATAGGTAGTATGTCTGCGAACTTCTTCTATTTCAGTGCTGTTGAGACTGTCTGGCTTTTGCAGAAGCGAGGCGTCCACCTTTGCATTCCCAATATCATGTAGTAGACCGCCAAAAGCAGCCTGCATCCATTCTTTCTGCGGGTATCCACACCACTGGACAATTTTATATGAAGTTAACGCAGACAGCACTGCATTGTGATAGTTATAGTCCTGATCATTTAGCGTACGAGGCGCAAACTTCAGAATATTATAATCCTTTAAATGATTAATTAATATTTCCAATTGGCTCCGCAGTTCAAAAATGGGGAGAGGCGCAGCTGCAATGGAAAGATAACTTTTTTTAATGAGCGCTAACATTTTGTCGTATTCATCGTGAAGCGGGGAATTGCTTTTAGCCAATACTGATTCATTTATTATGGACCCTGCTTTGGGCGGTGCTGGTTTAGTAGCTGCTTTTAGAGGATCGGAAGTTTTCGCCTCACTTTCGCTACCCTCGATCTCCACCTGTTGAATCAAAAAGGCTTGTAAAATATCCAAATCTCGCGGTAGCAACACTTTTCCTTTAGTGAACAAAATTCCTCCCAAAGGTGTTATTACATCTTTTATAATCTTTGAACCTGGTTTAACTTCTCCAACCGTTATGTTTGGCATATGCTCAGCCCCCAGAATGCTCTATGTATTCAATTATAGTACGGATAAATGCAAGCGACTAGTATGGAGTAAAGCTATCCTTAAAATTATTAGTAATCGTTCTAGCGATATTCAAAAAAAACGGAAGTTTCTAATAAGAAACTTCCGTTTAGCATTATTTATTGTTATTCCAGGTTATCCTCTTCACTCACAATGCCTATCTCTGGCTGTTCAGTATCCCCTGCTTCTTCTGTTACACTTTGACCCTCTTCGCTTTCTACTAAGTCGGACAATTCGTCCTCCTCATTCTTATCGGCTCTGCAAAGGGTAGCCACTGCATCATCCTCACGGATGTTAATCAGCTTAACACCTTGAGCATAACGACCCATTGTAGAGATGCCGTCCATGCTTGTTCGGATCAAGGTACCACTAGTTGTAATAATCATCAGATCCTCGTCATTCTTAACAACCTTCAGACCGACTACTGGACCATTCTTTTCAGTAAGATTAATCGTCTTAATCCCCTTACCTCCACGAGTCTGGGAGCGATAATCACCGGCTGGTGTCCGTTTGCCATAGCCCTTGGAAGTAACGATCAGAACCTCAAGATCTTTATCCACAGAATCCATGCCTATAACGTGATCGCGGCTGTCGAGCGTGATGCCTTTGACACCAGTCGCACTGCGCCCCATAGACCGCACATCGTTCTCGGAGAACGTAATAGACATCCCGCGTGCGGTACCAATAATCAAGTTCTGCTGGCCATCGGTCAGCTTGACCTCAATTAGTGAATCCTCTTCACGAAGATTGATGGCAATCAGTCCACCCTTACGGATGTTGTTATAGTCTTCAAGAGGAGTCTTCTTGACAATACCTTCACGGGTAGAAAAGAATAGATACTTATCTTTATCTGCTTCCTGTACCTGGATCACGGCACTAATCTTCTCTCCCTGTTCAATCTGAATCAGGTTGATAATTGGCGTACCACGTGCAGTACGACCAAGTTCCGGAATCTCATATGCCTTAATCCGGTATACCTTCCCCTTATCCGTGAAGAACAGTAGATAATTATGAGAGTTGCTCACGAAGAGATGCTCCACAAAATCTGTATCCTTAGTATCCATACCAATAACGCCTCGGCCGCCACGCTTCTGGCTGCGGTAGGTGCTGACTGGCAACCGTTTGATATAGCCGGTATGCGTGATAGTAATAATAACCTCTTCACGTGGAATAAGGTCCTCATCGAGAATACTTTCTTCCCCAACGGTGATTTCCGTCCGACGGTCATCACTATATCTATCACGAATTTCTTGCAGCTCGCTACTGATAATATCCAACACAAGATGTTCATTAGCTAATATTTCACGATATTCCGCAATTTTGATCATCAGCTCGTTATATTCATTCTCAATCTTTTCGCGTTCCAGACCGGTCAGGCGCTGCATCCGCATATCAAGAATGGCTTGAGCCTGCTCCTGACTGAGACTGAATGTTTCCATTAACCCCTCACGTGCGATATCCGTTGTGCGGGAGGCACGGATCAAAGCGATTACTTGGTCCAAATGATCCAGTGCAATGCGCAGACCTTCCAAAATATGTGCCCTTGCTTCAGCCTTCTTCAAATCAAATATTGTACGACGTCGGATAACTTCAATTTGATGCTGCAAATAATGATAAAGCACATCACGCAAATTGAGTATCTTTGGCTCTTTGTTGACGATAGCCAGCATATTAATGCCGAACGTCGACTGCATAGAAGTATGTTTATACAGATTATTTAGTACAACACTAGGATTGACGTCGCGTCTCAATTCAACAACAACACGCATCCCGTTACGGTCTGATTCATCACGAAGGTCTGTAATGCCCTCTATCCGCTTCTCACGTACTAATTCTGCAATCTTCTCAACTAATCTTGCTTTATTTACCTGATAAGGCAGCTCATGCACAAGTATGCGTGCTTTACCGTTATTCTCTTCAATCGTCGCCTTTGCACGCATTGTAACTGATCCGCGCCCCGTATTATACGCCTGACGAATGCCCTCACGACCCAGAATAAATCCGGCAGTAGGAAAATCTGGACCTTGAATATATTCCATTAGCTCCATAGGTGTAATATCAGGATTCTTGATCATTGCCTGCACACCATCGATAACCTCACCCAAATTATGCGGCGGAATATTGGTAGCCATACCTACAGCGATACCAGATACCCCGTTCACGAGCAGATTGGGATAACGGGATGGCAATACTACAGGTTCATTTTCTTCACCATCGTAGTTGGGTTCAAAATCAACAGTTTCTTTATTTAAATCACGAAGCATTTCACCGGCAATTTTGGACAACCGAGCCTCTGTATACCGCATTGCTGCAGCCATGTCTCCATCAACAGAACCAAAGTTCCCATGTCCGTCTACAAGCATATAACGCATCGAGAAATCCTGAGCCATGCGTACCATTGTTTCATAAACCGCAGAGTCACCGTGAGGATGATACTTACCAATAACTTCCCCAACGATTCTTGCCGATTTTTTGTGAGGTTTGTCCGAAGACATTCCAAGTTCCGACATTGCAAACAATATGCGTCGGTGAACCGGCTTCAAGCCGTCCCGCACATCTGGCAAAGCCCGGCTGACAATGATGCTCATCGCGTAATCCATAAAGGATTCACGCATTTCCTCACCAATGTCCCGATCTTTGACTTGCGGATTATTTTGTTCAGCCATGAGTTGCTGGACCTCCTTCAGTTAAAAACCGCTACCCATAATTATATTACTTTCACAAAAGTAGCACAATTAAACCTGATAGCCTTCTATCTTCTAATATTAATTTCTTTTGCCGTGATAAGGGTATATGCCCTTTCCGCAAATATCAGCAGTACATAGACTATACAGATAAGAAGAAACGTCTGCTCCATACCTCTACGGATGGCATCCGTTTCCCGGCAAAAATATAAGGATAAAGAATATCTTGAAAATTAAATTTTCGTATATTTCAAGTATATCATCCTAAAATCGTCTCATAAGACATAGCCCCACATCCTCATATTATACCATTGTTTAAGTAGCTTGTCCTAAAATTTCAGCTGCAAAAAATTATGCTTACGAAGTAAGTTTTGTACAAAGAAACTAAGAAGGAGCAAATGCTGCGCAAAACTTTTAAGGAGGAAAAATAATGAGGATCCAGCGGGTCTCCAGTAAATGGGCTAAAACAAAGGCTATTCTACAAAACCAATCTTTATCCGCATATGTCCCAGATACCCGTCAATATAACTTGTCTTCCCTTAAGGAACTGCTTGGATTATATACAACGGTCTACATCAAACCAGACCGTGGAACCTACGGCAACGGTGTAATGAGAGCTGAACAAAGGTCTGTAGCCCTAAAACCGAACAATCAACAAGACATCAGTAATCCCGACCCCCATCAAGGCATAGAGGAACAGATTATGTATATTCTAAGATACGGTAAAGCAGCTGAGGTCTTCACCTCACTTGAAGATATGCACAAGGCTTTGCTTACTCGATTTCAAGAAAGACCCTACTTAATTCAGAAGGGAATTGATCTGCTCCATTACCGCAACCGGCCTTTTGATCTACGGGTGCTTACTCAGATGAATCCAACAGGGGCATGGGAAACAACGGGAATGCTAGGCCGAGTAGCAGCCCCACAGAAAATCGTCACAAATTATCATAACGGGGGCACTATCCTTTCCGTAAATAAGTTGTTCAAGGAACATATGAATTCTCTTGAAACCAGTACAATGATTAACCAATTAAAATTATTAGGTGTTCAAATTGCCGGACAATTACAAACGGATTACCCGGGAATCAGAGAAATCGGCCTGGATGTTGCTATAGATCAGCACCATGATATGTGGATCTTAGAGGTCAACACCCTACCCGCGATTTTTGTATTTAAAATGTTTACCAACAAATCTATTTATCGTAAAATCCATCGTTATGCTCTAGCCTACGGACGCCTGAAAGGAATTAAAGCCACTTATTCTTCGCATCGGAGAAAAACTACACGAATGTGCAAATAATATAAAAAAGAACCTCCTGCTATACTATTCCGTTAGGAACAGAAGCGGAGGCTCTTTTGGGATTTAATCTAAACTGCTATATAAATTACACATCAAGGTTCTTTACAGATTTAGCATGCTCATGAATGAATTCGCGGCGTGGCTCGACATTATCACCCATAAGGGTGTCAAAAATACCGTCAGCCAAAATCGCATCTTCAATCGTTACCTGCAGCATCATTCGAGTCTCAGGATCCATAGTCGTATCCCAAAGCTGGGTCGCATTCATCTCACCCAGACCTTTGTAGCGCTGAACATTTACTTTAACGTTCTCGCCGAATGAAGCAATGATCTCATCTCGTTCTCTCTCCGAGTTCGCATAGCGGATCACCTTGTTACGTTCTACCTTGAACAGTGGCGGTTGGGCAATATAGATATATCCCGCATCTACCAGCTTACGCATGTACCGGTAAAAGAATGTCAACAGCAGTGTTCTAATATGTGCGCCATCTACGTCAGCATCTGTCATGATAACGATCTTATGGTAACGAGCTTTAGCAAGATCGAAGTCTTCACTGATGCCTGTACCCAGTGCTGTAATGATATTCCGAATTTCAGCATTGGATAAAATACGATCAAGACGTGCTTTCTCTACGTTCAGAATCTTGCCACGCAGCGGTAGAATCGCCTGGAAATGGCGGTCGCGTCCTTGCTTGGCCGATCCCCCGGCAGAGTCGCCTTCGACGATATACAATTCACTGATCGAGGCATCCTTGGATGAACAGTCAGCCAGCTTTCCGGGCAATGCACTGACCTCAAGAGCACTCTTGCGGCGGGTTAGTTCACGTGCTTTGCGTGCAGCCTCACGAGCGCGAGAAGCGGATAGGGATTTCTCCAATACCTTACGCGATACGGCTGGATTCTCTTCCAAGAATTGCTGCAGCTTCTCTCCAAATAGTGATTCCACGATTCCACGAACTTCACTGTTACCCAGCTTAGTTTTGGTCTGTCCTTCGAATTGTGGTTCTGGAATTTTGACGGAAATAATAGCCGTCAGACCTTCACGAACATCATCACCGGTCAGGTTGGAGTTACTATCCTTGATTACACCTGTCTTACGAGCATAATCGTTGATGATACGCGTTAATGCACTTTTGAAGCCAGACTCATGGGTTCCGCCTTCATGTGTATTAATGTTATTCGCAAAAGAATATATATTCTCTGTATAGGAATCATTATACTGTAGCGCTACTTCAACCTGAATCGTATCTCGTGACCCTTCTACGTAGATCGGATCATCATGCAGGGCTTCTTTGTTTTCGTTCAAATACTTAACGTACTCAACAATACCGCCTTCGTATCTGAAAACATTTGAGACTCCTGTACGTTCATCCATCAACGAGATTTCGATTCCTTTGTTAAGAAATGCCAACTCGCGAATACGAGTAAGCAGCGTTGAATATTCTATTACTCTTGTCTCGGTGAATATTTCAGGATCGGAATGAAAAGTTATTGTAGTTCCCGTCTCATCCGTTTCACCGATAGTTTTGATTTCATATTCTGGTGCACCGCGTTTATACTCCTGCTGATAGATAAAACCCTCGCGTTTGACCGTAACCACGAGTTTCTCAGACAAGGCGTTAACTACAGATATACCTACACCATGCAAACCGCCTGATACTTTATATCCGCCACCGCCGAACTTTCCTCCAGCATGCAGGACAGTCATAACGACTTCCAGCGTCGACTTCTTCAACTTCTCATTCTCACCTACAGGGATACCGCGGCCATTATCAATAACCGTTACGCTGTTATCCTCATGTATGATCACATCAATCCGGTCGCAATAACCAGCTAGTGCTTCATCGATACTATTATCGACGACCTCCCATACCAAATGATGCAGACCTTTGGCGCTAGTGGAACCAATATACATGCCCGGACGTTTCCGGACCGCTTCCAGCCCTTCCAGTACCTGAATCTGGCTCTCATCATATTTGGGTTGATTCATTGACATGCCTTCACCTACTTCTTTCAGATTATCTTTTAGTTCTTAATGAATTCTATATTTCCAATAATATTTTGGCTCTCTTTTTGAGGGTGGAGGAAGAAATGGGGGAGTAGTACACGATATTTTTCGTTACGACTATAGATTTTGCTTCCTCTTCACCAATCCGCTCCAGCTTCTTATCCTGCTGAGACTGAATTACGAACTGTTTTGACACCTTAGAAGATTTCTCAATCGATATATCAAATATAGCGATCAACTCAGAGGATCGAATAATCTTTTCCCCGCCCAAATGAATATACATGGTCTTCCTCCGCTCTTTATAACTCGACTTTTCCATTATGAACATGGTAAAGGTTGGCGCCCTTTAATTTATCGGCATTTAGACCCTCAATACCGGTTGCGGTAATGAATGTCTGTACCTTGCTTTGAAAGGTTTCGATAAGCTGAGTCTGGCGGTAAGGATCAAGTTCGGACAAAACATCGTCAAGAAGCAGCACAGGATACTCCCCGATTTCCTCATGGATCAGCTCGATTTCCGCCAGCTTGAGTGATAACGCTGTCGTACGCTGCTGTCCTTGAGAACCGTAGACCTGAGCTTCTCTTCCGTTGATAAAAAAGGACAGGTCATCCCTATGGGGACCCGTCAGCGTCATGCCGCGCCTGATTTCTTGTTCTCTTGTTTGTGATAACTTTAACATAAAATTGTCTAATAAGACAGCTTCATCTTCCTCATCTCTCTCCCCGAAAGAGGGAACATAAAGCAATTTCAGCTCTTCTCCGCCGTTCGTAATCCCTCGGTGAATGCTTTCAGCCCATATTTGCAGCTTCTTTATGAATTGTTTCCTTTTTTTGACGATTTTAACACCATGCTCAACAAGTTGAACATCCCAAATCTCCAAAAGCTCTTTTTGTGCCGCATCTTTACCCCATAATTGCTTCAGCAAATTGCCTCTTTGGAGCAGTACCTTCTGGTATTGCTGCAGATGAAATAGATAGCTAGGCTGCACTTGCCCAATCTCCATATCGAGAAAGCGCCGTCTAATGCCAGGTGTTCCTTTAACAATCTCCAGATCTTCGGGAGCAAACATTACCACATTGAGTGAGCCGATAAATTCACTGAGTCGCCGCTGCTCTAATCCATTAATCTTAGCTTTTTTACCTTGAGCTGATAATAACAGTTCAAGTTTCAGATCGCCGTATTTTCGTTCTACCTCGGCATAAATTTGTGCAGAGCCTCCGGGAGCATCGAATGAGATGAGCTCGCGGTCTTTGGAGGTACGGTGGCTTTTGGTCATCGCCAGGACGAACAATGCCTCCATGAGGTTTGTTTTGCCTTGGGCATTCTGACCGAGAATCAGATTCACATCGCCCAAGCTCTCAAGACGCAGCAGCTCATAATTGCGATAATGCTGCATACCGATATTTTTAACAAACACGAAATAGTTCCTCCTCGGATGCCCTACTCTTTAACTCCGCCGCCTTCAACCTCAAAAGCTCCGTTATCCTGAACCTCTATTTTATCACCAGGGTAGAGTTTTCTGCCGCGGCGTTCTTCTACTTCTCCGTTAACAAGAACATGACCTTCTTGCAGCAGGGCTTTGGCCATACCGCCTGTGGATACACATTCAGACAGCTTTAAAAATTGGTCTAGCTTAATATATCCACTGTGGATAACTATTTTTTTCATGTTTTTTATCCTTTCCACCACTTATCCACAGGCCGTGAACGATGGCGTTAATTTGTCGTGCGGTAAGGCAAAATGACATATAAGCTGCGGCTTTCATCAAGTGGTCTTAGGATAATTGGGCTCATCATTCCTGTAAAGGCAATTACCAGCTGCTCACTTTCTACGACCTTTAATACATCGAGCATGTATTTGGAGTTGAAGGAGATCTTCAACGGTTCACCTTTAAAATCAAGAACCTCAAGCTCCTCGCGGACCTTACCAAGCTCTGACGAGCTTGAAGATATCTCAATACTGCCATTCTCAAGCGTTTGCATCCGTACAATATTCGTTTTTTCTTCACGAGACAGCAAATAAGCGCGGTCAATCGATTCGCTGAGCTTTTTTGTATCCAAAGTTAGTTCTGTTTTGTAGGCTGTGGGAATAATCCTAGAAGTATCCGGATAAATTCCATCCAAAATCCGTGAATAGAACAGAACCTTGTCAATTTTGAAGAGAACCTGATTATCGGCTACAACAATATCCACCAACATATTCTGGTCCGGAATAATCTTGCTAAGCTCATTGAGTGTTTTGCCGGCTATGACGACGTTAGCAAATTGAACACTTTCGGTACCTTCTAACCGGGCAGCTCGTGTAGCCAGACGGTGGCGATCAGTCGCTGT
This sequence comes from Paenibacillus sp. 19GGS1-52, assembly GCF_022369515.1. Lineage (NCBI taxonomy): Bacteria > Bacillati > Bacillota > Bacilli > Caryophanales > Paenibacillaceae > Paenibacillus > Paenibacillus sp. 19GGS1-52. Next base: position 289,607 of record NZ_CP059724.1, read on the forward strand.
AAATTTAAATTCATTATCAGCCAGATTCCACAGTATACCTGTGAGGATTGGTGTTGTTTCTTGGGTGGAGATAGAGAAAGCCGTTTGTTTAATCATATTTTTAAGCAAATCACCTGGTATAGAGATCGTCTCATTCTCTTCAATACTCGGCAGTACAGGAAATTCTTCAGGGTCAAGTCCTACGATCTGAATTTCTGTTGATCCCGAGGAAATATAGGTCTGAAAACCTTCCTTTACCTCCATCTGAATCTCTTTGGATGGCAATTTCTTGATAATTTCGACAAAAAATTTGGCTGGTAGGACAACACTGCCGGGTTGCTCGACTTTCACGATAGTAAGACTGTCATTCTCCAGAGGAATAAATGATTGAATTGAAATATCAGTATCGCTGGCGGTTAATGTCACTCCTTGGTGGGTGACTTCTAGCTTAATACCTGTAAGGATAGGGATTGTTGTTCTGCTGGAGATAGCTTTTGATACATGTTGTATCGATTCGTTGAGTTCATTTTTTAGAATGCTTATTTTCATGATTTCACTCCTAGCTGAAAAATGGGAAATTGTGATGTTGTTAGTGTCTTGAAAACGCGCTTATAGATGATGAATTATTATAGTTATTTAGTAGTATTAGTAGTAGGGGCACTGAATATGTGGATAACCCTTTCAAACCGCATGAAACTAAGCCTATTCACATGTGTATAGATTGTGCATAGGCTCATTGTTCATTTAGGAAGGATTTTTGATTTTCTCCGCAAGATTATTTACCACTTTGTACAACTCCTGATCGACCTTTAATTGCTGTGTTATCTTGTCATGGGCATGTATGACTGTCGTATGGTCACGTCCCCCAAATGCTTCGCCTATCTTAGGGAGTGAGTAATCCGTTAATTCACGGGATAGATACATGGCGATTTGACGCGGGAAGGCTACGGCTTTAGTACGCTTGCGTGCTTTGAAATCTTCAAGGCGCAAATTGTAATATTCGCCGACTTTTTGCTGAATGTCTCCCATTGTAATCATTTTGGGGCGGCTGGACGGGATGATGTCCTTCAATGCTTCAGCTGCCAGATGAGTAGTTACATCCTGGTTCGTTAGAGATGAGTAGGCAACAACCCGAATCAAAGCACCCTCTAGCTCACGAATATTTGTATCGATCTGGTTGGCGATGTACATCATAGCCTCATTAGGGATATCAAGATTCTCCGCTTTAGCCTTCTTGCGCAAAATGGCAATCCGGGTCTCCAGATCCGGAGGTTGAATATCTGTAATCAGACCCCATTCGAACCGGGAGCGCAACCGTTCTTCCAGTGTGGGAATTTCCTTTGGAGGCCGGTCGCTGGAGATGATAATTTGCTTGCGTTCTTCATGGAGCGCATTGAACGTATGGAAGAATTCCTCCTGTGTTGACTCTTTGCCGGCGAGGAATTGGATATCATCAATAAGCAAAATGTCAACGCTGCGATACTTATTGCGGAAGCTTTCGCCGCGGTTATCACGGATAGAATTAATGAATTCATTCGTGAATTTCTCAGACGAAATGTAAATAACCTTGTTGTTTGGGTTATGTTCCAGCACATAATGCCCAATGGCATGCATTAAATGGGTCTTCCCCAGACCTACTCCGCCATATAAAAACAAAGGATTATATGCTTTGGCTGGTGCTTCGGCAACGGCCAGCGAAGCTGCGTGCGCGAAACGATTGCCTGAGCCAATTACAAAGGTGTCAAAAGTATACTTGGGATTGAGCAGATGCGTTTGGGCTTCTTCGCGTGATACTGCGGGAAATGGCGCAGATTGTTGAATTACAAGCTCTGAAGGCTTGTTCTCCTCAATAACAAATTTGACGTCTACCTGTTTGCCGGTGACCTCATAAACCGTAGCTCCTACCAGTTTGGTGTAACGACTTTCCAGCCATTCGACTGCAAATGTTGTAGGTGCCGAGATGATAAGAACCTGTGTGCTGAAAGTGATCGCTTTCGTAGCCTTAAACCAGGTATCAAAGCTCGGCTTGCTTAATTTGGTCTGAATAATCGATAAAATTTGCTGCCATAATTCGGAAGTATGGCTGTCCACAGACTGTCACTCCTTTAAATCTTCCAAATGTGGCATCAGCCATGAGTGGAAATGTCGAAGAAAATAGGTTAATGATGAGTTTTATCCCCAACATGCAATATGCAGAGACAAAAAAATATGGATAAATTTGAATTGTTCACAACGTTATCCACAACTTGTTGATAATATAGAGAACAAACAAATCTATTCACATTCAAAAGTAATACCATCATAGCAAAACTACCCTTGTTTTTCAATGATCAGGGCTATTTTATCCACAAATTCAAGCACTTGTGTATAATATTTAAGAACAACACTACATATTGTTGATAATTTGTTTACGGTTCGACAGTTTGCGTCAAGTCTCTATATTTTTTATACACAGGTTATTACCACCTGCAAATAGTCGACTTAGTTTTTTAGTAACAGGTGGATAACTTTTTATGCCTGTGGATTACTTTTTTTCTAATTAGGGCTGTGGATAAACATCTTAGCTTGAGGAGAGAAGAGGCGAGAGGTGTTAGGTTGACTTTTATCCGTAATATATGTTTTAATATATAAAGGTGTTTTCTGTGTGGATATGTCTCCAAATTATAATGATAATACTTGTAGATACTGTCCCTACTTAAAGGACGGCATAGTCCGTTTCTGCTTATAAGACAGTAATTTAGTACCTGTAAGGGAGGTGCAATACATGAGACCGACATTTAGACCTAATGTGAGCAAACGCAGCAAGGTGCATGGTTTTCGCAAAAGAATGAGCACGAAAAACGGCCGCAAAGTGCTGGCAGCCCGTCGCCTAAAAGGCAGAAAAGTTTTGAGTGCGTAAGTAAGGCCACCCGAGACCACTACGGTGGTCTTTTTTACTGTATTTTTAATTCCGGGGGCTCTGCAGAGGTTAGGATTACGCTTCAATGCGTTGGCTATACTTTGCGGGGCTATTTTACGTATATACTTATAAATATGAAACAGCAGAGTTCAACCCCTATAGATGAAGTGAAGTATATCGGGGTCAGCAGCTGTTTATGGTTGCTCAATAATGACTATACTAATTAGAAGGAAAAATTCCGGAGCGATCTTTGAGGCCGGTCTTTTTAATAAGGAGATTCTCGTGCACAAAAGATTACGATTACGAAACCGTGCTGACTTCAGCCGCGTATACCGCCATGGGAAGTCATTTGCGAATCATCAGTTTGTAGTGTATTGGTTCAGCAGAAAAGAGGTGGAGCGGTTCCGACTTGGTGTATCAGTCAGTAAAAAGGTGGGAAATGCCGTTGTCCGCAATCGAATGAGGAGACTGGTGAAAGAAATTGTCCGTCATCACGAGCCTGAAATTGCAGGTGGACTAGACATGGTGTTTATCGTAAGAAAAGGAGCCCTTACTATGGAATATGGAGAGCTCGAAAAAAGTGTGCTCCATGTGCTGCGCAAAGCCAAGCTGCTAAAGGCTTCCCGTAAATAATGGAGCCCGAAGTGGCTTGTTTATTTGTATTCATAATTATGGTATGATTTACGGTGCAATGGAATGTTCAAGAGAGGGGTTTTGAAGTGTCTGTAATGAAGACTAGACGAGGAAAATGGTTTCTCCTCATCGCTATGTTGGTGCTGTCATTAACTGTTCTATCGGGGTGTTCATCTTCGACCACAGTTACGCACACTATGGAGGATTTGAAAAACGGAGGCTTCTGGCAAAGTAACGTAGTTTATTATTTCGCCTTAGCTTTGGAAACGTTCGCCAAGTGGTTTAATGGAGAATATGGAATAGCCGTACTTGTGATGGTTATAATTGTCCGCACGTTGATTTTGCCGCTTACTATGAAACAGGTGAAGAGCTCGCGCGCAATGCAAGCCATACAGCCGGAACTCCAAAAGATCCAGAAAAAATATAAAGATACCCCTGAGAAAGTACAGCAGGAAACCATGCGTCTATTTCAGGAGAATAAGGTTAACCCAATGGCAGGTTGTTTGCCGTTGATTGTGCAGATGCCCGTTTTTATTGCCCTTTACAACTCGATATACTCTAATCCGCACTTGCGTGAGCATACCTTCTTGTGGCTGCAACTCGGTAAGCCGGACAAATTGTTTATTCTGCCAGCACTGGCTGCAATTACAACTTTCCTGCAAACGAGAATGATGACCAAGATGAATCCAACACAGATGCAAGGTCCGATGCAGTTTATGATGATGGTATATCCTGTACTGATCTTCATCATGTCCTACAACTTCCCGGCAGCACTTCCACTGTACTGGTTCTATAGTAATCTTTACACTATTATTCAGAACTATTTCTTATATCGCAACAATGGTAAAAATAAGTTAGCTGTTGCAGGTGCCGGAGTCATCGATGTTGGCCCTAATCTCGTGAAGAGTAAAGATGTCTCGAGCACTGGGAAAAACAAAAATGTTTCCAGCACTGTGAAAAATAATAGTGCCAAGACATCGAAGGGGGCCAAAAAGTCAAAATGAGCAAAGTCGTCGCGACAGGGAAAACCATTGAAGAAGCTGTAGAACGTGGGCTTACACAGCTTGGAGTTCACCGGGATCGAGTTACGGTCAATGTACTTGAACAGCCATCAAGAGGATTCCTGGGATTGATCGGTGCGAAAGGTGCCAAGGTTGAATTAACCTTGCTAACCGAAGCCGCACCGGCATCAGCGGCGAGTGCTCCGTCACTGCCTCAGCAGTCAACAAGAGAGAGCAAACAGGAGGCTATTGGCGGTGTGCCGCGCCAAGATTCCGGACAACCGGTGGAGGAAGCTTACCAAGAGGCCGTTCATTTCATTGTGGATGTCGCCAAGAGCATGGGGCTCGAGGTGGAAGTGGAGATCGTCCATACCAAGGAATCAAACATTCTGCAGATATCTGGTCCGGATCTCGGATTGTTGATTGGCAGAAGAGGACAAACTCTCGATGCTCTGCAGTATTTAGCTAATATCGTAGCTAACCGATATTCAGACAGCTTTATACGGCTAGTGCTTGATGCGGAGAATTTCCGTGAACGCCGCAAGAAGACACTAGAAGAACTGGCTGATCGATTAGCGGGCCGAGTTATTCGTACCCGTAAAGAGGTTGTGCTGGAGCCAATGTCCCCGCAAGAGCGTAAGATTATTCATTCCAGACTACAGGATCACCGGCAAGTGAATACCCTTAGTAAGGGTGAAGAGCCGAATCGCCGCGTCGTTATAACTTTGAAGTAAAGACCATATTGCCGCAATGACTCCTTGACCTATGAAAGGAGTCATTGTTTTTTAAAAGATATCACACAATAAATTATCCTTATATTTCTCGAAGAAACGGGTGCCATTCCATATAAAGGACGGCGAAGCCGTTTCTTCTTGATATATAAGAACATAGAGAGCAGATAAGACGAGGTGAATAATAGCATGCTTAGTGATACCATAGCTGCCGTATCGACGGCATTAGGTGAGGGCGGGATTGCTATAATCCGGGTCAGTGGCCCACAAGCTATAACCCAGGTGACACCATTATTTCGCAGTCGGATATCACTTGCGGAAGTGGAGTCACATACCGTTCATTACGGACATATTATTAGTCCGGTTGATGGGGAAAAGTTGGAGGAAGTACTTGTAACTGTAATGAAGGGACCGCGTTCTTTTACCACAGAGGATGTAGTGGAGATCAGTGCGCATGGTGGTATTATTTCGGTAAGAAGAGTAATGGATTTGCTGCTGCAGCAGGAGATTAGATTGGCTGAGCCAGGTGAGTTCACCAAACGCGCATTTTTGGGCGGACGTATAGATTTATCACAGGCAGAAGCCGTCATTGATCTTATCCGTTCTAAATCAGATCGAGCCTTCTCGGTAGCTTTGAAGCAGGTGAGTGGTTCACTATCCGAACAGATCCATCTCTTGCGTCATTCGCTTATTGAAATGCTGGCTCATATTGAAGTGAATATTGATTACCCTGAACATGATGTGGAATCAGTAACAGCTGAATTTATTAAAGATAAAAGCACTGAAGTTATGGAAGGTATCAATAAGCTACTAAAGACTTCTAATGAAGGTAAAATTCTACGTGAAGGTATTACTACAGCCATTATAGGCCGTCCAAATGTGGGAAAATCATCGCTGCTTAATGCGCTCGCGCGCGATAATAAAGCGATTGTAACAGATATTCCAGGCACAACACGTGATGTCATAGAAGAGTATGTAACGATTAATAATATTCCACTTAAGCTGCTCGATACTGCTGGTATTCGCGAAACAATGGATGTGGTGGAGAAAATCGGCGTTGAACGTTCCCGAGCTGCCGTCGTTGACGCGGATCTAATTCTGCTTGTACTAAATTCAAATGACGTGCTGCATGCAGATGAATTGGCATTAATGGAACAATTCAAGGGTAGACAATGTATATGTTTGATGAATAAAATGGACTTACCGTCTAAAGTTGATAAGGAAACGTTACTTTCTTTTTTTGAAGAGTCGAGCATTGTACCAATGTCCATTCTGGAAGAGAAAGGTTTGGATAAATTGGAAGAGGCCATTTCGACACTTTTTTTCGGCGGAAAGCTGGAATCTGGTGACTTGACATATGTGAGTAATGTAAGACATATTGCCTTGCTCAAAAAGGCGCACAGATCGCTTATGGATGCTTATGAGGCTGCAGAGCAGCATGTCCCGATAGATCTGATCCAAATTGATGTGCGGCTGGCTTGGGAGCAGCTAGGCGAGATCATAGGCGATACAGCAGCCGACTCGTTGTTAGACCAGATTTTTTCACAGTTTTGTTTAGGTAAATAGGTTCTATAGGGGGAAACAAGATATGAGTTATGATGGAGGCAGTTATGACGTGATCGTCATTGGTGCTGGTCATGCCGGCTGTGAAGCTGCGCTCGCCTCAGCCAGAATGGGTTGCAGCACGTTAATGATTACGATTAACCTGGATATGGTAGCGTTTATGCCTTGTAATCCTTCCATTGGCGGACCCGCCAAGGGACATGTGGTGCGTGAAATTGATGCGCTAGGTGGAGAAATGGGCCGTAATATAGATAAGACTTTCATTCAATTAAGAATGCTTAATACGGGTAAAGGACCTGCTGTTCATGCCTTACGCGCTCAAGCGGATAAGTTCCAGTATCAGCATGCCATGAAGGAAACAATGGAAAAAACGCCGAAGCTGACACTTCGTCAAGGAATGGTGGAGCGCTTAATCGTTGAGGATGGACATTGCGTGGGCGTGATCACGAAGACAGGAACATCATACCGCAGCAAGTCTGTTATTCTGACCACAGGTACTTATCTGCGTGGTAAGGTCATCATGGGTGAGTTGGCGTATGAGAGCGGGCCGAATAATCAGCAACCTTCAATTAAGCTCTCTGAGCATTTGCGTGAGCTGGGCTTTGAGCTGGTGCGCTTTAAGACAGGTACACCTCCACGTGTGCACAAGGATACAATTGATTTCACCAAGACTGAAATACAGCCTGGAGATAGTAAGCCTAAATTCTTTTCTTTTGAAACCAAATCTTCGCAAAATGAACAGCTTCCTTGCTGGTTGACCTATACCTCTGAAGTAACTCATCAGATCATTAATGATAACCTGCATCGGGCACCCATGTTCACTGGAATAATTGAAGGAACAGGTCCACGTTATTGTCCTTCTATAGAGGATAAAGTAGTAAGGTTCAGCGATAAATCGAAACATCAGATCTTTTTGGAGCCAGAAGGAAAAAACACATCGGAATACTATGTGCAGGGTTTGTCCACTAGTCTTCCTGAGGATGTACAGCTTGCGGTTCTCCGTTCTATACCAGGTATGGAAAAAGTAGAAATGATGCGCAATGGTTATGCCATAGAATACGATGCGATGGTCCCTACACAGTTGTGGCCTTCACTGGAAACGAAACGTCTTCCAGGCCTGTTCACCGCAGGACAGATCAATGGGACTTCTGGTTATGAGGAAGCAGCAGGACAAGGGGTTATGGCTGGTATTAATGCAGCGCGCAAAGTACAGGATAAAGAGCCGATAGTATTGGATCGCTCACAGGGATACATCGGAGTGTTAATTGATGATCTTGTGACAAAAGGGACTAATGAACCCTATCGCCTCTTGACCTCACGTGCGGAATATCGCCTGTTGCTTCGTCATGATAATGCTGATCTACGTCTGACTCCTATTGGACATGAAATCGGTTTGGTTCCTCAACAGCGGTATGAAACTTTTCTGGAAAAGAAAGAACTAGTGGAACGTGAAATCGCCCGTCTTCAGGAGACTAAGGTAAAGCCAGTAGAGGTTAATGATCTGCTTGCACAATATGAATCAGCACCTATTGTTGATGGCAGCAACCTGCTTACATTAATGCGCCGTCCAGAGCTTACTTATAGCTTCGTTGATCAATTTTCACCTTCTCCTGAGAATTTGGATGAAGACATGAAAGAACAAGTCGAAATTCAGATCAAATACGCAGGATATATTGAGAAGCAACTGCAACATGTAGAAAAACTGCAAAAGATGGAAAAAAAGAAAATTCCTGATGGGATTAATTACTACGAAATTCATGGATTGGCGATTGAAGCCCGACAAAAGCTTACCAAGATTGTTCCTATCTCTATCGGCCAGGCTTCCCGGATATCCGGAGTGACGCCAGCGGATATTTCCATTCTTCTCGTACATCTGGAACATTACAACCGGGTGACGGCGGCGAGAGGATAATTCATGGACAATATAACGACCCAATTCACTGAGCTTTTGCAGCAACAAGGAATTATCCTTACACTAGTACAATTGGAGCAGTTCGAACTTTATTATCAAGAACTGGTATCCTGGAATGAAAAAATGAACTTAACCGGTATAACAGAGCGTGAACAGGTATATATGAAGCATTTTTATGATTCACTCTCGCTGGCCTTTTATCTGGATATGAATGAAGTGAAAAGCATGGCGGATATTGGCTCGGGAGCAGGGTTTCCAGGGATACCTCTGAAGATATGTTTTCCACATCTGAAACTGACCATTGTCGATTCATTAAGCAAAAGGATTTCTTTTCTCCAGCATGTATGCACTGTGCTTAAGTTAAGTGAGGTAGAGTTGATCCATGGCCGTGCAGAGGATATTGCCAGACAATTCATTCATCGTGATGCATATGATTTGGTCACTGCACGTGCTGTTGCCCGGTTATCATTACTTAATGAGTTTTGTCTGCCTTTCACTCGCAAAGATGGGATTTTCGCTGCGATGAAGGGGAATGATCCTTCTGAGGAATTGAATGAAGCCAATCACAGTCTGAAAGAGCTTCGTGCTCAATTAGATAAAGTGGAGTCCTTCAGTCTTCCTGTAGAAGAGTCTGTTCGTCATATTATTATCATACGGAAGACAGGAGCTACTCCTGCCAAGTACCCACGCAAAGCAGGGATTCCTGCAAAAACACCACTGATCTAAATGTTTCACGTGAAACATTTAGGGGCATATATCAAAAACTTAAAAGGATTCCCCTCTGCTTTATGAAAGAGGGGAATCCTTTTTTAATATCCTCTCATTTTATATCTGTGTAATCATAGAAACCAGTATCACCTGAAAATAGGTGGTGTCTTCATTTCCACACACACCAGAGAGAATATGTGAATTTTCGATCATAATTGCAGGAAAAATAGGTCTTTAAGGAGAATAGGATTATAAGCAGAAAAGTGATAGAATAATATAGTGAGACTTCGAATCTAGTTGGTTCCTTCCGATGCTATTTTTTCTTCGAAGGAGAGATTGTAATGCCTGGTGATTTGCAGGCTGGTTCATTGCTGTACGATATGCTTTCCCCTAAAGAAGGTCAAGAAGATCGTACTATAACGAAATTAGGTGGTTATGAACGGAATGAAAGAACAATTCACCAAGCTTTTTGGATTTACTGAGCGGAGCAGCGGAGAAGAGATCAAACAAATCCCGGTTCATGAGGTCATCAGCAGTCCGTATCAGCCTAGGACTATATTCGATGATGATAAGATAGATGAGCTATGTCAGACTATCAAAACTCATGGAGTTATCCAACCCATAGTAGTGCGTTTGCGAGATTCACAGTACGAAATCATTGCAGGTGAACGGCGCTGGCGAGCAGTTAAAAAACTGGGCATGGAAACTATACCAGCCATTGTCCGCGAATTTAATGATTCGCAGGCTGCTTCAATTGCATTGATTGAAAATTTACAACGTGAAAATTTGACTTCAATTGAAGAAGCAATGGCTTATCAGAAATTGATTGATCTGCACCAATTGACTCAAGAAAGTCTGGCGCAGCGGCTTGGTAAAAGTCAGTCAACAATTGCTAATAAGATACGTTTACTGCATCTACCCCAAGAGGTCAAGACTGCATTGATGGAGCGCAAAATTACAGAAAGACATGCACGTTCGTTACTGTCACTGGACAGTGTGGAAATGCAACTAAAGGTTCTAACAGAAGTGATTACTAAGGGCTTAAATGTTAAGCAGACGGAAGCGCGTATAGCTTTCTATAAAGAAGTAACACATATAAAAAAGTCAAAACGGGTCTCCTATACTAAGGATGTTCGACTAGCACTTAATACAATTCGTCAATCTATTGATATGGTTTCAGGCTCAGGAATGGAAATCAAAACTTCTGAAAATGATCGTGGTGATCATTACGAAATTCTGATTCAAATTCCAAAAAGATAATGTATTCAACAGCTGAAGGCGGCCCTGATGTTGATTGGCCGTCTTTTTATGTGGCTTAAGTCCATATTATTAGCGAATTCCTTATACTTCTCGCAGAATGTGATGTCGCCCGAAATGGGTGGCAACGCCATTCTTACTATCGACCTACAAGAAGATTCTTCCTAACTATACGAGGTGAAATAAGTGTCCAAGATCATTGCCATAGCAAATCAAAAAGGCGGTGTCGGTAAAACAACAACCTCAGTGAACCTGGGTGCCGGCATGGCTGCTTTAGGAAAAAGAGTGCTTCTTGTCGATATTGATCCTCAAGGAAACACTACAAGCGGCGTTGGCATCAACAAAGCAGATGTAGCAGATTGTATTTATGATGTTCTTATTAATGAAGTGGATCCACAGGAAACAATACTTGAAACCCAAAACGAAGGCTTGCATATTATTCCGGCAACGATTCAACTGGCTGGCGCAGAGATTGAATTGGTTTCGATGATATCCAGAGAACTAAAGCTGAAAAAGGCATTGAATGCTGTTAAAGGAAATTATGATTATATTATTATTGATTGCCCCCCATCACTCGGGATATTAACGATCAATTCGCTTACAGCTGCTGATTCCGTAATTATCCCAATACAATGCGAATACTATGCCCTTGAGGGATTGAGCCAACTTCTGAACACGGTACGTCTAGTTCAAAAAAATCTCAATCCTCATCTTAAAATAGAAGGGGTATTGTTAACGATGCTTGATGCCCGCACGAATTTGGGAATTCAAGTTATTGAAGAGGTTAAAAAGTATTTTCAAGAAAAAGTGTATAAGACGATTATCCCGCGCAATGTTCGTCTCAGCGAGGCGCCGTCACACGGACAATCAATCATCACTTATGATCCTCGCTCTAAAGGAGCGGAAGTATATTTAGAGTTGGCAAAGGAAGTGATTTCTTATGAGTAAGCGTTTAGGAAAAGGGCTAGATGCATTAATTCCCTCCTTGTCTATTAATGAAGATGATAAGGTCGTAGAAATTCCTTTAGGACAATTACGAGCTAACCCTTATCAACCGCGCAAGGATTTTAATGAAGAAGCAATTCAAGAGTTGGCGGAATCTATTCGTCAACACGGAGTGATTCAACCTATTATTGTTCGTAGTGTATTAAAGGGATTTGAGATTATTGCTGGTGAACGCAGATTCCGTGCTTCACAATATTGTGGCAAAGCTACTATTCCAGCTGTCGTGCGAAATTTAAGCGATCAACAAGTAATGGAGATTGCATTAATTGAAAACCTGCAAAGGGAAAATTTGAATGCAATGGAAATCGCTGTGGCATATCAAGGTCTAATGGATCAATTCTCACTTACCCAAGAGGAACTTTCACTAAAGGTTGGTAAATCAAGATCGCATATCGCCAATTTTCTACGGTTGCTTTCTTTGCCGGAGGAAGTTAAAGAGTATGTTTCACGTGGAACAATCTCCATGGGGCATGCGCGGGCAATTGTTGCTTTGAAGGATACGGAGTTAGTATTGCAGCTTGCAGAACAGTGTGTGGAGCAGCAATGGAGCGTAAGAGAATTAGAAGAAACTGTGAAGAATCTAGATCGCAAGCCAGCCAATGGAGTTAAGGTTAAGGTGATCAAGCGCGATCCTTATATTGATAATATTGAGGAAACATTGCGCGAAAGATTCAAAACGACGGTTAAAATTAAGCAAGGTAAAGAAAAAGGGAAAATTGAACTAAACTATTACAGCAACCAAGACTTGGAAAGATTACTGGAGTTATTAGGGAACTGATGGATATTTGCACCTAAAAACATATCCTGAGTTATCCCTAACCGGATAAGGCAGGATATGTTTTTTAAAAGATAAGAACTAATATGGTTCGCACGATAAGTTATTCTTATATTTCTCGAAGAAACGGATGCCGGCCATATAAAGGACAGCGAAGCCGTTTCTTCTTGACGGAATAGATGTAAAGGATAAGGGGTGGGAGATTGGAAGAACTCGTATATCTGGATCATGCTGCAACTTCTTGGCCGAAACCTCCAGAGGTTGCAACAGCTATGATGAATGCCTTGCAACATTCTGGGGCAAATGCTGGCCGAGGCAATCATTCAATGGCCATGGGGGCAGGTCGTGTATTGGTGAGAACGCGCGGACTGTTGGCTGAATTATTTGCTGTTGCCAATGCGCAAGATATTGCCTTTACACATAATACTACCATGGCTCTGAATATGGGGATTAGAGGTACATTACAAGCAGGGGATCATGTGATAGCGACCATGACAGAGCACAACTCTGTGCGTAGGCCTCTGGAATATTTACGAAGAACTCAGGGAATAACAGTTGATTACCTACCAGTGAATAAAGCAGGACAGTTAGATTTGCTTGAATTGCAGAATGCTTTTCGACATAATACTAAAATGGTTATCTGTAGTCACAGCTCCAACTTACTTGGCAGCATTCTTCCAATCGGTGATATTGGTGATATAGCTAAATCAAAAGGTGCTGTGTTTATGGTAGATGCTGCTCAAAGTGCAGGATCATTGGGAATAGATGTGGTGTCCATGAATATCGATCTGCTTGCCTTCCCAGGGCACAAGGGGTTGTTGGGTCCGCAAGGTACAGGTGGGCTCTATATATCGCCTCAACTGGATCTAGAGCCTCTGATGCATGGAGGTACAGGCAGCCAGTCTGAGAATAGTGAACAGCCTTCTGTTCGTCCGGACAGGTATGAAGCGGGAACGCAAAACATGGTGGGCATTGCTGGTTTGATGGCTGGTGTTCAAAAGGTGAAGTCCATTGGGACGAACGTTATACATGAACGAGAATGCGCATTGACCCAATTGCTGATGGAGGGTTTGACAGAAATTCCGGGCATAAGACTGCTAGGGCCAGACAAGGGTGCACCACGAACTGGGATAGTAGCTTTTGTTATCGCTGGACAGGAGTCGGCAGAAATTGCCCACCGTCTAGACCGTGAATATAATATTGCCGTACGAGCAGGGATGCACTGCACGCCCTTAGCTCATAAAGCTGTTGATACACTGGAGAGCGGTGCTGTAAGGGCTAGTGTGGGATATGATTCAACAGAGCATGATATAAGCAGAATGCTGGCAGCTATGGAAGAGCTCTATGGCAATGCCGCAGCAGATAAATAAAAAGGATGGTCCATTTATGTCAGATATGAATCAATTCATTAGTGATCAATTGTTATGGTTTGTTGTTGCATTTGTTGTGATTCTATTAGTGCTGGCAATCATCGTTATTGTACAAGGAGCTAAGCTTCGTACAATGCGACGGAGATACGAAGCAATGATGTCTGGTAGTGGTGTGGAGGATCTGGAGAGCCTGCTAATTGATCTTAAAAATCAAGGTGAAATGCTGGAGGACGGGCAACGAGAGCACAAAGCAATACTTGAAGCTACAACACTTAAAATCAGCGGAATGAAATCCAATGTGGCGATGAAACGGTACAATGCTTTCGGCGAACGCGGAAATGATTTGAGCTTCTCGTTGGCAATTCTGGACGATGATAGTAATGGTGTAGTCCTTACCAGTCTGCATAACCGAGAAAATTCCTATATTTATTCTAAGCCTATGCAAAAAGGAGAGTCGCAATATCCTTTATCTCCAGAAGAGAAGGAAGTAGTTACTCTCGCGTTGCAGCAGACTTAGAGTGAAGATGCCACTGCTTTAATGCTGAGTAAAGGCTGGAAGCTATGATGTCCGATAATCTCATAACCAAACTCAACCTTGTATTTTGCAGGACAAAATATTCCATGAAGCCGCCTACATTAACGATACCCGTCAAATGGATATCGCCAACAGGCGGCAGTTGTTTATTTACACCTGCACCAGGCTTTAACGGACCCTCTACGACTTGAATACAGCCGACGCTGGTAGAATGACCTAGACAAGCATCTATGCCAATAATGAAAGGATTGCTGTATCTTTCATTTATAAGTGATAAGGTCTCTTCGAGATTAATGGCGTGTACAGGTTCTTCAAGTGTGCCATATATATGAAATAAAGGACTGTGGAAACGGGCTAATGAAGTGCCGACCAGTGGGCCAAGAGAGTCTCCAGTTGAACGATCTGTGCCAATACAGACCACAATAATTTGTGTGTCCGGGCGTGTGCATGAGAAGTGAAAAAGCAGTCTGTGAGTAATGGCAGAATAGATATTTGGATCAGTATGTGATATTTTTAAACAAGACATTTCAGGTATTGGAGAAGCATTTGATGAAGAGTTCATACCATCTTCCTTTCTGAAACTGATTCTATTTGTTGATATCTAGTATATGGATGAAAGAGGGATTTTATACTCAGTGCAGGAAGGTAAGGCGAGAAATCATTAGGAGGCGTGAGTATGGAAGAAGAACTGCTTATTGCATTTGATTCTACCCAGCAGGCGCTTCGCGCCGAGATGCTGCTTGAATATGCAGAAATAGAAATTGATATCTTTCCAACACCTAAGGAAATTACCGCCGGCTGTGCGATGTCGATCCAATTTTTTCGTGATGCACTGAGTGATGTGCGGAAAATTGTGGCTGAGCAAAATATTGAAATCAGAGGGATCTACGGCAAGGACGACAACAAGGGTTATGAATTGATCGAGTGACAAGGAGGATTCTATGAATAAATGGATATTATACGCTTCCCTCACTGATGATCCCGTTGGACAGGCGCTCAAATTCAAGGATCAATTATGGAACTGGGTGTCAGATGCGGACATGTGGATGGATGTATTGTTCACAGGGGTGCGAATAATTATAATTTTTATCTTGTCCAGGATTATAATTAAAGTTGTATATAATGTGATCGATCGATCCATGGCTCGCAAAACCGGAGGCAGATTGTTGGCGAATACGCGCCGGTTTACTACTGTTGGAGAACTTCTAAAAAATGTCGTAACTGTCATCAGTAATTTTGTGATGATTATGCTGATTCTCTCCGAATTTCATTTTGATCTAGCACCGCTATTGGCCGGGGCCGGGGTACTTGGCTTAGCTGTAGGTTTCGGGGCACAAAGTCTGGTGAAGGATATTATTACAGGTTTTTTCATCATATTGGAGGATCAATTCGCGGTTGGTGATGTGATTCAGACCGGCGTTTATAAAGGAACCGTTGAGGTAATCGGCCTGAGAACGACAAGATTACTTAGCAATACTGGTGAAGTGCATATTATCCCCAATGGTTCGATCATCAATGTAACGAACTATTCCCTTTCTAATGCTCTGGCCGTTGTAGATGTGCCTGTGAAGATTGAACGCGGCCTGGAGGAGACATTAGGTTTGATTGGTGAAGCTTTGCAAGGAATAGAGGATCGTAATCCAAGTGTTCTTGCTTACCCAGATATACTAGGTATCCAATCTATGAGCACTTCTGAATTTGTTATACGAGTGGCAGCAAGTTGCATGCCCAATGCCAGAGACGCGGCGGAGCGGCAAATCCAGAGTGATATTAAAGAGGCCCTGGAGAAGCAAAGCAGCATGGAGGCGGCAGAGGCCGAACAACAGGCTCGTGAACGTGAGGAAGAGGAGTCTAGGATAGCTCAAGAGGCAGATGCCATGAATGTAGCACAGGAGGTTCGCGGAGCTACAGGAGCAGCACCTAGACAGCAAGTGGCAGCCACACACGAGGGTGAAGAGGGGGAAGGATAGTGGAACGCAAAGTATTTCAGTTCGGAGATGTCGTACAGATGAAAAAGCCGCATCCCTGCGGCACCAATGAGATGGAGATCATTCGTATGGGCATGGATATCCGAATTAAATGTACAGGTTGTCAGCACAGTGTCTTGGTTCCTCGCGCGAAGTTTGAGAAGAATTTAAAGAAGGTGCTGCGATCGGCTGCGGGCAGTGCGGATAGTAATTAAGCTTGCAAAAGGCAGTGCTGCGTGATATGATAATTCTTGCTGCGGAGAGGTACCCAAGAGGCCCAAGGGGGCTGACTCGAAATCAGTTAGGCGTGTCACAGCGTGCGTGGGTTCGAATCCCACCCTCTCCGCCACTCATTTTACATATGCGATTATAAATCCTTCGTTGTATAACGGAGGTTTTTTTGTCTCTAAATTTGTATACAAAAGTAGGCATACAAAAAGAAGGACCTTTGCAGGTCCTTCCCTAGGAGGCAGTACATCAATGATGTTGGAATCTCTCTGTCTAAAGCCGCTAAAGTGACAAAAGGTTTTGCTGCGGTCACTGCCTTTTTAAGGGCGGCAACCAGCTACTCGTCCTTGCTTACCATAGTTGCTGAATCAGAATCCCTGTGATTGTGTTCGTCTACGACGTCCAACGGAACCACACCTCTCTTTTGTACTGCCTGAGAATAGTATGGGTAATGTCCTTTTTTTCTATACACATGATTGTTAAAAAATTAATGTACGCGCGCTTTCTCGACCTTTTTCCACTTGCGGTCCTTATTCGTGGTTTCAGGGAAGGTGTCTCCCTTCTCCATTTCAATTCGTTTGGGGTTCTGGATTTCCGTATGAAAGCTGCGTGCCTCGCCTACTTCTGTGTACATGCCCGGATTAGGGGCTTTGTCACCTTTTTCATATTCGGTTTTCTCGCCCATGCGCTACTCCTCCTTCCCTAAGGGAAATGAAATCAGTTGTATTGTGCGCAGATCAAGTATTTTATATAACTTGCTTTATGCATATCGTTTTGGTATATTTAAGTGGTGCGAGTTTATGTATGTGCTCGTTCCTTGCTCCTGACGTGATTAGGGGCCTCAGACCATAAGGAGGTGAAAATTATGCGCAAATATGAAGTGATGTATATTATTCGTCCTGATATTGAACCAGAAGCCGTTCAAGCAGCAGTCGAAAAATTCCAAGGCATCATCTCCAATGGCGGGGAAATTACAAAGCACGATGTGCAAGGTAAACGCCGTCTTGCGTATGAGATCAAGAAATTCCGTGATGGCGTCTATGTTTTGGTTAACTTTACTGCAGAACCTGCAGTAGTTACTGAATTAGAACGTCTCATGAAGATTTCCGACGAAGTTATTCGTTATCTCATTACGAACGACGTTGCTTAAGAACTTGTCCAAGCTTTGTAATGAATCGCTCTAAAGGAGGGGATTGAATTGTTGAACCGTATCATATTGATCGGTCGGTTGACCCGTGACCCGGAACTTCGTTATACTCCCGCTGGTGTTGCCGTAACACAGTTTACGCTTGCCGTAGACCGTAACTTTACGGGCCAGAACGGTGAACGCGAGGCGGACTTCATCCCGGTAGTTACCTGGAGACAGCTGGCGGAAACCTGTGCCAATTACTTGCGCAAAGGTCGTCTGACAGCAGTGGAAGGACGTATCCAAATACGGAATTACGAGAATAACGAAGGTAAACGTGTATACGTAACCGAAGTCATTGCCGATAATGTCCGTTTTCTGGAATCTTCGCAGAATCGTGAAGGTGGAAATACATCTGGTGGTGCAAGTGTTCCTGAAGAGCCAGCCTTTGGTGGCGGCGGTAACAGTGGACGCGGAAATAGTAATAATGTTTCGCGTAACAACAACAACAATAATCAAGATCCTTTTTCGGGCGATGGAAAACCGATCGATATATCGGATGATGATTTGCCATTTTAATAAGGAAGGACTGAACTGACATGGCTTTTAAACCAAGAGAAGGCGCCGATAACGACAAAAGACCGGCTCGTCGTGGCGGACGCAACAAGCGTAAAAAAGTATGCTTCTTCACTGTGAACAAGATTACTCACATTGATTATAAAGATACGGAGCTTCTTAAGAAATTTGTCAGCGAACGCGGAAAGATTTTGCCGCGTCGTGTAACAGGTACAAGTGCAAAATACCAACGTGCTCTTACCATTGCTATTAAGCGCTCACGTCAAATCGCGTTGCTGCCTTACACAACGGAATAGGACGTTTACTACAAAGGCAGTCGAGAAATCGGTTGCCTTTTTTGTACGTATTGTTATGTGTAGCATCTGGCGCAATTGACGTTCACTCTGGAATGTAGTAAGTTACAGATATCCTATAACTAAAGGGGAAATTTTGATGTTGGTGAGTGTCCTTAACTAGTAATTTCATATTGCCTAATCAAGAAACTGCAGCTGGCTCGATTCGCATAAGAATACGTGCTCTATTAGAGTTCGTTGAACTGCGAGAACTGTAGTACTTGAAGGGTGAATGATTTAGTTAAGAACACACGAAGCGTCAAATGGCCTCTTTACGGCTATTGTTCTCTTTGTAAACCGTGCTCTTGCAACACGGTTTTTTCTGTTTTCATATCCTCTCTAGGCTAGTGCTTAGTGAGAGTTGAGAGCAACTTGAGAACAATAGCAGACAAATGGAGGGCAAGGACTGCCGATAGTGGCAGTCCTTGCCCTCTTTGCGTTAGGGAGAATTAACCAAAGATCTGAGCAGAAACAACAAGGAGGAAACATTTTGAATTCACAAAATCTAAACACGCTGGATTACGGGACCATTAAGGAAGAATTAGGACATTTTGCAGTTTCTTATGCCGGTAGGAAGTATGTAAATGAGCTTATGCCTATGACTTATCTGCCAGCCATACGAAGTGCCATGGAGGAAGCGGCTGAAGCTAAAGAGCTGTTGGAAAGAGGGGCGAGTGTCCCCATTCCTTCATTAGAAGGAATGGAATGGATGATGTCGTTAATGGGGACCGGCTATTTATATAATGAGCAAGATTTTATGGCAGTATCAACGTTCCTGCACAGCTGCAGCCAACTGCGCAAATATATGGCCTCCAAGGAACATTCAGCCCCAAGAATCGGCTTATATGCCTCCTCACTGCTGGAATTAATGCCAGTTCAAGAAGCTATCAATCGTTGTATTCGCTATGGTTCTATTGATGATGGGGCCAGTAAGGGTCTGGAGAAGGCCCGAAAACGGATCACCGTAGCTAAGGAGAGACTCCATAAAAAATTAGATGGAATCATATCCCGTCATCATTCGATTCTGCAGGAGAATATTTATAGCCAACGTAATGGGCGATATGTCATTCCGGTGAAACGTGAATATTTCAAGCAAGTGAAGGGATCGGTGCTGGATCAGTCCACAAGCGGGCTCACTGTCTTTGTAGAGCCTAACGAGATCGCGGACCTGCAAGGAGAACTAGATTTACTATCTGCGGATGAAGCGCGGGAGGAGGCTGTTATTTTAAGTATGTTGACCGGCCTTGTGGAGCAGGAGCAGGCTGCATTGCGGCTTAACATTGAGGTCACAGGTACGTATGACTTTATTTTTGCCAAAGCCAAATATGCCCGCTCTATTGGTGGGAGGGCTATTTCTTGGAATGAGCGAGGTATTCTACGGATGAACGGGGGTTCACATCCGATGTTGAAGGACATGATCCCGATCAGTCTTGAATTCGGCAGAGGTTATCAGTCACTCGTCGTAACGGGACCCAATACAGGAGGCAAAACGGTAGTTCTTAAAACCCTTGGGTTGTTGACTATAATGGCACAATCAGGGTTGCTGATCCCAGTAGATGAAGGAAGTGACTTCACAGTATTCTCTGATGTAATGAGCGTTATCGGGGATGGCCAGAGTCTGGCGCAGTCACTAAGCACCTTTTCAGCTCAGATGAAGAGAATCGAGGAAATGCTGCAGGGCGCCTCCAAAGGAGTGCTGGTATTGATTGACGAACTGGCTGCAGGCACAGATCCAGGAGAAGGTATCGCCCTCTCCATCGCTATACTGGAGGAACTGAGCCGCAAGGGGGCGAATATGGTCGTCACTACCCATTTTAATGAGCTAAAAACCTTTGCTGCTGCTACTCCCGGCTTTCAAAATGCAAGGATGGAGTTCGATAAAGAGACACTGCAACCATTATACAGGCTGACGATAGGAGAAGCGGGTGAGAGCTATGCGTTGCAGATTGCCGAAAAGTTGGGTATTCAGAAGAAGGTAATTGAGCGTTCGCGGCAAATTATGAAGGAGCAGAAGCATAAGCAAGGACAACAAGAGAACCTAGAAATGTGGAAGAGTGCTAATAGGCTGAGTGTGCCCCAGTCTGAAGAAGGCGAGCAGAACAGAGAAAAGGCAAGCTTTAATGAGACGAAGGGCTGGAAGGAACTTCCGTTTTCTTTTGAAATAGGCGATGCTGTATATGTCAGTTCTCTAGGGAGAATGGGTATTGTCTACAGGCAGAAAGATAATTTGGGAATGGTTGGTGTAATGATACAGAAGCAGAAAATGAGCATCAATCATAAGCGTCTGAAGCCTTACCTGTCCAAGGATGAGTTATATCCCGACGATTATGATTTGGATATTATTTTTGAGAGCAAGGAGAACCGCAAGAAAAGCAAGCTGATGCAACGAAAACATATTGAGGGATTGACCATTGTTCATAAGGGGGAAGAAAACTGACCAATAGCTCTCGCATTGTGGGGTCTGTCCGTAAGGGCAGGCCTTTTTAAAGTCGATTTTGTTACGGATCTTAGGAAATGCTGCTAATATGACCCTTCACATTTAGATGGATATTGTATATATTTTCAAGAGGGAATGTAATTGAACAAATAATGTGAGATATCGTACCATTGTATGAAATTTAAAATTTTGTTAAAGTAAAAGCTTAATGCATCAAGAACGAGAAGGGAAAGAATTCATGAATAACAAGAAAAGAAGCCGGGTCTTGCTATTGTTGCTCGTGATGGCGACGATGCTGTCTGCCTGCAATGGGGTAAGGTCTGGTAATAATTCATATAATTTACGCTTATCGAAGACGGTCGCCGATGAACCACAGGTAGGTGGTATCGTTACTTATGGTTACTCCTCACCGTTTAAGGGCTTATTCGAACCTGCTTTTTATGAAGGTGACGAGGGTCTGTCAATAATTTTGTGTAAACTCTTTTAAGCACAGATTCCCCCGAGGGGGAGTGGCGATTCATCGCAAGTGTTG
Organism: Paenibacillus sp. 19GGS1-52; assembly: GCF_022369515.1. Lineage (NCBI taxonomy): Bacteria > Bacillati > Bacillota > Bacilli > Caryophanales > Paenibacillaceae > Paenibacillus > Paenibacillus sp. 19GGS1-52. The sequence goes on from NZ_CP059724.1 coordinate 311,173, forward strand.
ACCGACCCGATCTGGGAAAAATACCGAAAGCTGAAGGAGCATTTGTCCCCAATTTTGAACGCGCCCCGTCCATTTTCGAGTCACGTCGACGGTGGCGAGATAGAGCATTTTTAGCAGCGCCTCATCCGTGGGGAAGATGCTTTTTCCTTTCGTCACTTTACGTAGCTGGCGGTGGTAACTCTCAATCATGTTTGTCGTGTAGATAAGCTTGCGGATCTCAGGAGGGTACTTGAAGAAGGTAGCTAATTCCTCCCAATTATTCCGCCAGGAACGTAGGATGAGCGGATATTTGGTTCCCCACACCTCTTCAAAATGGTCGAGTTCAAGCAAGGCTCCTTCTTCGGTAGCTGCCTTGTAAATGGGCTTTAAATCGGCAGTAACCTTCTTCAGATCCTTGTACGAAACGTACCGTGTGGAACTGCGGATTTGGTGAATAATACACTTTTGGATTTCCGTTTGAGGGTAGCAGGCCGCAATCGCTTGAGAGAACCCAGACAGGTTGTCCACACAGATGATGAGGATGTCTTGAACCCCGCGGTTCTTCAGTTCATTCAGTACGCTAAGCCAGAACTTAGAGGACTCGTTCTCGCCAATCCACATACCCAGTACATCCTTGTTTCCATCCAGATCGATGCCAATGACCATGTAGGCTGCTTTGTTGATAATAGCCCCGTCCTGCTTGACTTTGAAGTGGATGGCATCCAGATAGACTACCGCGTAAACACCTTGTAAGGGGCGATTCTGCCACTCTTTAATGAGGGGAACAATCTTGTTGGTCACATTGGAAATGAGTGTGGGCGAGACCTCAATCCCGTACATATTCTGTAAATGATCTTGGATATCTCTCGTGCTGACGCCTTTGGCGTACAGCGCCACAATCTGCTCCTCGATGCCCGTTACATTCGATTGATGCTTCTTGACCACCAAAGGCTCAAATTCGCCTAAACGGTCTCGAGGGATAATGATTTCCTGTTCGCCGTACTCGCTAACTACCGTTTTGCGGCTTTTTCCATTACGACTGTTTGGAGTGAGTTTCGCCTTCACTTCATGCTTTCCATAACCCAAATGCGTATCCATTTCGGCTTCCAGCATCTCCTGAATCGTCTCGGCAAATAAATCCTTTAAGGCATTCTGTGCATCCTTTGCGCTGACCAAGTTGTTTTCCTTAATAAACTCCCGCAGCTGCTGTTTTGTCCAAAGTCCCATGTGTTCTCCCCAACCTTTCTCTTACTTCCATTTTAATGGGTTTGAGAGTTTACACAATATATTTTACAGACTCGGTGACGATGACTCGAATGTCCTTGAATTCACCACTGAAGCTATGTTTACAGTAGAAGATGACTTATCTACGGTCCCCAATATTGCGACTTGGCAAGAGTCCGAAGATCACCGCACCTTCACCTTTAAGATCAAACCAGGCATACGTTGGCACAATGGGGACGAGTTGACCGTGGAAGACTGGAAGTTCGCGCTTGAGACAATCGCTAGTCCTGACTACACAGGGCCCCGTTATTACAGCGTAGAGATGATTGAGGGCGTGGAAGCTTATCATACTGGAAAGACCAAAGGGATTACTGGAATCAAAGTCTTAGATCCATATACGCTGAAAATAACGGTGACGGCTGCACGTGTGAACACGATTGATAATTTATGGCCTTACCCGATGAATAAAAAATATTATACGGGCGTAGCTGTCAAAGACATGCCGGAAAGCGATCAGGTGAAAAAACACCCCATTGGGATTGGCCCTTTTGAGGTGACCAAAATTCAGCCTGGCGAATTCGTAGAGATGAAACGATTTGACGATTACTATCAGGGTAAGGCGCTGCTGGATGGTATCGTGTATAAGGTTTTTGATGATAAGCAGTTGACTACCCTGTTTGAACAGGGTGTGGTTGATATGGAGTCTGCACCGCGTGATGCTTATGAAAGTCTGAGCAAACTGAATAATGTGAATATTATGCAGACTACGGAGCTGTCTTATGAATATATTGGTTTCAAATTTGGACACTGGGATCGTGAAGCCGAGAAGATAGTTATGGACAATGCTAAATTTAAGGATAAAAGACTGCGGCAGGCTATGTATTATGCACTGGACCGTGAAGGGATTATAAACACTTTTTCCTACGGTTTGGGAAAGGTAGTGGAAAGTCCAATTCCAAGCGCAAGCTGGGCTAAAATACCGGATTCGGAGATTAATACTTATCCGTATAGTCCGGAGAAGGCCATAGCCTTATTAGATGAAGCTGGTTATGTGGATATTGATGGTGATGGTCTTCGAGAAGATCCCAAGGGTAAGAAATTTGTGATTCATTATGACGCTATGACAGGAAATACGAATACAGAACAGCGAACAGAGGCTACACTGTTAAACTGGCGTCAGGTGGGACTCGACGTCCAACTGAATGGTGGGGCTTTGAAGGAAATGAATGCATTCTATGATGCGGTGGAGAGCGATGAGCCTACTATTGATCTATTCAATGGAGTGTGGGGCCTAGCAAGTGATCCTGACCCATCCGGCCTGTGGCGAGCGAGTGACCTGTGGAATTATCCGCGCTGGTCTTCGGAGCGGAACGAACAACTCATTCGCGATGGAGTCAGTATGAAATCATATGACCGGAATTATCGCAAAGGAGTGTATTATGAATGGCAGAAGCTTATAAATGAGGAAGTACCCATGATTTTTTTTGCTGAACGAGAGAGTATTACTCCAGTAAACAAGCGTTTGCAGGGAGTGCACGTCAATTCCATGAGCAATATAATTGAGCCTCAGAAATGGTGGGTAAAGCAAGCTAAGTGATTATTCCTTGGCCTGCTTTTTTTTTATTTAATAGGGGTTGCACATCCAAATTATGCCTTCAATCGGCATCAGACTGGACTAAATGTCGTTATTTGTTGTTTCTTTTTATCCGTTTAGTGATTACAATAGTAATATTGTTTCTACGGACATAGGTATTAGGAACTGTATTACACTTTTTAAGCATAGCCTGTATCAAAGAAGATTTCCAAGTTTATTCTTTAATAAGAATGGTCCAAAATTCAGGAAAGGGGGAACCATAAATTTAAGCAGAGCTTTACAGCCAAGAGAAGCTAAAGTCATGACTGCCTGGTAATGCACAGGTAAGTATTATAAATATAACTTGAGTAATTATATGTATATTCCACAATAAAGAAGGAATCAATAATGAAAAAATTTATAAAAATGAAAAAAATTTATATTTCCCTTATTGCAATTGTGCTCATCATAGCTGGGGGTTTTCTGTTCCGCAAATCTTTAACTGTGTTGGCGTTCGATCTCTTCTTGTCAGATCAGGTTGAAGCCAAACTGCAACAGAAATCCTACCAACCGCTTGTAAGTGAGGATAACAATGTTAAACCAGAACCTGTGGTTTACAAAAGTGATCCATTCTCATTAATGTTGCTGGGTACGGACCAGCGAAAAAATGAAACAGCACGTTCGGATACGATGATCTATGCAGTTATTCGACCAGAGGACTCTAAAATTCTGCTTATTTCTATACCACGTGATACCTATACCGAAATTATTGGACATGATGATAACAAAAAGGATAAAATCACACATGCTTATGCTTTTGGTGGTCAACAGATGTCCAAGGATACTCTTGAAGCTCTGTTAGGCCACGACATTCAATATTATGCCACCATTAATTTTCAAGGATTAAAGGACGCTGTTGATGCCATCGGAGGCGTACCGTTACCGATTCAAAAAGATATTGTAAATAAAGGTAAGGATCATGAGAAGTTTACAATTATCGGCGGTAAATCCAATTATAATGGTGAAGAAGCACTGAATTATACACGTTATCGTGAAGATAGCGACTTTAACCGGACCAAACGTCAGCAGGTATTTATCGACGTGGTAGCGAATAAGATGTTATCGATCAGCCAGATTGGCAATATTCCGGAGTTGCTGGATATTATGGGTGATAATTTCAAGACCGATCTACAGCCTTCTATGATTATTAGCTTGGCCAAGAAATTCATGGGCGGCAAAGCAATGGATATTTCCAGTTTTACGGTTATGGGCGAAGGGAAACGCATCGATGGCATATCTTATGATATCGTTGATGAAGAGGACCTGAGTGAAGCCACGGCAATGATCGATAACTGGATGAACGCTAGTACGCCAGTGGATCAATTAATTGAGCCGGGTAAAGCTGAAAATGCGCTGAAGCCCAAAGCAACGTCTGCTGCACAATAATTTCGGATCAAATGTAATGCCATATACCTAAATGCAGCAGCCATAGAGAAGGTTAGTGGCTGCTGCTTGTTGTGTCATGGTATAATGGTCTGGAACTATTTATTAGTCGCCACGTATTACTTCAAAGCACTATGGGTAAGGGAAAGATAAGGAGCTGTAATTCCTTCGGAAATCTTTTAGGAGGATCAAGACATGAATATTGCATTTTTTTTACTTCCGAAACAGGAGGTAGCTTGTGTAACGTTGGATTCAACGCTGCGTCAGACATTGGAGCGTATGGAATATCATCGCTATAGCGCTGTGCCGATTCTCAATCGGAACGGAGAGTATGCAGGTACGATAACAGAAGGCGATCTATTGTGGTACATGAAGGATTCTAACGGGAAAATTACATTTGAGAATGCCTCTAAGTTTCTGCTAAAGGACGTCCCACTCAGAATGAACAATAAGCCGGTCTCAATTGATGCGAACATGGAAGATTTAATTAGTCTAGCTAAAGTACAAAATTTTGTACCGGTGATCGATGATATGAACCGATTTATTGGAATTGTCCGACGGAGTCAGGTTATCGAATATTGTGAAAGATTTGTTGCACGGCAATCACAGGAATCATTATAATTCATTTATTCACGGCTCGTGGAAGCAAACGAAATTAAGAGGCCTGTATTTCCGGCGATAACGGAATGCAGGCTTTTTTTGAAAACATGATTTCTGAGACGGGAAGCGTAAGTGGTGCATAGAAAATTTTATGCTATAATGGAGAATAAAGCTTTTTGCCGGAGGTAGTGAAACGTGACCAATGTGCCGAAGGATCTGGATGTGGCTAAACGTGCTAAGGTAATTGAATGGCTGAAAACGGAAGTAATTGATCAAGTCTCGCGGTTATTTAAAGCGTTATGGGAAGGTAGTACTGCCCGTGTTGGTGACAGTCTGGCAAGCCTAATTATGAGTTCTTATATTCTGGGGCGAAGATTGGGCATCCCCTATAGTGAGCTGGACGGTCTACTGCAAGAAAAGCTCAGGAAGCATAAGCAGGAAGGCCATCAATTGGAAGATTGGTATCAGGATATATCTGCGTTAGAAGAACATATGCGTAAGAGGTGAATACTGTTGAAATTTCGCTGGACATCTGTGGCTTGGAGCATCGCATATTTGTTATTGCTGCTCTCCTTATCAACCCCACTGCTTCTCATTACTACTCTATTTATGATTATTCCGGCCGTAGTGCTGTTCACTACTCTGAACACCAAACAGTTTATTATTCATGTATTGCCGATAATGTTAATTGTCGGTCTGATTACACCTATATATCTAGTGATAGCAGTGTATTTTATGATACCCGCGCTGGTAATGGGTCGCTTTTACAAAAAACGCGCTTCGGCGATGTCTACACTGCTCGCAGGTACCGTTACGATTCTTGGAGAATTTCTGCTGCTCTTGCTTCTTGGGACAGCGCTATTTAATTTTGATCTGTCGAGTTATGTGAATGATGTGCTGCAAATGGTCACATCACCACTGTCGCAGCTAGGAACTGCCAATCCGCTGATCAGTGATCTGAACTTTACGTCCGAGGATGTAAACAAGATCAGTATCATGACTATTCAAATGATCCCTATGACTTTAATCGTGAGCTCGTTCATGATTGCTGTGATCACACATTCTATTGTCCGTCCAATTCTAAACAGTATGGAATATGCAGTTCCGAAGATGAAGCCAGCGCGTGAATGGAGACTTCCCCGATCATTCATCTGGTATTATCTGATTGGCGTTATTATTCAAATGTTGTTCTCCGGTTCGGATAGCAGCTATATGACAATGATTTCAGCTAATCTGTTACCACTGTTGCGAATCGGTTTTATGATTCAGGCCATCGGATTTTTCTTCTTTGTAGCGCATGAGCGGAAATGGAATAAGATTATTCCGATCCTTCTGGCCATACCCATTATTCTGCTACCGCCGCTGCGGATTATCGGCATTATCGATTTGGTATTTCCGCTGCGAGCGTTTGTGACGAAATCGAAACGATAGGGTGAGAGTTCATGCCTAAATTTCTGCAAAGACGCTGGCACGGCTATCATACCGTATGGGCGTTCATGCTGTTGCTGGTTCTTATAATAATAGTCAGTACTTATAACTGGGCCCTTGGTGTCGCTAGTCTGTTTCTGGCGGGCACCTTGTGCTTCTCCATGCTGAAGGCGGAAATATCGTTTCGGCGCAATTTGGTGGAGTATATAAACGGGTTGTCTTTTCGTATCAAGCGGGTAGAGGGTGAAGCGGTCAGTATGCTTCCGCTCGGAATCATACTGTATAGTGAGGATCGTACAGTAGAATGGAACAACCGCAATGCAGGTGAGATCTTCGCCCGTAAGTCCTTGGTAGGTGAGGCAATTCAAGAGTTGCTGCCTGATATGATGTCTACTTTGGCGGGGAGTGCGCAGGGGAAGCGGGAGGTTTTTAAAGACGGTCTCTTGAAAGACTCTCGGTTAGAAATCACTGTGGATGAGCGGTATTATCAAGCGGTGATCATTCCAAGCGAACGTCTTCTTTACTTATATGACATAACGGAGCTTGTGGTGCTGCGTGAACGCTATGAGGAAGAAAAGCTGGCGATAGGTATCGTAATGATGGACAATCTGGATGAATCTGCTCAAGGGATGGATGACCAACAGCGAACTTCGCTAATCGCCAAAGTAGCCACCGAGATCACGGATTGGAGCAAGCAGTTTGATGTGTACTTGCGCCGTTTGTCTTCGGAACGTTATCTAATGCTACTGAATCATCGTAGTCTGCAGGCATTGGAGGAAAGCCGTTTCGTTGTTCTGGATGAGGTTCGCGAGATGACGGCTGATTTGAAAGTGCCTATGACACTGAGTATTGGTCTGGCCTTTGGAGCGGAGTCCGCAAGTGAGCTTGGTGCTCTAGCGCAATCCAGTCTTGATATGGCCCTTGGGCGGGGCGGTGATCAAGCGGCAGTTAAGGCAGGACAACGGCTGTCTTTCTATGGCGGCAAAAGTAATGCTGCTGAGAAGCGCACCAGGGTAAGAGCTCGAGTGATCGCCCATGCTCTGCGCGATTTGATGCAGGAGAGCGACCGCGTACTTATCATGGGACACCGGATGCCGGATATTGACGCAGTGGGAGCTGCTATCGGATTACTCAAGGCTGCACAAATGTATAATGTGGAAGCAAACATCGTAATGGAGGATGCACCCAATCCTTCAATCACCCGAATGTTGGAGCAGATTCGCAAGGATGAAGAACTGAACAAATTCTTCATCTCTACGGATCAAGCCATGCAAGTGATGACTGAGCATACGCTGCTGATCGTTGTGGATACGCATAAAGCGTCTATGACGATGGAACCACGGCTTGTCCAATATGCCAGCCGGATTGTAGTTGTGGATCATCACCGGAGAGGCGAGGAATTCATTAATGATGCCGTGCTCGTCTATCTGGAACCCTATGCTTCATCTACCTGTGAACTGGTGACGGAGCTGCTGCAGTATATCCATGATAAGGTCAAGCTTAGCCCGCTGGAAGCAACCATGCTGCTTGCCGGGATTACAGTGGATACGAAACATTTTGCGCTTCATACAGGCTCGCGTACTTTTGAAGCAGCAGGCTTTCTGCGCCGGATTGGCGCGGATACGATTCTCATTCAGCGCATGCTGAAAGAGGATCTGCAAGAGTACATTTCCAAAGCGGAGATTATCAAACATGCGCGAATGGTATATGATCATATTGCATTGGTTGTGACAGCACCGGGAATGAAGATCCCGCAGCTGCTTATTGCCCAGACTGCGGATACGCTACTCGGAATGACGAATGTAGTCGCTTCATTCGTCATTAGTGAGCGTCCTGACGGCCTTATCGGCGTTAGTGCCCGATCACTCGGGCGCATGAACGTTCAGGTCGTTATGGAGCAAATGGGTGGCGGTGGACATCTGTCCAATGCGGCTGTTCAGCTGGAGGGAACATGTAAGGAAGCAGAGGCCAGGCTGTTGGAAGTGCTGGCTGAAATTGAATCGAAAGAGGGGCTGTTCGAATGAAGGTCATTTTCTTAAAAGATGTTAAGGGACAAGGTAAAAAGGGTCAAGTCAAAGAGGTGTCAGAAGGTTATGCAGCCAACTTCCTGCTGCCGCGGGGACTGGTTCGTCCGGCAACAGATGGCAATGTGAAGACGTTGGAGAATCAGGCAGCTGCGGAACAACGACGTAAGGATAATGAAAAAGGGGATGCACAGCAGCTTGGCAAGAAGCTGGACGAGCTAACCCTGAGCATGAAAGCAAAAGCGGGTGAAGGCGGTCGTCTATTTGGCGCCATTACAAGCAAACAGATTGCTGAAACTCTGTCATCTACTGAGGGCATCGTTATCGATAAGCGTAAAATTGAGCTGAGTGATCCCATCCGTCATTTGGGTGTGACTCAGGTTATTATAAAGCTGCATACTGAAGTAAAGGCTACGCTTAAGGTTCAGGTAACGGAGGAGTAATATGGGTGGAGATCTCTTTTTCGATCGGATTCCCCCGCAGAATCTGGAGGCTGAGCAAGCGGTAATTGGCGCTATTTTGCTGCAGGATGAAGCACTGCTCACCACTATGGAACGGGTGAATACCGAAGACTTCTACGATAAACCGCATCAAATGATATTTGAGGCGATGGTGCAGCTCGGAGAAGAGAGCCAGCCGATTGATCTTGTTACGCTGACGTCCAGACTGCAGGACAAGGGACAGCTGGAGGATATCGGCGGTGTCAGCTATTTGGCTAAGCTGGCACATGCGGTGCCGACGGCGGCGAACGTAGAGTATTATGCGCAGATTATCGAAGAGAAGGCCATGCTGCGGCGTCTGATTCGTACAGCAACGCAGATCGTAAGTGAAGGTTATACGGGCGGCGAAGATGTAGCTGGCATGTTGAGTGATGCTGAGCGGCGTATTCTGGAAATTTCGAATCGACGCAGTGGCAGTGGGTTTGTGGCCATTCGGGATGTGCTGATGCAGGTATTTGACCGGGTGGAGTTGCTGCACCAGAATAAGGGCGGGACCTCCGGAATTCCCTCCGGATTCGTGGATCTAGACAAAATGACCAATGGCTTTCAGCGAAACGACCTGATAATTGTGGCAGCCCGTCCTTCCGTAGGGAAAACCGCATTCGCACTTAATATCGCCCAGAATGTATCTGTACGTGCCAAAGAGACTGTTGCCATATTCAGCCTGGAAATGTCAGCACCACAGCTGGTACAGCGTATGATTTGTGCTGAAGCTAATCTGGATGCCAATATTATGCGTACAGGGGACTTCAAGAGTGATGATGACTGGTCAAAGCTGACGATGGGGATTCAGTCGCTGTCGGAAGCGGAGATTTATATTGATGATTCACCGGGTATTACCGTAACGGAAATCCGTGCGAAATGTCGGAGACTTAAGAAGGAAAAGGGTCTTGGCATGATCGTCATTGACTATCTGCAACTGATACAAGGTCGCGGAAAAGGCGGGGAGAACCGCCAGCAGGAAGTATCGGAAATCTCGCGTACGCTGAAGCAGATTGCCCGTGAGCTGGACGTGCCTGTTATTGCGCTGTCCCAGCTTAGTCGGGGTGTGGAGCAACGTCAGGATAAACGCCCAATGATGAGTGACTTGCGTGAGTCCGGTTCGATCGAGCAGGATGCCGATATCGTAGCGTTTCTGTATCGTGATGATTATTACAATCAGGACACGGAGAAGAAAAATATTATCGAAATCATCATAGCCAAGCAGCGTAACGGACCCGTAGGTACGGTGGAGCTTGTATTCTTAAAAAACTTCAACAAGTTCGTCAACTACGAGCGGGCGCATGCAGAACCATTTGCAGGTTAAGCTTATTCGTGACAATATCCGAACGATTGCACATTTACCCGTGTAATCGTTCGTTTTTATTTGACTTTAAAAATTACGGCTGTTACACTGGGTATTGTGCTTTAGCGGGGTAAAACCGCTGGCGTCCGGAGGGCTGCGTACATAAGAATGCCGTACAGGGCCCATATTATTATGAAAAATAATGGTGCTGGCAAGCACCTACGGAGGAATGAATATGTCAACGGTAGTCGTCGTGGGAACACAATGGGGAGACGAAGGCAAAGGGAAAATCACAGACTTTCTAGCAGAGAGCGCAGATGTGGTCGCCCGGTATCAAGGTGGTAACAATGCCGGTCACACGATTCTGATTGACGGTAAGAAGTATAAGCTCAGCTTGATTCCATCTGGTGTATTTTATAAAGAGAAAACTTGTGTAATTGGTAACGGAATGGTTATTAATCCGGAAGCACTGATACAAGAAATTAATTATATTCACGAGAGCGGATTCGACACCACAAATTTGGTTATCAGCGACCGTGCTCACGTTATTATGCCTTATCATATGTTGTTGGATGCTTTGGAAGAGGATCGCAAAGGTCCGAACAAGATCGGGACGACCCGCAAAGGAATTGGCCCATGCTATATGGACAAAGCCGCACGCAACGGTATTCGTATTGCCGATCTCATGGACGCTGAGGAATTCGAGCTGAGACTTCGTCCATTAATGGAAGAGAAGAATCAGGTTATTACACAGGTCTATGGTGGTGAGGCTCTAGATGTTGAAGAGATTCTAACCCAATATCTGGCCTATGCCGAAGTGCTTCGCAACTATGTAACAGATACATCTGTTGTGCTCAACGATGCCATTGATGCAGGTTCAAGAGTATTGTTTGAAGGCGCACAAGGAGTTATGCTTGATATTGATCAAGGCACATACCCGTTCGTTACATCGTCTAATCCATCTGCGGGTGGTGTCTGCATCGGCTCTGGTGTTGGTCCCTCTAAGATCAAACAGGTTATCGGTGTTGCCAAGGCGTATACCACTCGTGTGGGTGATGGCCCTTTCCCTACTGAACTGAATAATGAAGTCGGTGAGTATATTCGTGAGACAGGTCATGAATATGGGACTGTAACGGGACGTGCGCGTCGCGTAGGTTGGTTCGACAGCGTTGTTGTACGCCATGCTCGTCGTGTCAGCGGTCTTACGGGCTTGTCACTTAACTCCTTGGATGTACTCAGCGGTCTTGAGACTGTGAAGATCTGTACGGGCTACAAATTCCGTGGGGAGATCATTAACCACTATCCGGCTAGTCTCAAAATGCTGGCGGAATGCGAAGCTGTATACGAAGAGCTTCCAGGCTGGAGCGAGGATATCACTTCTGCAAAAACGTTGAGCGATTTGCCTGAGAATACTCGCCGATACGTTGAACGTGTATCGGAGCTGACAGGCATTCCGATCGCTATCTTCTCTGTTGGCCGTAACCGGGAACAGACTAATCAAGTACTGCCAATCTATATCTAATAGAATGACCCTAAGAGGGAGTCCCGTAAGCCATTTAAATGGCTTACGGGACTCCCTTTTTTTTTGAAATATAAGAAAGTCTTCAGAGGTTTCCCAGAGCCTGTTCTAGTCAATACTTGAAAGATAGAAGCTACAGGGAGCGATGAAGATGAGGATAGTAAAGCGTATACTTGGGGTGTGCCTGATTGTAGTGCTAGCGAGTGCACTTTCCATCCTAACAACAGGAGTAGTTGTGAATGCTTATATACAGTCAGTGTTGGCAAGCTTCGATATCAAGCTGGGTAACTCTGCTCCGGGGCTAGGAGGGATGATGAAAAGCATTATCGGGATGGAGGATAAAGCGGCCTCGACCTCAACAGAGATAACGGAGAATACAAAAGGAACAACGTCTAGTTCGGAAGAACAGGATAAGAGTAGCACATCAGATACGTCGTCTCCCAAAAGTGAAGATGCTGTGGATGAAAAAGTCCCTGAGGATGCTGTACCTGCAATGGGACAAGCTTCAGCAGATTCTACGGCCTCCGATCAGAGTGAGAGTTCACTAGACCAGCAATTGGTAATGACTCCCGAAGCCTTGGGTGATTTAAAGAATAATCTTCCATCTGACAAGAAGGTTAATATATTCAATATTCTGATGTCCAAGCTGCCGCAGGACGAAATGCAGAAGATCTCCACAGCAATGGAAGATGGATTAACAGAGGATGAAGTGAAGGAGCTCCAACAGGTAATTGCTAAATACGTAGATCCCGAGGAATATGACACCATAATGAAAATGCTTACACCAACTTCAGAGGAGTCTCCATAGCGGCAGGAAAGTGTCACAATTTGTACACGCGCAAAAGGTTTAAAAGTAATATTTATACAAAAAACCCGCGAAATTCGCGGGTTTTGTCATGATAACAAAGTTGAAATTTTTCACCCAGCTATGTTACAGTAAACAAGGGTCATAATGTGTTAAAGTTTTGTAACCTTTTGGCGCTATATTTGCAGCAACTGAATTTACACGAATCTATCTAGAGAAATCATAAGCGAACTATATAAAAGGGGTCGTATAACAAGCTTGCCACTCTAAAACGAGTGAATGGGTGACTGAAAGGGAGAGTTTCATGAATGGATTTAAATTCATGCGTCGGGTGGGGAAACTACAGGACGGTCAAACCGCAACTGGAGGATCCGGCGTAGAGCAGAACAGTAATGCCGCTAGTGATACTAAAGTCTTTCATCAAGCAACGGGAGCTCGGAAGGTAAGGCGCTCCTGGATTTTGGCATCGGCCGGTCTCGTGCTTCTGGCTACCTTTTTGTTCGGTGCAGAGAAGAAATATGTAGGAGCAAACACGGTAACCTATTATCGAGTAATGGTGCAGGGGCAGGAGATTGGAAACCTCAACGAAGCGGCACAGCTGGACAAGCTATTCGAAGAGAAGCGGCAGGCTTATCAAGCCAAATATCCGGATGCGGTGATGGTACTGCAAACAGAAGGCATTTCTACGCAATCAGAGAAGGCTTACAAACCGGAGATTGACAGTGCGGCAACGCTGAAGAAGTTGGATGGTTTGCTCAAAGCTTATGCAGTAGGTGTGCAGTTGATGGTAGACGGCAAAGCAGTGGGTGTTGTGAAGGATCAGGAGACGGCAAATGCAGTTCTGCAAGGGGTGAAGAACTATTATACCCCAGAGACTAAGGCTTCAAAAGGCGCGAATGTGAATCTGAAGAAGACCGCAGCTTCAAGCTCAGCTATTGCGTCAGCGAAAGCTGCTGACAAGGTGGAGTCGACCAAGATTCGTGAGGCAGTGACCATTGTCCCGATTAAGGCAGATCCCAACAAAGTACTGAATGTGGCGGAGGCAGTCAAGGCGCTCACGGAAGGTGAAGAGGAGCCTCTGCTCTATACTGTCGAGGAGGGTGATACGATCTCGGGTATTGCCAAACGCTTCAATATCACTCAGGCAGAAGTATTCCGCAATAACCCAGCGGCCAAAGAACTGGCTTTGCAAATCGGGGACGAGCTGCAACTGAAGGTAGCACAACCGGATGTCACTGTAGTTACGGTGGAGCAAGTAACAGAGCAGGTCGTTACAGAACCGGAAGTTATTGTACGTAAAAGCGATTTATTACCGGCAGGTAAGCGTAAAGTCGTGCGTGCAGGACAGACCGGGCTTAAAGAAATGCAATATCGGCTGACGAAGGAGAATGGTCTTGTTGTCCAGGAAGAATGGCTGGGACAGACGGTGGTTAAGGCTTCTCTGCCTGAGGTTGTATATAGTGGAACAAAGGTTGTTGGTGAAGGAACGGGCATGTTCGCTTGGCCAGTCACTGGGGCTGTAACTTCGAGCAGCTTCGGAGAGCGCTGGGGACGTGTTCATAAGGGAGTAGATTTGGTATCTGGCAACCGTACTATTATGGCTGCTGATGCGGGTACTGTATCATTTGCTGGTGTGAAAAGCGGATACGGCAATGTGGTCATTATAAATCATCTTAACGGCTATGAAACGTATTATGGGCATATGAGCAGCATCTCCGTTTCCGTAGGGCAGCGGTTGGAGCAGGGAGCCAAGGTTGGTATTATGGGAAGTACCGGTCGTTCAACCGGCACACATCTACATTTTGAAATCCGTAAGAACGGAACAGCTATCAATCCAATGAAATATTTGAAATAGTTAAGTATAACCAACCGCCCGAATATATTCGGGTGGTTTCTTTTTTGAAATATAACAATTCATAGGTTTCACACAATAAATTATCTTCATATTTCCCGAAGGAACGGGTGCCGTCCATATATAGTGACGGCAAAGCCGTTTCTTCTTGGGAGTCATGCATATTTCGTAGGATGTGACGTCAGGACAGGTATGTTAAAATAAAGGAATAAACGTTAGTAGGGATAGAAAGGTGAAGCGACAGACATGCAGATGGGGACGATTCTGGTAGTAGACGATGAACAGCCTATTGCTGACATATTGAAATTCAATTTGGAAAAAGAAGGCTATGAGGTTATCTGCGCCTTTGATGGGATCAGCGCTGTGGAGCTGGCTTTATCCATACGCCCCGATCTCATGCTGCTTGATCTTATGCTGCCAGGTAAGGACGGAATGGATGTTTGCCGTGAGGTGCGTGCGGCGCACCTGGATATTCCTATCATTATGCTAACCGCCAAGGACGGAGAGATTGACAAGGTGCTTGGTCTGGAACTTGGTGCTGATGATTATGTGACCAAGCCGTTTAGTACGCGTGAACTGCTGGCCAGAGTAAAAGCCCAGATGCGGAGGCAGCATAAGCCAACCCCGTCGGAGGCACTCAGTGAGCCCGCAGAGAGCAAGCAGGGTATTCAACATTTTGATCTGTTTATAGATACAGACATGTATTTGGTATACAAAGACGGAGAACCACTAGACTTAACACATCGTGAGTATGAGCTGATCTATTATATGGTTCGGCATGCCGGCAAGGTAATGACCCGGGAGCATTTGTTGCAAGCCGTCTGGGGATTCGAATATTTCGGTGATGTGCGGACTGTAGATGTAACCATCCGGCGTCTACGGGAGAAAATTGAGGAGAATCCCAGCAAACCGGAATATATTTTTACTCGGCGTGGACTTGGTTATTTAATGCATAGCCCCAAAAGCGGAGGGCTGTGATGAAGGGACTGTCCTTTTTTCGGACGATTCAGGCCAAGCTTATTATTGTTTACGTCCTATTGATTCTGATCGCGATGCAGTTGATTGGTGTTTATTTTGTCAGCTCCATGAAGAATTCGCTAACAGACAACTTCACGAAGGATCTTAAAGCGCGGGCAGAAATGTTATCGATTCTGACTGCGGATAAATTCGGCAGCGAAGCTGGAACGTCGGATGAGGAGACCGCAGTGGAAAGTCTGCGTGGCATGGTGAACAATCTTTATATTAATGGTGCTGAGATTCAGGTTCTTGATGCCAACGGCAAAATTATCACTACATCCGTACCCTCACAAAGCGATTATGTCGGACAGCGCAATACACAGACGGTTGTCAGCCGAGCTTTGCAGGGCATCAGCGACAACGAAGAATATATTATAGCTGATGATAATGTACGTAAGAAGGTTGTGGCCAAGCCTGTGCTCTCGGGTGACAAGGTGGTGGGTGCCATTTATATCGCTGCGGACATGAAGGATCTATATGCGACGATGAGCCGCATCAACAGTGTCTTCATTTCGGGCATGCTGCTGGCTTTAGCACTTACAGCTGTGTTGGGTGTAATTCTGGCCCATACCATTACTCAGCCTATCAAGGAAATGACCAGGCACGCTACCGCTGTTGCGGAAGGTCGATTTAATCGGAAGATGCCGGTATTCGGCAATGATGAAATTGGACAACTGAGTCAGGCCTTTAATTATATGACCGGAAGATTGCGTGAAGCCTTATCGCAAAATGAGGAGGAAAAGGAAAAGCTGGCTTCCATCCTCACTAATATGAGCGATGGAGTGGTAGCTACAGATGAGAGCGGAGTAGTCATTCTGATGAACCGTCGTGCTGCACTGATGCTGGGAGCGGAGGGGCCGCTTCCGGAAGGTGCACCGCTTGCTGAGCTGCTGGGTCTTGATCAAGAGCAGTCCGTGTCTTTGGCCAAAGGCAATGCCCAATCGGCCATGCTTCATCTGTCCCATCTTGGCGGAGACGATCCTAACAGTGTTAGGGTAACCTTTACTCCGATCCACCGCCGGGAAGGGTTAGGAATTGCGGGTACGATTGCCGTGCTGCAGGATGTAACTGAACAAGAGAATCTGGAAGAGTCGCGCCGGGAGTTTGTGGCGAATGTCTCGCATGAGCTGCGAACACCTCTTACGACAATTAAGAGCTACGCCGAAGCATTGGATGATGGAGCGCTCGATGATCCGCAGCTGGCTGTGCGTTTTGTGGGCGTGATAAGGAATGAAACTGAGCGCATGATTCGTCTGGTGACAGACCTGCTGCATCTGTCACGGCTCGATTCCAGGGAAGCCCGTCTCCGAATCCAGCAGACAGACATCACCGAGATGCTGGAGGATGTGGCAGACCGCTTTTCCTTTCAGATTCGGCAAAAACGTATCGATATTAGCACAAGGGTCCGCAAGGAAGTCTCCACTGCCTGGCTAGATCGGGATCAAATTGATCAAGTGCTGGGCAATCTTGTCTCCAATGCGTTGAAATATACGCCGGAGGGCGGCACTATTGAATTGGAAGCACTAAAGAGTGAGGACGGTATGTTGTCTATCTCCGTGCGCGATTCCGGGATCGGTATACCGAAGAAAGATATCGAACGCATCTTTGAACGCTTTTACCGAGTAGATAAGGCGCGCTCACGTAACATGGGTGGGACTGGGCTTGGACTGTCCATTGCCCGGGAAATTGTGAAGGCACATGGAGGTTCTATTTCCCTACAATCCGAGCTTAATGAGGGCTCGCAGGTAACCTTTACGCTGCCTCTACAGAGCCAAAGGGGGAGTGAGGCGTGAAGGAAAGAGTGAAATCCTGGATACTGGCCTTGCTCGTGCTTGGGAGTCTCGTGGAGAGCTATTATTTGATTTATCGGCTGCCTGGTACGGATTCGGCTGTACTTTCGGAGAATTTATATGTAAAGACAGACAACATGGGGCCTGAAGAGAAGGTTGAGAATTTGCTCTATCCCGATAAAATGATTATTCATATGGGAGACGGTAAGCACACCCTGTTTTACCCCAGCTCGACCTTTTACAATCTGATCCTGAATCGGTTGAAGGGGCGGGGCTTTGAAAGCTTCCAACGGCGCTCGGTGCAGGACTTCAACTGGAATCAGATTCGCAAGGAGAATCCAGGGATTGAGCTGTCCTTCGGAGCAGGAATTCCCGTAACGCTGCTGCAGCGGATAATGCAGCTGTCACCGGATTCCTTGTTCGCGGGGGAAAGCATTGATAAGATCTGGATATACAATATCAAGAATGACTCCAAGGCCCATGCCATCTTTTTCAGCACCCGGGGTGATATTGTATATGAAGCGGCTAAAGTCGATCTTACCGTGCAGGACATCCAGCAGCATGTGGATTTTGGCAAGAATTTGACTTCTTATACAACATTGAATGGTGACTATTATGTACCTGACAGTAAGATATCGCTGGTCGAGGTAGAGATGCCATCCGGTATGTACACCATTGAACAGATGCAGAGCAATCTCTTCTTTGACGCTGGGAGCACCAGATATATTCGTGAGAAAAATGGATCGGAGATTTACACGGACAGCAAACGTAGTCTGCAGGTCGATCAGGAGCAGAATTGGATGAGCTACAGCGACCCTGCTGCACTTCCGGCTGGTGAAAGCACACCGGCCAAGGATGCGCTTGAGGCTGTGGATTTTGTGAATCAGCATGGCGGTTGGAATGGAACCTATCGGCTGGCAGCAACGGAGGAGAGCAGACTGGAGCGAAAGGTTTCCTTTCAACAGTATTATGGCTCCTACCCTTATGGTTCTTATCCAATTATGAGTAAGCCACAGCTACAGTATGGTGTGATTAATCTGGAACTGCAGCAGGGCACCGTATCTTCCTATGATCGATCTTTAATTTATATTGATGAGAACAAATCCGTGAAAAAAGTTGTGGAGTTGTCGGGAGGAGAGGAGCTGCAGAATCAGCTTACCCAGATTGGCAAGGCTTCTTCTGTAAAGGATTTAACACCTGCTTATGTACCTGTGGAAAAAGGTGGGAAGCTGGAGCTGCTCCCGGTATGGCGTGTTACGCTGAGCGACGGCAGCGTGCTAACGCTGAACTAGCTGCTCACAAAACAAAGCGTATGCTTCCGAAGCAGTTTTGTTGCAAGCCACATGCAATGAAGTAATGTTCCACAAAACAAAGCGTATGCTTCCGAAGCAGTTTTGTTGCAAAGCCGCATTCAATGAAGTAATGTTCCACAAAACAAAGCGTATGCTTCCGAAGTAGTTTTGTTGCAAGCCACATGCAATGAAGTAATGTTCCACAAAACTTTTAGGAGGTGAGAGTATGGATTGGGGAAGAGCCAAAAATGTGCTAATCTACGCTTTTCTGCTGCTGAATCTGCTGCTGTGTTATCAGCTGTGGAATGATCTGCATGATCAGGTCAGCGCCAATCTTGATTTCACCTCCCTTTCTGAAGAAACACAAGCAGTGATGGAACAGAAGGGAATTAGGGTGTTATGCCCAATCCCGGCTGCGACACCGCAGCTGCCTGATATTACCTATAATTATTCCGGGGAGGAGCAGAATGAAGCGCCGGTGCTGCTGAAGCTTCCGATAGACAGCAAACTGATCTACTCTTCATTCACCGAGCTTAGCGATCAACTGATGGGCCAGATCTCGGACATTGCCAACTACCGCTTCGATTCCCAGGAAAGTGAGATAGGTAAATTTGTACTCCACCCGCTAGTGGATAATCAGTGGTCGCTGTTCCGCGTGAGACTGGAGTTAATCAATAGCAATCAGAAGATTGTGGCCTACCGTTGGCCACAGATCAAGATTGGAACCAGTAACAAAGAGGATCTACAGAAGGTGCTCCCTGCATCCCAAGCGCTGAGCAGTTTAATTGAGAAATATTTTCCGGTCGATTCGGTAGTCAAGGAGATTGAGCTGGGGTATTACGGTGAATTGTTTAACTCCGAAAGTCAGGTCGCGTCTCCAATGTGGCGGTTCATGCTTGAGAATGGCAAAGCCTATTACGTAGATGCCATTAGTGCGGACATCATCAGTCCGAAGACAACAGAGTAGAGGGAGTAAGAAATATGGGGATTTCATTTACAGTACTGTCCAGTGGTTCTACTGGCAACGTAACGGTGGTGCGTAACGGGGAGACAACGCTGATGATTGATGCGGGCCTTAGTGCGAAGCGGATTGATGAGCTGCTGGGTATGCGTGAGCTGACGGGCAAGGATATCGACGGGATTCTGATTACACATGAGCATTCCGATCATATCAAAGGACTTGGGGCAATGGCGCGCAAATACGATCTTCCGATCTACGCGAATACCAATACTTGGGGAGCGATTGAGAAGGGGATTGGTAAAATAGCTGAACATAACCGGATTATTATGGAATCCGGAGAACATATAGACTTTGGCAGCCTTAGGGTGGAATCATTTGCGATTTCCCATGATGCTGCTGAGCCCGTAGCCTATAACTTTTACGACGGGAAAGAGAAGTTGTCTGTAGCTACCGATTTGGGTTATGTCAGCGATAAGGTGAGAGCGGCAATTGCAGATTCCGATGTAATGGTGCTGGAGGCAAATCATGATATTGAGATGCTCAGAATGGGACGTTATCCGTGGAACACGAAACGGCGTATTCTAGGCGATATGGGCCATCTATCAAACGAAGCAGCAGGCGCAGCGCTTAGTGAGATTCTTACTGGGCGGACCAAACGTACTTACCTGGCGCATTTAAGTCGGGATCATAATATGATGGATCTGGCAAAGATGTCAGTTCGTTATGCGATGGAGGACCGGGGCTGTTTTTTCAAAGATAGTGAGTTTAAACTATGTGATACGTATTATGATCGCCCTACGCCATGGGATACGGTGAGCCAGTCATAAGCTGATCCAATTCAGCGGTCTTGCGCTCAAGTTCCTGGCGGGAGATAAGCCCTTTATCAATCAGCAGCTCAATCATGGCACTAAGAGTAAGGGTCATATGATAGTGTTCATCCTTCAGATCACCTAGTTTACCAATGAACTGTACCAGATCAATACTTGTGGAGAAAGATTCCATATTCTGCTTCTCCTTTCGAATTGAAAAATGTAAAAAATTTGCAAGGAATTCGCTTCAGAAAAGCCACGACTGAACGTCTGCCTGTGATACAATCTATATAGAGAATAAGTTAAGCGTAATTCTGTAGTGCTTGCTATTATTGTAGTCTGTTAAGTTGAAAAATATTCCGAAATAAGAGAAACGGCTGTGTTCTTCTGATAAAGGACAAGATCCGTTTTATAAAATAGCCTTACTTTACGCTAAATACCACTTTCTTGTGGTAAAGGGATAAAGTGAAACCTTTTAACACTATTTGGAGTCTGGAAGATAGATTGATATAGCTCGGGCGTTGTTGCTTGGCGTTCAGGTCATGAATGCAGTAGCAATAGAGGGGAGAGGATTTGGGTGGGACTGTTTCAAGATGATTTCTATTCAACTAAAGTATCGCGGCGTAAAGATCGAAAAGGAACAAAGGGATCCACAACTCGCGGCTGGTCTGTTCGCAAATCACGCCGTAGTCTGCCAACTTGGCAGATATCTGCCATCTGCTCTTTACTCAGCGCGGTGGTTGCGGTGCTTCTCTTCAGTTTGCTTACAGGCCAACTAACACATGAGACGGCTCAGAATCCGGCAAAGATTGAGAATGTTACCCCGAGCAGTGGTGATCCATATGATCGGATTATTCAGGCTGCGGCTCTAGTTCGCCCTGCCGTAGTGAGTATCATTAACCATAAGGAAGATAATAAGGAACTTAATATTCTGGATGAGTCGGCATTAGGCTCCGGGGTTATATATAAGAAAGATGCTAAAAAGGCATACATTATTACGAATAATCATGTCATCGAAGGTTCTAGTAAACTAGAGGTGGTTACAATTGACGGGGAGACTCGCAAAGCATCGCTAGTTGGTGCCGATAAGGTTAGTGACATTGCCGTACTCTCCATTGATGCTAAAGGAATAAATACGATCGCACAGATCGGGGACTCCTCGAAGCTACGTCTCGGCGAAACGGTAATTGCCATTGGCAACCCACTGGGTCTTGGCGATTCACTAACTTCTGGTATTGTCAGCTATACGGAACGGATGATTCCAGTGTCGCTCAATCAGGATGGTGTATATGATTGGGAGCAGGAAGTGATTCAGACGGATGCAGCAATTAATGAAGGCAACAGTGGTGGTGCGCTTGTAGATCTGGAGGGTAAGGTCATTGGTATTAATACGATGAAGATTTCAGATACGGGTGTAGAAGGTCTCGGCTTTGCCATTCCGTCCAATCATGTGATGGAGAATGCGGCTGAACTAGCTGAAAAAGGGAAGATAGCCCGTTCCTATCTGGGTGTCTATTCTGTAGATTTGAATAATCCCTATGTTCCACTCGCAGAGGATCAACGCAAGGAATTGAACCTGCCAGCTAGCATTAAAGACGGTGTAGTCGTTCTGGATGCTGTTGGACCTGCAAAGGTCGCTGGGCTGAAATTTAATGATGTCATTACGAAATTTGATAATGAGCCGATTACTTCAACGCTCTCATTGCGCAAATATTTATATGATAGTACCAAGATTGGTGACGAGCTAAAGATTACCTTTTATCGCAATGGAGTTGTGAAGCAGGTTGTAGTAAAACTTCTTGAAAAACCAGAGGAATAAAAGCGCTAAAGAGTGTATATACTGCTATTGTAGGTGAGACAAATTATCCGGCTGGTAACCCTTACATTGGGAAGTCAGCCTTATACGGGAAAATAAGGGGAAATACGGATAGCTCTCTTGCCTTTGCTATTCAGGTGTGGTAATATGATAACAATCATACAGTTGATACCTAATTCTTGCATTGAAAAGGGCTGTCAAGTAGAGTTATACAACCTTTTTCAATGTGTGAATTTTTTCTTTGTCTGAAGATAAAAAGAACATATTAATTTAAATTTGTGGAGGTAACACACATGCAAACAGGTACAGTTAAATGGTTTAACGCAGAAAAAGGATTCGGATTCATCGAGGTTGAAGGCGGAAGTGACGTATTCGTTCACTTTAGCGCAATTACTGGCGACGGCTTCAAAACTTTGGACGAAGGCCAACGCGTTGAATTCAACGTTGTTCAAGGCAACCGCGGACCACAAGCCGAAAACGTTGTAAAACTGTAATAATAGAAGGTGCCGTCCCCGCTTGTGAAAGTTGGGACGGCCTTTTTTTTACATTTCCATCGGTTTTCTCAACTTTTGACATAAAGGAAGGGAGGAACGGTAATGAACTACCGGAAGAAGCCTTTAGAAGAAATACCGGAAGAGGATACCGCAATCTGGGCCTGTACCAATGATGGATGTAACGGATGGATGAGGGATAATTTTGCATTTGAACATGCGCCTTCTTGCCGTCTATGTCACTCCCCAATGGTTCGCAGTATGAAGATGCTGCCGATTTTGCTTAATTCCAATGGCGATCTCAAGTCGCTGAAGAAGGGTACTTCTATCACCTAACTTACGCTTTATGAGCTGAGCATTTTATAGAATGACGTACAGCAAAGAGACGGGTAAACCGTCTTATTTTTTTTGCTTATTTTCGAAATATTGTGATATTTGTCACAAATATATTGTTTTTTGCCTCTAAATGGGGTGTATAATGTGATTATTATCACACTTTGATCTTCGAATTTTTGACAAAATATAAGTACGAAAAGGGAAGAAGGAAGGGGAGAAATATGGATACAGTGATGCTGTCGCGGTTTCAGTTTGCATCGACAACGATTTTTCATTATTTCTTTGTGCCGGTGTCTATCGGACTAGCGCTCCTGATTGCGATCATGGAGACGATGTATGTCAGAAAAGGGAATGAAGAGTACAAGAAGATGGCTCAGTTCTGGGGAAAGCTGTTCCTCATTAACTTTGCAGTAGGCGTTGTAACGGGGATATTACAGGAATTCCAATTCGGGATGAACTGGTCCGATTATTCGCGTTTTGTCGGTGATGTGTTCGGAGCACCACTAGCTATTGAAGCGCTGTTGGCTTTTTTCTTGGAGTCTACATTCATAGGGCTGTGGATCTTTGGGTGGGATAAGGTTTCCAAGAGAGTGCATCTGTTATCCATTTGGCTGGTAGCGTTCGGAACGATGTTGTCTGCTTTCTGGATCTTAGCCGCCAACTCTTTCATGCAGCACCCTGTGGGGTTTGCCATAAATAACGGACGGGCAGAGATGAATGATTTCTTAGCCCTGATAACAAACGGCCAGTTGCTGGTGGAATTCCCACATACAGTGCTGGCTGCATATGCAACGGGAGCATTTCTGGTAACGGGGATTAGTGCGTATAAGCTGCTGAGAAAGCAGGAAGTATCTTTTTTCAAAAAGTCATTTGAGATTGCTGCTATTGTAGGTATTGTCTCTTCGATGGGTGTGGCTGTTGCAGGACATGCTCAAGCGCAGTATTTGGTCAAAACTCAGCCGATGAAGATGGCAGCGTCTGAAGGCTTGTGGGGTAAGAGTGGTGACCCAGCACCTTGGACTATATATGCTAATATTGATCCGGAGAACAAGGTGAGTAGCAATGAAATTCAAATACCTTATTTGCTCAGTTTTCTCTCCTACAGTAAATTCTCTGGTGAAGTTAAAGGGATGAACCAACTGCAAGCTGAATATGTGCAGAAATATGGTGAGGGGGATTATATCCCGCCCGTGCGCACAACCTTCTGGAGCTTCCGGATCATGGTTGCGGCTGGTACAGCGATGATCGTGTTGGGTCTGTATGCTATCTATCTGATCTGGCGCAAAAAAATGGACCGTCCAAACACTTGGTTTATGCGGTTCATGCTCTGGGGGCTGCTGCTTCCACCAATCGCCAATACGGCAGGCTGGATTATGACTGAAATTGGACGCCAGCCGTGGACGGTATTTGGTCTTATGCAGACTAAGGATAGTGTATCTCCTAATATTTCGAGTGGACAGGTGTTATTCTCGGTTATTTCTTTTACGACTATATACGCGATTCTAGGAATCGTAATGATTGGGTTGTTCATCAAGGTCATCAGAAAAGGCCCTTATGCCATGGATAATGATCACGATGTTTCGCATGATCCATATAACAAGGAGGTGTCCCCAAATGTCTCTTAATGAATTATGGTTCTTGCTGATTGCCGTGTTGTTCGTAGGATTCTTCTTCTTGGAGGGCTTCGATTTCGGGGTGGGAATGGAAACACAGTTTCTGGCCAAGAATGATACAGAGCGCCGGGTGCTGATTAACTCGATCGGGCCTTTCTGGGATGCTAATGAGGTCTGGCTGATTACAGCTGCTGGGGCGATGTTCGCTGCTTTTCCCGATTGGTATGCTACGCTGTTCAGTGG
Organism: Paenibacillus sp. 19GGS1-52; assembly: GCF_022369515.1. Taxonomy (NCBI): domain Bacteria; kingdom Bacillati; phylum Bacillota; class Bacilli; order Caryophanales; family Paenibacillaceae; genus Paenibacillus; species Paenibacillus sp. 19GGS1-52. Next base: position 335,773 of record NZ_CP059724.1, read on the forward strand.
ATTCTACATTCCCTTTGTCTTCGCCTTGCTGGCTCTAATTGCTCGCGGAGTGGCCTTTGAATTCAGAGGCAAACGCGATTCGCAGGCTTGGAAAAGAACATGGGATGCTTGCATCTTCTTCGGCAGCGCCCTCCCTCCTTTCCTGCTGGCAGTTGTCTTCGCCAGCTTCATCAAAGGCTTGCCGATTGATGGGGATATGCAGATGTATGCTGGATTTACGGATATCGTCAATGTCTATACAGTCGTAGCTGGTGTTACGGTAGTTCTGCTCTGCCTGGTGCATGGACTGATGTTCACCACGCTTCGTACGTCTGGCGATCTGCAGAACCGCGCACGGAAGCTGGGTCAGAAATTGCTGCTTCCACTGGGCGCATTACTGTTGGCTTTTGTAATTATGACTTACAATATGACAGACATATTTGAAAAGCATGGAGCCTGGCTGCTAATTATGGTTGTTCTGGGGATTGTGGCTTATGTACTGGCTGGATACTTCATGATGAAGAAGAAAGATAGTCTTGCCTTTGGAATGACCGGAGCTGTAATTGCGCTGTCGGTAGCTTCAATCTTTGTGGGCCTGTTCCCACGGGTCATGATTAGCTCCATTGATCAAGCCTTCAATCTGACCATCACGAATGCGGCTTCGGGCCATTATTCACTGAAGGTCATGACGATTGTGGCGCTGACGATGCTGCCGTTCGTGCTGGGATATCAGATTTGGAGTTACTTTATCTTTCACAAACGGATTCATGAGAAGGAGCATCTTGAATACTAATGGATAAGAATTTGCTAAGGTATAAAGGAGTTATGCCGGTCTTTCTGATCGTAGGCTTCCTTACCCTGGTGCAAAGCGTGTCCATTCTTCTGCTGGCCAAATGGCTGGCAGAAGTCATTTCTGCACTGTTTGCGGGAGAACCGCTGAAGGAACAATGGGGCACTGCGCTATTGTTCCTTCTTGCGTTTCTCATGCGCCATGCCTGTTCTATGCTGATGGGCCGTGTCTCCTACCGTTTTGCGGAAATGACCGGCAGCAGCATGCGAAGAGAAATGATGGACAAGCTGTTCCAGCTTGGGCCCAGAATGGTAGGCGACCGGGGAACCGGAAATCTGGTTACGCTTGTACTGGAAGGAGTAACAAAGTTCCGTACTTACCTGGAGCTGATTATTCCACGGATGGTAGGGATGTCCGTTACACCAGCCTTGCTGCTCATTTATGTCTACACACAGGACATGACGAGCGGTATTATTCTTACGGTGACGATGCCAATTATTATTGTCTTCATGATTCTGATCGGTATGACGGCCCGCAAGCAAATGGACCGCCAGTTGAAGTCTTACCGCACGTTGTCCAATCACTTCGTCGATTCGCTGCGCGGCTTAGAAACACTGAAATTTCTCGGACGCAGCCGCAGTCATAGTCAGAGTATTTCTGATGTGAGCGATCGCTACCGCTCGGCGACCATGCGTACACTGCGCGTGGCGTTTATGTCCTCGTTCGCCATGGACTTCTTCACAATGCTGTCTGTAGCTACGGTTGCCGTAAGTTTAGGCCTTAGACTCGTCAACGAACAGATGACGTTGCTTACTGGCTTGACCATTCTTATTTTGGCTCCGGAATATTTCCTGCCGGTTCGGCTCGTAGGTACAGATTTCCATGCCACGCTGGACGGGAAGGAAGCAGGAGAGGCAATGAAGAGTATTATTGACCGGGATACGGTGAAGGCTGTGGTGCTAGAGGGCAAGGGGAATGAACTTGCTATTGCAGCTGATTCTGCGGAATCCATTTTTAAGTGGCATCCCGAGAGTATACTTACGCTAAATGAAGTCAGCGTGCAATTTGAAGAGGGTGACCTTTCTTCGCTCAAAGGTATTAACCTGCAATGTAAAGGTGCCAGCAAAATTGGTATTATCGGGGAGAGCGGTGCGGGTAAATCTACGCTCGTGGATGTACTCGGCGGCTTCCTGCACCCTACCTCCGGGAGTATTACAATCGATGGCAATCATGTTAGTGCCCTCACCGATGAGGCTTGGCGCAAGCAGACCTCCTATATTCCGCAGCGGCCTTATATTTTCAGTGGTACGCTCTCGGATAATGTACGCTTCTATTATCCAGAGGCTACGCTGGAAGAAGTTGCCGCAGCGGTGGCTGCGACTGGATTATCAAGACTGGTGGCCTCTTTGCCGAATGGCCTGGATGAGATGATTGGGGGCGGCGGTCGTGTGTTGAGTGGCGGACAGGAGCAGCGGGTAGCGTTAGCCCGCGCTTTGCTGAGCAGCCGTCCGATCATGCTGCTGGATGAGCCGACAGCTCATCTTGATATTGAGACAGAGGTTGAACTGAAAGAAACCATGCTGCCGCTATTTGCTGGAAAGCTGGTGTTTCTAGCTACACATCGTCTGCACTGGATGGTCGATATGGATCTTATTATTGTGATGCAGCAGGGACAAGTGGCGGAGATCGGTACCCACGGGGAGCTAGTAGCCCGTAAGGGTGCATATTATGAGCTTATACAAGCGCAATTGGAGGGAATCCATTGAAACGTGAAGGATGGTTTGCTCCCTATGTATCGTCGTATTTTTGGCGCTTTCTACTTATTATCGCGCTTGGAGCACTGACGATTTTCTCAGCATCATCACTGATGTATACCTCGGGTTTTCTGATCTCCAAAGCCTCTATTCCACCAGAGAATATCTTAATGATCTATGTGCCGATTGTGGGTGTGCGCACGTTCGGAACAAGCCGCGCTGTCATTCACTATGTAGAGCGTCTTGTAGGACATGACACTATTCTGCGGATTCTCTCTAACATGCGTGTCCGTCTGTACAGTATCCTAGAACCACAGGCACTGTTTCTGTCCTCGCGTTTTCGTACGGGCGATATTCTTGGCATGCTTGCCGATGATATTGAATATTTGCAAAATGTCTATTTGCGGACGGTATTTCCAAGTGTAGTCGCCTTGCTGATCTATGCTGCTGCAGTTATTTCATTAGGGACCTTTGATATAGCCTTCGCGCTGCTAATGGCGCTGTACATGCTGGTGTTGGTGGTTGTGCTGCCCTTGATTTCACTGCTCTTCACCCAGAAGCGTCAACGTGAAGTGAAGCAGGCGCGCAATTCTCTCTATCAGAAGCTCACTGATGCCGTACTTGGTATGGGTGACTGGGTGATTAGCGGACGGCAAAGCCAGTTCGTGGAAACCTATGAAGCCGATGAGAAAAAGGTAGCGCGTACGGATGCCGCGCTGCGCAGCTGGGCCCGTCTACGTATGTTTATCGGACAGGCAATCGTTGGTATCGGCGTGCTTACTTTAATATCTTGGGCGTCAGGTCAATATGCAGACGGAGCTTTTGCTGGGACGCTGATTGCGGCGTTCGTATTGGTTGTCTTCCCAGTGGCAGATGCTTTTCTGCCGGTATCCGAAGCCGTTGAGAAAATCCCGCAGTACCGCAATTCTCTGGAACGCCTGTCTGGTGTGGAAGAGGATAACGGGGCAACCGCTCACGCGGAGCAAGAACAAGTGAACCTGGAGCCTGTCGAGCATCTTAAAAGTTCCAGCACGCACATTCAACTGCGAAATGCCGGTTACCGTTATGATTCAGGAGAGGACTGGTCCATTCGCGACCTCAACCTCGACCTTCCACAAGGTAAAAAAATCGCCATCATCGGTCGCAGTGGTGCTGGCAAATCGACGCTGTTAAAGGTCATTCAAGGCGCGATTAAGCCAACCATAGGTTCGGCTGTCATTAACGGAATCGACGCCGCAGCTTATGGCGAGAAGATTCCGGCGATCATTGCGGTGCTGAATCAAAGCCCGCATCTATTCGATACTACAGTGGCGAACAATATTCGTCTGGGTAATCCGCAGGCCTCTGACGAGGACTTGAAAGAGGCTGCCGCGCTGGCTAAGCTGGATTCACTGATCTCTACACTGCCTGAAGGCTATAACACACCCGTACGTGAAGCAGGTCAACGCTTCTCCGGCGGGGAGCGCCAGCGGATTGCGCTGGCCCGTATCCTGTTGCAGAATACGCCAGTCGTGATTCTTGACGAGCCGACTGTAGGGCTAGACCCACGCACGGAGCGCGAGCTGCTGGCAACGATCTTCACTGCGATGGCTGGAAAGTCGCTGGTCTGGGTAACGCACCATCTCGTGGGCGCGGAGCAAATGGACGAAGTGATCTTTATGGAAAATGGTTCTGTGGAGATGCGTGGCACACATGCCGAGCTGCTCAAGCGGGAGCCTCGCTACCGCAGATTGTATGAACTGGATCGTCCGGTGAGCCTCCAATAAGAGAACAGAGTTTCCTTTTTCAAGGAAGTGTGATAGAACAGTAAGAGGAGTATTAAGCCGCAGCGGCACAGAAAGGGATGCTTGGTCGAATGTATGTAGTGTGTAAGGAGCACGTAGAGCTGGCTATCGATAAGTTTGTGGACGAGTATGAGGATGCGCCTGACATTGTAGATTTGAAGGAAACCGAATTCTCTGACTGGGACCCGCCAGCGAAATGTGCGGAATGCGAGCAGAATGCGGAGTATTTGGTGGTCTGATTGTTAGCTGTCGCTTAAGTGCGTGATACGTCTAAAGTGAAAATGATGGTGCGAAAGGACGTGACTCACGTCCTTTTTTGTGTTTCAGGGAGTGGGGGGCGTGGCTCCAAGGGCGAGAGGAATCGTATTTTGATGTAAAGGGAACAATAGAAAAAGCTGCTTGGCGAGAAAAAGCGGCGTGTAGGGCATATCATTGCGAAGCCAATAGACAATTGTACCGATGAAGGCGGAGGAACCGTGCCAAATTGCAATATCGATCGGAACGCTTGCACCGGAAACAGATAGGGAAGAGCCTGCTTTTTCGGCTCTGCGGGTGATGAGATCAACCATCAACTTCGTAAGGCGATCGGTGAATACGGGTATACGTTTTGAAGCGAGCAGCATCTTGTAAAATTTAGAATTGTCTGCAATATGCTCGAGCAGTTTGACCAATATGGACAAATCAATATCTATGTCTAAACGAGTTTCATTCGCAACACCATTCAGGATTGCCTGAATTTCATCAATCATTTGATTTGCCATTCTCTCTAGCATATCCGGAATATCCCGGTAATGAAGATAGAAGGTGGCACGATTGATGGTAGCGCGTTCCGCAATACGATTCACGGTTATTTTCTCAAATTCAATTTCCTGAAGCAAATCGATAAAGGCATCTCGAATTAATTGATGCGTGCGAATTACACGCGGATCTGTACGTGATGATGTGGGTGACATGGTGGGCCTCAGTTCCTTTCCCCTAAAAGATTTATACGACAATTTCGTTCGATTTGTAAATTATGTTTTGATTAGACAACAGATTGAGTACAACCGTAAACTAATAAACATTTTTCAGAAAATTGTTGCTTGTGAATTATAAGAGATTTGATTATAATTCAACATTGAGTCTATTATACAACAACATGTTTATTGGCTCCATGATAAATTAAAGGGAGTTGAGCAACATGAGCAATCAGTCAGCTTTTGACAGCAGTTCCATTAAGAAAGGCCCTCTGTTGTTTGTTATGATTCTGGGGGCGTTCATCGCCGTTTTGAATCAGACGATTATGAGCGTTGCGACACCGGGGTTGATGGTCGATTTTAACATTTTGGCGTCTACTGCCCAATGGCTGACGACCGGTTATATGTTAGTAAACGGAATTCTTATTCCCATCACCGCATTTTTAATGCAGCGATTTACGACCCGTGAGCTTTTTCAGTCTTCCATGATTATTTTTCTAGCGGGAACCATTGTTTCGGCTACGGCGCATAGCTTCGATGCTCTGCTGGTTGGACGCCTGATTCAAGCAGCCGGAGCAGGTATTATTATGCCGCTCTTGATGACTGTAATCCTGACTGTATTCCCACCTGACAAGCGAGGAGCTGCGATGGGGTTGGTCGGTTTCGCCATTATTTTTGCTCCTGCTATCGGGCCTACGCTCGCCGGTTATGTTATGGAGCATTATTCCTGGAATACGATGTTTTATGGAATGATCCCATTCGTTGTTATTGTTATTGGTATTGCCTTTATTTATTTGAAAAACGTATCTGAACGCAGCTATCCTAAGATTGACGTTATGAGTGTCATTCTTTCAACAATTGGATTCGGTGCTGTTCTTTACGGCTTCAGCAGTGCTGGAAGCAAAGGTTGGTCAAGTGCGGAAGTGGTTCTATTACTTGTTGCTGGTGTGGTCTCCTTGATTTTGTTTACCTGGAGACAGTTGGTCATCAAGAGTCCCCTTCTTGATCTCAGAGTGTTCAAATATAGCATGTTCTCCCTGACGACCGTTATTAATATTGCGGTTACCATGGTCATGTATGCAGATATGATGCTGCTTCCCTTGTATTTGCAGAATGCACGTGGATATACAGCTCTGGAGTCTGGTTTGCTGATGCTCCCTGGCGCCCTGCTGATGGGAATTATGATGCCGGTGACAGGAAAGCTATTCGATCGGTTTGGAGCGAAATGGCTGTCCATTATCGGTATGGCTATTACCATCGTGACTACAATCGGGTTCGTCAACCTGACGGATTCCACTAGTTATACTTATTTAGTTCTGATGTCCACAGGACGACGTTTCGGGATGGCCATGTTCCTGATGCCAATCACAACGGCGGGCCTGAACCAACTGCCATCAAGACTGAATGCACATGGTACGGCCATCTCCAACACCATCAAGCAAGTGGCTGGAGCGATAGGGACATCGTTACTTATCACGGTGATGACGAGCAGAACCAAAACCCATCTTGTGGATATGATGACCGCAGGCGGATCTTCTACTAAAGAGCATATGATCATGGAGGCTTCTATCCAAGGGATTAATGATGCGTATCTTCTTATTGTTGGTATTGGTATTGCCGGTCTCCTGCTTTCTTTCTTCATTAAACGTACGGAACCGTCCGAAGAGGATGGCAAGACAGTAATCCTGCAATCCAAGGCAGTTAGATGATCAGATAATTATAGATTAGAAAATATGTGAAAAGCCCCTCCGCTTCGTCGAAGCTGGAGGGGCTCTTCTGTGTGCGGTTTATGCCATCGACCTGTCAAAATCAACATCCTCAATAAATTCGATAACTTCCCCATTAGGACTGTGAATTAATGCATTCTTTATTACAAGAGGCGGTTCACCAAGAGAAAGGTAGTCCGGTTCTATAAAAGCCTTTGCTCCATGAGCAAGGGCTTTTTGGAATATTTCCTCTACATTATTCACATAGAAGGCAAAATGTAATAACGCTCCGTGGGCTATGTCTTCTTCAGACAATGCTTTCTTGCCTTGGGCAGGAATGACTGCAGCGTCATCAAAGATCTCAATGCAGGTTCTTTGGTCAGGCGACACTAGCATGGAGGCTTCTTTGATCTGAAAGGATGGCAGACTCCAATGATGACCTACCTTGAATCCTAAAACCTCAATATAGAATGTTATCGTTTCTTTATAATTTTTGGCTTGGATCGCCACGTGTGCAAGTCCTTTACACTCATCTGTAATCGCTCCTTATGTAAGATGTATTTATTATAGAGATATTAAAACGTGAGATACATACAAAATATAAGGATTTTATAGTAATATGATTATTGAATATAAGGTAATTTCGTTGAATGAGGTTATTTTATTAAAATGGTCAGGGGGTCCTTGGAATGGAACAACTAATCGATGATATTGATAAAAAGATCATGCAATTACTTCAGCACAATGCGCGAATGTCTATTTCTCAAATCAGTAAAGAAGTTTCTATGTCCCAACCCTCCGTTAAAGAACGGATGATTAAGTTGGAAGAGAAAAATATCATCTCTGGGTATACAACGGTATTTAATTTACGGGATCTGAACCGCGGTACGACCACTTTCATTCTTATAAAAACAGAGCATTGCCAAGAGATCGTTGATTTTTGTAGAGATGCCATGGAAGTAACTGATTTATTTCGCATCAGTGGAGAATATAATTATCTCATCAAGGTACAAACGGCATCGATTGAGGAACTGGCCGAATTTCAGGATTCTCTTATTAAACTCGGACCTTCAAAGTCGCATATCAGTATGAAAAATATAATGGAAAACAGGGTTTTGCTCTAACCGTCATACTTAATCTTCCTCAAAACCGGCGTTCGTCAGCTTTTATGAAATCAGAAATTAATTCCTAATATTCATGACAAATAAAGTCCCTATGTCGTTTGAGGGGCTTTTTTGTCGTAGTTTGTCATTTTCTTATCATTGGGTAAAGATATAATTCTCCTTAACGAGTGTGAGATAAATCACATCTACAAGGAGGCGTATTATGAAGAACGGGTTAATTAAAAAGTTGGTATCATCACTGATCATAACATGTCTATTATTTTCATCGTTAGGTGTAGCATTTGGTGCCACGGCAACAACATCAGCGTCATCGGACATCAAAGGACATTGGGCGGAAGCTCAAATTTCTGCATGGATCGGCAAAGGTCTTATTACGGGTTATGAAGATGGTAGCTTTAAGCCGCAAAATAGAATTACAAGAGCAGAATTTATGGCATTGGTTAATCGTGCGTTTGGATTTACAGAACTAGCTGAAATTTCATTCCGGGATGTGGCTGCAAATAATTGGGCCTATACTGATATAGCAAAAGCTGTGAAAGCCGGATACATTACAGGCTACGCCGATGGAACTATTGGAGCAAGTAATCCAATCAGTCGACAAGAAGCGGCTGTAATCGTAAGTCGACTATTGAAACTAAATGCGACAGATCTTAAATCCACAGCAGAGTTCCGGGATGCCAGTGAATTTGCTAGCTGGAGCAAGGATGCAATTGGTGAAGTCGTATCCGAGCAGATCATGACCGGTTATGAAGCAGATCATACTTTTAAACCTGGGGCCTTCATAAATCGTGCAGAATCGGTAGTTACTTTGGATCGGGCAATGGCATCGCTAGCAGTAGTGTACAACAAGGCGGGTACCTATGGCCCTGCTACTGGAGTAGAAAATGTCACTAAAAACGTAGTCGTGAATGTACCTGGAGTAACGCTGCAAAATATGGTCATTAACGGAGACTTATTATTGGGTGAGGGTATTGGCACCGGTGATGCTTTCTTGGAAAATGTCAAAGTCACGGGGACCGTAACTGTCCAAGGCGGCGGTGAGCACAGTATCCATTTCAACAACTCTGTACTCATTGATATTGTGATTGATAAAAAATCAGGGACAGGAATTGTGCGGATTGTATCCGAAGGAACGACAACGATAGCGTTAGTAGCTGTTAACTCTCCGGCAACCCTTAAGGGTTCGGGTTATGACAATGTAAACATAAATTCTTCCCTTCCAACTGGTTCAAAAGTAACCTTACAAGGTTCATTTAATACGGTAAATGTAAGTTCTCAGCAAATTCAAATCGATGTTCCAGAAGGTACGATCAAGAAGTTGAATGTAGAATCAACAGCAACAGGAACTTTATTCAACCTTAGTGAAGGTACGACAGTTAATTCACTCGTCTTAGATGCAGTAGTGAAAATGCTCGGTCAAGGCACAATAGTAATCGCAACTATTAATACGGCTGGGTCCACATTTGAAAATCCGCCGACACCAACAACAGCGCCGACAACAGCACCAACAACAGCACCAACAACAGCACCAACAACAGCGCCAACAACAGCACCAACAACAGCACCAACAACAGCGCCAACACCAGAACCGACAACAGCCCCAACAACAGCGCCAACAACAGCCCCAACACCAGTACCATCTGTGCCGCCAACTGCCTTAGGTGTCTCGGTTAGTGGAATAACGACCGCAGGGCAAACTCTAACAGGAAGCTACACTTACGCAGACGCAGATGGGGATATTGAAACAGGAACAACCTATCAGTGGTATCGTTCCGATAATGCGGCTTTAACGACCAATCACACCATGATTGATGGAGCGACAACTCTATCTTATGTATTACAAATCGAAGATATTGGAAAATATATTTCATTTACAGTAACACCGATGAATGAAGCGACGCCTACTACAGGGTTAACAGTAGAAAGTGCAGCGACTACAGTAGTTGCAATCGCTCCAGCAGCACCAACTGCAACGAATGTTTCCATTAGTGGAATATCAATCGAAGGAGAAACCTTGACAGGTAGTTACACCTATGAGGATGTAAATGCAGACTTGGAATTAGGGACAACCTATCAGTGGTATCGTTCAGACGATATAGGCTTAACAAGCAATCATACTTTGATTGCAGGAGCGACAAGCTTAACGTATGTATTGCAAAGTGAAGACATTGGCAAATATGTTTCCTTTGAAGTAGTTGTAAAGAATGAAACAGAACCAACATCAGGGTCAGCAGTGGAAGTCGTAGCATCAGAAAGTATTATGGGTGTGCCGACGATTTCTATGGATGGAACTCTTTCTAACTACATGCCAATCCTCACCATAGAAAATATTTTAAACGAGAATAGCATTACTGTGTATGATACAGATGGTACGTCAATTCTGGCGTCAGGTACCTCAACGGGTTCAATGATGACCATAGCTCTAGATGCTCTAACACCTGGAACACATGTAATAACAGTGAAATCAACGAATCAAGCGGGAACGGTTAGCGTCTACTCGCAAGAGCTCAACTATGAAGTGAATGAGATGGTTATAAAGCCGCAAAATCAATTGTCCGAGGGGGCTGGACATATTGTAGTGCTGCAAAGAAGTGGTCAAGTGTGGACCTGGGGGGCAAATTGGAATGGGCAAATCGGTGATGGAACGACGACGGTCCATCCAACCAAATATGCTGTTCCTGGCTTACCAAGCAATATCATTGCCGTGCAAGGCGGTTTTGATCATACACTTGCCTTGACTGCAGAAGGTCAAATCTGGCAGTGGGGTAGAGGCGCTTCTTCCGTACCTTCTATCGTCAATGGAATGGATCATGTAATCGCCATTTCAGCAGAAGGGGGCACGCTTTCCTTGGCGCTGAAAAGTGATGGAACGGTTTGGACTTGGGACTCGGGCAGTACACCTGTCCGAGTAGCGGGTTTAAATCAAGTGATTGAGATTCAAGGCAGATATTCCTCCTCGTATGCTTTGAAGTCAGATGGTACCGTTTGGGCTTGGGGCCATAATGAAAATGGACAACTTGGTGACGGCACGATTATTTATAGAAGTGAGCCTGTTCAAGTGATCGGGCTGCCGAATGTCATTTCCATCAAGATGGGGAATCAACATGGATTGGCATTAACCGACACAGGAAATGTTTATGCTTGGGGATTTAATCAAATGGGTCAGGTGGGGAACGGAATCAACCAGAATCAATTGGTTCCTGTTGAAATCACAGGCCTAACCGATATTACCCTGATAAGTGCAGGGGATTATAACTCTTTTGCTCAAGATGTGGACGGAAATATTTACGCTTGGGGTTACAATGGAGATGGACAGCTTGGGTTTGGCAATTACGACAATACCAATATCCCGGCTATCATTAGTGGTTTGACGAATGTTCTAGCCATTACCGGCGGTGGCGGCAATACTTCGATTGCGCTAAAAGAGGATGGTAGTGTTTGGACTTGGGGTGATGGTTATAATGGTCTGCTTGGTGATGGAGCGGATAATGGCCGAACCACTCCAGGGATAGTTGCAGGTTTTAAATTATTCATACCTTTACCATAACAAAGGTCTTGATATAAGCATATTCAATAAATAAAAGCAGGATGCCACGGCAGCCTGCTTTTATTTGTGCGTTACATGAAATCGAAAAAATAACGGATCACGTGGAAGAATACTGGCGCTGTATAAGTCAGGCTGTCTACCCTGCTTAAGTAGCTTTTTTTCAAAGCAACGAATTTGTCGTCATCGCCAATTAACAAATCCCGCTTCAGCACGGAGACGGTTAAGCTGCCGAAGAAACCGCTCAAGCTGATCAGCATGCCGGAAAGGAGCCCGAAAGTAGGGTCAAGTGGTGTTAGGTAGGGATAGATCAGATAGGATACCCCTGTGGTGACGAGAAAAGCGCAAGCGAAGCCTTCCCAGGTTAATTGCGGGTTGGCCGTGGGAACTATTTTTCGCTTACCGAAATAGATCGATGCCAGATAATGGACAACATCATTCAACTGCGTCAATACGACTAGGAATAACACAAGCCCCGCCCCATACTGAGGAGTAGCAAATTGAAAATAGGCCAGGTGACTAAGCCCAAAAACCATCAGCATAAGTCCCCATTGGGCTTGGCTGACGCTGCGCAGAAATCCGACCGTTCCTTTGTTGATTAAGCGGGGGAGTGGTAGAAGCAAAAAGATATAGACAGGAATAAAGACAATAAACATCCCGTACCACTCGATATAGATCCAATAGAACTGCAAGGGGATCGACAAGTATGCCCACAGAAACAGTCTGCGGTCAGCTTTTCGCGATTTGATCATGGAGAAATATTCCTTCAGCGCGAAGAAGGTGAGTATCATTAGGGACAGCAGCGAAATGACTGGGTTGAATAGGGTCGCTAAGCAAAAGATGAAGAGCATGCCCCACCAGGTCTTAATACGAAATCCAATGCCGGTATAGTCTTTGTTAGGCTGTATTCTAGCCACCCCATAATAAATTAATTGGATGGCCGATAAGGCTGCGAAAATAAGAATTAACGTTAATAGCGAACGATCCATTTCCAAATCACCAACTTGTCGCAAGGGTAGGATTCCATTAAAGGCATCATATGTTAAAATATAAGGAACTATTGGTTTCACGCTATACTTTATCCTTATATTTTTTGAAGAGTCGAATACCGTCCTAAAGTGGACAGTATATTCGGTTCTTCTTATTATGAAGGAAACCTTCAGACTTGATAAGGGGAAATTTAGAAAATGGAAGCTGATGGAGCAGTCTTTATCTTGCTTACGAATACCGGAACGCTTTTTACGAAGATTATTCAAGGCTACACGAAAGCCCCTTACAATCATGCCTCGATCTCTTTTAATCAGGAACTGTCAGAGCTGTACAGCTTCGGGAGAAAACATCCCAACAACCCCCTGAATGGCGGATTTGTGCGGGAGGACCTCAAGACAGGGACGTTCAGTAAGTATCCGAATACGACTTGCGTCATCTATGAGCTTCAGGCATCAGACCGCGAGATCGAGAAAATGAAGCGGGTTCTGCACATCTTTATCCGCAGTCGCCAAAAGTATCTTTATAATATTCTGGGTGTGATTGGCATCGCACTCAAGGAACCGGTGGAATTCAGCAACTCCTACTTTTGCTCGCAATTCGTTGCGGAAATACTACTGCGGTCCGGCATCAAGTTATGGAACAAGCTGCCAGCGCTCGTAACACCGGAAGATTTTCGGCAAAGCGAGCGGCTGCATTTGATCTACGAAGGGAAATTAAGTGAGTACGAGCCTGAAACCTGAGGGTAAGTGCACGATAAATTATATTTTCACTCAAGAAAAAGGCTGTCCTAAGCAAAGGAAAGCCTTTCTTCAAGATAGACGGTACTTGCAGTGAAAGAGGTCTGCCGTACAGTCGGATGTATTAGACCCTATGTCTCTCCATCCAGGCAGCAGCCCAATCGACAAGCGGCCTCTGTTCCAAAAATCGGATATCCGCATTCCCGATTCGATGTATCTTAATATTTTTTTCCTTCTCGTATTCTTCCCCTAAGGAGACAAAATCGCTGTCGTCCACAGCTTGGGTTTGGTAAGTCACCCATTTGCGAGTACCATCAGCCATGATCGCACTGCTTTCGTTGACCATTTGCTTTGCCGGGAAGTCGGCTCTGGTTTCGGCTAAATGCAGAGATGTATTTTTATCATGGCCGACGCCTATTAACAGTACGTAACCGTTGAGCTGATATAATTTATCCAATGGGGAGCCATCACCAAAGATATTGCTTAAATCATGAGTATTTGTAATATATTCTGCATGCTTGCCTACCGCGGCTATGGATCGTGCAGGGTGATCCGACCTTTTGGCTCCAGGCCATTTGCGAAATATTTCGGCCGCGACGCCCATGCCGATTGCCGGGGTAATTTCTTTATCATAGGCAGGCCAGTGTTCCCGAATAAGGGGCCACCATTCTACAGGTTCTTTCCAGTGCACACCCGTTGAAGGATCGAGATTCTTCCAAGTTTGGGAAGGCATCATCAAGGTTCCTTCTGTTCCAACAATTTCTAGAAGAGACCGGATTAACGTCTCGGCTCCTCCAACGACAAACCCCAGCTTGCTTAGCGAAGCATGAACAAATATACTTTGTCCTTCCATCAGTCCACAGCTTTTAAAGTGACGGACTAGGTCTTCTTTCGTTAAGATGGCTCTTGATTCTTGTATGCCAGTCATATTAACCTCCACCTTTCGGGTCAAATTCCAATTCCAACTAAACCTGCTCAAGAAAGCTGAACATAGAACGTGGTCGATTCACCGATGGTACTTTTGGCGTAAAGCTTGCCCTTATGCTGATCAATAATGGATTTGGCGATGGCTAGACCCAGACCATAACCTCCCTGCTTGCGCGCCCGGGAAGCGTCGGTGCGGTAGAATCGATCAAAGATTCGGGTCAGATGTTCCGCAGCAATGCCCTCGCCGGTATTGGTAACCGCGAGCATAATATCGTTATGCTGCTTTTTGAGCGATAGGGTTACGGAGCCTTTGGAGTTTGTATATTTTACAGCATTATCTACGAGAATCATGACCACTTGCTTGATTTGTTCACTGTTGCCTTGCACCATTAAATCAGGTTCAATGTCATAGTCAAGTGAGACATGCTTCTCAAAGATCACGGCTTCCATCGTTAAAATAATATTCTCAACAGCCTCGCTCATATTGAATTTCGAGAAAACCATGGTTGCTCTGGAATCATCCATTTCAGTCAAGTATAGAAGGTCATTGGTCAGTCTTGCCATTCGTTCTGTCTCCGACTTGATATAGTGCAGCCACTTGGCCTGATTGTGAATCGTGTCTTCTGGATTGGATAAGAGAACATCCGCATTGGTGTTAATGATGGTGAGCGGAGTCTTTAGTTCATGGGAAGCATCAGCAATAAACTGCTTTTGTTTATCAAATGATTCCCTGACCGGCGTAATCGAACGGTTGGCGAAGAACCGGCTAGTGAAGTATAGGATAATCAGCATCACCAATCCAACAACAGCGAAAGTATAGATTAAATTCGTCAGAATATTCTGTTGAGCAGTGATGTCGAGGAAGACAATCATAGCCCCTTCGTTCGTATGCTGTATGTTGAAGATCCACTGGCTCCCGTCCAGTGAGAACTTCCCGTTGTCCTTGTTGATGGCTACCGCTTCCTGTAACGCAGAGGCATAGAACTCATCATCCATATCGAGTTGTGAGATAGTGGCTGTACGAGTCCATGCTTTATCCGTTTGCAGCGTGAATGAAACGGATCGTTCCGGAGGTGGATTCCCGTTATCGTTGTCCATAAACCCATTATCCTTGGTCGGTAACAGGGAAGAACCTTTGGTAGAGCCTTGTCGACCAGAATCACCAGGGGATTGCTGATGAGAATCCATGATTCTGTGAAGATACATATCAATATCACTTTGCACATTTCGGTAAGTAATGACGTAAATGGAGGCGAAGGCGATCAGCATCATCACAGAGATGGTGACCAGGTTAACAATCAGAAATCGATTTCTAAGCTTCGTAAACATCATGTGGTCACCTCTAATACGTATCCTACATTTCTGATCGTGTTAATGCGTACCGTCGAATTCAAGAAGGTCAGTTTTTTTCGCAAAAAAGATATATAAACCTCCACATTGTTATGTTCTGCCTCCGAATCAAAGCCCCATAACTTCTCAATAATCTGCTCTTTGGAAGTTACGGCCTGTTTCCTTAATATCAGAAGCTCCAGCAATTCACATTCCTTTAAGTTCATCTTGATCTCTTTGCCATTGACAGAGAGCTTCGGGTTCGCCGTATTGAGTTCGATATCTCCAAACTTTAAGGCATCATCCGGTATTACCTCTCCTTTACGTCGCAGCGCTGCGCGTATTCTAGCCAATAACAACTCTGATGAAAAGGGCTTGGCGATGTAGTCATCGGCCCCATAATCCAGCCCTGTCACCATATCTGTAATCTCCCCCTTTGCGGTAAGAAGGATTACAGGAGTGGATACTCCTTCTTTACGGAGCGCCTTCAACATGCTGATCCCATCCATTTCAGGCATCATGATGTCGAGGAGCAGTAAATCATATATCCCGCTTAACGCGTAATCCAGTCCCGATCTGCCATCATGAACAGCGTCTACAGAGTAATTATGCTTCTTTAATATTTGAGTTAAGGCTTCCGCAAGATGAAGCTCGTCTTCTACTATTAGTATCCTCATGGGTTTGCCCATCCTCTGCATAGGTTGTGTACTTATTTACTTACTTCATTATATCAAGATTACCTTTAATCAACCTTAATGAAGGTGAATGAAGGCATGTTCAGATCTATATAAATCAAACTTGAAAAATTGAGAATAGGTAAAGGAGGAACGAAGAGGAAGTTTGGAACTGTAGGAGCGGTAGCGTCCGCCTTTGTCTCCGGATTTCATCCGCTAAGAGCGGTATAAATCAAGAAATATGGAGACAACAGCGGCCGGAAGTCCAAACCTTCCTCGTAGTTACGATTGATCCTATTTATAAAAATCTTAAGTTCAGTTTGTATGTTATGCCAATGTAAAAGGATTAACGCAGTGTAAACTCATTTAAGATTCATTAAAGGTTCGGGGACTAAGATACATTCATAAGCAAGCGAGATAACACAAGACATACCTAAACTGAAAGGATCTGAACCCATATGGCTATTGAAGTGTTCAACCGTTATGAGAACAAATACTTGCTCGATAGTGAGTCCTACTACAAATTCTACAACCAACTGCTTGAATATATGGAACTGGACAATTACAACAAACAACATGAGTTTTATTCCATAACTAATATGTATTATGACACCGCACATGATGCTCTGATCCGGAACAGTCTGGCGAAGCCGAAATATAAGGAGAAACTTCGGATTAGAGCTTACGGTATCCCGAATCAAGATACGAGAGTGTATCTGGAAATTAAGAAAAAGGTATTCGGTCTGGTCAACAAAAGAAGAACCTCACTTCAATTAAATGAAGCTTATGACTTTGTCCGTACAGGAGTGGAGCCGGAATTCAAAGATTACATGAATAAGCAGGTCATTGAAGAAATCAAATACTTCCTAACACGGTATGATCTTCAACCCAAGTTGTATCTGTCCTACGATCGGAAAGCACTGTTTAGTAAAGAAAACCGCGATTTGAGAATTACGTTCGACACCAATATAAGATGCAGACGGTATGATCTTAAGCTGGAACAAGGTACTTATGGCGAACTCTTGCTGGAGCCGGGCCAATGGTTGATGGAAGTGAAGGCCGAGAAGACGATTCCGGTATGGTTGGCCAAAATGCTCTCCGAACATCAAATGTACCGTACCAGCTTCTCCAAA
Source organism: Paenibacillus sp. 19GGS1-52 (assembly GCF_022369515.1). Taxonomy (NCBI): domain Bacteria; kingdom Bacillati; phylum Bacillota; class Bacilli; order Caryophanales; family Paenibacillaceae; genus Paenibacillus; species Paenibacillus sp. 19GGS1-52. Next base: position 353,200 of record NZ_CP059724.1, read on the forward strand.
TATGGCAACGAGTACAAAAAAATGCTGAAGAACAGCAGAATAGAAAGTGAGAGTGCCCTCTATGCTTGATTCCATCTTTTCCGCAGCTTTGACTAGTACGGAATTAACATTTACCAACGCGATTCTAACCATTGTTATATCCATAGCACTAGGCGGAATCATTAGCTATACCTACATGAAGACTAACCCGGCTAGTTATTCGCAAAGCTTCACACTTACGATGGTGCTGCTGCCGGTAATTGTCGCGATCATCATTCTACTGATTGGCAGCAACGTAGCCAGAGCCTTCAGCCTTGCGGGAGCGTTCTCCATCATTCGCTTCAGAAGCGCACCAGGCGACCCGAAGGATATCACATTTGTACTGTTCACCATGGCGTCAGGACTTGCCTGTGGGGTTGGATCATTCGGGTACGCCGTCTTATTCACACTTATCCTGTGCGTACTGATGTTTATCCTTAACCGCACGAAATTTGGCGTAAGAACATCCCTGCAGAAAACACTGAAAGTAACCATCCCGGAGGATCTGGGATATGAGGAAGCCTTTAATGAAGTTTTTGCCAAATACAATGTCGGATACGAGCTTAAAAAGATTAGAACCACCGAGCTTGGCAGTTTATATGAACTGGTCTACGCCGTAACGATTGATGAGCACACGAGCCAGAAGGAATTACTTGATGCCATCCGCTGCCGGAACGGCAATCTGGATCTCTCGCTAACCATGAATCCAACCATGACTGACTATTAAAAATTTGAAGGGATTGATGAGATATGAAAAACTTAATAAAGAGCGGTAAAATAGGGCTGGTGCTGTTGTGTATCGCCGTAATATCGGCCTGCAGCACCAATACAACAGCATCTAATACCACAAGCGCGGTGGCAACATCAGCCATAACAACTACACAAAGCGGGACAACTTCTAATGTACAACTAGCCAGTATCAAGCTGGCGGATCTGGTAACGTTCGACGAGGAGGATTCCACTACAGAGTGGAGCGCCGACAATTCAACAGCTATTGCTCTAAATGGAACAAGTGTTGTTGTTGATGGTTCCGGAGCTACAGCGAAGGATGGATCAGTGACGATTACGGCAGCAGGAACTTATGTCCTCAGCGGAACGCTGAGTGAGGGGCAAGTTGTCGTCGATGTTCAGGATGAGGGAACGGTTCGTTTGGTATTGAATGGAGTAGAGCTTCATGACAGTAACAGCGCCCCAATCTACATTAAAGAAGCGGATAAGACGATCATTACGCTGCAAGAGGGTACGGAGAACAGCGTTACGGATGGACAAACCTATGTGTTCGCCGATGATTCCACCGACGAGCCAAGTGCGGCAATCTTCAGCAAATCGGATCTAACGATCAATGGAACTGGCAAGCTGACGGTTACTGCAAACTATAACGATGGAATATCAAGTAAAGACGATCTGAAAATCATGTCGGGTACGATTGAGGTTCAAGCTGCAGACGATGGCATTGTAGGCAAAGATCTCGTCGCCGTTCAGGACGGGAAGCTTACTATCAACGCTGGAGGAGACGGCATCAAATCAACAAATGACGAGGATACTTCCAAAGGTTTTATTGCCATTGCGGCAGGGACATTTGATATTACAGCCGTAAACGACGGCATTCAAGCGGAGACCTCGGTTGTTATTGACGGCGGTACCTATACGATGGTTACAGGTGGAGGCAATGTGAACGCTGAAGTGAAAGTGGAAGAAGGTCCAGGAGGCATGGGCATGGGTGGAAATAAGACCTCCGAATCCAGCACGGCGACAACGACAACAGATACGACAGCCACAACAGAAACCGAATCAACTAGTACTAAAGGGCTGAAAGCTGGTGGAGATATTACGGTGAATGGGGGCAGCTTTACGATTGATTCCGCCGATGACGCGGTGCATAGTAACAGTAATGTTTCGATAACAGCCGGGGATTTCAAGGTTACTGCTGGCGACGATGGAATTCATGCAGATGCCCTGTTGGCAATCATAGGCGGAACCATTGATATCACCAAGAGCTATGAAGGGATTGAAGGAGGGAGTATCACGATTGCAGGCGGTGAAATCCATGTGGTCGCTTCCGATGACGGTGTTAATGTATCGGGAGGCAACGACCAAACATCCACAGCAGGAACTCAAACACAAGATCAATCTACCAGCTCCGGTAGCAGCATGCTCACCATCAGCGGCGGATATTTAACCGTAGATTCAACAGGCGATGGTTTGGACTCGAATGGATCAATCACAATGACCGGTGGTACCGTGATTGCCAATGGACCTACCAATGATGGCAACGGCACCTTGGATTACGACGGCACCTTCGTGATGAGCGGTGGATTTCTGGTAGCAGCGGGCAGTTCAGGAATGGCTCAAGCGCCTGGTGAAGAATCCAGCCAATTCTCAGTCAGTATGGCTTTTACAGAAACACAGCAGGCTGGAACGATGGTTCATTTGGAAGACAGCAAGGGCAATACTATCCTGACCTTTACACCATCCAAGAATTATCAATCGATAGTGATTAACTCACCGGATCTGAAAGAGGGAGGTTCTTATACTCTCTATACAGGAGGAACATCAACCGGCAGCGTAGCGAATGGATTGTATACGGATGGGGAATATACAGGAGGAACAAAGGTAGTAGCATTTGACATCTCCAGTAGCGTAACCTACTTGAACGAATCAGGAGTAACAACTGGCGGCAATACCATGGGTGGACCTGGTGGCGGTGGTGGTGGTGGTAGAGGAACTAGACCTGAAGGCGGTGCGGGTCAAGGAACTATGCCTGATGGTGAAGGTGGAAGCCCGATGTAATGATAGGGTAAAATAACACAGTAATCAAAGAAGCTGGCGCAGCAAGCGCCAGCTTCTTTGATGGTCATCTATGAGTCGCCGTCATCTTGTGGTTATGCAGGACCAGATCAAGAAACGGGAAGCCTAAAATAGCTCTTCAGCAGCTCATGAACCGCTTCATCCAAGCTGGTGTGAGACCTAGTGATCATCCATTCATCAGGAATAATGAGATAGCTGCCGGAATGGCTTGTTAAATAACTGTAGATGATCTGGGCTTCGTCTAGCTTATGTCGACTGAGTTCTTCCCTAACCTCGCTTACTTGATTCATGAAGTGGTCTGCAATGGCAGATTGTATGTCGACATGCAGCTGCTTCGGGTCAGTGATTCTGGTGTCCAGCTTAGCATGATAGAGGATGACACTGCCCTTGATCAGAATAAGCTTGAGGTTAAACTCATTCATAGGTTCCAGCACAACGATATTCTTGTTCTCCTCAGTGAAGCCGATGACCTTCTCTTTCTGCAGCAGGGAGCTGACTGCTCCGGTATAGTCGCGGTATTTGGCCGCAGTCTCAAAATCATATTTCTCCGCAGCCTGACTCATACGCCACTCTAGATTGCTTAATATGCTCGTATCCGTCCCATGCAGCAGAGCGATAATTCTATCCATAATCTCATTGTATTTCTCCAGAGCCTCCCCGCCTGCGCACATTCCCAGGCATAAGCCAAGAGAGTGGTTAAGGCAGAGCGTATGTGTATTACGGGGGCTGCTGCAAAGGATCTTCTGGTTCTCCTTGATGCCTAGTACAGCTCTTTCCACGGTGCTCCTGCTGGTGTAGGGTCCGAAGTACAGGCTGTGCTCATCATCCTTGGAGTCATAGGTGACTTCAAGCTGCCGGTAAAGTCCAGCCAAACGAACGGCGATGTAGGTGTAGGCCAGCGGATTCTTCATTTTTTTATTGTACATGGGCTTGATCTCTTTAATTAATTGGCATTCCAGCATAAAGGCCTCAAATTCCGTATCCGTGAGAATATAATCGAGATCCTTAATGTTTCTTACCAGCTGTTTCACCTTGGGGGAATGTCCTGTGGAGTTGTAAAAATAAGATTGTACTCTTTTCTTCAACTGCTTGGCCTTACCGACATAAATGATATGCCCCAGACTATCCTTCATCAGATATACGCCGGGCGATAAAGGCAGTTCTGCTACCTTTTCTGCTAGACTCATAGAAATAAGAAACACCTCCGCTGTTCACGTTCGGCTAGTGAATTTAGTATAAACGATGGGTACGCGGAGATAAAGAAGCTGATATAGCGGAGTAATTTAGAAGAGAGGAGTCTACTTCTCTCGCCCAAAAATAAAGCAACCTCAGTCCATCAGACTGAGGTTGCTTTAACTGTTCTACAATCAAATAGTCTCTTGCACTTATGGAAGTATATTGCCTGCTGCAAGGAAGATGGCATACCAATCTTCGCGTGTCAGTTGAACTTCACTTGCTTTGATGCAATCCTGTAAGCGGTCGATATTCATCGTACCGATGACGGGTTGCATATGTGCCGGATGGCGCAACAGCCAAGCGATGGCAATTGTAGTGTTACTCACTTCATATTTGGCGGCGATTTCATCAATCTTCTGGTTCAATTCCGGGAATTTGTCGCTGCCGAGGAATACGCCTTCAAAGAATCCGTATTGGAACGGTGACCAAGGTTGAATCGTGATATCGTTCAGTCTACAATAATCCAGAATGAGGCCATCACGGTTAACGGCGGAGTGATTATCCATATTCACATTAAAGCCTTGTGAGATCATATTGGCGTTGGTGATGCTTAATTGCAGTTGGTTGGCAACAATCGGTTGCTTCACCGATTTCTGCAGCAACTGAATCTGCATTGGAGTCTGATTGGATACGCCGAAGTGTCTTACTTTTCCTGAGCTTTCCAGGATATTAAAAGCTTCTGCTACTTCATCAGGTTCTACCAATGTATCCGGACGATGCAGAAGCAGCACGTCCAAATATTCGGTTTTCAGACGCGCCAGAATATTGTCTACGGACTCTAAGATATGTTCTTTGGAGAAGTCGAACATTCCTTTGCGAATGCCGCATTTGGATTGCAGAATGATCTTTTCACGAATATTGGCATTCATATGGATGGCATCTGCGAATATTTCCTCACAGGCTCCAGCGCCGTATATATCTGCATGGTCGAAGAAATTAGCACCTTCGTCCAACGCCGTTTGAATAAATTGTTCAGCCGCGGCTTTCTCTAGCGAATTAATACGCATACAGCCGACTGCAACGACTGGCACCTCTAATGTGCTGGTACCTAGTTTCATTGTCTTCATGAATAACGTCCTCCTTAGTGATTGGGTAATCCGATTTGAAGATGTAGAAGAGCTCAAGAAAAAGTATAACTGAATAAATACGCTTACGTAAGTGGTGAAATATTATATAGTAAGTGAAAGGAATGTTACTAAGGAATTATATTGCCTTTTTTCAAAACATAAGAATTTATAGGTTTCACGCGATAACTAATCCTTATATTTCTCGAAGAAACGGATTTATGTATAAAGAAAGGGTGAGTGTATGAGGAGAATTATCGTATTTAACAGTATGTCTTTGGATGGTTATTATACAGGTCCAAATGGAGAAATCGATTGGTTTATCCATGACCCTGAGGTCGACCATGCAGCGCATCAGCGGATGAATCCGGACACGATATTATTTGGCAGAGCAACCTATCAGATGTTTGAGAGCTATTGGCCTCAAGTAGCAAGGAATCCCAAGGCTCCCGAAGGAGCACGGCTCATGGCAGAAGAATTGAATCAGATGACTAAGGTGGTATTCTCCACAACGCTGACCGAAGTAACCTGGGAGAATTCCAAGCTGTTGCACGGCAATGTGGTCGAGGAAGTACGAAAGCTAAAGACAGACGAAGGTGCGGATATTACGATATTCGGCAGCGGTACCCTTGTGCAGCAGCTTGCACAGGAAGGTTTGATTGATGAATACTTGCTCCTTGTCATGCCAGTTATTGTGGGAGGGGGAAAGCTGCTTTTTAATGATGTCCCTAAAACAAAGCTTGAACGGTTAGAAACAAGAAGCTTCAAATCAGGAGTAGTCCTGCTTCATTATAGAATTGGACAAGATGCCGGATGAATGTCATTCAGGAGATCATTGGAAGGTTTAAGCTCAATGTCCTGCATATAGCCGAGGTTCCCGAGTCGTTTAGTTCTGAAGTATATAAGCTTACGCTTGTGACCCAAGAAGACGTCTATGTGAAGATCCCTTTTAATAAGGATAAATTATTTCGTGAATATGAGATGCTGGAAAAGTTAACAGGGATTATCCCCGTTCCACAGGTGTTGGATATTTGGGCTGGAGACGAACGAACAGCGGGTGCACTGCTTTTGTCAGCTATTGAGGGTGTGCCTTGCACAGGGGTGGTGGATCAGCAGCTCGCTTATCAAATCGGGGTGTACCATGCCAAGCTGCACAATGTGACTATGCCGGGTTATGGGGTTCACGAAACTGCGGGGTTCAGAATGCTTGAGCCAAATGATTGGAGATTATATATAAAAAGTAATTTTGCCAAGTGGCAGGAACCTTGTAAGGAGATCCTCAAGCCTGAGTTATTTGCGAAATGTGTGGCTCACTTTGCTGGGGTATTTGCGGCTTTACCTGAGCCTGAGCGCCCTTGTGTCGTGCATATGGATTTTCGGCCTGGCAATATATTAATCAACGATAACCAAGTCGTAGGGATTATTGATTACGAGAGTGCACGTGGGGGTTCCTCGGAAATTGATTTTACCAAAATTAATAAATATGTTTGGGAAGTAGACCCGCGCGTGAAGCTGCCCTATCTGCAAGGGTATGAAACCATTCGTCCTCTGCTGGATCTGGAGCGGGTATTACCGTTCTATAGTTTCTATGATGCTTTCTGTGCGGTGGCTTGGTGTAGAAAAAGAGGGCTCGAGCAACATAAAGCGTATCTCCAGGAAAGTATCTCTGTATTGGAGAGGTTGGTGGGTGTTTGAAGGACATTCGTTCAAAGTAGAAAAGGCGATCTTGCCCCGGTTGAACTTGGGGGTGGATCGCCTTTTTACCACTATTCCTCTGAATGCGCGGCTTCGTCCTTCACTTCCTCCCGAAAACCTTTGATGCTCTCCCTACGCCGTTCATTCTTCTCTTCGATTTGGTTACGCTCTTCACTGCTGATTTCAGAAGAGAATTCTTCTAAATAATCCTCAGCTTCATCTAGGTTCCGCAGTGTATGCTGAATACTTTGCTGCAAATGCTCGACATTATCTGCCCGATTATCTGGTTTTGCCATTCGAGTATCGCCTCCTGATAGTTGAAGCGCTGCTTAAGCGCGCTAACCATTAGGTTGGGCGTTAGCAGAGAATATTATGCATGAATGGGGACAGTTCCTTTTATATCGATTGTCAATATGAAAGGACTATGGCAGAATATATGAGAACTAACCATAACGAATGGAGAATTGCTGATGATTGATTTACCCCATTGCCCGAAATGTAACTCAGAATATACTTATGAGGATGGAAGCTTGTTGGTCTGCCCGGAATGTGCCCATGAGTGGACTGCAGGAGCAGATATGGCAACTAGTGAAGATACAAAGATAATCAAGGATGCGAATGGAAATGTCTTAAATGATGGTGACTCTATAACAGTAATCAAAGACCTTAAAGTCAAAGGCACTTCATTAGTTGTCAAAATAGGGACGAAAGTAAAAAACATCCGTTTGATTGATGGAGATCATGACATTGATTGTAAAATTGATGGCTTTGGAGCTATGAAACTGAAATCCGAATTTGTGAAAAAGATATAAGTGAGAGGTCCTCGTGACAGCCCTGGCTTCGAAGAGAAGCTGGGGCTTTTTGTTATCAGGATAGGAAAGAAGTGCTATATCGCAGCCCTAAAATGAGAATAAGTCCCAGAAACACCTATGATATAATTATTGTGGAAAATGGACTTTTTGGGAGGCAGCGGCATGTCGATTCGAAGCAAATTGTTAATCAGTTACATCGTGTTGATTCTATCCTTCGCCTCTGTAGAAGTGTATTTAATTGGACAAATGGAGAATCATAATGCTTCCATTCAGAATATTAAGAATAAGTCATTAAGGGTTGCTTTACTATCCGATCAACTGGTCTTAGATGTAATTCAAGTTCAACAATATCTTACCGACATTAGCGCGACTAGAGGGCTAGATGGCTTGGATGATGGCATTACACAAGCGCAAGGATTTGCAACTGATTTCAATGATAAACTGAAGGAATTAGGAACGCTGGGAGTCGAGCCTACTTTACTTGACTCTTTTAAGACAAGCTTTGACGATTACCATCAATATGGTTTGAAAATGGCACATGCCTATATGGAGGGAGGGCCCAGCTCCGGAAATCTCCTAATGGATGATTTCGATACTACTGCGGTGCAAATTAACGACAAAATCAACGCCTACCGCGACAATTCTCTAAATCAGATTCATGCGGATATGGATGGACTGGATTCTGCCGTACAACGAAGCTCGCACATTGCCTGGATATCGCTCGGGGTGTTAATTCTGATTACGCTTGTCTCAAGTTTCATGCTGTCCAGACCAATTTTTATCCTGATTTCCAGTATCAAAAGGGCATCCGAAAGTGTATTTGAGAATAGTAAACGACTATTCCACTCTTCAGAAAAGTCTGGGGCAGAAGCGGAGCAAATGGAGATCAAGATCACGCAAATTGCGCAAAGCCTCGGAGAACAGACCCTGCAAATCAATAGTATTCTGGATACAACCCAACGCACCACGTCTAATCTGGAAAAAGAAAATGAGTATTTAGATATAACAGCAACTATTGCCGCTGAATCTGCAACCATTGCCAGTATTGGGAAAGACAAGCTCCATGCTGGAGTTCTCTCCTTATTCGAGATGCTGACGCAGATGGAGCAAGCGACCGAAAAGGTACAGAGCTTAGGTCAGCGAACGGATGAAATTGAGCATATTGTGCAGCTGATTAATACCATTTCGGATCAGACTAACATGCTGGCACTGAATGCTGCTATTGAAGCAGCCAGAGCAGGTGAACATGGAAAAGGTTTTGCTGTCGTTGCAGAGAAAGTACGCGAATTATCAGTAGAGACTACTACAGCGACCAAAGATATTGCGAAAGAGGTCAGACAGATTCAAGATGACACTCATTCTGTAATTGCTGTGATGGAGAAGAATCTGCTGCAATTCAATGCAGAGGTTCATTATATCGATGAGAACAATCATACGCTTCAAATGATTCTGCAGAGCGCCAATAATACAGCGCAGCATATTCAAGAGGTGAAGGGAATATTCACTAGCAATAAAGAAAACATGCTTCATGTGGAGTCGATGATCGCCAACATCACCGCTTCCACCGAACAATCCTCAGCCTTTTCGCAGGAGGTTCTGGCGATGGTTATCGAACAAACCGAATCAGCCAAAGAAATATCCAAGCAATCCAAAATGCTGGATCTAGTGGCCCAGGAACTGAAGACCCAGACGCTCAAGGCTTGAGGGTCCAACAAGAAGAACAATGAAGTGAGGGTATAGAATGGAGCATAAGAAGACAAATATCAGGCTGACTATCTGCGGTTTATTACTGAGTCTTATTCTGGTTGCACTGGATCAAACCATTGTTTCGACAGCGATGCCAACTTTATTACAGGATTTTGGGAGGTCAGATTTAGTCGAAGGGGCAACGGTCTACATCATTTACTTTATTGTTGTGCTAGCTATGATGCCCCTGTTTGGAAAGCTGTCGGAGTGGTTTGGATATAAGCGTTTGTTCTTATGGGGTCTCGTTCTGTTCATCATTGGCTCTGCTTTATGCGGCACAGCGCAGAGTATGAACCAGCTTAATCTATATCGTGGCCTTCAGGCTATAGGTGGCGGGGCTGTGCTGCCGCTTGTATTCCTTATTATCTTTAACATTGTACCAACTGTGAAACGGAGAAAGCTACGTGGGTTATTGATTATTCTCTTTGGCTTGACAAGTGCCTTAGGGCCGCTTGTGGGGACATTTCTCACCGATCTTTTGACTTGGCGCTGGATTTTCTATATCAATCTTCCGCTCGGCGGATTGGCTTATCTATGGGTACTTAGGTCTTTCCACGATGAAGTGGCTGCTACCAATAAACTATGGAAAAATTGGGCAGGAACAGTAATCCTGATCATTACGAGCGTTACTGTGGTCTTTTGGCTAGAAATCATTATCGTATATGTGGGGTAGCATCTCCCTCAACTGTAGTGAAGCGTAAGCATCCGTGTAATCGCGGATGTTTTTTTCTGGTTAGGGGTAGGAAGCCCCAATGCTTCGAATTCGACCTGCTGGCGCATTATGTTACACTAAAGATAAGATAATCCCATGAATTGGGGATGCTAACTGCAATTAAGGATGGACTACTATAACAACTATGGGGGTATGGATATGACAGAAATCAGCTACACCGCCTCGCATCTTGAGACACCAGAACAGCTGCATGTTGCGCTTGCCGAAATTGCTAAGTGGGAGAAAGATCAGCATAAACTCATGATCTGGGATCGACTTTCCCGCCTTCCCTTCAAGCTGCTGGATAAGATTACACCACAAATTATTCATGAGAAAATTGGCTTGCTGCTAGACGAGTTGGGAAGTTATATCCAGAACGGCGGCAACTACCTGGTTTCTCAGGGCAGAGTAGGTAACCTTGTGGCTGCTCACAGTCGTGCCCAAGGAGGACTGAATACCGGTCCCTTTCCCCTAGCGGTGATGAATTCGGCCGCACTTCAGCTATCTCATAGCCGCCGCAATATCGCCACCGCGCAGGGAGCGACCACGGGTTTTGGGGGCCTGTTCACACTTGCAGCGGATATTCCGGCCATTCTGGGTCTGTCGCTGAAGGTTATTCAGGAGATTGGTCTCTGTTATGGTTACGATCCTAAGGAGAAGGCGGAACGGATATTCACGGTGAAGGTCATGCAGTTTGCCTCCTCGGATATCGTGGGAAAGCGGGCGATTCTGGAAGAATTGAACCTGCAAGCTGGCGGAGATGGGGATATCTCTAACGGGACAAGCAGCGCTGTGTCGAAGATACAGGGCTGGAGAGAGGTTGTTACGATGTACCGCGACAATTGGGGCTGGAAGAAGTTGCTGCAGACTATTCCAGTGGCGGGGATGTTCTTTGGTGCCTACACCAATCGAAAGGCATTGGAGGATGTCGCCGAGGCCGCGCGTATGTTATATCGGAAGCGAAGAATTCTGGAAAGGTTAACGCAGATCGAGAGCAAGCAGAGTGAATTGTAGGCGACAGAAGTTATCAGATGGAGGCATATATGTTTATTCAAATTATTGGCGTAGGCAAATTGAAAGAGAAGTATTTGGTGGACGGCATCGCGGAGTATGCCAAACGGCTAACGCCCTACCTCAAGTTCCAGATCATTGAGGTGGCGGATGAAAAAGCACCGGACTCGATGAGCGAAGCCGAGGTCGCTATTGTGAAGGCGCGCGAGGGCGAACGCATCCTCGCGCATATCAAGAGCGAGGCGCATGTCATTGCGCTCGCGATCGACGGCAAGCTCTGGAGCTCGGAAGAGCTTGCCGCAGAAATTGACCGGCTCGGCACCTACGGGACGAGCCATGTCGTCTTCATCATCGGAGGGAGCCACGGGCTCTCCGACGACGTCATGCGCCGTGCGCAGCAGCGCATGAGCTTCGGGCGCATGACGCTGCCCCACCAGCTCATGCGCCTGGTCCTCACCGAGCAGATTTATCGCGCGGTGAAGATCAATCGGGGTGAACCGTATCACAAGTAGGGCGAAATGGTTGACTAGCGAGTTGGAAGGTATTCCAAATTGTGCAAGTGGTTGTAATGTCAAACATCGTTCACTGCGGTTTTTTGTAATACTGCGCTTATCATTTTTTTGTATATTAAGTAGGGAGAAGGATAATAAAGGAAATATTAAAGGAATGATTGTCAGGTGGAAACATCCGATCCAGTAAGATACATTGATTTTACAGACCCTGCGGACTGGGAATCGTGGCTCGCCAATCATTACGATCGGCAAGAAGAGGCTTGGCTTAGAATCGCCAAAAAGGATTCGGGCATCAAGTTGATCACCATTCCAGAAGCGCTTGATGTTGCTCTCTGTTATGGTTGGATCGATAGTCACCGTAAAGGCGAATGGAAGATGGGACGCAGCCTATGAATCACAGAAGAGCGCAACGATTCCGCCTGATCTCGCAGCAGCGCTTGAACAGCATGAACAGGCCAAACAAGCTTTCAGCCAGCTCGACAAGACCGCTCAATACGCAGTCTTCCTGCCGCTTCTGAAGGCAACAACGGCGAAGAGTCGGACTACTCAACTGCAAAAGGCGATAGCTAAACTAGAAGCCGTTCGATAACTTTGTTTTGCCAATAGGTGGGATATGTTGTTTTATTCCGATGCTTGGAAGCTTAGTTCTTTCTTATATTGCAACGGTGTTTTGCCAAGCACACGATTAAAGTCCGTAATGAAATGTTGTTGACTGCTGTAACCAAGATCATAGGCCATATCCGCCCAATCGGGGTTGTCATATTCACGAATGAATCTCGCTGCCTCCAACAGTTTATTCCTCTGGAGCTGCCACTTAATCCCGATTCCGATATAATCATGGAAAAGCTGTTGGAGCCATCGCTCGCTTTTGCCAATCCTTTGAGAAACATCCCCGACAGTCTGCAAGCGATCAGTTTCAATCGCAGTAATGATTCGGTTAATAATTTCGATGTTAGGGTCATATTGCGGGTCTTGTGCTTGTAGGAGTTCAGCAAGGGCGCCGACGGCAGCTTCGTCATGTAATGACAGCGTATTTTCAATAAAAGTCTGACCCGCCTCGGCAAACACTTGCTGTAATGCAATCGTCTCGTTGTGTAAGCCTGCCAGCGATCTGCGCCAAAAAGCGTGGAACGCGCCTGGTTTGAATCGAGCGCCGATGATTCTTCCATTATCCGCCGCCTCGTAATCCCGTTTATCCCGGAATGAGCACTGGATACCTGATTCATTCTCAGACAAATATACATCGACATAGGGTCGGTGCATGACTTGCTCCGAAATGTAGGGCTGCCCCGTCGTGTTATTCCAATGTATGGTCCAAAAGTGGTTAACGAATGGCGTTAAACTGACCGGAGGCACATAGGTTTGAAAGATGATATGCCGCTCGAAACCGACAGGATCAAGTTTCCCGCCCGTTTGATAAATATCAACGGATTTCTGTAATACAGTTATGATCATCATCCCCTATCATTGAAATAAAAGTATATACCAATTGACCTAAAAAGGAGCTTGTTTAGAATGACAAACACATCTACTTTACGAGGTATGGCAAATGTAAGTTTCTGGGCGGAGGATCTCAAAGCTGCAAAAGAATGGTACACGAAGCTATTGGGTGTGGAGCCGTACTTCCAAAGTCCGAATCCTGAGAACCCTGTGTACCTCGAATATCGGATCGGCGACTTTCAAGACGAGCTAGGCATAATTGATAAGAAATATGCACCCAACGCAGCTAGCTTGACGGGGACGGGTGGAGTTACACTATACTGGCATGTGGATGATGTTGTCGGAATGCTGAAAAAGTTGAAGGAACTGGGAGCCACGGAATATGAACCTCTTACGGAGCGCGGTATTGACTGGATCACGGCATCGGTCGTGGACCCTTTTGGAAACATCATTGGCTTGATCCACAGTCCGCATTATAAAGAAATGTGGAATTCCACTTATAAAGCATAACCTTGACTCCAGCTGGCGTCGTTATCCAAACGATGTCAGTTTTTCTATGAAACGAATTCAATTTTCTCAATTCTACATTACTGCATGTATTTTCCACAAGCTGACGAAAGAGAAATAAATTTCGCCGTTAGAACGATACGGTGAACCATATCATAAGTAGGGGCAAGTTCATTGGGGGAGGGAAAAGAATGGTCAGAAGCATACTTGAAGACGGACTATTGATTATTTCTCAATGTAAAAGCATAACTGGAGATATTTGGGGAGCGCACTTTGGGGCTGCGGCGATTGCAGGTTATTTTTTTGTAAAAGAAAACTCGATGCCTGTTGATACCGTAAACAGAATTAAGGCTCAATCCGAGGCGATGCTCGATAAACATTCATATATAGGAACAGCTCAACCCGTGGTAGGAATGGATTCTGGGGATGCGGAAAAGATGATCCTGGAATCATTGGAGCTCGTGATCGATGAGCTGCATTGGGTCGGACACAATGTTATCTATGCAGCGTTAAGTTTGTTGGCCATTCAAGAGCTAGGGGGGTGGGGGACGAAGGATGAAATCCAGGGAATCTCCACATTGATTCGCTCTTTTGAAAAATCAATTCCCGGGAGATCTTGGCTCGGTTATTCTATATCTGACGTGAGGAAATTGGAGATTGATGAGAACGATCATTTTCCCGCTATTGTGAATGCTGGGCAGTTGTCAGAATTGATATTAAGTGAATTGTCTTCTTTTCGTACCATTTATAGAGCGGAAGCTCATCACGATTTAATAGGCCATATGCTGACCTTCTCGCATGCGCTGAATGTTCTGTTCGATCTCGGCCATGTAAGCTATTTTAAAAGAGGACTTCTCCCGCTTTTTAAATTAGTTAAAGTACTTCGAGCCAGTCACAATCTTGAACCGGAGAACCCGATCAAATTAAGCTCTCCTGTTGATCATCAACCGCTGATTAGGGCAAAACGGTCTGAATGGCTGCCGATTGAACATGTGTATTGGTGTATGGATTACGCCAATCATGACTGGGATTTTGGACATGTATTTAAATTCCCATTCAGTTTTTATAATCACCTTAATAGAGTTCCCTCCCGAATGACCCATGCCACTGAAAATTTTCGATACATTGTTTATAACCAATCAGGCTGAAAACTTGCCCTTTCAGCTATCGCGGTGAACCTTATCATAAATAGGGCGAAATTTTCAACATGAAGAAACGTCATAATATAGTTTGGAATTTAAAAACCTTCTTATGTTCTTTTCCCCAACTTAATTGAAATTCAACATTTTTTAAAATATTGATAATTTCATTTTTATTAGTGCTTTTGGTTTTAATGAGGATTGAAATAGCAGTAGTTGAATTAGAAAAAGGAGAAATCTCAACATATTGAACATCTCTTGAATAAAGGATGATCTGATCATTAATTTTGGGTAAAGGTAAAATATCAAGGGTTAAATTGGTTGCAGTTTTATAATTTATATTTTTAAAAGTTGTGGTAATGGTAGCGAAGATATACTCTGAACTATTTCCTAAAGTTGTAGGTTTTTGTAATGTTACAAAACCATCTGGAATTTGCGTTTCAACTTTTGTTTTCAAATCGATAAATGCTTGTTCATCAGTTGAAGCGGACTCAATGACCAGGCTAGTCTCTTTAACAACTGGTTTTAGAAATTTGAAAGTTATAAAACCATTGTTTAAAGAATCTATAACACCGAATATTACTATAATTGAAAGTAAAGCAAAAATTACTCGTTTGATAGGAATCCCTCCTTAATTATAAAAGAGGTGCAATTTATGCACCCCTCTATATTATATTATTCAAAAGAAGTAAGCCAAAAATCTCTTCCATTAAAATCAGAACTTGAAATAGGTTTGTCCACAATATCTAGATTATTTGGGCCTGAGTGAAGCGGCGGAATATGTTGAATCAGGCAAAAACTCCGACGGAAAAGGCAAAGACCGCAGTGGTCAATCCCCTATACTAAGAGTAAACATTCTACCGATAGGAAAGGGGCTTTTTGAAAATGCGAGTATTGGTTACAGGGGCGACAGGCTTCATCGGAGGGGCGGTCGTTCGCGAACTGCTGGATGCCGGTCACCAAGTGGTTGGTCTTGCCCGTTCTGAAAAAGCCGGTAAACGGCTTACGGCATTCGGTGCCCAGGTCCAAGTCGGTTCGATTGAGGATTTAGCAGGCTTGCGCAAAGTGGCTGCTGCAGTAGACGGGGTCATTCATTTGGCCTTCTTCCACAAGTTCTCGCATGCGGGCCTTCCAACTCGGCTTAGGGTTTTATTCGGCGGGAATCCTCGTCATGTGGTGATGCGGTTTATGAAGGCTGCAATTGAGACCGACACGCGAGCCATCGAGACACTTGGCACCGCCTTGCCCGCCGGTGACCGGGCGTTTGTCGTCGCGATGCCTACGATGACGCTTACTCCCGGCCGTCTCGGAACGGAGGACAGCGCTGGGGATCCACAATCCCCAGGTGGATTACGCATCATTTCTGAACATACCACCTTAGACTTGGCGAATCGGGGGGTACGTCCCTCGATTGTACGCCTACCACCGATTGTACACGGTGAAGGCGATAAGACGGGCTTGTTCCCAAATCTAGTGAACAATGCGGTGAGCGAAGAGGGCATTCCGTTTCAAGAGATCGCCACGGCTTTGGGCCTCCATCTGAACTTGCCGGCCCAAGGCATTGGAGTTGAAGAAGCAGGTAAACATTTCGGATGGCTTGCACCCTTCACGAAAACGGATAATCCGGCGTCCAGTGTGTTGACGCAGAAGCGTTTGGGATGGGGTCCAGTACATCCTACCCTTTTAGATGATATTCGGAAGGGTTATTATTTCTAACTGTAAAACGAAGATGGATGTTTCGTGGAAGGGGAGATTTCGTTGTTGATTTCAGTGACACGGGTGCGAGTGAAGAGCATGTGGGCGTTCCCGTATTTTATCTACCACATCGTCCGGTCAACGAAGCAACTGAATATGGCTGCGGGCTTGCTCTATTCCGACCTCACACGCGACAGTTGGAGAGTAGGCTGGACGATGTCGGTATGGGAGAACAAGGATCGCATGCTGGAATACCGCAATCACGGCAATCACGCCAAGGCCATGCGGATCTCACGCCGAATTGGCGATGAATTGGAGGCCGTCCACTGGGAGGCCGAAACTATTCCGAGCTGGGAGGAAGCGAAGATCCGTTTGCATCAAAAGTACGGCAGGAAACTTGACCAGAACAAGCGGTGAATTTGTGTGTCCCTTTCGACCCCTAGCTGGTGCTTCAATCGAGAAGATCGGTATTGACCCTATAGCCACTATAGAGTGTAAAGGGGCAACAGCTTAACGGTGCATCAACGGAGGAGGATAATTCATATGGGAAATAAGATGATCCGAGCACTCGTTCTCATTCTCGCATTTTCGATTGCCGGATACGCAATTGTTCAGTATGGCGTGCTTAAAGCTAGTGATGCAGGACTTGTCTCTTTCAAATTGCAAAAGCCGAATTTTGAACTCAAACCATGGATATATGTACTATACATCCATATTTTTACCGCGATAGTTGCCTTGATCATAGGACCCTTTCAACTATTTATGAAGCCAATGAATGCTAGGAAACGTTGGCATCGCCTATTGGGGTATGGATATGTTCTTTTGATTACAGTTAGTGGGATCGTGAGTGTGTATTTATCCCTTTTTGCCACAGGAGGTTGGATTGCCGGGCTTGGGTTCATGTCGCTCGATGTATTGTGGGTTGCGACGACGCTTACTGCAACGAGGAAAATTATGGCCAAAGACATCCAAGCTCATAAAGCATGGATGCTTCGCAGTTATGCGCTTACTTTTGCAGCTGTCACGCTTCGAATCTGGTTAGCGCCGCTGGCTCTTCTGTTTGGCGATTTCGAGGCGGGGTTTCGGGTTGTCGCTTGGGTTTGTTGGATTCCAAATCTGCTCGTTATAGAAGTCGTGATTTCCAGAATGAGGTTGCGGCAGCGGCAATGATTCACAACTGCCATGCCATGCCAAAACGATCCGTAAAACCGCGCATCCATGGCGCGGTTTTATTTTGCGTACGGTGGAATGTTGTTCGTGCCGCGCCCCCAATGACGCAGGTTTTACGATGAAAAGCTAGTATGGAAGGAAAATCGTCTCGACTGGACGAAAGGAAAGGGAGAGGAGTGCTCAAACGGAGGATACGGAAGGGGACTTTGAAGGAAGTATGATCCCTTCACCCGATAGGACATGGTGGCGGGACTTTACTTGGAAGTGAAGCCAAACGAGAAGGTCATGTTCACCTGGGGCTGGACCGGATCGGACTCGTTTCCGCAAGGCTCCAGCACCGTTGAGATTCAATTACGAGAGCAGAGCAACGGAACTCAACTGATCTTAACGCACGACGGTTTACCGGTTTCGCGCAGACGTACGCATCGGGCCGGATGGAATTACTAGCTAGGTCGATTAGAGCTAGTCCTGCTCGGGTTGGAGCCCGGCCCTGATACGTTCGCCATATCAACCACCCCTTTCTTAATGATAAAGAGGATATTCGCTCATCGTACTTCCTTGAAGATGTTGCAACTGAGTTTGATGTCCAGGGTTAGAATTAGATTGGACATGCTTTGCATGGGATGCTGATCTAAGATTAACTGAGTTTATAGGCTTCGAGGAAATTTAAATTTAGCCGTTATAGTGTGTAAGGTGAACCGTACCCTAAATAAGGGCAAGTTTTTTTGCGGAGTTCCTTGCGGGGCATAGATTTGTATATATGTGTGTAGGTTTCAGGGCTATGGTTACGCTGAAAAGGTGCATAGGACTATCGTATTTTGAGTGAAACATCCTCGTCACATCCCACGGAGGGAAGAGGACTATGTACTTAAAACTTCTTGAATCAGTTTTAAGTTTAACGGAGAGAGTTGCACATCTTTATAACGATTGTTCAGCATCATGATGTTACCATATGGTTGGTAATCAATTATAAGTGTTTTTACATATTTTTTACCTATAGATGCTGTTAAACTGTATGTATATTTGTACTAAAGGTGGGGGCATTATGGGGAATATCATGGAAAGTAAAGTATGCCAATTAATTTCTTTAATATCTACGGGTGCGAGGAATTATGTACATGATGCATTTATCAATCAAACGATAACTCTTGTTCACTATGAAGAATCACATGATAATCATGGTGTTTTTTGTGTGGTTGAGAATGTAGATTGTATTATCGCGTATGCAGCCTTTTCTCGATATAGTCATGATGAAACCTTGATAAATCTTATGGCGAAAAGCCTACAAAGACATTTAGACCCCAATGAAACAAGGGAAGTTTGTTTTAACATATACGGGTGTAATGAAGAAATAGTTGTGCTTGCAAAAAAACTTGGTTTTGCGACCGATATGGAAGGCTTTCAGCTACAATACGATTTTAGTAAGGAAAATAAGACGCTAGAGATGGCTCCACTTGTTGAAAAGGGATTTTCCTCAGCTATGCTTGATGATTTCATTCAACTGTTCGACAAAGCCTATTATAATTTGAAAGTTGAAAATGGTTGGAACACAGAAACACCATCAAAAGATGCTTTCTTACAATCCATGCTAAGTTACGAATCAGAAGATCGGGTAAGATCTTTTTGGATTGAGGATACTTTAATTGGGGCCTATATTATAGCAGGTGAGTTCATTCGAGATTTTGTTATACTCCCTGAATATCAGAATCGTGGGTATGGAAGTCTGATGTTGAAAAATTGTATTCATCGAATGGCGAATATAATGGGTATGAAAAAGATTTTTTTGCGTGTGGCAAAAACAAATAGCGGGGCCAAAAGATTTTACGAAAGAAATGATTTTATAGAGCAGTCTAATTTCGCTGAGCATACATTTGTTTCAAGATGACACCTTTCAATCTGTCGAACAAATCGATATCAAAGAAAGGGCCATTCCGCAAAGGATGGCCCTAAAAAACTTGCCGTTACAGACTGCGCGGGCTAACTTATCTTATTTTAAACATTTTATAGACCAAACGGTCAAACATTCTATCGGACAAGATTTTTCGCATGAACAAAGCTAATTTGGCATTGCCCGCCACATATCTTGTTTTCGGTTTTTTGGATTGAATTGCGGTTAAAACCAATCGTGCAATAACATCAGGGGAAAATTTACTACTTGGATTCTCAAATGTTTTTATAAAGGCGGCGGCCATTTTACTATAGGCTGTATTCCCTGAGGTTTTCTCCACATGCTCAAATGCAACCCCTAACCATTCACTTTCCGTTGCTCCCGGCTGGATAATGACCACATCGATACCGAAGGGTTTGACTTCCAGACGAAGGCAATCGGAGAATCCTTCCAGGGCGTGTTTTGCAGCGTGGTACCATGCGCCGAGCGGAGTGTAGATTTTCCCGCCGGCAGATGAAGTATTGATGATTTTCCCTGATTTTTGTTTTCTCATCTGAGGGAGCACCAATTGTGTCAAACGGCTTAATCCAAAAAGGTTAACTTCGAATTGGCGCCGTGCCTCTTCCATCGGCACATCTTCGACTGCTCCGTAGGAACCGTATCCCGCATTATTGAACAAAATGTCGATTCTACCCTGTTCCTGTATGATGCGATTAACGCCATTTTTCATGGATGTTTCATCCGTGACGTCCATTTCCATAATATGTGCGCCTTTGGATTCGATGTCCCGCATCTGCTCCACACGTCTGGAGGCCCCATAAACAATGAACCCTTCCTGTAAAAGCAACTTTACGGTAGCTTTACCTATCCCTGCCGATGCACCAGTGACTAAAACAACACCTTGCGTATTCAATGCGCATTCCTCCTCGTTTCTTCTCAAACAAATATCCCTTATTGACGTGACGTCACGTCACTTAAGGCCATTATAGTGTACTCTTTATGGTTACGCAAGATTTTTATGCTATAATTTTTTTCGAAGGGAGACTAAACTAATGGAATTTGATCGGGTACGAAATGATACACAGCGAAAGATCAGAGTGGAGCAAATTAAAAATGCAGCTATTAAGCTCTTTGATACAGAGCAATTTCATGAAATTGATTTAGCTAAAATCGCAAAAGAAACCACGTTTACGCGTGGCAATCTATATAAGTATATTTCTTCAAAAGAAGAAATTTTTCTTCTTGTCGTTCTGGATGAATTCAAGGATTGGATTAGTGACCTTAAAAAAAACTTCACTATTGAAATGACTCATGAAATCCAGGCTTTTTCACAAAGATGGGCAGAGGTAGTGTATCGGCACCAACGGTTCCTAAAGTTAATTTCAATGCTTTTTACAATCATCGAGAGGAATGTGACTCTGGAGAAGCTTGTTAGCTTTAAAAGCCAATTCTCCATTGAAACGGTTGATTTAAATCATGTAATTAAATACGTTTTCCCTGTATGGGATGATAAAACGATCGATAAATTTTTTCGGGTGCAAACGCACTATTTAATTGGATTATTTCCGTATACATCACCAACACCGATCCAAAAAGAGGCCATGGAGCAGTTGGACATAAATTATAAATCTCTTGATTTCATTAACGAGTTTTCTGAGTTCATTTCCTTTACGGTGAGTTATTTAAATCATAATCTGAAGGTAAACAAATAAGTGCAGTACCCGTATAGTAGCAAGCTGCCGATTCACAGCATCTCAGGAGGCGAAGAGTGCGGAAGCGAGTGGAATGGACCCGGAAATCGCTGGGCCTGTTCACCGGGCTTTCGCCTTACCGTCTATCTCTCGTACAGCAAGGTGAGATCTGGATACCAGTAAAGAAAAAGTAATGATTGTCTTAAGGATACGATAGTTGAACAAAGCGAAAGGGCCATCCCGCAAAGGATGGCCTTAAAACTTGCCGTTACAGACAGCGCGAGGAACCGTATCACAAGTAGGGCGAAGTTTTTGTGGGTTTTCTCTTGGTTGGTCCTTAAACAGCTTCGGAATCTATCGGGTATATCTTTCCTTACCTCGGGAATAAAAACTTGTTAGCGTCGTTATTTTGGGCTTGTTTGGGTTTGTTATAAGGGAGTGCTACCAAGTGAGTGAATCATTTTGAATTATTGGACCAGGGAGAAGGCATTAAACTATAATAAAAGCGACGACAGAGATATTGTTTCGCATGTCGAAATTCAGTAACGATGGCAACTGATATGTAAAGATTTCAGTTGGGAGTATAGCAAAAAAAGATTAAGCTGATAGATCGATTGCTGAGAAAGAGGTTATCGAATGTCTTTAGAAAATGAAAAAATCAAAATACTCGGAGACTTTTTAAGATCCCGCCGTGAGCGGATTAAACCGGATCATGTTGAGATGGTCGGCCGCTTTGGAAGAAGAAGAACGCCGGGATTACGCAGAGAAGAGGTTGCTCATCTCGCGGGAGTAAGCATCACATGGTATACCTGGCTGGAACAAGGCAGAGTCATCACCACCTCAAGAGAAGTAATTGAGAGTATAGGAAAAGCCTTGCAGTTGTCTTCAGAAGAACATCTTCATTTGCTTCGCTTGGCAAATTACGGCGGTGATGGGGACTCTTCCCCTCACAGTGAGGAAATAAATATAGGGCTTCAGAACATTATCGATCAATTGCACTATCCTGCGATCATCGCAAACCTTCGAACTGAAGTGTTGGCCTACAACCGGATGGCTTCAGAAATCATTGTGGATTTCCATGCGATTCCTGCTGAGAATCGTGTGATGGCACGCTTGATATTTACCCACCCAAACCTCCGCAACCAGTTGGCGAATTGGAAGGAATTTGCCGATTTCACCTTAGGGGTATTTCGTTCGTATTTTGACCAAAAAGTAAACGATCCTTGGAATGAGGAATTCGTGCGGCAAATGTGCAAGGAAAGCGAGGAATTCATGACGTTATGGCGTTTGCACGATGTGCAGCAGAAGAAAGCCATACTTTACACGTTTGACCATCCCACCGCAGGGCGATTATTCTTTCAATTGAACACCTTTTCTCATATTAACGGCAATCAAAATCTACACTGCTGTGTATTTACTCCCGTCGCGGGTACCGATACTGAGCAAAAACTGGCGGATATTCAGAAATAAGCCTGTTAGTCTGGATACCTGTATAACTGCAAACAGGTTACCTTCTTGGGCATCAATTATAATGGACCTATACCAAATATAGGAGGTTATCGAAATTGAAAGCTATAATAATTGATCAACCCGGAGGACCTGAAAGTTTGAAACTTCATGAAAAGCCTGATCTGCAACCAGTACCCGGTATGCTGACCATTGATGTCGCTTATGCCGGTGTAGGTTATTTCGAAGTGTTACTGAGCCGCGGTGATTTCATTTCCGCTTTTCCGATGCCGCTTACTCCTGGCTTGGAAGTGTCAGGGTATGTACGTGCCATGGGGGAAGGAGTAGAGGGCTTCTACGTTGGACAACCCGTTGCCTCGATGACACTGCATGATCTTAACGGCTTTGCATCAATGGCGAATGTGCGGCCGGATCTAACGGTTCCGTTGGATCAATTAGGAGCCGACCTCGACTTAGCGACAGCGGCAGCCTCCATTGTAAATCTGACGACCGCTTACCTCGCCATAAAAGATGTAAATAGAATGAGAACGGGAGATAATGTACTTGTTCATGCAGCGGTTGGTGGGCTAGGCAGCTATCTGGGGCAAATGGCGAAACGTCTGGGGGCAGGAAAGGTATTCGGAACAGTCGGAAGTGCCGAGAAAGTGAAGTTGGCAGCATCCCTAGGATACGACGAATTATTTCTCCGAACCGATTTTATAGAGCAAACCCTTCGGGCAACCGGAAAAAAAGGCGTTCATGCCGTCTTTGACCCTGTCGGGGGAAATATGCGCAAACAAAGTTTAGAGGTACTTCGTCCTTTGGGGCAATTGGTTGTAGTGGGAAATGCAAGCGGTGAAGAGGATGTCATGCATTCTTTTAATCAAATATGGTTTTCCAATAATCAGTACGCAGGCTTTACATTAGGTGGATATAGCGACAGTAATCCTGTGGAGACCGGAATAGCGGCGCGAGAAGCATTAAGTATGCTGGCAAGAAAAGAGATACATGCGGAGATTCAAGGGGTGTATCCTCTGGAAAATGCTGCAGAAGCACTTACTCTCTTGGAAAAGAGAAACACAGTCGGAAAGCTAGTTTTGAAAATGTAAGCCTGAAGCTTTTACTTGATTTCAGCATAAGGGCTTTGACATAGGGCTATGAGATTCAAAGTTCCCAGGGGATGGTGAAATATGGATTGCTACACTATGGGTCCCCACAGCAGAAAGTCCCATCGGCTCGAACGGATGGGGCTTTCTTTTCTCATCAAAAATATCTCGATCTTGTCGACCTGGTGCTTTTCGTCTGGATACTGAGATGCAGTGGCGTCAGCTTGCGTCTCCTTTTCGTTGTGGATGTCCCAAGCGCGGTGAACCATATTACAAGTAAAGCCAATTTTTTGGTGAGAAGCCTTATAGTACATGGGAAAAGGCTACTGTGAAAGTTCATATGCCATGAATAATATTTCTCGGTGAGAGGGCTCCAATATATATCGACCATCTTCTTCCCAACTAATGATCGTATTGTTGATTCAACATAGCTAGTAGTGTAGACTTTTTATTGCGGACAACTGAGCTTTCGTAAACACCAATTAAACCCTGTACCAAACAATGAAGGGCACCCAAAAGGGTGCCTTTAAATTTCGCTCTGTAGATGTTACGGTGAACCGTATCATAAGTAACGGCGAAAAAATTGTAAATTGGTTGGATATGGGGAAAATACAACCTTTGAAATCAAAGTCTAGCAACTGAAGTGCCTCAGCTTGACCTGGAGCCCCTGGCGAATCTAGAAAAACATGTGAGATGGGCGATGTATCGACACCTGACCCTATTCACACCCCACCTTACCCCACACTTTAACAAGCCACACAAAGGAGAATGTCCATCGTAGGTGTTCTCTTTTTCATTACGCATGATATTCTATTGCCTCTCTTAGTAAGCCCGCGTCACTTCCTCCATGCGCTGGGTCACAGCATCATGCTGCTCCATCGGGATAAACTCAAGGATAGCTATGGTGATGCAGCTCCATGTTACGGAGAACGTATCACAAGTACTACAAATTTTTTTTAATTTATGGATCATAAGGAGGAAAAAATGACTGAATTATTAGCTCCAGCAGGAAATATGGAGGCTTTGAAAGCTGCAATTACTAATGGTTGTGATGCAATATACTTGGGAATGCAAAAATTTGGTGCACGTGCATACTCATCTAATTTTGATTTAGAATCGTTAAAAGAGGCTGTTACGTATGCGCACCTGAGGGACGTTAAACTCTATGTTACAATGAATACCATCGTTTTTGAAAATGAAGTTGAAGAGATGAAAGAGCAGATACATGAATTAAATAAAATCGGTGTTGATGGCATTATCGTCCAGGACCTGACTGCTTTCGATTATATCGTTAAAAACTTTCTTGATATGGAAGCACATTGTTCAACTCAAATGGGAATAGACGATTTAGACGGAACTTTATTATTTAAAGAACTTGGTGCTAAAAGAGTTGTTCTGTCCCGTGAGGTTGAGATTGAAAAAGTAAAAGAGATCAAAAAAATTGCTGAGATACCTTTAGAAATTTTCGTTCACGGTGCTTTATGTGTATCTTATTCGGGAAACTGTCTAATGTCAGGATTACTCGGCTATAGATGCGCAAATCGCGGAAGATGTGTGGGTTCATGCCGTAAGGATTATGAGCTAATGGATAAAACAACAGATACATCTTTAGGGAACAGCTATATTCTATCTACTAAGGACTTAAACACAATCGATTACATCCATGATTTAAAAGAAATCGATTCTTTAAAAATCGAAGGCCGAATGAAAGTGCCTACGTATGTTGCTAATGTTGTATCCAAATATCGCATGGCCTTAGATCATAAAATAACCGAAGAAGATAAAGAAAATCTGAAGAAAACATTCAATCGAACATTTACTAAAGGATATTTGTTTCACGAAGATAAGAAAGATATTACAAACATCTTAAGACCTAATCACTTTGGTTATGAAATTGGAACAATCAGCAAGATTATTAAAGATACGTATGAAATAACACTTACACGTCCTTTAAATCAGAACGATACCATTCGAATAAGTCACAACAATGAAGATGTTAATTTAACTGTTGTAAAACTGTACGATAATGAGGGCGAATTAATCAACAAAGCAGAAGATGTCTGCTATTTCAAAATCAAAGAAAAGATGTCTGAGGGAGATTTAGTATATAAAACGAAGGATTATTTCTATAACAAAGAATTAGAATCATCACTGGAAAAAGAATTTAAGCGGTTTAACCTCGATATTAGAGTATATGCATGTCCTGATTCAAAGCTTTTCATAGATGCGGAGGGCTTAGGCTTTAATTATTCATATGAAAGCGAGGAAATACTAGGCGAAGCCATTAATAATCCAACAACGAAGGACCAGGTAATCAAGCAATTTTCAAGATTAAATGATACGATATTCGAACTTAATCACGTTGAGTTTGAGGAAAACAATGCATTTATTCCAGCTAAACTGTTAAATGCAGCAAGAAGAGAGATTGTCCTGGGCTTATATGACTTAAAGCTTAACAGCCAGAAGAAAAGAACCAAGGCTTTGGAAGCAAAAGAAAAAATAAGCTTTGCCCCTGTAAAACCATACCTTACGGCCTCTGTAACGACTAAGGAGCAGTATGATGCTTGCGTGAGCTGTGGAATTAAGGAAATCTATTTTAAAAACGTTGTTAGAAGAAATCAGATTGATTATAAGGAAAAAGAAGGGCAGTTACTAATCGGAGGATATGGTGGAATTTATCACTACAGAGAAACGAATCCGTTTGTTACGGACTATTCTCTAAATGTTGTTAATGCTACTAGTTGCTATGAATTATATAAATTAGGTGCACAACGAGTCACTTTATCTTATGAATTGAATAAGAGCCAAATTGAAGATTTAATGAATGCCTATTATGAAGAAAATGACGGCTATCCTGCACTGGAAATGATTGTATATGGTAAGGTTCCTTTGATGTTTACAAAATATTGTCCGATGAAAAAAATGAATCAATGCAGAATTTGCAAAACGAAGAGCTATGAGTTAAAAGATGAGCACGGAACGTTCCCTATCATTTCCCATAATGATTGTACAACGACTCTCCTTAATGGGAAGACACTTAATCTTTTAGATGAGCTACCAAACATCAAAGGAATCGAGGCGCTCCGATTAAACTTCACAGTTGAATCAAAAGAGCAGGTTGTGAAAGTCATTAATATGGCGTCAGGTAAATTAAATGGCTCAATGAATAATGCTGTCTTTAATCAGGAAACAGACACAAGAGGACATTTTAATAAAGAGATTGTGTAGGTAGCCAAAGGGATGGTTCTGGCGAAGAGTATTTCTTTGATGGATTTGAAAGATTAATCGTGGAAATGATTTTCGTATTGCTGACCAGTATATCGCTGTCTTTCTTGCTAATCGTTCAGCTTAACATAAAAGAACAAGAAAGAGCCGTCCAGTACTGGGCGGCTCTAAAACTTGCCCCCTCCCCGTTAACGATATAATTCAGCTCGCCGACAAATACCACAATCTCCAGTCCAGGATTAAAATCCTTATGTATCAGCAGCAAAAGATCAATTAACGATATCTACTATTCTTTTGCATTTAAACCACTTAATCCTGGTCCATTCTATAGAAGGATACCAACGAAATGTAACTCGTAATCGGTATTTTAGTGGGTTATGGTTAAGCGAACAGCAAATCGAAAGGAGAGTATTATGGAAAAACCACCGTTTATTTTTATTGGAAACCACTTTGCATTAGATTTTGTGAATACACGGAAAAATGTGAAGGGGATACGAACGGAACTGCTAAATAATTTTGAAAGTCTTGTGCTATGGCTTCAAGAAACGGATAGACTGGCCCTGCTTGAGGGAGACCCTTTATCTCTTTCACAGCATGATCAAGAAAAAATCCTTAATAAAATATTGGCGAATGCTCCCCCGGCCAATGAGCTACACCTAACCGGAGCACCTTTTCAGACATGAGGCACCCATTGATGGGTGCCTCTAAATTTAGCCGTTATATCATGCAAGGTGAACCGTATTATAAATAAGGTGTCGCCGAGGTGAAGCGGGAAATGTAGATGAAATGTGCATCTTGTAACAGTGATGAATACTTAATTTAAATTAAACTCAGGGGCCTCCATCATAAGGCATGAGTCAAAGTTACCCCTGCCACACAAGCTATACAATGGGCAGCTTCTACAGTCGATAATATCAAGAGAGGCTATTTTTACACTGCATGCAACTAAGGGAGCACAGCTTATGATAAAAAGACTGGGTTTGATCATGCTAATCAGCACGTTCCTCGCAACCGGCTGTAGTCTGCAGATTGGGGAGTCAGCAATTCCAGTTCAGAGCAGACCAGGGGTGCTCGATGTCCGTGGAGGGGAGAAGGAGAACCAGCTCCTCGAGTTAAGGGGATTCTATGAATTATATTGGAATCAGCTTCTTGCACCTGATGATTTTATAGCATCTATACCGCGGATGACAGGATTTATGGAGATGCCGAACAATTGGAATAATTTTGTCTTGCAAGGGGAGCACCTTCCCAGAAAGGGGTATGCTACCTTCAGGATCAATCTAAGGGTAGACCAGACTGGAGAGATAAGAGGACTACTTATTCCGGTCATGTATTCGAATTATAAGGTATGGGTGGATGACCGCCTGGTCGCGGTCAGCGGCACAGTTGGAACAGATCCCAAGAGCAGTGTCCCACAGAAGATAACCAAGGAGGTCTATTTTCAACCGAGGTCGGAGCGGGTGCAGATTCTTATTCAGATATCCAATTATGACAACTATTCCGGTGGTATGTGGGAGCCAATCCGCTATGGGTCGGCAGCTGAAATCGGGGCTAGCCATGACCGGAAGACCGCGTTTACTGCCATTCTGTTGGGTCTCGTCGTGATGGCGGGTGTTTATCATATTGGACTTGGTCTTCTCCGGCGAAAGGATACTTCCTTTCTGTATTTTGGCGCTTTTTGCCTGATTGTGGCTCTGCGCAGTCTTATGGTAGATGAGATATTCCTAACTAAAATGTTCCCGGAGTTCCCATGGCGGCTGGCCTTAAGGATGGAATATATCTGTTTATATATCGGGGTTCCTTTGATTGCGACGTTCTTCCGCAAGTTGTTTCCCGCTGAAGTTCCAGCGGTGTTCATCAAATTCATCATGGCTGTATCGGCATTTTACATAATTTTTACTGTATTAACTCCGGCAGACATCTATTTCCGGATATTGATGTATTATCAGATCCTTACGGTGTTAGCCACAATCTACGCTCTATACGCCATAATATGTGCAGCTGTTCACAATCGGGAAGGGGCATTATATGCTCTGGTGGGTTACATTATATTCACTGTGGCGATATTATTCGATATATTTGGTTCAATGTTTGGTGTAGCGGAGCTTAGCTCCAATGTCGTGGGAGTTGCAGCTTTCACATGTTCCTTCTCGCTAGTTCTATCCAAGAAGCTTTCCCTCGCGTTCAACAAGACAGAACTGCTCGCGGAGGAGTTGGTTGGGGTGAATGACAGCCTGGATATAAAGGTCCGGGAACGAACAATGGAACTAGCCGACAGCAACAGAAAATTGAAAGAGCTTAATCTTCAACTGAGAGAGTGGTCTGTTGTAGACGGCCTAACTGGCGTGTATAACCGGAGATTCTTCGAACAACACCTCACAGAGCAGTTCGATAGATGCATTGCTGAGGGCTTATCGCTGGCTATTCTACTTATCGATATAGACTTCTTCAAGAGATACAATGATACCTACGGACATCTGCAAGGTGACGAGTGCCTCCGAGCAGTAGCTCAAGTCTTGAGATCCTCGCTGGAACAAAGGGACAATGAGGCAATCTTGACCCGTTATGGGGGCGAAGAATTTGCGATTGTTCTGCCTGGATATGTATTCACCAGGGTAATGGAGACTGCCGAGGCCATGTGCGAGAAGATCAGGCAATTGCATCTTCCGCACTTTGGATCAGAGGTGTCAGAAGAGGTAACCATTAGTGCGGGCGCAGCCTGGATGGTTCCTTCCCCGGAAGACAATGCGCGTGCTCTGGTGGAAGCAGCGGATACACAGCTGTACAAGGCAAAGACGAGCGGCCGGAACCAGGCAGCAGGAGCGGTCTGCTCTTAGTGAATAAGAGCATGCTATGCCACATGAACGTTGTTCCTAGGCAGGGTTACAGGACGTGAAATTGTATCATACAACAATAATTGCGGTTTTGATTTTAAAAAGTCTGAGATAAATAAGCAGAATAGGCTTGCTATTATAGTTAACAATACTACTCCCCGTCTGAGCGTAATTTTTGTTACAATAAGACTACTGTACAATTAGGGATGGTGATTAACCTTGGGCAGAAAGCAGGCTTATACCGAATCGGAGTTGCTTGACCAAACCAAGAGAGTGCTTCTCGAACACGGTTATGAGGGGTTTCAGCTTAAATTATTATCGAAAAGTCTGGTGGGGCACGAAGCACGATTTACCAATATTATTCCAATAAAGAAGAGATTGTTGCTGCATGTATGAAGCGGACAATAGAAGATGTACTAGAAAACGCGTCAGCTACAGATGAGACGGATTGTATGAATGCCCTTCAGCATCTGCTAACTGTATATCTGGAAGAGGCAAATTTTCATCAATTGCTTGGAGATGCGTATAAAATTAATAAAGCTAATTCTGCTGCGGCGGCCAATGATCTTGAATTTATTGATCAAGCACATATCACTTTAAAAAATCAACTTGAGCGGTTGTTCGTCCGTGCGCAGGAAGAGGGACACTTAAATCCAAGTATTCCGCTTCCTGTCGTCATAGGTGTCTTTTTTAACCTTATTGAAACACCCAATATGATGAATATTCCTACATCTCAATGGAGTAAGTTATTGTACCAAATGTGGCTTGGCGGAGCGGGTAAACACTAAGGAACATATAATATATTTGACGCGGGTGTCAGAAATAGTGCATACTCAGTGTAAGTCGGATAGAAGCTGGTTAATTTGACACGAGTGTCAAATACATTTTTTTGTGGAGGAGAGGAATAAACGATGTTCTTGGCATTGAAGGAATTGAAACACAACAAGACAAGGTTTTTGATGATTGCGATCATTTTTGTGCTTATTTCTTGGTTGGTATTCATATTATCTGGTTTGGGGAATGGATTATCTACACTAGCGGCTTCGACGTTCAAGAATATGAAGGCTGATTATGTAGTTTTTGAACAAGGATCCAAAGCTTCGATGAGTAAATCTCTGTTGTCCAATGAATTGACAATACAATTAACAGAGATGCCGAATGTAAATGCCGTTTCACCCATGGGAACCATCCTGGCATCGGCAATCAAAGGAAATAGCACAGTGAATGAAGATAAAGTAGATATAGCTATTATAGGGATTGACCCGGGGAGTTTTTTAGAACCCAAGATTATTGAAGGTACAGGGCTGACAGCCGATAATATGACGCAGGTAATAGTAAATGAGACCATGAAAGACGAGGGTTATAAACTTGGGGACACCTTCCAATTGGATGGATCGACGGAATCATTGACTATCGCCGGTTTTGTCAAGGATCAGACGTATAACCACGTAGCAGCTGTTTTCACACCCATTGCAGAGTGGCGAAAGATTGCATTTGCGGCACCAGGATCGGATAAAGGGGTCACGGAACCCGTGAATGGGATAATGCTTCAAGGCCATGATATTGATTCCAATGCCATTAATGAACAGCTGTCGGGTACCGATACGGTTACTCGTGCGGCAGCAGTACAGGGAATGCCTGGATACAAGGAAGAGAATGGTACGATCACGATGATGCTTGCGTTTCTGCTTGCGATTTCAGCATTCGTACTTGGCGTGTTCTTCTATGTATTTACGATGCAGAAGACCAACCAGTTTGGGATCATGAAAGCGATCGGAGCTAAAAATGGGTTCTTGGGTAAAGCGGTCGTCTCACAGGTGTTCGTGTTATCACTCTCTAGCATTATAGTTGGCATAATCTTAACTTATGGGACAGCGGCAATCATGCCCAAAGGCATGCCATTTATGCTTGATACGAAGCTGGTATTCACGTATTCCATCGTTTTGCTGGTGATTTCATTGCTCAGTTCGTTGGTATCGGTTCGCACGATTTCGAAAATTGATCCGCTTCAAGCGCTTGGGAGGGTTGAATAATGACTAGGGGATTGCAAATTACGGCGGCTTCAAAGTTTTACAATGAAGGTTCGAACCGTGTTTCAGCATTGGATAATGTGTCGATTACAGTGGAGCCGGGTGAATTCATCGCGGTTGTAGGGCCGTCCGGTTCGGGCAAAAGCACCTTCTTATCCGTTGCAGGCGCATTGCTCAAACCCTCTGAGGGAGAAGTTAAGCTGAATGGGCAGGACATAGCGAAGCTGTCAGGCAATCAACTATCTGACATCCGTTTGCATGAGGTTGGATTCATCATGCAGGCATCAAATTTGGTTCCGTACCTGAACGTTCTTGATCAGTTGCTAGTCGTGAAGCGGATGTCTGGGAAGGTTACTGCAGCAGATAAAGCATTTGCCGTAAAATTGCTTGAAGAACTGGGTCTGGGCACAAAGTTGAAGAGTTATCCGGAGGAACTGTCGGGGGGCGAGAAACAACGTACTGCGATTGCCCGAGCATTAATTAACGATCCCAATGTTATTTTGGCGGACGAGCCTACAGCAAGCCTTGACACCAAGCCTTGACACCAAGCGCGCCCATGAGGTTGTCTCCTTGATTGCCCATGAGGTCAGAACACGTCATAAAGCGGCGATTATGGTGACCCATGACGAACGGCTGCTTGCTTACTGCGATAAGGAATACCGGATGGAAGACGGCAAATTATCTTGATCTAATATGGTGAACCATTACAATTTCAACAAAGGTAAGGAGATGGTAAAGATGATCGTCGTCACGAACAGAATTAAAGTGAAAAAAGGAATGGGTGCAGTAATGGCACCGGGTTTTACAGCGCCAGGCCCGCTAAACAGTTCCGAAGGCTTTGTGAAAGTAGAAGTATTGTTGACACAGAACTTAACCGAATACGATGAGTTAAATGTAAATATGTACTGGGCGACTATGGATTCTTTTACAGCTTGGAGAAATAGCGACGCCTTCAAATCGGCACACAAACGTCCAGAACCGGGTTCAGAGGAAGCAAAGAAAGAATCTCCAATTCTCGGAAGTGAGATCATTACTTATGAAGTGGCATCTGTAAAAGAAATATAAATAATGAGGACGCCAAAACAGCGATACGAGTCTAAGCTCTTGCACCGCTGTTTTGTCCTGTGTCCCGTAAGGCGCCCATAATTATATGTACAATATTTATAATGGAGACTACCCAACCTTCAATTGTTCAGCGGGATGTGCATGACCGAGGGCTGGGCTCATTTTCTGGCCTTAAATATGGGATTTAAGGGACACTGTTAATGACGGAACGGATATCCGGGGTTAACGTGGATATTTTTCCTACAAGCTTGTTTATGTTACCGGTCCTCAGTGGGTCTTTAGTATGGTTGAAACAAGCACTGACTGAGACTATGTGACGATTATTATCCTATATGCGGTTGGACTGTTGTCATGGCGGGGGCGGTCGGGTAATAGGAATGATTAGAACTTTTAAACTTGGTTGAATTTGGAGTAGTAGCCAAGGAAACGGAGGGACAAATCATGGCGGCACAGACAATATCAGGCATCAGCCCGGTACAGGCCATTGCAGCTTACGGTGGCACACAAAGCGAGGTCAGTTCCCTGGAGAAGCAGCGAAACTTATTGCAGATGGAACTGGACAAGGTGAATGCAGCCCAGGGTGGAGAGAGGCAGACTCCTTATCGCCGGGAGCAGCTGCAACTGAAAATTCGACTGTTGGAGGCCCAACAGATGCAGAAAAGTGGGAGTAGCACCTCAGTCAATTTTGTACTGGCTCCTCCGCTTCAAGACCATCCCCCACTCTGGCGGACTGAAGGAAAGGGCGGCCTCAAGGGCATCGGTCTGACTGATCCCCGGACGGCAACGGTAAACTCAGAGGGCCATTTCAACGCGTTAATTTAGACAAGAAAGCGTAGGTGCGAAAAGCGTCCGGTGATGAATTGGCTTCTCGCAACTGATTTTATGGATATTCGCCCAAGCGCCCTCTCCGCGAATGCATATGATGATTATGCATACTCATTGAAAGGAGCGATCACATATGGGTTTTTTTCCAACACCGGGAACCGGCGGAGGATTTCCGGGATTCCCGGGCGAACCTGGCGTGCCGGGAGGGCCGGGTGTTCCAGGAGGATTTCCGGGGACCCCCGGAGGTGCACCGGGAGGCGTTCAAGCGCCGACGGCTCCTCCACCGCAATTCGTACCGCAAATGTCGGCCACCACATTTGCCATCGACCCGGGTGGGATCAGACGCTGCATGTTCCGCAACACATACATCTGGCTGAACAACGGCGAGCAATTCTGGTTCTTCCCGGTATTTGTCGGCCGTAATTCTGTTGCAGGGTTCAGATGGTTCGGTTTCTTCTGGGGGTACTTCGGCATCGATCTGAATCAGATTCGCTCGTTCACGTGCTTCTAAGACAGACAGCGAAAGAGAACAGCCTGCGGGCTGTTCTCTTT
Organism: Paenibacillus sp. 19GGS1-52; assembly: GCF_022369515.1. Lineage (NCBI taxonomy): Bacteria > Bacillati > Bacillota > Bacilli > Caryophanales > Paenibacillaceae > Paenibacillus > Paenibacillus sp. 19GGS1-52. The sequence goes on from NZ_CP059724.1 coordinate 387,427, forward strand.
GTGGTGCGACTTTTCATGTTTGCCGCTATCATCCAAGAGTCGACGGTTCGGGTTTGCAGTGGATAGTGAGGAATCTGTATCGCAATTTTTTTGAGGGGAAGTTCGCAGCAGGTTTGAAAAGGTGTTTTGCTAGGAGGGGGACTTTTGCTTGCGGACCCGCTGTCCACCAGTTGACGCTCAGCCTCTGACTTGCGCAGGCTATCAATATCGCCAGTTCCTTGTCGACCTCTACTACGCTACCCGGCAGGACATTGAATATGCTTCTAGAATTATAGTTTAGGAAGGTAATTATATTTAAACTGAAGGGATAGGGCAAATGGTTAAATACAGAATGGCAACTCCGAATGAGCGCGATGAATGCATAGATTTAGCCAACTACGCTTTTCGCTTAGATTTTGAAACCTTGATGCCCAAAGCGTATGGAAAGAACATAGATTCTTCAGCCATGCATAAGGTTGCTGTGGATGAGAAAGGCAGGCTGCGCGCACAGGTGGCTGTTTTTCCAGCACCTCTGACGGTAGGTGACCATACTCTGCAAGCGGGCTATTTGGGTACTGTATCGGTCCATCCTCGGGCGCGTGGCGAAGGGCATATGAAGGCGCTCATGGACATGTGGCTTGAGGAACTGAGCAATACTTGTGATATGGTTGTATTATATGGCCAGCGGCAGAGATATGAGTATTTCGGCTTCACACTTGGCGGTGTAAAGTTCAAGTATTTCGTAGGCGAGGCCAACGTGCGCCATGGCTTAAAGCATATAAACGACACGGGAATATCCTTCTGCCCGTTATTCGAGATTGAAGGAGCAGAATCCTTTGCGCATAACATGAACACCTCGCGGCTTGCTTATATTGAACGTAACGTACAGCAATTGCCAGTTATTTTCAAGACTCTCCATCAAAATGCGTTGGGCGTCCTAGATAAAGGTAAGTTGATCGGGTATCTGATCGTAAACGAAGCGGGCGATGAAATATCTGAATTCGCGATGGCCAATGCGGACGATATTTCGCGGACGATCAAGGCTTATAGGGCATATAGCGGAGCAGAGCGGATAACTATTTATACGCCGGAATATGACATTCCGCTGAACAGGACGCTTGGCAGCATTGCTGAAGACTATGTTATTGAGACCTCTGATATGTATCATATTCTGGATTTTGCCAATGTATTGGAGGCTTATCTGACACTTAAGTACAAGACTACAGGGCTTGTTCAGGGAGAATTCTCCGCAGTCATGGACGGTCAGCCGATTACTGTGCGAGTGGATGTCAGTGGTGTGACTGTCGAGCGGTCTGCTAAGCCCGATGCAGTTGTCCTTAATAAGCAGCAGGCTCAGGCGCTTCTGCTTACACAACACAGTCGTTATATGGCAGTAACTGTACCCGTAGGATGGTTTCCGCTACCCATATTCTGGTACAAGGTTGATAAATTCTGACTAATCCAACTGCCAACCAATCACGATAACCCCATATAAGACAATAAAATAAGCCAGAGGCGAACACTTAAGAGTGTGCCTCTGGCTTATTCCTCTATTTGATAACAAGAAGTCGAGAATACTTCGGAAGCTTTACGGGCAAATTCGGAGTGTTCACACCTTTATGAAAATTATGAATCTTAAGTACATCATGCCTAGGATACTACAGACACTGCTGGGAACCGTATCATAAGTGACGGATTAATTGTTCCAGTGCCGAAACCAAAAGTGGGATGGGTACGAGATTGTAGAACTTCTGGAGATTCACTTTCTTTGATAAGCTGAAATCAATTCAAAGAAGGAGTGATGATCATGAAAATCAGCGTACTGGGAACGGGCAATATGGGGAAGGCTTTAGTGAAACAAGTAGCAGCACATGTAAAGGGTCAAGTGTTGTGGGGTTCACGTAATCCGGCAGAAGCAGCAGAGCTGGAAAAAAGCTTTCAACTTGATCAGATCGTTATCAGCACTTATGAGGAAGCACTTCAGGCAGATATCATTATTCCCGCTTTTCCCGTATCGGCATTAATGGATTGGGCACTTGCTAATAAAGAACAAATTAAGCATAAGATAGTTGTCGATATTTCAAATCCCTTTAACGAGGACTTCAGCGGATTTACTACGGCCTGGGGTGAATCTTCTGCTGAAAGTCTGCAGTCTTTACTACCGGAATCCAAAGTGGTTGGCGCTTTTAAAAATACGTTTTTCAAAGTGTTTGAGAACCCGATATTTCAGGGTCAACAAAGCGATGTACTCGTTACCGGGGATGATGACGAGGCTGTAAACCTATTCATTGAGCGCTTCGACCCGCTTCCATTTCGTTTTATTCATGCAGGGAAGTTAGCCAATAATCGCACGATTGAACGTTTCACACTGCTGGAATTGGAGCTTGCTGTCCGATATGGTACCTATCCTTATATTTCACTCCAAGTTTTTGGTATCAAGGAAGCCGTACTTGCAAATTAACTCAGTAACCGGAAAAGCTTCTGGCCTTTGGCTCGATTCGTACTAAACACGGCAATTGTTCTTTGGGCATCAGGATGACTTAATGGCACGCTGACTAATCGATCCGTTGATAACTGCGTAATATTTGGTTCAGGCAGTACTGTGAGTCCCCCGCCATTGACCACATAACCGAGGATAACCTCTTTGAAGTTAACCTCTGTTTTTATATTCATGGGGTAATTCATTTGTGTGAATAGATCAGTCAATTTGGCACGAATGGTACATCCTTCAGTATAAAGAACGAGAGGCTGGCTGCTTAATTCGGATAGTGTGATAGCCTCTTTTGCTGCAAACGGATGTTCCTTGGGCATGACTACAAATAAAGGCTCCCGATACAGATCACCCATCCATATGGAAGGATGCATGGAGATTCGTTCCGCAACGAGCAGATCCACTTCCCCATTGAACAATAGCTTGTATACATCTGTTGTGGATTGCCGGAATACTAACTCCACTTCGTGGCCATGTTTTTCTAATTTGTGTAACGAAGCCAATAGATACTGTGAAGCGATATCGGGAACCGTACCAATTCGAATACGCTGCCATATCTTATAGGGCTCAAGCGACTTTGTAAGTGCAGATATATGATCAAGCAATGCCCTTGAGGATTCATACAAGATCTTTCCGGCATCGGTTAATTCAACTCCTTGAGAGGAACGGACAAAAAGCTGTACATCGAACTGCTGCTCCAAGCTTCTCAACTGTTTGCTGAGTGCAGTATGCGATATATGCAGAGCCTCGCTTGCTTTGGATATACTTTTCGTCTGAGCTGTTTCCATAAATCCTTTTAAAAATTCCGTATTCACGAGTCACTCTCATCCCTAGTATAGTGGCATGGCAATTATCATATATGGAGATAAACCGGCTTACCTTATCTTAAGTAGGGACGACAATTGTTCCAATCCTTCCTTAAGTGGGGGGTGTGCTTGTCGGACGGCCCTCGCAAGTTTGTCCGCGCTGCCGAAAATCCGGCATAGCACCAACTCACACTCATGATTTTTTTTATTCTTCAGCACCTGAATAAGCGCTTCAGCTAGCTCGGGACGGTCGATGGTTATGTTTTTGACGGGTCTCGCTTCCTCATTGCCACCTAGGAGAATGGAAGTAAGTATCGGCATATGCTCCGTCTTTACGCCATGAGCATCAATAAATGCTTGAGCATAGCTGTCTTGCACCATTTGATGCTCCGTATCCACTAACTCCATATAGCGGCAGACTAACGGAAAATAAGATTCGCTGTATAAACCAAGGCCAAATACGGCATAGGTACCCGGCATCACCGATTTCTCGCCCGGTACCACATCCCGGTACCACGCAAACTCCTCCATAACCAGATCCGCATATTCGGCAAGCTTAGGGAAGAGGGCCGGGTAGCTGAGCGCATTGGCAAAAAACTGATGCAGCTTTGACTTCGCCAGATTGTGTAGCGGCAGAAAATGCTTTTGGACAGTTTTTAGCTTCAACTGGTAGCCCTTAGGGAAGCTTTCCTGCAACAGGTTGATTATATAATCTAACGCTTCTCCGTAAGCCTTCTCCTCTTCAGCAAGGATCCGGATTTCGATCGTCTGCGTTACGTCATTGTTGCTGCCTTCTACCCGCTCTCCCCGATACGTACTCCTAAATTTACCGCTGCCGACTTTCAGATACTGCAAGGCCTGCATAGAACCTAGTTGTCCTGCAAGTTCCAGGTACTTCTGTCGGGTATCTGGCTTGGTGAACCCGATTTGCAAGGCGATATATAGGAAGAAGTCCATCTCCTCAGCATCTACAACATGACGAATAGACTCTTCCTTTAGCTTCCAATCGAATCCATAATCATCGGGACGAACAAAATACTGCGGCAGAAAATGCTCCTGAGCCCACTTATCGAAGGCCGAGGTATAGTGACCGATCCACTCCCGTTTGCGTTGTTGGTTCTGCTGAAGCTTATCGGACAGACGCCGTATCAAGGGTTCAATGACCTCTTCTTGCTGTTTCATGAGGTCGGGATTCATGAGGTGATAAGCAAAAAAGAACATGTCTTCTGCCTTAGGCAGCACGGGTGGATCTGAGAGAACTTTGGTTTGGATGAAATCTTCGAGCGACTTTTGAAGCCCGGCCAGCTTTTGTTCATGCAACAGACGGCGACAAAGCCTCAATTCGGAATGCTCCCCTTCAAATTCAAATACCACTTGAAACTGGTAATCAAAAAAATAGGGACCGAAATCATCAGAGCGGAACAGGTTATCAACAAGCTCGTATAAAGCGGGGAAAAACTCTTGGGACAGCAGTTCATCGGTCAACTCTGCGATGTAAGGGCCTGCTTCAATGGTGTAGGAACTGTCGCTCCAGGAGAAAGGCTCATCAATATCGATATGGATGTTGCCCTGTTCCCCGTAAGCATTGCTTCTTCTCCATGCCACGCGAAGAAAATCTCTGATTCCTGCCTGCAAGGGACTGTGCTTCTTTGTCCTATCTACCATTTGATGTTCTCTAGCGTAAATCGAAGTGACTTCCGTCCATACATCATTTAAAAAAGCTTCCACAGCCTGGTTCACCGAATTAACCTCCTGCTTATAATAGGGACTTATAAAGCCCGGAATTTTACCCATAAGATAAACTGTTATACCTTGTAAGTCAAGGTACGAAGGTATGATAAACAAATGACAGCCTTCTTCTATTAATCCACAGGAGTAACGTGTTCTCGACAACTTGCCTGTATCAGTGCGACAGAAGCGGAGGGGGAGGTGATCCTTTAGAGCAGTATTCAACGGGTCTCAAGTGTGGAGTCATTCAAAATTAAATATCTAAATAAAAATATCTCAATATTTGAAAGATATCGTGTATGATAAGAAGTGTTTCCAGAAAATTGATTTAAAGGAAAGGAGATGTTGGATGATACTTACTAATCGACCTGCAAGTTGGGTGGCTGGATCGCTAGCTTTGCTGCTATTGTTAACCTTCAGCTCTCCGGTTAGCATGGCATCTGAATCACAACAGCAAGAGACAACCCCAGCCGATTCAACTGTTTCTGCACAGTCCGTTGCTCTTGATTTGCCGCACTATTCGGACATTCCGGATCAAGCCTGGTACGCTGAGGCGGTTAACGCCTGGATTACGCTGGGCATTCTGAACCCAACAACAGGAGAGGAGTTAAATCCTTCCCTCGTTATGACACGCGGCGATTTTGCTATTTTGCTAGCGATATCGCTCGGACTGTCTCCGTCCACTAGCGTCTCGCCCTTTAAAGACGTGCCTGCTGGCGCATATTCAGGGTATGTTGCCGCCCTCTACGATGCAGGACTTGTGCATGGATTTCCGGAAGGCACGTTCCGTCCCAATTTACCGGTTACCAGAGCCGAAGGGGCGAGCTTGATCGCTGCAGCCAAGAAGCTGAAGCCGGAGTCGGCAGTCAGCAGCGTATTTCTTGATGTTCCGCAGAACAGTTGGTATGCAGGCAGTATTCTTGCATTGACGAGAGCGGGTATTACCTCCGGAACATCCAAGGATCATTTCACTCCAGATGCAAATATTGTGCTGGCTGAAGCAATTACCCTGCTGTACCGCTCCTTTTTCAGTCCTTCGATCATTCAAGACATTCGCGATGACGGCACAATTACGATCGACGGCCAGACCTATCACGCAGGCAAATCCGTACAAGGTATTTTTCAACCCATTAACCATTCAGCTTTACGGAACGCGGCGATTCAGTTTACAGCTGTGGGAGACACGATACAGTCTGTTGAAGGCCTAGTAATTGGTTACAAAGGTGCATTAGCCGGACGGGATACGCCTATTGGATTTGATGCTGGAGGCGATATCGTCAATGGTAGCGTGATGGTAAGCGTAAACCAGGTCTCGTTGGCTCATTTGGAAGTTAAAGGCGATTTGATTCTGACCCCGGAACTCAAATCGGACTTCTTTGCGTATGACACGCTTGTCACAGGCAAAACAATATACCTGAAAGACAATGATCGTCCGAAATCGCAGATCGCCAATATATGGCTTCTACATAGTGATCTTGGCCAATTGTACTTAGATAACAGCGCTTTGGTGAAAAAGGTCGATACCATCCCGGACATGATGACCCAATCGGGCATCAACTTGAAGAATGCAACCGGCATTCCTGCGGTTAGCGATATACCGGATCCATCGCCGGGCATCCATTCCAAGAGTGCAGTCCGCAACCTTGCTGTTGGTGAGAAGCCGACTCTATCGCGGGGCATCAACTCCAATAGCGTAGTTCGCATCCTCGCTGTTGGTGATATACCCGTTCCATTACCGGGTATCGATCGTGCTCCAGGCCTTTATGTCCAAGTTAATGATGGCCTTATTCATGTGAATTCCGGTGGCGGTACACAAATATTTTCTTCATTTGCTGCTGGCCAATTCGGTTATACGCCCACCAATATGTCTCCCCCCATAAGAATTCCCAGCACTCCGGGAATACAATTCTCGCTGCCGCCCACTGTTGTTCCAACAAAGACACAGGAAGATATAGGTGTGGATGAGTATGTGGAAGGGGGAAAATATCTATTACTTCTTGAAGCCGCGAGGTTGGATAAGACCAATGGCATATATAAAGACAATTCCCCAATAAAAGTTATCGTTCAAAACTCAAGATTCGATGTTACGGCGTCGGTGAATACCGATCTCTTTACAACTATGTCTGCCGCCGCTCAAGCAGCCGCAGATGCCGCCGCTCGCGCTACCGCATCTGCCGCCGCTCAAGCTGCCGCAGATGCCGCCGCTAGCGCAGCCGCAGATGACGCCGCTCAAGCTGCCCGATATGCCGTCGCCCAAGCCGCCGTAGCCGTCGCAGCTCGCGCAGCCGCAGATGACGCCGCTCAAGCCGCAGCCGCTGCCGCCGCTAGCGCTAGCGCAGATGCCGCCGCCCAAACCGCCGCTGCGGCTGCTAGCGCTACCACCGCTCAAGCCGCCGCCGCTAGCGCAGCCGCCGCTCAAGCCGCCGCCACTAGCGCAGCCGCCGCTCAAGCCGCCGCCACTAGCGCCGCCGGAGTTGCCGCCACTAGGGCCGCCGCCGCTCGCGCTACCGCAGATGCCATCGCTAGCGCTATCAACTACGCCAACGCTCACGCTGCCAGCGATTTCGCCAGTCTCGCAGCCGCATATGCTGCTAAGTCCACTACTCTTAACACGGTTACTGTTCAGCCTGGAGTAAGCTTGCAATATTCCGGTGCGGAACCGATTGACACGCTGATCTTCGGCAACTCGGATGCAGCCAACGATACGCCAGTTGGCAGTACAACGTTCTCCGGATCGGTGGACATCGACAAGGTGATCGTAAATGACAGTGCTGGCGAAGTTCATCTGAATGTAACGGGAACAATCGGAAATCTTGCGGTAACAAGCGATTCGCAGATTGTTCTAGAAGGTGATGTTTCCATTACTAATATGGTCGTTCCTACGGGTGTGGATCCCGCAACGATCTTCGTAAATGCCGAAGGCCTATCCAGAGTGGATGCGATCAACGGGCAATCGACGGCACCAACGTCAATGTCGTCAACGGTAACGCCGACGGCAACACCAACGGCATCGCCAACGCCGACGGAAACACCGACGTCGACGGCAACACCAACGCCAATACCGACGCCAACGCCAACACCACCTAATAGTGGCGACTCGGTCGTAACGAGCATCGCGATAACAGGAAGCAACTCGATCACGATCCCGGATAGTGGAATTACGACAGGGGATTATACAGCTACAGTAAAAGATCAAAATAGCAGCACAATGAGCAATGAAACGGTAACTTGGAGCTTGCTTACTCCGGTAACAGGGGTAAGTGTAACTACGAATGGCTTAATTACCGTAGAGAGCACTGCAAATGTAGGATCGTTTACGCTAGTGGCAACCTCTTACAGTACTCCGGCTTTAACGCAAACGCTGAATGTTGCATTGAATGCAGCATCACCGGTTGATATAGCATCGGTAACTGGAGAGAATGTCGGCTATGGTATTGATTTATCATATGGAGATACAATCACAATTGTATTTACAAAGGACTTACATCCAGATTCACAAGCCGCTATAAAGAACCAAATTGAAACGGATGATGCCTGGGGTTATTCGGCACATCGAGCTAAGTTAAGGTGGAGAGATGGTAAGACTGCTGTTGTTACGATGGGTGCTGAGTTTACTCTGCTTAGACCGGGATATAGCGACACATTTGATATTACTGCTGCAAATGTATATGCTACGCTTCATAATATACCTGCGGCAGATCTCACCATAACGTTGCCATCAACTTTAGCTCCTGATACAACAGCACCCGATTTCGCAGAGTCATTAGCTGAAGATGTTGATTCAAGTGGCGATTTGACAACAGGAGATACAATCACAATTTTATTTACTGAGAACTTAAATGAAAATTCAAAATCTGCAATAACTAGCCTGATTGAATCTTCAGCAGTCTGGGGAGAACCGGGAACGGCTATAGTAACATGGACAGATAATAAGTCAGCTGTCATTGAATTAGGTAATAATTTTATATTTAATTTCGTAGACACAGGCACATATCAAATTACAACTGAAGTATCTGATACAATGGGCAATACATCTGGAAGTGTTGCAGTGCGGTTACCCATCTCATTTCAGGAAAAAGGACCTGCATTATAGGATAGAGAATGATACTATATAACTGATTTGTTGGAACGCAATATTAATTGTTTGTTTACATGGAGAAAGTTGACTTTCCGAGGCAATATAAAACCCGACCTAGTTATGGTCGGGTTTTTGCTGTGCGCCCAGCATGAATAGTAAATTACTGACTGCCGTTCTGAGTACATTTGGCGACTCGTTCCGCAAGACCTGTGAGGGTACGCACAAATATCTCTTCGTCGTTGATCGCCCTAGCCAGGATCAATCCTCCCTGAATCCCGCTGACGACCTCCTCTGAAATCCTAGTTCCCAATTCAATGGGGGTACCCGCTCGAATAAGCGCACCACATAAGGCATCGATCCATCTTTTAAAGTATTGACTGATCCTCGCAGCGAACCGATTTCGAGTTTCGTCGATAGCAAAAGCGCCTATGAGACAAATCCGTTGGCCTGATCGAAAATACGCGTCGACCTCGCTCCACATTTGTTGAATAGCCGCATGCGGATCGTTCTGTTCCAGCGGTTCGAACACGTTGTGGGCGAACCAAGTATTTACATGTGTAAGAATCTCTGCGGCCATTTCCTCTTTTCCACCGGGAAAGAAATAGTACAGGCTTCCTTTGGAAAGCCCTGTGCGGGCCGTGATCTTACTCATGGAGGCCCCTTCATAACCAAGCTCTCGAAAAACCTCGGCAACCATCGGAATTACATCAGCCTTTTCGAATACAGTACGGGTCATAAGTCAAGATCGGTAAGTCCGGAATGGTCATCAGGACGCCGACCGAGCGGCCAATGAAATTTACGTTCAGATTCAAGTATGGGCATATCGTTAATCGACGCATATCGACGCTTCATCAAACCATCCGCAGCAAACTCCCAATTCTCGTTTCCGTAGGAGCGGAACCAACTTCCGCGATCATCATGCCACTCATAGGCAAAGCGTACTGCAATACGGTTGTCAGTGAACGACCAAAGCTCCTTAATCAGACGATATTCTAGTTCCGTAGCCCATTTACTTGAGAGAAGCTTCACGATTTCTGTACGACCGACGGGAAATTCAGCGCGGTTCCGCCAGCGAGTATCCTCCGTATAAACAAGTGATACACGATGCGGGTCACGGCTGTTCCAACTATCCTCAGCCATTCTGACTTTTTCAATCGCAGTTTCTCGGTTAAATGGGGGTACAAGTATCTTCATTTTATCTCCTCATTTCTAATCCGTTTGTTCTATTGTATACCGATTGGTTTACAAAAACAAATGAAGATGATAATAGTCAATAAGAGGTTCTGCTATTCCACTTCAATGACTTTCACGGTTTCACCTTCAACTAATACGGGCTGGTAGTAGGTATTGGTGGGCAAGTCTTTTTTGCCTTGCAAATTCTTAATAATCCAGTCCGCTGCATCGCGTCCCATTTGTTCTTGGGGGTGCGTCAGCGTCGTTAGTTGGATATTCGCATTTTTGGCGATATATGAATTGTCCTGACCGATAATGGATAACTCGTCCGGAATGGAAATCCCCAGTTTTCTGCAGACATTGACGACTTCCAAGCCTACCTCGTCGTTGTAACACACCAGCGCGGTCAATTCATCCCGATTGTCGTTCAGATATATTTCCAAGTTAGCGGACAGATCCGGCTTCGTCTCCGTGTCGAAAGAAAGCACATGCTCGTGCTGGAACCGTAACTTGGCTTCCCCAAGAGCCTTGATAAATCCCTTCATTCTAAACTTTCCTTGCAAATCATCCATTTTGGCGATAATGCCGATCTGGGTATGTCCCTTGGCAATCAGCTCCCGGGTGGCAAGATAGCTGGACTGCACGTCATCCAGACAGAAGAAAGGAACTTCCAATTCTTCATAATAGGCATTGATCATTGTGAACGGAACCTCTTGCTCCTTAAAAGATAGATAGTAAGCGATATTGGGGTTGAATACATTGCTTCTTGTAGGCTCTATAATCAGTCCATCCACGCCGTAGGACAGCATCATTTCCAACGCTTTTTTTTCCTGGGAGATATCATTGTTAGTACTGGCTAACAGCAAAGAATAGTTATCTTCATTTAATCGGCTTTCAATGCCGCGGATAATGGAGGGGAAGATATAATCTGAGATATAGGTCGTGATGACACCGATCGTTTTATTCATGGACTTGGCCCCCGTCTTGGACCGGTACTGGCTGCTGACGTAAGTGCCGGAACCCCGCTCGCTTCGCAGGAACCCCTCGTTGGATAACTCCAGAATGGCTTTTCGAACCGTCTGCCGGCTAACGCTATAGCTCTCTTGCAAAGCGATCTCCGAAGGGATTTTCTCGCCTGCTTTATAGGTTCCAGAGAGGATATGAGTTTTGATAACTTCAATAATGATCTGGTATTTTGGCTTCATGCAATCCACTTCTTTCATCGTTGTTCGAAAAAGTTGTACGTACACATTCTAGCATGAATTACGTGAAACGCAAGTTGTATTACATCATTTTGCAATCTATACGGTACAAATTTCATTATTATTCATGGAAAAGTACCATTCTCAGACTGATAAGGAGTTCGGATGGGATTATGTTAGTATAACTATTAGAACATATTGACAAATGTACGTACAAAAAATATACTAAAACTGTCGGTTAGTGAAACCGCCTTCTTTCGGTCCAAACCTTTCGGTTGTCTCATCGAGTGGCCGATTGGATCGGAAGCAGCTAGTATAGGAATCGAATTTCTGTGCAAACCGTGAACAGAGAGGGGATAGAAGTGATCATGAATCATGTGGACTTGAAAGAAGCGATAACCCAAGGAAATATTTCACTGGGTATCGAATTTGGATCTACGCGGATCAAAGTGGTCCTGATCGATCAGCGTTTCGAGACTATCGCATCGGGAAGCTATGAGTGGGAGAATCTGTTGAAAGACGGATATTGGACGTACAACCAGGAGGATATTATTACTGGCCTCCAAACCGCTTATCGTGAAATGAAGCAGGAAGTGGATCGGAATTACGGAGTTACCCTCCAGACTGTTGGTTCGATTGGGTTCTCCGCTATGATGCACGGCTATATGGCATTCGATAGCACGGGGGAGTTGCTAGTACCGTTTCGGACTTGGCGCAATGCAACTACCGGGGCAGCAGCTAGGGAACTAACGGACTTGTTCCAATTTAATATCCCTGAGCGCTGGACTATTGCCCATTTATACCAAGCGATATTAAACCAAGAGGAGCATGTGCCACACCTTGATTTTGTAACGACGTTAGCCGGGTATATCCACTGGCTGCTGACTGGCAATAAAGTGATCGGTATCGGCGATGCTTCCGGTATCTTCCCTATAGATGAGTCAACCCATAACTATCATCCAACGATGGTTAAGCAATTCGATGAAATAATCGCAGCCAAAGGCTATCCATTAAAGCTTGAGGGTCTCCTGCCCAAGGTGTTACTCTCTGGCGAGCAAGCTGGTGTACTAACTGCGGCTGGAGCCGCCATTCTGGACCCGTCTGGCGATCTGCAGCCCGGAATTCCGCTATGTCCTCCGGAAGGCGATGCCGGAACAGGCATGGTTGCGACGAATAGTGTGAGGAAGCGTACGGGCAACATCTCCGTGGGTACTTCCGTTTTTGCAATGATTGTATTGGAGAAAGCACTATCCAAGGTTTACCCGGAAATCGATATGGTTACGACACCAAACGGTAGTCCGGTCGGCATGGTGCATGCTAACAACTGTTCCAGTGATCTCAATGCCTGGATAGGATTATTCCGTGAATTCTCCGAAGCTATGGGATACGACGTGGATTCCAGCAAGTTGTTCAGCGTGCTTTTGAATAAGGCATTGGAGGCCGATTCGGATGCTGGCGGTTTGCTTAGCTACGGTTATCTCTCGGGCGAGAATATTACGGGAATGGATAAAGGCCGACCGTTATTCGTTCGTTCGCCTGAAAGCAACTTTAATCTGGCTAATTTCATGCGGACGCACTTATTTAGTGCTTTCGGAGCATTGAAGCTCGGTATGGACATTTTGACTGAGAATGAACAGGTAGCGATTGACAGTATCTTGGGTCATGGCGGCCTCTTCAAAACTCCTGTCGTTGGACAAAAGGCTTTAGCCGCCGCGCTAAACGTACCGATCTCAGTCATGTCGACGGCCGGCGAAGGCGGGGCATGGGGCATGGCGCTGCTAGCTTCCTACATGACCAATAAGGGTCAGGGAGAGAGCCTAGAGGACTTCCTTGAGCAGAAGGTCTTTAAAGATGTTGAAGGACTGGAGATTGCTCCAGATGCAGCGGATGTCACAGGATTCCAAGCATTTATCAAACGATACCAAGCAGGACTAGCCATTGAACAGGCGGCTGTAGACCATCTACTATAGGACAGGAGGGACTAACATTGTTAGAGCAACTTAAAGAAGAGGTATATCAAGCGAATCTGGATTTGCCAAAACACGGCCTCGTGAAATTCACTTGGGGCAATGCAAGCGCAGTCGATCGGGAAAGTAGTCTGTTCGTGATCAAACCGAGCGGAGTCAGCTATGAAAAGATGCAGCCGAGCGACATGGTAGTTGTGGATTTCGACGGTAATGTGGTCGAGGGAGACCTGAGACCCTCCTCCGATACCCCGACTCACGCCGTATTGTATAAGCATTACTCGCAAATCGGCGGCATCGTGCATACCCATTCGACCTGGGCAACTATCTGGGCGCAAGCGGGACTGGATGTACCTGTCATGGGAACAACGCATGCGGATACTTTCTATGGATCCGTGCCTTGTGCACGGTTTCTGAACCAAGCGGAGATTGACCGCGGGTACGAAGCGGAGACGGGTAACGTTATTATCGAAACGTTTGAGAAGCTCGGAGTGGATGTGATGTCTATCCCGGCCGTCCTGCTCCAGGGGCATGCGACTTTCACTTGGGGGAAAGACGTGAATGCAGCGGTCGTGAACAGCGTCGTGCTGGAGGAAGTATGCAAAATGAATTTGTACGCGCGGCAATTGAACCATTTTGCCAAAGAACTGCCTCAGGGCATTCTGGATAAGCACTATCTTCGGAAGCACGGAAAAAATGCCTACTACGGGCAGAAATAATAGCCTTACCCATTCTTAAATAATGAAAAGAGGATGATCCAATTGTCATTAACAGCAGCTAAACAGTTTTGGTTTATCGTAGGTTCGCAGCATTTGTACGGAGAAGAAGCGCTAGCTGAAGTAAAAGCTCATGCGCAGACGATGACGGATGCCTTAAATAATAGTGGTGTGCTCCCTTATCCACTTGTCTTGCAGGATCTGGCTGTCACTGCCGATAAGATTACAAACCTCATGAAAGAGGTCAACTATCGCGACGAGGTAGCGGGTATCATCACGTGGATGCATACGTTCTCGCCGGCGAAAATGTGGATTCGCGGTACAAAAATGCTTCAGAAGCCGCTGCTTCACTTGGCAACGCAGTTCAATGAAAGCATTCCTTGGGCAACGATCGACATGGACTTCATGAACCTGAACCAGGCTGCTCACGGTGACCGCGAATACGGCTTCATCAATGCCCGTCTGAAGAAACAAAATAAAGTCGTCGTAGGCTACTGGGAGCGACAAGAAGTGCAGCAGCAGATTGCGGACTGGATGGACGTAGCCGTTGCTTACAACGAAAGCTTCAATATCAAAGTCGCTCGTTTCGGCGACAACATGCGCAATGTTGGTGTAACAGAGGGCGATAAGGTCGAGGCTCAAATTCAATTCGGGTGGACAGTAGACTACTATGGCATCGGCGATCTGGTACAATACGTGAATGCCGTTACGGAGCAGGAAATCGATGATTTGATGGCCGAGTATGCGGAGCAGTACGAATTCGATTATGGCACGAACAGCAAGGAAGCTTGGGAAGCGAGCGTCAGAATCCAAGCAAGCTATGAAATTGCCCTCAAACGTTTCATGGACGATAAAGGTTATAACGCCTTCACGACGAACTTCGAAGATTTGCATGGCATGAAACAGCTTCCAGGTCTTGCGGTCCAACGTCTGATGGCGCAAGGTTACGGTTTTGCCGGCGAAGGCGACTGGAAGACTGCAGCGCTTGACCGCTTGTTGAAGGTAATGAGCCACAATCTAAACACGGGCTTTATGGAAGATTACACTTACGAGATGGCGGCTGGTCAAGAAGCTATCCTGCAATCTCATATGCTAGAGGTCGATCCGTCCTTGGCAAGCAATAAGCCAAAAATCATTGTTTCGCCGCTCGGCATCGGTGGTAAAGAAGATCCTGCGCGTCTTGTATTCGATGGCAAAGCTGGCGAAGGCGTCGTCGTTTCTATGATGGACTTAGGCACGCATTATAAACTGCTAATCAATGAAGTTACCGCATTTGAGCCAACGGCTCCGGCTCCGAACCTTCCTGTAGCTCGCGTCTTGTGGACTGTGAAACCGAACTTCCAAGACGGAGTGAAGGCTTGGATCGAGAATGGCGGCGGCCATCATACCGTTGTTTCATTGAACTTGACGACAGACCAAATCGTGACCTACGCTAAGCTGGTTAACTTGGAATACGTCGTCATTAAGTAATAGTATGACAAACCGTTTCTTTCGTAAATGACGAGTTCATTTACCAAGAAACGGTTTCTTTTTTTTGGGGAAGTTTTCGCTTTATGAGTGTTATCGCTGATCATACGCCAGCGCAACAATATAATCGGATTAAACTTAAGATTCATTTAAGGTTCACCCTACATACTGAGTTGAGTTAAATATGGAGGGTGAACGAGATGAAGAAAATCAATTATGTTAAGTTTGCGCTTGATCTGGTAATGGGCTTATTGTTCGTCTTGTTTTTCAACAAAAATGTGTTTGGTGGGTTGAAGTTTCATGAAATTGCGGGCCTCGTTTTTGCCGGGGCATATATCACTCATATTCTTCTGAATTGGGGTTGGGTGAAGAGGGTCACTTTAAAAATGTTCGATCGCAGATTGTCCTGGAGAGTGCGCGGCAGTTATGCATTAAATTTCTTGTTGATGGTTTCTATGACGTTCATCATCGTCAGCGGGATCTTGATTTCCCATGTGTTATTCCCAAACCTTAACGTGGGCAATGAGAATTGGTTTAAAATGACTCATATCTCGGTATCTTTTTTGGTGCTGGCGCTAATTGGGATCCATGTCGGGCTTCATTGGCAGTGGGTTGTAAACATGTGTGAAAAAATGACCAGCGTAAAGAAGAGCCGAGCTTGGATGCGGTATGTTGCGCAAGGCCTGACTCTGATCATTCTGTTATTCGGTCTATACCAAATCAATCAGACCTCTTACGTCACTCAGCTAAAAAGCTCGGTATCGGTATTCGGCATGAACACGCAGCAATCAGGCTTCGAAGGCAAGGGGGCTTTTAAAGGCGGAGAACAAGGCGGAACGAGGGAAGGCCGGCCTTCCGGCGGAGGAGGTCAATCGGGATTCGATCGAGGGGGAAAGGGAGGAAACGTGAGCTTCGTTTCCGTTATCTTGACTTATACCGGCATCATGGGAGTGTTCGTTATTGTAGCTTATTATCTGAAGAAATTGAGCGTATACCGTAAGAGAAAAACAGTTGCAAACCCGAATTGAGAGGGAGTATAAGTACTTCGACACCTCATTGCACCTGACCGTACAGGTAGTTGCGGACGAGCAGTTTGGATGCGGGAATGAGATCCGTCCAAGGAAAGAAACAAGACCCGGCTACTTATGGGTCTTGTTTCTTTTTGTAAGCCTGCTGACATTTACCGCAAGTTTTGGCTAAAACGATAGTAGATAAGTTGAATTTACAAAAGTACGATCAAGTAGCAGGGTTCTTTTTCAGTTTTATATGCTACATGGTCGCTTTAACTTTGATTAATAACTTCATGAAGGTTTCGCTTTCTTCTTCGGTAAGGCCCTGGGTAATGCTCTGTTCTACTTCCATGAATATGTCGTCGAATTCTTCGACAAGGTCGGCTCCTTTTTTTAATAAGTATATTTTTTTTTGCCGCTCGTTTTCTTTTGGAATCTCCCGTTTAATGTATCCTTTTTTCTCTAACCCTTGAAGCATACTGGTAATGGTAGCACTTGTTCGGTTAAAGTGATCGGCTAAATCCTTCTGGATCAAGCCTTTGTCCTGATTTTCAAAAATGTAGCCCATCATCTGCCCTTGTTGCGCGTTCAGCTCCAATTCAGATAATCGGGTATTCGCCATAACTCTGATCTTCATTCCGATGTCTCGGATCGAATCTGAGTAAGGGGTATGTAAGCCTTGCTTCGTCATCCTGCGCCGGACTCCTTTGCTATAGTTTGAAATCTAATTATAAGACCATCTTAATTTTTGGAGACCTAATTGTCAAAGATAAATTGTTAGAATTCAATTAATCATTAGATTGACAGTTTGAATTCAAACTGTTATATTTCAATCATAAATAAAAAATATTCTAATATAGGAGGACAATACAATGATTACTGCAATCACCAACGTGCGTATTTTTGACGGCGAGAAAGTGATCAGAGCCACAACGGTCCTGATCGAAGGCGAACAGATCCTATCGGTGGGCGGGGAAATACCGGAGCATGCAGCTGTCATCGATGCGGAAGGAGGGACTTTACTGCCGGGACTAATCGATGCTCATGTTCACACTTCCGTAGAGGGCTTGCGCGATGCACTGAAATTCGGAGTTACGACTGAACTGGAAATGATGGGCGGGTTCACGAAAAGTGGTCGTGAGGCACAATTGAAAGGGTTAGAGGATATTGCCGATGTACGATCTGCTGGGATGGCGGTCACATCTCCTGGCGGGCATCCCGATGAACTCATGCCGGGTGATGGGGAAATTCCAGATTTTGTACTGAAGGAATTGGAGAAGATGAGCGAGGAGGATCGTAACGCCATGCTGGCTGCTCATGCGCATGATCACGGGGAGGCGCCCACGGTAACGAACCGAGAGGAAGCCCTGGCATTCGTGGGCGAACAAGTTAAAGAGGGAGCCGACTATATCAAGATTATGATCGAGGAAGGGACGGTATTAGCTGCGCCCGGACTGCCTGTCCTAAGCCAAGATATTCTGAGAGCAGCTGTAGAGGAAGCGCATCGGTATCGCAAGATTGCGATTGCCCATGTATTAACTGCCGAATCTGCCCGGCAAGCCATAGAAGTCGGGGTTGAGGGACTCGCTCACTTATTCATTGACCGCCCTGAAGCCACTCCAGAACTGGTGAGAATAATTGCAGAGGCTGGCGCTTTCGTTACGCCATGTCTCGTCTTGAACTCTTCGATTATCGGTAAACCTGCATCGGAATTGGCGAGGGATCCGCGTGTGAGTTCCAAGCTCAGTCCGGAATGGCTCGATACTCTGAATGCGAGTTTCAATACTTATCCGCAAGGCAGCATGGAAGATAACTACCTGAATGTAATGGACCTTCATCGAGCAGGCGTAGATATCCTAGTGGGTACGGATGTCTCCGTACCGGTTCCATCGCTGGGCGGACTTGCCCATGGAGTTAGCGTACACCACGAGATGCAGCTATTGGTGGAAGCGGGATTCACACCTGTAGAAGCCCTTCAGTCAGCTACCTCAAAAACAGCCCGCCGTTTCGGCCTGAACGATCGCGGACATATCGTGGAGGGGAAAAGGGCGGACTTGGTCTTGGTTGACGGGGACCCAACAGCTAATATCTCGGATACGTTATCGATTCGCGAAGTATGGCTGCGCGGTGTTCGAAAAACAGCAGAGACTACGGTTAACAATTAGAGACGGTGATCAACAGGGGAAGAAAGCAGAGCTTTACAATCATTTAAACGCAGATTTCCTCTTTTCCTCCCACCAGCCGAAGGCAATCTTTGATTTAACGATTCCGGAGCGAGGCCCGGCGAGAAATATGACGAATGAGCCTCCAGGTGGGATAATAAACTTCCCATCTTCCTCACTGACCAAAGTTGCTTTCGGTGACGTCTCCCGGAGAAACACATTCGTACCCCCTCTCGGTATTCCCATTGTTGATCTGACAAACTGTATTTTTACTTTTGGAATTGAATTACGTGAGGTATTGGTAGGACTAACAAGCCGTGAGGTGAGGGGATGTCCGGGTGGGAGGGAATTCAGGAAAACTTTGGCGGGAAAGGATTTGCCAGAGAAATTTGTGACAGTATAGACATTAACAAATAGATTAACTCCTGAATTTTTTGGGTTGATTAAGCCGCCCCATGCGTTTGTCCCGCGTCCAAAAGTCAATATTTGTGTTTGCCCTACAAAGTATTTGCCTTCTAGTGATTTAAATAATGGATTAGGGATAGTGACAACTTCAGGGATTCGACCAAACGCTCTTCTTTTTGAAATAACTTTGCTTGATTTCATGTTATATCACCTCAATTAATATATTGTTCACTTGTTGCGTTACCCTAGCGCTTCTAACAATGACACATCTCTAGCTCTTATCGAAGGCAGCTAAGAATACCTAATTCGATACAGTATCCTATGTCATATAAGGTGCGTTAGAAATAGACATGAGTGGATTTTTTCCGCACAAAAGAAGGAAGCTGTTTCCCGCTTAAACCGGGAGACGGCTTTTTGCCGCTGTGTCTAGAATGTCGCCATCTCTTAGAAAGTAAGGGAGTCCAAGTGAGGTGGAAGAGTGCAACAGTTAAAGTGATTGCTTAAGCATACAAATTGTTCTCTTTTCATACGTTACCTAATATTTTAACTATTGGTATATTGATGAATGTAAGTGGTTACATAAATCGAAAGGCCTTATTTACAATAAAAGATTAGGGTGGAAAGGTGATCAGAACATGAGAATTAAACAAAAGGTTATCTCTATATTGTTAGCGGTGTTGTTGACGTTAAGTTCATTTTCATTCAACATGGGGACTGCTTTGGCTGCAGATTTGAACAGTTCGTATATTGTGAATGGTGGTTTCGAAACGGATTTTTGGACCGATCAATCATGGAGTGTGAACACGGCAAACTGGGATCAAGTAGATATTCAGCGATTTGCCTATGCCGATGATTCCTGGCTCACACCAGATGAAGGAGATCACTCCCTCAAATATTGGATCAAAGATACGGCCGCTGGAAACCAGACGTTCACAGTGCAGCAGACCCTCTTGTCCCTCCCTGCGGGAAGCTATGAGCTCTCGGTCAAGTCGATGGGCGGCGCTGGAAGTGCAGCGGGAAATGTTGAGTTGTTTGCGGGAACCGAGAAGGCAACTATCGCTACTACCAGCGGATATAATGCTTGGGGGACGGTCAGTTTGAAATTTGTTGTGGACCAGGATGCCTCCAATCTTGTGATCGGGGCTAACATAAGCGGGGCTCCCGGAGCATGGGGACATGTGGACAGCTTTGAGTTGAAACCAGTGAGTACGGAAGTGACCCCGCCGGTGGCTGCGGATATTTTTGTGAAGAAAGTGGAAGGACTCCGGCCTGATTTTATCAAGGGCATGGACATCTCTAGTATTATTTCATTAGAGCATAGCGGAGTCGAGTTTTATAATGAGAGCGGAGAAGTGCAGGATATTTTTACAACCGTACATGAAGCCGGGGTTAATTACATTCGGGTACGTATATGGCAGGATCCTTTTGATGCAGCAGGAAATGGTTATGGCGGCGGCAATAATGATCTGGCAACCGCGATTGAAATCGGCAAAAGGGCGACTGCTAACGGTATGAAACTGTTGGTGGACTTTCATTATTCCGACTTTTGGGCCGATCCGGCCAAGCAGCATACGCCCAAGGCATGGGCAAATTTGAGTTTCGAAGATAAGAAAACCGCACTGTACAACTATACTAAAGAAAGCCTGCAAGCCCTGCTTGATCAGGGGATTGATATTGGTATGGTTCAGGTAGGCAATGAAACTAATGGACAATTCGTCGGGGAATCCGATTGGACGAAGATCAGCGAATTGTTTAACGAGGGTAGCAGAGCGATTCGAGAGATCGACTCCAATATTCTGATCGCACTGCATTTTACGAATCCAGAGTCGGTGGGTAGATATGCTTCCTATGCGCAGACCTTGCTGAATAATAATGTAGACTATGATGTGTTTGCGAGTTCTTATTATCCGTTCTGGCACGGCACACTAAGCAATCTGACATCCGAGTTGAAGCAGGTTGCCGATACTTATGGCAAAAAAGTGATGGTAGCTGAAACCTCTTACGCTTATACGGCTGAAGACGGGGATGGACATGGAAATACAGCGCCTCAGAGCTCGGGTCAAGTCCTGGACTACCCCATCAGCATTCAAGGTCAGGCCAACTCGGTTAGGAACGTGATCGAGGCTGTTGCGAATGTGGGTGAGGCGGGAATTGGGGTGTTTTATTGGGAGCCTGCGTGGATTCCGGTAGGTCCGAAAGACAACCTGGAACAGAATAAAAAGATTTGGGAACAATACGGTTCGGGTTGGGCCTCTAGCTATGCGAAGGAATATGACCCTGTAGATGCGGGGGTATGGTATGGTGGCAGTGCCGTTGACAACCAGGCATTGTTTGATTTTGGTGGACATCCGCTTGCTTCGCTGAATGTGTTCAAATATGTGAATACAGGGGCCATCGCCCCCATTGCCATAGATGAAATCAAGGATGTCTCCGTGACAGCGATTGCTGGGGAGTCGATCCATCTTCCAACAGTTGTAAGTGTTACTTACAATGATGGAAGTACCGGGGCGATAGCAGTAACGTGGGATCAAGTCGCGCTTGAGCAAGCCATTAGCCAGGGTGCGGGCAGTTATGTGATTGGTGGAACGGTAGAAGGTGGTCAGGCGGTACAGGCATTTCTCGTCATTAAAAAAGAGAATTATATCGTCAATGCAGGCTTTGAGCATGCCGACAGAAGTATGTGGAAGATCACCTATGGTGAGGGAAGTGAACCGCATACTGACTATCAGAACAAGGTTACAGATGCCAAGACAGGGAATTATTCTCTGCACTTCTACTCTGCGAATGCCGTGTACTTTAGTGTTGTGCAGAGTGTTTACGGGCTGAAGCCGGGATATTATAATCTCTCCATGTTTATCCAAGGGGGAGATGCTGCAAATCCTGATATGAATCTCTTTGCCGTAACGGGTGGCAAGGAAGTGAAAGTGAACACTGGTGTAAACGGGTGGGCGCAGTGGAATAATCCCGAGATCCAGAATATTCTCGTTACCGATGGGACTCTTACGATCGGAGCCAATATCAAAGCGGATGGCGGCGCATGGGGAACGATTGATGATTTCTATTTAAGCTTTGTAAAAGATGTTGAGGAGCAGGAACCTGATCCAGGAGCGGAAACACCGGAGAGCCCTGGGGAGGTACAGCCTCAGCCTGCGATTGTAGGAAGTCAGCCCCAGGTCGAGGCAATCACGATCAATGTGGACGGCGGGCAAACGGGCAGTTCGCCTCTTTCGAACATTACAATTATTCGGACGACCCAGCCGGACGGATCGAAAAAAGACAAGGTGGACTATACTTCTGCAAAAGCTCTCGAGGCCGTGGGTAAGGTTGTTGCCGATGGACTTGATACAGTTCGGCTAGTCTTCCCGGATTCAGAAGACAAGGTCTCTGAGCTCGAGATTGGAATGTCCAAGGACACCATGAAGACATTGGCTTCGGGCAAAGTGAATCTGGAACTGTACACAGACAATGTAAGATTGATCCTTCCACAGCAAACTATAGCCCAACTAGACGGGGAATATCATTTCAAATTCACCCCTGTTAAGAACGCGAATGCGATCAAGTCTGTTGAGGAACGGGCGAAGCAAGAGAAAGTTGTTCAAGCGGCTGCGGGAACAGGGGATATTAAAGTCATAGGCCGTCCAATGACTATTGAGACAGGTGTTAAAGATCATTCGGTAGACCTGATTCTTCCGCTGCCAAGTCATGTGATTCCAACGGAAGCGGCTGAGCGGGAGACATTCCTATCTCATTTGGCGATCTATATTGAGCATAGTGACGGCGAGAAAGTGCTGGTCCAGCCTCAAGTCGTGCAGTATTCGACCGATAAGCTTGGACTGAAGTTCAGTGTTTCCAAATTCAGTACATTTACTGTACTAAATATAGACAACTGGGCAGCATCCCAGCAGAAAACATCCGCACATCAACCCTATATGCATGGGTATCCTGACGGCACATTCCGAGCGGATCAATCCATTACGAGAGCTGAAATGGCAGCGATCTTGTCCCGGGTTGGAGCAGGTCAGAACTTAAATATCCAGACCGTAGATTATAAGGATAAGAAAGATTTCCATTGGGCCACAAATGATATTCTTAAAGTGACCTCGGAGGGATGGATGACAGGATATAAGGATGGCACCTTTGGACCGAATGTATTTATGACTAGAGCCGAAATGGCGGCGGTTGTGGTACGCTGGATGAATCTGACCGGAGACTCGTCTTCGTCATTCCCGGATACCACAGATCATTGGTCGTCTCACAATATTGCCCTAGTTCAAGAAGCAGGTTATATGAAAGGGATGCCGGACGGAAGCTTCGGGCCGGATAAGCTATTAAGCCGCGCAGAAGCGGTAACCATTATCAATAGAGTATTGAAAAGAGGGCCTTTATTCGGTAGCCCGACTTCAGCTTGGTCTGATGTGACCCAGAACTATTGGGCATTTCATGACATTGAGGAAGCGACCATCAGCCATAGCTACACCACTCGGGTGGATGGCGGAGAAGAGATCGAATAAGGGACTTCGTAACCGGTGATTGCTCGTTAAACGAGCGTGCGAGCTCCGGCTTCATGGAGACAGCCCCGCCACAACGGTAGAGCACATGATCGTGAAGTGTAACGCGCAAACTTAGAGTATGCTAATCCAATAAGAGCCCTTTCCGCTGAACTTTCAGCAGAAGGGGCTTTGTTTTGAAAAAAGTTAGTTTATTTTACAGCATCCTTGAAAGTCACCAGAGTCATCGTTACGTGGAAGACTTGCAAGATATGCTAAGATAGGTAACAAGTTTAATGAGGGGGTTGACTAATGAAGATGGAACTTAACAGGCAAATCGCCAGGAAAATAGGTATTATGCTTGAATCTCATCTTATTTGGTATAAGCACTATTACTTCTTTTGTGATGAAGTCATTGAAAACATGGATAGACCTCCGTATTGGATCATCGAACTTGGAACCAAAAAGTATTTAGGGGATGCAGTGTACATTGTAAATTCGTACGCCTTTTCGGAACCATTCGAAGCTTTCCCGGATTCGTTATATGATTTTCATATAGGCTGTCTGTATTTAAGGTATGAACGGAAGGAACTATCATGGGCATCGTTTCTGAAAGAATCGGGTGATTTTGCAGACAGTTATCGAGCAGTGAAACAGGACTGCCAATTTTTCTACTATATGCTCAATGATTATCAGGACAGTGAATACTCACTGGATTTAGAACTTAAACAAGCAGAGCTAGTGAAAAAAGAGTTTATGAATGAAATTTATGAGGTGCAAGATATGTATACCCCATTTGTTGATTATTTTCGTAAGTATATGTTATCCCAAAGGTAAATGGCTCCGTCGTAATCAGATATCTTCCCCATATAATTCGTTCAAATGAGCGATATGATCCACTCCCCAATCATTCATGGCCTGCAATAATGGGGTTATTCGTTGGCCGTATGACGTAATGGAATATTCAACTTTGGGAGGGACTTGCGGATAGACTTCGCGATGGATGATATCTTGATACTCTAATTCCCTTAGTTGCTGAGTGAGCATTTTTTTGGTAATGTCCGGGATCGCCTTTTGAAGTTCGCTGAATCTCATGACACCATTGGCAAAAAGGCGAAGCAGGATCACAGGTTTCCATTTCCCGACAAGAAGTTCCAGCGCCGTTTCGAATTTACAATAAGTAGCCATTAAGTGTCCTCCGATCCTTTATCTTCCTAAGGTTTCTTTTTGTATACTATGTTTATTTCAAGTGCCTACTTCCCAATAGTCACCCCATAAAATAGTATAGTCCTAGGTGTTGAAGATGCACAAGGAGGAGCGGAAGAATCATGAATATGGCCTTATGGATTGTGCAGGGAATCTTGGGAGCAGGCTTTATTTTTTCTGGTTGGATGAAGGCGTTCCAGTATGAAAAAGCAAAGGCGTCCTGGCATTGGGTCAATGAGGTTTCGAGAGGATTGGTTTTCTTTATTGGAATCGTGGAATTGCTTGGAGTCCTCGGGATCATTGTGCCCCAAGCGACGAATATTGTCCCTGTATTGACGCCGATTGCCGCAATCGGGCTTGTTATCGTTGTTCTCTTTGGAGCGTTATTTCATATTAAGCGAAAAGAATACCAAGAAATTGGCGTGAACATCGTTTTCTTGGCTTTAGCCCTATTTGTCGCAATAGGCCGCATGTGAGTTCTTGGAAATAAAAAAAAATCCCCTCTACCATTTCGGCAGAAGGGCACTTCTATCACTTCTATTCTTAATGATTTGCGAATCCTTTTAAGATCTCATGCACTTGGCTGACCATAGCAGTCGCGTCTGTGCGGGTGATTCCGTCCTTTGGGTTAAAGTTGCCATCTGCGTCCAGTTTCACGATCTTCAAGGAAATCGCCGTCTGAATAGCTCCTGAGTTTAAGATATCGATCTTGTCGTTATCCTTGATCTCTACCGGAATCAATTTAAGCATTGGCAATTGGCTGCTCGTTTGGAGCGTATGAACCAGCAGATACGTGAACGATTCGCGGGTCATTTCGGCTTTTGGATCGATCTTGATCTGCAGGTCCGCATCCGGTCCGACGGCTTCTTTGATCAATTGAATGGCTTGCTCTGCCGTAAGGATCTCGCTCACAGCGACTGGCGCCGAATGTGCCTTCAGGTACGCCAGCGCATTGCTAATCTCTACGGCTGCCTCGGCCCGAGTAATTTCTTGCTTGGGATTAAACTTTCCGTTTGTATCCAGCTTCACAACGCCATAGTTCAAGGCGCGCTGGATCGAACCGGAATAATCAACCTTGACTTGACCTTGGTCTTTAAATTCAACAACAACAGGCTTCACCATCGGAAGTTGACCACTTATCTCTATCGCATGAATGAGCTGGTGTGTGAATTCTTCGCGTGTTAACTTCTGGTTGGGCTTCAAATCAGTGGGCAGATCCAGTCCGTTGACGGCAGCAATAATGAGGGCTTGCGAGTACCAAGCGGAATCGCTGGCATTTGCAAAATAGTCCGAAGCCTTGGGCTCTTTAATGAAGCGGACCAGATCCAGATTCAGTCCTACCGCATTGACGATCATTTGAACGCCTTCAGCCTCCGAGATGGCAATGTGCGGACCAAACAAGTAGGTGCTGATCCCTTTGATCAGGCCACTATTTTGCAGGGCTATGATTTTCTCTTTGTCTTGAACGTTATTTAAATCTTTGAAGGTTGCGGCGGAAGCAAATTGTTGTCCAGCAAAACTGAGAGTCAAGGCAGCGGCAGCGGTTATCGTCATAATCTTGAATGTTTTCTTCATTTCTTTCACCTCGTGTTGTAGTCTGTTGTTTATTTGTGATTTTAGACGTGCGATTGTACAAAAAGGTTACAACAAGATTTATTTCCTATAACTTGTTAAAAAACGAGGTTACTAAGAACTATCAGATCTCAATAAGAACATACAGATATTATGAGAAAATCGGATTGCTTCAGAGCTTGAAGAAGGAAGAATCCAAGATCTATTGAATGAATTTCGGAAATTTATGATTCAACAAATCCGAAAGAGTTGAAGCGTATCCTTAATGAGGAGAGTAATTGTCGCTAGCTGTCTGTTTTTTTCCAAGACATGGATTCGTCTCTGGAGTTACCATCTGGAATTCTCAAATGGAAGACTCGCGACCCCTTGTCCTGTATAGTTAAGCTACTCTCTGCAAAAACGAACATTCCTTTAAGAATCACAAAAGACAAAGAGGATATCACTCAAAAAAAAGGAAATAAATGAAATTATTAGGAAAGGGTGCAGCCTTATGAACAAAACGGATCGTTTGTTAGCTATAGTGCTTGAGCTCCAGCGTAACAAAGTGTTACGAGCTGAGGATTTAGCGGCTACATTTGAAACAAGCGTGAGAACCATCTATAGGGATATTCAGGCTT
This sequence comes from Paenibacillus sp. 19GGS1-52, assembly GCF_022369515.1. Lineage (NCBI taxonomy): Bacteria > Bacillati > Bacillota > Bacilli > Caryophanales > Paenibacillaceae > Paenibacillus > Paenibacillus sp. 19GGS1-52. The sequence continues at coordinate 414,490 of NZ_CP059724.1, forward strand.
TGAGTGAAGCAGGCGTATCCGTGATAGGGGCGCCAGGGCAGGGCTACTCCTTAATGGAGGGGTATTTCCTGCCGCCGGTCAGCTTTACAGTGGAAGAAGCCGTGACGTTACTCATCGGGACAGATTTTATCGAGCAGTGGTTTGATGCCCATTATGGCAGTAAGTCTCGAACTTCTAGAAGGAAGATTGAAGCTATCCTGCCGGAATCGGTCCGCAGTGAGGCAACTCGGATTCGCAAGAGCTTTCGTCTGATTGCAACTGCTGAAGATGCAGCACGAATACAAGAGAAGGCCTACATAGAAGTGATTCGTCGAGCGATATCGGAGGGAAGGAAAATATACTTCCACTATTCCAAAAGAATCGCTGAAGCCGATGGTAACCGTCAAAGTTTTCGTACCGTTGCCCCTTATGGACTTGTTCTTCTGAATGGGGCATGGGTGGTTACCGGATGGTGTGAACTGCGTCAAGACATCCGTCATTTCCGGTTATCCCGGATGACGGAGCTTATCGATCTGGAAGCCAGATTTGAGCTGCCAGCAGATTTTCAGTTAGATGAATACCAGCCTCCAGATGATCGCAACGTTCTTGTGCGCATCCAGGTCCAACCTGATATTGCCGAAAAGGTAAGGGAGTCTAACAATTTCTATACAGAAACCATAGAGGAACATCCGGAAGGATTGCTGATGACCTTTCGTGTTCGGCAGCCTGAGGAATTGCTGCAATCCGTGCTCGGTTGGGGAAGCGGAGTGGTTGTGCTGGAGCCAGAGTCCTTTAGGCATCGGGTTAGAAATGAACTGGAGAACATGTTGAAACGCTACTGACATAAGGGTGTCAGTAGCGTTTTTGTATACTTGGATAAAAAGATGGCTGAAGGAGCTAATATATGATGAGTGCAACAAAGGAAGCATTACAACGGTTCGAGGAGACCGCGACATATTATATGCATGAACTGGATCAATACAATATGGAGCAACTGAAGCAAAAGCCAAGTGACGACGAGTGGTCCATCGGACAGATGGTTCAACATCTTATTAACTCGGCGCTTTATATGCATCTTCCTAATATGGATCGATGCCTGGTGCCAAACCAAGACTCTTTGGTATCTCTAGCAGGAAAAACCGAGGCTGGTGCAGCTATATTCGCTCAAGAAAGTTTCCCGCCCATTCGTATTCAGGTTCCGCCTTCCCCGCAATATACACCGGCACAGCCAGAAAGCAAAGAGCAGCTAATTCAAGGATTACACACGGTCATCCAGAGAATGAAGGAGATTGAACCTACCCTTGAACAAACGTCCAAACAAAATACAGTGTCCCATCCACGATTCGGCGGACTGTGTGCGAAGGAATGGTTTCTGCTTGTTGAAATGCACTACCGTCATCATCTTCTGCAGCTGAACCGCTTAAAACAAACCTTGGTGCTTGAAAGTGACACAACCATTTTTTGAAAAAGGGAGGGCGTTTGAGATATGCAACTGGATAAGATAAGCCAACAAAGCCGCTTCTGGATTGGTGTTGTGTCTGCATCCCATGTGAAGCGTGGAGAGTTGGGTGGGTTCGCCCAGCTCTGTCATGGTAAGTCAGCACCATTACGTAAGATGCGAGCAGGCGATTGGTTGATCTACTACTCCCCGCGTACAGAAATGGAAGGGGTGCCACTTCAAGCGTTCACTGCTGTCGGAGAAGTGGCTGATGATCAAGTCTACGAATACCAAATGTCCCCTTCGTTTGTATCATTCCGTAGAAATATCAGCTATATTTCATGCCGGAAAGTACAGATCAGAGATTTATTAGAACAGCTTAGCTTCACGCGTGTGAACCGAAATTGGGGGTATTCTTTCCGTCAGGGTCATTTCGAGATCGGTCGGGAGGACTTCCTGATGATTGCCAGTACGATGCTGAGCAGTGAGCAGATAGAATATTTTAAGGACTTGCCGTAATAGACAGCGTGCAGAACCGTACCATAAGTGAAACCAGTATTTTGCGATCAATATAAATAGCCCAAAGACTCCTGACCATTCGTGGTCAAGGGTCTTTGGGCTATGAGCAAGCAGTCGCTCAAGCCGTACAAGCAGACATTATTAACGCTTATGAGGATAGAAGCTTCCGTCCGAACGCAGAAATTACACGTGCCGAGATGGAAGTAATGATCGCGACGGCCTTAGGTCATTCTAGTGAAGCAAATACAGATTTAACAAGAGCTGAGGCGGTTACTGTTCTACTGAACGGTATTGGCATAGAAGAGTAAATAAAAAATGATGGGTTAGCGGATCATGGTATGTGTAAAGTAAATAGTAGAGTGTTAATGAATACATTAAAGGGTGCCTTCTAAGGCACCCTTTAATTTCGTTGTTATAGTGTTACGCTGGACCGTATCATAAGTAGAGCGAACATTGTATTAGGATACTTTTAAGCGGCTTTTGCTTTCAAGGGGTCCTTGCGTTTGATGAAAAAAGCTAAAACCAAGGCGATAACGGCAGCTCCGGTAGTGACCATCGAAGCAACATTCATCCCGTGTATTAAACTGTGCACATCACCTGTCTGTCCCAAGCTTCCTCCATTATAGCTCATCATGATGGTGATGAGCAGCGCGGTCCCGATGGAACCGGCTACGGTTCGCAAGGTCGTGTTAACGGGAATCCCGTGCCGAATCAACTCGGGAGCCAGTGAATTCATGCCGCTAGTTATGACAGGCATTATAGTCAGACTCACGCCAATCATCCGGATCGAATAACCAGTCATCAGAAAAGCATAGGAGGTTGTCTCCGTTAAATGGGTAAATAACAAGGTGGATATGACCGTTAAGCTTAGTCCAGTGATGACCAGGAATCGGGCACCGAATTTATCGAATAACTTGCCTGCTATGGGCGACATGGCCCCCATCAGGATCGCACCCGGCAGCAGCATCAGTCCCGATTTAAGTGCTGAGTAACCAAGCATGGTCTGCATATAGATGGGCAATAGCAGCTGCGCGCTCAGCATGATGATCATCAGGATCATACTGATTACCGTGGCTAAGGTGAACGAACTGCTCTTGAATACTCTTAATTCCAGCAGAGGGTTATCCAGAATGAATTGCCGCCATACGAACAGACCCAGCGCTAGGAAACCAACCGCTAAGGAGACAAGAACTTCCGCGCTTTCCCAGCCTTTGCTGCTGGAGATGCTGAACCCGTATAATATCCCGCTGAATCCAAGAGAGGATAGCATCACGGATAAAGAATCTATTTTACTCTTCACTTGCTTAGTTACGTTCTTAAGTAGAAAGATGCCGACGAGCGTAATGAACAGTGTGCACGGGAACAGAATATAAAATAACAATCGCCAGGAATGATCTGCTACCAGCCATCCGCTCAGGACAGGTCCAATCGCCGGAGCAAAATTAATGGCTAGCCCAATCATCCCCATGGAAAACCCTCGTTTGGCCACCGGGATTAGAATGAAGGCCAACGTTTGCACCAAAGGAAGCATAATCCCAACCCCAACGGCCTGCACAATTCTTCCGCTGAGCAATAGGCCAAAGTTCGGTGAGACCGCGCATAGGAGAGTTCCTGCAGTAAGCATCCCCATGGCAAATACAAATACTTGTTTGGTTGTGAATCTCTGAATTAGAAAGGCCGTGATTGGGACGACAATGCCAGTCACCAAGGCAAAAGCCGTCGTAAGCCACTGGGCTGAACTTGTTGAGATTTGAAAATCCCCCATAATATTCGGCAGTGCGGTATTGAGTGAAGACTGATTTAGCAGCCCCAGTATAGCGCCGGTAATTAGGATCGCCATGATAAACAGTGTTCCTTTGGGTGCCTGTTCCATTCTGTTACCCTCCAAGATCAATTTGTGAGATGAATTAGTCAGTTACGGAATTTCTCCTGAATCCTTAGGTTTGGTCAGCATAACGCCACCAGGCAAGTGTGCCTATAACACCGATGCAACCGGTCAAATAAGGAAGTGCAAGGCTAAACGCCTGCAAATGGCTGCTTGCGTCCCCGGAACCGACGGCGAGAAGCGCGGGAACTGCCCAGGGAATATATTCAGCGATACCCATACTCCCGCTGAGATTAGCAATCACCATGGTTAGCACGACAAATCCCAGAGGGGAGAGATAACCACGCCCAACACTGGCGATCCAGGCTACGGGTATGCATAAACAGATAACCATAAGAGCGAGCCATACATACCCTGTAAAGCTTTGGGCAATGACCTCAAGACTCCAGCCATCCAACTGGACGAACCAGGCAGTTAACCCTCCTACGGCGAACATAAGCACTGCCAGTACCGCGCACCAAACGGTGGCAACGATCAATTTAGCGGCGGCCACTCCGTAACGGGACAGCGGAAGTGCCAGCAAATCCTTGACCGTGCGGTCTGAATATTCTCGGCCAAAAATCCAGCTATACACAAAACCAAATCCGATCAACCCCCCGATCGAAACAGCAGTACTCAGGTGATTCATGAAACCTGGTAAATTCGTTTCCCCCTCAACAGCATTCTGGGAGCCAATTAAGCCGGAAAAGGTGAGTCCGAGTATGACCGGCAGCAGTGTGCTGGCGAGCAACGAAATCCAGAGTAGTTTGGAGCGGCGAATTTTCAGGCTTTCCGTCCATATTGCGGTTGAAAGTGGGTTCATCCTTTGTTTCCTCCCTCGATTTCAATCCTTCTAAGAAAATAGGTTTCCAGATCCTCTTCCTGGACGGTAAGCTGGATTGGCGGCATATGCGCATTCACCAGCAGCTTGGCGATTCGGTCCGGATTCGCTATCGCATGACCCTCAGGGAGCAACAGCCCGTCCTCGGACATCATCACCTTATAGCCTTCCTGAGTCAGCTTTAACCGAGCTGCTTCGGGATTTCGGGTCTGTACAAGCAGGCGTTTTTGGAGGAACTGCTGCAGATCTTTTACATCTGTTTCCTGCAGCAGCTTGCCACGGTGAACAATTCCGATCCGCGTTGTCAGCCTCGCGACCTCGCCCAGAATATGGCTGGAGATAAAAATCGTTACCCCGTGATTGGCAGCAAGCTCGCGGAGCAGTTGCCGGACTTCGACAATTCCTGCCGGATCTAGTCCATTGGTAGGCTCATCCAGAATCAGTACTTTCGGATTGTGCAGCAGCGCCTTGGCCAAACCCAGCCGCTGCCCATTGCCAAGTGACAAATTTCCGGCTTTACGGTCCCGGTAGGAGGTAAGCTGAAGCTTATCCATTACAGAATCGATGGCAGCGCGATCAGGTATGCCTCGCAAACGGCGAATGATCTCCAGGTTCTCCAGAACGGTCAGTTCAGGATAGGAGTAGGGTGTTTCCACCATATATCCTACGTCTGCCCACAGCTTATGACTGCCAGCATCCACACGTTGTCCGAACAAATAAGAAGAACCAGAATCGGGCCGAATCATACCTAGCAGCATTCGTATGGTTGTCGTTTTGCCTGCCCCGTTCAGTCCCAGGAATCCGTAGATTTCCCCTTTGTCAACATGCAGTGAGATTCCCTCAACCGCTGGATTGTTTCGAAAATGTTTAGTTAGACCTTCTGTCTGAATAATCGCATTCATCAACCCGCCTCCTTTTAAATCTAACTAGTTGTTTATATTTTGTGAAAATAAAAACCATCTTTTAAAGTAAAGACGGCTCTATGACACCATGAATTATAAATTTCGCAATCTGCTCAATCGTCTGTTCTCTTATCTGTGGCGAGTCCAGCTTCCCTAGCATATTCCCATACCGGGAAAAAGCCTGAATAGTCGCTGTGGTCATATTCATGATCAGAATCGGAAACATAGCCGGATCAAAATCCTGCCGGATGATTCCAGACTTCTTAGCGGTTTTGGCGAGCTCATACAGTTGGGTAATATCATCAGGACGGTATGTGATTTGATTCCATGTCTTCCAGTCTTCCGCGGCCTCCCAAGAAAGAATCTTCAGATAGCGCGGGTGCTCCAGAAGAAACTCATAGATTTCTCTTGTAATTGTTCCCAGGAACCGCCGAAATACCACAGGGTCCTTTATAAGATTATCGTTCTTCAGGAAGTCAGTAATTGTCGATCCTGTAGCCTGATCACCTATCTGGTCGGCACGTTTGACGACTTCTGTATAAAGTCCCAATTTGTCGCCAAAATACTGATAGATCATACTTTTATTGTACCCGGATGCCTTGGCAATACCATCAATTCGTGCCGCCGAATAACCAAGCTCAGCAAATATCTCCTCTGCAGCGTCAAGGATGATTACTTTGGTTCGGGCAGCATCGTAAGTTCGCGAACTTTTTTTACGCTCCGTGGGCTCTATGTTTTACACCTCTTTTTTAAAACTAACTGGTTGGTTGAATTATATTGCGATATTGAAGAGAAGTCAAGTGGAAATGACGAAGCATTGGCATTCATTATACCCCAAGCGAATACTCACGCTGCTTATGCAGGAAGAATGTATACTAGGCAGTCTTGTGAAGGAGTGAGAACTTGATGAAGGTTGCAATCATAGCAGCCGGCATTTCAAAGTTGACGTTTTATTCTTGGTGTTCATTTGGGGAGGGTCTATATCTTCTTGACAGCATTCCAAATCGTAGTAAGATGAGGAATGATGGAAATAAAATGAAATAATGGGGGAATCCTTCGTCCCTTTCCGGGAAACAGATGAATATAAGAAAGCACAACAAGGCGATTTTACTTTAAGCGATATACGTATCAAAAAGTATAAAGATGAGATGTATCTGAACATCGAAGATTTAAAGACAGCTGGCCTGATTGAGTCTAATTAAGGTTTGTGAAAATAGCGACCCTACTTGGGTCGCTATTTTAATGATTCTCAAGAGTGAACCTTTTTAGCAAAACGAGCCAATACCTGTTGTAAGACCTGAATGGAGGCCGGCCCTATGAAGGACCTAGACTTGACCCTTTGGCTTATCCGGATGAGCCAGGGTGATGAACAAGCATTCCAAGTCGTTTATGAATCAACGCACGATCATGCTTACAGATTAATCAGCTATCTCGCTCCGAGGAAAGAAGATATTGGAGAGATCATGAGCGAATTATATTTTGAACTGTTCAGAAGTCTGAATAAGTATGATCCGGAACAGAGTTTCGCTTCATGGTTTAGTGGTTTGATTGTCAGACAAGTGCGGAACTGGAAGCGGAAGGAGTGGCGTCTTTTTCGTATCACGGAAAAGCTGATGCAGAGTACTACCAAATCGTCCGACCCAGCGGCAGAGCTACGGTTGACGGCTCTGAGCGACCGACTGGACTTGCTTCCAATCTTGCAGACGCTACCGCTCAAATTCAAGGAGGTTATCGTCCTTCGCTACTACCAGGATTGCTCTCTGGAGGACATTGCCAAATTGTTGAAGATTCCGTTAGGCACCGTAAAATCTAGGCATCATCATGCACTTAAGCATTTACGCCACCGATTTGATCAACAGGGTTTGCGAGAGGAGGGGGATGGCTTTGTCTATTGAGCAGCAACTAGTAGAGGCGTTCGAACAAGATTCCCGGAAGTGTCCTTCCGACCTGGATACTCGAATTGCGGTGGAATACAGGCAGCAGGTGATGCGACAAAGGGGAAAATCATTCATGCCTAGAACAAGAAAAATGCCAAAATTCGTTTTGATCGCCATCATATTTATCTTGATTTGCGGATTCAGCTATGCAGGGAGCAAGCTCCTATTTGAAGATAAAACGGATACGTTCTCTATCAACTATCAAACTGCGCAGGAGTTGCATTTTGAGCAAGGCGATATAGAGAAGATTCGCGGTTCGCTAGAGGAAGTTAAAGCACAATTGAACCCCGGAGAAACAGCAGTCGTATACCTTCAAGATTATGACATACAGGTTGCGGGAACACCGCTTGTCTTTGGCATCAATAAGCCGATTCCTATCCCGTTAGAGGATTGGAAAGCGACATTGCAGCAACACAGCATTGAGGAAAAGCTTCCCGAATCCATTCTTGGAACATTCAACTTCGTGGAGGGCATGGAAAACTCGCCCTACCAATTTAGTTTTGGCCCGGATGGTTACCAGCTTCTGAATGAGATGAAAGCTGAAAACAAGAAGACAGGAAGTGAGTTATTGTGGCGAAAGGCAGATCTATCCAAAGCTGAACCTGTTGTCCCCTATACTTCCGTATATCGTAATTCGAGTAATGAGACGATCTATTTAACCTGGCAAATTGCCAACGGTAACCCTGATCTTAAGATGTTCCAAGTAGTTCCGCCCAACACAACCTATGAGGAGATCAATATAGGCGGCTTAACGGCACATTATATGTTGGACGATCAATCGCTGTTCGGGCAGAGCAATATTCATCAAGACGTAATGTGGCTCAAAGAAAGCGGAGGCAAGTCGGTTATCTATCATGTACAGACCGATTCTACGAAATTGACCAAAGAACAATTGATTGAGGCAGCAAAAAGCTTGTTATAAGCATTTAGAAAAAGAACGGTTGAGCCATGAACAATGGCATCAGCCGTTCTTTTTTGTTTAAATAAAACGATTTATTTCTAGCTAGTCGTATATTTCCGTATCAAAGTGGCCAGCTCGTCCCAAGTCTCACATTGATCCCAGTGGAACGATTCTGGCAGCTGATACGTGTCCTCCCATGGCAGTTCCTGCAGGAATTGCTTTAAGTTCTGTTCCACACAGATGACCTGCATAAGGGTTCTCATCCGAAATTGCAGCGGATAGCGCATCTCTTGGGAGATTGGCTGGAAATAGGTCTCTGCCATGTAATCGACCAACGCTTCCCCTTTTTCCTGCTCCTTGTGCTGGTTCCATACCTGTTTAATTCGTTCCGTTAATTGTCGCCAAGGAGTGTCTTCGCGCGGATATACAATTCCCATGGTTGCAGCATCCTTATAGGTCCATAGTGCCCATGAGACATCATTTTCCTCGCATAAATCCAGCATATCCTCAATAATAGTTACTTGGAAATCAATATCCTCTTTCTCAAATACTAATCCAAGCTCACCGCACCAGATAGGACGCTTATACTTCTCACCGGAGGTCGTTCAGGAAATCCAAGTCATCGAACAACGCTGCCTCAAAGTGTATGATAGACTGGACGTAGTGCATCAGAAAACCCTGAAATCCCAAATTAGAACTAGAGCCAGTCGCTCTGCACGAGCTTATGGAGAGTGTGCTGGGCGAGATGCGCTTGGAGCTCAAGCCTATTAAAGTAAATTACACTCGACATCTGCGTCATCTAGTAATTATGGCTGACCCCTACTATTTCTCACAGGCTGTTGAGAATATTCTGTCCAATGCGGTGGACGCCCTGCAGCATGTTCCAGAGAAATCGCGACTGAACGAGATTGAGACCAATATGAAGAACAAGTGGGTGGAGTTGATTATTCGCGACAACGGCATCGGCATAGCGGATGAGGATATAGGGAACATTTTTCAGCCGTTCTTCTCTTCCAAGCCTACGGCCACGAATTGGGGAATGGGGTTGTCCTTATGCCATACCATCATAACAACACACGGGGGTAAGATCAGTGCTGCCAGCAGACGAGGCGAAGGTAGCTCGTTTCATATTGTCATGCCTCTGCTTTCGACTTCAAATAACTAGGGGGCGAACATCAGCATGAGCATTCCAGCCATTAAGGTGCTTATCGTAGAAGACGATAACTTGATCGCCAAGCGCTATCAGATGATTCTAACCAAAGACCCGCAGATAGAGTTTGTCGGGAGGGCCGCGAGCGGCTATGAGGGGACAATGTTGGCAGCGCTTTATAAACCAGACATTATCCTAATGGACATTGAACTGGAGGACAAGCAAGCTGGACTACGGGCTTCATCGGAAATATTGAACTATATGCCGAACGTCAAGATTGTCATGCTCACCGTCTGTGAAACCGACGATACGGTTTTCCAAGCATTTGAATTGGGTGTAACCAACTACTTGCTCAAGAACATGCCAGCCGAGGCCATATTGAAAGCTGTAAAAGATGCCTATTATGACATGTCTTCGCTGCATTCCAACATCGCCGGGAAGATCACCCGGGAGTTTAAGCGGATCAAGACGGCGGAGGACAGCCTCATTTATAATTTTCATATCCTGACGAAGCTTACACCTACAGAACTCGAGGTTCTAGATTTACTGATGAAGGACTACAGCCGTCAAGAAATTTGCAAAGAGCGCCATGTGGAGCCTTCTACGCTAAAATCCCAGATCAACAGTATCCTGAAGAAATTCAATAAAAACAGTGTGCAAGAGGTGATTCCTATTCTGCGTGAATTGCATATTCCACAAATTCTTTCACAGCGTAAGGGGAGCCTGCCATTGGGAGCGAATGGAGAGCAACTATGAAGATGAAATCATGGATTGTTATATTTATTTCAATACTAATCATTAGTGGGTGTGCCAATCCCGAAGCCAAAAGATTTAAGAACAATAAAGTTGTGCAAGCCGAAATTAAAGAATTGATTGTCTCCAAGGGAGCGGAAATGTACGGTCTAGAACTCAAGCCTATCATGGAAGGTATGGAGTTCGGTCGCGGACCTGCGCTCCCCTCCGTGGATAGTACGAAACTGGTCGTACCAGTAAAAACAACAGGAATTCCTGAATTCACATTTAACGCTATCGTAGATATTGGGGATACAGAAGCTGGGGAAATCGGAATAAAGGGTGTGGATATTTATGGAAACCCCAATGGATTAGGTTATCTAGGTAACTTTCTAATGTCTTATGTCTTTAAGACAAAGTTCCACAAGGAAATAGATGGAATATTGAATTATGATAAAGGTATCTATTTAGATAGAGTGATGGTTCAGTCCAAGGCATCTATCTATATTGAGGACGAAGAGGAATTAGAGCAAATGATGCGAGCAATAACTGCAGACTATACTGCTGGAAAGTTCAATAATCCAGACGAATATACTTATCTAATAGATACGTATGGACTCGGGGGGCTGCCACAAGTATTTATCAAAATGGATCAAGCCTCTGATTCGGCAGCAACCGAGGAAAAATTCAATAATCTTGTTGCTTACATGACGAACAATAAGGATCTTCCCGCTGCTGAATATCATATTAAGACCTATTCTACCCCAAAAGATGTGTCCACCTTCTCCAAAGTTCTGGTCATTGGTGATCAACAGTAAACCGCTTGCTGCATACGTCTGAACTCAATGAGCTCAAAGTCCTTAAAGATGGTTTTAATTTTGTCCTCAGTGTAACCTAATCCACCCTTAAGGCTACGTTGCCGATATACCTCCCAATCGGTCATATCTGCACCCATGCTGCCTAATGCAAAGCATACTAGCCCGAAGGATCCTCCCGGTTTCAAACTTTTGTTCACCATATCAAGAAAGCTAACTCTACGATGGGGGAGGATATGATGGAAACATCCGCTGTCATAAATAAAATCATAGGTTTCGGACTCCAGGTTAAGATCGAAAATATTATGGCGAAGAAAATTGACATGCACATGGTTAGTCTTAGCTCGTTCTATTCCCCAATTTATTGTTTCCTGAGAAATATCAACTGCAGTAACCTTGCAATTCTGTTGAGCCATATAGACAGCATTTCTACCCGCTCCACAACCTAATTCGAGAACCTTTCCTGCTTGTATGTGTCCGTCATGAAAGTATTGGACTAAGTTTTCATCTGGCGCATTCACAAAAAAAGGCACGCCTTTATTTCTGTCAGCATAGAAGTTATCCCACCATCCTATAATCGATATTGTTTAGTCATGAATATGGATGGAGAGACTTGGATAAGCCGTTAACAGTTCATTTTTACGTAGATCCAGTTTAGTACGGTCAAAACCTACTCCAAACAAATCTGCATCCGGCTTGAAAGTAACACTTGTTCCAGTCTCAATCGATATGCCAACGGTCATTAATCCAGATTGCGGGATACCCTGTCTGTACTCTTGACGATAAACTTTCCCATCACGACGAATCTCAACAGTCAGCTTTTGGGAAAGGGCATTAACTACTGCAATGCTAATCCCTTTCTCGGCCCCTGGAACTTGGAATTGAGCACTGCTGCTAAACCGATTGATATCGGTCAAAATGGATTGAACAAGTGCCTCAACAGGAATGCCTCTGCCATTATCAGTTACGGTCACACTCCCATCATCGTGCAGGAACAGGTCAATCTCACTACAAAACCCCGCTTGGTGCTCAAGTATTGAATTCTCAACAACCGCCCAAAGCAAGTGGTGGACATCGAAATCTTGTGATGTTCCGAAATAAACCCCCGCGTTATTCCTTGTTTCCATCATGTCCATATAATCACTTGTATCTAGTAAGTCACTGACCGCAGCTAATAGCAGAAGAAAAGGGAGGCATCGATGCATGGGGAATCCATATCGTCCTCCAGGTTCTTGCACTAATAAATTGGCTCCGATCAATGCCTTGAGATGGTGATAAAGCTGACCCGTTGTACCCATGTTTAAGCGGTCAACAAGCTCGGCCCCTGTAAGAGGTTCATTAAGAACAGTCCTTAAAATGTCTAAACGTTGCTTATTTCCTAGTGCAGCTAGAACTTTTGCCACTTTCTCACTATTCAATCCAAGCAATTCTTGCATGCGACGTTCTTGGGGTGCCCATCTTAGCCCTTGTCCGTTTAGCTGAACGTTACCGGAATAGAAAACAGAACTTGAGTCAGGGTCCTTCATAACGGAGTCTTCGTAAATAGGATCTGCAAGGTTCAGATTTGCTGCGGGTTTTCGTTCCAAAACAATATGCTGGACTAGTTGATGAAGCTCGGCCATTTGTTTCTTTAGTTCGTCAATCTCATTACTTAAATCACGGCTCATAAAATGAAACCACCAACCTTTCCCATTACGCATTATTTCATTACGTAATTATTATATTTCGTAATTATTTAAAGTCAACAGGTTTAACTTTACATATAATATCAGATTAGCGTAATGTCTATACTAAAGCCCAAAACCTGACATGAATCTTCATTTGTTATAGAGGCGAAAGGAAAATGTCCCTTGATTGAAACGTTACTCTTGAACTTTTTGTTTTTACTGTTTCCAGTTCTAATCGTGCTAATTTTCTTTGAAAATAGACCCTTTTCTTATAATAGAAAGATTCTTGTTTTGCTCTCTGTAGTGACAATGATTCTATGTATAGCCAAGCCCATTACATTGGAAATTGGATTTATTTTTGATTTGAGATATGTCCCGTTTATTATCGTGGCTCTATTTGGCGGCTATAAGAATGTAGTTCCGTTATATTTAATATTAAATATCTACCGTTTCTATTTGGGTGGAGATGGAACCATCCACTCCTTTCTTTTTTCAACAGCTGTATTCATTCTGGTACCCCTATATAGTAAAAGGTTCTTAAAGCTAAATTCTAAAAACCGAATTATAGGGGCAACTGTTATTTCTTTTCTTACGATGGGAGTCTACCTAATTATTCTAAGTAGGATTATGGGTTCCTTAGATAGACAATTCTGGCTGCTCACGTTTGATGCCTTAACGACTTATGTTGGGGTGACAAGTATCATTATGATTTTATTAGAGCAGATCATTACCAACGTCAAGAATCGTGACCGAATTTTACAATCGGAAAGATTAAATGTCGTCAGTGAGCTAGCAGCTAGTGTGTCACACGAAATAAGAAATCCACTAACCGTCACCAGCGGTTTTCTGCAGCTTTTATCTAAATCAAAGAATATAACGTCCGAAGAAAAAGGATATGTAGAATTATCTTTGCAGGAACTTAATCGAGCAGAAAAAATAGTCAGCGATTATCTTTTGTTTGCTAAGCCGCAAGCCGAGAATAGGGTGTATTCCGATATGAGAGTAGAGTCAGAGTATACCAAAAATATCATCATGCCCTATGCCGCCATACATAAAGTAGAAGTTATATTTAGTTTCAATAACTCGTTAAATAAGAACTATGATCGAAACCAACTCCAGCAATGTTTAATTAATTTATATAAAAATGGGATTGAAGCGATGAAAGAAAAGGATGGCGGTACTCTATTCATTGATATATCAGAAAGTAAGCAGAATATTATTATTAGCATTCGAGACACTGGAATTGGGATGACAAAGGAAGAAATATCACGTCTAGGCAAGCCATACTATTCTACCAAAGAAGATGGAACCGGTCTTGGCATGCTCATGGCCTACAGTACAATTCATAAAGTAAAAGGGAACATTGAAGTCACTAGTGAAAAAGGCAAAGGTACCACCGTCCTTATCACAATCCCTACTTAAATATAAATTGAGCCTATACTTCCCGGATCATAGTTTAATAGGTCATTGCTGCTTAATATATACCCAAACTCTCTGATAGCTTGTGCATAAAATATATAGAGCTCATTTGCACTGAGTTCCGAAGATTGCTGATTTTATGAGTAGGGGGGTGTGTTTATGAAAGGATTAATCTTATGTGCCGGCCGAGGAACAAGACTGCAGCCTTCGACGTATACCAAACCAAAGTGTATGCTGCCCGTTAACGGGGAGTATATTATTGTCTCCATCATTAATAAACTTGTGGCGGCCGGAATTACCGATATTGGTATTGTAGTCAACGCTTCGCAAGGAGAGATCCAGGAAACGATTGGAGCTGGGGAGCGGTGGAACGCTTCTTTAACCTTTCTGCTGCAACAAGAAGCTAAAGGACTGGCGGATGCAGTCAAAAGTGCAAAGACTTTTATGGCGGATTCCCCCTTTGTATTGATGCTTGGCGATAATTTGTATGAGGGTGAACTCGAACCGTTGATTGAATCATTGGAGGCAGAACAATCTGCGGCTTCGATACTGCTGCAGCGAGTCAAGGACCCCCGTCAATTTGGTGTTGCTGTTATCGAAGGTGGGCAAATGGTCAGTCTGGAAGAGAAACCACGCAATCCCAAATCGGATTTGGCTATTGTTGGCGTGTATGCTCTGACTGCAGCAATCTGGTCGATCATTGAGAGACTCACGCCTTCCCCGCGCGGAGAATACGAGTTAACAGATGCTATTCAAATGTTAATTTCAGAGGGCGGGCATGTTGCGTACAGCGTAACGACAGCGCCATTTTTTGATATCGGGACCCATGAACGCTGGCTAGAAGCGAATCGCTACAAGATGGATCATGATCCCAAGAATTTTGCGATGCCTTCCGGCCTTAACTCTGTGCAGTGCATCCCTCCGGTTAGGGTTGATCTCACCGCTCGCGTAACGAACAGTGTAATTGGACCTCATGTGTATATTGGTCCAAATAGTATTGTCGAAGATTGCATTCTAACCAATAGTATTTTGACGGATCAGGTACGGTTGTCCCATATTCATGCAGAGGGAAGTGTATTTGGCTCACATGTTTATCTAGCTGAGCAAGAAATTCAGGAGCTACCTGCCCGTCATATCCTGGGTGATCGTGCGACAGTTACCAGAATCAATCCTGATTTGCCGAACGATTCAAAATAAAATGGAGGCCTACTGGGGAATAGTCCAATCCAGTCACTGGGTTAAACATACACTTAAAGTGTCTAATGCATCAGACGGCTATGCAAAAGAATACTTTAAGGGTAGGTGAATTTCGAGAATGATTGAGCTGGTCTTGACGATCAATGATAAAGACGGGAGCTATACGGAGCACGCTGGTGTTGTCCTTGCATCAATCTTTTCCAATACCCAGCAAATGATCAATGTGCACATTGTGCATGACGATTCCTTAAGTGAGGAGAACAAGTCAAAGCTCACTCAGCTGGTGGATGTATTTCATCACAATATCTTTTTTTATCATGTTACAGTTCCTGGGGATATGCAAGAAGTTGCAGCTGGCGTGTATAAAATTGACTATTGGACAATGGCTAGCATGTACCGGCTGTTGCTCCCAATATTTATTCAAGCGGAGAGAGTTATTTATCTGGACTGCGACATCTTGGTCAATATGGATATTAACGAATTGTGGAACATCGACCTGGGAGATCGTTATTTGGGTGCAGTATTGGATCAAGGCCAAAATTTGCTGGAGTACTTTATCTCACTTGGGCTAAGTGCGGAGTTGTATTTTAACTCAGGGGTTATTCTGTTTCAACTGGACAATATCCGTAAGAAAGAGAACTGGTACGGAGAAATGCTCAATTTCTTGCGTAATTATCCAATAATGACTATGCCGGATCAGGATGTTCTGAATGCTGTTTTTAGCTCCAACTATTTGCAAATGGATCAGCGATTTAATACGTTCGCTCATCACGAACTCGATTTAGAGAATAAAATTATTCATTTCGCCGGAGATAGCAAATGGTGGGATGTAGATTCACCCCATGTACCGCTGTACAATAATTATCTGGCCATGACCCCATGGACTAAAGGACTTGCAGCACCAGAGCCAGTGTCTGAACCGGAGCAAACCCTCAGTCTGCCTGAGCCGCCTGCTCCAGAAATTCAGCCTCCAGAAATACAGCTTCCGGAAACTCCGGTTCTTGAAATCCCAGCCCCTGAAGTGGCAGCCCCAGTCCCAGTACCAGCCCCAGAGAACGTTCCCGTAAAGCCGCACAGACGGAGACGTCGTAGATCATTGCGACTACGGTTGCGGTTAATAAGACTTAGATTGAGAAGAAAAAGAATGATCCGCGCCAAATACCGTTCTATCAAGCGCGTGAAACTGATCAAGCGTCGACAGATGAAGAAGAAAAGAGTACTGCGTTCCACAAAGAAGAAACTGCATCCAGTCCGAAGAAAGCACAAACATATGATGAAAAAGGGACTCTCTAAAAGAGGCACATCCCATTTGAAGCGTACCTCATAAAGGTTAATAAGAGCAGAAAAATAGGCGTTTCCATTCGATTTATGAAATGGAAACGCCTATTTTTAAAAAAAAGATATTATAAAAACGATAAGTTTATCAGTGGTCTCTAGGGGTTATTTAGTCAACTCTTGTAGTAGCACCGATAGAATTTTAGCTGCTTCAGCCCTTGTTGCCCCCCTTGTGGGTCAAACTGGCTAGCGCCCTTACCGGAAATGATTCCTGCTTGTTGAAGTGTTATTACCGCATCCGCTGCCCATGTGCTGATGTGGTTACTATCATTAAAGCCTACAGCACTAACATCCTCAGGCAGTGTATAACCCGCAAGATCAGCAACCCTTACAATCATCACGCATATTTCCTCGCGGCTGATCGAAGCGTTCGGATTGAAATGATTGTTTCCTGCTCCATAGACGATATTATTAGCTGCAGCCCATGAAACGTATGGCATGTACCAGTCAGTAGTTTTTATGTCTGCAAATGCTGAGGTCGTATACTCTGAGACATCTGCATTTGCAATTCCTGCCAGCATTTTTGCGAATTCTGCTCTTGTCACACCCGTATCAGGCGAGAACTTGTTGTCGCCTTTTCCGGATATAAGGCTGTGCGCTGCCAGGTAAGTGATATAACTGCTGCCCCAGTGACTGGCAGTGTCACTAAAGCTGACCCTTTTATAGCCTACGGCGTATTGACTAAGGTGATTGGTAACCAGGGAAACCATTCCTGTATCCTGGTTATAACCCGACTTAGTGATTGCATTTGGCTTTCCACTCTTGTCAATGTAGTAGGCGGCAATGGCGTTTTTGTCTTCACCTTGAGCCAGTGTGTATGGAATGCCGATCTTGAGGCTGCCGCCTCCAAAGCTTGTTAGGTTTGAATTTCCTGACTCGATAGTATACTCCAGCACAGGCCTTGTGCCTACCAGAGTGTTTGCTTCAGAAGATAAAGTAGCTGCATCGGCTAGTGCCATCCCAATACGAAGATTGTCACCCACAGCCTGCTTCAGCGAACCAAATACGGTTTGGGTAAAGTTCATGCTTCCGAATTGCGTAACAAGCTCTACTGTAGCCGCTTTGCTCTCAAACAGCTTGCTAAGGGCAGCTTTGGAGAGGGTTATTCCCACTGCCTTTGCCTTTTCTACGGATTCGACTTTAAGTTCCACGACCGTGTTCTTTGCTGCCGACGAATGAACCTTATCCAGCAAGTCGTTGATCTGTGAATCCTGGATGACTGCTTCTGCTGTACCGCTAGAGTCAACAGTTGCCGTTACCGATAGGCTTTGTTTCTGCCCGTTAGCAGGCAATGGTTCGGTTGTTGGTTTCGCACTGGCAGCAGGTGTTGCGGATGCGGAAGGACCTGGATTACTACTGCCCGTAGTGGGTTGAGTTATTGTATTGGAGGCAGTGGTCAAGGACATTAGTAACGGACTGCTAGAGTTCCCTGCAACATCATACGCTACCACTGAGAAAGGGTAGGATGTGTCTTTGGTGAGTCCGGTCACGTTGTAAGAATAAGTCGTGCCTGTTACCGTATTTAGTAACGTGCTGCCTTGATATACCTTATAGCTGACCACCCCTATGTTGTCTGTAGCCACCGGCCAGTTCAAGGTAAGACTATTTTGGACAATATTCGAACCTGTCAGGCTGGCCTTTGTTGGCCAGATTGGCGTAGTCATATCTACTACTAACTGGATACTATCGGACGTATAGATAACCTTTACTTTGTATGAGTCAGGCAAACCCACAGTCTCAACGGATGAAAATTGTCCATTCCGTTGATCCTTGCCGTTGGTGATGAGTGTGGTGATGCCTTCAGGTACATAATGATCCGAGAAATTCAGAAGTAATGTCCCGTTGGCGTTTACTGCACCCTTAATATCGAGCAGATCCTTGTTACTGCTAAGGTTGAGCTCAAGTGTACCGTTGGCAGATTGTGTGTAATCTCCGCCAAGGGTCATCTTTCCAGAAACATTTTCAATTAGAGTACCTCCATTGTTCGCCACATTGCCACTTCCGAAAGCTGTTTCCGAATTACCCTCAAGTATGCCTTTGTTTAGCTGTGTACCTCCGGAATACGAATTGTTGCCCTGGAGCTGTAGAGTGCCTGTCCCCTCTTTGGTCAGCTTTCCAGTGCCGGAGATGTCATTCCGCCAGCGATCCAAGGCATTGAAACCACCTAGGTAAGCATCCATGGTCACCGTAACGTCATTGGTGAAAGCACCATAACCATCCGCGGCGGCATAGAGATTAAGCCGTCCCCATCCCTCAGGATCATCAAGCACAGGATAACCTGATTCAAGGCCCGTAGTGGCTAGAACCCCGCGACGTTGCGTACTATCCAGGTAAGGCAGGCGTGTTTCCAGCAGGACTTCCGCGCCTTTAGGAACCACCACGGGTGCAGTCGTTGGATTAATCGGACTGAATCCATAGGTCAACCGCTCTGTGTAGTCTGTTTTGTTCTTTGAATAATTGCTGAATCGATCTACCGCTGTACCGGTTTGCGTTAACAGTTCACTGTGAGCAGTATCATAAGCAGCTTGCTTCACAAGGCTGTTGTCTGGATCAGACAAGATTGCCGCCGACAACGCAGTTGCCATGACACGTCCGCCCATGACATCCAGCGGTGAATGCATACCGGCAACAATACGGTTGTTGCCGATTTCCGAAGCTCGCGTAAGCAGCTCCTGGTAACGCTCGGGTATGGCATAGGCCATCGCAATAGCGCTGAGATAGGCAGCATTGGTATGACCGCTGGGAAATCCTCCATCTGAGGTCGGGTTAGTGCTGATTGCAGGAACAAGAGTAGGAACAATGATTGAAGGATCTGTCCAACGATACGGGCGTTTATAGCTGTAATAATTTTTGGCTGGGGTCGTTGAAGAATAATTGCCGCGTAAAACCTTTACTAAGCTCACAATTTTACCAAGAGTGGAATTCGTGTCGCCTGCATCGGTTCCTCCGTCATCATATTTTTTAGTGGTGGCATCAGCTGGGATTTCGTTGATCGTTGTTGTCGCTCCTGCGTTCGTTCGATAGACATCAGTAAGTGAACCTAGGCCATCGATGACGCTGTAACTTTGTTTTCTCCGATCATCGAAATAGGCCGCATCTGCCTCACTGGATGTTCGACTGGCCGCGATATCAACCACTTTTTGAATGTTGGCATTCAGCACGCCGCTGTTTAATTTGGTGCCTGTATCCCAGGTAGCGCCGGGAGTCCAAAGCTGATTAAATCCGGAAAGGATCCCAATGGTCGGATTGGAGTAGACTGCCATATTAACGGTGGAGTTATTCTTGTAATTATCTACAAAGTACCCCCAAGAGGGCGGTGCGGTGGGAGTCACGGTTGAGGGCACGGATGTCGCACTTGCATAACTCCCACTTACGGAACTTAGAAGTAATGACAGACCTAAAGTAAGTGATAAATGCTTTTTTCTTAATTTCATATTCAAATCGTATCCACTCCTGTAGTTTTTGTATTTGGTGCGGCTTTAACTTAGCATTTGGGTGTAAGGAGCTTCAATATAACAATTTCCCTATTCTATAGAATTAGTATCTTCTTCAGTGCTGTGGCCTTCCGATTGAATTGATTTGTAAATTAGGATTACGCTCCGTGTTAAATTTCAGTTAAGCCTCAAAGCAGGCTATATATGTGTAGTATAATTCGAGCGGGGAGGCGATTATGAAACATTCAAAGTCTGTTTTGGCCAATCTGGCTATCTCTTATTTGACCATCGTTATTGTGATTGTTCTGTTTCTCTGCTCCGTCTTCTACCTGTATTTCCCTAGAAATTACAAAGAAGAAATAAGAAATAAGAATCAAATTATACTAGAGAATGCCGCCAACTATATCGAATCGGCTGTTTTTCAGAGAGTGCAACAAATCTATCTCGATCTTTCTCTGGAGAACTCCGTCAACATCGATTTATATACGAAAGAGACCCTTCAGGGAAATCATAGCAGGATCATAGATATTCAGGATTTGCTGAAGAAGGAAGTCACCAATAACTCGGATATTGTCTATGCTGTCCATTTATTTTATCCATTGCAGAAAGTTCTGATTTCGTCTGTCTATGGGTTGAAATACTATGATGAGGCAAGCAAGGACACCTTCGCGACCATGGACTGGATCGATAAGATGCAGGGGAATGATACAGGTTTTGTGTGGAACGAAGTACGTATGGTGCCTCAGGATATAAATACCAATGTGTCCAGCAATAATAGCATGAACCCGCTGATCTCCTATGCCCATAGCTTTCCGTTTAACTCCACCGGTGAACAAAGCAAGCTTATTATTGCCATTGATATAAAGGAAGCCGCCGTCAGTGAAATTATCCGGAACGTGATGCCTTCCGACTATGCCAACACTTTTATTATAGGGGAAAGCGGGCAGATTATTTCAGCAGCGGATGATAGGATACTTGGCAGCAGAACGGATAACAACGCCTATATAACTAAAATTCTCTCATCCAATACGGCAGCCGATAGCTTCACGGACACGATTAACCAAATCCCTTCTGTAGTTTCCTATCATAATTTCACAACCAATAAATGGAAAATATATAATGTAACCTCTACAGATGACTACTATAGCAAATCTATACTCTTGCAGAAGGTAGTGCTGCTAATCTGTCTGCTGACGATCATTATGGGCATTATCCTGTCGGGTATGTTCACGATCGCCATTTATAATCCATTACAACGTTTGATGAGCAGAATCAAAGGTTTATTCGACACCGTACCCGATGCCGAGCGGAATGAATATACCTTAATTGGTACAGCCTTCAATACACTGACCCATAAGGTGAGTAGTCTGGAGGAAACCCTGCAGGCCAACAATCCGGTAATCAAGCACAATGTTGTGCTTAACATGCTCAGGAACAGCTACAGTTCTGAAGAATTGGCAGAACAACTGTACTCCCTTCATATATCGATGGAGTATGCAAATTTCTGCTGTATGGTGATCGATCCGGTTAGTAAAGGCATTGAACCACTCAGTCCCAAATCCAGCCAGTATGTCATCTATCGTCTGATCAATCAATTGGAGGCCATCGATTTTCATGAAAGTCAACTCATTGCTGAAGAGCTGCCGGATAGAAAAATAGCTGTAATCGTATGTACGAATCATCTAGAGGAAGGGCTGCTTGAGCAGCTTTCCAGGTTTATCTATTCAGAAGTGAACCCGGGTGTTGACCAATATTGCCAATTAGCCGTGGGTCAGTGGGTGCAACAATTTGTGGATGTGCACAGAAGCTTTGCTGAAGCTCAGCAGCTTATTAAATATGCTTACTTCCTGCCGGAGATCGCAATGATACAAGATCTAACCCTGTTGAACCGGGAACACAGTAATAATGAAATTCCACAAGCTTTTCTCCTGAAATTTAAAGAAAAGCTGCAGGCCAGAAATATAGATGAAGTTACTGCTGCAATAGACCATCTAATTGTTCATCTGCGGGAAGGCATGTATTCGGCAGATTACTGCCATATTATCTTATTGAATATGGTATCTATGTACTCGGAGGGTTTAAAAAGTGTGCAGTATAAGCCATCTGGTTCCCTCAAACTGGATGTATACAAGCAGCATGCCTTCATCCAGAACATCGTTGGTTTTCGGGAGTGGCTGGTGAATTCCATTGCAGCATTTTACATCTATATGGAGCAGCGGAGTGAAGAGAGAAATGTTGAAAGTATTGAGACGGTTAAGGAATATATCAGCAAACATCTCTCCGAGGAGCTTTCTCTGGACATTGTTGCCGGTAATGTCTTCATAAGCCCCAAATATCTCAGCAAGATATTCAAGGAAGAAACAGGAATAAACTATATCGATTATGTAACGGACAAAAGGATGGAAAAAGCGCTGGAACTTATGGCAAGCACCGATATGACGGTAGAACAAATTGCCAATACTGTTGGATACGGCTCATCTGCCTATTTCATCAAAAAGTTTAAGGGAATCAATGGATGTACACCAAAAGATTATACGCGGAACTTAATTAAGCAGGCCTAGTTGTTCTGATCAATCTTTATGAAAATATCGAGGGGGAGGTTGATATTATGAAAATGAGAATTGTACTTTCACTCTTCCTAGCGTTAGTATTCCTCCTCATCATAGGTATTAGCCCCTGGGCATGGGGGACTCGACAAGAGAATCCTGCTCCTGCTGCAGATATACAGTATCACATCTCTTGGACCATGCATCAGAACGAGCCTGTTCCCGAGAATGCAGAAATGCTTCAATACATAGAGAATAAATTTAAAGTGGATATGGATATATGGAATCTCCAAAATAATCAATATGAGGCGCTCTTGAATCTCCGGCTTGCTCAAGGCGAGATTCCGGACCTCTTTAGGATAAGGCAGCCACAAGATCTCTTGAAGTACCAGGCACAGGGTGTCCTTGCCGAGATTCCAAAGGCTATTTTAACAAAATATGCACCGAACATTATCGACACTATAAATACAAACGCTCCCGGGTATTTGGAATATGGGAAAATCGACGGAAAATATTACGGAATCCCTGTGGTTAGCCCGACTAATATCTATAGAACACCTGTAGTATACAGGAAGGACTGGCTTGATAAACTGGGTCTAGAAGCCCCGAAGACTTTAGCTGAGTTTGAGCGTGTAATGTATGATTTCACCAATAAAGATCCGGATGGAAACGGACAGAAGGATACCTACGGCCTTTCAAGTGAAGGTCTGAATGTGGTTTTCGGAGCCTTTGGACAGATTGTCTTTGCCGAACAGCTGTACTTTGGAGTGAAGGATCACAATCTGGTCATCGGTGCGCTGGAGCCTGAGATGAAGGAAGCGCTCAAGGTTCTGCAACGGTGGTATAAGGATGGCGTTATCGACCCGGAGTTCATAACTGGAGAAAATAAAGGAGGCTACAAGCATCTGTCCCATGCTTTTATCAACGGGAGAATAGGAATGACCTCTATGGGCAACTACTACCACTGGATTCAGGCTGGCGATTACCAGGTTATCAATGAAAAAGGTGAAGAGGTCCCCGTAGAAGCCGCGTTTAATGCGTACGAGCTTTCGACCAAAAATAAAAATGCGAAAATTATATTTGGACAACCTGTTACCGGACCCCAAGGAAAAAGCGGATCTAAAGCGTATAATATGCTGACGAACTTTATAGCAATCGGTGCCGATGCGGCAAAAGAGCCGGGAAAGATAGCAAAAATTCTGCAAATTCTTGACTACGTCAGCGCAAATCCGGATCCCGATGAATACACATCAATGATCTACGGGGTCGAAGGGAAGCATTGGAAATGGGCGGGGAAGTCTACCGACGAAGCAGTTATACTTACCCCATATAATACAATGTTTAACTACACTAATCTTATCGGCTCCAATATTGGGATGACCGTTCCCCGCAAGTCTTTAGCCCGCCGGGAACAATGGGCTTCAACGCTGAATCTGGATACTAATGGCATCTACAATAGCATGGAGGTTTCGACACCTTCTTTAATGAAGAACAGCTCAGCACTTATAACAATGAAGAACAAGGCTTATATTTCTATAATAACAGGGGACTTGCCTGTAGATTACTTTGATACTTTCGTAAAGGAGTTTATGGCAGCAGGTGGAGAGCAGGTATTAAAAGAGGCAAATGACTGGTACCAGCATATCTCCTTGGAGAATCGGTAGGAAATTGGCCAAAGCGTTGTTCGCTTGGCTTAGGTTGGAAATGGTATAATTTCTATTAGGTATTAGAGTTAGCGTATTAAGGAGGCAGAAATGATGAGTGATGATCTTATGGAACAACTGGATTTGTGGCATGAAGAAGATGAATTTCAAGAAATCGTAGATGCAATAATGGAGATTCCTCCGGAGGACAGAGATTATGTACTGATTAGTCATTTGGGTAGAGCGCTCAATAATCTCGGGAATTACGAAGAGGCACTTCAACAGTTTATGACAATTGCAGAAGAAGGCAAGGAGGATCCGCTTTGGCATTACCGAGTTGGGGTTTCCTATTATTATCTGGAGCAATATGATGAAGCCTTAAGAGAATTTAAAATCGCAGATGAAATGGACCCCGAAGATGAGGATACCTTGGAGTTTCTGGAATGGATTCGGCGTAAAACCGCTAAGAGAACTACAAAGAAACCTGCTAAAGAATCTTTGGGAGCGTTCGATTTCTCCAACTTTTGGGATGACAGCGAGAATGCGTTACAGGAATATGTTTCTGAGCCGCCTACAGCTGCGCTGATCGAGTCCGTGGAAGAAGAACTGGTCTTCAAATTGCCGGCTTTCTATGTGGCTATGATGAAGTTACATAATGGGGGTATTCCTCAAAACACAGCTTACCCTACAGGTGGAGAAGATTATATTACGATTTCAGGTATCCGGGGAATAGGTCGAGACAAGAAAAATTCGCTGTGCGGAGCTTCGGGCAGCCGGGTTGTGATTGAAACGGGGGGTTATCCTGAAATTGGTGTGGTTATTTGTGATTGTTCTTCTGCAGGTCATGGTGTAGTGATGCTGGATTACCGATCATCTGGAAATGACGGCGAACCTGAGGTTGTTTATGTAGATCAAGGGAAGAATCACAAGATTACAAAGTTGGCAAAAAACTATGAGACCTTTATTCGCGGACTGGTGAATAAGGCTTAATAAACGAGCTCGAATCCTTAAGTACTAAGGGTCCGAGCTTTTTCATTCCTTCACCTTCGGCTGACATATTTTTTGAAGTTTTTCACCTTGAGAACGCTGACATTCTTGGTTAGGAGTTTCTTGTCGCTAACGATCCACGTATGATCTTTAGAGTTCTTTCTACGGATCGCCGCAAAATTGTATTGATTACCAGAATGAATTCTGAAACCATGCGCTAAGCAATCAGAGCAAAATTTGACGTACTCCCCCCTATTTTGATCTGGAAAAGAGATGTGACGGAACACATGACTTTTGACAAGAAGGGTTGCTCCCTGAACCAGGGAAACCGGCTTATTTTCCATACTCTTGTAACGGAGTAACAGTAATTCCTTGTCTTCTAGATACATATAATGGGCCCGTTTTCCAACAATATCAGCGTTAGTAGTAAGCAGGCATTGCATACTGTCAGTTAAATAGGTAGTAGAATAGTCGGAAAAGGATGAAATTGTAGCCATCTTTGAGACCTTCTCAGCGTCTACGGAGGAGAATTCCGCTGCAACCCAGCAGGTTTCCGCCGCTACAGAGGAGCAATTAGCCAGTATTAATCAGATCGTGTCCAATACGCATGAACTAAAGAATCTGGCCGAGAAGTTCCGAGAAGCCGTTAACGCTTTTCAAATCTAAGAAGATTCTAACCCAATAATTATGTCTTATATTTCTCGAAGAAGCGGGTGCCGTCCATAGAAAGGACAGCACCCGCTTCTTTTTGCATGCCGCAATAGGACAGAGCATGCAGAACAACACTCCACTCAACGCGGATTCACTTTCACCTGTGAGCCTTTGCCGCCCGACTGAATGCCAGTATCCTTTATTCCGGCTTCCTTCAGATCAGCGAGCAGCCGCTCCAACACCCCTTTGGCAGCTAGCGCTTCTTTGGTGTTGGATGCTTTCACGACTAGCTGTACCGGTTTGCCAGAGCGAAGATGCTTGTCCGCCTGGCGGAGCTTCGTATCGTAATCATGCTCCTCGATATGAGCGGTGAAGCGCAGCTCCTTGAGCTTCTCCTTGCCGCCTCCTTTAGCTTGTCCAGCACCTGTCTTGTGCATCGCCGCTTCCTTCTGTGCTGTCGCTTTTCCTTTGCCCTTGGCAACCAGGCTGCAAGGTGGAGGACTGCTCATCAGCGAGGTGCAGACCAAGTCCACGCCGACAGCTCGGGCCATAGCCAGAGCTTCTGCTCTGGAAACGATGCCGAGCTTCTCACCTTTAAGTCCGGTTAACACCACCTCGGACGCTTTAATTTGCTCATTGATTAATACTGCCACGTATACGTTGCCTCCCCTTAAAGAACATGCTGAATTTATCATATACGTAACCTGAGTGCGGTTCAATGATCACTTCAAATGTCCGGACAGCACTTTGAAGTGCACAACCTGGAATCATTTGAATCCTATCCATTCTGTATTATTACGTGTAATATTTAATATATTATTGACCATCTTTGATACAGGAGTGGAATAAGAATGAGGCGTATCACGATTCTGGTAGCAGATGATGAGGCAGAGATCGCGGATCTGGTAGCCTTGCATTTACAAAAAGAGGGGTATCACATTGTCAAAGCAGCCGATGGGAAAGCCGCTATTCAGGCTATTCAATCGCAATCGATTGATTTAGCCATTTTGGATATTATGATGCCTGAGCTGGATGGCTATGAGGTCACCCGTAAAATCCGGGAGCAGTATCATTTGCCCATCATTTTCTTGAGTGCCAAGACCTCAGATCTGGATAAAATCACAGGACTGGTGATGGGGGCAGACGATTATATGACCAAACCGTTCAATCCGATGGAATTGGTGGCTCGGGTAAATTCTCAATTGCGCCGCTCCATGTTGTTCAACCAACCTGCAGCCCTGAATAGATCTGTATTAGAAACGGGTGGATTGATTATTTCACCAGACCAGCATACGGTTACCCTATATGGTGAAGCTGTAGAGTTAACACCGAAGGAGTTTGATATCCTTTATCTGTTGGCCAGTCATTCCAAGCAAGTCTTTAGCGCCGAGAATATTTTCCAGCAGGTGTGGGGCGAAGCTTACTATGAGAGCGGCAATACGGTTATGGTGCATATCCGTACCCTGCGCAAGAAGCTTGGAGAAGACATCAATAAGAATAAATTCATCAAGACCATTTGGGGCGTGGGGTACACGTTCAATGAATAATATACGTTCAATGAATAAGAGCAATCGCAGCTTTCGGACCACAATGATTCTGCTGCTGGGCTTAAGTATGCTTTTGTCCGGTGGGATCACGTATGGGGTCTATCGAATTCTTCAACTCTATTATGTCGGTGTTCGCCGTGAAGATCAGCTGGCCGAATACCGTCATATCATGGGCAATATCGGGGATATTTATTTTTTTCTGATCCTATTCATTCCCCTGGCTATTCTTTTTTTCTTTTTGTTCACTAAGCCGTATCTTACCTATTTTAATGAAATCTCCAAGGGGATCCATCATCTGGCCAATGGTGAATTTAAGAATAGGGTGCATATTTCCTCAAGAGATGAGTTCAGAATCATTGCTGAGGATCTTAATCTGGCGAGCGAAAAGCTGCAAGAGGCCGTGGAAAAAGGGGATTTTGCCGAGAACAGCAAGGATCAGTTGGTCGTGAATTTGGCTCATGATTTACGCACCCCCCTTACTTCAGTATTGGGTTATTTAGATTTAATTCTTAAGGATGAAGGGCTGACAGAGGAGCAGATCAAACATTTTATCTCGATTGCCTTCAACAAATCTCAACGTCTGGAGAAGCTGATTGATGGCTTGTTCGATATTACTAGAATGAACTATGGCATGCTGCCTGTCGAAAAGAAGCGAATAGACGTTAGTGAGCTGCTGAGGCAATTAAATGAGGAACTGTATCCTGTGTTTGAGAAGAATCACCTGATATCCAGGCTCAATATTACGCCTAACCTATACATTTCTGGCGATGGAGAACTGCTGGCACGTGTATTCGAGAATCTACTGACCAATGCCAACCGTTATGGGAAGGATGGACTGTATGTAGATATCAATTGTCACCTGGATTCAGGGCATGTAGTGATTCAGGTCGTTAACTATGGGGGACATATTGCTCCAGAAGATTTGCCGCATATTTTCGATATGTACTATACGAGTGACCGGTCACGAACACATCAAGAGGGCAGCACGGGTCTAGGTCTATTCATTGCCCGGAATATTGTGGTGCAGCATGAGGGGACCCTTTCGGTCGAGAGTAATGTTGTGCGGACCTTGTTTGAAGTTCAACTGCCGCTGGCGTCTATCATTTAAGAAAAACTTTATCTTTGCCCTGCTTTTTTTTTAACTAGTTTTCTCTATCCTGATTGTATGAGGAGTTAAGGGGGAAATAGTTGATGAAGAAGTGGGGCTTTTTTCTATTTATTGTAGTGCTCTTGGGATATGCCATTTTTGGTGCCAAAGAATATCTTCAACAGAAACTGGAGGATTTCGATGGAAAATATGAGAATCAGGGAATGAGTATAAACAATTCCAAGACGATCGAAATTGTTCCACAGGATCAGCTGTACCAAGGGGATTTGATACTGGTCAACAAGGAGTATCCTATTCATCAGGAAGGTGTGAAATCCGACATTGTGAATGTATCAGATCATGCGGATTTGATGCAGGGATATGTACTGCTGGACCCGCATATCCGTCTGTCTACCTATGTAGTACAGAAGTTTCAGAAGATGATTGAGGCAGCAGGTAAAGAGGGTGTGAATCATTTTTTGATCAGCAGCGGGTATCGAGATTTAGAAGAACAAGATAAGCTTTATCAGGAAAAAGGTTCAGACTATGCGTTGCCAGCGGGTTATAGCGAACACAACCTTGGCTTATCGCTGGATATAGGATCTACCCAGAGTGAGATGAGTAAAGCACCTGAAGGAAGCTGGCTGCAAAAAAACGCTTGGAAATACGGATTTGTATTACGTTATCCCAAGGACAAAACCGACATCACCGGTATTCAATTTGAACCGTGGCATTTTCGTTATGTCGGGTTACCTCATAGTGCCATCATGGAGGAAAACAAGCTTGTGCTGGAGCAATATTTGGATTACATACGTGAGAACAAGAGCATTTCGACAGTTGTAGAGGGTGAAGCGTATAACATCAGTTATTATCCGCTTTCCCAAAATATCATCAAGGTACCGGAGAACGGCCAATATGAGATCTCAGGGAACAACATCGATGGTGTGATTGTGACTGTGCAGAAATAAATACATATAACAACGAGGGAGGTCAGTAATGAAGCATATGACATCATTCATGAGATTGGTTACGGCAGCAGGATTTGTGGTGTATCTGTATGTAATTATCAAGTTGATCTTATTTAAATGGGGTTCTGTTGACGTCCACGTTCTGCAGTATCAGCTTCAGATTACTCTAGAACAGCCTGATAGAATCTTTGATCGACCCGGCAACTATATTCCCTTCAAGGAAATTCTTAGAGAGATTCACCGTTTGTCTATGTCGAGTCCATTCTCGTCTACGAACCTGATAGGCAATATTCTGGCCTTTATTCCATTGGGGCTCTTCATCCCTAAACTCTTCACATCAAGAGGGGCGTCGTTCATAGGCGTATTTATTTTCTCTCTGCTTCTAAGCTTATGTTTCGAAGTGACGCAGCTTCTATTGCGGATGGGCACATTTGATGTAGATGATCTTATATTGAACACATTCGGCGGCATCATTGGTTATTGTGTCTTCAAATTGCTTATGTGGTTTATTAAACCCCAACCCCATGAAGATAAGGAAGTTGGGGTCGTGTCTTATAATTGAATTGTCATGGGTATTTAGTGCAGTGTCTGTTCTAGAATACTCTGCGGGCGGTAACGAAGCGTTTCTTCCACTGGCTGTCGAAGGTCTCCACATGCACGCCGAGTTCTTTCGAATACGTATGCAGAATCTGGTTATCTCCCGCATAGATGCCCACATGTCCAATATCCAGACCGCGTGCACTGAAGAATAATAAGTCACCTTTACGCAGCTCATCGATCCCGACTTTCTTGCCTATGTTAGCCTGATCATAGGATACACGAGGAAGTTCGATCGACAGTGTATCCTGGAACACACGCTTAACGAAAGAGGAGCAGTCAAAGGTATCTGTCTGATCTGGTGAAGCACCGAAGACATACGGTGTGCCCAGATATTTTTTGCCGTACGCAATTAGCTCGTCCGCTTGCTTCTCAATCAGAGTAGGGCTTGTGTAATCGGTATATTTCGGTTTCGCAGATATGTATCCGGTTCTATTATCCTGAGTCCGAATTTCCAGCCAGGAAGCGTCAACTTCGCGGATCACATGAACTTTGGCACCAGCAGATAACATTTCCAAGCTAACGGAGCTGCTTCCAGAGTCTGGGGAGCTTCGTAAATTAACGCCCCACAGGATGGACGTATTATAATCTACAGATGGTGAGATTTGAACCGAACGGGTACTTTGAACCCACTTCACAGTACTTCCCAGAGCCTCGCTAACGAAGCGCAGAGGGATCATAGTATAACCTTTAGTAATCTGGCCCGGCCTGGTTAGAGGTAGCTTTTGACCATTTAGATTAGCTGTGAGCTCGCCTATGTGATAAGTAAGCGTTGTATCTCCTTTAGTTGCTGTGACCGTTTTGCTTGCGTTATTCCAGGATAACTTGGCACCCTGTACTTCAAACAGTCCGCGCATAGGAACGAGTACCGTGCCATTGATATTGAGCGGCTCAACCTCTGGTTGAAGTTGTTGGCCATCCCAATAAATGGATATCTTCTAGGGAGTCAACGGAGCTTGGCGGGCCGTGTCTGCATGAGCAGAGGTAGAATATAACAGGGATACAGCCAGTAGAGAGAGAAGCAGATTTTTACTTTTCGTCATGCGTTCATCACCTTGTGGATAGATTTGGTTCATATAGTTGGACGAAGGAAAGACGAAATGGTTCTGTTCCAATTATTTACACCCATTTATTTCCCTATTATTTAGAGGTTATAAGTTCAATGCTTGTGGGTATAAGCTTATATACAAAATGGGGGAGGACAGCTTATGAAATGGAGAGGTAGAAGCGGTAGTTCGAATGTTGAGGATCGCAGAGGCATGGGTGGAGGGGGAAAACTGGTTGGCGGTGGAATTGGCGGCATAATCGTTGTCATTATTGTGACTTTGTTAAGTGGTGGCAGTCCAGGAGATATTCTGAATAACTTGACGAATACAGGGTCAGAAACGAGTGCGCCCTATGAGCAAACGGCTCAAGAAGAGGAGCTTACACAGTTCGTATCGGTTGTACTTAAGGATACTGAGGATATATGGAGTGATCTATTCAAGCAAAAAGGTTTAACTTACGAAGATCCAACGCTCGTGTTGTATACAGGCAGCGTCCAATCTGCTTGTGGAGAAGCAGGTGCATCGGTAGGGCCGTTCTATTGTCCAGGCGACCACAAGCTATACATTGACTTAAGCTTCTATGATGAGCTTCGTCAGGAGTTTCAGGCTCCAGGTGATTTTGCCATGGCATATGTGATTGCTCATGAAGTGGGCCACCATGTTCAAACACTGTTGGGCACCACTGAGAAGATTATGCCGCTTCGTGAACAGCTTAGTGAAACGGAGTTTAATAAATATCTGGTTGACTTTGAATTGCAGGCTGATTATCTGGCAGGCGTATGGGCCCATCATGCTCAGGGAATGGGCTTGCTTGAAGCGGGTGATATTGAGGAAGCTTTAACGGCAGCAAGCGCAGTCGGTGATGACAGCATCCAAAAAAAGGCTCAGGGGTATGTTGTACCCGAGAGCTTTACCCATGGAACTTCCGCGCAGAGGAAGCAATGGTTTAATAAAGGCTTCCAAACCGGAAATATAGAAGGTGGAGATACGTTTCAACAGGCAAGCTAGTGTGAGATGAGGGGAATTGGAGGAATTCAGTCCCCTTCAGGCACAATCACTTGGATATGACGAGGGATAGTACTGAGTTCAATGGGTAAAGGGGGCCCTTCTTCGCCATCTACATTTGTCTTAACAGGTTCTACTGAGTGTACACTTACATTTTGGGCAGTAAAGTAAACTACATCTTTATGATCCTTCAGATTGCCAAGCAATAAAGAGATGCCGATCGTAACGGTATTGAGTATGGTAAGATCTTTTATAATAAAACAATGAAGCAAACCATCGTCGACAGCAGCATCGGGTGCCAGTTTCTCAAATCCGCCCACCGAGTTCGTTAATGCGGCCAGAAAAAGTGGGGATTGTCCTTCCCATGTTTCCCCATCATGATGAATGACAAGGGGCTGGGCAGGATTACGGAGATCTTTAATTCCTTCTTTGAAGTAGGCTAGAGCACCAAATTTGGATTTGTCGTCTGAGGATACAGAAGACAGTGTTTCAGCGAGTGAACCTGTGGCAACGACATTGGCGAATAACCTGCCGTTTAGTCGGCCCATATCAACGTTCTTAACCCTGGTTGAAGTAAGTGTCTGAATCGCTTCTTCAGGATTCAGCGGAATTTGCAAGGCACGGGCAAAGTCATTGACTGTCCCCAAAGGAACTACACCAAGTTTTGGGCGATGGTCTTGATCGATGAGTCCGTTAATGGTCTCGTGGAGTGTGCCGTCCCCGCCAATGGATACGACCAGGTCATAACTATCCTCGCATGCAGTTATACAAAAATGAGTGGCATCCCCTTCTTTAGTTGTCTCATTGACCGTAACACTATATCCTGCATCATCTAAAAGTTCTTCTACATTTCTGACATGCTCTAGCGCATCTTCTTTGCCGGAGACGGGGTTAATGATGATCATGGCTTGCTTCATACACATATTCCTCTCTATTGGGATTGCTGGTCACTTCTAA
Organism: Paenibacillus sp. 19GGS1-52; assembly: GCF_022369515.1. Lineage (NCBI taxonomy): Bacteria > Bacillati > Bacillota > Bacilli > Caryophanales > Paenibacillaceae > Paenibacillus > Paenibacillus sp. 19GGS1-52. The sequence goes on from NZ_CP059724.1 coordinate 447,654, forward strand.
CCTTTTACCCCAAAAGAATAGTTTTGAAATTTTCTATGCATGATTTATGTTACTTCCGTTATATAGCGTTACGATTCGTGAAAAAGGGTTGTGCTGCAGATATACCGGTGCTAATCGAGGCATATATATCCTCCACCAGTTGGTCGAGCTGTGGCATTTGCTCCTGCTTCATCGCGGATTTAATCTCTAGCGGTTCTCCAATAAATTCGATTTTTCTCATATCGCTTATGATTTCGGTCATCTCTTTAACGGAAGCGTTCGCCCAAGTATAGTTTCCGACCAATGATACTTTGCGGTTCTGGAGGTTCAAGGCGGCCATCTCCTGGAGCAGAGCTTGCATTCCGTGGTAGAGACTCATGTTGTAGGTGGGTGAACCAAAGATTAAATGACTGAATTTCCAGGCATCCGAAATAATGTACGAAGAATGCGTCTTGGACACATCATACATACGAATATCTTGCACCCCTTTGGCAGATAGCTTGGAGGCGATCATGTTCATCACGTTCTCTGTGTTGCCGTACATAGAAGCATAGGCCAGCACAACGCCTTGTTTCTCCGGCTGATAGCTGCTCCACAGATTATACTTTCCGAGAATATAGGATAGATTCTCCCGCCAGACTGGTCCATGCAGCGGGCAGATCATATTAATCTCAAGCTGCGCCAGCTTGCTCAGAACCTTCTGTACCTGTGAGCCATATTTACCGACGATATTGGCATAATAACGCCGACTCTCCTCAAGAAAGACCCCTTCGAAATCAGTCTGATCGCAAAAGATATTGCCCGAGAGGGAACCAAAACAGCCAAAAGCATCTGCGGAGAACAGTATCTTGTTTGTCGTTTCATAAGTGAACATTACCTCCGGCCAATGGACGAAAGGCGTCAAATAGAAACGTAAGGTCCGGGTGCCAAGGGAAAGCTCATCTCCTTCTTGTACAATATAATAGTTTTCCGGTTTGCTGAAGGTATAGAACTGTTCCATGAACTGAAACGTTTTTTTGTTGCCGACAATCTTTAGATCCGGATAGCGCTTCAGCAGTTCTTCAATATTGGCGCAATGATCCGGCTCCATATGATTGACCACCAAATAATCCAAGGCTCTTCCCTGCAGGACATGTTCAACGTTCTCTAGGAATTGGGCGGTGATGGCGGAATCAACGGTATCCATCAGTGCGGTTTGCTCGTCTAAGATTAAATACGAATTATACGCGATGCCCTTTGGTAGTGGAAACATATTTTCGAACCGTTCCAGCCGCTTGTCGCTACCCCCAACCCAAACAATTGCGGGTGCTATCTCTTGTACACAGTACATCGGTATTCCCTCCATGGTAATAATTTTTTCAACAATATATCAGCATATGATGGCAAATAAATTGACATAAATCATAAGCCCTTATGCTCTAAGAGCGTAGAAACGATATCTGCGTTAGGTAATATTACATACACTTAGCCATTAAAAGGTGGATATAAGATGATTAAGTATCATTCTGCTGTTTTATGGTCTTTTTGAACCTGGAATTGCAGGTTTTCTAAACATATTTGACAATCTGATGAAGTGGCGAAATACGTTAATTTCTTTGGCGTTGACTCTATACTTAAGCTGTTTATTGCCGTTTGCATCCTGATATGTAACCGGATCAAGCACGGTAATTTTATGCAGCAGATCACCTGCGGAAATATATTAACGGTACCTGCAAAAAAACTTTGACAAGTCTAACAGGTACCGTTATAATATGAATCAACAGGTACAGTAAGGAAATTTAATTAAACAAATTTAAGGAGGATTCACGATGAACATGAATACTGAATTGTACGAAAAACTCGCGAAACTACAATGGTTGTTGCAGAGACAACACTTGAAAAACCACGCCGCTGTTGGCCCTATGGCCGACACGTCACGCGGGCAAGGTAGGATACTGGCGTTTCTCCGGATGAAAGATGGTATCAGCACAAAAGATTTATCCTATATGCTGGACATCCGTGTATCATCCCTTAATGAATTGCTGGCAAAAATGGAGAAAGCCGAATATATCACCCGTAAACCCTCAGAAACAGACAAACGCATCATGTTGATCTACCTGACGCAAAAAGGACAAGAGGAAGAGGGACAAGAGATAGACAGTGGTAACATATTTTCTCGCCTATCGCCAGAAGAGCAGGCAACTTTCGGGGAATACCTGGTCCGCGTCATTACGACTTTAGAGGAAGAACTCGGAACGGACGCAGAACGTGACGTAATGGCTCTCTGGATGGAGGCCGCAAAGGAGCGTATAGGTACAGAGGAATTTGAAAAACTAATGTCCATGCGTGGAAAAATGAACAGAATGTGGGGAAATTTGGGGGACGAACGCTTTAGCGGAAGGTTCCCTGGGTTTGGCGGGGAAGGCCGCGGGATGCACGAATTCGGCGGACCTTCCAGAGAGGGAAGAAATTCTTCCTCGGATAACTCATATGACCCAGACGATAAGTAAGTTGAACATTTAGCTAAGCATATCCTAGCCTCCAGAAACTGAAGATCATTCGAATCTTGCACACTAAACCCGCAATGTCATCGTTACGGGTTAGTTTGTGCTGCGGCGCGAAATCCCTATTATGTTTATAGTTAGAATTCTAAGTAATTTGAAGACAAAATAAATGAAGAAAGTGGTGACCCATATGGATGCAGAAAACCTCCATTACTTTGAAAAAGCACCGATCGCAAAAGCCGTAGCTCACTTCGCTGTACCGATGATGCTTGGCATGTCAATGAGTGTCATATATTCCATCTTGAATGCCTTTTTTCTTGGCACACTGGGCAATACTGCTATGTTAACCGCACTCGCGCTAACCTTGCCGTTATTCGCGGTCATTATGGCGCTAGGCAACTTGATTGGCATCGGTAGTGGTACATTCATTTCCCGTTTGCTGGGAGAGAAAAAGTATGATGACGTAAAACATGTGTCTTCATTCGCCGTTTACAGCAGTTTAGTTCTCGGTCTTATCGTGATGGCTGTCGGCCTCCCGTTGATTGATCCAATTGTTCATGGCCTGGGAGCGACACCTGACTCCTTCGGCTTCACAAAGGACTATGTCACGATTATGATTATGGGTTCACCATTCATCGTATTATTCTTCACGCTGGAGAATATCGTGCGCTCGGAGGGTGCGGCCATGACGTCGATGATCGGTATGATTCTCAGTGTTGTCGTGAATATTATCCTCGATGCGCTAGTCATCTTCGTCTTCCATTGGGGCGTGATTGGCGTTGCGTCTGCTACGGTCATTTCTAACTTGGTTGCAAGTGCATTCTACGCCTTTCATATAGGATATAAGAGCCAATTCTTAACCGTTTCCATTAAATGGTTCAAGGCTAACAAGGACATTCTCAGCAATGTATTCAAAATCGGACTTCCTGTTTTTGTTATGAGCCTCTTCATGGGTGCAATGTCGCTCATCTTCAACCGTTTTCTGGTCGAATATGGGGAGCAGGCCGTAGCGGCCTTCGGAATTTCATCCCGTTTATTGCAATTTCCCGAGGTTATTCTGATGGGCTTAAGCGAGGGAGTTGTGCCGTTGATTGCTTTCTCTTTTACAGCGAATAAATTACGCACGAAGCATACCATTGCATTCACGATCAAAGCGATTGTGGCTTTAGCAGTCGTGTTCGGCGTCATTGTCTTTCTGATTTCCGATCACTTAATTGGTTTATTTACGAATGATCCGCAATTAATTGAAATGGGTAGCTACATTCTACATGTGACGTTCTTATCCTTGTTCATTACAGGAATGACCGCGTTGTTTACGGGGATCTTCCAAGCAACAGCACAAGGAACCGCCGCGTTTATTATGTCAGTTATTCAAGGAATTACGCTGATTCCAGTGTTGTATATTGCCAATCGAATGAACGGCTTTCACGGGGTGGTCTGGTCGCTGGTCATTTCGGATGCTGTCACGTTCCTTGTTGGTGCCATCATGCTGTATGCTCTGCGGACTAAATTGCAGCCGGATTTGGAAAATTTAGTACAGTAGAAATCATATAACATGCAAGAAAGCAGGATAAGGGCGTTCCCCGATCCTGTATTTTTTTGGAAAAAAAGCCCTAACCAATGTCGGTCAGGGCTTTATCCTTTTGATTTTACTTATTCGAATGATCTCCGTACCTCTTTGTTAATCCGTTTCAATGAATCAATCTGCTCCACAGTCAACTCGCTAATAGTGGCCGCATATTCATCAATTGCTTTACGTTGGGCAGCCTCAATTTCATCCAGATTATTCTGATTATAGAATAGTTCTGAAGGCTGGATTTTGAGTGCGGTAATAATCTTCTGCAGTGTATCTATAGAAAAGTTCCGTTCCCCTCGTTCCAATGATCCAACATAGGCATCATCCAAGTTCGAGAGCTCCGCTAGTTGTTGTTGAGTTAATCCCTTTGCCTTACGTATGGCTCGAATTCTGTCTCCAACTGAATTTCTTAAATCCATCATGCTAGTCACCTCTCCTAAAGGTTAGGAGAGTATGGGTAGAAATGGCAGGGTCATAGAGACGGTAAAATATATTAATAGTACTGCATATAAGTAGTGTGTTAAGCTCATTGTACTACTTCTCTAGTGGAAGTAAAGTAAAAGGGACATATTGGAAGGTTATAGAGTCGGGCTTGACGATAAAGGAGGAAACAGCACTTGCGTAGTTCCATTCTAAAGTCACTGAAGCCGGATATTATGGTTGAAATGTTAGAAAACGCTTTTTTATTAGAAAATTGGGATAAAATACTGAATACTTCGGACATTCTTTTCAGTTACGCACAATGCATCTATGAAGAGCGTCAGGATCTCAAGTCAAAGGGTTTGCCTTTGCCTCTTGCAGTAGAGACGCTGCATCCGTTGGTGTATTATTACGGGTTCAGTCATCTCATGTGTGGGTTCGCTCATCAGAAGCAGGGCCACTATGATCAAGCAAGAGAATACATAATAAAATATGCGGATTTGGGCTGGTTCGACGATTTAGGTGAGGAAGGACTCCAACTGGTTGAGGAATTCCGGTTCCTAGCGAAGACTAATTTATATACATTGGATATTCTAGCGGGCAAGACAGATCAGTTAGAGGAATATGTGCTCTTTCTGCAAGATTATCCAGAGGAATTATTGCCGGGTCAGGATACGGTATTACAAGCGGTGCTTCGATATGATATGAATTTGTATGAGCTTCTGCATGCGTTCGCACAACAGTTTACAGAGTTTGGGGAGTCCAATGACGGGGCTAATATCTCGTATTACTACAACTATTGTTATTACTTAGCTGTATATCATAAGCGGGCCGGGCGACACGCAGAGGCACTGGAATGCATTTTGCAGTGTATTATATTAGCCCATAAGTCTCACAATAACGGCGATTTCAGAAACTGTATGGCATTGTTCCAATCCTTACGAGATAGGGCTACAGAGGTACAGATTAGGCAATATCAGGAGGTGCTGACCGCTTCTTTGGAATAGGTAGATAAGTGCTGCAATTTGTCGCAAGCTCGTTCCCCCTTGTTAAGAGGCTGGAGCGGGCTTTTTTTGAAAATATGGCCAAGTAGAAGCACCCTAATATTTAATTCGAATTATCCCTATCTGGAACGTATGTTTTTCAATGGGTTTCTGATAACATAGGAGGCACAGAATGATCGTATATTTCCTAACTAGGAGTCAACCATCTATGAACTATAATCTGTATTTATCGGCACTACTGATGGCTGCTACCTGTTGTTCTCTGATGTTGGTTTATCTATGTTGGAAAAGAAGAAATTTACCGATAGCCATAAGCTATGGCTTAGGCTTATTAACGGGCTCTTTTTACACTTTTGGTTATGCCTTTGAAATTACTAGTACTACCCTAGAGCAAATACGGTTCTGGCTGCGCATTGAATATATCGGTATTCCCTTCGGTACTGTGCTGTGGTTTATTATGGTTCTGCAGTATACGGGGCGGCAATCATGGGTGCGTCCAAGGTACGTTGCCCTTCTGATGGTTGTTCCCATCCTAACCTTTATTTCTCATAACACAAATGAATGGCATCACTTATTCTACAAGAGTATGACGATCAATACTTCAGAAGGATTCCCATTGGTCACCTTGATTAAGGGGCCTTTATATGAACTTCACGTTATATATTCCTATAGCTTTTTTATAGTGGGAATGGTTTTTTTGATTCAGATGTTCCGCAGAGCAGCCCCCCGTATGAAGAAACAAGTAGCCCTTATGATCATAGGCTCTTGGGGACCCTTTGGCTTTACGCTTGTTTATTTAAGTAGATTGATCTATATGCCCCTTGATTTATCTCCATTCGGGTTCTTGTTCTCTGGTATTTTTTTCATGTGGGGAATCTATCAATTTAATATGCTGAGGTTGGCACCTTTAGCTTTGCAAAATGTGTTTGAATCGATGAAAGATGCGGTCATTGTGTTTGATCTGGATAATAGACTAATCAGTTTCAATAAGGCAGCCAATTGGGTGATTGGAGGTTTACATAAAAAAATACTTGGACAGCCGGCTGCTCAAGTCTTGCTCCATTATCCATTATTACTGGAAATCATTATGAAAGATCCATCCTCGGAGAGCAGGGTCCAAATCACAGGTCAGAGTGATGGACAATTTTATAATATCCATATGTCCTATGTGAGTGGTAACAACCCCAATCCGGTCGGCAAATTACTTCTGTTAAGCAATGTAACGGAAACAGTGCGTGTAGAGGAAAGACTCCACGATAATGCCAGACAGCTGGGTGAATTGAATACGTTCAAGGACAGGATGTTTAGTGTAGTCGCCCATGATATTCGCGATCCCATAGCGGTTCTGGTCAATCTGATGGAATTACTTGAGGAGGAAATTCAGGCCTCAGGTGAGGACCATGAGGAGATCGTTCGCGAGATGAGGCAGCAGATTCAGAATACATTTTCTTTGGTAGAAGGCTTGCTGGATTGGTTTCGGAGTCAAACAGGGGGTATGATTTTTAATCCAGTGGAAAGGGATTTGGCCCATACAGTTCAAACCAATTTGAGTTTAGTGCGCCTCCGTGGTGAGAACAAGAATATCAACATCCTATCCGAAATACCTAAGGGTACCTATGTTTATGCCGATAAAGAAATGCTTGAGTTGATTATCCGCAATCTACTATCCAATGCCATTAAATTTACGGACTACGGTGGAACCATCCGCTTAAAGGCAGAGCAGAAAGATCGTCAAATGGTTATCTCGGTAAGTGATACAGGAGAAGGAATACCATTAGAACAAGCCCATTCTTTGCTGCAGGATGATTATCCAGTTTCTTCAGTAGGAACAGCGGGAGAGCGGGGCATCGGGCTGGGACTTATCTTATGCAGAGAATTTGTTCACATAAATGGGGGAGAGATTTGGTTTGACAGTATACCAGCACAAGGCAGCACCTTTTACTTCTCTATCCCTACTGCAGCTAAAGCTTCAACTAGACGAGCAGCCAGCATGGAAGGTGAAGTGAGATGAAGGTTATCCTTATTGATGATGAGAAGGCGATGCATTTAATTATGAAGCGGATGCTTGCCAAGATTACCGAGGTTGAAATTGTGGGTAGTTTTCAAGAAGTGGCAACCGCCTTTTCCTACTTGGAGAATCATGAGGTCGATTTGATATTTGCTGATATCAGTATGCCAAGGGAAAATGGTCTGGAGTTTGCTGAACGGTTACGGGCAAGCGGCAGACACACCAAGCTGGTTTTTATAACCTCCCATAAGGAACATGCGCTATATGCCTTTGATGTGCAAGCTTTCGACTATATTTTGAAGCCTGTTGTGCAAGAGAGATTACACCACACGGTCCAAAGAGCACTTGCTGCGAAGCAGCCCCCCGACTTAAATGAAGTTAAGTTTAACTGCTTGGGCGGGATTGATATTCAAAGCACGCAGGGTGTGCGGGTCAAGTGGAAATCAAGTAAAAGTGCTGAGCTTTTTGCATATTTATTAATAAATAAAGGTAGACTTGTATCCAGAGCAAGGCTGATTGAGGATATATTTGGCAACATGTTGCCAAAGAATGCCGAAATGTATTTAAATACGACGGTCTATCAGCTGCGTAAGGTTTTGGAGACTTTTGGACTGAAGGAGAATTTGCACTCCGACAGCAATCATTATGCGCTCAGTCTTAAAGATGTACATGTGGACCTCCTCAGCTTTGAAGAGGGCTGTAGACAGATGGCGGTAATAGATGAGAGTAATATCGAACAGGCGATAGGGATCGAACAGCTCTACACGGGCGAATTATTTGGTGAGCGCGCCTTCGCCTGGGCGTGGAATGAGGCTGAACGTATTGCCTCGCTGTATAATTCTTTTACCCGGCGATTATGCGTCGCCTTGTTATCAAGAGGGGAGACGCAAGTAGTTATCCGGCTGTTGCGTAAACTCATGGCACACAATGAGCTGGATGAAGAACCCTTCATGCTGCTTATGGAAGCGTTGGCGCTACAGGACAACAAAGAAGATTTAACCCAGCAATACGAGAAGTTTGTGGAAACTCTGCATAAAGAAATTGGAATAGCCCCCTCACCTATAGCGGTCTCCTTATATGAACAGCTGTTGTCAGGACTGGATAAATAATGGGGACTGGCCTTTATGTCGATATATGACAATAAAGGCCAGTCTTTTATTTGTTTTCTGGTATCTATCACAATAGTCTGAAAGCGAATCTCAATTTATAATGGAGGGGAGTTGTCACTTTTTATCGAATAAATCCAACTAATTCTTGAGGAGCTTGCCAATGCCCAGATTTCCTCTAACACTTATCGTTTGTTTATTGATAGGGAGTATGCCGTTATTAATAGCAGGATGTGAGCACAGCAGTACTGAGGTCAATAATCTACAAGTGGGCTCAATACAGGAAGCTCCCAAGAAAGATTCCTTAGTCTTTCGTATTACTTGGAAGACGTACTCTGGACGAGGAGAGGCTATTCGTAAAATTGTGCAAGCCTATAATGACCAAAACACAAGTCAATATGAGGTCATTATGGTCGATGGTGATGAGGACAGAGATGTTATTGAAGACTTATTAGATCGTAAGAATCAGGATCAGGTTGATGTGTATGTTTTGCCTTATCGCTATATTAAATATTTTGGACAGCAAGGTAAGCTATTGAATTTAACGCAAGAATTTGCGCAAGAAAAGGACTTATTCTACGAAGAATTATGGAATCTAAGCATGGTGGATAAGCAAGTGTATGGCATTCCATGGTTAGGTCATAGTATGGGGTTAATCTATAATCAGGATCTATTAGAGCGAAGTGGTGTTGATCCGAAGCAAATTAATAGTCTTGAGAATCTAGTGAGTGCTTTGGAACGCGTGGAGAGTAATACAACAGCCAAGGGGATTGGACTTGTTGGTGCCAATCATCATGATATTACTTGGATGGTCAATCAGTTTATATATGGATTTGGTTCGAGTCTTGTGAATTCGGAAGGCTCTCAGGTCACGATCAATAATCAACAATCAAAGGCTGCCTTGGAATTCTATAAGAATGTGTTGGGGAAGCATGCTCAGGCAAATTGGACGAATGATAGCGGAATCGAGGTTATGGATCAGTTTCGGGAAGGGAAAGTAGCTTTTGAGATTCAGGGTATCTGGGGAGTAACGGATATTTGGAAGAATGGGAACCCCTTTGAGGTTGGGGTTATTCCGCTGAAGAACGTATCTTTAAAAGCTGAAGTTGGACCCATGATGGTAGCCGTGTCTCCTCAGGTGGACGAGAAGAAGAATGCGGCTATTCAATTTATGAAGTACTTAATTTCAGTAGAAGGGCAGGAAAAAGTGCTGGACGGGGAATATAGCATTGAGCATGATACCTATTATCCCTTCAGAACTCCGGTTAGAAAGGATCTAGTACATAGTCGACTGTTTGAGAACAATCCGGTATTTTCAACTTTTCTAGAGGGCTTTAATGATCCTAGTATTGATGTGCCTGTACCCAAGTGGGAGGCGATCAAAAAGGATTTGTATGAAGAAGGCTTGCACCAAGTGATGACGGGTGAACTAAAGATTGATGAATTCCTTCAACAGATGGAGACCAAAGGGAACCAGATATTACTAGAACCTTAGGGGGACTGTGTCAGTGGATACAACAATATTAATTGTGGACGATTCCAAGTCAGATGTAGCTTTAATCAAAATTATGCTGCATGATTATCAGCTGTTATATGCTGCCAATGGGTATGAAGCCATGCAGATGATTGATCATGATCCTTCTATTGAACTAATCGTACTGGATTTGAACATGCCTGTGATGAATGGTTTTGAAGTATTGAATGCTCTGAAACAACCACAATATTCGAAGATTGTCCCCATTATCCTGACTAATCACGATGAGATCGAGAATGAAGTGAAGGGCTTAGCATTAGGTGCAATGGATTTCATACGAAAGCCCTTGAACATGGAAGCCTTGAGAAAACGGATTGAAATCCAGCTTGCCTTAAGAAATTCAAGAGTTATGATGGAGGATTACAATCTGCGCTTGCAGAATGAGGTTGAGATTCGAACCAAAGAGCTTGTCCTAAGCCGAGATATCTCGATTAATGTATTGGTTGGATTATTGGAAGTGAGAAACTTAGAAAGCAGTAATCATACAATAAGAACTCAATACATGGTGAGAAAACTGTGCGAACACTTAAAGCTAAAGGCAGATTATTATGATATTTTCACAGACGAATATATTCAAGAGCTGTTCAGAACAACACCTCTGCATGATATTGGGAAAGTGGGCATACCTGATCATATTCTTTTGAAACCTGGAAAGTTAACTCCTGAGGAATTTGAAATTATGAAAAAACATGTAGACTATGGCGTGGACGCCCTGATGTATAATCTCAAGGGGAATAACGCTCCCAGCTTTATCCGCACAGCTCTTGAAATTATTGGGACACATCATGAAAGATATGATGGTACGGGTTATCCGCATGGACTAAAAGGAGAAGAGATTCCGCTATGTGGCCGCCTGGTCGCTATTGTTGATGTCTACGATGCCTTGGTGCACCCGAGAGTGTATAAGGCAGCATTTTCGCATGAAAAAGCTTTAGAGATTATTAATCAGGAACGTGGTCGTCACTTCGATCCCAACATTGTTGATGCCTTTATGGAAATTCATAACGAAATGCTGAAAATCACTCAAGAATTCGAGCAAACCCCAGAAATTGAGGTTGAATAGGGTGAAAATAACTAAAATCATACTAATTACTTGTTGTTTTCTATTCTTGTTTCCGGCACTGACCCTTCACGGTAGTGCAGCAAAGGTGAATTTATCAGCGGAAGAGAAACAATTTATTGCAGAACATCCAATTATTCATTTAGGTGTGGACCCGCAGTTTGTTCCTTTTGAGTTTATCGATTCAGACGGGACTTATAAGGGAATTGTCCATGATTATATTGAATTAATTAGAGCGAGAACAGGCCTGAACCTGGCCGTTGTGCCTAATTTGACGTGGTCGCAGGCTTATGAAAAGGCTGTTGAGCGAGAAATTGATGTGCTGCCGAGTGTTTCCAAAACAGTGGATCGAGAAAACTACTTTTCATTCTCCATACCTTACTATACCTTCCAAAGGGTAATTATTACTAAAGACGACAACGATGCCATCCAGTCTTTCAACGATTTAAGTAAACAGAGGATAGCCGTACAAGAAAGCAGCTCCCATGATACCTATTTAAAAAGTATTGGTCATACAGAGTTGAGTTTGTACTCTACGGTGGGAGAAGCTTTAGAGGCGGTATCCAATGGTACTGAACAAGCATTCATCGGAAACTTGGCTACAACAGCCTATTTGATCAGGGAGAATGGAATCACCGATCTGAAGGTAGTTAAAATGAATGATCCAGGAGATCAATCGCTTTATTTTGCCGTAAGAAAGGATTGGCCAGAGCTAGTGAGCATTATCAATAAGGGGCTTGCTAGTATTACGTCTGAAGAAAAAATTCAAATCAATAATCAGTGGATCGGAATTGAGAATAAGGTCGATTATAGCAAGTTGATCCAGGTAGTGGTTGTTGCTATTGCCTTTGTGCTGATCGTATTTTGTGTTTCTTGGTATTGGATTAGGAGGTTAAGAAAAGAAATTCGGGAGCGAAAACGGATTCAAGAGGATCTGGTTCTGGCAAAAGAAGAAGCCGAGATTGCCAACAATATTAAATCGAGTTTCTTGGCTCGCATGTCTCATGAAATCAGAACCCCTTTAAACGGGATTACGGGCATGACTTATCTAATGAAAAAAACGGATATTTCTGTCACCCAAAAGTTGTATATGGACAAAATAAGTCATGCCTCCAAAAGTATGGAGGGTATAATTAATGATATTTTGGATTTTGCGAAGATTGAAGCGGATAAAATTGAAATTGAAAGAATTTCCTTTAATTTGGATACCGTTCTTCAGAAGGTGATAAATATCGTTTCCTTCAAGATTGAAGAGCAAGGGATCGACTTTTTTATCGATAAGGATACTGAACTACCGTCTATTTTTTTCGGTGACCCTAAGCGAATTGAACAAATTCTAATCAATATAATTAACAATGCGGTAAAGTTCACTCCAACGGGTCAGGTTTCATTGACGATAAGACTGGTAGCTAAACACTCTGATTTATTTCATATCGAGTTTACCGTTAAAGATACGGGTATTGGAATAGCAGAGGAGCAGATCAAGTATCTATTTGAGCCCTTTAATCAAGCTGATATCTCTATTAATAGACGGTTTGGGGGTACAGGACTAGGTTTGTCTATTGTAAAGAGCCTGCTGGATCGGATGAAGGGCGAAATTAAAGTCTATAGCGCACTTGATGAGGGTTCAACCTTTGTCATTCAGTTAGCATTTGAGGTGGATCGAGAACAAGAATATATAGAGAAGCAGAAAAATAGCTCGCTCTTTATTCAGAAAATAAGAGTGGTCGTGTTAGAGAAAAATCAAACCTATACTCATCTTATGCGACAATATTTAAACTCATTTGGAATCATTTCAGAGTTTACCTTGTCCGAGAAAAAGGTGTTTGAGCTGCTTCAGAGCACAACGGATCATGAAGCCAAACCCTATGATTTAATCATAGTAGATTATGATACCCCTATGTTCAAAGGGATTGAATTTATACAGAAGATTAACCAAGATCCAACCATTCTCATAAAGCCAAAGTTTATATTAATGTTTCCACTGGCTAGGGAGGATCTATTCGATAAATTAGCGGAATTTTCGATTGACCTCGGCATAACCAAGCCGATTATTCCTTCTGTTCTTTATAATGGTATTTTAGAAATATTTAAGGATAAAATCATGGATGAGCATGAATTTACAATTATAGAAGAACAAGCGCAAGTCCTGAAAGCGAAGCCCAATCATCATATTTTGGTTGTGGAAGACAACAAAACAAATCAATTTATTGCCCAATCGATCTTGGAGCAAGCGGGGTTTAATGTATATTTAGCCGATGATGGCAAAGAGGGATTCGAATTTTTTGTAGAGCATGCCGATAAGATCGATTTAATCTTAATGGATTTACATATGCCGGTCCTGGACGGGTATGAGGCGACACGATTAATTCGAAGAGAGAATCAGACTCTTCCTATCATTGCCATGACAGCGGATGCGATAACAGGGGTGGAAGAGAAGTGCAGAATAGCGGGCATAACCGGCTTTGTGAGTAAACCCTTTGAACCGGATCTTTTAGTAGCAAGATTGAAGGAGATTCTAGGCACTTTACCCAACAATGCAGAAAAAGGTGGAGAGGAAACAGTGGACAAACCGATATTGGATGTAGCTTATGGAATGATTCTGGTGGGTCATAGAGAGGAATTATATAGATCAGTATTACGTACCTATATAAATGAGAATGAACATGTCGCTACTCAATTACAGGAAAGCTTACAAGTTAAAGACTATTCACAAGCTAAACAAATCGTTCATAAGATCATGGGCAGCTCTGGAAATATTGGCGCAAAAAAAATGTATGAAGTGGCTTCCGCATTACAAAAAGCTATTGTGGAGCAAAGTGAAAGCGAAATCCAGTATCTGCACCCTTTATTTAATAGTGCATTGAGCGAATTATTACAAGAGATGGATGGGTATATTAGGGCGTCCATTGATCGTGAATAATGCCTACGAGAGCATGATCCTCGCCGATTTTCTCAAAGACAAGGCGTAGACTGCGCCAGTCCATGCCTTCATTAAGCGGATCAATACCATCGATATGGTATTCAACGAAATCGTAGCTGTCCTCTGGATACACTTCATTCAAGTTATTGATTGTCGTGCCTTGTCCGAGTCCCTTATTTAACGCGATCTTGGCATCCTGGAAAAAGTCAGCATCGTAGACGAATTGTTTATAATATTGTGCAAAGGTCATCTCGATTAAATCACCCGAGCCCGCAAACGTTCGCCATACACGCTTCGTAGAATCCGCCATTAACCCTTCAAGCTCTTCCCGTGTAAACACGAGGTCAGTCAACGTGTCAACGTAAGCATAGGGAGAGAAGCGGACTCCTTTCTGCGGATGTGCCCAAGCTGCGAGCGTCTTCATATTGCCATCCTTAATCGCCCTCATGACCGTAGTGGCTGCTTCCAGCGCTGTAGGGGGCATTCCTTCTTCTATAGGCTGTTCAGTCGAGCCTGGTGTTTGGGCAACAACCGCTGTTGGTTCAGATGTGGCTATTTCTTGTGTCTGGCTTGGTGTTTGGCTTGGTGTTTGTTGCGGCTTTGTTGCCGCATTGGGCGCTCTATTACAGGCCGTGAGCAGGAATATTACGGAGATCAGGATGATCCATCTCTTATTTTTTGTGGTGTACATAGGCACGCTCCTTTCTTATACTTTCACCTTTTCAGACGTACATTAAACATGAAATGTTGCAAGGTCCAACCTTCCATGGCCTGAAGGGAAATAGCACAAAGCCCGCCTCAGACTAACCTGAGAACGGGCTTTCATATCCTATGGAAATGAAAGCCAGGCATGCTCTGCCCTCCTTCATAACTTGTCTTGTAGAAATTCTTTGATCTTCTCTATTGTAGCTGCCGGTTCAATATTTTGCAGCAGATACTCCGACTCTTTTTTATAGATCACTTGTTCCGTATAATTATGCAGATATTCTTCTACAAGCTCGTCCGGAGCTTCTTCCCGCTCGAGTCGAAGCCGAATATCGTCTTTGGTGACGTACAGGAAGATCCGAATGGCCTTATTTCCATAATGCTTCCGAAAGGCTTGCGCTCCTTCTCGGTTTACAACAACAATGGCTGATGGAGACAGTTCCTCCTCCGAAATTCCATAGTTGCCCCGCTCCAAATGTACAGTCTGGAAGAATACGTGCTTCTCCGCCATACTCTGAAATTGGTCCGTGGAGATGAAATGATAATGTACTCCGTCTTGTTCGTGGGGCCGAATGGCACGGGTTGTGTACGGAAGAATGTAGGGAATCCCCAGATCCGCACTTAGTTTTTTAGCCATCCCTTTGCGGCCCGAGCCGCTCGTTCCGGTAATCACGATCACCTTGAGTTTTGTAGCTTCGTTGTGTTCTGTTTCGAAGACCGCGTTATCCGGCTCCTGTTTGATCGCTAATGTTTTGGATGATTTTAGCCAGTTCCACATCGCTTCTCCCGTACGCTTGTCAGGAAGATTCCTGCCGTACGGGACTCACCTCCTCTACAAGCTAGCTTCTTACTAATTCGACAGGAATCAACAAAATCCCTGCGCAGCGAAGGAAGTAAGGTGAACAATGGGTAGGAGGTCTATCTAAGGGATTTTAGGCTAGTTGGTACGTTTTCGTATCCTCCCAGCTGTTCAATAATTGCTCCAAATTCTCAGCCGCTATCGGCTTGCTGAACAAATAGCCCTGAATTTTATCACAGCCCTGCTCCTGCAAATACTCCAGCTGTTCCTTAGATTCCACACCCTCGGCAATTACGGTCATATTCATTCGCTTGCCAATCATAATAATCTGCTCCACTAGTGTTGCTTGATTGTCTTTTGCGGGAATCGAATCAATAAAGGACTTGTCTATTTTTAAAGTGGAGATTGGCAAATGGGTCAGATAGCTAAGTGAAGAATAACCAGTTCCGAAATCGTCCAGCGCAATCTTAATGTTGTGATCTCTAAGTTGATTCAATTTAGTACTGACATGACTATAGGATTCGACTAATATCGTTTCTGTTATTTCCAATTCAAGGTGCTCAGGCGCAAGATCGAAGAGTTGCAGCGTATCCATGACCAGTGTATTAAAATCAGATTGCAGTAGCTGCAGCATCGAAATATTAACGGACATAGTTAAGTGCTCGAAGCCCTGTTCATGAAGATGTTTCAGAAACTTGCAGGCTTCGACGAGAACCCAGGTTCCCAACGGGATAATCAAATGGGAAGCTTCAGCGACTTTGATGAATTTGAGTGGAGGGATGTACCCCAAATCCGGGCAATTCCAGCGTAAGAGAGCTTCCAGACCCGTCACTTGGTTGGATTCCAAATCTACCTGAGGCTGATAAAAGAGCTCGAACTCATCCTGTTCCATGGCTGCATATAAGCGATGTTCAATCTCCATCCTTTCGGAGAAGGACTCTTTCAAATGATAATCAAAGACAACAAAGCTATCTTTTCCGGCTTCTTTCGCTTTGTACATTGCAATATCTGCACGTTTAACTAACTCCATAATCTCTCTTCCGTGATGTGGATAAATGCTGATTCCAATACTGATGCTAATATGTAGTAGACTGTTGTCTATCTCAATGACCTCTTTAAATCCGGCAAGAACTTGGCCGGCAAACCTGTCTATATCTGTTCTATCCTTCAGGGGACGCATGAGAATAATAAATTCATCGCCACCAAAGCGATATAGCACACCCGCTTGTCCCACGATGGAGAGCAGTCGTTCACTGGTCTTCACAATTAGACGGTCACCAAAGCTATGCCCCATCGTATCGTTGATATATTTAAAGTTATCAATATCAATTAGCATTAAGATCGCATTATGGCTTGAATCCGCAAGTGTTGTTTCAACCTCAGTTGCATAGAGAGCCCGCTTATTAGGTAGTTCTGTCAGAACATCGTGATAGGTCAAGTGCTGCAGCTTGTCCTCCATTTTCTTAACACGCTTGAGAGAGCGCAGCGAAAGAACAAAGATGAGGAGGGCTGTAATGAGCACAAAGGACCCTCCTTTAAACATACTAATGTTAGTAATTACTTTTATATCAGCTGAATATGCGCCTAAACCTTTATCGCTGAGTAAGATCCATAACCAGCCAGCAGTTAAATAAACAGCGGAAATTTTGCAGGCTCCCCAAAGTGGCTTAGAGGAAAACATGAGTATTCCTCCTTCTTATTTGAGTAACCCTAGCTCATGTAGAACAAGAATGAACTTATCTGTATTAATAGGTTTGGCAGCGTAAGCTTCGCATCCATATTCAAAGGATTGCTTAACATTATCTGCTTCTGCTAAGGCCGTGGTCATGATAACTTTGAGGCGATTCTCCGGACTGAATCCTTTTTGTGTCTCATAATCACGAATTACCTTAAGTACCTTCACACCATCTACCCGTGGCATCATAATATCCAGACACAATAGATCATAAGGGGCATTATCTTTCAGGGATAACAGGTACGCATCCAGCGCTTCCAAGCCATCCACAACAGTATCCACTTCCCCATAGGGGGCGAGGAACTTACTTAAAAATTTACGACTAACCAAATCATCTTCTGCAATTAGAATCTTCATCAATCCATCATTCCTTCTTGGTCTAATGATAATACCGAGCATACTCCAGCTGAGCTTGACTAACAAACCCTAATACCTCATCTATTTTCCCTCGTCGGGCCGCTAATTCAATCCGGAAAAAGGTTGCTTTAAGCTCTTCGTTTCCTAACAGAATACACTGATTTTTGATGCAATGAGCCAAATCTTCTATTTGGGTTAACTCAGGGGCCTGTACAATCAGCTCCAGTTCCTCGATACAGCGCTGTAATTCAAGAAGTGCTTCACCATCATTCATCATTTTGGGCGACAGATTTGCTTCGGCTAGGATTAACTCTCCGTCAGCAGAGATCTTTATGGTGGGGCCGGTCCATTTTTCCAGAGATAGCTGCAATTCTTCCATGCGAATCGGTTTGGGAATATAATCATCCATCCCTGCGGATAAGCATTTTTCACGGTCGCCATGTAATGCATAGGCGGTTATGGCGATAATCGGAGTATGGTGAACAGGGCCCTCCGATTGTCTTATCTTGCGAGTCACTTCAATACCATCCATAAGTGGCATTTGGACATCCATAAGGATTAAATCATAGTTCTTGTGTTCTAGATGCTTCAAGACTTCTATCCCATTCTCTGCGATTTCAACTTGATAGTTAAGGGATTTTAGCATTCGTGTTAAGACCAGCCGGTTTACAGGATCATCCTCGGCAACCAGAATAGATAATGAGTTGTGCGGAACGGTTAAGGCGGGCAACCTCGGCTGTTCAACAACAACGGAGAGAGCTGATTTGAACTGTATTGTAAAGAGAAAAGCACTGCCCTGCCCCTTAACACTTTCCACCCAAATGTGCCCGCCCATATTCTCGACAAGCTGCTTGGAGATAGCCAGGCCTAACCCTGTGCCACCATACCTTCTAGTTATAGAACTATCGACCTGACTGAATGTCTTGAACAGCTCTGTTTGTTCATGCTCAGCAATGCCGATACCTGTATCGGTTACTATAAACAACAGCGTTAATGAATCGCCCTGTACTTCCTGGCATTTTACGGAAAGAGAAATACGGCCATTATCCGTAAACTTAATCGCATTGTTCAGCAGATTATTCAGTACTTGCTGCAAGCGGTTTGGGTCCCCGTTCACAAAGGTGGGCACCTCAGAAGAAAAGGTATAATCAAAATTCAACCGTTTGGCGTGGGCCGTAGGAGAAAGCGACTTGATAATCTTTTCGATTAACTCTCTAAGTGAGAAATTGATCTGGTCGATTCGCATTTTACCTACTTCCAGCTTTGAATAATCGAGCACATCATTAATTAATACAAGGAGAGCGTTGGCACAAGACTTTGCCGCATGCAGATTCTCTGCTTGTTCATCATTTATCGGGGTAAGGAGAGTGAGATCGATCATCCCGATCATTCCATTTAGAGGTGTGCGGATTTCGTGACTCATGTTAGCCAAAAACTCACTTTTGGCCTTATTGGCCCGTTCGGCTTCATCACGAGTTACTTTCAACTCGTTTTCAACTTTTGTTCTCTCTGTAGTATCTCTCACCATGGAGAGCAGAACCTTTTTGCCCATGAGATTAAAGCAATGCACATTAATCTCAACAGGGATTTCCCTACCTGACTTAGTGACGTGTGCGGAATCATAGGTGAAATGAGCACCTACCTTCAAGGTGTCTCTCATATTTTTTAGCTTATCACGGTAGGACCCACTATTGATATCATAAGGAGACATGCCAATAAGCTCTTCTCTGGAATAACCAAGCCATAAACAAGCTACTTCATTTACATCAATAAAATGGCTGAATTTTGGGCTAGCCTCGATAATCTCATGCAGGAATATAGCCTCTGTGGAGTTATTGAAGAGCTGACGATATTTCTCTTCGCTATCCCGCAGAGCTACCTCGGAATGCTTACGCTCTGTGATATCCCGAATGATGCTCATAATGACTCGCCGACCACCTATGGTAGTGCCTGTTGAGCTCACTTCGACTGGAAACGAGCTGCCATCTTTTTTATGATGGATGGTCTCGTAAAATGCACTTTCCTGCTCTGCCATATTTAACTGGTCTATAATAATCGATTCATCAATACGCAGCTGAAATGCAGTGAGCTCTAGAAATTCCTGTCGGCTATACCCATATTTATGAGTGGCAGCCTCGTTAACATCTAATATTTGTCCTTTGGAATCCACAAAAAGTATCGTATCATGCGCCTCTTCAGACAATATTCTATACTTATCCAATAACTCCTCGGCCTGTTTCCGCTCAGTGATATCGAATACAGCTCCAATGAACCCGAGGAATACTCCATCCATATCATAGAATGGACTACCTGCATCTAAAACCCAACGATATTCGCCATCGTAACGGAGAAGGCGATGCTCATTTTCAAAGGATTGACGTTGTTCAAAGGCTTGCAGATAGGTATTTAAACTGGTGGACCGATCATCCGGATGAATCAGCTCTGCCCAACCAAAGCCAAGCTCCGTGCGTGGTTTGCGGCCTGTGAACTGACTCCATCTTTTATTGATATAATCATATTTCTTGTCTAAGCCTGATCTCCAGACCAGCGTGGGGAATTTCTCGAACATACTCAAGTAATAATCTTTGGCTTGAATCAGTTGTTCTTCTGTCTTTCGCTGTAGAGTAATATCATCCAGGATGACCAGCACCTGCTTCTCCTTCGGGGAGGCCATCGGTACGATGCTGATCTTATACCAATAGTGTTGAGCAATCCCATTCTCTAGCTGAGTATAGGGGATGACGAGATTTAGCCGGGATAAGCCTGTTTGCATGACCTGCCGGATACTTTTATTCAAATCGCAGTTGCCACAGGCAGTTGCCCTGCCACATTCGCTCTCAAAGCTATGGATACAACCCAGATGATCACCAATTCTCATCTTATTAGCCTCACTTAAGGGATTCCGCTTAACAAAATGTTTTGCGGCTGCATTCGCTTGCTTGAGGTTAAGGCTTCCATCTACCAAAATCATCCCAATAGGTGCAGATTCGAAATAAGCCTGGAAATTATTGCGCTCCAAAAGCAATTGATCTTCCATTTTCTTAATGGTTGTAATATCACGGAATACGACCACAGCTCCGGTTACTTGCTCATCAGAGGTCTTAATGAGGGCACAGCTTGCGGATACGTACATTCTTTTCTCTAGCTTATTGATTAGCATGGAATGTTTATGTAGCCCTTTGAAGGGTTCGTTCTGTTGAATTAGTACAATAGGAGAGATGCACGGTTCTTCGGTGAGCCCATTGATAAGCGGGAAGACATGATCAAAAAGGGCTCCAACAGCCTCTAGCATACTCCAACCCGTTAATTGTTCAGCGACAGGGTTCATATAGTTAATACAACCCGCTAAGTCAGTAGTAATGACTCCATCGCCAATACATGCTAATACAGCGGTAATTTGATCTATATTTAATGTGGATGTCGGTAGATCCGTAAGGTTGTTATCCATTATTATCACCATACTTCTGCATCAGATTAATTATCATTGCTGAACCAGCTTGTTAATGAGCTGGGGAATTTGCTGTAATGGAGCTTGTCGTTCTACAGCTCCAACATCGAAAGCAGCCTTAGGCATGCCATAAACAATGGAGGAATGAGCGTCTTGTCCAATCGTTCTTGCACCCTTGCGTCTCATCATCAATAGGCCCTTTGCGCCATCGTATCCCATACCTGTGAGAATGATGCCGATGGCTTTATTTCCTGCTGCTTTAGCTACGGAATCAAATAATACATCCACTGAAGGGCAATGTCCCGTGATTCTTTCCCCTTCATAGATCTCCACTTTGAAGAGATCTCCTATTCTATGGATTCGCATTTGCTGGTCTCCAGGAGCGATTAAGACAGTTCCAGGCAATACATAATCTCCTGTCTGCGCTTCTTTGACAGAAACCTTGCATAGCTGGTTTAAGCGGTCGGCGAACATTCGGGAGAACCCTGAGGGGATGTGCTGTACAATAACTACTCCAGGCACGGTAACCGGAAGGGTTGTTAGAATACTGCTAATGGCTTCAATTCCTCCAGTAGATGCCCCAATGGCAATGATCCGAATAGAAGAAGGAGTCCCTACCCCTGGTTCTATAGGCTTTATGGTACCTTGCTGCCGTCGTATTTCCTCGAGATGAATGCTTGAGGCTACGATTATCTTTTGAATCAGGTCATCGAAGAAAATATTCGCACTACCTGCTACCAAGTTTGAGGGTTTGGCTACAAAATCAACAGCTCCTGCCTTCAAGGCATCGAACACACTATGACTCATCGTACTAATCATAATGATGGGTATAGGATATTGCGGAAGCAATCTGCGTATGAATTCCAATCCATTCATCTTAGGCATCTCGACATCACAGGTCATCACATCGGGCTCGAAAGCTAATATTTTGTCACGTGCGTCAAAAGCGTCTGCAGCGGTTGCGACCACTTCAATACTTAGATGATTCGATAGCCCTTTTCTTAGCCATTCACGAAAGAGGAGAGAATCGTCTACGATCAGTACTTTTATTTTCTTCATCTACCTATTCCTTTCGATAAACAGCAGGCATCACATATTTAAACGGACTAGTTTCCCGGTTAATAGATTCGGAATGCCCGATGAAGAGATAACCCCCGCTTTCTAAGGATTGGTAGAGTTTCTGCAGCAGCGCTCTTTTGGTTTCCGAATCGAAATAAATCATCACATTTCTACAAAAGATCATATGGAACTTGCGCTTGAAAGGGTAGTGAGTTTCCATCAGATTAAATTTCCGGAAGATGATCTCTTTGCGGATTGAGTCAGTAAACGTAAAATTCCCATTTTCAATCTTCCTAAGATATTGGCTCCTCCAAAGCGCTGGGAGGGGAAGGATCTGATCATGAGTATACTCCGCAGTATTGGCTACTTCCAACACCCGATTTGAAAGGTCAGTAGCAAGAATTTGCTTATCCCAGCTTAGACTCTCATTCTGAAAAAAGTCACTCAGCAGCATAGCCAGCGTATAGGGTTCCTCACCAGTGGAACAGCCAGCACACCATATGCGCAAATCGCTCTCCATCAGCGTGTGTGAAAGCTGAGGAAGAAGGATATCTTTTAAGAATGAAAAATGTGCTGTTTCACGCATGAAATAAGTGTGGTTTGTCGTAATTTTATTTATTAAAGCATTGACTGTGATTCCTGTTCGATCTTCCAACAGCAAATCGATATACTCTCCAAACGATTTCACATGCATGTTAGCTAGCTCATTTTGCAGCCTGCCAACCACAAGGGAACGCTTCTCTTCACTTAGATAGATGCCGAAATGCGTATAAATATACGAACTGAGACGGCTGAACTCTTGATTACTTATAGGGATCACATTAGTACTTCCCGAAGTCATTATCACTTAATGATATTTTTGTAGGCCGTTTGGTTTTACTCGTAGTGTTGGCTCTACTGTAAGATTCGTTAGTCTGGCGTGCATTAGGTCGAGCATCACTGAAGTTTTCCCGAGCATAATCCATTTTTTTAAGCTGGAAGCGATTGACTTGTTCCTGAAGCATTAGCGCTTGATGAGTCAATTCCTCGCTGGAGGCTGCACTTTCTTCAGAGGTTGCCGAATTGGTCTGTACAACATGTGAGACCTGAAGAATTCCCTGATTGATTTGAGCTACTCCGATGGCTTGCTCATTGGATGAAATCGTGATATTGCCTATCAAATCAGCCACTTGGGCAACGTCGTTTACAATATTCTGTAGGGCAACTGCTGTATTATTAGCAATTTTTGTACCAATATCTACTTTTTTAATGGAGCCTTCAATCATTGCAGTTGTTTCCTTCGCAGCATTGGCCGATCTTGCAGCTAGATTGCGCACTTCTTCAGCAACTACGGCAAAACCTTTGCCATGTTGTCCGGCACGCGCAGCTTCAACTGCTGCATTCAGCGCCAGAATGTTGGTTTGAAAAGCGATTTCGTCAATCACCTTAATGATTTTTGAGATATTAATAGATGAATCATTTATTTCTTCCATTGCGCGAAGCATACTGCCCATCTGTTCGTTTCCATGGACTGCATTTTTCTGTGCGGCTTCAGCTAGCTGATTCGCATTATTGGAATGTTGAGCATTTAGTTTCGTTTGGGAGGAGATCTCCTCTAGGGATGCGGATAGTTCTTCCACGGAGCTAGCCTGCTCCGTTGCACCTTCCGACAAAGCGATGCTTGATTCGGACATTTGTCTGGCACCGGAAGCTACTTGATCAGCAGCAGAATTGATATTATTCATAACCTCATTCATATTATTAGACATTCTCAGGAATGCGGTAGCGAGAATACCTACTTCATCTTTAGTATTGGCTTGAATAGTTACATTAAGGTCTCCGTCAGCCATTTGTTCCGCCACAGCCACTAGACGATTGATAGGTTTACTAATGATACGGGAGACAAAGATGCCAATGGAGATCGCCAGAATCATAGTCACAAGAATGATTACGAGCATTGTCTTCACCGTAGTAGTAACGGTAACGGCGTAATCCTCCGACTTTTGCAGTCCTCCCGTTTCCATCAGTTTGATCAGTTTATCCAGATTGTCATTCGCTACAATAGATGGCTGCAGTGCATCGCCGTAGAATAAGGTCTTTGCTGCCTCAACTTTATTTTCTTGTGCCAAGCTGCTTACTTGCTCTCTCACCGTTTTATAATCTTTAAGGGAGGCTGTTAAAGTATTGAAGGCAGCGCGTACGTCCTCTGTTTGAATACTAGTTTCGAATTTGCTGAGATAGCTATCCATATCGGTATCTAATGTTTTGATCTTGGTTATGTAGGATTCTCGCTCTTTGTTGGTTGTCTTAATCAACACATCTCTGATCGCTGCGCGGATATTATGGAAGTCCATGCCTACATGCCCCAAGTCGCCAGAGGCAACACCATAATTTACATATAACTGTGAATAGTCTTTACTTACCTTGTTAATATTGGTGATTCCAACAAATCCAACTACACCCGCCAATAATGCAATCAGTATAAAAGCAGAAATCATCCGGGTACTAATTTTTAAATTGTTAATCCATCTCATTTGTATATCCCCCTTATTTCTCGCCGAGCTGATTAATTTCATCCCATGAAGCTTTTATCAAAAGTGTCTTACAATCGAGTAACAGCTTGACCTCTGCTCCGACTTTGCCAATTCCCTTAATGAAGTTGTTGCCGCCCTTATTCATCTCTGGGGGGGCTACGATTTCAGTGTCAGGTATCGAAAGCACCTCCGAAACGCCGTCTACAATTAGTCCTAACGATATATTTTCGATATCCACTACAATAATGCAGGTTCTGTCGTTATAGTCCCGAAACGTTTTCCCGAAACGCAAGCGAATATCCATGACTGGGATGATCTTGCCCCGCAGATTAATAATTCCCCGGAGATATTCAGGCTGATCCGGGACTTGTGTGATGGGTTGAATCCCAATAATCTCTCTAACATGATTAATTTCAATTCCATAGCAATCTTCACCCATCGTAAACGTTAAGAATTTTCCTTTCTGTGTATCTTCCTCTAGCTCGTCCTGAACTTCTGTGGACATGGACCCATCAACTCCTTTGTGAATGTTATATTGGCTTTATAGTTATCCTGACAATTTCGGAATATCTAGGATGAGACTAATACTCCCATCACCTAGCAAGGTGCAGCCGGCTAGTACCGAGACCTTATGGGAACCTTGAAAGAAGGTTGGAAGTGCTTTAACAACAACTTGTTTTTGACCCAGCAGCTCATCGGCCAGAATACAAAAGCTCTTATCATCATTTTCGAGAATCATAACAATTCCATCCGTTAAACTGCTGCGCACTGCCGAATGATGTAAGCGCTCGTGCAAGCGGATTAAGGGGTAAAAAAGGCCACGCACCATAATCATCTCATTGCCATTCGGGTCAACAATAAGATCCGAGGTTTTGGGTCTCAATGATTCTTTGATGTATGAGGTAGGTATAGTGTACTTAGATTGGCCCACCCGAATATTCATCGCATCAACAATGGCTAGTGTTATCGGAATCCGGATGGTAATAACCGTTCCTTTATCCTCGGTACTGTCCACTTGAAGGGAGCCGCCAATGGCTTCAACATTATTCGCCACCACATCCATGCCCACACCTCTGCCGGAAAACTCTGTGACTTGTTCTTTGGTAGAGAAGCCGGGATGAAGGATTAGATTGAAAATTTCTTTATTGGTATATTCACTTTCTGGTTTTCTTAGCAGACCGTTGCTTTGCGCTTTTTGTAATATTTTACTTTTGTTTAATCCTCTGCCGTCATCTTTAACAATAATGAGTACATCACTGCCGACATTTTTGGCCTCTAGAGTTAATGTGCCTGCTCGCGGTTTATTATTCTGCTCCCGTTCAGCAGGAGGTTCGAATCCGTGATCCATTGAATTTCGGATCAAATGCATTAGCGGATCAGAGAGGTGTTCGATAATATTCTTATCTACTTCGGTGTCCTCGCCAATGAGAGTCAACTTCACTTCTTTATTCAATTTCTTGCACATATCACGAACAGGCCGGTTCATCTTCTGGAAGGTCGTGGATAACGAAATCATGCGGATAGACATCACCATATCTTGAATCTCACTCGTGATCTTTTTGAGCTGGCGGGCTGCCTTTTGAAAGTTATCTAGTTCCAGATCCATTAGATCGGGGTTCTCGGTGACCATGGCTTCGGCGATGACCATCTCACCCACTAGATCCAGCAAACGGTCCAGCTTTTGAACTTGGACGCTAATGATGGTGGCCGCCGCATTTGTGGTCTTCTGTTCTTCTTGCCCAAGGAACTGCTTCACTGGTGGAGTGCTGCCAGGCTCCGACTCACTATCCTCAAGAACTAGCTCAGTTAATTCCAAATCCCGTAAGAAGATCGTTTGCGAAAAGAATTGAAACATCTCGTCATAGGTTCGATTCGTCTTGAAGGAAACCAAGAAACCCGTTTCTCTTATGATTTCTACGCTGTCCTCAGATTCAATGATGTCACTCGGCTCATACTGCAGGCCAGTCGTGAAATCTTTGAGATTATGAATGATCGTAAATGCCCTGATATTCTCCATCTCGCAACCCTCTTCAAAAAATACACGAGCTTGAAAAGTATGCTGATGGACGGTCTTTTCTACTTTTTTATTATTAGAGATATAGAATTGCTGTTTTTTTGGCGAATCTACTTTTGCCGCTGCGACAATTGCCAGACTTGGATTCAGTTCCTTCAATTGTTCTAGATAATGCTTGATACGTTGGATTAATTCAGAGGCATCGGCAGAGGCGTCAGCCCCTTCTTTGATTTTGAGGATTTCTATCTTGATGAAGTCAATTCCCTCAAAGACAAGGTCAGAGAGTATTGAATAATCGATCTGGACAGGTTTCTCCTCGCGGATCACATAGAAAAGATCCTCAATGGAATGTGCTAGTTTAGAGATCTCATTGAAAAGCATCATCGATGAGGCGCTTTTGATACTATGCATGTGTCGGAAAATTTCATTTATGACTTCCTCTTTATAGAAGGTGTCTTCATTCTCTAACATTTTTTGTTCCAATTGTTCAAGTTGGAGCGAAGTCTCATAAATGAATATTTCCAGCATGGGTTCGTTAATGTATTCCTCCGACATATTGCATCACCTTAACTCTCTTTTGCTATTGATGCTTCACGCTGAAAGCATCCAAGAACATACTTGTTGCTTCATGTACACGATCTCTTAGTGAGAACGCTAATTCACTTATACGCCACTGCATACAGATTTCCCGGAAATCTCCCCACATCATCGTGGCTAACTGTTCACTGTTTACATGAGGGTCAATCTCATTGTTAGTTATGGCATCATCAATTAGTCCCTTCATGAAATTCATGCGCTTCGCTATAAGGCTATCAATCTTGGTCCGCAATTCAGGTTCATAACGAAGAACTTCGTATATTTGTGTAATAGCTGTGATGGCGGAGTAGTTCTCGTAATAGGTAGCATAAGTATTGAAACAATAATGAATCGACTCTGCTGCAGTTAACTTATTTAACTGCACTGTAACAAAAACATCGGAATCATATTTTGAGTAATAATCCAGTACCGCCAGCAAGAGCTCATTTTTAGATTTATAGTGACGAAAGATGGCTCCTTCGGATACTCCTTGCTGCATGGCTACTTTTCGAATGGACAGATTATTAATCCCGATGTCATTGATTACCTCAATCGTAGATAACACTAGTCCTTCTTTTGTATGAATGAGAGATTTACCCATATTTAATTCGCTCCTAATAGAAAGTAAACACTCACTTACTTATACCTTACATGACGAAGTATACCCGACTTTATGGTTAGAAAGGACGATATTTGTCGAATAATGTGTGAACATATTGGGAAATTTTCTCTATTCATATGGAAATTCTAGTTCAAATGGCATAGTGAACGATGTTCTGCACTACAAGTTATATAGAAGAAGGAAATACCCGGGTCATATAGAATAAGTTTTAGTAATAAATCTGATTAGCGCGCTGTATGGGGGTCAAGAGGAATGGATGATTTTGAGCGGTTAATTGAGAAGGAATTTAGGGATAGCCTGCGTGCCTATTTTATCGTACCGCATTTGTACGAACTGGGAATTGCTTGTGTTGAGGAGAAGCTGCGGGAATCGATGCTGTTTGGCAAGCTGACCGTGCTTCACTATCGAATTTTTGAAGGAACCGGGGATGGGATATTCCGTGCGGCGGCGGCTGTAGAGCTGATGGTGCTTAGTCTTGATATTATTGATGATCTTCAGGACAAGGATAATAAGGGCATGGCCTGGAACCAGATGGCCCCGGAAATTGCGCTTAACATCGCACTTGGACTATTAACGTTGTCACAGCAAATGCTGCTAACTAGTAGATTTCCTCTGGAGCGGACGCATGAAGCTGTACAGGTGATGAGTAAACAGATTTTGACGGCGATAAATGGTCAAACGACAGATTTGCAGAATGATATAACGAGCGAAGAGGACTATTTGTGCATGGTTAGGCAGAAGTCAGCGGCACTGCTCGTTGCAGCCTGCATGATCGGAACGCTATTAGCAACCGGTGAATGGAACGCACAGGTAAGGGATTATGCCGAAGAGCTGGGGATCGCTGCACAGATCAAGAATGATATTCGTGATTTGGTGAATTGGGAGAACAAAAATGATTTCTGGAACCGCAAGAAGACGCTGCCTACACTGTATTTGCTGGAGTCCATCTCGGAGGAGGAGAGCTGGATTCTAGATTATTTCGAGCACCGCCTACAGCTGGAGGATGTGCTTCACCGCAAGGAAGAAATTGAGCGGATTCTAGAACAGTCGGGCACTCTTCTCTATACTTCCGTACGAATGAGAACACACTATTACAATTATCTGGATATGGTAAACAAGCTGGGTATTGATTCTTATTGGAAGGAGCAGATTATTGCGCTAGCAGAATGAATTCTGTATAACCCATCCATAAATCTTGCAAATGATGACCGCAATGATGTTTGCGGAAATTACAAGTCTCATTATCGTTTCTAGTGAAAGATGAAACTGTTATATTTGAATTAAGAGGAATATCTCTTATAAACCGATTGGGGGAATGTTACATGTTGAAGGAAATGATTCAGAAGATGATGAAAGATCCGAGTGCATATGTTGGTTTGCAGAGCGGCCAGCTTCAATTGGCGGGTATTAGTGATGTTGAACGCAGAGCATTAGTAGATGTGCTAGGAGACACCGAGGGCAAAATGGAGCCGATGAAATCACACTTTTGGACTATATAAATAGGTAGACTTGGAGGCAACTGGTTTGTCGAAACTATCAAGAGTTGTGGTGCTCCCGCTGCTGATTACTATACTTATGCTCTATTTATCTCGCAGCATTCTGGAGTACCGAATGATTGGGACGAATGTCGCGAAAGATGCAACGGGACAATACGTGGTGCAGCAAGATACTCCCGCCGGACTTTGGGGTTATAAACGTATTCTGGCGGGAGACATTATTGAGAAAGTAGATGGGAAGTCTCCATCTTCATTTTTTTATATCAAGAATTATAATGCTATAGAAGGGGCCTCTACCATAAGCTTAATCCGAATGGGTTTAGACGGCGCTCAGCAAGAAATTAATCTTGTAGTAGACAAAGGAATTGCCTCTGAGAATCTTATGCTGGAGTTTATTATACCCTTTTGCTCAGTATTACTGTTTGCAGGGTTTTCGTGGTTTGTTTACCGTCGGAAGCAGAAAGATAAAGCAGCCATTTATCTCATCTTGTTCTTCTTGTCGACTGGACTGGCTTATTTCAGCTCTTTTTCTTCAGGAAGATTGAACACGGTAGGAATCCTTACGTTCAATATCACCTTCTCGTTAGTCCCTATTTTTTTTCTGCAATTTCTAAATCAATATCTCAAGCGTTATGAGGAGCCATTAGTCCCCAGAGGACTATTTGTGGCTTTGTATTGCGTTGTCACTACGATCCTCTCGCTTCTAGTCATAAGAATGCTGACGGGCTTCGATTTTTATTTTTTTGCAGGCGTTCCGCTGATTCTACCATTTTTTATCATTGTAAATTTGTATATTATTTATAAGCTGATCGAGAAATTCGTTAGACATCGGCGGGATTACCTGAGGACGCTATTTAAGTTCACGTTAATTGGCCATATGATCGGCTTTCTGCCGTTTATTCTCTTGTTCGGTATGCCTCAGCTGGTGGGTGTAAACCTTATTCCTTCGCAGGTGGCCTCTATTTTTCTATTAGGAATTCCAATTGTATATTTGTACATGTTTATGAACCGACAGCTGTTCGATATTGATTTTCTATTAAATCGGTTTTTGTACTTTACGATCATTTCTTTTATTCCAACTTTGCTAATTGCCACCTTTGGTATGCTTATTTTGAGCCGGCATGATTTTTCATGGGTCAAAGGTATGCAGATGTTTCTGGTGGTTTACCTTATGCTCACCCTTTTTCTGTTTAGTAAGGAATATGCGGACTTTCGTCTAAGACCGAATTTCAATAAGGATCTGTATAACTTTCAGGGAAGTCTGGACCGTTTCTCGACCCGCATCTCACGTGTAATGAAGCGCGCAGATCTGGAGCGGGTATTGGAGCAAGAGATTCTTTCTACTCTATTAGTCAAAAAGATGGCCTTTCTGGAAGTGAGCAAAGAGCGCGTGTATGCTTCCCAGTCCAATACAGGGGCTAAGGGTATCCATCCTTCGGTAATATCTGCTCTGCAGAACTCTGTCCATCAGTTGACGGTCGGAGAACCAGTAACGGTTCCCTACGGGTTATGTATCGTCATGGGCCATAAAGGCTCAACCTTTCATGTGCTCTGGCTGGATGATAAAGAGAACCAGACGAAATATAATCTGGATGAGCTGGGCTGGCTGAAGACTTTGGCTAATTATACTGCTATCGTCTATGAGAACTTGTACCTGATTGAAAGCTTGATTGAGGATCTGGAACTGGAGTTCCAGAAGCAGAAGGGTGCCTCTCCATGGGTGATGCGGTTGATTTTTAATTTATCGGAGATTGAACGGCGTAGACTGGCTGCAGACCTGCACGATTCAGCGCTGCAGGACCAGCTTATCTGGTACCGTAAGCTTGAATCTGTCATGCTGGATCATGCCATCTCAGCCGAGCTATATCAGGAGCTTAAGATGATTCATGAGGGCCTGCTGGATGTGATTCACCAGATTCGTGAGACCTGCAACGAGATGAGACCGCCACTGCTCAAGGAAATGGGTATTGTGGAGGCGCTAGGGCATCTGTTCGAACAGACACAGATCCGTTCGAATTATGCCATTGATTTCCGTGTGAAGCAGTTCACCGCAGAATTGAATGATGAACAGACGTTAGCCCTATTTCGTATTGTTCAGGAGTTGCTGCGCAATGCAAGCAAGCATGCGAGTGCCTCAACCG
Source organism: Paenibacillus sp. 19GGS1-52 (assembly GCF_022369515.1). Lineage (NCBI taxonomy): Bacteria > Bacillati > Bacillota > Bacilli > Caryophanales > Paenibacillaceae > Paenibacillus > Paenibacillus sp. 19GGS1-52. Next base: position 479,212 of record NZ_CP059724.1, read on the forward strand.
TTATTATTGAGCTGGAGCAGAGGGAGACCATTCGGCTTTTGTATAAAGATAATGGAATTGGCATGGAGCTGGTCGAATTAAGCGACTCCTATCAGCACATGGGCTTATCGGGTATTAAGGAGAGAGTTCGCAGTCTGGAAGGGGAGATTGATTTCCAATCCGTGGTGGGCGAAGGACTGGAAATCAGCATTAGTCTGCCGCTAGAGTCTGTGAGTACGGCAATGGAGGGTAAGGATGAATCGGATGATAAATATCTTGTTGGTTGATGACCATCCTTCCGTAGGCGAAGGAACCAAGAATATGATTGAGCAGGATGCAGAGATGCAGGTGACCGTTATTTTATCGGCCATGGAAGCGCTGGAGCTGGTCAAGACGGAAACCTTCGACGTGATGCTGTTCGATCTGAATATGCCGGTAATCAGCGGTCTCGAATTGACCAAGAGGATGATGAGCGCTCACCCGGACAGCCGGGTATTAATCTATACGGGCTATGAGATTAGCCCTCATTTCAATCTGCTGATTGAATCTGGAGTCTCGGGCTTTGTGAGTAAGACGGTCACCCGGGTGCAGCTTCTTAATGCCATACGCTGCGCTCTCCGGGATGAAGCGGTTATTCCGGTATCGCTGCTGCGGCAGCTTCGTCGCCGGGAGATCCGCTTAAACGAGTCCAGAGAAGAGCGGGCACTGGAAGCTGTATCGATCAATGAGCGTGAGCAGGAGATCCTGCAGGAAGTAGCTAGCGGGAGCGCCAATAAGGATATTGCAGGCAAGCTATTGATGAGCCAACGGACGGTTGAGTATAACCTGACACGGATATTTGAGAAACTGGGTGTTCGTTCCCGGGCAGAAGCGGTAGTTGAAGCCAGGCGGCTCAACCTGATTCATTCCAGTGATTTTTTGTGAGAAGGGAATGAGTTGAACTTAAGAAAGTAAACAAGGGCTGAGCTGAGGAATAGATCCTCTGCTCAGCCCTTGTTTGGAGTATGAGCCAAAATAAATATATTCAGGACTTTTTAGCTGCCAAAAGACTGCAGAATACCCGAGAAGGCCTTCTTCTCGGGAGTAGCGAAGGTTAAGGCTTTGCTCGTCGTAACACCAAGCCCAACTAAGGCTTCACAGAATTTTACTGCTGCTAGAGTGCCATCGATTACGGGTATGCCGCAGGCCTCCTGGATATATTCGCGCTGGGCGGACATGGCGGCACAACCGAGAACAATAGCTTCTGCCTGATCCTCAGTAACGGCCTTACGGCATTCCTCGATAATCTGGCGGACGGAGGTCTCTTTATCATTTTGCACATCCAGCACATGCAGCGGGGTAGTGCGGATATTACGGCATTTGTGCTGCATTCCGTTATGAAGCACTACATGCTCACTCATCAAGCGGGTACGAGGCAAAGTAGTGACAATGGTGAAGGAAGCCGCGATCATGCTGGCCATTTGCATCGCGGCTTCCGCAATTCCTATAACGGGTGCACTTGTAATCTCTCTTGCTCCTAATAATCCTGGATCGCCGAAACAGGCGATCACATAGGCATCGATATCCTCTTCTTGATCCCCCTTGCGAATCTCTTCGAAAATACCAGGAATCGAAAGATAATCATCATAAAAGGACTCAATGGATGCCGGCCCAGACCTTGGACTGACCGAAATGATTTCAGTGGTGGGGAGGGCATACTTCTGCGCCTCGATCTGAAGATCATTTGTCAGTGACCAGGTCGTGTTAGGGTTAATAATCTTGATCTTCATAGCAAGACAATCTCCCTTCCTAACTATAATGAATTTCGATCCCCTTTTCGCTGGACTCATAGATGCCGCATAAGAGCTTCATGATTTCCACGCCATCCTCAACAGGGCACTTTGTCGCCGTTCCTTGCAGGCAGCATTCAACAAAGTGATCAATCTCATTCTGAAAAGCATGGAACATATCGAAGGTGAGATGGTCAATTTGCGGCGTCATATTGAGAATGGTGTCATGTTTCTCGGTCACGATACACAATGCGGGTTCAATTTCCGCACCACCCTTGTCTCCGAATACCTTAATCGATAGTTCATCATTTGCGGCATGAAGTGAATAGCTGACATCGATCAGGAGAGAGGAGCCATTCTCAAAGCGTATAAGTGCATTCGCTAGATCCTCGACGGTATTCATATTGTTAAGCGGATTATAATCGGCTGCTTCATACTTGCTTAGATTCTTGATATGGTCACGGTTGCCGAGCTTATTATACGTATTTCCACTAATCGATTTCACTTTCGGACGGCCCATCATATACCAGCAAAGATCAATAATGTGTACCCCTATATCAATAAGTGGACCCCCGCCAGACAGCTGTTTATCTGCAAACCAGCCACCAGGGTTGCCTAAACGTCTTAAGAACGAAGCTTTGGCATAATAGACTTCGCCCAGATCACCTGCTTCGATAAATTGTTGAAGCACCATGGCATTGGTGCCGAACCGGCGTACAAAACCTACTTGCAATGTTTTGCCGCTGCGTTTCACGGCTGCTTGAATCAGCAGGGCTTCCTCGACGGTCATGCATAAAGGTTTCTCTAGCAATACATGCTTGCCTGCATCCAGAGCGGCAATGGCAATCTCGGCATGGAGATGATTGATGGTACATATGCTGACCGCATCAATAACGGGGTCTGCCAACATTTCCTCGTATAACCTAAAGAAGTGGGATGCACCGTACTTTGTAGCTGCCGCTTCTGCTCTTTCCAGATTAATATCACAAATAGCATAGATTTCGACCTGTTTATTGTTCTGATAGGATTCCAAATGAAATTGAGAAATGGTGCCAGCACCGATAAGGCCAACCTTTAATGTATCCATATTTTAAACCTCGTTCCAAATTTTTCTGGCGTTCACAAGCCCAATTCTTGAGCCTAATCGGCAATCTTCTATACCTTCAAATTCAATCGTGATATAGCCGTCATATCCTGAATCCTTCACTAATTTAACGACCTCTTTCATCGGGATTTCACCCTGTCCGATAATGGCGCCGCGCAGAAAATTATTGTGAACTGTCTTGAAATAGCCTTCACCAGGATCAGCATCGTAGGGGCGGAAATAGAAATCCTTAAGATGAACAAGCGAAGCGTAAGGCAAGTTCTTCATCACTCCTACCAACGAAGGTTCATCTACGCACATAAAGTTGCCGATATCGAGCGTGGTTTTGAAATTGCTGCGATCAACTTCGGCGATTAAGCGCTGAACCCGATCGGCATTTTGGACCAGATGGCCATGGTTCTCCACACTTGTCGTAATCCCGAAATTAGCAGCGTAATCGGCAATTTGACGGCAGGCTTCAGCCATTTGCGGTAAATGCAGTTCAAAGTAGGAAATGGTCGTCTGTTCAACAGGCAAGGAGAAGGTATTCACATCGTGGCGCATATATTTGATGCCTAAGCGATTTGCTACATCGACATGAGATTTTACACGGGCAATTTCAGCGTCGAGTTCTTCTGGCGAGGGTTGGATGAAGTTAGCCGGCAACGAGTAATTGGACAACTCAATGCCTACCTCTTGCGCCTTTGCTTTTAACGCTTCAATTAGCTCGTCATCCCCTAGCAGTGTGTAGCCATAAGGAACAATCTCCATATGCTCCCCACCATGCTGAGCGATCCATTCTACGACATCAAGGATAGACATTTCCTTCTTTTCCAGAGCATCTAGCAAGCTGTATGAGCTAAGTCCTAATTTCATAATGATCTCCTTTGTGAATACGGGATTTGGTGAATCATAGATATACGTCATTTGAGTCCAGTCATCGTAATGCCTTGAATGAATACGCGCTGCATGAGCAAGAACAGGATGATAACAGGCAGCATGAATACCGCGGAACCAGCCATCAAGAGCGACCATTGCAGGCCGTGTGTTGTTAAGAACTGCATAAGCCCGATGGAGATGGTCCAGTGCACTTTATCCGTCAGATAAATTAAGGGACCGAGGAAATCCGTCCATACCCAGATGAAGGAGAACAAAGCAACAGTGACCAAGGCAGGTCGGCATAGCGGAAGTACAATATTCCAATAAATCCGGAACTCGGAGGCGCCATCCACACGTGAGGCTTCGGATAGCTCTTCAGGCAAGGTAAGGAAAAACTGACGAAGCAAAAATATCAAAAAAGGATTGCCGAAAAAAGCAGGGACGACGAGCGGTAGAATGGTATTGATCCAGCCCAATTTAACAAAAGTGGAATAGAGCGGAATCATCGTAACCTGGTAAGGCAGGATCATAGTAGACAACACAATCACGAACAGGGCATTACGGCCCTTCCAATTCAGCTTGGCGAACGCATAGGCAATCGCGGGGTTCACCAGCATCGAGCCAATCATGACCCAGAAGACAATCTCAAACGTATTAAACACATAATCAAAATAGGGGATAACCGTAAGCGCGTGTTTATAGTTAATAAGTTGAAAGGGATCGGGAATCCATTCGGTTGGCCTTTGGAAGATTTGGGTCTCTTTTTTGAGAGAGGTGGAAATCATCCATAATAACGGATAAACAAACAGAATACCCGTACAAATTAAGCAAAAGTGAGCAAATATCGCATATCGAAGCTTCCGGCTGCCCATTGTTATCTCCCCCCATAATGCATCCAGCTTTTAGAAGTTCTGTAGACGACATAGGTAATTAACATGACAATAATTAAGAGGACCCAAGCCAAAGCACTGGCATAACCAAACTTAAGGAACTGAAAGCCCTGCTGATAGATATACACGGAATAGAACAATAAGGAATTGCTAGGTCCGCCAACTGTAGTCTGTCCTGTGGTAAGTACAAAGGCAGGAGTAAAGATGCTGAAGGCTGCAATGATTCCGCTAATCAATTGAAAAAAAGTGACTGGCGAAATGATCGGCAGCGTAATATGGCGAAATTTATCCCAAGATCCGGCTCCGTCCATGTCCATCGCTTCATAATACATTTCAGGCACATCGCTCAAGGAAGCGAGGTAGATAATAGTTGTTGTACCCACCCCCCATAAGGACATCAGGATCAAGGCGGGTTTGGTCCATGCAGCGGATACTAACCAAAGCGGCTCTGGCAGATGCAAAAAATTTAAGAAATGATTGATAATCCCATACTTCGGATTCAGCAGCCATAGCCATAATAAGGATGTGGCTAGTGGAGGCATTACAGATGGCAGGAATACCAAAGTCCGATAAATGGCTTGGCCTCTAACCTTCATGTTAAGCATCAGAGCCGTACTTAACCCTATTAGCAGTTGCAGACCCACGCCAATAACAGCATAAAAGACGGTATTGTACAGAGCTTTATAGAATAAGGCGCTATGCAATAATTCGTTATAGTTCTGCAGCCCGACCCACCGACCAGGCTTGAATAAATTATATTCCGTGAAGCTATAGTAAAAAGAAGAAAGAATCGGATATAAGCTGAAGCCGAGAAATCCGATGATCCAAGGAGCAACGAATACCCAAGCTAATTTTTTTTGTTCAATCAGGACAGGGTTTTTAAGACGTTTGCTACTCATATAAGCCCCCCTTCCTTTCTATGGAATAACAAGGCACCCCGCATACTGGAGGATACCTTGTTACTATTTGAGTTATTTCACTAAAGGCTGGACCTTTTCAACAACGCCCTTCATGGCTTCTTCCGGAGTTTTCTCGAGATTGATAACACTGGTATCTCCTTCGGTCAGTGCTGCAAAGAACTCCGTCATGAATGGCACGGCAGGGAAGGCTTTAATGTTCGGGCCTTGGATATATTTCACAAAGGGTTCCAGCCCTGGATTCTGCTCAATCAATGCAGGATCATTGAGTGCAGATAACGTAGTAGGCAAACTTCCCTTGAGTGCAGAGAATTTAACGTAAGGGTCTTTGGAGACCAGGTAGCTAACGAATTCCCAAGCAGCTTCTTTGTTCTTGGACTGCTCTGGAATGACCAGCATCCCTGGTTGAGCTTCACCAGCGTCCTTCAGCTCTGGATGACCGTCCGGATAAGGAAGTGCAGCGACCCCATAATTTAAGTCAGGCGCATAATCTTTAATAAACGTCTGAAGCCATTGTCCTTCCACGCTCATTGCCAGCTGGCCTTGGAAAAAAGCGTTGTTAGGGGATTGGTAGTTCCCGAATCCGCTCTTGAATTTCAGGACGGCTTCTTTATCATAAGGATCACTATAAAAAGATTTATAGAAATTCATATCGGCGATATTCTCCGGGCTGTCTGCCGTAATAGTCTTTGTATCTGCATCATATAGACTGGCTCCGAATACATTTCGCCATACGACTACATCGAGCCATGGATAATCCGGAATGAATCCTAACTGGCTATAGTCGCTACCATCCTTGATAGTTAGCTTTAACGCGTCTGCTTGTAATTCGCTGATCGTGGTAGGTGGAGCTGTAATTCCAGCTTTTGCAAATAGATCTTTATTGTAATAGAGCATAAAAGTATCCATGGTATACGGAATGGCGAATTGCTTATCATTGTATTGGCCGATGTCCCATACACTTTGTACGACATCCGCAGTATCCATTCCGGTCTTGGCGATGCTGTCATCCAATTGACTCAGCGCACCAACCTCGGCCCATTTCGCTACATTTGAATATTGTGTATATCCGACATCGAATGAATTTCCGCCAGTAATTGCTGTAAGCTCAGTTTGGGTAGTTTGGCTACCCAGTGAATCCACGTGAATATTAGGATGAGTGTTATTGAATTCATCAACGATTTGTTGCATGTACGCATCTTCGCCACCAGCCCAAGTGTGCCAATAAGTGATGTTGACCTTTTCGGCCGGGGCTTCCGTAGCAGCTGGTGCTTCTGTTGCTGAGTTTGAAGGAGAATCCGTCGTACTTGCTGTGTTCGAGTTGTTATTACTGCTGCAGCCTGCGATTGCTAGAGAACTCATGAGGGATAGGGATAAAATAATGAACGCTGGACTTTTTCTCTCCATTTGAATCTCCTCCTTATGATTGTGTTAAAGATTGTCTCTCTATGTGTTATATTATATTACGTTAATATATAAATGCATTATTGAGATCTGCCAAAATACAGGTGATCTTTTGTGGTTTTGTCACAAATTTTAATTATATATATATTTAACCCCTTATATATTGGGATATATTGAAGAGTTTGGAGCTAAAGAAATAGAAATTTTGAAAAGCATGGTGAAGACAGTTGAATTTAGACATGTTAACATAAATAACATTTATCTCTCTTTATCAGGAGGTGGACCGATTATGGATGGCATATCAATGATAGATTTATTGCAAAGAAGAGGTCACTTATTCAATGAACATGCAGTAATAGCGGGAAACAACGGGATTGACCGAATTGCGACTAAGGTTCATGTCATCGAAGAGTGGGATCTTTATAATCAGGCGATAGAAGGGGATTTTCTGCTGACTACCTCTACGGCTTTTATGAAAGCTTTTGCCAAAGAGGGTGAATTGATGTCTGTTATATCTGCTAACAAAGTAACGGCGATTGGCATGCTTATGGATAACCGACATCTAAACATCCCCCGCAGATTCTCATTCAGGCAGACGAGTATCGCATTCCGATTATAGAATTAGCAGGTGATATTCACTTTCCTTATGTAACCTTTGAAGTACTGGACGAGATCCTGAATCAGAAAGCCAAGATGATCGATCTTGTCCATAATCAACTGCAAAATTTGACTTCACTGGTCTTGATGGGAGAGTCTACACTTACTTTTTTGCAAGAAGTATCGGCATACCTGAATTGTGAGGTAGGGCTAATGCTGGATAATGGGAGGAATCTCGGCTCTATACCGGAATGTAATTTTGTATGGCCGTTAAACATGGAGGTGCTTGGCAAACCGGTTGAGCACACCTACCATGGAGTTAACTTATACCAAACCGTGGAGCGCGAGTTGGTCCGCTTATGGATGCCAATAGAGAGAGACGAGCAGGCATTTGGGTACTTGGTGTGTTCTACCAACGAAATCGTTATTTCCACCGCAGATATTATGATTCTTCAGCATGCTTCGCAATTGTTGGTCCTCATTCTTTCCAAGCAACGGGGCCTTATCAATATCGAAGAGAAATATAAAGAGGAATTTCTGCAAAAGTGGATACTTGGTGAATGGAAAGATAAAGATACGCTGATGCTGCAGGCGATCTCAACCAGTCTCTCTTTGGCCGAACATTATGTCCTCTGCAGCTTTTCTGATATGGGGAAGTTGTCCTCCGAAGAATTCTTGCAACTTCGCACTTTTCTTACTCGCAAAGGTTATCTGCTTGCTACCTTGGGTCAGCAGCTGCTCTTTCTTATTCCGTCTAGAAGTAAGACAGGTATTCGGGAAACAGAGTGGACAGAGCTTTATGATTCCATCCGCAAGATTCTAAAGCGCAAGCCCTTTAATCTGGGTATTAGCTCAGTCAAATCGTTGGAGAGGGTATATTTGGCCTATCAGGAGGTCAAGGATGCGCTTGTGATCAACCTTAGCTTGAGACTTGAGCAAAGCCTGATCTTTTATGAGAAACTGGGGATTTATCCGATCCTCTATTCCATAGCCGAAGAAGGTGATTTATCCTCCAAAATGCTCAAGATTCTTGAGCCGCTAATGGGCGAGCAGGTCAAACAAGCGCCTGAGCTGTTAGAGACCCTTCGTTGTTACTTCCAACAGAACCGGAACATTAAGGAAACAGCCGCTGCGCTCTTTTGCCACTATAATTCAGTCGTTTACCGGATGGAACGGCTTGAGAATGTGCTGAATATCTCCTTTCGGAATTCGGAGGATATTTTCCAGTTGGATTTAGGGATTCGGGTTTATGATTTTATGAAAAAAAGCCACCCCCAGAAGTTAACTGAGATGTATAAGAAGCCTTCTCCTTAAACATCCTATAGAAGAACAGGAGCATTTCTGAAGGGAGAGATTCTTATTTATGAAACGCTATGATGCTACGTTGCAGGATAGCAGCACTGCGGCACAGACGAAGAATTCGGTCAATAAGCTGCACGACTCTGTCTCGCAGGCTTTGAGTCATCCGAATGAACAGACCATTGCCCAAGCCAAGAATAGCTTGGAACATGCCGAAGAAGCCGTTCGGGTAGCCGATCGCTCCTTAAGCGATCAAGGTGTAGAATTTGCGGAACAAATATTGGATGACGAGAAGACTAGACTAGCTGCGCTGGATAAGCAAGCTAGTCCACGTAACCGCTAAACTATCCTTACTGCAGCCTGTGAAGCCTAAGTGCTTCGCAGGCTGTTCTTTCTTTCGGCAGGCTGGCGTTGAAAAGGTGTAGTAATCCTAGCGCAATGTTATACTTTATTTAGGGCAAGACTGGCAAAAGATCAGGGAGTGAGCAGGGTGGATAGCAAGAATATTGAAGAGTTGGCCACTCAGGCAGAGGCATTCATCCAGCTTTGTTATGCGGAGCTGGAGAAGTCTGAAGTTGAAATAGAGCAACGGATTCTGGAAATACGCTCTGCGATAGATTCCTCGGGCACCTATCGCCATACAGAGGATGAGTTGATGCACGGCGCACGAATGGCTTGGCGCCATAATAGCCGCTGTATTGGCCGCCTGTTCTGGCACACGCTGGAGGTATTGGATGCACGCGAGGCACAAACGGAGGAGCAGGTGGCAGAGAAACTGCTGCAGCACTTGAAGCAGGCGAATAACGGGGGGCGCATCAGTCCCGTAATCACTGTATTCCATAGTGGTGAAGACGCTGCTCGGCGCATCCGCATCTGGAACCATCAGTTGGTTCGCTATGCCGGTTATCCAGAGACCGCTGATAAGTCCCGTTCCGGCGATCCGGCCTCGGACGCCTTCACTCGTGTCTGTCAGCAGCTCGGTTGGCAGGGAACAGGTGGGGATTTTGATGTGCTGCCGTTGGTTATTAGTATCGGGGATGGACAGCCTCGCTGTTTTCCCATTCCCAAACACCTTGTGCAAGAGGTGCCATTAAGTCATCCTGAGATCTCCCGTTTCCCAGAGCTGCAGCTGCGCTGGTATTCCGTTCCCATCGTTTCGGATATGCAGCTGGAGATCGGTGGAATTGCGTATCCGGCCGCTCCTTTTAATGGCTGGTATATGGAGACCGAGATCGGCTCCCGCAATCTGGGGGATACCGGACGTTACAACCGTCTGCCCGCTGTTGCCGATTTGTTGGGACTGGATCGTTCCACCAACACTTCATTGTGGAAGGACCGAGCCCTGCTTGAATTGAACCGTGCGGTGCTGCATTCTTTCAAACAGGCCGGTGTCAGCATTGTGGATCATCATACGGCAGCTGATCAATTTGTACGGTTCCAGCAACAAGAAGAGGAACGGGGTCGGCAGGTATCTGGCCGCTGGTCCTGGCTAATTCCACCGATGTCACCATCGGCTACTCCAATCTGGCATGACCGCACCTTAAAGGAACTGGATCTCAGCCCCCGCTTTCTTTACCAGAAGTCGGCCTATGCAGGTTGGTTGAAGGAGACAGACCCGCGGCAGGGTGAAGATGGCCTGGAGAAATCCGAGACAGACAACCAGCTAGTGGAAATGGCCTGTCCCTTTCACCATAAGACGGATACATAATAGTGTTCCTTTTGGGAATGAGATTGCTGAAGCATGATACAATGAAGCAAAATAGAATCTGGTGAGGAGAGCTACTTATGATAGGTCGCAGTGGAAATCCGGCTTTAAATGACAAAACCTTTGATCAGACAGATCGTTATTCCGGACAAGAGCAAATGACAATCAATGGAACTGTAAACAGAGCGTTTATAACACTTATTATGCTGCTCGGCGGTGCGTTTAGTATCTGGATGTTGTATTTTGAAGGTCAGAATGTATTTCCTTATGTAATAGGAGGGGCAATTCTCGGCTTTATCCTAGCTTTAATTATCAGCTTCAAGCCAACAGCTGCTCCTTATCTGGTGCCGATCTATGCAATAGCTGAAGGGGTATTTCTAGGCGGACTTTCAGCATCGTATGAGTCTTTATACAACGGGATCACTTTGCAGGCAGCGCTACTAACCATCTGTGTATTCTTCGCTTTATTATTGGCGTACAAGACTAGAGTTATTAAGGCCACAGAGAAATTTAAGCTTGGCGTATTAGCGGCTACAGGCGGAATTGCCTTGGTCTACCTGCTTAGCTTTGTACTTGGGATGTTCGGGGTGACTGTTCCTTATCTGCACGACAACAGTTTAATCGGTATTGGCATATCGGTGGTTATCGTGATCGTTGCCGCCCTAAATCTGGTATTGGATTTCAATTTCATTGAGACCGGAGCGGAGCAAGGTGCGCCGAAGTACATGGAATGGTATGGGGCATTTGGCTTGACGGTTACACTCGTCTGGTTATATGTTGAGATCCTGCGTTTGCTTTCCAAGCTGCGGAGCCGCAACTAAACTATGCTCCTCAATTAACAAAAAAGCCCTCTGGCCTTTGTGAAATATCTTTCACAGGGAGTCAGAGGGCTTTTGAACTTTAACTAGCTAGTATTAAGGCTACCGTACACCCTTCATAAAGCCTTGAATCTTAGAAGAAAGCATGAAGAGCAGTAGGCTCAGTAGGAGCGCGGCTCCGCCGATGACACCAAAGTACAGCATTTCAGTATCAGCGGTGTAGAATTTAACAATCTGGGCATTAATAGCCTGGGCCGCAGCATTGGATAAGAACCACAAACTCATCGTTTGGGCAGAGAAGGCTACAGGTGCCAATTTGGTAGTGACTGACAGTCCGACTGGGGACAGGCATAACTCTCCGATTACAACGATGAGATAGCTTAGAACGAGCCACATCGGATTAACCAACGAGTTATTACCGCCAAAGTAAGCTGGCACAAGAATGACCAGAAAGGATAAGCCAGCAAATAGCAGGCCTAGCGAGAATTTGGTGGGAACGGAGGGCTGTCTAGCCCCAAGCTTCACCCAAAGCCAGGCAAAGACAGGTGCGAGTATAATAATAAACAACGGATTAAGCGATTGGAACCAAGCGGGAGAAAGATGAATTCCAGCAAACTCTAGCTGAGTACGCTTGTCTGCATAATTAGCAAGAATGGTTGAGCCCTGCTCTTGAATCGCCCAGAACATCACCGATGCTATAAATAGCGGAATATAAGCGAGGATTCTTGAACGCTCAATAACAGTTGTCTTAGGGCTGCGGTACATGACAATGAAATATAGAGTCGGAATTAGAATCCCTAAGATACCGATAAGAGCGATAAAGGTATCAAAGGTTAATAATCCCATTGGAATAGCGATAGCGATCAGGATAATAATTACAGCTACACCGATTCCCATAAAGGTGAAGGTTTTTTTCTTTTCTGTGGCGGACAGCGGATTCGCTATGATAGTCCCAGCCAGACCCAGATTTTTTTTCTTAGTTAGGATAAAGATCAGCAATCCCGCAAACATCCCGACAGCAGCAATAGCAAAACCCAAGTGGAAGTTGTCATAGTTCATCCCTATAGTTCCTACAATTAAAGGAGCAAGGAATCCCCCGAGATTAATTCCCATGTAAAAGATGCTGAATCCTGAATCCCGTCGATGGTCCTTTTCACTGTAAATTTCACCTACTACGCTGGATACATTTGGTTTCAGTAGTCCGGTGCCCATTACAATCAAGAGCATGGACAGGAAGAACATCGCAGTGCCGGCAGGGATTGCCAAGGCAATATGCCCGAACATAATCAATATTCCACCGTAAAAAATCGATTTTGAAGGTCCTAATATTCTGTCGGCGAACCAGCCGCCGATAATACCAGACATATACACAAGTGATCCGTAGATGGACATAATTGCTAGAGCGGTATTTTCAGCAAAACCCAATCCGCCTTTTGACACTTCGTAATACATAAAATAAACAAGGATAGCTCGCATCCCATAATAGGAAAAGCGCTCCCAGAACTCTGTGAAGAAAAGAGTGAACAGACCTTTGGGATGTCCAAAAAATCCTTTTTGTGGCACACTCTCTACAATGGTTTGTCTGTTTATATCTGTCAATCGGACAACCTCCCTGTCGTAAATCGAAAAAAGACATCCCTAAAAGGATATGCCTTAGTATCATGTTACTGCCCTGTCAGCTTATCGTCAAGTTCGGTCCCCTTCCAGAAAGTGAATCTAATCCTAGTGTGGAGTGTAAAATAGGGTTGAATTATGAGGAAGCGGCGGTTATAATGAACCCAGATAGTGATTGATCAATAACTAAGTATTTATCCCTGTGAGGAGGATATGATGACTAAAGAAACAAACCTGGTGCAACCGAAAGCGGATGAAGTTATCGCAGTAAATCGTCGGGAGCAGATCCTAGAGGCTGCTGTTATTGTTTTTGCTGAACATGGTTATTTTAGGGCTACAACGGCACAGGTTGCCGAGAAAGTCGGCATTTCGCAGCCCTATATCTTTAAGCTGTTCAAGAACAAAGAAGAGTTGTTTGTCGCTACCCTGGAACGGGCTTTTGAGCGAATTATCCGCTCCTTTAAGGGAGTAAAGGCTCCCGCAGATCTAATCGTCTGGGAAGCGATCAGGGTATATGAACGATTGATGGAGACGCATCCCAATGAGATCATTTTGCAGGTTCAGGCTTTAGGCATCCGGGACGAAGCCATTCGCCAGGTGATGCAGCAGGGAATGCGGAATATAACAGAGCTTGTGCAAGAGATATTTGTATTTGCCGGGATGGAGCATCCAGAGGTGGAGGTAAGCACCTTTATGGCTAACGGCATGCTCTGTAACATTTCTATGGCGCTTGGAATGCCTGATCTGAAGCCCAAGCATTTGGATCGCGGGTAAGAGCTGCTAGGTTTATGTAATATCTAAGGAATATGACCCTAGATATTACTGCAATTTAGGTAGTGATTAATCAATAACTATAAAATGGAGGAATACATGATGATGAAGAAAGCTGTAGTGTTAGGTGCAACAGGAGGGACAGGAACGGTAATTATCGCGGAACTTTTAAGAAGGGGTATTGAAGCCGTAGCCTTTGGACGATCGCTTCACAAGCTGGAGGGGCTGGCAGCAACACTAGGAAATCCAGTGGGCCTTACCCTAAAGACCGGCGACGTATTTAAAGAAAATGATATTACCGCGGCCTCGCTCGGGGCAGATGTTATTTTTCATAGTGCCGCAATGCCGTATAACGAAATGACTACACGGTTGCTACCCATGGGAGAGGCGGTTATGCAGGCGGCGAATAATCTGGGAATCAAGGTCATCGCTGTAGATGGCATTTATGCTTATGGCAAAAGAACAAATGAGCACCCTATAGATGAGGACTATCCGAAGAATCCCCATACTAAGAAGGGAAAAATAAAGCTTGAGTTCGAGCGTATGTTCTTTAGCTCGCGCTGGGATCGGACGCAAAGGATGATCGTGCGCTTGCCGGATTATTACGGCCCTACCGCCAATGAAGCTTCGTATTTAGGTTCAACGCTGGAGTCGATCGCTGCCGGTAAACCGGCACTTTTCGTCGGGAATATGAAGGTTGCCCGTGAATATGTGTATCTGCCGGATGCGGCAGTCATGATTGTAGAGTTAGCCAGCAGAGACGAGGCTTATGGACAGAACTGGAATATTCCGGGAGGGGGCATCCTCTCCGGCCGTGAAATCGTCCACATCGCCCAACAGGCTAGCGGCAAGTCCAAGCTGGTTCTACCTATGGGCAAGATGGGACTGTCATTACTGGGTCTATTCCTCCCGGTAATGAAGGAAGTCGTTGAAATGCTCTATTTGACCGAAGAGCCTTTAGTGTTGAGCGGAAAGAAATATGAACGTTTAGTTGGCCCTATCCCGGCGACCTCCTTTGAGCAAGGGATAACAGAGACGATACAGGCGATTATGAGTCGGGGGGCAAATGCATAGCCTATTCATAATTAACGGCATATTTGTGAAAGATAGAAATAGTCATGTACTCCAATCTGTGATAATATTTAGTCCTATATACAAAGAGGAAGTGAGCTATAAATGATAAACATAACCATTCCCAAGCCGGATGTTAGTATGACCAAACAGGTTGCACCTGAGCTGAGCAATATTTACGGGTTCATTGATTTCCACCTGATCCCTAGAGATTTGGGCGGTATCTTTATGTTCTACAATGACAACGAAGAGCTATTGTTTGTCGGCAAGGCAAGAAAGCTAAGACCGCGCATTAAGAAGTGTTTTGAGGACAGCGTATCGGTCATGAAGATGCATCGAGACGAAGTCTACAAAATTGACGTTTGTCTCATTGAAGATCCGGTCCATAGAGAAATTTATGAGACCTATCTTATCAATACACAAAAGGCTAAATATAACGTAGATAAAGTGTTCTACAAGTAAATAGCTGAAACAGCAAAGAGCGCTATCCTTAGGGATTGCGCTCTTTGCTGTTTCAGCAGGTCAAGCGAATGATTTTGGCGGAATAGTCCATAATACAATAGGTTGTTTAATCCCCAGTTAAAGGAGTAGGAATTCATGAAAAGGATTATGAAGCTAATATGGATAGGGGCGTTCCTAATGGTCAGTTTGTTGCCGATCACGGCCCAGGCCGCAGAGAGTGGGTATGGCCACGTCCGTGAGATGAAAAAGCAATGTTTGAGTCCAGCAGGCGTACAACTACAGGGTGATCTTCGGAAACTCTGGATTGACCATGTGACATGGACGAGGATGTATGCCGTAAGCGCCCTTGCAGGCTTGGAGGATCAGAAGCAGGTACTAGCTAGGCTATTGAGGAATCAGCAGGACATTGGCAATGCTATTAAGCCGTATTACGGAGAGGCGGCAGGTAATAAGCTGGCTGAGTTGCTGCGAGAGCATATTCTTCTTGCCGGTAAGATAGTTGAGGCAGTGAAGACTGGAAATCAGGCAGATGTAGAAAAGTATAATAAAGAGTGGTATAGGAATGCCGATGATATTGCAATGTTTCTCAGCAAAGCAAATCCTAACTGGTCATATAAAGAATTGCAGGCAATGCTCTACAAGCATTTGCAATTGCTTACAGATGATCTCACAGCAAGAGTGAAGAAGGATTATGATGCAGAGAACATAGCTTTTGATAAAGGGGAAGAGCATATGATTAGGTTTGCGGATACCCTGACACAGGGGATCATCAAACAATTCCCAGAGCGTTTTAAATAATTTAAGGAGGGGCACCTGAAAAGGTGCCTTTTTTTTGGTTTTGGAGCCAAATTGTTAATGATATACTCATGCAAAATCGTTCTCAAGACATGGATAATACTTCCGTTAACGGTAAATTAGGCCTTCGGATACATTTGAAAAAGTTAGATATAAAGGCTCACTAACATATAGAATATATATTCTATAATAGACTCGTAAGAGTACTCGACATTTTTTGACATTTGTAACGAGGTGAGAGGATAGATGTCCTTTTTTAAGAAGAAAGAAACTGCTGAGAAACCATTGCAGCCTAATGTGTATCAAATGATACAAATGACAGAAGAACCTGTTCAAGAAGAAGATCATGCGGCGGCTGAAACGATCAGCGGTCTAATCTCCACAGGTAAAGCACAACTCGATAAGAAATCATTAGATTTGATCTTCTCTGTAGAGCAGATCATTCAGGCACGGCAGCATTCCGAGACCCATATTAATGAGCTTCAGGATCGATTGACCCATTCGAGCAGCCATGTTGAGCGATTGAATCGGGACTTGAAGAATCTTAACAAAGTTATTGAAGAGCGTGAGAAGAACATCTTAGAGCTTGAGCACAAATTGATCGAGAAGAACCTTAAAGTAGATCAAGTAATGGAGGATTATCGCGAAATCCAGACGACAATGTCACTTGAGGTCGAAGAATTAAAAAGCACTATTGATCTTGAACAGCAAAAGTACACTAGTCTGGTACAGAAGCATAATGAGGCACATGCAGAAAGAAATAAGAAGATGAATGATCTGGAAGAGAAGATTGGCCGGATAGAAATTGAGAATTCGCATTTAAGACAGAAGTACGATACGGTCCGGCAAGAAAAAGCATACCTCTCCAATATGATCAGTGACTTTACTAATCGGATGACTTTACCCTTTGCCAATACTCTGGCAGAGCGTAAAGGTGGAAACGGAGATACATAAGATTAATGCCATCTATTGAACCCAACACCATTCTGATGCTTGAGTTACTGTCGCTTGAGCATAAGTCAGTTGGTTATCAGCTTGAGGTAGGTCTGACCTGTAATGAAGGATATACTAAATGCGTTCTCACCATCGATGAATTTACATATGATCAGTTGAATCAGTTGGGCCCCTTTTTCGGGGAAAGAGTAAGATTATCGATCTATCCGAAGCGGGACCCTTTTCGACAAACGTATTACAGCACACTTGTCAAAATGAACAGAACCTTCAGTGAAACGTTGTATTTTGCCTGTTCTGAAGACTATGTAGCGCAACTTCTCCAATTCAAACAGTATGAATATACCCCCTTGGAGGACGAGAGGGAATATCAGGCTGTGATTCCTCCTGCAGTAGTTAAGCTTCGAAAGAATAAGTCGGCGTGGCGCGGGGGACATGTCGTTTGGCGCTGCTTAATGTTCAGTTTCCTGTTCTTTGTAATGAGTCTGCGTATGGATCAGAATTTGTTGATGGAAAGCGCTGATGCTCAAGACAATTCGGTGCTTGGAGTAAGCTCCAAAGTGATCAGTTCCAGGCTACTTCCTTATCTAGTCCAGACGGCCTCCATCCAAACCCAGCCCATACTTCCTTCCCTAGAACCTTCGACGCCCTCAAAGGAACAGTCTCAGTCGTATCATGATATTAATATAGATGAGGACAAATTTGAATATGGATTGCCAGATGGGTACGTGGCTTTATCCTTTGATGATGGTCCGTCTCAATATACGAAGCAGATCGTGGATATTCTGACAGAACACAAGGTGGCTGCAACCTTTCTGTTCGTTGGCAAGAATGTATTGAAGCATCAAGATGAGGTGAGATATGCGAACGAGCATGGGATGCCGATCGGAAACCACTCCTGGGATCACAGTGATATGACAGAGAATAGTAATGGGGAGAACGAGGAGAATCTTGCCAAGGCTAATGAGGCACTAGAACAAATTGTTCCTATGCCCATTACTATTTTCCGGCCTCCTTATGGTGCAATTAATGATAAGCTGGCCAATAAGGTGAAAGAGCAGCATATGAAGGTGCTGTTATGGAACCGCGACCCGCAAGATTGGAAAGCTAAGAATACGGAAGAGATTCTGCAATATTTTCAAGTAGAGGACCCTTCTGGCGGGATCTATCTCCTGCATGAGAAGAGTATTACCGTTAAAGTGTTGCCGGAAATCATCGAATATCTACAGAGTAAGAACATGAAGTTCGCAATTTTTAAATAGATTATTAATATTGGAATATCTAAGAAGCGTACCCGTTCAGGGGTGCGCTTTTTAGATATCGCAGCTAGAATACCGCGAACCCTCTTGTTTTAATAAAAAAAATTTGAGACAATAAGCAGAACTGAACTTTAATGTTTTGAAAAGAGGATATGAAATGAATAAACAATCCATTTATGGATTAACTTTAGAACAATTGACGACATGGCTTTTGGAATATGGACATAAAAGATTTCGGGCAACCCAGGTCTGGGATTGGCTGTACCGGAAGCGGATCACAGATTTCGCGGAAATGCTCGATGTAAATAAAGAGTGCATGCTATTATTAGCTGATCATTTCGTAATTGATACGATGGAAGAACATGTGAAGCAGGAATCCGAGGATGGAACTATTAAGTTCCTGTTCCGCTTAAAGGATGGCAACCTGATCGAAACGGTACTCATGAGACAGAAATATGGCTTGTCTGTGTGTGTCACGACCCAGGTAGGCTGCAATATCGGCTGTAGCTTCTGTGCAAGCGGATTGCTAGCCAAGAGCCGGGATCTGTCCAGTGGTGAGATTGTGGAGCAGATCATGAAGGTGCAGCAGTATCTGGATACGGTCAACCCTGAACACAAGGTCAGCCACGTTGTAGTGATGGGAATTGGCGAACCATTTGATAACTTTACGAACCTACTCAACTTTCTAACAATTATTAAGGATCATAAGGGATTAGCGATAGCTGGCAGAGGGATCACTGTATCGACGAGTGGACTTGCTGATAAAATTGTAGAATTCGCCGATGCTAATATGCAGGTGAATCTGGCCGTTTCGCTGCATGCACCTAATAATGAGCTGCGAACACGGATTATGAAGATCAACCGGGCTATTCCTATAGAGAAATTAATGTCAGCCATTGATTACTATCTGGAGAAAAGCAATCGGAGAATTACATTTGAATACATCCTGATGAAGGATGTTAATGACGGCAGGGAGCATGCTCTGGAGCTTGCGGAACTGATTGGCCATCGGCGGCAGCTGGTTAACGTGAACTTAATTCCATATAATCCGGTTGATGAGCACAGCCAATATCAAAGAAGTGAACTGGAATCTATACGGGCCTTTTTTGACACCTTGAAGAAGCAGGATGTGAGCGTGAGTACTCGTCTTGAGCATGGGGTAGATATTGATGCCGCTTGCGGGCAGCTCAGAAGCAAACAAATCAAGAAGTCCAAAGAGAACAGCTTGACTAAGGATAGTATGGTAGCAGGCTGAAATAAGTTCTAGCGACAGAAGCGTATCCCTAAGGATGCGCTTTTTTGCGAGTTCTTTTACAGAATATAGCTTTACAAAAAGATGCTAACCCGGCAGAAGCTCCAGCCATCAAAGAGCAGGCTAGGCAACCGACTGGAACGGAAAGGACTAGTGATTAAGCAACAAGTCCCTGCCAGTCAAAAGGAAGTATGCTTCACTTTAACCCCTATCGGGTATACATTGTGGGAGCTTCATGAAGAGGGTCATCAGAAACCCGTACAGCAGTTGTTGTAGCTCCTTAGCAGATATCGTCCCGATGAGCTTGAGGTTATTGGACGTTTTCTTGATGATTTAGTGAATCGGATAGAGTAGACATGACCGATACGAGGGATAAAGTAGGACTTCACTGGAAAAACTGGTTGATATCATGCTCCAAACCTACAGATTGCGAAGAAATCCTGGCTGTAAGGAATCATTCGCTTATCTTTTTGTGATACAATTACGTTTGGTAGTTATAAGGAAAAGAGGTTGATTGAAGCAATGCTGAAATTTACGAGTTATAAAGTGGACAATCTAAAGGACCCATTTGGTATTCTAACCGGTAAGAGATATGAATTCGTCATCAATCTGGACGTTCCAGAGGATGATGAACTGTACGTAGAGAATGGGGTATCCGCTCGTGTGATCGTTAAAGTGGAAGATGAGCAGACTAGTATCGTTAGCTACGATTTGCAGGAAACAACAACAGGTAATGTTCTGGAATTCGATTTTGAAGAAGACGAGGAAGCAGCACTGGTCCTTTTCTGTAAAGAGCATTTGCCGGAATAAAAAAATGTAAGAAAGCAACGGCTTCACCGTCCTATAGATAGGACGGCGAAGCCGTTGCTTTTGTATTACAGGCAGCTATCCACATAATGATGGATCTGTTTATTCCACCAAGGCCAGTCATGATCGACATCCTTGCCCCAATATTCTATGCGGGCCGGGATTTTTTTGTGGTGCAGCAGGTCCTGAAGGCGGCGAGTTTCGTGCAGCATCTCATCTTCGTAGGCTCCCTGTCCGACGCAAAGGATAATGTTGCTATGTCTGTATTGCTCTAGATAGTATTCATCATGCAGTTCAGGCAAGTAGTTTAGAGGTGAATTCAGATACACTTGTTCACTGACATAGTCACCAAAGAAATAATGGGTGGAATAAACGCCGCTAAGGGCGATTAAGGTATCAAAGTACTGCGGGTAACGGAAGAAGAAGCTGGCACCGTAATAAGCTCCCATCGAGCAGCCGGAGATTAGAATTTTCTGGTCGGCTCCACCATTGTTCCATTTACTTTGGTGAAGGATGCCAGGAATCAATTCCTGTGAGATATATTTATCATATTGCTCGTGCCGGTTGATCTTGTCTTCGACATTCCAGTGGGAAGAGAAGAATGTTTCCTCATCGATACTGTCACAGGCCCAGATCTGCAGCTTGCCTGCTTCGATGAAAGGCTGAAGCGTGTCTACCATTCCTGAATCCTCATACTGATAAAATCTCCCTAACGATGTAGGGAATACAAGCATAGGTTTTCCGGCATGACCATATATTTTATATTCCATCTCTCTATTTAAAAAGTGACTGTACTCTTTGTGGTAGCTGATCTTCATCCCTTAACACACCCTATCCCTCTTCTTGTTGAACATAATTCACGATGTTCCGAACCTCTTCTAATTGGCCTGAGCGGAATTGATATGCGCTATTCCCCATGGCTCTGCTAAATACTTCCTCAATTTCATTATAATTTACGATTTGTGGACCAAAGGTGTGAAGTATATCCTCGTGGCTATGGACATAATGCTTATGTTGTTTGCGGCTGGCATATCCGGTGTAATATTTGCCCTCATAAGGTCCGCCAACCTCATTATGTACGATCATACTGGCCCATTCTTTATAGATATCTACGTCATAGGTGAAATTGATCGCATCGGTCATCCAGGCTCCAGGGGGTCTCATATTAACCTCAAGGGCAATAATCCGACCGTCCTTATTCGACTTGAATAATTCGATATGGAAGAAGCGTTCTTTAATCTCAAAAGCCTTCAAAATGCCTCTGCCGGCGCTCTCAACCTCAGGACTGATGTCCTTCAGACAGTAATAGGTGAGGTGGTCATTGTTATTCACTACATCCATTACGCTGTTCTCGAACAGATGGCTTACTGCAAACCGCACCTCACCGTTAATATCCACCAGTCCGTCATAAGTAAGAATGATCCCGTCGATGAATTCTTCAATAATAAAGGCAACATCAGCTGGTTTTGTGTTGAAAAAGTGGTCTAACTCCTCAAGGTTATTAATCTTATAGGTCATGCTGGCCCCAGAGCCGAGATCCGGTTTGACGACTAATGGGAAACCGGTGTTCTGAATAAACGCCTCTACGCTTTCGCGAGTAGTCCCCGTCGAGAATTGGACTGTACTCACACCACTTTTATGAAAAAATTCCTTCATTTTAGACTTTTGCTTCAGATTATAGACAAAATCCGTTTTGGTGCCATAAATATTAAAGTCTGTACGAATTTGGGCATCCAGCTCCAGCCAATATTCATTGAGAGACTCGAATCGATCGATTTTGCCATATTTATGAGTGAAGAATCCGACTGCTCTCAGAATCTCCTCATAGCTCTCCAGATCATTAACTTTGTAATACTCTGTTAGTGAAGCTTTCAGCTTGTCCTCAAGATGTGTATATTCAATATCTCCGATTCCTAAAACCGTCGCTCCCTGTGCGTGTAAATGGTAACAAAAGTCGGCACTATTCTTAGGGAAATGAGGGGAAAAAAATATAAAGTTAATGCGAACCAGCCCCTTTGCTTAAATGTAATTCCGAGTTAATTTGTATGATTAATTTAATCTACCAGTTTCGTCAACATTCGTCAATCCTCTAGGCTGTTATTCAAGATGTGTTCGGTTTAGCCGGGCTAGCAAGGTTCCAAAGGTCTGACGTTCTTCGGCGGTCCAGTCGGCCAGTAATAGTTTATATCGTTCCAGTCTGACTTTTTTAGCTTCGCTGAGCTTCGCTGCACCTAACTCGGTAATCCGAAAGTTGCTGGATCTCCCATCCTGCGGGTCCGGCAGCCGCACTACGTAACCTTTAGATTCCAGAACACTGGTCTGTCTGCTAAGGGTAGATATATCTAAGCGGAATTCATCGGCTAGGGCCTTCACGCCCAGTGGCTGATGAATAGACAGATGATGGAGCAGGGTATAGGTAGAGCGGTCCAGACCCCCATGTTTCCGATCCAAAGAAGCACGGCGAATGAGCGAGATCAGTTCATTATTAATGAGTTCAAGATTCTTATCCTCCATATGAAAGTTTCCTCCATAATAAATTTCAGTGCTTGTCTAAACATTATAAATGAAGATCATAAATGAAAGCGCACAATGATGTAAAGCATATTGACTTTCATCATTGTGGTTGTATAATACAATTATATATAACTCATTGTATCATACAACTAATTTCAAATATATGTGGTTATTTATGCAGCGATGGAGTACAGAGGAGAGAATTTTGATGAATAAGCAAGCTGTGAAGAATCCGGCCTTTTGGCCGATTATCTTCGCCATCTTTTTTGGGAATTTCATGGCCATCTTAAGCACGACTACAATTAATGTAGCCTTTCCGGTATTTATGAAGGACTTTGATGCAGATATTAGTACCGTTCAATGGATGATTACCGGATATTTGCTGGCTACAGGGATCGTTGCGCCGGTCGTTGGCTATTTTGGTGATAAGTGGAGCTATAAACGACTATATCTATTTGCCTTATCGGGCTTTACGCTATTTTCCGCATTATGTACGATCGCCTGGAATATTGATTCTCTGATTACCTTTCGTATTCTGCAAGGGGTATTCGGCGGGTTAATTATTCCCACAACATTGACGATGATCTATCAATTTATTGGAAAAGGAAAACAGGCCTTTGCGCTGAGCCTATGGAGTCTCTCCTCGATGCTTGCTCCAGCTTTTGGACCTACGCTCGGCGGCTGGCTTACTGGTTATTTTGGCTGGGAATCCTTATTTATTATCAATCTGCCGATTGGCATCATTGCCATCGTTGTAGCATTTAAATGCTTGCCCAATCTCCGGGGTGCTATCGTACCCAAAATATTTGACTTGCCCGGCTTTGTCACTGTCGTGCTGAGCAGTGCCTTCATTATTCTGGCTTTTAGCAAAGGGAATGCTTGGGGCTGGACCTCTTGGAAGACGCTGGGTCTCCTATTTGTTGGAGCGGTTATACTAGCGTATTTCATACGCAGGGAGCTGTCCATTAAGGAACCACTGCTTAATCTGAAAGTGTTTCAACAGAAACAGTTTACGTATAGTCTGATCATTAACTGTATTATTACCATCGCTTTATACGCGGGGACCTTTTTGATTCCGATTTTCTTGCAGGATGTTCAGCAGTCTACTCCTTTAAATACAGCCTTGGTGCTGCTGCCAGGCTCGATAGTAATGGCTATATTGTCTCCCATTGTCGGCAAGCTTTATTCTAGAATTGGACCCTTTTGGCTTATTCTTAGCGGTATGGTGCTGCTGATTATTTCGACCTGGGAGCTAAGCCATATTACACTGAATGCTACGCATGTATATGTGGCGTCATGGATGGGGCTTCGGTCTGTAGGGATTGCTTTGGCCTTTATGCCGGTCACCAATGCAGGAATGTCTGCTATTCCCAAAGAGTATTCGGGTCATGCTTCTTCAGTCACAAGCTGGGTACGTCAGGCCACCGGAGCGTTGTCCATTGCCATCTTTAGCTCTTTGCTCGCCGCCAGAGCGTTGACCCATCAGAAGGAACTAAGCGAAGGTGCCGCCACCACATCAGCTTTTATCAAAGCTCAAGGGATGACCTTTAGTGTACAGGACGTGTTCCTTGTAGCTACGTTTATTGGCGTGGTTGCGATTCCGCTTACGTTCCTCCTGAGAGAGGGAAAGAAACAATCAATTCCGGTACTTAAGGTTACAACAGTAAGAAAGGTACAATGAATCAGGGAATCAGGGAATCAGGGCGATTATTTGAATAACCGTGCAATTGCTCTGGAATGCTAATATTTTGAAGATATTCTTAGATTCTACTTGATTTAGAGGATAAGAAGAGAGAATAGCGAGAAATATGGCGAAATATCGAATATTATGCATGTTTGATATTTAGCTATAATGCGTTATACTCTAGGCATCACCAATGGAACCGTATTCATTACGCTAAAGGCGGTTGCCGAGGTGGTTGTTTTGAAAGGAATAAGCTTTTCAAGCAAGAAACATCTTGCGGTCGAAGGAGCGTGATTCCGTTGCAACAGGTAAGCGAAGCGTACTGAAACGATTGTTCACACTAGGGGAAACGTCCGTGAAAACGTTTTTCGTGAGATCGTGTACGCGGGAACTCATCCCATATGCAAGACATGGAGCAATACTCCGGACAGGAGTGCACGGGTAATTCGAAAACGCACGGTTAACAAGATTAAGTTGAATAATGAATAAGGGTCACCATGTCAAGGATATGGATTGATGTTGGAGGAAATGATTGAATTGAATAGTGGAATGAACACATAAGTCCCCGTTGCCTTATAAATTATAAGGATAGCGGGGATTTATGCGTTTATAAGCATGAAAATAATAGCAGGTAATATATAACTACTCCTAATGCTGGAGTTTGATCTTATAATCTTTCTCTAAATATTTATTTATTCTCTTAAAGTCGGCTTGGTTCAAATCAACTAGGCGCTTATTCTTCTCTCGTCCAAGAATAATACCGATGGTCTGCGCTGCCAAAGCTGTAGTTGGCATAACACGTGCACTGCCATAGGCTTTGATGCTAGCTCCTACGTTTTTACCTACAACTAACACATTATCATAGGATTTGAGTTCAAATGAACGTAGCGGTAGGCCGTAGTGATCAGGTTTACCAAAGCCTATTCCATCTGGAATGGTTTTAGTTCCTTGTAAATCTATTTCATATCCACCAATGCTAACATTATCCCAGAACATTCGCGCTCCCATTAAGTCTGCATAATCAAGTATATACTTGGTTTCATAACGGTTATAGTCGCGGATATATAGGTATTCGGGGAATCCGTCAAGTTCTGCTTTGGCGAAGCCGGGTATATTTTTACGTAAAAAGGTTAAGATTCGGGGTATCTCGGCCTTAGATTTGGTAATTGCTATCTGTACTGATTTAGGGTCAGAAGGATTCACATCATAAATAAGCAGACCGTTAATGGTAACCTCTCCGTCCCTTTGATTGGTTACATTTAAGCCTCGCAGTCTTAACATCTTATCCCGAGTGATATATTTATTAGTGAAATTACTGAATCCAGTGGCGAAATTCCAATCCACATAAGTGGTGAAACCATATTTCTTTCGCACATTTGTTAGTGGGTAATCATCCAGAATGACCTGATGGAGCGTATTCCAATTTATTTTTTTGAAATTCATCATATAAGTAGCTGTCATATAATCTGGCCGTTTACCATGGTAGAGTGATTCCATTCCGGGAATACGTTTGTCACCCAGTTTAGCGCTCAGAGCATTGAAATCGGTATTTTCCACCCAGTACTTAGACTGAATTGTATAAGTTAAGCCATCTGTGGCTCGATAAGTCAGGGTTTGCAGAGATTTTCCCTTATCTGATTTTATGGTATTAACTGAATCAATAACGATTCCACTCTTAATCGGTATTCCTTTAATAAGCTTGTCATAATAGTTACTAAATTCCGCGATTTTTCGAATGGAACCTGCTTTATATTTGGTATAAAGGTTCTTGATCTCTCCTTGAACCAGATTGTTATGCTTATTGTCATTAACATCATCAAGAACCAACATTTGCCCCTGAATTAACTCCCCACCGGGCTTGCTGCGTGGATCGAGGATAATGACTTTGAGTCCTAAATTTCGTGCCTCCTTGGCTAATAATACACCCTGAATCTCACTTCCAATCACGACAACATCATAACTTGCAGCTGCGGATGAAGCTTTGGATTGCGCAATTACTGCGTGCGGATTAGGTACGAGAAACTGCAGGAAAAACATTAATATTAGAATCCCTTGAATACTGCGAAAACCTTTCTTCTTCGTCAACATGTTTGCTCACTCTACCCCTCACCTGTTGTTAGATTTAATAGGTACACGTTGAAAGAAACATACAAGATTGCTTTATGAGTATCATACAACAATTGGGTAAATTTACCTCGATAATTAATTAACTATTTAGTGAAATGATTTGTTCTAAAGCTTATTCAGGAGAAAACTACTAAAGTAATGTAGTTATTACGCATTCTTTTCGCATGTTTGTGTAATATAAGGTAAAATACAATAAAGGCGAGCTAAATAGGAGTTGTAAACATGTCTAACGAAGAAGTATTCTTGACCGAAGAGGGATTGGCAAAATTAGAGGCAGAGCTTAAAGATTTGAAGACTGTCAAACGTAAGGAATTAGCGGCTCGGCTTAAATTGGCAATCAGCTACGGAGATCTGAAGGAGAATAGTGAATACCACTCCGCCAAGAATGATCAGTCGTTCATGGAGACCCGAGTGATCATATTGGAAAAGATGTTAACCAAAGCTCGTGTGGTGGATGCAAAAAGCATAAGCAGTACCTCAGTCAGCGTTGGCTCCATTGTTATTCTGAATGATATTGAATATTCCGAAAAGATTGAGTATAGAATTGTAGGTCCTGCTGAAGCAGATGTTCTGGATAACAAGATTTCCTATGAGAGTCCGTTGGGCAAGGAATTGCTGAACAAAAAAGTCGGCAACATAATCAGTGTCAATGCACCTATGGGCGTTATCAAATATGAACTGCTTGAGATCAGAGCTCTTTAATACGCTATCTTGAAAATCCCTGTCCCCTTATTTCTAAGAGGACAGGGATTTTTTAGAAATATAAGAATTTATATGCTTCACACGATAACTTATCCTTATATTTCTCGAAGAAACTTGTTAAGTCAGGATATGACCACCCTCTACGTGAAGAACCGTTCCGGCTACGAACCCGTTATGAATCAGATAGAGTACACTCTGAGCGACGTCCACGGCTGTGCCAACCCGTTCTGCTGGCAGCTTGGCAGCAATTTTAGTGTAGAAGTCATTTCGCGCTGCTACCGGCATTTTCTCACGGGAGGGTGTATCAATGATTCCTGGAGAAACGATATTCACCCGGAGGGGAGCCAGCTCCAGAGCCAAGGTTTGGCCGAGATTGGAAACGGCCGCATTGACTGCACCGAGGGTGGAAGAGCCGATCATTGCTTTATAGGCAACAACACCGGAGAACAGTGTGATAGAGCCTTGCGGAGATATCTTCGGAGCACCGTATTTGGCTGCATAGTATTGGCCCCAGAATTTATTCTCAAACAGTTGACGCGCAGCGCTAGTAGGAGTTTCCAGAAAAGGCCCTCCACTTGTCTCCGCCGCACTTACTACCAGATGTTGGAATGTTCCTACTTTTTCAAAAAAAGAGTGTACCTGTTCTTCATCGGTTATATCCAGGATATAGGCAGTAATAGCTGCTCCTAACCCTTCTTTGGCCTTCTCCAGCTTATCTTTGGAACGACTGGCAATAATAACTTCCGCACCTTCAGCTGCCGCGAGTCTGGCCGTCTCCAGGCCGATTCCAGAGCTACCTCCAATAATAACAACCCTTTGCCCTATTAACATTAGGTTACCTCCTCCACAAAGTATAATGCTCTCTGGGAAGTAGTATATTCCTGTTACTTCCCTTAGGGAAGTAGTTACAATTAATACATATAGTGTCGAAAAGTATAGTTTTGTGTGGCTGTAGCAATTAAAGCGTGAGACCATAACGTTTTAATTCAATAAAAATCGCTTCCAAGCGCATACCCTTTTCAGTCAATGTATATTCTACTCGTGGCGGAACCTCGGGATAAACGGTCCGTTCCAGAATGCCATGACTTTCCAGCTCTCTAAGCCTTAACGCAAGCGTCTTAGGACTGATACCCTCCAGTGATCTCAAGAGATCACTAAAGCGCTTTGTTCCATCCATCAGTAGGTCGCGGATAATTAAAAAGGTCCATTTCGTCCCGATGACATCCAGAGTTTTGGCAATAGGGCAGGGTTCACCTGGGGTCCCCTTGGTTAGAATAACGGGCTCTACCATACAAGACATCCTCCTGTCCCAATTACGGATTTTCCTAATCATAACCATACTATCCTTGGGAAAGCCAGCGTCGGTCATAGGTAATCACTATTAAACATATTGCTTCCGTGTCTTAGACTTTTCCTTTCTGCTTTGGTTATAGTATGAAGTAACTACAGAACAGAGGGGTCCTGCTTCTTGATCCAGACCGTATTATTGACTTTATATCAAGTCATCGTGCCATTGTCCATCCCTGTTATCGCGGGAGCGCTACTCGGGCGGTTTAAGAATCTGGATACTAAGCCCTTGTTGACCTTATATTTATACTTTTTGAGTCCGGCAATCATTCTGGACACCTTGGCTACGGCGGATATTTCGTTTGATGATGTATATAAGACCTTGGCCTTTTCTCTTCTTAATCTGTTCCTATTGTGGGCGCTCGCGAATGTGTTGGGAACAATATTGAAGCTGGCTCCACCCGAACTAGCGGGGCTGACACTGGTCTCCACCTTTACCAACAGTGTGAATTATGGTTTGCCGCTTGTGTTGCTCGCCTTTGGACAGCTTGGACTAGATAAAGCCTCGGTTTATGTTATTGGACAGATGGTCATCGTTAATACGCTGGGGGTATACTTCGCAGCGAGATCACAGTTCTCTGTGAAAAATGCAGTTAAATCGGTGTTTTCCCTGCCTGCCATCTATGCGGCTATTCTAGCTTTGGGGCTCAGAGCCTTGCATTTGCATATGCCGCATGAGGTTGCGTCAGGGGTCGCTATGGTGGCAGGAGCTTACTCTCCTGTGGTACTGGCGATATTAGGCGCACAGATGGTCAAAGTCAGAGTGGCTCAGGTGGAGCGCAAGCTGCAGTCTGCTTTTTGGACAGGACTTACGGTTCGCTTATTTCTAGCACCGCTGATTGCCTATCTCGGGTTAACCCTCCTGCATATTACAGGGCCTTTATTCTCAGTGCTGCTAATTCTTGCTTCTATGCCTGTTGCGGTAAATGCGGTTGTGCTGGCAGAGCGGTTTAATGCCTCCGCAGATTTGGTCTCCAGATGTATTTTATGGACGACGCTGGCCTCTTTCATAGTACTGCCCATTCTCATTGCCTTGGTGGCGCTTTAGAAATCGAAGTTGTCAGGGTCTGGACCGACCCGTTGGTCTTGGTTAAGGCTGGCAATCAAGGTCATATCCTCTTCCGTTAACTGAAAATCAAACAGGGCAGCATTTTTGATGATCCGCTGCTCTTTGGTAGATTTAGGGATCGTTACAATGCCACGCTGCAAATCCCAACGCAGAATAACCTGAGCCACGGATTTACCGTGTTTAACAGCAATATCTTGTAATAGAGGCTGCTCCAGCAATTGGCCCTGCATCAGTGGGGACCAGGCTTCCAATTGAATACCCTGCTCCTTGCAGAAGCTGAGCAGTTCTTGCTGAGAGAGATACGGATGGAGTTCGACCTGATTGACCATGGGTACAATTTCGCTATCCTTCACAACATCCTCCAGATGATGGATCTGGAAGTTGCTGACACCGATGGCTTTGACCCGGCCTTCTTTATATAATGTCTCCAGCGCTCTCCAGGCTTCTTGGTATTTTTCCTTGACCGGCCAGTGAATGAGATATAAATCAAGATAGTCCAGACCAAGTTTCGCCAGGCTTGTCTCGTAGGCGGCAAGGGTTGATTCGTAGCCCAGATCCGCATTCCATACTTTTGAAGTGACGAAGAGTTCCTCTCTTAACAGCTTGTTCTCCAGCAGGGCTTCACGGATTCCCTGACCAACGCCGGTCTCATTCTCATAAATTGCTGCAGTGTCGATGCTGCGGTAGCCGTGGGCAATGGCCGACTTTACGGCCTCCACTAGCTCTGCGCCTTCTTTTACTTTAAATACTCCGAGTCCAAACCACGGCATCTCCACACCATTGTGCAGTGTAGTTGTATCCTGTAAATGCTTAGCCATATTAAATAACCTCCCAAGTTGTATTGAATAGCAATTCCAAATTTATATCAAAGACTACAGGTTTATAAATAAGCAGGTTCACTCTTAAGCTGAGTCTCATCTTTTCGTTCCAAAGCACGGCTCCAGGCCGTTAGGAATACAGCTCCCAGCACCATAATTCCCCCTACCCAAGCAGTATGAATCAATCCCATATGGTCGGTTACGACGCCTCCGAGGTAAGCGCCAATCGCAATACCTGCGTTAAACGCAGCAATATTAACAGCAGAGGCTATATCCCGGGCTCCTGGGGCAAATCGATCGGCCAGCATGACCACATAAACCTGCAATCCGGGAACGTTCATAAAGGCGAGCAGTCCCATAAAGAAGATAGTAATTAGGGCCGGACCCTTAAAAGGAGCTGTAAAAGCTAAGACGAATAACACGATAGCTTGCAGGGCAAACATGTAGAACAAAGCGTTCATCGGTTTGTGGTTGGCTGCTTTGCCACCTATAACATTGCCAATCGCAATGGCAATTCCATAAACCAGCAGAATGATGGCGACCGTCTGTTCTTGGAAACCACTGATATCATGGAGCAGAGGCGACAAGTAAGTGAAGACAACGAATGTACCCCCATAGCCCAGAGCAGTAATGGTAAAAGCCAGTAGCAAGCGTCCATTGGTCACAAGCTGAACCTGCTCACGTAGCGGTGTGCGGGTTCCTCTGCGCAGACCCGCCGGAATCAGGATCAAGTTAGCGATAAGTGCTACAATGCCTATTCCAACAATGGCCACAAAGGCAGCGCGCCAGCCTAGTTGTTGTCCAAGGAACGTACCCAGCGGGACTCCAGTAACGGTAGCTACAGTCAGCCCGGTGAACATAATCGAGATCGCACTGGCCCTACGATTCTCAGGAACGAGATCGGCTGCAATCGTAGAGGCGATCGACATGAAGAGACCGTGCGCTAAGGCGGATATCACGCGGGCTATCAGCAGTACGATAATTCCATTCGCCCCGGCGGCGAGACTATTGCCGACAATGAACACTAGCATAATCGCTAGTAATAATGTTTTGCGCGAGAAGGTTGTGGTCAGAGAAGTTAGGATGGGGGCCCCAAAGGTTACCCCCAAAGCGTATAAAGTAACGGTTAACCCGGCTGTCGTCACGGATATGTTCAAGTCATTTGAGATGAGCGGCAGCAGTCCAACACTGATAAACTCGGTTGTTCCTATTGCAAAGGCACTAACTGCTAGGGCAAGCAGCGCCAGTGTACTTCTTTTTTTATCCAAAGTCATTTTTCTCACTCCTACACTATGGTAATCATCGGCCGATAAGTGTTATTATGAGTTATAGGTATGACAATGAATAGTACGCACTTTTTGGTGCTGTAGGTACTAAAAAGTACCCATAGATCTAACTTGGATGATGATTACTTAGGAGGAACATAGATATTATGGCGAAGAAATATAATATTTCGGTAGAGGCAACCTTGGAAGTCATCGGCGGGAAGTGGAAATGTGTGATTCTCTGCCATTTAACGCATGGGAAGATGCGGACAAGCGATTTAAAGCGCCATATGCCGAATATCACGCAAAAAATGCTGACCCAACAGCTTAGAGAATTGGAGCAGGATGGCATCGTCAATCGGATCGTCTATAATCAGGTCCCTCCCAAAGTGGAATATGAGCTCAGCGAGTATGGTCAGAGCTTGGGATCCATATTGGATTCCCTCTGTGCATGGGGAGAAAAGCACATCATTAAAGAGTATGGTGATAAATCCAGCATGCTGGAGGATAATGTGCTCAATAACAAGAAGCTAGAGGTAGAAGCATCCAGCGTGGAATAAGCGAATATTGCGGACAAGCGAGTGCATTCACCACTTCAAGAATAGCCCGAGGATCTAGGCGATACTGCGTAGACCCTCGGGCTATTCTTGTAAAGATAAGACTTTATATGTTTCTGCTTCGTAAGGTTGTTTACGTAGACTGCAACTTTTCTAACGTTATTTCGTCTGGAAGAAAGTAGAAGAATTTAAGCAATATAAAAACTTACAAGAGGTGAACGAGATGAAACATACATTAAAAAAACTTACAGTTTCGGCAACAGCACTGCTAACCCTGGCCTTTGCAGGACAGAGCTTTGCGGCTTCGTTACCTTTTGCAGATCTGGCCAATATACCAGCAAAAGATAAAATCGTAGACTTACAGCAAAAGGGAGTTATACATGGTGTGAGTAGCGATAAGTTTCTACCAAATGTATCGATTACAGCCGCACAGGGGATTCAGCTGTTCGTTAATGCCCTGGATCTGAATATTGATCTATTGCGTTTTATTAAAGCGCCCCTAGCAACGGATTATTATGCGAAAGCCAATAATAAGGCTTGGTATGCGGAAGCTCTGATTATTGCTGCCAATAATGATATCGGCTTGCCTGCAGATTTGGACCCGGGAAAGAATTGGAGCCGTGAGGAATTTACGCACCAGCTTATCCAGGCTATAGAGAAACATAGCAATCTGCCCATGATCAAAATCATGCCGGTAGACATTGCGGATGTCTCCGAATTTACGAATGGGTATGACGGTTCCATCCAACTGGCTCTTGCTATCGGCATTGCCCACCTGGATGCTGCAGGTGATTTCAATCCTACGGATGATATTACCCGCGCTGATGCTGCGGAAATGATGTACAATGCGCTGAAATATATTGAAGCACATCCGGCACCGGCCGGTGGTTATCCGGAATAAAGACGGAGTAGCATCGTTCTATGTTCTAAACGGGCAACACTACAACAGCCATCCTCAAGGGATGGCTGTTTCTTGTTTGGAAGCTGAACGTATGGATTTGGCTCACGCTACCCTAAATTTATTGAAGTGATAAGGGCGTTTAAGCTGCAAAATAAACGTCTACCTACTCTTTATGATAACAGCGCTTATAGCAGGGCATTATTCTTAAAATTTTGCTTGTAAGGAGCGGACAGACCGTATAAGATAAACAAAGTATTTATTTTCGATTATTCATATAATCTCATATAATCTTGGGGATATGGCCCATAAGTTTCTACCGGATGACCACTGTAATTGTCCGACTATGAGTGAAATAGCGGGTCTTTGTAGCCCGGAAGGACAGATTCACTTGAGAGAAACGACTCAAGGGATCTGTCCTTTTTGTTTTTCTAACCAAGAAGGAGCGATCAGATTCACAATGAAAGTACTACAAGAACGCATTAGAACAGAAGGCCTCATCCTGTCGGAAACGGTGTTGAAGGTAGACTCGTTTCTGAATCATCAGGTTGATACGGAGCTAGCCTTACAAATCGGGCAGGAATTTAAGCGGGTATTTGGACATCTGCCAATCAATAAAGTGATTACAATTGAAGCCAGCGGGATTCAGTTTGCGATGGCTGTGGCGATAGCGCTGGGCGTTCCGTTTATTTATGCCAAGAAAAAGAAAGCAGTAACTCTCTCCGAAGCGGTATATTCAGCCCCGGTACATTCTTTTACCCGGCAAGAGGATTATCTGATCAGCATTTCACAAAAATACCTTGGACCTAACGATAAAGTGCTTATCGTCGATGATTTCTTGGCTACTGGCGCCGCCCTGGTAGGCTTGGTTGATATTGTGAATGAGGCTGGAGCAGAGCTGCTGGGGGTGGGTTGTGTGATCGAGAAGAGCTTTCAGGAAGGGCGCAGCCTGCTGGAGAAACGGGGCATTCCTGTTTACTCACTGGCCCGGATTGCTTCAATGGCCCCGGGAGAAGTCCACTTTATTGACAATGACCCCGTAGTTGATCCAATCCAGGATAAGGCGATTGCTGCGGTACAGGAAGTGTAATAATCGGCCAACCCGTTCCAGTGGTCATCAATATAGCATCCTACAAGATGAAACGGCTTCGCCGTCCTTTATATGGACGGCACCCGTTTCTTCGAGAAATATAAGGATAAATTCTTGCGTGAAGCATATAAATTCTTATATTTTAAAGAGGACCTGGCCGGTATGCGGTTCAGGTTCTTTTGGTGTAGGATGCTGTCAGAAAATACAGGCTATTTCAATTGCCAAGTTAATTCCAGTCAACTAGAATTAGTATAGTGATTATAGATAAATAGATAGGGATGGAGCAGGAATGAATGATAAAGTCGTAATGCCGCTATGGACCTTCTGTCTCTTTATTGTGGTCATGAACACAACGATGTTTAACGTATCGCTGCCAACCATTATTCAGGATCTGCATATTTCTGCTGATCTCGGCTCATGGGTGATTTCCAGCTACTCTATTGGTTATGCGCTGTCGACCGTTATTTACAGCCGATTATCCGACCTGGTGCCCATCCGGAGACTGCTGACCATCGGACTGACTACGCTTGGGCTATCATCGGTCTTTGGGCTATTTGCCCATGATTTTCAGGCTCTTTTGTTCACAAGAATTTTACAATCGGCTGGTGCCGGAGCTATGGCGGGATTGGGTCTCGTGCTGGCCAGCCGTTACGTCCCTGTTGCAAGACGCGGTGGAGCTATAGCTATGATCTCTGTAGGCAGCGCAATGGCTTTTGGTCTGGGACCGATTGTCGGCGGGATAATCAGCCAATATTTCGGCTGGAATGGATTATTTGGGATTACCTGTCTCGTGCTAATCGTTCTGCCAGTGCTGCTGCGATTACTTCCGAAAGAACAGCCCAAGGCTGGGAAATTTGATATTGTGGGCGCTGCTTTGACTGTTATCAATGCGGCAAGCCTGCTGTTGGCCGTAACTAGCCAGTCTCTGGTGTGGTTAGGCGTAAGTATAGTATCTTTCTTCACTCATGCCTGGCACCTGAAACGGGCCAAGGAGTCGTTCATTAATCCGCAGCTGCTGAGAATGCCCGGATATGGCAAGCTTGTGGCCATCGGCTTTTGCATTCTGGTGCTGAATTTGGGCAATTTGTTCCTAATGCCGCTCGCTTTGGCTAATCTGTTCCATAAATCGGCGTTAATGATCGGGCTATTTATCGCTCCGGGTGCGATTCTTTCTGCCTTTCTAACTAGGTTTGTTGGACACTGGATTGATCGGTATGGAAATCTGCGTTTCTTACTGATTGGCCACGGTATTCTGGTCTCTATTATGGCTGTTTTTGCCTTGAATTTATCTGCGTCTCCGGCCGTATTACTGTTTGGATACCTGTGCTTCTCGCCAGCCTTTTCGGCCACTATGGCCTCCTTGAATAATGAAACCTCAATGATTCTGCCCAGAACATGGATTGGCTCCGGGATGGGCTTGTTACAGCTGGTTCAGTTCTTCGGCGGCTCTGTATCTGTTGCGGTGTGTGGCTTGCTCTTACATGCAGGGCGGGATATTGAGCCGGCAAAAGCCTACAAGCATGTATACGTGCTGTTGTTCATAGTGAGTTTATGTTCTTTGGGCGTAGTATTCTTATATAGACGTTCACGTTCGCGGGAGCCTATTGGGCAATCCACGGAGGCTTGAGATATGAAACGAAACGGTGCTAATACCGTATCAGAAGCATAATAGTGTTGAGGGAGGATGGTAAAAGGTGGATAATGGGATGAGTGTCATCTTGTTCGAGAAAATGCCAGAAGGTGGTCTGCGGCTAATTGAGGAACGTACGTGGAGCATGAATATGATTACTGCACTCCAGCACGTCAATTATCTTGTAGTAGGCAGTCTTGAATATGAGACTGTTGAAGGGCGATTGAATGTAGACGAGGGCAAGCTGGAGCTTCTGCTTGTTCCGATGCGCAGCGAATAATTGATCTTAGGGAAGGAGGACCCCGAGTTGTCTAAAGAAGAGAAAGCTAAAGAACTGGCTGTATCGAAATTGTTCACCCCTGAAGGCAAGCCGCTTCGAGTATTATCTACTTCACTTGGCATTGCCCTATTGGCTAATGCCCTGTTTATTCCAGGGGGTGTAGGCGCCACTGGCAATACGTCAGGAGAGGAACCCAAGCTTGTATCTTGGTCGACTGATGAGGTCAAAGCTTATTTCGATAAAAATGTAGACTGGAACATTCCGTATCCGGATGAAGGGACCGAAGAGGTTGTAGAGCAAGGGCAGGGGGTAGTGACCACTAATGGAACGACAGTAATAAACAATTATGGTGGTTATAATTCCGGCTTCGGTTGGGATGATATGCTGTTGTACCACATGCTGTTTAATAGCGGCTCCAATTACTCTTCAAGAGGTTGGTATAACAACCGCCCAACCTATTATGGAGGGACCCGTACTACTTATAAAGCCCCAACCTATAGCAGCGACAAATTTCAGAACAAGAAGGTTGCTGGCTCTGTAGTCAAACCCAAGACATCGACCTCATCTACGGGATCGATTACTAGGAGATCGACTTCATCCAAGGCCGGAGGGATCGGAGGCACTTCCAGCGGACTTAGTTCCTCGAGCTCCAGCTCCAGCTCCAGTACAAAGTCAAGTTCAGCCTCTAAATCGAGCTCCAAGTCGAGCTCCAGCAAGAGTGGTTTTGGGGGATGATGCACAGCCAGAGTCAGAGTGTGTTCGAGATTCTGGATCAGTCAGCGCTTGAACGTTCACCTCGGGTAGCGCAGCTACAGGAGCTGGGGTTCACCTGGGCAGACCTTGGGGAGGAAGAGTACTGGCTGGATGCAGTGGCAGTGATGAGTGAGCAGACGTATAAAGAGCTCGAAGAAGCGTCCTCGAAGCTGTGGCTCATTCTCGACAAAGCTGTACGTTACGTCCACCGCAAGCATGACTTGTATGAGCTGCTTGGTATTCCCCCAGTGTTGTGGGAGATGCTGGATGAATGTCCTTTACCGGCACAGGGGTTCATTAGCCGTTATGCGAGATTTGATTTTGCCGTATCGGATGCAGGGGTAATCAAGCTGCTGGAGTTGAATGCAGATACGCCTACCGGTTATGTGGAGGCTTCTATCGCTACGCCCTGGATCTGTCAGCAGGCAGGTATATCCAGCCCTAACACGGCCATGCAGGAGCTTCTTGCAGCGGCCTGGCGAGAAGAAAGACCAGATACTGCAGCTTGTGTCGCTTATGGATCTCACTTAGAGGATTCTGGTACGATTGAAGCCTTGGTGAAACACAGCGGTCTGGATATTCAATGTGTGGACTGTCTGGATTTATGGGTTGATAACGGGATCGTGAAGGATGGCGATAGTCGCATCATTGAGCGGATGTTTGCCTTGTACCCCAAGGAATGGATGGCCGTTGACGAAGGTGGCGATGCCCTTGCCTTTGCGGTAGAACAGGGACATCTTCAACTGTTCAACGGGCCGCATAGCATACTCTTGCAATCCAAAGGGCTCATTGCGGCGGTGTGGGGGATGTACGAGCTTGGCCTTCTGTTTGATGAAGAGGAGCGTGCCGCGATCTCAAGTTATATTTTACCCACGTATAACAAGCCTGTATTCTCCGGAAACTTTGTGTCCAAGTCCGTATTTGGTCGTGAGGGAGGCTCTGTACGTCTCTTTGATGAACGTGGGGCGCTGGAGCTGCAGGATGAAGAAGGTTTTGACAGCAGTGTATTATTTCCTTGTGTGTATCAGAAAAGAGCCGAATTAGCCCGGATACAGACCTCAGAAGCTGAGCTTCATCTGTTGACCGGCATGTTCGTCATTAATGGGACGCCTTGCGGGCTGCTCGGCCGGGCAGGCGGACTGATAACAGGCAATGCCAGTCATTTTATCGCGGTGGGAGTGAGATAATTGAATATAAACAAAGGTAGAGAGCTGCGGATTGGCAGATTGGTGATAGCCCGGCTAGGGGCAGCCATAGCTATGATGCTTCTAACAGTGCTGCTGCTAAGCGCATGTTCGAACAATCAGCAGAGTGTATTTCATACCGATACCGCTACAGAAGCTACGGACAGCGTTTCACGGGTGCCGTGGGATTATCGGGTCGTAGAGAGTACGGTAGGTGATTTGATCGGCAGTGATATGACGGTTTTGCCGGATAATGATCTTCTGCCGAATGATGGTAACTATGCAACCGGGGACAAAATTTGGACGTTGCAGTTCATGGATGCCGAGCTTGTCACCGATGCCGATCAGCGTAACGATATCCGCCTGTCCTCATGGTCTACAATCAAATCGTACGGTGACCAGAAGACGGCAACTGAGGATCTGGAGAATCTAAAAGTATCGATCACAACCGATGTCGATCTTGTGGGTGTATATAAGACCCAGTATAAGGATAAGACCAGAAACTTTGCCGTGCTTGAGCTGCCTTCGGGCAACCGGATCAAGCAGCCGATTGACGACAAGCGTTATACGGCATTGGAGAAAGCTAAGACTGTATCAGTAGTGCTGGAGGAAGTTCATGATTTTGCCGATTATGATTCGGCCTATGCTAAATTTCGGGGGTGGGCTAATTGACGACGGTTGTAAATTTATTGGTAAGTGTTGTTGTAATTATTGTGCTGCAATTGTTGGGCGTGTTCATATTCAGCCTGATGACACCATTTAAGGATATGGAAGAACTCAAGAAGGGCAATGTAGCTGTGGCCTTGGCGTTAGGCGGCAAGTTTCTAGCAACGGCAATCATTCTTGGAGTAGCGGCTTATACGAATACATCGATCTGGTTTATGATGCTCTGGTTTGCGGTAGGTTATCTGTGCCTGGTAGCAGCTTATTGGATCTTTGAGCTAGTAACCCCCGGCTTCACCATTTCCGAGCACCTGCAAAAAGGGAATGTGGCCGTAGGGACTATGCTGTGCATGGTATTTATCGGAACGGCGTTTGCGATCAGCAGCTTGATTATTTAAATCCGGAAGAGGGGTGGGCAGGTGCATTTTCTGCTCAGAATATCCACGAGGATGATGCGTTTAAGAAAACAATCCATTGGGTTGATTATCCTGATGTTTATTGTAATTAGTGCAACCATAGCTTTTGTGCTTGAGCCAGATACCTTTCATAACTGGTTTAATGCCTTTTACTGGGTCATGACCACGATGGCTACTGTTGGATACGGTGATTATTTTGCAGAAACGGTAAGCGGTAAGATATTAACTATCTTTCTGTATATTTTCGGAATCGGTCTGCTCAGTTTGGTTATCGGTAAGATCATTGACTCTATCGCAGAGATGCAGAGAAGAAGGGGGGCAGGCACTTTGAGCTTTCGGGGTGGGAATCATGTCATTCTAATCAATTGGAGCAAAAAAACGCAGGCCGCCGTAGAGGAGATTTTGTGCTATTTACCGGACTGCCAGATCGTGATCATTGATGAGACGGGACGACATCCGCTGGAACAGATGGATCAGGTTCATTTCATTAGTGGGGACGCTTCCAGTGATGAGATTCTTCTTAAGGCTAATATTCTTGAGGCCAAGGCGGCGATCGTGTTCGGGGATACGCGGATTGACGAAGCTTCGCTGATCGACGGCAAATCACTGCTTATTGCTTCCAGCATTGAACGTATCGCGCCGCAGGTACATAGCACTGTAGAAATTATGCAGGAGAAGAATATTCGGAATTTCCAGCATATTCATGTCAACGAGTTCGTGCTGTCACATGATGCCATTTCCAGATTGGCTGTGCGGTCTGCTTTGCAGGAAGGAAACTCCGAGGTAATTACGCAGCTACTGAGCCGGCAGCATGGTGATGATATCTATGAAATCCCGCTGAATGCCGCATGGAAGACGTATGGAGAGGCCTTTCAGGATCTGCTGCTTCAAGGAGCCACCTTATTGTCCGACCGCAACGATCTAAGCATCAACCGGAAGCTTGACCAACCCATTCCTAAAGAGGCGAGATTGTATATTGTCACGGATGACGAGACGTATCGACGGATTAAAGGGTAGGGAAAGCTTGCGTACATGGTTTTATCATATTCTAAAGAGCTGTCCTTGGTCTGAAAGACCGAGGGTGGCTTTTTTTCTTTTTTTGAAAAGAAAATTTCTGGGTAAAATGAACATAAAAGAATTCATTGGTTATATTTGACATCAAACTTTCGGAAATAATGATTAACTTTGTGACTTATATTACCGTTATATAATATGATGACAAAATGCGACATTTTCTTTGGGGGTGAGGGGTTGGAAAGTAAGGGCAGTAAGAACAGCAAAGTCATAGTGCTCCTAATGAGCCTTGTCTTGCTGGCAGCCTGCAGCAGCAATAAGGCGGGACCTTCGCCTTCTTCAAGTAATGTCGTTACTCAAAGTGACGAGCAAGTGTTATATAACTTTATTCATACGAAGCTTACAGGCCCCTATGGGGTATATACAAATTTTCAGGAAACCGACCAGATCGGAGAGGCTGCAAGCGGTCATGAGATCTTAAGTGAGTCTGCGGGACTTATGATGAGAGTGGCAGTTCTTATCGGCAATAAGGAGCTATTTGCAGCACAATGGAAGCTTGCTAAGGAAACATTCGACATGAAGGAAGGCTTCAGTTACCGATACAGCCCTAAGCTGCAGAAGCAATATCCTGTGAATGCCGCTGTGGATGACCTGCGCTTGATCCGGGCTTTATATGAAGCGGGTGAGACTTTCGGGGAAGCTCAGTATATAGAGCAGGCAGATAAATATGGTCAAAGATTTTATAAGAATAATGTAAAAAATGGATATATGCATGACTTTTATGACAATGAATACAAAAATGTTAATGATTCAATTACTTTATGCTATATTAATTTAAGCACTTTGCGAAAATTGTCGATTTCTGACGAATTGCGCAGTATATTATTGGATAATATGGACGGAATTTTGCAAGGCGGTTATTTGTCCGATCAGTTCCCTTTCTATGAAACACGATTTGACTATAAGACTGACAAGTATAGTTCTGAGAATATTAATACGGTTGAATCGCTGCTGTCCATTCTATCTTTGGCAGAGGTCGATCAGCAGAAAGCCTCCAGCATTACATATATCAAGCAGCAGGTTGATGCCGGAACGCTGTATGGACAATACACGAAAGAAGGCATACCGACGAATGATATCCGCTCCACGGCTATCTATGCTATTACAGCGATGATTGGCTCGGAAATCGGGGATGAAACACTGTATCACCAAAGCATTGTCAGAATGAACGAGTTTAGAGTATCGGATTCCAGCAGTGTGCTGTACGGAGGATTCGGCGATGTACATAATAAACAGGCCTATTCTTTTGACAACCTTATGGCTTTATTGGCTTATTCCTACTAATTCCAACTGGAAGTAATGAAGGTGACCCGTATGACAGACAACCTTATAGAACCGTCCCTGCGGCCCGGCATAACGCTCGCTAACCTCCCGCTGTCACCCGCATTAATATCAGCCTTTGGAGTGCTGCTCATTTCGGTCATTGCCCTCTTTACTGCTCCTTATGTGGGCATGGCGGACAATGGTGACTTCTTCCGTAACATTTATAGCAACGGGCTCTATTTCAATCTGCCGGATTATGATAGTAAATACTTTGGTTATTTTGTGAAGCAGTATGGAATCTATCAATATTTTAACGAGAATAGCGCAATGCTGGCTTCCTCGCAATCGTTGTTTATCAAGCTGGCTATAGGGCTTAATACACTTTTGTTCAGCAGTAAGGTGTTCGATATTCGTTTTCAGGCGGCTATTTATACCGTTCTATATGTGATCGCTATTTATTTGTTAATAGAATCTATTACCTGGAAGATGTCCCGGAAGCAGGGGCTGGTTGTTGCAGTCATAGCTATTTTTATTTTCGGAGATACGAGCTATACGGCTTATTTCAATTCTTTTTACAGTGAGAGCGTCGTCTTGATTATGATGATCTTCGTGTTCGCTTCATGGCTGGCGTTATATCGCAAAAGATACAATGACTACGTTATGCTGGCTTTGTTCGTGGTCAGTAGTCTCATCCTCACTACCTCCAAACAGCAAAATGCTCCAGTGGGCATGATTATTGCTGTGCTTGCCATAATGCTCATTTGGATTCGCAAAGACCGTATATTCCGCTACCTTATGATCGGTTCTATTGCGCTTATGATGTTCGCCGGAGTGGCAACGTATTTGAACATTTCCAAGGAGTTTGTAGATATTAACCAGTATCATGCGATGACTCGGGGAATGCTGAACCAGTCGTCGAATCCAGAGACTACGTTGAAATCCTTCGGTATTAATGAACAATATGCAATTCTGCAGGGCAGTATTTATTACGAGCAATATGGCACAATTGATGTGAAATCTCCCATTCTTGAACAGGATTTCTACAGTCGCTATGGATTTGGTTCGATTCTCAAATATTATGTTGCTAATCCCGATCAACTTAGCTCCATTCTTAATATAGCTGCCCAAAGTGCGTTCACAATCAGACCCGCCGCTATGGGTAATTACGAGGAATCCGTGGGAAAAGAGTTCCGTGCCCATAGTCACTTTTTCTCTCTTTATAGTTTGCTTAAAGAAAAGCTGGCACCCCGAACATTTGCCTTTATCTTTATCTGGATGTTGGTAGTGATGGGGCTATATATGCCTTCTTTTGTGAGAGCAATGAAGTCGAGGGATTTCAGGGGGATGCAGAGAATGGTGCTGATCCTGGCCACAATAGGTGTCGGTCTATCCGGGATTTTTGTCTCCATTATCGGGGCAGGTGATGCTGATATCTCGAAGCATGAATTTCTGTTTACCTTATCCTTTGATTTGGTAACGTTCCTGACCCTTTCTAGTGTGATTAGCCGCAGATTGTCAAATAAACGCCAGCCTGTCAGCAGCACTACTACAAGTGATTATCCGGCAGAGGCGCAAAAGGGTGTGAGCGCTTGAACAGAGTGCAAGGTTTGCTGTTGCTTCTGGTCCTTGCTGTCTCGCTGCTTACAGCCTCACCTGTACATTCTGCAGCAGCACAAGAGCCGCAAGTTCTGCTGCTATTCGACAGCCTGGCAATAGGAACAAACAGTGAGGGCAATGTTAATGAGCTTCAACGACAACTCGCGGCCCTCAATACTAAGGTAACGCTTCAAAGTCTGGACCAGTACTTAAGGGGTTCCATGGCGTCTTACTCCAACGTAATTACAGTAATTAATCATCCGGAACTCACTATTACAAACAAATCTTATCTGGATGATGTAGCGAGCTATCAGGGACAGTATTTGCACGTCGGATATAACCCTCCTGCCACTTTGAAGAAAGCTTTACAGCTGACTACGGCTGTGATGTACGGTGCAAGTGCCGATCTCCAAATAGGGGAGTCCTTAGAGACAAGCTTGGGGGTCCAAGATATGCCCTATATTGTCGCAAGTA
Source organism: Paenibacillus sp. 19GGS1-52 (assembly GCF_022369515.1). NCBI lineage: Bacteria > Bacillati > Bacillota > Bacilli > Caryophanales > Paenibacillaceae > Paenibacillus > Paenibacillus sp. 19GGS1-52. The sequence goes on from NZ_CP059724.1 coordinate 522,939, forward strand.
AGGCAACAAAGACCTACGGAACCTTATCGTTTCGGGACAGAAGCCTGCAGGTTCCATATGCCGTGAGCAGTGGGAGATATACCTATGTGCCGTATTTGGTACAAGGGGATGCTAGTACATGGGCCGCAGCCACTGTGCTGAAGGACTGGCTGCCTCCAGACATCGCACCTCAAATGTATTTGGTTATTAAAGAGATCTATCCATTCTCTGATCTGGAGCTGCTGAAGCAAGCCGCCGATCAGCTATACCAGGATGGCATTCCGTTTATAGCCAGTGTGCGGCCCGTGTTCAGCAATACAGACTTTCCAGCGATGCAGCGCTATCTGGAGGCGCTGAAGATTGTGCAATCCCGGAACGGCAGCATTATGGTTAACGTTCCTGTGGTGAGGCCGTCCATTAATAACAGTGACCATACGCTGCAGGAGAAAATGAATGGTTTTATTAATCTGCTAATCCAGAACGGCATTGCTCCGCTCGGTGTCGGTGCAGAATTCTACTGGAGCTATGATAAAGAGTATGCAGGAGCGGGGATGGGCTTTTTTGACTCAGCGGTTCTATATCCAGATGAAGAGATTCGATATCTGGAACAGACGAACACATCCAAGACATTCGCTTCATCCCTGTACAGTGTGCCACTGGAACTCTTGCAGAGCATACAACATAAGGCCAATAAGCCTATCCCGGTTTTCCCGCTGAATACAGCGATTACCGTCGATTTTCCGCAGGATAAAGGTGGACTTGAGGATATGCTGCACAGTCTGGAGCAGGACTGGATTTCTTTTGCCGACTATAAGCAGGGGGTTCATCGGGTAGTTACAGATACAAGTACTATCTCTTCGTTGCAAGGAGTTATTTCGATCAATGGGCAGGAACTGAACATAGACTACACGCCGGAAGTTGTGAATGACGACTTTCAATATACACAAGAGCAGAAGAAAAGCTTTACCAAGCTGTTCAATGTGCAGAATCAATTCTTCATTGTGGTTATTATTATCTCTTTGCTGCTCTTTGGCGGACTGCTGATTATCGGAAACCGGATGTATAGAAAGAAATATTTGAAGTGAGAAAAAGAATTGTGACTAGGAGAAAATGATGAACATACCAGACGTGCTAATGGTGATAGCTGTGATCTGCATTTGGTCCCTGCTGCTGGTGAATGTGACCCTCATTATAGCGGGATACTTGTACTACATTAAATCCGAAAATGAGGAGATGCCAGAGATTAAGGGGGAGTTGCCGTTTGTCACGATCATGGTTCCCGCTCATAACGAGGGTATTGTCATTAGCAAGACGGTAGAATCTCTGCTGGCCCTCGATTATCCGCATGACCGTTATGAGATCATTGTGATTAATGATAATTCCACCGATAACAGCGCTCTTCTGCTGGGTAATATTCAGAGCCGGTATAAGAACCGTAATCTGCTGATCATCAGTACAGATGCGATTACAGGCGGCAAAGGGAAATCGAACGCCCTAAATATAGGATTTGCCCGCAGTAAGGGTGAACTCATTGCCATTTATGATGCGGACAACACTCCGGAAAAAATGGCACTGCGTTATCTGGTGGCTGAGATTATGAACGATTCCAGCCTCGGAGCGGTGATCGGCAAGTTCCGAACCCGCAACCGTGATGCGAGCCTATTGACCCGTTTCATTAATATCGAAACCCTGTCTTTTCAATGGATGGCCCAAGCAGGCCGCTGGAAGCTATTCAAGCTATGCACGATTCCTGGAACCAATTTTATTATGCGCAGATCTATTGTCGAGAGCATCGGCGGCTGGGATGTTAAAGCCATTGCGGAGGATACGGAAATCAGCTTTCGCATCTACATGATGGGCTACCGGATTAAATTCCAACCGAAATCCGTGACCTGGGAGCAGGAACCCCAGACCTTAAAGGTCTGGTTCAAGCAGCGAACGCGTTGGGCTAAGGGGAATATTTATGTCATTGTCAAAAATATCCCCCTGCTTTTCGACAAGTCCGCTTCACGCATTCGTTTCGACATTCTTTATTATCTATCGATCTATTTCCTGCTGCTGTTGTCGCTAATTACCTCTGATACGCTGCTCGTTCTGCATGCACTCGGGTATGTGCATACCACGATAGCCGGACTTAGTGGATTTCTCTGGCTGCTAGCCATTATTTTGTTCGTCGTAGGTACCTTCATTACGCTAACTACCGAGAAAGGCGAAATGAGCTTATCTAATGTATGGATCATCTTATTAATGTATGTCTCTTACTGCCAGTTATGGATGCTCGTCGCCGCTTACGGATTATACAACTACATTAAGGATCTTATCTTTAAAAGAGAAGCAAAATGGTACAAGACCGAGCGTTATTAAAGTGCCAGCGGGAAAGAAAATGTAATTACAGGAGACACAGAACATGAAAAAACAATTGACCATGCTAGTACTCTGCCTCTCACTTTTCTTCATCCAAATCGATGGCGCTGCAGCAGCGGTTCTGCAGAAGGACAGCAGCCTAACGTATGAGACATTATTTACTGGAACGGATGTCTCCTTGTCGGGCTCAGGCTCCCAGCAGCAATATTTTAAAGTCATGGATTATTGGAATGTGGATGAACTAAGAATTAATCTGCATTTTCAAATCTCGCAAATTACCGCGGATCAGAACTCAAGCGTGACCCTCTCACTTAATGGTAGTCCGTTCTATACGTTCAGACCTTCGGTGCAGAACAATGGGGAGCAGCAGCTCACCATCACAGCACCCAAGGGATTTCTGAAAGAGGGCAGCAATACGCTCACCATTCAAGGTTATCTGCGTACAGCAAGAGTAGATAATCAAATCTGCTCCGTGGATAATTCACCTGATAATTGGCTGCACCTTTTTAATACGTCCAGTATCGCTGTACGCTATACGCCGAAAGCGTTAAGCGGAGGTATCAGTGATTTCAGTGAACGATTCTCCGGGATCGATACCCTAACGGACAATCACAGCCTGCTCGCTGTACCGGACAAGAGCAGTGCAGCCGAATTGGAAGCGGCAACCTATGCCCTTTCTGGGCTGGCGAGCAATAATACCTTGAGCGATAGGACAATACCGCTGCTTCCTTACCGCGGGGATACCGTTAAAGCTAAAGAGGCTGTTGTGCTGATCGCTAGGTATGATCATGTGCCAGCCCCGCTGAAGGCTCTACTCAGCCCCGCTGAAGATTTAGGAACCCATGCTTTGATTCAACTGGTGAATAAAGATACTCAGCCGACGCTCGTGGTTACCTCGAAGGATGAGAGCTTATTGATTAAAGCTGGGCGTCTGCTCGGCAATAGGGATTTAATCGGACAGCTCAGCAGTGATCTGTTGGTCATAGATGATGTTACAGAGGTTGCGACTCCAGCGTTTTCCCTCAGCTCTAATATTACCTTCACAGAGACGGGCGATAAACTGACTGGGCCGAATCATCAGGAGCAGACCTATTTTGTCTCGCTGCCGTCCAATCGTTCGATTGCAGATTCCGGCAAAATCAGTCTGGATTTCCGCTACGCCGAAAATCTGGACTTCGGTCGTTCCCTGGTTACAGTGAGCATCAATGGTACTCCGATCGGCAGCAAGAAGCTGACGCAGGAGTTGGCGAATGGGGATTCTCTAAATTTCTCCATTCCGGAAAATCTGAATGTTTCTGGTAACTTTTCAGTGAATGTTGCCTTTGATTTGGAGCTGCCAAGTGCTATATGCACACCTAATTCAGAGCAAATGCCTTGGGCGTATATCAGCAAAGATTCTGTGCTGCATTTGAATACAAAGGACCGGACGGATCTGCTGTTTAATAACTATCCTTACCCTTTCCTGCGTGATGAGGTCTACAACCACGTTGCCGTCGTTCTGCCGGAGGAGATGGATGATTACTCTTATCAAAGCTTGTCGAATATGTTCAATCTGCTGGGCCAATATGCCAGTGGCAATACAGGGGATGTCCACTTTTACACCGACAGTGTTATTGCAGATAACTTAAAGAATAATAATATTATTGCCATTGGTACCTATAAGAATAATAAAGTTATCCGAGATAATAATGAAAAGCTCTATTTTCAATATAACAGCGAAGGGACTACGTTCCACTCCAACGAGAAGATGAGCATTGAAGAGCAATATGGTGCGCAGATTGGCACCCTGCAGCTGATCGATTCGCCTTATGAGAGCGGGCATGGTCTGCTTGCTGTAACGGGCGTCAGCTCAGAAGAGTACTATTTGGCTTCTAAGCTGATCGCCAGCGAGAGTAGTAAGTGGAAAGTATACGGGGACGGTGTAGTTACGGATAAGAATGGCAATATCAATGCCTATCGTTTCAAAACTGCCAGTGGCGCAGCCAAGGACTCGGTGGTACAGAAAATTGTTGACCGCAGTGATGTGCTTGCTTTTGTTGTAGCCATTGTTTTGGTGCTTACCATGGTCATTCTATCGCTGCTGCTGCTGCTTCGTAAACATATGAAGAAACGTGGTGATAAAGAGTGAGACGCAACCGCAGCAACTTAATATCGGATGTCGCCTTTCTGTTATTTCTTGTGTTGATTTATATATGTATTGTCTTCATAGCCGGAACGCCGGACAGTTATATCCAGAATATCATCATTTTGAATGTCGCCTTCTTGCTTGCCATAGTTACCTATTTCACAACAGTAACCGCAGGACTGGTTCTTAATCTAGTATTTATCTTCAGCTATGGTTTCTTTATTCTGTATCAGACCGTATCACAGGGCGCGACAATTGGAGTCAATACGTATTTCTGGTTGCTGATGACTCCGCTGCTTACAGTGGTTGTCTGGATATTCACCTTAAGCGGCCGTCAACTGCAGACAGAGAATGAACGTTTGGAGAAAAAGACGGCCAATCTGGCCACCGTTGACGAGCATACGGACCTGCGGAACAGCTTCTCTTTTCAGAAGGATGCGCTTCTCTTTACCGGCATTTCGACCAGATATAAGATCCCGTTAACGCTGCTCGTCGTCAAAGTGAAATATTGGAACGAGATACGGCGCCTGATTCCGGAAGAGCAGCTTTCAGAGGCCATCTACGATGTCTCCCAGATCAACCAATCCAGTATTCGTACTAATGACGCTCTATATTTACTGGACAAAGAGGATGCCACCTGGGGCTTGCTGCTATTTACGGACAATGATGGGGCCAAAATCGTCATAGAGCGTCTTAAATACAAGCTTCAGGAGCTAAACGATACCGAGTTCTCCCGTAAATACAAAGTTAACCTCGGCCTAAAGATCGGAGCGGTGGAATATCAGTCGGATACCATCGAGAATCCATTTGATTTCATTGTTCAGGCTAAAAAACAATTGGAGTATGATGTATAGGTAAAGCTTCTATAAGGAGGAAGAATTTATGGATCTGGGCCTGACGAACAAATCGGTTTTTGTAGCTGCGGCAAGCAAAGGACTGGGACTCGCAACAGCGCTGGAGTTTGCACGTGAAGGGGCTAGAGTGACGATTGCCAGTCGCAGTCTGGAACAGCTGGAAGCTGCCCAGCAGGCAATTATGGAGGCTACCGGACAAAGGGTTGGCATTGTGCAGATGGATGTGACTAACCCGGAGGATACCAAGCGCGCCATACATGCAGCGGTTGAGCATAACGGCGGTCTGAATGTCTTGGTCACCAATGCAGGTGGTCCTCCCGGTGGAGGATTCGCTGATATGGAGGATGAGGATTGGCATGGCGGTTTTGAGCTTACGCTGATGAGTACCATCCGTCTGATTCGAGAGGCCCTGCCATATCTTCGCTCTGCTGGAGAAGGGCGTATTGTCAATGTGAGCTCAGTCTCCATCAAACAGCCCATTCAGGGGCTTATTCTCTCCAATGTATTCCGTGCCGGTGTAAATGCCTTGACGAAAAGTCTGGCAACAGAGCTTGCTCCGGATGGAATTCTGATCAATACGATTGCACCCGGCCGCATCGGCACCGACCGAATTATGCAATTGGACCGCAAGCGTGCTGACCTGCGTGAGATTCCCGTGGAGCAGATTCAGCAAGAGGCGCTTAGCCAAATTCCGCTCGGTAGAACAGGCACACCGGAGGAGTTTGGCAAAGCTGCTGTGTTCCTGGGATCTTTCGCCAATACGTATATCACAGGACAGGCGCTTCTGGTTGACGGGGGAATGGTCAAATCATTATAATTTCCACTGTATTTGATCTTGACTTTGGCAAGTGATTTAACATATGATGAAGTGGTGGCCTAAATCGTGAGATTTGCTTAATTTTCTACGTATAATAGGTTATACTTATAGATGAACCTAGAGATCCTTTGGTTAAGTTACCATAAAGAATCATTAATTTGTTAAGAAGGAGGACTATCAGAATGAGAGAAGGCATACATCCTAAATACAACCAGGTTATTTTTCTGGATGCAAGCGTAGGTTTCAAATTCCTGAGCGCATCTACTAAATCATCCGGTGAAACAATGGAATGGGAAGATGGCAACACATATCCAGTTATCCGTGTGGACGCTAGTTCCGCATCACACCCTTTCTACACAGGTAAACAAAGAGATTCCGAAACAGGCGGTCGCGTAGACAAGTTCAAACAACGTCTGGCACAGAAGAAATAGGTTTAATTCATTATGTTGAAAAGGGACAACCCCGTATGAAGCATTCGCTTCAAGGGGAGGTCCCTTTTTTTTATCTGGATTTACCAAGAATGATTCATTTGTAGGAAATAGTAGGATATAATGAGTCAAAGTCATCTGATAATAGGGGAAATTTGACATGCCGTGGATGCAAGGTTATCCGTACTATTTATTATTGGGCAGTGTTCTAACTCTCTATATGGGCGTCAGCTCGCACAAATACCGGAAGACACCAGGAAGACGCTATTTATGGATTTTAATGCTGCTGATCAGTTGTATATTTGCCGTAACAGCGGCAGAGATCATGTCCTTATCTTTTCATACCAAGCTATGGTGGAAGAACGTACAGCAACTTCCGCTTTTTTTGAGCACGTTATTTACCTATGCCGTCGTCAAGGAGTATGTTTCCCGTTCCAATGAGGGACTGTCAAGAAGGCTTATTTACTTTTCCATTCCTGTCGTTCTGGATGTTATCCTGATCTTTACAGACTCGTTTCACCACCTCATGCGCAGTGAAGTAGGTGTAGGATCCGTTGCTGGGATTAGCGGGATTGTTGTTCAGCCGACGCTCTTGAGTATGAGTTTCATCGCCTATGATCAGCTGTTTGGTCTATACGCTGCCTATCTGCTGCTGGTTTCCCTATTAAATGCCCCCAAGTATTATTTCAGACGAAATTCACTGCTGATGATCGGGCTGATGATTCCGGTTGTTTGTTCTTTTTTGCTGCCCGTTTTGAAAATCACAATTACAGGATTTACAGCATTCACCTATCTTCCAGCTGTTCTGGCTACTTATTTTTCAATATTCCGTGATTCTCGTCTGTCTATTTATCCTTTGGCTAAGAGTAAAATATTTGAGAATATGAAAGACGGCATCATTCTCACGGACCGTTATGACATCATCATTGATGTGAATGAGGCTGGACATATGATGCTGAGCGATATAATTGGTGAAATGCCAGATACTTGGCAAGGGAGGAGTATCCAGCCCCTGCTTGAGCTTCACCTCGAGATTGGCTACAATTACACCCAAAGATCTGAGGGCCAGTTTGAAATTGAGTCACCCCACTCAGAGGACACCTGCTATGGTGTATCTCTAATTGCGACGGACCAGACCAAAACGGAGACTAAGGGGATGCTGTTCGTCTTCAGTGATCATAGTGAGAAGAAACGTTATGAACGTGAGCTTTTGCATCAGGCAACTGTAGATGATTTAACCGGGCTGTACAACCGCAGGCATTTTATGCGAATGGTCCAAAATCATGGAATACAGGACGGGGCGGGAATGGCCCTGCTGCTGTTCGACATAGACGATTTTAAGTTGATTAATGATACATATGGACATTTGGCTGGCGATCAGGCGCTGGTTAATTTTTCTCAGAAAATACTTAAGGTTTACAAGAATAATGGTATTGCCGGAAGGGTTGGTGGTGAGGAATTCGCGGTCTGCTTCTTTGCCAGCAATGAACGAGCTGCGCTTGAAGAAGCGGAGAACTTTCGGGCGATGATGAGCGACCATGTATGTATCCTGGATGAGGGCCAAAGTATTCAGCTCACGGTAAGCATTGGAATTGCCTTCACAGAGCATAGAAATGTAACCTACGAGGATTTGTACCGGCAAGCTGATGAAGCGTTATATTTATCCAAGGCTACTGGGAAGAATAGAGTTACACTAGGCGGCCAACCCATTCCTAGAGAAGCAATAAAGAGTTAACTATACAAGACCACAGCGCTACATTTTGTAGCAGCTGTGGTCTTTTTAATAGATTGCTTGCTGATTTGTAGTATTATGAAAATAATAACAATACTTGACATTAGGAGGCGCTATGGAGCCATTCAAGGATCGGCTGAGGTATATGAAAATACAGCAGGATAATCTTGTTAAGGAGTACCAGGCTTTAATTGCTGAATATGAAAGCCATGATTTAGTGAATGAAAATGACTTTTTGAAGAAGCAATATGAGGAACATAAGCTGGCTCTTGCGGATTTAAGGCGAGAGGTAGAGCAACTTCGGAAAGAGAACTCAGAGCTAAGGACCACTCTGACGGAACAGATTCTAGACGAGAAGCTTAATATTCTGAGAATATCCCGCCAAAAGCTGCAGACCTATTTTGCCATGAATGGACTAGCCTATACGGATCGGTTGACGGCCTTTGAGCAGGAAGCGAAATACCGTATTAAGCGTCTGCAGACTACAGTTACTCGTCAGTTGAGTGATGATAAAGCGGAATTTGCCGGACGCCTTGGGGCAATTAATGCTGAATTAGATGAGGTTATCCTACTGCGCCGTCAGCAGCAAAAGGAAGCGGAGAAAGGCTTGTTGTCTGGGATAGACAGCCGCTTGAATGAATTCGCCACAGAGGAAGTCACTGAAGAGGTCATGCAGCGTAGACGAAAGCAGAACCAGATTGAGATGAAGATTGGCCTGGGCTGGATTAACCGGCTAGGTATTCTGCTTCTGCTCCTGGCCGTAGGTGCGGCATTCCGATATAGCTACTCCACTTGGTTCAATGGGTATATGAAGGGCAGTGCCTTTTTCCTGCTAGGAGCACTTATGCTGGGTGGTGGAGAGTGGCTATTCCGTAAGGGGAGAGAGACCTTTGCTTTAGGCTTGCTCGGCGGAGGGATTTCCGTGCTGTATGGTTCAATCTTCTACAGCTACTTTTTGCTGGATATCATCAGTATTTATGTCGGCCTGTCGTTATCTGTACTCGTTACACTTACGGCGGTACTGCTGTCGCTAAGATACGAGTCGCGGACGATCTGTTCACTCGGTCTTGTTGGCGGTTACTTGCCGTTATATTCTTACATATTCGCCTTTGGACTTACAGGTAATGCTGTTTATGTGGCAATGGGTTACTTATTTGTGCTGAATATTTTTATTCTGCTGATTTCCTTCCGGAAGCGCTGGAGCATCGTCAACTATATCAGCTTCCTGTTCAATACACCTTCGATGCTGGTGCTGATCTCCTTGTCCGATAATCACGCGCTCAACATGTCATATGCTGTTCTTACCTTTGGAATGTATCTCGGAATAACACTCTGGTATCCGTTTAAATACCGCTCAAAGCTGTCTTGGTGGGATTTTTCATTACTGGGTTGTAACACGTTAATCAGCTGTCTTACCTTGTACAGTTTATTCGTTGATGCAGGTTTGGAAGAGTACAAAGGGGCGCTTGCACTGCTCTTCTGTCTGATGTATCTGGGATTGGGACGGCTGCTTGAGAAGCTAATGCCGCAGGAGAAGCAGAGTATGCTGTTGTTCTATGCGACCTCGTTGACCTTTGCAGTTCTGATGATTCCATTCCAGCTTGGAACAGCATGGTGGTCCATCGGCTGGCTGATAGAGGCAGTGGTTCTAGTTGTTTATGGAAATCTCGGACGATTCAAAGGATTGGAACGGGCAGGTTGGGGGATCCTGCTGCTTTGTCTAGGGGTATTCTTTGGAATGAATGTGCCGCTGCAGGCAGCAGGAGGCAACAGCTTCCTGTATTACAATGATTCGTACTTTCCCTTGAAATATAGCTTCATTACAGCTGGAATGCTTATCGTAGCTGTATTATATGCAGTCCAACACAGTCGGAAAGATTGCCTGCTCTATAGTGGACCACTGGAGATTCAGTTGGCAGTTTGGTTCAAATATGCGGCACTGTTAAATTTCTGGACCTTTATTCTGTATGAATCGGGGCAACTGTACGATTGGGCGGTACCTCAGGATTTCTCTCATATCGTGTTCTATAATTGGCTTATGTACGCACTGGTATCAATACTTCTCGCTTATGTACTCCCCAAGGTGAAGGTACTATTTGACACAGTTGTTAGATATTTTGCGATGTTTCTGTATGGTATCGGCTACATCATTTGTCTCGCAATTACCGCTGGGTTGCCAAGTCTGCAAGGCGACTTCTCCCGGAATACAGGGGCTGATTATATTGCACTAGGTATACTGCTTGTCTTCAATATCTTTGTTTGGTTTAGCGGTCGAGATCTGCTGATCACCGTCATCAACCGGCAATACAAGAGCATTGAGCTGTATCCTGTTATTATGGGTGTCTATCTGCTGGGAATCATTACAGCTTTCCTGGGTGTTCAGCTGCAGCTGAACGATGCGGGCTTAATCTTCAGTCTCGCCTATCTGCTGCTGGCAGTGCTATTTATTATGTATGGCTTCGGCAAACGGTATGTATATATTCGACGCTTCGGCCTTGGTCTGACTCTGCTGGCAACAGGCAAGCTACTGCTCTATGATTTAGGTCTACTGAGTACAGGTAGCAAAATTATCGCATATGCCAGCTTCGGATTATGCCTATTGGGTATTTCATATTTGTATCAAAGGGTATCTAACAGAATGGAGGAGGCCAATGCAGCGGGGCCGAATGATACTAAAGGTTAATCTGTTGGCGTTGTTCTGCATGATCGCTTTGCTCCTTCCTGAACAAAACATTGCTGTCGCCGCTACGATTGATGGCAGTTCCCAGTGGAGGTTCGCGAAACCCATTGAGCTTGCAGGGAAAGCTCCCTATCATGCGGTATATTTGGATAAAGAGGTCTATAGGATGGCTGCCAATGATTTAAAGGACCTGCGTATTGTGGATAGAAACGGGAAATTTATCCCTTTTTATAAGGATAGTGGTATCACGGCTACGGAGGCGCAGACCCTTACGTATTCCTCTGTGTTGATCCATACCACCAAGAAGGGGTTGAATACATCCTTTGACTACAAGATTATCCCGATTCGGGAGGAGGCTGACATTCAGGCGAATAAGCTGGTATTCACGCTTCCAGATGAAGCATTTCTGAAGCATGTGCAGGTGTTTGGAAGCTATGACGGCAACGTATGGGATTTACTAACTAAGGGGGATTTATATTCTGCCAACGGGGAAGAGCAGAACAGTATCGAACTGGGCACAGTTTATAAATTCAGTTATTACCGTCTAGTAGTAACGAATAACAGTGAGAATCTTAACTTCAGCACATTGCTGCTGCTTCATAATAGTACAGAACTGAAGACAACAGACTATAAACGGCTGCGAACCCCTGCCTATGAGATTAAGGAGGTGGGAGATCAGACGCAGATCCTTGTTCATAACAGCGACCGCTTGAAGGTCTCCAAGATAATGCTGAATATTACAGGCAATTTTACCCGTAAGTATGAGTTGCTTGATAATAGTGGGCGGAAAATCGAAACACAAGGAGATGGAACGCTCTATCGGCTGGATTTCCAGGATGCTCAGATTACAGGCACAGTTATTGTGCCTTCCACAACGGTTGCTGCTCCTTCCTTTACAATTGTGATTAATAATCATGATGATGCTCCTCTTCCTATTTCCGGGTTATCAACGGAATATTTGATCGACAAGGTTGTGTTTGCAGAAGAGGGAGCGGGGCCTTACAAGCTGCTCTATGGCAACCCTGAAGCTTCTATACCACAATATGACATTGTTAATTTCAAAACCCATATTGAAGGTGAAGGTATGGTGCTTGCCAAGCTAGGCGCGGAAAGTATTGTAACTGAAGCTAGCGTGGATTCTTCTTCACAGCTTGGCTGGTTTCAGAGTCGAATTTGGTTTAATGGTGTAATAATCGCAGTATCTTTGCTGCTCATTATTATGCTGATACGGAAGATGAATCGGACGTAGGAAAAGAGGACGTTTGAATGTACCAGACCTATATTTTTGATCTGTACGGCACGCTCATTGATATTCAGACCGATGAAGAACACCCTGAAGTGTGGGAACGGTTGGCCCTTCATTTCAGTTATCAGGGGCTGCGCATCACTGGAGTGGAGCTTATGGCGCTTTTTCTGCAGGAAAGAGACAGCCAGCTCGCTGAAGCTGCTAAGACATGCCAATTCCCTGATTTCGTAATGGAGAAGGTCTTCTTGTCTGTGGCTCGGCAACTGGGAGGAGAACCAGCACTACCTTGGCTGCATGAAACCGTAAGGTGGCTACGAACATTATCTATGCAACATATCTCTCTGTATGACGGTGTTGTTGAGATTCTAAGAACACTAAGATCGCGCGGCAAAAAAGTATTCCTGCTCTCCAATGGTCAGAAGACCTTTATCGAGGCGGAGTTAACAATGCTGGGTATTTTGCATTTATTTGATGGCATTGCAATCTCATCAGTGGCTGGCATTAGCAAGCCTGATCCGCTCTTCTACCAATATCTAGCCAGTACTTATGGAGCAGATCTAAGCTCCGCGCTTATGATCGGCAATGATCCACGCACTGATATTGAAGGTGCTAGCGCGATTGGAATGGACTCCTGTTACATTCAGACGGCTTCCTCGCCCTCCAACATCCCGGTGAATAGTACTGTGCAAATATGGGATGGCGATTTGCGGAAGATTCCCGGTTGGAACCAATAGCTGATAGACAAGAGTCCCCCTATCCGGCTGAACAAGAAGCTGGATAGGGGGACTCATTTCATTGTAGACACTGGACTCTTCAGCCCTCTTATAAAGATTAAATAACACCCTCGGCGAGCATGGCCTCGGCTACCTTGATGAATCCGGCAATGTTAGCGCCGACGAGAAGATTGCCAGGTTGTCCGTAGGCCTCAGCCGCTTCGACTGCTTGGCGATAAATATTGCGCATGATTTCATGCAATTTGGCATCGACTTCCTCGAAGGTCCAGGATTGCCGCATGCTGTTCTGGGCCATTTCCAGTGCGGATACGGCTACGCCTCCGGCATTGGTAGCTTTGGCTGGGGCGAAGAGAACCTCCGCTTGTTGGAACAGAGCAATAGCCCCTAGAGTAGAAGGCATATTGGCCCCTTCGCCAACGGCTTTTACACCATTGGTAATCAAGAGCTTAGCTAGCTCCTCATTAATTTCATTCTGAGTAGCACACGGAAGCGCAATATCACAGGGAATCGTCCAGATTTGCGGGGAACCCGCAGTATAGACAGCTCCAGGATGTTCTAGTACATATTCGCTAATTCTCTTTCGTTCCACTTCCTTAATCCGCCGAACTGTATCAATATGAATACCATCCTCATCATGGAGATAGCCGTCAGAATCGCTGCAGGCCACTACTTTTGCTCCTAGCTGTTCTGCCTTCTGCATGGCATAAATGGCCACATTACCAGAGCCCGATACAATCACTCGGCTACCTTTAATCTCTATTCCCTTGGTCTTCAGCATTTCGTTAACAAAATAAACAGCACCGTAACCGGTAGCTTCTGTCCGTGCCTCACTACCCCCATATACAATGCCCTTACCGGTTAATACACCAGCAGGGTAGCCTCCGCGGATTCGTTTGTATTGTCCGAACAAGTACCCGATCTCACGGGCCCCTACGCCAATATCACCTGCAGGCACATCTTGCTCCGACCCGATGTAGCGCTGCAACTCGGTCATGAAGCTTTGGGCAAATCGCATGATTTCCCCATCCGATTTGCCCTTTGGATCAAAGTCTGAACCTCCCTTGCCCCCACCAATGTGCTGGCCGGTCAGAGCGTTCTTAAATATTTGTTCGAAGCCGAGGAATTTAATAATACTGGCATTAACGGATGGATGAAAGCGAAGTCCACCTTTGTAAGGCCCAATCGCACTGCTGAACTGCACACGATAACCACGATTAACTCTTATCTTGCCGACATCATCCGTCCAAGGAACGCGAAAGGAAATCATTCTTTCCGGTTCGACCAGCCGCTCCAGAATGGAATGCTTCTGATATTTCGGCTCTGTGGCAAGAATAGGGAGCAAGGTTTCCAAAAATTCTTTTACAGCCTGATGGAACTCAGTTTCCTGTGGATTGCGCGCAACAACCTCTAAATATGTATTTTCAATGTAACGCTGGGCCTCGCTGCTGTCTTTGTCTGGTTTCAGGGTAGGGACAGAACTCATGAAACTCATGAACGCAACCACCTTTACTTAGAGTGTAGGCTAGATTAGATCATTTCCTGCAGGTACACTTGGGTACCGAAGATACATATATAGCTTGGCATAAGTAGACGCTAGCTACAACTTTTGGCTTAAACAACCTTATTCAAGTGAAATGCTCCTGAAAATAACGTTAAATCAACGTTTGCCAAGTACCCAACTATCTCAACTATATTGTGAAATTGAAGATAAACCCTGTTCTGCCGTATAATGAATCCACACTCTTAATATAGCTAACGGAAAGAAGGGAATCTATGATGAGCTTAATCATCATTTTGGCATCCATCGTGGTCTTAATAGCTGCTGCATATACCATGATGACTTTTTACCCTTCATTTGGGGGTCAGGCATCCAAGAAGGATAAAGCGCTCATTAAGCAATCTGCTCATTATAACCATGGTAAGTTTATCAATCTGCTCCCGGAGGATACCATCAATAGCCTAGGCAGCAATATGTCCATCTTGAAGGACTTTATCAAAGGCAATCCGCGCGCTAAGCCTACTATGCCCTTGCTGCCAAAGTCCATGCTTCCTGCAGCTATCCAGCATAATAAGGAAACCAAGGTAACCTGGTTCGGGCATTCAGCTGTATTGCTGGAGATCAATGGAGTTACATTATTTCTTGATCCCATGCTGGGCCGCTCCCCGTCCCCGTTCCCCTTTATTGGAGGAAAACGTTTCAGCAAGCAATTGCCGATTGAAATCTCGGATCTTCCATTAGTTGATATCATACTGCTGTCTCATGATCACTATGACCATCTGGACTATGGTTCAATTAAGCAACTGATGCATAAAGCTTCTATGTTTATCGTACCGATTGGTGTAGGTGCCCATCTGGAGCGTTGGGGAGTACCGCGCGAGAAGATTCAGGAGCATGATTGGTGGGATGAGTTTCAGTATGCTGGGCTGACTTTTGCCAGCACGCCAGCCCGGCATTTTTCCGGAAGAAGTCTTCTAGACCGTAATTCGACGCTCTGGTGTTCCTGGGTGATTCAAGGAGAGAATACTAAGGTGTTCTTTAGCGGGGATAGTGGTTACGGCCCACACTTCAAGGAGATCGGCAATAAATATGGACCTTTTGATCTGACATTAATGGAGTGTGGCCAATATGATAAGCGTTGGTCTTCTATCCACATGATGCCAGAGCAGACGATTCAAGCGCATTTGGATGTGCAGGGCAAGCTGATGATTCCGATCCATTGGGCGGCCTTTACGCTCTCTATGCATGATTGGAACGATCCAGTGGAGCGTGCCTGGAAGGCTGCGAAGGAACGGGGAGCTTTATTGGCGACGCCTAGGATCGGTGAGACTGTCTATCTAGGTTCAATGGAATATCCCTCCTCAATATGGTGGCGATAAGCAATTAGGACGCAGGCACGGGACAAAGTGTGCTACAATGTTTTTGCAAAATGGACTTGAAGGAGCTGACAAAATGAGTGACGAAGTAAACGAGCAGGAAATGGTAACGGTGATCTCCGCTGAGACGAAGGTTGACCCGACACTGATTAGATTGGTGCTGAAGCATGAGCTGACTTTTATTAATAAGGCCAAGGCCAATGCTAAGGGTGAAGTTGATATCGACAATGATGATCTGGTTGATTATGTCACTTCCCAACGTGATGTACAGCTGGATGAACTGACTGTAGAGACTATACTTGATGCTGAAATGGATTATTTGATGGACAAAGGTTTGGCTGGTTATATCGATTAAACCCTTGCTGCATAAGGCTCATTGCCCAAATTTTAGGGACAGTGAGCCGAGCGTAATAATTAAATTATAAAATAGTTTGCCTTGTCCTTTGCTTTCGCAAAATAAGTGTGGTACAATGAAGTCAGTCATAAATAACCCTTAATTCACATATTGTAAAAGGTTATCATTGTGAGTATGAATCCTTTTCCAATGTGTGAATTTTTATTTGTTCGTACAATACGTAGGAATAAAAGGACATGTGTTAAATAAAATATTGGAGGTAATTATTATGCAAACAGGAACAGTGAAATGGTTTAACGCAGACAAAGGATTTGGCTTTATCGAGGTTGAAGGTGGAAGTGACGTATTCGTACATTTCTCCGCAATCACTGGCGACGGCTTCAAATCTTTGGACGAAGGCCAACGTGTTGAGTTCAACGTAACTCAAGGCGCTCGTGGACCACAGGCAGAAAACGTAGTAAAACTGTAATTTCAAATTCAAGCTGTCCTTAACTCAAGTTGAGGGCAGCTTTTTTTTCTCTGTAATTCTCATCGCAGCATGTCATGGCATCCTGTAGGGATGGTGAAATCGTCTCGATTCGAACCAAGGAGGGGTATTTATGTATTTTCGTAAAAAAGCGCTAGAGGATCTTCCGCAAGAGGACACAGCGATTTGGTCCTGCACAAAGGATGATTGCACAGGTTGGATGCGCGATAATTTTGCGTTCCAATATATTCCTACCTGCTGGCAATGTAACTCTCCTATGACTAGAAGTATGAAGATACTGCCTATGCTTGTGAATACGAATTTTGAAATGAAGGCTATTAAGAAGGGTATTACGATTAAGTAAACTTTTCTTACCCTTTAAAATAGAATTAGAACCTACAAATAGATCCTTCAATGGCCTGTCCCCTTAGTAACGGGCAGTCTTTTTTTTTGCTGTTTAATTGTTTTTTTTGATTGGATTAGCATCTAACCGTGAACCTTAAATAGACCACTTTGCAAAAGGTGCGCTGTTTAAGGTTTTTTTTCTGTTCTTCAATGCAACTAGGCAAGTTTCCCTTGACAATGGATGGTACTTCGGCACAATAGAGTTGGAAGCGCTAACAGTGAAAGAAGCAATTTAGGTGTACGAGAAGGTTAAGCAATTAAATACCTTGCGCCAAATATTTATCGGTTTTTTACTGGTTATGCTCATTATTATTTCTGTAGCGGGTGCTTTTGTGTACGATAGGGTAGCTTATTTGCTCAAAAATAATGCTGAACGGCATATTGAGCGATCATTCATTTAATCGCTATAGGTTCAATTCCCCGCAGCTTTCTGCGTACTAACTAAGTGTTTGAGCTATAATGAGCATAAAAAAGAAACGTAGAGGAAGAAGGACGGCGACGGGAGAAGCTGGAGAGAAGGGTTAACCCGAAGCTGCTAGAGATGGACCCTGAGCAGGTCGGATTCACCTCAATGCCAGTTACTTCAGCGTGCTGTTCAAGGAGCAGACAGGGGTAGCTTTTAGTGAATACCTATCACGGGCCCGGATACAAGGGGCGAAGGAAATGCTGCTGCAGACGCGGCTGTCCATCGGAGAAATTGGTGAGCGGGTTGGCTACAAGACTGACAAATATTTCATCAAAGTATTCAAATCCTTGGAAGATATCAGCCTGAGTCGTTACCGCCAACAGCTAAATGGCCAGCGAGAGGATATCCAATAGAAGTGGTGTTATAGCCATGATAGAACAACTGGGAGAGCGGTTACACAAAACGCACAACCTAAAAATGGGGGTTAAAGTAAATGTCTAAGAACAAATTGACTAAGGGTTTGGTCCTGTCTTTTGTCCTAGCGCTTGTTCTGTCCGGATGTGGCGGTGGAGCGAATAATAATGCAGCAGGAGATTCAACAGCTCCAGCAGCAAATGATGCAGCGAAGAAAGTAACCATTAATATGATGCACTTATGGCCGGCGGGAATTTCGGCTCAACAGAATAAATTGGTCAGCCAGATTCTGGATGATTACCAAAAAGAAAATCCTAACGTAACCATTAAGACAGAAGTTCTGGAGAATGAGCAATATAAAAATAAACTTAAAATATTGTCTGCTTCCAACGAGCTCCCCGATGTAGGGATCACTTGGGCAGCGGGATTCATGGAGCCTTATGTACAAGGCGGACTATTCGCACCACTCGATGATATTCTGAATGGTCCGGAGCTTAAAGATAAATTTGTTTCTGGTACTACAGAAGGCTTCCAAATTGACGGTAAAACTTATGGGTTGCCGATTGAGCTGAGCATCACCCCAATTTACTATAACAAAGAGATCTTCAAAAAATACAATCTGGAAGTACCCACAACGTATGAACAATTTAAGCAAGTTGTGAAAACGTTAACAGATAATGACGTAGCACCTATCGCACTTGGTAATAAAGATCGTTGGACAGGTTCCCTGTGGTATATGTATCTGGCTGACCGGATCGCCGGCACCGATACACTGAAGAAAGCTACTGACGGAACGGGCACGTTTGAAGATCCAGGCTTGATTCGGGCGGCGGCTGAAGTACAGAGTCTGGTAGACATGAACGCTTTCAACAAGGGCTTTAATGGTCTGTCCAATGATGAAGGCAAATCCGAATTCATGAATGAGAAAGCGGCAATGTACTTAACGGGTTCGTGGGAGCTCGCCAATTTCACTACCAATCCAGATATCCCGCAAGAATTTAAAGACAAGGTTGGCTTCTTCAAATTCCCTACAGTGGATGGCGGTAAAGGAAATATTAACAGCTGGGTTGGTGGTCCTGGGGTTGCCTTGTTCGTAGCTGAGAATTCCAAAGTAAAAGAAGAAGCAAAAGCTTTCGTAGAATACTTTGTATCCAAATGGGGCGAAGATGCGGTAACAACAGCAGGCATAATTCCAGCTACTAAAGTGGACACAACAAAAGCTGGTTTACCACAAATGTATGTAGATATTCTCAACGAGCTGAATAACGCTAGCAGCATTACCCTGTTTGCAGACGTACAAATGAAACCGAATGCTGCTCAGGTCCATCTGGATATGATTCAGGCGCTATTCGGCAAAGCGGTAACGCCGGAACAATTCGTAGCTAAACAAAAGGAAGCTGTAGAAAAAGAAAACTGATGAAATAAGAGAAAGTTTAAAGTGGAACGTACCCTGCAGCAGGATACGGAGCGTTCCGCTTCCTCTATAAAGGGAAGGGTAGGGAGTAGACGAGATTATGGATAAAGTAACGTCTAACAAGCTGGTAATTGCCTTATATGTGCTTCCATCCTTGTTGTACTTCATTCTGGCAGAGCGCGTACCATTCCTTGCTGCTTGCCGTATTCTCAGGGATTAGTCTTATCGGGTATTTAGCGATGCACTTGCATCTTGCCAATTCTCATCGTGTTTCTGCTCCTGAGTAACCGGATTGTAGAAGGAATAGCAGCCGGATCGGTTAAAGGATAAAGATAACATAGCAAACAGCCCGGCGCCGTGATGGCGTCGGGCTGTTTTTGGTCGCACATTATAGGCTAATTTACAGTTGCAGCTGGAGGACCACCTGGCTCTACAGTCTCGTGTTGAATAAGCCCGTGTTTCTCCCAAGCTCGGCTCTTCCAGCGGAAGAACATAATGACAGCTCTTACCCATTCATCAAACGCAGTGGCGATCCATACTCCGGCAAGGCCAAGGTGAAGCTGGAATACCAGTACATAGCCAAGTGGCAAGCTCATGCAGACCATGGAGATCAGACCCATATAGACAGGGAACTTGGCATCTCCGGAAGCGCGCAAAGAGTTGATGATGACCAGATTGCAGGTCCGGCCGGTTTCGAGGAAAAAGCTGAGCAGAATGACCTGAGAGCCCAACTTGATAATACTATCGTTATCAGTGAAGAGGCCGAACAACGGTACCCGGAAGAAGATTACTATTGCATCCATGATCACCGTGACCAGTAACGCCCACTTCACACTGGAGAACACACGTGTATAAGCTTCCTGTGGCCGCCTTGCTCCAACCAGATGACCGACGATAATGGAGGTTCCCATCGAAACGGCTACACTGAACAGAAAGATATAACTGGAGATGTTGAGCGCATATTGGCGTGTAGCCATCGCTTCAGCGCCTAAATACGTAATATATAGCGTAAATACTAGCTGGCAGGACTGGTAGGTTATCGATTCAAAAGCGGATGGGATGCCAATCTTGAGAATTTGCAGTACATATTTTCGGGTAAGATGAATGTAATAGCTCCACTTCACCCGCACCTCCAGAATTCTGTAGAGCAGCAGGAAAAATAAGATCAAGCAGATGAAGCGGCTGGTAATCGTAGAGATGGCCGCACCTTGCACACCGAGTGCTGGAAAGCCGAAATGGCCAAAGATTAAGGTGTAATTCCCGACCACATGAATGACGTTCATCAGCAGGGAAACTACCATAGTCTGTTTAGTGAAGCCATGAGTACGGATGGTGGTAGCCAAGGCATTAATCAAGGCCTGAAGAAAAATACCACCCCCGACGATATTTATGTACGCTTTGGCATGGACGAGAATATCACCTTTTACATTCATGGCGGTCAGCAGATTGCCCCCGAATGACAATAAAAATGTACTTAGAATAATACCAACCAACAGATTTAAGGTAATGGCATTGCCGGTCACCTGTGCAGCTTCCTGTGGTTTTTTCGAGCCGAGATATTGGGAGACAACAATGGCTGCTCCGTTTCCGATTACACTGAGTATCAGAATGGCTATGACAATAATCTGATTCGCCGCACCTACACCAGCTACGGCATCGTCAGACACGGAACTGATCATAAATGTATCTACGCTGCCCATGAGCATAAACAGGAACAGCTCCAGAAAAATCGGCCAGGTCAGTTTTAATAGATTAAACTCCTGAAGTTTGTTTTCCTCCATCGTACACCTTCTTATTTTAAAATATATAAATTTATATGCTTCACACGATAACTTATCCTTATATTTCTCGCAGAAACGGGTGCTCTCCATATAAAGGACGGCGAAGCCGTTTCATCTTGTATACTTTGATTTCTTTACTAAACAAATTGTAATGTAGCACAGCTTCTATAATAAATCAGCAAATTAAGCGAAATAATACAAAAAAATATTATAGTTTCCTATTCCCTATGGTGAAGCCTTTGGCAGCACAGTAGTATCCTACAGGTAACTACCTCACAATAAAGTGCCTACTTCCTTTATCGACTGTATAAACCTACAATAAGTATAACACTTACTAAAATACATTAAACGAGGAGATTATACTTAATATGAAATTGCAGTTAGCACTCGATCTAGTGGATATTGCCGGAGCCAAAGAAATTGTAGCTCAAGTAGCCGAATATATAGATGTTGTTGAAATAGGAACACCGATCGTGATAAACGAAGGGTTGCACGCAGTGAGAGCAATCAAGGATGCTTTTCCAGCGCTGACCGTTTTGGCTGACCTGAAAATAATGGATGCAGGTGGATATGAAGTGATGAAGGCTGTTGAAGCGGGCGCAGACATTGTTACTGTATTAGGCGTTTCCGCGGATTCGACCATTAGAGGCGCTGTTCTGGAAGCTAAAAAGACGAATAAATTGATTCTGGTTGACCTGATCAGCGTGAAGGATATTAAGACTAGAGCAGCT
This sequence comes from Paenibacillus sp. 19GGS1-52, assembly GCF_022369515.1. NCBI lineage: Bacteria > Bacillati > Bacillota > Bacilli > Caryophanales > Paenibacillaceae > Paenibacillus > Paenibacillus sp. 19GGS1-52. The sequence goes on from NZ_CP059724.1 coordinate 544,744, forward strand.
GAAGTGGACGCACTTGGCGTAGATTATATCTGTGTCCATTCTGGGTATGACCATCAGGCTGAAGGCAAAAACTCCTTCGCTGATTTGCAAGCGATCAAGAGTGTTGTCAAGAATGCTAAAACGGCGATTGCCGGCGGTATTAAGCTGAGTACGTTGCCGGAAGTTATCGCAGCAAATCCCGATCTTGTGATCGTTGGTGGCGGCATCACTGGCGAAGGTGATATCAAAGCGGCGGCAGCCGAAATGAAACGTCTCGTTAGCCAGGCTTAAAGCTAGTATGAATACGATAGAATACGCACAGGAGATAATAAATGAATTGCAGAGTTCAGTATCTCAGCTTGGTGAAGCAGATACAGAGCAAATGGCTGAGTTACTTCTGCATTCGGACAAGGTGTTCGTGGCTGGTGCAGGCCGGTCTGGATTGATGGGGCGGGCCTTCGCCATGCGGCTCATGCAGGCTGGCAAAGACGCCTATGTCGTTGGTGAAACCGTAACACCGGGCATTGCTGCGGAAGATGTGTTGGTGCTCGGTACAGGCTCTGGTGAAACACAGGGATTGGTCACTATGGCGGGAAAAGCCAAATCGCTGGGTGCAGCGGTTGTTGCGGTCACACTTACGCCGGAATCAACAATCGGGCAGTTGGCAGATTATATCGTGAAGCTGCCGGGTGCGCCCAAGGATCAGACTGGTGGCAGTTATATCACTATTCAGCCCATGGCCTCTTTATTTGAACAGACATTGCTGGTATTCTATGATGCAGTTATCCTACGGATGATGGAGAAGACCGGCCAGACTACCCAGCGAATGTTCGGTAAACATGCCAATCTGGAATAATGCAAAAGACGGATAACCTTCCTCATGGAGTGGTTATTCGTCTTTTGTAGTATGATGAAGTGTGAGAGGAGGTCACTATAATATGGCTACTGAGATTAAAGACCGTATCAATCTGAAGGAAATCAATTGTGAGAAGGAATTGACGCTTGCCGTAATCGGTGGGAAATGGAAGCTGATTATTTTGTGGCATCTCGGCCTTGAAGGAACCAAACGGTTTAGTGAACTCAAGCGGCTGATTCCACATATTACGCAAAAGATGTTAACGAATCAGCTGCGTGAGTTGGAAGAGGATCAGCTTGTGCTAAGGAAAGTATATGCGGAGGTTCCGCCAAAAGTGGAATATTCCTTGACAGAGTATGGTGACAGTTTGCTACCGGTTTTGCGCATGATGTATGATTGGGGTAAAAGCTATGGTGAGAATGTGATTTGGAAGGATGCACCACCCACTAATAAGTGCTGAGTGCATTTATATAAAAGCTTATTCATTCGAAAATGGAGGGATTTATTCAGATGTCGAAAACAGATTATACCCCACTCTTGGAGTCGTTCCAATTTAAGAACGGATTTACATTGAAGAACCGCGTGGTCATGGCGCCCATGACGAATTTCTCTTCTCTTCCTGACGGATCAGTATCCGATGATGAGGTTGCCTACTATATTCGCCGCTCTAAGGGCGCGGGCTTGGTTGTCACAGCTTGTGTATATGTATCCGCTGGCGGTAAAGGTTTCCCAGGTGAATTCGGTGCGGACAAGGATGAAATGCTTCCGAGTCTTCGTAAATTAGCTGCTGCAATTAAGGGTGAGGGAGCCAAGGCGATCCTGCAAATCTTCCATGGCGGCCGTCAATGTCCACCGGAGCTGCTGCCTGATGGACAGACAGTTAGTGCAAGCAACGTTCCGGCAGAATTGCCAAGTGGTGGGAACGGACCGGTTCCCCGTGCCCTAAGTGAAGCTGAAATCTTAAGCATCATCTCTGATTTCGGTGAGGCTACACGCCGGGCTATCACAGCTGGCTTTGATGGTGTGGAAATTCACGGAGCGAACGGTTATTTGCTGCAGCAATTCTTTTCTCCGCATTCCAACACCCGTGAGGATCGTTGGGGTGGAAGTCTGGAGAAACGTCTGACTTTCCCGCTTGCAGTTGTAGATGAAGTGAAACGAGTGGTGAAGGAGCATGCCAAGGTGCCATTTCTCTTGGGCTACCGCTTCTCGCCGGAAGAGCCGGAAACCCCAGGGATCACGATGGCCGAAACCTTTGCGTTGATTGATGCGTTGAGCGGTTATGGACTTGATTATCTGCATGTTTCACTGCAGGATTTCTGGTCTCTGCCCCGTCGTGGAACTGAAGATAGCCGACCGCGCATTGAACAGATTGTTGATCGTGTCGCAGGCCAGTTGCCGGTCATCGGAGTGGGATCGCTCTACAGTGCTGATGATGCACTTAAGGCTATGCAGACGGGGATCGCACTTGTTGCACTTGGTAGACCACTCTTGATTGATCCAGATTGGGTTCAAAAGGTTACTGAAGGACGGCAAGCCGAAATTCAGACTGCATTGGACCTCTCCGCTCAATCAACGCTGGTGATACCTGATCCGCTGTGGGGTGCTTTAACTCATACACCAGGCTGGCTGCCGATCAAGGCCTAAGATAAGTACTATAATAGGAGTTTAGACTCCAATTGCAAGCCAGAATAACCCCTGAATACCGCTGTACTAGGTATTCAAGGGTTATTTGGTCTGCACTCTTAAAGGGAAATAGCGGTATTAGGCTTTCTGTTCAAACAGCTTGGCAATTTCAACGATAACGTTGACGGCTTTAACCATATTATCTGCGGAGACATATTCGAACTTGCCGTGGAAGTTCTCACCACCGGTAAAAATATTAGGCGTCGGCAGTCCCATATAGGACAGCTGTGAGCCGTCTGTTCCTCCGCGAATTGGGCGGATAATCGGCGCTATTCCGAGGTTCTCCATCGCTTCATGGGCAATATCGACGATATGGCGCACCGGTTCTATTTTCTCGCGCATATTGTAATATTGGTCATTCATTTCAAGCACGATATTATTGTCGCCGTAGGTTGTCTTAAATTCATCAACGATAGCTGCGATGTGGCCTTTGCGTGTCTCGAATTGCTGGCGGTCAAAATCGCGGATAATATAATGCAGCTTGCTGTGTTCAGCAGTGCCCTGCATGGAAATCAGATGGTAGAAGCCTTCATAACCTTCTGTGAACTCCGGCGCTTCGCCAGCTGGCAGCCTAAGGTGGAAAGCCATGGCAATCTTCGCGGAATGGATCATTTTTCCTTTTGCTGTACCGGGATGTACGTTAACCCCGTGGAAAGTAATTTTGGCTGCAGCAGCATTGAAGCTTTCATACTCAAGCTCTCCGAGCGGTCCGCCATCCACAGTGTAGGCATAGGTTGCGCCAAAGGTAGCCACATCAAATTTATGCGGTCCGCGTCCAATCTCCTCATCAGGAGTAAAGGCGACTCTAATCTTGCCATGCTTAATTTCCGGATGCTCTAGAAGATAGACCATGGCTGTTATAATCTCAGCAATTCCGGCCTTGTTGTCTGCTCCAAGCAGGGTAGTACCATCCGTGGTAATCAGTGTATGCCCTTTATACTCCGATAGCTCCGGAAAGCTCTCTGTGGACATTATTACATTCAAATCTTTGTTCAAAACAATATCGGCACCGTCATAGTTCTCGATGATTTGCGGTTTTACATCCTTACCGGTAAAATCAGTTGCCGTATCCAGATGCGCCAGGAATCCGAGGGTCGGTACTTCTTTCTCACTGTTAGCCGGAAGAGTGGCCATGACATAACCATGCTCGTCCACTTGTACTTCTACCAGACCGATTTGTTTAAGTTCCTCAACCAGTTTATGCGCAAGCACCAGCTGTCCTGGAGTGGAGGGGCAGACTTCATTATCCTCATTCGATTGTGTATCCATTTGAGCATAGGAAATAAAACGTGCCATAACTTCTTGCTTCAATCTTGTCATCTCCTCTTCATCTTCGTATGTCTATAGTATCACGATCCAGGCAAGGTCTCATCCCTTCCAACCAGTTTAGCTGTAAGCAAATATCGATCCGGGGCTGAGCCCACATAAGAGAAGGGGTAACAAGTAATGAGGGTAAGAATCGGTTCAGCACTTTGCTTGATTGCACCCCGTTCATGCCCATCTACGATGTTGCTGCCTGTGACCTTGTATACAAATTTTCCGTCTATGGATTCTACCTCGATCAGATCATTTTTCTTCAACTCTCCCAAGCCGCGGAATACAGTATCGCGGTGACCAGCCAGCACGCTGTTGCCAATACCCCCTAAAGCTGCACTGCCTTTGTAGTGCCCGGCTCCTTTTTTTAGTTGTCGACTTGCAGTACCTTCCACAATTGCAACCTTCTTATGGATAGAGGGAAACGAGATCTCTCCTATAATTTCTCCTTCGGTATAGCTTGGTGTGGAGCTTGAGTTTTGTTGGATAGGACTGACCATCCCTTCGGGAAGAGGTGTTTCTTCGCGCGACAAGGTATGTGCAGAAGCTTCCTCCCTCTTTTTCGACCATTCATTCAAGGCATTATGTGCTTCTATAGGTGCTTTGATCACCTGAACCACTGAATATAACAACACAAACAAAGAGAGTATGAAGATGAGCTTCACGGCAATTAAGAGACCGGAACGCTTCTTCATACTCTCTCCTCCAGACTTTGAGCTACATGTTTTTTATCTTTTGGTTCTCAGCCTGCGCAGAATCATTACACTAATAATAGCTATTGGCAAGCTGATGAGAATCAGGTTATACCAAGGCTCAGCGGTGTTTGGTAGTTTATCTCCTGCATCAGAGGCACCGAGCGGAAGTTCATCATCGGGCACTGCGATTTCATGATCAGGTGATGGTGTTGTTATAGTGTCGGTAGTGGTGCTGCCTGCGACTGGTGTAGCCGTAGGTGTATTCCCTCCATTATTATCGCTGCCTCCCAGTGGGATTGGTGCGTCGGTGGCGACGATTTCACCTATTATCGGGGAAGCCGAAGGAGAGGGAGTTGGTGCTGGTGTTGGGGTGCTGATTACCGGCGTAACTTGTGGACTGGCCGAACTCCCCGGAGAAACGGTTGCTGTAGGTCCGGTACTAGGCGCTGTTGAAGGAACAGGTGATGCAGTTGCAGTTGGTACAGCACTAGGTTCGGTTGACGGGCCTGGTTCTCCAGAGGCTGAGAAATCAAACGCTACGGTTGCAGTCTTCCCCTGATACTCGTTGCCTGCCTCCGACGGGAAGATCACATTCATTTCGATTACGTTCTGTGCTCCTCCGGCCAAAGAACCAATGGCTACTCTACCGGCAGCCTTGCTCATAACTCCTGAATAGATGATTACTCCCTCTTTTTCAAGCGTCATCTGCAGAATATCGTACATTTCCACATCACCAGACAACAATTTGAAGTCCACGTAATAATTAAAGACCTTATTGCCTGCATTGATGACCGTGTATTCTGATTGCGTCTCGTCACCCGGTTCCATATTATTCATGGTTGCCGTACTTGTCGTATGCGAATTCACGGTAAGTTTAATGGTATCCTCTGCACTTACCCCGCTAGCGTGCCAAATGAGGCCTGCCAGAACGATCAGGACATAAGCGAATATTATCGCCGAGCGATATTTCTTCTTCACTCCCCGCTCCTTTCTGCTGCGGCCCCAAATCCTGCGGGCTTCTGGCAAAATACTCTGTTTAATACAGACGTTTCTGCACACTTTGTCGAAAGGTGGTTCCTACCGGAACTACTATAAATACCAAGTATTATTATTCGCGGCGGAACAGAAGGCGAGTAAGATAGACAAAGGTGAAGATTGTTCGTTATAACGAATACCTCCAGTATAATCAAAATGTAATATAAAGAAAAATAGCATATATGCAAAAAAATAAGCAAATTCAACGATCCTACGGGCAAAATATAATGTTTACTGAAGAATGCTCCGAATTAATCTTTATTTTTACATTTTTATATTATGTATGCGGTTTATAAAGAACACATTCTGGAAGTGGGATTTCAGAAAAAAAGGCAAGACAGATTCCGGAAGCGAAGGCAAACCTTCGCGTTCCATATATCGTCTTGCCTGAACCTTTAGTTGGAAAATAAACTCAAAAATCCTAGCTTTCTTTAATAGCCTCTGCTACCAGCTCATAAGAGCGCAAACGGGCAGAATGGTCATAAATCTGAGAAGCTATAATCCATTCATCGGCATCCGTTTCCTCTTGGATCTGTTGGAGTCTCTCTTTAACAGCAGCCTTATCGCCGGAAATGGAGTACTGCTGCTTCTCCAGCATGATCGCTTTCTCCTGCATAGTCCATAGCCCATCCATGCTATCTACCGGAGGCTGCAGCTTACCAGTACGGCCACGGATAATATTAAGGAATTGCTGCTGCTGGGAGGTAGCTAATTTGCGAGCCTCCTCCGTAGTCTCTGCTGCTGTAATTCCCAGTCCGACCATGACATGCGGTTTAGCAAGAGCTGCTGACGGCTGGAAGCTATTGCGGTATAAATCTAGCGCTGGAAGCAGGTACTCAGGCGCAAAGTGGCTGGCAAAAGCAAACGGCAAGCCCAGTTGACCAGCCAGACGGGCACTGAAGCCGCTGGAGCCGAGCAGCCAGATCGGCACATTCAACCCTTCCCCAGGAACCGCTCGTACACCTGGAGGGCGTGAACCGGCACCTTCAGGGTCGAAATAAGCTCTAAGTTCACTGAGCTGCTCGGAGAATTCACCACCGTCGTGTCCAAGGCCACGACGGAGTGCTCGTGATGCCGGCTGATCAGAACCCGGCGCTCTGCCCAAGCCAAGGTCGATGCGGCCTGGATATAGGGATTCGAGTGTGCCGAACTGTTCAGCTATGACAAGCGGCGCATGGTTGGATAACATGATGCCACCGGAGCCGACGCGTATGCTGCTTGTACCGGCAGCTATATGCCCGATAACAAGTGAAGTGGCTGAGCTGGCTATTCCAGTCATATTATGATGCTCCGCCAGCCAATAACGGTGATAGCCCCACCCTTCGGCATGTCGGGCCAAGTCTAAAGAGTTATGAAAAGAGTCCGCTGCTGTTCCACCTTCCACAATTGGAGCCAGGTCCAGCACGGAGATAGGAATGTCCCGTAATTGTTTCAATGTAATCCCTCCATTAATGATGCGTCCGCATCTTTAATTAGTATTTGCAGACAAATATAGATCTACCCAGTAATTATACCATGTTATTTAATTATTTACACACTTTAAGTAAGCTGATAGTACTTTGAATGTGGATTGATAAGCTTTTCAAATGATCAGTAAAAGTTGGATTTATGTTCAAAAAGGAAAGGTTTTTGAACATCATCGATCCATAAAAATAAAATTGTAAGCGGTTTATATATACTCTTGTCATTTTCTAAAGGCCTTGCTATAATTATTTTGAAAAGGTTTTCTAAAAAGGAAGTTAACATTATGAAGCCAACAATAAGAGATGTCGCCAAAATGGCAGAGGTATCTATCAGCACCGTTTCTCGTGTAATGAACGCACCGAATACAGTAGTGGAGAGCAAGAGAAGTCGTGTAATGGAAGCGATCGAGCAACTGCAATATCAACCGAATGCGTTCGCGCGCGGTCTGATTTATAAGAAGTCTTTTACACTAGGCTTACTTATACCGGATATCGAGAACCTCTATTTCGCGGGTCTGATCCGGGGAATGCAGGATGCATGTATCAAGCTGGGCTATAGTCTAATGATATGTAATACAGACCGTGACAAGGAACGGCTGCTGTCGTACATCGATACCTTCCATGAGAAGCAGGTGGATGGAATTGTGTTCGCTAGTGATGTCCTTTATCCGGAGTACCATGATAAGCTAGTTGGCTGCCGGATTCCTTTTGTGCTAGTATCCTCGCATTCGGATGAGTTCGACATTCCTTCTGTAGAGATTGATGATGAGATGGCTGCGTATGACGCTGTTCGGTTTCTGATTGAACTGGGGCACAAGGAGATTGGCATGATTGGCTTCAATCATGATAACTCTGTTTCAGGTCCACCCCGTTATGACGGATTTAGAAGAGCCTTAACTGAATACGGTCTTCAGCATAATATTGAGAAGATCAGATATGCCAATCACCGTTTTGAACATGCCTATCAAGCTGCTCATGAGTTGTTCACTGCGTATCCTGAATTGACTGCTGTTTTCTGTGTGGCTGATGAGTTTGCGATGGGTACGATTTCTTATTTGAAAGATCGTAACGTTCTTGTTCCAGGGCAGGTGTCAGTTATCGGCTTTGATAATCTGCGGATGTCGAGCATGTTCATTCCAAAGTTAACGACCATCGCACAGCCGATGTACGAATTAGGCTACCGCGCTGCAGAGAAGCTGCACGAGCTGCTAACTACAGGCAAAGTTGGAATACAGCAGGAAAATTTGGAACATAAGCTGATTGTAAGAGAGTCAACACGGGAAAAATGAGATCAACTCATTTTTCTCACTCTAATCTGAAAAGCTTTTCAATAATTCTTGAATAATAGTTTTTTTGGTGCATACTAATATTTCTAGAAGGATAAAATCAATAAAATTTATTCGTAACAATCATAATATTGTAGTTGAAACATGAAATTTATATGATATGATGGAAATGTAAGCGTTATTATTGTATTATTTTGTCGGACTGACTAATGATTAATAGTTTGATTGATCTTTTTGTGAAAAGCTTTGCAAGGGGGTGATCACTAGCCAACCGGAGATTAAGCCTTGATGCTCAGAAGAAGATGTAATTCTCTATTACAAATGATAAGGGGATGTATGAAAAGATGAAAAAAGCTTCAAGACGTACAATGTCATTGGCTTTGGCGCTAGGTTTATCCTTCTCAGTAATGCTGAGTGCATGCGGCGGGGGTAATAATAATAATACTGCTGCAGCGACTGATCCACCAGCAGCAACTAATACACAAACAGCTGATAACAACCAAGCATCGACTGATACTGCGGGTACTCCACTGGAACTAGCGATGAAAGGTGACTATAAAGGAACAAAGGTAACCATGTTCGGACCATTCGTAGATGCCGACCAAGTGAAATTTGAGAGCAGCATCAAAGACTTTGAAGCAAAAACAGGAATTGATATTCAGTATGAAGGCTCCAAAGAGTTCGAAGCTACAATCAACATTCGGGTTGATGGTGGCAATGCGCCTGATATCGCGGATTTCCCACAACCGGGACTGTTAGCCTCTATTGCTAAGACTGGCAAGGTTGTGGATCTGACTAGCGTATTGGATCAAGCAAAACTAAAGGCTAATTACAATAAGAGTTGGCTTGATATGTCGACAATGGATGGCAAAGACGGCAAGATTATGGCCGGTATCTGGAACCGCAGTAATGTGAAGAGCTTAGTATGGTATCCGAAGAAACAATTTGAAGCAGCAGGCTACAAGGTTCCTGAAACTTGGGATGAAATGATGGCTTTGACTGAACAAATTGCCAAAGACGGTGATCCTGCCTGGACGATTGGTATTGAAAGCGGCGCGGCAACAGGCTGGGCAGCAACGGATTGGGTAGAAAACATTATGCTGCGTACAACTACACCAGAGAATTATGACAAATGGGTTAAAGGCGAATTGTCATTTACCTCTCCTGAAGTGAAAAACGCGGTTGAAATCATGTCCAAAATTTGGCTCAACAAGGATTATGTATATGGCGGTACTAAATCAATCGTAACTACAGCATTTGGGGATGCTCCGAAACCGATGTTCGAGAATCCACCTAAAGCTTGGTTCAACTTGATGGGTAACTTCATTACAAGTTTCTTCCCAGAAACGGCGAAGGTTGATGAAGATTATGATTGGTTCTACCTTCCACCCATTGATGCACAATATGGCAAGCCAGTGCTTGTAGCAGGGGATATTTACGCTATGTTCAATGATCGTCCTGAAGTTCGTGCGGTCATGGAATACTTCACAACGGGTGAATCCATCAAGACTTGGGTACAATCCGGTGGTGTAATCGCGCCAATGAACGATGCATCCCTAGACTGGTACAGCTCTGAATCTGACCGTCGGATGGCGAAGCTGGTACAAGATGCCTCTACCCTTCGTTTCGACGGATCTGACTTGATGCCAGGTAAAGTAGGCGCAGGTACGTTCTGGAAAGGTATGACCGACTATGTAAGTGGTACAGCTACGTTGGATCAGGCACTTGAACAAATTCAATCAGGCTGGAAAAACTAAGCGGTAGAAGTAGAAGTTAGAACACTTTATTCAAAAAGAGGGGCAGCGAGCAGCGATGGTAATCCGCCCCTCTTTTTGTTTTTTAAAGATTATCTTCAATGCTTATTTCGAAGAGAGTTTTGCTCTGCAAAACTTAAGTAGATGCTTACGAGGAAAGTTTTGAGAAGCAAAACTTAGAGGAGGAAGCTAATATGGCACAAGCAAAGCAAAGAGTCAGCATTAGGGCGGTGCTGATATCTATTGGAATATTGTTAGCCAATATCGTTGTTAATGGCCTGATCTTTATGTTTTTTCGTGATTCGACCATAAATCCGCTACTGACAGCGGTGCTTGCTGTTCTTTGGGGCGTTCTGGGAGTATATCTGATTTACTATACCCTTACCTGGGCGGTAGAGCAGTACCCTGATTATATCCGCAAAAGGGTTCTTCCTTATGTCTTTATAGGGCCGGCGGTAATAATATTGGGCTGGTTGCTGGTGCTGCCGGCGCTGCGCACCCTGTATTTGAGTTTTTTCGATGCCTCTTCAGAGAAATTTGTAGGCCTCAGCAACTATGCGGCTATCTTCACTGATCATCTGATGGCGACGTCACTGCGTAACAACCTGCTCTGGGTATTCGTAGGAACGTTTTTCTGTGTAGCCTTTGGGTTATTAATTGCCATTCTTGCCGACCGCAGCAGTTATGAGAAACTGGCCAAGTCCATTATTTTCATGCCCATGGCGATCTCCTTTGTAGCTGCGGGTGTAATCTGGAAATTCATTTACTACTATCAACCAGGTGATGAACAAATCGGACTGCTTAATGCAATCGTTACTTATTTCGGTGGTGAACCACAGGCCTGGACAAGTATGATTCAGCCTTGGAATAACTTCTTCCTCATCATTATTCTGATCTGGATGCAGACGGGTTTCGCAATGGTTATCTTCTCAGCAGCAATTAAAGGAGTTCCCGAAGATATTATGGAAGCCGCCCGGGTAGATGGCGCTAAAGAAGTATCCATATTTTTCAAGATTATGATTCCATATATCTCAGCTACAATTCTGACGGTCACAACGACGATTATCGTCTTTACGTTGAAAATATTTGACGTCGTCATAGTGATGACGGGTGGTCAATACGATACAGAAGTGGTAGCGACCCAGTTCTACCGGCAATTCTTTATGTACCGTAATTTCGGTTATGGTTCGACGCTGGCTATCGTTCTGCTGATCGCAGTCTTGCCGGTAATTATTATTAATCTGCGTCAGTTCCGCAAGCAGGGGGGATTCTAATGGTCGGCAAAAAGAAGAAAAAGGGCAGTAAGACGGTTGTTAATATCGTACTTGGAATCATCTGTGTGATCTGGCTGCTTCCGACACTTGGGCTGTTTATCTCTTCCTTCCGTCCAGCGGCTGATATTCTGCAAACGGGTTGGTGGAAAGTATTCCCTCATCAGGAATGGAAGGCCGGGGATACGATCCAGCTGTCCAAGGATGTGGATTTGCGGGGGCCGATTGAAGTTAAGGGCAAGACTTATACAGACGATCAGCTTAAGGCCGGCGTTAAGGCAGACGGTAGCCGTCTAATCTGGGAGAACCGCAGAGCACGAACGGTTAACTCCCAAGTGGAGGGCTGGAAGGTGAAGCCCGATCTTACGCTGGACAATTACAATAATGTGCTGACGGGCAAGGAATACAAACTCAAGGAAGCTGACGGCAGTGAAACTATACAGAAGGGCACAGGGTTGTCGCAAGCCTTCTGGAACACACTCACGATTGCCGTTCCAGCAACGGTTATACCGGTGCTGATCGCCTCTTTTGCCGCATACGCATTTGCTTGGCTGCGTTTTCCAGGCCGCAAAACCTTATTCGTCATCATTATCGCTATGCTGGTAATCCCGATTCAAGTTGCCCTTATTCCGGTGCTTAAGGATTATACCGCGCTAGGACTCAACGGAAGTTATTTAGGGATCTGGTTAGCGCATACCGCCTTTGGTTTGCCGCTCGTTACGTACTTTATGTATAACTTTATTAGCCAATTGCCGAAGGATCTGTTCGAATCGGCATTTATGGACGGTGCCAGTCATTTCACCATCTTTAGCAAGCTGATTCTTCCGTTGTCTGTGCCTGCACTAGCTTCCATCGGGATCTTCCAGTTTCTCTGGGTATGGAATGATTATCTGGTGTCGCTCATTTTCATCGGCAATCAACCGTCCGTGCAGGTCATGTCGATGAAAATCGCCGATCTCGTCGGTTCACGCGGCAATGACTGGCATTTGCTCACTTCGGCTGCATTTATTTCCATGTTAATGCCGTTGGCTATTTTCTTCCTGCTGCAAAAGTATTTCGTCAGAGGCCTTATGGGCGGATCGATCAAAGGCTGATTTCAACTGATTATGTATAAAAGATGTCCGCTATCAGGAGGAGCGTTATAGAGATGAAGATGAAACCATACGACCATCCGGCAGCATTATACCCTTACCGGGAGTGGAGCCTCGGTGAAGATGCCTATGATGATAAGAACAATCAACGAAGCGAGAGCGTGTTCGCTCTCGGCAATGGATATATCGGCCTGCGCGGTAATTTTGAAGAAGGTTATCACGGTCAGGCAGGGTCATCTGTTACAGGGAATTATTTGAATGGGTTTTTCGATTCTGAACCGATTGTATACCCGGAAGGAGCCTATGGGTATCCCTCCCGTAACCAAGCGATGCTTAATGTTACTAATGCGCAGATTATCGAGCTGAGCATTGAGGGCCAGCCTTTTCATCTGAACAGCGGGTGGGTACATCGGTTTGAGCGAACGCTGGATATGAAGAGCGGTATTCTACACCGGGTGATCGAGTGGGAATCGCCTGCGGGTCACCGCGTGTTGCTGCAGATTCGGCGCATGGTGGCGCTGCAGCATAAACATTTGGCTGCGATCCATTATGCGGTAACCGCGCTGAATTTTGCGGGAACCATCACGTTTACCTCGGCAATGGACGGTCATATTGAAAGACCGGAGGTTACGGATGATCCCCGTCTTGGAGCGGGTAGTTCTGAACCCAGCCTGCTGCTTGAAGCTACAGGACTCGGGGATGGCAATTCATTAGTATGGATGAAGCAGCGAACACGGCATACCCAGTTTGCACTGCTAACAGCGATGAATCACCAGCTGCATTCTACTTCCGGTTATGAAATAAGTAAGCACCAGGAGGAAGAACGGCTGTCTGCGCAGTTTGCTGTTTCGGTAACAGGTGGTGAGACCGTCTCGCTAACCAAATACATTACTTATCATACATCCAAGGATTATGGCGAAGAGGAGCTGATGGAGCGGAGTGCAAATGTGCTGCGTCTGGCAGTGGAGAACGGTTTCGAAGCCCTTGCCAAAGAGCAGCAGGGTTATCTGGATACCTTCTGGAGCCATACGGATGTGGAGATTAACGGTGACCCGGCACTTCAGCAGGGGATTCGGTTCAACGCCTTCCAGTTGCTGCAATCGGTAGGACGCGACAGCGTTACGAACATCGGAGCCAAAGGTTTAACTGGTGAAGGTTACGAAGGACATTATTTCTGGGATACAGAAATGTATATGCTGCCCTTCTTCACCTCTACCCAACCAGAGATCAGCCGTTCGCTGCTGGACTTCCGTTATGCTACGCTTGGCAAGGCAAGGGAACGGGCCGTAGTGATGTCACAGAAAGGCGCACTCTATCCTTGGCGTACGATTGACGGGGAAGAGAACTCATCGTATTTCCCGGCAGGCACAGCGCAAGCGCATATCAATGCCGATATCGCGTATGGAATTAAGCAGTATGTGCTTGCTACGGGTGATAATGAATTTCTCGTGACTAAAGGTGCGGAGATGCTATTCGAAACCTCCCGCTTCTGGGCTGATCTGGGCCATTTTAATCCGGCCAGAGACGGAGCCTTTTGCATAGATGCCGTAACGGGTCCTGATGAATACACGGCTATTGTCAACAACAATGCCTATACTAATCTAATGGTACAAGATCAGTTCAACTACGCATATGAGACGGCAAAATTACTGCGACATCAGTACCCGCAGGATTATGAACGCCTGCAGCGTGAACTCGGTCTCACAGAGGAAGAAGTAGAGGGCTGGTTAGAAGCCGCCGCAAAGATGTTTATTCCCTTTGATGAGCAGTTGGGAATCTATGCACAGGACGATACCTTTCTGACCAAGAGAAAATGGGATTTCGACAACACGCCAGCTGATAAATATCCGCTGCTGTTGAACTACCACCCTCTTGTAATCTATCGTCATCAGGTACTGAAGCAGGCGGATTTGGTGATGGCGATGTTTCTGTTGGGTGATCAATTCAGCTTAGCAGATAAGATCCGTAATTATAATTATTACGAGCCGCTTACAACACATGACTCTTCATTATCACCTTGCATCCATAGTATTATGTCTGCGGAAATAGGTGATTTGGAGGGAGCTTACTCCTATTTCGATCGCACGGTACGAATGGATCTGGATGACATTAACCACAATGCCAAGGACGGATTGCACATGGCGGCGATGTCAGGCTCATGGATGTCCATCGTGAATGGCTTTGGGGGCATGCGCCTTTATGATGGACAATTGTCCTTTAATCCAGTGCTGCCTTTACAATGGGATAGCTACCGTTTTAAGATTACCAATCACGGTCAACTGCTCGATATCTTTGTGGACCGGCAGGCAGTAGTCTATACGCTGCTGGAGGGTGACGGATTGGAAATCAGCCATAAGGGACATCCGATTGTGCTATCGCAAGCGGAGCCGATACGATATCCAATTACCAAGCAGCTGGAAGCCGTTATCTTTGATCTTGATGGTGTTATCACTGATTCTGCGGAATATCACTATCAGGCGTGGAAAGCGTTGGCTGACGGGCTGGACGTGCCTTTCGATCGGGACAAGAATGAAAGGCTCAAAGGCGTTAGCCGAATGGAATCACTGGAGATCATTCTGGAGAATAGCGGTCTCAGCTTTACCAAGGCAGAGAAGGAACGGCTAGCGAAGCAGAAGAATGATAACTATAAGCTGATGATCCAGCGCATCACTCCGGCTGATCTGCTGCCAGGTATCGGCGAACTGCTAACTAGCCTTCAGGAGCAGGGCATTGCTGTCGGATTGGCTTCGGCCAGTCAGAATGCAACATTGATCCTGGAACGTCTGGAAGCCGGACATTGGTTTCAGGCGGTAGCAGACCCGGGGGACATTCGTAAGGGCAAGCCTGATCCGGAGATTTTCTTGAGGGCAGCAGAGATGCTGGATGTTCCGCCTTGTAACTGTATCGGAATTGAGGACGCAGCGGCAGGTGTTATGGCGATCCAAGCCGCCGGAATGAAAGCAGTCGGTATTGGAAGCGTTGAGCAGTTGGGAGCTGCAGACTTGCTGCTAGCCTCCACGATTGAATTGAGTGTGGCCAAGCTGCAGAAGCTGCTAGTCTAGTCGAATACCCCGTCTCTTCATCCGACAAGGGAAGAGGAGACGGGGTATTTATGATGTGTCAAATACTAAGCATTCTGCGGGAATATCTGTCCCAGATGGTGCTTCATATGCTGAATATAATCTTCAATTAGCCATTCGAGCGTGACTATATCTCCTTGGGGGAACTGAGAGACCAGGGATAACTGAGCGGGTGTCAGATTTGAAATCACTCTCAGAACCGTTTGATTCAGACTGACCCAAAGATTTAAGATGTCGTCGGGAGAAGCATTGCCATACTGCTGAGCTTCCATCCATTTATTCTGATCATATGGAGTGAGGGGGAAAGGTTGGGGCTCGTACTGTATCTTTATGAAGCGGGATAAATTGTTAATGGCAGAATCGCACAGGTGGCCAAGAATTTGCAGTTTGGACCATTTTCCTTCCGCACGTGGTTGATTTACCTCAGCATAAGTCAAGCTACAAAAGGAAGCGGGTAATTCCGATAATAATAAGTATAGATCGTCGATAGGGGGCATAAACAGCACTACCTCTCTTTTAAGAAATAATTTATTTAAGCAACTATACCTCAAATAAACACATTATTAGAGATGTGAAGCTTTCAATCTATAAAATTTCTTCATATAATTAAATGAAGAGGTACCGAATGAATAGGATGTCGAAACTTCCCGTTTTATACGATAAAAGCATGACTTTGAGCATAGATGAATGGGAGTGTGCTTATGGGTTTAGAAAGAACACATCAGGGGATAACAAAAGTTTGGCTGATACTACTACTAATTTTGCTCAGTGTGACACTCTATCAGCCAATGCCGGCTAGAGCAGAGGAGAACTCTTCCTCCACCCAGAATGTGTTGATTCTTAATTCGTATCACAAAGGTTTTGCCTGGACAGATGATCAGAGTAACGGGATAGAAGAGCAGCTTAAGAGCGCTAACAAGATACCGATTATTTACACTGAATATATGGACTGGAAACGGTATCCGAGCGAAGCCAGCTTGGAGCAGTTCTACGAAATGATCAAATTCAAATATGCAGCTATACATATTGACGTTATCATGACCACAGACGACAGTGCTCTGAATTTCGCCATAAAATACCGTGAAGATCTTCTGGACAATGCGCCTATTATATTTAGTGGTGTTAATCAACTTGGCTATGACGCTATTAAAGACCAAAGTAATATTACTGGGGTCATTGAAGAAGTTGATCCTACTGAAACCATAAGAATGGCGCGGGAGATCAATCCCTCCATCCAGAATGTTTATGTTGTATTTGATAGTTCAGAAAGTGGAATAACTACGGGTAAAATAGTTACAGATAAGCTCTTGTCTCTGAATCTTGGGCTGCAGGTCTTCCCCATGAATCGTTTCTCCAATGAACAAATTATGCAGAAAGCGTCCACACTTACTTCGGACAGCATTATTCTCATGACTACTTATTATAGTGACTCTACCGGTAGAATTACTGAATTCGACCGTTTCTCAAGTGAGCTTGGCAAGAACAGCAGCGTCCCAGTCTATCACATTTATGATTTCGGCTTGAACCATGGAGCCTTTGGCGGGAGCATGATCAGCGGAAGAATTCAAGGACAGACAGCTGCTAACATGGCACTGCGTGTCCTACAGGGCGAAAGTTCCAACAACATCCCTATAGTTACAGACAATATAGTGCGGAAGGTATTCGATTATCGTGAGTTGCAGCGTTTTGGTATTTCACTCCAACAACTGCCAGAGGGAAGCGAAGTAATAAATAAGCCCTTTTCTTTTTATGCGACCTATAAAGGACTAGTACTTAGCATCATCGGCGCCTTTACTGTACTTTTGGCCTTTATCCTCATTTTGCTATTCTATGTACAGTTGGTCAAGCGCATGCGCAAAAATCTGGAAAGAAGCAATGAACGCTTCAGCTTGGCTGCGTTTGGCGCTGATGCGGTAATCTGGGATGTGGATATGTCGACGATGATCTACTATTTCTCGGATAGCTGGTACGAGCTGCTGGGCTACGAACGGGATGAGATTGACGAAAGCCATAAGGGCTGGAAGGATATTATTCATCCTGAAGATGCCGATCAGGACGCCCGTATGAGAAGCGATCATTTGCAGGGTCATTCTATTGATTATTACAGCGAGTATCGGCTGCGGAGCAAGTCGGGTGAATATAAGTGGTTCCAGGCTAGAGGCAAGATTCTGCGGAATGCAGCTGGTGGTTATATCCGCTTCGCCGGCTCCATGACGGATGTAACCGATCGCAAGGGTGTTGAGAACAAGCTGCAGATGAGCTATCAGGAACTGGAATCGACCTACGAGGAGCTTACGGCTCTGCAGGATGAACTGGTGGAGCAGTACAACAAGGTAGTGGAGAACCAGGAGCTACTGCAGAACAGTGAAGAGAAATATCGGGTGCTGGCGTATAATGACGTGGTAAGTGGCCTGCCTAACCGGCTTTCGTTAACCGAGGTATTGAAGAATTTTGTACAGGAGCATTCCGGTGGACACGGCGCTTTGTTCTTTCTGGATATTGATGATTTCAAATATATAAATGATACGATGGGTCACAGCTTTGGCGACGAACTGCTGGTTAAGGTTGGGGAGCGGCTGCTGGAGCTGTCGGATGGAAGATGCAGTCATTTCCGTTTCGGCGGTGATGAATTTGTGATTTTACTAAAAGATTTAAATAATTCGGTCGAACTCATTACCTATGCGGAGTCCCTGGTTCAGGGCTTTAAGGAGCCCTTCCGGCTGCATGAGAGTATTGTTCATATCTCAACGAGTATTGGGATTTCCCAATATCCTGAGGATGGAGATAACGCAGAAGAGCTGCTGAAGAATGCAGATATCGCTATGTACAAAGCAAAAGAGGCGGGAAAAGGCTCTTACATTCTTTATGGAAAAGCAATGCAGCAGCATTTTGATGACCGGATGATCATTGAGAAGAATTTAAGAAATGTGATTTCGAATAATGAGCTTTCCTTGCATTATCAACCGTTAGTTGATGTCAGTTCCGATGAACTCTGGGGATTTGAAGCTTTGTTACGCTGGCATAGTCCGGTGCTTGGGTTTGTGTCGCCACTATCTTTTATCAAAATTGCGGAGGATAGCCGCTTGATCGTACCTATCGGAGAATGGGTGTTGCGGACCGCCTGCCAGTTCATTAAAGATTTGCATGGAAAAGGGTATGAAGGTTATCATATCTCGGTCAATATCTCGGTGATTCAGCTGATGCTGGAGAACTTTACGGATATGGTAATGGCCGTTCTGCAGGAAACGGGATTAGCACCTGGATACCTCGAATTGGAAATTACTGAGTCGATCTTTATGGAATCGTTTGAGATCATCAGCACTAAGTTGGATTTCCTGAAGAAAAAAGGGATCGGGATTGCGCTAGACGATTTCGGAACAGGATATTCCTCCCTTAGCTATTTGAAGCAGTTGCCAATCACCACGCTGAAGATTGATAAATCCTTTATTGACAGCATTGACTCACCGAACAGTATGTCTTTGGCCCGATCAATCGTAACGATTGGACATGATATGGGTCTAAAGGTTACGGCAGAAGGGGTGGAAACGCCAGAACAGTTGGCCTTCCTCGAGCGAACCAGCTGCGATAAGATTCAAGGTTACTTTATCAGCAGACCTATCCCGCAGAACGATGTTATGGAATGGGTTGATGGGAGAAAGGTGAGCTAAGACAATCGGGGTAACGTGGCAAAAGAAACGGGTATTCCTACAGCCAGTTCAGTTATGGCTTAGGGGACACCCGTTTATTTTTGTTGAAATATCCTTATTTCAACAGTCTCCGCACCAACTTTACTTTGTTGCCGCAGGGTGGGTAAACGATGCCGAAGTCTATTCTAGTGCTTCTCTCCACGATGCTTTTGCAAGGGGGAAATACAGCAAAGCTATGTTGCCCATGGTATCCGCCGATGCCCGAATGGCCAACGCCGCCAAAGGGCATATAAGTGTTTGAAACATGCGAGATCGTATCGTTGATACACCCTCCTCCGAAAGAAACCCGGCCAAGCACCTCCTGCTCCACCTGTCTATCCTCTGTGAATAGATATAGTGCCAGTGGTTCGGGTGATCGTTAATACTCTGATTAATAGCGTTCCTTATTCATTGTTCTCCAACCAGTTCTGCATCTGCTTCCGGTCCAACAGAGTAATGATACGACCGCGAAAATCAATCCAGGCGCTATCGCGCAGATGCCCGATTTCACGGGAAAGAGAGGGGCGTGCCGTGTTCAGCTGCTCCGCCCATTCCTTTCGGCCGAAAGGAAGCCTGATCGAGTCAGAGGCTTGGGATTTCGCTTGCTCTAGCAGATAAAAGACAATCCGCCGCCGTAGGGTCCCAGCGGAGAGAATTTCTATTTTTCGATTGACCATCACCAGGCGCTCCGACAGGTTCTCTATATAGTGAGACAGCATATCTGTATCGGCCGTGAACAGTCGCAGCAACTCTTGCTTGCTGATGAACATGACGTGGCACGGTTCCGCTGCAGTTACTGTAGCCGGAAAAAGGTTCTCTTTGCGAAACAATACAGCCTCGCCAAAAGTCTGGCCCTCACCCAAGCGGGCAATCGTTACACTATTGCCGTTAGGATAGATTTTCTGGACTTCTACTCGACCGGATAGCACGATACCCAGCCTATCGGCTGTTTCACCTTCAGAGAGGATCAGCTCCTTCTTATTGTAGGATTTAATATTGTAACTCATGCTTTGCAGCAGAGCTTGAATCTCTTCGACCGACTTTCCGCGGAATAGAAGACAGGCCTGCAATGTGGTGGGGTTAGGGCTCATATATATCCTCCGAGTTTATCCTCTTTGGTAACAACTGTTACCGATTGTTTGACGCCAGTCTACTACAATGGATAACAGATGTAAACATTAGGTTAACAGAGGAGCGAACGTACAATGAGCAGCATGTTTTGTTTTCAATGTCAGGAAGCAGCTAAAGGAACAGGCTGTACCATTCAAGGAGTCTGCGGCAAGACCAGTGAGGTTGCTAATCTGCAAGACCTGCTGCTGTATACGCTGAAGGGGATCTCCATTTATGCAATGCAAGGAAGAGAGCTCGGCATAACAGATTTGGCAACGGAAAGATTCATCGCTGAGAGTATGTTCGCCACGATAACCAATGCTAACTTTGACCGTGAAGGCTTTATTGTAAGAGTAAGAGAGGGTATTGCTCTACGAAACCAGTGGAAGTCCAGATTGGACGGCACGGAAGCAACGATTGCTTTGGGGACTCACGATGCTGCATTATGGACTCCAGGAACCGATGCGGAGCTGGAAGCTAAAGCGGCAAACATAGGTGTTCTGTCCACAGGCGATGAGGATATCCGTTCCTTACGCGAGCTGTTGACCTATGGGCTGAAGGGTATGGCAGCTTATATGGAGCATGCGGCAGTACTAGGCTATCGCGAAGACGGCGTACATGTGTTTATGGAAAAAGGATTAGCTGCCACTTTGGATAACGATTTGGGTGTGGCCGAGCTGATCGATCTTGTTATGGAATGTGGTAAATTTGGTGTTGATGTGATGGCGCTGTTGGACCGGGCCAATACAACCACTTACGGAAATCCGGAAATTACAAAGGTCAACATCGGGGTAGGTAGTCGTCCGGGTATTCTGATCAGCGGGCATGATTTATTGGATATGGAAGAGCTGCTGAAGCAGACGGAAGGCACTGGAGTCGATGTATATACACACAGCGAGATGCTGCCTGGACATTATTATCCGGCTTTCAAGAAATACGATCATCTCGTAGGGAACTACGGCAATGCCTGGTGGAAGCAGACGGAAGAATTCGCAAGCTTTAATGGACCGATTCTGATGACTACGAATTGTATCGTTCCGCCGAAGGATAGCTATATAGACCGCCTGTATACAACAGGTCATACCGGGTTCCCCGGCGTGAAGCATATTCCAGCAGGTGCCGATGGCGTGAAAGATTTCTCTGCTATTATAGAGCAAGCTAAAGGTTGCCTCGCACCAACCGAAATCGAGACCGGCGAAATTATCGGTGGATTTGCCCATGCAGCTGTCATAGGTTTGGCAGATCAGGTCGTGGAAGCCGTGAAGACCGGAGCTATCAAACAGTTCTTTGTGATGGCAGGGTGTGACGGCCGGATGAAGAGCCGGGATTACTACACAGACTTTGCTTCTGAACTGCCGGAAGATACAGTGATTCTTACAGCAGGCTGTGCGAAGTATAAATATAATAAGCTGGAGCTTGGGAGTATCGGTGGCATTCCGCGTGTGCTGGATGCTGGCCAATGTAACGATTCCTACTCCCTAGTCGTCATTGCGATGAAGCTGAAGGAGGTTTTCGGCCTGGAGGATATTAACGAACTGCCGATTTCCTACAACATTGCCTGGTATGAGCAGAAAGCAGTTATTGTATTGCTGGCGCTGCTGCATCTGGGTGTGAAGAACATTCATCTTGGCCCAACTCTGCCAGCCTTCTTATCTCCTAACGTGGCTAAAGTGCTGGTCGATAACTTTGGAATTAGCGGCATTGGTAGCGTAGAAGAGGATATGAAGCAGTTTATGGCTGTGGTCTAACCGTATAACTATAACGAAATCGGCCTGTATTTCTGTACGCTCCCTATTGGAGCTGCAGATCACAGGCCGATTTTTGGAACTATAGGAGCGATAGCGATCGCCTGAAAGCTTTCCGAAGGAAAGCTCGCTTTGAAAGCATAGGCAGTCTCCGGATTTCATCCGCTAAAGCGGAATAAATCAAGGAATCGGGAGACAACAGCGGCCGGAAATCCAAACATTCACCGCAGTTACGATTAAAGCCGATTCTGGAAAATCTTAAGTTAAACTTATATAGCTTATTCCTTAGGAAGGCGGTAGACTGCGAACGGTTCGCCGTGACGGAAAGGTTGGCTGGCTTCATCCAGCTTGTTCATGGTTTCAGTACTTAGAGTAAGCGAGCTGCTCTGCAAATTCTCCTTTAGCTGTTCTACGCGTGTAGCGCCAACAATAACAGTGGAAACAGCGGGCTGATTCATTAGCCAGGCTAAAGATAATGCTGTAGAGGAGGTACCCAGTATCTGGGCCATTCCGCTAACTCTGTCTCCAAGCTCTATTCGGTCAGCACTCAGGAATCTGTTGAAATTAGGGTCGGTATCGGCTCTGGACCCGGCAGGTGCTGTACCGTTAATCGAATATTTCCCTGTAAGAATCCCGCCAGCCAGCGGGAAGTAAGGGATCATACCTACTCCTTGATCAAAGCATAGTGGGATCAGCTCATTCTCTGGTGTACGATCAGCAAGGGAGTAGCTGCACTGAATGGAAATGAATCTGGCGAAATTCCGTGCTTCCGAAATTCCGAGTGCCTTCATCAACTCCCATGCGGCGTAATTGGAGGCACCGATATAGCGTACTTTCCCCGCAGAAACCATATCGTCGAGCGCGCGCAGTGTTTCTTCCAGCGGGGTATTGGGATCAAAGGTATGGATCTGGTATAGATCGACATAGTCCGTCTTCAGACGACGAAGACTGTCCTCCAGTTCATGCAGTAGATGATGGCGGGAGGCGCCACTTCCGTTAGGACCAACACTACGTACCAAGCCTGCTTTGGTGGTCAGAACCGTATGTTGCCGTTTGCCCATAAGGGCCAGACCTATAATCCGCTCCGATTCGGTACCTGCATAAATATTGGCGGTATCGATGAAGTTAATTCCGTGCTCCAGCGCCGCATGAATAATTCCGATTGAAGTCTCCTGATCCGCTCGTTTGCCAAAAGCATTCGTACCCAGACCTAAAGCAGAGACCTGCAGTCCACTATTTCCAAGCCGATGAAATTTCATAGTGTCCACTCCTTTTTTTAAAATAGGGTTCTACTTATTGGTGAACAGCTGCAATGCGGTCTCTATGAACAACTTAACAGCAATCGACGACTCGGCCAGTGAATTTACCGCGAGATGGATATCTCTATAGGCTTCAGGCTCCAGCTCCCGGACCACTACATTAGGGGGCAAGGATAACAATGACAGCTCAGACATCACACCAACAGCCAAGCCCTCCTGGATCATATTAAGCGCTGTAGCGTAATTATTAACCACATATTTCACACTCAGAATGCTGCCGGCTCGGTTGAATAAATCCACAACTGGCGTTTCATAGCCTGCCCTGCAGAGCAGCATCGGTTCATTCGCCAAATCCTGTACACAGACGACAGAGTGGTGCTGCAAGGGGTGATCGTCTCTTATTACCGCATAAAGCTTCTCTTTATATAAGGGAACAGTTTCGAATTCCCCATGCGGGGGAATGATTAAGCCAATATCAATCATGCGGGATTCCAGCCATTCCTTGACCTCGGAGATGGAGCCTTCATGCAATTGGATCTCAATATGCGGATATCTCCCGGCAATCGCGCTGATAATTTTCGGGAAAAAATGAGCGGATGCTGCTGGAAACGCACCAATCCGGATCAGCCCCTGCTCAAGGCCTTTCTCCGCGCAGATCTCCTGATGAACCTTATCGAAGCCCATGAGAATTTCCCGAAAAACAATAAGGATGCGCTTGCCGATATCAGTCAGTATCAGGCCATTGCGACGATCACGCAGCAGCAGCTTCACCTCAAGCTCGGATTCGAGGGAGAGAATAGCCCGACTGACTGCGGGCTGGGTCATATTCAATTCCTGGCCGGCTTTGGTGAAGCTGCCGCTCTCAGCAATTTTGACAAACAAGCGGATTTGATTGTTGTTCATATCAGAAATGGTATGCCCCTTATGAATATAATTCATTTTATTTATGAGTACATTTATTGTATCATTTGAAATGAATCATAGACAAGGAGTGAACACATGTCTCAGCGACAGAAATCCGTTATGCTTCTTATCTTCTTGGTAGTAGTATGGGGCATTAACTGGCCTCTTTCCAAAATTGCTCTGGACTACTCTCCGCCCTTGTTATTTGCAGGAATCCGTACGGTTATTGGCGGTCTCATTTTAATCCTGATCGCACTGCCGAAGCTACAAGCGCTTCGCTTGAAGGAGCTTTGGCCGATTTATCTTACCTCAGCAGTATTAAGTATTGTTTTCTATTATGGTTTTCAGACTATTGGTTTGCAATATGTGCCTGCAGGGCTGTTCTCGTCGATCGTATTTCTGCAGCCTGTGCTGCTTGGTATCTTCTCTTGGCTCTGGCTGGGGGAAAGTATGTACGGGCTCAAAATGACCGGTCTGCTGCTAGGTTTCCTCGGGGTAGCCTCACTCAGTATCGGAGGCATTACCGGCAGCATCTCACTCTCCGGGATTATACTAGCTCTGGCTAGTGCCTTGAGTTGGGCTTTAGGTACGATCTATCTGAAAAAGAACGCAGCAAGAGTGGATATGTTATGGATGACAGCGATGCAGATTACAATCGGTGGGGTAATCCTGCTAATCTTCGGCTCGGCTACAGAGCAATGGACGGATATTACCTGGAATTCTTCATTTGTATTAAACACGCTGTTTATTGCCATTTTCGTTATTGCTTTGGGTTGGCTGGTTTACTTTAAACTGATTAATGAAGGGGAAGCCGGTAAGGTAGGCTCGTTCACTTTTTTGATCCCATTGATTTCCATAGGTGCAAGCGTAGTATTATTAAATGAACAGATCACCTGGAATCTTGTGCTTGGCCTACTGCTGATAGTCAGCAGTATTATTATGGTAAATGTGAGAATAGGACGGACTGCCAAGCAGTCTGTATAAGTTGAACTAAAAACATTCACCGCAGTTGCGATTAAAGCCGATTTAGGAGAATCTTAAGTTTATATAGTTATTAAAAAGGGGGAGCTTCCATGTTTATTCGCACGGACGAGCAAACAGTACATGACAACTACAAGCTGCTAATCGGCAGCATTGTGCCAAGACCGATAGCTTTTGTAACTTCACTAAATGAAGAGGGGGTGGTCAATGCCGCTCCGTTCAGTTTTTTTAATATAGTGAATGATGATCCAGCGATGGTTATGTTCTCTTGTGTGCGGAAGCCAAATGGAGAAATGAAGGATACTGCCCGGAATATTATGGCCAGCAAGGAGTTTATTGTCCATATCGTGGACGAGGATAATGTCGCCGCTATTAACCATACCTCCATTAATGCGCCTAGCGGAATTAGTGAAATTGAACTTGCCGGACTAACTACAACTCCCGGAGAAGCGGTAAAGGTTCCGCGGGTTCTGGAATGCAAAATAGCCATGGAGTGCCGCTTGGCACAGCACGTGGAATTAGGTCACTGCGATATGATTATTGGTGAGGTCATTGGCTTCTATATTGATGAGGAGCTATATGAGAATGGCCGCATCGATATTGGCAAGCTGAAGCCGGTAAGTCGTCTGGCGGGTGCTTCCTATGCTGCGATTGGACGAATCTTTGATATGGACAGACCGCAGTTCAAAGCTTGAAGGAGTCGGACGCTTGATGGTGAAGGCCAATAACTATTTATTGGCAAGATAAAAGACGCTCCCAAGCTATAGATTGGGAGCGTCTTTTGGTTGAAATATAAGAATTTATAAGTTTCACACGATAAAGTCTTCTTCTTACTTCTCTGAGAATCGGGTGCGCCGAGCGAACCCCTTTCTTCTTGTGAAACGTAAGGTGCGTGCGGCTTCAGCCTTAGCTTTTGCTTGCTGCGGTGCGGCCGAAAGTGCAGCGAAATCAGCCTGTTCAACCTCTTCAAGCACGCGGTTCAAGTGAGAGAAGACGGCGCCCAGGTCGCGGATGACACTCAGCGAGCATTGTCCTTGCAGCTCTGAGAAGCAGGCCAGCTGCAGGTCACGGGCACGGTGCAGACATTCTGGCAGGGAACGTTGGCATTCAGCGTCAGACAAGGTTTTGGTACCGAAAAGGGCAATACAATCAGCGGTAGCCTCTACGACCTCAGCCATCCAATCCGTAGCGGCATAACGCGCCGGCAGAAGCTGAAGCTCTGTGGCGATTTCCTTGACATAGGAATGGATCACCTTTAGATGTGTCGTGGCATGTGTCAAGCGGTGTAGCTCACCACGATACTGGTAATGGGACACGGTATAATGCATTTCTTTCTGTTGTTGGCCGCTGCGCGCCAGTCGTTCTCCCGAGCGTTCCAAGATTGCGGAAGCCTGAGCGAACCCACGTCCGCCAGGCACCAAGCCGCTTAAAGCATCGGCCAGCAGCAGACTTCCTTCGAATGCCAGTCCTTTGATCTTGACGAATCCTTTAGGAGGTACAATAATCATATTAATAATGAGGGCAATTGCTACACCGATTAAGGTCTCAGCCACTCTCCACAGTACATAATTATCTTGATAAAAGGTAAGAGCCAGCACAGAAGTCACACCAATCTGCGAGACAGCTTGCATATTTAGACGGCAAGCTGTGGCGATCCCGATTCCGATCAGCAGGATCAGCAGAATGGATAGCCCCCCTACATGGAGAAACTGGCCCACGACCAGGCTGACGGTACCGCCGAGAATGATGCCAAGCAGTCGGTAAACCCCTTTTTCCAGTGAAGCTTTAACGCTCCCTTGGGTGATGAGAATGGCCGCAAGGGGTGCGAAGTATAAAAAGCGGTCGCCATAAAGGCTGTGTACCGCCACCCATGAGAGAGAGGCAGCTAGTGTAA
Organism: Paenibacillus sp. 19GGS1-52; assembly: GCF_022369515.1. Classification (NCBI taxonomy): domain Bacteria; kingdom Bacillati; phylum Bacillota; class Bacilli; order Caryophanales; family Paenibacillaceae; genus Paenibacillus; species Paenibacillus sp. 19GGS1-52. Next base: position 571,832 of record NZ_CP059724.1, read on the forward strand.
CCCGTATCATATAAAGTGAGAATCCATATTTTTCAAGGCGGTCTTGTAACCCCTCGTTCATAACTTTCATCTTCTTTCACAAAAATAAGAAAACACCATCTACTTTCATTCATTTTCATTATAGCACTGCAAATCATGTTGTAAGGACTGAAGTTTTTACGAAGTTGTTAAGTTTCCGGGTTCATTTTAACAATGTAAACTATGGCATAAAAGGGTCTCATCCTATATGCTATAAGTATTGAAGTGTGTCGAATGAAGGAAGCAATTGTCGCTTATCAGCGCTCTGTATGCTCTTGTTCGATTGTTCCCCGCTAGAAACGGGTAAAATAGTTAGTACTACATAAGGTAAGGGAGGTCGTTAGCTATAACTACCCTGGAAGGCACTATTATTTCATTTGACGAAGTTATCAAGCAATATGACGATGAAGAGGCCGTATTAAAAGGAGTCAGTTTCGAGATTGAGCGTGGAAAATTTTATACGCTGCTAGGCCCATCCGGCTGCGGAAAAACGACTATACTGCGTCTGATCGCTGGATTCGCCGAGCCGACTGCCGGCTCTATTTATCTAAACGGTAAAGTCATTAACCACATTCCCGCCAACGAGCGGCAGGTCAATACGGTGTTTCAGGATTATGCGTTGTTTCCGCATCTGAACGTATTCGAGAATGTGGCTTTCGGCCTGCGCATTAAGAAACTTAAGAAGGATGTTATCACGCAAAAGGTGCAGGAAGCGCTGCGCTTTGTTAACCTTGTCGGTTACGAGCAGCGTGGTGTAAGCGAAATGTCCGGTGGACAGCGGCAGCGCGTCGCGATTGCCCGGGCTATCGTCAACGAGCCGCAGGTGCTGCTGCTCGATGAGCCTTTGTCTGCGCTTGATCTGAAGCTGCGCACGGAGATGCAGTATATTTTGCGGGAAATGCAGCAGCGTCTGGGAATTACGTTTATCTTCGTAACTCATGATCAGGAAGAGGCTTTGGCTATGTCGGACTGGATCTTTGTCATGAATGAAGGCCGGATTGAGCAAAGCGGTACACCAAACGATATTTATGATGAGCCCATTAACCGGTTCGTAGCGGATTTCATTGGGGAGTCCAACATTGTACCAGGCGTAATGATTGAAGATTATGTGGTAGAGTGGGGCGGCCACCGTTTTGAATGCGTCGATGCCGGACTTAAAGCTAATGAAGCGGTGGAGGTTGTGATCCGGCCGGAGGATTTGGAGATTGCCACACTTGAGCAGGGCAAACTGAAGGTGCGTGTGGATTCCCAGTTGTTCCGGGGCGTGCATTACGAGATCTGCTGCTATGATGAATCCGGGCATGAATGGCTGGTTCATTCCACACGGAAAGCAACGGTAGGCAGTGAAATTGGTCTCTATTTTGATCCGGAAGCCATTCATGTCATGCGTTTTGGCGAAACGGAGGAAGAGTTCGACAGACGTCTGGAAGCTTACGGCGAGGTGGAGAGTCATGAAGAATAAGGGCCGGTCGTATTATCTCATCCCTTATTATTTATGGATCGCCTTGTTTGTAATTGCGCCGGTGCTGCTCATTATCTATTATTCTCTATTTGATCTGGATGGGCATCTTACCATAGACAATTACGTAAACTTCTTCACACCCGTCTATCTCAAAATGACGCTTAACTCGTTTTGGTATGCGTTTCTGATCACGGCGTTCTCCTTGCTGATCGCTTATCCGGCAGCTTATTTGCTAACAAGAACCAAGCACAAGCAGCTATGGCTGCTGCTGATTATTTTGCCTACATGGATTAATCTGCTGCTGAAGACATATGCATTCATTGGGATCTTCGGCAAATTCGGACCGGTTAATAATTTTTTTGACCTGCTCGGGCTTGGGGAACAACAGATTCTGTTCACGGGCTTCAGCTTTGTATTTGTATCGGTCTATATCTTTATCCCATTCATGATTCTGCCGATTTATAGCGCACTCGAAGAACTTAATTTGTCGTTGCTCGATGCCGCGCGCGATCTGGGCGCTTCCGGTTGGACAACGTTTCGGCGAGTGATTGTGCCCCTGACGATCTCGGGGGTGCGTTCGGGGTGTATGGCGGTATTCATACCGGCACTTTCTCTGTTTATGATCACCCGCCTCATCGCGGGCAGCCAGGTAATTACGCTTGGCACCGCCATTGAGCAACACTTTCTGGTCACACAGGATTGGGGCATGGGCTCCACGGTTGCGGTATTCCTGATTGCCATTATGGCGTTGTTCATGATTGTTACTGGCGGCTCGCGGAAAGGGGTGCAGAAATGAGAAATAAAAATGGATTCTCCAATCTGTATCTGGTTCTGGTATTTGCCGTTCTCTATGCGCCTATCTTCTATTTAATGTACTATTCGTTCAACAGCGGTGGGACCATGCATGAATTCGAAGGCTTTACACTGGATTATTATCGTGAGGTGATTCAGGATACGCGGCTGATTATTATCGTAATAAATACGCTAGTGATCGCACTGTTGTCTTCTGCTATAGCAACCTTGATTGCCATTGTCGGAGCGCTGGCCATTCAACGTACCCGTAGCCGACGGGCCAAAAATAGTCTGCTGTCGCTAAACAACGTGTTAATCGTCAGTCCGGATGTCATTATTGGGGCATCCTTCCTGATTCTGTTCACTATTGTCGGCATCAAGCTTGGATTCGTATCTGTACTGCTCTCGCATGTGGCATTTAGCGTGCCGATTGCAGTACTGATGATTCTGCCGCATTTGCAGGATATGAGTCCAACATTAACCGACGCTGCACATGATCTTGGGGCCAGTCGTCGCGATGTGTTGACCAAAGTCATCCTGCCGATTATTAAGCCAGGGATATTTAGTGGGTTCTTTATGGCACTAACCTATTCACTGGACGACTTTGCGGTTACGTTCTTCGTGACAGGCAACGGCTATTCGACCTTGTCGGTGGAGATTTATTCCCGAGCGCGGCAAGGGGTTTCCTTATCAATCAACGCACTCTCGACGATGATCTTTCTGTTTACGATTCTGCTGGTTGTCGGTTATTACTTTCTGACACGTCGGAAACATCGCCCCCGCATCGCAGAGCCTGTCGCTGAATTGGGGGTGCCAAGATGAAACAACTGGTAAATACTTTTCTGGCGATCTTAGTCGTGGCCTTTGCCTTGATGTATCTGGGGTCATGGATGAACTCCAATGAGGGTTATTCGGGAAGCAATACACTGACTATCTATAATTGGGGCGATTATATCGAGCCTGAGCTACTGAAGGAATTCGAGGCAGAGACCGGCATCACGGTCATCTACCAGACCTTTGATTCCAATGAAGCGATGCTGACCAAAGTAGAGCAGGGTGGAACGACATTTGATGTCGTCATCCCTTCCGACTATGCTATCGCCAAGATGAGAGAAGAGAAGCTCTTGCTGCCGCTGGACCATAGCAAGCTTCCAAATCTGGTCAATATAGATCCACGGTTCATGGACCTTTCGTTCGATCCCGGTAACGAGTATTCGGTACCTTATTTCTGGGGAACGGTAGGTATTATCTATAACCCTGAAATGACCAAGGGGATGAACTTCGACAGCTGGGATTCTCTATGGGACAGCAGGCTGAAGAATAATATCCTGCTGGTTGATGGCGCGCGTGAGGTGATGGGCATGGCACTGAACAGCCTGCATTATTCAGTGAATGACCAGAATGAAGCTCATCTGCAGGCAGCACTTACCAAGCTGAATAAGCTGTCTCCTAACGTGAAGGCAATCGTCGGCGATGAGATCAAAATGCTGCTGGCTAACGAAGAAGCCGCTGTAGGTATTGTCTGGTCGGGTGATGCCGCCGAAATCATGGATGAGAATGACAAGCTGGATTATATCGTGCCCCAGGAAGGCTCGAACAAGTGGTTCGACAATATGGTCATTCCACGCACGGCAGCTAATGTAGATGGGGCGCATCAGTTCATTAACTTTATGCTCCGTCCGGACGTAGCCGCGAAAAATGCCGAATATGTCGGTTATTCTACGCCTAACGTCCCTGCGCTGAAACTGCTGCCAGCAGAGGTCTCCGAGGACACACGCTTCTATCCGCCTGCTACGCTTACAGATCGGCTTGAAGTTTACGACAATCTCGGGAAACGGATGCTTGCCCATTACAATGAGCTGTTCCTAAAGTTCAAGATGAATAAATAATGAGTGTCTGAGTCAAAAAGCGTCTAATTTGCGGGCTTCCGCAGTTGGGCGCTTTTGTTCTGTTCTGCTATTCACCCTGCCACACTATCATCTCAATTCCCGAATACTGGCGCGTCGGACATCGAGCACCGCGAATACTGTGAACGCATCGAACGCCGACGCCGGACCCCGAACGCCGAACGCCGTCAGATTCGCTTTGCTGGGATTATTGACTTTGAATTTAACATGAATTTCTGCTGTTAATTGTGTTGGTTTGGGCTGAGTGACAGGATTAACAGCATTTTGTGCCTCTAAATCGACGTTAAACAGAGTAATCAGCTATTATGGGTAGAATTAGCGGCATTAAATGCCTGTATATGCTCGAAAATCGTGGAAACGAGCGAAATAGAGGCACTAATTGATGCTAATCAAAATAGTCGAATACTCCACGTGCTAACTCGTAGCGGACGATTCTTTTCTGATTGCCACGATAGGAGGGTAACAGCCAACCTTTATCACACATTTTGTGTAGCAGTTGGACTGCGGTTCTATGATGAACCTCAAAATGCAACTCGACATCCTTAGGGCGAAGCGGGTGGGCTAGTCCAAGGGCTAGACGGATGACTTCTTTCTCCTTCAATAGCAAGGGCAATACCGGCACTTGTGAGGTTTGATATTTGCTCAAAACCATGCGCAGCAAGGTGATACAGAGGTCGGGGTGTTGTTCGACATCATCGTAAGCAAAGGAAATGACCTGATATCCCATGGCGTATAGAAAAGTTTCACGATTTAATTCATTGCAATATTTCTGCCGATCCATGTCACGTACGTGCGTGGCAAAGCCTTTTATTTCAATTAAAATCTTAATGTGTCCAGGCAACCAGGCGAAATCAGCGAAATATGATCTGCCTCGCCAATCAGCAACTTCGTATTCGGGATGAAGATCTTCAAAGTCCCCTCGGAGCGGCCACCAAACATTGCGTAGAAACAGTACCTCAGCGTGTCGATGTCCTCTTTCCAGCCGACCCAGCCGCTCACCACTCCTCTTAGCAAGGTGTTTTTCGATGAATTCACTATGTACTTCTTCAAATACCAAATCACTCACCCTCTTCCCCAAAAATAGAAAACGCCCCGACTCTCCTCACTAGAGGAAAATCGGGACGTTCTTCGTCTCATAATTGCCAGTATAGGATAAAATAGAGGCTATGACTAGCCTTGAAATTATTTTATTCCGAGTCTCATTCGATAACTAATCAGAACCTGCAAGGTCCGTCCCTGAAAATATTGCCCCACCGCAGTTGTGAAAGCGGCGATATCCTGAACCAGGCTAGACGGGTCGAGCTTTAGTACAGTTTGTATTCCCCCTTGGCTGAGGGTCAGACCGACATAACGTTCCGCATTACAGGACTCGGTATTGTGGAATACAATTTCTCTGGCGAAGGAGAAGGCTTGACTGGCTTTGATCTGGGTCAGATGTTTCTCTTTGTCCCATTTATGCGCTCTCTCCGTTTCGGGCAGCAGGACAGCTAGAAGTTCATCAGCTTTGCCAATCAGTCGATTGTATTGATCTTCTATATCTTGCTGGAGCACCAGCGGCCAGTCGCAATCATAGGCGGCAAAGACTCCGCCTGGCCGCAAGCAGCGTGCTATTTCCTGCAGTGTACTTACCGGCTCCATCCAATGAAAAGACTGCGAGCAGGTTATAATGTCTACACTTTCGGATACGAGTGGAAGCTGATTGGAATAGCCCTGTACAAAAGATAAAGAAGCAGCAGCCTGTGGATCTTGGCTTAGCTTCTCAAGTGCTTTTCCCAGCATGTCCGTGTTGGGCTCTATACCGATTACAGAGTCGGCAGCCTCCTTCCACAAAAAGGTGGATAGGCCAGTTCCACAGCCAATATCGGCAACACGCGAAGGTCTGCCTCCCAAGTAATTCGTCAGCACTTCTATAACAAGTGCTGGAGCCGTGGGGCGGTAGCGGTCATAGTCATTTTGAAATCCCAAGAAGCGGTCGATGTTCTGCTTTCTGTTTCCTTGTGGCAGCATATTATCCTCCTTTATTCTTCATACAAACCGAAAATAGAATTCATCCTTATATAGTATGAGATATATGCAGTGGAATAAGTAAAAATCCCCAGGGCCCTTTAATAAGGCAGCCTGGGAACTTTTTGAAGGTGAGGGGGTGGGAAAATTGCTTATCTATCTATCGCAGCAGCGCGGGATCAACGGCAGGGACTAATCCAACTGCAGCCGCACGATCCAGCAGAGCTGATATAGCTGCATAGCCGTCCTCGCCCAAATTCATGGAGAAATCATTCACATAAAGATCAATATGTGATTTGGCTACTTCAGGCTCAAGCTCCTGTGCATGGCTCAGGACATACTCTCTGGATTCCAGTGGATGGTCCCAAGCGTATTGCAGAGAGCTGCGAATCCAGCCGGTAATGGCTTCTGTATCGAGATCGCGGCGGGCGATAATAGCGCCAAGCGGTATCGGCAGTCCGGTATCACTCTCCCACCAACTGCCAAGGTCGGTTAGCATGTGTAGTCCATAGGAATGGTAGGTGAAGCGGGCTTCATGGATCACTAGTCCAGCATCGATATGACCGTCCCGTACGGCAGGCATGATCTCATCAAAGGGCATAACGACGATTTCGCCGATGCCACCCGGCACATGCTGGGCGGCCCAGAGCCGGAATAGCAGATAAGCGGTAGAACGTTCACTTGGTACCGCAATCCTGCGTCCAGTTAGTCCTGCTGGACGTTTCACAGATGTTGGTCCGCCAGCGGTCAGCAGCAGAGGGCCACAGCCTCGACCTAGCGCACCGCCGCACGGGAGCAATTTATAGCGATCAAGCACCCAGGGTAGGGCGGCGTAGGAGATTTTGAGCACCTCCGGTCCGACACCCTCAGCAGCGAGGTTATTCGTAATATCAATGTCGGCATAGGTTACATTAAGCTTGGGAGCATTAGGTACAAGACTATGCACCAAAGCGTGGAAGACGAAAGTATCATTAGGGCAAGGCGAGAAAGCGATATTCAGCTCAGTTGTCATTACAGCACCTCCAGTAATATTGCGGCGGCAGCCTCTAAGGCTTCCAAGGCTTCGCCGATCTTCCAAGCTGCGCGGTCGCGTGGTCCGACCGCATTCGAGATCGCGCGGAGCTCCAGCACCGGGAGCCCCAGCGCCATGGCGGCCACGGCTACTCCGTGGCCTTCCATCGCTTCAGCCGCCGCGCCTGGGTGGCGCGCGGCGAGTGCGGCGGCCGTCTCCGCTGTGCCGGTCGCCGTCGAGACGGTCAGCACGGGGCCCGTGCTGACGTTAAGTCCGGCCGCTGCCAGCGCGGCCGTTACCGCCTGCACCGTGCCGGAGTCAGCCGGCACGGACACGCTGCCGAAGCCGAGCTCGGCAGCGGAGCGGAAGCCCTCCGGCGTCTCCGCCCCGAGGTCGGCGGCAATCATCTCGCTGGCTACGACCAGCGAGCCTACGGGTGCCACTCCCGGGAATCCGCCGCCGATCCCGGCGCTGATGACGCAGCCGTAGGCGCCGGCTGCCAGTGCAGCGGCGGTACCCGCCGCTGCTGCGGCTGTGCCAGCGCCAGCCGCCACAACATGGAACCTGCCGCTGCCCTGAAGGCCGCGCAGGACCGCGTCCCGCTCGGCGGCGACCGCAGTCACGATCAGCACTCGCGGCGCCGCGGCTTGTTCCTCCAAAGCTTCGCCGGTGGAGGTATAATGGAATGCTCTCATCGTCCAACCTCCTTCTATCGTATAGAGACGTGCTTCTAGCTGAAAGCTTTCCCCATAGTGAGGACATGCCGACGTGAAGAAATAACAGTTAGCTACTTTCATTGCAGAAAGTACAGTAGAATCCTCCAATTTGACCTGAAAGAACAATTCTGTTGTATTTCATACATTAGATTCTTGCAAATAATGTGTATAAGAGCGATTCTGATTCATTCTACTGTAAGAAATACATTAGAATCATAATTCCTGCTCTTTTGGGTATATTCTACTGTACAAAATACATTAGAATGGGGGCTCAATCGCAAAATGGGGCTCAATCGCAAAATCAGGGATTGACCCAGCGGACCTCAGAAAAGATAAAGTGGCTTATTGAGCTTAAAGAGAGCACAAGACAGGACCGGACTGAGAAGCCGCTATTTGCTCGAAATCAGGCGATTTGGGAGTTTGGCGGACTCGAGGGACGCTATTGCCCCAATTTCTTCCCAAAAGATTCTGTTTCTAATTCAATAGCGTATTCTGAGTCCGCTTCCTATCCCGTAATCCCTTTCGAAAGTGAAATAGCGGATCTACAGTCCGCCTGGGTTGATCTGCAACTATTCAGGCTTTGTATATTTGCCTCGGTATTCGTTCGCTCGAATGCTTCAAACACTAATATTGGTTTTGAGCCAGAAAGGCAGTAGCTCCTTAAGCAATAGCTCCCTGATCACAGCAGCAGCTCCCTGATCTAAGCAGCAGCTCCCTGATCACAGCAGTAGCTACCTAATCACAGCAGTAGCTCCCTGATCTGAGCACTAGCTCTCTGATCTGAGCTGTAGCTCCCTGATCTAAGCAGCAGCTCCCTGATCACAGCAGTAGCTACCTAATCACAGCAGTAGCTCCCTGATCACAGCAGCAGCATTCTTTTCCTAGCTCCCTCAGCAGATCTCCCTAGTAAATGAAGACGCTTGCGAAACCAGTATCGCAAGGAAAAGAATACGCCGTTTTGGAGGTCAGGTCAATTCACGCTTTTTTTTGCAGAAGCTGTTGACAAAGATAGCATTATAGATTATATTTATCTTAACTTAAAGATACTTAACTTAAAGACAAATGGAAGTGGAGCGGAGGTGTGAATGATGAGCGAATTCAAGGAGACATTAAATAAGGCTGGCAGTCCTGCTGATGAGGATAAAGCAGCATCACTGAAATTGTTCGTTGTGTTATCCAAGGCCTACAAGAGCCTGATGGATCACGCGGTTAAGGATATGAAGAGCCACGGATTAGCCTCCGCTGAGTTCATGGTGCTTGAGGTGTTATATCATAGAACGCGTATTCCACTGCAGCAGATTGGCGAGAAGATCCTCGTTACCAGCGGAAGTATTACGTACAATATTGATAAGTTGGAGAGTAAGGGACTGCTGAAGCGTGTACCATGCAGCGATGATCGGCGCGTGACTTATGCAGAGATTACTGAAGCGGGCCGTGCGCTTTTTGATGAAATATTTCCCCAACACGTATCTTCCATCCATAATCTGATGGGCGGGCTGAACAACGATGAGAAGAATCAGGCCATAGAATTGCTGAAGAAACTTGGCAAAGGCGTGTAGAATCGCTAAGTTTGTAAGTTTAAGTGCACAATGGTATTTTAAAAGTATCGAACAGTAACGTATCTATCGTATCAGATGGTTGTCTATTCAATTTATCGGTGTTCCAAATAGTAGCTAACGTGTATCTATAACTTATCGGAATTCATCTCGACAGTATCCAACCAGCACAGAGTAATTTGTAGTTTGTTACTACAGGCTTCTCGCCAAGTACAATAAACTCTGAAGGAAACATAAATTTTTTTACCTAATATCTTAACCTTAAGATAATTAAATCGAAGAGAATGGAGAGTGTTTAAAATGGTTAGTGTAGCATTGTTGTTGTTAAGAGTGGTTATCGGGGTTGCGTTCGTAGGGCATGGGGCACAAAAGCTGTTCGGTTGGTTTGGTGGATATGGTCCAAAAGGGACCGGCGGATATATGGAGTCGATTGGCATGAAACCCGGAGTCGCTATGGCGGTGCTGGCCGGACTGATGGAGTTGGTTGGAGGAATCCTATTTGTAGCGGGTCTGTTTACTCCGGTGGCAGCCGTACTGATTATAGCTACTATGCTTGGAGCAATTATCAAGGTTCATGCACCTAATGGCTTCTGGTCTACATCTAACGGCATTGAATTTCCGCTGACTGTGCTGGTGATTGCACTTGCTGTAGCGCTGGCGGGTCCAGGTTCGATTTCACTCGACGCACTGTTTTTTAACTAAGAAGAAACGACTATGTCGTCCTTTTTAGGAGACAGAAGTTTCTCGTAAAAATATAAGGAGGATTAATAAGGTACAACATATAAATTCTTTTATTTAAGAAAGGGGATTATACTAATGACATTACAAACTTCAGGAATACATCATATTACGGCCTTTGTTGGAGATGCACAGCGCAACGCGGACTTCTATGCAGGGATTCTTGGGCTACGTTTGGTCAAAAAAACGATTAACTTCGACGCTCCAGAGGTCTACCATCTGTATTTTGGTAATGAACAGGGTGCGCCAGGCACGATTATTACCTTCTTCCCTTGGTCCACTGGGCGCAAAGGCAGAATTGGCGGCGGGCAGGTTGGCGTAACCACATACGCGGTACCGGTGGGCTCATTGGACTTCTGGGAGCAGCGGCTTGCTACGTACCGGATACCCGTTACCGAAGTAAGCAGAATCTCGGAATCCTATCTTTCCTTCGCCGATTATGACGGCTTGCGGATAGAACTGGTGGAACGTGAGGAAGGTGCTCCTAGCACGTGGTCCTTCGCCGGAGTACCTGTAGAGCACGCGATCAAAGGTTTCGGTGGCGCGGTTCTCTACAGCACGGACCCGCTGAAAACAGCGGATACTCTTGGTCATACACTGGGCATGGAGCGTATCGCTGAGGGCGACGGGTATATACGGTACAGATCAACTGGAGATATAGGCAATATTATTGACCTAAAGGCTACTCCAGTTCCGCAGGGAGCGGGAGGCACCGGAACGGTACATCATATTGCTTGGCGGGCAATAGATGATGCTGAACAACTGGAGTGGGGCATCCTGGTGCAAAGCCATGGTTATCAGCCTACACCGGTTCAAGACCGCCAGTACTTTAACGCGATCTACTTCCGCGAAGAAGGTGGAATCCTGTTCGAGATCGCTACCGATCCTCCGGGCTTTGCTAATGATGAAGAGCCGGATGCACTGGGTCTGAAGCTGATGCTTCCAGCTTGGTTTGAGCCGCACCGCGCGGCTATCGAAGAGAATCTCAGTCCTTTTCAAATTCGTGAAATTGAGGTGAAGCAGGGATGATCCATGTATTCCGTAAGGGTACAGACGAAACTAAGCCAATCTTAGTATTATTCCATGGCACTGGCGGCAATGAGAACGACCTGCTGCCGCTGGCTGATCTGTTGTCGCCTGAATCCTCCGTGTTAGGCATCCGGGGGAATGTGCTGGAGAACGGGATGCCCCGTTTCTTCCGGCGGTTAGCTGAAGGTGTATTCGATGAACCGGATCTGATCTTCCGCACACATGAGATCAAGCAGTTTCTAGATGAGGCAGCGGCACAATACGGCTTTGACGCTACTAAGCTAGTTGCCGTCGGCTACTCCAATGGCGCGAACATTGCCGGCAGCCTGCTGTTTCATTATAAGGATATCTTCCACGCTTCTATTCTGTTGCATCCGATGGTGCCACTGCGAAATGTGGAGATTCCTTCTCTTAAAGGCCACGCCATCTTCATCGGAGCAGGTAAGAATGATCCGATTATTGCCACTGCGGAAACCCAGGAACTAGAGACCCTATTGCAGGGTGCCGGTGCTGAGGTGACTACACACTGGGGCAATCAGGGCCACCGCCTGAGCGCTGAAGAAGCTGAGGCGGCCAGAGTTTGGCTGCAGCGCGCTTAAGTTGAATGTATAGCACGATGCCCCCTAAGGCAGGCACTTTGTTCAAAGTGTCCGCCTTAGGGGGCATTTTTGTGCAGTGGTAGCAGTAGGTTTGTACTGTCGGATGACAGTCGTTTCTTCTTCCGTTTCTCGTTTCTACTTATTTAGCTGGCGACGGCTGTAGCCGCAGGTAGCTGCGTTCCAGCAAGCTCTTTTTTGCGCGAGAGATCCCACATGATCTTTACCAACAGTACGCACATCGCGAGATTTAGCAGAGAAGCGGCAAACATTGTGAAATTGTAGGCACTTCCACGGCTGAGAGTGCCGTAATAGACGGCATAGGTATTGAGAAAAATCGTTGTACTGAACCCGAATACCAACCATAGTAGGCGTTTATCTCGCCAATAGGTGTAGGCCAGCAAGGCAAGTGCAGCGGCTGGGAATAAATAGCGTTCATGCATGCTGGACGATAGTGTGAAGACACCGGCAATCTGCAGCAGAGCTCCAAGAGCGGCTATGGCCGCATTTTTGCTCCGCAGGTACATCCATCCGGTAAATAACGTAGTCAGTACGATAAATATCATCCCCCAGGTATGGTAGCTGAAGAAGGCCAACATGGAGGAGGATTCGGTATAATTGTCTCCCAGCAAGGCAAATAGATTATAGGCATTAACTGAGGCAAAAGGATATTCATTGACCGTACCCGTATAGAGGTTATACAGCCATAATGGACTCTGCCCGGAAGAGAAGGGCAGGACGACGATCAGGAGGGTCACTATGCCTGCGCCCGCTGCTTTAAGCCACGATTTGAGCGATCCCGAGCGCACTAGCGCGAAGAACAGAACAGGCACATAGATGATTCCTTGCGGCTTCATGAGAACAGACAAGGTCAGCACAGCGGTTGCCCAGCCATATTTGCGTTGACAGAGCAGCCATATGGCCGAAACTACGATCAGCGTGAAGAAGGAATCAACCTGTCCCCAGAAGGTCGCATTGATGAGCACAGCCGGATTAAACATGTAAAAAGCAGCAATGAGCAAGCCCGTCTCGAACGAGAAGTATCGGCGTGCCGCCTTGTAGAGCAAATAAGCGGTTGCCGTATCGGCGAGAATGGAGGGCAGTTTGATCAGTGGCATAAAATAGGGAGCTGCCGCCGGTAGCGTGACGATTTTGCCGGTCAGATAAAGAACATACATATAGAGAGGCGGATAATCGCTTGTGCTGTTCAGATAAAAGCCATTCAGGCTATCCGCAGCCTGCGTTGCCCAGGTCTTGAAGAAATTGATGTCGCTCTGATACCCGCTGATCCATGGAGCTGCGGCTATTTTCAGACAGAGTCCGATAGCGAGAAGCAGACCGACAAGCACTGTTTTGCGATACTCTTTAATCTGAAACTTGCCGCGCAGGGTATAGTAGAAGGCTGCGATAAATAATACGGCAAAAACAACGGCATACCAGGCCAGCGGTGTTCCGTAATCCCTGCTTGCTGAGGCGCTGCCAAAGCTATTGCCACCCATGCCACCACCCATGCCACCGCCGCCCATCTGTCCACCGCCGGATGGACGGGTGAAGCCTGCGCCGCTGCTATCCGTGGTGCCTTGACCACGAGCAGGACGTCCACCGCTACTGTCGGAAGCAGACGTACCGTCCTGCGCTGCGCCGGATGGCGTGGTGCCACCAACTGCGGAAGACGTGCCGTCCTGTGATACTCCGGGTGACTTAGAGGCGCTGCCAGCCGCATCAGGAATTGTTGTGCTTCCGTTCTGTCCTGCGGTTCCCTGTGTCGCGGCTTTGCTGTCTGCACCGGGGGCAGCCATACCGGCAACTCCACTCTCTCGCTGGTTAAAGCCTCCGCCGCTATTTCCCCATTGAGTATCGAGAGTGGCAGAGGTATTCGTTGTATCAACATTCGCTAAGGAGTAGATGCTTAATCCAAGCGAGAGCAGCAGGGCCAAGCCAAGTATGATTTTGAGTTTGTGATTGTTGATAAAAGACAATGGATGCACTCCTCTCTTACATATGATTTTATTATGAACAGCCCACCTGAAGATACACTGAAGAGGTAGGGAAGAGAGTTGTTCATAAAGAAAAAGAGCATACAGTCCTCCACAAAAGCATTGAAAATTCCAGTTCCTTTCAGGTAGTATGAAGAATACAAAAAAAGCCCCAAGGGTTGCAACAGAAAGGTTGACATAAACTACAGTGATTAACAAACTTAGCAATAATAATATTCTTGCCGCTACGGGTCCAACACGGAAGCAGAGATTGCAGCTGGCACTTATTCTGGGTGCTATTGCTACGATCGGCCCTCTGTCGATTGACATGTATTTGCCGGCGCTGCCTGCACTTGCCGTGTATTTTGGGACAACGGCTGCTTTTGTGCAGCTTAGCCTGACCCTCTTTTTGCTAGGATTAGCCTCGGGACAGCTGGTGGCGGGACCACTCAGTGATGTATACGGCCGCCGCCGTCCGCTACTGATTGGAATGTTGATTTATGCTATCTCCTCGTTGCTTTGCGCTTTTAGCCCTTCGATCGGACTGCTAGTCGCGTTGCGCTTTATTCAAGGGCTGGCGGGTTCGGTAGGTGTGGTTATCTCGCGCGCTGCCGTCCGTGACTTGTATAGTGGCTCAGAATTAACAAGGTTCTTCTCTCTATTGATGATTGTTAACGGTCTGGGTCCAATCGTGGCGCCAGTCATTGGTGGCCAGTTACTGCGGCTGACTACATGGCAAGGTGTGTTCATCGTATTATGTATTGTTGGAGTTGTCTTTTTCGTGACGATTCTGCTGCGGCTCCCAGAGACACTGCCGAAGGAAAGGCGCTCCAAGAGTGGAATTAAGGGCACTTTGTTAACCTTCCGGATATTGCTCGGCAATCGGAGATTTATGGGATATGCACTCTCCCAAGGTTTTGTTACTGCGGCTATGTTCGCATATATATCCGGTTCTTCCTTTGTACTGCAAAATATTTTTGGTGTCTCACCGCAAATCTACAGCTTGATCTTTGCCATGAATGGACTGGGCATTATATTCTCGGGCCAATTAGCAGGCAGATTGTCTGGAAGACTGGGTGAGGAAAAATTGCTCGTTAGCGGTCTTCTCCTCAGTACACTGGGTGGTATTCTGCTGTTGGTTACCATTCTGGCTGGAGGAGGCCTGCTGCCCATCCTGTTCTGCTTGTTCGCTGTTGTTTCCAGCGTGGGATTAGTTGGAACAACCAGCTTCTCGCTGGCCATGCAGGATCAAGGGGAAACGGCAGGGAGCGCCTCGGCGTTACTAGGACTACTG
Source organism: Paenibacillus sp. 19GGS1-52 (assembly GCF_022369515.1). Taxonomy (NCBI): domain Bacteria; kingdom Bacillati; phylum Bacillota; class Bacilli; order Caryophanales; family Paenibacillaceae; genus Paenibacillus; species Paenibacillus sp. 19GGS1-52. Next base: position 586,932 of record NZ_CP059724.1, read on the forward strand.
CCACTACTGCTCGGTGGTTGCGTAGCTCCACTCGTGGGCCTAGGCGGTGGAGAGACAGCGCTGCCGATGGCGATTGTTATCGCGGCGGCAGGAATCTGCTCTATTTTATCCTATAAGCTGCTTGTTAGAGGAGGAAAGTCATAGAATGAGCCGTAAAGATCTCTCAATGCTGCTGCTGCTCGCTCTAGTCTGGGGCGCTTCCTTCTTATTCATGAGAATCGCTTCCCCTGAATTTGGACCGGTCTTTACAACAGAACTTCGGGTCAGCCTGGCTGCGGCTGCGCTGCTTCTCTACGCTAAGATTACCAGACGGCAGCTGGGTCTTTGGCGACACTGGAAGAAATTCCTCATCCTCGGAGGTCTCAATGCTGCATTGCCCTTTACGCTAATCTGCATGGCGGAGCTGAACCTGAGCGCTTCGCTGGCAGCGATTCTGAACGCGACTACACCGATGTTCACAGCCTTGGCTGCATGGGGCACTCTACAGGAAAGACCTGGCTTTGCCAAAACCATCGGTCTTGGCATTGGGTTGTTCGGAGTTGTCGTTCTCGTCGGCTGGAGTCCGGTACCTATGGAGGGCAAAATCCTGCTGTCCGTGTTCTTTTCACTAGGAGCTGCGTTGTCCTATGGATTTGGCGGGCTGTACGCTTCCCGTGCCAGTCAAGGCTTAGAACCGTTGACACTAGCCGTAGGTCAGCAGCTCGGAGCGAGTGTACTGCTGCTGCCGCTGGCCGTTATTTTTGCTCCCCGGCATATGCCGTCCTCTGCTGCAGTTTTTTCCGTAATTGGCCTCTCGCTCATATGTACTTCCATCGCCTATCTGTTGTATTTCCGTCTCATTCGTAATGTAGGCGCCGTGAAGACGGTAAGTGTAACTTTCCTCGTGCCCATCTTCGGCATACTGTGGGGGGCTATTTTCTTAAATGAAAGGATCTATCTGAACACAATCATAGGACTCATTATCATTCTCCTGAGTGTAACGCTCGTTAACCGCAAGACCCGTCCCAAGGGCGGGAATAGAGTGGAACTGGCGGACTAGGGGATGGTGTAAGTGGCTATTTTCCTGCAACTCTTCCCAACATACTTTCAGCAAACTTTCAGCGGGCATTAACGTTCCTTTCCTGCAAAAGGATTATAGTGGAAGTATGAAAGGGGGGTTAATTATGAATGTATCATCAGTAGCAAGTACTACAACTTATACAGCTTCCAGTGCAACCGACACCAGCGCGCTTGAGAAACAAAAGGCAAAGCTGGAATCCGAGTTAGAAAAAGTGAGTTCTAGCAAGGACGATGAGAAGACCAAGGCAGCAAAGACTAAGCAAATTGAGGCACAGATCAAGCAGATCGAAGCACAAATTGCCCAGAAGGCCCAAAATAGTTCATCCTCGGCCAGCAGTACTGGGAAAGCGCCGGAGAAACCTGTGAATAACAATGCCATTGTCGCAGCGAGTGCTCAAGACATAGCTACCGCAACTACGGATAGTGAAGGAAGATTTGATATTCGGGTATAAGCGGGGTTGTAATTAGTATTACATAAAAAGAGGACATCCTTTGCCGTGAGGGGTGTCCTCTTTTTATGTAATAAAATTGCAGGTATAATGGACAAAGCTGGAATTTGTACACTAACCCTCCAAGTAGGCCAGAATAGCTGACGGTGAATTAATTTCGCTATGCGGGATGTGTGCCAGTAGTAAAGGCAGGTATATAACATGCATTCAATGAAACAGTCATTAGAACGATTCAGAATTGTAAGACTAGTCTTATTCATTTACCGGATACGTGCGGTTAGAGCTCTTTTTCCGCTGGCAATAATAGCTCTTGTGTACTGGGAGGGACAGCATGAGCTGAAGCAGATTCATTTGAGTCGTACTGTACATGAACTAAGAAGCGTACCTGCGTCCGCCATTTTGCAGATGATGGGCATCGCGCTGCTGTCGGTGGCAGTAATGAGTGCCTATGACTATTTAATCCGCTTTCATTTTCGTTTAAAAATAGGTCTATGGAGCACCTTCCGCTATGCATGGATTGCGAACACGTTCAATAATCTGATTGGCTTTGCCGGGTTGGCAGGTGTTGGGTTGCGGACACTTCTATATAAGAAGAGTGGTGTGCCAACCTCGGTGCTGACACCAGCTATAGTCTTTCTTTCACCGTTAATGATTACAGGCTTGTCCCTGCTGTCTTGGGGTAATATCTTCGGTATCCTTCCGGCAACGGAGCTTCTGCATGAGCATCACTGGCTGGTGTTTGCCGTATGGGGCATGGCCCTTTATTTACCTGTATTTGTATTTATCCAGCGCTCATCGCTATATGCGAAATGGATTAACGGAGGGCAAGGGAGAACGCCTTGGATTACGGTAGCCGCTTCAGTCAGTGCCTCATTTCTGGAGTGGAGCTTTGCCGGGTTGACGTTCTGGATGATCGGTCACCACCTGCTGGGTGGAGCCGATTTCGTGACGCTTTTCAGCATTTATACAGTGGCCGCGATTGCTGGCATCCTGAGCATGGCGCCCGGTGGAATTGGTGCTTTTGATCTGATTGCGCTGCTGGGACTTACCCAGCTAGGGCATGGAAGTGACCAGGCGATGGCGGTATTGGTCATTTACAGATTGTTCTACTATGTCATTCCATGGCTCATCGGGCTGGTGCTGGCGGCACTGGAGATCGGACTGCAGGGAAAAAAACAGCTGGATCGAAATGCAGCGGGGCTAGAGCCTTCGCTCAATGTGTGGCAAAGAATTTGGGGATGGCCGGAACAGTATTCCTTCCTGAGCGATCTTGGGATGTGGGCGCTCGGCAAGCTGGTACTGGCCAGCGGTCTCATCCTGCTGCTGTCAGCAGCTACACCTGAACTTCTCTACAGGCTTCGTATCACGGAGGAACTGTTGTCGCTGCCCGTGATGAAGCTCTCGCATCTGCTGTCTGTATTGATCGGCTTTATGCTCATTCTTTTATCGCGAGGGATTTCACTGCGGATTCGCAGGGCCTATATATGGACCAGTATTTTGTTGTTCGGCGGAGCTATATTTACGTTCACCAAAGGCTTCGATTACGAAGAGGCTCTGTTCTTGCTCTTAGTAGCCCTGATCTTGTGGATATCGAAAGCCCGTTTCTATCGGATCAGTGCACCAGTCAGCAAGCAAAGCACGGTCTGGTGGTTTGTGCTGTCCTCTGTTATTGCACTCAGCTACTATTTGCTGGGAAACTATGCGCATCGCGGTTTTATGAAGCATCTTCCTCCGGGTGTGCAGCCCGAGTGGCTGCAGCAGCATAGCAATGTTGCTTTTACGGCAGTAGGAGGACTGGTCTTCTCTTGGTTACTGCTCACGATGCTGCTCACCCTCAGACCCCAGCACAAAGTTGAGGAGCTGTTCGGTACTGCGGATATGGAGAGACTGAGGCTTTTCTTGAACGATGTGCCAGGCAATCCCTTGACCCACATGCTGTTTCTGGGTGACAAAAGCTTCTACTGGGCGCAAGGTGGAACAGTACTTTTTGCTTTTGCCAGAGTAAGGGACAAACTTGTCGTACTGAGTGATCCGTTGGGACAGAAGAGCCTGATAAATGAAGGCATTAGTGAGTTTCGACAGACTGCTGACAATTATGGTTTGTCTGTAGTTTTTTATCAGGCTACACCAGCTCTTTTGCCGATCTATCACGAGCAAGGCTACCGTTTCTTTAAACTGGGTGAGGAGGCCTTGGTGCCTTTGGATACTTTTACGCTTAGCGGTAAGAAGTTCAGTGATTTTCGCAGTATAAGCAAGCGTTTTGAGCGGGAGGGCTACCTGTTTGAGGTTTCAGAAGCGCCGCATGCGGAGAGTTTATTGCGCGAGCTGCGTTCGATCTCGGATGAGTGGCTGAACGGACGTACGGAAAAAGGCTACTCGCTCGGCTGGTTTAAGGAAGCCTATCTGCAGTTAGCACAGATAGCGCTGCTGCGCAGCTCTGAGGGTGCAGTGCTGGCTTTTGCCTCCATTGCACCGGGATATGACGAGCGGCTGACCGTCTCCATTGATCTGATGCGCCACCGGAAGGTGACACCAAACGGAACGATGGATTATTTATTTGTTCGTCTTCTAGATTGGGCGAAGTCGGAAGGTTATCACAGATTTAATCTTGGCAATGCCCCGCTGTCCAGTGTGGGTCAGAATTCGGGCGCGCTGCGCGAGGAGAAGCTGGCCCACCTTGTGTATAAACGGGGAGGACATTGGTACGGCTTCTCCGGTCTGCGCAAGTATAAGGAGAAGTTTGCTCCAGACTGGGAGCCGCGTTATTTGGCTTATCCCGCTACGCTAGCGCTGCCGATCCTGACGCTGGATTTGGTAAGACTTGTATCCCGTCATCCGGAGGCGGAGGAATAAGAACTTATAATGCAAGAAGAGAGGAGTATACGGATATGAGTAGCTCAGTGATCGAAGTGATTGAGAAGCGTAAATCTGTACGTACTTATGAACCGACACCGCTTGATGAGGTTGTGCACAAGTCCCTCATGGATTACCTGAACAATGAGGAGAAGCTGGCTGGACCCCTTGGCGGAAGAGCAGATATCGAATGGATATGGGCTAAAGGGGAAGGGAATGACAAGGGGATTAAGCTGGGGGCTTATGGAATCATTAAGAACCCGCAAGCCTATTTGGTGGGCAGAATAAAAAATGATGAGCAGTCGCTATTAGAATTTGGTTATATATTTCAGAAGCTGATTCTGTATGCGACCAGCCTTGGCCTTGGCACCTGCTGGATCGGTGGAACATTTAACCGTAATTCCTTCGCGCGTGAGATTAAGCTGGGAGACGATGAGCTCATTCCCTGCATTACACCCGTGGGTTATGCCCGGGAGAAACATAGTATGGTGGAATCCACCATGCGCTTTGTAGTAAAGGCGGATCAAAGGAAACCGTGGTCAGAGCTATTTTATGATTCTGAATTCAAAGTGGAATTAACCCGTGAAGAAGCTGGGAATCTGGCTGTTCCGCTGGAGATGGTCCGGCTCGGACCTTCGGCCTCCAATAAGCAGCCATGGAGAGTAGTGCTGTCTCCCGATCGCAAGCATGCACATTTTTATTTAGTGATGACTCCGAACTACAGCGGCAACAAGGTGGGCTTTGAGATGCAGCGGATTGATGTTGGGATTGCGGCCTGTGATTTTGAACTGGCTTGTCAGGAGCTGGGTATTTCAGGCTCATGGGTCATTAATGACCCGCAGATTGAAGCTCCACAAGCTGAATATATGATAAGTTACGCCATTAAGTAGCTAGGGAACACCACCAGAGTAGGCCAGTTACTAGCAAAATGCAGATTAGAACCCTAGTATCGTTTCTTCGCCAGACCAGGACATACGTTGGAGTCCGGTCCTTCTTGGAGTCATAACCACGGGATTCAATCGCTGTCGCCAGCTCATCGCCCATGCTAATGACAAGGATGAGCAAAGGCACAAGGAGCAGGTAGATCTGGCGAGGCGTCCATTGCTTTAGCTTGCTCTGTTGTCCTCCACGTGAGCGCAGCGCTAACTGTAGCTGTGACAGCTTGCCGAGTATCCAGGGGACGAATTGCAGCGTGATCGATACGGCCAGCGACACATTGCGGGTGCGGATACCGAGTTTCTTGAGGGGGGCGATAGCCCATTCCAACCCTTCGCGCAGCGGGGCACCTGTAGTAGTCTCCGTAAAAAGGAACCCGATGGCGACCAGCAGCAGAAACCGGAGCACACTTAAGCCACCCAGAATAATGCCCTCGTTGGAGAATCCAACCGGACCAAGACTGTAATCGGGAGAATTCCAGGATATCGCGGACAGGATCCAGAGAAACAGGAACATCAGGAAGAACGGCTTGAAGAACCATACCGTTCTTGCCCAGGAAAGGCCGGCGGTGCCTAGGAGTCCGGCGATAATACCGGCGGTGAGCAGTAAAGGCAACAAAGAATGCATTCCCAGAATGATAAAAGAGCCCAATACCATCCCCAGCCATTTGACACGGGGGTCCCGCTCCTGCCACCTTGATCTGAGGGTGGCCGTTTTGCTGTGTATTACCTCGCTGTACACCTGAAAGCGATTGTCCTCAGTGGGAAGAACGTCAGCACCTTCAGTTGGAATAACCTCCAGTGTAACACTGGAAAGGACGGGTACAACAAGTGGCTGAGCTTGAAGTTCTTTGAGTACATCCTCCAAGGAAGCGGGCGTATTCTTGAGCAAGCCTTTATCCCGAAGGGCAGCCCCGATTCGCACGTATGCAGGAGCCTCCAGTCCAACTGCGCTGAGTTTGGCGGGATCAGTGGTTAATGAGTGGATGGGGCCGCTGTAATAAACAGTACCCTGAGACATGACAACAGCTTGGTCGGCTATCGGGATGAACGCATCCAAATCATGGGTCCCAATGACAATCGTCAGCCCGCTCTGCTGCAGTTCCTGCACCAAGTTCAAGAGAGCCTGGGCAGCTGGAGGATCGAGACCCGCTGTGGGTTCATCCAGAATAAGCAACCTGGGCTGTGCGGCAATAGCCCCAGCGATACAGAGCCGCCGTTTCTCGCCACCGCTCAAGAGGAAGGGCGAGCGTTCGCTATATTCCTCAAAAGGAAGGCCCACCTGTGCCAGCGCACTCTGAATAAGTCCGGGCCGACTGGATTTCGGAACTCCACGCTGTTCCAGACCATATTCAATATCCTTATAAACACTACTCGCAAATAACTGTGTTTCCGGCTGCTGGAAGACCATGGAGATGTGTTGAGGATTAACGTCTTCCCCATACGAAATACTTCCAGTCGAAGGTTTAACCAGACCTGAAAGTAGACGCAGCAGCGTAGATTTGCCGCTGCCGGTAACTCCGCAGAGGACGGTGAGGCTTCCCTGTGGAATCGCCAGTTGGATATCGTAGAGTGCGCGTGTCTTCTCGTATAGATAAGAAACATCCTTCATCTGAACGATCATAGGATGCCCTCCAGATCAGCCTCTGTCAACGGCAATAGATGAGCAGGCCAATCCTGTGTCTGTAGCAGCCGCCCGATACGGACAACCGGAGGAGATTGCCATCCCAAAGTTTCCGGGAGCGCCGAGCTATAGAAGAGAGTCCTTGGGTCTCCATCATAGATGATCTTCCCGGACTCCATGACCAGGATGCGTGGGCTTTCTGTCAGCTCCTCCATACGTTGGGTAACCCAGAGCACAGTGGTACCCTGCTGCCATAGTTCCTTGGCAAGAGTGAGAATATCCCGCCTTCCGGCAGGGTCCAGCATAGAGGTAACTTCATCGAACAGGATCATCTCTGCCTCCAGAGCAAGACAGCTGGCTATAGCCAGCCGCTGCCGCTCGCCACCGGAAAGGGAAGAAACCTCATCCTCTGCTTTATGAGCTAATCCCACCTGCTGTAAGACACGCTTAATGCGCTCGCCCATCTCAGCGCGAGAAAGGCCCCGGTTCTCCAGGCCAAAGGCGATATCCTCGAACGGAGTAGAGCCAACAGTCTGAGACTCGGGATTCTGGAACACGAGCTGAATCTTCTGTTTGACCGTGGAGCGGTGGGACGGAGAACGCAGATCAAGTCCGGCCGCGAGCAGGCTGCCTCCAGATGGAACATTCAGACCATTAAAGGTACGGATTAGGGCTGATTTACCACAGCCGTTGGGTCCTGTAAGTGCCACCCATTCGCCCGGCTCTATATGTATTGTGACACCTTGCAGCACCGGTAGCCTACGCTGGCCGTCTCGGAAGGACAAGGTCAATTGCTGTGCCTGAATCATTCTCATGCCTGCTTCCCTGCCAGTTTTCTTAACATTTGTAATCGATTATAACAAATATTTAAAGATTGATGTATGTGAAAAGGGATGTTATAGTGATCCTAAAAAATGGGGGTAAGCCTGCAAATGAAGAAATGGACGACTAGAGGCCTGATATTCAGTGCATTATTCGCTGGTATTATGATAGCCATGAGCTATTTGAAATTTATATTACCATTCTCGACGGTGCCAATCACGCTTCAGACCCTGGCCGTTATGCTGGCTGGATCCATCTTGGGAGCACGCTATGGCACACTGGCGGTACTCATAGTAATTGGACTTGCTGCTGTTGGCTTCCCTGTCCTGGGTGGAAGAGGCGGTATCTCTCTGCTGGTAGGGCCGACTGGTGGTTATATTTTCTCCTGGCCATTTGCAGCCTTGTTCATTGGCCTGTTCGCTCAGCGCATGAAGCAGACTAAATATACCTTTGTGAAGCTGTTAGTGGTTAATTTTATCTTCGGAGCGCTGCTTGTCTATCCAGGGGGAGTAAGCTGGCTGGCCTATAATACGGGGATCGATTCTCTAGCCAAGGCACTGACTGCGGGTATGTGGCCCTTCCTGCCAGGAGATTTCGTCAAGGCTGTGTTATGTGCAGCTGTCGTATCTGCGGTATGGAAGGTATATCCTATCGAGCGTATATTAGGTCGGGACAGCGGAGTCTGGCTTGACGAGGAGAAAGCAACGGTCTGAATCCAACAGTCCATTTAAGCAAAAAAGAGTACTCCATGAGCCACGTTGGCCTTTTGGAGTACTCTTTTTGTTTCATGAACTAGAAGTGTGTCGTTATTTCTTATCCTCTGCATCCGGAAGGGCCCAGACCGAAACGCTTCCGCCTTTTACCGGGAAGGTAGCCCAACCATCTTTTTCAATCGTTATCGTTCCTTCATGATTATGGGTGAAATCCACCCAGGCTTCCCCAGCCCGTTGCTCTCCGACAAGCATTCTTTTATTGCCATCATCGCCATTAGAGACCACTACTGCGCAACCGGAATGCTCGATCTCCTCAATGCCGCGGCGCACCCAGCCAATGGTATTAGGGTGATCAAAGTAATCGTCCTGTTCCCCATAGGCTTTGTGATTTCGGGCATACAACAGGGGATCAATCGCCTCTTTTTTACCCGCAATAGGTGTGGGGCCTGCTATTCCATAATAATCTCCGTAAAAGATAACTGGATATCCGTCCCGACGCAACAGGGTGAGCGCATACGCACTTTGCTTGAACCAGTCACCTACCCATGACTCCAACGCTTCATGAGGCTGGGAATCATGATTATCCACGAAGGTCACCGCATTGGCCGGATGTGTCTGTACCAGAGTATCATCAAAAATCTTAGATAGATCAAAGTCCCTGCCCCCCAAGGAAGCAGAATAAAGCTTGTAATGGAGAGAGACATCGAATAGATCAATTTTATAATCGATCGTATTTAAAAACTCCTGGCAGGCCTCCAGATTGGAATTCCAGAATTCTCCGACAATGTAAAAGTCCTCTCCGCGCTTCTTGAGCATCTCCGCCGCGAATTCTTTGATGAAATCATGGTTAATATGCTTGATGGCATCCAGACGGTAACCACTGCACTGAAGGGTATCCACCAGCCATCCTCCCCACCGCAGCATCTCTTCCTGGACTTCCGGCTCACTATAATCAATATTGGCGAACATTAGATAATCATAGTTCCCGAATTCATCATCGACATTTTTGTTCCAGGTCTTATTCTCGCCCGCAATCCGGAATACACCGCTGCGAGCTCCCTTGGCATCATAATCGGTGCCATTAAAATGATTAAAGTTCCACTTAAAGGAGGAATGTTCATCCCCCCGGCCTGGAAAGGTGAATTTGGTCCAGCCCTCAATTTCGAATGGCTCCGAGATTTCCTTCATACGATCATTAGGATCGACCTCGATAACCGTGAACACTTCAGTCTCATCTGCGCCCGCCTTATGGTTCATCACAAGGTCGACATAAACGGCGATGCCGTTTTTTTGACATTCGCCAATCGCATCGATCAGCTCCTGTTTGTTGCCGTATTTAGTGCGTATGGTGCCCTTTTGATCGTATTCGCCGAGATCATAGAGATCGTAGACACCGTAACCGGTATCGTCATCCGAGACTGCTTTGGTAACCGGTGGAACCCACACGGCATCAATTCCAAGTTCCTTTAATTCCGGCGCCATCTCTGCCAGGTGTTTCCAATGATTCCCATCTGCGGCCAAATGCCATTCAAAAAACTGCATCATAGTATGGTTTCTCTTCATGCCCAACTGCCTCCTTCAACATCATGCGTGTATCTGTTCTCTAATGTGTTGTTATGTACACAAATAAAATTTCGTTTCCTAATATACTAATACCCCCAGGGCAGCCTCTTTAAATCATGATGGTAGAAACATTATTCCATCATTGGGTAATATGCATAACCCTGGGAGTCTACCTATTGAAACATATCAAGTTGTAGAGGGGCTAGTCCACCATCAATGCCAAGCAAAGTCTGCAGTTCCTTGGCATTGGCTGTAGCATCGCCACCGGAATTATTATTGAAGACCACGTAGAGCTCGCGACAGGTCTTCTCAAGCTCGAGCAGCCGGTCCCGCCACTCGGTCAGCTCTTCAGTAGTATAACGATAAAGGTAGCGCAGCTTGCGCCAATCCGGGTGATTGCTCTGCTGCCAGCCGCCGATATTGCGGCCATGCAGACGTACGTAGGTAGCTTCTGCTGAGGTGGATATGGCAACTATGGGAATAGAGCCCGTTCCTGCTTGAGGTTCATCGGCCACCGTATGAATCCACCCTTCCCGCTCCATGAACTGTAAGGTCTTCTCTCGCAGTTCGGGGCTATACCAGGAATTATTGCGGAATTCAATGGCACAGGGAACATCCAACATTCGTTCCTTGGTATCGCGCAGCAGTTCAACGTTTTCTTTGGTGCAATCAAACCAAGGCGGAAACTGAAATAAGGCCATGGCCAGCTTGCCGGATTCCCGGACAGGCTGGATGGAGGTATGGAACGCGCTGAACATTTCCTCTGTGGACGCAAAATAATTCTTTTTGTCGCGCAGGTGTCCGGTCATTCCTTGATAAGCTTTAACAATAAATTCAAATCCATCAGGGGTCTCATTGACCCATTTGGCATAATTCTTGACTGGCTGTACTGCGTAAAAAGAACTATCGATCTCTACAATTGAGAAATGCGCACTATACGTGGGCAGGCGCTCGGCGGGTTTGATTTTGCCATACAGCTCTTCATGGTCACCGAAACCGGTTAGCCCAATCTTAATCATAGGACCTCCTCCTTCTTAAGACTTATTGTAAACGACGACTTGGTGCTAAGAGTTGCTTAATGTTCCGATTTGATGCAACATAAAGAATAGATAAAAAGCTGCAGATACGCAGCAAAAACTCCCAAACTGATTGTCCTGTCTGGGAGTTGCTGTGATACAAAGAATGGAAGCTTCTCTTATCAATAAGCTATTCCTTCAGCTTGCCGATTTTTTGTTGAATTGCACCCTTCAGCTTGTCCTTTTTGCCTTCAGCTTGAAGCGATGTATTGTCAGTGGCGTTTCCCACTTGGTCTTTAATTTCACCCTTAACTTTGGATACTCCACCTTTGATCTTGTCGCTAAGTCCGTTTGTATCTGCCATTAGTATTCAGCTCCTCTTAGTAGAATTAGTGTAAACCAAGTTCTAATTACAATTTACCCCCTGTGCTAATAAATTAAACAACCGGGTGGAAGCGGAAGGCATGAAAGCCGCTAGGACAGTCAGTGGGAAAGGAGCTACATAAATGAAGCATAAATTTCAGCTACTTAGTCCGCATATTTTGATTATGCATGCAGAACCTGAGACAGATCGACCCATTTTGGCAGCCATCTTGGGGGAACGACGTACACTCTTGCTGGATGCGGGGAATTCACCTGCCCATGCTGAACTGTTTCGCAAAGAACTGTCTGAATATGGCTATCGGCAGCCAGATATGATTGCCCTGACTCATTGGCATTGGGATCATACCTTTGGGCTGTCTGCTTGGGACTTGCCCACAGTCGCGCACGAGGGAACCGCCGAGGCTTTGACGCGGCTTAGTGGACTGGATTGGTCTGATGAAGGTCTTGAAGGTCTTGCCGCCCAAGGGATAATCAGTGATGAGAGCATCCTGCATATCCGCAAGGAATACGGCAGTCGTAGAACGATCCGCTTTATGAAACCTGATATTGTGTTCGCTGACAGGATCACGATTGATCTAGGCGGAATTACGTGTGAGCTGAACCATGTAGGTGGTGATCATTCCGCAGATTCGTGTGTTCTTTATGTTAAAGAAGACAATGTGCTATTTCTTGGCGATGCGCTAGGTCCTTCCATTTACGGGGGCCCGCGGCAATACAGCAGCACTGGCTTTCTCAAGCTGCTTAACTTAGCCTATAGATATGATGCTCAGTGGTATGTAGAGTCACATGGAGTACCCATGAGCGGGGTGGAATTCCGCGCTGATCTGGCTTCTTGGGAGCGGCTTGCCCGGGTCGTGGATGTTTTCGGGCAAGATCGTGAACGGGTTATGCTGGAAATGAAGACGTACCTGAAGCTTGAAGAGCTCCCGAAGGACTTGCAGCAGGGCGTCGAATATTTTATAGCGGGTACGAAATAAAGAGTATGGCTATCAGCTAATAAAGGCCATCTAACCTAACACCGCAGATGGGCATTAAAAAAGATGACTCCTGATTAATTCAGAAGTCATCTGTTCACTACTAGTTAATTCAAATCCTCATTTAATAGAATACGAAGTTATCGAAGCTTTACCAGATGCGTAATCTAGGAAATAGGCAGTTTTTACACTTGAGTTGTAACTTAAAAATTTAGAAGTGCTATCTTTAGGCCAAGTTTGATTAGCCAAGATTTGACTTCCTTTCTGAGAATATAAAGACCAAGTATGCTTCAATAAGTTCCCTACAAACACTTGGTCATTAATAAACTCCGTTTGCCATCCCGAAATATCGCCTTCTTCTTTGTAAATATCCTTTAACGATGCAATTTCTACTCCACTTACATTATTGATTAATCTAAATACCTTTTGCGAATCAGCAGCTATAGGACGACTTGCGTTACCGGGAGTGGCTTGGTAAGTATACGATGTAAATAAGGCAAGGTTGCCTCCATTATATTTAAGTTTAATGTCAGTATTGAAGTCTTTGATCAGCTGTTCTTTCTTAGTATATAGATTAACTGTTTTTACGAAGAAATCATCACTCATAACGCCTTGCGCCTGATATTTTATAGCTAAATAAGGGTATCCCACAAAATCCCAATCCTGCACGCTAACACTTTCGTATCCTTTATCAATGATTGTAGCATTATAGCTTACACTTGGTTTGCTCCAAGGATACTGATAAAGGTTAAATGAGTTATTGGATTGAACCATTATTCGTTCATTTACTGTTCCAGTAGGAGCAACCCATTTGATTCTATTCCCTGTATTTTTAAGGGCTATTTTAGCTTTGCTAATAACCGTTCCCTTATAAGAAAGGACTGTTTTAGAAATTGTAGTACCATTATCTTTTTTTAGAAGAACAATTTTCTGAGGATTTTTCATAACGTTTAAATCTAAAATAGTATTTGCATCATTAGAAATATTTGTAATCTTATTTGTTGTTAAATCTACTAAATCTGCTTTGTTATTAGCGTAGTCAATTAATACCACTACATTTTCACTAACATAGACTACATCCGTTCTTTCATTACTTGGAGGTAAATAATTCGGACTGGCATAGGACGTATTAGAAAATATCAGTATCCCTATTAGCATAGAAAAAATAAGCATTAATTTCTTACTCATAACAACATTTCCCCTTTTATACAATTTTGTAATCATTTATAAAGACGTTGTAATAAAAAAAAAGTTGCAGAAATACCTTTTCTGCAACTACAGAGAAAATATATTTTAATAAATTTTGTATTGCTCGTCTCTGTCTGTTGTGCTTATTACATTTTTAATATAATCTATTACGCCGCCGTGACTCCATGTATTTTCAACTAACCCACTTACAACGCCTGGATAAACAAAATCGCTTCCATTTTGTTTTAAGAATCTATAATTCCCCCAATTGGCATAAGAGGTGAATCCATTTTTGAATTTTCCTGCAGTTCCCTTTGGCATAGCGATAGCGGTAACACGTTTAACAGCTTTATTATTTGAATCGTAACCGTTAAACCGAACAATGTATATTGTGTTATAACCTAATTGATAAGTAATAGTTAGATATTGATCTCCCGTTTTGTAATAAACCTTATATCCAGTAATAGTTTTATTTCCAGATCCATAGTTTTTCGTATAATCAAAATAATATTCTGCATCATTAGCTACAGTTCCTGGTTGTTGAGTTACAACATGAGTAGCTCTTGCATGGAAAAGTGGGAACCATCCTTGTCCTCCTGATCCATTGTATGTACCAAAACCAACTTCAGCTATTCCAACACCATCTTGATCAATCCCTGTGTACATATATGCGGATTCACCATTCGTATTAGCAAAGTTAAAGCCAGGTAGAGTAACATCGTCTGCGACACCACCTGTATAATTCAAGGCGCTAGTGCTCGCTGGAGTTACTAATCTATGAAAAGCGCCAGTATCTGACCCAGCAGGTGCTGGAGACGTATCACCGAGTATAGATTGAATTGAAGCATTAGAATTAGTAGCAAGTGATGTTTCCCCAAATGATGATTTACTAGTTAATGTCCCTATCCCCTTTTCTAACTCTAATTCTTGAGTATCGCTATCGTTTTCTCGTGTCTCTTTGACAAATCGATTAGTGACTTCCCCACTTTCAGAGCTTTCAGCAGAAGCAAGTGTTCCTAATTCATCAAAATTCATAATGACTATTTCAGCATTTTGAAGCTGTTCAATATGTTGATTAGTAACTTTGTCAATCGTGCTCGACAGTGATGACCTTGCAGAATTTTGACCAAAATAACCTTGTTGAAGTAATTCTTGATTAATAGCATCAGCTCTGTAAGCTTCAAAGTCATTAGAAGCTCTCTCAGTTGCAAATACATTAATAGGGGAAACAGATACTAGTAAAGCTGCGGCTACAGAAACTCTTAAAAATTTTTTTAACAAAAAAATACACTCCTCAAGGTATGGGATATTATTACAAGGTACTTTATATCATATATGGATTATTTTTAATATAGTTCTTTATTTTAATTTTTTGTTATAAAATGACGTTAATTATCTATTTAATATATATAATGTTTAATAATGTCGAATTATGTATTTAAATATTTATTTTTCACAATATGTACATATTATAAATTAGATATATTAATGGGTGGAGTTCTAATTATAGTTCCTTTTATATTATTCCTATAATGGTTTAAAGAGTTTAGAGGTGTGCTTATGAATAAAGAAGTAAGGGAAGACTTACGCACTACTATTCAAAAGAAAGAATGGATCATAGTGTTTTTATCTTCTACTGGCGAATGTATTGAGGGACTCACAAAGCATTCGAATGGTTTAGAGAGAGTCGAAATTTAATAGAAGATGGAGGAGCATAGATGTTGATCAAGGGCGAAAAGTGCATAACGGTACTGAGGTTAAGGATCAAGAAAACTACCTGGGAATGGCAAATGAGGGTCTGTCAATAATTCTGTGTAAACTCTTTTAAGCACAGATTCCCCCGAGGGGGAGTCGCGATTTATCGCAAGTGTTGACCGACCCGATCCGGGAAAAATACCGAAAGCTGAAGGAGCATTTGCCCCCAGTTTTGAACGCGCCCCGTCCATTTGCGAGTCACGTCGACGCTGGCGAGATAGAGCATTTTTAGCAGCGCCTCATCCGTGGGGAAGATACTTTTTCCCTTCGTCACTTTACGTAGCTGGCGGTGGTAACTCTCAATCATGTTTGTCGTGTAGATGAGCTTGCGGATCTCAGGTGGGTACTTGAAAAAGGTTGCTAATTCGTCCCAATTATTCCGCCAGGAACGGAGGAAGAGCGGGTATTTGGTTCCCTACATCTCTTCAAAACGGTCGAGTTCAAGTAAGGCTCCTTCTTCGGTAGCGGCCTTGTAAATGGGCTTTAAATCGGCAGTGACCTTCTTCAGATCCTTGTACGAAACGTACCGTGTGGAACTGCGGATTTGGTGAATAATGCACTTCTGGATTTCTGTTTGGGGGTAGCAGGCCGCAATCGCTTGAGAGAACCCCGACAGGTTGTCCACACAGATGATGAGGATGTCTTGAACTCCCCGATTCTTCAGTTCATTCAGGACACTAAGCCTGTACTTGGAGGATTTGTTCTCGCCAATCCATATGCCCAGCACATCCTTGTTTCCATCCAGATCGATGCCAATGACCATGTAGGCTGCTTTGTTGATAATAGCCCCGTCCTGCTTGACTTTGAAGTGGATGGCATCCAGCTAGACTACTGCGTAGACACCTTGTAAGGGGCGATTCTGCCACTCTTTAATGAGGGGAACAATCTTGTTGGTAACATTGGAAATGAGTGTGGGCGAGACCTCAATCCCGTACATATGCTGTAGATGATCTTGGATATCTCTCGTGCTGACGCCATTGGCATAGAGCGCCACAATCTGCTCCTCGATGCCCGTTACATTCGATTGATGCTTCTTGACCACCAAAGGCTCAAACTCGCCTAAATGGTCTCGAGGGATAATGATTTCCTGTTCGCCGTACTCACTGACTACGGTTTTTCGGCTTTTTCCATTGCGACTGTTTGGAGTGAGTTTCGCCTTCACTTCATACTTTCCATAACCCAGATGGGTATCCATTCGGCTTCTAGCATCTCCTGAATCGTCTCAGCAAATAAATCCTTTAAGGCATTTTGCGCATCTTTTGCGCTGACCAAGTTGTTTTCCTTAAGACGGATTGTAAAATGAAGTGCGACAGGTAAACAGAGAAAGCCCATGGGAGATTCGTGTAGAATGAAGCTACCACACACCATTCACACAAGGAGAATCACACCATGGGTTACAGTCATCTTAGCATAGTCGAGCGTGGACAACTAGAGGCCTTGCATCGGCTGGACTGGTCAGCTCGGGAAATCAGCCGTCAGCTCAATCCCCATCATAGCACCATTGCCCGTGAAATCAAAAGGTCATATTTGAATGCTCTACCTGCTCAAAGAGCCTATCAACAGCGCAGATTCTCCAGCGTACCTACCGGAAAGTTCACTGCTTTACTTGCTGAGGAACTTTAGGAGAAGCTACGACAAACGTGGTCCCCCGAGCAGATCGCAGAGAAGCGAAGGGTAGGCGGTAAGACTTTTGTGTGCTTAAAGACGATTTATAGATGGCTCTATGCTGACCTTCTTGTAGCTGGGGAAGTCACGCCCCTACGCCACAAAGGGAAACGGCGTAAACCCGTGGAAACACGAGGGCGATTCCTCGTTGGAACCCCCACCAATCAGCGCCCAAAAGAGGTTCGTAAACGGGAAACTTTTGATCATTGGGAGCTCGATACGGTGGTTTCTAGTCGTGGTAAAAGCAAGGTTTGTGCGGCTACTTTTATTGAACGGAAGACAAGAATGTACGTAGCCATAAAGATGCCAGACCGCACCGCTCACTCCATGGAGACTGCCTTTGGTAATATCCGCATGCAACTTTTCAGAGTGCTACAACGGATCGAGGAAGGAATTTGCCTGTTATACCGCCCTAGAGAACGTTCATACGATAAAGGTCTACTTCGAAGACCCTTATTCTTCTTGGCAACGCGGGTCGAATGAAAACGGAAACGGGCTTCTACGGGAGTTGTTCCCCAAGGAGCATGACTTCACAGGGGTCACGGATGAAGATCTGGCGAATGCAATTCGCCTCATTAACGACCGTCCTCGAAAATGTCTAGGTTGGAAGTCTGCTCACGAACCTTTTATGGAACAGGTGTCGCACTTAGCTTGACAAACCGTCTTAATAAAAACCATCAGTTGCTGTTTTGTCCAAAGTCCCATGTGTTCTCCCCAGCCTTCCTCTTACTTCCATTTAATGGGTTTGAGAGGTTGCACAATATATTTTACAGACTCGCAAATGACCCTGTCGACCAATTCTTTTGAATTATTGTATTATAAACCTGCAGTTATATCGTTTTGAACGGAGCAATCTTAGAGCCTTTCGACAGATGCACCGTGTTGCGCCCGCTCCGTTTGGAGGTGTAGAGCGCGTGGTCGGCCTCTGAAAGCAGTTCTTCGAGTGAAGTATCGCGGCTGACAGCTTCAACTACTCCAAAACTGGCTGTTACTTTAATGGAGCCAACCAGAGTATGCAGACCGCTCTGCTCAATATCAGCCCGGATGATATCAGACAGCTGCCCAGCCTGCGTAAGCGTGGTGTTGGGCAGACTCATCACAAACTCCTCGCCGCCATAACGGCCGAATATATCCCCATCCCGTAAATTCCTGCTGCAGATCTCAACAATATGTTGAAGTGCTATATCTCCATATTCATGACCATAGCGATCATTGATACCTTTAAAGAAGTCAATATCAAGCAAAATAATCGAGAATGGAGTCTTGTTGTCTACAGATTGTGTGAGCAGGTCGTTGCTCATTTCCAGAAAATGAGTCCGGTTATAAATGCCTGTAAGGCTGTCGATCGTAGCCAACTGCTGTAGCTTCTCCTGAAGCAATGTCCGCTCGGTCACATCAATCAGCATAATCATCCGACCCGCTAAGTGGTCACCCTGCTTCATCACCGGTGAGGAACGAACCTGATAATAGCAGACCTCGGTACCCTTGAGCCAAGGCACTTCCCGTTCTTCGTGTTGAAGTGGATCAGAATCCATCACATATGAGACCGCCTCTTTGCCTGCGGGAAGAAACAGCTGGGCTAGTGGTTTACCGATCGCTGCGGAGTCAAGGCCCTGCATCATTTCTGCGGCGGCCCGATTATAGTCGACGAGCATATCGGACAGGTCTGTGACCAGTACGCCGTCTCGCATGCTCTCGAATAGATTCTCACGGGCAATAGGAGCAGCGGTCAGCATTCCTCTAGAGAGAATTGCCCAAATATACAGTAGAGAGGTCAAACTCATAATTACCGGTACAGGATCCATGCCATATGGAGTTTTGCCTATCAGATACAAAAAGGAACCCAGAGTGGGCATGCAAAGACCGATGAGAAAAGTCGTTAATTGTCTGCGGTATACCCGTTTCATCCGATTCCATTGCCAAAGAATAAGACAAATTGCCGTGAACAAACAGCCAAAGGTGAAGCTGCCATGCACAATATACCAAGGGCCTATTATCACATCAACAAGTGGAGAGGGAGTGCCCTGACGTAAATAAATGGATTGGTAAAATAAATGGTGGTATTCGTTAGTCCATACCATCAATGTTGTGATTAATGGAATCGCAAATAACACGCTCCGCATCCCTCTTTTGATCAACCTCTCCAGTCCCACAAAGTGCAGTACCATAATCAGACTCGCCGGTGCAATGAAGGGTAGACCCAGATACTCCACCTTAATCCAAAGGCTTATTTCCTGCAGTGTATTTCCCGACAACTCTAGCGCAAAGCCAAACGTGTATATGGCAGAAGCCCAGGAGCTCAGTATAAAAGCCTTGATTCCGGCAAAATCCGTTTCTTTATAGTAGGCGAAGAGGGCAAGCAGGGCACTCAGCACACCGGATATAGTAACGATTACAATATAATTCGAGATTAGAGTATCAAACATAAACTTATGGTCTCCTACTTAAGGAAAGATGTAGTGGAATATTATCACAGTGCTCAATACATTACATCTTTATCGGCAGAAATCACAATTCTTAACAATAAAAGCGCAACCCTAGACAAAATGACGGAATTTCACGAGAGCTATTTTACTATTTGTCTAGTGTGAGTCTGAAGAGCAAAGTGTAACATGTTAGTTAATACTACATCGAAGAAGAATATGTATCGAATGACACTCATATATGTTATGTTATATAACATTAAGTAATTTATTCGGGAATCGAGGAGGGCTTTGGAATGTCATTATTAGCGACTAAAATTCCTGAAATACTACTGGAAAATGTTGAGATGCGCTATCAGACTGATACGGCTGATGTGCTTGCACTGCATAATGTGAGTCTTGATATCGCGAAGGGAGAGTTTGTCTCTCTGCTCGGGCCTTCCGGTTGCGGCAAAACAACGCTGCTCAGACTGATGGCAGATCTTATAACACCAACTGGCGGCAACATTACCGTGGCTGGCAAAAGCGCACGAGAAGCCAGGCTAGCTCAGAAGTATGGAATTGTATTCCAGAGTCCAGTGTTATACGACTGGCGGAAGGTGAAGCATAATATCACCTTGCCACTTGAGCTGTTGGGAGTGAAGAAGTCTATCCGCGAGGACAAAGCGATGGAACTACTGGAACTGGTGGGTTTGCAAGGCTTCGCGGACAAGTATCCATGGCAGCTAAGTGGAGGCATGCAGCAGCGGGTAGCTATCGCCAGAGCACTGTCGATGGAGCCGGAAATACTACTAATGGATGAACCGTTCTCCGCGCTTGATGAATTTACACGTGAACGCTTGAATGAAGAGCTGTTGTCTGTCTGGTCCAAGGTGAAGAGCACGATCGTATTTGTAACGCACAGTATTCCTGAATCTATTTTTCTATCGGATCGGGTCTTCGTGCTTTCCCCTCATCCGGGACGATTGTCTGCGATTGTAGATATTCCTCTGCCGCGTCCGCGTACGGCGGAGATGAGAAACAGCCCGCAGTTTTTCGAACTGATCGCGCGTATTCGCGACAGTTTCGAAGGGGTGTAAGGATGAAGGGCAACAGTGTATTTTTGCGGGACCGTGTACTGCCGCTCTTGGTTTGGGTATTTGGACTGCTTATATTATGGGAGGCGGCATCCTGGATGTTGCTGCATGTGGCGAAAGCCCCGCTGGCTCAGTCCAAGCTGCCTTATGTTCATGAAGTAATATCTACCCTCTGGAAGTATGGAGGTACGCTGCTGAAGGAAGGTTCAGCCACCTTCGGCAATGCTGGAGTCGGGTTCTTAATCGGTGCTGTGGCTGGCGTTGTGCTAGCCGTACTGATGAGTCTGTCCAAGACGATAGAACAGTTGACCTTTCCTTATGCCGTTGCCTCACAAATGATTCCGATACTCGGTCTTGCGCCAATTATTTACGGCATTGTGCGTGACGAGCAAATCTCGCGGGTCATTATCTCCGGATATATCACGTTCTTCCCGGTTTCCCTTAATATGCTGCGTGGTTTGCGCAGTGTTGATCTCTCCGCGCTGGAATTAATGCACTCTTATGCCGCCAAACCTTGGGCAGTTTACTGGAAGCTACGTTTTCCTGCTGCATTGCCTGGTTTGTTCAGTGGACTCAAGATTGCTGCTCCGCTCGCTGTAACAGGTGCAATTCTGGTGGAACTCATGGGTGCACAGCATGGGATTGGTGTCATTATGCTGCGCAATCTCTATTATGGTCCTTCTAATACCTACATGTTCTGGTCTACGGTGATTGTAAGTGCTTTGCTCGGTATTGTGAGCTATGGACTGATGACTTTAATAGAACGTCTGGTGGCACCTTGGCAGCCGGAATTCCGCCCGAAAGGAGGTAGCCACTAATGGAAAGCAATGCTGTACGGGAATCCTCACTTCTAGCTGCTTCCGGTAAAGAGGTGCTGCATACTCCCTCCGTAACTGCGAATGAGAAGCATTCTATGGGGCCGGGGCTTGCCGCAGGTCCTGATAAACAAGGGAAAACGCGGCGTCCCTTGAAATGGCTGAACACCGGTGTGATTTTACCTTTGCTCGCTGGCATTCTGTTTCTTGTCTTGTGGGAGGAGCAAATCTTTCATAAAATTTTTGATCTGAAGAAATATCAGTTGCCTATACCGTCAACAATAGCGGCGGCGATGAGGGAAAATTTTAGCTTGCTGTTATCCTTTACGGGTTACACGCTAACAGAAGCTGTACTGGGAATGCTGGTCGGTTCCACCTGTGGCTTCCTGATTGCTTTGGCAGCTACAGCTTGGCCCCGTTGGGGAGGTGGCAGCCTGACAATGGTCGCGGCGTTGAATGCCGTGCCTATCGTTGCACTGGCCCCCATTATGAACCTGTGGTTCGGGGACGGGATTGGGTCGAGAGTGGCAATAGTAACCGCAACAACCATGGCTGCGATGGCAATTAATGCTTACAAAGGGATGGCGGCTGTTGATCCGCTGGCTCTTGACCTAATGCATTCCTACGCTGCGAATAAACCGGCAGTGTTCCGCTACTTGCGTATTCAGAACAGTCTTCCTTATGTCTTCACGGCATTGAAGATTAATGCTACAGCCAGTATGATCGGGGCCATTGTTGGAGAGTTCTTCTTCTCTTCACGCGGTCTTGGGTATTTGCTCTCCAACTCCATCAAAGTAGCCAAAATGCCGCTCGGCTGGTCTTGCATCGTTCTAGCCGCTATTGCCGGAGTAATCTTCTACCTGATCGTTGAACGGCTGGAGAAAGTGTTTATTAAATGGCACCCGTCTCAGCGGGCATAAATCCATAACCTTATTACATCCGGTCACAGTGGATAGGGAATAGAGAAACCTCCCACAGCCGTATGCATAGATCACCACGATGGTAACCATACTGTGCTTTCATCATTACACACTTAAATTTACGGTAGGGGGAGTTCGATTGATGAACGGGAAAAAAAGAAATTTTCGTGGTGGGCTGTTGGCGGTAACAATGATATTGGTGGTCTCTTTGATGGCAGGTTGTGGAGGAAATAATAACAATTCGGCGGCTGAAGCTACGGCTGCTCCGGCAGCGAATGCTACTACTGAACCTACTGCGGCGCCAACGACTGAACCTGCGGCTGATCCAGTGACGGTTAAGCTGCAGCTGAAATGGGTGCCACAGGCGCAATTCGCTGGTTATTTTGTCGCTCAGGATAAAGGTTATTACAAGGATGAAGGGCTTAATGTAGAAATCTTGCCCGGCGGTCCGGATATCGTACCTGAACAACAGGTGGCGGGCGGATCTGCAGACATCGGTGTGGACTGGGTTGCGAGCTTGCTGACCAGCCAAGAACAAGAGATGCCGCTGGTACAGATCGCTCAAATCTTCCAAAAGAGTGGACTTGTCCTGGTTTCCAAGAAGGCTACTGGCATCAGTACACCTGCTGACCTGAAAGGCAAAAAAGTCGGCAACTGGATGGGCGGCAATGAGTTTGAAATTCTGGCTCTCTTTGATAAATACAAGCTGGATTCCAATAAAGATATCAAGTTTACAAAACAAGGCTTCACGATGGACCAGTTCCTGGGTGGCGACATTGATGTAGCTTCGGCAATGACCTATAACGAATATCAGATCGTACTTGAGTCTGGCATCAAGGCTGAAGACCTGAATGTCATTGATATGAATGACGAAGGTGTCGCTATGTTGGAGGATAATCTGTTCGCCAATAAGGAATGGCTTGCTGCCAACAAAGAGACGGCTGCGAAGTTTGTCCGTGCATCCCTGAAAGGCTGGAAAGATGCCATCGCCGATCCGGCAGCGGCTGTGGACAGTGTAATGAAGCTAGCTGAAGCAGGTAGCACGACGAAAGAGCATCAGTTGACCATGATGAATGAAGTCGCTAAGTTGATTTTGCCAGAAGGCTTTGACAGTGCCAAGATGGGCTATACCGATGCTGCTGCATTTAAGCAGACTGCAGACATTGCTCTCCAGTTTGGTGTAATTAAAAAGGCTTCGAATGTGGATGAAGCCTATACGAATGAAATTGTAGAGATGGCGGCTAAATAAAGGGTTTCGCTCATAGGCATAAGGGATGGCCGCCGGTTTTGGCGGTCATCTATTATAATCAGTCCATTCCAGAAGTTTGGTGGCTTATCAGGCTTCTCAGAATATAGAAAGAGGTGCGGACTATGTCCCTATTGGTGACGCAGACCGAAAGGGTTAAGAATTTCGTGAATGGAGTCTGGGTAGAATCTTCGTCTGGACGGGATGAGGAAGTGTTTAATCCGGCAACTGGTGAAGTTATTGCTTATGTACCCATCTCCAGTCGGGAAGAGCTGGATGCCGCGGTAGAAGTTGCTGCACTGGCTTATCAGTCGTGGAAAAGAATAGCCGTACCCCGGCGCGCGCGTTATTTCTTCCAGTATCAGCAGCTGTTGGTGCAGCACTGGAACGAGCTGGCAGCGCTGATTACGCTGGAGAATGGCAAAAGCTTGGAAGAAGCGCAGGGCGAGGTGCTGCGCGGTATTGAATGTGTTGAATTTGCCGCAGGTATTCCTACTCTGATGATGGGTAGCCAACTGCCGGACATTGCCACCGGAGTTGAATCCGGGATGTACCGCTACCCCTTGGGTGTGATTGGTGGGATTGCGCCGTTTAATTTCCCAATGATGGTGCCGTGCTGGATGTTTCCACTGGCCATTGCCTGCGGAAATACCTTTGTGCTGAAGCCTTCAGAACGTACACCGCTCTTGGTAAATCGGCTGGCAGAACTATTCGCGGAGGCAGGTTTTCCGCCTGGTGTCCTGAATGTGGTCCACGGGGCGCATGATGTTGTGAATGGAATGCTGGAGAATGAGGATGTGAAGGCCATCTCCTTTGTGGGCTCACAACCGGTTGCGGAGTATGTATATAAGCATGGAACATCGCAGGGTAAACGTGTTCAAGCGTTAGCTGGAGCCAAGAATCATTCTATTGTACTTCCCGATGCTGATCTCGAGAATGCGGTGAAAAATATTATTTCCGCCGCTTTCGGCTCTGCAGGTGAACGTTGTATGGCTTGTTCGGTGGTTGTTGTGCATGAGGATATCGCTGACGAGCTAGTGGTTCGTCTGAAGTCTGCTGCAGATGAACTCAAGATTGGCAATGGCATGGATAAAGGCGTGTTTCTGGGGCCGGTGATCCGCCAGTCCAATAAGGAACGCACACTCTCTTACATTGAGACAGGCGAACGTGAGGACGCTCTGCTGGTAAGAGATGGAAGGGAAGATGAAGCGGTAGCTGGGGCAGGGTATTTTATCGGGCCTACAATCTTCGATCATGTACAACCGGGGATGACGATTTGGCGTGATGAGATCTTCGCACCGGTGCTGGCGGTGATTCGTGTCAAGGATCTGGGTGAAGCGATTGCGGTAACGAATCAATCGCCATTCGCGAACGGAGCCTGTATCTATACAGATAGTGCCAAGGCGATCCGGGAGTTCCGCGAGGAGATCGACGCGGGGATGCTGGGTGTGAATCTGGGTGTTCCTGCACCTATGGCCTTTTTTCCCTTCTCGGGCTACAAGAAATCGTTCTATGGTGATCTGCATGCTAATGGTCGCGATGGTGTTGAATTTTATACCCGCAAAAAGATGATTACTGCCCGTTACTAGGCAGATATAGGAGTTTGAGAGGAGAGAGTGCTGTGCTCAACCTGGGGACGGATAGCGAACTTGCCATTAAGAAGGATCAGCAATATTTATGGCACAATATTACACCTTACAGTGAAACCAATCCGCCGATGATTGCCACTTCGGCAAGCGGCTCGTGGGTGACAGATATTAATGGTGATAAATTTCTGGATGGCATGTCCGGATTATGGTGTGTGAATGTCGGTTATGGCCGTAAGGAACTGGCGGAAGCGGCTTATAATCAGTTGCTGACCTTGCCATATTTCCCGCTGACGCAGAGTCACTTGCCTGCGATTGCACTGGCGGAGAAGCTGAATGAGTGGCTGGGAGACGACTATGTAATCTTCTTCTCCAACAGTGGCTCGGAAGCGAATGAAGCAGCTTTTAAAATGGCGCGCCAATATCAGCAGCAGATCGGC
The DNA here is from genome assembly GCF_022369515.1 of Paenibacillus sp. 19GGS1-52. NCBI lineage: Bacteria > Bacillati > Bacillota > Bacilli > Caryophanales > Paenibacillaceae > Paenibacillus > Paenibacillus sp. 19GGS1-52. Next base: position 612,438 of record NZ_CP059724.1, read on the forward strand.
CAGCATTACCGGCACAAGTTCATTGCCCGCTACCGCGGCTATCACGGCAGTACGCTCGGTTCCCTCTCGGCAACAGGCCAGGCTCAGCGTAAATATAAATACGAACCACTCGCTGGCGGTTTTCTGCATGTTGCTCCACCAGACAGCTACCGCCGTCCGGCAGGCATGACTGTTGAGGAATTCAATCTCCAATGTGCGCAGTCGATAGAGGATACAATTGTCTGGGAGGGCGTAGAAACGGTGGCGGCAGTGATTATGGAACCTGTGATTACGGGCGGTGGTGTGATCGTCCCTCATCAGATTTATCTGGATCGGGTCCAAGAAATCTGTACCAAACATGGTGTGCTGCTCATTATTGATGAAGTGATCTGCGGGTTCGGGCGCTCCGGGCGCAACTTCGGACACCATAATTACAATGTGAAGCCTGATATTGTGACCATGGCTAAAGGACTGACCAGCGCCTACCTTCCATTGTCTGCAACTGCAGTCCGCAAGGATATTTATGAGGCTTTTAAGGATAACAGTGATGACTATGGGCACTTCCGTCATGTGAATACGTTCGGGGGCAATCCGGCGGCATGTGCACTTGCTCTGCGCAACCTCGAAATTCTTGAGCAGGAGAATCTGGTGGAACGTGCGGATATCCTCGGCGAAAGAATATATAGTGAATTCTCCGAGCTGCTCGGTCACAAGCTTGTTGGCGATATTCGCCGCTTCGGGCTGGTGATTGGCATCGAGCTGGTTGAAGATAAAGTGAGCAAGAAGCCTGCTGATCTGGGCACAGTTAAAGGGATTATTGCCGAGTGCAAATCGAAGGGGCTTATTATCGGCAAGAATGGAGATACAGTAGCGGGCTTCAATAATGTACTTACCTTCGCTCCGCCGCTATCCTCCACCGATGAAGATGTGCAGTTTATCGTAGATACCTTTAAATCTGTGCTGAACGGGAGCTGGGCAAAGTGAATTTCTCAGGGTACAGGAACTGGTAAGCGCGGAGTGCGACCTGGATGGAGATGCGGTTCTCGGGCAGCATGAAGTCTTCGCCTAGCAGTTCGGTAATTTTGTCCAAGCGATAATAGAGCGATTGTCTGACAATGAACAGGTTTCGGGCAGCAATCTGCTTGGAGCCGTCATGGTCCAGATAGACGCGCAGGGTGAGCATTAGCTCACTGCCTTTGGACTGATCGTGATCGATCAGTGGACCGAGGTAGCTGCGGATGAAGTTCTCCAGAGTTTTTCCGTCATTCAGGTTCAAGAGCAATTGAAAGACACCAAGCTCTTCGTAGAATAGCAAGGATTTCTGGTAACAAGAGTAGAGGGATAACGCTTGAACGGCCTCCTGATAACCGGCATAAGCGTGCTTCAGACCCCGCTGGGACTTGCTGACTCCGATGATGAGCTGCAGGTCCTTCAGTTTCTCATCAGAACGAATATGCTGCAAGGCATCCAAAGCCTGCTGCAAGCGGAGTTTGCCAGGTAGCTTGGACTGGATATCCAATGCGATGACGGTTAAACGGTTGTTTTTCAACGTGATCAGCGGACGTAGGGAATATTTCTCGAAGATGGAACGCAGAATGAGCGACAGGTGAAAGGTAATGGACTCCCAATCGTTTTCTGAGCTGTTCCATTTGACGTCACGAGGGTTCTCAATCTCTATAAGGCAGACACGGTAAGGCAACTCATTTACAACATTGAAGTCGGGGCCGATCAGGCTTTTGAGACGGTTGTCATCTTCAATTCGGCCATTGATCAGCTCATCCACCCACAGATTCTCGGAAAAGAGCTTGCGCTCTTCCATATATCGTGTGCGCAGCAGTTCCTGGGCAATAGACAGGGAAGCTGAATCGAGCAGCATGCAGTCGAACTCCTGTGGCTTGTGATTACAGACCATCAGGATATAGGCCCAGGTCTGATCCAAGGCGCCTACAGGCTTCACGGCGATCGTCTTATTCCCGTATTCACGGAAGTGAGGAGCGGCATCGGGTTGAGCACCTTCCATCTCTTCACTGAAGGAAGCGAAGAAATTCAGCAGTGGCCCTTGCTCCTCGGGCGAGATAGCTGGAAAGAACAGCGGTTTGCCTTGCAGCTGCATGTAGACAATCTGCGTGCGGGTGCTTTTGCACAATAATTGCAGCACCTTCAGTGTTCCTTGTGAGGTCAGTGTTAGACGGTGGAATTCGCGGGAGATGCTCTCTAGCTCCTGCAGCATCCGGTGATGGCGGTTGATGATAAGGGAGTGCAGGTCGAGTGTGATATCCACAAAACGTACGGTACGCGGGAAGATAATCAACGGGAAATCGTGACTGTTAGCCAGATCGATCATTTCTTGCGGGACAATATTGAAATATACACCTAGCTCAATGCATAGGCAGGCAGCATTCTTATCGATCAGATTCTGCATGAACGCCAAAGAAGAAGGCAGATCCATGCTTACACCGATCCCGGTAGTTAAGATCATCTCTTCCCCGTGGATCAGACTTTCGAAGCTTGCGCTCTCTAGCACATGCACCCAACGAATGGCCCGGTTTAGACCGCTTTTTCCTCCGATGACTTCCGATTCCGCAAACAGTGGTCTCTTCAGTGCATCGCGAATTGTAAATACTAGCTCCCAATCCATTGCTCTTCCCCCCTCGCTCTTCGTTATTGCACAGGCGCCTTGGATTTAGTCCATTCTCGGCCCATTCTCACACGTAAAAAATACAGTTTTGAAATTAGACAAAGTGTCTAATGCAACGAAAATTCGAATTGACTATAGTTTGAATATAATATGTCAGGATATATGACCTAAATAGATAGAATTTAACTATAATTTTTGTATTGATTCTTATTTTACTACATTAACCCTTAGAAGTAAGTAAAATATTAAGGCAATTCTCGTAATAATGTTATATTATATAACATAACACGAACATGAGTAACTTGCCCAGAGGAGGACAACCGATGGATCACACTTCTCCATTAACAACATTTACACCAGATATGTTCATGCGTAACTTTGCCGAGGCTGAGCCAGGCTTGACCCGCAAAGGTGCAATCGAAGAGTCTAATCGATGTTTGTATTGTTATGATGCTCCTTGCATTAAGGCTTGCCCGACTAGCATTAATATTCCTTCCTTTATTAAACGGATTGCCACCGATAATATGAAGGGTTCGGCCCAAACCATTATGGATTCCAATCCCGTAGGTGCGAGCTGTGCACGTGTCTGTCCTACAGATGAATTATGCGAAGGAGCATGTGTACTGAATGATGCTTCGGCACCGATCCAAATTGGATTGCTGCAGCGGTATGCGACCGATTGGGCGATCAATAGTGGTGTGCAATTATTTAAAGCGGGTGTGCCTAATGGTAAGAAAGTGGCCATTATAGGTGGCGGTCCAGCCGGACTGTCCGCAGCAAGAGAGCTGGCGCGTGAAGGCTTTGGAGTGGTGATCTATGAAGCGAAATCGCTGGCTGGAGGTCTCGATACGCATGGTATTGTGTCGTTCCGACTGCCACAGTCGATCTCACTCTGGGAAGTAGAGCAGGTAGAGAAGCTGGGCGTTGAGATACGCACAGGTGTGAAGGTTGGTATTGATATTACTGTAGAAGAGCTAAAGTCTAACTATGATGCCATTGTACTGGCGGCTGGTATGGGTTATGTTCCTCCGATCGGTATCGAGGGCGAGAAGCTGGCAGGCGTGTACGACGCAATTGAGCTGGTAGAGTCCACTAAGACAGGTATTCCAACCCTGGAGCTTATGGGTCAGCGGGTGGCTGTCATCGGTGCAGGCAACACGGCCATTGATGCGGCTACCTGTTCTGTAAGGCTGGGAGCTTCTAATGTGAAGATGGTTTATCGCCGGACCCGCGAAGAGATGACGGCTTATGACTTTGAATATGAATTCGCTAAACAGGATGGTGTGGAATTTAGCTGGCTTACCTTGCCTAAGCGTATCGTTGGCGACGAGCTGGGCCATGTGACCGGACTGGAATGCGTACAGATGAAGCTGACAGGAGAGACCGGGAAGGACGGCAGACTTGTGCCGATGCCGGTAGAGGGTTCCGAGTTCATCATGCCTCTAGAGGCAGTAGTAGTGGCTATTGGACAAAAGCGGCGCACCGATCTGATCGATGCTCTCGGCCTTACGCATAACTGGGGTATCGTGGATATTGACGAAGCCACCTATAGAACCTCCGACCCGCAGATCTATGCTGCCGGCGATATTGTCTTTGGCTCCGGCAAAGGTGAAGCGATGGTAGTATCCGCAGCCCAGCAGGGCAAGGAAGCCGCTTATGCGATCGTTAAGCAATACTTGGGGCAGCAGGATAGCGTTGTTGGATCAGCAGTCTAGGCAGTTAGACCATGAATTTAAAAGTCTGGTGTCTTCATACAGACTTTACATGATAGGGAGGGAACATCAATGGCAGATTTGAGTATTAATCTCGCAGGAATCAAGTCACCCAATCCGTTCTGGCTGGCCTCAGCGCCACCTACCAACACAGGTTATCAAGTGCAGCGGGCATTTGAAGCCGGTTGGGGAGGTGCTGTATGGAAGACGCTCGGTGAGCCGATCATTAATGTCTCTTCCCGTTTTGCAGCAGTACATTTCAATGGTCAACGGGTAGCAGGCTTCAATAATATTGAACTGATTACGGATCGCCCGCTCGAGGTGAACCTGAAGGAAATATACGAAACGAAGAAAAAATTTCCCAATCATGCGATTATCGCTTCTCTGATGGTGGAACCCACTCAGGAGAAATGGCATGAGATTGTCAAGCGTGTAGAAGCTATCGGGGTAGATGGGCTGGAGCTGAACTTTGGCTGTCCGCACGGTATGGCAGAACGCGGGATGGGGGCGGCCTCAGGGCAGCAGCCCGATCTGGTCCAGGCGCAGACGACCTGGGTGAAGGAAGTGGCAACGACACCTGTTATTGTGAAGCTTACCCCGAACATTACGGATATTACGGTTGTTGCCCGGAGCGCTGTTCAAGGCGGCGCCGATGCAATCAGTATGATCAATACGATCAACAGTCTGGCAGGCGTTGATATTCATAGCTGGAATACACTGCCTAATGTTGGGGGTCAAGGGGCGCATGGCGGTTATTGTGGACCTGCTGTGAAGCCGATTGCACTAAGTATGGTAGCAGAGTGTGCGCGCGATCTTGGTGTGGGCGTACCCATTTCTGGAATTGGCGGTATTTCCACTTGGCAGGATGTGGTGGAATTTATGCTGATGGGTGCCACAGGTATTCAGGTATGTACAGCAGTTATGCATCACGGTTTCCGGATTGTGGAGGAAATGATCGATGGGTTGAACAACTATCTGGATGATAAGGGCTTAGCCTCCGTGACTGAGTTGATCGGAAAGTCTGTGTCAAGATACTCCAATTGGGGCGATCTGGATCTCAACTATAAAGTGGTAGCGCGGATTAATGAGGATAACTGCATCAATTGCAACAAATGCCACATTGCTTGCGAGGATGCTTCGCATCAATGTATAGATATGTTAACGAATGCCGAAGGCAAAGCTATTTTGCAGGTGCGTGAAGAAGACTGTGTGGGTTGTAATCTCTGTTCTATTGTCTGTCCGGCTGAGGGTGCGATTGATATGATCCCGCTGGAAAATGGGGCTGCACCCTTAACTTGGAATGAGCGCCAAAAGGTGATCAGCTCGTTGAATGGCTCTTATTCAGAAGCGGAGGTGGTGTAAGGATGAAGAAGATCATCAAGAACGGAATTATTGTTACTGCAGCAGACACTTATACAGGGGATGTAGCCCTAGAGGACGGTATTATTACAGAGATCGGTCTCAACCTGATGGCCGAGGGTGCAGAGATTATTGATGCGTCTGGGTGTTATGTATTTCCTGGAGGCATTGACCCGCACACGCATCTGGATATGCCCTTTGGCGGAACGGTTACTGCAGATGATTTCGAGACCGGGACCATTGCCGCTGCTTACGGCGGAACGACAACCGTTATAGATTTCTGTCTGACCACCAAAGGCCAACCGCTGCAACAGGCCGTGGATACTTGGCATCATAAATCGCAGGATAAGGCTGTCATTGATTACAGTTTCCACCTTATGGTCTCCGAGTTGAACGATACGGTGCTTGGGGAACTTCCGCAGATCATCGAGAAGGAAGGCATCACCTCGCTCAAGGTGTTTATGGCCTATAAGAACACCTTTCAAGCGGATGATGGAACACTCTTTAAGACCTTGCAAGTTGCCAAAAGAGAAGGTGCACTGGTCATGGTCCATGCCGAGAACGGCGATGTGATCGAGTATTTGGTAGAGCAGGCTTTAGCTGCGGGCAATACTGACCCTATCTACCATGCGTTAACCCGCCCACCGGAGCTGGAAGGCGAAGCTACCGGCCGGGCTGCCTATTTGACAGAGCTGACCGATTCGCAGTTGTATGTTGTGCATGTGACCTGCGCTGAAGCAGTAGGGAAGATTGCTGAAGCGCGTAAAAAAGGGCTGCGTATTTACGGCGAGACCTGCCCACAATATTTGGTGCTGGATCAGACGGCATTAGAGAAGCCTAACTTCGAAGGTGCAAAATATGTATGGTCTCCACCGCTACGTGAGCAGTGGAATCAGGATGTACTCTGGGATGCACTATGGAGTGGAAGTCTGCAAACGATCGGCTCTGATCAGTGTTCTTTTAACTTCAAGGGACAGAAGGATCTTGGGCTGGGCGATTTCTCCAAAATTCCGAACGGCGGACCGACCATTGAGGACAGGTTCAGCATTTTATATTCGGAAGGTGTGCAAAAGGGTCGGATTTCATTGAATAAATTCGTAGATATCATTTCAACCTCCAGTGCCAAGCTGTTTGGTCTGTTTCCGCAAAAGGGAACTATCGCCGTAGGCAGTGACGCTGACATCGTCATCTTTGATCCGTCCATAGAAAGAATAATTTCTGCCGAAAGCCATCATATGAACGTCGATTATAATGCCTTTGAAGGCTTAGAAGTCAAAGGTGAGCCGGTCTCCGTGCTGAGCCGGGGTGAATTTGTGATCCGCAACAAGGAATTTGTCGGCAAAGCAGGCTCCGGCAAATACCTGCAACGGAAACGGTTTGCAGCGGAGGCTCCTCGTCCGTCCAAAACAGCAATTAGTGGAGGAGTGGTATAATGTCCGCGTTCGCTGAGTTTGCCAAGGAACAGCAGGAAGTTGATGGGCTACTGTTCAAAGGATATACTATTGCCGGTATCCTGGAGGATCTGGACGGTGCCAGAATTAAATTCGTTCGCGCCGAACCTGCGAAGAGCGCGGTGGAACTTCTGCTCCTTACTGCAGATGCACGAAAGTATGTGACTACACTTATTTTTGCCGGGCATGGAGCTTCAGGGAAATAAAGGGACTAATCTGAATTTACACTTCTATCTGTACAAATGGACAAAGAAACGTCTATCGCCCTCAAAGGACGACAGGCGTTTCTTCTTGTTGTGTCTTTGAAACATTCAGAATGGTGATGCGAAAAATACGATTGACAGTTATCTACAAGTGTCCTATATTAATCCTATGTATTTAATCGGAATAAAATTGATTGACCAGAAAGCTGGAGATCAAGTCCTACCGTCGTATGCGGTGAGGCTTGATCTTTTTTTTATTGAAATATAAGAGATAGCGCAAGCGGGTTGTAGTATCCAATGGAGGATGGAGTGAGTGGGCATATGATTGTTGTTAAACATTTGACCAAAAGTTACCTTTCTCGGGATGGGGCAGTATCTGCCTTAGAAGATGTTAATCTACATATCAAAAAAGGTGAGATATTCGGCATTATCGGTTCCAGCGGGGCCGGTAAATCCTCCTTAATTCGTTGCCTTAACCGTCTGGAGGAACCAGATTCAGGCAGTATTGAAATAGGAGGCACCGTAATTACAGACTTAAAAGGAAAAGACTTGCGGTTAGCCCGACGCAGAATCGGCATGATCTTCCAACAGTTTAATCTGCTGGATTCCAAGACAGTGTATGGAAACGTAGCGTTCCCGCTAAAAGTAGCTGGTTATTCTAGGCAGGATATTCAGCGGCGTGTGTATGACATCCTTGAATTGGTACAGCTAAGTGACAAAGCGAATGCCTACCCGTCACAGCTCAGCGGAGGCCAGAAGCAAAGAGTAGGCATTGCCCGTGCGCTCGCTGTTGAGCCAGACGTATTGCTCTCCGATGAGGCTACGTCTGCGCTAGATCCGCAGACAACCTTTTCCATTCTAGAGCTGCTGCAGGATATTAACCGAAAGCTGCAACTTACCATTGTACTCATTACGCATGAAATGGATGTGCTGCGGCATATTTGCAGTGAAGCGGCTGTTATTGAGGGTGGGCGTATTGTGGAGACGGGTTCGGTAGAACAGCTATTTCACCGTCCTGAGAGCGAAACGGCCAAGCAATTTGTGAACATATTCAACTACTACAAGGCTGGGAGCGAAGCGGAGAAGGTGGTGATGCTGCGATGAAGGAGGATATGGTTGAACTGCTGTGGGGAGGGCTGCTGCAGACGCTATATATGGTGTTATGGTCTTCTGTATTCGCACTGTTACTTGGCCTTGTGCTCGGTGTTACTTTAGTAGTCACCGATAAGGGCGGTGTTCTGCCTGCTTCACAGATCAACAGAATACTTAGCACAGTAATCAATGGCGTGCGCTCCATTCCGTTTATTATTCTGATCGTGCTGCTTCTCCCTCTGTCGCGTCTGATTGTGGGGACCTCGCTCGGACCGACTGCGGCTATTGTCTCCCTTTCCATTGGGGCAGCGCCCTTCCTGGGCCGAATTATTGAGAATTCACTCCGGGAAGTGGAGGCGGGGAAGATCGAAGCTGCTAAATCTGTGGGCGCCACTCCCTTTACCATTATTTTTCAGGTGATTATTCCAGAGGCGTTACCAGCATTAGTGCGGGGCATAACGATAGCTGTGATCTCTATTACGGAGTTTACTGCGGTTGCCGGTGCAATAGGTGCTGGTGGGCTAGGCAGTCTTGCTATTCGCTTCGGGTATCAGCGTTTTCGTACAGATATTCTGCTGGGCACAGTCCTCCTGATTATTCTTATTGTCCAGATCCTGCAGTGGTCCGGTGATCATATTGCCAGATCTATAGATAGGAAACGCTGTAAAAGTGAATAGACCAAGCTTTACTTAATGTAGCGAATTCTACAGTTTCTACGGTTTCAATGTTATGAAATATATATATTTTAGGGAGAGGCAGGGGATTAGGGTGAAGAAAAAAGGAAGCTTGTTGATGGCAGTAATGATTATTCTAGCGGGGGCGCTAGCCGGATGCAGCTCTGACAAAGGGGATAACTCTGCTGCTGCAGAGGGTGCGAAAAGTGGGAATGCCGTAAAAGAAGTTACGCTCAAAGTTGGCGCTGCTGCTGTCCCGCATGCGGAAATATTGGAGTTCATCAAACCAAAACTGAAGGAAGAAGGAGTTAATCTGGATATAGTTGTTCTAGATGATGAGGGTCAGCTTAATCCGGCGCTTCAGGAGAAACAAATAGATGCCAACTATTTTCAGCATGTGCCTTATCTGGATTCGATCAAGGACGAAAAGGGCTATGATTTTGTCGTCACGGCTAAAGTGCATGTAGAGCCGATTGGCTTTTATTCGGAGAAGCTGAAATCTAAGGAAGAACTGCCGGACGGGGCCAAGATCGGCATCCCAAACAACCCATCCAACGAATACAGAGCACTGGTTCTGCTGCAGCAGCAGGGATTAATTAAGCTCAAGGATGGACTGACCACCTATGAAGCAACACCGAAGGATATCGTGGACAATCCGCATAAGTTTGAATTCGTTGAAGCAGATGCTGCTACATTGCCGCGTGCACTGCCCGATCTAGACGGAGCTGTAATTAATACGAACGTAGTGCTTGAGGCAAAAATCGATCCAAACTCGGCCTTGTTCCGCGAGGATGCCAATTCACCCTATGCAAATATCGTAGTTGTCCGCAAAGGGGATGAGAACCGCGATGAGATTAAGAAGCTTGATGCAGCGCTCAACAGCCCTGATGTAAAGAAATTTATTGAGGACAAATATGGGGTAGCTGTAGTTCCAGCATTCTAACGTAAGGCTATATTAAAGCTATAATTAAAAATAGACTGTCCATGTAAGCCTGATTTTCAAGGCATGGGCAGTCTTTTTTTGATACCTAAAGCGATGTCGAGTAATTCCACTCATACCCGCTCCAGAAACTCCTGCCGTAGGATAGACATCATTTGCAGGGATTCGAAGGATTCTCCTACCTTTACGCACTCACGCAGTGTACCTTCAAGTGTAAAGCCAACACCTTCATACACGTGGCGTGCTCTAAGGTTATGATCCTTGACATCCAGCCACAGCCGATGCGTCTCGGTATGGACAAAGATCCAATCGATCAGTAGTCGTAACGTCATGGTGCCGTAGCCGCGCCCTTTGGACTGGATGACGATTCGTTTAATGCAAACGGTAAGATTTGGGTCCTGAAGCCCTGTTAGAATAACATATCCCGTCTGTTCTCCTGAAGTCTCCTGAATAATGAAATGTAGGATGTCCTCGTCATCAATGGCAGCCGCGTGCTCCTCCCTGCTCCATTGACCAATAAAGCTGCGGTTAGGCTCACCCTGCTCAGCTGCGAGCACGAAATCCAAATCCTGCTTGGTAGTACTTCGTAAATCCAGACCCACTGAATGCAGTATCATAATGCGCCTCTTTCTTAGACGTTTTATTACATATTATACGGGTTCAAACCTAAATTGTAGTTGATGAATTCGAGTAAACGAACAAAGAGGCAAAATACAAAGTCTGAATAGTTGCAGATTAAGACTGGCGGACTGTATAGCTGCTATTTCACTTGAAAGGCTGGGGGAAAGCAGGAAGCGGACTCAGGAGACGCTATTGAGGTGAAAACAGGTTTTATTAGGAAAGAATTTGGTTAATAGCGTACATGGAGTCCGTCAAACTCCCAAATAGCCCGATTTCGAGAAAATAGAGGCTTCTCAGTCCGGTCCCGACTTTACTCTCTTTACTTCTTATCATTTCAAAAAAACCGACCAGTAAATTAGTCGGTCTTACAAATGAAGTCTATTATAAAGACTTAGCTCTTAGGCCACTGGGTTGTTAGGTAAATATTGTGAATAAGTTGAGACTGTTATCGAAGGAAGGATGCTCGTAGGTTCTGAAGAAATGGATGTAACGTCAGGTGAGTACAGATAGACGCTGCTATTGGATATAGACGTTCTAATTCTTGTGAATTCGTTGGCCAGACTGATCAGTGATGTGGAAGCGAGTGTATTCTCTTTGATGCGCAGCTTGAAGGTTACCAGCGTCTGATCGACTGCTGGGATGTAGGATTGTTTATTATTGGCTTCAACCTGAATATCAATTCCGCGCATACTGGTATTTTTGCCGAAATATATACTTCCGTCGACCGGACTGATGAAATTAAATTCAAATGAATTGTCAACCTCATTCCCAGCAGTGTAGCAGTCCTCTTTATAGCAGGATTGATGAAGATATTCGGAATTGTCGAATATATTGCTGTCATATTGTACTATGAAATTCAAATAACTGTAGCCATGGTCATTTGCTGAGAAATTTTTTAAATGAACCTGCACAGTTACTTCCTCTCCGGGGGTGTAAGCAGGTTTATCTGTAGTCACCTCAACGGACATGGCAGGAGGTGTGGTGTCTGCGGTTACTTCGTGCATCGTAGTGAACATGAGGGTAAGAAGCCTCGAACTTCTAAAATAATTTTTGAAATTAAATAATTTTATCATGTTACTACCTCCGTATAATATGAATACAATCAGGTATGTGATCTTGTTGTCTATGTCTATAGTAGCGGGTGTCACTGATAGATCGCTGATAAAATGTCGAAGATTAGCAAAAAAAGAAAGAAATAAAAACTCAAAAAAGCCCGAAAAGCCCTGTAAACGGCTTTCAGGGCTTTTTTTAGACTTTTTTTAGACTTTTTTTATTTTAAATTAGTGATTTGGTGCAACTATATACCTAGCCGGCTATACTCTACCTGAAACCGTTCTGGCAATTTCTCACCCAGCTCTGCCTCATAGATATCTCTGAACTGAGTAAACCTACGCTGTGCTTTGAAAGGCTTTCCGATACGATAATAAATCGAGATTAACTGCAGACAATATCCCTCTTCAAGTGGTTCCAGCTCAGCAAGGCGTATAGCATACTCTTCAGCTTCATAAGTGCGTCCATGCTGCAGAAGGCTTAGTGTAAGCTGTTCCAATAGATTGATGTAGAGTGTGCGGAATTTGTCACGGATGGAATAAAGCCACAAGCTGTCATTGGATAGCAGAAGTTCTCCTGCATATAGAGCGGCTGCAGCCTGCAGCCCATCAGTGTGGTTGTCATGAAGGGCGGTCGTTGCAGCCTCCAGAAATATCTCAGTATCGCTTATAATTCCTTTGGACTCCAGTCTGTAGTTCTCTCTGTCAAAGATTAGCTCTATATTCTCACCAAGATTTGCATTCTTAAGTGTTTTACGGATCTGATAGACGGTGGTATGCAGATACTGCTTGCCCTTCTCGTAATTAGATTGAGGGAATAAGTCATTCAGGATTACGCCTACATTTCCTTGTCTATGGATCCATAAGTAAGCAAATAATTCACCTGCTTTATGTGTACTCCACTTCACTACACCATGAGGGCCGGTTAATTCATAACCTCCCAGGAGTTGAAACTGAATTTTAGTATTTTGCTGCTCCACAGATTCGATCGGCAATCTCTTGGCCAAGAATTTAGTCCATGTCTTCAGTAGACGTGAGGGGTCGACAGGCTTGAGTAAATAGTCTACAGCCGACAATTCAAAGGCTTCGACAGCATAATTCCGATATGCAGAAACGAACACAATGTCAGTTGCCGGAGAGAACGGTAGCAGCTTCTCGGCAAAAGCTAAGCCTGAAAGCTCAGGCATTTGGATATCCAGAAATAGAATATCCGGCTTCAGCTCAACGGCGGCTATAAAAGCCTCCCGTGGGTTATCGTGTATATGCACGAAGGAGATCCCTTCACACCGCAACAGTAACTCCTGCATTTGTTCAAGCGCAGGCCATTCGTCATCTACTACCATTACTGTATAATTCAGGAGAGATCATCCTTCCATGGAATTGTAATTTTCACCTCTATGCCGCCATTTCCCCTCCGGGCAATCTGTAATGGCTGGCCAAACTGCTTCAATAATCTACGATTAATATTCTTGAGACCAATTCCCGTCCCGTCCCCTTGAGTGGAAACATAGCCGTCTTTCATCAAGGAGGTTAGCTTGTCGTCGCTCATTCCCTTTCCGTTATCTGAAACCGTAATAATCGCCTGATCTCCCACCCGCCTCGTTGCCAGAGTCACCGTACCTCCGTCCATCTTCTCCATGAGGCCATGCCGAACCGCATTCTCGACAATAGGCTGGACGATTAACGGAGGAAGGGAGAATTCAGAAATTCCAATATCGTATTGAACCGTGAGTCTTTTACCGAAACGAGCCTTCTCCAGTGACAAGTAAGCCTCAATCAACTCAAGCTCCTTCTCGAACGGGACCGCCGTCTCCTGATTGCCGAAATCGAAGCTTCCCCGCAGAAAATGACTAAGATCATAGAGTAATTGCTGTGTTTTATCGTTATCTCGTGAGCTCATCCAAATAATGGTATTGATTGCATTATAGAGAAAATGTGGTTTGATCTGCGCGCGCAGCATGGAAATTTCGGAGTCGAGACGATCGGATACGGATCTTCTCAACTGCACAAGTGTCTTAACCCGACCCTTAAGATCGCTCCAGGCATAGGGCTTATGGATAAAATCATTTGCTCCTGCACTGAAGGCGGCTTCATTAAAGTGAAGCTGCTGTCCTGCCGTAGCCATAAGAATGGGCAGATCCAACGGACTATAGGTCCGGCGGATGATCCGGCATAATTCAAGACCAGACATTTCGGGCATCATTACATCCAGAATACAGAGATCGAAATCACGTTCGTCGGTGAGGATAGTAAGTGCCTCTTTGCCGCTTCTTGCACTTGAAATTATATAATTTTCCAATGACAACAGATTGGTCAAAGCCTTCAAGTTGGCATAATCGTCATCTACAATGAGAATTCGTGGAGCATAATAGTTCACGTCTTCAGTCCGCGCCGTTGTAGCCGCGCTCTCCTGGAATGCTACGCCATCGACTAGAGCTTCCATTGGTAATATTACCGGAGTTAGAAGCAACTGGCGGTCTTCCGGCTCCTCCCAGTAGGTCCCCTGTTGTGAGAAAGGTATGGTAAAGGTGAAGCAGCTGCCCCGGCCTAAGGCGGAAGAAACTTCGATCGTGCCTCCGTGCAGTTCAATCAGCTTCCTCGAAATGGCAAGTCCAAGGCCAAGTCCACCGTTTTCCAGCGAATCGGCTTCATTGACCTGTTCATAGTCGCGGAAGATACTCTCCAGTCGTTCTTTAGGAATGCCCCGTCCGGTATCTGTGACGCTAACGTGGACGTAATCATCAATCTGCTCGGCTTCGAATACTACGCTGCCGCGATCGGTGAATTTGAGTGCATTATCCAGCAGATTATATAAGACCTGCATTAGCCGATGTTCGTCTGCTTCGACAATGAAGACGCCGGGTGGGATGCGGTTTTTAATGCGTATTTCACCCTTTTTGTTCAGGAATTGAAAGACCTCAATCACGATGTTGGCGACGCCCTGAATATCAATCGGCTTCCAGTAAAGCTTGATGCGCTGTCCTCGAATCTGCTCATAATCCAGAATGTCCCGCACCAGAAAGGCAAGCCGTCTTCCGGTACCAAGAATGAGCCTAATGTCGTCACGCTGTGACGGGCTCATAGCGGCGTTAGCATCTTCAAACAACGATAATGAAATATTAATAATTGCATTTAGCGGAGTGCGCAGTTCATTTGAGATTTTGAGCAGGAACTCATCCTTGTCCTTATCCTTGCGCTCCAATTGCTGTGACAATTCCTTGATTGTCTCATAGGCATGAGCGTGGCGGGTGGAAATAAACAAGCCTTGGGTCAAGACGAAAATCGGTCCTGCTACAGGTAAGGTTGAATATAGATCAGTGCCATAGGCTAGGTTGGCAAATAGGGAAAATGAAAATACCCCTAAAGCAAAGATACTTATGAGCAGATAAGAGGAGCCTATTTCTTTGTGCAGAGTGGCCCGAATCATCACGTAAATAGCGTACCCGATGGGCAGCATGTAAAGAGCAAGGAAATATTCGAATGGCTGGGAGTAATAGTGGATTTGGCTGAGTAAGGTAAAGATGCAAAAGATAAAGGAAGTGCCAAGTGCGATTCTCAGCATCCAACGGGAGTACAGCTTAGGAAATAGAGAATAGGTATAGCTGCATAGCGAATAGCATCCTATAAGGGTAGAGAGGATTTGCAGTTTACTGAACCATTCATAGGAGATCGCAGGAATAAGGTTAAAAAGCAGTTTTTCACTATGTGTTATTAGATACACCGCTAAAGCGATACAGAACAAGGCAAGTTCTAAAGAAGGGCGGTCTTCTTTGCGCTGAAGGCCCTGACCTAAGAAATAGAATCCCATGAAGGCAAAACCGGATAAACGGATCGTATCGTATGTTCTATTTCGTTGTTCAAGACGCAGGATAGCTTTTGAGGTTCCGACCTGAATGGAGTTGGCAATACCTCCATTTGTATAAGTGAAATTGGAGGCCTGGATAACAATTTCAGCCCTTCCTTCGGGAGCTTTAAACTGGACGACGTTAGGAGCATTTTTAGGATTAGTATTTTGTCGGGATAACCCTGGCTGACCGCTTCCTCCAAGCCGCTCTCCATTCACATAGACAATACTTGCCGTACGGACGCTGCTCACTTTGAGTGCGTAGTCTTGGGCTCCTGAGGGCAGGATAAGGAGAAGCTTATAAGTGGCGGCTCCATACTTGGGATAGTCTTCCCCGTGTGGGAGAGAGGACCAAACTGCGGGTACGGGGATATAATTGATATCCTGTTTAACCGCAGAGTCAATAGAGGAGGGGGACAGCAGCTGATTCCAATAGAACTCCCATTTTCCGTCCAGATTGACGTTCAGAGAGTCATTGAAGGGACATCCCGTCAAGTCTATTATACCTGGGTTATTACGGGAACAGGCTGCGGATGAGCGCAGTAGAGGCAGCAGCAAGGTAACGGCAAGCAAGCAAATACAAACCAAGCCAAAGCTCCGTTTAGCTAGCATTCTATAATTGAAGAATTTCATAGAGACCTCTCTTTGGTGATGCTCAACATAAATTTTGTCAGTATTCATCATAGCCTTCACAGCTTCTGCTTGTCTAGGCTTATTACAGCTGCTGCTTCGAGCTTTGGGTAAAAAACTATTGTATAATCGTGATTAGATGTTAAGAATTTGGAACCAGATAGGGAGAACGCCAAGCTATGTACCTTTTAGATGTAATGTCATGGCTGACTGAGGACAAGCTACGGCACATGCTGGAACAATATCGTTCTCTTGGACCGCTGCCTGGTATCGGGCTGGCCTTTATGAAATCTTTTGTGCCACCACTGCCTACAATCGCTATTGTGGGTTTGAACGCAGCTGTGTATGGATTATGGCTGGGCTTTCTGTACTCCTGGATTGGCTTGTTGGCTGGTTGTGTAACCACCTTCCTGATTATCCGAAAAATAGCTTCCCATCCGTATCTACGGAAATGGGCCTTGCGCCCAAAGGTTGCCAAGAGTATGACTTGGGTACGTCAGAGTGGCTTTAGCTATGTTTTTCTGCTTAGTCTTTTTCCTGTGGGGCCGTTTGTGGTCATTAATATGGCTGCTGGACTTGCTAGAATGAAGTTGCGTTCCTATTTAATAGCACTATTTGCAGGCAAAGCCATCATGGTATTCGCAGTTTCATATATTGGGAATGATGTTGAACGGTTTATCCGCCACCCGGGTGAAGTGATCTATGTATTACTGTTTATTGGATTGTCACTTTGGGGAGTTAAGGCCATCGAGGCCCGCTTTGCCAAAGCGGCAGCGGATAGTGATAAAGTTAATCTGTAACGGTTAGAACAGTATGTATGAACTAGAGCTGAATATAAATTTTGCGGAAGAGGTGTTCTATGAAATATCGTAAGCTCGGAAGTACAGGGATGGATATATCGGTTATTGGTCTGGGAACTTGGCAGTTTGGTGGCGAGTGGGGCAAGGATTTTACGCAAGTCGAAGTGGATGCCATGCTGGATAAGGCAGGGGAGCTTGGTATTAATCTGTTGGATACTGCAGAGTGCTATGGGGATCATCTGTCGGAAAGCTTCATCGGTAACTATCTGGCCCGGCGGAAGCGCGCGGACTGGAAGGTAGCTACGAAATTCGGACACCATTTCGAGGGCCATCTGCAACGCGGGCAACTGTGGAGTGCGGCAGATGTGTTGAAGCAGCTGGATGACTCCTTGCGAGCACTCCAGAGTGAATATGTAGATCTGTATCAATTCCACTCTGGAACGGATAATGAGTTTGACAATGACAAACTATGGAGCATGCTGGACAGACAAGTGCAGGCCGGTAAGATCCGCCATTTGGGAGTGTCCATTAGTGCCTCCAACGATGGTGTATTTCAGACGGGTTCGGCGCCTGACGTCAAGGCAGAGGCGATTCAGGTAGTCTATAACCGTTTGGATCGTAAGCCGGAGGAAAACATATTTCCGCTGTGCATCGAGCATAACTTGGGAGTGTTGGCTCGTGTTCCCCTGGCGAGTGGTTATTTAAGTGGCAAGTATAAACCAGATGCGGTCTTCCAGCCGGGCGATGTGCGGGCTAACCATAATGCCGATACGAGAAACAAGCAGTTGAAGGCTGTGGCTGAGATTGCTGCTAATGAGGTGCCGCGTGATATTCCTATGGCACAGTGGGCGCTGGCTTGGTGCCTTCAGCATCCTGCAGTAACCAGTGTAATTCCGGGCTGCAAAAATGTGGAGCAGGTTATCTCCAACGCTGAGGCTGCTGATTTGGTAGGAAGTCTCTAAAAAGTGAACATGCTGCGAACCTGCGCTTCGGTTTCATCCCTGCTGCGCGTATGAACCCAGCTATTGGTTGAGGGATTATAACCATAATCTTGTTGCCAATCTTTAATATGGCTGACGATGCAACGGACGGCCATTACAATCCGTTCCACTTCTTTGTTAGTCATAATCGGATGAAGCGAGAGGCGGACCCATCCTGGTTTTAGGGATTGGTTACCGGCATTCAATGCATCTACGAAGAGTGAGGAGAACTCTGGACTAAGTCCCAGCAGATGATGGCCATATGGACCAGCGCAAGAGCAGCCTCCGCGGGCCTGAATGCCGAAACGGTCATTCAGCAGCTTGACCGCGAGGTTGTAATGGATATTTTGCAGGTTGAAAGATACAATTCCGTGACGTTGGGTTTGGTTGCCGGCCAATAGCGTTAGGCCGGGTATCCTGCGGAGACCACTTAATAAAGTCTGGCACAGCTCCTGCTCACGGAGCGTCATATAATGTCCAACCCCATTCATTTGCTCTTTCAGATTCAGGCACAGTGCGGTCCGGAAGGCTTGCATAAAGCCAGGTGTTCCTCCGTCCTCACGGATCTCAACAGTATCTATGTAACGGCGCCCACCCCATGGGTTTACCCATACCACCGTACCTCCACCAGGTTCATCCGGTAGTTGATTTCGGCAAAGGGCAGCATCAAATAACAGGACTCCACCTGAACCTGGGCCACCGAGGAATTTATGCGGAGAGAAGAAAATGGCATCCAGCTTCTCAAGTGGAGCAGCTGGATGCATGTCAATAGGTTCATAGGGAGCACTGGCAGCGAAATCGACAAAACAAACCCCACCATGCCGATGCATGGCTGCAGCCAGCTTAGGATAAGGGGTTTGAATCCCGGTAACGTTGGAGCAGGCGGTAAACGAGCCGATCTTAAAGCGGCGGTGCCGATAGGCGACCAGCAATGCCTCCAACTGCTGAACATCTATATTTCCCTCCGCATCGGGAGGTACGGTGACAACATCGCCCAACCCCTCCTGCCAAGGCAGCAGATTGGAATGATGCTCCATATGGCTAATGAAGATTACCGGACGTTCTTCTGCAGAGGCAGCTTGATCCTCTGTGAGCCATTCCGGCAACTTTAAACCCATTAGGCGCTGCAGCTTGTTCACGGCCCCAGTGGTCCCATTGCCGCAAAAGAGCAAAACGTCCTGCGGTCTCGCATTGACATGCTTTTTGATGATACGGCGAGCTTCGGCGTAAGCCAAGGTTATGGTTAATCCAGTAGTATTGGACTCTGTATGCGGATTGCTAACATAGGGACCAAAGCTCTCCTGCAATCTGCGCTCAATCGGCTCATATAAGCGACCACTTGCCGTCCAATCAGCATACAGCAGCGGTTGTCTGCCATAGGGAGTGGTAATATATTGGCCGATGCCGATGGTATGTTCACGAAAAGTTTCAAAGTGCTCTTGCAGTGAAGCTGGCGTCTCTTCCGAAGAGGCGCGGATGATACTCAGCACGGACAATCCCCTCCAGCCGTTTCTTTCTTGAATATAAGAAAGAAGAAGGTACACGATATCCTTTATCCTTATATTTCTCGAAGAAATGGGAGCCGTCCTTATAAAGGACAGCAAAGCCGTTTCTCCTTGCCTCAGTATATGCAAGCAGGGAGGAATAGGTTAAAGCCCATGACAGGGATCTAAATGAACAGCTGCATATCGCTTTCCAGCGCATCTTTCAAATACGTAGCAGCATCAATGATTTCTACCTCAGGCAGCAGTTCCTCGGGCTTGAAGCCCATAATCTCTACGGATAGCTTGCAGGCGTAGAACTTGATGTTCTTTTTGCGAGCGCCTTTGAGAAAATGAATGAGCTTGGGTGCGCCTTGATCCTCCATCATTTCCTCCAGCATCATCCGTCCCAAGCCACTGAAATTCAGATGTGAGAGTGGCAACTGCTGAGGACCCTTCGGCGTGATGACGTCCATCAGCTTTTCATAAATAGTCTTGTCCTCCAATGACATCTTCTCCGGATCACGGACGAGAAACAGCCCCCAGAAAGAGAAGAACATCGTCACCTCCACATCAATATCCCGTGCTGCATTGGCAAGGATCAGCCCGGCCATCGCTTTGTCATATTCCCCACTGAACATCAGCAGATTGATTTTTTTGCCCACATTAAGTTCCCTCCATGATCATTATGGAATGTACATAGTATGGTTGGTGCATCTGAGAAGTATGCTTCGATCGATCTAGTGAACTTTTGAGGGGTTCTATTGAAAAAAAGCCCCCTTGCGGGAGCTTAAATATTCGCTGCTATTCGTGTTTAGTTATTTAGTTATTTTAATGTATTTTCGGAATCGGTTGACTCCAGATCAGTAGGGCGGAGGCGATCATAGTGGCGGGCTGCATACCAGACGCTGCCAGTAAACAGCACAATGAGTCCCAGGATAATAGCAAACCGCCAATCGCCTGCTTTGAAATTCAGCTGGAGTACTGTCAGTACGAGCGCAACCTGGGTCCACACAAGCGTTCTTTTGCGAAAAGCCGAAATATCTCCAGTCATCTTTGGCATGCCGCGGATAACACGATAAGCAATAAGGGCCAGGATCAGCGCAAATATCGCGGTTCCAGCTAATTCTGCAGGTGATAATACATTCATCGTCTCAAAATCCTTTCAGGTTATCTAATCTTTATTATAGCGATCCTATGGTGTTTTACCAACTCGCTCTAGTGTCAATTATGAGACTAGTTTCCGAATTTCTGCCGGAGGGAGCCCTGGGTAGAATAGAAAACCCTGAATATAAGGGCAATTATGCTGAATTAAGAAATCAGCTTGTTCCACAGTCTCCACACCTTCAGCAATAAGATCATAGCCTAGCTGTGAGGCAACATAGACGATCGACTTAATAATGGTCTCATCAATCGTGCTGACTCCAATGCCTGTAATAAACGTTCGATCAATCTTAATTTTGTTGACTGGAAAATGCTTCAAATAGTTCAAAGAGGAATATTTGGTGCCAAAATCGTCAATGGACACCACAATTCCGCGATCGCGCATTTGCTGCAACAGCGGATAATGCTCTTCCAAAAGGGCAGTGCTTTCCGTAATCTCAAACTCCAGTACTTCCGTCCCTAATTGATATTGATCGAGTACGGCGAAGAGGTTCTCCAGGAGATTGCGATTGTAGAACCAGCTGTTGGAGATATTGATGGATGTACGCAGCAGGGTCATTCCATCTGCTCTCCACGCACAAAGCTGTCTGCATACTTCACGCAGCACCCAATCTGTAAGCTGAATCATTAATCCAGCTTCTTCTACGGCAGCAATGAAGGTTCCTGGTCCGATCAGCCCCTTCTCCGGATGATTCCAACGGATCAGGGCTTCCATACCAATCATTTCTCCGGTTATGGCATTGATCTGCGGTTGATAATGGAGCACGAACTCGTTACGCTCGAGCGCAAAATGCAAGTATTTAGAAATCATCGTCCGCTGCAGCAGCTTTTCCCGCAGTTCCCAGTTGAAGAGGAAATAATCGGCATCTTCCTGAGATTTGGCCTGATACATGGACATGTCGGCAAATTTCAATAGATCATCCTTATCTAGCGAGTGCTCCGGGTATAGAGAAACTCCTATACTGGTAGACAAGTTAAGCTGGGCCCCGGCGATATTCAGCGTTTCCGAGATGAGGACACTAATCTTCCCGGCAATATCAGGGATACTCTCTGGAGGGATATCTTCAAACAGCATGATGAATTCATCACCGCCTGTGCGTGCGAACATGGTGAAGGGCAGATTTCCATTTGCCAGTCGTCCAGCCAATGCTTTAATCACCTGATCGCCAATGGAATGGCCGAGAGTATCGTTAATTTCCTTGAATCGATTCAGATCGAAGAAGAACAAGGTGTAGGTCTGAGTGGGTTCGGCAGACTGCAGAAGGCGCTCAAATTCCTCCATAAAATAACGTCGATTCGGTATATCTGTCAGAGAGTCATAGTGAGCCAGCTTCTCATATAATCGTTTGGAAATACGCAAATCCCGGGTGCGAATACTGACTATACGCTCCAGATCTCGGTTAAAGCGATTCTGATGCCACAGGATATAGAGGATGAACGCAATGATAAGCAGGCAGGCAAGGTCGATCAAGAGAAGGCTTCTCAGTACCTCCCATTTCTTATGCGTATTCAAGGCGACGCCCATCAACCAATGTTGATTATAAATTTCGAGAGGCGCGGTAAGCTGTTGCTCGGGGTTATGGTTCTGGTTGCCGAACAGGAAGGTGTGATCCACTTTAGTCACATATACCTCAGAACTGGTGAGCAGGAAGTCCACGATATCATCTATCCGCATAGTAACCGACACGATGCCCTTAAAGGAGTCGCCGTTATACAAAGCCTGCCTGATCACCATGCCATAATCACCCTGAGCTAGCGTCCGGGGACCATCCACTGTTATTTTACGAGAGCGGAGGGTCTCTTGGATCAAGCCCGGTGAGGATAATGTAGAATCCAGAAACAGACTTTTATTCAGAATCGCAGTATTGCCTGCGAGGGGATACACATAGTGGATGAGACCGTCCGGAGCGATCATAATATTCATGATATCGCTTGAATTGCCGTAGGCTGCGGCGAGATATTGATTAATAACAGCAGGATCAGCATCAAAGCCGACCGCCTGGATAAAAGCACTGACGCCTTTTACAATCGAGACTCTCTCTTCAATGTTCGATGTTAGCATAACCGCCTGAGCCGACAGGTCAGCTTGTTCAGCCCGGTATTCACGATCTACCGATAAAGAATAGTAGTAAAAAAGTGAGAGCTGAAGCGCAACTATGAAGCCGAGGATGATTGTTAAGGGCTTTTTACTAATAAAAGCCATGGAGTGCCTCCGATATCGGAAAAGTTCAACATGAGTACTGGAATGAATAGAGGATAGATTACCATGCTGGTGTAAAATATGTCGAGAAATGTCGTAGGTGTTGTTATAGCATGTCATTTTTATGGGCTTTGCGCAAGGGAAATCATACTAAATATAGATTAGAATTAAAAACGGATAAACACATTCCGCCAAAGGGCGGTGTTGCGCTTATCCGTCGCTCATGATATATGCAATTTCTTAAGATTACGACAAGACAGTTACCTACTTCTTGAAAATACCAAGTGGAGCTCCAACAGGCAGGAAGGTACGTCCAAAATGGGCGTTAAGTACAGATGCACCACAGCCGTAAAGTGAAACAATACCAATCGCAAGCTCGGCACAAGCAGCAAGTTTATGGAATGCTTCAGCAGCAATACCAAAGGAATCGAAAGTCAGGCCAAGGAAGAGCAGATCGATTAGTGCAAAGATGATGAGCAGTACTTTATTGGCCTCTACCGCGCCAAGCGTCATAAATAGCGTAAAGACCAGATAACCTAGAAATACAAAGCCAAGCTGCTTGGGGTCAATACCAGCGGCCAGGGTTGCACCGAATACGCCGAGTTTGATTAACCAGCTAGCCGCCATACCGAACCAGAAGAAGGCATAAGCGGAAAATGCGGTCATTCCGAAAGTGTTATTGTGTTTGGCATCCTGGATCGCAGCGAACAGTTGGGCAAAGGCGCCAAGGAAAATTGCCCATGGAATCGCATAGCTGAGACCTGTAGTGATTTCGAGCTTTTGTGAAGAAGCGACCAAGGTGACGATAGCCAGTCCGAATAGGCCGATGGCACTGGGATCCGCAGTGATGATTTTGACGGATTGAGTAGATGGGGATTGCGCTGACATGACAGTTAAAGCCTCCAATATTTAAAAGTGTTCGCTCATAGCAACAGCACCCTGAGGGTGCTGTATAAGCTTGGCCTATCATATCATATCGCTAAGAACTTGCCTATAAATTTGGAATCATTTTTTGTCATGAAATAGAGCATCTTGTGACAAAAAAGCAGGAATGGCCGATGAGTTAATCGGCTTGCTAATATAGTAACCTTGTAGCTCATCGCTGCCCAACTGGCGCAGCAGGTCAAATTGTTCCTGCAGTTCAATGCCTTCGGAGATAACCTTGAGGCCAAGGTCATGACTTAGCTCAATAATAGCCTTGACTAGCACATCACCCTTAGGCTCCGATGTAATTTCGGATACGAAGGATCGGTCGATCTTGATAACGTCAACTGGGAAGCGTCGTAGATAACTTAGAGAAGAAAAGCCAGTGCCGAAGTCATCCAATGAAATGCGGAATCCATGCTCTCTAAGCTGCTGCAGCGACTGGAAGATATTGTCCCCGGATACCAATACACTTTCTGTGATTTCCAGCTCGAGACAGGAGGAGGGAAGATTATATTCCTGAAGCAGCTTCAACAGGATTTCTAAGAGTCCAGGCTGCATCAGCTGCCTAGCCGAAATATTGACCGCAGCACTTAACTCAAGACCCTGGAGTCGGAACTCGCGCATATCGGAGCATACCTGAGCGAGCACCCAATTGCCAATGCCGATAATGGAGGCACTGGTTTCGGCCAGTGGGATGAACTCTGAGGGAGGCACTGCACCATAAGTTGGACTTGTCCAGCGAAGCAGCGCCTCTACCTTGACTATCTTAAGTGTGTCTGAGGATAAAATCGGTTGGTAATGAACTTCAAATTCGTTGTTTGCTATGGCGGATAGCAGCTGCTGCACGATTACCTTTTTACGTCTTACGCTTTCCTCCAGCACCGTTGAGTACTGAAATATATTGTTGCGGCCTGATTCTTTAACATGGAACATCGCCAGGTCTGCCTGCTTGACGAGTAAGTTAGCATCCTCACCATTCTGAGGATAGACGCTGATACCAATACTGGCCGTATTATACAGGAGATGCCCATGAATCTGATGTGGCACAGCTAATGCTTCTTGAATTCGCGACAGCTGTTCGGTAACCTCACCATTCTCCGAAATGTCTGCTAAAAGAATAGTGAACTCATCGCCGCCAAGGCGGGAGACCACATCATTCTGACCAATGACGCTTGAGATTCGGGTGGCTATTTCCCTTAACATCACATCACCAAAATCATGTCCCAAGGTGTCGTTGACGGTCTTGAAATGATCAAGATCAATAAAGAGCAGCACAATTTGTTGCTGTTCTTCTTTTGCTACCGCAATGGCTTGATTTAGCTTTGTGAAAAAGAGGGAGCGGTTAGGTAAGTGGGTCAGCGGGTCGAGCATCGTTTGTAGTCGCAGTTCTTCCTGCGCTTCCTCGAGGGACGAGAGCATGCGATTGAATTCATGCTCCACATCGCTAAATTCATCATTACCCTTGCTGCGGATACGGATGGATAAATCCTGACTGCTGCCGATGCTGCGGATATTTCTTACTAATGAAGACATCCGCTGCAGAACGAATCGGTTGACAAAGACCAGGCTGGCGATACACATCAGCAATGTTGTTCCTAGAAAGAACAGGCGGAAGTTAATGATAGATCGCATACCGTTGTTATAAATTTCACGTGGCTGTTCCACTGTAATGACTATACCGGGATTGCCGAATAGGTCATAAATAACAGTATGAATAGAATTGAAATTCTTAGAAGCGGTGGTAATCCATGTATCTTTTCCCTCGCTCTTGGCAAGCGATAAGGAGGTAGCCGGAACCATCGTGGCTCCGTACCCGATTCGAATAATTTCTTCCTGGTTCAGCATTCTTCCGGCAATGGCCGTTCCTCCCAGCGGTAGCACCTTCTCATTATTTAATATAGGTGTAAGGGTGATCAGCATGGGACCCTCGTCTAACATCACAATTCCTGTCCTGCTATCCTCTGATCCCGCAAAAGGCGGCAAATGGCGGTTGATCAAGGAAATTTGATTTAGAAGCTCGGGGGTTAGTGGAGAAATAACTCCGGAATGTTGATT
Organism: Paenibacillus sp. 19GGS1-52; assembly: GCF_022369515.1. Taxonomy (NCBI): domain Bacteria; kingdom Bacillati; phylum Bacillota; class Bacilli; order Caryophanales; family Paenibacillaceae; genus Paenibacillus; species Paenibacillus sp. 19GGS1-52. Next base: position 638,237 of record NZ_CP059724.1, read on the forward strand.
ATATGTACCTCCATAGACCGGCTGCCCTAACTTGTTCAACAGCGCAATCATATCGAAATGATTAATTTCATAGGTGAGCCCGTCATAATTACTTTTAATGTAGGGAGCGTTATTAACTCAACTTTCGCAGAGTCAAAATTGAGTTGACCCCAAGCTGGGGTTAAGGTGGAGTCGGTTTAAGTAAGGATCTTGCCAACATAGAAAAACACCACTTCGTTTGGTAAAGTGAGATTGTCGAGATCCACTAAACCACAGAAGAGGTGTCCCTTCTATGATAAATCAAAAGTCGTCCCTAGATCAACTCCCACCTGAAATGAGACCTGCTTTTCAAGAGCTCGGTGTGCTGAAGCATCTGAGGAATGCCGGGTTCAAAAAGACGTTTGGCTATACCTGTTCCCATCTGTTCATGCTCGTTTTTGTCTTGCTCTTTCATCAGAAGAATTGGTTTCGTCTGCTCGAAAGTGCCAAGGGTGAAGCCTTTCCTGGCAAAGATGCCGTCTATCGCTTTCTCAATCACAGCGGATTCGCTTGGCGGCGTTTCTTGTCTTCTCTAAGTAGTGACACTGTGCAGCGAGTCGAAACCTTGACCTCCGTCACGCGGACCTCCGTATTCATTGTGGATGATTCCATGTTTGAGCGGAATCGGAGCAAAGCTGTGGAATTGTTGGCTCGCTTTAAGGATCACGCGACGGGGGCTTACTATAAAGGCTTTCGCATGCTCACCTTGGGCTGGTCAGACGGTCATACGTTTCTCCCTTTGGACTTCGCCTTGCTGAGTTCCGTGAAGGCTGGACTCACCGGCATACATCCGGGAATCGACAAGCGATCCTCTGGATACAAACGCCGGAAAGAAGCTCTGCTTTCTGCTCCGCATCTGGTTTCTGAACTGCTGGATCGAGCCATTACTTCCGGGGTTTCTGCGGCTTACGTACTTATGGATAGCTGGTTCACGCATGCCCCCCTGATTCAGCGGATTATAGATCGCAAACTGCATGTGATTGGCATGGTGAAAAACGACAACAAGCGATATCTCGTTCACGGTCAACGGGTGGATCTTAAAGGTCTTTACCGAGCTGCTTTGCGCGTCGAAGGAAAGCACCGGAACCTCTTGCGTCAGATTCACACCGAACTTGTTCCTGGCATTCCAGTAGTCGTGGTCTTTGTTCGCCATCGCTCCAAGAAAAACGAGTGGCTCGCGATTCTATCGACGGATCTAACGCTGACGGCACCGGAAGTCATTCAAATCTACGCTCTTCGCTGGGACATCGAAGTCTTTTTCAAATGCGCTAAATCCTTGCTGCGCCTGCAAAAAGAGTTTCAAGGCCGCTCCTATGATTTGCTCATTAGCCATACAACGATTGTCTTTTCCCGCTATATTCTGCTGGCTTGGCAGCATCGACAAAGCACGGATCAGCGGACGCTCGGTGGACTCTTTTATTTGCTTTGCGATGAAGTCGGTACCTTGGACTGGGCCGTAGCATTACAACAATTGGTGGAATTGATGAACGAAATCGCCAATCAAGTCGGTAAGAAACTATCCGCTATGATTAAAAGTCAACTCCAGCACTGGATCTCTGCTTTGCCCAGCTACATCAAGGCTTATCTGCCGATTTCATGCTGCGAAAGTTGAGTTATTAATATCTTTTTTAGGGATGGATGATTCCACGAAATGGTAGGTTTCATCCCAAACTGAATAATTGAGCAGGTTGGACTTCATAGTCTTGAGTTCATTCTGGTAGGAAGAGACTGCAGTTGTCATCTTGTCCTCTAATAGGACCTTATCAAGCTTATCGAAGCGGTTTAATAATATAAAATGCACCAGTATGTAAATCACGCTTATTCCAAAAAAACCCACAATAGAGATGAATATCAGTATCTTTTTGCGCAACTTCATGATGCTCTCCTTAAAATTATTTAGATTCAATAGGGAAAAAGTTCCAACTAGGACAGTGTACCATGATTAGGGAACAATTTGTATCGTGAACTCACCCCCAAATTGTCGAAATTTGATGTATAATAATAGCTATTAATAATCATTATTAAATGATAATAGGAGGCGTTAAGCTCAATATGAAGAAGTGGATGTTATTTAAGAATGCCTCCCGGTTTGGAGTAATTCCGGTTATGCTCATACCCATTGTCCTAGGAACCGTTGGAGCATATGTATGGGAAGGAACATTCCATCCGTTGTTGTTCATCATAACCTTTGTAGGTGGGGCAGCCGCACATTTATTCTCCAATATGGTGAATGATCTTTGGGATTTTCGCAATGGAGCAGATGTAGAGGCTCATAATACACCAGATGTAATCACAACAAACTCGGGCTTTCTGTCTGGTGGAGTGCTCTCTGAGTCCATATTCGCGTTTATGACGTGGAGTTTGCTTGCTATTGCTGTGCTTTGTGGTGCAGTCCTTAGTATATATAGCGGCTTAGAGCTTCTCTGGTTTGTAGCTGGCGGCGCATTAATCGCCTATTTCTATGTAGCCCCACCGTTGCGCTTTGGCTATCGGGGCAAAGGATATAGCGAGTTGTCCATCTTTATCGCCTTTGGCTTGATGCCTGTTCTTGGTGCTTATTTCGTACAGACAGGGGAGTTCAGCATCAAGCCTGTACTTTTGTCGTTTCCTGTAGGTCTTCTGACCACTTTGCTGCTGTTCAATCATCATTTTTTACACTGGAAATCGGATAAACAGGCTGGCAAGCGCACGTTGGTTGTGGTCTGGGGAGAGCGGAGAGCACTGGTCTTCTCGCATGTACTGCTCTATATCTCTTATGCTTCCTTGGTAGCCTGTGTAATTCTCGGGGTGCTGCCGGTCTATGCCTTGCTTGCTCTGCTTACAGCGATTGCACCGGTGCATGTCTACCGCAGTCTGCAGCCGCAGAATGCCTCTCCAGCCTATTTACCGCTAATGGGGGCGTCTCTGCAAGCGTCTGTACGCTGTGGCGCGATTATGGCCGTGGCTTTGCTGATCCAGGGATTGATTTGATGTAGTGCTCATTTGACAGATAAGGGTGAATGCTGTGAATGTACGAAGTTTTCTGAGGTTTGTTGAGCTCCCCACGAAGGTTGCCAGTATTATACCATTACTAATGGGAACGTTGTATGCCCTGTACCGGTTCGAGGATTTCTATGTTCTGCGCTTTATTCTGATGTTCGTTTCGCTGCTAAGCTTTGATATGGCCACAACGGCCATTAACAACTATTATGATTTCAAAAAAGCAAGAAAAACCAAAGGCTACGGCTATGAAACTCATAACGCGATTGTTCACTTTAAGCTGAAGGAAAGCGTTGTGGTTGCGACTATAGTAATTCTACTGGTGCTAGCGGTGGGCTGTGGAATCGCACTCGTTGCCCAGACGGGGCTGCTGGTATTTTTGCTGGGAGGACTGTCGTTCCTGATTGGCATTCTATACTCATTCGGACCGATTCCTATCTCGCGGACGCCCTTGGGTGAGCTGTTCTCGGGCTTATTCATGGGCTTTGTCATCATCTTTATCTCTGCCTACATTCATACGGATGATACTGTCGTAGCGTTGTTAATTCAAGGTGGCTGGGTTAGCCTGCACATTAATATGGTAGAGGTACTGTATCTCTTCTGGTTCTCGGTTCCGGCAATTCTCGGGATTGCAGGCATTATGCTGGCCAATAACATTTGCGACATAGAGGATGATATGGAGAACCACAGATATACACTACCTGTTTACGTCGGACGCGAAAATGCGCTTCTGCTGTTCAAGCTGCTCTATTATGCCTCTTATCTAGATCTTGTTGTATTGCTGATGTTGGGTATGAATCCGCTGCTAGTGCTGCTGATATTGCTCACCCTGATTCCGCTCCGTCGCAATATCGCTTTATTTACTGGAAAGCAGGATAAGGCAACTACCTTCATTCTAGCCGTTAAGAATTTTGTGCTGATGAATGCAGCACGCATACTGATCCTGGGTGTAGCTGTCTTTCTGAAGGCGTTAGGGTGACGAATAGAGATCCCATGCATTTTGTGATAATGTGTCAGTATTGAATAGTGACCTATACTAAGAAAGAGGTGCACCTATGACGCAAAAGCTTCGTTGGGGAATAATGGGCTGTGCACAAATCGCGACAGGCGCAGTTATGCCGGCTATTGTAGATTCAGAGACTGGTATGATTAAGGCGATAGCCAGCCGTGGAATAGAAAAAAGCACTGCGGTAGCCGCAGAGTTCGGTGTGGAAAAGGCTTATGGCAGCTATGAAGAGCTATTGGCCGATGCTGAGATTGATGCTGTTTATATTCCACTGCCCAATCATCTCCATCGAGAGTGGGTTCTTCGAGCAGCTGAAGCAGGCAAGCATGTCCTGTGTGAGAAGCCAATTGCACTGAACAGCCGTGAAGCGGCAGAAATGGTAGAGGTCTGCATCAAGGCGGGCGTTCATCTGGCTGAAGCCTATATGTACCGGCATCATCCACGGATAGCGGAGCTTAGAGCAATAATCGCCGCAGGTGAAATCGGGGAGCTTCGCTCAATCCGGGGCACTTTTACATATAATGATGCTGCTGACAACACTAATATTCGCTTCAAGTCAGCCTGGGGTGGCGGTTCGCTGTTCGATGTTGGCTGTTATCCGCTAAGTGCAGCACGTTTGCTGTTTGATGCTGAGCCGGAAGCAGTAACCGTACAGGCGATTTTTTCACCGGAGCATGATAATGTCGATATGATGGCATCTGGACTAGTAGAGTTTCCGGGGGGCGTAAGTCTGATTTTTGACTGCGGCATGTGGGCGTATAACCGCCAGCTGTTGGAGATTCTCGGCACAGAAGGACGGATTGAAGTCCCTATGCCGTTTAATGCCCGAGAAGACGATGCTGAATTCTTCGTCTATACCGGTGACGGGACAAGACGCGTTGAAGCAACTGGCGCTAATCCCTATGTTCGACAGGTGGATAATTTTGCAGCCGCTGTGTTCGAAGGGAAACGGTCTATTACCTCGGAGGACCCGGTACACAATATGAGACTGATTGAGGCCTGTCTGGCCTCGGCCAAGCGGCGGGAGCGAATTAGTCTGCTATAGAAAGAAATAAGTTTGCAAATACGGTTCTGGAGGGTGGCCAATGGTCACCCTTTTTTTGATATTTTGGCGTGCCCAGAGGCACGCATTATCTAGTTGGTGAAAGTCCAACCCAAGGAGGGGCCAAGCCACCTTGGTAGCTAGGATGCTTGCACATGGCGAAATCTGTGTGTAAAAGCGCATCGACAAAAGTACCTGTCTGAGACAGGGCGAGCGACAATCCAGGCCGCAACATGAAGTGAATCCTGCCGCGTCGTCAAAAAGGCCCTGCAAGGGGGAAAAGAGGGAGCCGAGTCTCGCGAACATAGACGAAGGCCAAGGAAACTGTGCAGAACTTGGGACAACAGTGAAGAACCCTCCGGCGTAGAGGGAACGGCATGGGTTGAAAGATAATGCAGTGAACTGGGGAGACCCTCCCCCACACGGAATTTTTTTCGGAATCCGTAAAGAGACGCTCTATAAGCCCAAAAGACGAAGTGAACCGTCTGTGGGAAGGGAGTCCGAGGGGCTCATAGTACCGAAGAACCTAAGGACAACATAACCTTAGGGAGGGAAGGAGCCCTGCTTTGTTTATGCTTTTGGAGGAGGTACGAGTGAGTGAATGCCAACCGGCTAACGACACCCAAGGAAAAAGTTCAACAACTCCAAGAAAAGCTAGGTCATGCGGCCAAGGCGAACAAAAAGCGTAAATTCCATGCATTGTATGACAAGATCTATCGGTGGGATGTACTGTGCGAAGCGTGGAAGCGAGTGAAAGCCAATAAGGGTGCCGCAGGAGTAGATGCCGTGACGCTAGCAGATATTGAGGAACAAGGAGAAATACCGTTTCTCAAGGCCTGTGAGCGAGAGCTTAAAGAAGGCAACTACCATCCGCAACCTGTACGGCGACACTATATCCCGAAGAAGGATGGCAAGCAAAGGCCATTAGGTATACCCACTGTGCGCGATCGAGTCCTACAGATGGCAACCAAACTAGTAATTGAGCCCATCTTTGAAGCCGACTTTGAGGAAGTATCCTTCGGTTTTCGCCCGAAACGAAGTGCTAAAGGGGCGTTGGAACGTATTCGTAAAGCCTGCAACCGCAAAGGAAATTGGGTAGTCGACGTCGATATCCAAGGCTACTTCGACAACATTAATCAAGAAAAGCTTATGAAATTGGTGCAAATGCGTATCAATGACAGGAGGATACTGAAATTAATGAGGAAGTGGCTACAAGCGGGAGTTATGGAAGAAGGAACGGTAAGACGCTCGGATTTAGGGACTCCGCAAGGAGGCGTGATTTCACCGCTCCTTGCGAATATCTATCTAAATTACTTCGACCAATTGTGGGAGAAACACGGGAAAGGAGTAGGGGAGCTCACGAGGTATGCAGACGACTTTGTAGTGGTTTGCAAAACGAAAAAGGACGCCGAACATGCGTATGAGCTCATACGCAAAATCATGGAGCGTTTGGAGTTAACCCTACACCCGACCAAAACCCGCATTGTAGGATTATGGACGGGAGACGAAGGATTCGACTTCTTGGGGATGCATCACCGAAAAACGAGAGCAGAAACATCCCAAGGCAAGGTGTACTACACCACACAACAGTGGCTAACGAAAAAGGCAGAGGAACGCATTCGAGAGGTGGTCAAAGAAAGATTGGCTCCCCCGAGCATGCGCTCGAAATCGTTTGCGGAACAGGTGAAATGGCTCAATCCAAAGATCCAAGGATGGAGAAATTATTACTACACGAACTACAGCCAAAAGAGATTAGCCAAGTTGGACTGGTATATTTTGCAGCGATTAACCCGGTGGTATGCCAAGAAAAGACAACGTAGAAGATGGATGGGTTCACTGAAAGAGGTTAGATATATTGCCGTCCAGTATGGACTTAAAACGCTATTGTAAACTGTATGCCCATGAATGACGAACATCGGAAAGCCGTATGAGGGAAAACCTCACGTACGGTTTGATGAGGAGGGGCTGGTCAGGCCAGCCCTTTACTCTAGGCGAGCAATACTTTTGTGTTAATTGAGCAAAAATTTGATAAAATAGGAATTGACTTGAAAATGAAGCTAGCATTAGATTTCGAAGGGAGATTATGATATGGGGCTCGTAGAAGAACCAGTTATTTCAATTTCCGGCCTATGGATGAACTACTCAGACAGGATGGTACTTCGGGGGATTGATCTGGAGGTATTTCAGGGACAGATTATTGGCTATATCGGCCCTAACGGGGCGGGCAAGAGTACAACGGTTAAGATTATGCTTGGTCTTGTTGAGGGGTATAACGGCAAAGTGGAAATCTTCGGACGGGATATTGCGGATGGAGATACTGCCTACAAGCGACGGATTGGTTATGTGCCTGAGGTTGCTGAATTATATGACAGCCTGACTGCGAGGGAATATTTGACCTTTATCGGTGAGCTGTACGGCTTGAAACGGAGTAGTGCCGATAATAAGGCGGAAAGGCTAATGACGCTGCTGGGTCTGGAGAAGTCTTATGATATGCGGATTGCCTCGTATTCCAAAGGAATGAAGCAAAAGGTGCTGCTGATCTCCAGCATGCTGCATGATCCTGATATTTTATTTCTGGATGAGCCGCTCAGCGGACTGGATGCCAATAGTGTAATGATCGTGAAGGAAATCTTTGCCTCACTGGCCGCAAGAGGTAAGACTATCTTCTATTCATCGCATATTATGGATGTGGTTGAGAAGATTAGCAGCCGGATCATTCTGATCGACGGAGGGAGTATTGTAGCGGACGGAAGTTTCGCGGAACTAAAGGAGAAGAGTGCTGAGGGTTCGCTTGAGGAGATCTTTAATCAATTAACAGGTTTTGATAAGTACCGGGATATTGCCGGTGAATTTGTCGCTTGTATGCAAGAGGTGTCTCCACTATGAATGATTTTCTTGTACTTAAGCTACTGGATAAGCTGCGGGGTGGATTCAGGAGAATCGGCGTAGATTACGACATGATGCGGAGTATCCTGCAGGTCAAGCTGACGATGGACGGAAGAAGAACGCCCACAGTACTCGCAGGAGCGCAGAAACGTGAGCAGAACAAGGATAGCTCTCCGATACGTGTGCATTGGTTATATTTGCTGCTGGGGCTTATGCTGATCGCTCTTATCGTGCAGAAAGATCACTACATGATACAGATGAGCCTGATATTTGGTGTAGTGATGTTTATGATTACGACGACGCTAATCTCGGATTTCTCATCAGTCATGCTTGATCTGCGGGACAAAAATATACTGTTCTCCAAGCCGGTGAATCGTATTACCCTGAATATGGCGAAAAGTATCCATGTCCTGATTTATTTATTTACCATTACCTTAACATTAACCGGCCCGTCACTGGTAGTCTCCTTGTTCAGACAAGGAATACTATTCTTCGTGATATACGGGATCGTAATTATCTTGATGGACTGCCTCATTCTTGTGATTACAGCGCTGCTCTATTTGCTGATCATGAGGTTTTTCGACGGAGAAAAGCTAAAAGATATTATTAATTACGTACAGATCCTGCTGACCATCGGAATCACGGTCGGTTATCAGCTCATTTCCCGGTTATTTAATATCACTGAGCTGGGCTTATCATTCCAACCAGCATGGTGGCAATATTTTATCGCACCGGTTTGGTTCGCTGCCCCCTTTGAGCTGCTGGTTGGTGGAGGGAGGGCAACTTACCTCATTGTGCTTACAGTAATGGCTGTAGTCATTCCACTCTTGCTGATTGCCGTGTATATTAAGCTAATACCACTCTTCGAACGGAGTCTGCAAAAGCTTGCAGAGCAAGGCTCCAGTGGTAGAGACAGCGCACGCCTGGCAGACTGGCTATCCAACGTGTTCTGTAAGAATCAGGAAGAGGGAATGTTCTTCCGATTTACCTGGTCGATGATGAAGAATGAGCGGGATTTCAAGCTGAAGGTATATCCATCCATTGGCTTTTCCATCGTCTTTCCATTTATCTTTTTGTTTAATATGGTCTGGGGTGGAGGCTCAGGGATAGCCAAGGATTCTAAGGCCTATCTTTTTATTTACTTCAGTGCAATGCTGATGCAGACGGTTGTACTAATGCTGAGATATTCGGCAAGCTATAAGGGCGCTTGGATTTATAAGCTCATTCCACTGCCGGGAACAGTTCCTATTTATCGCGGGATGCTCAAAGCAGCGTTGCTGAGGCTGTTGCTGCCGCTGTTTGCCGTGGAGGCGGTGTTGTTCATATGGTTATTCGGTATACATATAATCCCGGACTTGGCAGCGGTGTTATGCGCACTGCTAATCTATTCGGTTATATGCTTCCGCTTGCTGCCACAGGCTTTGCCCTTCTCCGAGCGTTTTGAGGCCGCTAATCAGAAGGAATTCACGACAAGTTCGTTTATCTTGATTGCTATTTTGCTGGCTCTGGCAGGCATTCATTATCTCTTTACAACATTCTCGGCTGGAATTTACATCTATGTGGTAATTTTGGTTATTGCCAACACGTTAATATGGCGAATAACCTTCCCGCAGAGTGATTCACACACAGGTCATATTTCGCATTTTCAAGGATGAACCTAACGGCAAATATGGACATTTATTGCCGACATTCAAAAAAGGCGACAAGTTCCAGTATTTACTTAGACAGTCCGCCAAATACAAGGTAAAATACACATTAACGTTGCTTTTCAGGGATAGCCTATAATCTTTACGCACTCTTCCTTTTATTTGATATTTGTGTACTGATTTTTACTTGAGAAATGCACTCTAGCAAGTAGATATATCATAACGAGTGAAGAGGTTGACTATGGATCAAATGGGAATCCACTATAATATTTGGATTGTTTTGTTATCTTTCGCGCTGGCGGCGACCGCTGCTTATTCAACTCTTAATCTTACTTCTCAAGTATATCGTTCTACAGGCAAGGTTCGCAGGTTATGGCTGCTGTCGGGAGCCTGTGTACTCGGAAGTGGGATATGGGCAATGCACTTCTTGGGCATTATGGCAAGTCGCCTTCCATTTGAAGTTAGTTACCACCCTGGTAGAGCTATTCTATCCCTATTAATTAGTATATTATCCTGTTATATTACCCTCTGGGTAGCTGCTGAATCCCGCCAAGGAATATGGCGAATGATGGTCAGCGGTTTATTCCTCGGAGTTGGTATTTCCTTGATGCATTATGTCGGAATGTCCTCCATGGAGATGAAAGCGACTATTCATTATGATTGGCTGGCTCAAGGGCTGTCCGTCATACTCGCCTTGTTATCCTCTTATATTGGAGTGTTACTGTTCCGCAAGTTTAAGGAATTCCCTAGCTTCGGCCGCTGGAAGCTTTATTCTGCACTCTTCATAGGGACTGCTGTCACTGGAATGCACTACATCAGTATTAGGGCGAGTCATTTTGAATTTAGCAGCTTGAATGGAAGCAAGCCCTTTTTGATGGAGACTGACGTTATTCTACTTACGGGTGTTTCACTCGTTACCGTATTAATGCTCGGTATTTCTGGTGGGGCAGTGTTCTTGGATCGCCATGTGCTTGAGCGTATGGCCTATCACGATCCGCTTACCGAGCTGCCGAATCGTCATGGTCTGGAACGGTATTTCAAAGGTGATTTCTTCGGCGGTATTTCTGGAGCTGTGTTTTTTGTGGATCTGGACCGCTTTAAGTCGATTAATGATACGCTTGGTCATGACATCGGAGACATGCTTCTGCAGGAGGTTGCTCGGAGATTAAGGCGTTCTGTAAGCGATAAGGGGAAAGTCTTCCGCTTGGGAGGCGATGAATTCCTGATCGCTCTCCCAGAATGTACTGTGGAAGCAGCACAGGAAGCTGCAGAGCATATTTTGGATGAGGTCAAGAAATCCTACAGCATCCAGGGAAATGAGTTATATGTCACCGCAAGTGTGGGAATCAGCATGTCTCCGGAGCATGGAACGGACCGCTCAGCTCTAATGAAGGCCGCGGATACTGCACTTTACACCTCAAAGGATTCTGGTAAGAATAAGTTCAGTGTGTTCGATCAGGAGATGAATCGACACCAGCTTCGCCGGATGTCACTGGAGAAGGATCTTCGCAAAGCACTAGCTCTCTCGGAGTTTATGGTTGTATATCAGCCCAAATGGGATTCTCTGATGAATGTTACCGTTGGTCTTGAGGCATTGCTGCGCTGGAGACACCCGGAGCACGGTATTATTTCACCGGTGGAGTTCATTCCGATAGCAGAGGAGACCGGACTCATCGTCCCCATCACGAACTGGATGTTATATGTGGTATGCAGTCAGAATATGCACTGGCATAAGGAAGGGGTGGCTAACGTTGCTGTCTCCATTAACATGTCTGCGCGGATGTTCGAAGGCGGAAGCTTATACGAGGTTGTAGAGGAAGCGCTCACGCGCTCCGGTCTCCCGCCTCATTTTCTAGAACTGGAGATTACAGAATCCATTGCTATGAATAACATGGAGGAGACGGTGGCGCAGCTCACCAAGCTCCGAAAGATTGGAGTCAGAGTATCACTCGATGATTTTGGAACGGGGTTCTCATCCCTTGGCAATCTGGATGAAATTCCCGTCAATACACTCAAGATTGATCAGGTGTTTATTCGCAAGAGCAAGATGCATTCCAAGAAAGCCATTATTAGCAACATCATTGCTATTGCCAGCAACCTCAATATGGAGGTGGTTGCCGAAGGTGTGGAGACTACCGAACAGATTGAATTGCTGCAATCCCTGGGCTGCCGGGTCATGCAGGGCTACTATTATGGACGACCTATGCCGGTGCATGAACTAGGCCAGTGGTTTATCGAGAATACAGCTTCTTGAATTGAAATGAAATACATAGAAGATTGGGCAGCGGCATAACAAGCAAATGGCAGGTCAGGGGATCATTCCCTTGACCTGCCATTTGTTTTAAACGTGATCTTAAACCTTGAAGTTCTCGACAAGAACCTGCAGCTTCTCGGCCAGTGAGGACAGGAATGTTGCAGAGGACTCAACTTCTTCCATAGCGGCAAGCTGCTGCTGTGAGGAGGCAGATAAAGTCTCGGCACCTTCTGCTGTTTGATTGGAGATGGAGACGATATGTTGGATGGATGTAACCAACTTGGTGGCTAAATCCCCCAATTCACCTACAGTAACGGAGATTACCTGGCTCTGCTCCGCCATGCCGGATACCGACAGCTCAATTTCAGCAAAGGAGGTACCGGCTGTATCGATCATTTCTGAACTTTGTTCCATTTCCTTGGTGGAGGATGTCATCATCTCGGTAGCTTTATCCATCTGATTAACGATTAAATTAATCAGCTGGCCAATCTGGGCAGCTGATTGGGACGAACGTTCGGCCAGCTTGCGCACGGACTGGGCAACAACAGCGAAACCACGGCCTTCATCGCCGGCACGAGCTGCCTCAATAGCTGCATTTAGTGATAATAGATTCGTCTCTTCGGCAATACTGGCTATTACCCCGACAATACTCTCAATTTCTTTCGAATGGCTGGAGAGCCGATTGATGATGCCGGATAGCATACTGATGCTGCCGCTCATGACCATCATCTGCTCTGTAGTGGAATCCATGGATTCCCGACCGACCCGGGCCTTCTCAGCGTTCACATTTGCGTGGTTTAGTGCGATGCCAGCACTGGAAGCAATCTCAGAGATGAAGCGGGACATGTCCTGCACAGCCTGATAGCTTCCCTCCAGATTCTGTAACTGTACGTTTGCTCCATCAGCAAGCTCAATCGTAACATTGACGCTATGCTCACCCGCCCGATTCGTTTCTTGGGCGCTGGCGGAGAGCTCCTGGGAAGAGGATGCGACCAGCATTGAGGTATCGTTCACTTGTGTGATGAGCGTGCGCAGGTTGAGTGTCATCTCATTGAAGTCACGTGCCAGAGTACCAATCTCATCCTTGCTTTTAAATAAAATGGGGTCATGGGTAAGATCACCCTGTGCCACGAGGTTAACCGAACTAGACAGTCTGGTCAGTGGACTAATCATGCGGCGAATCAACAGATAGGCAGCAATAATAGCAATCACCAGAATGGAAGCACCGATTATAAAAGGCTGAATAATGATATCATTCGTCCGTTTCTGAATTAAAGGGCCGTCAAAATTAATGGCCATTAATGCTATGATAGGCTTGGTAGGGTCATGATCCTGGTAGATAGGGCCGTAACCGGTCTTGAGGGAAGTACCCTCGTATGTATAAACCTTGGAGTATGCTGAATGCTGCATTTTAATAATCATTTCTTTATCTTCTTTACTAAAATAGAAGGAGTCTCCTGCTTTATAGCCCCTTTTCTTAAAGCTGGCATCCGCCGCCAAAACCTTGCCATCTAGAGATAAAATAAAGGCTTCTTTAAAAATGGGTTTATGCTCAATAATCCAACCAATCCGATCTTCTATAGCTGAAAGCTTACTATTATCTCCTGCAACCAAGGCAGAGATATCTGCCGGATCTATAAGGCCGGTAGTAATATTGGCACAACCCACCAATTCGATTCCAGCTGCTTCATCAATTTGCTGATATGCAGCACGATATCCGAAGAAACCAATGGATGAACCTACAACCAGTAATACGACGAGCATCATCCAAGTTAATTTTGTTGCCAATTTCATCTTTTCACCAACCTCGGAAAATAGTTTTGACGTGACTCCTGCTGTCACTGCTACGATTATAGCTTATCGGTGACAATGAAGCATTAGCTAGAATATATTTATTTTGTGTCGGATAATGCCGTATTATGACAGGGAATATTACTTTCGCAATGTCTAATTGATGTGCTGGACAAATCCATTGAATCATGACCTATTAAAATGGTACCCTTGTATTAGGACAAACGGACTGGGAGCTGAGTGGAATGACGCAACAAATAGATCCGTTAGTAGAAGAGATTGGAATGTCCATGTGGAGAGTACAGCGCAAAATAATCTCACAAATGTCATTACATAAAGAAATTGGCCTTACTGTGCCTCAATTTGGCTTGCTTCATATGATTGCTCAAGAAAAGAAATCCCGAGTGGTGCAGTTGGCGGAGAAGATGGAAGTGAAGTCCAGCGCGGTTACTGTAATGCTGGATCGCCTAGAGATGCTTAATCTAATCAAACGTGTGCAGGATGAGAATGATCGACGCGCTGTAGCGGTTACTCTTACAGATAAGGGCGAAGGTGTGCTAAAAGAGGCAAAGTATCGTTCGAATCTATTGATTGCCGATTGCTTGTCCATATTGGAGCCGGAGGAACTTCAAGCCTTTGCCAAATACTTTCGAATGTTGGAGAAGCAGGAAAGATAATTACAGTTCCCTATAAAATGTAAAGAAGCCACGCTCCGCATCGGGAACGTGGCTTTCTTGTGGTTCTATTTAGAAACTTTTTCAGGTAGCTGAGTTACATAGTTATCGGACAGCAACAGCAATCTTAACGCTCGGTTATATTCATCCTCTGTTGCGGTGGGTTTCTGTCCACCCGTAGCGAGCTGGAATTGTGTGTTATCCTCAAAGCTGTTACCGGGAATCAGCAATCCGGAGTTGGCAATGAAGGAGCCGGAGGGCAGATAATAACGTTCGGGCAACAGATTATATTTCTCACTGAGCAGATCCTGGCCGAAATGCAGATTGTTCTCCATGGAAACACCCAGCAGTCCAGCTGCGGTTGGCATAATATCCACTTCTCCACCTACTTGTTCCAACGTTTGCGAATCCGTATTGCCTCCACCATGGATAATAAGCGGAATATTCAGCATATTAGCGTAGCTGTAATCATGGCCGTATATTTCCGTCATCAATTCCTTATCATCGTGATCCAGCGAATAAATCGGCAATCCCATATGATCGCCGTAGATCATAATCACACTATTATCCCATAGACCATTAGCTTTCAGCTCTTCTACGAATTGCCCAAATGCGACATCGGCGTAATTCTGGGCCCGGATATAATCACCGACAAAGGTCCCCTCGTAACGTTCCGGCAGCTTCATCCGGTACTTCTCCTCAGGTATGGTGAACGGGTGGTGGGCGGACATGGAGATGATCTGAGCGTAAAAAGGTTGACCTCCCGCACTCATATCCTTCAGCTTATCCGCTGTCTTACGATAGAGCACTTCATCTGAGGCTCCGAAGAAAAAGGTGTCTTCATCACCAAAGAAATCATGATCGTAATAATGCTCCCAACCGAGTGAGCTGTACAGTTCATTCCGGTTCCAGAATTTCACATCATTGGTGTGAAAGGTGGCAGTCTGGTAACCATTCTCCTGTAACAAGCGGGGCAGACTCGGCAGCACCCTGTCTACATAAGACGTTGTAGCTGCTCCACGCGGAGGAATGTAGAAGGAAGTGTTCACTACGAACTCGGCATCTGAAGTATTTCCCTGACCCACCATCTGATAGAAGTTAGGGAAGTACAGGCTCTTATCCCCTAACAGCCGATTCAGGTTTGGTGTGATCTCTTGGCCATCGATCTTAAGCCCCAGCAGAAAGTTCTGAAATGCCTCCATCTGGAGAATAATCAGATTCTTGCCTTTAGCCGCACCCTGAAACGAAGAGCTGTCGGTTATGCCGATACCTTTTAGTTTATCTACAACATCCTGTGTAATCTCTTTGGCATTAACAACCTCTGGTTTGCCTTGAGCAAAAATAGTATAAGCCTCATAATTGAGAATACCCATTTCCTGTGCTTTCTTGATCTCATTCATACTGGCTTTGTTGGGTAAAATATTGAATAGGCATAATCCTAGAGAAACGGCGAACAAAAGGCTGTATTTCAGCTTTGCGCCACTGCGATTAATTTTTTCCTTTTTATAATTCCGGCCTTTTTTGTTGAAAAAGAAATAGAAACCGAGGCCAATAATATCTATGAAGATCAGCAGATAATAAGGATCCATGAGGGAGAATACACTGTCGCCGACCTCCGTGACCTGACCTACCTGTTCTGCTGCATGATAAGTGACAATAACTCCGAAATATTTGAAATACATAATGGCGGCAAAAAAGATTGCGGTTACGACAAAATTGACCGTCATATAATAACCAAGTTTACGTTTGGAGGCAAAGCGCTCAATAATACAAAAGAGAGCCCAAGCAAAAGGGATTTCTGTCAATAATGATTTCCAAGGCAGCAGGTCTCCAAAAATGACACCCCAAGCCAAGAAGCTTTTGAGTATGAATACAATTGTAAAAAATACAAATGGTTTAACAATCCACCGTTTAATATTTAGGGAGGACACAGCTTCGCCTTCTTTCTACATGATGAAACGCTTGTTTCTCGGCTAGGAAGAAGCAGCGTAAAGACAAGGAAATTCCATAGTAATAGAATTTATTATGCAGCGCTAGCCAGGGAATGTCAAAAAACAGAATAGGAAGTAAAGTCTTTGTGGAAAGCGTAAACTCAATGAAGCGGGGTTAAAGCTGTTGCTCCTGTCATCAGATGGGATTATATAGTGCAATGAGAACGGAAATGCTCATTGAAAGAAAAAAGGATGTCCAGAAAATACATGGGGAGGGCATGAAATGAAGCATGAGGTTGCTATATCCGTGAGAGCTCTTGTGGAGTATGCCTTTCGCAGTGGCAGTATCGAGCCGGGGTTTCACAGTGCTGCATCAATGGCAGAAGGAACGCGTATCCATCAAAAAATACAGAAGCAGTACAAAGAGGAGGACCAAAAGGAGGTCTATTTAAGGATCGAAATCCCTCACAAGGAACTGTTGTTTATTGTCGATGGACGTTGTGACGGTTTACTCGTATCGGAGGCTGGAGAGCTTATCGTTGAGGAGATCAAATCAACCTTTGGACCACTGGATCTGCTGGGTGAGGGGCGTGAGGTGCATTGGGCACAAGCGCTGATGTATGCCTTTATGATCTCGCATGAGCAAGGTCTTTCTTCTATACAAGTAAGGCTTACATACGTTCGTCGGGATGGGGAAGAGCAGAGAAGCTTGCATAGGAGGCTCTCTATAGAAGAGCTTAGCGCCTTTGCCGCTGATACGGTAGCCAAATATGCACCTTATGCGGAAATGCTGCTCGCGCATGAGATGCGAAAGGAAAGCAGCATCCGAGAGCTTTCTTTCCCATTTCCTGCCTACAGGCAGGGACAACGTCATTTAGCTGGAGCGGTCTATAAGACCGTTTCAGAAGGAGTCAGTCTGTTCGCTCAGGCACCAACCGGGATCGGCAAGACGATGTCCACCCTGTTTCCGGTAATCAAAGCGATGGGGGAAGGGCGGGTCCGCAGTCTGTTTTACTTAACGGCTAAGACGGTTACCCGACTTGCTGCTCAGGAAGCTGTAACGCAGCTGTTGGGACAAGGTCTTCAACTGCATGTCATTACGCTGACTGCCAAAGATAAAGCCTGTTTTCGGGAAGAAGGACTCTGCAGTAAAGCTGCCTGTCCATTGACGGACGGGTATTATGATCGGATTAACGGTGCACTGATGGACATTCTGGAGCAGGAGACGCTGATGACCCAGGAGATTATTGCAAGGTATGCCTTGAAACATCAAGTGTGCCCCTTTGAGTTCTCATTGGATGTTGCCTATGTCAGCGATGCGGTAATCTGTGATTACAACTATATCTATGATCCCCGGATCAGCTTGAAACGGCTGTCGGAGGTGCAGAAGAAGCAGACGGTACTGCTTATTGATGAGGCACACAATCTGGTCGACCGGGGACGGGAGATGTTCTCCGCTTCTTTGCAGAAGGCTCCATTTCTAGGGCTGCAGCGTCAATACAAGGTAGTGAACAAGACCTTAAGTGCCGCTGCCAAGGCGATAAACACGTTCTTTATTACTTTGCGCAAAACCTGTAACGAAGAGGGACAAGGGAAATGGACTCTTTTCCCAGATGAGCTGCCATCCCTGTTAGAGACGTTTACCGCAGAAGCGGAACAGGAACTGGTAAGTCCTTCACAATCCCTAATTATTCCTGAAGGGGAAGGTGAGGAGAGTCTGCTTGATACTTATTATGCAGCGCAGGGGATGCTGCGTACATTCAAGATCTATGATGAGCGCTACCTTACTTATGCGGAGGTTCGGCGCGGCGATGTGTTGTTGAAGCTGTTCAATCTGGACCCTTCTTATTTGTTGCAGCAAATGGCGAAGAGTTTTCGCAGCCAGATTCTATTCTCCGCGACGCTCTCCCCGCTGTCCTACTACAGAGATATGATTGGTGCAGCAGAGGAGGATTACAGTGTGGTTGTGGCGTCACCCTTTCATAAGGAACAATGGGAAGTGTCTATCCTGCCTGTGTCTACAAGGTATCGTGACCGGGCGGACTCTCTGCTGCCGTTAAGTGATGCTCTGAAGGGGATGGTCGCTAGGAAAGGGAATTATCTTGTGTTTTTTCCTTCTTACTTGTATTTGCAGAGTGTATACGAGGTGTTTGTCGAGAAGTATCCTGAAATAGTGACACAGGTGCAAGGGACCGGCATGAGTGAGCGGGAAAGGGAGGATTTTCTGGCTGCCTTTCATACGGAGAATCCCGAAACCTTGCTTGGTTTCGCTGTTCTAGGAGGGATTTTCTCCGAGGGCGTAGATCTACCAGGCAACCGTCTGAATGGCGTGATGGTCGTGGGGGTTGGCCTGCCACAGCTTGGATTAGAACGTAATTTGCTCCGTGGGTATTTCAATGCGCAAGGCAAGAACGGATTCGATTACGCCTATGTCTACCCAGGGATGAGTAAGGTGCTTCAGGCCGGAGGACGGCTGATTCGCAGCGAGAATGATACAGGAATTATTGTATTGGCTGATGATCGTTTTTTGCAAAGCCCCTATCTGCAGTTGCTTCCTGAGGAATGGGGGAATTTCCTTCTTCGCAGATAACATCGTATACTTAATGAAAAGGCATACATTACAGAGTCGCAGGAGGTAAGAGAATGACATTAAATATCGGAATTATTGGGACAGGCTGGTTCTCCAAGGTACATGCAGATTTGCTGGCAGGTATGGCGGATGTTTCTTTGACGGCTGTTTGTGGCAGCAGTAAGCAAAAGGGAGAAGAAATGGCCCGGCCTTATGGTGCCGCTGGATATGGTGATGTAACAGAGATGCTCGATGCCCATAAGCTGGACGCTGTTTATATTTGTGTGCCTCCACAGTCGCATGGAGCTATTGAACGTGCACTCATTCGCAGGGATATTCCTTTTTTTATAGAAAAACCACTAGGCTCCAGCACCGAAATTCCCGCGAGTCTGCTGCAGGAAATTAAAGAGCATAACTTGCTGACCTCGGTAGGTTATCATTTCCGGTATCAGGAAAATATACGACGGCTGAAGGATATTCTGAGCGGTGACAAGGTGGGGATGATTGTCGGCCAATGGATGGGCGGCATGCCGGGAGTGGCATGGTGGCGCAATCAGGAGCAGTCAGGCGGACAGTTCACAGAGCAGACCACTCACATTGTAGACTTACTGCGTTACTTGGCTGGTGAAGTGAAGGAAGTTTACGGCATGTTTGGCAACCGTATTGTACATGAGCAGCATGAAGGCGTAAGTGTTGCCGATGTAGGCACCGTATCCTTGAAGCTTGAGAACGGCATTATTGCCAATATCTCCAACACATGTGTATTGCCAGATGGTGTAGGCAGTGCAGGTCTCAGTTTCTACAACGACCGAGGTCTGCTCGACTGGAATCCGGAACGCCTCTTGGAGGTACGCAGTGGCAATAGCAATGAATATGCCAATACAGGCAATCCTTACTTAGTTGAAAGTGAAGCCTTCCTGTATGCTGTACGGACGGGTGACCGCTCACGTATTCTCAGT
The DNA here is from genome assembly GCF_022369515.1 of Paenibacillus sp. 19GGS1-52. Classification (NCBI taxonomy): domain Bacteria; kingdom Bacillati; phylum Bacillota; class Bacilli; order Caryophanales; family Paenibacillaceae; genus Paenibacillus; species Paenibacillus sp. 19GGS1-52. The sequence goes on from NZ_CP059724.1 coordinate 657,992, forward strand.
GATTATGAGGATGGCTATAAGACGCTTAAAGTCACTTGTGCAGCGTATGATTCCGCCCAGAGCGGACAGCCAGTGAAACTCTAACGCTCAAGATAGAGTAGAGTACTATATTACAAGATGAAACGGCTTCGCGGTCCTTTATATGGACGACACCCGTTTCTTCGAGAAATAAAAGGATAAATTATTGCATGAAGCATATAGATTCTTATATTTTAAAAAAAGACATGACCGCCCAGTTAAACTGCAGCGATCATGTCTATGGCCCAAGCCGGGTCGGCCTAGTGGAGGAAAACCGCGAGCATTGCCGGAGCTACACCTATTGTGAATAGCGCCGTCAGGATCATCGCGATACTGGAGATGGTTCCGGTCAACGAACTTAGCTCGAAAGCTTTGGACGTGCCCGTACCGTGCGCAGCGGTTCCCAGCGATACACCGCGTGCGATTTCATTGTCAATGCGGAAGAGGCGAAGCACACTAGGACCCATCATCGTACCCAGTACTCCGGTCATAATGACGAAGACTGCCGTAATGCTGGGTACGCCGCCGATACTTTGCGATATGCTCATAGCGATCGGAGTCGTAACCGAACGCGGTACCAGGCTAGCCGCCAGATCGCTGCTGAGATGCAGCCATTTCGCGAGAAACATGGATGAGATTACTGCAACTACCGTACCAGAAAGCACGCCTGCCGCAATTTCGGCAGCGTGCTTTTTGAGTACCTTGAAGTTTTTATGCAGAGGGATCGCAAAGGCGATGGTTGCTGGTTGCAGCAAGTCCGTCAGCCATTTGCCTCCCGCATTGTAAGATGCATAGGGAATTCCTGTCATCAGCAGGAAGCCGATAATAAGTAACGGCGTAATGATTAGCGGTGAGGCATACATTTTGGTGCTTGAAGTATAAATACGTTTCGACAGTAAGTAAACACCGATAGTAAGCGCGAGAAATATCAGGCCGATCATCATGACACTCTCCGCTCTTTCGCTTTAGATATAGCACCTGTAAGTAGACCGGAGCTAGCCATGACTACAAAAGTACCCACGAGTACAACCGCCAGCACACGCAGGCCATCCGTTTCCAGCAGTTTGGAATAATTCATAACACCTATAGCAGAAGGAATAAAGAACAGCAGCAGTTCAGCTAGCAGCCAGGATGCACCAAGCTCTACCCAATGGAGAGAAATGACCCCTGACTCTAGTAATAGAAACAATAGGACCATACCAAGAATGCTTCCGGGAATGGGAATATGCATCAATGAAGTTACAGTATTAATAAGTAGTGAGAACAGTGTAAGCCCCGCCACCTGCAGCAAGCCTAAAGTAATCTTTTTCATAAGGCTTCGCTCCTTTCATGGTAATGAAAGTTTACATCTATTTCTTTCATAGGTAAAATGAATAGATCGAATAGCTAACATTCTATCTATCTATACATTGGAGGCAGAGCTATGGATATCCGGCAATTGCAATATTTCGTTCAGGTAGCAAGACTAAATAGCTTTTCTAATGCAGCCAAATCGTTGTATATTTCTCAACCCACAATAAGCAAAATGATCCGCAACCTTGAGGTTGAGCTGGGGGCAGATTTATTTTATCGTGAAGGTAAAAGTATCCGGCTGACGGATGCAGGACAAATTCTGCTGACCAAGGCGCAAAATATTGTAGAATCCTTTGGCAGCTTGTCCTCGGAGCTTGATAGTTTACGTAAATTGAAGCAGGGTCATATCCGCATCGGGTTGCCACCAATGGTAGGTGCAAGCTTCTTTCCAGCCGTCATTGGCCAGTTTCACAAGCGGTATCCGGAGGTCACCATTCGGCTGCATGAGGATGGTGCGAAGAAAGTGGAGAACGATGTAGAAACCGGTTTAATCGACATTGGCGTAGTTGTATTGCCGGTGAATATGGCCAAGTTTCACTGCTTCACCTTTATTGAAGAGAAGCTGGAGCTCTTGGTGCCAGCAGGGCATCGTTTGGCAGGAGCGAACAATGTTCGTTTGGGAGAATTGGCTGATGAGGAGTTCGTGTTGTTTCGTGAAGACTTTGCGCTGCATGACCGGATTATTACGGCTTGCGTGAAGGCTGGATTTCAACCGAACGTAGTATATGAGAGCTCGCAGTGGGACTTGATCAGTCGGATGGTTGCCGCGGGCCTGGGAATTGCGCTGCTTCCAGAGACCATCTGCCGTGATATGGACCGTTCACGGATCGAGATTATTCCTTTGACAGAGCCCGCTATTCCCTGGCAGCTTGGGATGATCTGGCGCCGGGACCGCTATCTGTCCTTTGCGGCACGCGAATGGATTTCTTTTGCAAAAGGGCTGCTGGGCGAACAGTTTCTCCCCTCGGACTACATTGATATTTCTGATAAATAAAGAACTGTATTTTTTACTCTAGGATCGACATATTTTTCTTTTTTTTCAAAATATGTTTTTTGGCATCATGAATTATGATAGGGAAGAAGTGATAGAGAGAAGGTGAGTGGAAGTGATACTTTACCAAGCTTATTCCCAGGATGATCATAGGAGCGATTATAGAGAAGACGAGTTGTTTATGACTATTGAGAGTCTTAGATGTGAATTGCTTGAGGTAGCGCAACAGCGTAGTCTCAGTGACCGCACAGTATTAGAGCTGAGTGAACGGCTGGACGGTTATATTCTATTGGCCCAGAATAAGATGATGGAAAGTTTGCGCAACCGTAATGAAGGGGCTGACACTCGCACGAGGCCAATTATAGGAAACAAAACAACATTTAAGCAATAAAAATTAGAACTAAGATGATAAATGGAATATCCAAGAGGAGGACTGAATCTCCTCTTTTTGTTGTGCTTTCTATAAGGTTCACCTATAATGTCAATTAATAGAAGCTTATTAATAACAATTGGGGGGTGCCGGGTGGAGGCGAAGCTGACAACATTACGATCAGAAATAGAGAAGAATCTGTCCCGCTCGGGCCATAATCTCGCCTCGTTTGCCAAAGTCTCTGGGCTGAACCGCGGTAGTCTTAGCGCAATACTCCATGGCAATCCGCCTAAGCCTGTTTCTTTGGGACAATTAGATTCGATCACCAAGGCTTTTGCTTTCCCAGAGGGCTGGCTGTATCCCCTTTATGTGGAAGAATGCTTTAGCGAAGAACGGGTATCGCGCCGTAGGGTAGAACCTTTTTTAGTTCGCTGCGCCGAAATCGGCAAGCAGCAATGCATAGATGAAATATTAAGCAGAATATTAGAATATTCCAAATCATTGGAAATTATATTTTCAGTAGCTGAGAAGTTATTCAGAAATGGAAAAGTTCAGGAGTCGCTAATCTTTTACAAAATTATAGCCGCAAATGAGCCGGACAATTATTCTGAACGACTAGCAATCAGCCAGTATCGCATTTTCAATTCGCTGCAAGCCGTTGTCGATGCTGAGGATAACTTGCGCGCAGTGATCACCTTTGAACCGTTTCGCGGCCGTCTCCCAGAAGCTATGCAACTGGATGGTCTGTTGAAGCTGGCTAAGGTATGTTTTCTTCTGAATATGTGGAAGGACGTTGAGAAATATGCGGACGAGCTGCGAGCGCTAGCGAATGGCGTGTACCGCGAAGAACTGCAACTGCGCAAGAAGAATGGCAGACGTAGTGAGGAATTGCAGACGGAGCGGCCTTTGGTAGTTTATTATGGACATGGTTATCTGCTCAAAGCCTCTGCTCTCACAAAGCTGAGACGATACGAGGAAGCGAAAAAGTATACGGCTGGCTACTCGGATTTGAGCTGGTTTGAAATGATGGATGAGGTAGGCCGCCAAGCCGTAGAAACCTTTCGTCTGTACGCCATAGCGAATAGCTACACCCTGGAAATGCTTGTTGGCAATATTAAGGCTTTGCCAGCTTATATTTCTTTTTTGGCAGAGCATCCCGGTGAAATTCTGCCGGGCATGCTTATCATTATGGAATCAGCCAATCGATATGGATTTTCTGCGGATGCTGCACTTACGCGATTTTCACGGGAAATACTCCGGTTTGGGCAATTTCAGGACCCGATTAACGTGGATCGGTTATTCAGATTGAATTATGAGGTAGCCATGTACTTAATAGATCGGCAGGAGTACTCTAAGGGCATCGAGCATACGATACAAAGTCTCCAACTTTCCATGAAATTAAACACCGAAAAAGGTATTATTAAATGTGTAACTTTATTTGAGATTAATAGAGTTCACGCCAGCGACAAACAGCAGCAACTGTATACAGACCTTATGAAGGAGATGAGACAAAATGAAAAAGATGTTACTGATGACGACCGCAGTTTTGGTATTGTTTAGCTTCATCCTCATTGGAAACTCGGTAGATCGGGCTGGTACTGGTGGAGGAATGACACCTCAGGAGCATGGAGTTGAATTTTAGGGGGATCTGAGGCGGTCCGGCTTAAGAAAATAATATTTATATGTATAATGGACTCCTTTGCCTGTGGGCAAGGGAGCTTTTTTTATAAAAGATAAGAATTTATATGTTTCACCCGAAAAATTATCCTTATATTTCTGCATGTGACGTTCTGTATTTCGTAATAATTGATAACGTATTCATAATTTGACAAAGTCATGTACGGAAAATATAATTAGGTTACCTAATTAATATACTATTTAATTATTAGTAAACCTAACTAATCTTGGAGGTGAATAAAATTGGGATGAATCCAAAAAATCCGGAAATTCCAGGAACCTCAGCAAATTTTGAATCCACAGAAAATCCAGTCGCCCATCAGCTTTTTGCAGCGCTGAGACAGCTGCGTAAATCTCATTGGCAGCATTCGGTGGAAGGACACAAGCCGAGTGAGATGACTTTATTGATAACTATCGCAAGGCGATGCCATTCTACAAAGGAGGGACTTAAAGTATCTGAAATCAGCCGAGCTCTAGGGCTGACTCCTCCAACTATTACACAATTGATTAACAGTCTTGAGGCTAAGAATATGGTGGTAAGACAAGCAGATCCAACGGATCGTAGGGTCGTGCGCATCACGCTTACGGAGCAAGGGAAAGCCGTTACACGCAAAGCGAAAGGCTATATGGACGTTATGCTGAATAAGCTGGTAGAATATTTGGGCGAAGATGAGAGCATCCTGCTTGCAGAACTGCTGCTGAAGATGCATGCGTTCATAGAGGACAATCCGCCGCCTAATTTGGACCGGTTACAAATGAACGGAGATGAGAAACTTTGATTAAACTAATGAAACAATTGCAGCCTTTTAAGCTAGCTGTTGCAGCTGTATTGATACTTGTGTTCCTCCAGTCGATGGGCGACTTATATCTGCCAACTTTAATGTCCGACATTGTGGATAAAGGGATTGTGCAGGGAGACCGCAGCTATATTTGGAAAATCGGTGGGTTCATGCTGCTGGTAGCGGGCGGCGGCGCATTATGCTCCGTGATTGCCAGTTATCTGTCTTCCAAGGTCGCTGCAGGCTTTGGTAAAAATACCCGCTCGCGTGTATTCAACCATGTTGAGAATTTTACACTACATGAGTTCGATAAGCTAGGTACAGCTTCCCTAATTACACGGACAACAAATGATATTACACAGGTCCAGACCGTGCTTACCATGATGCTGCGCATGATGATTGGCGCTCCGATGATGATGATCGGTGGTATCATAATGGCGGTCTCGGAGGATGCTAAGCTTTCCCTGATCTTTGTCGTCGTTATTCCTGTGCTTGTCGGTGCCATATTCTTCATCGGTATGAAAGGTTTGCCGTTGTTCAAGGCGATCCAAATTAAGCTGGATAAATTGAATCTTGTGCTGCGTGAGCATTTAACCGGTATTCGGGTTATCCGTTCATTCAACCGGATTGGTCATGAGAATAAACGCTTTAGTGAAGCAAATCGTGATTTGACAGATACGGCCATTAAAGTTAACAAAGTTATGGCTGGACTGATGCCTTTAATGATGATTGTGATGAACTTTTCTATGATTGCCATTCTGTACTTCGGTGGCATACGAATAAATGAAGGTAACATGCAGGTTGGTTCTTTGATGGCATTCATTCAATATGCCATGCAGATCATGTTCTCCCTGATTATGGTATCCATGATGTTCGTACTTATTCCCCGTGCTTCGGCGTCGGCTCTGCGTATTAATGAAGTGCTGGATATGCAGCCAGAGTTCTCAGATCCAACGCAAAGTGAACTTCAAACAACTGCTACAGCTACCCATAAAGATGGACGGGATACTATGCGCGGTTTTGTCGAGTTCGATAACGTATCCTTCTCCTATCCTGGTGCGGAACAACCTGCTCTGTCCAGAATCAGCTTCAGTGCAAGACCGGGTGAGATTACGGCTATTATTGGCGGTACCGGCTCAGGTAAATCTACACTGCTTAGCTTGATTCCAAGATTTTACGATGTGAACGAAGGTGCAGTGCGTGTAGACGGAGTTGATGTGCGTGAGATGACACAGGAAGAGCTGCGGAGCAAGATTGGCTATATTCCGCAAAAAGCAGTGTTATTCACCGGAACGATCAATGAGAATATCCGCTACGGCAAAGAGGATGCAACAGATGAAGAGATTCTTCATGCAGCCAGAGTTTCTCAATCCTACGACTTCGTGACTGAGATGAAAGAAGGCTTTAACTCGGAGATCGCTCAGGGCGGTAATAATGTCTCTGGGGGTCAGAAGCAGCGTCTATCTATTGCCCGTGCACTGGTTAAGAAACCTGAAGTGTATTTGTTCGACGATAGCTTCTCTGCACTTGACTTCAAGACGGATGCCAAGCTCCGCGCTGCACTCAAGGGTGAAACGACAGAATCTACCGTTCTGATTGTAGCCCAACGAGTTAGTACGGTTATGGATGCAGACCGGATTATCGTTATAGATGATGGGGAAATCGTCGGAATGGGCACTCACCGCGAGCTGCTGGATAACAATGAAGTCTATCGCGAGATCGTATCCTCGCAGCTGTCAGAGGAGGAAATAGCATGAGTGAAGAAAAAGAGTACAAACGCCCTGATCCTGCTCCGCGTCGTAGAGGACCCGGAGGTCCAGGAGGTCCCGGGGGCCCTGGAATGATGATGCCTGCGGAGAAAGCTAAGGATTTCAAAGGCACACTTCGCCGCTTGATCCGCTATTTACGTCCGCGTCAGGTGCAATTGTTCTTCGTAATCATTTTGGCGATAGCTAGTACTGTTTTCAGTATTTTCAGCCCCAAGGTTATGGGTAAAGCGACTACCGAGCTCTTTAAGGGTGCTTACGCTAAAATGACAGGCGTACAGGGTGCAGCCATTGATTTCGGATATATTAATGAAATTCTGATTATTCTCGCTGGTTTATATTTATTCAGTGCTCTATTCAGCTACATTCAGCAGTATGTGATGGCCGGCGTAGCCCAGAAGGTTGTTTATGATATGCGTGAGCAGATCAATAGCAAGCTGGAGCGACTGCCTCTGAAATATTTTGACTCTCGGACCCATGGCGAAATTCTTAGCCGTGCGACCAACGATGTGGATAACATCAGCACCACGTTGCAGCAGAGCTTAACGCAGCTGATTACGGCTATTATCACGATTATTGGGGTCATTGTTATGATGTTGACCATCAGTCCGTGGCTGACCCTGATTACAGTGATTACCTTACCACTGAGCTTTTTGGTTATTATGGCCATTTCGAAGCGTTCACAGACCTACTTTATTAACCAGCAGAGATCGCTTGGACAACTGAACGGACATGTAGAGGAAATGTATACCGGACACCGGATTATCAAGGCGTTCGGGCGTGAACGGCAGTCGCTTAAGGATTTCAACGATATTAACGACAAGCTTTATGATTCCGGCTGGCGGGCTCAATTCATGTCCGGGATGATTATGCCACTGATGATGTTTATTGGTAATATCGGGTATGTGCTCGTCTGTGTAGTTGGGGGTATTTTTGTAACTAAAAAAGTAATTGAAGTTGGTGATATTCAGGCCTTTATTCAGTATTCACGCCAGTTCACTATGCCGATTACGCAAACAGCTAATATCGCCAATATTATTCAATCCACGATTGCTTCCGCTGAACGGGTGTTTGAGCTTCTCGACGAAGAGGAAGAAGTTCTGGAAGTCAGCAATTCCTTGATCAAACAGGAAACGGTTGCTGACGAAGGATCGGTTGAGTTCCGTCATGTGAAGTTTGGATACAAAGCGGATGCTATCCTGATTGAGGATATGAATATTGAGGTCAGCCCTGGGCAGACCATTGCTATTGTAGGGCCGACCGGTGCCGGCAAAACAACGCTGATCAATCTACTGATGCGCTTCTATGAATTAAACAGCGGACAAATCATCATCGATGGTGTGAATATTACCGATATGAAACGCAGCGAGCTGCGCAGTAAGTTTGGTATGGTGCTGCAGGATACCTGGCTCTTTAACGGTACGATTCGTGACAATATTGCTTATGGTCGCGAAGGAGCAACCGAAGCGGATGTAGTGCGGGCTGCCAAGGCCGCGCATGCGGATCATTTTATCCGCACCCTTCCACTGGGCTATAACACCGTACTGAATGAAGAGGCTTCCAATATCTCGCAAGGCCAGAAGCAGTTGCTTACAATCGCTCGGGCGATCCTGGCAGATCCAGCCATCCTGATACTTGATGAAGCAACGAGCAGCGTTGATACACGGACAGAAGTGTTGATCCAGAAGGCGATGAATACGCTGATGAGTAACAGAACCAGCTTTGTTATCGCACATCGCCTATCCACCATTCGTGATGCGGATCTCATACTTGTAATGAATCATGGTAGTGTAATCGAGAAAGGCAACCATGAAGAACTGCTGGAAAAGGATGGGTTCTATGCCGATCTCTATAACAGCCAGTTCTCCGATGAAGGATTGCCGGATGTAGGCTAAAGTACGACAGGATAGCACAATTTAATATGTTTTCGGCTAACGCCCCTCTGTTCACAGCTTGCTTAAGCATATCTGTGAACAGAGGGGCGTTTAGTATGTTTTTATGTGAGGTTTTGCGGGAATAATAAAAAAGATTTGATTAAAAATAAAAGGAAATATATGATAAGAGCATGAAATGACCCACGGCTCATTATTTAGACGCTGGGTACAAAAGAGAGGGTGAAGGGGATGTCAGGCTACGGTAAATGGGTGGCAGGCAGCAAAACGAAGTGGATTACACTTCTTGTATGGATTGCAGTAGTTGGAGCACTTACGATGTTATGGCCTGCTGTAAATTCACAGGTGGATAATAATGCTGCAAACCTTCCAGAAGATTCACAGTCCGTGCAGGCAGCAAAGATTGCCGCAAGAGAATTCCCAACCGGGAGCGGTATACCGGCACTGCTCGTATGGCATAGGGAAGGTGGGCTTACGGAGAAAGATCTGACGCAAGTCGGAGCCGTATACAACAAGCTTACACAAACGCCCTTGCCACATCAAAATTTTGTTCCACCACTAGGGAGTTTGCCGCCACAGGCACTTCAGGCTTCGTTGTCTGAGGATCGCAGCACGCTAGTGACTCCGGTTCTTTTCGATAAAACTGCAGATAGTGAACAACTAGGTGTTGCTGTTACGCAACTGAAGAAAATGATCAGCACCGAGACAGGTGGAGATCCTACCGCTGCTAAGGTGGATGGCAGTGACTTAAGCTTGCGCGTTACGGGTCCTGTCGGCATTTCTATTGACGCTACAGGCTTATTCCAGAACGCAGATGTGGCCTTGCTTATGGCGACTGTAATTCTGGTACTGGTGTTTTTGTTACTTATATATCGTTCCCCCATTTTGGCCGTTATACCACTCATTGCGGTTGGCTTTGCTTATGGGGTAACAAGCCCATTACTTGGAAAAATGGCGCAGGAGGGCTGGATCACCGTTGATTCCCAAGCGGTCTCGATTATGACGGTACTCCTGTTCGGCGCAGGTACGGACTATTGTCTGTTCCTGATTTCACGGTTCCGCCAGATGCTGAAGATAGAGGACAGCAAGAGCCGTGCCCTGCTACGCTCCATTACAGACTCGTCAGGCGCTATCGCCATGAGCGGATTCACAGTAGTGCTGGCTTTGTTTGCACTGCTGCTGGCCCAGTCGGGTGCTTACCATCGCTTTGCGATTCCGTTTAGCCTTGCTATCTTTATCATGGGTATTGCCAGTCTGACCCTAGTACCAGCCTTGCTGGCGATCTTCGGACGGACCTCATTCTTCCCGTTCATTCCACGGACCCCGCAAATGGAGGTTGACCGGGCCAAGGCTAAAGGCAAACCAGCTCCCAAGGTGAAGACTTCCCATATTCGCAATAAAGGGATCGGCGGACTGGTTGTCTCACGGCCTTGGGCTATTGTAGGGGTGACAGTTGTGGCGCTGGGGATTCTGGCTTCTTTCTCCAGTGGGATAAAATTTACGTATGATATTCTCTCCTCCTTTCCAAAGGATATGGAGTCACGTCAAGGATTTGATCTTATTGGCAAGCAATTCTCCCCCGGAGAGCTGGCTCCGGCCAAGCTGATCATTGATACAAAGGGGAAAGCCGATGGAGCGGACCTTAAGGTCATGCTTGGCGGAATTTCTTATGTGGATACCGTTTCCGATCCGCAGCAGGGAGCCGTTGACAAGAATATTCTAGGCTTTGATATTGAATTCAAAAACAATCCGTATTCGCTTGAAGCTATGAGTCATATTCCGGCGCTTCTGTCCACAGCAGAGCAGGCACTGCTGGATGTTGGGATTGAGAATCCTGCAGATAGCGTGTGGGTAAGTGGCCAAACGGCAACGCAGCACGATACCAAAAAGGTTGGCGAGCGAGACACTGATCTTATTATACCGGTCGTTATCGGGATGATTACCTTGCTGCTGCTGCTGTACTTACGCTCCGTGATCGCAACGGTATATCTGGTGGGAACGGTGATCCTGTCTTTCTTCTCGGCCCTTGGCATAGGGTGGATTATTATTCATTATGTACTCGGTGCAGAGGCCATTCAAGGTGCTATCCCGTTGTACTCCTTCGTTTTCCTGGTAGCGCTGGGCGAAGACTATAATATATTTATGATCTCAAATATCTGGAAGAAGCGAAAGAAAATGCCGTTGAAGCAAGCGATTGCGGAGGGCGTAAATGAGACCAGCTCGGTGATAACCTCTGCTGGCCTCATTCTGGCCGGTACCTTTGCCGTATTGGCATCATTGCCGATTCAGGTGCTTGTGCAATTCGGTATCATTACCGCTATTGGTATTTTATTAGACACTTTCGTAGTTCGCCCGTTCCTCGTGCCCGCGATTACGATGCTCTTTGGACGGCTTGCGTTCTGGCCGGGTAAGCATCAAGAAGTGGAAGAACCTTTGCCTATTCATGAGAGTAGCAGAGACTAAGAGAGTTTAGCACAACAGGGAAGTCCATGCTGCCAGATTTGGCTGCATGGACTTCCCTGTTTTTTTGAAATATAAGAATTTATATGTTCACACGGAGTTCAGTTCTCTGGTGTACGGCTAAGCAGCAGCTCGTACTTGTCGAGTGAGGCACCCAGAATGGCTTCGTTGCCGCCGGCACCCCGATGCGACTGGCGGAAGGAATCGCTTGAGGTCCAGCCTTTGAAGGCTTCTTCATTCTCCCAGACTGTACAAATCTTCAATTCTTCGACGCCCTCTTTAGGGCTGCCATGCCAGACCTCCATGCGAACAAAGCCGGGCATTTCTTGTACGCCGTTAGTTCCGCCGAAACGCTGGGCTATAGCTTCCCCATGACCTTCTTTAACCTTGATAGTGTTCGTTACTACTAGCATACTCATCGAACCTCCAATCAGTGTGATATACAAGTGATGCAGTTCATTCGAGTATGTGCTTCTTTCCGTATCTTATTGCGGATTAGTTGTCCAGATGCCCGCAGTTTTCAGGAAGACCCGATCCGGAAGCTTCAGTGCTGTCAGCGCTAGTTCAGCAACATCCTCAGGCTGCATCATCCGGTCTTCATCACCAATCGTAAGACCGGCATCGACAGCCAATCCCGTATTGACGGTGCTTGGAGTCAAGGCCACCACACGGATATTGTGTTTCCGTACCTCCTGTGCCAGTGCTTCGGTCATGCCCATCAAGGCAAACTTGGAAGCGCAGTAGGCAGAGCCTGTCGCGAAGCCGCGTTCTCCGGCTGTAGATGAGATATTAATAATATTGCCGCTGTTCTGCTCAATCATCGCGGGCAGAGCTGCACGGGTCACATAATAAGTACCGAACAGATTGATATTGATGTGGCGTTCCCAGTCAGCAGGGTCCATTTCTACAAGGGTACCGAACTGAGCAATGCCGGCATTATTAATCAGCGCATCAAATGCACCTAGGTCATTTTGCAGGGAGGCGACAGCCCGTTCGGCCTCTTCGCGTACAGAGACATCGGCTACGGCTATGCTTACCTTTACGTCATAGACTTCGGTCAAGGCTGATTTCAAAGCTTCGAGATCGGCTGAAGTTCTGGAAATCAGGCCCAGATTAGCGCCTTCTTTAGCCAACGCCAGTGCTAGGGCTTTTCCGATTCCTTTGCCTGCGCCGGTAATTACAACACTTTTCCCTCTTAAATCCATAACTTATCGTCACTCTCCCTTGAACTATTCTGAAGCAAAACTTTCTTCAGTCCTATTATAACCGAGTGGGCGTAGACAATCACGTCACGAGCGATGAGAACTAAAATGATCGACCTCCGTTTGGGGTTGGTGGATGGCAGCGCAGGTCTGGCCTTTAAGGCTGGGATTTAGCATATCGCGACTCAGATTTTCGCGTCGAGCTGGGTCAGGGGCAAGGTCGCCGGACCCTCCATTACCTCTCCATCGAAGGAGTAGCGGGAGCCGTGGCACGGGCAATCCCAGGAGCGGTCACCGTCATTCCATTCACACTCGCAGCCCATATGGGTGCAGGTTCGGTCTACTAGGTGCAGCTCGCCTTCTTGATCTCTATAAGCGCCCACACGTTTGCCGTCATGCAACACGACAGCCCCTTCATCCCGCTGCAGATCACGTGTCTTCTTGTGAATGATTTCGACTTTTCCTGCTACGAGTTCTTTGACGACATTAGCATTCTGAACGATGAAATTCTTGATGCCGGGAATAGCTTTGAAGCGGGAGGGATCGTACAGTTCTGTATAAGGGTGCTCTTTGCGCTGAATTTGGTCGGATATCAGATGGGCTGCTAATGTGCCGCTGGTCATTCCCCATTTTCCAAATCCAGTCGCGATATAAATTTCTTCATCTTTAGAGACCTTGCCGATATAGGGGACCTTGTCGAGTGTAATTAAATCTTGGGCTGACCAGCGATAAGGAAAAGACTTAATCCCGAGTAGTTGACCAGCGAACAGCTCCAGATTCTCGTAGTGACCTATCGTACAGATGCCTTGGCCTGTCTTGTGATTGTCGCCCCCCACAATGACCAGTTTTCTTCCTTCCCATTCCACAGCCCGCAGAGAGCGGGTAGGTTCTCCGGCGCTTAAATACATGCCACCCTCAAAGTCGGTCTCCGGCTGAATCGCCAGGCAATAGGAACGTTCGGCATGCAGACGCGAGAAATATAATGCTCCGCCATCATAAAAGGGGAAGTGGGAGGCAGAAACTACATGATTACAGGAAATCCGGTGTTCCTTCTGTTCCGTAAAGAGGGTGAGTCGGCCGCCCTGCTCCACCTTTTCACTAATCATCGTATGCTCGTAGATCACTCCGCCTTCCGCAAGAAAGACCTTAAGCAAGCCCGACAGATATTGCAGTGGATGAAACCGAGCCTGCCCAGGCAGCTTAATGACTCCCCTTGCTGTCAAGGGCAGCGATAATTGTTCCAGCCATTCACCGGGCAAACCTAATTTCTCATAAGCCTGGTACTCCTCTTCCAACTGCTTCAGCGTTTTCTCATCCCCGGCGTCAGCGTAGAGATAAGCATGTTCCCTTTGCATGCCGCAGGATAGCTTTAGCTCTTGGGCTGTATTTATCATCCATTCCATTGCTTCACTGTTCGCCTGAAAGTAAAGTCGGGCCTTCTCCACGCCAAAATGCTTCACAAGATCCTGATAGATCAGGCCGTGCTGGGCTGTGATTTTGGCACTTGTAAATCCGGTCGTACCGCTGAGAAGTTCACCTGCCTCCAACAGTGTGACCTTGTATCCGGCCTTGGTTAGCAAATAGGCTGTTGTAATTCCCGTAATTCCGCCTCCGACTACTGCGACATCCGTAGAATGATCTTCGGCGAGTCGTGGAAAAGCCGGCAATTCCGTGGTATCCCTCCAAAGGGACTCCGGAAAGTGCGGAAGATGGTACGACTGCTTATTCTTTGTATTCATCCTGAATATTCCTCCTCTTGTACAACCCTCCTTCTATTTATTACCACTGTCCAGTCAAAAGAAACGCTGTGGATAGGGTTCTAAATATTCGAGGATTCGGAGTCTGTTAATACTCGGAGTCAGAGGCAGGGGAATTGATAGATACTTTGTTGCGGCCAGTGTTCTTAGCATGGTAAAGGGCCTGATCCGCAGACTGGACCAAGAGCCTGCCATCTGCCCCAGGTACCGTCTCAGGGTAGCAAGCAAGCCCGATGGAGACCGTAATGGTTATACTATTGTCAGAAGGCAGCAGAAAAAGTTCGTTCTCCACAGCTTTTCTAAGCCGCTCGGCGGCGCTCTTCGCTTGAAGCAGCGGACAATCGGGCAGCAGCACTGTAAACTCCTCTCCGCCATTGCGGGATACTATATCATGGGAGCGGGAGTGTTGGCAGAGCCGGCGGGTAAGCTGTCTTAACACCTCGTCTCCAGCAGGATGCCCGTAGGTATCGTTGATAATCTTGAAATGATCAATATCAATGGCTAGCAGGGATAAACATTCCTGATGGCGCTCGGCCTGAGTCATTTCTATCTCCAGATGCCGATGAAACTGCTGCAAGTTATTCAATCCAGTCAAATAATCAGTGGTTGCCCGAACTTCAAGCTGGGTGAACACATCGTTGGAACGCTGGATATGCTCAGCAATGTAATAAACAATTAGCACAGCGCTGATTGAAATAATGAATTGTATTGGATAGAAATATATAGAAAGGCTTCCCAGAGTGTGTAGCAGCAAGGCGAGAAAGAGTCCCATCCAGAGCAGGTTTCCCACCATCATCTTGCGCAAGCGCGACCAGGGAAGCACAGAAATCCAGCTGCAAAGAATTCCATATAACAAAAGAGCGATTGCTGTAACGACGGAGTTATAGGAAGAATCATAAAAAATAACCCTGCAGATAGCCAGAATAAAGGCACAGACAAGTGTAGGCAGCCAGCCTAGATAGGAGGCCATAATTACAATGGTTAAATGGAGTAAGTTAACGTAGGTCCCAGGTCCGGCAAGATAAGAATAGCTCATCAGGATCAAGCCAAACAGGCCGAATAGAATCCCAGCACTCACACCAGCAAGTGGTGTCACCTTCGTCCCATTTAAAAAAGCATACTTCTTGGCAAGTCGACCGGAAAAAAACACAAAAGTCACCAATATGCAAAAGTTAGCAAATAAGCTGGCGATTAGATCAATCATCATCATGAAAATTTAAAACCCCTTACTAAAGTATTAGCGTAGTCAGCTAAACTGGCTTCATTCAGTTTAGCTGGAATTATAGTAATGATATAGAGGGAAAAATGAATCTTTCATGGATTTAATGAAATAAAAGTGCTTTTTAGTGCTTTATGACTATTTAATTGACGCCATTATACTCAAGACTTATACTTGATCTAAAAATAAGTTAAAGGGTGATAAAGATGAGAAACCTGAATTTGACTTCTCAGCGTCAAGCCGTTTATGATATCGTCCGGAGTTCGCATGATCATCCTACCGCAGCAGAAGTGATGAATCGGCTGGTTGAGCAGGGACATAACTTAGCATATGGCACTGTATATAACTCACTGCGATACCTTTCGGATAAACAAATGATTCGTGAGCTGAAGCTCGGTGAAGCCGCCAGTAGGTATGATGCCCGAATGGATGATCATCAACACATTATTTGTGAGGCGTGCGGCAAAGTGGATGAGGTCATGAGCCAGGTTCCACAGGATTGGATGAATACGGTAGCCAAAGAGACCGGCTATACTATTGGGCATGCCCATGTCGTATTCGGCGGAGTCTGTCCGGCCTGCAAGAGCAAGCTTCTGAACTAGGACAAACCACAATCATATAAGAAAAGACCGTTTTCAATAAACGGTCTTTTTTGACGTGTATATTATAATTATCTAGAAACACAGGAGAATAATGAAGAAACTTAGGAGAAAAATGGGTTTTCAAAGATGATATATAATTATATATTTAGGCTGGAGAATATATTGTACTGAAGACCTGAAAGAAAGCGAGTGATAACACCCATGCACAAAAAAACGCGTATGAACATCCGTTCGAAGCTAGTTCTTACATACCTTCTCGTCTTGTTGGTACCTAGTTTGATTATCGGCTGGCAGACCTATCAAACAGCCAGTACTGAGGTGGGAAATCAGCTCATGAACAATGCTACTGAAAGCGTATCGGCCGTTAATGGAATCATCAATGCTAATATTCAAGCTAAAATAGACGATATTAATTATTTTGCTGCGCAGATATCATCCGATGCAGTGAACAGTGAGGCCAATGGCGAATCCTCTGCTGCTCTGAAGGCCAGATTAAAGGAGTATGCCACGCTGCATCCTGATGTCCTGGATATTTATGTGGGGACAAGCCGGGGAAAAACAATCCATGCAACAGATACCAAACTTCCGGAAGGGTATGACCCGCGCAAAGATAATTCTTATGTTGATGCGCTTAAGCATGGTAAGGGGATTGTGATCTCACCTGCGTTTCAAACGGTTAATAATGAAATCGCTATCGCAATCTCATCTGTGCTTGAGGGTGGAAACGGAGTCATGGCGATGAATCTCAACCTTTCCAAGCTGAGTGAGCTAACCAGCCTGAAGGTAGGTAAGAAAGGATATATTTTTATTATTGATAGCAGTAAGAAATTTCTTGTTCATCCCACTGAGACTATCGGCAAGGAGAGCAACCTGGATTTTATAAAGAAAATGTTCGAGAAAGAAGCTGGAACATTTGATTATGTCTATAAGGATGCTCAGAAGAAGATGACCTATGAACAAAATGCTCTAACGGGCTGGAGAATTGCGGGAACCATCAGTAAGGATGAGGTTCTAACTGCGACAGACGATATCCGTAACAAAGCATTCATCGTCATTGCTATCTCTGTGCTCTTCGCACTGGTGCTGATTTATATCAATGTTCGTTCCATTCTGCAGCCGATCCATCGATTGGGGAAAGCGACAGAGGTTATAGCTAAAGGGGATCTGTCAGAGGATATTGGGACTTTCCGCAATGATGAGATCGGTATGCTGGCGGAGAATTTCCGGATTATGGTTTCAAATCTCCGCGAGATGATTATTGGTGTACAAGAGATGACAGACAATGTGTCTTCTTCCGCTGAGGAACTGACTGCCGGTGCTGATCAGACAACGCAGGCTATTGAGCATGTCACCATCGCTATTCAAGAGGTGGCGGCAGGTACTGA
Source organism: Paenibacillus sp. 19GGS1-52 (assembly GCF_022369515.1). Classification (NCBI taxonomy): domain Bacteria; kingdom Bacillati; phylum Bacillota; class Bacilli; order Caryophanales; family Paenibacillaceae; genus Paenibacillus; species Paenibacillus sp. 19GGS1-52. The sequence goes on from NZ_CP059724.1 coordinate 675,463, forward strand.
ACGGCAGGTTAACAGCGTGCAAAAAGGGATGGACAGTACAGCGGCTACAACTAATGAAGTAGGGCAAATTTCCGAATTGATGCAACAGGTATCAGCAATGATGGACAAAACCTCGCTATCCGCTGCGGAAGGTAACGAATCGGTCATCAGCGTTGTGGACAAAATCAACAGCATCCATCAAACGGTGGAAGAGCTTGGTGGTGTAATTGATAATCTCAATGACCGCGCCAGCCATATTGTCGGAATCGTCGATGTGATTACGGGTATCGCACGGCAGACTAATCTGCTGGCACTGAATGCTTCGATTGAGGCTGCCAGAGCCGGGGAGCATGGACGTGGGTTTGCTGTAGTCGCTACAGAGGTGCGCAAGCTGGCAGAAGAATCGGAGAAATCAGCAAGGCTGATCTCCGAGCAAATTGCTTCGATTAATGGGGAGATGAAACAGGCAACAGCAACCATGGAGAATGCGAAGGAGCGGGTATCCGAGGGGATTATAGCAGTCGATTCCACTGGAAGATCCTTCTCCCGAATCCGCAGAGCGGTTAAGGGTGCTGCAGAGAAGATCGTAGATATGGGTGGAGCTGTACACACATTAACAGTCGAGGCCGATAGTATGGAAAAAGCTATTCAGGAGATTCGCAGTATTACCGAGGAATCGGCAAGCAATGCGGAGACAATATCAGCCGCGGCTCAGGAGCAACTGGCATCTGTAGAAGAGATTGCTTCTTCGTCAGCAGACCTCAGCCATCTAGCAGATGAACTGCAGAAGTTGGTCGGCCGTTTCAAATTGTACGCTGTGAATGGTGATGCTGAAGCATTACCTATTCCACTGCCAACAACAGAGCAGGAGCCTGAACGCGAGTCTACGTTCTGAAAATATACTTCATCATCTGCGAGAAACGGTTCCTGTCCATCAAAAGGACGGCGAAGCCGTTTCTTCTTTATATGTAAATGTCTTACTCTGGCTTTCCTTTTTTACCCCTTTGCAAGTATACTGATAAGCAACAATAAGGGGTTCCGGAAAAGGAGAGAGACGATTACATGGCAGAACAATTAAAAGGTATGATTATCGCCCTTGCGGGTCCACGTAAATCGGAGGAAATGGTCAAGCTAGTGCAGAACATGGGTGGAACGGCCGTATGCCGCCCTGCACAAGGCACTGTATTTCTGGATGATGAGGCGCTGCGTGAAGGCTTAACCTCCTGGATAAACAATCCGCCACATTGGACCATTCTGACAACTGGAATGGGCTTTAACGCTTTGTTCGAAATGGCCGAAAAAATGGAGATCGCCGAACATTTTCTGGAGGTTCTTTCGGGGTCCCTGATTGCAGCAAGAGGCTATAAAACAGTCAATGCGCTGAAGAAACGTGGACTGGCTCCAGAGGTTCGTGACGACGATGGCAGTACAAGTGGATTAATCCGCGGACTGCAGCCTTTTGATATGCAAGGCAAAGAGGTAGTGTTGCAGTTGCATGGTGATCCGGCTCCGCGCATGGTCTCTTGGCTGAGTGAGGTTGGCGCGAATACTCGCCAGATTTTGCCGTATCGCCATACACCGCCGGAGCCAGGTCAACTGGAAAGATTGCTTGTGGAAGTCATAGAAGGCCGTGTGGATGCTGTTGCTTTTACAAGCGCACCACAGTTTCGGTTTCTCGTAGAGTTCGCCCGAGAGCAAGGGAAGCTCGCAGAGTTGCTGAATTCTTTTGAAGAAAAGGTATTAGCCGTTTCGGTAGGCAGAATTACCTCGGAAGCACTTAAGGAAGAAGGCGTTCAGCGGATTGTTATGCCAGAGCATGAACGAATGGGCAGCATGTTCGTAGAGCTGGGTCGATATGTGGCTGCGAATCGCTAAGAAGAACCCTATTGGAGGTATGCTGGCGGACGGTATCTGAAAAAAGTATGCCCGCTCTGAGCTTGGCGTGAATGGACATCTGCAGCAGTTTTACTTAGAATATAAACAATGTGTAACTACTAATGATAACGAAATAAGGAGGAGGACACCTATGGACAAGCGAAAATGTCTGTTACTTGGTGACTACACCCATCCCCGGTTTCATCCACTGCAGGGAGTGGACCAACAAATTAGCGAAATACTAAATGATTTGCTGATAGTACAGTGCTCGGAGAATAAAAAATTGCTGCACAGTGAGCATTTGGCCGGCTATGATCTATGCATTGCCTATAACGAGTTATGGAATGAAACGGTATCGCCTCAACAGACAGCCGGGCTGCTTAGTTATGTGAGTGGAGGTGGAGGTTTGATCGTGCTGCACACAGGGATCTCACTGGCCAAGCGTTATGAACTGGCCCATCTGATCGGCGGTCGCTTCACGGGCCATCCAGCCTACACTACCTTGAACTTTAAGGTGCTGGAACATAACATTACGGAAGGTATAGAGGACTTCCAATTGGACGAAGAGCCTTATCGCTTTGAATTCGATCCGTTTACGGAGAAGACTATTCTGCTTGAGTATGAGGAAGACGGAGAAAGACGCCCCGCAGCCTGGTGTCATAGTTACGGACTTGGCAGGGTTGTTGTCCTTATGCCTGGTCATCATGAGCCATCCTTTCGCCATCCGGCGATACGGAAATTGATTCTGCAGGCTGCGACTTGGGCTGCGCGTATTCCAAGATAAAAATAAATCAGGCTATGAAACGTGTAACTTTGGAAAAGCAGGGTTAGTGGGGTATACTTTAACCATAACTTCTGTTTGTAACGAAACGGAATCTTTGGGAGGAAAGTGCCATGAGTGATTTGTTTAAAAAAGCGATCTCTTTAGGATTGGGCCTCACCATTGTCAGCAAGGAAAAAGTCGAGAAGGTTGTTGAAGAACTGGTTAAACGCGGAGAGCTTGCTCCCTCTGAATCCAAAGCGCTAGTTGACCGTCTGGTTGAGCGCGGTGACGAGGAACGCGGAGTCTTTAAATCTGCGGTGCAGGAGCAGGTTCAGCGTGTGTTAAAGGAGTTAAAGGTACCTGTACAAAGTGATATAGCCGAGCTGGAAGTACGAATTGCAGGTTTGGAACGTCGTGTGGCTGAGCTGGAGGGCAGTGCTCCCCTAGAGGGAACATTGCCGGAAACGCGTACGGAATAAATGGCGGTCCGCATCAGACATGCCGGACGTTACCAAGCAATTGCCATGGCGCTTATGCGTCATGGCTTCGGTTATATGGTCGAGGAGCTGGGGCTCTATCATCTTTTATCCCTTCCACGCCGGCTCGTGACGCAGGAAGTTCACTTAAGTCTTACACTTGGGGAGCGCATTCGCCTTGTACTGGAGGAGTTGGGCCCAACCTTTATTAAACTGGGCCAGCTTGCTAGTACAAGGTCTGATCTGCTGCCTGATTCCATAATTCAAGAACTGGTGAAGCTGCAGGATAATGTGCCGCCGTTCTCTGCGGAGAGTGCGCGTGCAATCGTCGAGCAGGAATTGGATCAGCATCTGGAGGAGATCTTCGCTTCCTTCGATAATAAACCGCTTGCCGCAGCCTCAATCGGTCAGGTCCATCGCGCCGTACTGCATAACGGACAAGCTGTCGCGATCAAAATTCAGCGTCCCGGTGTTCTGCGGACGATGAGCCGTGATTTGGAGATTCTGCGTGACCTAAGCGCTCTTGCCGAGAGAAGAATGGACTGGGCGAAGCAGTATGGACTATCACGAATGACAGAAGAGTTCACGAAGTCGCTGCTTGCTGAGCTTGATTACAGTCAAGAAGGCCGCAACGCGGAGAAAATTGCCCAGCAGCTAACGGATCAAGACGGGATCTATATTCCGTCGATCCATTGGGACTACACCTCCACGCGGGTTCTGACGATGGATTTCGTGGAGGGCATTACCTTAAACCGCCGTGATGAGCTGATCAGCAAAGGCTTTAAGCTTAAGGAAGTTGCCCAGAAACTCGTGGAGATGATGCTGAAGCAAATCTTTATTCACGGCTTCTTTCATGCTGATCCTCATCCCGGGAATGTAATGCTGATGGATAATGGCAGGCTGGCACTGATTGATTTTGGCATGGTGGGACGGCTGAGCGAGGAGATGAAGGATCATCTATCTGCGCTCATTATCGCACTAATGCGTAAAAATACAGATTCTATGGTGCGGGCGATTCTACGGCTTGGAGTTATTAGTGAGGACGCTGATCGAGCTGCGTTGCATGATGATATGGACCGGATGCGGGAAGAATATTATGATGTCCCTTTCCATAAAGTTAGCATCGGCAAGGCGCTGAACGATCTTTTTGGAATTGCACGCAAGCATCGGCTCGTCATCCCGCCGGATTTGGCTATGCTAGGCAAAACAATGCTGACCTTAGAAGGCGTTGTCGGGAATATGGACCCATCCTTCAGTATTGTGCAGATGGCTGAGCCCTTTGGCCGCCAACTGGTGAAGCAACGCTTCAGCAGCAATAGGCTGCAGCGCAAGCTTTGGGGTGGTGTAGCGGATCTCGTGGAAAGTCTGGTAGAGCTTCCGGCACAGGCAAGGCAGTTGTCTTCATTGATCAGCAAGGGGAAGCTTAAGGTAGAGGTTGGCGTGCCGGAGCTGCAGAGTCTTATGCGCAAGATCGACCGGGTGGGGAACCGCTTGTCCTTCAGCATAGTGCTGCTGGCGTTCAGCATTATTATGGTGGGTCTGATTATAGGTTCCTCGCTGCGCGGCGAACCTTCGCTAATCTGGGACTTCCCTTCGGTAGAGATCGGTGGTGTAGTGGCGCTGCTGCTGTTCCTGTGGCTGCTATTCTCGATTTTTAAGTCAGGGAGGTTCTAGGAACTGAGGGATTTAATAATAATTCTTCGGCAGTTACACACAAATGACATTGTATCAAGTACAATATAAAGGATGACTTTCACTTCTATACGTATAAAATGTTGCAGAATCTAGAATTCTCTATAAAAGCCCCATTTGAATGGATTGTAAGTCTGAATGTCCGGTGGATCGCTGCCCCAGAAACCGAACTTTGACCGCAACTTTCAATGGGTCAAGGATAAAATGGGACGGAAGGACTCCTGTGGGGTTCTTCCGCTTTTGTTTGAATATACGCTGTACTTGCTTATATTAATCCGGGAAATGGATACTTATAAGTTATGCCTTGCATAGCTGCATCGGAAGCATACGCTTTATAAGGAACGCCAGGCTCTAAGGCATGGAGCAGGTCTTTTGTGGAAGACGGAAAGTTTGGGGAAAGTAATAATCAAATTAAAATGAGGAAAAGCGAGGTGGACAATTTGCCGGGTTTTAAAGAATTAGGAGTTTCAGAATTATTGAGCACGTTGCTTCAAGGTCAAGGTATCGTTAAGCCTACACCAGTACAGGAAGAAGCGATTCCGCCATTGGTACAAGGACTGGATGTTATTGCCAGAGCAAAGACGGGAACAGGTAAAACGTTGGCTTTCCTGCTGCCAATTATGGACAAGATCTATATCGAGCGGGCCTATCCGCAAGCACTGATCTTGGCTCCAACACGCGAGCTTGCGCTGCAGATTACGGAAGAGGCACGCAAACTGGCACGGCACACTGAGGTAAAGATCTTGGCTGTTTATGGTGGACAGGATGTAGAGAAACAGCTGCGCAAGCTTGAAGGTGGCAGACATCTTATTATCGGGACACCAGGCAGAATTCTGGACCATATGCGCCGGGGAACGCTTGATTTGGATAACGTCAAAATGCTCGTTCTGGATGAAGCCGACCAAATGCTGCATATGGGCTTCCTGGAGGATGTAGAGACGATTATAACGGCCGTTCCTTACCGCCGTCAAACGATGCTGTTCTCGGCTACGATGCCTGATCCGGTTAAGCGCCTTGCTGCTAATTATATGAAAGAGCCACTGGATATCGTCATCAAGAGCGGTTCACCGATTCCACTGGACAATATACAACAGCAGGTCATTGAATGTTCTGACCGCAATAAAGAGGAAGCTCTTAAAGGATTAATCGAACGGGATCGTCCCTATTTGGCGATTGTGTTCTGCCGGACGAAACGTCGGGTATCCAAGCTGAATGAAGCGCTGCGTGAAGCTGGTTATGATTGTGACGAGCTGCACGGCGATTTGTCACAGGGTAAACGCGAAGCAGTGATGAAAAGATTCCGCGAAGCGAAGCTGCAAATTCTTGTAGCGACCGATGTAGCGGCTCGTGGCCTAGATGTTGAAGGAATTACCCATATTTTTAACTATGACTTGCCGCTTGATGCGGATAGCTATATTCACCGGATTGGCCGGACAGGCCGTGCCGGTGGCAAAGGATTGGCCATCACTTTCGTCTCCCCACGGGAGCAAGGCGGTCTGGATTTGATCGAGCATGGCATTTCGCAGCGGTTGGATCGCCGTCGTTACGAGAAGGATGAATTCGGAGTCGGCGAATTCAGCAACGTGCAGGTCGGCGGTGGCCGTCATGGCGGAAGTCGCCAAGGCGCGGCTCCCGAGTCGGCGCGGGCCGGTCGTGGACCGAAGACCGCTAGCCGTGGTCAAGGACGCAGCGGCGGAGCGCCGCGTGCAGATGGCAGTGCGCGTCAGGGTGGACGCGGCCGTGGCAAGGATGCAGGCGGCTGGGCAGCGCCTGCGGAGCAGGGACAACGCAGCCGGCCAGAAGCGGCAGCGGGCGGCAAGCGCAGCGCTTATAGCGCAGCTAGCGCACCACGCGGCGGCGGCGCAGGCGCAGCCAAAACGGGTGGACAAGCCAGCGGTAAAACAGCTGGTGTACCAAGAGTAGGCGGCGGCTACGGTGCTTTTGCTTCCAGAGGCGATAGCCCGGCAGCAGCAGCTAGTGCTGGCGGACAGCGCGGTGCGAACAGACCAGGAGCTTCCTCAAAAGGTGCACCAAGCAGCGGCTATAGCGAGAATGTAACCAGAGGAGCAGACGGTGGCGCTTATGCTGGAGGCACACCACGTGGTGGCTTGGGCAGCGGTTACGGCACCGGCCCATCCAAAGGTAAAGGTAAAGGCGGAAGCTACAGTTCCGGTGGTCCCTCAAAGGGTGGCAGTAAAGGCGGCTACGGCGCTAAGGGCGGTTCAGGTGCAGGTAAAAGCACTCGCAATAGCACTGGCGGCGGCGGTGCTTCACGCAGTACGCGCAGCACGGGTTCCGGTGGTTTTAAGAGCGGCGGACGTGGCACATCCAGATAAAGGCGCTAGACATAGATAGATCAAATGGTTACCATAGGGCAGTTAGCAGAATGCTAATGACCTATGGTAACCTTTGTTTAAAGATAAGAATTTATAGGTTTCACACGGCAATTATCTGATTAATGCTGAAACATTTTGGGCCTAAAGCCTGTCTAATAGCTAAATAGAAGTAGTTAACTATGCTTACGAAGCGAGTTTTGTACGAAGTAACTCAATGTTGTAATACTAACAAAACTTTTAGGAGGAATACGTTTACCCATGTCCAAAAAAGCTAGAATTCTCATTTTGTTCATTGTTGTGATCGCCATCGGTTGGGGAATAGGAAAGTATGCGACTCCTTCTGCCTCGCAGGAAGAAGGAACTAGTATAAGTGAACAGAACGATCTCCAGGGTCAGCCTGTGGCAACTCCGGACTCCTCGACTGTTATGGGTGAAGCATCGGCCGAGCCGGATCCTACTGTGACAACTAGTGCTGCTCCAGAAGAAACGGCTACGCCTCATGAAGCTTCTCCAGTACCAGCAATAACAGTAAAAGCAACTGCAACAAGAGCACCAGCAACAAATAAGCCAACTAATCATTCCGGGAATGATGCAGAGCAGACGGCTGCTGAGCCGGATAGTATAACGGTGATGGTAAACAAGCAGTACAAGCTGCCTAATCACTATAAACCGACTGATCTGGTTTATCCGAATGTACCCTTTACCTTCACTGAGAAGATTGAGAAGCGCATGATGCGCAGTGCTGCTGCTAAGGCGTTGGAGAAAATGTTCGCAGGTGCAAAGTCTGGCGGCATTTATTTGGCCGGTGTTTCCGCCTATCGTTCCGAAGCGACGCAGACCACGTTATTCAACCGTTATGTAGCGAAGGATGGAGAAGAGAAGGCTCGCACCTACAGCGCAGTGCCTGGCCATAGCGAGCATCAGACAGGATTATCTATCGATGTCTCGGGCAGTACTGGCAAATGTGCCGCAGAAAGCTGCTTTGGCGGAACAAAGGAAGCCAAGTGGCTAGCCAAGCATGCTTCAGAATATGGATTTATCATTCGTTATCCAGAAGGTAAAGAGGCTATAACGGGATATATGTATGAACCATGGCATATTCGTTATGTCGGCAAGGATATTGCAACTTCAATAGCTAAGAGCAACAGTACGCTGGAAGAATATTTTGATGCAATACCAGTATCTAAATAAACCATACAGCCTAGTTAGGCAAGCAGTCCTGAGAAATTGACGGGGCTGCTTATTTTTGTCCACTCATCGTCTAGGAATGAGAGGCCCGTGATATAATATTGGGGATCTATATCCGGAAACGATCTTTCTTAATGGAGAGCTGTCCTAATGATAAAACTAAGTGTGCTTGACCAGTCGCCGGTATCGGAGGGAACCTCTCCCGCTGAGGCTTTAGCCCAGACAGCGATATTGGCGCGGGAAGCCGAACGGCTTGGATATCACCGCTTTTGGGTATCTGAGCATCATTCCGCTGTGGGTCTGGCGGGTTCAAGTCCAGAAATATTGATGGCTCACCTAGCTGCAGTAACCACAACGCTTCGCATCGGTTCAGGCGGTGTTCTGCTTCCGCACTACAGTGCTTATAAGGTAGCCGAGAATTTCCGCGTGCTGGAGGCGCTATATCCGGGCCGGATTGATCTGGGTGTCGGACGAGCACCGGGTGGAGCGGCTTTGGTGACTAGAGCTCTTCAGGAGCAGCATCAGCTCCGCAGCTCGGGCCACTACGAGCAGCAGGTTGAGGACCTGATCACCTATTTATACGACAAGGAGGATCCGGCTCACCGCTTTGCGGGGCTTACTGCTACTCCTGCGATTGCTACGGCACCGGAAATTTGGCTGCTCGGCTCCAGTAAAGACAGTGCTGCCCTTTCTGCTAAGCTGGGAACCGGCTTTGCCTTCGCCCAATTTATTAATGGCGCCGGTGGTAGTGAAGCCGTAAAGGCCTACCAGCACAGCTTCCAGCCTTCTTCAATCACGCAGAATTCTCGTTCATTGGTTGCTGTATTCGCAGTATGTGCCGAGACCTCAGAGCAAGCGGACCAACTGGCCTCCAGCATGGATCTTTCCCTTGTTTTGTTGGAGAAAGGACATGTCTCAACCGGTACTCCCTCTGTGGAGAAAGCGCGCAGCTATCCTTACACGCCTTATGATCTGTTCCGCATTCAAGATAATCGGAGGCGAATGGTTATTGGTTCGCCTGAGGATGTAAAGGCGCAGCTTGAAGCTCTAGCAGAGCAATATCAATGTGGAGAGATTATGATCGCGAGCATCATGCACAGCTTTGCCGACAAGCTGAAATCACTCCAGCTTATTGCAGAGGTCTGCGGCCTGCAACAACGGAATACAACGTCTCTATAGCTGTGGATGAATATCGCCATAATTTGCATTCCGGTGGGGATAAGGTAAGATGGAAATGAATTGCAGCAATATTGCTTCAAGGCTTACCACTTACAGAAGAGAGAAGGGAACAAGGATGTCGATCTACAGTTTCGCCGGAGTTACACCTTCGGGCAAAGAAGTTTCTTTTACAGAATATGAAGGCAAGGTGCTGCTGATTGCCAATACAGCCAGCAAATGCGGACTTACGCCGCAATACGGTGATCTCCAGAAATTGTACGAGCAATATGGAGAGCAGGGACTTGTGATCTTAGGATTTCCTTGTAACCAATTTGCCAGCCAAGAGCCGGGGACAAGTGAAGAAGCAGAAGAGTTCTGTAAGATCAATTACGGAGTTACCTTTCCGGTATTTGCCAAAGTTGATGTTAATGGACCAGATGCCAGCCCTCTTTTTGAATATTTGAAGGGTCAGCAGCCGGGTTCAGAAGAGAGCAGTGATATTGCTTGGAATTTCACTAAATTTCTCGTTGATCGCACGGGCAATGTTGTGGCCCGCTTCGAACCGAAGCAAGCACCAGAAACAATGAAGGAAAACATTGAGTCACTATTATAGAGCACTAACCTCCCATGAATAGTTAAACAATCCTTTCAGGTCCGCTATAGACGCGGCTTGGGAGGTTTTTTTCTGAAAATAATACTTGACGCTTTTCAAAGACCTTGTATCCTTTGAATAGAGCGATATGAATTAGGATAATAACGGCAGGAGGGTTCTTTTCAAGCATGAGGTTAATTACAGAGATCGCATCAGAAGCAGGGATTGATGAGCAACATCTGGAACTGTACGGCAAATATAAAAGCAAACTGTCACCATCCCTATGGGAGGATCTGAAGCATAAGCCCGATGGTAAGCTGGTATTGGTCACTGCGGTCAATCCGACGCCAGCTGGGGAAGGCAAGACGTTAACGACGATCGGATTGGCCCAGGCCATGAATGCGGCGGGCGTTAAGACTGTTGCAGCTCTGCGTGAGCCATCCCTCGGCCCATGCCTTGGCATGAAGGGCGGCGCTACCGGCGGCGGCAAATCGCAGATCGTGCCTGCGGATGAGATTAACCTGCACTTTACGGGTGATATTCATGCGGTTACGTCTGCACATAATCTGTTGTCGGCCATGATCGATAATCATATATTCCAAGGCAATGAGCTGGGTCTTGATCCGCAGCGCATCGTATGGAAACGCGTGATGGATATGAATGATCGCAGCCTGCGCAGCATTGTGACCGGACTTGGTGATGGCAATGGAACGGTACGTGAGAGTGGATTCCAGATTACGACCGCATCCGAAATTATGGCTGTACTCTGTCTCTGTGATAACCTCGCTGATCTGAAGAAGCGCTTGAGCCGGATGCTGATCGGATATGATCAGTTGGGGCGGCCGGTGGCTGCCAAAGAGATAGGGGCTGTTGAAGCTATGACTGCGCTGCTTAAAGAAGCGGTTAAGCCCAATTTGGTACAGACTTTAGAGGGAACTCCGGTCATCGTCCACGGTGGACCTTTTGCAAATATTGCCCATGGCTGTAGCAGTGTTATTGGTACCCGTTATGCATTGAAGCTGGGAGATGTTGTGGTCACGGAAGCAGGATTCGGTGCTGACCTTGGGGCTGAGAAGTTCATGGATATTAAATGCCGTCAAGCTGGGCTGGCACCTTCGGCAGCGGTGCTTGTCGTAACGGTGAAATCGCTGAAGTATAACGGTGGCGTTCGCAAGGATGAGCTGCAAACCGAGAATCGGGAAGCCTTGCTGACCGGATTGTCCAATATGGAGCGCCATATTGAGAATCTCGGTAAATTTGGCGTACCTGTGCTGGTCGCCATTAATCATTTTGCCGGGGACAGCGAGTTAGAGATTCATGATATTCAGGAAGCTTGCCGCCGCCTAAATGTGCCTGCTGCTGTATCTAAGGTATGGGCCGAAGGTGGAGCCGGTGGATTGGAGTTGGCTGCGGAATTGAAGAAGCTGCTGGATCAGAGCGACACGGAGAGTTTTACTCCTTTATATGAGAATAGCCTGGATATTCCGTCTAAGATCAACAAAATAGTCCATGAAATCTATCGCGGTGCGGACGTGGCCTTCTCTCCTGCGGCGAAACGCAGCTTAGCAATCATTGAACGGCTTGGACTGCATGATCTTCAGGTGTGTATGGCGAAGACACCGTATTCCTTCTCCGATCAGCCACGGTTGCTTGGTGCACCAGTAGGCTTCACAATGGGTGTTCGCGATATTACCTTATCGCTAGGTGCTGGGTTTGCAGTTGTGATTACAGGTAATATTGTAACCATGCCAGGTCTTCCAGCAAAACCAGCCGCAGAGTCACTGCGGATCGACGAGGATGGAGAGCTGCACGGGCTCGTGTAAATCTGTCTGATCAATCTCTTCCCCGGGTTGTCATCGTGATGTTCTAACGGTGAGACCGGGGATTTTTTGCTTTTTTCTGATAAACATAATGTCCTGATGATGTGGAAAAGCTAACAAAGTCGCAAGTTGTAGAACTGGCATCATCTACTTTAAGTTGTGAACAATTTGGGAATATAGCGTAAAAGACTTGCAATGTGATATTAATCACAATATAATCAGCGTATGAAGTGAAATAAATCACATACAAAGCGAAGATAAGAGTATACGAACAGCTAGTCAAATTGGAGGAGGAAGAAATCATGAAAGTAGCAGTCATTGGATGTACCCATGCCGGAACCGCCGCAATTGTAAATACCGCCCAGTTATACCCTGATGCCGAAATCACCGTATATGAGCGTAATGATAATATTTCCTTTCTATCGTGTGGAATTGCCTTGTACGTAGGTGGAGTAATCAAAGACCCGCAAGGATTGTTCTATTCCTCGCCAGAGCAACTGGCGGAGCTGGGTGTGAAGACGAACATGCGCCATGAAGTAATCGCCGTTGACACGAAACGCAAAACCTTACGCGCCCGAAATTTGGCTACTGGCCTCGAATTTGACGATACGTATGACAAGCTGATCATGACTACCGGTTCGTGGCCGATTGTTCCGAAGCTCGAAGGCATGGAACTGGATGGTATCCTGCTGTCCAAGAATTACAGCCACTCCAACACCATTATTGAAAAAGCACAGCAGGTGGACAGAATCACTGTTGTGGGTGCCGGATATATCGGGGTGGAGCTGGTCGAGGCTTTTCAGATGAACGGTAAACAGGTGACGCTGATTGATGGAGAAGAGCGCATCCTGAGTAAATATCTGGACGAAGAATTCACTGCACCTATACAACAATCGCTGCAGGATCATGGAATTAAATTGGCTTTGGGTGAGAAGGTCAGCTCTTTTGCAGGTGCTGGTGGAAAAGTAACGAAGGTGATTACGAGCAAAGGTGAGCATGAGACAGATCTGGTCATTCTCTGCATCGGCTTCCGCCCGAATACAGATTTGCTGAAGGGTCAAGTGGACATGCTGCCAAATGGCGCCATTATCGTCAATGACTATATGCAGACCAGTACCCCGGATGTTTATGCAGCTGGTGACAGTTGCGCCATTCATTACAATCCTACAGGCAAGCATGCCTATATCCCGCTAGCTACTAACGCTGTCCGGATGGGAACCTTGGTCGCACGCAATCTGGTTGCCGAAACGATTCCTTATATGGGAACTCAAGGCACTTCGGGCATTAAGATTTATGAAGACAATATTGCAGGCACCGGACTTACTGAAGATGCGGCTAAGGCTGAGGGAATGGATGTAGAAACCGTCCTGATCAACGATAATTACCGTCCGGAATTCATGCCGACATTCGAGCAGGTTCAGCTAAAAGTTGTATTTGACCGGGCAACCCGCCGCATTCTCGGAGCGCAGATTATGTCCAAAATGGACCTGACGCAATCGATCAACACCGTATCGGTATGTATTCAGAACAAAATGACCATAGATCAGCTGGCTTTCATTGATTTCTTCTTCCAGCCACACTACAATAAACCTTGGAATTTCCTGAACACGGCCGGACTTCAAGCACTGCCGAAGACAATCGTTCGCAAAGAAACAGTAACTGTATAAACTATTTGGAAATGACGGTATAATAATATAGCATTGGGGACTGAGGCCATTTTTAGTGCTTCAGTCTTTTTTGTTGATTTCTACTTGTACAATAAATTTGACATGTCAGTGAAAATTTTCACTTAGGTTTTCTGAGAGTGATAATTGTCACGTTATTGTGTTTTGTGACACGCTACAATGGCATAAAGGAACAAATTTGAAGTAAATAGACGAAGGAGATAGGAACCATGGCTTATAACAAACCGCAGCAGATTGCCGAAGTAACCGTAGAGAACGGAATTAAGAAGGCTCATAATCCGTTGAGTACCGTGCTTATTCTGGGCTTTCTGGGAGGAGCGTTTATCGCGCTCGGATTTTTACTGGATATTCGTGTCATCGCAGGCGCGCCTAAAGAATGGGGCTCCATCGCCACTTTTATCGGGGCTTCTGTATTCCCAGTGGGGTTGGTGCTGGTCCTGCTGGCAGGAGGAGAACTGCTCACGGGTAATATGATGGCAGTGCCGCTAGCATTCATAGCGAAGAAGATTTCTTTTTGGGAAGTCATCAAGAATCTTGTCCTGATCACACTTAGTAATTTGGCGGGTGCCTTATTTGTTGCTTATTTCTTCGGCCATATCGTGGGGTTGACGGCAGATGGAGTATATTTGGACAAATTGGTTGATATGGCAGGGCATAAGATTGACGCGACTTTCTTACAAGCTTTTATTTCCGGTATTGGCTGTAACTGGCTCGTTGCACTGGCTGTTTGGTTATCGTATGGTGCAGATAATTTCAGCGGTAAGATTCTTGGCATCTGGTTTCCGACTATGGCTTTTGTTGCCATTGGCTTCCAGCACGTTGTTGCGAATATGTTTCTTATTCCGGCAGCTATATTTGAAGGCCATTTCACTTGGGGCCAATACTTTAACAACTTTGTTCCGGTCTGGCTTGGTAACTTGGTAGGAGGAGCAATATTCGTCGGTGCGGCTTATTATATATCGTTCTTGCAAAAAGCACCTTCAGCCGTTCAATCCGTGGACACCATGGCTTCGGCCAGTGTGAAGAAACACGCTTAATTAGCCCTCATACTATGTAGAAACCATTGGTATCATTAGTTTAATGAGCACTCCTTAGAACATTTATTTCCAAGGCCTTCGGGTAAGTGGAGATGAAGTTTCTGAGGGGTGTTTTTTCGTTCAGACATAAGAAAATTCGCCGTGCAGATCCGACTCGGGGGAACGAAATCGGGCTCACGACGAATGAAAGAATAGGGAGTGTTTCATAGTAATGATTACCCGGACTACTCAGGATCGAATCAGCACATTTCATACTCCGCCTTTACGGACGACTCCAGCATCTATAAAATATAAATATCTAGGGAAACGAGGGAGGACTGCGGTTATGAGCCAGAATGGGGACGGGATATTTCAGGCGGTGTGTCCGCTGGATTGCCCCGATACATGTGGACTTTTAGTGCATAAGCAAGCTGGGAAGATTATAAAAGTAGAAGGTAATCCGCAGCATCCGGTAACCCAGGGAGCTATTTGCAATAAGGTGCGGCATATGGCCGAGCGGGTTCAGCATCCCGAACGGCTGATGCATCCACTCAGACGTGTGGGTCCCAAAGGGGAAGGCTCGTTTGAAATTATTAGCTGGGAGGAAGCGATCCGTGAGATTGCTGGCAAGTTCAGCCAGCTGTCTACGGATTATGGAGCGGAGAGTATTCTACCTTATAGCTTCTATGGAAATATGGGTGTACTCAGTGTAGACGGAATGGATCGGCGGTTCTTTAATGCGCTCGGGGCAAGTCGTCTGCAGCAGACGATCTGCAGTGCGGCAGGTACCGTTGGTTGGAATTATACGATGGGCTTCAACGGGGGCACAAGTCCCGAAGATACGGTAAACGCTGATGTGATCATTATTTGGGGTGGGAATATTGTCAGTACCAATATGCACCAGGTAGTCTTGGCTGAGAAGGCCCGCAAGCGCGGCGCACAGGTTATCGTTATCGACGTGCACCACAATAAGACGGCACAGTGGGGTGACTGGTTCCTGCCGCTGTATCCAGGGACAGATACGGCGCTGGCGCTGGGTCTGATGCATATTCTATTTCGGGACGGTCTAACCGACGAGTTGTTCATGGAACGGTATACTGTGGGCCATCAGGAGCTGCGGGAGCATGTTGAAGCGTATCCTCCTAAGGTAGTCTCGGATATTACGGGTATTCCTGCTGCTGATATTGAGAAGCTGGCTAAATTGTATGGTGAGGCCGCAATTTCGCATATTCATATTGGCAACGGGCTACAGCATCATGACAACGGTGGGATGAATGTGCGGACAATTGCCTGTCTGCCAGCGCTGACCGGACAATGGCAGAAGATCGGCGGCGGTGCGTATAAGTCTAATGGTGGTTATACCTCCATGAATTCACGCGCCTTGACCCGTCCGGATTTGCGTCCAGATTCAAAGGTGCGCAGCATTAATATGAATAGGATTGGCGAAGCGCTGGAAATGACGGAACGACCAGTGAAGGCGGTATTTGTCTATTGCAGCAATCCAGTCGTTGTCGCTCCGGATGCGGAGCGGGTACGGACGGGCTTTGCTCGTGAGGACCTGTTCACAGTGGTCCATGATTTGTTTATGACGGATACGGCGCGGTATGCAGATATTGTACTGCCGGCGACTTCCTCTTTTGAGAATACGGATGTCTTTGGCTCGTATTGGCATCATTACATTCAGCTTCAAGAGCCTATTATGGAGGCGCCTGGGGAATGTAAGAGCAACGTGGAGCTGTTCTCCCTGCTGGGCCAAGCTATGGGTTTTGACTCGGATATCTTCAGCCAGTCTGAGCAGGAGATGATCCGGGAAGCGCTAGACTATCCGCGTAATCCCTATTTAAAGGGTGTGACACTGGAACGGCTGATGGCCGAGCGCTACGTGAAGCTGGATATGACGCCTAAGGAATCCTTTCTGGATCGTCTGCCTACCGAGTCAGGCAAGATCGAGCTGTACTCCAAATCGATGGAGCGGGCAGGCTTGCCTCCGCTGCCTACCTACATGCCGCTGAAGGAAGGTTATGATGGGGTGCGGAGACCGGAGGTGGGAACTCCCTATCCACTGATGTTTATCTCTCCACCGAATCATAATTTCTTGAATTCCACCTTCTCTAACTTGGAGAAGCATCAGAAATTGGAAAAGGGTCCCCTGCTGCAGATTCATCCAGAGGATGCGGCAGCGCGGGGCATAACCGATGGCGATGAAGTTACCCTATTCAATGATAGAGGTATCGTAGAACTTGCGGCTATGGTGACAGACAAGATGCTGCCCGGCACCGTCATCAGTCAGGGGCTGTGGTGGGAAGGAAAAGGTCGCAGGCAAAGAGTGAATGTACTAACTCCGGACCGGCTTAGCGATATGGGAAACGGAGCAACCTTTTTCTCAACGACAGTGGAAGTGAAACGACGGTGAAATTGCGTATTAATGCGATAAAGCGTCAATGTACAGGCTTGCCCTGAGCTCTGTTATCGGATAATACTGGATGGGATTAATGACATATATATAACAGGGGATGTACATTACAATGAAGTTTTTAGATGCTTATCCTAAAGAAGTAAAAGTATTTCTGATTGCCAGCCTTATAAACGCTATAGG
This sequence comes from Paenibacillus sp. 19GGS1-52, assembly GCF_022369515.1. Taxonomy (NCBI): domain Bacteria; kingdom Bacillati; phylum Bacillota; class Bacilli; order Caryophanales; family Paenibacillaceae; genus Paenibacillus; species Paenibacillus sp. 19GGS1-52. Next base: position 692,639 of record NZ_CP059724.1, read on the forward strand.
CAGTGCGATCATGTGGCCGCTTGTGACGATGTATGTATTTGACGAGCTTGGCCGCAGTATGAAGGATGCCGGGCTCGTTATCGTTATCCAATCTATTGGCGGAATTGCAGGCCAATTGCTCGGCGGTTCACTTTATCATAAAATAGGCGTAAATAAGCTGATTGTTGGAGCGTTGGCGATGAATGCGTTGGCCCTGTTCACTTTACCGGCCGCAAGCACCAACTGGAACTTATTTATGGCAATGATGGGACTGGTAGGATTATTTAACTCACTCTCGCTGCCGGCCATACAGGCATTCATCGGCTTCCGATTCAGGGAGCAGCGCGGTGAGCTGTTCAATGTTATTTATGTCGCCAATAATATAGGAGTAGCCATCGGTACCGCGCTAAGCGGGTTCCTCGCAGACTTCTCCTATATGCTGAGTTTTGTGCTGAATGGCGTGTCCTCGGCTGTATTTGCGGTTTTTTTCTTTGTTTATTTGCGGAAGGTGGGTACAGAACCCTCATCTGAGACGATGGATCACAGAAGAGTCCAACCACGCACGGATTCCAACTGGAGGCTGATGGGTCATGCGCATATTTATTTATACATGGCTATTGGCTCGCTGTTCCTACTGATCGGTAATTCCATCTGGAATACAGGTGTATCACCATTTATTATTTCCGAAGGCTGGTCCAAAAGTATTTATGGCTTTCTCTGGACGCTGAATGGTGTGCTTATCTTCGTGGCACAGCCACTCGTCAGCCTGATTAAACGCTGGTTCGCATCGACGACAACAGCCCAAATGACAGCAAGTGCTGTATTTTACTTTAGCGGCTATGTCGTTATATTATTGCTGCCGAGTTACCCCGGTCTGCTGCTGGCGATGCTGCTGACTACGCTAGGCGAAATGCTTATCTCACCGGCGATGCCCTCCTTTATTTCGGAGCATGCAGACCGCAGCGCTCCATTTTATCTCGGATTAACGGGGGGGATTGGCGCAGTGGGTAGAGTCATTGGTCCTTTTTTCATGGGCAGTCTATTTGATAGTGGCGGCTTAGCCCCCACAGCTTGGTTGGCCTGCGCAATGGCAGTGCTGTCCATAGGGTCCTTCGTTTTACATGCGTTTGTCAACCGGCGAGGTCGTAAAGCTTGGACTAATAGTACGGAACAATCTGCTTAGAATGATTGAAGCAGTAACGCAAGGGGTGCAATAAGGAATGCAACACATCAATAGAGATACGCTTGATATTAGACCTTCTGAATTCAAGGATGCTCGTGAACTGATTACACTGGACAATATGATCTGGACGGAAGAGACTACACCGGGTCCTTTAATGTGGCGTTCACGTGAGGATTATCTGCTGCACGCTCCCCCGGGTTCTCAGCTCGTGGCTATGCAAGAGGGCCAGCTCTGCGGGTATGTCGGCTTTGGCTGTCCCAGTGGAATGGTAAGCAATAGACATGTGTGCGAGGTTAATATTGCCGTTCATCCGCGCTGCCAGCGAGTGGGCATTGGGCAGCAACTGATGGTAGCGATCAAACAGCATGCCGCAAACAATGGAATTCGCAAGCTTCGTCTGCGTGTATTATCCTGTAACACGCCGGCACTCTCCTTCTACCAAAAATGCGGGTTTCAGGAAGAGGGACGTTTGCGGGAGGAATTTTATCTGGGCGGTCGTTACGTGGATGAGGTATTTATGAGCTGTATGCTGACAGGAGGTCAGGAACATGGAAATCATCTCGCTTAACTTGGGTCAGCCGATAACGGTCGACTACCGCGGCAAACCAGTGGAGACAGGAATCTATAAAATGCCCGTGAAAGGCCCGGTACAGCTGTGCAGCAACGGCTTCGAGGGTGATGGACAGGCGGATCTGGTGAATCACGGCGGTCCCGACAAGGCGGTTTGTGTATACCCTATTGAGCATTATTCGTATTGGGAGAAATACTTAGGCAAAAAGTTGGAATTCTCCGCCTTTGGTGAGAATATAACGACAAGCGGGCTATTGGAGACAGAGGTCAACATTGGAGACATTTATGAAATAGGGTCGACGCTGCTACAGGTGAGTCAGCCGCGTTATCCTTGCTTCAAGCTCTCGCAAAAGCATGGTCCTGTTGATATGCCTGCCCAGGTGCTGCAAACGGGGTATAGTGGTTTCTACTTTCGCGTACTGCGTGAAGGCAAAATCTCTGCCGGCGACGTTATCCTGAAGAAGGAGAGCGGTGCGGGCGGTATAGCAGTGTCACGGGTATTGCATTCTATGGAGGTCGGACGTACGGACAAGACGGGCTTGGCCGAACTGCTGGAGCTTGAGAGCCTGGCTGAAGGAATCCGCACGAAGTTCCGCAATTGGCTGGAGCTGGCGGAGAGCTAGGTTTAACGAAGTAACAATGAAACGTGGTCGAAATGATCATGATCCGGCAAAACAACCCTGGCGGCATATCTACCCACCAGGGTTGTTTCACGTCTTATGCCCGTGAGTTCGAGGCTGGAGGCCTCAGCTCAGCAGTTTCCATTCGCTGCGCAGCAAGCCATACACAGCATGATTCACATAGCCGGCAGGCAGCTTTTCCGCCTGTCGGACAATACCTTCGAGTACGAACCCAAGCCGCTCGGGTATGGCTCGGCTGGGGGTATTGCCGGTGGCGCAACGAATTTCCACACGGTTTAGCTCTAATTCCAGCAGTGCGTAGTCCACAAGAACCCGGCAGGCACTGGTCATATAGCCTTTTCCTTCATAACCCTCACCCAGCCAGTAGCCGATGCCAACAGAACGGTTGCTCCAGTCGATTTCGTGATACCCGACAATGCCGGCAAGCTCACCGCGGACCCACAGTCCGGCGGTAAAGCCGCCGTTGTCAGCGCCTTGCTTAATCGCATTTTTGACAAAGCTGACGATGTGGGTCTGCTCCGTAACGGCATCTACCCAAGGTAACCATTGCCGCAGTCGAATCCGCGAGCGCTGCACCAGCGCAAACATTTGACGGGTATGCTCCAGCACCAGTGGCTTTAGCATAAGCTCTTCATCAATGAGATAATTGAACAAGCAGCAGCCTCCTCAGCGGCATAGGACTTGTTGTGCTTACTTGCGCTTCTTCCATTCCAGTGCGTAAATATCTTCCTCCAACGATTGCATTCGCTGTCCTACAAGGGTGCGGCAATCCCCTAACGCCCCATTATAAATGGAGGGTCCGAGTTCCTCTAAGAAGAACTCCAGCAGGCTGTCTGCTGCCAGGTGGCCAATGGTTTCCCCACGTTCGGACTCGAAGTAGGCGCGGATGTTCTCTACAATGTTTTCCCGCTGCTCCTTAGGCAGTTTAATTAACTTCACGGCTCTAAAGTCTCCCCTTTTGTGCAGATAAAAGCTAAAAGTCCCTATGTTCTTCATGCTACTCCATCGCCGGGAGAGAAGTCAAAGGATAGGGTGATTAACTTGGGATTAGTGGATGGCCTGTGTCTACTTTTATTGAACAATCGCTGTTTAACGGGTATATTAGTAGGAAACATGTTTATACAAGAAAAGTGATGTAATATTCCAGAACGAAAGGTTGATAACTGTGGAGAACCGTAGCACCCCCTCCAATTTCATTAAGAATGCCATTACCGAAGATCTACGCTCGGGTAAAGTAAAGGAAGTTGTTACCCGCTTTCCACCAGAGCCGAACGGTTATTTACATATCGGACATGCCAAGGCGATTTGGATTAACTTTACACTGGCTGATGAGTTTGGTGGGAAGACAAACCTGAGATTCGACGATACCAATCCTGCTAAAGAGGACACGGAATATGTGAATTCCATTCAAGAAGATGTGAAGTGGCTAGGCTACGAATGGGATGAGCTGCGCTTTGCTTCGGATTATTTCGAAGAGATGTACAAGCGGGCTGAACTGCTGGTGACCAAGGGCAAAGCTTATGTAGATGATCTTAGTGCTGATGAAATCCGTCAACTGCGGGGAACGCTGACGCAGCCAGGTCAGAACAGTCCGCATCGCGAACGCAGCGTAGAGGAGAATTTGGATTTATTCCGGCGTATGCATGCTGGCGATTTCAAGGACGGCGAGAAGGTGCTGCGCGCCAAAATCGATATGTCTTCCCCGAATATTAACCTGCGGGACCCGGTTCTTTATCGTATTTCTCATACGCATCATCATAATACAGGCGATAAGTGGTGTATCTATCCCATGTATGCTTTTGCCCATCCGTTGGAGGATGCTATCGAAGGTGTGACCCATTCTCTCTGTTCGCTGGAGTTCGAGGATCAACGACCGTTCTATGATTGGGTTGTAGCGGAATGTGAGATGCCGTCCGTGCCCCATCAATATGAATTTGGACGTCTTAATGTAGCTCAGACGATGACCAGCAAGCGCAAGCTGAAGTTGCTGGTAGACGAGGGGCATGTGGACGGCTGGGATGATCCGCGTATGCCAACGATTTCCGGCCTGCGTCGTCGTGGCTATACTCCGGAAGCTATTCGCAGCTTTGTCTACGAGGCAGGCATCTCCAAAAGCCAGGGTCTAGTGGACTTGCAAATGCTGGAGCACTTTATCCGTGAAGATCTTAAGCTTACCGTACCGCGTACCATGGCTGTACTGCGTCCGCTCAAGGTCGTTATCACGAACTATCCCGAGGGCCAAACCGAAATGTTTGAAGTGGAGAATAACATTGAGAATGAAGAAATGGGCACCCGCCAGGTTCTGTTCTCACGTGAGCTTTACATTGAACGCGACGACTTCATGGAGAATCCAGCGCATAAATATTTCCGGTTGTTCCCCGGCAATGAAGTTCGCCTGAAGAATGCCTACTTCATCAAATGCAATGAGTTCATCAAAGACGAACACGGTGAGGTTGTCGAGCTGCATTGCACGTATGACCCGGAAACCAAAAGCGGAAGCGGATTTACGGGCCGCAAAGTGAAGGGGACGTTGCACTGGGTAGAAGCAAGTCAGGCTGTACCTGCGGAATTCCGTCTGTACGAGCCGCTGATTTCTGCCGAGGCACCGGATGAGGTAGTGGCGGATCTGGAAGGTCTGGATGCTCCTGCTGAGAAGGCAGAGCCAAGTTTCCTCGATCAGATCAACCCGAAATCCATTGACATTCTGCAAGGATTCGTAGAGCCAGCGCTTAGAGAAAGTGTGGCGCAGGATAAATATCAATTTTTCCGGCATGGCTATTTCAATGTGGACAGCAAGTATTCCGCTCCAGGCCATCTTGTATTTAATCTCGTAGTTCCACTGAAAAGCTCATTTCAGCCGCCTAAGCAAGGCTAATTGGAGTGAAATGTAGGGAAGTGTTCTGGGCGGACGCTCCGCGAACGGAACGTTGCTTCAATCGCTGTGCGACCGCTGGCGCTTTTCCGCAATCGTTCCGTTCTCTCCGCTGCTTCCAGCGGGAACCGTTTCATAAGCAAGCACAATAAACCCAAAAAAAACTAGCAAGTCCCCAATGACCGGAGGCTTGCTAGTTTTTTAGCTTTATTGAATTTTAAGAAAGTTGCCTTAGCCTCAGCCAGATGATCACAGATCAATATCCGCATGCTCTTCTTCGACCTCAGAAGGGGGGCGATACCCACCACGAATGACGAAGAGCCACATGGAGCCGAAACCGAGAGCGCCTATCAGGGCTAGAAATACTCCAGACTGGTACATGCTTTGTGCACCGAGATTCTGAAACAGCCAGCCGCCAAGAACACCACCAAGAATGCCGGATATCCCGCTCCAAGTTAGCGTATAGAGGGCTTGTCCGGAAGAACGGTAAGCACGTGGAACTAACAGCATCGTCAGTTGGGTCCCAACATAGAAGAAGCCCCCGAACGTGACACAGTGCAGAATTTGAATAAGCGCAACCTGAAGTGCTGTTGTCGCATCAGCCATCAGCCACCAGCGCAGTGCGAATAAGGCACTGACGAACGCCAGCCAGCCTAGAAGCACCGAGATCTTACGTTTGAGAAACCGGTCACAGAGGATAAACACGCCTACTTCCAGAATGGAAGAGAGGAATACAGCGAGCCCGATCATTGATTTTGAGCCGCCAAGGTCCGTAATGTACAGCGACATAAATGTATTGTTCATTGTATTAGGAATAGAGACCAGAATGCCGAAGAGAATAAAACATAGGAAAAAGGGATTGTAGAAATTTCGACTGAACCCTTTAAATGGCAGTGGAGCCATTCCAATCGACTGGTCCAGCTTTGGCAGCGCAAGCAGGGCTATCATCGAGGCGCATAGCAGCGCTGTAAATAGATAAGACAATACAGACACTCCAGCCCAATTCAGAATTGGCCCGGCGATGACCGCAGTCAGCGCCCATCCCATGGAACCCCACAACCGAAAAGAGCCGAAACGGTGAGTCGTGCCGTTAATATAACTTAGAATCATCGTGTTGCTCTGGGCAAACAGAGGGCCTTGAAAGAAATAGAATAAAATAATGGAGACGTAGATCATCTCATATGTATTGGCCTGAAAAACAAGCTGGGATATCACAAGTGTTCCCGTCAGCATAAGCATTACGATTCGCCGAATATTCTGAGACCGGTCTGTCCATATGCCCCAGAATGGATTGGCGAAAATCGACACAAGCGCTCCTATGGACATTACACTGCCTATCTCCAACTTGTTCATCCCGGCATCCTGCAGGTATAGTTGGAAGAAGCTGGTGAAGAGGACTATAGTACCATATACAAAAAAGTTGAACCATTTCAAAGACGTGAAAGAAGGTTGCTTGTCAAGGTTTTCCCGCAAATTGGGCACTCCTTTCCCGCTAGATGCTTGGTAACAGCAGCGCGGCATTTAAGGCCGCTTCTATCACTGTAACACGTGTTGAAAAGGGATACAAACCAACTTTTGAGCGGTTTTCCAAATGTCTGGTAAAGAGGTGACTAAAGATGGAGATTACCGGAATCATTTTAGCTGGAGGGCACTCCCGACGAATGGGTACTGACAAAGCACTGTTAGAGTTGGGTGGAATTCCTCTCGTCGCACTCACGGCAGCCCGATTATCACAGGTAGCGGATACCGTTGTAATCGCTTGTGGTGAAGAGGAAAGGAAAGACTACCAGTTTCTTAGATTGCCCATGGTAATCGACCGTTATCCCGACCTCGGCCCACTTGCGGGCCTACATGCCACACTACGCATATCGCATACGGAATGGAGTGCTGCCGTGGCCTGTGATTTGCCCTTTGCAGGCGTAGAGCTTCTTAATTTCATGAAAGAGATTGCCTCAACTGAGTCATCTATTCAAGCGGTCGTCCCCGTGAATGCCGCGGGTAAAGCCCAGCCGCTATTGGCTTTCTATCATAGAAGCGTTCTCCCTAGTCTGGAGGAGTCGCTTATGCAGAAGCGTCTACGGGTGATGGAGTGGCTTGACAACCTAGCGGTTCGTTATGTTCAAGAGAAAGACTTCCCCCTTAGTATGAGTGACAGAGGTCAAGGCATGGAGCTGCTTAATATGAATACACCTGCTGAATATCTTGCTGCTGTGAAGCTTGCCTCATTTCTTTTTAAGGGCGACCATGAAGTTTAATCAGGCTTATTCAATCGTTTAACTTCAGTTTACATAGCAGGGTTATTGTAGATTTATCGCAGGATAGAAGCAGTAAGGCTCCTGCCATTTATCCAAGAAGAAAAGGGGAGCAATCATGAGCAGCATAACAACTAAGCGGGGGAAGGGAATCGCGATCAAGCCTTTCCTGACCTTGCTGAAGGATACCAAACCTTCCTATGGCCTACTGGCTATAGCGATTGGTCTTAGCATAATATCAACATTGGTGGGATTGGTAATTCCGATGTTCACCAAGAATCTAGTGGATGGTTTCTCACTGGCTTCTATCAGTAAACTGCAAATTGTCGGAATAGTAGGGGCCTTTATTGCCCAGACCATTGCCGCTGGAGTCTCCATTTATCTGCTGAATTATGCCGGACAAAAAATGGTTGCCGGTTTGCGGGACCGGCTGTGGCGCAAGTTCCTTGTTCTTCCGGTAGCCTATTATAATGAGAACCGGACCGGAGAAAGTGTCAGCCGTATGACTAACGATACGGGGATCATTAAGACCCTGATTTCTGAGCATTTAGCCAGCCTATTTACAGGAGTAATCTCCATTGTGGGCTCGATTGCTGTTCTGCTCTACCTGAACTGGAAAATGACCCTGGTCCTGTTCACCGTACTTCCGCTCTCTGCGCTCATTTTGGTACCGCTCGGGCGGCAGATGTACAAGATCTCAAAGGGGATGCAGGACGAAACGGCCTCTTTTACCGCGACACTCAGCGGGGTATTGTCAGAGATTAGACTGGTGAAATCCTCCGGGGCTGAAGAGCGTGAATATGTGGCCGGCAAGACTGGAATTATGAACCTGCTCTCCTTCGGTATCCGTGAGGGTAAGATCAGTGCAATGATTAGTCCATTAGTTTCGTTCGTGTTTATGCTGCTGCTGGTTGTCATTATTGGCTACGGTGGGATGCAGGTATCAGCGGGTGTTTTGACAGCGGGGGAACTGGTTGCTTTTATTCTCTACCTGATTCAGATTATCATGCCGCTTACCCAATTGACGACGTTTTTCACGCAAATGCAGAAGGCCAAGGGTGCGTCTGAGCGTATTATTGAAACGCTGGCTGAGGCAGAGGAAATCTATGAAGGGGAAGAGGAGGCGAGCGGAACAGAGGGTCCGATCTCGGTAGAAGACTTGAGCTTCGGCTACAAGAACGGCGAGAATGTGTTGAGCAATGTAAGCTTCCGTATGCACCCAGGTGAGGTGACCGCTATTGTAGGACCTAGTGGAGGCGGCAAAACAACCTTGTTCTCCCTGCTGGAGCGCTTCTATGAGCCGCAGACTGGCATGATCAGACTTGGTGAGAAGCCGGTAGCCGCGTTCTCGCTGCGTTCCTGGCGTAACCTGATCGGCTACGTATCCCAGGAGAGTCCTCTGCTGGCAGGTACGATTGCTGAGAATCTCAGCTATGGGCTGGAACGGGAAATCAGCAGTGATGAGATGCGCAGCGCAGCAGCAATGGCTTACGCAGATGGCTTTATCGACGAGCTGCCGAATGGATATAATACCGATGTCGGAGAACGTGGCGTGAAGCTGTCTGGCGGACAGCGGCAGCGGATTGCGATCGCCAGGGCGCTGCTGCGAAATCCGCGGATTCTGATGCTTGATGAGGCGACTTCCAGTCTGGACAGCCAATCCGAAGCTGTGGTGCAAAAGGCGCTCTCCAATCTGATGGAGGGCCGGACAACGATCGTGATTGCTCACCGCCTGGCGACAGTCGTGAACGCAGACCAGATTATTTTTATGGAAAAAGGCCGGATCACCGGCACGGGAACACATGCGGAACTGCTGCAGACTCATGAGCTTTATAAGGAATTCGCTACCCAGCAGCTGCAGCTGAATACACCAGAGATTCTCGCTGGCAGTGAAGAGGAGGTTGCAGTAGCAGATGACAAGAATACTGGTAGTGGACGACGATCCGCACATTCGCGAATTGGTGGAAGTCTTTCTGAGGGCTGAGGGGATCGATGAGGTGCAGGGAGCTTCTGATGGCTTGGAGGCTTTACATTATCTTGAAAGTGCCAGTGTAGACATGGCTATTCTTGATGTGATGATGCCGAATATGGACGGCTGGGAGCTGTGCCGACACTTGCGGAAGAGCTATGATTTTCCGATTCTGATGCTGACCGCCAAAGGCGAAGCCACACAAATTGTAAAAGGCTTTGAGCTCGGGACGGATGATTATTTGGTGAAGCCGTTTGAGCCGACGGTACTTATTGCGAGGGTTAAGGCGTTGCTCAAACGGTACCAGATCTCGGCTGCACAAAGTGTGACCATTGGTCTTTTGCACATGAACCGTAAGACATATGAGGCGTCCTCTGAACATGGGGAGATTACATTGCCGCTCAAGGAATATGAGCTACTGTTCAAGCTCGGCAGCTATCCGGGACAGACATTGACAAGAGACCGGCTGATTGAGGAGATCTGGGGTTATGATTTTGAGGGCAATGAGCGGACGCTGGATGTGCATATTAACCGCCTGCGTGAACGCTTTCCTCGGGAGAAGTATGGATTCGCCATCCGTACGATCCGCGGGCTGGGTTACCGGCTGGAGGGGGATATGGAATGAAAAAGTTCAGACTGACTGCTAAGATTATATTGGGCATATTGGGTGTTTCAACAGTGATTGCGGCCGCTTGGACAGGGGCCTATTTCGCGTCTAAACTGATTTTTCATAAATTTGGGGCGCCTTCTACGGAATATGTAACGCAACTGATTATTATGCTGCTTCAGTTTGTGTTTCTTTTTTGCCTGATGGCTATCATCAGCTTTGCTACCCGTGGACAAGAGAGAGTCTATATTCCGATTATTACCGCGATCCGGCAAATTTCCAAAGGTGATTTCAAGGTGGTATTGGATAATGATAGAAGATATGGTCAGTTTAACGGAATCGTCGAGGGGATCAATGAAATGGCCAGTGAGCTGAGCCGAATGGAGACGATGCGCCAGGACTTTATCTCCAATGTATCGCATGAGATTCAATCGCCGCTAACTTCTATTCGCGGATTTGCACGGGCACTGCGCAATGAGAGCTTGAGTTCCGGCAGCAGGAGTCATTATCTTGACATTATTGAAGCAGAGAGTACCCGTCTATCGGGTTTAAGTGAGAATCTGCTGAAGCTGTCGGCGCTGGAAGCAGACAGCTTTCCGTTCGAGCGCAAGGCCTACCGTCTGGACAAGCAACTGCGGGAAATGATTCTGGTCGCCGAGCCGCAGTGGCTCGGGAAAACTATAGAAGTTGAGGCTGAGCTGGAAGAAATCCATGTTTACGCGGTGGAAGATCTGATGAGTCAGGTCTGGACCAATCTGCTGCATAACAGCATCAAATTCACCCCGGAGGGTGGATGCATCCATATTCGGCTGTACTCCCTGGAGAAGACGATTGAGGTGGAGATCAAGGATAGCGGTATCGGGATTGCTGAAGAGGAACTGTCCCGTATCTTCGAACGCTTCTACAAAGTGGACCAAGCCAGAACAACCAGTGAAGGCGGTAGCGGGCTTGGTTTGTCACTCGTGAAGAAGATTGTTGAAATTCATGAAGGAAGTGTAGCTGTAAGGAGTCGTCCTGGTGAAGGAACGGTATTTGTGGTGAGTCTGCCGCTGCAGATAAAATAATTGCCATTTACGCTCAGGGGTTCCCTCGTTACTTAACGGGTGCAGTAAGTCCCTTCTCCAACAGGTACCATAATCCGCGGAATTCCTGCTCAATGTCTGTACTCAGCCACTGATAGGCATGAGCGGGGTGGTGGAAACGGGCAGTCGCATTAAAAATAGAACGTGCCAGGACTTCAGTCTGAACTGACGTATGAATGAGATTAGCCTCAACACCCCTAGCGATAAGGGTACTCATCTGCTCAATAATGCGCCCTACATGGGCGTCAATGAGATCAGCGGATTCTGCTGTGACGTCCGCATACATCTTGAACATCTCAGGGTCTTGCTCCGCGTATAGATGTTTCAGCTCTATTAACTTTAGTATATAACTCTTCAGTTGCTCCAAAGGACTCTCTACTGCAAGATTTACTATTTCTGTAAGGGGAACGATGATACTATCCTCCAGCCATCTTTCCGTTACAGCCTCTCTTAAAATCGCTTTGCTCGGAAAATGCCTGTATAGAGTGCCATGACTGACTCCCAGCAGCTTGGCCACATCGGTGACTGATGTCTTGTCAGGGCCGAACCGGCGCAGGGTTTGTTCAGCGGCATCCAAAATTTCGGTTTTACTCAAAAAAGTATTTGGTTTGATCATAATTCCTCTCTCCTCTCTGTGAATATAGCTTAGCACAAACATTCGAAATGACAACAATTATTATTTGTCATTTGATTTGTTCTTTTAGTATAGCGGATAGAGTAATCAACCCTGCCTCCAGCTCAGAGAGCGGTGCATACGCATAAGAAAGCCGCAGGTGCCTGCCATCGCGGCGATCGTAGAGATCGCCTGTGTTGAGCAGCAATCCTGCTTGCAGTGCCTTTTTGAAGAGTAGCTGCAGCGGTATTGGCTTGTGAAGGGACAGCCAAATATAGAAGCCTCCTGCTGGATTGTTCCATGAAGCCAGGTCAGTAAAATGAGTGCGAAGGATTTCCAGTACAGCAGAGCGTCGCTTGCGCAGCTCTTGACGTAAGGTATGACAGTGCAGTTCATGATAACCGCTCTCCAACCATTTTGCGGCAGCGAGCTGTGACAGAGAACTTGCACCATAATCACTCTGCATCTTGATGTCGGCCAGCCGCCGAACCACTGGCTCGGGACCGACTACCCAACCAATGCGCAGTCCTGGACTGGCTGATTTAGACAGCGTGCCGAGATAAAGAACACGGCCTTCGTTGTCCAGCGCTTTTAGCGGCAAGGGTGGTGGAGTATCCAGCCATAATTCCTGATAGGCAGCATCTTCGAGGATGGGCAGTCCAAGGCTGCTGGTGACCGCCATCAACTCCTGTCGTCGTCTTGCATCCATCAGAATCCCAGTAGGGTTGTGGAAGGTAGGAATGCTGTAGAGCATGGCGGCAGCGCTCCGCTGTACTTCAGGTGTAATGCTCTCTGTAAGCACTCCACGTTCATCCATGGGCAGACCGCTAAATTTCACACCTGCAGATTGAAACGAATGAATGGAGTACAGATAGGAAGGTTTCTCCAGTAGAATCGTTGAGCTGCGTGGCAGCAGCCCCAGAGCAATCAGTTGAAGGCCCTGCAGTGAGCCGGAGGTGATCAGAATAGAATCAGGTGCTGCATAAATCCCTATCTTGGACAATTGGTGGCTTATAGCTGTGCGCAACTGAAGACTGCCAAGCGGCTCTTCATAGGATAGAGGTAGGTGTGTTTGCTGTGCGAGATCAGCAAGAATGCTCTGCATCATGGCACTAGGCAGCAATTCAGGGGCCAGTTCACCGGTGCCAAGACGAATCAGCCCGCGTTCATATTCCAAGCGGTTGATGGACTGTATGGTGGGCAAATTGGGATAGTGGGTGCCTTCCTCGACATAATCGTTCCAATTGCCCGCTTGGCTTTCGAAGTCACCAGATTTCAGAAGTGCGACGAGGGTTCCGCCGCCCCGTTTACCCTCGATTAGACCCAAAGCCGTTAGCTGCCCCAGCGCAGTTACAATAGTACTACGGTTGACTCCAAACTGTCTGGCGAGCTCACGCTGTGGTGCGAGACGCATCCCTGTGGGCCAAGCGCCACTCCTGATCTTGCCCAAGAAGTAAGCGGAGATTTGGGCATGGAGAGGCAGCGGCGAAGAACGATCTAGCTTCCAGTTTTCTGTTATGGAGGCGGAGGGAACAGACACAGCATGACCTCCTTGTTTTTGCCTTGAGTATATCATAATTTGCTTGCTACTCTTTAGCTTGGTTGGGTATGCTGCGATCATTTGGATGGTTACGAAAGCTATGCTGGACAGTACTATCAGTGTTACGGCCATAAGTAGTGACTAGGCTGGTAAAGCTGACGTACATAGAATGCGTAGAGGAGAATCTAATATGATCGTAGCCATCATACATGGAGTTATATTGGCCTTGGGACTTATTTTACCGCTGGGAGTGCAAAATATATTCGTATTTAATCAGGGAGCTTTACACCCCAAATTCCGCAGCGTGCTGCCGGTTATTCTGACCGCCGCTATGTGTGATACGCTGCTTATTGCCGCCGCTGTGGGTGGTGTTTCGCTGGTTATCATTTCAGTGAGCTGGGTTAGGCCTGTTGTTTATGGGGCAGGGATTCTGTTTCTAGCCTTTATGGGCTGGAAAATTTGGAGAAGTGTTCCGGCAAAGAGAGAAACGAAGCTGCTTTCATTAAAAGGCCAGGTGGGATATGCATTGTCAGTATCACTGCTGAATCCGCATGCATTAATGGATACGGTAGGGGTTATCGGTACCAATTCCTTGCAATACACAGGTGGGGAACGCTGGGCGTTCGCCGTTGCCACAGCGGGAGTTTCCTGGATTTGGTTCATCGGTCTTGCCGCAGCAGGAAGAATGCTGGGGAAGGCTGATTCCACTGGAGAAGCTGTTCGGCTGCTGAATGTTATTTCTGCATTGCTAATCTGGGGTATCGCGTTTTATATGGGCATTCAACTGTTGGGAAGCCTCTAGCCGTGATTGATTAGCATGAATTTGACAGTAATACGACAATTATAGGGAATGGACATAGAATGCTCACGGAAAGCGCTTTGAATGTTCGTTATAATTTTGAGTGTAGAATATTACTTTCACTTTTGCGAAGAGCACAGCTACGATCTCGGAATGCGTTGCGGCGACCATGGCTCTACAGGCGCGGCGCCCGAGCAAACCAATTGAGGGGGATTTGCAGAATGACCAATCAAACAGTTCCATTACTTGCCGTGCCAGAGGCGCTTAGCCGGTGGCTGAAAAGCCGGGGATTAATATACCAACTGCTAGTAGATTTCTTTGGAAGAAAACCAACACTTTCACTGGTTGCCCAGTGGAGTCGTAAAGCACAAATGAGCGTTGCAGCAGAGATGACTGAAGGTGGACGGGAGCTCAAACGCTACCTCTGCAGCCAGGAGCCAGGTGAGCTGATGCACATCTGTGAGAAAGAGACGTTTGAATACAAGCGACTGATGAATGAGCGGGCCGCCATTGTCCCGCGTGAAGCTGCCCACATGGGCTGTGCGGATGAATTCTGTAACGTGCTGTCCGATGTCTACGCTTCAGCAGGAATTGTCTTTAAGAAATGCAATGGTGATGAATCCGATGATCATATTGCCATTGAACTGGAGTTCATGGCAGTGCTGCATGAACGTATGCTCTACAACAGCTTTTCCATTAGAAGTGCTATGGAACTGCTGGAAATTCAGGAAACCTTTCTGGAAGAGCATTTACTGAAGTGGACGCCGAAGTTCTGCGAAAGACTGAATGCTGCTACAGAAAGTCCATTGTATCTTGGACTCAGCCATATGCTTGAAGAATTTTTGCCTCAGGATCTGCAAATGCTGCGGATCTGGAAGGCTTCGCTGGAGAGCAGCGCAACTACAATGGCCTAGGCAAGTAGCAGATTCTGCTGCCTGTACCAGGTTCTAATTAGTAACAAAACAAATAAAGGCACCTTCCCTAATCGGAAAGGCGCCTTTTATTTGTTTTGTTATTCTTCTACTCGTTTGCTGCGGAATTTCATCAAGAATTCGTACACGACCGGTACAACAACTAGTGTCAGCAGCGTGGAGCTGATCAATCCGCCAATGACAGTTACACCAAGTCCTTTGGAGATGATCCCGGCACTGTTTTCAAGCCCCGTAACTAGCGGCAACAGAGCGCCTATAGTAGCAAGAGCTGTCATCAGAATTGGACGCAGGCGGGTTCCCCCAGCTTCAAGCAACGCTTGACGGGTGGATAGCCCTTCCTTCTCCTTATGAATAACACGGTCGATTAGCACGATCGCATTTGTGACGACAATACCAATTAGCATCAGCGCTCCCATAAGGGAGGAGACGTTCAGTGTTTCACCTGCCAGCAATAGAGCAACGAGTGCTCCGATCACGGTGAAGGGAAGCGAGAACAGAATGGCGAAGGGGGCCAGCCCGCCACCAAAGGTAACGACAAGCACGAAATATACAATGGCGATAGCGGCTGCCATGGCAATGCCCAGTTGGCCAAAGGTATCGTTGATTTGCTCGGTCACACCACCGAAGGTAATGGTTACACCATCGGGCAGATCCATAGCATCAATCTTATCTTTTACGCTGTTTGAAGCACTGTTGACGTCAGTTGCTATAATTTCAGCAGTAACGTCTACCTTCATTTTACCGTCCATACGAGTAATGGAGTCAGGGGAAGTACCATTTTTGATGGTTGCAACTTCTCCAATAGGTACTGTAAAGCCTAGTGGCGAAGTCAGTGTAGCATCCTCCATTTCCTGAATACTGCTGTACGTATCTTTATCAGTCTGGATGTATACATTATAGTTCTTGCCGTCCACGCTCACCTCGGTCAGAACAGGAAGCGCACCGGCAGGACTTAGCTTCATGGCGATTTGTCCAGCGGTTAAACCGAGAGCACTTAGCTTCTCTTGATTTGCTACAATCGTGTATTGATCATAAGATTCCTTGAGGCTTGTTTCCCCGTCTTTAAAGTTGGCTTTGTCGGCCTGGACGATTCCAGCGATCTCATCGGCAACCGGCTTCAACTGCTCCAGAGTGTCACCGAAGATATTTACGGTTAGTGTGCTGCCGCCAAGTCCTCCACCGGACGTACCGGACAGATCACCCCACACGCCTTCTGGAACTTCTTTAGTCAAGCCTTCGATTAATTTTTCTTTAACGGTATCAAAATCAGCAGTGTCACTATCATAAGCGACATAGAACAGGCCCGAATTGCCGGAGCCTATTCCGAACGGGCTGCTACCACCGATGGAATATTGCATTTTGTCCAAATGCTGTTGGGCCAATATATATTTCTCGGCCTTCAGTCCCTGTTCCTTCACGTCTTCCAGCCGTTGTCCAGCTTTCGGGGAGTAGGTCAGTGTAATATTCTTCTCTTCTTGGGAAGGCAGGAAGCTGACACCGATCGGTTTGATCAGGAGCAAGCTGCCGGCAAGCAGAAGTACGGCTACCCCGAGCGTAATCAGCTTATGAGAGAGACACCAGTTCAGAATTCTTTGGTAGCCGACGGCCATTCTTCCAGGTTTTTCACTGTGAATCTTCTTGCTGTTCTTAAGTCCATTGCGGAACAGCGTGTGAGCCAATGCTGGAACCAGCGTAATTGCAACTACCAGTGAAGCCAGCAGAGCAAATACCATAGTAAGGGCAAACGGCAGGAACAGTTCACCTACCATACCACTGACAAAAGCAAGTGGCAGGAACACGGCGATCGTTACAATCGTAGAGGATAGGATTGGCACGAACATTTCGCGTGTCGCCGCGCTAATCAATTCCCGACCACGCAGTTTCTCGCCGGATAGCGATAGCCGCCTGAATATATTCTCTATGACGACAATAGAGTCATCGACTACCCGCCCGATGGCTACGGTCATCGCCCCGAGCGTCATCATGTTAAGGGTAATATCCATCTGTCGCAAGCACAGAATAGCAATGAGGAGCGACAATGGAATGGAGATGATTGAAATAATGGTAGAACGGATATTTCTTAGGAAGACCAATATAATAATAACAGCGAACAGAGCTCCAAAAGCTGCTTTGGACAGCATCGTACTTACGGAATCCTCAATCGGCTTGCCTTGATCCAGAAGAACTGTCAGGTCAAGTCCCTTATACTGCTGCTTCAGTTCCTCCGTCTTGTCCTTGACGCTGTTTACAACGTCGACGGTGTTGGCATCATTGCCTTTGACGATTTGAATGCCGATGGATTCTTTACCGTTCGTGCGGGAGATGGATTCAGACTTTCCGGTAACCTTAATCGTGGCCAGCTCTCCGAGCTTAACGGTTGGCAGTCCCAGATTAGCTGAAGCACCAGTAGCTGTTCCAGCGACGTCGGTAGTATTAGCGACGCCAGCAGCGCCACTACCGGCAGCTTTTGGCACAATCGGGATACTTATATTTTTAAGATCCTCAACTGTAGTGATGTTGCCATCCACAACTACTGCTTTCTGGGCCTTCTCCATCTCGAACAGTCCAAGTGGAACGCGGATAGAGGAGCCTTGGACGATACCTTTAATAGTATCTTCTGTCAGCCCGTATTCCTTCAGCTTGTCTTGGTCGAACTTGAGTGTGACTTCCTTGACATATTGTCCGGCAATTTGCACGGAGGCTACACCTTCAAGATCTTCCAGGGCAGGGCGGATATCATTCTCGGCAATTTTCGTTAGTGCTTCAAGGTCCTGGGAGCCGTCAGTGGAAAGACTGAGCGAGATAACGGGCAATGAGCTCAGGCTGAAGCGGGTTATGGAAGGCTTCTGCGCATTCTCTGGCAGAGTGACCTCATTCAATGCCTCGCGCACGGCAGCTGTTGCGTTATCCAGATTGGTACCATAAGCGAATTCAATTGTAATGCTGGAGGCGTTCTCCAGTGAAGTGGAGGTCAGTGTCTTGACCCCATCCACATTGCGCAGCTTCTGCTCTAGCGGTTTGCTGACATCATTAACGACGCCCTCTGGTGCAGCACCCGGATAAATCGTTGTAATGCTGAGATAGGGTATATTAATATTAGGCAAGGTCTCTTGCTTCATGGTTAGGCCGCTGTATAAGCCAGCAAACACAATAATGATGGTCAGAAGCCAAATGGCGAATTTGTTTCTGAGTGAGAAATTAATTAAGCTTTTCATAAGTTACGTTTCTGCTCCTTTTAGACCTTCCGGATACGGAAAAGTCATTTTTTTTGGGTTGGCGTATGAAGCTCGCTATCTATGTTGAACTCTCTCTAAAAGTTCCTGCTGAATCCGTCCGTTAGTGAAATGCACATAAGTTATGCATATAAGGTGTAATCAGCTTCTGTAGCTCCTCCACTTCTTTGGCCAATTCAGGAAAGGTACGCAGATTGGACAGCATCCCTTGCATAATAGCTCTCCGAGGATGGGGCACTAGCATCTCTCCCTCCAAAATGGTGAGTGATTCCAGCATATCTTCCTTAGGTTGTGGCTGCATGGCAGTGGATGCACTCAATAAATCCTTTATCTCTTTGATCAACTGAAGTGGATTCCTGCGCTTGTTATCCTCGTGAACTTCCATCCAGCTTGACAGGATAGCAGAGGAGATGAGCGGGTCGGGATGGCGGGTGAGCAGACCCGACACAATGATATCCAATAGATCTACCAGATGATCAGCCATGCGGGCTATTGATATAGGACTCTCCTGATAAAACATAACACGCACATAGGAGCTGATCGTACCATGAGCTATCAGGCACAAGTCACCGGTGTACGGCAGAATTTCTTTTCCATACAGGCTCTCCAGCTTGGCCTGGAACCAGTTGAATAGAGTTAGGTTGCTATTGCGCAGCCATTCCGGTATCTCGGTTTGCTCTCTTCCGGACAGTTCCTGAATCTGTCGTTGTAGAAACTCTCGTAACTCATAGACGTGATGCAACAGGATTTCAATTTGATTGCGCAGCTTCTCTTGGGGGGTTCTCCGACTTTCCTGCTCCTCACGTAACAGGGGATCACGAATCATCCGGAAGCAATATATGTAAATGCTGCGTTTTAGCTCTTCCTTGGATTTGAACACCAGATAGAGACTGCCTTTGGACATCCCACATAGCTCGGCAATCTCCTGCATGGAGGTGGAGGAGGAGCCTTTTACGGCGAATAATTGCATTGCTGTCTTGATAATCTGTTCTTTTTTGTCCACGCTTCGCTCAGCCACTATGCTACTAGCTCCTTTTTGACTATTGAGTTCTGTAATTGACTAGTAAGTCAGATCGATTATATTATATTATTTGTAGCATTACAAATCTCCCACAGAAGAGGTTACAGTATTGACGCAATTCTATTTTGTAAGCTTTTCCGGTAGGAAGAAAGAGCTTCTTCAGGTAATATATAAATGTGTCGATTACGTGAGGATTGCTAGAAAGAGAAGGTAGGTTGGCAAATGAGAAGAGGATTACAGTCTACAGTCATTATTGGGGCTTTATTAGCATTTTATTACTTCGGTTTCGGGCTATTTGGCAGTACCGGAGGTACAATTATTAGTATTTTTTCTACATTAACGGTCATTTCCATTGGCTTGGCTATTTTTATGGAGAATCGTAATCCTTCTACAACGATGGCTTGGATTCTGCTGCTTGCCCTAATTCCGGTACTGGGACTTGTCTTCTATTTCCTGTTCGGACAAAATGTGTTCAAACGCCGTAAGTACGACAAAAAAGCCCAGCGCGACCTGATGGCTTACGAGCGGATCGAGAATGACGCGCTGCGAATGCATCAGGACTGGTCCATTTTTGATCCTTCACGCCAGAAGTTGCTCGGACTGGCTCAGAGATTGGCACGTACGCCTATATCGTTTACTTCGGAGACGCGTATATTGACCAACGGTGAAGAGACATTTGGTACCCTGCTGCTTGAGCTGCGCCAGGCTCAGCATCATATTCACATGGAATATTATATTTTTCGTGCAGACCATATCGGGACCCGTATTCAGCAGATTCTGATCGACAAGGCTCGTGCGGGTGTGGTCGTCCGATTTATGTATGATGCGGTCGGCAGCATTCAGCTTTCCAAAGCTTTTCTGAAGGAAATGAGTGATGCGGGGGTGCAGGTTGCGGCATACGGTAGTTCCAAATCCTTCTTCTCCTTTTTCTCCAGTCGTGTGAATTACCGGAATCACCGCAAGATTGTTGTTATTGATGGCGATGTTGGATTTATGGGCGGACTGAACGTGGGCGACGAATATCTGAGCCGCAGCAAGACTTACGGCTTCTGGCGGGATACGCATATGCTCGTTAGAGGTGAGGCAGTGCGTACGATGCAGATTATCTTTTTACAGGATTGGATGCATACAACGGGTGAGAAGATTCTGGAGCAGGATTATCTTTCACCGCAACTGCGGTTTATGTCAGGTGATGGAGCAGTGCAGATTATAGCGAGCGGACCGGATAATGAACGTCGGGCGCTCAAAAATATATTTTTCTCCATGATCACCTCTGCCGAGAAGTCGGTGTGGATTGCCAGCCCCTATTTCATTCCCGATGAGGATATTCTAACGGCGATCAGAGTTGCGGCGATGTCCGGGCTTGATGTGCGCCTGTTATTTCCGGCCAAGCCGGATAAATGGATTCCGTTTCTGGCCTCACATTCCTATTTCCCGTCTCTGCTGGAAGCAGGGGTGAAGATTTATGAATATGAGAAGGGCTTTATTCATTCCAAACTGCTGATTATTGACAGTGAGATAGCCACGATAGGCACGGCAAATATGGATATGCGCAGCTTCCACCTTAATTTTGAGGTCAATGCACTGCTGCTTAAGACAGAGAGTGTAGCCCGGATTGTAGCTGATTTTGAGCGGGATTTATTGTCTACCAGCCAGATAGAGCATACGGAGTTTATGAACAAGCGTTTGATAGAAAGGCTGCTGGAATCAGGAGCCAGACTGATGTCGCCGTTACTCTAACCAGAAATATAAACCGCCTGCTTAGAGGCACAATAAACACCACCGGGGAAAAAGGTTCCTCGGTGGTATTTTACTTTTACATTGTTCATTATGTCCTAAAATGTGGTGAAGCCCAAAGTGGTCTGCAACCGGAACAACAGGTATTTTAGCCATGTCACATCAGTTTGATAATCTTGAAGCGGCAAGCTGTATTCGGCACCTTCATTATTCCATAGCCGGTTGAAGTAGGCATTCATCTCGGTATAAAGCGGCTGGTCCTGTTTCACTGCTACCCACAAATCGTTCTCCAGATTGTAATCATCCAGATTCCGTGTCGTAAAATTAGTAGAGCCGCCAAGGATAATGGAATTGCCGCTTTGTTTAGCAATGAAGAGCAGTTTGGGGTGGAATTGCTCTTTGGTCGTATTGTACCAGCGGATGGCAATCTTTCCTGCGGATCGTCGGTTCAGGTCCATAGCTACCGGACGGTTGGGAATGCCGATTTTGTCCCGACCAAAGGCATTCTGGTTCGGGTCTAGCAGGAGATTGACTTTAGCACCACGGGCAGAGGCATCCAGAAGTGCGTCGATGATGCCGTCATCGGCAAGATAGAACATAGCCATCCATACAGTATCTCCCTTCTGGGCGCCACGAATTCCTTGCAGTGCATACTTGTATACTTTTCCCTCTGTCACATAGCGCACCTCCGCCAGCCCTGCTACTTCTCCCTTATCTTCCTGCGTGAATACAGGTTCTTTGCTCAGCAGAGGACCTGCCCCGGACAAATTGGCGGCTGCCTGCTCCGTTTGTAGAATATCCGCTAGTATAGGACCCTGTACCTCAAGGGCGATATTGGAATGATAGGAACTGGCATCATGGACGTTCCCGGAGGAGATCAGTGCTGTCTTCTCGCTGACAATCACTTTGCGGTGATTAGCCTTCACATTTAGCAGTTTCAGATAGGAACGTGCTGTGATATCAGGCCCTTTACTTGCCATAAGATTCGGAATCCAGCCGGTTCCCGCTTGTCCAAACCACTGAATGAAGGTACGCCAAACGGCCGAATAGGCAGGAGTAGAGTCGCGCAGTGGATCAACGTCAGTCATAATGACGTTGATGCCTGCAGCCTTCATTTCCTCAAGTAGAGCATTGGGAGCGGAACCGTAATTGGTGTTAACCTCGTCCGTAATGAAGACAATGTCCATCTTTGGATAAGCTAATTTTTGCGCGATAAGCTTAGTAGTTAGCGTTCTGCTGACTGGCGGAAACTGCTGGTCTTTATGAGTGTAGTCATTGAACAAAAACAGGTCGATCACCAAAAACTCCCTAGAGTCCTCAATAATCTGTAGGATCCTCGGTAAAATCTGACTCTCTTGTTTTCCTGTGGGGCTGCCATCCGAATACGTTAGGTCATGCCAGAAGGTCACATGATCCACCTGGTATAGAGGACTCTCGTAGGAAATTCCCGGAGGAAGAGGTTTATGTGTCTGATATATCATTACACCCGTTAGCCAGAGAATGAGCATAAGGGTTAATCGTAATATCCAGGTGCGGCGGCGTGAAGGGCGTTTCTTGTTATGGGATTTGGGCGGAATAGAGAAGTGGCCTAGTTTCATGGAAGTCCTCCTGTATGTGTAGGAGCATATACCTCCATCACGATAGGATGTGGTTATGCTCGGGAATTTATCAATTTCTATATAACACCCATAAGGAGAATTGAAGCAGCGAGGACCCCGGACTAACGTCTGATGACATTATACTTAGGCTTATGTATAATGAGTGTAAATAATTTGTATAAGGTTTGAGACATTAAAGGTATATAGCGGCAATTGGGAAAGTGAGTGAGTTACAACGTGTATTCCATCAAACAGGTCGTCGAAATGCTGGAGATTCCATCGGTTACGTTAAGAGCCTGGGAAAGCAGGTATCAGGCGGTGACCCCAGAGCGAACCGAGTCCGGATACAGGCTATACAGCCATGATAATGTTGAAGATCTGCGCTGGTTGAAGGAGCAGATTGAGCAACAGGGCATAAGTATTTCGCACGCTGTTCGATTGTTGAAGGCACAGAAAGAGAAACATCTGGAGGACAATATTGCCGTTAGTGGAACTACACAGGATGCCTTCGAGAAGATGAAAGAGCAAATTTATAATGCTCTACTTGAATTCCAAGGGGAGCGGGCCAATGCGCTAATTGATTTTGGTTTCTCCATGTATGGCTACGAAGCGATGTTCCATCAGGTATTGGTGCCAGTTCTGATCAAGGTCGGGGATGCATGGGAAGTAGGTACGGCGACTGTAGCGCAGGAGCATTATATGACCCATATGATTTCCAATCGATTTTATCAATTTTTTAATGTCTTTCCCGTTTATGCGCATTTGCCAAAGGTGCTGGCGTTTTGCCCAGCTGGTGAGCATCATCAGGTTGGATTACTATTATTTTCACTCTTTTTACGGAAGAATGGAGTGGAGGTTATCTATCTCGGTGCCAATACGCCTGAGGAGGGCATCCTGTCGATACTGGAGCAGCAAAAGCGTATTGGTGCCCTATGTCTGTCAGTTACAGATAAAGCGCTAATTCCATACTGTGAGGGCCTAATCAAGCATCTAAAGGGTGCTTGTCCAGAAGCAGAGTTCATTGTGGGTGGTAAGGCTTACGAAGCTTTTCCCAATTCTATCGGGGCGCGTTTCATTATGAATGAGCCGCCGGAGCACTGGCAATCGTGGTTTGACAAAATGTTTATTGGCATGAAAAGCAAGATTTAAAGGCCATCTGGCGTGGCTGATAATGAAATGAAGAGTCTGTAGTGTCACTTATTAGTGATGCTGGAGGCTCTTTTTTTGAATCCAAATAAAATTATTAAACAACTAGCAAACATATCCTATTGAAATAGTAAAAACTAGCTATATTGGCCTCAGGCTTTGCTGAATGAGATAGCTATAGTTGGTCATTTACATAAGCACATAATAATTGTATAATGTTTGTAAAGGATTTGTATAATGTTTATAGATTGTGGGATTTGAGGGGGAGTAGGCTTGATCAGTACAAAGAGTGCCGCAAAGGTTGCTGTTGTCGGAGCTGGACCAGGCGGACTTGCCGCTGCTATGCTGCTTGCTGCAGAGGGATATGATGTTGAGGTTTATGAGAAGCAGGAAGTAGTTGGAGGACGTTCGGGCGAGCTTCGACTGGGGAGTTATACCTTTGACCGCGGGGCTACATTTCTGATGATGCCGCATCTGCTGAGAGAGTTGTTTACCTCTGCAGGCCGCTCTTTAGATGATTATATTTCCTTGAAAGAGCTTGATCCGCTGTATTCACTACATTTCGGCGATACCGTATTCAAACCTTCTACAAATCAGAACCAAACCGCGAACGAGGTGGAGAGGTTGTTTCCAGGTAACGGTGAAGGCTACCGTCGATTCATGGCTGATGAAGGCGATAAGCTGGACAGAGTACAGCCTTTGTTACAGCGTCCGTTTCAATCTCTTGGTGATTATCTCAAAAAAGATGTTCTGCATGCACTTCCTAAGCTGCATGCTACAGATACTGTGTACAATCGTCTTTCTAAATATTTTTCGGATGAGCGCCTCCGGTTTGCCTTTGCCTTTCAGGCCAAATATTTGGGGATGTCGCCTTGGGAATGTCCAGGAACCTTCACAATTCTTTCCTACATGGAGCATCGTTACGGACTGTATCATCCGATTGGCGGAATCAATCAGGTTTTTCAGGCGATGGCGGATGTGATAAAGGAGCATGGCGGTAGGGTTCATACCTCCTGCGGGGTAAAGCGTGTGCTGCTTCATAACGGCCAGGCCACGGGGCTGTTGCTCGATAATGGAGACAAGGTAGAAGCGGACTATGTTGTGATTGGTGCTGATTTCGGTTCAGCCATGACGGAGATGTTTGAGCCTGGAGTATTGAAGAAATATACGCCGAAAAAGGTAGCTAATAAACGATATTCATGCTCTACAGCAATGCTGTATCTGGGAGTGGATGGTGCCGTTGATCTGGGCCATCATTCTGTGCATTTCGCAGAGGATTATCGGCGTAATGTGGAAGAAATCACGAAATTAGGTACCTTGTCTGCGGACGCTTCGATTTATGTGCATAATCCGTCCGTTCTCGATCCAACACTGGCACCAGCTGGCAAATCTTCGCTGTATGTGCTGATGCCAGTTCCTAACCTGACTGCAGACATCGACTGGAAGCAAGAAAGTGCACGGGTAGAGGAAGAAATGCTTGAGCGCTTGCAGCGTATTCCGGGACTCGCGAATTTATCTGGGCGGATCGAGGAGAAGCTGTTCTTCTCGCCGCTGGATTGGCAAGGCAAGCTGGACGTGTATAACGGCGCGACGTTTAATCTGGCCCATAATCTGGGCCAGATGATGTATCTGCGGCCTCATAATACCTTTGAGGAGGCGCGGGGGATATGGTTGGTCGGGGGCGGAACGCATCCCGGCAGCGGGTTGCCGACGATATTCGAGTCGGCCAAGATCAGTGTGCGGCTGCTGAAGGAGCATGACCGTGCAGCCCGTTCCAGAACGTTCAAGGCAGGAGTGGCTGGAACGGGGGCTTCGCTGTGAGCCGGGTCGCCATCGTTGGCGGCGGAATCGGCGGGCTTACGGCAGCGCTGCTGCTTAGCCGCAGCGGGCAGGAAGTTACGCTGTACGAACGCGCTTCACAGATCGGTGGGCGTGTAGCTTTTGAAGAGCATGGACCTTACCGGATAGACCGTGGACCTACGATTGTGCTGCTGCCAGATATGCTGCGGAGCATCCTTGAGGAAGGGGGTCTGCCGCCGGAAAGTGTAGAGCTGCTGCGCTGTGATCCACTTTACCGAGTTCACTTCAAGAGCGGACGGACCTTAACCAAGGTAAATGGAATTCAGGAGCAGGCTGCAGAGATCGAACGCTGTTTTCCCGGTGAAGGTAAGGGATTTATCCGCTTTATGCATGACATGTCGATCTTATATCCACTGGGTAAGGCTTCATTTCTTGAGCGGAGTTTTAAGAACCGTAGAGAGTTCTTTAGCTTTGGCAATCTGTCGCTGATGGCTCGGCTACAAGCTTACAAGAGTCTGAAAGATGCAGTTGGGCGCTATTTTCATAGTGAAGAGCTGAAGGATGCCTTCTCCCTACAAAGTTTATACATCGGCGGGGCTCCTTTCCGCACACCTGGAATCTACACCATGCTTCCTTATGCGGAGCAGGCCTTTGGCATCTGGATGTTGAAGGGGGGGTATGGTGAACTGCCGCAGATTATGCTCCGAGAGCTGGAGCGCCGTGGAGTTATTATTCATACTCATACTGAGGTTCAATCTCTGCTAGTAGAAGGCGGACAATGCCGAGGTGTAGTTATAGAGGGAGAAGCCATTCCATATGATGCCGTGTTATATAACGGGGACTTTCCACATTTGGAAGGACTCCTGCCGCAGGGGATTATTAAGAAAGCCCGTAACTCGCAAAAAGCTAGCCAGCCGGCCAGCAAGTTTCTCCCCTCATCCGGTTGTCTGCTTATCTACGTGGCCGCCACCAAAAGGTGGGAGGAATCGCTGACACACCAGTTTTTTCTGCCAGATAGTCTGAATGACAGCTTGCGGGAGGTATTTGATCAGCATACCATTCCCGATAAACCCTCCTATTATGTCTTCAATCCGGCGGCGCTGGATGAAAGTGCTGCTCCGCCAGGAGAAAGTATATTGTACTTTCTTGTTCCTGTTCCTACTTCCCAAGGCATCGACTGGAAAACTGCCGCTGGCCCGTTAGCCGACAAAGTGCTAGCGGATGCAGAGTCTCGCGGTTTTCCCGGACTTGCTGACAGTATGGTTTGGCGCAAAGTACGTACTCCTATGGACGCTGAGCAGGAAGGGATGTTCGGTGGAGGGAGCTTTGGGATTGCCCCAGTGCTGTCCCAGTCGGGGGTATTCCGACCTCAGCCGAAGCCTTATAAAATAGACGGATTGTATGCCGCCGGCGCTTCTGTGCACCCCGGGGGTGGGGTGCCGATTGTAATGCAGGGAGCGAGACTGGCCGTACATGAACTGATAAAGGAGCTGAATATAAATGAAGGAAGACGTATTGCAAAAGTGTGAGGAAATGATCAGAATTGGGTCCTCTTCGTTTTACAGGGCCTTTGACGGACTGCCTAGCCCGCGCCGTGAGGCGGTTCATGTTATTTATGCCTTTTGCCGCATCATTGACGATAGTGTTGATGAGCCGGAGAAGTCGCCCTTCACGATCCATGAGCTACGCAATCAGTTTCAGGACTTGGAGCAGGCAGATGGACACTTTATCTGGCCTGCGCTGCGCTGGCTGTTCCGCAGCTTCCCGCAGTTGGGGAAGGAACCGTTTCTATTGCAGATGGAAGGCCAGCTAACAGACCTCTCTTTCACCCATTATGAGACGATGGAGCAGCTCGAATCTTATTGTTATCTCGTAGCGGGTACCGTCGGAGAAATGCTGCTGCCTGTTCTTAGAGATGACGGCAGTGAAGAAGCGCAAGCCGCAGGTATTGCTCTTGGGATAGGGATGCAGTTTGTGAACATCATTCGTGATGTGGGCGAGGATCTGGAGCGTGGCCGCCGATATCTTCCACTTGAGGTGCTGAAGAAGCATGAGTATAGCCAGCAGGAGCTGGAAAAGGGCATAGTGAACAAGCCGTTTAAAGCGGTATTGCATGAGCTTAAAGAAAGTGCGCTATATTGGTTCGAAAAAGGGCTGGAAAATCTCGATACCTATCCACCAGAGAGTGGCATGGCAGTAGAATTAGCAGCAGCTTTCTATGCAGGTATACTCGATGCCGTGGCCGCGATTGATTATGATGTATTTCGTAGTCGGGCCTATGTCAGCGATGAGGCCAAGCTGCAAATGTACCGGCGCACAGCTGCACGTTATGCCGCAGGTTTTAACAGCAAGGGCAAGACGGCGGCATTTTAATGATCAGGTATTTATTCTGGGCTTGGTATTTTATAGGCGCGCTGCTCTTAATCGTGTTCAGCATACCGGAGAGCCTGCAATTCTCCAATGGCTTATTTCTAATTTTTTATGCAGCATATGCTCTGGATTTAACGAACAAGGGAATAGAGCAACCTTTCCTGTCCGACCAGTCAGTCAGCAGTTGGCGAGGTCTTCCAAGCTGGCTGTCCGCTATAGTGATTTGGTCGGGAGGCATGGGAGTAGAGTGGATTGGTGTTCATTCTGGCAGGTTGTTTGGCAGTTACGAATATTCTAATATTTTGGGACCGTTGTTATTTGGCGTCCCTGTCACTTTAGGTTTTGCCTGGATAGCTGTAGTCTGCGGTGCAGTCTTGATCAGTAATGATTTTGGCCTGACTGGTGTCCGTTTGTCTTTGGTCCGGGCTCTTCAGACAGGCTTTTGGAGCGTTTTATTGGATTTGGTCCTCGATCCTGTGGCACATGCCAAAGGTTTTTGGCATTGGGGCAGCAGTGGGGGACTGTATGGTGTTCCCTGGAGTAATTTTCTCGGCTGGTTCATCGTCAGTGCAGCTTTGTCGCTGTCCTTGCAGGTCTTTAAGATTTCCCGTCTGAGCGTGCGTCGGGGTACCCGATTGTATCAGGCAATTCTAATCATGTTCGGGCTTATGGCTGTGCGTGAGGGATTAATGCTCTGTGCTGGGATAGCGGGGCTGGGAGTTTTACTGGCAGAAGGGAGTTTGTATTATGCTGGAAGCCGTCAGATCAAAAAGCTTTGATAAGTTATTCTACCGTTACAATTATCATTATTTAATTCGTAGACATTTCCGGTATCTCGGGGTGGCCGGAGAGCTGCAGCCGCCTTCTATAGAGGGTAGACCGGTGCTGTATATTATGAATCACAGCTCATGGTGGGATGGACTGCTCGCATACCATGCGGCTAGGACGCTGACGAATCGGGAGCACTATTTCATGATGGAGGAAGAGCAACTGCGCAAGTATGCTTTTTTTCGCAAGTTGGGAGCGTATTCAATTAATCGGCATAGTACGGGAGACATCAGCACCTCGCTGCGTTATACCACGAGACTACTCCGGGCTGGAGGCGGTGTGTGGATGTATCCAGAGGGTGAAATCCAACCCTTAGAGCATCGCCCGATGGTATTGAAGGCGGGTGTTGGCCTTGTGCTGCGATTGTGTCCGGAAGCGGTCGTGGTGCCAGTAACGTTGTATCATGGCTTATTTCGGCATTCCAAGCCGGAGGCGACATTGTTGGCTGGGGTTCCGCTTGCCCATTCCTGGAAGGACATGAACCGCAACAGCATCGGGGAGGAGCTGCAGACTGTGCTGGAAGAACAATTGAATAACCACCGCCAAATGATCATCAATAATGGTGGGTTTATACCCGAACAATTCCAACCTCTGATGAAACAGAGTCGTTCCACCAATGAATGGTTTGATGCTGTGCTTGGCAGGCGAAGACGATGATTCTACTGCTGCAGATCATCAGCGGCTGTCTGCTGCTTCAACTGCTGTTCGCGCTATGGAACACTACACGGCTGCCGAAGCTTGGAGTGGTAGAGCGGGTAGTCCATTCAATTTCCGATAGCCCTCTGATTCAAGAGGGAGTTCCGCGCTTGTCCGTATTGATTCCGGCCCGTGACGAGGTGGATAATATTGCCGCTTGCCTGGCATCTGTGCTGGCCTGCCGAAGCGTGGGTTGGGACTTTGAGGTGCTCGTGCTGGATGACCGTTCCAGTGATGGAACTGGTGAACTTGCTGCCGCGACTGGAGATCACCGGGTTAAGGTGCTAGCCGGTCGGGAGCTGCCAGAGGGTTGGTTGGGCAAGTCCAATGCCTGCGATCAGCTAGCGGAAGCAGCGAGAGGGACTTGGTTGCTCTTCTTGGACGCAGATATCAGACTCCGTCCGGAGGCGCTGGAAGCGGCTATGCTGACAGCTAATGCTCAAGGAGACGGCTTGGTGACCGGCTTCCCCGGGCAGGTAACGAGGACATGGCTCGAAAAGCTGATTGTGCCGTTAATGAACTTCACCATCATCTGCCATCTGCCCATTCCACTGGTTCGCGGCGTAAGAGATCCCCGATTTGTAGCCGCGCATGGAGGATTTATGCTGATTCAGCGGGACAGTTATTCACGTAGTGGAGGCCATGCCTACATTCGTACCGAGCTTGTGGATGATATGGCTTTAGCCCGTGCAGTAAAGATTTCGGGAGATCCGGTGACACTGGCTAATGTTGTGGATTATACGGAAATGCGCATGTACCATAACGCAACAGAGGTGTGGAATGGCTATCGCAAGAACATTTACGCCGGTCTGGGTCGCCGTCCTCTTTTGCTGCTAGGTTTACTAATTGTCTATACACTAATGTATGTTCTGCCTATTGTGATACTTACTCTAGCTTGTCTGACAAATCAGGGAACACTGGCGTTATGGGCGCTTCTTGCAGCTCTGTTAGGTATGGCTATCAAACGGACTAGTGATGCATCTGCTAAACAGGCGGTTTGGTTATGTCTGCTGGTATCCGTAAGCATGCTCTGCTTGAGTGCTATTGCGATCAGCTCTTGGCGGGGCGCTCAGTCCGGGCAAGGCTATGAATGGAAAGGGAGATGGTACCGTTGAAATCGAAAGCTGTGATTATCGGTGCCGGGTTCGGTGGACTATCCTGTGCGGTAACACTTGCCTCCAAAGGATGGGATGTAACCGTGTTGGAACGCCAGCACCATCCCGGCGGCAAGCTGCAGCGTATTGAGACTGGAGGGTATACCTTTGACCGTGGACCCAGCACTATTACAATGCCTCAGGTTTTTCGCTCGCTTTATGAGCTTGCTGGAGTTGCAATGGAGGATTATGTCCAACTTTATGAACTAGAACCGCGTACGCGCAATGTTTTTGCAGATGGAAGAGTGGTAGATTTGTCTCGCGATGCCAGATATATGAAGGAACAAATTGCTGCATATAGCCCCGCTGATGCTGCACGTTACACGGATTTTATGACTGAAGCCGCTGTAATGTATCGCCTTAGTGAGAAGCGGTTTCTGAACAAGCTGTTACTCTCCTGGCGGGACAAAATTTCTCCGGCACTTGTGCGTGACCTGCTCCGTGTTCGGCCTTTTCTTAGCCTGCACGCCCTGCTGTTGCAGTACTTCAGCCACCCGCATACACTCGCAATGTTGGGACGTTATGCTACTTATGTTGGATCATCGCCTTACCGTTCTCCTGCTATCTTTGCCATGCTGGGGTATTTGGAGAGTGAAGAGGGCGTATTTGGTGTGAAGGGCGGTACATATAAGCTGGTGGAGGGTCTTGTGTCCCTGGCTGAAAGATTAGGTGTGAATATCGTAACGGATACGGAAGTAACAGCAATCTCGGTGGTGAATGGTGCGGTAGAAGGGGTGGAGACGGTACAAGGTTTCTACACTGCTAAGACGGTGATCGCCGGGGGCGATGTGCTTAGTATTAATCGGATGTTGCTGCCAGAGCGTAGTCGTCCGGCTATGAGCAATCGCAAAATCGCTGCCTATGAGCCCTCACTCTCAGGCCTGGTTACGCTCGCTGGTGTCCGGCAGAAGTATCCTGCACTGCTGCATCATACGGTATTTTTCCCGGAGCATTATGAGCCGGAGTTTAAGGATATTTTTGAACAGAAGCGCCCTCCGCTAGACCCCACCGTATATGTGTGTCACTCCGGTTATTCCGAGC
Source organism: Paenibacillus sp. 19GGS1-52 (assembly GCF_022369515.1). NCBI lineage: Bacteria > Bacillati > Bacillota > Bacilli > Caryophanales > Paenibacillaceae > Paenibacillus > Paenibacillus sp. 19GGS1-52. Next base: position 724,302 of record NZ_CP059724.1, read on the forward strand.
CAAGTATGGCTCCTGAAGGTGGCAGCAATCTGTTCATACTCGCTAACGCGCCGTATGTGAATGAGGCCTGCGACTGGCGGGAAGAGACATCCACCTATGGAGCGCGAGTCTTATCAACACTAGCAGGACATGGTATTTCCGGTGTGGATCAAGGAGATGTTCTGCTGCATTACACGCCACAGGATATCGCCGATGATACGCTCTCGCATAAGGGAGCCATCTATGGGATTTCTTCGAACTCCATTCGCCAGACCTTCTCTAGACCAGGCAACCGCTCCAGTGATGTGAAAGGTCTTTGGTATGTAGGTGGCACCACACATCCCGGTGGCGGAACACCGATCGTATCATTGTCCGGACGGCTTGTAGGCGAACATATTGCCAATAAATCGTAGATTAGAAGTAAACAAGCGATATCCTCTAATTGTAAATTCAGACACACGGATGTGTTATAATGAAGCGTATTGCGCGGAAAAATAGTATGTAGATGGGCCAAGCGCCAACTACCGTACTTCAAATATAGGGTAAGGAACGGGAGGAAGATATCATGAATGATACGCCACAGGATGCCGTGCCGCAGGAAGTGAACGGGCAGCCTGGCGCGGATCATGGCGGTTCCTTGCTGCCAACCTCCAAGACAGGTGAGCGAAAGATTGAACATGTTCGTCTCTGCCTGAATGAGGAAGTGGGCGGCAGCGGGATTACTACAGGTTTTGAGCACTACCGGTTCCGGCATAACGCTCTTCCAGAACTGAATTTTGACAATATCTCGCTGCGCACGGTCTTTCTGGAACGCCAGTTGCGCACACCGCTATTAATCAGTTCCATGACGGGTGGCAGTGCAGCTACCGGGGCCATCAATGCCCGGTTGGCCGAGGCTGCTGAACGGCGGGGCTGGGCGCTTGGTGTAGGCTCTGTTCGGGCGGCGGTAGAGCGTTCTGAACTTGCTTCTTCCTTTCGTGTGCGAGACAAAGCACCAAGCATTCCTGTTATCGCAAATATCGGTGCTGTGCAGCTATCCTATGGCTTTGGTGTAGAGGAGTGCCGCCGGGCTGTAGAGATCGTCGGTGCAGATTATCTGGTACTGCATCTTAACGGACTGCAGGAGGTCTTTCAACCGGAAGGCAACACCGGATTTGCTTCCCTGCTGTCGCAGATTGAGCAGGTATGCCGCATGCTTGAAGTCCCGGTAGGTGTGAAGGAGGTTGGCTGGGGTATCGATGGCGAGACCGCAGCCAAGCTCTACAATGCCGGAGCGGCTTTCATCGATGTAGCTGGTGCAGGCGGCACCTCCTGGAGTCAGGTGGAGAAGTTCCGCAGCACGGACCCTGTTCGCCGCGCTGCGGCTGAGGCTTTTGCCGATTGGGGGATTCCCACTGCTGAATGCATCGCTGAGGTGCGGGCGGTGTCACCGAATGGTGCTTTGATTGGCAGCGGTGGATTAAAGCATGGTGTGGACGCGGCTAAGGCCTTGGCACTGGGTGCGAATCTCGCCGGTTTCGGTCGAAATCTGCTCGGTCCAGCTGTTCATTCGGAAGAAGCGCTGGATGCAGCGCTGGCTCAGATAGAGCTGGAGCTGCGAACGGCCATGTTCGGCATCGGTGCTCCCGATCTCGCAGCACTGCGCGGCACTTCTCGCCTTGTCCGCGGTTAGAAGCAAGAAGATGAATACACAGAAGTAAGGAAAGGGTCTAACAATCATGATCAAACTGGTCCAAATGGACGAAACAACATTCCAATTTTTTCTAGGTCATTCCACTCGCGATTATGCTGAAGGTAAGATGAAAGCAGGGGCTTGGGATGTAGTTAGCGCGCTGAAGCAATCCAAGGAAGAAATGACGCAATTTCTGCCTAAAGGTCTGAATACGGAAGGCGCTTATTTATATTCTGTAGTGGAGCTTGAAAGTGACACTCAGGCCGGATACATCTGGTTTAATGTCAATGAAGGACGCAGCGGGCTGGAAGCCTTCATTTATGATATTTATATTTTTGAACCCTTTCAGGGTAAGGGGTACGGCAAGCTAGCGATACTGGCGCTGGATGAAGAAGCTCGGGAGATGAATATCACCAAAATCGGCCTGCATGTCTTCGGCCAGAACAACCGTGCCTTTGAGCTGTACAAAAAAATGGGCTACCTCGTAACCGATATTACTATGTCCAAAGAGCTGTAAAAAGCTGTTGCTTGGCAGGCACTATATTATAGGAGGGCCTCTGGGATGAGGTCTTTTTTATTTTTTTGAAATATAAGACACCCATGCCGCTGCGCGGCATCACTGAGGAATGAAAATATTGTCTATACTGGTTACTGGGCTGGCGAAGGTAGGTCGGAAATTCTTGGTGTCACGAACCCGCATATAAGACGGACCCCAACGACCCGGTGCATCACAGATTGTTGCTCCCTACGGGGAAGCACGCAGGGCAGAATAACCTTAGCATTGGTCTTTGCACCAGCCTTAATTACCGCCAGCAGGCAGGAGACGCAAACCGTGGAAATACTCATTGAACGTTGCTGTGGATTGGATGTGCACAAGAAGAGTATCACAGCATGTATCATCACCTCGAAAGGAAAGGAGATTCGGAGTTTTGAAACATTGACTCGTCGGCTGATTGATCTGGTAGATTGGATCAAAAGCGAACGGTGCACCCATGTCGCGATGGAGAGTACCGGAGATTACTGGAAACCCATTTATAATCTGCTAGAAATGGAAGACCTTGAGCCACTGGTCGTAAACGCCCAGCATATCAAAGCCGTGCCAGGACGCAAAACGGACGTGAAAGATGCAGAATGGATAGCGAAATTACTCCGGCATGGGTTGGTGCAAGGCAGCTACATTCCGAATCGGGATCAACGAGAACTTCGGGAAATTATCCGTTATCGCCGAAGTATCATTGAAGAACGCACGCGTGAAGTGAACCGGCTGCAAAAGGTACTAGAAGGCGGCAATATCAAACTTTCGTCGGTAGCGTCTAATGTGCTAGGCGTGTCTGGACGAAACATGCTGGAAGCGATGATTCAAGGAGAAAGTGATCCGTCCATCCTGGCTGACTTTGCGCAAAAGAAGTTAAAGGCCAAGAAAGAGCAATTGAAACTTGCACTGGAGGGAAGCCTAGGTCCCCATCAATTATTAATGCTGGAAAAACAGTTGTCGCATATCGACCAATTGAATGAGTTAATCACGGAACTGGATGAAGAGATCGAGCGCCGAATGAGCCCTTTTGCTGAGGATCTGAAGTTGTTGGATACCATCCCCGGTGTCGGTAAGCGAACCGCTGAGCAAATTCTGGCGGAAATTGGGACAGACATGACACGGTTTCCAAGTGCAGGACATTTATGTTCCTGGGCAGGGATGACTCCAGGTCACGATGAAAGTGCGGGGAAGAAGAGATCCGCCAAAACCCGAAAAGGGAACAAAAAACTACGAAGTGCACTCGTAGAATCAGCGCGAGCCGCAGGACGAAAAAAGAACACCTACCTGTCGGCGCAATATCACCGAATCGCAGGCAGGCGAGGGAAAAACAGAGCGGCCGTGGCCGTTGGACACAGCATTTTAGCGATTGTATACATCTTGTTAACGCGAAGACAAGAATATAAGGAACTAGGATTTGACTACTTCGACCAACGAAACCACGATATGGTAATGAACCGTTCTATTAAACGTTTGGAATCCTTGGGATACCAAGTGAATCTGAGTGAGCAAACGGCCTGACGGCCGAAATTAAAAAAACAAAACATGGGGTTTGTTTTCGTATGCGTAATTTTAGTGTTCTAGAGCAATTTTATTTTCAGGGCAGAATTTATATGCTTCACGCAATAATGTATCCTTATATTTCTCGAAGAAACGGATGCCATCCCTAAAAGGACGGCAAAGCCGTTTCATCTTATTTCTTGATGATCCGTCACATCCGCTTGACATCCGGTGTTGCTGGAGCATATGTTCTAATATATAATGGTTTAGATCGTGTGGCTTGTTCGGATGATCAATCCAACTGAAAATAGGAGTTGTCATATAAATGGCTTTGAAAGCTGGAATCGTTGGACTTCCCAACGTCGGGAAATCTACATTGTTTAATGCTATAACGCAAGCAGGAGCAGAAGCTGCTAACTATCCGTTTTGCACCATTGACCCTAATGTGGGTGTCGTTGAAGTTCCGGACGAACGTCTGGTAAAGCTGACAGAATTGGTTCAGCCTAAGAAAGTGGTTCCGACCGCTTTTGAATTTGTAGATATTGCCGGGCTTGTGCGCGGTGCTAGTAAAGGTGAAGGTCTTGGCAACAAGTTTCTGGCTCATATCCGCGAAGTAGACGCTATCGTACATGTTGTGCGTTGTTTTGAAGACGAGAATGTTACACATGTTGATGGTAAAGTGAACCCGCTTAGCGACATTGAGACGATTAATCTGGAGTTGATCCTTGCGGATCTAGAGAGTATCGAGAAACGTATTGATCGTGCCCGCAAAAACCTCAAGGGCGGCGAGAAGAAAATCGTTCAGGAAGTCGAGCTGTTGGAGCGCATCAAGGAAGCTCTCTATAAAGACAAGCCCGCACGCAGCCTAGATTTGTCTGAAGAGGAACAACTTATCGTGCGCGATCTTCATCTGCTGACGCTGAAGCCGGTACTTTATGCGGCTAATGTGGGCGAAGATGAAGTGGCTGATGCCGACAATAATCCTTTTGTACAGCAGGTACGTGAGTTTGCGGCCTCTGAGAATGCGGAAGTTGTGCCAATCAGTGCCAAGATGGAGGCAGAAATTGCCGAGCTGGAAGGCGAAGACAAGGCGATGTTCCTGGAAGAGCTTGGACTACAGGAATCCGGTCTGAACCGTCTGATCAAAGTGGCTTACAAACAGCTGGGCTTGTACACCTATTTCACAGCAGGCGTACAGGAAGTACGCGCTTGGACGATCCACCGCGGGACCAAAGCGCCTGGAGCAGCTGGTGTCATTCACACCGACTTTGAGCGTGGTTTTATCCGTGCTGAAGTTGTGGCCTATGCGGATCTGCTGGCTGCCGGTTCGATGAACGGAGCCAAGGAACGTGGTCAATTGCGTCTGGAAGGTAAAGAATATTTGGTGCAGGACGGCGATGTTATGCATTTCCGGTTTAACGTATAAACTGCTATCAGCCATATAATATATAAAGACAAAAAGATCATCCCACGATTAGATAGAGCTCATGGGATGGTCTTTTTGTGTACGAAAGGATTTCCTTATAACAGCAGAAAAAACTTTACGATACCCACTGTAGCCAATTCATCATATCAGTGGTATAATATAAAGTCGTATATCTATTTTTATTAGATGACGATTTAAATACTTAATTTGTCAATATGAAATTGAAACAGGAGAGGTGAATTCCCTTGTTGGACCGATTGCAATCCCTGGCGGGCCGCTATGAGAAACTCAGTGAACTGCTTTGTGACCCGGATGTTGCAAGCGATAGTAAGAAACTGAGGGACTATTCCAAAGAACAATCAGACCTGCAGCCAGCCTATGAGGCGTATGCTGAATATAAAAATGTAATGGAAGAGCTTGAAGCCGCTAAAATTATGCAGGGCGAGAAGCTTGATGATGACATGAAGGAAATGGTCAAGATGGAGATAGATGACCTTTCTTCGCGTCAGGTGGAGCTGGAGGCTAAGATTCATCTGTTGCTGCTGCCTAAAGATCCAAATGATGACAAGAACGTGATCGTGGAAATCCGCGGCGCAGCTGGCGGAGACGAAGCGGCCTTGTTCGCGTCTGATCTCTACCGGATGTACACTCGTTTTGCCGATACTCAAGGCTGGCGCGTCGAGTTAATGGATGCGAACACGAATGATCTCGGCGGATTTAAAGAGGTGATCTTCCTCATCAACGGACGTGGTGCATACAGCAAGTTGAAATATGAAAGTGGCGCACATCGGGTACAGCGTATTCCAACGACTGAATCTGGTGGACGTATTCATACTTCTACTTCTACAGTATCGGTTATGCCGGAAGCGGAGGAATTTGAAATCGAAATTCACGATAAAGATATTCGTGTAGATACCTTCTGTTCCAGCGGCGCGGGCGGCCAGTCCGTTAATACAACCAAGTCTGCAGTGCGTGTAACCCATATCCCTACGGGTATCATGGCTACCTGTCAGGATGGCAAGTCGCAGAACTCCAATAAAGACAAAGCTCTGCAAGTGCTTCGGGCCCGGATCTCGGATATGAAGCGTCAAGAGGAAGAAGCAAAGTATGCCGGAGAACGGAAGAGCAAAGTCGGCACTGGTGACCGCAGTGAGCGTATTCGTACCTACAATTTTCCGCAGAGCCGGGTTACGGATCATCGGATCGGCCTTACCTTGCACCGTTTGGAGCAGGTCATGAATGGAGATATTGCCGATATTATCTCGGCACTGTCCATTGCAGAACAAGCAGATTTGATGGAAAAAGGAGAATAATGCTTTGAAACACGGCGCATATGTTATGTCGGAAGTGCAAAGCATTCGGGAAGCCTTTGCGGAGGCTTCTTCTTTTTTAAGCCGGAGTGGTGCAAATGAGCCGCAGCGGAGTGCTCAACTGCTGCTTGAGCATGTGCTTGGCTTGTCCGGCGCGGCGTATTACATGGCGCTGGCTGATCCATTTCCAGGCGCGGACCGGGAAGTGTGGGAAGCCATGGTGACCCGCCGCGGCGCAGGCGAACCTGTGCAATATATTATAGGCGAGCAAGAGTTCTACGGACGGGTCTTCGAAGTAACACCGGAGGTGTTGATTCCCCGTCCGGAGACTGAGCTGCTCGTCGAAGCTATTCTGCGCTACAGCGCGGAGCTGTGGCCCAAGGAGCAGTCGCTCAGCGCCGTCGACATCGGCGCCGGCAGCGGAGCGATCTCCGTCACGCTGGCGGCCGAAGCGCCGGCGTGGCGGGTCTGCGCCGGCGACATCTCGCCGGCGGCCCTAACCGTGGCTGCGCGCAACGCAGCGCGTCACGGCACAGCCGTGGACTTCCGGCTCGGCGACCTGCTCGAGCCGTTTGCGGGGCTGGAGACGGATATCCTCGTCTCCAATCCGCCCTACATTCCCGGCGCAGACATCGCCGGGCTGCAGCGTGAGGTGCGCGACCATGAGCCGCGCACGGCGCTGGATGGCGGCACGGACGGGCTGGACCCGTACCGCCGCATGATGGAGCAGCTGCCGCTCTTTCCGGCACCGCCACGGCTGGTCGGCTTCGAGCTCGGCTTCGGCCAGGCGGAGCAGGTGGCTGCGCTGCTTACAGCGACTGGTCACTGGAGCGAAATCATCACGATCCATGACCTCGCGGGGATTGCGCGGCATGTAATTGGCATAACGCGCTGAGGCTAGTCCTAGTAGCGCAGAAATTGCATTTTCACGGAACCTTCCTTTACAATAGAAATATCTATGCGCGAGATGCGTATCCGGATAGCCCACTCTAGAGCAAGGAGGCACAGCATGCTTCAGAAGATAAAAAAGATCGATGGCGTCATCATACTTATACTAGTATTACTGATGGTCGTCAGCATCTTCTCCATATACAGTGTCACCCATGGGAGAGACAAGCTGGATGGGTCCCATATCAAAATGATCAAATTTTATATCCTTGGCTTTATTGCCTTTTTTGTTCTGACTTTTGTAGATTATCGATTGATTGTTAAATATGCTCTCTATATATATGCATTTGGTATTGGAATGCTGGTGCTAGTCAGCTTCATCGGCAAGGAACAGAACGGTGCCCAAGGCTGGATTAAGTTCGGAGGACTGGGCCTACAGCCTGCTGAGCTGTTCAAGCTGATTCTGATTCTCTTTTTGGCAGCAGTGCTTGTCCGAAAAAACAAAAACAAACTCTTGTTCTGGCGTGACGTCTTTCCGCTTGGGTTGCTCACTATTGTCCCTTTTCTGCTTGTTATTTCCCAAAATGACTTAGGAAACGCACTCTCCTATATCGTGATTCTGGTCGGGCTGTTATGGATTGGGAATATCAAATTTACGCATGCGCTGATCGGGTTGCTTATTATTGGTTCCTCTGCGGCAGCCGGAATTATGAGCTATATCCATTATCATGATGAAATCGAAGGGTTTCTTGTAGATATCGGCCGCTCACACTGGGTGGAGCGCTTTGACCCTTGGCTTGTGCCGGACAAAGCGACAGCAAAAGCGAGCTATCATACGAAGAACGCCAAGCTGGCTATTGCCTCAGGTGGGATGAGCGGGGAGGGTTACATGCAAGGCAGTTCTGTGCAAACGGACCGTGTGCCGTATACTTATTCTGACTCTATCTTTGTGCAGATTGCCGAGGAGTTTGGATTTGTAGGTTCTGCGCTGGTATTGCTGCTGTATTTTATCCTCATTCACCGGATGATTCTGATCGCTCTGGAAAGTCGAGATAGGGGTGGGCCATTTCTGATTGTGGGTGTGGTTGCCATGATGCTGTACCAGATTTTTGAGAACATCGGCGCTTTCCTCGGACTCATGCCGTTAACAGGGATTACGTTGCCCTTCATCAGCTTCGGCGGTACGTCATTGCTTATCAATATGGCCAGTATCGGGCTGGTAATGAGTGTTCGCTTGCATGGCCAGGAAGTAGAGGATGACTTGCCGAAGTCTAGACTTTATTCCGCTCCAGCCAAACAGGGTTAAGCAGCTAGCGAGTAAACTAATTTAAACCAGGAGATTTCATCGATGTGGATGAGATCTCCTGGTTTTTTTGAAATATAATTTATATGCTTCACGCATAATTTATCCTTATATTTCTCGAAGAAACGGGTGCCGTCCATATAAAGGACGGCACCCGTTTCATCTTGTTTATTTATGGATATTATTCCTATACAATGTAAAGAGTGGCTATTCGATCGTTAGGGTAGTTGTAAATCTAGCAGAATAAGGAGTATCCATATGCTGCAAAAGCTTAAGAAAATTGATGGTGTAATTGTAATTGTGCTGATTATGCTAATGTGTGTCAGTATATTTTCTATATTCAGTGTAACTCATGGCAGGGAATTGGACGGCTTTCATCTGCGAATGCTCAAGTATTACATATTGGGTTTTGCTGTTTTTGTAGTGCTTGCCTTTGTTGATTACCGGATATTTATCAAATATGCCCTCTATTTATATCTATTAGGAATTGGACTATTGGTTCTGGTGAGCCTATTTGGCCAAGTACATAATGGGGCTCGAGGCTGGGTAGAGATAGGAGGATTAAGCCTGCAACCAGCTGAATTGTTCAAACTGGTGTTAATTCTTTTTCTTTCTTCTGTAATAGCCCGTAAACAAGGTTCCGCGCTTACCTTCTGGAAAGGGATTGTTCCCCTAGGTTTGTTGACGCTGATCCCCTTTGCAATAGTTATTGTACAGAATGATCTGGGTAACGCGCTCAGCTACATTGTTATTCTGTTAGGTTTATTATGGATAGGAAATATTAAATTTTCCCATGCCCTCATAGGCTTAATTATTGTAGGTGGACTGAGTCTGCTGTTCGTCTTCAGCTATATTCACTATCATGATCAAGTGGTGGATTTTATTGTGGAAACTACGGGACGGGATCATTTGATCGACCGGTTTGATCCGTGGCTTGTCCCGGATCTGGCAACTGCTGATGCAAGTTATCATACCCGGCATGCTAAGCTGGCTATTGCCTCGGGTGGGATGAGCGGTGAAGGATATATGCAGGGAAGCTCTGTACAGTCCAATCAGGTGCCCTATACCTATACTGATGCCATTTTTGTGCAGATTGCCGAAGAGTTTGGTTTTTTAGGGGCCGCACTTCTACTTCTGCTCTTCTTCATTCTGATTCACCGGATGATCCTGATTGCTCTGGAAAGTAAGGATCACAGCGGGTCGTTTCTGATCATCGGGATGGTAGCCATGCTGCTGTATCAGATTCTTGAGAATATCGGGGCCTTTATTGGACTGATGCCGTTGACGGGGATTACGCTGCCTTTTATCAGTTATGGAGGGACTTCAGTGCTGATTAATATGGCTAGTATGGGAATAGTGATGAGCGTACATCTGTATGGACAGGATATAGAAGATGAGCTGCCAAGAGCGATGGATTATGCGGTAAAGGTTAAAGGGCTAAAGGGCTAAAATCAACATTTAATAGATTGCTAGGTTTGCAGACTCTCCTCCCCGGGCATACTGACTCACATAAGAGTTCAGAGGGAGAGGGGCCGCTAAACATGGATATGAACCAACCGAATCACCGAGATTCGTTACAGGATTCCTTACGCGTGACTTTTAAGTATACTGCCATTTTAATTTGTTTCTTTATGGTAATCATGATGGCCTGGGAAGGGCAAAAAAGCGATGCAGCAGTAGCAGAGGTAGCAATTCCGAAGGATTCGATCCGGCTGCGCATTCTGGCTAATTCAGATGGGACGACGGATCAATTGGTCAAGCGGCAAATCCGCGACAAAATCGTTGAGCAAATGAACCAGTGGGTGTCCGGTCTTGCCGACCCGCAGAGCTTGGAGCAGGCACGAACCTTGATCAGAAGCCATCTGCCGGAGCTGAATGTGCTGGTTGGAGCGGAGCTTGCGAAACGGGGAATAGAGTATTCTTATAATGTGGAGTTAGGAGTCGTCCCTTTTCCGACAAAAATGTATGGGGGCACGGTGTACCCAGCTGGCGATTATGAAGCGGTACGCATCACCTTGGGTGCGGGCCAGGGACAAAATTGGTGGTGTGTATTATTTCCTCCATTATGCTTCATAGATGCAGGTTCAGGAGATGCGGCTGCGCCTGCATCTACCAAGGGGGCAAAGACAGTTGCTGCTTCCGCAGCAGATGATGGCAAAGTGCAACCAGCGACTGGCAAAGCGGTGCAGAAGGCTTCAGCAACTGGGGATGATTCAAATGCTGCGGGCAAGAAACCGAAAGTACGTTTCTTCTTCTGGGAGCTGCTGCAAAACATCTGGAGCTGGATCAGTGGATTATGGTCTTAAAGTAATAATGTAATTCACCATATACCAAGTTCTATAGTTTTGTTTCTGGATATGTTACTATTTTATAAGCAGATCACACAGCGGCTCCCCTCGTGGGGCCGTTTCTTCTTGAATACAGAAACCGAAAGTTTGTTAGAATTAGAGGGAATTCATCCCTCTAATTTTCAAGGATAGCTACTTTGCAGTGATATAGAGGGATTTCCTCCCGCTAATATGCCGGAATTCGTTCTGAATAGGGATATTCCCGGAATTTAGCGGGAGGAAATCCGCCTAATCCTTAATTTAAAGCCAAAAGTGATTAATTAAAGGGACTTTTTCCCGCTAACTTTTTCTAGAAAGCCTGTGATGAGTATGGAACAACCTGATGATTCTTTATTTGCTGTTCAGCGGCAGACTGGGGATATAAACACTACCGTATATTGGGAGCTACATTCAGCTGTGGAGGCTTCTTTATTAGTGCAGACGGAGGAAGACCGTTCAGTTATAGCGGAAGCAGCACAAATGCTACGCGCGGGGGGTACGGTGGCATTTCCCACCGAGACGGTTTACGGTCTGGGGGCAGACGCTCGGAATACAGCAGCTGTTGAAGCTGTATTCGCGGCAAAAGGACGCCCGTCCGACAATCCCTTGATTGTGCATATTGCCGATCGGAGTGCTCTGGACGGGCTTGTTACTACTGTGCACCCTATGGCTGAAGCACTAATTGATGCTTTTTGGCCCGGCCCGTTAACGCTGGTGCTGCCGGTCCGGTCGGGTGTTCTGTCGCCCCTCGTGACGGCAGGTCTGGATACAGTCGGCGTACGTATGCCTGACCATCCGGTGGCGTTGGCACTATTAAGTGCGGCAGCCTGTCCGGTTGCCGCACCAAGCGCCAACCGCTCCGGCCGGCCAAGTCCGACCTTGGCCTCGCACGTAATGGACGACCTGGCCGGCTATATTGGCGGTGTCCTGGACGGCGGCGCCGCTGGGGTTGGTCTGGAATCGACCGTCGTGCAGGTGCAGCCTGACGGCACGATCGCTGTGCTGCGCCCGGGTGGCATCACCACCGAGCAGCTCGCTGCTGTAGCGGGTGCGGATGCTGTTGATACCGCGCCTGCCGCTGTTGTGGAGCTAGCAGCTGTGGAAGCAGATGCTAGCTTTGCCTCCGGCCCGGACTTCGCGGCCGGGAACAGCAGCCCCGGCCCACGCGCGCCGGGCATGAAGTACACGCACTACGCGCCGCGCGGCTGGCTCGGCGTAGTGCGCGGCGTTTCGCCGCAGCGCGTGGCGGCGGAGGCCACGCTTCTGCTGCAGGCGGCGCAGCAGGACGGCGAAATCACGGGCCTGCTCCTCTTTACGGAGCATAAGGCCCTGTATCCCGCCGACGCTGCCGCCTGCGTTGTCTCTCTTGGCTCGTTATCCTCGCCAGAGGAGGGAGCCCGCTCCCTGTATGCCGCGCTGCGGCGCTTCGATGAAGCGGGAGCTACCTACATTCTGGCCGAGGCTTGTCCGGAGACCGGCCTCGGCGCAGCGATCATGAACCGGCTGATGAAAGCCGCCGGTGGATCAGTGATCGACGCGGGTTAACCCGCGTGTTCCGGAAGTTTTTTGGACTATCCCTTTCTTTACTAAAGGGTGTCTCCTAATCCTGCACTCTCCCTTCCCTCATTCCTCATACTGTCATGATTACCATCTTGTCCGCATATCGTTGTAGTACAAGATATAACAGACTTGGGGGTAGGGGAATGGGCATAGGGGAAGTATATGCCGGATGGGGGCAGACCCTAACAATTGCTATAATGGCAGTTGCGCTGGGCATGGATGCTTTTTCGCTCGGTGTAGGCATCGGGATGAAGGGCATTCGTCTGCTACATGTGCTACAAATGAGCCTGCTTATTGCCTTTTTCCATGTGCTTATGCCTCTTCTGGGCTTGTTTGCGGGAAGTTATGTTGGGCATTTGCTCGGTCAGGTGACAGCTTATGCGGCTGGAGGCCTGCTTGTCCTACTGGGGACGCATATGGTTTTCAACTCCTTTCGTCCGTTTTCCAGTGAGATGCGGGGGGCAAATCACCGGACATTTTGGGGCATGCTGCTCATTTCGTTAAGTGTAAGTGTAGATTCGTTTTCCGTTGGAGTATCACTAGGCATGTTTGTAAATAGCGTATTTTTGACTGTGCTGGCCTTTGGAATCTGCGGAGGATTAATGTCGACTATCGGCTTGCTGCTGGGGCGGCATGTTAGCCGCGGACTTGGTGAATACGGTGAAGCCTTGGGTGGGGCTATACTTTTGGCGTTTGGCTTACTGTTCATCTTCTGATACAATAACGGCGAAAGTATCTTTCAATATTCATGGGGGTGGAAAGCATGCTGCATATTTTATTCGTCTGCACCGGAAATACGTGCCGTAGTCCAATGGCCGAAGGGCTTCTACGGAAACTAGCAAAGGAACGCGGAATCGACCTGGAAGTGCGGTCTGCAGGTGTATCTGCCATTTCCGGTACTTCGATTTCACGACATGCCGCAGCTATTCTGCGGGATGAAGGCATTAATGATCCTATTCTTTCCTCGCAGCTAACGGGGCAAGCTGTTTCCTGGGCAGATCTTGTATTGACGCTGACCGGTGGGCATAAAAGGCATTTGCTGCAGTATTTCCCGGATGCGGTTACGAAGACTTACACACTGAAGGAATACGTACATGACGAAGATGCTGTAACTGAAGATATTCAAGAGCTGGATAGCCTATATGCTGATGCGGAGCTTAGCATGGCGCTTGGTGGAGAACCGAAAGCTGAAGATCTGCAGCGGATCATTGAAATCCGCCAACGTATTCCTAGCTTCGACATCTCAGATCCCTTTGGAGGGAATCGCGAAGATTACGAGCTAGCAGCTGCTGAGATTCGTACAGCATTGTTCGGTCTGCTGGATAAATTGGAATCCTTACGCCGTTTGTAATGAAGGTTGATTTTCAGCGGCCTTTGCATTAATATGAAAGAACAAATATCGGTTCCGGTGTAACTGGCGACAAGTGTGGATCAAACCACGATGGAGCATCGGAATAAACGGCCGGTCGCCTGGGCAAAAGAGCAAATCCGCAGCTACCTGCGGACTGCTCTTTTTTGTTTAAAATGAACAGGATTACATCAAAAGAAATCCTCACAATACTTATGGGAGGTAAGGCGATGGACGAAGTCGTGAAGCAGGACCCTTGGGAAGAACGTGTATTCAGTAATGTACCCGTAAGTACAGATTCTTCGGCGGAAGTAGAGCTTTCTTGGACTGCTGCAACTGCTACCGTAGTGCGCGAACTGGCAAATACGGGCAAGCTTGGGCCTGGCAAAGTTCTTGTTGTTGGAGTGAGCACTAGCGAGGTTGCGGGTGTTCGGATTGGCACTGGAGGCGCACTGGAAGTGGCAGAGCAACTGCTTGAAGGGGTGCGCCAAGTGGCTGAAGAATGGGGCTTTCATCCTGTATATCAATGTTGTGAACACTTGAATCGTGCACTTGTAATGGAACGTTCTTTGCTTGCGTCGCTTGGGCTGAAGGAAGTTGCTGCTGTACCTATACCCGGGGCCGGGGGTTCTATGGCTGCCGCTGCTTACCGTTCGATGACAGATCCTGTTCTGGCCGAAAGCGTACAAGCTCATGCCGGAATAGATATTGGAGAAACATTGATTGGTATGCATTTGCGCTCTGTGGCAGTCCCTTTCCGGCCCACACAACGCTATATTGGCGCCGCCAGAGTGAATGCAGCGTGGACTAGACCGGCATTGATCGGTGGTGAACGTGCAGTATACCGTACACCGGAAGTTAGTGGTTCTCAGCTCTGCGATTGACCTGCGAGCTTCAATAAAATATAAACACAAACACTAGGAGGAAATAAGAATCATGGAACAATTGCGTAAGAGTGACCCGGCAGTACTGGAAGCGATGGGACTGGAATTAAGACGTCAGCGTGCCAACATTGAGCTTATTGCCTCAGAAAATATCGTCAGTGAAGCCGTTATGGAAGCCATGGGCTCCGTGCTTACGAACAAGTATGCAGAGGGCTATCCCGGCAAAAGATATTATGGTGGTTGTGAAGATGTGGATATTGTGGAGAACCTGGCCCGTGATCGTGCCAAACAACTGTTTGGTGCCGAACATGTAAACGTGCAGCCGCATTCCGGTGCTCAGGCGAATATGGCAGTTTATCTGGCTGCACTTAACCCAGGGGATACTGTGCTGGGTATGAACCTGGCGCATGGTGGCCATTTAACGCACGGCAGTCCGGTCAATGCCTCTGGTTTGCTGTATAACTTTGTAGCCTATGGTGTTCAAGAGAATACATTCCTCATCGATTATGATGAAGTGCGCAAAGCAGCGTTTAAGCACCGTCCTAAATTGATTGTAGCTGGTGCGAGTGCTTACCCGCGTATCATTGATTTTGAAGCGCTAGGCTCTATCGCAAATGATGTCGGAGCTCTGTTTATGGTAGATATGGCGCATATCGCCGGATTGGTCGCGGCAGGCCTTCATCCAAGTCCGGTTCCCTATGCTCATTTTGTTACAACAACAACACACAAGACCTTGCGCGGTCCCCGCGGAGGCATGATTATGTGTAGACAGCCATGGGCGGCTGCAATCGATAAGGCGGTATTCCCTGGGTCTCAAGGTGGCCCACTGATGCATGTGATTGCATCCAAAGCTGTGGCATTCGGAGAAGCGCTGCAGCCATCCTTTAAGACTTATGCTGAGAATGTAGTGAAGAATGCTAAAATACTGGCAGAAACGCTTATAGGCGAAGGAGTGAACATCGTATCTGGCGGTACGGATAATCATTTGATGCTGCTGGATACCCGTAATCTCAATATCACTGGCAAAGTAGCGGAAAAAGTGCTGGATTCCGTCGGAATTACTGTGAATAAGAATGCAATACCGTTTGACCCTACAAGTCCGTTTGTAACGAGTGGCATCCGGATTGGTACACCTGCGGTGACCTCGCGTGGCATGGACGAGCAGGCAATGGTAATCATCGGCCGTATTATCGCCAACGTTCTGAAGAATCCAGAGGACGAAGCGAAATTGACTGAGGCTGCCCGCCAAGTAGCGGAACTTACGGAGCAATATCCACTTTACACTGACCTGAAATATTAATATTAGCTGCAGTGTCGTATGTGTGTATAATCGAGCTTATCTTTTTGCAAATATAAGACACCCATGCCGCTGCGCGGCATCACTGAGGAATGAAAATATTGTCTATACTGGTTACTGGGCTGGCGAAGGTAGGTCGGAAATTCTTGGTGTCACGAACCCGCATATAAGACGGACCCCAACGACCCGGTGCATCACAGATTGTTGCTCCCTACGGGGAAGCACGCAGGGCAGAATAACCTTAGCATTGGTCTTTGCACCAGCCTTAATTACCGCCAGCAGGCAGGAGACGCAAACCGTGGAAATACTCATTGAACGTTGCTGTGGATTGGATGTGCACAAGAAGAGTATCACAGCATGTATCATCACCTCGAAAGGAAAGGAGATTCGGAGTTTTGAAACATTGACTCGTCGGCTGATTGATCTGGTAGATTGGATCAAAAGCGAACGGTGCACCCATGTCGCGATGGAGAGTACCGGAGATTACTGGAAACCCATTTATAATCTGCTAGAAATGGAAGACCTTGAGCCACTGGTCGTAAACGCCCAGCATATCAAAGCCGTGCCAGGACGCAAAACGGACGTGAAAGATGCAGAATGGATAGCGAAATTACTCCGGCATGGGTTGGTGCAAGGCAGCTACATTCCGAATCGGGATCAACGAGAACTTCGGGAAATTATCCGTTATCGCCGAAGTATCATTGAAGAACGCACGCGTGAAGTGAACCGGCTGCAAAAGGTACTAGAAGGCGGCAATATCAAACTTTCGTCGGTAGCGTCTAATGTGCTAGGCGTGTCTGGACGAAACATGCTGGAAGCGATGATTCAAGGAGAAAGTGATCCGTCCATCCTGGCTGACTTTGCGCAAAAGAAGTTAAAGGCCAAGAAAGAGCAATTGAAACTTGCACTGGAGGGAAGCCTAGGTCCCCATCAATTATTAATGCTGGAAAAACAGTTGTCGCATATCGACCAATTGAATGAGTTAATCACGGAACTGGATGAAGAGATCGAGCGCCGAATGAGCCCTTTTGCTGAGGATCTGAAGTTATTGGATACCATCCCCGGTGTCGGTAAGCGAACCGCTGAGCAAATTCTGGCGGAAATTGGGACAGACATGACACGGTTTCCAAGTGCAGGACATTTATGTTCCTGGGCAGAGATGACTCCAGGTCACGATGAAAGTGCGGGGAAGAAGAGATCCGCCAAAACCCGAAAAGGGAACAAAAAACTACGAAGTGCACTCGTAGAATCAGCGCGAGCCGCAGGACGAAAAAAGAACACCTACCTGTCGGCGCAATATCACCGAATTACAGGCAGGCGAGGGAAAAACAGAGCGGCCGTGGCCGTTGGACACAGCATTTTAGCGATTGTATACATCTTGTTAACGCGAAGACAAGAATATAAGGAACTAGGATTTGACTACTTCGACCAACGAAACCACGATATGGTAATGAACCGTTCTATTAAACGTTTGGAATCCTTGGGATACCAAGTGAATCTGAGTGAGCAAACGGCCTGACGGCCGAAATTAAAAAAACAAAACATGGGGTTTGTTTTCGTATGCGTAATTTTAGTGTTCTAGAGCAATTTTATTTTCAGGGCAGAATTTATATGCTTCACACGATAACCTATCCTTATATTTCTCGAAGAAACGGGTGCCATCCTAAAATGACGGCAAAGCCGTTTCTTCTTGCTCCGCAAGGTCATTTTTTGACCTTTGCGGAGTTTTTTGTTGTTGCATAATGTTCACACTTAACATTAAAAATCTCAGCTTTCCTAAATGATTACGCTCATGAAAGTTCATGAAAATTTCATTAAATTAATGAAAATTAGTGAAAGAAATGTGAAAAGTATAAAAAACATGAATTCGTGCAAATTTAAACACGTTATATATCCAGCAAGTTGAGCAAACTCCTAATCTTTACCGAGTACCTACAGGGACTGCAGCAGATTGCTGCAAATAACAGTGTCAGCTTCTTAACTAAAAGTGTCAGTCCCTACATAGGTGAAAAGCAGTGAAGGGAATGCTATAATAGACAAGATTTAGCCGCAGAGAAGTATAAACGCTTTCTATGGCTATAAGACTCACAATTACCGGAGGGACAAGTTAATGGGAAAATTGGTGATTTGCGATCATCCTTTGATTCAGCACAAACTAACATTTATACGCGATGTGAGAACGAACACGAAAGAATTCAGAGAACATGTCGATGAAGTTGCTACCTTGATGGCTTATGAGATTACGCGTGATATTCCGCTCGAGACCATTACGGTGCAGACACCGGTTGCTGAGACACAGAGCAAAGTAATTTCTGGAAGGATGCTGGGCCTTATTCCGATTCTTCGGGCGGGACTGGGTATGCTTGAAGGCGTGCTGAAGCTTCTTCCTGCAGCTAAGGTAGGACATGTTGGATTGTTCCGCGATCCAGACACACTGCAACCGGTTGAGTATTATATTAAACTTCCTACTGATGTGCAAGAACGCGAACTGATCGTAATCGATCCGATGCTGGCTACTGGCGGCTCTGCAATTGCTGCTATTACAGCACTGAAGAAGCGGGGATGTACCCAGATCAAGATGATGAACCTGATTGCAGCTCCAGAAGGGGTTGCTGCTGTGCAAGCGGCTCATCCCGATGTTGATATTTATGTAGCTGCACTTGATGACCATTTGAATGAGCATGGTTATATCGTACCAGGACTCGGCGATGCCGGTGACCGCTTGTACGGAACGAAGTAATACACATAAGGTTCTTATTCAACAGGGAAACTTCGAAGGATTTAAAGAAAGGATAGGGGTTATGTCTAAAATTAAAGTAATGACGATTTTTGGTGTGCGCCCCGAGGCGATAAAGATGGCGCCCTTGGTGCTGGAACTGAAAAAACATTCCGAGCATATTGAAACGGTTGTATGTGTAACGGCCCAGCATCGCGAGCTACTCGATCAGGTATTGGAAGTGTTCAAGATCACTCCAGATTACGATCTGGATGTGATGAAGGACCGTCAGACACTGAATGAGATTACCATTCGTGTGCTGGAAGGACTGGAACCTGTACTGAAGGAGGCCAAACCTGATCTTGTGCTCGTGCATGGGGATACGCTGACAACATTTCTGGCCAGCTACGCTTCATTTCTGCAGCAAATTCAGGTAGGGCATGTAGAAGCAGGACTTCGGACCTGGAATAAGCTGTCTCCATATCCCGAGGAGATGAACCGTCAGCTGACAGGAGTGTTAGCCGATTTACATTTTGCTCCGACCGATCTTTCAGCTGATAACCTGAGACACGAGAACAAAAAAGAATCAAGTATTTATATCACAGGCAATACGGTAACCGATGTGTTTCAATATACCGTACAGCCGGACTATCGGCATCCTGTACTGGACTTTGCTTCAGGAAAAAGACTTATTTTAATGACGGCGCACCGCAGAGAATCACAAGGCGAACCGCACCGTCATATTTTCCGTGCTATCAGAAGAATCGCTGATGAATTTGAAGATGTGGCCATTGTTTATCCTGTGCATCCGAGCCCTGCGGTTAGGGAGCCGGCACATGAAATTTTAGGCGGACACCCGAGAATTAAGCTAATTGATCCGCTGGATGTCGTAGATCTGCACAATTTTTATCCGCATACCCACTTGATTTTAACCGATTCCGGCGGCCTGCAGGAGGAAGCTCCCTCTTATGGTATTCCTGTGCTTGTGCTGCGTGATACGACCGAGCGCCCGGAAGGGATAGAAGCCGGAACGCTGGAGCTGGTGGGAACGGACGAGGAGAAGGTGTATCAACGGACACATGCTCTGCTGACTGATCAAGCACTCTATCAGTCCATGAGCCGGGCCGCCAACCCGTATGGAGATGGTAAAGCCTCCGAAAGAATTGTCAATGCGATTTTGCACCATTTTGGAGTGATTCAAGAACGTCCAGAAGAATTTCACAGAATGTTCACAAAGTAGTCTAGTGACATTGAAAGCGATATTTTCAAAGACCAAATTTAACATACAGTGAAACTGTACGGTTTATATGGTTTTGGAATGTTTTGCTGTGATTATTTTCATATTTTCATCCGAAAAACCCGCGATTTTCGCTGGATTGACAAACTCTTGTAACATTCAGTAAAATGAATGGGACTTCTAAGGGTGGGATAAAATGAAAGAACCTGATCAATCCGATAAAAAGGGTCGAAATACAGGTAAACCGCTCCAAGCAATGGGTCTTGTTACCGCAATTGGGGTCGATCTGGCTGGCTGTACAGTGGGAGGATTTCTCTTGGGCAGATGGTTGGGCGGCATGTGGGGCAACCCAAGTCTGTGGATTGGTTTAGGTGTGCTCTTCGGCATGGTGTCAGGAGCGGCCAGTATTGCGGCTGTTATTAAATCAGTGATGAGGGATGGCGATGAATGAGGTTAACAAGTTAAACAAGCTGCTGATTTGGACCATTATAGGAACTATTATTGCTTGTTTTATCATCGCGGAGTTAATGCCCCATCGCCGTACTGTTTTCCACGGTATCGTACTTGGCGCTTCGGTCAGCTGTATCAATGTAATTTACATGGCCTACAAGGTGCGGAATATCGCAAAAGCTGCGGCGGGTGAGATTAAGAAAAGGGCCAGTCTCGGCTTTGGAGTAAGAATTGCGACCTCCATATTGGCGATAGTATTGGCCTTGGAGTATCCTCAATACTTTCACGAGCTCGCAGTGTGTGCCAGCCTTGTAGCCGGTCAATTCATGCTTTATATAATAGCGTTTATTATGGTGCTCAACGAGGATTGACGCTACAGCTGAGAAAGGGGTGAAAAAACATGCATGAATCACCAATTATTGAACTCCTGGGATTAAAAGTCGACCTGTCCATCGTACTGATGCTGCTGGTCACTTGTACCATTGTTTTTGTATTTGCACGACTAGCAACAAGAAATCTTTCCGTGGAGAATCCTGGGAAGTTGCAGAATTTCATGGAATGGGCGGTAGAATTTGTCCAGAACCTTATATCCGATAATATGGATATGAAAAAGGGCAAACCTTTCCTTTCTCTAGGGTTGACGCTTATCCTGTTCATCTTTGTAGGGAACATGTTAGGCCTTCCGTTCGGGATTGTTACGGAGTACCATGATGCCAGCAGCGCTCACATCTTCGGGAAAACAATTATTCCGGTGGTCGAACAGCTTAAGCTGCATGAAGAGGTGGGTGTGAGTTGGTGGAAATCACCGACAGCTGATCCTGCTGTAGCCATGGGACTGGCTGGAATGATCTTTGTTCTGGTTCATTTCTTGGGTATAACACGCAATACCAAAAATTATTTCAAACATTATTTCCAGCCGTTTTGGTTCTTCTTCCCAATTAATCTGATCGAACAATTCTCCAAGCTGCTGACACATGGCATGCGGTTGTTCGGTAACATTTTTGCGGGTGAGGTTCTGATCACCGTGCTGATTCAGCTAGGATCAACCGGGATCATTGGGGGTATTGCTTCTATACCGCTTCTGATGGTATGGCAGGCCTTCAGTATATTTATTGGCTCTATCCAGGCATTTGTATTTACAATCCTGGCGTTTGTATATATCTCACAAGCACTCGATACACATGAAGAACATTAGTTCTAAGCTGAATGCAGTACAATTGCATCTGGCTTTGATATAAACTAAAATTCACAATAATACAGATATCTAAGGAGGATTTCAGTAATGGGAGCTATGGCATTAATGGCAGCTGCGATTGCAGTAGGTTTGGGCGCACTTGGCGCAGGTATTGGTAATGGTTTGATCGTAAGTAAGACAGTAGAAGGTATCGCTCGTCAACCCGAAGCGAAATCCACACTGCAAACTACGATGTTTATCGGTGTAGGTCTGGTAGAAGCATTGCCGATCATCGGTGTAGTATTGGCCTTTATTTTCTACGGAAAAGCGTGATTTAAATTTGAATCTTTGGCGGGGAAGGCCATGGCCCTCCGCGCTTTCTTTTTTGGCCATGAATCCTTCTACATTGGATAAAGAATGTTTACCGGAAAGGAGTGACCCTAAGTGAATTTTTCAATTACGTCTCTCGTCTTGGCGCTGTTTGCTTTCCTTATTTTGTATTTCTTGCTTACCAAGTATGCTTTCGGGCCGCTATTCTCTGTGATGGAGAAACGCCGTGAGCTTGTGATGCAGCAAATGGATGAAGCAGCTAAAACTAGAGAGCAAGCCATCTCTTATGTAGATGAACAGAAACTGGCTCTTCAGACTGCACGTAAAGAAGCTTATGACATTATTGAGCAGTCCAGACAGACAAGCAGTAAGCAATCCGAACAGCTGCTGGATTTGACCAAGGCTGAAACCGCAAGAATCAAAGAAGAGGCTGTTCGCGACATCGAGAACGAGAAGAACAAGGCAGTAGAAGCACTGCGCAGTGAACTCGGAACTGCATCTGTTCGTATCGCGTCCAAGCTTCTTGAAAAAGAAGTTAAAGCTGATGGTGAACAAGAACAACTCGTTGATCAATACCTCAAAGAGGTAGGAGGCCGATCATGAGCCGCGATACGGTAGTTGCCAAACGTTATGCCAAAGCCTTGTACAGCGTAGCTGTGGAAAAGGGAATCACTCTTGAAGTGGAAGAACAGTTGAAGGCGGTTGTCGAAGTACTTCATTTTGACCAAGAGGTAAAACGGTTTATTCTTGCACCGCGCGTCTCGGAGTCCGACAAGCTGAATGTGCTGCGTTCAGTACTTCAAGACAAGGTATCCCCTACGGTAATGAACACTGTAGAACTGCTGGTAGAGCGGGGCAGAACCGATATTTTTGCAGAATTGCTGGAAACTTACATCAAAATAGAAGGAGACGCACTCGGCATCGGCGATGCGACTGTGTACTCCGCATATGCTCTGAATCAAGTGGAGCAAGACAGTGTAGCTGCTGAGTTCGGCCAGTTGGTGAAACGGACTATTCGTGTCACAAATGTGGTGGATACAAGCTTGTTGGGCGGACTTAAAGTCGTAATCGGCGATACGCTGTATGATGGCAGTCTATCCGGCAAATTGGAGCGTCTCGAGAAATCCTTTAACAAAAAGTAATGTTAAGTATAGAAGATAGGGGTGAGGATATTGGGCATCAGACCTGAAGAGATCAGCACTTTGATCAAAAGTCAAATTGAGCAATATAAATCCGATATCGAAGTTGCTGAAATTGGCACCGTCATTCAAGTCGGCGACGGTATCGCCCGTGTCTACGGTCTGGAAAACGCAATGGCAGGCGAACTGCTAGAGTTCTCCAACGGAGTAGTGGGTATGGCACTCAATCTGGAAGAAAGCAACGTCGGCGTTGTTATTCTGGGTGAGTACACAGCAATTCGTGAAGGCGATCAAGTAAAACGTACAGGACAAATTATGCAGGTTCCGGTTGGCGAAGCACTGCTGGGACGTGTAGTCAATGCACTTGGCCAGCCGCTTGACGGCAAAGGTCCAATCGTTACGAATGAATTCCGTCCGGTAGAGAACAATGCACCGGGTGTTATCGATCGTAAATCGGTTCATGAACCGATGCAGACAGGTCTTAAAGCGATTGACGCCATGGTGCCGATTGGTCGCGGACAACGCGAACTTATCATTGGTGACCGTCAAACAGGTAAAACAGCAATCGCGATTGATGCGATTATTAACCAAAAAGGCAACGGCATGAAATGTATCTATGTTGCCATCGGTCAAAAACAATCCACAGTAGCACAGGTTGTAGAAACTCTACGCAAGCATGGTGCTCTGGAATATACAATTATCGTAACTGCTTCGGCTTCTGAGCCATCTCCACTGTTGTATATTGCTCCATACGCAGGTTGTGCAATGGGTGAATACTTCATGTACAAGGGTGAGCATGTACTGATCATTTATGATGACCTTTCGAAGCAAGCGTCCGCTTATCGAGAATTATCCTTGCTGCTTCGTCGCCCACCGGGCCGGGAAGCTTTCCCTGGTGACGTGTTCTACTTGCACTCCCGTCTTCTAGAGCGTGCAGCTAAGCTTAGTGATGAGCTTGGTGGTGGTTCATTAACCGCTCTGCCATTTATCGAAACACAGGCCTCCGATGTATCGGCTTACATTCCTACGAACGTAATTTCGATTACAGATGGTCAAATTTTCCTTGAATCAGACCTTTTCTACTCTGGTCAACGTCCGGCTATTAACGTGGGTATCTCTGTATCACGTGTAGGTGGTTCGGCGCAGATTAAAGCGATGAAGAAGGTTGCCGGTTCACTCCGTCTGGATCTTGCCCAATACCGTGAACTTCAGGCGTTCTCACAATTCGGTTCCGATCTTGATAAATCTACACTAGCCCGTCTAAATCGTGGTGCCCGTATGATGGAAGTTCTGAAGCAAGGTGTGAATCAGCCATTGTCTGTTGAGCATCAGGTCATCAGCTTGTACACAGCTGTAAAAGGACATCTTGATGATATCCCTGTTAAGGACGTTAAACGTTTTGAGAAGGAATTCCTGGCATACATGGAGAGTAATTCATCTGAAGTCATTAAATCCATCACAGATACAAAGGATTTGACTGCAGATAATGAAGCTGCTCTGATTGCTGCTATTGATAAGTTTAAAAAAGGCTTCGCTACTAGCTAAGTATTAGTTGATGATTGAGAACTTATAAAGTTAGCTTTGACTTCGTCAAAGCTTTAAGGTGGTGAAATCATGGCAAGAAGCATGCGTGATATTAAACGTCAAATTAAGAGCGTTCAAAACACCCGACAGATCACAAAAGCGATGGAGATGGTAGCTGCCTCCAAGCTGAGAAAGGCACAGGAGAAAGCGGAAGCGGCCCGTCCTTACTCAGAGAAGCTCAAAGAGGTCGTAACGAGTATTGCTGGTAGCACTGAAGGCATTCAGCATCCAATGCTGGTCAGCCGCCCTGTGAAGAGAACAGCTTATTTCATTGTCACCTCAGATAGAGGGCTTGCGGGGGGATATAACGCTAATATTTTGCGTAAATTGACATTGCTCATCGCGGAGAAACACAAATCCAAAGACGAGTACGGCATATTTGTGATCGGCCGTAAGGGCCGTGATTTTCTACGCCGCCGTGAATATCCGATTGTAGAAGAGGTTACCGAACTTTCTGATACACCGAAGTTTGCCGATATCAAGTCGATTGCCTACTCTGCAGTACAGCAGTTTGAATCGGGCGTATTTGATGAGCTGTACCTTTGTTATAATCAATTCGTCAATGCAATGACTCAAGTGCCAACCGTTGACCGGCTTCTGCCGATGGAGACCGTTGGGAAGAAAGAACAGCATGGAGTAACTGCAATGTATGAATATGAGCCATCACCGGAAGGTGTATTGGAAGTATTGCTTCCTAAATATGCCGAAACTTTGATTTATAGCGCAATTCTGAATGGCAAGGCCAGCGAGCTGGGTGCGAAGATGACAGCGATGGGCAGTGCTACGAAGAACGCCTCGAAAATGATCGGAGAACTTACTCTTACGTACAACCGCGCACGTCAAGCGGCAATTACGCAGGAAATCACCGAGATTGTGGCCGGAGCGAACGCGCAGTCCTAAAGTACAAGAGAGGTAAAGCTGAGTGCATAACTTTGCCTTTTATTTTATGGGAAACGGGTGCCGTACAAGCGGATGCGCTGTAACTACCCTCGGGTGAGGATGCACCTAAAATACGGTACTGTAGTTTCTTCTTAAGTAACAGCTTTCAAGGAGGGAATTTAAGATGAATAAAGGACGCGTTGTAAGCATTATGGGTCCGGTTGTGGATATTGAATTCGAACGCGGCCAGCTGCCCGAGATATTCAACGCTATTAAAATTGAAACCAGCTTGGATAATGGCCGCAAGATTGATCTGACCCTTGAGGTTTCCAATCATCTGGGAGATAACGTGGTACGTTGTATTGCCATGTCTTCCACAGATGGACTGGTTCGCGGTCTAGATGCGTTTGATCAGGGAAGTCCAATTTCGGTTCCAGTGGGTGTCGCGACGTTAGGCCGGGTGTTTAACGTGCTGGGCAATCCAATTGATAACGGTGGCGAAGTTGTTGCTGATAGAAATCCAATTCACCGTCTTGCTCCGACATTCGATGAATTGTCGACCCAAGCGGAGATTCTGGAAACTGGAATAAAGGTAATCGATCTGCTCGCACCTTATGCCAAGGGTGGTAAGGTTGGCCTGTTCGGCGGTGCCGGTGTTGGTAAAACGGTAACCATTCAGGAGCTAATCAATAACATCGCTCAAGAACACGGCGGTATCTCCGTATTCGCAGGTGTTGGTGAACGTACGCGTGAAGGTAATGACTTGTATCATGAAATGACGGAGTCAGGCGTTATCAAGAAGACAGCAATGGTATTCGGACAAATGAATGAGCCTCCAGGTGCACGTCTGCGTGTAGCTCTGACAGGTCTGACTATGGCGGAATATTTCCGTGATGTAGAAGGCCGCGATACGCTGCTCTTTATCGATAATATATTCCGCTTTACCCAAGCGGGTTCCGAAGTATCCGCACTGCTTGGCCGTATGCCATCCGCAGTAGGTTATCAACCAACGTTGGCTACAGAAATGGGCCAATTGCAAGAACGTATTACCTCTACCAAAAAAGGTTCTGTTACTTCCATTCAGGCGATCTACGTACCGGCGGATGATTACACTGACCCCGCTCCGGCAACGGCGTTTGCCCACTTGGATGCTACCACCAACTTGGAACGTAAAATTTCTGAGAAGGGGATCTTCCCAGCGGTTGATCCACTGGCTTCCAGCTCGCGTTTGTTGGCTCCAGAAATTGTTGGCGAAGAGCATTATAATGTGGCACAAGGCGTTAAACAGCTGCTTCAGCGCTACACAGAGCTTCAGGACATCATTGCCATTTTGGGTATGGATGAATTGAGTGAAGAAGATAAGGTTATTGTGGCCCGCGCTCGTAAGGTTGAGCGTTTCCTTTCACAGCCTTTCCACGTAGCTGAGCAGTTCACCGGTTTCAAAGGTAAATATGTGCCGATTAAAGAAACCGTACGCAGCTTCAAGGAAATTTTAGAAGGTAAGCATGATGATCTTCCGGAAGTAGCTTTCCTTTTTGTGGGCGTTATTGAAGAAGCAGTTGAAAAAGCAAAAACGCTGTAACCTGAGCAAAGATGATGCTTTCGATGTAAGCTTTACTTCGTAAAGTTGAAATGATGCTTTCGATGTAAGTATTACTTCGTAAAGCTAAGACGATGCTTTCGATGCGAGCTTTACTTCGTAAAGCTTTAAGGAGGAATGGAAGTGAATACCTTTTTGTTGGAAATTGTCACGCCGGAGCATCTTGTCTACTCCAAGCAGGTTAATAGCTTGACGGTAAAGGGAGCCGATGGCGATTTGGGTATTTTGCCGGGACACATTCCGCTTGTGACTCCACTTCAGGTTGCTCCGATGTCCGTCAAAGCGGATGGTGTTACAATCACTGTTGCTGTTCATGGCGGTTTCGTTGAAGTGCACAAAGATAAGGTGACGGTACTGGCTGAAAGTGCTGAGCTGCCTAAAGATATCGACATTGAGCGTGCTGAAGCTGCTAAAGAACGGGCACAACGCCGTCTGCAGTCGCGGAGTAAACAGGATGATGTTGATCACCGCCGTGCAGAATTAGCGCTGCAACGCGCTGTTACACGGATTAAAGTTTCCACAGGAAAAGGACAACAGTAAAATACCTAACGGTCAAGCCTATGGCTTGGCTGTTTTTTTTACAAATATAAGTGTACATCTCGTGTTATCCTTGGATATTGCGGGTAAATTGTTTAAAAATGTGTAAAAGTACTGGATTCTTTTCCCCTACGCAAGTATGATGTAAGAGTCGATTTCCGAGTAATGCAGACACGGGGGGTTAACATGGAGTTGTTAAGCACAATCGGCAGCAGTGGTGTGGTCTCAATGACCGTATCTCTGTTCTGTGTGGCAATATCTTGGTGGGCTTTGCAGAACCTAAAGCTCGAGTTGGTCATAAGATATCCCAAGAGTCCTCAGGGGCGGCTGTTGCATTTGCTGCTGGCTATTGTCCTGGGCCATTTCGTGGCGGGGTTTCTGCTGGAGTACATGGGCTGGAGCGGACAGATCCGTAATATGTTTTAATGACTGCTGGTTTGGTTATATGTCTCATAGACCTATGATGCAAAAAGGTGTCGAATAATAATATTTTATTATGTCAACACTGAACTTTAAGGAATGTATTTGACTCATGACAGCAATATGCGATTATTTAGTAATTAATTTATTAACAGGGAATTCAACATTGTATTCGAGAATAATGAACGCGGAGGGAAACCGAAAATGAGTAAATTTATCGTCCGCGGTGGCAACAGATTGACCGGGACCGTGAAAGTTAGCGGCGCGAAAAATTCCGTACTACCGATCATAGCCGCCTCTTTATTGGCCGAAGAAGGAATAAGCATTATAGTGGACGCACCTCCGCTTGATGATGTAATGACGATTAGCAAGGTATTAGAGTCACTGGGTGCAGGTGTTACATACCACAATGATATTATTGAGGTCGATGCCAGAAATATTACCTCATGTGAAGCAGATTATGAATGGGTACGTAAGATGAGAGCTTCTTTTTTAGTAATGGGTCCTCTATTATCAAGATTTGGTCATACACGTATTTCCTTACCTGGCGGCTGTGCAATCGGCACACGACCTATTGACCAGCATTTAAAAGGATTTGAAGCGCTTGGTGCTGAGATCAGTCTTGGCCAGGGCTACATTGAAGCGAAAATTAACGGTCGGCTGCGTGGAGCTAAATTGTACTTGGATGTAGCGAGCGTAGGAGCGACTGAAAATATAATGATGGCGGCATCATTGGCTGAAGGCGTGACCGTAATAGAGAATGCTGCTAAAGAGCCGGAGATTGTTGATTTAGCAAATTATATTAACGGCATGGGCGGCATTGTCCGTGGTGCTGGCACAGGCGTTATTCGTATTGAAGGTGTTGAGCGGCTTCATGGCACAAGACATCATGTGATCCCGGACCGCATTGAGGCGGGTACCTATATGGTTGCTGCAGCAATTACGGGCGGCGATGTATACGTGGAAGGCGCGATTGCCGATCATTTAGGCCCAGTTATCTCCAAGATGGAAGAAATGGGTGTAACGATTATCCCTGACGAGAATGGTATTCGCGTAATTAGTGACAAGCCGCTTAAGGCTGTGGATTTGAAGACTTTGCCATATCCGGGTTTTCCTACAGATATGCAATCCCAAATGATGGCTTTGCTGCTTCGTTCGGAAGGTACCAGCGTGGTCACTGAAACGGTATTTGAGAATCGCTTTATGCATGTAGATGAATTTCATAACATGAATGCAGAGATCAAGATCGAAGGCCGCTCCGCCATTGTTACGGGGAATGCCAATTTGGTTGGGGCCAAGGTATGTGCTACAGACCTGCGTGCAGGCGCGGCACTTATTCTGGCTGGGCTTGTGGCCGACGGCACTACGGAAGTTAGCGGCACTCATCATATTGATCGCGGATATGTGCATTTGGCTGAGAAGTTGTCAGGAATTGGTGCTGATATTTGGCGTATTTCAATGGAAGAGACAGCAGTGCCTACTGTGAAAGAAGAAACTCTTAAAGTGGAAGCTGTCAAAAGTGAATCGTTCAAAAGTGAAGAGTCTAAGCTACGTTTTCAGATTCAACCGTCTTGGGTATAATATCAATTAATTTGTCGATCAGACCAAACTGCAATTATGCGGTTTGGTCTTTTTTTTCGTGTTTATACAGAGGTTCGCCCCACTCTCTTTCTCTTAGATGTGTTCTAGTAGTTGTTAGAAACTCATATCTATAAGAATCACCATTGAGCGAGGAAGGAGCCATAGAGATGAAAGATTCCCGCCATTTCCGGCGTAAAATGACACCGCCGTGGCATTCGCGCAGAGGCGCTCCCCGCTTCAGGCGGCTGCGAGTTGCTGCTTGGCTCGCAGCGCCTCTCCTGGCGGCGCTGCTGCTGCCGCTGGCGGTTGTCCCGCTACGCCACGGACGACCCGTGCCCGTGGCCGTGCCGGCCGCCACGGCCACCCCGGCGCAGCCGGGAACGGCTGCGGACGCCGCCGCGCAGCCGCAGGTCTCCGTCTATTTGTCGCAGAGCGGACAAATAGAGACGTTGCCGCTGGAGGACTACGTCAGCGGCGTGATTGCGGCCGAGATGCCGGCCGACTTTGAGCTCGAAGCGCTCAAAGCGCAGGCCGTAGCGGCCCGCACCTTTATCGTCCGCCGCCTGCGGGCAGGCGACGTCAGTGGCGTTCCCGTTCCGGGAGCGGATGTAACCGATACAATAAGCCATCAGGCTTATGTATCGGCGGCCACGCTGGAACGGGAGTGGGCGCACGGCGGCAAGAGCGCCGAGCTGGCAAAGCTTCGCCGCGCGGTCCTGGAGACGCGCGGGATCATAATGACCTATAAAGGAGAACCGATTACGGCATCCTTTTTCGCCTCCAGTGGCGGATACACCGAGAACTCGGAGGATTACTGGAATGCGGCTGTACCATACCTGCGCAGCGTGGCGAGCCCTTGGGAGAAAGGAATTACGCCCAATTATGCAGTCACTTATACATTTAGCACTTCAGAATTACTAAATAAACTGGGTGTAGCGGATAAGGCAGTCCCTGCCTCCAAGGATATTAACCACTCTGCCAAAGCACAGTCAGTTGCTTCATCGTCATCCGGAATAACCATAGAACTACTATCGCTCACTACTGGACACCGGATCAAGCAAATCTCGATCGGGGGGACTCTTTTCACTGGACGAGAGGTTCGCGAGAAGTTGGGACTAAGGTCCAGCCAGTTTACCTGGAAGCGTAAAGGCAATGAAATTTTCATTACCACATACGGTAATGGGCATGGAGTTGGCATGAGTCAGTGGGGGGCGAACGGGATGGCAAAAGAAGGCAGCACGGCAACTCAGATTCTCAAACACTACTATAGCGGAATATCATTTTGCCAAGTCTCAACTCTTCTGAAAAAATAACTTGGAAGATACGTATAAAAGACGAACACCCGGTAACACTGGTTACTGAGGTGATAAACATATGAATGAACAAGACAAAAACAAATCAAACCATGATGAATCTCTCAAAAAAGTGCAGGGAGATTTAGGCGCAAAGCCTTCTTCATGGAGCAGACTGTTATCCAAACGGTGGGTATTTCCGGCAGTCTACACGGCGGCAGCGGCAATTATACTAACCATGGTGTGGGTCTATCAGGATGATGCGGGCCAGAAGCCGTTGACTCCGGACACCGCCGCCGTCGTTTCACAAGATGCGGGAACTAACGCTGGAGAGACTGGTGCTGTGAGCAGCAATCCAGATGCTTTGGAGGTTGTTGCTTCAGCAGAAAGTATGGCTTGGCCGGTTGATAATCCCGGTGATGTAGAAGTGGTTAAGCCATTCTATGATGAGAATGGTACGGAAGAGAATCATGTTGAGGCCATGGTGCAATATAACGACACCTTCGTGCCGAATGTCGGTGTTGATATCGCTCGTGAAGACAATAAGACGTTTGACGTTAAGGCAGCGCTCAGCGGTGAGGTAACAAGGGTAGAGAAAGATGCCACAATTTTCGGAACAGTGATCGAAGTTACCCATCCAGGCAGTCTGAAGACGGTATATCAAAGTTTGGGTGATGCCAAGGTCAAGCAAGGTGATGTTGTAAAGCAGGGAGATACTCTTGCTACAGCTGGCCGTAATGAAATTGAGAAGAGCCTTGGAAATCATGTACACTTTGAGGTGTACGAGGATGGTAAGGTAGTAAATCCTACAGATTTGTTGCCGCAGCGTTAATGCAATATCCGCAGGAAGCGAAAGCTTCCTGTTTTTTTGCGTCCCAAATGACTAATTTACGATTTAAGCAGGCCTATTTAACCATTTTTATAGTTGTCCATTAAATAAAATGAGCCTCCCCCAGCTTGTCATGTCTTGAAAGCGTGAATATATAGGCCCGCCCCTCATATAATGTACCAAACTATCCACAGTTGGGAGGCGGGAGCGTGCACGATTACATCAAGGAACGTACGATCAAAATCGGACGCTGCATCGTGGAAACCAGGCACACGGTCCGGACCATAGCCAAGGAATTTGGTGTTTCAAAAAGCACGGTGCATAAAGATTTGACCGAGCGTCTGCCAGAGATCAACCCAGATCTGGCTGATCAGGTAAAGCACATTCTTGAATATCACAAATCAATCCGTCATCTTCGGGGGGGAGAAGCCACAAAAATTAAATATAAAAAAACGACAGGTAAAAAGCGCGAAGTTGCAGTAGCCTCAAAGCAGTAACATTTTCGGGAATTTTAAGCAATAATTCAGTTTTAATGCATTGTATACTTCCCCTAAAGTATGGTATTTTTAAATTTAGTACTATATATGATGAACTCAAGATTAAGGCAAGGCGTTTACGGATTTTTCTAAGCTAAATAGTGTCCCCAAACGCTAGGATTTAAATTCTTGAGTTCTGTCTATATAACTTCTGGCTTTATCTAAAATAACACTTTGGGGGCTCTTTCATTATGTTTAGCAAGGATATCGGAATCGATCTCGGCACGGCCAATGTGCTCATTCATGTTAAAGGGAGGGGAGTCGTTCTGGATGAACCCTCCGTGGTCACACTTGAAAGTGATACGAAGAGAGTCCTTGCGGTGGGAGAGCAGGCACGTCGCATGGTTGGACGCACACCTGGGAA
This sequence comes from Paenibacillus sp. 19GGS1-52, assembly GCF_022369515.1. NCBI lineage: Bacteria > Bacillati > Bacillota > Bacilli > Caryophanales > Paenibacillaceae > Paenibacillus > Paenibacillus sp. 19GGS1-52. The sequence goes on from NZ_CP059724.1 coordinate 756,996, forward strand.
TATCATAACGATCCGTCCTCTTCGGGATGGCGTCATTGCAGATTTTGAAATCACGGAAATGATGCTGAAGTATTTCATCGACCGCGTTGGCGGCCGTACTTGGTATGCACGACCCCGTATTTTGATTTGTGCCCCTACGAATATTACATCTGTCGAACAGAAATCCATCCGGGAAGCGGCGGAACGCAGCGGAGCTAAGGAAGTCTTCTTGGAGGAAGAGCCTAAGGCCGCTGCGATCGGAGCAGGAATGGATATTTATCAGCCAAGCGGGAACATGGTCGTCGATATCGGCGGCGGAACGACGGATGTAGCCGTGTTGTCTATGGGCGACGTCGTTACCGCCTCCTCTATTAAAGTCGCAGGGGACAAGTTCGATGAGGCCATTTTAAGATATATCAAACAGAAGTATAAATTGTTAATTGGTGAACGCACCGCAGAGGATATCAAAGTTACAATCGGTTCTGTTCGCCCTGGCGGAATGCAGGCTGAAATGGACATTCGTGGTCGGGATATGGTTAGCGGACTTCCCCAGACACTTACCATTTCTTCTAGCGAGGTAAAAGAAGCGCTGTGGGACCCCATTTCTGCAATCGTGGCAGCAGCCAAATCCGTGTTGGAGCGGACTCCGCCAGAACTGTCGGCGGATATCATTGATCGTGGGGTAGTTCTGACTGGTGGTGGGGCATTGCTTAACGGGTTGGACGAGCTATTGTCTCAGGAATTGCGTGTTCCGGTTTGGGTGGCGGAAGATCCCATGCACTGTGTAGTAAAGGGAACCGGAATTATGTTGGATCATTTGGACAAGGTCATTAAGAAAAAGTTCTAAGCAGCCGATAATATAAGATATCAGAAGAATTAGGAAGGGGAATTGCCTTCAATGATAAGAGGATTATATACGGCCGCTGCTGGGATGATTACGCAACAGCGTAGACATGATACAGCAACTCAAAATATTGCCAATTTAAATACAACTGGCTACAAGCAAGTTGACAGCATAAGCCATGCTTTTCCGGATGTGCTGATCTCTGCTATGAATAGCAATGGTACAAGCAAACCTATCGGACGTCTGAATACAGGCGTATTCGCTGAACAATCGGTATCTCAGTATTTGCAGGGTGATTTGATTCAGAGCGGCAAATCTATTGATTTCGCTTTATCTACCGATTTGCAAGTGGCAGATCCTACTACGGGTGCCAATATGTCTTTTGATGGTTCAGGCAAGAATATAAATGCTAAAGGCGAGGTTACCTACCAGCCGCAGGCTTTTTTTACGGTTCAAGATAATGAGGGTAACAACCTGTATACACGAAACGGCAGCTTTTCAGTGAGTGCAACCGGTGATGTACTTAGTGCAGGAGGGTTCAAGGTCCTTGATGCTAACGGTAAACCGATAGTCTTGACAGAGCCACAGGACAACCTTAAAGTGGACGGACAGGGTAACCTGCTGAATTCGGCTACAGGGCTTCCCTCAGGGATTAAGCTAGGTGTAAGTGTAATCATGAAACCACAAGAGCTGGTGCGTGACGGTAACGGAGTATTCCATGCTGATGACGTTGCCGCTGCAGGTATCCGAAATTCAACTGCCACCGATAATATGCAGGTTCGTCAAGGATATCTGGAGAATTCCAACGTAGATGCTACTCAGGCTACCGTAGATTTAAATGCTGCGTACCGTGCGTATGAAGCGAACCAGAAGGTTATACAGTTTTATGATTCTAGCTTGCAGAAGGCTGTTAATGAAGTTGGCAAAGTATAGCTCACAAAGTGAGCTTTATTCGTTAAGCTTTGAGGAGGTTTGATCTATGAACAATTCGACGATCGGTGCAACAGTCTCTATGTCCAGTCTTCAGCAACGGCTTGATATTATTGCAGACAACATAGCCAATGTGAATACGAACGGCTATAAGAGCAAAGAAGGCTCGTTTGAAGATGTGCTAACCCGTGTACAGCAACAGTCGGCTGATTATGAGCAACCAGGCCGCAGCACGCCGCTCGGCTTTAATATTGGCTATGGTGTCCGTGTACCCACGGTTTCAAGCAACTGGGATGAGGGCCCACTGAAGGAAACGGGCAAACCGACCGATTTGGCGCTGCAGGGCAACGGTTTGTTCGGAGTTCAGGTCAATGGAGCTACCGCCTATACTCGCCAAGGTGATTTTCATTTTATTCCGGATACAACCAATGCTAAGAATATGGTGCTGGTAGATAATACGGGCAATAAGGTATTGAACACTGAAGGCAATCCATTAACGGTACCTGTGGGTGTAAGTGCGGCTATCGATGAGAGTGGACGGGTATTGACGAAGACAAACGAAAGTGATCCTGTTCAGGTGGCAGGTAGAATAATGATTGTAGAGCCGCTGAGCAAGAACGCTCTGCAGGCGGTAGATGGGAATTTCTATGTGCTCGCCGACGGAGTCACGGCACAGCAGGCTTTTATACAAAGAGCTGCAGGTGAGGCTTCGGCAGTCGGAGTGCGATCAGGATGGTTAGAGCAATCTAACGTCGATTTGAGTAAGGAAATGACCGAATTGATGCAGATCCAGCGCACATACCAGCTGGCGGCACGGGCACTTACCTCCAGTGACCAAATGGCTGGTCTGGCTAATAACTTGCGCGGGTAGGTGAAGGAATGAGTCGTCAGGAAAATGACAAACCGGAAGTTGACCAAGAGCCGGTGCGGAAACGCGGAATATCAAAATGGACTATTATCCAGTGGATTTTGATTCCTTTGCTGCTTGTAGCCGCTCTGGCAGGTGGGCTGGTGACCGGTTATGTTGTGCTCGGTAAGAGAGAATTTAGCGATGTGCTTCTATGGAGCACTTGGAAACATGTCTATGATTTAGTTTTTGCTCCATAAATATGGCGGATTCAGAACTCCCTTGTTGTATAAGGGAGTTTTCTTTTTTATACTGAAAAATGTATAATGATGGGGGACTTAGACCAAGCAAAAAGGGCCCTCTCCGCCAGGCTGCCGCGTGCGGTGGAGAAAGCCCCTTATCTCAACCTCCACTTCTGCAGGTGGTGAAGGATATATATAGTTTTTGCCGAAGCTGCCTATATTTATGCAGACCGGTATAGAATAACTGTAAGAAGTTGCAGCGGCAGTTTGTTCTAAGACGCGGTTACATCCGAAAGGAGTTTTGTTATAATGCTGGATATTAAACAAATTCAAGAAATCATCCCCCATCGGCCCCCATTTCTGCTGGTGGACAAAATCACCGAAATTGAGATGGGTAAAAGAGCTGTCGGGATCAAGAATGTAACAGTAAATGAACCCTTTTTTGCAGGTCATTTTCCGGGATATCCGGTAATGCCAGGTGTACTGATTACAGAAGCGCTGGCTCAGGTTGGGGCAGTTGCGATTCTGGGACTGGAAGCTAACCGGGGAAGAATCGGTTTTCTGGCAGGATTGGACGGCTTTCGATTCCGCGGTCAGGTAGTGCCAGGGGATACGCTTGTACTGGAAGTAGAGATTACCCGACTTAAAGGCAGCATCGGAAAAGGACAAGCTACAGCCAAGGTAGACGGTAAAGTTGTCGCTTCTGGAGAAATTATGTTTGCGCTTAGCTAAACCCATATTATTAAATCATACTTGGAGAAGGAGAGATTTCATATGACTCAATTAAGCCCAAAAGCCGCAGAGACGTTAGCACGCTGGCTGCAGGACCCTTCTGTTGATGCGAACACTAAGGCGGAGCTGCACGCTCTGGAGAATGAGCCTCAGGAGCTGGAGGAACGCTTTTACAGAGATTTGGAGTTTGGTACAGGCGGTTTGCGCGGTGTCATTGGTGCAGGTAGTAATCGCATCAACCGGTACACAGTAGGCCGGGCAACTCAAGGCTTCGCTAAGTATATTCTGGAGAAGCATACTGGAGAAGGCAGACCCTCTGTTGTGATTGCCCACGACTCCCGTCGCTTCTCACCGGAATTCACATTGGAAGCTGCTCTGGTACTGGCTGGTAATGGAATTGAAACTCACCTATTTCCTTCCTTACGCTCTACACCACAGCTGTCGTTCAGTGTTCGATATTTGAAGGCGACTGGTGGCATAGTAATTACCGCAAGCCATAATCCTCCTGAATATAATGGCTATAAGGTATACAATGCCGAAGGCGGACAGCTTGTGCCAGACGAAGCTGAGAAGGTCATTTCTTACATATTACAAGTCGATTCTTTCGATGCTGTGAAACGCATCTCTCAGGAAGAGGCTGAGAGACTGGGTATGCTGCACTGGCTGGATGAGAGGGAAGATGAAGCATTTACAGATACGGTGGCTGCAGTTAGTGTTGCTCACGAAGAGATTGCAGCTACTCTAGGCCGTGATTTCAAGATTGTCTATACTCCACTGCATGGTACGGGCAATCTTCCGGTCCGCCGTGTACTTAAGAAGATCGGCTTCACAGAGGTATATGTTGTTCCTGAACAAGAGCAGCCTGATTCCGAGTTCTCTACAGTGAAATCACCGAATCCCGAGGAGCGGGAGGCTTTTACACTAGGTATGAAGCTGGGCGAAGAACTGAATGCCGATCTTCTGATTGGTACCGATCCTGATGCAGACCGGATGGGCGCTGTAGTCCGCGATAACGAAGGCAAGTTTGTAGTTCTGTCTGGTAACCAATCTGGCGCGCTGATGATTCATTACTATCTAAGTCGTTTGCAGGAACAGGGCAAGCTGCCAAGTAACGGTGCGGTTGTGAAGACAATCGTGACCAGCGAGATGGGTGCTGCTGTAGCTGCGCATTATGGTGCTACTGTATTCAATACATTGACCGGTTTCAAATACATTGGGGAAAAGATGACCCAATTCGAACAGTCCGGTGAGTATACCTTTCTTTTTGGCTATGAAGAGAGCTATGGTTACCTTGCCGGTAACTATGCGCGAGATAAGGATGCTGTTCTAGCCGCTATGCTTATTTCTGAAGCAGGGGCTTATTACAAGGCGCAAGGAAAAACTTTATATGATGTTCTTCAAGAGCTGTACGAGCAGTTCGGCTATTTCCTGGAAAGCTTGGAATCCCGTACTTTAAAGGGCAAAGACGGAGTCGCACAAATCCAAGGAATCATGAATGATTGGCGTAGTAATCCACCGCAGGAAATGGCAGGTTCAGCCGTAAGCGAGATTTTGGATTATTCGTTAGGACTTAATGGGCTGCCGAAAGAGAATGTATTGAAATATTTGCTGGCTGACGGTTCGTGGTTCTGCTTGCGTCCTTCCGGTACCGAGCCGAAGATCAAGGTCTATTTTGCGGTACGTGGGGAATCTCTACAGAACGCCAAGGATAAGGTAGCCACGCTAGCACAGCAGGTTATGGCCCGTGTTGACGGGAACTAATATACAATAAATTAATCTTTTACCTAAAAAGTCTGGTGCTGATGTGGTGAAGCAGGGGGCCTGAGCTGAAGACACGACAATATGCTCATAACCTCTTGGTAGCTGCGCTCGGTACACCAGGCTTTTGCCCTGAATATAAACAATTTTCTAGAAGGAGGTACATTTGGTGCAACAAAAATGGAAACGTTGGAGTATATCTTCGCGGAAGTGGCTATGGATTATAGTCGTGGTGGGCTTAATAGCAGCCTTGCCTGTCGTCTATGACCGCCTGCAAACGGAGAAATCTTCCAAAACGGTTGAATTTGTATTTGATTATCGCGATCTGGTTGAAGTCGCCAGTTACCGCGCTAATCCACAGACTTATATTGCAGAGCAGCTTGTCCGTTTGAAGGATGCCGGCGTACAGAGTATGGCTATTTATGAGAGCACGCTTGATGATTTACGCAAGGCTCGTCGACTAATGCTCTGGGGTGCCACGGATATCGCTAACCTTACAGAGACTGTTATTCCGGAGAATGAGAACTATACATACGTCCTCTTTAGCAGTCCGGAGAATAATACGGCCTTGTCGCCGTTGATTCGTGAGGCATTTAGTTCTCTAGGTATTGCTACAAAAGATTGGACCTTTCGCGGACAGCAGGGGCTTATCATCGAGACTCCACTTGAAGATGCTACGCTGAAACCGCTGCAGCCAGATCCGTTCACACTGGAAATGCTGCATGACCAAGGATTCAATATCGTCCCTCGTCTGGTAGACTCACTGACGTACAATGAGGCCTCTGTAGAGAAGCTGTTGAATCGTTACGAGGAGCTGGGCGTCAAACGGATTCTGTTTGAAGGTGAATCTGTCAAGGGATATACAGATGACGAGGATTTGAACAGTGTGACCCAATTTGCAGACCTGCTTAAGCAGCATGGAATGGGAATTGCAGCCATTGAGAACATTAAGAAACAGCAAAAAGGTTTTAATAAGTTAGCTTATTTGCTGGACTATAATGTGACACGATTGTATTCACTTAGTGAAGGTGATTCCTCCTTGTCTCCTGAAGTGATTGCCGACCGCTTCGCACTTGCAACCAAGGATCGCAATATTCGGATGATCTATCTGAATACAATTCCTTCGCGTGATACTACGAAAGCACAGATTACAGACTCACTCGACAACCTGATTACAAGTCTTAGTGAACCAGGGGGAGCTGTTGAGCAAATAAAAGATAACGGCTTTAACTTAGGACAAGCTACTGCCTTTGAGGTTGTTGATTCATCCTTTCAGCGTTATTTCAAGCTAATTGCGGTTGTTGGTGCAGTGGCACTAGTAGCCTTGATGATTTCTTATTTCATTCCGTTGCTTACACTCCCGGCTTTTGTGTTGGGACTGCTTGGCGGTGCAGGGCTGATGGTATTGAAGCCAGACCTTTTTGCACAGGCCCTTGCCCTTGCTGCAGCGATTAGTGCACCAACAGTGGCTACCGTGCTTGCGATTCGTAAAATCAATGAAAATGGCCCTCCGCTGCGAAGCAACGCGCTCACCTATGTGGTTATGAGCCCACAGCGGCGATTAGCCCACAGTTTGGTGCTTTTTGTGAAGACAGCACTGATCTCACTGAGTGCAGTTCCCTTTGTGATAGCCCTGCTTAACAATATTACTTACAGTCTGGTGTTGGACCAGTTCCGTGGTGTGAGTCTATTGCATATAGCACCTATTGGTCTTGTTGCCTTGTATGTACTTTTGTACCGTGGTGAGTTTGCCTTTAATAAGACTGGTAAACTGCTGCGTACACCGATCACACTATCTTGGGTAATTGCTGCGGGAATTCTGGGAATTCTCGGTATGTACTATATAAGCCGTACTGGCAACGGAGGTAGCGTAAGTTCTTTGGAAATGTCATTCCGCACGTTCCTGGAGAATACCGTTGGCGTCCGACCGCGTAATAAGGAATTCCTGCTGGCACATCCGTTGTTTATACTTGGAGCATTTCTGGCCTATAAATACCGAAATGCCGCTTTCATCATGATTATCGCAGTGATTGGCCAGCTTTCTATGGTAGATACATTTGCGCATATTCATTCACCGGCGCTGATCTCCTTGGTCCGCGGATTATTGGGACTTGGACTCGGTCTAATCCTGGGTGTAATTGCAATAATTATTTGGCAAATGGCAGAAGGGTGTTGGAAAAGATGGTCGCCGCTCCTCAAAAGATAGTTATCTCTGGATATTACGGCTTCCGTAACAGTGGAGATGAGGCGGTATTGCAATCTATTTTGATTGCGCTGCAGAAACAGTCTCAAGCTGCGGGGATATCTATAACACCTGTAGTGTTGTCTATAGATCCTGAATGGACAACTGCAACTTATGGTGTCGAATCTGTGCACCGGATGAAGCTTGGTGAGGTTAGGCGGGCGATCTTGGAGAGTGTCGGTCTGATCAGCGGCGGTGGCAGTCTGCTGCAGGATGTGACGGGTAGCAAAAGTATTCCTTATTATCTGGGTGTTATCAAACTTGCGCAGTGGATGGGTAAACCGACCTTTATTTATGCTCAAGGAATAGGTCCGGTGAACCGGAAGTTGTTCCATCCTCTAATCAAAGCAGTGTTTCGCAAATGTACCTATGTATCCGTGCGGGATGAACAATCCCGCCAGCTTTTGCAATCCATGGGATTGCGGGAGGGGAAGATTGAGGTAGTACCCGATCCTGTAATGGGATTATCCCTGCCAGAGGATGAGGGAACAGATAAGACTCTGGAAGTTACTCCTCAAATTATCGATGCATTACCAGTAGTCGGGGTATCGGTTCGTTATTGGGAGCAGGACCGTAGAGAACTGGACAGCCTTGCTCAAGGCCTGCTAGAGGCATGCAGCGTGGCTCCTCTTCATTTGCGCTTTTTGCCGTTTCACCAGCCTATCGATAACGAAGCATCACGTTATGTGGTGGAGAAGCTGGAGAAAGGGATTGCACAGCATGGTGGTATCATCAGCATTTGTGAGGATTCACTCCATCCGCAGAAGATGCTGAGGGAGGTTGGTCGATGTGATGTGTTGATTGGGATGCGCCTCCACAGTCTGATCTACGCTGCTGGAAGGTATGTACCGCTCATTGGAATCTCTTATGATCCCAAAATTGATCATTTTCTGGACAGAATTCATTGTCGTCCTGTGGGTACAACTGTTGCGTTAGCAAGCGGTGATGTGGCTTCCGAGGTACTCCATCTTTTGCAAGCAGGAAGGGATTGGAGAAGTGAACGCGAGCTGCTCATTGCCGCTTTAATTCAAGAGGCAGAGGCTCCAGCACGGCAGATTGTTCAATATTTAGCGCATAAAGGGTGATATATAGTGAAAGCTGAAAGTGTGATTCCCACAGTTCCGATTTTTGGCATCCGGGTATCCAAAGTCGATATGGCGGCAACGGTCTCTTTTTTGACCGAGGCGGTTCATACGCGTGAGCCGCATCAAGTCATTACTGCAAATCCAATCATGGTTATGGCTGCATTGGAGAATCCGGCTTATATGGATATCATGAAGTCGGCAGAACTTGTTGTACCTGACGGTACTGGAGTGGTATGGGCAGCTGGTTATTGCCGTGAACCTGTGGCAGAACGTGTGGCAGGCTTTGATCTGTTACATGAATTGTTGCGGCAAGGAGAAAGATATAGCTGGAAGGTATATCTCCTTGGCTCAACGTCAGAAGTGATTCAGGAAACAGCACGTAGGTTACAACTACAATATCCAGGTATCATCATTGCCGGCTACCGCGACGGATTTTTCAGACCTGAGGAAGATGAGAAAGTCGTAGAGGGAATTGTTGCTGCCGGACCTGATCTGCTATTCGTGGCTAGAGGGGCGGATAGTCAGGAGCCTTGGATTGCAAAGTACAAATCTCAGCTCGCTGTACCGATCATGATGGGAGTCGGCGGCAGCTTTGATGTCATTTCAGGCAAGAGTCGTCGTGCTCCTAAATTGTTCCAAAGTTTGCGGGCGGAGTGGTTATATCGTCTATTGAAGGAACCTACTCGCTACAAAAGAATGCTTGCGCTGCCGAAATTCGCAGTAAAAGTGCTGCGAGAGAAAGATAAAGTAACAAAAGTAGGCTGAAATGCGGATATTCACTGAGAAAATCAAAGAAATAGCCTAGAAACCGAATTGGAATTTATTTTCCTAACAGCGTATAATTCAATGCGGTAGAGAAATGGGGGTCGACTGATCAAATGTTAATTATATACATCGCCGGATTTATCGTGTGCATGGGACTCGCACTGTGCTTGACGCCTTTGGTGAAGAGATTCGCTATTAAGATAGGTGCAACTGATGTGCCGAATGCCCGTAAGGTGCATACGAAGATTATGCCCCGCCTTGGCGGACTTGGTATTTTTCTGGCGTTTGTGTTAGGCCTGCTTGCCGTATTACCGATTATTCCTTATGAGTTTACTCCGCGGGAGGTCAACTTCATCAAAGCGCTGCTGTGTGGTGGCGGACTAATTGTTCTAATTGGTGCTCTGGATGACCGTTTTGAACTTTCAGCAAAAGTGAAGCTACTGGGCCAAATTGCCGCAGCTTGTATCGTTGTCTTTGGTTTTGGTATTACTGTTTCTTTCGTGAATATTCCATTTAATAATACGTATTCTTCATTGGAAAGCTGGATATCTATCCCGCTGACGATTTTCTGGATTGTTGGTGTGACGAATGCTGTGAATCTGATTGATGGATTGGACGGGCTTGCTGCTGGTGTATCGGGGATTGCAATTGCAACAATTGCTGTGATGGCTTTGCTGATGGGTAATACCATGGTAGCGCTCCTCTGTCTGTTGCTGCTAGGCAGCATCATAGGGTTTCTATTCTTCAACTTTCATCCTGCCAAAATCTTCATGGGTGATACCGGTTCCTTGTTCTTGGGCTTTTGCTTAGCGCTCTTGGCGCTCCTTGGGTTTAAGCAGATAGCGTTGGTATCCTTTATTACGCCGTTGCTTATTATCGGTGTGCCATTGTCAGATACATTCTTTGCTATTGTGCGCCGCAAGTTACAGAAGAAACCTATTTTCGCACCTGATAAAGGTCATCTCCATCACTGTCTCCGTGAACTTGGCTTTAGCCACCGTCAGACAGTACTCATTATTTACGGTATTGCTGGTTTCTTTGGTATTTTGGCTGTTATTCAATCATCTGCAGCACTTTATGAAGCTAACTGGGTTACTTTCGTTGTTATCTGCGTGATGTTGTTCTTCCTGCAGATAGGCGCGGAAATCACCGGCGTGATCAGCAAGACCAAACGTCCTCTGATTAACTTCTTTCTAAGAATGCGTATGAAGCTTGATCCGGAAAGAAGCTCTAAATCTTAAGTGACAAAGGTTTCAATTTTGTATTATTTTCCTTTATTAACAAAACTCATCCGAATTCGGGTGAGTTTTTTGCTGTCTTCTCTAAAAATATGTCTTCCTATGACCGATAAAGAACACAGTGAAGATTTACGAGAACCTAAACTCAAAGGAGAGATATACACATGCAACGCTTTAAGAGACCATTCGTTTGGCTGCTGCTAGCGGCTCTGATCGTTTCTATGTTTCCCGGCAACTACACTCCCCAGGCGGCGGCGGCCTCCACGACTTATTTCAGCCCGGATGATCTCACACTGCGGAATACAGTTGCTTTGAATCAGGATGTCGTAGCAACTACTGCCATTCCTAATCCAGCAGGTTTGATTAACCGAAGCAGCGTATATAAGACAAGTAATCAAAACCTATCAGTTACAGGGACCTACTCGCAGGTAACGGCATCGACGATGCAAGTGACGGTAGAGCAGCTTACCCAGAATAGTACAACGTTAAAATGGACAACAGATTCTACTCGATTGACTAATGGGACAGTTACGACTGATAGCAACAGTCCAAGCAATCGTTTCACTACTAGTGGTGTTGTTTTGTATACAGGTTTTAATAAAGTCACCTTTTCAGGTATGCAAGGAAATCTGAAACGCTCTGAATCTTTTTATGTTCTTTATGATAAGGTTCCTTATGTAAGCTCGCTGAAGGTATTGGGTGGGCCGACGGCTCTTAACCTGAATGAGGGTACGCAGGTTGTTGTGCCAGTAGCTTCAATCACAGTTCAAGGTACTGTTACAAATGCTACTAGTGTGAGTGTTTCGGTCAATGGTGGAGTTGCACTACAGACTTCGCTATTGGAAGACGGAACATTTTTTACGCCTGCATTGACCTTAAAGCCCGGGCTTAGTACGTTAAGAATTATTGTGAAGAATGCTTCGGATTCTATTACGATAGATCGCTCCGTATATTTCTTTGATACGAATCAACCCTATGCCTCACTAAATATTGTACATGATGGGACAGCCTACAATATTCTAGATAACATACCGACACTAACGGCGCCCGCTGTTACGAAAGCAGGCCTCTCGGGACAGATTCTGGTACCGTACAACTCGGCGCAATTTGCGACATCTGTCAATCCCTTGTCTGCAAAATTCACAATAAATAAAGGAAATACAAATGCTGTGCCGATTACACAAATTACGACTAGTCAAGAATTAACCATTCCAGGTGCTGATGGAGTAACAGCTGCATATAAGCTGGTAAGCTTTACAACAACGGTCGATCTACCTATTGCTGCGGGATCGAATGATTTTACACTGGCAATAGATTATGGTACCTACAGTAGTTCAATAGTATATTCTTATAAATATTTGCCTGGCGAAACAGTAATTACAAATGTGTATTATTTACCAGACTATACTGCTGGTGGTAGTTTATTAAATCTCTCAAAATTGCCTTTGAGTGGTCAGGAAATGGAAAAGGATAATTTCTATATTATGGTTAAGACGAATAGAGCGCCAAATGCAGGAGTTTCACTTACGGCTAATTATTTGCCTCTAAGTAACAAACCATTAACCTTATCGCCCCCCATTTCCGGTGCTGGAACAAATGAATATATTTACAGAATCACTGGATTCTCAAATGGACAGCAGAAGGTGCAATTCCGCTATGAATTGTCTCAGTCTTTCTACAATGCAGATATTTCTTATGTGTCCAAGAACTATATTTATGTAAGTAATTTGCAGGATGGACAAACGTATGAGTTTGATTCAGGCCAAACAAATAAGTTGGCAGTAGCTGGCGAATATATTGGTTTTGAAAATATCTCCAGTGCACAGGTGCAAATCAACGGGATTGATAGCCTGTCTTTGCCTAATAATGGATCGAATATCATTAAATTCGACATTACCGCTGCTCCAATATTCCCTAAATTCAGTTTTGACTTGCCCATTACCCAATCAGGCCCGCTTGTATATGGCGAGAACAAAATCGTGTTTTCCGGGGTCTCAATGGATTCAGCGGGGAATCAACGACTAATTACTAAAGAACTGCGAATCTATATCATTGATACTAATGTTTCTAATTTGACGCAGTTCCACCCTGCTCTAGGAGATGGCCGTACCCAATTCACAACCAATTCTCTGACAAACGAGACGGAACGGAATAAAATTCTGGCATTGCCGGCAGAGTTTGTATATAAAGACGAGAAGTATACAACCAATCAAGAGAAGTACGATTTAGTGCTTCGTGGCGGTGGTGCTACGATTCTGAATCTGTATAAGGGTTCGGATTTGGTGTTTAGCTCTGTAGGTCAGCCTGATATGCTAACCACCGATGATAATACTATAGGGCCAATTGTATACGCAGGTACTGGTAAATATTTTGATTACAAAGGTAGCAGTAAGGATTTCCTCTTGCGTATTCGTGATATTGAATTTGATGCGCCAGGGAGTCATGTCTATACGCTAGAGTTAATTAACAAGACCGGAGCAAGAACAACTCAAAGACTTGAAGTTGTTCGGGAAGTATCACCATACCGCATTCTATCGCCTGTAGCGACAGTGGGTGACCAGATTGTCGTAAACAAAAACTTTGTTCGATTTGATATTGAAGCAGAGGGTGCTACCAAGGTTATTATCGATAAGTACGAAGCTATACCTCGTACGGATCTGGCTAATCGTTTCACCTACGACTATGTGGGCTTGAAACCGGACAAGACAACAGCGATAAAAATCCAAATTGTTCGAGCGGGTTCAACATTAAGTGATACGATCAGTGTTTATTATGCGAGTGCAGTTCAGATTGACACGCAGTTTATGGCAGAAAAAGTTGCTACTAAGTATAGTGTATTTAATAAAGGACTTGAATTAACATTCCCGAAAGGTACCATCATGGAAGGCTATACCACTACTGGCGCTTCCAAATATTACCCGGATACTAAGATATTGTTCGGCATAGCAGATCCTGCTGATGGCGTAGTTGAACGGAAGAATGATTACGGGAATATCATAAATGTCAGTGCTGCAGATGCCAGAACACCTGAAGGAAAGAGTCCACTTGTTATTCCGCAGGATTTGGTACTGCGCTTTACTTCAACAGCTTCCACCAATAACTTTTCAAGGATTTCCGATGTGTACTGGGTTAATGGAGGCTTAGGAGAAATAGGAACCAAAGGAACAGCGAACTATACCCCTGCTACTAATGGGATTGCTCCTTATTCTATAGAAGGTTATTTTACTCAATACAGTCAGACTAGAAAGATTGTTCCTTCTCAGCGTGGGGAACTTACCCTTACTTTCAATACTAATGTTGTAGATGAGGTGGGTTCCTCAGTAACGGTTTTCCGTTATTCAGACGCAGGGAAATGGGAGAATATTGGTGGTGAAGTTAATACCAAGAATCACACAGTTACAGTTCCTTTCGATGAATTTGGTTATTACACCGTTATGAAGCTGCGTCGAGGCTACACAGATATCACCAATCATCCATGGGCTAGAAATATATTGAACGGTCTTTATTCCAAAGGAATTATGACTAACCTTCGTGCTGATACCTTCGGCGCAGACGATACAACAACTCGCGGTGAGTTTGCTACCCTGTTAGTCAAAGGATTGAATATTCCTTTAAACTACGATGCTAACAAACAAACGTTCTTCGATATTGTTCCAGAGGCAGTTTCGACAACCTGGAATTTCAAAAGTATAGAGACAGCAGCTAGAGCAGGGATTGTAACGGGACTAAGTGATGGATTCTTTGGCCCAGACCAACCACTTACACGTGAACAAGCAGCGGTGATGATTGCACGGGCGCTTAAGCTGAAGATGTCCACTAATGATGCCAAATTGTTAACCAGTCTTTCCAAATCCTTTGTAGACAGTGGCGGAATGGATTTCTATTCTCGCCCAGCTATTGAAGCAGTCGCCAAAGCGAAAATTATGGAAGGTAGTGCATTGACCATCACAGGGCAGACGAAGCCAGTATACAACTTCAATCCCAAAGGCAAGCTGACACGTGCTGAAGCCGGTAAGATTGCCGTAGAACTCCTGAAGAAGAGTACAGCTATTTTCCCAAAAACTTTTAACTAAGAATGCTGTATTGAAAAACGGCCAATCTCGTAGAAATTTATTTACGAGGTGGCCGTTTTAGTATTATATTGAAAGTGAATTAGTCATCGACAGCTTGGTATTGCAGGGTTAGATTATGAGACTGGATTATTATAATGAATTTCACATAAGATACAGTAGCATCCAAAAATAAAGCTTAAACTTACCAATGACATTAGTTTTGTAATCTGTTCGGGTTTACGTTACAATAACTTAAGAAGATAATATTTTCCGAAAGGTGAAAGCCATCGATGAAACCGATTTTATCAAAAGCACAACTGGATTACATGAAAGCAAAGAATACGTTTGAGAATAGAGCAAAAGTCATGGAGAAGGATATTGCGGCAAAGCGGGCTTTGCAGGAGATTACGCAGGAAGTAATGGAAGAGCTTGTACAAGCTACTGGCTTCCACGATGCCTACAATGATCTTGTTGTTGCCGAGAACGCATTGATCGAATGGTCGCATTCCACGATTAAGCATGAGAAGAGCTACCGAGAGAATCGGGGAGCGATTGATGCAATGTATGACAATGTGAATGCTACTCCTGAGAAGCGTCAGGAATTAATTCAGCTATCCATGAAGATTCGTTAGACCATATGCTATAGAAGCGAGCGCCGGCAACGGCGCTTTTTACTATGTATGGGATCTTTCTGAATTATGGTTACAGTATCTAATTCGTTTGAAAAAGTCGTATTGTGGGTATTAACTTAACATATATTGTTTAATGACGCTTGGTGGAAAGCTATGTTATACTATTTCCGTAGTCCCCCATCATTAACAATACTTAGTAGAATATACATATGTATCTTCTATGAGCTTAGGTAACTTAAGAAAATTAATTTTTTTTTAGGGAACCGCAACTTTTCCAAAGCATCTGCGTTTAAGGTGTAGAGTCATTTACACATGAGGTTGGAAATCAACATCATTAGTAAAGCTAATTGACCAATTGGAAAAATTAAGCTTTACGTGACTTGAGGCGCATTATATAATACTTAGGTGGAATTAGTAATCTAGTATTGTTATGCCTTGAATTCGTTTACCGGTTTCTGTGATACCCGTCACAGACATTATTTATACTTAATATGCTCAACTCGGGAAAGGGGGTGTGTATGCTAATGAGTAACATGAGCTACCCATCTAAAGAAGAAACTAAGTTTATGAACGTCCAAGGAGGAGAAAAAAAGGTTATGAAGAAAATTTTATCTGTAGCTTTATCTACAGCAATGGCATTCTCAATGTTTGCTTCTGTAGCGTTTGGTGAAACAGCAACAACTCCGCAAGCTAAATTTGATGCTTTGGCAGCTAAGGGTGTTCTTAATGGATATCCGGATGGTCAAGCTCACCTTGAAAAAGATCTTACACGCGCTGAATTCGCTAAGATCGTTACTAAATTGTTTAATCTTACTGAAGTAACTAACAAATTGTCTTACAAAGACAAAGGTTACACAGCAAGCAACTGGGCAGTTCCTTACATCGAAGCTGTTACTGCAGCTAACTTGATGCAAGGTAAAGATACTGTCAAAGGTATCTTCGACTACAATGGTAAAGTAACAGTTGAAGAAGTAGCAGCTGTATTGTTCCGCGCTTTGAAACTTGAAACACCTACTACAACAGATAACACTGCATCTGCATGGGCTAAAGGTTATGCTCAAGCAGTAATCAACAAGGGTCTGGTTGCTCAAAGCACTAACTTCAAAGGCAATGCTACACGCTCTTTAGTAGTAGAAACAGCTTATGCAGTTAGCCAATTGTCTGCATTCCCAGCCATTGCTTCTGCTGAAGCATTGAGCCCTACTAGCGTAGTTGTAACTTTCTCAGACAAAACTACAACAACAGTTACATTAACAACTGCACTTGTAGAAGGGGTAGCAACACCTGTTACTTTCACAAACAATGGTCATTCTTACACTACTACCGTAACGTTGACAGCTCCTAAGGTTGTTTCTGTAACTGTTCCAAATGCTAAACAGCTGGTTGTAACTTTCAACCGCGCAATTGATGATTCGACTTTGGCTTCCAGTGGTAAGCTGAAAGCTGGCGTAATCAAAGTAATTCCTTTGGGCAATCAAGCTGCCGTTACAACAGATGGAGCTGAAGTTAGCTTGAACGCTGCTGGAACAGAAGCAACAATTACTCTACCGAACCTTGAGTTCCTTAAAGGTCAATATACTGTAGTTGTAAGTGACAGCTTGAAGACAACTGCTGGAACAGCATTTACTGCTTACAGCGCTTTGGTAACTGTTGCTGATACTGTAGCTCCAACAGTTGTAACTGTGAATTCTGCTGCTAAAGCAACAACTAACAAAGTATATGTTAAATTCAGCGAGCCAGTTAAACCAGCTGGAATTATTGCTAGCGTGAACGGTGTATCTGCTACAGTAACTCGTGAAACTTACGATACTTTCAGTTTGACAGCAGGCACTTTGAATGCAGGCACTACTTATGATGTTTCCTTGCTGAATGTTACTGACTTCGCTGGTAACCTGGCAAACCCTAATCCTATCAAAACATCTGTAACAGTAACTTCGGATACTGCAGCTCCAGCAATCACTTCTGTTACACCTGTAGGTGATACAGCAATCACTGTTAAGTTCAGCAAAAAAGTAAGCTACGAATCCCTTATCGGTAACGTACGTTTGTTGAGTGCTTATGGTGATGCTCAAGGCACAATGGTCGTAGATGCAGACGCAGATAGCGATACTATCAAGTTCAAAGTTCCTGCAGGATTCAAACTGCCTGATTCCGGTACTTTCAACGGTTCTCTAGTATTTGGAGCAACAGTTAGAGATACACTGGGTAATACACTGGGTACACCGGTAACGCAGTCGATCACATTTGTAAAAGATGCTACAGCTCCTACAGTTGCTAGCGCAGTATTCAGTAGCGATAAAGGTTTGGTTGTAACATTCTCTGAAGCTGTTGCATGGGTAGGCGGAACACCAACACTAATTAAAGATTCTACTGGTAAAGTGTTGGATACAGCAAATTACAGTGGTCAAACAGTTGACGGTGCTAAGCTTACTTTCCCAAATGTGAAAGGTCTTGATGGATCTTACACCCTGCGTCTTCCTGCAGGTCTGGTAACTGACCTTGCTCTTGCTAAGAATAAAGTGGCTGCAACAACTGTTACTGTTACAGCGGCTGCAACAACAACAACTGATTCTGAAAGACCTGTAGTTACCAGCATCACTTACCTTGAACCTACTGGTGATGCTCCGGAGATTATCTTCACTATAACTGCTACAGATAACGTTGGTTTGAGTGTTGCATCATTGCGTGATGTGAACAGCTATACTCTGGGTAGCAGAGCGCTTCCAAGTGGTTCTTATACACAGGTAATCAGTTCCATTGGAACTGAAACTTCCCCTACTAAAGCAGTAGTTGAAGTGCGTGTTCCTAAAACTGCAATCAGCAAAACTGAAGTAGTTGAATTCATCGCATTTGGTGTTACTGATACTGCTGGAAGTGCATCAATTGCTAATTCCATTAAGCCTGAGCTGAAAGATCGTGTTAAACCAACACTAGATTCAGCAGCTGTTTCTACTGGAGATAGTTCGCTTCTGCAATTGACATTCTCCGAGGCTATCGAATTTGGTACCCTTAATGCTAGTGACTTCACAATTATTGTCAACAACAGTACTACAGCAGCAACAATTTCCGGTGGCTTTATCGCTGGTGTTGGTAACGATGCAGGTAAATTCTATGTTAGACTTGCAGGGTACCCTGACCTGAATGCTAACAATGTTAACAGTATCTCTGTTAAAGTTAACGCAGATGCAACTATTCAAGATAAAGCAGGTAACAGCGTCGTTGGAGATAAGACAGTATACGCTAAGTAATCTCCGATTACCGAAGCAAAGAATAGCCTCTTCGGAGGCTATTTTTTTTATAGCCATTTACCCCAATATGAGGAGGGATTTAGTTGAAAACAGCTTGGAAAATCGTGATGTCTGCGGTGTTATTGGCAGGTGGCGTATGGGCAGGCTCCCTGCTGAATGCTACGGCTGAAGGTGCAAGTATCGGTTCACAGCCGGGGACAGCAGATGATCCGGTAGTTACCAAAAGCTATGTGGATCAACAGATTCAGAAAGCATTACAAGGCGGAACGATTAGTACACCTACCCAAACCGCACCCATTGCACCTACCGCTATAGCAAGCCCTACAACTGCACCAACTCAAGATGCCGGCAATAAAGGAAATGCGATTGAGATTGTTGATGTGAAACCAGGTCAAACGTTAATCGCGGCTGCCGGTGCAGAATTTATTGTTCGCGCAGGTAAGGCTGTTATTTATTCTCAAGACAGTAATGGCGTTGCGGATTTAACAGATGGAAAAGATCTAACGAATGGACAGGCTGCACCATCGAATCATTTATTGTCTTTTCCCCGTGATGGACGTGGGATAGCAGTTCAGAGTGATCAAACGCTAGCACTTGTAGTTATGGTTCGTGGTGGATATACGTTAAAGTGACTTCTTGATTTAAGAATACCAATATAGATTAAGTTTGCCCTTTAGATTGGAAATCATACTATAATTGAAAAAAAGTGATATGCGGAACTCTTTTCCACACTTAACAAACATTGAGACGATTGAAGGCATCATAATCCGCGCACAATATTCCTGTATTCTTACAAAACTCAGGAGGTGCAGCTCATGGCACGTAATAATCGTGTGGTTATACCGGAAAGTCGGACAATGCTGAAACAGATGAAATATGAGATTGCTGCTGAATTTGGTTTATATGGGGCTAACTATGGAGGGGGAGCAGATACAGAATTTGCTTCCGAATTAGGAGCACTTGGGGACTCCAGTGGCTCTAGTCATAGTCCATATCTTGGACATCTTTCATCCAGAGATAACGGTTCTGTTGGCGGCGAAATAACGAAGAGACTTGTAAAGCAAGCAGAGCAAGCCCTTTTTCTATAATCTCTGAGAATTAATGTTGAAGCTGAGTTATTCTTTTATACAGCCTGCTAAAATTGACACCATCTCATAAATAAGATAATATGACTTTTGAGGAAAGCCATAAACCTTTTCCACTATGGGAAAGGTTCATTTTTTGCAGAAATTGCAGAAATATTAGCGAAGTGGCTACTGGAGAATCGAAGGAATTTGATTATACGTCATTATACTATCCATATAGGAGGTTGTTATACATGTCTATTACAGGGCGCCATTTATTCACTTCCGAGTCTGTAACGGAAGGGCATCCGGATAAAATTTGTGACCAGATCTCTGATGCGGTACTGGATGCATTTCTGGTTAATGATCCAAACGCACGTGTAGCCTGCGAAGTTGCAGTAGCAACGGGTCTTGTATTGGTTATCGGAGAGATTAGCACCAAGTCGGAATATGTTGATATTCCAGCGATTGTACGTAATACGATTAAAGAAATAGGTTATACCAATGCCACTTATGGCTTTGACTACAATACTTGTGCGGTATTAACTTCTCTTAATGAACAATCCGCTGATATTGCCCAGGGTGTAAATGCAGCACTGGAGAACCGCGATCCTGCACAGCTGGCTCAAGAAACGGCCAATATCGGAGCTGGTGATCAAGGCTTAATGTTTGGTTTTGCCACTAATGAGACTCCAGAATTGATGCCATTACCTATTGCTTTGTCTCATCGTATAGCGCGTCGTTTAGCAGAAGTACGTAAGAACGGAACTTTGGAATACCTACGTCCAGATGGCAAGACACAAGTAACTATTGAATATCTGAATGAAAAACCAGTTCGCGTAGATACCATCGTTGTATCCACACAGCATGCTGAAGAAATCACACTTGAGCAAATTCAAGCAGATATCAAAGAACATGTAATCTTGCCGGTTGTGCCAGCTGGACTGCTTGATGAGGATACTAAGTACTTTATTAATCCTACAGGTCGTTTTGTTATTGGTGGACCTCAAGGGGATGCTGGCTTAACGGGTCGTAAGATTATTGTGGACACGTATGGTGGTTATGCTCGTCATGGCGGCGGTGCATTTTCCGGTAAGGATCCAACTAAGGTGGACCGTTCGGCAGCCTATGCAGCCCGTTATGTGGCTAAGAACCTTGTAGCTGCTGGTCTTGCTGATAAATGTGAGATTCAATTGGCTTATGCCATTGGTGTTGCTAATCCCGTTTCAATTAGTGTAGATACATACGGAACAGGTAAGATCAGTGAAGAAAAGCTGGCTCAGATGATCAGCGAGAACTTTGATCTTCGTCCTGCCGGTATCATCTCTATGCTTGATTTGCGTAAACCGATTTATAAACAGACTGCTGCTTACGGCCATTTTGGACGTACAGATCTGGATCTGCCTTGGGAACGTATCGATAAAGCAGAACTTCTGAGAGCACAAGCAGGCCTTTAGTTCGAAGTGTGGAACCAGTTAGTTTTCATCAAGATGAATTACATTATGACCCGCAAGGAAGGCACTTCGGTAGAAGTACTTTACTTGCGGGTTATTTTTGTGTGCAGATAGGGAATTCAGCTTTGTGTTTTTTCTTCGGGATGAGATGATTACTAAACTTTGGAAGACGTTTAACCGAAATAAAAGAATATATACATAAAGACGACAGTATGGCTTGAGAGGAGTTTATCACGGCATGAAAAGAAAAATTTCAATATGGACGGTGCTCATTCTGGCTGGAGATTTGTTACTAGGGGCAGGAAGTGCTTCTGTCGGAATTGGCGCATCCGCAGTATATGCTGCAGCTGACTTTGGCATGGTAACCGCACCAACTGCAGGTGCAACCTATGTGAGTATAGGCTCATCTCTTAGATTGAGCTTTGATCGGCAGGTAAATCCGCAATCTGGGAATATTATTATTACCCCACAAGGCTCCAGTGATCCGTTTGTAACTATTCCTATTGGCACCTCGGGATTAATTGGCAGTTCCAAAGACTATGAAATTAAGTGGGATGCTAATCTGCATTTCACACCCAATATGACATATACCGTAACCGTACCGAAGGGCTTATTCAAGGATAGTGCAGGGGCTGATTCTGTATTCACAAGCTGGTCTTTTACTACCGCACCGGAGGTCAATACAGGAATAACAGCGAGTAATTTCATGCCTGCTAATAATGCCCGGGTAGATGCGGGAACTTTA
Source organism: Paenibacillus sp. 19GGS1-52 (assembly GCF_022369515.1). NCBI lineage: Bacteria > Bacillati > Bacillota > Bacilli > Caryophanales > Paenibacillaceae > Paenibacillus > Paenibacillus sp. 19GGS1-52. Next base: position 778,853 of record NZ_CP059724.1, read on the forward strand.
GCTCAGCTCAGCTTGAAACTGAATAAACCTTTGCTAAAGGGCGGAGGTTCCATCCGACTTATTGCTTCTGCTGATAATTCTACTATTCAGGAATTTAAAATTAAAGATGGCGAGACTGGTGTTACTGTGTTGAGTGACGCGTCCTCAACAACCGTTACTTTGACTCCGACAAATAAATTAGCGACCGGAACTAATTATTATGTACTTATTGATTCATACGCCTTCAAGGGTACAGACAATAAGACCTTCTCAGGCATATCCAGTAGTAATGTGTGGAGCTTCTCCACTATAGGTGCAGCAGCTATCCCAATGACGGCAAATCCGGCAGCAGGAGCAGTAGGTGCATCTGTTACTGGAGCGTTACAGCTTAACTTTGATCGTCCTATGATGCCAGCAACAGGAAATATTACTGTATCACCAGGTACTGTAGATGATGGGAGGACACGATGGCTCAATGTGAATTCCACAGCAGTAACGGGTGGTGGGAGTAAGAATATTCTGCTGTCTCCGGCATCGACGGCAAACCCACTTCTCAGTAATACCTTATATACGGTTACTATTCCACAGGGGGCATTTTACGACCAGGATGGAAATGTGTTTCCTACTGCACCTTATTCGTGGAGCTTCACCACGGCGTCCTCGACGGGTCTTGGAATAACTACGTTGATGCCTGCAGACCGAAGTGAGTCCGTGGATATCAACAAAGCTTTTACCCTTACCTTTAACCGAGATGTAATTTATAATAGCTCTGTTGCAAAAAGCATTACACTCTACAAAAGCAGCGGGCTACAGCTTCCTGTAACCGTAACACAGAGTGGGACTGCGGCTGGAACAAAAGAATATACGATAAATCCTGACAATGCACTTGAATATAATACTACCTATTACATTGATATTGCTAAAGGCGCCTTCTCGGAAGCAAGTGATCCCACTTCTATTTATGGTGGACTAAGTGGTGCTAGTTCATGGAGCTTCCGTACAATGGCTCTAGATACAACAGCACCCTTACTCACAACAGCACAACTGGATAATAATAGGACGATACGCTTGAAATATAATGAAGCTCTTAATTCGTCGGTAGCGCTGCTGCCTTCAAGCTTTACGGTTACGGTGAACGATGAAGCTCGTGCCATTGATAGTAGTTACATTCAGGGAGATAGTGTCTTAGTGGTGCTAAGCACAGGTGTCGCGGTAGGTCAGAATATTAAAATCGGGTATTCAGGCGGTCTGCGAGTCATTAAGGATACTAGCGGTAATGCAGCAAGCACTTTTTCACTTCGACAGGTGACTAATTCTGTAGTGTCTGCACTTCCTGCTCCTATAGAGGGCAGAATTACTGGCAAGAACCTAGTCTTGAATTTCAATGATTCACTAAAAGCAGTCTCTCCATATGCGTTCAATCAATTCTCCGTGACGGCGGATGGTTATTCACTTGGGGTTAATTCTATTAGTTCCAGTGGAGGAACTGTTAATCTGGGATTAACGAGCGAAGCTGCGAGCGGACAGACTGTTCGAGTATCCTATTATGCAGGGTCCTATCCACTACAGGATGTTTTTAGCCAGAATATAGCCAACTTTAGCGCTTTCAATATTCGTAACAGCAATGATACGACTCCACCTGTTCTCCAATACGCGACCGGAACCGGAAGTACAATCGTATTATCTTATAATGAAGGAATGACTTCAGCTAATTTACCGATGAACAGTCAATTCTCTGTGCTTGTTGGAGGTACACCTAATTATGTTACTAGTGTAGCAGTGAGTGGTAGCGAGGTTACTTTATCCCTTCAAAGCGCCTTGACGGTGAGTCAAGTGGTTACTGTGTCCTATGTGCCAGGAGTTTATGGGCTTAGCGATCTGAATGGAAACCGTGCGGCATATATTAATCTGCAGCCAGTGTCAGTAACCGGAAGCAGCACAACTACAGTACCTAATATAAGCGGAGCAACAGTTACAGGTGATGAACTAACGGTAACATTCACCAAAAACATGCAGGCCACTTCTTCCTTATATGTTAATCAGTTTGGAGTTCGAGCGGATGGCAGCACTCTTGGCGTCCAGTCCTATTCTATTTCGGGTAGTGTACTGAAGATAATGCTATCTTCAGTAGTGAAGACGGGACAGAGTGTCGACTTGTCGTTTATGTCTGGTGGGGGAGTCATTCAGGATCTGAACGGCAATGCGCTGTCTTCTTTCACTGCACTTTATGTTCAGAATCTTACAGGATTAACTACAGGAACTGGTAGCCGGCCATCTTATTTGGGAACATTGGCAGTGAGTGAGTTTGGAGAAGGATATCCACTTTTAAAAAGTGATTCTTCGAGTGCAACAGATGATCGATCCGTATACAGCCAGTCTGTAAAAAAATATAACCTGACTGCTGATCGTTTAAGCTCCAGTTATGATTATCTATATAAAGTGGGTACATCCACATTAGCCTTTGAAGTGCCTTCCACAGAACTAGCGGCTTATGTGACTATACCGCTGAAACCACTACTTGATGCTGTAAATCGCAACAGCAAGGCTAAACTGGCAATACGCTATGGGGATAGCCTGTATAGTGTGGCTCTAGGTGATATCGATATGAATGGACTAGCCGCCAGTTTAATTGCGGACAGCAATAATATTTCGCTTGTATTCCGCATGGAAAAGGTTCCAACAGGGACCTTCACCCCACTGGAGCAAAAGCTGCAAGCGCAAGGCTTGCAGAGTGTGACTAGTCTTGTTGATTTTCGTCTGACAGCCATGATCACTGGGAACACTTCTAGTGCAAAAGTGCTGAGTGTACCTGGAGAGTATACCGTCCGCACTACTTCTACTTTGAATAGTCCGCAAACTTCAATTGCCCGGCTGGAGCTGACTTATAATGATGCAGCTTATCTTCCTACAAAAATCAGTACGCAAGGTAGCTATACTATACTACGCGCTCGTACGGTCGGAAATCAGGTCGTAGGATCATTTTTGTCAACGCGGACCTTTACAGATATGAGTAAACATTGGAGTAATACCATTGTTGCAGAGCTTGCCGCCAAGAATATTATTGATAGTAGTTATGGCAATACGTTCAAGCCAGAGCAAAAGATCACCCGAGCGGAGTTTGCTGTTATGCTCAGCCGAGGCCTCGGACTGCAAGGTGACCGTGATACTGCACAACGCTTCAGGGATATACAACCCTCAACGCAAACAGGGGATTACATTGGAGCGGCGGCCAAAGCGGGTATTATCACTGGGAATACAGATGCTACCTTCCGCCCCAATGAGAATATAACTCGTGAGCAACTGGCCATTATGATGATTCGGGCGATGGAATACACCAAAAATCCGATTACATTAAGTGGTACGTCAGCATCTGCACTAACAGCTTTCAAGGATAAATCCAAAATCCAGAGTCAGAGTGCTGAGTTTGTTGCCAAAGCTGTACAATCAGGTATTATTCTTGGCATGACAACGACAGAATTTCAACCACAAGGAAACGCCACCCGTGCTCAAGCTGCTGTTATGCTGCAAAGAATGTTAGACAAAGCAGATTATTTATAGATGATAATGTAACACCCGGCTTGTATAAGCTGGGTGTTTTTTGTGCTGCTATCCTCTCTAATCTGCAGTTTGTCGCAACTTTTTTGCTAGAATTCAGTCTATTAAAAGAGTAAAAGGAAAATAGAGTCCAGATTTCCAGACTTTGAAATTTACCAAATGAGTAAAGAGATGGGAGAGTTACGCCGAAATGAATGAAGATTTTATGGAGAAAAAGACTAGAGAAGTATTGCGGGAGATAAAAACAGTATCCGCGAAGAAGTGGGTTGCCGCCTCATTGGCGGGTGTGTTATGGATTATGCCGGTGATCGGCAGTGAGGGTATGATTCAATTCGGGCAAGGATCTTCACCAGTAGCCTCCGCGGCAGCCTCTGCTTTTACGGTAACCAAACTAGGCGAAGAAGTTATTACTTCAGGCGCCATGATGATGAAATATAAATATACAACTTCTCGTTCCGGCAAACAGGCTACCGGATTGGCAGACGTAATCCGTGTAGATCTGAATAATCCATATGTTTCCTTGGATGTTATGACCGGTAAAGGTGGCGATTTGACGACACGCCAGAGTACCGGGGGCATGGCTAAAGAAACCGGGGCAGTTGCTGCAGTAAACGGTGATTATTTTAATACAGGTGGCGAAGGGGTACCTATTGGAGGCCAGGTGTCTGCGGGGGTCGTTGTTTCTACTCCCTCACAGTTGGATGGAATGTATGCTTTTGCCGTAACCAAAGATCGACAGCCTGTTATTGATGAGTTTTCTTTTGAAGGGACGATAACGGCAGCGGACGGTGCTCAGTTTGCCCTTTCCGGGATCAACAAAGGTGCCTATATTCCAGAAGGTGGAACCTCTACGTATAGCCATGCTAACGCGATGTATATCTATACCGATGCCTGGACAGCGCTGGAGCGGCCCAAGAACAGCTCAACTACTCCTACTGAGGTGCTTGTTGAGAATGGAATAATCACCCAGATCTCTCCAAATGCTGCGTTGCCAATGGCTGTTCCTGAGGGCGCTTATATTCTGCGTACACACGGTCTTGCCGCTCAGTTTGTCATGGCACATCTTGCTGTTGGGCAAACGTTGACGAGTACGACTTCGCTGCGCTCCAAAACTACACAGCAAGCGCTGGACCCTGCTAGTCTGCAAATGATGATCGGGGGGCATACCATTCTGGTGAATAATGGAAAAGCGGCAACGTTCTCGCGTTCAACCAGCAGCATTGGCGGCTACCGTGCACGGACAGCACTTGGTTATTCACAGGATGGCCGGTATGTGTATGTTATAACCGCTGAGAAGAATAACAATAGCGCAGGGATGTCGCTGACCGAGCTACAATCCTTTATGACGAACATCGGTGTCTGGAAAGGTTTAAATCTGGATGGTGGCGGCTCTACTACGATGGTTGACCGGCCCCTCGCCGAGACGACCGCAACCCTCACCTTTAATACAGAGTATGGTACGGAACAGCGTAGTATTGTTAACGGACTTGGTGTCTATACATCTGCTCCGCAGGGTGAAGTTAAGGGGATTACAATCAGCGGGAATTCTGTACTTCTGATCGGTCAAAAGGCAACCTATTCATTAAAAGGCTATGATACTTACTATAATCCTATAGATGTAGCAGCGGGAAATCCGGCATGGGTTTCAAGTGGTGGCAGCGCGACTGTAAGCGCAGGGGAAGTGACAGGAGTGAAGCCTGGCACTGTGACTTTGACAGCCACCAGCGGCACGGCTAGCGCTTCGACAAAGGTTACTGTGCTTGGAGGAGATGATCTGAGCAGTATGGCAGTAGGTACAGCTACAGCGCCGTTGATAGCGGGTGCATCTGTCTCTGTTCCTGTAACAGCAGTTACAAAGAATGGGGCGAAGATTACTGTTCCAGATTCTGCACTGAAGTGGGAATTTGTTGGCTTTCAAGGCAATGTACAGGCTGGAAAGCTTACAGTTGACGCCGTGAATACAGGTGTAACGACTGGCTACGCTATTGCCCGTTATAACGGCTTCAGTACTGTGGTTGTTCTATCAGCGGTGGCCGCCACTCCTTGGGAAGATTTCGAGAATGTGAGTTATCCGGTCGCCTTTACTACTAATGTAGCTAGTGTACAAGGGACAGCCGCCATAACGGCTGGCAGTGCTGAACGTGCAGGTTCTAAAGTGCTGTCGCTCAGTTACGATATGACAGCTGGGAGCGGCAAAATGTATGCCTATGCCCAGTTTAATGGTACGACCGGTAAGTCCATTCCAGCAGCGGCTACTTCGATGTCGCTTGATGTGATGGGGGATATGAGTCTGAACTGGCTGCGGGCTGAGCTGGTAGACAGCAGCGGAGCCACCGTTTATGTTGATCTTGCCAAGATCATCGATTGGAACGGCTGGAAGAGTCTTAACCTTGATTTGTCAGGCTCTGGAATCAAATTTCCAGCAACCCTGAAGAGACTCTATGTTGTAAATGTAGAGGAAGGGCAGGATGAACGTGCCAAGACGGGAACGGTCGCCTTTGATAACATTTCATTTACAATGCCTTCCCTTTCCAGTGAAGCAGGGCTTCCAAAAGGCACAGCATCGATGGTCATTGGTTCCAAGTCAATCCTGGTTAATGGTACAAAGCAAGCTATAGACGTAGCGCCAATTGTCAAGAATGGCAGTACGTATGTGCCCATTCGTTACGTACTGGATGCTTTTGGCGGCAATGCAATTTGGAATCAGGCAACTAAGAAGATTATGGTACTGCGCGGAGCTAAAGCGTTGGATCTTACTGTAAACAAGAAGGAATATTTGTTGAATGGTAAGCTCCAAAGTGCAGAAGTAGCGCCTTTAATCCTACAAGGCAGGACTTTAGTACCGCTTAGATTGGTTTCAGAACAGCTAGGATTGATCGTAAAATGGGAACAGAAAACGAAGACCGTAACTATCGAATCGTGATATGTTAATATAAAGGTAAGCCTTTAATATGATCCGATAGAAATGGGGCAAGCATCCGTGGAATTTCAAGCCGATGCGATTGATCGCGTGATTAAAAACACCATCGAAGTGATGGTCAGCAGCAAGTATCAGATTTTCGAAATATTGCAGGTTGCACGCGATGAGCTTATCGCACTAACTAAAGAACTGCAGCGGGTTTTGGAAGAAACGGATGAAACAATACTAAAGGTTGACAAACTGGAGATGAACTATCACCGCTCCCGAATCCGGCTGACCGAAGTCAGCCGGGATTTTGTCCGCTTTTCGGAGAAGGATATCCGTATTGCTTATGAAAAGGCGACGGAGCTACAGCTTGAGCTCATGATGACGAGGGAGAGAGAAGTTTATCTTCGTAGCAGGCGTGATGAGTTGCAATTACGTGTACGCAGTGTAGAGAATTCGGTGGAACGTGCGGAATCGATAGGTTCGCAAATGAGTGTTGTTGTTGAATATTTATCTGGAGAACTGGGACAAGTGACGAGAATTGTTGAATCCGCCAAGAATCGACAAATGATTGGACTCAAGATAATCCTGGCTCAAGAGGAAGAACGTAAAAGAATTGCCCGGGAAATTCATGATGGTCCTGCTCAAATGCTGGCGAATCTAGTCCTTAGGACGGAAATTGTAGAAAGAATGCTGGTAAAGCAGGAATTTGGGCTAGTGCAGGCCGAAGTAGTAGACTTGAAAGGGCAAGTTCGTAACAGCCTGGAGGAAATGCGCAAGGTTATTTTTAATTTGCGTCCGATGGCACTCGACGATTTAGGACTGATTCCGACAATGCGGAAGTATGTGCATGACTATGAGGAGAAGACGAAGATCCGGACCACTTTTGAAACAAGGGGTAAGGAGCATAGGCTGTCGTCAGCAATGGAAGCGGCCGTATACCGTCTCATTCAGGAAGCACTATCCAATGCGGCGAAACATGCCTACCCGAGTTATGTATTGGTGGAAATAACATACCAAGCGCAGTTGATCAAGATCGTCGTCAAAGATAATGGTTTAGGCTTTAATGTGCAAAAAGTGAAGACTGACTCAGGCAATCGTGAGAGCTTCGGTCTTGTAGGGATGCGGGAGCGTGTGGAACTGCTTGAAGGAAGACTCGAAATTGAATCAGCCGAGAATCAAGGCACTACAATCGTAATCCATATTCCGACGAATGTGGAAATGGGAAAGGAGTAATGTAATGGAGAATCAAAGTTTAGGAAAATCGCCTATTAAAGTGCTTTTGGCTGATGATCATCAACTGTTTCGTGAAGGACTCAAACGCATTTTGAATATGGAGGATGATATTGAGGTCATCGGTGAGTGTGGCGACGGTATACAGGTACTGGAGTTCTGTAATGGGAATAAACCTGATATTGTTCTGATGGACATTAATATGCCTATTGAGAATGGTGTAGAGGCCACTCAAAAGCTCCGGGAAATGTTCCCCGATGTTAAAGTAATTATTTTGTCGATTCACGATGATGAGAGTTATGTCTTCGAAACACTGCGTAAAGGTGCTAATGGATATTTACTGAAGGACATGGAGGCGGAGTCACTCATCAATGCGATTCGTTCAGTCCATGAGGGACATGCTTTTATTCATCCTAAGGTTACCGGCAAGCTAATTAACCAGTTGCGGCGCATGACCTATCTTAACGAAACGGGTGCTATGACCGAGACTCCGGTTAAAGAAGCTGGTGTTAAATTCGTAGCGGGTGACAATAATCCTTTGACTCGCCGCGAAGCAGAGGTACTGCGGTTGATGGCGGAAGGCAAGAGCAACAAGATGATAGGCGAACACTTATTTATTAGTGAAAAAACCGTCAAGAACCATGTTAGCAGTATTTTGCAAAAAATGGAAGTGGACGATCGTACACAAGCTGTTATCAATTCTATCAAATTTGGCTGGGTAACCCTGTAAGATAGCATAATCTTTAACTGAGCGTTTTGGAGAATCCAAATCATCTGGGAATATGTTACATATATTCGATTACGATTTACGCATACATTCGAATTTTGCAAAATGCTGATTTAAATGATACATCAGGCGTATCTGCATGTAGAAGAGCACAAGCAATGATTTAGATCATGCAGTGTATTCGCCAGATTGAACAATAAGGGAGAGCGAAGGTTGTTTTCCCTTAGGAACGCTGGGCAGTCACCGACCTTTTGCAGCCGGCATATATTGTCGGTATACAGAGGAGGTGCATCTCTATGGTAGCCCAGTTGATATGGATTGCGGCTGTATATGCATCCGCGGTAGCCATTATTCATATGCTGCATAGCCGGGAGCAGACGCGGCAGACACCGCGAGCCAGAAAGTGGATTCATTATATTCTCATTACCCGTAATCATGAAAGTGTTGTGGAAGGCTATATCCGAGCACTGAATGTTTGTGCGTTGCTAACAGGAAAGCGATTGCGTATGACCTTTATGGATGATAGCTCAAGTGATGGGACTCTGGAGATTGTATCCAGAATGGCCCTCAACGGCAGCCCTATTGATCTGGCCAAATCCATGCCTACTCTTCAGGTGGATGAAGTCTTGATGCAGCAGGGAATTGTAGTTGACTTGCGATTGTCCGAGCAGCAGATCAAGCTGCCTTTTATGCGGACGACAGGAAGTAGGGGATACGGATCGAAGCGTGGCGGAAGGTAAGTAAATATGTAAGTAACGGGTGAAGCACACTCTCCATTTGGATGGGGGAGTGTGCTTTTTTGCGTTTTAAATATAGGGAAGCGAGAAGAAATAAAACCAAGGTAATAAGGAGGAGGAAGATTTTATGAGGGTAGCTGTATATGCTGTTCGAGGCAATCAAGGCTGGAGTTTGTGGATTTCATTAAATCTGGCTGTGGACAGGTTATGGTGGTCTGGAGCTTTAAGAGGAAGAGAAGGCTGGAACAGTAGGGCAGCGGTCAGTATGGTTATTCTTTCGACTTCTCTGCCACTCGGCTGGGCTGTGAAACTGCGGGATAGCTTTAGATCGAGGGCCTCTATGCAAGCATGGGGAAGTAACGAGTGGAGACATTATATTACTGGCACATTAGCACCAGAAATGCAGGAAGAGGCGGCTATAGGAGGGGGCTGGCCCATTAATGAAATTTCATTGTGGCAGCCAGTATGGAATGGCTGGACCTCTATAGAGGCGATAGGGGAAGGTCATGAACGACAGAAGAACAGAATTGCGGGCACGTTAGATTTTTTGCCGCATCAGGAGGAGCTGGCGAGGTTGAATCTCACCTTAGCTGCCGAACAATTGGCCGAAGCGTTAACCGGTCGTTCCTTGCTGCAGCCGGAATTGGAAGCACTGCTGGCAGAACAGATGCCGGAGCTATCAGGGGACTGGCGTAGCACGGCCCAGCTGGCGCATTTGCAGGGAAAGCTAATACTAACGGCCGGTATCACGGCTATAAGGGAGTGTAAGGATGGAAAGAGGAGCATGGGATTACGAGAATCGAGGGTGTGGAGTACGGGAGTGGATGAAGCTGGATTACGAGAATCGAGGGTGTGGAGTACGGGAGTGGATGAAGCAGAATTACGTGAATCGAGGGTGTGGAGTACGGGAGTGGATGAAGCGCAATTACGAGAATCAAGAGTACGGAACACGGGAGTGAATGATGCGGGAGTACGTGGAACGAAGGTGCTGATAGGCGCCCGCCAGCTCCCTGCGGGTGCTGGCGTAATGGCGCGCGCGGCGACAGCTTGGCTGTCACGCGTGGCCATGCCCTGGCGCGGCTTCGCCAAGCGCCGCGTACTCCCGCGCTGCCAGCGTTGCGGCAGCGTCGCCACAGGCCACACCGCTTGCGCCGCGTGTGGCCTCATGGGCTGCGCCTATTGCGAGGCCTGCCTCGCACTCGGGCGCAGCCGGGCTTGCGCGCTGCTGCTGCGTAGCGCAGCGCTTCCTGCCGTGCGATGCACGGCAGGTTCTACCCCCACCGCGGCCCGCCGGTGGGGGCTTAGCGCGGCGCAGGCGGGAGCCGTGAGCGCTGCGCTGGGCTTCTTGGCGGAGCCGCGCCAGCGCTCCGCGGTCCAGGGCCCAGAGCGGTTCCTGCTCTGGGCGGTGACGGGAGCGGGGAAGACAGAGATGGTCTTCCCGCTCCTGGAGGCTGTGCTCGCTGCCGGAGGGCGAGCGCTCGTAGCGACGCCACGGCGTGACGTCGTACTAGAGCTGGCGCCGCGGCTCGCCAGAGCATTCCCGGCGGAGAACCTCGCCGTGCTCTATGGTGGAAGCCCTGACCGTTGGGGAAGCGGCCGTTTAATACTCGCAACGACTCATCAGTTGCTGCGGTTCAACCAGGGATTTGATCTAGTAATCATTGACGAGCTGGATGCATATCCCTACCATAATGATCCTATGCTGGCCTACGCCGCTGGCCAAGTCTGCAAGCGGGATGGCTCCTTCATCTTTCTGTCGGCAACACCGCCCAAGGAAATGCAGCGGGAGGCTAATTCCGGCAGACTTCCTCACGCTAAAGTACCTGTCCGTTTCCACGGCCATCCCTTGCCGGTGCCACAGCATTTGACGATTGTACCTGTTCGTATATTCCTGAAGCATGGTGCTATACCAAAGTCGCTCATACAGATGCTGCGTAAGTCCCTAGCAAGGAAGGCTCAGATCTTTCTGTTTGTGTCACGTATTGTTCATATTGCTGGACTGATCCAGCTCCTCCGCCAGAGCTTTCCGGATGTCGCTATTGAGGGTACTTCCTCTCAAGATCCTGAGAGGGCAGAGAAAGTGGCTGCATTTCGCAGCAAGATCATCTCTTTGCTGGTGACAACTACGATTCTGGAACGGGGTGTGACCGTCCCGCACAGTGATGTGTTCATTCTGGATGCAGACAGCGGTCTTTTTGACGAAGCCTCGTTAGTGCAGATGGCGGGGCGCGCTGGACGCTCCACAGACGATCCCGCAGGGAGTGTCGTATTCGCCTCCTCCCAGTGGAGTCGATCACAGCGAGGGGCGATCTCCCAAATCCGGTCAATGAACGGTATTGCCCAGCGAAATGGTTATATCAGCACCAAGAGGCCTTTATGAGCACCCAATCTATATGGTTAAAAGGTTTCAAGTCGCTGTTTATCCCTTCTGTCCCCCTGTGTCTAACCTGCGGGAAGCACAGACAGCCTTCATCACAGTTGCCCGGTATATGTGTAAGCTGTGCAGCGGCCATTCCCTGGATCATGTCGCCTCGCTGTCTCAAATGCGGCCGTCATGTCGGCTGCCCTGACTGCAACCGTGGTGGGGAGACTTCACCGATCATCTGTAACCGGAGCGCAGTAGCCTATAATAGTGTGATGCGTGAAATGCTGGGCCAGTATAAATATCGCGGGAATGAACGTTATGCCACTGTACTCGGCTTAATGTTGGACAGAGCGTATTTGACTCTGAAGGAAGAACGAGAGAAGGAGAGACGGGTTGAACTATCCTCCGCTAGCTCAACTATAAGTTATTTTTTCCAAAATAAACGAGCTGCCTCGGGAATCCACTGGGAGGCTGACTTGTTAGTACCGGTTCCTGTCAGTGATTCCCGGCTGGAAGAACGTGGCTTCAATCAGGCAGAGAGACTTGCCGATGTCGTATCCCGGCGCAGGGGTATTCCACAACATCCACTGCTGATCCGCACGCATCATACGGGTAAGCAGAGCTTTAAAGGCCGAGCGGAACGGCTGACTGCTATGAAGCATGCTTTTGCCGCTAATCCCGCGATGATAGAACTATTTCCTGACTGGTTGGGCGCACTGAAGCCACTAAGCCGCCCCCCGCGAATTATTATTGTGGATGATATATATACAACAGGCAGTACCCTCCGTGCTTGTGCGGGAGTTATACAGCAAATGACAGAAGCCTGCGGATATGATGTGGAAATCTATAGCTTGACTTGGGCCCGTTCATGAATTGAGCCTAATCCGCTAATTTGCAAGCATAGACGAAATCCTTGCTATCATGTAATCTAGGAGCATACGAATACTATACGTTGCACAAAATGTAAGGGGAGGAGCCGCTGCTTTTATGAATCTAGATAATTGTCCAAGGTGCGGTCGGTTGTATGTAAAGAATATCATGGATTTATGCCAGCCTTGCATCAAAGAACTGGAGTATGAATATGAGACCTGCGTGAATTATTTGCGTGAGTTTAGAGGAACCACCATTCAGGAATTATCTGATGCCACGGAGATTTCCATTAAAGAAATCACCCGTTTTATTCGGGAAGGCCGCATTTCTATAGCAAATGCACCTAATATGATGTACCCCTGTGAGGTGTGCGGAACACTGATCCGCGACGGGCATATGTGCGACAATTGCCGTAACCGTCTAAGGAAGGATCTCACGAGTCTCACCAGGGAAATTACTGAAAAGGAACCCCCTAAAAAGACCTCCGAGGGTGCCTATCGTGCCCTTGACAAACGCAACGACTAATAAAATCTGCAAAAAAAACGTTTGCAGCTATAAAGAATGTTTCAATACAAGCCGATAAACTTATTAAAGATTATCGGTTTTTTTATATTAGAAGGAAGGTGGAAGTTATGAAAATTAACGAGACCGGACGAATTAACGCGATTAATCCGTACCAACGCAGCGCGGAATCGCAAAGGCAGGAACAGATGAAGAAGAGTACACGCAAGGATGAGGTATCTATCTCTGATGAGGCTCTTAAGCTGCAACAGGCACAGAACAGCGGCAAGATTGACACTGAACGTACACTTAAGATCGATAGCTTAAAGCAACAGGTCTCCGCAGGTACTTATCAAGTAGACGCAGCCCAACTCGCAGAGAAACTCGCCCCATATTTTAAGCAATCCTCCGAGAATTAGGTGAAACCATCCATGGCATTAACAACATTGTTAGAACTTCTTGAGCGGTTGGACGAAGCACATATTCAAATGCTGGATCTGGCCGCTAGCAAGAAACAGAGCATTATGGACAACAAAGTGGATGCTCTAATCGAAATCCTAAACCGTGAGTCTAAATTTATGAAGCTGATTGGACAGCTTGAGGAACAGCGTGCGCAGGCAGCTTATGCCTTCCTGCAAGGGGTTGGTATTCGTTCTAACCTTCAACTGAACCTAAGTGAGCTGTCCCGGCTTGTATTTGATCCCGATGACAAATCGCGACTGCTGCATATTCAGCAGAAGCTTTCAGGCACATTGCAGCAACTGAAAGCTGCTAACGAACTAAATCAGAAGCTGATCGAGCAGTCGCTTACGTTTATAGATTATTCCCTAGATCTGTTAGTCGGAAGACCCAACCAGGAGATCACGTACCATCATCCGTCCGACAAGGGCAGCAGCGCGAAACGGCCCGGCCTTTTTGACGCTCGCGGTTGATTGTTTAGTAATTTACCAGAGCACAATGCAAGGGAGGAACTAGTAACATGACATCTACTTTTCATGCTATGGAGACAGCACGACGCAGTCTCTTTACCCAGACCGCAGCGTTAAACACGACTGGACATAATATCGCTAACGCAAATACGGAAGGCTATACCCGCCAACGTGTTAACATGACTGCATCCAAACCTATTGAAGCCTACGGATTTAGTAATTCTACGGCTCCGGGTCAGCTTGGAACAGGCGTGGAATTCAGTTCTATAGAACGTATACGTGAGAATTTTCTGGATAACCAGTTCCGCGATGAGAACTCCGCTCTGGGAGGCTGGACTATTAAGTCGGATACCATGGACAAGCTGGAGGCAATTTTTAATGAGCCTTCGGATACAGGGATTAGCACCGTAATGGATAACTTCTGGAAGTCTTGGTCAGATTTAAGCAAGAATCCCGAAGATAGTACTTCTCGCAAAATCGTGGCACAGACTGCGCAATCCATGACCGATGCTTTGAACTATATGAGCAGACAATTGGACAATCTGGATAGTGACTTATCTTCCAATATTGCTGTAAAAGGTACAGAAATACAGACTTACCTCTCTTCCATTGCTAATCTGAATCAGTCCATTTATAAGATCGAAAGCATGGGCGACAAAGCGAATGATCTGCGCGATCAACGCGATCTCATCACAGATAAGCTTTCCAAGATTATAAATGTAAGTGTAGTAGAGACGGATAGCGGTTATAATGTCTCGTTGGGCAGCCAACAGCTTGTCCAAGGTAATGCGGTAACAGCGACTGTGGATAGTGCATTTTTGACAAGTGCCTACGGGGATGGCAGCACAGGTGATCTGAAATCTGGCGAGGTCTATGGTATGTTAGCCTCCAGCAAGGTTTATGTAGCCGATTTTAAGAAGCAGCTTGACAATATAGCTAATACTATTGCTACTGGTGAGGTTGGAATTACGCTGCCTAAAGGTTCTGTACCTCCAGCGGGAACTATTCTAACTAATGATGCTGCGGTGATCAATGCAGATGGAACGTCTTCAACAATAACAGCCGGAACGGCATTTCCTGCTGGCGCTACCTTGAACGCTGACGTGAAGACAACGGTAAAAGGATTAAATGGTCTTCATCAGTTGGGTTATACCATGGATGGAACGCTTAATCCCGGCAAGCCCTTGTTCACAATTACGGGAGATGGTTCTACTATTACAGCAGGTAATATTACTTTTAATCCTGAAATTGCCGGGGACACTAACCTTTTAGCCGCTTCTATTCGCACTACCGGAACTGGTACTTCTGAGAAGGTAGTTAACGGAAACAATACATTGGCCCTCTTACTAGCCACTCAGCAGGTAGGTTCTTTTAAATCCGCATCAACAGGGATTACGGCAACTCCGGGAACTTTCTACAAATCACTGGTCGGACAGTTAGGTGTGCAGTCTCAAGAAGCTACACGCCAGACCGACAACGCCAACTATTTAGTGGAACAGGTGGATGCGCGCCGTCAATCCGTAAGTGGAGTATCCCTCGACGAAGAGATGTCCAATATGCTGGTCTACCAGCATGCCTATAGCGCCGCAGCACGGTTTATGACTACTTATGATGAGTTGCTCGACAAATTAATTAACTCTACCGGAACCGTAGGCAGATAATATAAAGGGAAGGGGGAATGACCAATGTTGAGAGTTACCTCCAATATGATGAACTCACAGCTGCTGCTTAACCTGAACCGCAATGCCCGTACTATGAATCATACCCAGGTACAGTTGGCTACTGGCCGCAAGCTGAACACTCCATCCGATGATCCAGTAGGCATCACGTATTCACTGCGTTATCGTGCAGAGCTGTCAGCCAATGAGCAGTATCAGGATAATGTGGATGGCGCCGTTTCCTGGTTGGAATTTAATGATACAGTATTGACTCAGACAGGTTCTGTTATGCAACGCTTGCGTGAACTAACCGTTCAGGGAGCGAACGGAAGTAATCCGCAAACCGCGCTCAACAGTATCAATGAAGAGGTTAAACAGCTTAAAGAGCAGCTTGTCGATATTGGAAACAGTCAATTTAATGGGAAATATATCTTTAATGGCCAGCAATATGATGTGAAGCCTTTTGATTTTTCAACAGGCATAAATGGGGTCCTGGATACCTCCGGAGCTGCCCTTGTCACCACAGATGATGGACTAGTGAATTATTCAGTGGGAGAGAGCGTCCAACTGCCCATTAATAATACGGGAAATGAAGTTTTTGGTGGGACTGACGCTGATAATATCTTTAAAGTTATTGACAGGATATCTACTGCCTTGACTACTGGAGACACGGCTGGATTATCTAGTGAGTTGGCCAATATTGATACTCGTTCGAACAAAATGTTAACCGTACAGGCGAATATTGGGGCCAAGACAAATCGCATTCAACTAATGCAGAATCGTTTGAGCGATTTGGGTGTTAACCTGACAGACCTGCAGTCCAAGACCGAAGATGCGGATTATGCCGAGTTGGTTATGAATTCCAAAGTTCAGGAGAATGTATATAATGCGTCTCTAAGCGTGGGTGCCAAAATCATTCAAACATCCTTAGTTGATTTTATAAGATAACAAATTATCTAAACATATATATCTAAGCTATAGATTAGGTTGCTAGTGACCGAACGTCTATAGCTTTTTTGTTAGAACAAATGATAAAGGAGTGTTTGTGATAATGATTATAGAAACGTTGACTTGGGGAACGCTTGATATAAATGAGGATCAGGTTTACCATTTTTCCAAAGGAATCCCTGGTTTTGAGGAAGAAACAGAATTCGCCTTGATCATAGGGGAGGAGGGGCCGTTCTCTTATCTCCAATCATTAAATAACCAGAGCTTATCTTTTCTCTTAAGTGATCCCTTTGTCTTCTATCCATCCTATGAATTCCAATTGCCGGATAGTGATAAGGAAGAGTTGGAGCTCGAAGATGATGTTAGTGTTTGCTGTATTGTGACTATTAAAGATGAATTAGAGCAAGCAACATTGAATTTACTTGCTCCAATTGTGCTGAATCCGGTTAAACATACCGGTAAACAGGTAGTGCTACATAAATCGTCCTACGGGACTAAACACCGTTTGTGGAATGCTGTGGAAGAGGTACTTCAGAAGGGCGGCGAATGAGATGCTTGTACTTACTCGTAAAAAGGGCGAATCCATCATTATCCAGGATAATATTGAAATCACCATTCTAAGTGTGGACGGAGATAGTATCAGGGTAGGGATTTCTGCGCCGAAGCATGTCGATATCTTTCGCCAAGAAGTCTATTTATCAATCAAGGAATCTAACGAAGAATCTGCTACTTCAAGTACTACTAATCTGAGTGCACTCATGGATCGTTTGCGTGAGCAAAAATAAATTAAAGAAATTTCATAATAGCTATAAACAATCCGTGGCTGACGTCGATATATATAACAGGTGCTGATTCGAAAGGGACGGCCGGCCTTAACGGCAGCACTTACCACATGGATGTGGACAAACTATTTCAAGGAGGAATTTTATTATGATTATCAACCACAATATGGGCTCCATCAATGCTAACAGAAACATGAACATCAACGCAGGTAACGCCAGCAAATCAATGGAAAAATTGTCTTCAGGTCTTCGCATTAACAAAGCCGGCGACGATGCAGCAGGTCTTGCAATTTCCGAAAAAATGAGAGGCCAGATTCGTGGTCTTGATCAAGCTTCTAGTAACTCCCAAGATGCAATTTCCCTATTGCAAACTGGTGAAGGTGCATTGAACGAAACAACCTCCATTCTGCAAAGAATGAGAGAACTGGCAGTACAAGGTTCCAATGATACTTTGAACTCCAACGATAGAGGCCAAGTACAAAAAGAATTGGATCAGTTGACTTCCGAAATAGATAGAATTGGTAATAACACAGAGTTCAATACTAAGAAACTCCTTAATGGTGGAGCTAACGTAACTGGTACTTCTTCAGCTCCTGCGAATGCAGTGATCACAGGCGGAACTGGGGATACAGTAGTAGGTGGAGCTACGGTAGCAATAACTGCTTCTGTACTTGCAACAAAAGCGACGGACACAAGAACGGCTGCTTTTACAGCTGGAGTTACAGCTAGTACAGATGCTGACATGACTATAAATGGTACTCAGTTTAAATTTGCGGCTGGTACTACTGCTGCAGATACCATTAAAACCATTAATGATGCAGGTCTTGGGGTTAAGGCTTCAATATCAGGAAATGATTTAGTATTAACATCTACTGCAGCGGGTAGTGCTTCTAAGTTTACTTCAGATGCAGCTACGGCTGGAACTCAGGTACCTCAAGCTGGTACTGACGCTGTTGTAACTGGTGCAGGAAGTTACACAGCACAAGGTAATACAGTTACAATTACAGCTGGTGCTAATAAAGGGTTGCAATTTGAAGTAAAAGGTACTGGAGCTACAAATTTGGATGTAACGGGTAACGGAACTCTGAACTTCCAAATTGGTGCTAATGAAAACCAAATGATGAACGTTGGTATTGCTGACATGAGAGCAACGGCACTTGGTGTTCAAGGAATTCAAGTTACTGATTCTGCTACAGCAACTACAGCAATCACTACAATCCAAACAGCAATCGATGCAGTATCTTCCGAAAGATCCAAGCTTGGTGCATACACAAACAGACTTGAACACACCATTGCCAACTTGGGTACTGCTTCCGAGAACATGACTTCTGCTGAATCCCGTATCAGAGACGTTGACATGGCTAAAGAAATGTCTACATTCTCTAAGAACAACATTCTTTCGCAGGCTGCTCAAGCAATGTTGGCGCAAGCTAACCAACAGCCACAACAGGTTCTGCAGTTGTTGAGATAATTAGTTAGTAACGTACTAGCAATAGAATGGAGTCAGAGCGAAAGCTCTGGCTTTTTTTCGTATTATTCGGCATGTAGACCAAACGCCAGTAGCTGGAAAGTAGCTACTGGCATTTGTTTTTTTATCGAAGTTGGTGGAGACTTAACAAGAAACTGTTGGAAAGTTATAGTTCTAAGCATTTTTATCAATCTGCAGGATAATTCTTCCGCTGTATATTCATCTAACGCACCGAATAACCGATAAATAGAGTATGAATGAAAGCTATCGGGGGGATTCGGTATGGAGATTCGTCTTTCAGGTTCAGGGAACTATAGTAATAAATCAATAGATGCGGTGAGTGCACCCATTACATCCTCAAAGACCGAAGTTAAGGAAAACACTAGCTCGCTAGCGCAACTACCAAGCTATGTTGAAATCAAGGGGTTGGAGACTCAGGGTGTCTCTGTTTCTACGGCAGATGAACAGGTCGTCAAGGCACTTGATCGTGCGCTCAAGGCTTTGCAGGGGCCAACAGTGGATTTTGAAGTCAGCGTACACAAACCAACCAATACAATAATGATCAAAATGCGGAATAAGGATACCGGCGAGTTGATCAGAGAAATCCCTGCCGAGAAGACGCTTGATCTTGTGGCTAGTATGATGAAGATTGCAGGAATTCTAATTGATGAAAGAATATAAATAGGAGGGTATTATATGGTAACTCGAATCAGTGGGTTGGCTTCTGGTATGGATGTAGACACACTAGTGAAACAAATGATGACCGCAAAACGCGTGCCTTTGGACAAATTAGCTCAACAAAAACAGACGCTCACCTGGCAGAGAGACAATTATCGTGATATAAACAGTAAACTTGTCGATTTCCGTAACTCCAAGCTAATGACGTATAATAAATCTACGGAGTTGAATACTCAGACGGCTGTTGTAAGCGGAAATACAACTGCACTGAAGGCTGAAGCAACAGCCGATGCTAACGGGATTCCTATCTCAATGGAAATCACCCAACTTGCCAAGCCAGCTTCATGGGAGTCCGGGATTGTACCTGCTCCTTCGACGGGTACAGCCAAGACTACTTCACAATCCAGACTAAGTGCACTTACGGGCGCCGACGCTACAACTCAAACCTATAATATTGTAATCAATGGTAAAACCTTGGATTTTGACAAGGACCTGACCATAGGAGAAGTCGTTTCCAAGATTAATACAAGTGCAGCTAATGTGACGGCTACATTTGATGAAGTTTCAGGCAAGTTCTCCATCGCTTCGAAGACCTACGGTTCTGAAGGTAAGGTTGCAATCAGTGATCCAAGTACCCTGCTGACGGTACTCGGATCAACTGGGCCATACACTCAAGTTGATCCCCAGTCTGCACTGGTGAAGATCAATGGCAGTGCATCAACTACAAGCTTTGATAGTAACCGCTTTAGTCTGAATGGCGTACAGTTTACATTACTGACAGTTTCAGGTGGCAACGCTACAACAGTAACAACACAATCAGACCCCGCGAAGGCAATTGATACGATTACTAGTTTTGTGAAGGATTACAACGATTTGTTAGGTGCACTACAAACCAAGGTTGACGAAGCACGTTATAAGGATTTTCCTCCCCTTACGGATGAGCAGAAGAAAGACATGAGTGATAGTGATATTACACAATGGGAAGCCAAAGCAAAAAGTGGATTGCTGAAGAATGATGACATTCTGAAATCTACTATCTCTTCAATGCGTGAAGAACTAACGAAGAAAATTGGCGATCTTAGTGCCATTGGAATAACAGCAGGGCCTTATTACGAGAATGGGAAACTGCATATTGACCAAACCGTATTGAAAAAAGCAATACTGGACGATCCACAAAAAGTTATCTCTATCTTTCAAAGCTCTACAGGCGGCTCAGACGGATTATTTGATAAATTGACAACGAAAGTCGATGCTGCTCTGGACAAGATTGTAACCAAAGCAGGGACTTCGAAGTTCTCATCAGACATAACCATTGCGTACAAGAAGGACAGCTTGATAGGGAAAAGTTTATCAGATTATACTAATCGAATTAGCGCTTTTCAGGACAAACTAACCGATTTGGAGACAAGTTACTACAGGAAGTTCACATCCATGGAGACAGCTATGAATAAATACAATAACCAGTCCAGTATGATAACTAACTTCATGGCACAATAATTGATAGAGGTGAATTCACATGATGACTTCTCCATATGAGAAATATCGTCAATCTTCTGTTCAGACAGCAACACCTGCACAATTGCTAATTATGCTTTATGATGGAGCGATACGTTTTGCCAGAACGGCAATGGATGGAATCAACAAACAGGATTATGAGAAGTCCAACTTGAACCTTGGCAAGGCACAGAACATCGTAAAGGAACTAATGATTACTTTGGACCAGACTTACGAAGTTTCCAAGGGCCTTTATGCACTTTATGAATACATTAATTATTTGCTTGTCGAAGCAAATGTCCACAAGAGTCACGAGAAAGTCGAAGAAGCCATTGGCTATCTCACTGAACTTAGGGAAACTTGGCTGCAGGCATCCAAAATTGCTGCGAATCAGCCTGAAATTACCCATGGATGAACTCATACGGAGTTTAGGTCAGTTGACCCAGGGGATTATGGATCGCCTATATGAAGTCCCATACGAGGAGCTTGAGTCCTTCGTAGAGGAACGGCAGGATATTGTCGATTCTATCGGCGAGAAGGCAGCAATTTGTCAGCTTACTTCTATGCAGGAACAGGAAATAAATCGAATTTTGGAACATGATTCTGCAATTCTTGCCGCCATGAACGCGCATCGTCTTGAAGCGCAGGATTGGCTGCAGAAGCGTAATCAGGCCAAGGTACAACGTAACGCATACGATATGCATTATGCGCCGGATAGCATTTTAATGGACCGCAAAAAATAATATATTCTTCTTGATTCACCTCAGGAGCAGATGGGTTATATAAATCATCTGCTCTTTTTTCTGCTATTAAGCTGCTTTTTTATTCTTTTTATTGTTAAATTAATGAATGGTAATTTATTGCATGTAAACATTTACTATTCCAATTGACAATCGAGAAGTTGCGGTGGTATAGTCGATTTGTGAGCAAGACTCACGTTCATCTGATGACGAAGGGAATGTTTATCAATGGAAGGTAAAGTAAAGTGGTTTAATGCAGAAAAAGGTTATGGTTTTATCGAGACTTCAGACGGTGGCGACGTATTCGTACATTTCTCCGCAATTCAAACAGATGGTTTCAAGACATTGGATGAAGGTCAATCCGTAGAATTCGACATCGTTGAAGGCGCACGCGGACCACAAGCAGCTAACGTAATCAAATTATAATCATCCGGCGAAGCCGACCTACATATATGGTAGATGGTTAGCAATTGAGGACAACGCTAGCGAGGACTTTGGGACTATTCCCAAGGTCCTTTTTTCATAGGAAAATATCTTTTTTTATAATAAATGTTAACATCCGCTAAAATATGGGTAATAAAGAAGGTTGGGCTTTTTATCTTGCCTCGACGTACTCTAACTTTTGCACAGGAGGATGATTAGCAACATGAACAAGAAGTGGCGTGGTATTATGACCGGAATATTGGGGATCAGTATGTTATTGGGATCTCTCGGCAGTGTTTCCGCTGCACCAGTACCCAAGGATATCCAGGGTCATTGGGCACAAAGCCAGCTGCAGGAATGGCTGGATGCAGGTTACTTGCACGGGTATCAGGATGGTACCGTCAAACCCAACAAAGCTATTACTCGCGGGGAGTATGTAGCACTTGTAAACCGTCTGTTCGGTTTCACAGAAACAACGACTATTAGCTTTAAGGATCTTAAGAGCTCTAACTGGGCTTACACTGAAGTTGCCAAGGCTGTAAAAGCCGGGTATATCGGTGGGTATGAAAATAATACGTTCCGTTCGAACAATGCATTAACCCGACAGGAAGCAGCTGTCATTGTGGCAAAGGTGCTTGATTTAAATACAAGTTCAACGTCCACTAATTTCAAAGACAGTGCTCAGATTGCTTCGTGGAGCCGGGGCGCAGTGTCTGCGGCCGCAGCAAAGAAGATCATTAACGGATATCCGGACGGAACTTTCGGTCCGAAGAAAGCGCTAACACGCGCAGAAGCAGTAGGTATTATTAGCAACTCGGTAATCTATAAGCCAACAAACCCAGGTGGTGTAGTTACACCTACTCCAACTCCGACTGCAACACCAACAGCTAGCCCTACACCAACAGCAACAGCTACCCCAGGTAGTGGATCTGGTGGAGGCGGAGGAACAGTCACTACTCCGACAGTAAGCGGTGCAACCTACGGTAATGTTGGCGTCGTTACGGCGGATGTCTATCTAACTCCTTCCGTAACTGGCACAGTATATTATGTAGTAGCACCTTATAATAGTAGTGCTGCTGTTCCAAGTGTCCTGCAGGTGCGGGATGGATTGACGAGTGCCGGAACGCTAGGAGTGAATCACGGAAACAAGGCGACTTTAGCCAATACTTCAGTCTCGTTCTCCGTTTATGGATTGGTGGCTGGCACAGAGTATGCTACTTATGTGACAGTTGCTGATGCTTCTGGCAATTGGTCTACGGTTTCAACAGTACAATTTACGACTGTCTCAGGGACTGCAACCTCGATATCACAGTTTGAACCGGGGAATGTAGGCACCGTAACTGCAGATGTGTATGTTACTTATGGACAGATTAGCGGTTCTCCAGAGTCGTTAAGATATGTTGTGTTGCTTGATAGTGCTGTAGACCCTAGTGCAGCGCAGATAGCAGCCGGACAAAATAGTTCGGGAGTTGCTTTAACTTCTCCATGGACGGGAATGATCTTAGCCCTACCAGGAGTTGAACGCACTGTTACATTGAGTGGACTGGCTACCGATACTGGGTATAAGATTTATCTTATTAAGGGAACTGGCAGTACATGGTCACCCGTAGAAATCATTCGTATCCATACGAAATAAACAATAATTGTTAGTTAATGTGTCCGGGACAGGCGATTCTTATGCTAATTCCGGACATTTTTTCATGTTGTGGAGAGAACTATAACTAAATTGTCAGCTTTATGTCACCTTTTATTAACTAAATGTAAAGGCTGTCATCATTTGCTTTTTACTTAGCTCTAACAATTTGGTATACTAGATTTGTACAACAAAGGAGGAGTGCCCATGCAGTTCAGCATTCGAGGTCAACAAATTGAAGTGACCGAGGCTTTGAGAGAATATGTTGATAAGAAGCTCAGCAGACTTGAGAAGTATTTCGATGCACCCCCAACCTCAGAAGGAAATGTGACGCTTGGCGTCGTTCGTGGCCTTCATACGGTGGAAGTAACCATACCGCTTGCCGGAGTGACGCTTCGTGCCGAGGATCGTAGCGATGATATGTATGCATCTACAGACGCTGTAGTGGACAAGCTGGAACGCCAGATTCGTAAACACAAGACCAAACTTAATCGTAAGTTCCGCACGGAGGGAAGCCTGAAGACTTTGTTTGTGGAAGGTGTTAATGGCACTGTTTCTGTAGAAGAACAAGATTACGATGATTTGGAAGTGGTACGGAATAAGCGTTTTACTTTGAAGCCAATGGATGTGGAAGAAGCAATTCTGCAGATGAACATGGTTGGACATACATTCTTTGTTTTCTCTAACATTGACACTTCTGAAGTGAGCGTTGTTTATAAACGCAATGATGGTAAATATGGCTTAATTGAGCAGGACTAGGCCGAAGCGCCGCCAGTAATGCGGCGAATGGCAAAGGTAGATCAAGAAAATTAAACCGAGCCCCTATTCGCATGAAGCGAATAGGGCTCTTGTGCGTATATATAGAAGTTGTGAAAATAAAGCTTCATACTGCTTGTATTGCGGCATCTCTTACAAACTGTTACAATTTATGAAGCAGCGGAATCGAATTTATAAATGGCCCTTTCAATTTTATGAGGATGGGCTCGATTCCACCATCTGTGTTGCATGAAAGGGGTTAACCATGCTAGGACTTGTGAAGAAAATATTCGGCGACACCAACGAACGCGATGTCAAACGTCTAATGAAGACGGTCGATGTAATTAATGGATTGGAAGCGGAATTTGCAGTGCTCTCGGATGAAGCGCTGACGGCTAAAACAGACGAATTCCGTGCCCGTATTGAAAAAGGCGAAAAACTGGAGGAAATCCTTCCCGAAGCATTTGCTACCGTACGTGAAGCTTCCAAACGGACGCTGGGCATGCGGCATTTTGATGTACAGTTAGTCGGAGGTATAGCACTGCATGAAGGCAGAATCTCTGAGATGAAGACAGGTGAAGGTAAGACACTGGTAGGTACCTTGCCGGTTTATTTGAATGCGTTGCTCGGTAAAGGGGTACACGTTGTAACCGTTAATGATTATCTGGCTCAGCGTGATAGTGGGCAAATGGGACAAATCTATAACTTTCTGGGCATGACGGTTGGGGTGAACCTGAGCGGAATGGACCATGATGATAAACAAGCAGCGTATGCCTGCGATATTACGTATGGCACGAATAACGAATTTGGCTTTGATTACTTGCGTGACAACATGGTGCTCTATAAAGAGCAAATGGTACAACGTCCTTTGTATTTCTGTATTATTGATGAAGTGGATTCTATCCTTATTGATGAAGCGCGGACTCCTCTTATTATTTCAGGCCAGGCAGAGAAATCTACTGAACTGTATTTTGCAGCAGACCGTTTCGTGAAGAAACTGACTGCTGAAGAGGATTATACGGTGGATATTAAAGTGAAATCCATTGCTCTTACAGAGAAGGGCGTAGCTATTGCTGAACGCGCTTTTGGAATTGAGAACCTCTATGATCATAGTAATGTCACTCTGAATCATCATATTGTCCAAGCGCTCAAGGCGAACGTTATAATGCGCCGTGATGTGGATTATGTTGTGAATGAGGAAGAGGAAGTTGTTATTGTAGATGAATTTACAGGTCGCCTAATGGCCGGACGGCGTTACAGCGACGGGCTGCATCAGGCTATTGAAGCAAAGGAAGAGATTGAGGTACAGAATGAGAGCATGACGCTGGCCACAATAACCTTCCAGAACTACTTCCGGATGTATCGTAAGCTCGGTGGTATGACCGGTACTGCAAAGACGGAAGAAGAGGAATTAAAGAACATTTACGGCCTGGAAGTTCTACAGGTGCCGACGAATAAACCGAACAAGCGTCTGGATCATCCTGACGTGGTCTACAAGAGTGAGAACGGTAAGTTTAACGCTGTTGTAGAAGAAATTGTTGAACGGCATAAGAAGAATCAACCAGTGCTGGTTGGTACTGTTTCTATCGAGAACTCGGAGCGTGTCTCTGAAATGCTGAAACGCAAAGGCGTCAAACACCAAGTGCTTAACGCCAAG
Organism: Paenibacillus sp. 19GGS1-52; assembly: GCF_022369515.1. Classification (NCBI taxonomy): domain Bacteria; kingdom Bacillati; phylum Bacillota; class Bacilli; order Caryophanales; family Paenibacillaceae; genus Paenibacillus; species Paenibacillus sp. 19GGS1-52. The sequence continues at coordinate 804,891 of NZ_CP059724.1, forward strand.
CATCATGCTGCGGAAGCAGAAATTATCTCCTACGCTGGGCAACCAGGTACAGTAACGATTGCGACTAATATGGCTGGACGTGGTACGGATATCGTTCTGGGTGAAGGTGTCACGGATCTTGGTGGCCTGCATATTATTGGCACAGAGCGCCATGAATCTCGGCGAATTGATAACCAGTTGCGCGGACGGGCGGGACGTCAAGGCGACCCAGGCTCCACACAATTCTACTTATCACTTGGTGATGTACTGATGAAACGTTTTGGTGCAGATAATGTGCTGAACATGATGGATCGCCTTGGCTTTGAGGAAGACCAGCCGATTGAGAGCCGGATGATTAGCCGTGCGGTTGAATCTGCACAGAAGCGGGTTGAAGGCAACAACTTTGATGTTCGTAAAGTTGTATTGCAATATGATGACGTTATGAACCAGCAGCGGGGAATTATTTATAAACAACGCCGCGAAATCCTGGAGTCTGACAATATCAAAGATGTTGTCATTGAAATGATTAAGCCGGTCATTGAACGTATTGTCAATGCACATTGCAGCGACGATATTCCTGAGAACTGGGAGCTGCAGGAGGTTGCTGATTACGTGAACAGCAAGCTGCTGGACGAAGGCTCCTTGACCCGTGACGATATGTGGGGCAAAGAAGTAGAAGAGATTATTGAATTTATCTTTGGACGCGTGCTGGAGAAATATGCTGCCCGTGAAGAACGTCTTGGCTCAGAGCTGGTACGCGAATTTGAGAAAGTAATCGTTCTGCGCTCCGTAGACAGCAAATGGATGGATCATATCGATGCAATGGATCAATTGCGTCAGGGGATTCACCTGCGTGCATACGGCGGTACAGATCCGCTGCGCGAATATCAATTTGAAGGCTTCGAAATGTTCAATGAGATGACTGCTACCATTCAAGAAGAAGTAGCGACTTATATTATGAAGGCGCACATTGAGACGAATCAGGAGCGGCAGTCGGTTGTGGAAGAAGATAAAATTTCCACAAATAGTGAGCCTGTTGAGAAACGTCCGGTACACATTGAGTCAACAGTTGGACGTAACGACCCATGTCCTTGTGGAAGTGGCAAGAAATATAAGAATTGCCACGGTCAGAACGCGTAAGACGAACTGCCCGATAAGTCTTGAGTATTAGTCTTGTGGGGGATAATGACAATAAGAGCGGCTGGGCCCGGGGTTACCCGTTTGCGGCCCAGCCGCTTTTTTGGGCTTTATGCATTTTGGTGATAATAGAGCGCAGCAGGCGGAATTGTTCTGGAGAAGCGTAGCGTTTGCCTTTATCCCCGGATTTCATTCATTGAATATTAATTCAAGAAATCAGGGGATAACAGCAATCGGAAGAATAATCCGCAAGCGGAGCGGCAATATATCACCTGTTCTTTTTAAGAGTCCAATAGCGAAAGACGCAACAACCTATTTTGAAAGGTGAAGTGAACTCCCATGATAGATCCGAATGTAAAGCACGACCTGCGTGAAATAGGCAAGAAACTAACTAATCTTAGGGGGTCACTTTGACTTAGACCTGAAGCAGGAGATGATTGCCAACTTCGAGGAGAAGATGGCGGCACCTGGTTTTTGGGATGATAGTGACAAGGCCCAGGGCGTAATTGCCGAGATGAATGCGGTGAAGCTATCCGTGGACCAATATGAGAAGCTGCAGCAAGAGTATGATGATGCCGAGATGATGACTGAGCTAGCGGATGACGAAGGTGACGAGGATCTGGCAGCCGAAACAGGTGCAGCGATCCGTGAACTGATGAAAAGACTGGATGAGTTCGAGCTACAACTGCTGTTAAATCAGCCTTACGATAAGCTTAATGCGATTCTAGAGTTGCATCCGGGTGCAGGAGGAACGGAATCTCAGGACTGGGGTCAAATGCTGCTGCGTATGTATACGCGTTGGGCAGAGAAGCATGGCTTTAAGGTTGAGGTTCTCGATTATCTTGCAGGTGATGAGGCCGGAATCAAGAGTGTAACTCTTCTTATCAAAGGCTTCAATGCTTACGGGTACCTGAAGACGGAAAAAGGTGTACACCGCTTAGTGCGTATTTCTCCATTTGATGGTTCTGGACGACGCCATACCTCATTTGTATCCTGTGATGTTGTGCCGGAAATTCTGGATGATGTAGAAGTGGAAATTCGGACGGAGGATTTGAAGATCGATACTTACCGTGCGACAGGAGCGGGCGGTCAGCATATCAATACAACCGACTCTGCGGTACGGATTACCCATCTTCCGTCAGGGATTGTTGTGACCTGCCAGAATGAACGCTCCCAGATTAAGAATAGGGAACAAGCAATGACGATGCTGCGCTCCAAGCTGTATGAACGTAAGCTGCAAGAGCAACAGGCGCATTTGGATGAGATTCGGGGCGAACAATCGGATATAGCCTGGGGCAGTCAGATTCGCTCCTATGTGTTCCATCCTTATAGTATGGTCAAAGATCACCGGACTTCCGTGGAAACAGGGAATGTAGGAGCGGTAATGGATGGCGATTTGGATGCATTTATCGATGGTTATTTGCGCAGCCAGATTAAGACAGAGGCAGAATAAGGAGATCCATGCATGCAAAAAATGAATTCGCGCAACAAGCCCCCGCTTATTCCCTTAAACGGACCGTTGCGTCATACCGCTGATATCACATTAATCCTGATTGGTTCGCTAATCACTGCACTTGCTTTTAATCTGTTTTTTCTGCCGAACCGTATTGCTTCAGGTGGTGTATCCGGTCTGTCGGTGTTGGCTGAGGCTTGGTTTGGAGCAGAACCGGCCTTTACCCAATGGGCGCTGAATATTCCTTTATTTGTGCTAGGGATACTGTTCCTTGGCAAACAATACGGAATTCGTTCTTTGCTGGGGAGTTTCGTGCTGCCATTGTTTATCTTTTTGACGAAAGACGGACCGATTCCAACGACCAATCCACTGCTCGCTTCTATTTATGGCGGAATTGGTGTGGGATTAGGACTTGGACTGGTATTCCGCGGGCGTGGCTCGACGGGCGGTCTGACGATTTTGGCGCAGATTATTCAAAAAATATCCGGTCTCAGCTTCTCCATGTCTGTAGTGCTGCTGGATGGAACGGTAATTACGCTGGCTGCTTTTGTACTAGGCATGGAACAGGCGCTGTATGCGCTAATCGGACTGTTCGTGACGGGCAGGGTCATTAATGCCTTGGAGGTTGGCTTCAGCAGTACAAAGGTTGCCTATATTATCTCGGATCAGACAGAGGAAATATCGCAGGCTATCTTGAATGATCTGGATCGTGGCTTAACGAAGCTGAACGCTCAAGGTGGCTATACGGGGGACGACCGTACGGTGCTGATGGTAGTGGTAGGCCAGAATGAGATTGCCAGACTTAAAGCGATTGTCCGATCGGTGGACCCGGGAGCATTCGTTATTATTACCGAGGCGCATGAAGTGCTGGGCGAAGGATTCAAAAGAGAAGCATAAATTCTCCATTAAGGAGGGGTTGTGCTTCTCTTTTTTTCTAGGAAAGTTGACTTAACGTGTTGTATTTATATTAATTCAGTCGTATAATAATACATATTTGCAGGATGGTATACAGGGTTAATTTCCGAGAATGAAGCTGCTTGGCAGCCTTTAGATAGATTCTAGTTTATGGTAAATTAGAAGTAGAAAGCGGGGATGACAGTGGAAGGCAAGCTGAGGGCGGCTATTGTAGGGTCAACGGGTTATGGGGGCGTGGAGCTGATTCGGCTGCTGCAAAACCATCCTAAGGTAGAGATTACTTCGGTAATTTCCTCGTCGAGTGCTGGTGTATCTATTGAGGAAGGTTTTCCACATTTGACCGGTGTTATAGAGCGTAATCTGGATGGTGTCGACCCAACTGAGATCGCAGGTAAGGCGGATGTGGTGTTTACGGCAACGCCGTCAGGAGTGAGCGCCAAATTGGTGCCGCAGCTGCTCGAAACTGGACTCAAGGTAGTGGATCTATCCGGCGATTTCCGGTTGAAGGATGGTGCCGAATATGAGCATTGGTATAAGCATCCTGCGCCAGCAGATGTCTATCTGCAACAGGCTGTATACGGACTGTGTGAGGTATTTGGAGAACGTGTGGCAGGTGTGGATTTCGTATCCAATCCTGGCTGTTATTCAACCGCTGCGCTGCTGGGATTAATTCCGGCTCTTCAGGCAGGCTGGATTAAGCATGATAGTATCATTATTGATGCTAAATCTGGAGTGTCCGGAGCAGGTCGGGGAACGAGCCTGACGGTCCATTTTGCCGAAATCAATGAGAATTTCAAAGCTTATAAAATGAACAAACACCAGCATATCCCAGAAATCGAACAGACGCTTACTGAGATCATTGGGGAAAAGGTTACAGTAACGTTCACCACCCATCTCGTGCCGATGAACCGCGGAATTATGAATACGATGTATGCAGGGATGAATAGCCATTATACCGAACAGGATTTTGTGGAATTATATCGTGAGTATTATGCAGGTCGCCCGTTTGTGCGCGTTCGGGATGTTGGTGTAGTTCCGGCGACGAAGGAAGTTAGCGGCTCTAATTATTGTGATATCGGTTTTGCAACAGATGCCCGTACAGGACGGGTTACGATTGTGTCCGTCATTGATAACCTCGTGAAGGGTGCAGCAGGGCAAGCGATACAGAACCTGAATTTGATGATGGGATGGGAGGAAACCCTTGGACTTGGCTACACACCTGTGTATCCATAAGGTTCAGTGGTAACGATAATTATGAGCGAGATTGATGTATATACCGTTGTCGAAGGCGGGAGTATTACAACACCCAAAGGCTTTACGTCCGGAGGTCTGCACTGCGGCTTGAAAAAAACAGAGCGCAACGATCTCGGTATGATTGTGTGCGAGGTTCCGGCAACGGCAGCGGCAGTGTATACGACGAATGTTTTTCAGGCGGCTCCGCTGAAGGTTACGCGAGAAAGCCTAGCTAACGGCACACTGCGTGCAGTTATTGTGAACAGCGGAAATGCCAATGCCTGCACAGGTGAACAGGGCGAACAGGATGCGTATGAGATGCGTGCTGAAGCTGCCCGTTTCTTGGGTGTAGCGGAAAGCGACGTTGCTGTGGCATCGACGGGCGTAATCGGCGAGCTGTTGAAGATGGACCGTGTTCGCAGTGGTATTGCCGGACTGCCGGAGAAATTAAACGGAGGCGCTAGCGGAGCAGATGATTTCTGCCAGGCGATCCTGACTACAGATTTGATCAAAAAAGAATGCTGCGTGAAGGTACTCATTGGCGGCGAGGAAGTTACGATTGCCGGGGCCGCCAAAGGCTCGGGAATGATTCATCCGAATATGGCGACCATGCTGGGCTTTATGACGACTGATGCGGTCATTGCAGCAGAAGATCTGCATAGCCTGTTGCGGGCAGCGACGAATGTTACTTTTAATATGATCACTGTAGATGGGGATACGAGCACCAATGATATGCTGGTTACGATGGCAAGTGGGCTTGCCGGCAATGAGACATTGACCAGGCTTCATCCGGATTGGGCTGCTTTTGCGGCTGCGTTCACGCATGTCTGCCAGAGTCTCGCTAAAGCGATTGCCCGTGATGGAGAAGGTGCGACTCATCTAATCGAGGTTCAAGTGAATGGTGCAGTGCATGACGATGCGGCGGCAGCTATTGCCAAGACGGTTGTCGGTTCTAGTCTTGTGAAGTCAGCCATATTCGGCGCGGATGCGAACTGGGGACGAATCATTGCTGCAGTTGGACGCGCGGGAGTTCCGGTATCTCCGGACCGGGTAGATATTTCGCTCGGCGATATTGAGGTGCTGCTGCAGTCGCGGCCGGTTGTTTTTGATGAAGAGAAGGCCTTGGTCTATTTACAAAAAAGTGAAACGGTGCTCATTACAGTAGATTTGCATGACGGAAGTGGAACGGCAACAGCTTGGGGCTGTGACCTCACTTATGATTATGTGCGTATCAATGCTGCATACCGTACCTGACGGATGGCTTATGTGAGCCATAGGGGAAGGATATCAATACTATGACGCAAAATACAACCAATGAAATTATAGAAAAGAAGGACACGTTGAGTTTATTCGTGATGAAATGCGGTGGCAGCACGCTGGCGGCACTGCCTGATTCATTCTTCGATGATTTGCGGGAACTGCAGCAAGCGGGCGTTCAGCCAGTCATTGTACACGGTGGAGGGCCGGCCATTTCTGAGAATCTAGCTAAGCTAGGTATTGAGAGCAGCTTCGTTAATGGTCTGCGGGTGACGACCGAGGCTATTCTGGATGTAGTAGAAATGACGCTCGCTGGAAGTATTAATAAAGCGATTGTACGGCGAATTCAAGGACGCGGGGGGAAAGCTCTGGGACTTTCGGGTGTCGATGGCAATCTTATTGTGGCTCGTCCGATAGCTAATAGTGCTGAGATAGGATTCGTTGGAGAGGTAGTTGGGGTACAGGCAGAGATTGTGACAGGTATCCTCGCTATGGGTTACATTCCTGTAATTGCACCTATTGGTGTGGATGCAGCAGGACAGCGCTATAATATTAATGCGGATACAGCAGCAGGGGCCGTAGCCTCATTTGTACAGTCTCCTAAAATGATCGTAGTCACGGATGTGCCGGGTATTATGCGTTCGGTAGAAGGCCGGAAAGAAGTGCTTCCGAGAGTGACGATACAGCAAATTGAAGACTTAATTGACAGCGGCGAAATCTACGGCGGGATGATTCCCAAGGTGCGTGCAGCGATGGATTGTATCCAAGGAAATGTCTCGGAGGTCGTCATTGTCGATGGCAAAGAGCCGCGGGTGCTTAGCCGGGTGCTGCAGGGTGAAGAGCTGGGCACGCGGATCGTGCGACGATAAAGCTAGACGGCAAGCGAGCGCGGGTGTATAGGAATAAATGTGAAACAGAGGCTCAACACCGTTCAAAGGTGAATAGAGCAACTTCCAACCGATGTAATGGAAGGTTGCCTATCGAAATAGAGGGAAATGGTCCCTCTAATTGCACTGTAATCAGGCTATTTTAGAGATTAGAGGGAAATGGTCCCTCTAAATTTATTCATTTGGGCTTAATAATGTGATTTGGCAGGAATTAGAGGGTGTTTTTCCCGCTAACTCCTTAAAAGTGAAGGTTATGGCGAGATTAGAGGGAGGAATTCCCTTTATCTCAAAAGTTCAAGCTCAGTTATCGAGGATTATGAATAGGGTTAGGCGAAAAAGGTAGAACAAATTATAAGCGCTGTCGGGTAACCGGATCAGCCGTTGGGAGAGTGACTTAGAATGAGTAAGCTTACGCAAGCAGAACAGGATTCCTTGATGGAAGCACAACAGACCCACACCGCAGAAGCGGGCAATCCGAATACAGCTAAGAAGAAGCTGAGTTCGATCTTCCCCTCTTACGCTAGATATGATCTTAGTTTGGTCAAAGGCAAAGGCAGCTGGGTATGGGATGACAAGGGCAATAAATATCTCGATTTTACCTGCGGATTGGCTGTAACCAGTCTAGGTCACGCTCCGGAAAAAGTGGGTGCGAAGCTGAAGGAGCAGATTGATACGCTATGGCATGTATCGAATCTATTTCACATCCCCGGACAGGATAAGGTTGCGGAACTGCTCACAGACAACAGCTGTGCTGATCAAGTATTCTTCTGCAACAGCGGAGCAGAGGCGAATGAGGCGGCAATTAAGCTGGCGCGCCGCTACCATCAGAAGGTGAAGGGCGCTGACCGTTATGAGGTCATTACGTTCGAACAATCCTTTCACGGCCGGACACTGGCTACACTGACGGCGACTGGACAGGCCAAAGTCAAGGAAGGTTTTTTGCCGCTTCCAGCAGGTTTCAAGACTGTGCCTCTCTATGATCTTCCAGCACTGGAAGCAGCCATTGGAGAGCATACAGCAGCAATTATGATCGAGATGATCTTGGCTGAAGGCGGCGTGCTTGTGGTGGAACCGGAATTTCTGCACGCTGTAGCTCAGCTGTGTAAGGATCATGGACTGCTGCTGATCGTAGATGAAGTGCAGACAGGCATGGGCCGTACAGGCAAGCTGTTCGCACATCAGCATTATGATCTGGAGCCGGATATCTTCACACTGGCTAAAGGGGTAGCCAGCGGCTTTCCGGCTGGTGTAATGTTGGGCAAGGGATATCTGCGCGAAGCCTTCTCGCCAGGCAGCCACGCGACCACCTTCGGCGGAACGCCGCTGGCGGCAGCGGTAATGGCGGCGACAATCGAGACGATGCTTGAAGATAAGCTGCCGCAGCGCGCGGCTGAAATGGGCGAATACCTGACCGGACTGCTGAAAGAGAAGCTGGCAGATTGTTCTTTTGTTATAGATATTCGTGGCAAAGGTCTACTGATCGGGATTGAATGCCAGACACCGGTAAGTGATATCGTGCTGGCAGGACAAAAACGGGGCTTGCTGTTCGTAAACGCAGGACCTAATGTTCTTCGTTTACTTCCTAATTTATATGTTAGCAAAGAGGAGATCGACCAAGCGGTGGACATCCTTTCGGAACTCATTCATACTTATGCTAAACAAGCAAACGGGGAGGCAAGTTCATGAGCCAGGGCGTACAGAGCGATCTGCAAAAGATTGCAAAGCAGCTGAAAGGCCGCGATTTACTGGAGCTGAACGACTACAGCACGGAAGAAATCACTTATTTGATTGAGCTGGCGATCGAACTGAAGCGTAAGCAGAAGAACGGTGAGGAATACCAGCCGCTGAAGGGGAAGACGATCGGACTTATTTTTGAGAAATCCTCCACACGTACACGTGTTTCATTCGAAGTTGGAATGTATCAACTCGGCGGACATGCGCTGTTCTTAAGCAGCAATGACATTCAACTCGGACGTGGGGAGACGATTGGTGATACAGCACAAGTAATGTCCCGTTATCTCGATGGAATCATGATCCGCACCTTCGGTCATGATAAAGTAGAGGAGCTTGCGCGTTTTTCCTCTGTTCCTGTAATCAATGGCCTTAGTGACCAAGCACATCCGTGCCAGGTACTGGCCGATTACCAGACAATCTATGAGCATAAGGGACAGCTTAAGGGCCTAAAGCTAGCATATATCGGGGACGGCAACAATATGGCGCATTCCCTCTTAATCGGCGGTGCCAAGTTGGGTGTGCATGTATCGATAGCTGGTCCGGAAGGTTATGAACCGGATGCTGCTGTTGTAGCAGAAGCTCGTGAGATCGCTAAGGAGACTGGTGCACTAATCGTGATCACCCGTAGTCCGCAGGAAGCGGTGCTGGATGCCGACATCATCTACACAGATGTATGGGCGAGCATGGGTTTTGAAGCAGAGCAGTTGGCGCGCGAAGCGGCGTTTAAGGATTATCAGGTCAATGAGGAGCTTGTAAAAGGCGCGAAGAGCGATTACCTGTTCCTGCATTGCCTGCCGGCCCACCGTGAGGAAGAAGTCAGCACAGGCATCATTGACGGTCCGAACTCGGTTATTTTTGATCAAGCTGAGAACCGCCTGCATGCCCAGAAAGCACTGATGGCCGCGTTGATGGGCTAAGGTGATCTGTACACCCAGTACAGCACAGTAACAGTGACAGTGACAGTATCTGCACCACCTTAAAGTGGCATTACTGGCTGTTAGCCAGGATTAGAGGGAATTTCTACCCTTATTCGAGCTGAAATAAGGCTGCAATCAAGAATAGAGGGAATTTCTCCCTCTAAATTTGCCCATTTGGCCTTCAATAAAAGATTTCTCCACAATTAGAGGGAGTTTTTCCCCCTAAAGCCTCAAAAGTAACGATTTTGACGAAAATAGAGGGAGAAATTCCCTCTAATTCACAAAGTACAGTCGTACTTTTTCGAAAACACTGCCGTTTCATCGAATACATTCGAATTTAGATGTGCTCCGGATATTCCGCGAATTACGCTAAGCTTTAAAATATTAGAACCTGACATACGAAAGGAAGTTGCTGATTCATGGCTAAAGAGAAAATTGTACTCGCCTATTCTGGAGGGTTGGATACGTCGGTCATTCTGAAATGGCTGAAAGAAACTTATGATGCGGAGATTATTGCCTTCACAGCCGATATCGGCCAGAAGGAAGAGCTGGACGGCTTGGAGGAAAAAGCGCTCGCTACCGGCGCGTCGAAGGTATATATCGACGACCTGCGCGATGAGTTCGCGAATGACTTCATCTACCCGATGTTCCAAGCGGGCGCACAGTATGAAGGTCAGTATCTGCTCGGCACTAGTATCGCGCGTCCGTTGATCGCCAAACGTATGGTTGAAATCGCCATCGCCGAAGGTGCAACAGCTATCGCGCATGGCGCGACTGGCAAAGGCAACGACCAAGTGCGTTTTGAGCTTGGCGCCGCGGCACTTGCTCCGAATATCAAGGTGATCGCACCTTGGCGTCTTGAGGAATTCCGCAATCAATTCCCAGGCCGTGCAGAAATGATCGCCTACGCGGAAGCGAACGGCATTCCGGTACAAGCCTCAGCGGCGAAGCCGTATTCGATGGACCGCAATCTGTTACATATCAGCTACGAGAGCGGCGTGCTGGAAGATCCTTGGTTTGATCCAAGCGCTCCGGAGAACAAAGAAATGTTCCTGCTGAGTAATGCCCCTGAGGATGCTCCGGATCAATCCGAATATTTGGAGCTGGATTTCCTGAAGGGCGATTGTGTAGCGCTGAATGGTATAGCTTTAACTCCGCTACAGGTGATGGAGAAATTGAATGAGCTGGGCGGCAAGCATGGTATTGGCCGGGTCGATATGGTGGAGAACCGTTTTGTCGGTATGAAGAGCCGCGGCGTGTATGAAACTCCGGGTGGAACGATCCTGTTCACAGCTCATCGCAAAATGGAGTCCATTACGATGGACCGTGAGGTAATGAACCTGCGCGACAGCTTGATTACCCGTTACAGTACCTTAGTGTATAATGGCTTCTGGTTCGCGCCTGAGCGTCTTGCACTGCAAGCTCTTGTAACAGAGAGCCAGAACAACGTAACCGGCACCGTGCGCCTAAAGCTGTACAAAGGCAACATCATTGGCGCTGGTGTAAAGAGTCCAGTCAGCCTGTATAACCCGGATATCGCCACCATGGAAGCTGATCCGACACAAGCCTATGACCAAGGCGATGCTACAGGCTTTATTCGCTTGAATGCACTGCGTCTTAAGGTTTCGGCAGGAGTTGCGGAGTCGGCAAAGTAGAACGAATATGAAGTTTCGACTGAACTAACCATACATTTAAACAGATACACTAGAGAAGGCCGTTCCTCCCGTCAGGATAGGAGCGGCCCTCTGGCGTCATAAGAGGAGGAAGCAACGGGTGAGCAAGCTGTGGGGTGGACGTTTTACGAAAGGCACGAACAAGCTGGTGGAGGAGTATACGGCTTCCATCGGATTTGATAAGGCTTTGGCCGAAGAAGATGTGCAGGGCAGTCTGGCACATGTCACGATGCTGGGCAAATGCGGCATCCTGCCGCAGGATGATGTGGAGATTATTAAGGATGGGCTGAATAAGGTGCTGGGCAAAGTACGCGCGGGCGAGGTTCTGTTCTCTGTAGCGGATGAAGACATTCATATGAATATCGAGAAACAGCTCATCGAAGAAATCGGCCCAGTCGGTGGCAAGCTGCACACAGGACGCAGTCGCAATGATCAGGTGGCGACCGATATGCATCTGTATTTGCGTAACCGAGTGGTAGAGCTGGTTGCTTTGTTGCATGAGCTGCAGGAAGCCTTAATCGAACAGGCCAAAGATAACGTGGAGACGATCATTCCGGGCTACACACATCTACAGCGTGCCCAGCCTATCCTGTTCGCCCATCACTTGTTAGCATATGTATCAATGTTCCGCCGCGACGCGGAGCGCCTGACGGACAGCTACAAGCGTATTAACGTACTGCCACTGGGGGCTGGAGCCCTTGCCGGAACAACGTTCCCGATCGACCGCCATTATGTGGCTGAGCTATTGGGCTTCGACAGTGTCTATGAGAACAGCCTGGATGCTGTCAGCGACCGCGACTTTATTGTCGAGTTTCTGGCGAATGCAGCGCTTGTAATGACTCATCTGTCCAGGTTCAGCGAAGAGCTGGTACTGTGGAGCAGCACGGAATTCAGCTTCGTTGAGCTGGATGATGCCTTCTGCACAGGCAGCAGCATTATGCCGCAGAAGAAGAATCCGGATGTGCCGGAGCTGGTTCGGGGCAAGACAGGACGTGTCTACGGCAACCTGATCGGTCTGTTGACCGTGCTGAAATCACTACCGCTGGCCTATAACAAGGATATGCAGGAAGACAAGGAAGGTATGTTCGATACGGTGGCGACGCTGACAGGCGCACTGCAGCTGTTTGCACCGATGATTACCACTATGAAGGTGAACAAGCTTCGCATGCGTGAGGCGGTCAATACGGACTTCTCCAACGCAACCGACATCGCCGACTTCTTGGTGGGCAAAGGCTTGCCTTTCCGTCAAGCACATGAAGTCATCGGTAAAACTGTGCTGTACTGCATCAACGAAGGGAAATTTCTGCTGGACTTGAAGCTTGAGGAGTTTAAGCAGTTCTCGCCGTTATTCGACGATAACATCTATGCTGTACTGCAGCCAGAAGCAGTAGTGAATGCACGTAACGTCTACGGCGGTACAGCTACTGTTCAAGTGAAAGCTGCAATTGAACGAGCCGAGGCAGCGCTGCGTGAGGCTAATGAATGGGTAGTGAAGCACGGGGATAAACTTCTGTAAGTGAAGTTGCTATAAAAGAAAACTGATAAAGAGAGCCTTAAATAGAAAGACTGTTTTTCCACCGCATCTTGGAGATGAGAGGGAAGACAGTCTTTTTTTTATGGATTCCTTCAGGAAGTTGTGTGAGTAAAGCCATTAAAGTGGCGAAGCATTTGCATGAAATCATTCAGCTCGGCATCGCTCCAAGTGGCAATCCGTTCGAAAAAGACAGAACCTTTCTCCTCAAGAGCTCTAATAATTTTTTGCTGTCCTGTCTCGGTCAAGGAAATCACTATGCCTCGACGATCCTCAGGGGCCACCTCTTTTTTCACATATCCCAAGGTTTCCAGCTGTTTGATAAGCCGGCTGATCGAACTGCGATCCATAGCGGTGGATTCCGCTAAAGTCGCAGCGCTTGTTGGTCCATAAGCGTAGAGCCAACGAACGATATGGAATGCAGCAGGCTGTAGGGAAGAATCAAACCGCGCTGAGGTTGTAACATTCAGTGCATGTGAAGCGCTGAGAAGTGCATTAAGCTGCTCACCTAGCGCTCTCTCCAACAGCTCTCTCCGGTTACTTTGGATGTCTTCATATTCCATCTTCATTCACCTTTCCGTGACTAAAATAAACCCTTTGAATATAGTTGACATATATCCATTAAACTATTATTGTTGACATATATCAATTATATACTTAAATCTCTATTAAAAATAGTATCACATAAAGGAGAATGATTATGAGTAAAAAATCAACTGTGGTTATCACTGGGGCCACCAGTGGTCTAGGGCAGCTTGTTGCAATAGAATTGGCGAAACGTGGTTTTGATCTTGTATTGACAGCCAGAAGCAAGGAACGTGCGGAGGCAACCAGACAAATAATACAAGCCAACAGCTCTTCGGTTAAGATTGACTTTTTCTTCGGGGATTTATCGCTAATGAAGGATGTACAACGTGTGGGTAAACAAATCGCGGCTGCATATCCGAAGATCGACGTGCTTTTGAATAATGCAGGTATTCATGCCTTTGAGCCACGTACCACTTCCGAAGGATTTCCAGAAATGATCGCTGTGAATTATTTAGCGCCATGGCTATTGTCACATACTCTGAAGCCTTCTCTACAGAACGCAGACGGCGCAAGAGTAGTAAATGTGGCCTCTCAGGCTTCACGCAATCATGGAGTGTTGAAATTGCCTGATGATCTAACAGATACAACACCCTTTACAGCTCGGGGTTCATCACCCCTCTATGGCAAAACCAAATTGTTAAATATTATGTTCACTGCCGAATTGGCTCGGCAATGGGAAGGAACCAAGATTAGCATCAATGCACTAAATCCGGGATTTAATGTGACTGGACTTGGACGTGAGCTTAGGTTTGCCTCCGTCATCGAACGTATTTTGAAATTTCTGCGTCTTGGAGATCCTCGTAGAGGCACGGATATTATTACTAGATTAATCGTGGAACCGAAATATGGAAAAGTGACTGGCGGGTACTTTAACGTGGGAACCGGAAATTCAATTGAACCGGTATCACCAGGCGGGGATACTGCGATGCAGAACAAATTGTGGGAAGCCACAAAGAATGTACTAGAGCAAAAGGGTTTTCTTGAGCATCAAAGTGTGAGGGGAACAGAGTAAATACAATGGATAACATATCCTTATAATTCTCGAAGAAACGGATACCATCCATAAAGGACGATACCCGTTTTTTTCTTGCTATCTCTTTATTTACTCAGAGGCAGCCAGTTCAGCACATCGCGGATTTTAGTATCCCAGTAGCCCCATTCATGTGAACCAGGCCCTTCTTCGTAGGTCAGTGATAGTGATGTTTCTAGACAGGCTTCGCGGAAAATCTGGTTGTCTGCATACAGGAAATCCTCTGTGCCACAGCATTGATAAAGCGCTGGTTTAGGTCCCTTGGAGCGGTCCAGTTCTTGTAGCAGCCATAATAGATCATCGTGTGTTCCAGCAATATCCTCTTTGCCAAAAATCTGCTCGTACTCTTTCGTCTTAGCGGTAGGATCTTCCCAGTTCATGAAATGATGCGCCATATCAAGTGCCCCAGACAGACTTGCAGCCGCCGCAAAAACCTTCGGTTTACGCAATCCCAGCTTGATCGCCCCGTATCCACCCATCGACAGTCCGGCTACGAAGTTATCCTCACGTTTAGGTGACAACGGAAAGAACGAACGTGCCAATGCTGGCAGTTCTTCGCTAATGAAGGTCCAGTACTTCCCACCTTCTTCCATATCCGTGTAAAAGCTGCGGTGTACCTGCGGCATCACGACCGCAATCCCCATTTCCGCAACATAACGTTCAATCGAAGTCCGGCGCAGCCAGATCGAATCATCATCAGATAAGCCATGCAGCAAGTACAGTGTAGGGTGAAGCTTTCCCCTCGTAACGTTGCTCATTCCAATCTGTGTGGTCGTTTTTTGCGGCAAAATGACGGTCATCGAAGTGCTAAGCCCCAACACCTCTGAATAAAATTTGCATTCTACTAATGCCATTCCCATTCATCCCCTCTCAGCACAAATGATAGCATAATCGAAAAGCGAGTGACATTGGATAAATCTCTAGAAATATTGTGAGTAGGAGGATTGCTGGAGCTGGATACGAAAGAATATAATGGAAGCAGGACAAACCGAACGAAACGTGCAAACATGAAAGTGATTAAGGTGTGAGAGGCGGAAAAGCAGGATGAAAGCGGGCCCTAAGCAGGAGCAAGGATTTACACTTATTGAAGTATTAGCGTCTATCATCATTTTGTCGATAGTCTCTCTAGTACTTACGTCATATTTCATCAACGCCATGTCCTACTCCAAATCGAACCAGAACAAGACGATTATGGTTAATCTGGCGCGGAACGCGCTTTTTTATGTGGAGAAACAGGACTTTGTGAAGATGCAGGAATATTTCATAACAGACAAGCATCCGATAATAGAAGCAAACAATTGCCTGTCCGCTATTTCATGCACCAGTTATAACACCTTGTTCTCGAATACGACAGCTTTAGCTGCTATTTTGAATCCGACAGTTAATAAAGTTGAATACCATATTAATATTATATATCAGGCACAGCTGCATCAGGATATGCTGGATGGAAAGCTCAGTGAGAGTGATGAAGCTGCACCGGATAATCGCAAAATCGAAATGGCTCCTTTTCTGATTCCCGTCCAGGTAGAAGTGAGTGGAGATGGGGGCCCTAGAGGACAAGCTTACACAACGGTGGTGGAGGGATATATAATTGATGAGAAAATTCGCTGACCGCCTGAGGTCTGAGCGGGGATTCACCTTGATTGAGATGATCGCGGCGATGACGCTATTTTCGATGATTGTTGGGATCATCTCTATGGTGATGATGTTCGGTTTCCGCAGCTATCATAAAATAACGATTGAAAATTCGCTGCGCGATGAAGCAGACCTCATTATGTCCTCTGTTATTAGTGAATTGTATACCTTCGCTCCGCAAAAGGTGGTGAATACCGCCGGAGGTATTCAGTTAATCAAAGAAGATAGCGAGGGGATAGTCTCCACACGGACGCTTGCGTTCGTTGAAGAAAATACCGATGGCCAATTATTCACAAGGATGGAAATTGATAATGCACCCAGTGATCCCCGGACCACGATTGAATCCGATCTCAGTGGTTCTACGGTAACTTCGACAAGTTCTAGTGACAGAGCGTGTACAGTACAAACGTCTTGTGAGAGCGGACTAATTAACATTAATCTGATACTGACCCAACATTATGACGGTAGGCCTTATGAAATGGAGTTAGAGAGCAAATTCGGATTTTAGGAGGTTACCCTCAGTGTCCATACATAGATTCAAGAGGCGATTTAAGCAAGAACAGGGATCAGCACTAGTATTAGTCATGTTTATCGTCCTGCTGCTTACCATTCTCGGGATAAGTGTACTCAGCGCTGCGGTGGGCGGTGCACAGCGGACGGAGACCCGCAAGAACGATGTACAAAGCCTGCATCTGGCCGAGAAAACGTTAGATGAAGCAGTCGCTTATATTACCTCTAGTTTGAATAAAAAAGTCAGCAGTAGCGTGGATTTAAGTCAAGATGAGCTGGATCAAGCCATTAAGCTGTTCTTAAATACTCTGACAACAGATCTCACTGCCAGTACAGACCTGAACCATGCCAGTGGTAGAATCGTTGACGTAAAGACCAGCACTATAGGCTCGCTCGATAGCGGTCAGTCAGTCAGCTATGAGCTCACCATTAAATCGGAGGCGGAGGTGAACGGGGTCACTCGTAATCTGACGCAAAAGGTAATTATTGATACGTTTCCGGACTTCCTGAAATACACTTTAGGCTCGGAAAAGAATCTTACAATTAACGGATCTCCATTCATTACTGGGAATATCTATGCTGGAGATACGCTGACTGTAAATGACAAAGTTCCGTATAGGTTTAAGGGGAATCATACCATGATATCCAAATCCTTTGAACTGAAGGGTGAAGCACATGTCCAATCACTGGATAAGCTAATCTATCTGGAGAATGGATTGGACGAATTAAAGGCCTCTGAGATTACAGATACAACCCCCATGACGGGTAAAATCGACCAAAGTAAGGTGAAGATCAGAAGCCACCGTAAGTTTGTAGAGGTGAATGTAGAGGAATCCTTTATTGATAAAGTAGCGGAAGCTTTAGGAACGACGAGTGCGAATGCAGGTACTTACCGCAGTGCGATCCGCAGTGAAATCGCAAAAGGTACCTTGGCTGAATACCTGCGTACTTCGGGGCTGTTCGATTATATGAATCCACCGATTAAACCAGTGCTTGCGGGAGACACCCCGGAGCAACTAGCCACGTATAACCAACAGCTGATTGATTATCAGGCACAGGTGACCAGGCTAACAGCTCCGCAGAAATCAGTCGTCGTCAAAGGGAATCTAGCATTAGACGGTACGGATCTACCCGGAATTATTTATTCGGAGTCAGTTAAGAACAGCACTTCCCTGCCTCGTAAGTGGTTTGTTGTTGATGGTGATTTAATTATTGATAATTACGGACAAGCCAACCCGATTCAGGTACGCGCCAATATTCTCGTCACTGGGAAAGTTGAGATTCGGGGCAATGTGCAATTTGATTCCACCCTATTTGTGCTAAAAAAACCCGCCACTATTAATGGGGAGCGGGAGAATACAACCCTTGTTGAGGATGCGGAGATTACAGGGCTAAACGGTAAAGAACTGGTTCTGATGTCACAGGGACCTATTCTGATTAATCGCTTAGCTGCATTCAGCAATGACAAGCCGGCTCCGCTTGATGCGTTCTTTTATACAGATTCGGATGCAGAGTTGTATGGAGTGGGTTCGATCTTTTCTTTGAGCGGTGGTTTTTTTGCCAAAGGAAATCTTACGATAAATGCGGTCCGAGGTACGGCAACGGCAGGAGTAGACGATATTGTTATTGTAGGTAGTAACCTGATTCGGTTTCAGGCAGCATACAATGATCAGATTTTCAAAGACCAGAATGCTGGACTGCCACGGGTAAATACCGTTAATATCCACATTGAAGAGATGCAATTGGAGTAAGTATTCTCTAGATAAATAGAATAACAAAAAACGATAGGCTAGGAGATGTACTCCTGGACCTATCGTTTTTTTTGCTTCTTAGTACATATAACTAGTATCGGTCTTCGTTTGATACACTAACCTCACTAGTATCTCTAATTAAAGGATTGTCGGCGTATACAACGGTAACGATTGCTTTACCTTTTTTGAGACCTGTTATTTGGCCATTCGCAGATACCGATACAATAGCAGTGTTGCTGCTACTCCAGATCAGCTTGCTAGACACATCAGCAAGGGTCATGTTCACCGGAAAGAGTCTAAGATCCAGATTCAACAAATCTCTAGTCTCATCAACGCTAATCCCGATCGATTCTGGCAACGTTACATTGGTTAGTTTGGCACCTACCGCAATATCAGCATAAGCGACGATATTAACTGCGGGTGCAGGCCAGTTCGTGGAAACCTTTATCCTCACGGATTCTGCTGCGATATGATCTCCCTGTAGGGTGATCGAGGAAGTATCAGTGCCTTTAATAATGGTGGCAAAAGAGCTGCCTGTTCCCTCTAGGCTCCAGGTGTATGGTGTTGTATCCGCATTACTCGCAGGCTGTACAACAGACACCCTTAGTGGGATTTGTTCCCCTACATTAACGTATCGCTCACCCTCAATTCGAATCTCGCGAACTGGGTTTGTGATTGTTATTGTATGCTCGCGGGTGAGGGCGCCATTTGGATTTAGGTCCGTCTTGACCGTGACTACTATCGTTACTGAACCAGACTTAGTGGCCTGGAGCGTTGACTTGCTTCCAATAGCAGGCGTTTCATCTTTGGTTAAGATTGCTCCGGCGGTATTGGCACCTGGCTTGATGGACCAGTCATAACCCGTTATGGCCTCTTCTGCAGTCATATAAACGGCCTCAAACGGAACCCGTTCGCCTACAGTGGCCTGATCTGCACCAATAATCGTCAGGTTTGGAGAAATAACCTCTACAGTTGCTGAAGTCTTTATCCCACTGCCATCAGTAGCAGTAATCACAATAGTCGCAAGTCCCTCTTTAATTCCCTTAATGACACCAGTGGTGCTGACCGTGACGATCTCAGGCTGCTCGGAAACCCAGGTTAATTCTTTGTTATTCGCATCATCAGGTGTGACTATAGGGATCAGCTTCAATTCAGTGCCTACTCGAATTCGGGAGCTGTCCAACTGAAGTCCACTGACCTTGACAAGGGCTTCAAAAGAGATCGGTGTAAAGTAAATGGTCTTTCGTTCCCGTGCTACAGGAGTAGGAGAAGGCATTACTATTGGTGATGCTGGCACTGTCCCTGTGAAAGTGTTTAAAAATACCTTGTGTCCCCCGCCAGTCATTGACTTACCGATCATTTGTCCGTGGATATCACCCTGGAAGGTTATATTGGCTTTGGGAGCAATCACTGTTCCCAGAACATCGATACTCTTGATATCTATGGAAGTAGCTTCATAAAAGTTATAAATTACATGCCGTGAGTCTACACCGCCAATAAGCTTCAAGCCATTACTGAATGTAGGGTTAATGCCGCTAACATTAACAACAACGGATGAGCCTGCAGGAGCACTGACGATGAGATTATTAGATTTACTTAGGTCATTACCTGAAACACTGAATACATTGAGAGCACTATTAGTACCTGTAAGCTCAATAGTGCAGGTTGGATTATTGTAATAGTTGGCCACAGTATCTGCTGTCTTCGTTAATGTAGCCAACGAGGAGCTGCGGGCGAGCCAGTATTGGCTAGCGGCTGCAAAGTCAAGGGGAGTTCCCTGTTTCACCTTTGACTTCATATAATCAGGAACAACAGCAGTACCACCATAGACGGCCCCACCATAATTGATAGTCCCGCCACCTAAAGTTAAGTTGCCCCCGGCAATTATGATATTGGTTCCAGTTGCGCTACTGCCAAGCTGAGCGCCCACATCATAATAAGAGAGAGCAATATTTCTTGCTGCGGCCATGCGGCCTTCATTAGAAAATCCTGATGAGGCTAGATTAATATCTTCCAGCATGAATACCGTGTAATCACTACTCATTGTATAGTCTTCACCAGGAAGCAATGTTGTTGTTGCCGAATGGATATCCTCAAAGCTCAGTTTGGAGTTATCCAGCAAATACGATTTCTTATCGTTAGGAATGGCGGTCAGATTAAAGGAGATATTCTGACCACTATCCGGTACGTAGGATCTCACCCCATTGGTCTCTGACAAATGGTACGTTATATTTCCAAGACTTCTAGTCAGTGTATAACCTTCACTCAAAGTCCCACTTTTCGTAGTTCCCTCAGGCAGTGTACTGAATTCAAGATTCGCTGGGAATTTCTCCTCATATTGGATATTCGAGATAATCAAAGAAGCTATTCCCTGCTCTCCAGAATCTACAGCCAGATAAGGAACGGCATTGGGAGTGATCGAATAGGAAATCACTATCGGCTTGCCTCTTTCGACTGTGTCAGAAGATAACGTACAATTAATAGAGAGATTAGAATCTATCCGCTGAACTGTTACATTTACCGTTTGGGTTGAAATGGCGCCAGCAATGTCACGGGCTGTAATCTCAATCTGCAGGTTTCCACCGGCTGGAAGAGGATTATTGAAAGTCTGGGTAACCGTCTGCCCGGAGAGAATAGCCTTCTCATCCATTTTGAAACCGGGTATATCAACGTTATCCTTTTTGAATTTAATACTGGTAAATAAATTCTTATCCTTTAAATCCCAGTCATCAACCGTATAGCTTACGACCAGTTTATCCTGATAAGAAGGCTTTACACTGTTATCCAGTGGCGTATGAACGGTAATGTCAGGCGCATGGTTGGCACCAGTAAAAGCACGGTACATCGTGTTTACGAACAATCTTTGTTCCCAGACCGGAAATTTCACACCCGATTCAGCAGAGAAAAAGTGGCCTGAGCCCGAGTAGGTTACATTGCCTTTGGAGTAGGTGTAATAGTGATTCCAGCTGTCTTCCACATCCCGCTTATCAGTGCTGGTGGATTCACTCTCAATGTTGTACCAGGAAATAACCTCCGGATCGTTCAAATCCAGCGTGAAATACTGGTCATGCGTTGTAGCTACGGTATTTAGCGTAATGTTATTAGCGGTATCACCGGCATAAAGATTCTTAAGATCAAAAGGATATTGTGTTAATAAGCCGTCATTTACCGACTTAACCCGAGTGGACTTATTCGGGGCATTTAATCCCATATTAGTCTCAGGTTGAATCTGCCCAGTAATGGTCTGAAAGCGACTTACCCAAAGGCTGCTGTTCTGATAAACCGTATCATGCGTGAACATAACGCTCTGCTTAGTATCTTTAATGAAATTTGTAACTGCATCAGCAGATAATGTACTAATAGGTGATTTATCGTTATAGACGTCCCGAAATCCGAAGATGATCATATCATAGGTACCATTTAAGCCATATCGTGGTGTCTTAGTATCATTGGCAGCTACATAGGCATTGAATTGATCCATGGTTTTGGTAGTTATTACAAGCTGATAGTCATCTTTGTTCAGGAAGCTTTGATCCATGTTGCTGGCTTTGAGCAAGCTGCTTTCGTCTCCGGTGTTGGGCAAAACTTGTAGAATATTAACAATTGTCTTTTTGCCGCGGAAGCGAATAGTTCCGGTGCTAAAGTCTTTTAAATTGCTTTGGTTCAGAGAATCTGAGATTTCCAACTTCCAATAAAGCAATCCTGAATAGGTCTTGGGGAGTTTGTAAATAATCTCGCCCGTAGAGCTTTGACTTAGACTTGCTGTGGCCACCACCTGGTCCTCAGTCATCTTAATGGCTTTATCTACACCGATGTAGAGCTTTACCAGAATCGGACGATTCTGAAAGCTAGTGACGTTAGAGACATTAAACTTGAAGCTGAGATCATCACCAGGAACATAGATCTTATCTTTGTTCTCGCTATAATCAATAATGGCTTCTTTATTCGTAATTTGCAGACGCGGGCGTTGCTGTAATCCAGCTAAATAGGCGGAAGACCCATTATTAAGGTTCGTGATCAATGTTGTTAATTCGGCATCATTGACGAACAGTACATTGGACTTAGGAGAGAGAACTCGGTACTTATTAAAGGTGGCGTAGAGAATTCGGCTTGAGCTTTCTTTCGGAGCATCAAAAGCAGCTTTATTAAAAATGACATAAAGGCCTTTATCAATGAAGGAATCCGTAATTTCTTTGGCTTTTAGAACGGTTATATCATTCATTACATTTTTGGTGTTATGGGTTTTACCTTGTACACCGATATTAGTATAGACTCCTTTGCCTATGTATACTGCATCGTACTTTCCATCGAGATCATCCCGCAAGGCGACAAAATGCTTCATGCTCATGGTGTCGATAGTGACACTGGACATGCCTGACTTCAGTGTCGCTAAATCGGTTGCACCAGATTCAGTAATCTCTAAGATACGGATCTGATAAATGACATCTGTTGCATTCACATTCATGATGAAGTTTCTTAACGGGAGAAACAGTAATAGCAGTATAATCAGGGCTGGAAATAAGTACAGTTTTTTATTCTTGGAAAACTTCATTTCAATCTCTCCCCGAATGTTAGATGTTAATAGAAGAATTATATTATCAGAGACCTTATAATGCTAAAATACGACAGGATAGCGGTCGATATCGTTGTAAATTTATCCAATCTATGTTATATATCATTTTAGGATAAATAGCATAGATAGGCAATGATAATATATGAGAATATACCTAAAAAATTGAGGTCTAGGACCTAAAATATTAATGGAGTTGATTAGAATTGGTCAGTGCGAAAAAGAGACTGGGCGATCTACTGGTAGAGAACGGTATTATTTCGCAGGAGCAGCTAATCGAAGCATTGGGTGAACAACGTAAAAGTAAAGGAAAACTCGGTGACCTTCTTATTTCGCAAGGCTATATTACGGAGCAGCAACTGATTGAGGTGCTGGAGTTTCAATTGGGAATTCCGCATGTCAGTCTCTTTAAATATCAGATTGATTCTGCCATCACACAGATTATTCCGGAGAGTATGGCGAAACGTTATCAGGTTCTTCCATTTAGGAAAGAAGGCGGCAAGCTGATGGTGGCTATGGCTGATCCCCTTGATTATTTTGCCATTGAGGACCTCCGTATGAGTACAGGCTTCCGAATTGAACCGGCGATTTGTACCCGAGATGAACTGCAGCGGGCGATAGCCCATCACTATGGTATGCGGGATTCTATGAGCCAGATGATGATAGAATTGCCAACGCAGGAAGAAATAGACGAGACAGAGATCACCGATGAGGATTCTCCAATTGTACGCCTGGTTAATCAGATGATTCAGCAAGCCATTGCGCTGCGTGCCTCTGATATACACGTCGATCCAGGTGAGAATAATCTTACAATACGTTATCGCATAGACGGCACATTACGTACAGAGCGTATCATACCTAAGCAGATGCAGGGTTTTATTACCGCCCGTATCAAAATCATGGCCCGCCTGAATATAGCTGAACGGCGTCTGCCGCAGGATGGCCGAATCAAGATGCAGTTTGATTATAAAATGGTCGATATTCGGGTATCCTCGTTGCCCACGATGCATGGGGAGAAAATCGTGCTTCGCCTGCTAGATTTAAGCACTGGTGTTAAGAGCGTGGATAATCTTGGCTTCAGCGATAGCAACGCTGAAAGATTCAAGGATATGATAGAACGGCCTTACGGCATTCTGCTGATTACAGGACCCACTGGTAGTGGGAAAACAACGACCTTATACGCTGCTCTTAATCAGCTCAATGTGGAGAGCACCAATATTATAACTGTTGAGGACCCCGTGGAGTACCAGCTTGAAGGTGTAAATCAGGTGCATGTAAATGCGGCTGTTGGACTGACCTTTGCTGCCGGACTTCGTTCGATTCTGCGTCAAGATCCGAATATTGTTATGGTCGGGGAAATTCGGGATACGGAGACGGCAGAAATGGCTGTTAGGGCATCACTGACAGGACATCTTGTATTGTCTACATTACATACAAACGATGCTGTGAGTACAATTTCACGATTGCGTGATATGGGGATTGAACCTTATTTGATCGCCTCCTCACTAATAGGAGTAGTAGCCCAGAGGCTTGTTCGTAAAATCTGCAACGAATGCAAGGAAACGTACAAACCGTCAGAGCAGGAAGCTATCCTGCTTAGCAATCAGGGTCTGACGACCACAGTGCTGCATCGAGGCCGGGGCTGCGGTAGCTGTAATAACACTGGCTATCGGGGGCGTATTGCGATCCATGAAGTCCTGACTATTGATGATCAATTACGTCATTTAATTATAAACTCTGCAAGTGTTGAAGAGCTTCGGACCGCCGGAGTAGAGCGTGGTTTAATTCAACTTATGGAGGATGGGCTGCTCAAGGTTAGTCAGGGCGTAACTACATTGCAGGAGGTTATGCGCGAGACGGTTTCACAATAGTAAATCTGGCAGGAGGAAAGAAGAGTATGTCGACATTCGCAAGGGATATAACACAGCTATTGCATATGACCTATTCCTCCAAAGCGTCAGACCTGCATATCTCTGTAGGTTCTCCACCAGTTATGCGCATTGACGGCAAATTGCATCCTATTGAAGGTGGTGTAATTGTACCGGAAGAAGCGTTGGAAATGGCTGAAGTGCTGATGGGTAGTCAGCGAAGCGAGGCTTTCCGTAGTGAAGGAGAGGTCGATTTCTCTTATCCGCTGGATAGCGGGGTACGATTTCGGGTGAATGTGTATCGTCAGCGAGGCGGAATAAGCATTGCTGCCCGAGCCATCCCGGCGGAGATTCCGAACTTGGAGCAGCTCTCTATGCCTCCGCTATTATCCACACTGGCGCTTAAACCGCAAGGTCTAATTCTGGTAACAGGTCCAACAGGGAGTGGGAAATCGTCCACCCTTGCAGCGATGCTGAATGATATTAACCGGACGCAGAGTAAGCATATTGTGACGCTTGAAGATCCGATTGAATTCTTACACAATCATGGTACCTGCCTGATTGATCAGCGCGAGATTGGCAGTGATACCGCAAGCTTCGCGATGGGGATAAGGGCAGCTTTGCGGCAAGATCCAGATGTAATAATGGTTGGCGAGATGCGTGATCTGGAGACAATTTCGGCAGCAGTTACAGCAGCAGAGACGGGACATCTCGTGTTGGCTACATTGCATACGACCGATGCGCCACAGACCATAGATCGAATTATTGATACATTTCCAGGGCATCAGCAGGGGCAGATTCGTTCGCAGCTGGCTTCCGTATTAATCGCGGTTATTAGCCAACGGCTGTTTCCTAGAGCAAGTGGTCGTGGCCGCCTAAGCGCGACCGAAGTGATGGTCAATACTCCGGCAGTAGCGAACCTGATTCGCACAGAGAAGACGCATCAGATCAAGAATGTAATGCAGACCGGACGATCGTTGGGCATGCACACTCTTGAGATGAATATTCGTGAGCTAGTACAGCAGGGACTTATTCATGCTTCGATTGCTAAGGCGTATCTGACGGAGGGGAGTAGCTGATGCCTCTTTTTGAATACCAGGTCAAGACATCTGCAGGTAAGCAGATTAAAGGAAAGCTTACAGCGACGGATAAACCGAGTGCAATGGAAGAGCTTCGGAAGCGGGGACTTACGGTGTTCTCGCTGATCGAGCGCAAGACCTCGATTTTGTCGATGGATATTTATATTGGTAATCCGGTGAAGACCATCCATTTTATTATTTACTGTCGACAGTTCGCGACCTTGATGCGTGCCGGAGTCTCCATTGTCGACGCCACGCGAATTCTGGCCGAACAGACAGATAGTAAACCTTTACGTAAAGCGCTGCAGGATGTGAACTCCAGCCTGCTGCGTGGTATAGCCTTTTCTCAAGCGGTTCAGGATCACAAGAAAATCTTCCCGCCGCTGTTCGTCAGCATGATACGAGCTGGTGAAGAATCAGGTGATTTGGAAGGGACGCTGGAGAGGTTAGCCGTATTTTTTGAGAAGCAGCACACCACTACGGAGAAGATTAAATCTGCACTTACCTATCCGATAACCGTTGGAGTTATGGCCATTGGTGCAGTGATATATCTGCTCTGGGCAATCGTTCCCCAGTTTGTGACGATGTTCGAATCAATGAATGCTGAGCTTCCAGCGATAACGAAGATGGTACTCGCTCTAAGCAAAAGTATTCAGGGTCAATGGTACATCTGGGTACTTGCAGTTGTGCTAATAATCGTGGCTTATCAGATAACTAAGCGTACCGAGAAGGGAGCTTACGCACTGGATTATGCCAAGCTGAAGGTGCCTGTCTTTGGCAAGCTGAATCAGAAGGGGTCCATTGCCCAGTTTACGCGCACCTTCTCCTCATTGTACGCCAGTTCAGTACCTATTCTACAGTCGCTAGCAATTGTGGAGGAAGTAGCGGGCAATAAAGTTATTGGGCGTTATATCCGCAGTGCCGCTGATTCTTTGCGCAAGGGCAATCCGCTCTCCGAGCCGCTGAAGAAGGCCTGGGTATTCCCGCCACTGGTTACCCAGATGATTGCTATAGGCGAAGAGACGGGTGCGCTGGACCAGATGTTATCTAAGGTAGCGGATTTCTATGAAATGGACGTAGAGAATACCGTTGACCGACTAAAATCATTGCTTGAACCGTTGCTAATCGCTTTTTTGGCTGGTGTCGTCGGGGTTATCGTAGCGGCTATTATGCTGCCGATGTTCAGTCTATATGGTAATATGTGAACCTTCTGGTTTCTCATAGATATTGTAGTTGCAGACGGATTCATTGAAAGAAGCATAGAACGATTAGTATCACACCATTCTAAGGGGGAAATAACATGTTAGCAGAAGCAGTTAAGAGAAGATTGGGCAAAGAGGAAAATCAGAAGGGCTTTACACTGATTGAGTTACTGGCGGTTATCGTTATTTTGGGTATTATTGCGGTTATTGCGATTCCTTTGATTGGGAATGTTATTTCGAATGCTAAAGAGGATTCTGACGTTGCTACTGCTCGTCAAATCTATGATGCTTCGAGATTATACATCGTTGGTGAAAGCAATGGGAAGTTTAATAGTACAACTCCAGTTACGGTAACTATTGCACAAATGCAAGACAAAGGTTATTTGGATAGTCCTTTGAGTCTCCCAAGTTCAAAAGTCACAATTTCCGCAGGAACAGTTTACTATACAGCGGAAGGACAATTGGATTATATAGTTATATCACCAAAACCAGAGGGTTCATCGGCTGTTACTGGAGACACTACTTCAGGGAAGTTTTCAGCTGAACAGGTTTTAAAATCTAAAGCAAAATAACAGTATTTCTTACACATTTAATTGCACTCTGAAAAAAATTAACTTGGAGAAAAACATGCAGTCTCTACTTTGCGTGTTTGAATTCATTAGGAATCGGAACTCCCGATTCCTTTTTTAAAATTCATAAAGCGAACAGGAACAGCCAATGACAATCTTCATCTCTATTTACATCACGCTACTCGGTGTAATTCTCGGTTCCTTCTATAACGTGGTGGCGCTGCGGGTGCCGGTAGGGGAATCACTGCTGCATCCACCGTCACATTGTCCGAACTGCAACACACGATTGAAGGCGCGCGACTTATTGCCGGTGATTAGCTATCTGCTGTCCGCAGGCAAGTGCCGCTATTGTGGCACCAAGGTGTCACCATTATATCCGCTGGGAGAAGCTGCGACAGGTTTGCTCTTTTTGTGGGTGTATTTGCAATTTGGTCTGACCGTGAATGGGTTCCTTGGGTTACTGCTTGTTAGTCTGGCGGTTATCGTGACGGTTGCTGATTTGAAGTATATGCTGATTCCGAATAAGGTTTTGTTGTTTTTTTTGCCACTGCTGCTTATTCTGGTTCTGTTCTTTCTAGAGGGTCCGTTATGGCAGCATTTACTTGGTGGAGCTATTGGGGGCGCGGTTATTTTACCCTTTGCACTGCTGGGCGGTATGGGTGTTGGGGATGTGAAGCTGTTTGCACTGTTGGGTCTGGTTATCGGCTTTCCTAATGTTATTCTGGCATTTTTGCTGGCTTGTCTGCTGGGAAGTGTTGTTGGTGGAATACTCATCCTGCTCGGAATTGTACAACGTAAACAGCCTGTTCCGTTTGGCCCGTGGCTGGCATTAGGCACGCTGATAGCTTACGGTTACGGTTCACATCTTATCGGCTTGTATCTCTCGTTCATCGGTTAGGAGGATTTTGAAGCATGCTTGGATTAGGCTCCAGAACGGCTGGTCTTGCCATTGAGCAAACCGGTATCCACTATATTAGTTTAAATAATAAATCCTGGGAAGTACGCAAGAAAAAGTTCCTTCCCTTGCCACCAGGTATGATCGTCGAAAACCAGGTTGCAGACAACCAGGCGCTTTTGGATTGGATCAAGCAGTGGGTAAAAAAGGAAGGCCTACGCGGTTCGCGGGTATCCCTATCCATTCCTCCCTCACAGGTCATTATTCGTAAGATGAGTATTGCTAGCATTATCGACAAGCAAGTAGAGCAACTCGTCAAGCTGGAAGTGGAGACAGGTCTATATCTGCCTTTTGAGAACCCTGTGTACGACTATGTTACAACTGAAGTAGATGAGAATGAGAGCCACCTGCTCGTGTTCGCCGCACCGCGCCAATGGATTCAGGACTATGTAGATGTGCTGGAGAATGCAGGGCTGAAGGTAAATAATGTTGAAGTATCTGCAACGGCATTAGCTCGAAGTATCGCAATGGGACATGGCGAGGATTTTACCGAAACGCTGCTTATTCAACTGGAGCAGTCTCTGCTGGATATTTACATGTTTCACGAGGGGAATCCCGTATTTATTCGGACGATTAACCTATATGATTTGAATCAGGGCAGTCCTGTCGTCGGGAATGACAATCTGGGTAACGTGGATTACATGGCTGAGGCAGCTGCCACAATGACCTTAGAAGAACATCCTGAAGAACATCTCTCACCTGAGCAGATGGTGGAGATTACAGCCGAAATCTCACGCATGCTAAACTTTTATCAATACAGTCTGCACGACGGATCAACACGGATTAAAAATGTGCTGATCACTGGCTCGCCGCAAGTGCGTAAACAGCTGAATGATGAGTTAGTGAAGTCACTGACTGATATAGAAATTATCCCAATCAGCCTGGATCAGCTTTCTGATTCCGCCGTACCTGATCCGGAGTTAAATCATTATCGTGTAGCGGCAGGGGCTGCCTTAAGAAGCGAAAGCACCAAGGCTATTGATCTTCTTCCAAAAGAAGACCGGGAGGCCTTGCTGTTTCCTTATGTAGCTATGGCTCTTGTTGGAATCTGGCTGCTGGCAAGCATTGGGACAGGCATTTATTATGCTGCCAATAAGGGTGAAATTTCGAATGGGAAAGAACAAATTCAAGGGCTGCAGGATCGTACGACTCTGATGCAGGTAGAACTAGCGAAGCTCACGAATGGCGGGACCGGGCAATTGGATCGGAACGCTGTTATCGAAGAGCTGTTGAAGCACAAGACGGATGCGGTCTCGATACTCGATGAACTGTTAAAGGGGCTGCCAAAGGGCGCCGTATTCCGCGATATCATGTATACGCAAGGAGCTTCTGTAGCTCTAACCGTTAATGTTGTAACGATGGAGGACGCCTCAAGCTATCTGAAGCAACTTCACGGCATGTCTTTTGTTAAGGGGGCTTCTATCCAGAAGTTGACTGAGGAAGGTATTGCAGTAGGTAACGGTAGCTCTGTAGAAATGACCTCTACAATCATGTATTCGGCCATTTATCAATTAGATTTGTCAGCAGTGCAGCAGCAGGATAATGCTGTGGCTGCAAGTCAAGGGGAGGTGGACAGCAATGGAACAGATCAATAAGTATCGTTCACACATCGTACTTGGAGTGCTCATAATGTTCCTGCTGCTCTTCGCTTTCTTCATGCTTAGTATACAGCCGGCGAATAAACAAATATCCACACAGCAAGCAGAGCTTGAGCGTCTTAATCAGGAAACTGCGATCTTCCAGAACAAAATTAATGAATTAAAAAGTAATAGTAATTCCGGTAATTCAGAGCAAGATAAACTTCTTGCAGCACTTCCGAAAGGCGATGACAGTGAAGGACTCATTCTTAATTTAAGCACAATAAGTTCGTCTGCACAGGTGCGATTAACGGATATTAGCTTTATAACGGATGAGCTCAACCCGTTTCAGGATACGACAGGTTCCACCGAAGTGCTATATCCTACAGTCAAACAGATGAAAATGGCTGCGGCAGTGCAGGGTACTTATACGAGCATTCGCAAATGGATGAGCGAACTGCAGGATATACCCCGTATCGTCAATATAGATTCATTCAGTTTCCAAGAGCCGTATGATCAGCCGGAAACGGGAAGTCCTGAAAGCATCCTAACCGCTAACATCACCTTCACAGCCTATTTTGAAACGACAGCAGCAGCTCAGCAATAGGCTATGCAAATAGGTCTTTTCTCAGTACTCTAATTTCAATCAGCAGGCTCCGCGTTCTCTTATAATAAGAGGGGTGGAGTTTTTTTTGTTGTATTTGGAAATGATCCCCTTTTCAATGTTCTGTGGATTGGGTACTTTTACTTACGGGGTATTGTAAGCACGTTATAGTGCCTAACGTCTGTACTTGGAAAGCAGGAGAAATTTAAGATGAATAAAAAGATAATGATAGGTTCTTTAGCACTTTCACTGGGTTTGGTATCTGCAGGGAGTGGAGCGATGGCCGCTTCAGCACCACTGGTAAACCCTACCGTGATAAAGACTGTAGCTGTATCCGTTCCAGGCAAGGAAGGTCCAGCCACCATTAATAATTTGACGGTGAAGAGTATTATTCCACTCGTAGTCCATGCAAAAGCGTTATATATTTATTCTAATCATGGTGGAAATGCATACAACCCAGAGACTTTTCAATATAACGGTGCAGAATACCGCTATCTGTCGAGTGACATTGGCACGAAGCAGAAGTTGATGAATTACATAAAACGGGGCTATACCTCCAATGCGGCAGCCTTTTATGTGCAAACACAGTATTTGGAGCGGAACGGGAGAATGGCGCAAGTCAATGTGGATTTAGGGAATTCTTTGGCCTATGAGAAGGCAACCGCAAAAATGGTCTCGAAGAATGCAACAGCAGCTGTGTTTGAGCTGACAGTTCCACATCAGGGAGGCCAAGGAGCAAGCGAGTTGGTTACGGTGAAGCTGAAGAAGGTTAGTGGGTTCTGGAGAATCGATGTGTCTCCGGATACCCTTTTATAAAAGAGTGCTAAAGGGAAGTTAGACTTGCGGGTGGATGAGGAAGAGGCTTTAGTGCTGGAAGCGGAGCAGATCTGAGGTATAGGCGACTCCGGCGAACTTGCCGTTTCGGGTGATAATGACGCAGTCATTCTTCAGGGGTTCAGGGCGTTTCTGGGCTTCGGCGAGTATAGATTCTGGTGAAGCGGAGATGTCAAAGATCAGTGGTTTTGTATTCATAAGCTTCATTACTGGCTCGCGGTAGAACAGATCTATCCCATTCCGTCCTGTAGCCCTCAGGAAAAACCGTTCGCTCATAAGTAGTCCAAGTGGTTCGTTAGTAGCATCGCATACAACGATACATTTGGATTCTGGATGCTGGAACATGACGCGTAATGTTTCCCGGCAAGTACGGGTGGCAAAAACGGCAGGAGCGCTGCGGATAATTCCAGCTAGTTCGTTTAGTTGAGCTGTAGTCATAAGGATCATCCTTTCTGATGTAAGTCTACTTCTACTGTACTCCTGGATCGTAAATTCTAACGGCCGCACAGGTAAGCTGTATGTAAAGTATGCGTTGAAATCTTTGCGCTAAAAAACGGTCAGACCTCTCAGCACATGAGGTCCGGCCGTTTTTTTTATGAAAATATAAGAATTTATATGCTTCACGCAATAATTTATCCTTATATTTCTCGAAGAAACGGGTACCGTCCATAAAAGGACGGCGAAGCTATTTCTTCTTGATAACAAAGATACTTATTCGCTGCGAATTCCATCTTCCACTAGCGGCTTTCTCAAATTATCCGGTGTTGCAGATTTGCTAATACCGGCACGATTTACAGCAATTATCTGTTTCTGCGCGGGATAGACATCGCGGGATAGCTTTTTCTTCTCAACGGCCTTGCCGTCAACGAATCGGGTAATGTAGGTTTCTACAACATACCCGGTCCTGCCGCTCTGTATCACCCGCGAGCTTCCAGGCGAGAGGGAAGAGTCACTAATGTATTTATCACTAGCAGGGAGTTCCTCAACCGTCTGTGAGTGTATTTGATAGCTGGTGTTCTGCGGAAATGTGCCAAACAGCTTCACGGTCAGTGACCGTCCCTGTACGGCGGCTTTGATGATGAGATATTTGCCGGTCGTATTGCGAAAGCGGAAGTTAATATACCCTTCTGCGAAGGTAGCATCCTGTCCTTTGGGCAGATAGCTGACCGGAAGAGAATGATTGTGCCGCTCGACGATTTCAAGTCCCGAACGCAGCGCGGCATTATACAGGGTGCTGGAAACCTGGCAGATCCCTCCGCCCATCCCTGGCTGCAGCTTTCCATTCACAATCACAGGTGCTTGGCGAAAACCGTATTTGGTCTTGGCTTTTTCAATAGCTTTGCCATAATCAAAAATGGCACCCGGTGGGAGGACGGTGCCGTTTACGGCTTTGGCGGCTGAATCGACATTGTATGTTCGCCCGGGTCCGCTTGCGCCGAGATTGGTGCTGAATTGTGCTATTTTTCGTTCAATCCCTTGTGCTTTCAATGCCTTTAAGGTTATATCCGGTGGCAGAACTGCTAAAGGAACCTCAAGGGTAATTCCCTTGCCCTGCAAGGCTTTCAGTCTACTTAATCTTGTGGGGATAGCAGCCCGCAGCGTTGTCTCAAGAGTGTTCCAATCCACCTCATATGAGGTAGTCTCAGGCGTATACACTACTCGGTCATCACTGGTAATCCGCCGCGTTGCATCCACGGGAATGCCGAATGTTTCTCTCTCCCAGGCTGGGCTGAGACTAGTCTGCAGCGCTTCGATTTCCAGGTGTGCCCCGAGACTCCAACTTACTTGGAAGCTGTGGCGTGCCTTCACCCGGTCCATAAGCCTGCCCTCATCGAGCTCTTTAAGACTCCGCAGAAAGTCCTCTGCCTCGAATGTCACTCCAGCCTGCTTCAATGTAAGGGTCAGCTCAGTATTCCCCTCTGCCTTCAGCACCAAGGGGAGTGATTGCATAGCCTTCAGCCGTTCATCGAGTCCGGCACGGACTTCAACAAAGCTCATTCCACTGATGTCCCAGCCTGCAAGATCTGTGTCTTCAGGCAATGTATTCTGACTGCCGTATAAATGAAGCCCTCCCAATACAAGTGAGCCGGCCAAGAGGAGGCCGATCATTCCAATGAGGGCGATGTGAATTTTTTTCATGAACAATCTCCTTATTGGGTCTGATTTGCGCTAAGGCAGGCGCAGCCCATGATTACATAGCAGAAAAGATGATATTTCTATGTATATGTACGGTCCTAGCAAAACTTTCGGGTACTCAAGCAGTTACGTATTTGTTACAATAGATACGGTGCGGTAATATTGAAGTTTATGGAAACCTGCGCTGGACCTTGTCGAAGGGCCAAGTAGCGGAGAATGTCAAACTCGGGAAGTGATAAAATGATTGAAATGCAGGATGTGTGGAAGACCTACGCAAATGGGACCCATGCTTTGCAAGGTGTATCTGTCAAAATCGATCGCAACGAATTCGTGTATATCGTCGGACCGTCCGGCGCAGGTAAATCAACTTTCATGAAATTAATTTATAGAGAAGAAGTTCCGACCAAGGGGCAAATTTCTGTAGGCGGCTTTAATATTGGTAAACTTAAGCCTCGTAAGATTCCTTATGTTCGCCGCAATATTGGCGTTGTCTTTCAGGATTTCAGGCTGTTGCCGAAGATGACGGCTTTTGAGAATATTGCCTTTGCCATGGAAGTTATCGAAGCGCCGAAGAAGGTCATCAAGAAGCGTGTGAATGAGGTGCTCGATCTCGTGGGTCTGCGGAGCAAGGCTAATCGCGAGCCCTCCCAGCTGTCCGGTGGAGAGCAGCAACGAATTGCTATCGCTAGGGCAATCGTCAATAGTCCTTCTGTAATTATTGCGGACGAGCCTACAGGCAACCTGGACCCGGAGACCTCATGGGGCATTATGCAGCTGCTTGATGAAATTAATTTTCGGGGGACAACGATCGTAATGGCAACCCACAACAGAGATATTGTGAACCGCATGCGCAAACGGGTGCTCGCCATTGAGAACGGAAACATTGTTAGAGACCAAGTGAGAGGGGATTACGGTTATGAGTTTTAAGACCTTCTTGCGGCATGTGCGGGAAGGCTTCAAAAACGTATTCCGCAACGGGTGGATGTCGATAGCGTCCATCACCTCCATTGTCGTGTCTCTGTTCGTGCTAGGAGTATTTATACTGCTTGTGCTCAATGTGAATGCTGTAGCTGATAAGGCGGACAGTCAGGTTCAGATCAATGTGCATTTGGCTCTGAATACCGATCAGAAGATGCGCGAGACGTTAGAGAACGAAATTGGCAGTATGCCGGAAGTCAGCAAGATTGAATTCATCTCCAAGGAGCAAGGGCTGAAGGATTTCCGTAAAGACATGGGCAAGGATGCGGCTGAGCTTCTGGAAGGGTTCGACACAGATAATAATCCGCTGCCGGACAAGCTGCTGGTAGAGGTTGTTGAGCCGACGACGGTTGCGTTTGTCTCTGAGAAGATTGAAGCGCTCAACAAAATTCACCCCGAGCAGCCGATATATAAAGTGAACTATGGTAAGGGCTCCATTGAGACATTATTTAAGGTCACGCGTGCCGTGCGCAACATCGGTTTTATTTTTGTAGCGGGACTGGCGCTGATGTCGATGTTTCTGATCTCGAATACCATTCGGGTTACGATTCTGGCCCGGCGCAAGGAGATTGGCATTATGAAGCTGGTAGGCGCAACAAACTATTTTATTCGCTGGCCCTTTTTTATAGAAGGCGCACTGATTGGGATGATTGGATCATTAGTCACCTCAGGTGCTTTGTATATCGGCTATACCAGCTTGGTAGCGTCCGTACAGGGAGATCCAATGCTTGGACTCGAATTAGTTCCCTTTAACCATATATGGATGCAGCTGTGCGGTTTGCTGGTAGGTCTCGGCGTGCTGATTGGTGTCTGGGGAAGTACCGTATCTATTCGCAAGTTTTTGAAAGTATAACAAGATCCAATTTGAAATGATCTATACTTATGAATAAAGGATGGGGAGTGCGAGTTGAAGAAGATTGCCGCCGGCTTAGCTGTATTGTTACTGGCTGTCACCATATTCCAACCCTCTGACGGTTATGCCAAGAAGACTAGTGTTACTGAGATCGACAAGCAGCTGAAGAAGCTGCAGCAAGAAGTACAGACTGCCAAGGCACAGCAGGAGAAAGCCGCTTCGCGCAATCAGGAAGCACAGCACTATAAGAACAAGACCAATCTCAATCTGCAGTATGTACTGGAGCAAGTGGATCTCGTAAAGGGTAAGATGACCGATATTTCCTCCAAGATCGCCAAGACGGAAGATTCATTGAACGTTACAGCTACCGAATTGGACGAAGCGGAGGCACGTGTAGCTTCAAGGGAGAAGCTGCTGGAGTCCCGTGTTCGGCTAATGTATACGGATGGTGCAGTGTCTTATCTGGATGTCTTGCTCTCATCCACGAGCTTTTCTGACTTTCTGGATCGAGCGGACTCTCTGAAGATGATTGTGGATCAGGATCAGGATCTGTTGGTGCAGCATAAGCTGGACAAGCAGACAGTTGTTGTCAAGAAGCAGCAGCTTGAAGGGCAATATGCGCAAGCTAAACAGCTGTATACAGATTTGGAATCCCAGCGCAGCATGCTGAAGGAGAAGGAAGACGAGAAGCAGGAGCTTATCGCTTACTACGACAAGGAAATTCAGGAGTCTGATGAAGTCAGCGAGGAGCAGAATGCCAAGCTGGTAGAGCTTGCAAGCAATCGTTCAGCCCTGGAGCAGCAAAAGGATAAGATAAAGGCTGAGGAAGCGGCCCGCAAAGCAGCGGCGGTCAAAGCGGCTGCGGCCAAAGCGGAAGCGGCTCGCCAGGCTAAAGCGAATTCTTCCAGTAGCGGAAGCAATAGTTCCAGTTCAGCCTATGAAGGTGGGAATGGACCTTTCCTGCTTCCTGTAGGGTCCGTCAGAATTTCGTCAGGCTTCGGCCCGCGGACACATCCGGTTACGGGTGAGGTAGGCAAGATGCATACCGGGGTTGACTTTGCAGTTCCACAGGGAACCGATATTCATGCGGCTGATGCCGGAACGGTACTTGTGGCTGAATGGTGGAGCGGTTATGGTTATTGTGTGATTGTTGACCATGGCGGAGGCGTGTGGACACTGTATGGACATATCCGTGAGGGCGGCATAAAGGTTAAGGTAGGGGATCACGTTGATCGCGGTCAGACAATTGCTGAATCTGGTGCGACAGGCCGTGTAACAGGCCCACATCTTCATTTCGAAGTACGGATTGATGGTAAGCCGGTTAATCCTATGCCTTATCTCTAATTTAAAGCATGCATAAATATTAATTGAAGCTGCGGCATATACTGGAAGAGATACCGTCCCTTCGTAGGATGGGGTTAGGTTGTAATGGTCAAGATGGACAAGAGGGGACGGTGGGAACATCATGTTAAAAAAAAGCACAGCGGCGTTTATGATAATCGCTGCCTTGCTATGCGGCAGCTTATTGACCCTGAGTGTGACTGGTTACAGTTCTGTTTTTGGACAAGCCGCAGGTGAAGGGATAACATCGGTTTTGCAGACTACTGGACTGCAGGATAAAGAATCCAA
Organism: Paenibacillus sp. 19GGS1-52; assembly: GCF_022369515.1. NCBI lineage: Bacteria > Bacillati > Bacillota > Bacilli > Caryophanales > Paenibacillaceae > Paenibacillus > Paenibacillus sp. 19GGS1-52. The sequence goes on from NZ_CP059724.1 coordinate 841,975, forward strand.
GAAGCTCGGAACTGCTCTGGATCTGATTGAGGGCAATTATTATAAGACTGTAGATCGCGACAAGCTGATAGATGGTGCTGTCAATGGGATGATGGAAGCATTGGGCGATCCGTATTCCAACTATATGGGTAAGGAAACAGCCGCACAGTTTGAGGAAAGTATTGAAGGTTCCTTTACAGGGATAGGAGCGGAAGTCTCCTCGGATAATGGCAAGGTAGTTGTGGTTTCACCGATTAAGGGCTCACCGGCTGAGACCTCCGGGATTCAAGCCAAAGATGTGATTCTGTCTGTTAATGGAGAATCGCTGGAAGGCCTGGAATTAAATGCTGCGGTGGCCAAGATACGTGGTCCTAAAGGCAGCAAGGCGACCTTGAAGATACAACGTGCTGGCGCTACAGAGCCGCTGCAATTTGTGATTACCCGGGATGACGTGAAGCTGGAAACCGTGTATGCCACTATGGAGAAGGATGGGGTTGGCGTCATCGAGGTCACCCAATTCTCCCTGAATACTGCGGAGCGTTTCAAAGAAGAGCTAGGTAAACTGGAGAAGCAGGGCATGAAGGGCCTCGTCATCGATGTTCGAAATGACCCAGGTGGTGTTCTTCCGATTGTCATTGAGATGGCAGAACAGTTCGTACCGTCAGGCAAAACAATCGTGCAGGTAGAGTATAAGACCAAAGAGCGTGAGGTCAGTACCTCCAAGGGTTCACGCAAAGCCTATCCAGTCGTTGTACTGATGAATAAAGGTAGCGCAAGCGCCTCGGAAATATTGGCAGGAGCTCTGCAGCAATCGGCAGGAGCTAAGCTGATCGGGGATAATTCATTCGGCAAAGGCACTGTACAGACCAGCTTTGACAAGCAACTGCAAGATGGTAGCTTACTGAAGATTACCATTGCCAAATGGTTAACACCTGATGGCACGTGGATTCACGGCAAAGGGATTAAACCCGATATTGCCGTTGCACAGCCAGATTACTTCTCGGTAGCACCGATTAACAAAAGTGTAATTCTGCAATATAACATGAATAGTGCAGATGTGAAGAGTGCACAAACGATGCTGGATGGTTTGGGATACAAGCCAGGGCGTAAAGATGGCTATTTCGATGTGGATACGAAGAATGCAGTCAAGAAATTCCAAAGCACAGCGAAGCTGAAAGTAACTGGAATAATTGACGCAAAAACAGCGGAGTCGCTTGAACTTTCATTGATCAAGGCTATTCAGGACCCTGTCAATGACAACCAGCGGAATAAGGGAATTGCAGAGATTCAGAAGGAAATCAAGGCGGCAGCGTCGAAAAAGTAAGAAGGCTGAGTTCAGCCTTCTTTTTTCTTTAGAATATAAGTACTTATATGTGGCTCCATACCATAAAGCCACTTCCAACCCATGTAACTAAGGTCAGTATACCGAAATAGAGGGAAATCCGCCCTCTAATTGCACTTAATTCAGGACATTTTAGAAATTAGAGGGAAATTATACCTTTAAATTTATTCGATTGGGCTTCATAACATGATTCGAGATGAATTAGCGTGTGATTTTCCCTCTAATTCCTTGAAAGTGAAGATTTCCATTAAATTAGAGGGACAAATTCCCTTTATCTCAAAATTTCGGGCTCATTTAAGGAAGGGTATGAAACATTACAAAAAATTAGTTTCATAATATTTCCTTCAGCTCTATACTTCTGTGGTCCACTTATTGATTTCATAGGCAAAGGAGTGTGACGAAAGGTTTGAATGGGATAGCGGAACTGTTGGGAAGCTTGGGTAATGCACTTTTACATTTACTGATTCAGCCATATTACTATATTGCTCTTGTATTCATAGCACTGTATTACCGCCGGCAGGTAGCTTTGGAACGAAAGTTAATTCATGTGAAGCTGCATAGCTGGGGCCAGGAGACATGGCGGACGGTATGGAGTGGTCTCGTTATGGGGCTTCTGGTTTCAATGGCTGCTGTTCTGCTAGGGATATCTTTATCCGGCACAGCTGTAGCCTGCATTTGGGTAGTCAGTTTACTGCTGCTGCTGATCCGAGTACGCTATTTATGTTTTGCCTATTCTATAGGTTTGCTTGGCATCATTCAATTTGTACTTTCTTTCTTTCCACATGCGTTGCAGAGTGGGGAAATAGGCACGATTGCTGCTGCACTAAGGGAGATGGATATCCCGGCGCTGCTGGTGCTGGCAGCCTTGCTGCACATGGCCGAAGCCTTGCTGGCCCGTTGGCAGGGGGCTAGGCTCGCCACGCCATTGTTCCTGAAAGGTAAGCGCGGCAAGGTCGTCGGCGGCTACCAGCTGCAGGCCTTCTGGCCGCTGCCGTTGTTCCTCCTGGTTCCTGCGGGAGCCGGAGCCGGGGATTTGCCATGGCAGACGCTGCTCGGCGGCGGGCTTGGCATCGTATCTCTGCCCGTCATCATCGGCTTCAGCGAGATGACGCAGAGCATGCTGCCAGGGCGCAAGGCGGCCCGCACGTCAGGACGTCTGCTGTTATACAGCATCGTCCTGTTGGGCTTAGGCCTACTTGCGTTCTGGTGGAGCCCGCTGACCGTGGTCGCGGCGCTCGCAGCAATGACGCTGCACGAAGGCTTAAGCTGGTACAGCGCTCTGGAGGAGCGCAGTGTCAGCCCCGTCTTCGTGCATCCGTTAGCCGGCCGCAAAGTGCTGGCCGTGCTGCCGGGCAGCCCCGCGCAGGATATGGGCATCCTGCCGGGCGAGATCCTGCTGAAGGTCAACGGGGTCCTGTTGACCAATGCCTCGCAGCTGCATGAGGCGCTGCGGATGAATCCGGCGTTCTGCAAGCTGGAGCTGCTGAACGCCGAAGGTGAGAGCAAGTACCTGCAGCGAGCCATCTATGATGGTGATCATCACCAGCTCGGCATCATTCTCGTGCCGGAGCAAGATGGGTATCTTACGGCGGAGACGAAACCCTCAAGTATCTTCAGCATTGTTATGATGAAGACGGGTACCCGCAACCGGAGTCTGCCCGTGAGCGAACTCAAACGGCCGACAAAAAGCGTAAAGACTAAGGCGGATTCAGCCGAGGTCTAACACTGCTATGATGGAAATTGACCTCTTTAACGAAAAGCCCGGACTCCACTGATCAGTGGGTCCGGGCTTTATATGTAATGTGAGTGAACCAACGTACCTTACTCCTGGCAGTTTTTTAAATAAAAAATAGCAATTTGTGTACGATCGCGCAGGCCCAGCTTGCTTAAGATATCGGTAATGTAATTTTTGATGGTCCCCTCGCTCAGGAACAGCTCTGCGGAAATTTCCTTATTAGAATGTCCCTCCGCTATGGAGGCAACAACGGCAATCTCTGCCTTGGTTAACCCGTAACTCTGAAGCGTCGGAGACACTTGCTCGGCTTCAGGACGGGAGGCAGGCTGCAGAAAGGTAGCCAGCTTCCGGGCAATGTCGGGATGGATCAGCATGTTGCCCTCATGTACGGTCTTGATGCCCTGTATAATACGGTCGGGTGGAATGTTCTTCAGTAAATAGCCGCTGGCTCCGTTTCGCAAGGCTTCAATAATATATTCGTCATCATCAAAGGTGGTCAGCATCAGCACAGATACCTGTGGAAATGACTTTTTGATGGCTAAGGTACCTTCAACTCCACCGCAGCCTGGCATGCGAATATCCATAAGCACCACATCTACCGCAAGACCCTCCTTAAGAAAGGCCAAAGCCTCGTTGCCATCACTAGCCGTTCCTGCGATTTCAATTTCAGAATCTAGGCCCATTAGCACCTTAAGGCTTTCGCGAATAAAAGAATCGTCGTCAACAATTAGAAGCTTAATCATCAGTTGGTTATACTCCTTTCGATACTTTCAAATCCTCTTGATTACCTAATCTCTCCCTGCCTATATACCGGCAATCTGGTCACTACTACGAACTGTGGTACCTGCCGCAGCTCAAGGGTTCCGCCGATCAACCGTGTTCGTTCTGTCATTCCTTTCAAGCCAGATCCGCCACTACACTGCAGTCTGTGCAGCGCTTCTCCTGTGGGAAGAACTCCATTGTTGCTAAGCTCCATTATAATCTCAGCTTCACTATAGGTTAGCTGAATCCATACTGCTGTAGCTCTTCCGTGACGTAGGGCATTGGTGATGGCTTCCTGGGCATTCTTGAAGAGGACAATCTGAATACTGGGATACAGCGGATAAGGTATGCCTTCTACAAGGTACGAGGTCTCAATTCCGGTATCGCGGCCGATCTCCTCTAGCAGTCGGTCCAGCGCATAGGCACCCTCCAATTGCGGGGCGTAGTTGATACGCTTCACAGCTGCGCGCATATCATCCATGCTGGCAGACACTTGGTCACGAATCTGAACCATCAGCTGCATTCCAGTTGCGGGTGCGGCAGGAAGCGTCTGAATCGCGGCCTCCATCATCATTTTGATGCGGATCAGGCGGTGGCCGATATCATCATGCAGTTGGCGGGAGATTCGCACCCGCTCCTCCGATTGGGCGGCAGTCTCTACTTGGGAGGTGAATTGCAGCAGTCGGCTACGGGCTTCCTCCAGCTCGAAATGTTTTTTGCGCAATTCATCATACACTAGTAACGTTTCCGCACGGCCTCGTCCAGCCCTCCGCAGAAGCTCGTTCAGGGAGTAGGTAAGCAGGAAGGCAATATTCATGTTGACCCACAGAAGCGGGATGGAGTGCTTGAAGGCAAGATTCAACGCAATCAGGTGAATCGTGGTGAACAAGACCGACACCGAAGGCGATTTCAGCCGAGAATAGCACAGCAATGCGGAGAGCGCTGGAAAGATCATCAGACTGCCATACTGGTAGCATAACCAAGCGGTGAACAGTATTTCTAAGGCGCTAGCCAGCGCGGATAGCGAATCAGGCAGCTTAGCACCAAGCGTTACCAGCAGCATAAGCAATAAAAAGTGCATGGTGAATAATTGGTAATCGGCATATTGGTAAATGTAAATGGTAATAGAAGCAGGAATAATAATGAGTCCGTAACGCAATAGGTTCAGTTCTCTGGTCACGCCGGTTCATCCTTTTTGTCGATAGACAGTTTTCTTAGCTTTTATCTTAGCATATTTACCCGCTGCTTCAGGAGATGACTTTAGTCACCTTCAGAAGATGACTTTTTGTACGTCCGATGGAGCTTCTTGTGAGCTACAATTTAGGATATAGAAGCACACAGACAGGAGCGAAACAATATGTCACTTGCGGTATTGACGGATGTAGTGAAACGCTATAATGACAAACTAACAGTGGATCATGTGAATGTTACGATTCAGGCAGGTGAAATCTTTGGTCTGCTGGGTCCGAATGGGGCGGGCAAGAGTACTACAATCAGCATGATTTGCGGCCTTCTTAAGATCGACGGTGGCGACATTAGGATTGACGGCCTGTCGGTATCTGCGAACTCGCTAGAGGTCAAGAAAAGAATTGGCCTGGTTCCCCAAGAGCTGGCACTGTACGATATGTTGACAGCGGAGGAGAATGCGACTTTTTTCGGCAGGTTATACGGCTTGCGCGGCAAGCTGCTGAAGGAGCGGGTAGCGGAAGCACTGGCGTTCACTGGTCTCAGCGACCGGGCCAAAGAGAAACCATCCACCTTCTCGGGAGGGATGAAAAGACGGCTGAACATCGCCTGCGCCATTATGCATCGTCCCAAGCTGATCATTATGGATGAGCCGACCGTAGGGATTGATCCCCAGTCACGCAATCATATTCTGGATTCGGTAAAGGCGCTGAATAAGCTCGGTTCAACAATCATCTACACAAGTCACTATATGGAGGAGGTCGCAGCCATTTGTGATCGGGTCGCCATTATGGATAAAGGTCATATTATTGCCTGCGGTACGGAAAAAGAATTGCGGGAACGAGTGGCCCAGGAAGAGAAAATTGTGATCAGAGCTACGCAGATTACTCCTGAGCTAATCCATGAGCTTAAGCTGCATCCGCGGATCAGTCGAGTGGAAGTGAAGGAGGGTGTGATAGAGCTTTATCTGCCTTCTTCGCAAGGGGAGCTGCAGGATATTCTATTTATTTTTGCCAAACATGAGGGGATTATTGGTTCCCTGCATATTGAGGAGCCGGATCTGGAGATGTTGTTCCTGAGCCTGACCGGACGGACCTTGCGCGATTAAAGGAGGAGGGAAAAGCGCTGATGAATACATGGACAATTATGAGCTATGAGCTGCGCAGGCTGCTCCGATCACGCTCGATGCTGCTGAATATGTTTCTGCTGCCGTTGGTATTAATCTTTCTGCTCGGTTCCTCGCTTTCAGGTGTCATGGGAAACGGTAAGGATTCTACTATAGCTCCAGTGAACGTAGGCATTGTCAGCCTATCTGGAGAGGGGCTCGCCAGCTCAGCAATAGTAGCAAGCTTTCTGAAGACACCGGAGATTTCGAAGATTATCGTTCCGCGGGAGGTAGAGAGTCGTAAGGTTGTGGAAAGCGGACTGCGCAGCGGGAAATATGGCTATGCCGTTGTCATTCCTGCTAACTTCGACAGCGAAGTGCAGAGCGGTGGGGCAGCAAAGCTTGAATATATTTTGGGCAAAGATCGTACGGACAATATGGTCGCCGGGACCGTATTTGATAATTTTTTGAGCAATATCAATGCTAAACAGGCCGTGGCGCTGATGCTTGGACCGGAAGCTTTAACGGCTGCGGCAACAACTTCTGGAGATCACGCGCTGGTTACACTAGGTAAGCTAAGTGAAGGAGGGGCGACGTATACGGCCTCGCAATTCTATGCGGTCTCGATGATGCTGATGTTTTTGCTGTATAGCGGGCTTACCGTAACTTCGTCTCTTTTTAACGAAAAAGAGAACCATACCCTCTTCCGAATCAACTCGATGCCGGTTAAAGGATCGCAGCTATTTATTGGAAAAATGCTCGGCGTAGGCATCGTTTCTATCTTCCAATGTGTTGCTATTATTCTCTTATCGCACTGGTTCTTCGGCGTGGATTGGGGCAATCGTCCTGGTCTGCTACTGCTGTTCTGTCTGATAATGATCATAGCCTCTATGACGTTATCCATCATTATTTCATTGTTTAGTAAAAATATGGCCGGTGCAAGAAGTGTAATCACAGTAATCACGGTAATCATGACCTTCATTAGTGGGGGGATGGCCCCGCTTCCAGATTCGTGGGTGAACTCTGTGGGAGCCTATACCTTGAATCATTGGGCAATGCAAGCCATTTTACGGATGATGCTCCATTCCGGACTGTCGGAGATTCTGCCAAATTTAGGGGTTCTGTCACTGATCTGTCTTGTGCTGTTCAGTGCGGCGTTTATCTCATACAAGAAGGTGGGTTATCATGAATAATATCCTTACGATTGGCTTGAATATGGTTAAGCGAATTATCGGTTCCCGGAGGGGTATCCTTACTTTTATTATTCTGCCCAGTATTGTATTGGCAGGAGTGGTATCCGTTACTGGAAGTATGGGCGAGAACCCCGCGATTGTGCTATATACGAATATGGACAACGGTGCTGGCGGTAAACACCTTCTTGCTGAATTGGAGAGTACCGGTGATTATAAGCTCGTGCAGAAGACGGATGAAGCGGTTCTGAAGGAGAGTATCATTGGGCAGACGGGGGAGGCCGGGGTCATGATTCCGGCTGGATATACCTCGGAGCTGTTGGCCGGAAAACAGCCGCAAATTAGCTTATATGAGCTCAAAACGACAGAAACTTCGATAATGGTCAAAATGAAAACAAATGCGATTGCTGATGAGATGCTGAGTACCGCCACACTTATTCGGTCTGCTGATGGAGGTTCCACCGACCCTGAAGCACAGTTCGCCGCTATATTGGCAAAAACGGAGCAGCATAGTGTCGGCAGCATCCGAACAGATTATAATTTATATCCCCGAGAAGGCTTGGGTGTCGTAGTCGGGTTAACGTTAATGTTTCTGATGGGGCTGGTGACCAGTTCCGTATCGATCATTATGGATGACCGGAAAGGGCGCACTATGATGCGGATGTTCAGTGCTCCTGTGCGCTCCTACGAAATTGCTTTAGGTAATTTTCTGGGGAGCTTTATGGTAGGCCTGATTCAAATTATCGTAGTTCTTGTCTTAGGCCGTTGGGTGCTGCACTATGATTATGAAATACCGCTTTATCTTTATTTCCTGGTGCTTGCAGCATTTATGCTGGTGTCCATGGGGATTGCCAGCACCATAGCTGGGTTGGTCCGCAACCCCAATAATGCCGGAATGCTGAATATGTTGATCCTGACTCCGACCTGTATGCTGGGCGGCTGTTTCTGGCCGCTAGCCATCATGCCGGACTATATGCAGAAGGCCGCTAACTTTGTCCCGCAAAAATGGGCGATTCAGGCGGTTGATATCGCCGCAACCGGCGGAGGCTGGAACGAGCTGTGGCTGCCCTTCGCCATACTGGGTTTGATGGCCGCAGTACTGCTGGCAATCGGCTCTGCTATTCTTCGCCCAAGTGAGGCAGGAATAAGCGCGTAAGTAGTGGATATTCCTACGAACTAGATTCATAACTGCCCCTTTAGTTCATCCATTGACGTAAGTTCCTTATATTTCTCGAAGAAACGGGTACCGTCCATAAAAGGACGGCGAAACCGTTTCTTCTTGTTCACTAGAGTATGGGAAATTAGGCATATTCAGGTTCAAGCTAAAATGATATGATCACTATAATTGAGTTTATTGGAAGCGATATCATTCCGGGGGGAACATGAATGACTTTTACAATTGATTACAATGCACGAAAGAATCGAATTGAGGTAATTACTAACGGAATTACCGAAGAGAATGCAAATGACTACAATGAACAATTTGCAGAAATTATGGAATTAGTAAAGCCAGGCTTTACTGGTATTACGGATGTACGTACATCCAAATCGGTATTATCTCCTGAGGTTGCTGCTTTATTGGCACCAACTGGGGAGATGGTTACTGTAGCCGGTGTAGCGGGTTGGGTATACATTGCAAATGCTCCTGTGTAGATCATGCAAATGAAGAGACTTTTTGGTAAATTTGCAGTACACTATAAAACTCGTGAAGAGGCTATTGCCTATCTGGATAGTCTTACTGTATAAATACATACAATTTATAACTAGGAGGACTAGAAGATGAGCAGCAACAAACTGGCTTGGACATGGAAGGTAAAGGAAGAATGTCTGGAAGAGTACGTGGCAATGCACTTGAACCCTTGGACAGAAATATTGGAGGAACACAGCAAAGCCGGGATTTCTAATTATTCCATCTTTCAGAATGGCAATCAATTTTTTTACTGCTTTGAATGTGAAGATACGGAAGCGGCTTTTGCTTACATCGCTCAGAGTGAGGCCTGCAACAGATGGAATGATATTACCTCGAAGATGGTCGAGGGCTCCTTTGATTTCAATGAGGAAACGCCTATGGTACCACTGCGTGAGGTATTTTATCTGAAGTAAAGGTAGTTATCATAGCGCCTTAGTTTACAACAATTCTAAATAAGGTTATAATTTAATTATATAATTTAACTGAATATTTATTTGTTTTTTGGAGGAGCCTGTCAACAAGGGCTCCTCTTTGTGTTTTTTAGGGAGAAGTTGAGGAAAAGGGAGTGGATGACCATGGAGTTTATTTTTTATCTTATGCTGATCTTGCTGTTCACCAAGCTTGCTGGAGATTTATCTGTACGGCTAGGACAGCCTGCGGTGTTGGGCAAGCTGATTGTCGGCATTGTGCTAGGACCGGCAGTGTTGGGTTGGATTCAAAACGGAGAGTTTATTCACTACATCTCAGAGATTGGTGTGCTGCTGCTGATGTTTATCGCCGGTCTGGAGACAGATCTGGATCAGCTGCGTAAGAACTGGAAATCAGCCTTTGCCGTAGCGGTTGGAGGTATCGTACTACCCTTTCTGGGAGGTTTAGCCATTGGGGAACTGTTTGGCTTTGCCTACTATAACGCTTTATTTATGGGTGTCCTGCTGAGTGCGACCTCTGTCAGTATATCCGTGCAGGTACTGAAGGATATGAACAAGCTCAACTCTCGTGAAGGCTCTACCATTCTGGGAGCCGCCGTGGTGGACGATATATTGGTAGTCATTTTGCTAGCTGTATTAATGAGCTTTTTCGGGACAGGAGCGGAAATATCTCTAGGTCTGCTCATCGGCAAAAAAGTGTTGTTCTTTGTAGTCGCCATTGCTGCTGGCTGGTTCCTTGTGCCTTGGGTGATGAAATGGCTGGCTCCGCTGAGGGTAACAGAAGCAACCATCACGGCGGCCTTGGTGATCTGTTTTACTTTTGCGTACTTCGCCGAACTGATGGGAATGGCCGGGATTATCGGTGCTTTTGCCGCGGGGATTGCCATCTCACAAACGTCTTTCAAGCATACCGTAGAAGAGAAGCTCGAACCGATCGCATATTCCATTTTTGTACCCGTATTTTTTGTGAGCATCGGACTCAGTGTTTCTTTTGCCGGCGTAGGAAGTCAGATCGGTTTCGTTATCGCGCTTACCCTTGTGGCAGTCGTGACCAAAATGCTGGGTGGCGGACTGGGTGCGCGGCTTACCGGCTTTAATAACCGCTCCTCGGCAATTATTGGCTCAGGAATGATCTCGCGGGGTGAAGTGGCTTTGATTATTGCTGCGACAGGGCTGCAGAGCGGACTATTGCTTCCGGAATATTTCACCTCCGTTATTATTGTAGTGATTGTAACTACACTGGTAACACCACCACTATTAAAGTATATGTTTCGCGAGCCTGCCAAGCAGGGTTCTGAATGAGTCGCTGAGAGATTAAAAGGATCTTGGAGGCAGCAATCTCAGATTATTATTGTAAAATAAAGGATATGCTGTATACTTATCATTAGTACAGTCGTTCTATTTAAGGGGAAAACTATTACTGGATGAATAAGAGAAGCTATGACAGTGAGCAAGTCCGGCAAGAGGTGCTGAGGGAAGCTGAAAGCCTGTTCTCCCTGAAGGGATATAACGCCACATCGATAGCGGATATTTCCAGGGCATCAGGTTATAGCAAGGGACATATTTATTATCATTTTAAAAGTAAGGAGGAACTGTTCGTCTCGTTGGCCCAACAGACCATGCGGCATTGGGGAGAACGCTGGTATGCGCAGGCTTCAGGATGTGCAACTCCAGCGGAGAAGCTGTACGCCATCGCCGAATTTGTGATCCACAACTATGAGCAGGACCTGTTGAGAGCAGGACAAGAGCTGGCAGCACTTCCGAATGTTCAACCCACCTCCGTTCAGGCGCTGTATGGCCTGGCGGTCACTCCGATAAAGGCCTATCGGGAGATTATTGAAGAAGGAATGGCAATAGGGACATTCAAACCAGGAGATGGGCAGAAGCTAAGTCTGCTGTTTGGAGCCTGGTTAGGCGGGCTAAATGCTTTTTCGAGTACAATGGATCATGAATCGTTGAGAGGGCTGTACCGGGATACGGTTTCTTTGTTTTTACAGGCGGTCTCTGTTTAGAGACCGTAGTTATTTAGAAACATTAGAACGATCGTACAAATTTGACGGAGGGCGGGAATTAGAGATGAACTGGATCTATTGGATTCTGGGCGGGTTGAATGTAGTCATGTGGGGAACGATTGCTATTATCTTTACAGGGAAGGCTGCCCAAATCGGCAAGCTATACCAAACAGAGGATAAGCTGAAGGATGAACCACCTTTGATCTCTGTAGTCATTGCCGCTAAGAATGAACAGAAAGCATTGGAGCGATGTGTTGAATCGTTGATCAAGCAGACCTATACCCGGCTTGAGATCATTCTGGTCAACGATCGTTCCGAAGATGAAACGGCGAATATTATGCAGCGGCTCTCAGATATGTACCCGAATGTGAATGGTCTGGATATTACGGAGCTGCCGGACAATTGGATGGGAAAGAGTCATGCCTTATTCCAAGGCAGCAAGAGGGCTAACGGTGAATGGTTGCTGTTTACGGATGCCGATATTCTTTTTCATCCAGAGTGTTTGAGTAAGGCTGTTGTGTATTCTCAAACGCATCAACTTGATCATCTAACTTTGATTCCCGAATTTCAGGGACCTGAAGTATTCTCCAAATGGTACGGGGCTTTTATCTTCATGAGCGCCGCTTCATTCGGTATGCTGTGGAAGGTCAAGGACCCGAAGGCTTCGCAATCTTTCGGGATTGGCGCTTTTAACTTGGTCAAGCGGGAGGTTTATGAAGGGATTGGCACACACGAGGGGTTCTCCTATATCTCTACAGATGATTTCACTCTAGGTAAGCTTATTAAACAGGCGGGTTACCGCCAGGATGTGCTATTCGGTACGAAAATGCTCGGCGTCTGGAACTGGTATGAGAGCTTGCCACAGCTTATTGGAAGTGTAGAGAAATCGGTATTTCGTTATCCGAACGCACTCATGACTACTACTTCCAGTCTACTGACCATGATTTATCCTTGGTTTGGCCTGTTCATGGGACCTCCTTCTGCAAGAATATTGTGTGCCATAAGTTTGTTATTTGTTTTCTGGCTTTATTATGTGTATTCACGGCATTCGGGCAGTGGTGCCTGGTACGGTATTGCTCACCCGATTATCGGAATGTGTCTGATCATTGGCGGTCAGCGCGGTGCCTTCCGCGCCTCCACTCGGGGTGGCATGACCTGGCGCGGAACAACGTATGACCGCAGAAATCTGAAATCTTAACTCGCGAATAAATATATGTACGCTGCTTAAGCTGTCTCTCTGTGTGGGGCAGCTTTTTGTTCAAATTTAAGAATTTATATGTTCACACGATAACTTATCCTTATATTTCTCGAAGAAACGGATGCCGTCCATATAATGAACGGCGAAGCCGTTTCTTCTTGTGACCTCAGTAGGGGGAGAATCCCCGACTTAAGGCTGAGAGCGAAACCCGCCGCCGGACCGTTTTGACACATGCCAAAAGACCTTAAACTAAAATCAAGGGATGGCGAATTATACATAAGTTAGCAGTCATACAATAGAAACCACAAATTAGAGCGTGGAAGGGGTAAAAAAGAAATGAATTGGTTAACCAAATGGTCGTTTGGAAACAAGGGTGCGGTAGGGTTGTTAGTCGTGATGGCGTTAATAGTGGGGGGATTAAGTTATACCTCGCTGCCGATGGAATTTATGCCGGAGGCGGATAATCCGCAGGTTACCGTAACTGTACTGGGGCCCGGACAGGATGCCCAATCGATGGAGACGAACGTCACTAAGCCGATTGAGGCGGCCACTGCATTGGTGAAGGGCAAGACAGAGCAGCAGTCGACTTCCGGAGATGGATATGCGAAGGTCGATATTTATTTTGAAGGTACAACCAATATGAAGGATGCTGCGCAGGAAGTTCAAAAAGCTGTTGATTCCTTACAATTCCCTGAGGGCGTGATGGACCCCTTCGTCCTGCAATTGAACACTTCGATGATTCCGATTTCCCAGGTGACTCTTTCGTTTGATGAAGGATTAACTAAGGATAACCTGGAGCTTGCGGAGAACAAGATTATTCCTGAGTTTCAGAAGATTAAAGGAGTATCCAATGTGGCTTTATACGGAAAAGTGGACCCGCAAGTCAAGGTTAAGCTTGATCCGAAATTAATGGCCGACAAAGGTGTATCTTCAACGCAGGTCATGGGCTTGCTCCAGGGGCGCAATGTATCGGCTTCGCTTGGAGAGCAGACGATCGGCGGGCAGACGGGTAATGTAAACGTGATTTCTACCATTGATAGTATCGATACCTTGAAAAAGCTTCCTGTAGTCCCTGGAGTTGCTTTGCAGGATATTGCTGCGGTGACCTTAAAGCAGGATCAGCAAAGCGTTAGCCGCTCGAACGGCAAAGATGTGCTGTTCGCAGTGATAACTAAAGAAGCTAATGCGAATGCGGTCGATGTCGGCGATGAAGTGCAGGCTACAGTGGACAAAATTAATGATACCGAAAAAAATGCAGAGGTAGCCGTAGTGTTCAGTACCTCAGACATGGTTGTCACTTCGGTGAATAGTATGATGCGAGAAGTATTGCTCGGTGCTTTATTTGCGACTATCGTAATTCTGTTATTCTTGCGCAACATACGGGCAACACTCATTACAGCAATATCCATCCCGCTGTCACTAGCTGTCACCTTGTACTTACTGAATATCTCTGGCATAACATTAAATATTATCACACTCGGGGGTGTAGCCGTTGCGGTTGGGCGTCTGGTTGATGATAGCATCGTGGTTATTGAGAATATATACCGCAGATTGCAGAAAGAACCCTTCTCTCGTGAAATGATAATTAGTGCTACTGGGGAAGTAGCCAGAGCCATTACTTCATCGACCATTGCAACGGTCGCCGTGTTCCTGCCCATGGGTCTTTTACGCGGTGGTTTACAGGACTTCCTGCTTCCGTTTGCGCTAACGGTTACCTACTCCTTGCTCACCTCGCTGGTGGTGGCGTTAACCGTTGTTCCTCTGCTAAGCGCAGTTCTGCTGCGGAAGTCTTCTATGAAAGAGCATGAGCCATCCAAGTGGTTTACCCGCTTCCTGAGTTGGAATCTTCAGCGTAAATGGGTAACGTTGTCTTTGGGGCTCATCTTGCTTATCGGTTCAATTGCTGCCTATGTATCAATGCCCAAGGCTGCACTGGATGCATCTGATGCCAGTTATGTATCGATTCAGCTGAACTACCCAAATGATGTTCCCGTTACTGAGGTTATGAAGAAAGGGAAGCAGCTGGAACAGGAGTTGATGCAGCAGCCACAGGCCGAAACCGTTCTGATGCAGTCCGGCAACAGTGCCGATTCGGCGAAGTGGGGAAGTGTTACCTCGGTGACGTTGGTTGACTTCACGGTTGTCATGAAAAAGGATGCAGATGCACAAGCCTTTATTGACTATGTCCGCGGTGCAGCGAAGTCTTATACTGGCGCTACCTTAACCGCTAACGAAGCCAGTATGATGGGCTCAGGCTCAACCAATGAATACATCGATATTGTCGGTGATGATCTGGCCGCTGTGACTTCGGTCGCCCAAGAGGTTGCGGCTAAAGTGAAGACAGTGAAAGGCGTTCAAAAGGTCAGCAGCAATATGGAGGATACCAAGCCTGTATTTGCTTTCAATGTTGACCCTACACAGGCTAACGCACAGGAAATCTCGATGCAGCTAGGCGGAATGTTAAGAGCTATTCCGCTGGGACAGATGGAGCTGGATGGATCGCCAACAACAGTGATATTAGACCCTCTTGTAGAGCCGAAGACACAGCAGGATTTAGAAGGAATTACACTGATGACCGCCAGTGGCCCGCAGCCATTGTCTCAATTGGCAACCCTGAAGGTTAGCAATGAGCCAGCTATGTTGTACCATAAAGACGGCAAGCCTTATGTCAGAATTACTGCAGATGTCGATCCGAAGAAGGTTTCGGAGATCGGTGCGGACATTGCCAAGCAAACAGATAGTATGAAACTTCCCGAAGGAGTAACTTTATATGCAGGTGGAGCCTCCGTCGATCAATCAGGCGACTTCAACGACCTGGGAATGACAGCACTGATCTCTATCGGTTTGGTCTACCTAATCATGGTGCTGACTTTCAAAACGCTGCGCGCACCACTGGCTATTATGTTCTCCCTGCCACTTGCAGCGATAGGGGCTATTGTTGGCTTGATCGTCTCAGGTGTTACACCAGACTTTACCGCATTGTTCGGAGCGCTAATGTTAATCGGGATCGTGGTCACGAATGCGATTGTGCTGGTAGACCGGATCAAGCATAACGAGGAGCGCATGAGTGTCCGTGAAGCGATTCTCGAAGCGGCGGGAACGCGGATGCGTCCGATCCTCATGACGGCTATTGCCACGATATGTGCCATGCTCCCATTGCTGTTCGGACATCCCGAGCAGGGCAGCATCGTTTCGCAAAGTCTGGCGATTGTAGTCATCGGCGGTTTAACCGCCGCAACGCTGTTGACGCTGATTGTCGTACCGGCTATATATGAACTGTTCTACTTCCGTAAATCGGCTAGAGAGCGCAAAGGAGTTGTTAAGGCAGAAGTTGAGGCGCTTTAGAAGAGCGGAAGACAGCGGTTGAAATCAATAAAAAGAGTGCCAGCCTTAATGGCTGGCACTCTTTTTGTTGAGAATTTATAGGTTTTTTTTATTTAGCAGTCCATAACGTAACTCGATCCTGTACGTATTTGGTGTAGCCCGCTTCCATTTTTTTCACGCCTGCTTTTTCCAGATCAGCCATGTACGCATCCCAAATCTTATCAAAGTCGGTTGGTTTGGCTAAGATGGCTTCCGGGATACGTTTCCAAGTAATATCTTTCATTTTGTTGCCCAAAATGGATACTTCATCTTCGCCTGGAATCGCGATATTCCATGCCGCACCGTAAGCTTTTTCTTTGAATTCTTCTTCTTTCGGGAATAGGTCCTTCCAAGTAGTTGCCTTGTAAGCGGCAAGAGTTTCTTTTTCAACATCGCTATAGCCCAATACCAATTGCTCAGGGAAATTCTTGGTATAATAATTGTCTGTTGAATCTTTGGCTCCATCACCATAATGCACCATCATATTCCAGTAGAAGCCGATTCCGGATTCCTTGGTGAAGGCGGTATTGTCATTGTTGATGCGATCCTGAATGGCTGCAGGCACTGTGCGTTTACCGTTCTCCACTGTATAATGTTTGCCTTCAATCCCCCAGTTGTTAAGAATCTGGCCCTCGTCAGAAGCAAGGTAATCTAAGAATTTAATAGTGCGAACAGGATCAGGATTCGTGCTGGAAATGGAGATTCCATAGCCGCCCATGAAGCCGGTTGGCCAGAAGCTTGTTTCTTTATATTCTGCTGACAGAGTTACAGGGAAGTGGCCGTAGGTCTGCTCGAATTTGCCTGCTGTCTTCAAAGCCTGCTGAGCATCATTGTAATCCCAGTCCTGGTCAATCAGACCAAGTACCCGGCCTGTGGCTACTTTTGCTTTGTATTGATCGTATTTTTGCACAAAGCTTTCTCTATCGAGTAGGCCAATATCGTTCATATGGTTGAGCCAACGGAAGTATTCTTTTTCTTCAGGACGGCGGAAATGGTATATAGCTTCATGCGTGTCCTGATTAACGAAATATTCACCATCATCAGATCCGCCTGTAGTCGCAACCGCAGGGTTAGTAACAGAGATGTACATATGCCAATCATCCGCATTTAAGGATACGCCGATATTCTTGTTTCCATTTTCATCGGTAGGATGCTTCTCCAGATAGGCTTTAATCACATTCTCATAATCTTGCACGGTACGAATCTCTGGATATCCAGCTTCTTTAAGCACACGATGCTGCAGCTCGAAACCCCCGCCAGCAACGAACTTCTTCTCATTTACGGCAGCCCAGGTAGGAATGGAATAGATGGACTGGTCTTCATTTGTATATTTGGCCCGGGCCAGATTGTCGCCAAGCACCTTCTTGATATTTGGGGCATATTTATCAATAAGGTCGGTAAGGTCGATTACCGCACCTGCATCCACAAGTTTCCCTATGTCGCCTTTGGCGGAAATAATATCAGGATATTCGCCACCAGCGGCAATCAAGGCAATCTTTTGCTGTGGATCGCCTACGGCGAATTCGGCATCCAACGTGACGCCTGTTTTCTCCGTAATGACTTTGCTGATGTCATCCTTCATATTATTCCAATTTGGATTCGGGTCTTCGGCGAAGAAGGAAAGTGTAAGTGGAGATAAATCCTCAGGCGCAGCCGTTGCTTCCGCCTGTGCTGTTGGTTCATTGGTACTTTTTCCGGCATTGCTTTCTTTATTCTCTGCATTATTTCCACCACCGCAGCCAGACAATAAGCTGAGAAGTAGAACGAACAGAAGAATTGCAACGTACGGTTTGAATGTCTTAGTCTTCATGAATATAAACCCTCCCTTTATGGACTGAATTAATATTGTATAAACAGGCATAACCTGCAGATACCGCAAGTGAACTAACTCTTAACCGAACCCAGGGTCATACCCTTCACGAAATAGCGCTGCAGGAATGGGTAGACGATCAGGATCGGAACCGTAACGACGATTGTAATCGCCATTTTGACGGATTCAGGCGAGATTTGAGCCATGACCTGTGTCATATTCCGGCCGCGGAAACTGTCTGCGTTCGTTGTCGTACTCTGAATGACCTTCATTAATTCATATTGCAGGGTGGTTAGAGAATCTTTGGAGCCGTTATACAGATAAGTATCGAACCAGGCATTCCATTGCCCTACGGCTAGAAATAAAGCGATCGTAGCCAGAGCCGGTTTGGTCAGTGGGAGAATGATTCGCCAATAAATCGTAAAGTCGTTCGCTCCATCGAGCTTGGCGGATTCCTGAAGAGCGTAAGGCAGGCCGTCAATAAAGGAACGGATGATAAACACGTTGAAAGCGCTGACAAGACTCGGTAAGACATATACTGCAAAGGTACCCATCATATCGAGATTTTTGATCAGAATATAAAAGGGGATTAGACCTCCCGAGACATACATCGTCAGTGCAAGAAAGGTGGAGACGAATTTGCGCGCCTGGAAGTCAACCCGGCTTAAGGTGAAAGCAAGCATGGATGCACTGATCAAGCCGAGTATAGTGCCAATTACCGTGCGCAGAATTGAAATCTTTAGTCCGGTCATTAGCCCAGAGAAGGCAAAGATGGTCTCATAATTCTTGAAGGTGAAGACACGGGGGAAGATAGTGATTCCGCCCTTGATACTGTCTGTCGAGTCATTGAAGGAAATAGCTAGCACATTGAGAAAGGGATACAGTGTGGCTATGGTGACTATAGTGATGGCTACATAGACAACGAGATCGAAGAGACGATCCTGCCAAGATGTGGTGGACAGTTTTTTGCTTAGCATAGAAGTACCTCCTTTAAATGATGCTTTCCTTCGTGATTTTCTTGAAGATACCGTTGGCTAGAAGAAGCAAGAACACACTGACAACGGAATTGAAGATGTTGATGGCTGTACCGAACGAGAAGCGTCCCATGCCAAGCCCGTAGTTCAGAGCGTATAAATCAAGAGTTTGTGAATAGTCGCGGACCAGATTGTTGCCAAGCAGAAACTGCTTCTCAAATCCGATGCTGATCAGATGCCCGATGGAGATAATCAGAAGGATAATGATTGTGGTCCGAATCCCGGGCAGTGTAATATTCCGCACCTGTTGCAGTCGGCTGGCGCCATCTACTCTGGCCGCTTCATAAAGCTCTGGACCAATTCCGGATATCGCGGCCAAATAGATGATCGTGTTCCAGCCGGTTTCCTTCCAGACATCAGAAGCGGTCACAATTCCCCAGAAGAAGTTTCCTTTGGCCATGAACTGGATCGGCTCACTGATCAGATGCAGGCTCATTAGCAGATCATTCACGGCGCCGTTGTCCGTAGACAACATCTTGGTAATAATGCCGGCGGCTACGACCCAGGAGACAAAGTGAGGCAGATAGGATACGGTTTGTACGAAACGTTTGAGAGTCTGAAGTCTGAGTTCATTGAGAAGTACGGCGAAGACGATAGGGATGATAAAGCCGGCTAGCAAGCCCATGATGCTCATGGCTAATGTATTTCGCAGCGCATTATAGAACTGCTCGTCATGGAACAGTTCGCGGAAATATTGCAGGCCAACCCACTTTTGTTCAAAAAAAGATTTTCCTGGTTTGTACTTTTGAAAAGCCATGGTCCAGCCCCATAAAGGTAAATAACTGAACACAAAAGCCCAGACTACAAAGGGCATAGCCATCATATAGAGATATTTTTGTTGTGAGAAAATAGGCCAGAAACGTGCTGCCGTTGGCTTCGGCTCCAGTTGATTTTTTTTGGTAATCGCTTTCATATATGTCCCTCCTCCTATATAAGCCAATCATAAATAAAAAGAAGGCAAGGAAACACCCGAAGATTTCATCTAAAAAACAGGGGAAAATTAGCTCTTTTCGTAAGCGCTTACAGAAAATGACGCAAAAAAAGACGCCCTAATAAAAAAGGCGCATTTTCTTAATCATTTATTTTTTTCGATACACAGAGGGGGAGATCCCTTCGTACTTTTTAAACTTTTCGCGAAAATAATCTACGTCGCTGAACCCAGTCTCCTTCGCAGCCTGATGAATCTTACAGCCTTCACTCAAGCGCTCTTTGGCCTTCTCGATGCGTACTTTATCCAAGTAGGTATTAAAGGAATAACCGGAAATGATTTTGAATAGTTTCCCTAAATAAGCACTGCTATAATTAAATACGTCTGCTAATGCTTCCAATTTTAAATTTTCAGAATAATGGCGGTTAATGAAATCAAACATTCTCTTCATTAAGACGTCCATATCATCACGGTTGATTTCGCTTGCATTTTGGTGAAGCAGTTGAATGATATGACGCTGTAATACGGATAGCGAGATATGTTTATAGATCTGTTGTACCTGTTCCTCCAAGAGGTTGTTCCCAGATTCCAGCTGTCTGTATTGAATCGATAGTTTATTGAATAGGCAGGTGACGATTCTCACATATCTGGATTTGATAGCCATTTCGGATAATCCAGCGGCAATCATGATGGCACCAGCTTCTCTAATCAAGGCAGGCAGAACTTCTGTATTGCCAACATCCATCGCGAAATAAAGTCTGTCTGTTACCGCCTCCAGCTTCGTCTCCAGCTCCCCAGCGTTTACTGGCAGCAGCTCTTTCAGCTTCAAGGAGTCTGGTCCAATAATCCCGGATTCGTCGTAGAAAAAATGATCCATCATCCGAACAAGTGCGGAATTGTAGGATAGGCTGAGGAGGTCAAAGCTTTCTACGGTATCCCCTGCGGTTATGATACATTCCAGTCCTTGCGCGGTTACCGCTTCTTGTACATCCTGATACATTAATTTACGAACCAGCTCCTTCTGGAAGGAAGGCTGAAACAATATGCCTAAATACGAATCCATAGAGAAGATAATGCCGCGGTCATGATCTTCAAAGCTCTTCGCCAGCCGCGCCTTAACAGCTGTAGACGGTCCGCTGTCTGCATAGTCCTGAAGCAGGAGTTTGATTAATACAATTTGATAGGAATCCCAGATCAGACCAGATTCAATGACGGATAATTCCAGAGAGGAGAGGGCCTGATTATTATTCTCCAGCAGTGCAGATTGGACCAGCATCTCCCGGCTCCACTCTTTAACAGCATCATTTTTTCGATGTGATGCGCTTCTACCCATAAGCTCTCCAGCAAGCTTAACTAAATATAGCTGCAGCTCATTCTCATCGACAGGCTTTAGTAAATAACAGTCGATACCATAGGCCATCGCACGTTTGGCATAGCCGAAATCAGCAAATCCACTAAGAATGATGATGTGGAGCTCCGCATCCCCAGCGCGTAGCTCTTCTATTAACTCTAAACCATCTTTACCGGGCATGCGGATATCTATAATCATTAAGTCAGGAGAATAGAGATCGTATTTCTGCTTAGCCTCTATGGCATTTGCCGCTGTATCAATCACCATGAAGCCGAGTGCTGCCCAATCCAATAAGCTACGGAGTCCTTCACGGATGGCTAGTTCATCATCGACAATTAATACACTATACAAATGAATCACTCCTCAGGGGAAGCGCAAAGCTAATTTGCGTTCCGAATCCGATTTGGCTGGCAATGCTCAGACCATAGTCGGGGCCATAGGTTAATTGGAGCCGCAAATGTACATTGCGAAGTCCGATATTATTCGTCTCAAAGTCATCCTTGCTCTCCAGCAACTGCTGGATTTCAGACATGCGCGGCTCGGATATGCCGGCTCCATTGTCGGAAACCTGCACTATAACCTGCTGTCCCTCTACCCGTACATCTACCCGTACAATTCCGCCTGTTATCTGTCGCTCCAAGCCATGAATGACAGAGTTCTCAACAAGTGGCTGGATGATCAGTGGAGGAATCGGTATATGTACAGCTCTT
Source organism: Paenibacillus sp. 19GGS1-52 (assembly GCF_022369515.1). Classification (NCBI taxonomy): domain Bacteria; kingdom Bacillati; phylum Bacillota; class Bacilli; order Caryophanales; family Paenibacillaceae; genus Paenibacillus; species Paenibacillus sp. 19GGS1-52. The sequence goes on from NZ_CP059724.1 coordinate 863,797, forward strand.
GGATCTACATGCAGCTCATAAGTAAGCCTGTCATCATAACGGAATTTCTGAATGACCAGATAACAGTTTACCGTCTCCATTTCGCGTTGCAGCTCGATTTTACCATTCCCGACCTCCAGATTATTGCGCATCATTTTACCTAGCAGACGGACGACCTGGGCAATATCTCCGTGTCCCCGCAAATGGATCTTCATGCGTATGGTCTCCAAGGCGTTGAAGAGAAAATGAGGATTGATCTGGCTGGCCATCATTTTAAATTTGATTTCATTCTGTCGAAGTTCAATCTCGCTCTTCTGACGGTTGGATTCCTGTACCTCGACCACCAATTCGTTGATATTACGGACCATATGATTAAACTGCCTGGCTAACTGGCCGATTTCGTCTTTGCCGTCAATGACAAGGGTAACCCCGAGGTTCCCAGAGGCAACTTTCGAGATATGCTTGCTAAGATGAAGCATTCTCTTAGCAAGCAATCGCGAGAAGTAGTAAATAAGCACAATGGCCATGACTAAAGCGGCTGAAATGACCGAAAACGCCAAGAGGATAATATGATTAGCTTCGCTTACAATACTTTCGACTGAAAAAATGGAGATGATCCGTAAGGAGTTCAAGCTTGCTCCGGGATGCCAATCATCAATCAGCATTTTCGAATGTTTACCTTCTATAGTAACGTCATAGGGTCCTTGCCCTGCAAAATGACTTACAGACTTTAAGTTAATATCAAGCAGGGTTTTGCCTAGCATATCTAGGCGGTTAGAAGCAACGATATTGTCATGCTCATCAACAATGATAGTTTCAAAAGCTTCCTGATTCAGGATTGAATTCAGCATATCCGTATTCACATTAATAATCAGAACACCGTGTGTCCGCTGCTCCAGAAAATCAATCTTTCGGATTAAACTGAGATAATATTTATTGTTTCGACTATCCCGAATATAATTCCAAGAGATCAACCCTCTCTGAGCGAGAGCCGTCGTATACCAGTCTTGTTGAGTCACGGCTTCATCCGGTTGCAGGAACTCCCAATTATCAATAATTGTCGGATTGTCTATATAGAGGCGGACACTGGATACTTCCCTATACAGCCGGACAAATTCCCGGAAGTCAGGGTAGTTCCAGTAGGCCTGAACCACATCATAGACCGTCTCATAACGGTGATTTGCCGCTTCCTCCAGCCGATTGTCATTGGAGAGGCGATAGGAAATATCGTAGGGCACATTAAGCATATCACCAGTTCTTTTCTTAACACGTTCAACATTTGCTGTGATTTGCTCCAGGGCATTATTCAGCGCCATATTTCGCAGCTCGCGGGTCAGGAACACGCCAACAATCAATACGGGGATAAGCACTACACAACCAAATGATAAGAATAGTTTTGTCCTGAGCTTCAGATCATTCATAAAACGGATGATATTGGTATACACAGCAGGACCATCCTTTGGCTTGATGGAATGGGTAATTTATTCGTTCGACGGATTGGACAATAACAAAATCTAACTAGACAATAAGAAATACCTCCTTTCCTCCAAAAGGTGATAACGCTTACAATGTATTATAACGTTAAACTCTATTTCTTGAAATATAGCCAAATATACATTCATTGTATTATTTTATCTTTTTTGTAATGGACGAGCATGCCTTATCGAGATAACATTCCTCTAACAATACTAAATGAACAAAAAAGAGTTGATAGAGACGGTCTGAATTACAACTCCGGTATCAACTCATCACCTGCTTGATTTCCTTGAATAACCAATGACCAGAGCTCTAATACTAATTCCGATGAGGAAAGGGAACACCAATTGGACGCTAATTCTCCAATTCACCGCATATAAATCGACTCCCATTATTTTTTTTAGAGGGATATATATGATGTTGTAGAGGGTGAAGAAGATATGGATCGTAAACAGAGGGATTAGATTTAAACTTTTTTTCCCTTTGAGAAATCTGTAGCCGAGCAGGAACAAGAGGGAATAGCTGGACATTACCAAGAAGGCGTAGTTTCCACCTAATAAAATATAAGAAAGAGCAGCAGTAATTATACTTAAAGCTACGAGTGAATAGCCGGTACGAAGCATTGTGCACCTCTTTCTTTGCGATCTAGTAAACAGTCACGGAGGCGGAAAACTTGAGTTAGCAGTACAGGGCACAAAAGGTAGATTGGACGACTTAGGCGGACACAGCAGACGCTATTTACTCCAAATACACCCTATTTCTATTTTGACGGACAGAGAAACCGCTATGGAGCCAAATTTGGTGCAAAAAGACGTTGTATCCACGTAATAGCGGAACCTCTGTCCGCAAGGGTAATGAAATAGGGGGTATTTATGAAAATAGTGGATTCTCAGTCCACCTATGAACTTCGATGCCCTATGTGCCTAATTTCCCGTACTCTCATAACGCGTAAGCCCGAACCGGAAAATGTTATAGGCTGCAGCAGCACTTCCAATAGCAACGACGGGGGCTAGCATCCACCAACCAGACCATCCGCTTTTCTCAAAAATATAGGTCGCAGGATAAAAGCTGATGAAGGCATAAGGAAGCACCGTGGAAATAAGGATGCGTACTCCCTGATTGAACAGGGTAACTGGATATTTAGCCAGATCAGCCATACTATGTACCATTAATGGGAAGGCGTTGCCGGCATTGCGAATCCAGAAGGCCGCCGAGTTGCCGACCAAATTGATGGATACCCGGATAATCACGGCGGACACCAGAAGCAATAAAGTAACAGCTATTTTGGCAAAAGACCAATGAATATGACTATGTATCAGCGATTGCCAGATAATCACACCACCAATAAGCAAATTGCCCAATCCATTGACGCCAATCCCCGTACAGAATACTTGGAGAACGATGGGCACAGGTCGAAGCAGATAACGATCCAGCTCGCCGCGGTTCACCAAACCACTTAATCTCCAAGTTCCCTCAAAAAATAATGAGCCAATTCCTTCGGTAAGAAAGATCATCGCGTACATAAACGAGACTTCCCAGAACTTCCAGCCGTTGATATCGGGTATTTGATTATAAATAACGCTTAAAAAAATAAATCCGAGCACCTGAGTTAATGCGGCTGAACACAATAAGATGTAGAAATCCTTGTTATATTCCATAATCGCTTTTAGCTGTTGGGCATACATTCTTTTATAGAGATAAATGACACGTGAAAGCTGCATTGTATAATTCCTCCCCTCTAACCCCCATGAATGGTCACTTGCCGAACCGCCCAGTTCCACATGCATTTTCCGGCGATCCACAAGGCAATCCCCCAGAAGCATTGGACACCAATCAACGCTAAACTCTCCCAGGCAGTAGCTTGCTCTAGAAAGATTACAGTAGGGGTGTGAATGATACTTTGAAATGGCAGCAGTAACGCCACCCGCTCTAACCAATCTGGGAAAAAAGCCAACGGAACCAATGCCCCAGATAATAGATTTGTGACGGCAATTCGCGCCCAGACAATACCCATAGAACCTGTGGACCAGAAGCATAATAAAGCGGCTAGATAAACAACGCCAAACTTCACGAGCATAGCCCCCAGTAGACTAATCGCAAATAGCACGTAGACCAAAGGCGAATGCGGAAAGTTCACGCCTGAAGTGAAGAGGATAAATATACCAATAAGGACTGTGCTCATGCCTCCTTCAAGCAGGCTTGTGCCTAACGTTTCAGCGAAGCGGGCACTTTGGAAATCGATCGGCTTTAGTAAATCGGCAGCGACACTTCCATCCAGAATCTTCGTGGAAATAGCGGTTTCGGAATACCAGGACAGAACAGAATTAGCGAGGAAGGTAATAAGCAAATAAGTCCTCATCTGATCCCACGTATATCCACCGACTGATGCCCGGCCATTAAAGATCCCTTGCCATAAGAAATAGATCGCCAGCAGGTTCACGAAATTGGATAAAAAGGTAATGACATAAGAGGTGCGGTAAGCCAGCACATTCTGTAACGAACGATTCGTAATACTGCTATACTTCTTGACTACGGACATGGAGATTAGGCTCCTTCCTGTGGTCTGCTATGCTTCAGATCCAAATTTCCGTCATAAACGGCTTTGATCACTTGCTCGATGTTGGCATCTTCCATTCGGAAGTCGAGGACCTCACCATGCTTCATGACCCGGCCTACAATTTCACTGGCGGTATATTCAAACCGGTCAAAGGATAGCGAGAATTCCAGTTCACTTTGAATTTCCAGCTTTATATCTGGAGCTTGCGCTAATTGCTTAAGCAGGGCAGGCAGTGGTGAGGCAACCTGGAAGAAAACGATGCGTTCTCTGGCGAAATTAGATTTTACTTCTTTCAGGCTTCCATCATAGATGATCGCTCCATGATCGATAATTATAAGCCGTTTGCATAAATCCTCAATGTCACCCAGATCGTGGGTAGTCAACATAACGGTAGTCTGCTGCTCTTGATTTATCTTTTTAATGAACTCGCGAATTTTCTGTTTGACGGATACATCTAGGCCGATAGTAGGTTCATCCAGATATAGAATCGGCGGATTATGTAATAAGGAAGCAGCGAGATCGGCGCGCATCCGTTGACCCAAGGAGAGCTTTCGTGCTGATAAGTGAATAAATTCACTCATGCCCAGCAGCTCAATAAACTGATCCATATTTGTCTTATAGACAGCCTCGGGAATTTGATAAATATCCTTAAGCAATGAAAAGGATTCTAGGATCGGAATGTCCCACCATAATTGTGTGCGTTGTCCGAAGACAGCCCCGATTTGGGCGGCATTCTCCATTCTTTTCTTATAAGGATTGATACCGTTTACAGAGATGGTGCCTGAAGAAGGTGTCAATATTCCGGTTAGCATTTTAATCGTGGTTGATTTGCCTGCACCATTGGGCCCTAAGTAGGCGACCGTTTCTCCAGCTTCAACAGTGAGGTCGAGCGGCTGAACCGCAATCTTCTCGATATGCCTAGGGGCAAATAGATGCTTGACCGCCCCCTGTAATCCAGGCTCCTTGACCGCTTGCCTAAAAGATTTAGATAGCTCTCTGGCTTCAATAATACTCAAAAAATACCCCTCCCTAATACTATTTATCCCAAAAAATGATCATTAAGTAAATATAGCACAGGCAAATTGTCGGAAACTAGCACTTTTTATCGACAGCATAAACATATTTACTTGACCATGACGAGTTCTGCAAACAAAAGCAGCTACTCACCAGATCTTTTTCAGACTGGGAATAGCTGCTCTTCGTTTATCTGTAAAGGTTATAGTTTAATTCTTAGAGTTTGTCAGTTTTTATGACAAAGCTTTGCTCGAGTTTCCACAAGCCATCTGCTGATTTCTTCAGTGTACTAACGATTATGGAACGATTATCTTGAAATTCGGGACCTTTAAGTTTCTTCGTTGTCTGAACAACATACACAGCCGCGGTATCCTCTGTATAATTAATGATTTTGGTGGATTCAGTGGTGAATAACAAATCGTAGGTGTTGAAAATTTGACTGTAGGCCTGTTTATTCTGTTCCTGGACGAGCGCTTCTCCATCAATTGTTGCTAATACACCATCCAGATTTTCTTCATTTGTATATTTCGTGTTGGCTGCAAGCATGGATAATATTTGGTTCTCCTCAGTCTTCGGAATGGAAATATCGGCGGATAATATTCCCTCAGGGAGCGTGTACTGGATCGCGTTAATTTGCAAATTGCTGATTTTCCAGCCAGTCCCACTTACATCTTTGGTTAGCCCATATACATAATCCGCTGTGTTGTCCAGCATGAAAGGGCCACTGATCCGTTTGGTAGTTTCAACAGTATGCACCGTTGCTTCCTTGGGTTGCAGGTCAATAATCTCTAATTGCTTTATCGACGAAGTGAGATCGAATGCCTCCATTTGACTCTTTATTTGCGGGCCAATCCCGGCAAGTGGAGATTGTGGATCAATAAGAGCCATGAATCCGTCGTAGTTCTCATTATTGGAATAGGTAATGTATTTTTCAAAAAAAGAATTGATTTCTTTCGGATCAACGCTGGCCTGCAACACATTAATAGCAACGGCTTGTTGCTTCGCATCCCAACTGATTTCGTTCCCCGTCGCTTCGCCCACAAATCGCAGGGGAATGTAAGTGGCATTATCAATCACTTTTGGAGCAAGGGTTAGCTGCTTAACGACACCATTGATGCTGGCCTGTTTGCTGCCAATTCGCAGTTTAATGACGAGGCCCGCTTTGGTACCTGTAATAGAGCCTGTTGCGGCATCCCAGGATACCTGTAAGCCCAGCTTCTCAAAAATAGGACGAAAGGGAACCATGACGGTGCCGTGATCATTTAGAGGTGTGTATTTTGATAAATCAAGCTTTTGCTGATTGATTTGGACGGAAATAGGCTGTCCTGCAGCAAAGGCGGGTAAACTTAGCATACTGGATAACACGAGGGTTGCTACTAAACCGGGTATTATTTTCATTCCTGGATAATCTCCTTTTTTGTGCGAATATGAACATATCTTCTAATCCTATAGACCGATTCCAGTATTGGGAATATCCAGTGTTGTATGTTCTTTGTTAATAGGAATTATGTTATGATAGTATGCTGTGCTTTTTTAGAGAATAATCCCGTTATTGGCTAGTTTTATTTTCTCCAGAAAAATAGCATAATCTGATTTTTGTTTATCTATTTTCTGGGCTAAGGTTATCAATTCCAGTTCGTTCTTATCTTTCTCAGCAACTGATATTAACCCTTTACTAAATAGTGTATTACTGTCCTCAACAGTCTGGAAAAGCTGTTCATGTTGTTCTTTAAGTTGTGAATATTGGGCATAGAATGCATTAGCCTCAGCTTTATACTCCGCCAGCTTCTGTTCACACTGTTGCTGCAAAATGTTTTTATTCCCGATCTGGCTGGACCAAAGAATTGTGTAGTAGGTTTTAAGTTCGGGTTCGGAGGATTTGACTATATCTAAATTTTCTTTGGCCAGCTTGATCTTGGCATCTGCCTCTTTTAAATCGAAATTATCCTCAAGTTTGAAGGCCATACTCCAGCTTCCGGGTTCCGGAATGTCTAGCAGGGGAACTTCTTCCAGAATTACTTCTTTGTACTCAGATAAGCCTAGTGCTTGTGTAAAGAAGTCTATTTGGGACTGGAAGCTACTGGTATCAAGTTCTAATGCTGCTTCTTGCTGGCGCTCTTTAACCTGGCTATCCTCTAATTCTTTTTTTGATATTAATCCGTTGCTGTACAATTTTAGAGCATCCTTAACTTGAGTACTCCAATATTGTTGTTCTTTCTTACCGTATTCAATAGTAGCTCTCAAAGAGGATAACTGGTAGTACTTCTGGATTGTATAGTAGCGAATAAGAGCCTGTGATTTCTGTAATTCTAATCTGCTTAACACTCTATCGGTTTCTAAAGATCGCAGTTGATCATTAAAGTCCTGAAGCTGACTTTCTTTTTGCTGCTGGTTATAGCTATTTTGGCTAGCGGTTTGGGCATTGATCAATTGATTCATGGAGGAATTAATCATAATTTGGATAGCAATAGATTGATTAATGGCCGCTTTATCTTCATCGCTCAATCGGTCATAGTTAGGAATACTATTTAAATAATACTCTGGAGCAGTGGGTAGGTTTCCACTTGTTACAGCTACGTCTTTCCCCTCTAATTTCCTCTTTTCCGAGTCTACATAAGAGAGCTGAGCATCACTTAGTACCACCTTCCAATTCGCCAACTGGATATCGGCATAGTTTGCGATTGATAACTGAACTGCTTCCTCTATGGAAAGAGCCTTTGTACTTTTTAGTTCCAGAGGGTCGGCAAATATTGTCATCGCCTGTGGTATAGAAAGAAGAAAGCAGGTTAGTAAAATAAGTACTGATTTTTTAATCATTTGGCCGTCATTCACCCCTTACTCTTTCAAATTGATTTTTTCGAGAATGAAATCAATAATTTTCTTGGAGTCCGTGATGATAGATGCATTTGCGGTCATACCTACCCGAAGCTCTCCTCGTTCTCCCCGGCGATTCTCAAGTGGAGTGTTTGGAATTGTCGCTTCTACAAGGTAATAGCTTAATCCGTTTTGCTGCACCATTGAATCTGTACTAATAGAGGTAATGGTTCCCCTTAGTGAACCGAAACTTTGTTTCGGGAAGGCCGCAAAGTTCAAATCCACTTGATTGCCTAGCGATATTTTTCCTGCTTCAGAATTGGGAACTGCGATGCTCATCTTATATTTGGACTCATTAGTCGGAATGATTGCCATTAAAGATTCGCCTGGCTGCACAATGTCACCGGCATTAGTCTCTTTTAGAATGTTAACGGTCCCTGTTATGGGAGCAACAAGGATTTTCTTCTCTTTTTCTACCTCAAGCTGCTTTACATTCTCAAGCAAAATATTCAGATTTTTCTGCTCATCTTCAATTACGGAATGAATCTGTACAATGCGATCAAGTTTCAGCTTTTCCAAGGTGGTTTCTTCGGATGTTGTACCAAGCTCTTTCTGTTGCAGCAGATCCGTTTGTTTCTCAGATAATTGTTTTTGCTGCAACTTCAGAGCTTCCCGCTCTGAGACAGAGGGATCTTTACCTTCTGTCAGAAAGGTTAAGCTGGCCTGCAACTCTTCTAACTGGCTGCTATAGTCAGTAATATTGCTCGCTGTACTTAATAGAGCTTCGTGCTGATATTGGCTAGTCTGTAGTAGAGCGGAATTATATTGCTGTTGATCTTCTTCAATTTGTGACTTTGATACCAGGCGTTCTCCTAAGCTGAGAGATCGGTCATAAATCGCTTTTTTTTCTGCAGATAGCTTTGTTAGCTGTACATACTTAATCTGGTATGTCTTATATTGCTCCGTTCGCTTGGTATCAAAGGGAGGTAGCAAATTCCGATTTTCGTTGATCGATTGTGCAAGCTGCTTCTCATTCGTTAACTCTGTCACCAGAATTTTCTTTTTCCTCTCTAGATCATTCTTATCCTGTAGTGATTTATTCTCACTTGAATGCAAGTTTCCAAGAATCGTTTCTTGTGATCCGGTATTCTCTTGGATGGCGCTTGCAAGCTGATTTTTGGTGGTTTCATAAATTTGTTGTTGTTGTTGGTATTCCAATAGAAATTGTTCTACCATATCGTAGTAGTATGCTTCATTCGCTTGGTGCGGCGAAAAAAGATTGTTCAGATCGTTAATGCTTTGCTTATACTGTTGGAGGTACTGAAGTTTCCGTGTTAGCTTATTTAATTCCGATTGTTGATTCAAGAGTTCAATATCCAAATCTTTATGCTCAAAGCTGATTAGCTTAGCTCCACGTTGCACCTGCATTCCTTCATGGATATAAACGTCCTCTACTTTCCCAATCAAGGAAGATTGGATAGTGCTAACCTTCTCGTTGGGTCTAACCACTGCTGAAGCTTTCGCTACTACATCCATCTGTCCATAGAAGGACCATGTGAAAGCAGCAGCCAATAGAATAAATACAATCAGTATGAACACAGAAATTACAGGATTGGTTTTGGACTCCATAATTTCTCTGCTGTCGGACATTTCCGAGAGATCACGAATCATTCCGTTCATGTTGTTATACCTCTATTCCCACAGCGTACTGCAGCTGATGTTCTTGCTTATGTTCAATTCCGGGAAGCTGATCTTTCCATAATCCATAGTATTTACCTCGATTACTTAGAAGCTGTTCATGTGTTCCATGCTCAATGATTCGCCCTTGATCCATTACATAGATTCGGTCACAACGCATAATGGTACTTAGCCGATGAGCAATAATAATAATCGTCATATCTTCAAAGGCGTTAATGGTCTCAGATACGGCCTTTTCCGTTGTAGAATCCAGATTGCTAGTGGCTTCGTCCATGATGAGGATGTCAGGCTGCTTGAGAACCGCTCTTGCTATAGCCAGCCGCTGTTTCTGCCCTCCGGAAATATTGGTGGCATTCTCTTCTAGCAGGGTGTTATAACGGAGCGGAAGCTGATTAATAAACTCATGGGCCTGGGCTGTCTGGCATGCCTGTATAACACGTTCCAACTCTATTTCATTCTCTATACCCAAGCAAAGGTTCTCTCGGATGGTTCCGCTAAAAAAGAAGGTATCCTGAGAGATATATGCAATCCGCTGCCTTAAACTATCGAGGTGAATGTCCTTGATGTTGTAGTCCTTAATTAGGATTTCGCCCTTCTCATGGCTATAAAACTGCATAATCAACTTAATCAGTGTTGTTTTACCTGAACCACTCTCGCCAACAAAGGCAATTTTCTCACCCTCTCTGAGGGTAAGATCTATATCTTGAAGCACGAGTGAGCGCGTTCCATAGCGGAAGCTGACATTGTTAAATTGAATATCACCCTTAAGGGAGGAAGGCTGGATTTTTTTATCTTCGTCCTCATGCTTCTCCGCTTCCAAATCAAGAATTTCTCCCAATCGGTCAGCAGCTACGACTGCCGTCTGTAGGGTGGGCTGAAGGTTGATCAGATTCTGTATGGGTTGCAGAAAGTAGGCAAGCAAGGAGTTATAGGTGATCAGTTGCCCCATTGTCATATTGCCCTTAATTACTTGATTAGCTCCGACCCACAGGATAGCTGCGCCTCCAACAAGTTGCACGAAGCTTTTGAGGGAAGCTTGAATATTGTTGAAAAGACCGAAACTGAATACCGACTTCAGGAATGAAATGAATTTCTGTTCGGTTTCAAAACCTACTTTTGCTTCTGCGTGATAGGCTTTTACAGTTTCAATACCATCTATCGATTCAACAATATATGAAGTGAGTTGGGCGTTTTTCTCCATTTGTTCCCGGTTCAAGCGATCAAAGGGTTTATGAAAACCCCATACTAATGCTAGATATAAAGGAACCATAACAATAGTCACCCCAAATAAAAGGGAGCTTTGCATATAAAGAATAATTCCCCCTGCGATAACCATAATAATATCGATCATCATGGTTAGTGTGGCGCTGGAGATCGCATCACGTACTTTCGAAGCATCCATAAGCCGCGAGATAATTTCCCCAGTCTTACGTGTGCCGAAAAAGTTCATGGGCAGTTTTAATACATGGTGGTAATAACCAAGGATGAGCGAAATATCGAGTTTTTGGCTCAAATTCAACAAAATATGACTACGAAAGGCATTCAGTAATATTTGAAAGGCATAAAGGATAATGACCCCTGCAGATATAATGTTAAGCGTTTTTTTTAATCCAAAAGGAAGGATTTCATCTAGAAGAAACTGAAAATAGAAGGCTGATAGTATACCCAACACTGTATATAGCATGGATGTAAAAAATATCCCCAGAAGCATTCTTTTTTGAGGGATAAGCAGTCCAAAAAAACGGGAGAACAAGCCCTTAGTAAGGTCGCCCTTTTTAAATTGTGGAGTGGGCACCATCAGAATAAGAACACCAGTCCAGATATTAAAGAAATCCTCAGGAGTGTATTTAACAATTCCTTTGGCTGGGTCGGCTACAAGGACTTCTTTCTTTGTTATTTTATGGATCACAACGTAGTGTAATAAGGATTGATCTATAATGACATGGGCAATGGCGGGGAGGGGGAACTTTTCGAAGAACACTTCTTGGTTCCCTTTTACAGCCTTTACTGTGAAACCCAGTTTTTCGGCAGCTTTTATTAAACCATAGGCATTTGTGCCTTGTTTATCGGTACCTGCTGCTTCACGGATTTTCGAGATCGGATATTTAAGCCCATATTGTTTGGATATTGTTGCAAGACAGGCAGCTCCGCAATCTTTTAAATCATACTGTTTAATGGATATGTATTTTTTAAACAGGAGAATCCCCACCTAAGTTATAATTAAATTCAAAGAAATCAGGTTTTAATCTTAAGCTTTTGATCATAAAAGAAGAAAAACCGCGATGTATAACCCACGGTTTAATTTAAATATATATTGTATAAAAGGTTATGTAGAGTTCATTGTCTAATGAGTAATCCTCTCCCGGTACATCGCCTGTTGCTGAAATGAGTATCCTTAATCCCTATCTAAATTACCAAACTTTTTTTCACATAAATAGACAACTACGATTAAGAAAGAAATTAAGATCCACGAATAGATTACAGATGAATTGGTAAATGGATTTTGTTCCGCATGAATCCCTTCAATTAAAGCAAATGAAACAAATAACAGATCCGTCCAACTTAATAAAATAATTATTCGGGTTAATTTCCGTACACTTTTTTCTCCATGTGTCAATTGTTGGGTATAAATAGACCGCGAAAAGAGAAAAAGCAATGAAGAGATAAAGAGAAGGACCAGAAGCGAACTCATAAAGTCTGCTTCTTTAGTGTAATCTTTAATAATGAAATTAATAAAAAGTATAATATTTGATAAAATTGAAAACAACGCTAATGAAAATATATAGGGTAAATTTCTTTTCATAACATGCACCTGATTTCACTTGGAGATAAGTTTTATAATATACTACACAATAGAAAGCGATAAGTACTACACAAGTCTAGCGTTTGTTTACTTCATTCCGTTATAGAAATAATCCCCAGCAGCGCCCAATCCGCTATAATATGCCAAGACAACTGGAACAGTTATTTCAGGTGCTGCTACTAATGCAGCTACAGAGCCAACTAAAGTGATAGCCCCAACAGCGACTTCAAACCAGTTCTTACCACCATCAATTGAATGCAGTTCATTAATATCGAGATCTGTAAAATTTGGACTCATTGTAAGTTCCATTTAAATTCCTCCTCTTTTTATAAACCAGACTTGTGTAGTATAGTATAAAACCAATTTCTTTAATTTCTTGCCTCCTCTAAAATTATTGATAATAAAAAAAGTATCAGCATGTCCCAATAAAGCATTCCACTTAGCAAACTTTATACTTTAATATTTAATCCAAGAATATCCTTTACCACATATTTACTATAAATCTTTAATATGATAGAATAAACATTTTCAAAAACCATTAATAAAAGTTTTGGTTCTACAAACGGACAACCTTTTAGTGACTATTTTTTCTGATATATGCAATTTGATTTCCCAGAAATAGGGTGATATATTCTTATTATGCAATTGATGGATTTCAGGAGGCGTGATTTTTTTGGTGACAATTGAAGGAAATGCAAAATTATGGTATTTATTAGATGACTTAGAAGAACAGCTATCCAGCTCCTTTAAACAAATAGAGTTTGCTGATTTGAAATTACATAGTTCCTTCAATGCATTTTCTGTGAATGAAAAAAAATCGGTCTATCATACAGCAATGATTCAAGCCATTCGCACTGAGATGATGAAAATTAGTGGGTACATATCTATTCCTTTTATAATCTTTCTGGCCGATGAATATGGTTATATTCTTGATCTAATAAGTTCTTCGCCAGACATGCAAGAGGATATGAATAAGGTTGGTCTAGATACAGGAGTATGTTTATCCAAGCAATATTCGGGTTTAAATGCTGTTTCGCTTGCGATGGAGATGGATTGTATTGGAGTTGTGAGAGGGGAAGAGCACTCAGATGCTACGTTTAAGGACTGGAACTGTGTATGTGCTCCGCTATATTTGGATGGAGCTGTACAAGGATACGTGGATATCTCCTTTAATAGAGGGCAACAGATCGAATTCGCTATTCCTTTTGTACAGCAGATAGCCGAGAATATTATGGAGAAATGGATGAATAAGAATTCAGATCTGCAACGCTACAGACTTGAGACTAGCTTTAACGATTATAAGCTGACTGCAAGAGAGAAAGAAGTAGCTCTTTTATGGTTAATGGAAAAAAGCGCACTCCACGCCTCGACTGAGTTAGGGATCAGTGAAGGCACTGTGCGAAATATGATCAAGAGTATTTATGCGAAGCTGAACGTTAGTGACAGATGGCAGTTCGCCAAGAAGCTTGCACATTAATTCAATCACAGTAACTAGTGCCACGGCTCATTTTAGTCATAAAAAAGCGGCTAATCCTCCATGTCTACTACTGACGTGGGGATTAGCCGCTTTATTTTATTTGTTCATCGGAACGAACCTCAGCTCAGTCTCAACCGCAAGAACAATTCAACACTGGCTTACGCGCTGCTTGTGTCTCATCCAAACGGCTGATCTCCGTGGTATGAGGTGCATTGATGACAATCTCCGGCGTTTCTTGGGCTTCCTTGACGATCTGGATCATCGTATCGATGAAGCCGTCGAGCGTTTCTTTGCTTTCCGTTTCGGTTGGCTCAATCATCATACATTCCTCCACCGTAATCGGGAAATAAATGGTTGGTGGGTGGTAGCCGAAGTCGAGCAACCGTTTAGCTACATCTAATGTGCGCACACCGTATTGCTTGAGGTTCCTGCCAGACATGACGAATTCATGCTTGCAGATGCCTGGAAAAGGAATTTCAAAATATGGCGCTAAACGGTGCATCATATAATTGGCGTTCAGCACAGCATTTTCGGACACTTCGCGCAGACCATCCGGACCGTAGGTGCGGATATAGGCATAGGCCCGGACCAGAATGCCGAAGTTGCCATAGAAAGCTTTAACACGGCCGATGGACTGCGGGCCACCAAAGTCGAGTGTGAAGCTGCCATTTTCTTTTTTCGCTACGGTTGGCTGTGGCAGGAAAGGAATAAGTCTAGCCTTCACGCCGACAGGTCCGGCTCCTGGACCCCCGCCACCATGCGGGGTGCTCATCGTCTTGTGCAGATTCAAATGCACCACGTCGAAGCCCATATCGCCGGGGCGGGTAATGCCCATAATGGCATTGGAGTTGGCTCCGTCGTAATAGAGCAAGCCGCCTGCTTCGTGCACGATTGTAGCAATCTCTACGATTTGCGTCTCGAATAATCCTAATGTACTTGGGTTAGTCAGCATCAGTGCAGCGGTGTCGCTGCCGACGGCGGCTCTGAGGGCTACAAGATCGACCATTCCCTTATCATTGGAAGGAATCGTTACCGTATCCAGTCCGGCAGCAGAGGCGCTGGCGGGGTTGGTACCGTGCGAGGAATCGGGCACGATAACCTTGGTACGGGTCTCGCCGCGGCTCTCGTGATAGGCGCGGATCATCATTAGGCCGGTCCATTCCCCGTGAGCACCTGCCGCAGGCTGCAGGGAGACGGCATCCATGCCGGTCAGCGCGGTCAGATCTTTTTGCAGAGTATACATAAGTTCAAGTGCACCCTGAATACTTTCTTCCGGCTGGTAAGGGTGGATCTTGGCCAGACCGGGGAAGCGGGCCACATCTTCATTGATCTTCGGATTGTATTTCATCGTACAAGAGCCGAGTGGATAGAAGCCGTTGTCGACCCCGAAGTTACGGCGGGAAAGGGCGGTGTAGTGGCGGATGACATCCACTTCGGACACTTCCGGCAGAACTACCGGCTGGCTGCGCAGCAGCCCTTCAGGAATCATGGAGGATATACTTTGTTCCTCAGGCACATCGCATAGAGGCAGGGAATAGGCCGAGCGGCCCAGGCGGCTTAATTCAAAGATCAGACTTTGTTCCGGTTTCATACACAGCCCTCCAGTACGCTAGCGAATTGGTCGATTTCAGTCTTGCTTCTCTTTTCTGTGACGGCAATCAACATATGTCCAGCAAGCTCAGGATAGTCGAGGCCCAGATCGTAGCCGCCGATATAACCTTCCTTAATCAGCTTGGAATTGATAGCTTTGACATTGCTTCCTTCAGGAAGCTTCAAGACAAATTCATTAAAGAACGGAGCAGTGAAGGTTAGCGTAGCACCTGTTAGCTCGCCGAGCTTGCCAGCGGCATAATGGCTTTTGCGAATGTTCAGCTCGCCTACCTCACGCATGCCTTCCTTGCCCATCACGGACAAGTAGACTGAAGCGCAAAGTGCCAGCAGCGCCTGATTGGAGCAGATGTTCGATGTCGCTTTCTCGCGCCGGATATGCTGCTCACGCGCCTGCAGGGTTAGCACGAAGCCGCGTTTACCGTTGCGATCAACGGTCTGGCCCACGATCCGGCCTGGTATGCGGCGCATCAGCGGTTCAGCTACGGCGAAGAAGCCGCAGGTTGGACCGCCGAGTGAAGCTGGAATACCAAGAGGCTGGGCATCGCCGACCACGATATCGGCGCCGAGCTTGCCTGGAGTTTCCAGTACACCGAGCGCAATTGGGTTGGCGCTGACAACGAACAGGCCTTTAACGGCGTGGATCAACGGCTCGACCGCGCGAAGATCCTCGATGCCGCCAAAGAAGTTCGGTGATTGCACCAGCACAGCGGCGGTATCGCCATCAATCGCGGCAGCCAGTTTAGCCAGATCGGTCACGCCATCTTTATAGTCAATTTCCACAACCTCAAGACCCCAAGCATTGGCAGAAGTGCGCAGTAATTGGCGAGCTTCTGGATGAACTGTACGGGAAACGATCAGTTTTTTACGTCTAGTCGCACCGGCCGCGAGAACTGCTGCTTCAGAGAAGGCGGTGGCGCCATCGTACATACTGGCATTGGCTACCTTCATACCCGTTAACTCGCAAATATAGGATTGGAATTCAAAAATCGCCTGCAGCTCACCTTGGCTGATTTCCGGCTGGTAAGGTGTATAGGCAGTATAGAATTCGGAACGGGAAATGACATGGTTGATCACAACCGGGATATGGTGATCGTAAAGTCCAGCCCCGAGAAAGCTGGCATGAGTATCAAAATCGGCATTCTTGTCAGCCAAAGCTTTCATATGGCGCAGCAGTGCGTATTCGTCCAGTGGTTCTGACATGGGCATAGTTCCCTTGTAGCGAACGGCCTCCGGAATATCGGAAAATAGCTCATCGATGGACTGAATCCCGACAACTTCCATCATTTCGCTGCGGTCTTGCTCGGTCATAGGCAGATAACGGTGCTTCATTTATGGGTTCACTCCTTGACTTTTTTTGTAAAAAGGGGCCTTGATCACGACAGCCTTAAGCTGCTTGCCGCGGATCTCTACGAGAATTTCTGTGCCTATTTCAGTATAGGCAGCATCCAGCAGCGCCAGTCCAAGATTGCGCTTCAGCGTAGGGGATTGGGTTCCAGTTGTAACTTCACCGATCTTCACACCATCGGCGTACACAGGATAGTGCGAACGGGCGATCCCGCGGTCGATCATCTCCAGGCCGACAAGACGGCGGGGAAGACCTGCTGCTTTTTGCTGCACAAGAGCCTCGCGGCCGATGAAGTCCACTTTGTCCAGCTTTACAAAAAACTGAACTCCGGCTTCAAGCGGCGTAATGTCTGCCGAAAGCTCCTGACCGTAGAGCGGCAGCTTCGCTTCAAAGCGCAGTGTGTCACGGGCGCCAAGACCTGTCGGTGTTAACCCGTACGGTGCACCGGCTGTCAGCAGACCATTCCATAGTGTTGCCGCAGTATCCAGCGGTGCGTAAAGCTCAAAGCCGTCTTCACCGGTATAGCCGGTACGGGAGAGCAGCACTTCAACGCCGCAGACTGTAGCATGTTCGATAAAATGAAAGGGCTTCAGCTCACCGATTGGAGCGTCGGTAACCGTAGCGAGAATCTTCTCTGCGAGTGGACCCTGTAGCGCCAGCAGCAGCGTATCGTCAGAGACATTGATAAGCGTGACGTCACCGAAGTCAGAGGATAGATGTTCTTGCAGCCATTGAAAGTCCTTGTCAATATTCGAGGCATTTACCACCAGCATGTAACGACCTTCAGCGAGGCGGTATACCAGCAAATCGTCAACTACACCTCCGGTCGGATAGCAGAGCAGCGTATATTGCGCCCCGCCGTCTTGGAGGCGGCTGACATCATTGGTCGTCATTTGCTGCAAAAAAGCTTCTGCGTCACTTCCTGTTACCATGAACTCACCCATATGTGATACATCAAACAGCCCAGCCTGCTGGCGGACCGCATCATGCTCCTTCACGATACCTGTAAACTGAACGGGCAGTTCCCAGCCACCGAAATCAATACACCTGGACTCGGGAAATTGCGCGTAGAGATCATAAAAAGGCGTTCTTTTCAAAGCATCCATGTTGTCACTCCCCTTGGTTGATTACAGACAAAAAAGGACAGGCGGAAGACAAATATGCTAACGCATATTTTAATCTTCCGCTCTGTCCTTTGTACCTGAGAGTTACCCTGCCGCAAGCCATAATTGGGGCAGGTTTCCCCGTTGGTGACCAGAGTACTACTGTGTGGCAGTACTTGATGCTCTCCAGAGATGCGTCCGGCAAAGGTCCTTTTGCCT
Source organism: Paenibacillus sp. 19GGS1-52 (assembly GCF_022369515.1). Taxonomy (NCBI): domain Bacteria; kingdom Bacillati; phylum Bacillota; class Bacilli; order Caryophanales; family Paenibacillaceae; genus Paenibacillus; species Paenibacillus sp. 19GGS1-52. The sequence goes on from NZ_CP059724.1 coordinate 881,893, forward strand.
GAGAGATTCACCCTTATCAGGCTTACTCCTTCGGCGCTGTCTTCTTATCGAGACAGTCTCTCCCTATGCCATCATTCGCAAACCGTATAATTTTCTACTGTCTCCATTAAACTTGGTATACAGTATCGCTGTCAACAAAAAAACGTCAAAAAGATGACAAATTTAAATTTCCTGTTAGTTATGTTGACATGTTGCAGGTCGATAACTTAGGCTATAACTAAATTTGTAACTCCACATTTACGAAAAGAGGCGGCTTGGAATGAGCGAAGTATTAGACAATCTGCTATACAGCGAAGAGCATGAATGGGCAGAGGGACAAGGACGGATTGTACGTGTAGGAATTACGGATCATGCTCAGCATTTATTAGGCGATATCGTATTTGTAGAATTCCCGGAGATCGGAGCAGCCATAACAGCTGGTGACAGCGTAGGCAGCATTGAATCTGTTAAGACTGTCTCTGAATTATATTCGCCTGTATCGGGCACAGTGACTAAGATTAATGACGCGCTGGAGGCCAGCCCGGAACTGATCAACGACCAGCCATACAGCGGGGGATGGATTTTTGAATTGGAGCTTGAGGGTGACTTTGCGGACGCTGCTTCGGGCTTACTTAATGCGGCTGCTTATCGTGAATTAGTCGGCGAATAATTAAATTTAGTAACTAAATTTCATTGAAAAAGACAACTCTCTCACATTGGATGTAACTAATGTTTGAGCGCTGTCTTTTTGTGTTTTGTATTCTACTAATTAAGGAATTTTGTCTTGGCTGCTGCTTATTCTTCTGCCTGCAACTGTCGCAGCACTGTGATGGCTACACGACGGTTTTTTTGTCGACCCGCTGGCGTATTATTGTTCGCCGTTGGTCGAGTATCCGCATATCCTGCATACTGAAAGTCAGCCGGATTCAGCCCTTCAGTGTCCAGAAAGAAGCGCAATACAGAAAGTGCACGGGCGCCGGACAGCTCCCAGTTATCGTTATAACGTGAACCCGCGGATACCGGTATATTATCGGTATGCCCTTCGATGCTGATTGTTGCACCAATCCCGTTGAACAGACCGCCCAGTTGATGGAGAACAGGTAAGGAGATGGGTTTCAGGTCCGCCTGACCGATATCAAACAGAAAGCGGTCGCTCAGTGTAATAGCGATGCCCTGCGGCTTGTCCGCTACGAAAATCTGGTCCCCCAGATTGTTATCCTTCACATACTTGGTGATGACACCCATCAGGTCAGCGAGTTTGGCCTCTTGCTCGCGAAAAGCTTGCTCACGTGCCGAAGGTGTACCCATATCAGTTTCAGAAGTAGCGCTTCCCGCTCCATTACCGATACTGCTTCCGGAAGTTGGTTTAGCTCCACTTGTACTTTCCGGCGTCTGGGTAGGCTTTACTCCATTGTTCACTCCGCTATTGTCTTTTCCTTGTCCGGCATCCAGAATCCCGTTGCTCCCATCTAAGATAGAACCACCAGCCTTAAAAGTATCTGATAGTGATCCCGTTACAATTTTATATTTCTCCGTGTCAAGGCTGCTCATGGCAAACATAATCACGAAAAAAATAAGTAAAAGTGTAATCAGATCAGCGTATGTGATCATCCAGCGGTCACGGCTTTCATGGCCGCTTGTTCGCCGCTTGCGCCGCTCTTTTCGTCTCATAAGAAGCCTCTTGCCACAGAACGCTCATCACTGGAAGATTCGGTCATGAAGGAACTCAGCTTCTTGCGCACCAAGTGCTGCGGATCTCCATTCTGCAGAGAAAGAATACCGACGAGCAGCATCTCCATACTATGGACTTGGCTTTGACTCTGCGCTCTGATCTTGGAAGCGATGGGAAGGAAGAGTAGATTGGCGCTTGCGACACCGTATAGTGTGGCTGTAAAGGCCACAGCGATCGAAGCCCCCAAGTTGGAAGGGTCAGAAAGATTGCTGAGTACACGTATAAGTCCCATAACCGTACCAATTATGCCCATTGTAGGCGCGTAACCACCGGCTGCTTCAAAAATTTTGGCGTAGCTTTCATGTTGTAGTTCCCTAGCGTCCATCTCCAGCTCCAAAATCTGCCGGACTTGATCAGGATCAGTACCGTCGATAATAAGCAGCAGTCCTTCGCGGGTGAAGGGATCGGGATGCGCCTCTGCTCTTTTTTCCAAGGCCAAAACACCACCGCGGCGGGTAATAGCTGCCATAGAGATGATTTCTTCGGCTTTCTCTTCATCATTATTGGGATTGCGGCCGAAGGCCAAACGTAATGCTGCAGGTATGGAGCGCAATCTGGAAGCGGTAAAGCTGATCATCACAGCGGCGAAGGTGCCTCCAAACACAATTAATGCAGCATTCAGCTGTAGCAGACCGGATAGGCTGCCGCCCTCCCAGATAAAACCGCCGATTAATGCAATTACGCCTGCTAATAAACCAATTATTGAAGTGATATCCATGATTCAAGCTCCTTAAATTTCTCTGTATTATGGTTTGCATCGATCTGGGCAACAATGTATAATGAACGGGAACACGTATTCCTATCTTCCATATTTTTCACTTTAGTATGGAGTGATAACATTCAGACAACAATTATAATATATTCATATATTTTAGACGATAGAGGGGAGACGGGCAAATGAACGATATTGTCGTTAGTACGAAGACTTTCGAATTGGAGTCCGAGTACACACCCCAGGGCGATCAGCCTCGTGCCATTGAGGAGTTATTAGAAGGCATCCGGCAGGGCAAGAGAGAACAGACGCTGCTGGGAGCAACGGGTACAGGCAAGACCTTTACCATCGCACAAGTGATTTCCAAGTTAAACCGTCCAACGCTGGTGATTGCACACAATAAGACCTTGGCTGCACAGCTAGCGAGTGAGTTCAAGGAATTTTTCCCGCATAATTCGGTAGATTACTTCGTCAGCTACTACGATTATTACCAGCCAGAAGCTTACATTCCCTCCTCTGATACTTACATCGAGAAAGACTCCAGCATAAACGAAGAGATTGATAAGCTGCGCCACTCCGCGACCAGTTCTTTATTTGAACGACGCGATGTGATCATAGTAGCCAGTGTATCATGTATTTACGGTCTTGGTTCTCCGGAGGAATACGGAAGCCTTCTATTGTCACTGCGAGTAGGGATGGAGAAGCCACGCGCTCAGATTCTGAGCCGGCTTGTGGATATTCAGTACCAGCGTAATGATATCAATTTTGTGCGCGGAACCTTCCGTGTGCGCGGTGACGTAGTTGAAATCTTCCCAGCTTCGCAAGGTGAGCATGCGATCCGAGTAGAACTGTTCGGGGATGAGGTAGAGCGGATTACCGAGATTGATGTTCTGACAGGTGAGCTAATTGCGGAACGTGATCATATCGCTATTTTTCCGGCTTCTCACTTTGTAACCAAAGAAGAAACGATGCGAGTGGCGCTCGTTAACATTGAGCGGGAACTGGAAGAAAGGTTGACAGTGCTCCGTGATGCCGGCAAGCTTCTGGAAGCTCAACGGTTGGAGCAGCGGACACGTTATGATATTGAGATGATGAACGAGGTAGGTTTCTGCTCTGGGATTGAGAACTATTCCGGCCCGCTCACCTTCCGTGAGCCTGGAGCAACTCCATTTACCTTAATGGACTATTTCCCTGATGACCTGCTGATTGTTGTGGATGAGTCCCATGTGACATTGCCGCAGATTCGCGGAATGTACAACGGTGACCGGGCGCGTAAGACGGTCTTGGTGGAGCATGGCTTCCGTCTCCCGTCTGCGCTTGATAATCGACCGCTCCAGTTTGAGGAATTCGAGAAAAAGGTGAAGCAGGTTATATATGTCTCCGCTACACCTGGACCCTATGAAATAGAGCACTGCGAGACGATGGTGCAGCAGATTATCCGACCGACGGGTCTCTTGGACCCGACGATAGAGGTTCGCCCTTCAGAAGGTCAGATCGATGATCTGATCAGTGAAATCCACGACCGGGTTGCACGTGATGAGCGTGTGCTGGTTACGACCTTGACGAAGAAGATGTCTGAGGATCTGACCGATTACTTTAAGGAAATTGGCATCAAGGTACGCTACATGCACTCTGATATCAAGACTCTGGAGCGGATGGCGATCCTGCGTGATCTCCGGCTCGGTACATTTCATGTGCTTGTGGGTATTAACTTGTTAAGAGAAGGATTAGACTTACCGGAAGTATCATTGGTTGCTATTCTGGATGCCGACAAAGAGGGCTTTCTTCGCTCAGAGCGTTCGCTAATCCAGACCATGGGCCGTGCTGCCCGTAACTCCGAGGGTCGCGTAATTATGTATGCAGACCGAATAACTGACTCTATGGAAAAGGCTATCGGTGAAACCACACGCCGCCGTATCATTCAGGCTGCTCATAATGAGGAGCATGGTATTACACCCACAACGATCAATAAGAAAGTACGCGATATTATCGAAGCCACAAAGGTTGCCGAAGCCAAAGCCGATTACCTCACAGGTGTCGGCGGCAAGATGAGCAAGAAGGATCGCCAGAGTCTGATAGTGCGTCTGGAAGCCGAGATGAAGAAAGCCGCCAAAGACCTACAATTCGAACGCGCAGCCGAGCTGCGCGATGCATTGCTGGAGTTGCGGGCAGAGTAATTATTTCTATTATTCCACCCGCGTTTGATGTAAAGCCCGAACGGCGCTGTCCAGGCCGTTCTTTTTAAATAATGATGACCTGTTCAAAATTTAGCGTTTTCCGCAGGGATAGCAATCTTGTGTACGTTACAGTTTTTAGAGCGTCACCGCGTCTGCGGTGAACAGTCGATTCCCGACGGGAGAGCCGCTCTTCGCACCGCACTTAACCGCGCCTAACGTTCAAGCGGTCCCGTAGGGACAAGCGTTCCAAGCACACAGTAACAAACAACGTTCCCACCATTCTCCTTCGCCAACCATGCGGGTGTCCAGAGGGCGCAGCCCTTGGGGCCCTCCCTTGGCTAAGGGAGGGTTTGGGAGGGATCGAAAATATTTCAGAAAATATCTTTTAATTTTTTTTAACTGAGGAGATGTTATACCGTTGGCGATCGAAAATATAGTAATTAAAGGCGCGAGGGCGCACAATCTCAAGAATATCGATGTGACGATTCCACGTGACCGCTTCGTCGTGCTGACGGGGCTGAGCGGTTCAGGCAAATCTTCACTCGCGTTCGATACCATTTATGCGGAAGGCCAACGGCGTTATGTCGAATCCTTGTCGTCTTATGCGCGCCAGTTTCTAGGTCAAATGGAGAAGCCGGATGTTGATTCTATAGAAGGTTTATCCCCGGCCATATCCATTGATCAGAAAACTACGAGCCGTAACCCACGTTCCACGGTAGGTACAGTGACGGAGATTTATGATTATTTGCGGCTGCTGTTTGCCCGGATTGGCCATCCTCATTGTCCGGACCACGGCATTGAGATAACCTCCCAGACCGTTGAACAGATGGTTGACCGGATTACGCAGTATCCTGAGAAGACGCGTCTGCAGATTCTGGCTCCGATTATTTCGGGGCGTAAAGGGGAGCACAAGGGTCTGTTTACCGATATTTCCAAGCAAGGGTTCGTCCGCGTTCGTGTGGATGGCGAGCTGCGTGATTTATCTGAGGATATTGAACTGGAGAAGAATAAGAAGCATACGATCGAAGTGGTTGTGGACCGTATTGTGATTAAGGATGATGTTGAGACACGTCTGACGGATTCGATCGAAACGGCGCTGAAGCTGTCGGGAGGCAGGATTCTTGTCGATATTATTGGCCAGGAGGAGCTGTTGTTCAGTTCCAATTTTGCTTGTCCGGTCTGCGGGTTCAGCATTGAAGAGCTGGCACCGCGTATGTTCTCTTTCAACAGTCCGTTCGGGGCTTGCACAGAGTGTGACGGTCTTGGAATGAAGATGGTAGTTGACCCGGATCTACTGATCCCGGATGCCGAGAAAAGCATCGCAGAAGGCGCATTTCTAGCCTGGACGGGCAGTACATCCAATTACTATCCGCAATTTCTGAAGTCGGTCTGTGAGCATTTCGAGATTCCACAGAACGTTCCGGTTAGCAGCCTGACCCCCGAGCAAATGACTAAGCTGCTGAACGGCACGGGCAGCGAGAAGATCCGTTTTCGTTATGAGAATGACTTTGGCCAGAAGAAGGATGCCATGGTTGCCTTTGAAGGTATTATTCCCAATCTGGAACGGCGTTACCGCGAGACCGCGTCCGACGGCATCCGTGAATTCATCGAAGGCTTTATGAGTGCCAAGCCTTGCCATGTCTGCAAAGGCAAACGTCTAAAGAAAGAGATATTAGCAGTGACGATCAACGATCAGAATGTTGCCGATGTGACGGATCTTTCTATTGGGGATTGCTTGGGATTTTTTGAAGAGATTATGCTGAGTGAAAAAGAGACAGCTATCGCTAACCTGATTCTCAAGGAAATTCGCAGTCGGCTCGGCTTCCTGGTAAATGTGGGGCTGGATTATTTATCGTTAAGTCGTGCAGCAGGTTCATTGTCTGGCGGTGAAGCACAGCGTATCCGCTTGGCTACCCAGATTGGTTCGAGTCTGATGGGAGTATTGTATATTCTGGATGAGCCTAGTATTGGCCTGCATCAACGGGATAATGAACGCCTTATCTCCACGCTGGCACATATGCGTGACCTTGGCAATACGCTGATCGTTGTGGAGCATGACGAGGATACGATGATGGCTGCTGATTATATTATAGATATCGGTCCAGGTGCTGGCATCCATGGCGGGCAGATTATTGCTCAAGGGACACCGGCAGAGATTATGAATGATCCGAATTCCTTGACTGGTGATTATTTAAGTGGACGCAAGTTCATCCCCGTCACCTCCAAACGGCGTCCTACCGATGATCGTTGGTTGGAAATCCGTGGTGCTAGAGAGAACAACCTGAAGAATGTGAATGTTAAGATCCCCCTTGGGGTATTTACCGCAGTGACAGGTGTATCCGGCTCCGGTAAATCCTCGCTCATTAACGAGATTCTGTATAAGAGTCTGGCACGGCAGCTGAACAAGGCAGTGAAGGTACGTCCGGGTCTCCATAAGGAAATCAGAGGGCTGGAGCATCTGGATAAGGTAATTGAGATTGACCAGTCGCCAATCGGACGCACACCACGCTCCAATCCGGCAACCTATACAGGGGTATTCGACGATATCCGTGATTTGTTCTCCAAGACCAATGAGGCCAAAATCCGCGGTTTTCAGAAGGGCCGGTTCAGCTTTAACGTGAAGGGCGGTCGTTGTGAAGCTTGCCGTGGAGACGGAATTATCAAGATCGAGATGCACTTTTTGCCGGATGTATACGTTCCTTGCGAAATCTGTAAAGGCAAACGTTATAACCGCGAAACGATGGAAGTGAAGTATAAAGGGAAAAATATTTCGGACGTCTTGGAAATGACGGTAGAGGATGCAGTAGACTTTTTTCAAAATATTCCACGTATTCACCGTAAAATGCAGACTCTGCTAGATGTCGGTCTCGGCTATATTAAGATTGGTCAATCGGGAACAACTCTGTCCGGCGGCGAAGCGCAGCGCGTGAAGCTTGCTTCCGAGTTATATCGCCGTAGCACTGGCAAGACACTCTACATTCTGGATGAACCAACAACAGGTCTGCATGTGGATGATATTGGTCGTCTGCTTGAGGTACTGCACCGCTTAGTAGACTCTGGCGAATCTGTGCTCGTGATTGAGCATAATCTGGATGTTATTAAGACAGCCGATTATATCATCGATATGGGACCAGAAGGTGGAAGTGGCGGGGGAACTGTACTGGCGGTAGGAACACCAGAGAAGATTATAACGGTTACGGAATCTTACACTGGCAAGTATTTGAAGCCAGTACTGATCCGCGATACGGAGCGGACTGAAGCTCTTATGCTGCAGACCTCGCAAACAGTCTGAGACGAGAGCCGCAGCACTAAGCGACTAATGTGGAAGCAGAGCCAGATTCAGTCACAGACAACTATAAACATAAATAGGGCCACGGCGAGATACCGTGGCCTTTAATATGCCGTACGTCTGAAAAGCTAGAAGATTTCCCCTTAGTGATGTTAGAGCAATCAGCTACTAGGAGGCCTCAGCCGCTAGAATTGCGGTCAGTTGCTCCTGAATAGCGGGGATGCCTACTCGTTCGGTAAACTCATGGAAGTTCTCATCAGGAATACGTTGTTCTTTATAGAAGGAGATTAGCTGCGCAAGTACGGGTGCCACACGGTCACCCTTTACACGCCCTTTTAGTGGACGGGCGAATTGGGCCGGAGGGCGCAGATCGCCACCCCCTAACGTACCGCCAACGGCGATGTCGAAGGCATCAATCATACCGTCAGGTGTCTTGATCAGTGAACCCTGAAGGCCAATGTCAGCTACCTGCTTTTGTCCGCAGGCATTAGGGCAGCCAATGAAATGAATGCGCAGCAACTCATCAAGCTCCACATGCTCATCGAGGTATTCGGCGACACTGACGGCACGTTTCTTCGTCTCAACGATAGCGAGACTGCAGAACTCGTTGCCGGTGCAGGATACCGTACGGCTGATGAAATTTGGCGGCGTTGGACTTAGGCGCTGCAGGACCGGCGCTTGCAGCAGGGCCACAAGCTTATCGTCTGCTATACCGCTAAGAATGATATTTTTCGACATGGTGGTGCGGAGTCTGCCGTCACCGTAAACTTCAGCCAGCTCTGCCAGTTGCAGCAGCTCTTCTGTATTTAAACGTCCGACCGGAACATTCAGGCCAACGTAGTTAAGCCCTTCTTGTCGCTGCGGATGGATACCATCGAAGTAGGCAGCTTGCCAGCCGACAGTCTTGTCCTCACCACGTGTCGGAAGCTCACCTACAAGCTTAATCAATTCTTCCTGGAATTTCTCCGCACCCCAGTCAGCAACAAGGAATTTCAGGCGAGCATGATGCCGTTTCTCACGATATCCATGATCCCGGAAGAGGGTAATGACGCCAATGGCGACCTTGAGTGTTTCCTCTGGCCGAACGAATACATCGAGCTTTTGGGCCAAATGCGGCTTGGCGGACAGTCCACCACCCACCATTAGATGGAAGCCGGCAACTTCGTTTCCGTCGATGATTTTGACAGCTGGAGTATAGGCAAGGTCATTGATCTCCGCTTGTGCGTTGTTATAAATATTGGCTGAGATGGACATTTTGAATTTGCGCGGCAGGTTAGAGAAGTCACGATTCAATACGAAAAAGCTATTGATCTCTTCCACAAGCTCCGTAGTGTCCATGAGTTCATGCTTGTCGATACCTGCCAGCGGGTTGCCCACGATCGTTCGCGGACAATCGCCGCAGGCTTCGTAGGAATAAAGAGAAACAGCTTCCAGACGTTTGAAAATATCCGGCAGGTTCTCAACTCTCAGCCAGTGGAACTGGATCGCTTGGCGGGTTGTGATGTCGATGAGCTCTCTGCCGTACAATCTGGCGATCTCGGCAAGTGCCCGCGCCTGCGCAGCGGTCATGATGCCTGTATTGATCCGCACCCGCATCATGAAGTGGCCATCTCTTGGTTTCTGCTGATAGACACCCGCCCACTTGAAACGGTCCATATCTTCAGCGGTGATGGAGTCATAGCCGTTTATTGCATATTCTTCGATAATGGTGCGAATAACGTCCAGACCGTCTTTTTCCAGTTTAACGAATTCAAACTTGCTCAGTTTATCTGGATTAGCCGTCCAAATCGGATCGTAAGCCATAGGTGAACCCTCCTCAAATCTAGCTTGAATCAATATAGTTGCTCTATATTTCTCAATGAAATCAGTAAGATAACATGTTCGATGGTAACATAATTAGGTTTTACCGTATGTGAAAGTTGTAGCAATGTCCATAACGATTCCTTATACCAAATTAAGGAATTTCTAATAAATGAAATAGGTATATCTGGGGCATGTCCGTAGTAAGATTCATAGAGAGACTTCGTTCCTTGAAAATTAGACTTTTATTCAACTCGTCAATGATTAATGTCATTATTGACGCTGAAAAAAATGCTCATAAGTATATTTTTGCGACAAAAAGATGTTTTTTTATGAATTAACTATTGCGTCACCGAAATGGTAGCGATAACATAGAAGGTAATATGGGGACTTTGACAAAACTTTCGAGGAGGTAATGCCATGCTGCTTGCAGAAGCTGCCGCGCAAGGACCGTCTAAATTTCATACCTTCGATGTATTCATGATTTTGTTCACCATTCTTATATTAGTCGGTGTCGTCCGGTTGTTGAAAGCCCCGCAGAAGAATAAATTTGCGATTGCCTTCGGAGCTGTAAGCTTGATTGTGTTTGTGATCTCCGATTACGCCATGGTTATGAACTGGGTAAGTTAACTTAAGAGCACCGCCTGTCTAGGCGGTAATAATTGCACAGTTTTCTACTAAAAGACACCTTTAGCGCCCTCGGCGGCAGTTGAAGGCGTCTTTTTAAAAATATAGAGAGTTATAGATTTCACACAAAAGATGTATCAGGGATTAAGAGAGAGGGTCCGGTGAAGGGTGATGGGGAGAGAGAAACGCAGGGGGAAGACAGGCTTAAGCTTATTGCTGTGCGGAATACTGTTGTCCGTAGGTTGGGGAGGAGATGCTTCAGCGCTTGGTTTCGCTTCTACAAATGGATTACAGCTCAGCGAAGGCATCTCAGGAAAGGTTATCAAAGAGTTTGGCGTTGCTGCATCAGTTAGCAAGTTGAAGAATCTAGTAAATTCTGAGGACCTAGTGCCACAAATTATAGAAGCTACTGCTCCATCAGTAGTTGGCATTATCGGTAAATCCGCGGGAGAACACTCTAGTGGACCCGATGACCGTTATAATCTAACCCATGGGTCTGGCATAATTGTCAAAAGCAATGGCTGGATTATAACCAACGCACATGTGATCAAGGATTTGCAGAATGTCGTAGTGGTGACCTCGGATGCCAAAAAGTACAGTATTACTGAGAGCTATGCAGATGAGTATAGCGATTTGGCGCTGATCAAGATCAATGCTAAGTCCCTGAAGCCAGCCAAATTTGCCGCAGCAGCAATCGATCCTCTGGTTGGAGAAAAGGTTATTGCTATTGGGACACCGATATCCTTTTCGCTAAGAAACTCGGCAACCGTAGGCGTTATTAGTGGACTTAATCGCAAAGTAGATGCAGCCTATCGGCTTATCCAGAGTGATACGGCGATTAATCCCGGCAATAGCGGGGGACCACTGCTTAATATGAAAGGTGAAGTGCTGGGAATTAACAGCCTGAAGTATTCTGCGGTTGGCGTGGAGAACATGGGCTTCGCTATCCCGGCTGCAACCGTGCAATATATTATGAATCAGCTGTTTAAGTATGGTGAGGTCAAACGCCCAAGTCTGGGTCTGGAGCTGGAGGAAAGCTGGTCCGCCATAGTGGGGATTCCTACGGGAGATCCATTGAAGGTAACCAAGGTGGATGCAGCATCGGCGCGAAAGGCAGGCATTACTGCGGGGGATGACCTGTACAGCATTGATGGTCACCGTGTCACCTCCTTGATTGATATTAACGAATTGTTCAAAAGCTACGTACCGGGCGCAACTGTCCGGTTGCTGATGCAGAGTGATGGCGATATCGTTGTCCGCAAGTTAGTGCTCGGTCAGGGTGATCCCCTGATGGGCGGAGAAGACTCTGGAGCGGATGGCGATGGGCAAAAAGATGAGTAAGGTGGATGCGGATCAGGGGGAATGGAAGATGGGAAGTAAAATCGCAGTGCGGGGGATGTCTATTCTGCTGGCTTTACTAATGTTGCTGACTCTGCTGCCTGCAAAGACAGTACAAGCGGCAGAAGTTGCTAAGCTCCAATTCAGTTTTAAGGTTGGCAGTACTGCGGCTACAGTAAATGGGAAAAAAATCGTGATCCAGCAGCCTTTTATAGAGAATGGAACCGTAATGGTCCCCCTTGGTGTTTTCAAAAAAGCATTTGGCAGCACAGTTTCCCTAGAAGAGGATAATGTAGTGAAAGTCATGTATGGCCCGCACACAGGGGCAATGACGATTGGCAGCTTAACCGCTTGGAAGGATGGAGTCAAGATTAAGCTGACCGCACCACCGCATATGGTTGGAGATGTGCTGATGGTGCCGCTGCGTTATGTGGCAGGAGTGCTGGGAGCGAGAATTTCTCCAGGGAACGGTGGAGAGCTTCGGGTTACTCTTGTTCCCGCTGAGAGCGATGAAGAGACTCCAGTCGAGAATGGAATAGACAGCGATGTAGGCAAGACTCGAATAGGGAACAGCTACTTCCAATGGAACATGAATTATCCTTCTGGACTTATTGTGGGTGACAGTGGCGGAAATGAGAGTGTAGCTACTTTTATGAGTGCGGAGAACCTTTATTATCTGGAGGTTCATGCAACGCTGCAGGAGGTTTCGGTAGAACCTGAGGAAATGCTGGAACAGCTGGTTCGTGATGCAGAGGAGGGCGGGGAAACAGTTCTTGACCGGGAGACATTCCCGCAAGGTCCCGTTCCGTATGCGCGAATTGTTAGTAAAGATACCAGTGGAGCCATATGGGAAAGCAGACAATACTACGCTGACGGGAGATTATATGAGATTTATCTGACGGATGATAAAGCCGTTAATTATAAAGATCTCGATAAATATAATGGACTACTGAACTCCTTCCAGCCTTCTTTTGACACCAAGGATAAGAAAATTCGTGATCTTTCCACCGTAGTGAATGGCCTGCGTCCAGCCTACAATGAAGATTATGGAATTTCCCTGCAAATTCCCGCCAACTGGAGCATGGATGAACAGCATCTGCTTTTTGAAAGTAACCAGGGCAGCCAGTTAAATGTGAAGGTAACGTCAGCGCCCTCTGGTTCTACTCTGAACACCTGGTCAGAGGAACTGGGAGCTAAGACTCGCGAGAGTTTTGTCCCAACTGCTTATGCACTAAAAGGAAGCACTATGGCCGATGTATCCGGTGTGCAGGCGCAGATCAATGAAATGCAGCTTAATTTCGGCAATGGCTGGGCAACAGAATATCAGGTGCTGCTGTTAAAGAATGGTTACCGCTATTATTTTCAATATATGACACCTGCGGGTGAGGAGGCCGATAAGGCTCGATTCGCAGATATTTTAGCTACTATTGATATTGATTTTGACCTTATTAAAAAGAACTTTGGGCGGCTGGACGTGGATGATTACACCGCACTCAAAAATAAATCAATCACCAAAATATCCAAAACCTACAGTTTCGTCGTAGATATTCCGCGTCTCTGGACCCCTTATCAGGATGCCTTTGAGATGCAGAATATAGAATATCGTTTCACCGGCGGGCGGTTCCAGATCTATGCGAACCCGGAGGGGTCCGTAGAATATGCCGTGAATCTGCTCAAGGATTACTATCAGAACAAAAACGCTGATCCCAAGGGTCCGCGAGTTGAAAGTGTAGTAGAGTCAACTTTTGCCGGTCAACCCGCTACGACCCTTATTGTGCATCAGAGCAAAAGCGGCATTCCTAGCCTTATCAAGCAAATAATTTTCAGTAAAAATGAAGTGGTCTACACGATCACTCTTTCGCTGGATGATGCCAATGCTACTGCGGAGCAGCAAGCCATCCTCGACCAAACGCTGCAATCGTTCCGGTTTACGGGGGATGGGAGCTAAGAGGCAAAACGGATGAAATACCGCAATTATTCTGCGATTGTGCATTGTCCATTGTGGTGACAATTGCCGCTCTAATATTCGAATGATATAATTTACTCAGACGAAGAACGTCCTTTCATGCCAAATTCGGCAGAGGGGCGTTCTTTTTTATGGATAAAAAGGAATAAATGAGGAGGATGACTGTGGAATTTGAAGAGGCGCATCAATTATTGCTGGATCGACACTTAACCCTTAGAACAGGGGAACGGAGAGGGCGTTTGCAGAGAGGACATTCGTATGCGGAAAAGCTATTTCTGCACAATGTCTGGTGGCCATTGTTCGGTAACTTCAATGATTTGCATCCGGAATATGAAGTGTACGATTGGAACCGGAAGTCGCAATTTATGGATTTTGCTTTCCTTCCGCCCTTTGGTCGCTTTGGGCTGGAGTGTGACGGGTTTCAAAGTCACATCAAGGACATGGATCGGGAGAGATTCAGTTACTCCTTAAACAGGGACACTTTTTTGGCGGGGATGGGCTGGAAAGTCATTCACTTCTCAGTCGATGATGTGCAGAACCGCCCCGAGATCTGCCGGATGCTGTTGCAGATGGTGGTTGGTCCTTCGCTGATGAGGAATAGTACTACAAATCCGGCTACTCCCATAGAGCATGAACTTATACGTCTGGCGTGGAATTTAGGGAAGTCCATCCGTCCCAAGGATGTCATAAATCGATATGAGGTGGACTTTCGTACAGCCCGCAAGTGGCTGCAGCGCATGGTTGTTAAGGGCATGTTACGACCGATTATCAAGAATAAATATATATGTGCCTATGAACCAGTGGAAGGACTCTCCTCGAAGTTTTTTTAAGAGGGGGAGTTAAGGATCTGAGGCAGGGGAAAAGGAAAAGGCAGAGCAGAGGGTGGCTGAGCATGATGGATGCTTCCGCAGAAATCCTGTATTTTTTACAACATTCACCGTGAAAAAAGCCGTGATTCAACGTATTGTTGTACTAAATACAGGATTCCTCTCTAACGATGCCATCGGAGAATGGAAATGTTGGATTTCGTACAGTATTTAATCGTTGTAGGCAGAATATGCCTCGCAAAGCTGGATTTTATACAACATTTTGAGGAAGGCTAGCTAAAAATCAGGTTACTTATAGGCTGGTTTATGAGATGCATAAGTCTGCGCTTCTAACGAGGGAGGCTAAGTGGCAACTATTCAGCGAGTGCTAAAGATATTGGGGGCATTTAGGAAACCTCAGGTGTGTGTATGCCTCTGGATTCGAAGATATACGGACATGCGATGTACGATGTTCAATGTGTAATGTGTGATGTGTACTTCTAGCAGCATATGTATACGGTTGATTGTGAATATCTCCACTTTTTCTATAAAAATGTGGTAAATACGTGGCGCGGAGGTGTGATATTTGATACAATCAATAAGTTAAACATCTAGAAATGACCCGCCTTGCGGCGGTTTGGGAGGATATAAATGAATAAGCAAGAAATACGCAGACAAGACGTGGAGCTGTTAGCTCCGGCAGGTGACTGGGAGTGCATGCGTGCAGCGGTGGCGAACGGGGCGGACGCGGTCTTTTTTGGCGTAGAGAAATTTAATGCACGGGCTAGAGCGAACAATTTCCGCTCAGACGAGTTGCCGGAAATTATGGCGTTCCTGCACAGTTATGGTGTGAAAGGGTTCCTGACCTTTAATATATTGGTGTTCGAGAATGAACTGCTTGAGGCAAAGGAACTGATTGATACCTGCGTAGATGCTGGTGTGGATGCAGTGATTGTACAGGATTTAGGTCTGGTCAAAATGATCCGTGAAATCTCACCGGATTTCCCGATTCATGGCTCGACGCAGATGACGATTACTTCGCCGGAGGCGGTGGAGTTTACGAAGCCGTTCTCGCTGGAGCGCGTGGTGCTGGGCCGCGAGAACAATCTGAAGCAGATCCGTACGATTGGAGAGCAAGCCCGCCTGCCCATGGAAGTATTCGTGCATGGTGCGCTATGCGTCTCTTATTCGGGTCAATGTCTGACCTCAGAGATGTGGGGTGGACGTTCCGCGAACCGTGGCGAATGCGCACAAGCCTGCCGCTTGCCGTATGACCTGATGGTGGACGGAGTGATTAAGCCAATGGGCGACGTGACTTATTTGCTCTCACCTAAGGATTTGGCCGCGATTGATCTTATGCCGGAGCTGATCGAGGCGGGAGTAACCTCCTTCAAAATCGAAGGCCGGCTCAAAAGCCCGGAATATGTAGCCAACGTGGTTAGCAAATACCGCAAGGCGATCGACCGTTATTTTGACGGAGTCTGGTCAGAGCCGTCCAAAGAAGAGATGCGCGAGCTGGAGCAGAGTTTCTCCCGTGGCTTCACGCATGGCTTCTTGGACGGAACGAACAATAAAATGCTGGTGGACGGCACCTTCCCGAAAAGTCGGGGTGTCTATATGGGAACCGTTGAGCAAATTCTACGCGATGGCGTAGTCTGCCGTATTCATGCCCCACTTAAGCGGGGGGATGGTATTGTTTTTGACGCAGGCGATCCGGCGAAAAAAGAAGAAGGCGGACGCGTCTACGATCTGCGCCGTAAAGGCGTGAAGCTGGAAGGCGAAGCCGGAGAAGGTTGGATCGTAGACATCGTGGCTGGCCGCAACGATGTGGATCTGCGTCGCCTGCATGTCGGCGACCGTATCTGGAAGACAAATGACCCTGCGCTCGACAAGGCGCTGCGTCAAACGTACGAGACCGAGAAGCCGTACCGGGTCTTCCCGGTTGATATTAAGGTCGAAGGTCGCGTCGGCGAACTGCTCGCGACCTGGTGGACGGACGTGCAGAAGAACACGACCGTCCGTGTGGACTCGGAGCTTGCGCTGGAATATGCGCAAAAGCGCCCGATGGACACAGCGCTGCTGGAAGAACAATTCGGCCGCCTCGGCGGGACCGTCTTCCAGCTTGGCGCGTTGGAGTCGCACCTGGAAGGCGACGTCATTGTGCCCATGCGCGAGCTGAACAGCATCCGCCGCCGCGCGGTGGAGCTGCTTGCGGGCGAGCGCCCGAAACCTCCCGTCTACGTGAAACGGGAGGTCGAGATCTACAGCGACGCTGCCCCTAGGGGCGTCGCGGGTGTCCCGCACGGTGAAGCGGAGCTCACCGTGCTGTGCCGCAGCCTGCCGCAGGTGCAGGCTGCACTCGACGCCGGCGTGCACAGCATTTACGCCGACTTCGAATTCATCAAGCAATTCCCGGCAGCAGTCGATGCTGTGCGGGCTGCGGGTGCCAGCATTACGCTGGCGACGCCACGCATTCATATGCCGGGCGAGAATGGCTACCACGCCAATATTCTCCGCCTGCAGCCGGATGCGGTGCTCGTTCGTAACACAGGCGCGCTGTATTATTATTTGCGCAGTCGCATGGAGCACCCGGATGTCGTTCATCCGCGCCTCATAGGCGACTTCTCACTGAACATCGCCAATCATAAGGCGGTAAGTCTGTTCCTGGAAGCAGGCTGTGATGTGGTAACTCCATCATATGACCTGAACATCCAACAGATGGTCGATCTGCTGGGCAACAGTGATACATCACGCATGGAGATTGTCATCCACCAGCATTTGCCAATGTTCCATACAGAGCATTGCGTATACTGTACATTTATGAGTGAAGGCACAGACTTTACGAACTGTGGCCGCCCTTGCGAAGAGCAACGGGCTTCGCTGCAAGACCGAATCGGGATGGCTCATCCAGTCCGTGTAGATGAAGGCTGCCGCAACACCGTGTTCAACGCTGTTGAACAGTCGGGTGCTGAATATCTGAGCAATTTCCGCGAGCATGGAGTCTCCTCCTTCCGTGTCGAGTTTCTGGAAGAGACACCGGAGCAGGTGGCGGAAGTCATCAGTCTATATAGCCGTGCGCTGCGTGGCGAAATCTCCGGCACACAGGTATGGAAGAGTCTGAAGGCGACCAACCAACTTGGGGTTACACGCGGGCAACTGGTGAACGCCAAGTAGTAATGAGTTAATAGATATAGAGTCAGGTGGACAAGCAGGAAGTTATTCCTGCTGATTCTATCTGGCTCTTTTTTTGTAACCATATCTAACAATCACCCTGCCAAATATCGGCTATAACTGCTATAATTAAAAGTAATATGCCATTATATGATATCTGAAGGGTTAAAGATCAAGTTAGAAGGAGCCTATGTCATGAAAATCCGTAAAGCTATAATTCCTGCTGCCGGGCTGGGCACGCGCTTTCTGCCCGCCACCAAAGCTATGCCTAAAGAAATGCTGCCTATTGTAGATAAACCGACGATCCAATATATTGTCGAAGAAGCGGTTGCTTCCGGAATTGAGGATATCATTATCGTAACAGGCAAGGGCAAACGAGCGATTGAAGACCATTTCGATACCTCCTTTGAGCTAGAGTTTGGTTTGGCGGAGAAGCAGAAGTGGGAGCTGCTTGAATCTGTCCGCAAATCGTCTGAAATGGCCGACATTCATTATATTCGCCAAAAAGAACCACGAGGCCTCGGACATGCGATCTGGTGCGCGCGCAAATTCATCGGCAATGAACCTTTTGCAGTACTGCTTGGCGATGATATTGTTGAAGCAGAAACGCCTTGTCTGAAGCAGATGATTGATATTTACGACCAATACAAATCTTCAATAGTCGGTGTTCAACCTGTACCTTGGGAAGAAGTGTCACGCTACGGTGTCGTAGACGGCACACTGTTGGCTGACCGTGTCTACAAGGCCAATCGGCTCGTGGAGAAACCGAAGAGAGAAGATGCGCCTTCCAATCTGGCCATATTGGGCCGCTACATATTGACTCCGCGCATCTTTGATCTACTCGGTGAGCAGCAGGTGGGAGTGGGCGGAGAAATTCAACTCACAGACGCCATAGCCCGCCTAAGCGAAGTAGAGCGAATTATTGCTTATGATTTCGTGGGTCAGCGTCATGATGTCGGCGAGAAAATGGGCTTCATCCAGACCAGCATTCATTACGCGCTTCAGCGTGAGGAGCTTAGAGATGGCTTGCTCCGTTATCTTAAAGAGGTCATTGACAGCGAAGCGGAGAAGGCTATTAACCAATAATACTTGTACCCAGAAACCTAAAAATAGCGACTCCCTGTGATGAACAGAGAGTCGCTATTTTTTAATGTGAGACCTTCATATAGACCACTGTTAGCTTGAGGTACTGTCAATGGCTTATAGAAGTCTTAGTACTTCGTCGCTACGATTGCATCAATCTGAGCTGCTTCCGTTGGATCGGCAGCGATCAAGAGATCATATGCTGCCTGATCCTGACCGCTATCTTTCTTCAGCGCAGCCAGATACCAGCGGGCAATTTCCCGATTCTGCACATCTGTATAATCCGTACTCAGACCCAGCTTCAAAGTTGCCGCTGCGGTTTTGATATCCCCTGACATAAACTGTATTTTTCCAGCATTTAGTGCAATAGCCGGAGTAACCGAGAACGGACGTCCCTGCATTTGTTCGGGAGGGAGTGTTTTTAGATGCTCCACACCGTCAACTACATGTTTGTAGGCTTCCAGTCCTGTTTTGAAATATTGTTGTTTCTTAGCATCGTCCTTTTGTACAAAGGCCGCATTTCCTAGTGTAAAGGAACGACTGATCAGAGTATTGTACCAATCAATATCCCAGTTGAACTTATCAGCATTGTCGAGGTATACGCCGTAAGCCAGGTCGCTTTGTCCTTTCAGATCATAATAACTTACTAATTGGGCCAAAAGACTCTTATTATAAGGCTCATCCTTTAGAGCGCGCGTTAATACACTGTAAGACTCGACAAGGTATTTTTCATCTTTAGTCTGGCTAAATACCTGCTGATCCAGCGATGATAGGTACATAGCCGATTCAGGATGATAAGGGCGATCCTTCAAAGCCTCAACCAGAGGCGCTTTGATCTCTTCGTAAGATTGACTGACACCCAGTAGGTTTTTCGCCTTCAGAGCCGCAGCACTAGAACTGATAGCTCCAATTGACAGAAAGAGCAGAAACACAGTTCCGATCGCAATGACAGCGAAGTAACTGTTACGCAGCCAAGATGTATTCCAATTTCGGCGGAGAGGTTTACTTTCCATGACAGCTGCCATACCAGCCAGGCCAAGAAAGACCAGAATACCCATAAACGCATAACTCATATTGAAATCCAGTAGACTGTGGATGAGAATAGACAACGCAATGATCAGATAAAAGAAACCATTATTGAACTCATCTTTATCCCGTTTTACATATCCACGAATATATTTATAGAAGATATAGAGGATAAAGCCCATAAACACGATAAATCCAAGAATACCGACCTCAATCAAGTATTGGAGGAAGAAGTTATGCACCTGACGGCTTGTATAAGGGTTGTTCTGATAATGCTCATACAATGAGGACCAGCCCCCGCCTCCGGTACCGAGAATTGGGTAATCTTTAATAACCTTTACGGCATCTTTATAAAAAGTAATCCGTTCGAGTACACTGTGCTGTTTGAAGTTGATATTCTCCAGACGAGTTTCCATATTCGCAGGCAATATCTTGCTTGCACTTGTGCCGATGAGCAGGAACGCAACAATTGCGACCAGTACAACCGATCCGAGCGGAATCCACAAGCCAGTCAGCTTACGCGAACCCCAGCTTCCCAACTTCTGTTGCAGCCAAGGGGCCACGAAACGCTGAATGACCCAGCCGATGCCAGCCACAATTAAGGAAGCTCCCAGCAGGTATCCCCAACCCTTGAGAGCAGCGGAAGTAGTATACTTTGTACTCAGCTCTAATCCCAGATCAGTTATTGGAGTTGTTATCGCCAGCGCAGCAACACCCGCTACTCCGAGCTGTAGGATCCACAGAAGCTGCTGTGCAGGCTTTAGGAATAATAGCAGCAAGATGAACACAACAGGCAGCAATACGAGTCCACCGCGTGAGAGCGTCAGCAGGATCGATACAATGATGGGTACAAGCATAAAGCCATGTGTCAGCGTTCCATACCATTTACGGGAGCGAACCAGCGCGAAGACAGCTACAAACAGAAAAGCCATTAGGAAGGCTGCATATGTATTCGCATATTGGAAGATAGAGGTGAGCCGCAGACCGTTAGAGTCAGTCATTACCGCATCCAAGTATTTACCACCCTGCACTGTGTTTGAGAACCAGCCCACTAAAGAACCGGCGAAACTCCAGCTACCTAGCCAATTCAGGAGTCCAAAACCCACAATAAAGTAAGCAATAGCAAGCAGAGCGTTCTGAATGACAAGATTTAGTTGCTTTTGCTTCAAGAGATATAAAGCTATAATGAATATTGCGACATACATGCTCTGGATAAACAGCATATTCATCGCCATATAATGCGAAACAGCGACAAACAGCGACAGGGCATACGTTAGAGGCAGCAACAGTGCGGACACCGCTACCAAGTCCCTCTGCTCTTCCAACTTGAACTTTTTGTAGTACAGGCCAACCCAGACCAGCAGCATAAACCCGCTTAGCAAGGCCGCTACATATATTGGCTTCTCAAAGTCCACCTGCTGCCCATTAAACAATCCTACTTGAAATGGGGTCCAGATCAAAAACAAAATTAAAGCAACAACCAACGCCCATATCGAGGCTGGGATTTTTTCAACAATTCTCGACTGAGCGGCATTTTTACCGTATACTGGTTTCGACACGTTATAATCTCCTTTTCCTGTAGGTACGAGAATATTTTAGCATATTGAATAATCATTGGGCTACTTTAATCCGATTCTATGATGTTATTAGTTATATGTAAATGGCTTAACTTACCAAGAAATCGCATGGAGGCTTTATAAATGAAATGTAATAATAACCTGGATGTTGTCTATGACTAATGCCAAATCTCTTATTTATAAAAGACTTTATAAAATTGCAGTTAGATTTAAACCTATAGCGGTGAGGATATTCTCTTTTGAGACTAGGCAGCGCGTTAAGCAAAGGCTGCTCAAGACGGCTTTTCCTATCCATAGGAGTGTTAAGTTGTCACCTACAAAGGATGAGCTTACTGGTGTAAACCTTGTGGGGTACTCCAGAGCTGAGATGGGAATTGGTGAGTCTTGCAGAATAGCAGCTAAAAGTATCAGCGCTGTTGATATCCCATTTGGTATTATAAATTTCACCGGCACGAATTCAGCAAGTATGAATGATGATACTTGGGTACATAAGGAAATACTAGAGCCTAAGTATAATCTTAATATCTTTCATATTAATGCGGAACAAATGATTGAAATCTATGCTCACTATGGAAACTCCATTTTTAAAGATCGTTATAACATCGGTTATTGGCATTGGGAGCTACCTGATTTTCCTGATGAGTGGAAAGAAAGCTTTAATTTAGTGGATGAGATCTGGGCACCTTCTACGTTTGTTGTGGACTCTATTGCTATGAAAAGCCCAGTTCCTGTTGTTAAGATACCACATAGCATCGAAGTGAGGATCAACATTAAGCGAAATCGTGCTTACTTTCAATTACCTGAACACACTTTTCTCTTTCTTTCTATGTATGACTTGAAAAGTTATCAGGACAGAAAAAATCCACAGGCGTCCATTAAAGCTTTCCAATTAGCTTTTCTACCTGAAGATGAGTCTGTAGGTCTAGTGATTAAAGTAAACAGTGCTCAGCAACAGCGATCGCCAGAATTGGATGAGCTTCATTCACTGATTGGTAATTACAAGAATATTTACTTGATAGAGAAGACGCTATCGAGAAATGACACCAATGCTTTGATTTCCGTAACAGACAGTTACATATCCCTTCATCGGAGTGAAGGCTTTGGTCTAGGATTAGCAGAAGCTATGTATCTTGGGAAACCCGCTATAGGTACTAACTGGTCATCAAACACTGATTTTATGAATCACAGTAATTCTTGCTTGGTGGATTATACTTTAGTACAGCTTAACCATGATCACGGTCCCTATAAATCTTATCAATACTGGGCCGATCCTGACGTAGAACATGCAAGCCGCTATATGCGTAAACTTTGTGACGACAGAAACTATTATAAAGAAATATCGTCAAAAGGTGAGGAACATATAAAGAAAAATTTCTCTCCACAAGCAATAGGTGAACTGATAAAGAGTAGACTGCATTATATTTCTTTGTGGAAATTTGGAGGATGAAATGACAATCACATGTGTAATCATGGCAGGTGGCAAAGGGGAACGATTTTGGCCTAAAAGCCGGACTAACCTCCCAAAACAGTTTCTAAATATCTCAGGCACGAAATCAATGATTCAACAGTCGATAGCGCGACTGGAGAAACTGATTGATATTAGCCAAATCTTCATTGTTACCAATGAACTGTATGCTGAATTGATCAAGGCGCAAATCCCGCATTTACCACTAGCAAATATTATTATTGAGCCAGTGGGACGCAATACTGCACCATGTATTGGACTTGCATCCATAATTATTGAAGACCGTTTTCCAGATAGCACAATGATCGTAATACCTTCAGATCATATTATTGAGAATGAAGAGGGTTTTGTGAGAATCTTGAAAACTGCAGTAGAGGTTGCACAGGATAATAGCAATTTGGTAACACTCGGTATTCAACCAACATACCCTGAAACTGGGTACGGCTATATTGAGAGCAGCGATCAATCGCAGCAAATTAATGAATTACCAGTTCATAAAGTTAATAAGTTCGTTGAAAAGCCTGATCTAGCAACAGCCCAGTCCTATCTGGAATCGGGTAATTTCTACTGGAATAGCGGAATTTTTATTTGGAAAATAGAGACAATTAGAGGTTACATAAAAGAACTTATGCCAGAAATGCATGATATATTAGAGACAATGAAGACCGTTCTTAAATCCAAGGACCGCGATGCAATCATTCGGTCGGAGTTTCTAAAAATGCCAGACCAGTCCATTGACTATGGAATTATGGAAAAGGTCAATAATATATATGTTATCCCTTGTGTATTTGGCTGGGATGATGTCGGGAGCTGGACCGCTCTAGAACGGATTAGCGACCTTGACGAAAATGGAAATGTCATTAAAGGTAATATTTTAAACCTCGATACTAAGCGCTGCATCATAGAGAGCAATGGAAAGTTGATTGCTACTCTTGGAATTGAGGATCTAATTATTGTAGATACTGAAGATGTTACTTTGATTTGTACTAAAGACAAAGCTCAAGAGGTTAAGTTATTGCTCAAAGAGTTGCGTATGCAAAAGCTTGAACAATATCTGTAAGCTATAGATATTCAATTATTTTTAATAATAAAGGGGAACTATGAAATGACTAAACACGCACTAATCACAGGAATCACAGGACAAGACGGTTCATATTTGGCAGAACTTTTGCTCTCTAAAGGATATAAGGTATTCGGTTTACGTCGCAGAACGAGTGTGCCGATTCTTGAGAATCTTGAACACCTGAAGAATGAAATAGAATTTATTGACGGTGACCTGCTAGATTTAGGCTCCCTAATTAATGCGGTACGTATTTCTAATCCTGATGAAGTATATAACTTGGCAGCTCAATCATTTGTAGCAACTTCATGGATTCAACCAGTCTCAACTGGACTGGCAACAGGTATTGGAGTAACAAATATGCTGGAGGCTGTACGCTTAACGAAACCCGATGCAAGATTCTACCAGGCCTCAAGCAGTGAAATGTTTGGTAAGGTAGTAGAAACACCACAAAAGGAAACAACACCTTTCTACCCCCGCAGCCCATACGGAGTTGCTAAAGTATATGGCCATTGGATAACTGTGAACTATAGAGAAAGCTACAATATGTATGCTTGCTCAGGTATCTTATTCAATCATGAGTCACCACGTCGTGGTATTGAATTCGTAACCCGTAAGGTTACTGATGCTGCAGTAAGAATCAAACTGGGAATGCAAACCGAGCTGCGTATGGGCAACTTGGATGCACAAAGAGACTGGGGTTTTGCCGGCGATTACGTAAAAGCTATGTGGCTTATGCTTCAGCAGGACAAACCAGAGGACTTCGTGATTTCAACTGGCGAAACCCACAGTATTGAAGAATTGGTGGAAATCGCATTTACTCATGTTGGCTTGAACTGGAGAGATTATGTTGTTGTTGATCAGAAGTTCGTAAGACCGGCTGAAGTGGATCTGTTACTTGGTGATTGCACCAATGCTAAAGAGAAACTGGGCTGGAAACTAGAAGTTGGATTTGAACAGTTGGTGAAGATGATGGTTGATAGTGATATGAAGAAGGTATCTTCAAATTATAAAAACGACATAAAATCGGGTCTCTAATATGCGTGCACTAATTACAGGGATAACGGGATTTGTAGGTGCTCATTTAGCTGAAGAACTACACAATCAGGGATATGAAGTGTTTGGGACAACTAGAAAAAGTTGTCCTAATGCTATGTTTGCAAACTCTGCAATTCAAATTATTCCGATGAATTATAATAGTGAAGAAGATATTTTAGAAATACTAAATAAAATAAAACCTCATGAAATATATCATTTAGCCGGACAAAGTTCAGTTAAAATGTCTTGGGAAAATAAAGTGGATACATTAGAAACCAACATAATTTTAACAGTTAAACTCCTAGAAGCTCTTCGTAAAAGTGATGTGGCTGATAGTGCGAAGTTGCTTATGATTGGATCTTCAGAAGAATATGGTTCCATTGACAATGAAAATACGCCTATCACTGAAGAAGCTGTTTTAAGGCCGATAAGTCCATACGGGGTATCGAAAGCCAGTACTTCATTGTTATTTCAGCAGTATGTTAAAGTATATGGCTTGAAGCTTCTTTATGCGAGACCCTTTAACCACATTGGACCAGGACAGGATATTGGTTTTGTTACTTCTGATTTTGCAAAGCAAATAGTAATGATAGAAAAAGGTATTCATTTACCGAATATTTCTGTGGGGAATTTAGAAGCACAGAGAGATTTTACAGATGTACGTGATATTGTAAGTGCCTATACGATGTTGGTTGAAAAAGGCCAAATCGGAGAAATATATAATATATGTTCTGGGAAACCTCACGCGATAAAATATATTTTAACTTATTTATTAGATTTGAGTTTCAATAAGAATATCCAAGTCAAACAGGATGAAAATAAAATGAGACCATCTGAGTTTCCAATTTACATAGGGGATTCAACAAAAATTCAAGAGCATATTGGTTGGGAAACTACTTACTCTATCGAAAAATCGTTACAAGATATTTTGAATTACTGGAGAATTATGATTTAAGGAGCTAGTTAAATGTTAAAAAAAATCAAGGAAATATATAATTATCGACAAATGCTTGAAAGTATGGTTTTAACAGATCTTAGAACCAGGTATAAAGGATCATTTTTAGGATTCTTTTGGACGCTTTTAAATCCATTGTTAATGCTCGCCGTGTATTCAATGATTTTTAAGTATGTCGTGCGAATATCCCTAGAGAACTACACGTCTTATCTTTTTATTGGGATTATTAGTTGGAACCTTCTAAGTCAATCTCTTACATCAGGAGCTACAGCTGTTGTTCGAAATGCCGGTTTAGTAAAAAAAATATACTTTCCTAAAGAGATACTTCCGCTGTCAGTTGTTATCGGTGGGATCATTAACTTTTTATTGAGTTTAATTGTTCTCTTTCCAGTCCTTCTATTCTCTCATATAGAAATGGGATGGCCTTTATTGTTTCTTCCCATACTCTTAGTGGTATTTTCTATATTCACACTAGCTTTAACAACATTGGTTTCTTGCTTAAATGTTTATTTTCGCGATTTAGAACATATTATAGGTGTTTTTATTATGGCATGGTTCTACTTAACACCAATTGTTTTCACATCAGATATGATTCCCGCAGGTTTGAAAACTGTATTTAATCTTAATCCGATGACCACTATAATGGAAGGCTTCCATGATGTGTTCTTTTACAACAAAGTACCTGATTTATCCATTTTGTCAGTAATAGCAGTTCTTTCAATAGGACTATTGATCATATGTTACGCTACATTTGCTAAGTTAAGTAGAAATTTTGCAGAAGAGATCTAAGGAGTGTGCTCTAATGGATGCAATTTCCATTAAAAATGTTACCAAATCTTTTAAAATATTCTCTGAAAGAAGTGCGACCTTAAAAGATAGAATTGTTAATCGAAGAAGGAATAACTTTCAACAGTTTTTTGCATTAAAAGATGTGTCATTGGATATTCAGAAAGGCCAGACCTTAGGGTTTGTTGGACGAAATGGTTCTGGTAAAAGTACCTTACTTAAGTTATTGACAGGAATACTGTATCCTGATAGTGGTGAAATAGAAGTGAAGGGGAAGGTTTCAAGTTTATTGGAGCTTGGAGCTGGTTTTCATCCCGATTTTACAGGGAGAGAAAATATTTTTATGAATGCCGCTATACTTGGGTTGAGTAAAAAAGAAATAAAAATGAAATTAGATAAAATAATTGCATTTTCAGAGCTGAAAGAGTACATTGACAATCCAGTTAGGAACTATTCATCTGGTATGTATATGAGACTCGCTTTTTCCGTGGCAATAATGGTCGAACCAGATGTCCTATTAATAGATGAAGTACTGGCCGTAGGAGATGCTGCATTTCAACAAAAATGTATGGATCAATTATTAAAAATGAAAACAAGAGGTGTAACAATAGTCTTTGTATCACATGACTTAGGTGCCATGGAAAAACTGTGTGATCGAGTAGTTTGGATTAATAAAGGCATTGTGTCGAGTGATGGCAAGCCAAAAAAAGTTATTGATCAGTATCTCTCCCATCTAGCTGCTGAGGAGAACAATCGATTGATTCAAGAAACTTCAACTGTTATGGATGAGAATAAAACAATAGAAGAAACTCAAACAGAAATTATTATAAGTGAGACAGAACAGAAGTCCGATCCACAAAGATGGGGGAATCGGTTCGTAGAGATCACTAATGTTTATTTCACTGATTACAATAATCAAAATAAGCTGAGTTTTTTATCAGAAGATGAAATGATTCTTAAGATTAGATATAAAGGTAATAAAAAGGTGGAAAATCCAATATTCGGACTAGCGATTCACACAATTGATCATATCCACTGTTATGGTACAAACACGTTTATTGACTATTATAAAATTAAAGATATTTATGCTAATGATGAAGGGGAGATTCACTTTAAAATCCCTACATTAAATTTAGGTTCAGGAACGTACCTAGTAACGACAGCAGTACATGATGAACATGGGAACCAGTATGATTTTCACGATAAGAGGTTTTCGTTTCAAGTCACTAGTCTTTCTAAAGATTTAGGGATTGTGAAAATAGCTCATACTTGGGAACAAAGTGTTTAAAAAGGAGGAGTCTAGGATGTCTGAAAATAAAATTACCCCTGCTAGTATAATGCATCAGATACGCTCAGGAGTTAGAAAACAAGAACTTCAATTGAGTTCAAATGATAAAATTAAAGAACTCATGATTGATACGATTACATTAGATAGTGATTTACACGAATCCCTTCATTTATTAAATTCCAAAATCAATAGATTAGTTCACCGAGTCACTCCAAACATGCCAGTAGCTTTTATGGAACCGCGGTTGGTATCGCGTTATAAAATTTTGAATAAATTCATTACACCACTAAGGAAATTTGGGAACAGATTATTCACGAAATGGTATGTCGATACAATAACAAATCAACAGAAATATTTGAATAATGATATATGGTTTGGATTGAACAATTCAATTGAAATTATTGTGGAGCAGAACAAATTAATTACACATTTAGTTGGACAAATTTCTGGTTTGGAAAAAAAAACTGATAATTTTCAAGAGTTTATAACTGAGTTTAATCAGAAGTACACGTTGAAAGATTTTCATTATTCGGATTTTGCAGAACGTTTCAGCGGATCTGGGGAAGAAGTGAAACGGATTTTCACGCAGTACTTACAATATTTTAAGATAACCGATACAATTATTGATATTGGATGCGGTAAGGGGTATTTTTTGGAATTATTGAAGGAAAATACCTTTAAAGGTATTGGAGTCGATACTGATTTGCGTTTAATTCAAGTATGTAAAGATAAAGGTTTAGAGGCCTATGTACATGAAGGTGGCGACTATCTTTTTGAACAAAATGATTCTAGTATTGATGCTGTATTCTTCGCTCATGTAATCGAACACTTGACCGTACCTCAAAAAATTGCTTTCTTAAATCTTTGTTATCAAAAATTAGTAGTTGGAGGAGTTTTAATAATTGAAACCCCAAACACAACCTCTAACTACGTAATGAATAACTTGTACTATTTAGATCCAACTCATGAAAAACCATTATTTCCTGAAGCACTAAAGCATTTAGCAGAGATGGCGGGATTTAATGTTATTAATTCTTATTTGAGTGAAAAAGTTGAAAATATAGAATCAGAAATACAATACTATAATTTCTCGTTAATATTGGAAAAAAATTAGGCAAGGGGATTCGGGATGAAGATAGCAATTGTAACTCCTTGGTTTACAGATAGTATTTCTGGAGGAGCGGAAAGATTTGCAGGCGGAATTGCAAAAAGTTTACATGATGCAGGTTGTAATGTTGAAATATTAACTACCTGCGGCAAAGATTCTTTTTGGGATTGGGATAAGAATTTCTTCGAAGAGGGGATCAATGAAATAAATGGATTGTCAGTTCGTAGATTTCCGCTTAGAAAAAGAAATAAAAAAAAATATGAAGAAATATTAGGTAAACTCCTTAATAAAGAAGAAATTAAATATTCTGAGGAAATGCAATTGTTTCATGAAACTGTAAATAGTGATGCAATGTATAGGTACATTACTGAAAATGAGGATGAATATATATTTCTCTTTATTCCGTATATTTTCGGTACTTCTTACTGGGGTAGCAAAATGGTTCCGGAAAGGAGTTTTTTAATTCCTTGTCTCCATGATGAAGATATGGCATATTTGGAATCTATAGGACATATGTTCGCTAGAGTGAAAGGGATTCTTTTTAATACAATCGAAGAGCAACAACTTACAGAAAAACTTCACAATATTGATATAGAGGATTCAGTTATTTCTGGAGGAGGAGTAGAACTCAATTATATTCCTGATAATACCGACTTCAGAAAAAAATATGGTATAGAAAGTGACTACTTCATATATGTAGGTAGACTAGTTGGTGGAAAAAACGTTCCTCAAATGCTTGAGTTTTTTAATAGATATCATAATGAGAATAGAAATGATGTAAAGCTTTTGGTGGTAGGAAAAGGCGAAGAACAGATAATAGAAACCATAAAACAATCCAAGGGTATCATTCATATGGGAGAATTAAATGATGGAGATAAATTTAATGCTATTGCAGGAAGTATAGCGTTAATACAACCTTCATTAATGGAGAGCTTTTCTATAGTTATTATGGAGAGCTGGCTCTGTGAAACTCCTGTAATTGTTCATGAAGGTTGTGCAGTAACCAAGGGACACTGTGACCGAAGTGAAGGTGGGTTTTACTACAAAGACTATGAATCGTTCAAGTCAGTGTTGAATATTTATCTATCATCAAAAGGAGATGCGGTGGAGATAGGAAAAAAGGGCAAGGAATATGTTGAGAAAGAATATACCTGGGAGCATACAGCTAAACGAATAATTGAATTTCTAAATAAAAAAGGGTTTAGCAAGGAGGATCTTTTATCTTGAGAATTTTAATAGATATTCAAACACTATTCACAGATGAAAAAAAAAGAGGGATTGGAATATATACGTATCATTGGCTTGAGACTTTAACCTGTCAGAGTGTAAATGATAGATTCTATTTAATGAAGAAGAAAGAGAATAAATGGTATTTTTGTTTCATTTCAAAATTTGTTGATTTTGATGTAAGGCTAATTGATGAGAGATATTGGTTTGAACAAGATTTAGAGGAATTCATAATACGAAAGGCTATTGATATTGTCCATTTTACTAGCCCTTATATGTTTGATGTGGATATTCCTAATATAAAGAATAGTAAAGTGAAAAAGTCATATTTGGTTTACGATCTTATTCCTCTAGCGTTGGAACGGGATTATTATTTGAAATGGCCTAAGAATGTGCAATCTCTCTATGATGAGAGATCACAGAAATTAAAAGAGGCAGATCTGATATTAACAATATCAGAGACATCAAAGCAAGATCTTATTAAGTTTTTAAAAATTGAATCAAAAAAGATTAATGTTATATATGCTTCCACTAATGAAATATTGTTTAATCCCAAAGAGAAATCTAAGCAGAAGGAATTATTGGAAGATGAATTAGGAATAACCACCCCCTTCATATACTCTTTAACTGGATATGATCCCCGCAAAAACAATAAAGGGCTTATAAGTGCTTTCTCGAATTTGTCACGAAATCATAGCAATTTGAAATTGGTCATCGGTGGGATAAAACAACCTATAGAACAGAAGGAATTTATTGATTTCGCAATTAGTAAGGGATTGAGTACGGATCGCTTACTATTATTAGGATATGTTTCTGAAGAGTCTTTGGTTGCACTGTATCAGGAATGTGAGATGTTCGTTTTTCCTTCCTTATATGAAGGATTTGGATTGCCAGTTTTGGAAGCAATGAGATGTGGTGCCCCAGTTATTACAAGTAATTGTTCTTCATTACCTGAAATAGTAGGTCAATCTGCTATACTTGTAGATCCTAGAAGCGAACAAGCTATAGAAAGTGCAATGGAAAATTTGCTTTCAGATAGTGTGATGCGAGACAAACTCATTGCACAGGGATATCAACAATCTCGCGATTTTTCTTGGGATTTTGTCGTTTCTAAGAGCTTATTAAATTTTAAAGAATTGGTATATGGGATAATTAATACAAAAGAGGATAATATTAATAAACCTAAATTAGCATACCTTAGTCCGTTTAACCCTCAAACATCAGGGATCTCCGATTATAGTGAAGAGTTGCTATTTTTTTTAAAAAATTATTACGAAATAACTATTTTCGTTAACGATTATACACCAAATAACAAATTTATTAGCGAGACATTTGAAATTATTGACATTAGTGTACATCAAGGGGCATTGGAGCATTTTGAAAAAAGGCTTTACCATGTGGGTAATAACGAATACCATAAATGGATCATTGAAGCACTAGAAAAGTATCCAGGCTATATTGTACTGCACGATTATAATTTATTCGGATTCTTTATGTATACTACTTACCTAAAAGGAAATACGGATGCGTTTGTTCATGAATTAATATATAATAGCGGAGCTGAAGGTGAAGCTGCGGCAAGATCATTATTAAATTCAAATACAATTCCTGAAAGTCAACAGTTTCCACTTAGCAACAGAGTTGTTGATTTAAGTAATGGTGTCATCGTTCATAGTAATTGGGTTAAGAAGTCAATACTTTTAAATAACAGCTATAATGGTGTAATCGAGGTGATTCCTCATGGTTTTACTTTAGAACCTCTTGAGGATGAAGATACTACAAAACCACGCAAATTGAAGAACACAAATGAGTTCACAATAGGTGTTTTTGGAAATGTTATCCCAAATAAAAGAATTGATGTTGTTATAAAAACGGTATCAAGACTTTTGGAAACGAATGAAGAAGTGCATCTATACATTATTGGTCATGCTGAAGAAAGCTATAAAAAAGAATTATTAAAACTAGTAGACGATTTAAAGCTTAAAAGAAAAGTCACATTTATAGATTCACCAGATATTGATAGTTTTAAAACACATATCAAAGAAAGTGACTTATGTATTAATTTGCGTTGGCCTTCAATGGGAGAAACCTCAGGTACTTTAATGAGATCATTAGGATATGGCATTCCTTGTATTGTATCTAACACTGGTTCATATATGGAATATCCTGATGAATGTGTTTGGAAAGTAGACATAGACGGGTATGAAGAGGAATTATTATTAGCTTACTTAATAGAGTTATGTAATAATCCTAGACTACGAAATGAAATGAGCTCAAATGCAACTAGATATGTAAAGGAAAAATGTGATTTTAGTATTACTGCAGGTTTATACGAGAATTTCATAAATTTTTCATAGTAAGGGGAATATAAATGCTATTTATTATTATTTTATTTTTGTTTTTTCTTACTATATCCTCTGCATATGGCAGCTTATTTAAAATACTTATAGAGAAAGGTTATATTAGCAATATTCAAGGGATATGTTTTTTGTATCCCTTCTTTGGTTTTTCCATCTTATCGGGTATCTCACAGTTTTTTGGAATTTTTATAGGAGCTAAATTTTTTAATCCATTTATTATTATTGGTGGAATTATTATTATGTTAATGAGATTTTTCAAGTACAGATTTAAAAATGAGTTGGTAATGGGAAAGGTAGCTAAACTAAATACTATTAATATTTTTATTTTCGGGGTCATCTTTTTAATATATTTATTTCCTAGTATTTATGTTGGCTTCCCTACATCTTTTGCAAGTATTAATAATGACCTTATTTTTTACTTATCTATACCGGAATGGCTAATCGACAAAGGATATTTCTCAACAGCTATATCTGACAATCTACATCCCTTTTTCTCAATAGCTGAACTACATTTTTCTAGATTCTCAAGAGTAGGAGCAGATTATTTTAATACTCTAGCTATGACTTTCTTCAATACTGATGCGGTTCACACCTTTAATGAAATTTCCTGCTTTTTTGTTCTTTTATTTTCACTTTCTGTATTTTACACATGTAAATATAGTTTTCAATTATCTAATTGGATTGTGCTAACAGCTGTTGCTTTATCAACAGTTAATACACTATTATTTTGGATGTTTACAACACAGTATATGCCACAAATTGGTGGTAATGCATTTTATGTATTATCGGCTGGGTTTATTTATCAGATTATTCATGAGAAAAAGATCCATTTAGTTATTCCCACAAGTTTATGCATCTCTGGTCTTATTGCTATTTATAGCGAATATACTTTGTATTTATTGATACCAACAATGATATTTTTAGGTATTTCGATTTTAAAAGATTTTAAGAATACTAAAATTTATATGAAAATATTACTCTATACTTTCTTGATCACTGCATTATTGAATCCAACAAGCACATTTTTAGCTATAAAATATAATATATTCGCTTATACAACTACTCAAAATGCAATTGGCATCGTGGAGTATATTCCTTTCTTTAACCAAATACTGATGGTGTTCGGGATTAAAACTCTTGACTATGCCATTCCACCGCTATTGCCTACTTTTGTTGGTTTATTATTGTTAGGTTTCGTTCTATTAGGATTATTCAAAGTGAAAAGAGGTTTAAGGGAATATTTATGTGTATATTTTTCCTTTATAATTATTCTATTATTGTATTTGAATTTTATTAATAAGTTTCCATATGGATATTATAAAACATTAATGTTTGCTCAACCATTTGTAATAGTATTATTTTCAATCGGTGTAAATTCATTCAAACTTAAATATAATTATTTCAGGTATTTTACATATGGGGCATTGGTCATAATTTTATTGTCTAATCTTCTCCAAATTGGAAAGTTAGAAAATATTATTCTTAATAAAGGGCTTCTAGTTACAAAAGAGTATACTGAGATGAGAGAAATAAATAAATTAATACCAGAAAATGAAGTGCTATCTATCGAAGATGTAACAAAAGATGAACAACATATACTTGCATTTTTCTTAAAGGAAACAAAAATATCATATAAAAATCCAAACTCTTACTTCACTCCATATACTGTTCCTGAACTGCAATCGATTTACACTTTAAAGGGCAGTCAAGATATATTGAATTATAATAATGCCTTGATTTGGCATAATGAAAAATTTCGTTTGTACAAAAACTTTAATATATCAATGATCGAAGGTTGGCATGGTTTGGAGGACTGGAATGGGGTCCCTACACGATGGACAAAATCCGAATTTATTCTTTCTGCAAAATCATTAAATACGAGTGAATTCTTTATTAGTTTCAATCCTATCTTCCCACCAAATGTTACAGAAAGAACTATTCAAATTTATATTAACGATAAACTTATTGAGGAGAAAAAAATAAAGAATAATAAGGTATTCACAACATCAAAGTTAAAAATTGAATTGAACATAATAAATAATATAAAGTTTGTAGTCAAAGAAGGAACGGTACGTGTCGGGCAAGATACTAGAGAATTGGGGATTGCATTGCAAAATGTGGAAATAATTAATTAGTGCTACTTAATGATAGTATGTTATAAACTTTAATATATTATAACGATAGTTGGTGTTTTATTTTGTCAAGGTCAACTCTTACCAGTGAGAAAAGAATTAAAAGGAGTAAGAATATTAAAGAATTTGTGAAATACAGCTTTTGGGGAGCTGTGACTACAGGCATTAACCTTTTACTGTTTTTTTTATTGGAGAGTTTGGGTTTATATTATATTATTGCGAATATAGTAAGTTATATATTTGCAGTTTTTGTAAACTACATTCTAAACAGAAGATTTGTCTTCAGTAACCATTCATCAGAGAATAATGGTAAACAATTCTTTAAATTTTTCATTGTGAGATTAGTATCTTTATTAATAGATAACAGTTTGTTTTATTTATTGGTATCAACTTTACATTATAATGTGAATATTTCTAGAGTGGTTCTTAGTTTGGGTATTATTATTGCGACTTTTGGTGTAAATAAATTTTTTGTATTCAGTATAAAGAAGAGGTGAACAAAATGAGATTAAAGATATTAATTGTTCTTAATTATTATTACCCATATATAAGTGGCCTCTCTGAATGTGCTAAATCATTGGCTGAGGAATTGGCAAAAGAACATGATGTTACAGTGCTGACGGCTAAACACGAGAAGAATCTTTTGGGATTTGAAATAATTAATGGAGTTAAAATAGAGCGTGCTGATTTATTATTTAAAATAAGTAAAGGTTATATAAGCTTGGATTTTTTGAGCAAGTTTTATAAGCATCAAAAAAATGCTGATATTGTAAATCTCCATCTACCAATGGCAGAGGCGGCTTTCATAAGTCATCTAACGAGCAAAGAAAAACTAATTCTAACCTATCAATGTGATGTGAATTTACCTCGATCTATGGCGAATTCAATTATAGTGAATCTAATGGATAAGTCCTCTCGATCTAGCTTTAAAAGGGCTAGGGGAATTGTAGTTAGTTCTTATGATTACGCACGAAGTTCCAGAGTTTTACCGAAATTTAAAGATAAATGGTTGGAGATACACCCTACTTCTTCATTCTACAAAGAATTTAACTCTTCTCATAACAGATCACAAAGAGAAGAAATATATGTGGGTTTTTGTGGTAGGATTGTTGAAGAAAAAGGCATAGATATTCTACTTCAAGCAGCTCCCATTGTTAAAAAGGCATTACCAAATGTTCGATTTTTAATAGCGGGTGATTTCAACAATGTAGCTGGCGGAAGTATTTACGAAAGTTTAAAGCTTAAAATTGGTTGGGATGAATCGTATGTGGAGTTTTTAGGAAGGTTGTCAACTCAACAATTGATTGATTTTTACTATTCTCTTGACTTATTTGTACTGCCTAGTACTAATTCTCTAGAAGCTTTTGGAATGGTGCAAATCGAAGCCATGCTTGCCGGAGTTCCTGTAGTTGCATCTCATCTGCCTGGTGTTAGGGAGATAACCAGAAGGACTGGCATGGGAGAAACAGCAAATCCTAAGGATGTTGAACAACTGGCTGAAGTAATAATTAAAGTTCTAAAAGACAGAGATCATTATATTAAGGAAAAGTCATTTATTAACGAAATATTTGGTGTAGAAAGTGCGGCGGCTAAATATAATGTTTGTTTTAAAGAAGTCTTAAATCTGAAAGCTAAAACTTAGCTTTCGCGAACACCCCCTGTGTCATGCTAGTTGTCGTACCTCTCAATAGTATGTAAAGTAGATTAAAAGAGAGACTGAGGTGGAGCGACAATGGCTAGATACAGTGACGAACTCAAACATAGGATTATGCAGCGGATGATGCCCCCAAACAATGAATCGGTGAGTCAGATCGCAAGGGACAGCGGCCTCGGGGAAGGCACCTTGTATAAGTGGCAGAAGGAAGCCCGGGCGACCGGTGGCGTTTTCCCTGGTGGTGAAAAGGAAACAGAGAAGTGGAGCACCCGAGACAAGTTCGCCATTGTTGTCGAGACAGCCACACTAAGTGAGATCGAATTGTCTGAGTACTGTCGAGCAAAAGGTCTGTTTGTTGAACAAATCGAAGCCTGGCGTGACGCCTGTATGCAAGCCAACGGAGGCGTTGCTGAACAAGCCACCCGGCTGCAAAAAGAACTACGTAACAAAGAACGAGAGAACAAGAACCTTGCCCGCGAGTTAAAACGAAAAGAGGCCGCCTTAGCCGAAACCGCTGCCTTACTGGTGCTTCGAAAAAAGGCCCGAGCGATTTGGGGGGACCCCGAGGACGAATGATTCCTGCCTCAGATCGTCAAATCGCCATCACCCTTATCGGGGAAGCCGTACAGGCAGGAGCAAGAGAAAGAAAGGCTTGTCTAGAGCTCTCTTTGACCCAACGAACGTTACAGCGCTGGCGTAGTGAGCGAACGCCGCTCGAAGATCAACGACCCCATGCCATTAAGCGAGCGCCTTCTCATCAACTCAGCGAACCCGAAGTACAGCAGATTGTTTCCGTAATCAATCAAGTGGAATTTAAGAGTTTACCACCCAGTCAGATTGTCCCTAGACTCGCAGATCAAGGGATCTATCTCGGTTCCGAGTCTACCTTTTATCGGGTCATGCACAAGTATCAGCAACAGCATCACCGTGGGCGTAGCCTAAAGCCTACCTCTAAACCTCTGACTAGCCACTGCGCCACCGCACCCAATCAAGTCTGGATGTGGGATATTAGCTGGTTGCAGGGTCCGATCAAAGGCGTGTTTTACTATCTCTATCTCGTGCTCGATTTATACAGTCGTAAAATCGTAGGCTGGGAGATTTGGGAAGAAGAATCCTCCGAATATGCCAGTCAGCTCATGCGGAGAACCGTGTTGAGTGAGCAATGTGCCGTTCGAAAAAGCCCGCTCATTCTGCATTCGGACAACGGTAGTCCTATGAAAGGCGCGACTCTGCTTGAAACGTTATACAGTTTGGGCATTATTCCATCCCGCAGCAGACCGCGAGTCAGCAATGACAATCCCTATGCGGAATCTATTTTCAGAACCTGTAAATACCGCCCAAACTACCCTCTCAAAGGCTTCGGATCAAGGGATGAGGCACGGGAATGGACCCTACGATTTGTCCGTTGGTACAACACCGAGCATCGCCACAGTGGGTTAAATTTCTTAACCCCCAATCAAAGACATTCAGGTCTTTCTGAAGAAATTTTTGAGAAGAGAAAGCACGTCTATGAGGCAGCAAAAGCGAAAAATCCTAGCCGTTGGTCTGGAGAGACACGCAACTGGAAACTGAATGAAAAAGTATGGCTCAATCCTGAAAAAGACGGAGTTATGGACACCGATGAAGAACAATTAAAATGACTACATACATTCTATGAAATCACGACAACTGTCTTGACAATTACCGAACAGGAGATACGATAATGTACTATTGTTTTGTTCCTTTTGTGGCTTGGTTCATTGCAGGCACTCTTAAATATCTAATTAATAAATTCAGGTTTGGCGAACAAGCAGCACAGCTCATTGGAAACGGGGGCTTTCCAAGTAACCATACGACAATTGTGACTACAACTACTTGGTTAATAGGATTAAGAGAAGGCTTTGAATCTCCAATGTTTGGTTTGGGAGTGGCTTTAGTGATGGTAGTTATTTTTGATGCGACAGGATTGAGAAGGTATGTTGGACAGCACGCTAAAAATATTAATATAATTAACTCAGAATCAACAATTAAACTTCGTGAAAGAATAGGACATACTAAAGTTGAAGTGATCGGCGGTATTTTGTTGGGTATGTTATTAGGGTATTTAATATATATTTTTTAGTAGGAGTGTATAAATTGAATCACAATCTTGCTTTGCCAAAGAAAAAAACTTTATTCACTATTATTTTAGATATATTGTATGAAATGCGCATAAAACAATGGACTAAAAATCTTCTCGTTTTTGCATCTGCTATTTTTTCTGGAGCAATTCTTAATCCCTCCACTTTAATTAATGCTTTCATAGCATTTATTTCCTTTTCATTTATGGCAAGTACAATTTATATAATTAATGATATTGTTGATGTTGAAAAAGATCGACTTCATCCTGAAAAACGCCATAGGCGAATTGCATCTGGTGCTATTAGTATTCCAGTAGCAATATCCATAGGGATTATTACTTTTTTAATTGCTGTAGGATTGGCTTATACTATTAATTACTATGTAATAATGGCCGTACTTGTTTATTTCGTGATGAATCTTTCCTATAGTCTATATTTAAAACATGTTGTGATAATCGATGTAATGATTATTGCAGCAGGATTTGTGCTGAGGGCTGTGACGGGAGCGTTGGCTGTAGACGGAGTTCTTACTTCATGGTTTATCCTATGTACGCTTGGACTTTCTTTATTTTTGGCACTTGGAAAGCGAAGACATGAATTATTATTATTTAAGGATGATCCCACTAACCAACGAAAAGTATTGACCTTCTATAGTGTGGAATTACTAGATCAACTAATAACTATTATCACTGGAGTTTTGATTATGTTTTATTCTATGTATGCCGCCTCAGAAAAGCCAGCCATGATGTTTACGATTCCCTTTGTACTTTACGGTATTTTTCGATATTTTTATTTGATTCATATGAAAAATGCTGGTGGAAAACCTGAGGAGATACTATTAAATGACAAACACATTTTGGTTACTGTCCTTCTTTTTTCTATTTTAGTAGTTGTTGTGAAAAAATTTGTATAACACAAATGAAGTATAAAGCTGAAGAACTAGTTAGATAAGGGGGCTATTTTAGTGAAAGGCATAATCCTAGCAGGCGGCACTGGATCACGGCTGTATCCTCTAACCAAAGTGACCAACAAACATCTTCTCCCTGTTGGGAAATACCCCATGATCTTTCATTCCATCTACAAACTCAACCAAGCCGGTATTCAAGACATTCTCATAGTCACTGGCAAAGAACATATGGGAGATGTGGTGAATCTGCTTGGAAGCGGAAAATCTATGGGCGTATCCTTTACTTATAAAGTGCAGGATGAAGCTGGCGGAATTGCTCAAGCTCTTGGATTAGCAGAGCAATTCGTTGGAGAAGACCAAAGTGTTGTTATTCTTGGTGATAACGTATTTGAGCTGAATATATTACCATATGTTAAGAACTTTGTGACTCAACGAACTGGTGCTAAGATTCTAATTCAAGAAGTATCTGATCCACAGCGTTTTGGTGTGCCTGAACTGCAAGAAGATAAGATCATTTCGATTGTGGAGAAGCCAGATTCTCCTAAAAGTGGATATGCTGTTACCGGCATTTACATGTTTGATAACAAAGTGTTCGAAATTATTAAGACGCTAACTCCCTCAAATCGTGGAGAATTGGAAATAACGGATGTAAACAATGCATATATTAAAAGAAATGAACTGACATATGATGTCCTTGGTGGTTGGTGGACGGACGCTGGAACACACGCCTCCCTAGCTAAAGCGAATGAACTAGCTAAGGATATTCTGTATAATGATGATTTTGGTAAATTAAAATTATAGGTATGAGGAGGAACTCCCAGTATGCATGTCACTCCTTTAAGGTTACAAGGCGCAAGCCTTCTGGAACCGGTGGTCCACGGCGATCATCGGGGTTTTTTCATGGAAAGCTATAACGAAGAAATAATGCATAAACTTGGAATTAACAATCATTTCATCCAAGATAACCAATCTCTCTCCGCAGAAGTGGGTGTACTGCGTGGTCTGCATTACCAGTTGAACCCTAAGGCTCAAACTAAATTAATCCGCGTATTATCGGGTGTTATTTACGATGTGATTGTGGATATCCGCCGGAACTCTCCAACGTTTGGACAATGGGTCGGTGTTATTCTTAGCGAATACAATAAGCGTCAACTGCTCGTGCCTAAAGGATTTGCCCACGGCTTCTGTACATTGGTTCCGAACACCCAAGTCTTGTATAAGGTGGACGAATACTATTCCCCAGAGCATGACCGCGGCATATTATGGAATGATCCAGCACTGGGTATTGATTGGCCGACTTCGAGTCCTGTATTATCGGACAAAGACCAACGTCATCCATTGCTGAAGGATGCAGAGTTGAACTTTGAATAGTAAATTATTTTAAAGAATAAAAGGTGGGTTTTCACATGAAATTGCTAGTTACCGGCGGAGCCGGGTTTATCGGCAGTAACTTTGTAATATATATGCTGCAGCAGCATCCGGAATATAAGATTCTCAATGTAGATGCGTTGACTTATGCTGGGAATTTGGAAAACCTGAAATCGGTTGAAGGAAACCCGAATTATACTTTTGCGAAGGCAGATATTACTGATGTACAGGCAATGGATGCACTATTTAGTCAGGGTGTAGATGTGGTTGTCAATTTTGCAGCTGAATCTCATGTGGATCGGAGTATTTTGGAGCCTGAGGTATTTGTGAAGACGAACGTACTTGGTACTCAAGTTCTCTTAGATGCGGCTAAAAAGTATAGTGT
The DNA here is from genome assembly GCF_022369515.1 of Paenibacillus sp. 19GGS1-52. Taxonomy (NCBI): domain Bacteria; kingdom Bacillati; phylum Bacillota; class Bacilli; order Caryophanales; family Paenibacillaceae; genus Paenibacillus; species Paenibacillus sp. 19GGS1-52. The sequence continues at coordinate 923,008 of NZ_CP059724.1, forward strand.
AACTAAATTCGTTCAGGTCTCTACGGATGAGGTTTATGGTTCGCTTGGAGCTACAGGTTTATTTACGGAAGCAACTCCGTTAACTCCGAACAGTCCATATTCCGCCAGTAAGGCCGGTGGAGATCTGCTCGTGCGTGCGTACCATGAAACATTTGGACTACCTGTTAATATCACTCGCTGCTCGAACAATTACGGTCCATACCAATTCCCTGAGAAACTGATTCCGCTGATGATCTCACGTGCACTTGTAGATCAAGCTTTGCCGGTCTATGGCGATGGGATGAATATCCGCGATTGGCTGTATGTTGAGGACCATTGCAGTGCGATTGATCTGGTTATTCATGAAGGTGTGAATGGTGAAGTCTATAATATCGGCGGCAATAACGAACGTACGAATGTGCATATTGTGAATACAGTGCTGCAGGAACTGGGCAAACCAGATTCTCTGATTACTTATGTTCAGGACCGTCCAGGTCATGACCTTCGTTATGGAATTGATCCAACCAAGATTACTAAAGAGCTGGGCTGGAAACCAAAGCATACGTTTGAGACGGGAATTAAAGAAACTATTCAATGGTATCTGAATAACAGAGACTGGTGGACCCGTATTCAATCTGGTGAATACCAGAAATATGCTGAGCTGCAATACGGCAGTCGTTTGGGAGATTCGTTATAATGCCTACGATGAAGGTGCTTGTTACTGGATCGGCTGGACAGTTAGGTCAGGATGTTGTTTTGATGCTGCAGCAGCAAGGTCATGAAGTTTTAGGCTGTGACCGGTTAGAGATGGATATTACTGATCTTGATGAGTGTGTCAAAGTCATTGGTGACTTTGGTCCTGAGGTTGTCATTCATTGTGCTGCCCACACTGCAGTAGACGCGGCAGAAAGTGACATTGATGCAGCTTATCTAATCAACGCTACAGGAACGCGCAACGTAGCACTAGCTGCAGAGAAGGCTGGAGCCAAGCTGGTGTATATCAGCACGGATTATGTTTTTGATGGTTTGGGTACACAGCCTTACCACGAATACGATAATACTGATCCGCAGAGCATATATGGCAAGTCGAAACGGGCCGGAGAAATAGTAGCCCAAAGCTTATCCTCCAAGTATTTTATTGTACGCACCTCTTGGGTTTACGGTAAATATGGAAATAACTTTGTGAAGACGATGTTGAAGCAGGGTCAGGAGAAGCCTTTACTGCAAGTGGTGGATGACCAGAAGGGTTCACCTACGTATACCGTAGATTTGACGAGATTCATTCTTGAACTAATCCAGACGGAGAAATACGGGGTCTACCATGCTTCTAACAGTGGAGCCTGCACGTGGTATGAGTTTACAGGTGCGATTTTTGCCGAGGCCGAAGATATACTGGGCTTGAGCTTTACAGCCAAGCTTGAACCTTGCGGTACGGAGCAGTTTCCACGGCCAGCGCCGCGTCCGCGCAATTCGGTAATGGAGCATTTGTCTATCCGGACAAACGGGTTCCAGGATATACGTCACTGGCGTGAGGGTCTTAGAGATTTTCTACTGGAACTAAAGGAATAGAAGAGTATCATGGACAACTCCCTATCGTTTATAACGGTACGGGAGTTTTTTGTTTATATTCGCTATAATAGAAAGAAACAGTCAGAGAATAATAGTTTCCGCTTTTGAAAAAATGAATTCGAGGATGAGTCATGAATAACAAAACAGTAAGCATACATATCGTTGCCTACAACAGCGCGGACGACATCATCGAATGTCTGACGGCAGTACTTGCACAGGATTATCCAATTGAACAAATTGTTGTGGTGGATAATGCATCGGGAGATGGATGTGCCGAGAATGTGAGAGCATTCTTCAGTAAGTCTGAGGTAACTTCTTCAGGAGTTAGTGAGGTAGCTTCCGCACCGAGTGTCGAAGTCAAACGTCCCAGCCTCCTCCTCCTGCCAAACCTAACCAACACCGGCTTCGCCCCTGCCCACAACCAGGCTATAGCCGCGTCGAAGTCAGACTATTGTCTTGTCCTTAATCCCGACCTGACGCTTGCCCCTGACTATGTGTCGAGACTCGTTGCGAGGATGGAGGCCAATCCGCTAATCGGAAGTGCTACAGGCAAGCTTCTATTGAAGGCTGATCCTCAGCTTGTCGATAGTACAGGACTACGGATGAATAAGGCTCGACGTGCTTTTGATCGTGGTGCTGGGGAACTGGCGGTTAATTGGCAGCAATCCGGGCCTGTATTCGGGGTGTCTGGGGCGGCGGCGATGTACTCCAGGCGAATGATCGATGATATTAGTGTCGACGGTGAGTTTTTTGACAGTGACTTTTTTGCCTATAAGGAAGATGTGGATGTAGCTTGGCGGGCGCAACTGCTGGGCTGGCAGGGATATTACGAGGCAGAAGCTATTGGGTATCATGAGCGCGGTTGGAAGACATCTGGGCGGGATAGCAAGCCGCTGTTCATCCGCCGGATTTCTTATATTAACCGCTATAAAATGATCTATAAAAATGAACGAGCGCGCACATGGCTGAAGACGCTAATCGTTTCGCTACCGTATGAGCTTGCAGCACACGGGTATATGCTAATTAAGGAGCCTCAGCTAATCAAGGCGTGGACATCCTTTTTCACCCAGCTGCCACAACTCAGAAAGAAACGACGAGCTATACAGGCTAGAGTATCCCGGTAGAGATCAGGCTAATTTAGAAGGATCACGCAGGAGATATAGCTGGTCAAGCTAACTAAACCCAATACACTTATGGAAAAACCTCCCTGAAAAGGCCTCTCCTTTCAAGGAGGTTTTGTGTTATAATATTTGTCGATAGATTACTATTTTTGTCAGGAGATTACCACAGTGAATGTAGATGTCAGTATACTAATTCTCAATTACAACACATGCCGGTTGACGATGGATTGTTTGAGGTCGGTGTATGACTCAGAAACAAATTTTTCCTATGAGATTATTTTGATAGATAACAACTCCCATGATGATTCAGTAGAAACGATATGTAGAGAATTTCCGAGTGTAATGTTGATAGCTAACCAAGAGAACATCGGTTTTGCCCGTGGGAATAACCAGGGAATTGAGGTGGCTTCCGGGCGTTATGTACTGCTGCTGAATTCGGATACGGTAGTGCGCAAGGATACGCTGGAAACGATGGTTGCCTTCATGGATAGCCGACCTGATCTTGGGGCATCTGGCTGCAAGGTGATTTTGCCGGATGGTTCGCTGGACAAGGCATGCAAGCGGGGTTTTCCTACTCCGTCCGCATCCTTCTATTATGCGTTTGGCTTTAGCAAGCTTTTTCCGGATCGTCCTAAGTTCAATGGTTATCAGCTGGGCTATCTGGACCCCGATCTCGATTATCCGGTAGATTGTCTCGTCGGTGCGTTTATGCTGCTGCGGCGGGAGACGATAGAACAGGTTGGTGGGCTGGATGAGGAATTTTTTATGTACGGTGAGGATCTCGACTGGTGCTACAGGATTAAAGAGGCAGGTTGGGGGATTCATTATTATCCGCAGACCTCCATCATCCATCTTAAGGGTGGAAGTGCCAGACGCAGACCTTTTAAGATCGTCTATGAATTCCATCGGGCCATGATTTTATTTCACCGTAAGCATTATAGCAAGCGATACAACAGTATGATAAATGGAGCAGTCTATGCAGGTGTCGGCTTGAAGTTTGCAGTGTCGCTGTTACGCAATGCACTGACCTTTCCAAGAACCGTTCCTCTACCTGCACAGAGCTTGTCTGCTTCTGCAGACACGGGTTCCCGCACTGAATCGAATACTGAGGTGAGATTATGATTCGCCGTAATCAGAGGTTTTTAACACAACTGTATATGGTTACTGACTTTATTGTCATCCAGCTGTCCTTTCTGGCGGCCTGGTGGCTGAAGTTCAAGAGCGGTTGGATGAATTTCGAGAATCCGCTGCCTGTGGAGTCCTACTCTTATTGGAGCCTTATTTATGGTGGTATTGCCGTGTTTATCGGTATTATAATGTCACTGTATTTACCGAAGCGTAAGAAACGTTTTGTCGATGAATTTCTGAAGATTTTCCAGGTGCATGTTTTAGGCATCTTTATCCTGCTGGGCGTGATGTTTTTTGTCAAAGAAATCGACATCTCCCGCGCTTATCTTACTATTTATATGGTTTTCAATTTACTTTCAATTATGCTGTACCGCTATGTGCTCAAGAAGATGCTGAAGTCTTTGCGTGAGAAAGGCTTTAACCGTCAGTTTGTACTTATTCTCGGTGCGGGTACACTTGGCAAAAGATTCTACAACAACTTGGAGCAGTATCCGGAGCTTGGATATGAGGCGATTGGTTTCCTGGATGATTATCATACCTGGGATGGTATTGAGGAACAGCGTTATAAGCCTATTCTCGGAACGGTGGATCAGCTGTCAGGAATGCTTGAGCTGCTGCCTGTGGATGAGGTCATTCTGGCGCTGCCACTGGATGCTCACTCCAAGTATCCTGCTATTATTGGAGCTTGTGAGCAAGCCGGAGTACGTACACTGATAATTCCGGACTTCTTCGATTATTTGCCGGCCCGTCCATATTTCGATAACTTTGCGGGTATGCCTATGATTAATGTGCGAGATATTCCGCTGGATATGGCAGGCAACCAGATGGCCAAGCGACTGTTTGATATTGTGTTCTCACTATTTGCGATTATTGTGATGTCGCCCGTGATTCTGATCGTTGCGCTGGGTGTACGTCTGACTTCTCCGGGCGCGGTAATATTCAGACAAGAACGGGTAGGCTTAAATCGACGCCATTTCTTAATGTATAAATTCAGATCGATGAAGATGCAGCAGGATGGGGAAGAAGATACGGGATGGAGTACACCGGAAGATCCTCGCAGAACCCGGTTCGGCACGTTTATCCGCAAGACGAGTCTGGATGAACTTCCGCAATTCTTTAATGTATTGATGGGACATATGAGTGTGGTAGGTCCACGGCCGGAACGCCCCTACTTTGTGGAGCAATTCCGTGACGAGATTCCCAAGTATATGGTGAAGCATCATGTGCGTCCTGGAATTACGGGCTGGGCTCAGAGCAATGGATTACGTGGTGACACCTCGATTGAAGAACGGATTAAACATGATATCTTTTATATCGAGAACTGGTCGCTGCTGTTCGATATTCGCATTATTTTCAAAACCATCCGCAATGGATTTACGAACAAGAATGCCTATTGAATTCTCACACTACTGCAATCATCGCTAATGTTTGATATAAATTCCCTGTTTTGCCTATGGCAGAGCGGGGTATTGTTCTTTTACTATGAAAAATAAAAAGATTATCTTATCTGTAGTCGTCATTTTGTCTCTTATACTCTTACTTATTGTTACTCTGGCAAAAGAAGATAAACAACCAGCCACCGGCTTCGCGGCTAGTCGAATCGTAGCTCATGCTATGGGCGGAATTGATGGTCATGCCTATACGAATGCTTTCGAGGCTTTTGTGGCTAACTACGAGAAGGGAACGCGGATATTTGAAACGGATTTGCTGTTCACCTCCGATGATAAGTTGGTGGCTCGCCATGAATGGACGGGCAATATGAGTAAAGAACTGGGACAACAGAAGGTTCTATCTGCCAAGGAGCAGGGGTCAGCGCTCGGGTATGCTGAATTCATGAACAGTCCGATCCTGGATATCTACTCGCCGCTGGATTTCGAGAAGATTCTTGATCTCCTGCAGCATTATCCTGATGCCTACATTGTTACGGACACGAAGGAATTCGATTCCGGTCTGGTGATGAAAGAGTTCAACAGGCTGACAGAAGCTGCCAAGCGTCGAGATCCGGAACTGCTGAATAGGATTGTTCCACAAATTTACAGTCGAGCTATGCTGGAGGAGTTGAAGGCAGTATATTCTTTTCCTACAGTGATTTACACGCTTTACCAATCGCAGGATACGGATGAACAGGTCATTGATTTTGTCCGCACGACAGGGGTGGATATTACAATGCCTGCCGAACGTGCCACAAGCAGCTTTGTGAATAAGCTGCAGCAGGCTGGAGCCCGTGTGTATGTGCATACTATTAATGCTGAAGAAGAAATTCAGAAGATGGATAAGTTGGGTGTGGACGGTTTCTATAGCGATTTTATCTCTGAGGATGATTTGGATTTAATATTTAAATAATTCACACTAATAATTCAAAAAAGGCGAAAAAACGTTCGCCTTTTTTTTCTGTTTAAATTGACACTCCCCTTTGTGCTGGCTTAGACTAGAGTTATATCTTTTGCGGGCAGCAAGGGAAATTTTGATCTGCCCATATTGAATAATGAGGATGGACGATCATGAAATTAGTGCAGCAAATGATAAAGCCTTGGCGGCACGTATTTAAGCTGGACCCAGACCGTGAGCTGGGGGATCAGGATCTGGAGGCCATCTGCCTTTCGGGAACAGATGCTCTGCTGATCGGTGGCTCAACGGGTGTAACCTATGTGAACACAGTGAAGCTATTGTCCAGAGTTAGGCATTATGAGCTGCCGTGCGCCTTGGAGGTATCTGATCTGGAAGCGGCTGTACCTGGGTTTGATCTATACTTGATCCCTATGGTACTGAATACGCCGGACCCGGATTGGATTGTAGGCCAGCATCGTAGAGCTATCGAACGTTATGGTTTCCTTATTCCGTGGGACCTGCTGCTGACAGAGGGCTACATTGTGCTGAATGGCGATTCCTCTGTCGCTCGCCGAACAAGTGCTGAAGCCTCACTTAGTGCTGCTGAAGCAGCTGCTTATGCGCAGGTTGCGGACAAGCTGATGTCGTTGCCGATCGTTTATCTGGAATACAGCGGGATGTTCGGGGATATGGATACAGTGCGGACGGTGCGTGAGACTGTAGAGTATGGTCAGCTTTTTTATGGAGGCGGAATTACTTCCGTGCATGAGGCTGAGCAGGCAGCTGCCCTGTGCGATACCGTAGTTGTTGGAAATATTATTTATCGTGATGTGCAGCAGGCGCTACTTACTGTTGAGGCTGTGCAGAAGACGCAGCAACTGAAATATGATTAGTAGTTTATTTAGAGAGGAGCATGGTACACATGCAACCTGTTAACATACAAGAGGCCGTAAGCCGGCTCAATCCCCCGCAGCGGCAAGCTGTCGAAGCCACCGAAGGTCCATTGCTAATTATGGCCGGAGCGGGCAGCGGCAAGACGAGAGTCCTAACCCACCGCATCGCTTGGTTGATCGCGAATCGAAAGGCACCACCGTGGGCGATTCTCGCGATTACATTTACGAATAAAGCAGCTCGGGAGATGCAGGAGCGTGTATCCAAGCTGGTCGGGCCTGAGGGCAGGGATATTTGGGTATCTACCTTCCACTCTATGTGCGTACGTATTTTGCGGAAGGATATCGAGCGGATCGGGTTTACCTCCAATTTCTCAATTCTGGATTCAACAGATCAGTTATCCGTTATCCGCAATTGTATGAAGGACCTGAATATCGATACGAAAAAATTTGAGCCAAAGGCTGTGCAGGCGGTTATCAGCGCATCCAAGAATGAGCTTATCACTCCGGCACAATATGAGCAGAAGGTCGGCGATTATTTTGAAGGCCTGATTGCCAAAGTGTACGCGCTATACCAAAAAAAGCTAAGATTCAACAATTCGCTGGATTTTGACGATCTGATTATGAAGACTATCCAATTGTTCGATGAAGTACCAGAAGTACTGGACTTCTATCAGAAGAAATTCAAATACATTCATGTCGATGAGTATCAGGATACGAATAGAGCCCAATATATGCTGTGCAAGATGCTGGCTGAAGGCCATCATCGTATTTGCGTCGTAGGCGATAGTGACCAGTCGATTTATCGCTGGCGCGGAGCGGATATTACGAACATACTTAATTTCGAACAGGATTATCCTGAAGCCAAGACCATTTTACTGGAGCAGAACTATCGTTCAACTTCCAATATTCTGAATGCGGCTAATGGGGTTATCGCGCTGAATACCGGCCGTAAGCCGAAGAAGCTGTGGACAGACTCTGAGGAAGGCCAGAAGATCAAGGTGTACCGGGCGGATTCGGAGCATGATGAAGGGTATTTTGTAACTGGAGAGATTAGTAAAAGTGTCAAAAAAGGCCAGGCCTATCAGAATCACGCGATTCTGTATCGTACTAATGCTCAGTCGCGCGTAATCGAGGAAATTCTGATCAAATCGGATATTCCCTACCAGATCGTGGGCGGCATCAAGTTCTACGATCGCAAAGAAATCAAGGACATTCTGGGTTACCTACGGTTGTTGTCCAATCCCGATGACGATATCAGCTTGACGCGCATTATCAATGTTCCTAAGCGGGGTCTTGGCGATACAACAGTTGGCAAGCTAGCCGCGGCGGCTGGTGAACGAGGCATTTCGATCTTCCGATTGCTGCAAACGGTGGATGATCTCGGTTTTGCGGGACGGACACGGAATACGCTGGTGGAGTTCTACGATATGATTGAAGCCTTGCACCGCATGGTGGAATTTCTGTCCGTGACCGAACTGACGGAGAAAATACTGGAGCTCTCCCAATATCGACTGGAGCTGCAAAATGAGAACACGCTCGAATCCCGTTCCCGGCTGGAGAATATCGATGAGTTTCTGTCCGTGACCATGGAATTCGAGAAAAATAATGAGGACAAGTCGCTGGTCTCCTTCCTTACAGATCTGGCGCTCATCGCCGACATCGACAGTGTGAACGACGATGAAGAGGATCGCAGCGATGCTGTAGTACTGATGACGATGCATAGTGCGAAGGGGCTGGAGTTCCCAACGGTATTTATCGTTGGGATGGAGGAAGGCGTGTTCCCGCACAGCCGCGCCTTTCAGGATAACGACGAGCTGGAGGAAGAGCGACGGCTCGCGTATGTGGGCATCACCCGCGCTGAGAAACAATTGTTTCTCTCTTGTGCAAGGGTGCGTACACTGTTCGGACGGACGAATGCCAATCCGCCGTCCCGTTTTCTGGAGGAGATTCCGGAGGAGCTGAAGGAAGATACCGACATGAAATCAGACCGCTTCCGGCGCGGAGGCGCGGAGGTAGGCGGTGCCTATGGCGGCCGCGGCTTCAGTGGCGGCGGCCGAGGGAACTTTGGCGGCCAAGGCGGGGCCGCAGGGGCAATGCCAGCAGGCGGCGTGCGCGCCGGTTCTGGCGGAAGCACCGCATCAGCGGCGCCGGGGCAGGGCCGCGTGGTCGTGACCACCGGTGCGCAGCGCGCTCCCGGTGCGGCGGATGCAGCAGCATCCGGCGAATACAAGGCCAGTGACAAGGTATCCCACGGCAAATGGGGCATTGGTACGGTAGTGTCCGTGAAAGGCAGCGGCAACGATACGGAGCTGCAGATTGCCTTTCCAGCACCTGTTGGTGTGAAGCGTCTCTTAGCGGGTTTTGCACCGATTACCAAAGTCGAATAATGGGTCTGCGATTACCGAATATGTTTTTGAAATATAATAACCGCAGGGAACTTATTGACGGAGGGATGTGGCTGTATGGATATTATGCATACAATGGAAGAGCTTGTTGCGGAACTGAATCAGTATAATTACCATTACTACACGCTGGATGCACCGCAAATCAGCGATAAAGAATACGATATTTTATACGACAAGCTTGTGGCACTGGAAGCGGAGAGTGGTTTTGTTTTGCCGGATTCGCCTACTCAGCGAGTAGGGGGCGAACTGCTGAAAGGCTTTACGCCACACCGGCATCTGGCACCGCTCTGGAGTCTGGACAAGGCACAGAATATTGAACAGTTGCGCAGCTGGAATACTCGGGTGCTTCGTTTGGTCAATGATTACAATAGCAAAAACCCCGAGAATCCTCTGCCCGAACCCTGTTATGCGGTAGAGCTGAAGTTCGATGGTCTGACGCTGAATCTGACTTACCGTGACGGAGTGCTTGTGCAGGCGGCGACACGGGGCAACGGGGTAACGGGTGAAGGTATACTGGCACAGGTGAAGACGATCCAATCGGTGCCGTTAACAATTCCTTATAAAGCGGGCATTATTGAAGTGCAAGGCGAGGGAATGATGAATCTGTCTGTGCTGGCCGACTACAATACACGGGCTGCTGAGCCATTGAAGAATGCACGTAACGGTGCAGCCGGTGCGCTGCGCAACCTTAATCCCAAGACGACAGCCAGTCGCCGGTTGACCGCATTTTTTTATAATGTAGGTTATGTGGAGGGGCAACAGTTCACAGATCATCAGGAAATGATGGCTTTTCTGCGGAATAATCGCTTTAAGGTGAATCCTTATCTTACCTACTATAATACCTTTGATGAAGTCACTGAGCAGTTGGCTGAGATCGAAGAGAGTCGCGCGGGTCTCGACTACCTTATTGATGGTGCAGTGATTAAGGTGACGGATTTCCGTATTCGTGAAGTCCTTGGCTACACAGATAAGTTCCCACGTTGGGCGGTTGCTTACAAATTTGAGTCTGAAGAAACAACGACCATACTAGAGTCCGTGAGCTGGAATGTAGGCCGTACGGGTAAAGTCACTCCGCTGGCCCGAGTTGAGGCGGTGGAGTTGGCGGGTGTGACTGTCCAGAATTGTACACTGAACAATGTTGGCGATATTGAACGTAAGAACCTGAAGCACGCGCTGGGAACACGGGTCTTCATTCGGCGTTCTAATGATGTTATCCCGGAAATTCTGGGCAAGGTAACCGAAGAGAGTGATGGGGAGGAGATTATTTTCCCTGAGAATTGCCCCTCCTGCGGGTTCCCGCTGGAAATGCGCGGCGCGCATCTCTTCTGCAATAACAAGCTGGACTGCAAGCCGCAGATCATTGGCCGGATCACTCATTTTGCTTCACGGGATGCGATGGATATTGAGACATTCAGCGACAAGACAGCTGGGCAACTGCATGAGGAATTGAATGTTCGTGAGCCTGCTGATCTATACGAGCTGAACTTTGAGCAACTGGTGAAGCTGGATCGTTTCGGGGAGAAGAAGGCGGATAACCTGCTGAAGGCCTTGGAGGATAGCAAAGGGCGGGATCTTGCCTCGTTCCTCTTTGCACTGGGAATTCCGAACACAGGCAAGGCTACGACCAAGATGCTGGCTGAACATTACCGTGATTTACACGCTGTGATGAATGCAAGTGCGGAAGAACTGGCCGGATTGCCGGACATCGGCGGTATTGTTGCTGAGAGCATTGTGAACTTCTTTGCAGATCCTTTTGTGGTAACAAGTATTAATCGGATGCTGGACTTGGGTGTGCAGGCGAAGGCGCCAGAGGCCCCGCGTCCGGTAAATACGAATTCTTTTTTCAGCGGCAAAACAGTCGTCTTAACCGGCTCCCTACAAAAGCTTACGCGCGAGGAAGCAGCAGAACGTCTGGAGGCGCTTGGTGCGAAGGTATCCGGCAGTGTCTCTAAGAAAACGGATCTGGTCATCGCCGGTGAGAAGGCAGGCAGCAAGCTGGCCAAAGCACAGCAGTTGGGCATTCAGGTCATAGAAGATGAGGATGAACTGCTTAGGTTGCTGGAAGGTTAAACAAACAAGGTATGGAATATTAAATATCGCAAGCAAAAAGCCCGTTCTCTTCGTCTATATGAAGAAGGCGGGCTTTTCATTTATTCTCAAATTTTAACGTCAAGTGGTTGTGACTGCAGATCTTCTGTTACACTTTATTTGCACCAGGTAACCAAGCATCTGTATCATAGCCCCGCTGCTCCCAATAACCGACATGCTCCTCTTGGATCAGTTCAATCCGGTTCAGCCATTTTACCGACTTATAAGCATACATTTGTGGGGTGACAAGACGTACTGGGCCGCCGAGTTGATTCGAGATTGGCTTGCCATCATGCATCACAGCAACCATAACATCTTCCATGCGAGCTTGAGCTATGGTTAGGGAGTCCGTATAGACTCCATCGCCGGAGTATAGCTTGACGGTTGCGGCTTGATTCTGAACACCTGCCATGTCCATCAGCTTGGAGAGAGGTATACCCTCCCATGTATTTTTGTAGACGGACCAGCCGGTGACACAGTGGAAATCACTTACTTGAACTTCGCGCTGTAATGCCACGAATTGCTCCCAATTCCAGCTTAGCTTCTTGTCGACTAGACCGTCGATGGTAAAGGACCAGTTGGAGTTATCAAAAGAAGGAATATCCGTTACAGTATATACCCTGAAGCTGCCTTCTGCGCCTCCGCCGATGGGTGGAGCAGACTGTGGTTGTGGGACAGGGTCGGGAAGCAGGGAGTTGGCATTGTTAGCTGCATATTCTTCCGTACTCGGAAGCTGAAAAGCTCTTCCCATCCAACGGACAAAGGTTGGTCCTAAAGTTACTGCTATTCCTGCTCCAACAGCGATTTTAATAAAGCCACGGCGTGAGTAGACAGGCTGGGGTCTGGAAGGTGGAGTGGAGTTTCCGTTTACACCTTTGAGGGTCTCTCCGGTGACATTCTTTTCGGAGGTGATAGACCGTTTTTGCGGCTCTTTCAGCCATTTGGTTCTGGTGATGGAGTGGTAGATGATAACAGGAAGTCCGACCCAAGTCAGAAGATCATGGACAAATAGCGCAGCGTTGGAAGCTCTTGGCCCGGTTAGTCTGAATTGCCAGAGCACAATGCCGGATACAATCCAACCTACCAGTAGTACAAGCACAAATATTACGTTGGCTTTTTGCGAAGTTTTCCCTTTTAGCCTGCGCCAGTGCTTGGCTGCCAGCAGCAGATAATAGACTACCGGAATAAGCAGAACTAGTCCAAAATAAATATGAGCCCATTTTAGCCATACCCGTCCTTCACCCAGCAGTTCACGCCAGAAGCCTCCCAACAGCAATAAACCACTTAAAGCCAGGAATAGAACTAGCCATGCATTCCACATATGAATAGAGACCAATTTTTTTCCATAGCCTCTACGGAGCCGCTCTAATCCTTTTTTCATCTGTTATTCCTCCTCTCCTACTCGAACTATGAAGATCATTTAAGTTTTAACTAATTGTACAGCAAAAATTGGCCGTTGAATAATATCTTCTAATTAATCAGCTGCCCAGCCCTCCAGCTTCTTGTCACTAGGAAGTCGCAGCGCAAGCAAGCCAAGAAGTGGGAGGAAGCCGCAGGCCACGAATACCTTCGAGATGCCAATGTAGTCAATGAGATTGCCGATGACCAGCGAACCAATCCCTCCAAGTCCAAAAGCCAGACCTGTAATAAGACCGGAAACGGTACCAATGTTACCGGGATAAAGCATCTGTGCGTAGATAACGGTAACTGAGAAGCTGGACAAAAGTACGAAACCACCGATCAGCAGTAGAACAGCAGCCCAGAATGGATTGACAAAAGGCAGAGCCAACGCGAACGGTACAGTACCCACCATGGAGATCAGGATGAGGTTTCGTCGTCCGAAACGGTCGGCAAGTGGGCCGCCAAAAAAAGTCCCCACAGCCCCCGCCGCCAGATACATGAAAATATAGATTTGGGCGTCATCCAGGTTCATGTTGTATTGATCCATTAAGTAGAAGCTATAATAACTTCCTATAGATGCGCCATACCAAGACCGCACAAAGACGAGAAAAACGAGAATAATAGTTGCACTCAGAATACTTTTGCTACGGGCAGCATCGAGTTTATGCGTAGTCGATTTTTTACGGAAGGTATAGCCCGAATCCAACATTTGACGATACCAGCGTGCGACATAGGTTTGAACAGCGATTCCGGCAGCAGCAACTAAAGTAAAGCCCAATGCCCCGATTTGTCCATAAGGAATGAAGATCCATTTCATCAGAAGGGGACCGAGGGATTGTCCAGCATTACCACCCACCTGAAAGATAGATTGAGAAAGTCCCTTCCGCAAGCCTGCAGCCATATGAGCGACACGCATACCTTCTGGATGGAAAGCAGCAGAGCCGAATCCGACAAGCATGACCGAGAAGATCACCAATATGTAATTGTCGGCAAAAGCCAAGAGCAGCACTCCCGCGAAGGTGCAACACATACCTAGTGGCAGTAAAATAGGACGGGGTTTGCGGTCTGCAGCATAACCGATCACAGGTTGGATCACTGAGGATGTCATATTTAGGGCAAAAGAAATCCACCCGATCTGGGCATAGCTGAGCAGCAGATTGTTTTTAAGAATAGGAAACATCGCGGGGATCAACGCCTGAATAGAATCATTAAATAGATGAACAAAACTTACTGCCAGCAAAATGCGATATATAGTAGTCTGCTGTAAATTACGCTGTTCCTGATCTACTCCACTTAAATGAGATGTAGTGGGGCTCGAATTATTTTTCATCTGAACTCCTCTCCGTACTGTTTATAGACTGCAATGAAATGAAATTACGATAAACTCTATATACCCATATGTAAGGGAATATGGGAATCAATTTGTGCTGTATCAAGACTGTTTATACACCATGATATTTAATTTCAGAAAAAGGTTGCAATCATCCAACCAACATGATATATTATCTCTTGTGCTTACGAGACATTGCATATACGAAACACAAGCAATGAAGAAATAAGTTGACAAGATATAAGTTAACATGATATGATCTAATTCCTGTGCAAGAAACAAAGCATTCATTTGCCGGGAGCAAGTTCTTTGAAAACTGAACAAATGGAACGCGTTAATTTTTAAAAGATTCATTTAATGAATCGTCAGTTTCAAAATGAGCAATCGCTCTTTTCAATACAAATTGGAGAGTTTGATCCTGGCTCAGGACGAACGCTGGCGGCATGCCTAATACATGCAAGTCGAGCGGAGTTTTGTTGAAAGCTTGCTTTCAACAGGATTTAGCGGCGGACGGGTGAGTAACACGTAGGCAACCTGCCCCATAGCCTGGGATAACTACCGGAAACGGTAGCTAATACCGGATAATTCCTTTTCCCACCTGGGAAGAGGATGAAAGACGGAGTAATCTGTCGCTGAGGGATGGGCCTGCGGCGCATTAGCTAGTTGGTGGGGTAACGGCTCACCAAGGCGACGATGCGTAGCCGACCTGAGAGGGTGAACGGCCACACTGGGACTGAGACACGGCCCAGACTCCTACGGGAGGCAGCAGTAGGGAATCTTCCGCAATGGGCGCAAGCCTGACGGAGCAATGCCGCGTGAGTGATGAAGGTTTTCGGATCGTAAAGCTCTGTTGCCAGGGAAGAACGTCTTATAGAGTAACTGCTATAAGAGTGACGGTACCTGAGAAGAAAGCCCCGGCTAACTACGTGCCAGCAGCCGCGGTAATACGTAGGGGGCAAGCGTTGTCCGGAATTATTGGGCGTAAAGCGCGCGCAGGCGGCTATTTAAGTCTGGTGTTTAAACCTTGGGCTCAACCTGAGGTCGCACTGGAAACTGGGTGGCTTGAGTACAGAAGAGGAAAGTGGAATTCCACGTGTAGCGGTGAAATGCGTAGATATGTGGAGGAACACCAGTGGCGAAGGCGACTTTCTGGGCTGTAACTGACGCTGAGGCGCGAAAGCGTGGGGAGCAAACAGGATTAGATACCCTGGTAGTCCACGCCGTAAACGATGAGTGCTAGGTGTTAGGGGTTTCGATACCCTTGGTGCCGAAGTTAACACAGTAAGCACTCCGCCTGGGGAGTACGGTCGCAAGACTGAAACTCAAAGGAATTGACGGGGACCCGCACAAGCAGTGGAGTATGTGGTTTAATTCGAAGCAACGCGAAGAACCTTACCAGGTCTTGACATCCCTCTGAATCCGCTAGAGATAGCGGCGGCCTTCGGGACAGAGGAGACAGGTGGTGCATGGTTGTCGTCAGCTCGTGTCGTGAGATGTTGGGTTAAGTCCCGCAACGAGCGCAACCCTTATGCTTAGTTGCCAGCACATTATGGTGGGCACTCTAAGCAGACTGCCGGTGACAAACCGGAGGAAGGTGGGGATGACGTCAAATCATCATGCCCCTTATGACCTGGGCTACACACGTACTACAATGGCCGGTACAAAGGGCTGCGAAACCGCGAGGTGGAGCGAATCCCAACAAAGCCGGTCTCAGTTCGGATTGCAGGCTGCAACTCGCCTGCATGAAGTCGGAATTGCTAGTAATCGCGGATCAGCATGCCGCGGTGAATACGTTCCCGGGTCTTGTACACACCGCCCGTCACACCACGAGAGTTTACAACACCCGAAGTCGGTGGGGTAACCCGCAAGGGAGCCAGCCGCCGAAGGTGGGGTAGATAATTGGGGTGAAGTCGTAACAAGGTAGCCGTATCGGAAGGTGCGGCTGGATCACCTCCTTTCTATGGAGAATCGTTTCCTGTAACGGAAACATTCGAACGGAAACGTAAGTTTCCAGATACACTAACGCGTATCCATTTGTTCGGTTTTGATGGAATTTGCGGGGCCATAGCTCAGCTGGGAGAGCGCCTGCCTTGCAAGCAGGAGGTCAGCGGTTCGATCCCGCTTGGCTCCACCAACAAACTTCATCAATTTAATATTTTTTTGACAACTTGCCAGAATATTTCCATCTCACATCCGTGATGTGGTTAATAATCTGAACCTTGATCCTTGAAAACTGGATACCGAAACGAATTTGCGTTTTAGAACATTTTATCTGTCGCTTGTGTAAACGAGCGAAAGTGTATTATGGCTTAGCGAAGGTTTTCGATGGTGAAGCGACTTTTGGCTTTGAATGACCTGCGAACGGAGTGATTCGGTAGCAACATTCAAAACAAGATGAGTGAACAAGCGAAACACCGGAGCATTGGTTAAGCTAATAAGAGCACACGGAGGATGCCTAGGCGCCAGGAGCCGACGAAGGACGTGGCGAACAACGAAACTGCCTCGGGGAGCTGTAAGCAAGCTTTGATCCGGGGGTGTCCGAATGGGGAAACCCAGCTGTGGTAATGCACAGTTACTCATACCTGAATACATAGGGTATGTAGAGGCAGACCAGGGGAACTGAAACATCTAAGTACCCTGAGGAAGAGAAAACAATAGTGATTCCGTCAGTAGCGGCGAGCGAACGCGGAACAGCCTAAACCTAAGAGCTTGCTCTTAGGGGTTGTGGGACGTCTCACATGGAGTTACAAAGGAATATGGTAGGCGAAGAGGTCTGGAAAGGCCCGCGATAGAGGTAAAAGCCCTGTAGCCTAAACTGTGTTCTCTCCGAGACGGATCCCGAGTAGTGCGGGGCACGTGAAACCCCGTATGAATCCAGCAGGACCATCTGCTAAGGCTAAATACTACCTGGCGACCGATAGTGAAACAGTACCGTGAGGGAAAGGTGAAAAGCACCCCGGAAGGGGAGTGAAATAGAACCTGAAACCGTGTGCTTACAAAAAGTCAGAGCCCGATCTATGGGTGATGGCGTGCCTTTTGTAGAATGAACCGGCGAGTTACGTTTACCATGCAAGGTTAAGGTGAGAAGCCGGAGCCGCAGCGAAAGCGAGTCTGAATAGGGCGACATAGTATGGGGGCGTAGACCCGAAACCGTGTGATCTACCCCTGTCCAGGGTGAAGGTGCGGTAACACGCACTGGAGGCCCGAACCCACGCATGTTGAAAAATGCGGGGATGAGGTGGGGGTAGCGGAGAAATTCCAATCGAACTCGGAGATAGCTGGTTCTCCCCGAAATAGCTTTAGGGCTAGCCTCGGTATGAGAGTAGTGGAGGTAGAGCACTGATTGGGTGCGGGGCCCGCAAGGGTTACCAAGCTCAGTCAAACTCCGAATGCCATATACTTATTACCGGGAGTCAGACAGTGAGTGCTAAGATCCATTGTCGAAAGGGAAACAGCCCAGACCATCAGCTAAGGTCCCCAAGTGTGTGTTAAGTGGGAAAGGATGTGGAGTTGCACAGACAACCAGGATGTTGGCTTAGAAGCAGCCACCATTGAAAGAGTGCGTAATAGCTCACTGGTCGAGTGACTCTGCGCCGAAAATGTAACGGGGCTAAACACACCACCGAAGCTATGGCTAGATACATTGTATCTGGGGTAGGGGAGCGTTGTATATACGTTGAAGGTATACCGTGAGGAGTGCTGGAGCGTATACAAGTGAGAATGCCGGTATGAGTAACGAAAAGATCAGTGAGAATCTGATCCGCCGAAAGCCCAAGGTTTCCTGAGGAAGGCTCGTCCGCTCAGGGTAAGTCGGGACCTAAGGCGAGGCCGAAAGGCGTAGTCGAAGGACAACAGTTTGAAATTACTGTACCACCGTAATCCGCTATGAGCGATGGGGTGACGCAGGAGGGTAGTGACGCGGACTGATGGAAGTGTCCGTCTAAGCAGTGAGGCTGATGTGTAGGCAAATCCGCACATCGTTAAGGCTGGGCTGTGATGGGGAGCGAAAATTGTAGTAGCGAAGGTCATGATCTCACACTGCCAAGAAAAGCCTCTAGCCAGGAGAAGGTGCCCGTACCGCAAACCGACACAGGTAGGCGAGAAGAGAATTCTAAGGCGCGCGGAAGAACTCTCGTTAAGGAACTCGGCAAAATGACCTCGTAACTTCGGGAGAAGAGGTGCCTCGGTAGGGTGAATAGCCCGAGGGGGCCGCAGTGAAAAGGCCCAAGCGACTGTTTAGCAAAAACACAGGTCTGTGCGAAGCCGTAAGGCGAAGTATACGGGCTGACGCCTGCCCGGTGCTGGAAGGTTAAGGGGAGCGGTTAGGGGTTAAACCCGAAGCTGTGAACCGAAGCCCCAGTAAACGGCGGCCGTAACTATAACGGTCCTAAGGTAGCGAAATTCCTTGTCAGGTAAATTCTGACCCGCACGAATGGCGTAACGACTTGGGCGCTGTCTCAACGAGAGATCCGGTGAAATTTTAATACCTGTGAAGATGCAGGTTACCCGCGACAAGACGGAAAGACCCCATGGAGCTTTACTGCAGCTTGATATTGAATTTGGGTACGATCTGTACAGGATAGGTGGGAGCCTAAGAAGCAGGAGCGCAAGCTTCTGCAGAGGCGACGTTGGGATACCACCCTGATCGTATCTAGGTTCTAACCTAGTGCCCTCATCGGGTACGGGGACCGTGTCAGGCGGGCAGTTTGACTGGGGCGGTCGCCTCCTAAAGAGTAACGGAGGCGTTCCAAGGTTCCCTCAGAATGGTTGGAAATCATTCGCAGAGTGCAAAGGCATAAGGGAGCTTGACTGCGAGACCTACAAGTCGAGCAGGGACGAAAGTCGGACTTAGTGATCCGGTGGTACCGCATGGAAGGGCCATCGCTCAACGGATAAAAGCTACCCTGGGGATAACAGGCTTATCTCCCCCAAGAGTCCACATCGACGGGGAGGTTTGGCACCTCGATGTCGGCTCATCGCATCCTGGGGCTGAAGTAGGTCCCAAGGGTTGGGCTGTTCGCCCATTAAAGCGGTACGCGAGCTGGGTTCAGAACGTCGTGAGACAGTTCGGTCCCTATCTGTCGTGGGCGCAGGAAATTTGAGAGGAGCTGTCCTTAGTACGAGAGGACCGGGATGGACGTACCGCTGGTGCATCAGTTGTTCCGCCAGGAGCATAGCTGAGTAGCTACGTACGGACGGGATAAGCGCTGAAAGCATCTAAGCGTGAAGCCCCCCTCGAGATGAGATTTCCCAATTAGTAAGACCCCTTGAAGACGACGAGGTAGATAGGTTGGAGGTGGAAGTGCAGCAATGCATGGAGCTGACCAATACTAATCGGTCGAGGGCTTATCCACAAACAAGCAAGAACGCAGATTCGATTCGGATTCAGTTTTCAGGCGATTCAAGCCTGTATGTCTTTTCTAGTGTTGGTTATTTTCCTGAAGAAATTCGGGGAGCTAAGCGACCGGAAAAAACCAATTGTTTTGAAATTCATTCACACAGTTGTGATGAACCAAATTTCAAAACGCCAGCGCTTGTTACACAAGCGCATGTTTGGTGGCGATAGCGGAGGGGTTCCACGCGTACCCATCCCGAACACGACCGTTAAGCCCTCCAGCGCCGATGGTACTTGGACCGAAGGGTCCTGGGAGAGTAGGACGTTGCCAAGCACTTAAGACCATTGTTGATCTTTCAACAGTGGTCTTTTTGCGTCTTTTATAACCTGTGGAAATGTTGTGGATAGTTTTCAAGAAAGTACAGAAAACTTACTAACATGTGGATACAATCAATAATCAAATATTCCTCCCGATTTATATGAACAGAGGACATGTTTAGGTGTGTATGTCAAGAGAAACCTAAGTAATACACGGGTTTATGTGGATAGATACTGAAAAATGTGGATACATTGCTGGAAACGTGGATAACTAATTATTATTAGAGAACTGACAAATTTAGTGTTTGAGGTTTCTGTGTAGAAGCTGTGGATAACTAAATAATATTTTGAAATTCAGTTATTGAATTAGCATACATGTACCCTCTCTTGTTATACTCACCTTAGGTTGATTTCTTAAATTGATGAGGTGAGTTTATTGGAGATTAGGCAGTTGAATTCTGAAGAATTCGAAACTAGTTTAAGCTTGTCCGAATATGCTTTTCAGTACAAGTTAGCAGGGGAGGATAAAGTCAAGGCCAAGAGTAGATTCAAGCCAGAACGAGTATGGGGTATTTTTGAGGATGGTCTTTTAGGTGCTAAGCTGACCCTGCTCCCACTGCAAGTATATATACAAGGGCGGGCAGTACTTATGGGGGGAATAGCCGGTGTAGCGACATGGCCAGAGAACCGCAGGCAAGGACTGGTAGCTAAGCTTCTATCCCATACACTGCAGACGATGAATGAAGCCGGACAGACGTTATCTTTTCTGCATCCCTTTCTTATTCCCTTTTATCGCAAGTTTGGGTGGGAGATTTATTGTGAATACAAGAAATATACGATTCCCATTGCTAAATTCCCATTAAAGGCAGAAATTGCAGGGAATATACGTCGTAATTTATTTGATATTGAAATATTGGATGAGCTATATAGTCATTTTGCAGCCCAATATAACGGTACGCTAAAACGTGATAAGGACTGGTGGGAGCATGTGGTTCTGAATCAGGACACGTTTAATGCTATTTTTTATTCACCGAAGGGCAATCCTGAAGGATACGTGCTGTATAAGATAGAGAAAAGTGAGTTAGTTATTAATGAATTTGTATTTATGAATGAGCAAGCTCGCCAAGGCTTATGGACGTTTCTTGCCAACCATGACTCCATGGTGACAGGAGCTTCTCTGAAGCGGGTTCCATCCGATGATATTTTGCCCTTTTTGTTGCCGGATCCGCGGATTTCGCAGGAGAGTCATCCATATTTTATGGCGCGTATTGTTAATGCCAAGGCATTTGTAGAGAATTTTTCTTTTGTGGTACAAGGTGCTCAGCAGAAGCAGATCATCAATATTGAAGACAAATACGCTCCATGGAATGATGGGTTGTGGGAGTGGAGTATAACCTTAGAGGGGACTCCTACATTAATAAAAATTGATGGCGACAATATTGAGGCAGATCTTTCTTGCGATATCGGTACATTAACAGTGTTGTTGCTCGGCTATAAACGCCCAGGTGAGCTGTCCCGCTTTGGGCGACTGACCGGAAATGAAGCTGCAGTGCAATGGCTGGAGGGAATCATTCCGCAGGCTCAAACAAGCTTATTTGATTTTTTCTAAAGGCTGGGGAGTTGTTTCATTCCGAATCCGAATACAATGAACATTAAAAGTAAAAAATAAGAGAACCCTCTTGGAATTGCTTGAGATTATGTTATACTATTAAATAAGTCAAAGAAAGTCAAAGTCAACGCAGCCTGAAGTCAGTGCTCTTTAGAACTATCCATTCCCAAACTATTCAGTGCGATTCGCTTTACTGCTCTTGGATTAAGTTCTTTTGAGATCACCGCCGGATGGACGTTAAACAGCATGCGGTATTATAAAGTTGTAAACACTGGAGGATAAGTGATGCGCAATATCTCCGATATTATTGAACAATATCTGAAGAATATTTTGCATGAAAGTCCCGAAGGTACGGTGGAGATTCAGCGTAATGACCTGGCGGATCAGTTCTCATGTGTACCGTCACAGATCAATTATGTCATTAGCACACGCTTTACTCTGGAAAAAGGCTACGTGGTGGAAAGTAAGCGCGGCGGCGGTGGATATATTCGTATTCAACGTTTTGAGTTGCCCCAAAATGTGGCTCTGTACGCGCATCTCAATCACACCATCGGAAGCGGAATTGATCAGAACACCGCTGAAGGGCTGATCTATCAGCTTGAAGAAGCCTGCTTTCTATCCAAGCGAGAAGCATGCCTCATGCGAGCCGCTGTTTCCCGGGATTGCTTGACGCTCAAGCTACCGTACCGGGATGAGATTCGTGCCAAGCTTATGAAAGCTATGCTGATCTCTTTGTTAGGCAAATAATTGTCAACCATAAGGGAGGGACTCCGCTTATGCTTTGCCAGGAATGCGGTGTCAAACCGGCAACGCTCCATTTTACCAAGATTGTGAGTGGAGAGAAGACGGAATTTCATATTTGTGAAAGCTGTGCCAGAGAGAAGGGGGAACTTATTCCCGGAACTGCTGGAGGGTTTTCAATTCACAGTTTGTTGTCAGGCTTGCTTGATCTTGAAGGAGCCGATAAAGAGAAGTCAGCTGCTACAAGAACTACGCAAAGCCTACAGTGTGAGAATTGCGGCATGACCTATTCGCAGTTCAGCAAGCTTGGGCGTTTTGGCTGCAGCTCCTGTTATAAGTATTTTAACAGTGCGCTGGACCCACTTTTTAAGCGGGTGCATGGCAGTACCACGCATGTAGGCAAAATTCCAAAACGAGCCGGAGCACAAATTGTGTTCAAACGGCAAATTGATGAATTGAAGCAGGAATTACAGCAAAGTATTACGCAAGAGGAGTTTGAGACCGCTGCTCAGTTACGGGATCAGATACGCCGACTTGAAAAAGAAATCGCACAAGAGTAAAGTCTTTCATATATAAAGGGGGGATAAGACATGTCAAGTCTCCGGTTTACCGAACAGGCGCTTAGTGATTGGATGCGTTGTGGCGGCAGTGATTCCGAGATTGTAATTAGCAGCCGTATGCGTATAGCCCGCAACTTACAAGATCTTCCTTTCCCCCTGCTGGCCTCTTTGGAGCAGTCGGAAGAAGTACTGGAACAGCTTACTCCTGTATTTCATGAAGAAGTCTCAGCGGAATACGGCTCTTTTCAAATGCTGAAGCTTGATGATTTAGATGAACTAGATAAAAAAGTACTGGTGGAGAAGCATCTCATCAGTCCCAATCTGGCGAATGATTCACGAGGTGGAGCTGTAATACTGAACGAGGACGAGTCGGTTAGTATTATGATTAATGAGGAAGACCATCTCCGGATTCAATGTCTGTTCCCTGGTCTTCAGGTTAGAGAAGCATGGATACGTGCGACAGCAATCGACGATATTTTCGAAGCTGCAGTCAACTATGCTTTTGATGATAAAAGAGGATATTTGACAAGTTGTCCCACCAATGTTGGAACAGGACTCCGTGCCTCAGTGATGCTGCATTTGCCGGCTTTGGTAATGACTCATCAAATTAACCGGATATTATCAGCAGTAAATCAGGTGGGATTAACTGTTAGAGGAATTTATGGTGAGGGCAGCGAAGCAGTAGGGAACATCTTTCAAATATCCAACCAGATCACACTGGGTCAGACCGAAAGTGAAATCATTGAGAATCTTCACAGTGTAGTTACTCAGATTATCGATCATGAACGAAATGCACGCGAGAGATTGCTTACCGATTCCGCTCTGCGAATTACCGATCGGGTGAAACGCTCCTACGGAATTTTATCTTATGCAGCAGTAATGGAGCTTAAAGAATCGGCACAACGCTTATCGGATATACGGCTTGGGGTTGACCTTGGAATTCTGGAAGGCCCCTCCATTTCCGTATTAAACGAGCTGAATGTTAAGACGCAGCCAGGCTTCCTTCAAAAAATGTTCGGCGACGAGATGAATGCCACCGAACGAGATATGTACCGGGCGAAGCTGCTCCGGGAGACACTGGGAACACAACATTAATATAGATATTTATTATTCATGGAGGTGCAGGAGATATGATGTTTGGAAGATTTACGGAACGGGCACAAAAAGTGCTGGCGCTGGCGCAGGAAGAAGCTGTTCGTTTAGGACACAACAATATCGGCACAGAACATATTTTGCTCGGACTTATTCGTGAAGGTGACGGCATTGCTGCTAAAGCATTAATCGGTTTGGGTTTAGGCCTGGAGAAAATTCAGGATGAAGTGGAAACACTGATTGGCAGAGGGCAAGAACAACCTACGAACATTGCTTATACTCCTCGCGCCAAAAAAGTTATCGAGCTGTCGATGGACGAAGCCCGCAAGCTGGGACATACTTACGTTGGCACAGAACATATCCTGCTCGGGCTCATCCGTGAAGGAGAAGGTGTAGCTGCACGTGTGCTCAATAACCTCGGCATTAGCTTGAATAAAGCCCGCCAACAGGTATTGCAACTATTGGGTAGCAGTGAGGCAGCGTCCAGTCACAGTGGTGCTCCAGTCAATGTCAGCACACCTACGCTGGATGGTCTTGCACGTGATTTGACCGCTTATGCCAAGGATGGCCATCTTGATCCGGTTATCGGCCGCAGCAAGGAAATAGAACGTGTTATACAGGTTCTGAGCCGCCGGACCAAGAACAACCCGGTGCTGATTGGTGAACCTGGTGTAGGTAAGACGGCTATTGCCGAAGGCTTGGCACAGAAGATTATCAATAATGAAATCCCTGAGACATTACGCGACAAACGTGTTATGACCCTCGATATGGGATCAGTTGTTGCTGGTACTAAATACCGCGGTGAGTTTGAAGACCGTCTGAAGAAAATTATGGATGAGATTCGTCAAGCGGGTAACATTATACTCTTCATTGATGAGCTGCATACGCTGATCGGTGCAGGTGGTGCTGAAGGTGCAATTGATGCTTCTAACATTCTGAAGCCGTCTTTGGCCCGTGGCGAACTGCAGTGCATAGGTGCAACAACGCTGGACGAATACCGCAAATATATTGAAAAAGACGCAGCCTTGGAGCGTCGCTTCCAACCCATTACGGTGGATCAGCCTTCCCCGGAAGAAACAGTACAAATTCTGTTCGGACTTCGTGACCGTTATGAAGCCCATCACCGTGTGAAGATTACGGATGAAGCCATCGTAGAAGCCGTGAAACTGTCTGACCGCTACATTCCAGATCGTTTCCTACCTGACAAAGCCATTGACTTGATTGATGAAGCCGGATCCAAAGTCAGACTGAACTCTTATACAATTCCACCGAATCTGAAGGAATTGGAAATGCGTTTAGACGATATCCGTAAGGAAAAGGATTCTGCAGTGCAAAGCCAGGAATTCGAGAAAGCGGCTGCGTTACGTGATACTGAACAAAAGATCCGTGAAGAACTCGATACCACTAAGAATCAGTGGAAAGAGAAGCAGGGCCGTACCGATTCCGAGGTTACACCTGACGATATTGCACAGATTGTAGCTAGTTGGACGGGCATTCCTGTTAGCAAGCTTAAAGAAGAGGAGACTGACCGTCTGCTCAATATGGAAGCGATACTGCATGAACGTGTAATTGGTCAGGACGAAGCCGTTAAGGCTGTCAGCCGGGCACTCCGTCGGGCGCGTGCGGGTCTGAAGGATCCGAAACGTCCAATGGGTTCATTTATCTTCCTCGGACCAACAGGTGTAGGTAAAACTGAGTTGGCTCGTGCACTTGCAGAAGCAATGTTTGGCGATGAGAATGCGGTGATCCGCATTGATATGTCAGAGTACATGGAGAAACACTCCACTTCTCGTCTGGTCGGAGCGCCTCCAGGGTATGTTGGATATGAGGAAGGCGGCCAATTAACGGAGAAGGTTCGCCGTAAACCGTATTCAGTAGTACTACTTGATGAAATTGAGAAGGCCCATCCCGAAGTATTCAACATCCTGCTGCAGGTACTTGAAGATGGACGTCTGACGGATTCCAAGGGACGTGTAGTGGATTTCCGAAATACGCTGATTATTCTGACCTCCAATGTAGGTGCACAAGCGATCAGAAAGAATTCGACGCTTGGGTTCACTGCTGTACAAGATGCGGGAGCAGATTATGGTAATATGAAGGGCAAGGTTATGGAAGAGTTGAAGAAAAGCTTCCGCCCAGAGTTCTTGAACCGGATCGATGAAATTATCGTCTTCCATTCACTGGACCAGGAACATATCGCCGAAATCGTCACGCTGATGTCCGAAGAGTTGCGCAAGCGACTGCGTGAACATGATGTGGACTTTGTCCTCACGGATGGAGCGAAGGCGTTTCTGGCCAAAGAAGGATATGATCCAGCCTTTGGTGCACGTCCGCTGCGTCGTGCCATTCAAAAGCACATTGAAGACCGTCTATCCGAGGAGTTGCTGAAAGGCAATATCCAGAAGGGTGATTCACTCAACATTGATGAAGTCAATGGTGAGCTTGTGGTCACAAAGATTGATGTGCCTGTAGCTGTATCTTTGGAAAAAGAAGTGGAAGCTGAATAAAGTAGAAACTTGTGACAAAACCGCCACTCCTCCGTATAAGAGGAGAAGGCGGTTTTTTTTATTGGGAATTGTTATTCTAGATGTTTATTTCACTGCAAATACAGGCAGGTTAAAGGTAGGAGTATTTAATTCAACTTCCGATTGACCTTTCGTTAAACGAGCAGAGATGGTAAACTTTGAATAACGAGAAATTTATCCGCAATTTTAGAAGTTCGGACGTAAGGAGAGCACATGGCTAAAGCAAAAACCAAATTTAACTGTATCGAATGTGGATACGAATCACCGAAATGGTTCGGTAAATGTCCGAGCTGCCAGGCTTGGAACTCCATGGTAGAGGAAACGGAAAGCGTAGTCAAAACACAGGGTATGAGTTCCCCTATTTTTCATAGTAAAGAAAAGGCACAATCCATCATAAGTATAGAAAGTGACAAAGAGCCGCGCATACTGACAGGCATCGGTGAACTTAATCGTGTTCTTGGCGGAGGTATCGTTCCCGGTTCGCTGGTGCTGGTAGGGGGAGACCCCGGTATTGGTAAATCCACATTACTGCTGCAGACCTCACATGCTCTGACGAAACAGGGATTACGTGTGCTATATATATCCGGGGAAGAATCGGTGAGGCAGACGAAGTTGCGCGCAGATCGCCTCGGTGCGTTGTCAGCAGAGCTATATGTACTTTGTGAGACGAATATGGAAAGTATCGAGGAAGCTATTGAACAAATTCAGCCCCAATTTCTCGTTATTGATTCCATTCAAACTGTTTATATGCCGGAGGTAGCAAGTGCACCCGGCAGTGTGACACAAGTACGGGAATGTACGACAAGATTTATGCGGATCGCCAAAATTCGCGGAATCGCTACTGTATTGGTAGGGCATGTCACCAAGGAAGGGGCTATCGCAGGACCACGGATGCTTGAGCATATGGTAGATTGTGTACTTTATTTTGAAGGAGAGCGGCATCATACGTACAGGCTACTGCGGGCTGTAAAGAATCGTTTTGGTTCCACCAATGAAATCGGCATCTTTGAAATGGGTGAAGTTGGGCTAACCGAGGTGGAAAATCCTTCAGAGCTCTTTTTGTCAGAGCGCCCTCTTGGTGTAGCTGGATCTACGGTCGTAGCAAGTATGGAGGGTACACGACCGGTTCTTGTAGAAATACAGGCGCTTATCGCTGCTACTCATTTCCCTTCTCCGCGGCGGATGTGCACAGGACTCGATCATCAGCGCATGGCGCTTATCATTGCTGTTCTTGAGAAACGGATGGGTATGTTCCTGCAGAATCAGGATGCATACCTGAATGTAGCTGGCGGAGTTAAGCTTGATGAACCGGCAATTGATCTAGCAGTTGCCATCAGCATTGCTTCCAGCTTTCGTGATATTTCAACAAAGCCTTATGATGTTTTCTTCGGTGAGGTAGGGCTTACCGGTGAAGTGAGGGGTGTTTCTCGCGCAGAGATGCGTGTCAAAGAGGCCGCAAAGCTGGGCTTCCGTCGAGTAATTATGCCTGAGAAGAGCATGAAGGGCTGGAAGCACCCACAGGATATCCAGATTATTGGCGTCAGCACCGTAGCAGATGCACTTGCGGTCGCGTTAGATTAGGGGGCACAGAATATGAAGGAACATAATCAATTAGAGAAAATGAATGATCTGCTCAGGATGGCCGCACCCGGAACACCTTTCCGTGATGGATTAGAGAATGTGCTACGCGCTAAGACGGGAGCGTTAATCGTTGTCGGATATAGTCCTGAGGTGATGGAAGTTGTCGATGGCGGATTCTCCATTAACTGTGATTTTTCACCCAATTATTTATATGAGCTAGCTAAGATGGACGGTGCGATTATTCTGAGTGAAGACTTAAAACGGATATTGTATGCCAATACGCAGCTTATTCCGAATTCCTCTATCTCATCGATTGAGACAGGTATTCGCCATCGTA
The DNA here is from genome assembly GCF_022369515.1 of Paenibacillus sp. 19GGS1-52. Lineage (NCBI taxonomy): Bacteria > Bacillati > Bacillota > Bacilli > Caryophanales > Paenibacillaceae > Paenibacillus > Paenibacillus sp. 19GGS1-52. Next base: position 951,348 of record NZ_CP059724.1, read on the forward strand.
CGGCAGAGCGCGTTGCTAAGCAGACTGGGAAGTTGGTTGTTTCTATTTCTCAGCGCCGCAATATTATCACCTTATATCAAGGGAACATCCGGTATGCTTTGAAGGAAATTGGTGCTATTCTGGCTAAGGCTAATCAGGCGATACAAATGCTTGAGAAATACAAATCAGTACTTAATCAGGGTTTGACCAATCTCTCTGCTTCCGAATATGAGGGGATTGTAACTGTAGCTGAAGTGGTCGGAGTTATCCAACGTGTGGAAATGGTGCTGCGCATCAAGATGGAAATTAAACGATATATTAATGAATTGGGCAATGAAGGGCGCCTAATCAGCATGCAAATGGAAGAACTGGTCGGAAATACAGAGGAAGAAGCATGGCTTTTATACAGAGACTATGCAAGGGAAGAAGACGAAGACAAAATTCGCGATATTATTGCGGGGCTTAAACGGACGAGTGATGACGATCTGATGGATGATAATCATATTGCCCGTCTGCTGGGATTTTCCGCTACAGCCATTGTTTCCGAAGAAGTGGTAACACCGCGCGGCTATCGCCTGCTTAACAAAATTCCGCGGCTGCCGAATGTTATTATTCATAATCTTGTGGAGCGCTTTGAAATATTGCCTAATCTAATGCGGGCGACTATAGCTGAATTGGATGAGGTGGACGGAATCGGTGAAGTACGGGCACGCAATATCCAGGACGGACTTAAACGTCTGCAGAAGCAAGTTCTTATTGACAGACAAATGTAAATATCATACAATCACGTAATATTGGAGAACATTAAAGGCCAAAGTGAAGATATAGAGGTGAAGAAATGATACAAAAATCAATTCCAAGTCTGTTTACAATAGGTAACCTGATGCTTGGAATGTTTGGTATCATGATGGCGTTTGATGGAAAGCTTAACATGGCCGCCATCATGGTTATTATTGCGATGCTGTTAGACGGGCTTGATGGTCGGGTGGCGCGTGCCCTTAAATGTGAGAGTGAATTTGGCAAAGAACTGGACTCGTTGTCGGATGTCGTTTCTTTTGGAGTAGCGCCAGCACTAATTATGTACGTTACAAGCCTTCATGATTTAAATTCTGCACTGGGAATGACCGTTACTGCAATTTTCCCTGTGTTTGGAGCACTTCGCCTAGCCCGTTTCAATGTTCGCCCAGGAATTCCTGGTTATTTCGTTGGACTGCCAATCCCTGCAGCTGGTGGTGTTTTGGCCACATTGGCTCTTTTTCATAAAGATGTTTCTGCACCTTTTATGATTATTGCTACATTGCTCTTGTCTTATCTAATGGTCAGCACCGTTAAATATCCTAATTTCAAAAAAATTGGTTTGCCCAAGAAAGCAGTTATAGGAGCGCCGGTTGTTATTGTAGTTGCCGTAGCTTTAGCCGTTGTATTTCCTGAACAGATTGCTAAACTAATCTTTGCTCTGCTGGCGCTTTATGCTTTATATGGCTTTAAGCAAAATATTGACCGACTCACTGCCAGACGCCGTCATCGTCGCAGAAGACGTTCCGAGGAGAAAATTTATCACTCCAAGAACGGATAAATGTAATGATCATAGAAAAGGCTTTGCCGTCCCTATTGGGCAGCAAAGCCTTTTTTGCATTTGGGAATTTATTATTTATCTAGGATAAGTTAAACAAACCGAGTGTAGCGCATTTCTGTGACTCTTTGACTACGACCTCGTCCATGTTAATGTCAAGCAGGTTGCAGAGTGCGGACATATAGAACAGTTCACGACCTAGTTCAGAGCCGATTACCTCGCGGCAGTTCTCGCATAGCTGGCCCTCTACATGAGTTCCTGCAAGTTCCTTAGCATATTCGAGACCTGCACCGGGTTCGAAAACTTGCTTTGTTGCATGAAGCTGAATACAACCACATTCAGTAATTGCTTTGACGACGGCACGATTAACAGATGCGCTACTCTGTCCATTCTTGGACAGCACATCCAGAAGACTACGGTGACGGAGCAGCAGTTCGGAGACTTGATCCTGAAAGGCCTGTAAACTTGGTGCGCTCATTTTCCATTCACCCCTAGGTTCGTAATTGAGTTCATTATATGCTACGGCATTACCTATTTTCAACCGCTAAAGGGATATACATGTAGCTTTTCACTCCACTTGGGTTCCTCGTTTCCGAAAAAATAACTTCACCTACGATTATCGTCAACAAAATTGGAACATACTGGTGAGGAATAGATCAATTTAGATGAATAAAAGGAGGTGTGTAAGTTATGTGGAGAAAAATAATTTTGGGCTTTGCTTTAATTTGTGGAGCCTGGTCAGGTTATTCGTTATACTTTGCGGCTGAAAGAGGATTTCCTATAGGAATGGGGAAATTAGGAGATAACTTACCCGTGGAAGGAAGCATTTTGTTTGCGGTACTGGGAGCCATTATTTTTTTGTTTGCGGGAACTTTATGCGCGGAATGGGCAAGTGCGAAACTGCGTGAGGTGGTCTTGTTCTGTTCACGTATACCGATGAATGAATTGGCTGCAGGTGCTGCTGGGCTTACAGGTGGGCTGTTACTGTCTCTATTGCTATATCCAACCATGAGTTGGATGGGGAAGGCAGGACAGCTGCTGCAGGTAGCTGTTACGATAGCCTTAGGTTATACGGGACTACGGATTAGTTTGGAGAAGAAAGCGGAGCTGGCTTCACTGTGGACTTCCGGGCGCTTTGGGCAAACCGCAGAACCGGAAGGGCGTGGGCTGGAGGAGCATAAGATTCTCGATACGAGCGTCATCATTGACGGACGGATTGCTGATATTTGCAAGACCGGTTTTATTGAAGGAACTATTGTTATTCCAGAGTTTGTTTTGGAGGAACTCCAGCATATTGCAGATTCTTCAGATTTGCTGAAGAGAAATCGGGGGCGGCGTGGACTTGATATTCTCAACAAAATCCAGAAAGAGCTGGATGTGAAGGTATTGATCTACGAAGGAGATTTCGAGGAAATCTCCGAGGTAGATAGTAAACTAGTCAAGCTGGCCAAAGTTCTGCATGGTAAAGTCGTTACCAATGATTTTAATTTGAATAAGGTATGCGAGCTGCAGGGTGTGTCAGTACTAAATATTAACGATTTGGCAAATGCGGTTAAGCCGGTTGTACTGCCTGGAGAAGAGATCATTGTTCAGGTTATTAAGGATGGTAAGGAACATGGACAAGGTGTCGCTTATCTCGATGATGGAACAATGATTGTTGTAGAGGGTGGACGCGAATATATCGGCTCAACGATGGAAGTTCTGGTAACAAGTGTTCTGCAGACATCAGCTGGACGGATGATATTTGCCAAACCGAAGCTCTTGGAAAAAGCACAATAAGGATTTAAAGTATGTTGAAGCTGTCCTACGGGTTGGAAATGCCCGCCAAACACGTTATGATGGGAATATACGTGAAGGACAGGAGTCTGAAGTAATGTCAAACAGTGTGGGCGTCGTCATAGTGGCGGCAGGCAAAGGGACAAGAATGGGAACCACGGAGAGCAAGCAATATTTGCTGCTGCAAGGCAAACCGATTCTCGTTCATACGCTAGAGGTATTTCAGCAGCACGAACTTATCTCTGAAATCGTGCTGGTAACCGGCGAAGAGGATTTAGAGCGTTGCTGGGAATGGATACAGGTCTACAAGCTCGGCAAAGTGAAGGCTATTGTTCCTGGGGGTACTGAGCGCCAGCATTCAGTGTACAGTGGACTGATCAAACTGAACACACAGTGGGTAATGGTACATGACGGTGTCCGTCCGTTCGTACAGCCCAGTGAAATCTTGGCCTGTTATGAACGGGCCAAGGAGATCGGAGCAGCGGTGCTTGCTGTACCCGTTAAGGATACGATCAAGCAGGTAGACGTTGGAGGCAAGGTACTGTCTACGCCGGATCGGCGAAGTCTGTGGGCGATTCAAACCCCGCAGACTTTTCGTCTTTCTGATCTGCTTGTTGCTTATGAAGCGGCGGAGAGGGATGGTATTCTCGGAACTGACGATTCCAGTTTAGCTGAGCGAGCGGGTATTCCAGTTTCAGTGGTTGAGGGAAGCTACAGGAATATTAAGATTACGACACCGGACGATCTGGATTTTGCGGAATTCACAGTAAGAAACAGGGGAGAGAGACAATCATGATTGCTGTAGGACAAGGATTCGACGTACATCAGCTCGTAGAGGGAAGGCCTTGTATCATTGGTGGTGTTACTATTCCCTATGACAAGGGATTACTAGGGCACTCCGATGCAGATGTGCTGCTGCATGCTATAAGTGATGCTATTCTAGGTGCATTAGGATTAGGCGATATTGGCAGGCATTTTCCTGATACCGATCCGACCTTCAAGGATGCAGACAGTCTGAAGCTATTGGAGCAGGTCTGGGCGCTTGCCCGTGAGCGGGGTTATAAGCTTGGGAATATTGACTCTACCATAATTGCCCAGAAGCCTAAAATGGCTCCGTATATTCCGCAAATGACCGAGATTATCGCCCGTGCTTTGGGAGCGGAGACATCGAAGGTTAATGTGAAGGCAACTACTACTGAGCAGCTTGGCTTTGCGGGACGCGGCGAAGGAATTGCAGCACAATCTATTGTCTGTCTACTCCAAGATGTGATATCATCTTGAGATGGCTTTAAGTAGAATCTAATTATAACCATATGAAGCGGAGGGAATGAAATGGCGGATGAAGTCCGGGTGCGTTACGCACCGAGCCCTACGGGACACTTACATATCGGAAATGCCAGAACAGCGCTATTTAATTATCTATTTGCCCGTAACTTGGGCGGTAAATTCATTATTCGGATCGAAGATACAGATGTAAAACGCAATGTTGCCGGAGGCGAAGAAAGTCAGCTTAAATATTTGAAATGGTTGGGTATGGATTGGGATGAGAGCGTTGATGTGGGCGGAGAATATGGACCCTACCGCCAGACGGAGCGGCTGGACCTATATCGTATTTATTGGCAGGATTTGCTGGACCGCGGTCTAGCGTATCGCTGTTATTGTACGGAAGAAGAACTGGAGGCAGAACGTGAAGAACAGACTGCCCGCGGTGAGACACCTCATTACTCAGGCAAACATCGTAATTTGACAGAGGAACAGCGAGTGGCTTTTGAAGAAGAAGGTCGAGTGGCGAGCATTCGTTTCCTAGTACCAGAGGACCGTACGTTTACCTTCGATGATATCGTAAAGGGCAGTATTTCTTTTACTACCAAAGATATGGGCGATTTTGTTATTGTGAAGAAGGATGGGATTCCGACTTATAACTTTGCGGTAGCTGTCGATGATCATCTAATGGATATTACACATGTATTGCGTGGAGAAGATCATATTTCCAATACACCACGTCAGTTGATGATTTATGAGGCTCTTGACTGGACACCACCTTTATTTGGCCATATGACGCTCATTGTTGGGGATAACCATAAGAAGCTTAGCAAGCGTGATGAATCCGTTATTCAATTTATTGAGCAATATGACGATTTGGGGTATTTACCGGAGGCTATGCTTAATTTCATTTCTCTGCTCGGCTGGTCTCCTGAGGGAGAAGAGGAAATATTCAGCAAGGAAGAACTTATCTCTATTTTCACAGCTGACCGGTTATCCAAGAGCCCTGCTGTGTTTGATAAGAATAAACTGGCACATCTGAATAATCACTATATTAAACTTGCTGATCCAAAGCGTATCACTGCCTTGGCTATACCACATTTGCAGCAAGCGGGAAGATTGCCAACAGAATTGAGTGAAGAACAGCAGGCGTGGACAGAAAGCCTAGTTGCCTTGTATCAAGAACAAATGACGTCAGCTTCTGACATCGTGGAATTATCTGAGTTGTTCTTCCGCAGTCATCTTGAGATGGAGTCAGAAGGCTCCTTGGTTCTGGCCGAAAGCTCCGTATCTGTGGTTCTATCCGCATTTCTTGCCAAGGTTGAAGCTTGCGAAGAGTTCACTGCAAGTAATATGGCGGTCTTAATCAAAGAAGTGCAGAAAGAAACAGGACATAAAGGCAAAGCGTTGTTCATGCCGATTCGTGTTGCTTTGACTGGACAAACTCATGGGCGTGATCTCAATGCGACGATTGCTCTGCTTGGCCGCAACCGTGTCATTGAACGTTTGAAATCGCAGATCAAAGGAGCTTAACTCCTTATTTTCTCCTGTCGAACCCTCTTGTCAGTCTCTAATCTTTTCGCTAAGATAGAAGAATACTATTAATAGCTGTGATCAGGAAAAGTACGTGTATTAGACAATTGTCAGAGAGAATAACCACGAAAAGGTTTTCCTTTTCAGGCTGGGAGTTATTCATTTGTCTGCCGCGGAACATGCGCCTGTGAGCTGCACGGTTGAGCGTTCCTTCTAAGGTTCGTTAGGCCGCGCCGGGAACGTCGCCGTTAAAGATGCCAAGTGGGACAAGCATAATTTGTAGTTAGCAATAATTGCAGAGATAAGATGACTCGTCCAAGCAGAGTGGAACCGCGGTTAAACGTCTCTGCAGCTTTATGCTGCAGGGGCGTTTTTTGTTGAAATTTAGCAAAATATAACTTTCACGAGATCTTATTCTGTAGAATAGGATGATGGGCTGGAGACAATACCTTCTTTGCATTACCTGTAAACAGGAGGCAAAGAAGTCAAGAAGAGGGGAACCGCGATGTTCAAGCATATCAAATCAGACATTCGGGCAGTATTCGATAACGATCCCGCAGCCCGTAGCTGGTTCGAGGTTGTCTTCACTTATGCCGGGCTACATGCCATTTGGGGACATCGGATCGCCCACTCTTTTTTTAAACATCGCTGGTATACACTGGCTCGTATTGTTTCGCAGATCAGCAGATTCATGACTGGTGTTGAAATACATCCCGGAGCGGTCATCGGTAACAGACTATTTATTGATCATGGTATGGGGATCGTCATAGGTGAAACCTGTGAAATCGGTGATGATGTTATCATCTATCAAGGAGTTACACTCGGGGGAACCGGTAAGGAAAAAGGGAAACGCCATCCCACAGTTGGCAATAATGTTGTTATTGGCTCAGGTGCTAAGGTATTGGGATCGTTTCGGATTGGCGACAATTCTAATATAGGCTCAAATGCAGTTGTTCTGCGTGAAGTGCCTAATAATAGTACTGTTGTGGGTAACCCAGGCCGTGTCGTGAAACGCAATGGGGAGCGGGTATCAGACCGTCTGAATCATTCGCAGATGCCAGACCCACTTGTCGATTCACTCCGCTTTTTGCAGAAAGAGATCGAAGAGATTAGAGAGAAGCTGGGTACGGAAGACAAACAAAAGACGGAGCAGCGACGGATAGAGAGCCAGCAGTATATTGGTGATTATGAGATTTAAGCATACCGGGATTTCAGGAAATCTGGGTTAAGAGAAAGGATTGGGAACAGTATGGCCTTGCAAATATATAATACTATGACACGTAGTAAGGAACAGTTCGTACCTCTGGAGTCGGGCAAGGTAAAAATGTACGTATGTGGTCCGACTGTATACGGGTACATGCATATCGGGAATGCCAGACCTGTTATTGTTTTTGATATGATACGTACCTATTTGGAGCAGCTTGGTAATGAAGTGCGCTATATTACTAATTTCACAGATGTGGATGACAAATTGATCCGTAAAGCAGAAGAAATGAAGACTACAGTAGCAAAGGTGTCGGAAATATTTATTGATGCCTACCGCGAGGATATTGAAGGTCTTGGTGTAAAGCCGGCAACGATGAATCCACGGGTGACAGAAAGCATGGATCTCATCATCGAGTTCATTAAAGAGCTTGTGGATAAGGGTTTTGCTTACGAAAGTGGTGGGGATGTGTATTTCCACACTTCCAAATTTCCGGAGTATGGCAAGCTCTCTGGTCAGAATTTGGAGGAGCTGCAGTTCGGCATTCGTATTGACGTTGATTCGCGAAAAGAGAAGCCGGAGGATTTTGTACTTTGGAAAGCGGCCAAACCGGGCGAAATTCATTGGCACAGTCCTTGGGGAGAAGGGCGCCCAGGATGGCATATTGAGTGCTCCGCTATGGTTCGTGAGTTTCTGGGAGAAACTATCGATATTCATGGTGGTGGACAGGATCTGCAGTTCCCGCATCATGAATGCGAATGTGCACAGACAGAGGTACTGACCGGCAAGCCAATGTCGAACTATTGGATGCATAATGGATTTATCAACATCGGAGACGAAAAAATGTCGAAATCGCTCGGTAATGGCCTGTTGGTTAAAGATATCCGCCAGCGCTTTAAAGCGGGCACGATCCGGTATTTTATGCTCTCAACGCATTATCGCAACCCGCTGAACTTCACTCAAGATTCGTTGATCTCGGCTGAGAAAAGTGTAGAGCGTATCTCACTGGCTGAGAGTAATGTTAAGCACCGCCTTGAACTTGCGGAAGCGGGACCTCAAGGTGATGAAAGTCCGCAGATAAAAGAAAAGTTGTCGGCAATCATGGCTAATTTTCATGCCAAAATGCAAGATGACTTTAATACTCCTGATGCGATTACAGCCGTATTCGATTGGGTGAGTCTAACAAACCTGACACTTACGGATAATGCTGCAGCTCCTGGAGATCTTGCGGCACTGCTCGAAGCTTACGCTGAAATGAATGCGTTGCTTCGTTTGACTGATGAACAAGAGAAGGAAGTAGCAAGTGAAGAAATCGAACGGCTGATTGCGGAGAGAGTGGAAGCTCGTGCGAATAAGAATTGGAGCCGCTCCGATGAGATTCGTGATGAACTGAGCGGTATGGGCATATTGCTCGAGGATACTCCGCAAGGAATGCGGTGGCGGCGTAAATGAATGGGGATTCCAAAATAGACAGTCCGTGGTTTCCGTATGAACCCTCTAAGCCGATAAAGCTTCTTTCGCCTATTGTGCTTGCCTATGTGGGGGATGCTGTTTATGAAGTGGCTGTCCGCCAGTACATGGTGTCATTGCCGAATCTGCGCCCGAATCATTTGCATCGTTCGGCAACGGGGCTCGTATCCGCGAAAGCACAGAGTAAGATTCTTAGCTTTCTAGAGCCAATACTCACTGAAGAGGAAAAAGATATTGCCCGTCAGGGGCGTAATGCTAAATCGGGTTCGGTACCCAAAAATGCAGATGTGCTGGAATATCGTCATGCTACCGCATTTGAATGTCTGATAGGGTATCTATATTACACAGGGCAGCAGGCCAGGATGCAGGAGCTTGTGCATAACAGTATAGAGTTTATGATGAATCGGCCTTCATAAGGCTTTAAGAATATAGAACAGGAGGCATGAACATGGAAGAAGAAGATTTGCAGACAGAAGAGGAAATATTGGCCGGAAAGCATTCAGTGCTGGAAGCGCTTCGTGCCGGCCGGACCATTAATAAAATATGGATTGCTGAAACGGCGCAAAAACATTTAACAGCACCGATCGTGGCTGAAGCTCGTAAAGCGGGTATTGTCATCCAGCATGTAGACAAGCGTAAGCTTGATCAGCTAGCACCGGGAATTCAGCACCAAGGGGTTGTCGCACAGGCAGCACCTTACGCCTATGCCGAGGTAGACGATCTACTGGCAGCAGCGGAAGCTAAAGGAGAAATACCCTTTCTTATTTTGCTTGATGAGATAGAGGATCCACACAACCTGGGCTCCATCCTTCGGACTGCAGATTGTACCGGAGTGCATGGGGTAATCATACCTAAGCGCCGCTCTGCTCAGATTACCGCTGTCGTATCCAAAACCTCAGCTGGTGCAGTGGAATATGTTCCAGTGGCTAGAGTTACAAATTTGGGCCAGACGATTGACCGTCTAAAAGAGCTAGGTATTTGGGTCGTTGGAACAGACGTGGATACCGATCAAGATTTGTATCAATCGGATATTTTCACAGGACCGGTAGCTGTTGTAATTGGTAACGAGAATAAAGGAATGGGGCGCCTGATTCGGGAAAAATGCGATGTGTTGCTTAAACTTCCGATGCATGGGAAGATCAATTCGCTTAATGCCTCTGTAGCTGCCGGCGTTATAATGTATGAAGTGCTGCGCCGCCGGCGTCAGCAGGGATAGATATGACCGATGGGCGCGATCTGCTGCTAGTAGACGGATACAACATGATCGGTGGCTGGCCGGAACTCGCCGCGCTGTCATTGACCGGAATGCAGGCAGCTCGAGACCGGCTGTTGGATTTACTGGCGGATTATCAGGCTTATTCAGGACGGCGTGTAATTGCCGTTTTTGATGCATATCGTGTTCCAGGACTGGGGCGGTCGTTTGATCAAGGCAAGGTGCAGGTATTTTTCACCAAGGAAAAAGAAACAGCAGATGAGTGTATTGAAAGACTAGTACGAGAATTAACCCAGCGTCGTCGTCAAATATACGTGGCTACAAGTGACTCCACAGAGCAGCATGTTATTTTTGCACAAGGGGCGTTGAGAATTTCGGCTAGAGAATTGCGGTTGGAAGTTGAAGAGAATCAGAAACAAGTTAAAAAGGCCATTGAACCCGACAGTTTATCTTCACGCCACTCGTTAGAAGATAAACTGCCGCGTGATGTGCGTAACAAGTTGGAGGACTGGCGTCGGCAATGATTTAACAAAAACGTCTAAAGATTATCGGCAAATGCCATATTATGCTATTGATGATTTTTTTTGGACAAACTTCGGTTGACTGTGTAAGGTAACATAATATATACTGATCCTATATTTCGCAAGTAACGATGTGTCTAGCGTTGCAGCCGGGGGGATTCTTGGTGAGTGTCGACCTCAAGCAATTAATGCTGTCAGAGTATGATTTCCTAAGCGATGAAGATATTGTCGAGGTTTTCCGTGGTGGCGACAGTGGCGCATTGGAGTACTTGATTAACAAATACCGTAATTTTGTACGTGCTAAGGCTCGTTCTTATTTTCTGATTGGGGCGGATCGAGAAGATATTGTGCAGGAAGGTATGATTGGCCTATATAAGGCTATTCGTGATTTTAAAGGGGACAAGCTTTCCTCCTTCAAAGCATTTGCCGAACTGTGCATTACACGCCAGATCATTACTGCCATAAAGACAGCTACACGCCAGAAGCATATTCCACTCAATTCTTACGTTTCATTGGATAAGCCCATTTATGATGAAGATTCCGACCGGACACTTATGGATGTCATTTGTGGAACTCAGGTGCTTGACCCGGAAGAACTGATTATTAATCAGGAGGAATTCATTGGGCTTGAAGACAAGATGGCAGAGATCCTAAGTGATTTGGAACGCAAGGTTCTGATGCTGTATTTGGACGGACGATCCTATCAAGAGATTGCAGAAGACTTGAAGCGGCATGTGAAGTCGATCGATAATGCTCTTCAGCGAGTGAAGCGTAAATTGGAGAGATATCTGGAAGTGCGTGACAATTGATGATATAATGAACAGAAGAGACTCGGACAACGAGTCTTTTTTTAGTGGGTTTATGGTTCTGTAAATCACTTTTTAGTAGTTTGCGAAGACGTCAGGTTTATACACAGTCGGAATGTTCCATAATGATAAGTAAGACAGCGCAGTATGAGGAAGAGCAAGACACAAGCCAAGACAAGGGACACGGATATACTGAAATTCGGAATTACCTATTGCTGAGGCGAATTCTTTCGTTGACACAGACCTTGACACTATGCTAAAGTGTATTAGGTAGGCCTAAATTCACGGCTTTTTTAGTATTTAATATTGCGTCTTCTAATTTTACTGTTAGAAGGACGTCCTCGGGAGGTGCAGATCATGCGGGTAATTATCACTTTGGCTTGTACTAGTTGTAAACAAAGAAACTATGCTACAACCAAGAATAAACGAAATCACCCCGACCGCATGGAGATGAAGAAATTTTGCAAGTATTGTAACGAGCAAACTCCTCATCGCGAAACCAGATAGTCTTTGGAGGTGTAGTCGGCGTGAAACGTAGTTTCAAGTCCTTGTTTTCCTTTTTCACTGAGAGCTGGAGTGAACTCAAAAAAGTTCGCTGGCCTAGTCGGAAGGAATTGCGGAACTATACATTGATCGTTCTTGGTACAATTATAGTTATCGCTCTTTACTTCTGGGTTCTGGACATCGGTATTTCCGCTGTGATCGAAAGGATTATTTAGAGAGGTCCCAGGTGGCTTGGTATGGATATGGAAAAAAGATGGTATGTCGTTCATACCTATTCAGGGTATGAGAATAAGGTCAAAGCCAATTTGGAAAAGCGCGTTGAGTCCATGGGCATGGAAGACAAAATATTCCGCGTTCTTGTTCCTATGGAAGAAGAAATTGTAAACAAGGATGGCAAGAAAAAAACTGTCATGCGTAAAGTTTACCCGGGTTATGTTTTGGTGGAAATGGTTCAGACTGATGATTCCTGGTATGTTGTCCGTAATACACCGGGTGTTACTGGATTTGTTGGCTCAACAGGCTCGGGATCAAAGCCTACTGCTCTTCTTCCTGAAGAAGTAGAACAAATTCTGAAGCATATGGGTATGGTTGAACCTAAGACGAAGATTGATTTCGAAATTAAGGAATCAGTGCGTATTATGGTAGGTCCATTTGCGAATTTTGTAGGATCCGTCGAAGAAATTTTGGTGGACAAGAGTAAGATTAAGGTTCATGTTAACATGTTTGGACGGGAAACCCCGCTGGAGTTGGATTTCACTCAAGTGGAAAAGATATAACAAATGCAAGGGTTTCTTGTGGGAGAGCGCTAATGGCGTTCGAAGACCACTATTGATGCAAGGAGGTGTCACTCATGGCTAAAAAAGTTATTAAAATGGTGAAATTGCAGATTTCTGCAGGGAAAGCGAATCCAGCGCCTCCAGTAGGTCCGGCGTTAGGTCAAGCAGGTGTCAACATTATGGCATTCTGTAAGGAATTTAATGCTCGTACTGCCGACCAGGCTGGTCTGATCATTCCGGTTGAAATTACAGTATTTGAAGACCGTTCCTTTACATTCATCACCAAAACTCCACCGGCTGCTGTTCTGCTTCGCATTGCTGCTAAAGTAGAAAAGGGATCCGGAGAACCAAACAAGAAGAAAATAGCAAAGCTCGGCCGCGCAGCGGTTCGTGAAATTGCTGAACAAAAAATGCCCGATCTAAACGCTGCTTCTATCGAAGCTGCTATGCGTATGGTTGAAGGTACTGCTCGCAGTATGGGTATCACAATCGAAGATTAATACTTTTCGATGAATCGGTTATTTATGACCGTAATATGTGGGAGGAATTTCCGCTAACACCACAAAGGAGGAACATTTCATGGCTAAACATGGTAAGAAATACCAAGATGCTGCTAAACTGATTAACAGTGAAGCAACTTATGAGCCTTCAGAAGCTGTAGAGCTTGTGAAAAAGGCAGCAACTGCAAAATTCGACGAAACCGTTGAAGCAGCAGTTCGTTTGGGTGTAGACCCACGTAAACAAGACCAAGCAGTTCGCGGTGTAGTTGTCCTGCCACACGGCACAGGCAAAACGCAACGTGTGCTTGTATTTGCAAAAGGTGAAAAAGCGAAAGAGGCTGAAGCTGCTGGAGCGGATTTTGTCGGTGATGCTGACATGATTAATAAAATCCAACAAGGCTGGTTCGATTTCGACGTCTGCGTAGCTACACCTGATATGATGAGTGAAGTCGGTAAACTGGGTCGTCTGCTTGGTGGTAAAGGTCTTATGCCTAACCCTAAAGCTGGCACAGTTACATTTGATGTTACCAAGGCTGTGAATGAAATCAAAGCCGGTAAAATCGAATATCGTCTTGACAAAGCAGGTCAAATTCATGCGCCAATCGGCAAAGTGTCTTTTGATGCTGTCAAATTGAACGAAAACCTTAAATCTCTTATCGACGCTCTTAACCGTGCGAAACCGGCTGCTGCTAAAGGTATCTACCTTAAAGGCATCTCGATTTCCTCAACTATGGGACCGAGCGCACGTGTGAACACAACCGTATTCAAATAATTAGGGATTGACTCGATGAGTCATCTTTGATACTCTGTAACAGTTGTGATCTTAAGGTTCTAATTCTCGAACTTGAATATGCTTACCGTAGACAGTAGGTGCCGTAGGGCTTAATTTCCTACCGAGGTGTTATGATAGAAACAAGAAGTGCCGGGCCTTGCCTGTGTAACTAACGTTTTATCAAGCCTTCGTGATTCTGCGGAGGCTTTTCTAATGCCTGCGTAGGAACGGTGTGGAATCCTCGGAGAGATCACCGTCACATAAAATTAGGAGGTGTATACATTGGCAAATACAAAACTAATCCAAGCTAAACAGGATGCAGTTGATGTCGTTACCGGCAAATTGCAAAACAGTATTTCTACTGTTGTTGCAGATTACCGCGGATTGAACGTTGCCCAAGTGACCGAACTGCGCAAGCAGCTTCGTGAAGCTGGTGTTGATTTTCAAGTCTTGAAGAACACATTGCTTCGTCGTGCAACTGCTGCGGCTGAATTGACTGAGTTGGACTCTGTTCTAACAGGTCCTACAGCGATCGCATTCAGTGCAACTGATGCAGTGGTAGCAGCTAAAATTTTGAATGATTTCGCCAAAAAGAACGACGCTTTGAAATTAAAAGGCGGCGTTGTAGAAGGTCGTGTCATTGACGCGGATCAGTTGAAAGCATTGGCTGAGCTTCCATCCCGCGATGGATTGCTGTCCATGTTGCTTAGCGTGCTTCAAGCTCCAATGCGCAACTTTGCGCTTGTTGTTAAAGCAATTGCTGAAAAAGAAGAACAAAGCGCGTAAGCCTTTGATTTTCGCGATGTAATGAATAACACAAAAACAATTTAAATATAAAATGGAGGTTCAATCATGAGCAAAGAAACAATTTTGGAAGAAATTAAAGGCATGAGCGTATTGGAACTGAACGACCTGGTTAAAGCAATCGAAGAAGAATTTGGCGTAACTGCAGCAGCTCCAGTAGCAGCTGGCGGCGCAGTAGCAGCAGTAGAAGAAGAACAAACTGAATTTGATGTAATTTTGACAGGCGCTGGCGCTTCCAAAATCAACGTTATCAAAATCGTTCGCGAAATCACAGGTCTTGGCTTGAAAGAAGCTAAAGATGTAGTAGATAACGCACCAAAAGCAATCAAGGAAAAAGTGAGCAAAGAAGAAGCTGACGCTACTAAAGAAAAATTAGAAGCAGCAGGCGCAGCAGTAGAAGTGAAGTAATTCCCTTCTATTTCAACAAACCCCTTGAACTTGTTCAAGGGGTTTGTTTTATAGAGTCAACGCATGAAAATATTTAACTGACAAAGACGGTCTAGCTATTTGTAGATTCTTCTATCGAGTAGTATGACTTATGAAAGGGAGAATAGGGATGTCGCAGCATTATTACTCGCAGCAGCCGGATGCTCGTCATGACAGACGTACTATCAGCGCAGTTCTAAGAGGAAAGGATCTTCGCTTTACGAGCGATGCTGGTGTTTTCTCTAAGGGGGACATCGACTACGGAAGTCGAGTTCTGATTGAAGCTATGATCATTCCAGAGGGTTCAGCAGTGCTAGATGTGGGTTGCGGTTACGGACCGATTGGAATTAGCGCAGCTCTTCTAGCTCCCAAAGGACATGTTACGATGCTTGATATCAATAGCCGTGCGGTAGAACTGGCTCGTGAAAATGCTCTGCATAACGGAATCCGGAATGTTACAGTAATGGAAAGCGATGTGCTCAGTGCATTGGAAGGGCAGCAATTTGATGTGATCCTTACCAATCCTCCGATTCGTGCAGGTAAAGCTATTGTACATCAGATTTTTGAAGAGGCTTATGAACATTTAAAAGAGGGTGGAACGCTGTGGGTTGTTATTCAGAAGAAGCAAGGTGCTCCCTCTACTGCAGCTAAATTGGAAAGCTTGTTCCCGATAGTGGAAGAAGTGGGGAAAGACAAAGGCTATCGTATAATGAGAGCGAAAAAATAAAATCAATTAATCATTGACATGCGATATTGATAGTGGTATTATTATAAAATGTCAGTATTAAGATAGGCTCCATGTCTTTAGTTTGCTGAAATGTCAAGTGATATATTGTCGCTCGGTACGCGCATGCCGTACGGCAAGTTTTTGCGAATTTGGTTCCTAATACTCTGTCGCGACAAAGTTCGCCGGAGTAATAGTCATAGCGCATAAACTATTGCTTGCTGACGTATAATATGTACGTTTTGGGCAAATCTATTGGATAAGGAGTATTTTGGCCGTGGATAAGTGCGCTCTTTTTTCGGAAAATTTCGATCAAGGGCTTTTCTTTATTTATGGCTGAATCCTTGCGGTATGGTTCCATTATACGGGTCCAAACAAGGGTTCGCAATCAAATTTTTAAGTGAGTAGACATGAGGGGTGAGTAAAGTTGGCAGGACATCTTGTTCAGTATGGTCGACGCACTCGGCGAAGCTATGCGAGAATTAACGAGGTACTCGAGGTCCCGAACCTGATCGAGATCCAACAAAAATCTTATGACTGGTTTTTGGAGGAAGGATTGCGGGAAATGTTTCAGGACATCTCGCCGATCCAGGATTTCACAGGTAATTTGGTACTAGAGTTCATTGACTACAGCCTGGGTGAACCGAAATATACGGTTGACGACGCTAAAGAGCGGGACGTAACGTATGCGGCTCCTCTGCGTGTGAAGGTGCGGCTCATCAATAAAGAGACCGGTGAGGTCAAAGAGCAGGAAGTGTTCATGGGAGATTTCCCTCTGATGACGGAAACCGGCACTTTTATTATCAATGGTGCAGAACGGGTTATTGTCAGCCAGTTGGTTCGCTCTCCAAGCGTCTATTTCAGCACAAAAGTGGATAAGAACGGCAAAAAAACCTACACCGCCACAGTAATTCCAAATCGCGGAGCATGGTTGGAACTTGAGACTGACGCTAAGGACATCATGTATGTTCGTATCGACCGGACTCGTAAGATCCCAGTTACCGTACTTCTGCGTGCTCTCGGTTTCGGTAGTGATGCCGAAATTCTGGAATTGCTTGGCAATGATGAATATATTCGCAATACGCTGGATAAAGACAACACGGACTCTACGGAGAAGGCGCTTATTGAAATTTACGAGCGTCTGAGACCAGGCGAACCGCCGACACTAGACAATGCTAAAAGTTTGCTAGTCGCGCGCTTCTTTGATCCAAAACGTTACGATCTGGCTAACGTAGGTCGTTACAAAATCAACAAAAAGCTTCATATTAAGAATCGTCTGTTTAATCAACGTCTTGCCCAACCATTGATTGATGACTCTACAGGAGAAATTCTGGCAGAATCTGGCCAAATGGTTGACCGTCGTTTGCTTGATGAGTTGATTCCTTATTTCGAAAAGAATGTGGCTTTTAAAAGTTACCGTGTCAACGCTGGTGTTTTGGATAGCGACGATATTCCGCTGCAAGCAATTGATGTATTCTCACCAATTGAAGAAGGCCGGATTATTAAGCTGATTGCCAATGGCAATATCGATAAGTCAGTGAAACATATTACCCAGGCTGATATTATATCCTCAATCAGCTACTTTATTAATTTGCTGCACGGTATTGGCAACACGGATGATATCGATCACTTGGGTAACCGTCGTCTGCGTTCTGTAGGTGAACTTCTGCAGAATCAGTTCCGTATTGGTTTATCCCGTATGGAACGCGTTGTTCGTGAAAGAATGTCTATTCAGGATGCCAATGCGATTACACCGCAGGCGCTGATCAACATTCGTCCCGTTATTGCATCCATTAAAGAGTTCTTCGGTAGCTCACAGCTGTCCCAGTTTATGGATCAGACGAACCCGCTGGCTGAATTGACGCATAAACGTCGTCTGTCTGCACTAGGACCCGGTGGTTTGACTCGGGAACGTGCTGGCTTTGAAGTTCGTGACGTCCATCACAGTCACTACGGTCGGATGTGTCCAATTGAAACGCCGGAAGGTCCGAATATCGGTTTGATCAACTCCTTGTCTACTTTTGCTCGCATCAATGAGTACGGCTTTATTGAAGCACCGTATCGTTGGGTGGATCCAAAGACAGGTAAAGTGACTGAGCAGATTGATTACCTGACAGCGGATGAAGAAGATAATTATGTAGTAGCGCAAGCTAACGTCAAGCTGGAAGAAGACGGCTCCTTTAAGGAAGACATGGTTATCGTTCGTTACAACAAAGACTCAGATAACATTACAACGATGCCAAGTAATCGGGTCGATTACATGGACGTATCACCGAAGCAGGTTGTATCTGTTGCGACGGCGCTCATCCCGTTCCTTGAGAACGATGACTCCAACCGCGCACTGATGGGATCTAACATGCAACGTCAAGCCGTTCCACTTCTTATTCCGAAAGCTCCACTAGTTGGAACAGGAATGGAACACAAGTCTGCTAAAGACTCTGGCGTATGTATTGTTTCCAAGTACGACGGAATTATCGAACGCTCGTCTGCCAATGAAATTTGGTTGCGTCGCGTCGAAACTGTCGAAGGCAAGGAAGTTAAGGGCGACATCGTTAAATATAAATTACACAAATTTATGCGTTCGAATCAAGGTACCTGTATTAATCAGCGCCCGATTGCAAAAAGAGGCGAAGTAGTTAAGAAAGGTGATATTCTTGCAGACGGTCCTTCCACGGAATTGGGCGAGTTGGCTCTTGGCCGCAATGTAGTTGTTGCGTTCATGACTTGGGAAGGCTACAACTATGAGGATGCAATCCTGCTTAGTGAAAAACTGGTTAAAGAGGATGTTTACACTTCGATTCATATCGAGGAGTACGAATCCGAAGCTCGTGATACGAAGCTGGGGCCTGAAGAGATTACACGTGATATTCCAAACGTAGGTGAAGAGGCACTGCGCAATCTTGATGAGCGCGGTATCATCCGCATCGGTGCGGAAATTAGTGCTGGCGATATTCTCGTTGGTAAAGTTACTCCGAAGGGTGTAACTGAACTGACAGCTGAAGAGCGCTTGCTGCACGCAATCTTTGGAGAAAAAGCTCGTGAAGTTCGCGATACCTCTTTACGCGTACCTCATGGTAGTGATGGAATTATCGTTGACGTTAAAGTATTTACACGCGAGAACGGTGATGAATTGCCACCGGGTGTGAATCAACTGGTTCGTGTCTACATCGCTCAGAAACGTAAGATTTCTGAAGGTGACAAAATGGCCGGACGTCACGGTAATAAGGGTGTAGTTGCCCGTATCCTTCCTGAAGAAGATATGCCGTTCCTTCCTGATGGTACACCGGTCCAGGTTGTTCTCAACCCGCTGGGCGTTCCTTCACGTATGAACATCGGACAGGTGCTGGAGGTTCATATCGGTATGGCCGCTATGCGTCTCGGTATTCATGTAGCAACGCCAGTATTTGACGGAGCGCGTGAGTATGACGTATTTGATACGATGGAAGAAGCAGGCATGCAGCGTAATGGTAAGACCATACTGTACGATGGCCGGACAGGTGAACGCTTCGAACGTGAAGTTACTGTTGGTGTCATGCACATGATCAAACTGGCGCACATGGTTGACGATAAGATTCATGCTCGTTCTACAGGACCTTACTCACTCGTTACGCAGCAGCCACTTGGCGGTAAAGCTCAGTTTGGTGGACAGCGCTTCGGGGAAATGGAAGTGTGGGCTCTTGAAGCTTACGGTGCTGCATATACATTGCAAGAGATTTTGACTGTTAAATCCGATGACGTGGTTGGTCGCGTGAAGACGTATGAATCCATTGTCAAAGGTGAAAATGTACCAGAACCGGGTGTACCGGAATCGTTCAAGGTACTGATCAAGGAACTGCAGTCACTCGGTATGGATGTTAAGATCCTTGCGGGAGACGAGCAGGAGATTGAGATGAAAGAATTGGACGATGAGGATGAGACGTCAGGCGACAAGCTAAGCCTCAACCTTGAAGGCTCAGAAGTCGGAGTGGAATAAACACCCAAGAACACATTAATATCATTTAAAAAGGACCGTGCCCTCTTTTGATCTCACGATTGAAGGAGGGCAAATGCGGTACTAAATCAGGATTAGGTTAAGGAGGGTTGCTCCTTGTTGGACGTTAACAATTTTGAATTTATGAAAATCGGACTTGCTTCTCCGGAAAAAATTCGTTCTTGGTCCCGCGGAGAAGTTAAGAAGCCGGAAACCATTAACTATCGTACTTTGAAACCGGAAAAAGAAGGTCTTTTTTGCGAGCGTATCTTCGGACCGCAAAAAGACTGGGAATGCCATTGCGGTAAATACAAACGCGTCCGTTATAAGGGCGTTGTCTGTGATCGTTGCGGCGTGGAAGTTACACGCGCTAAGGTTCGTCGTGAACGTATGGGTCACATCGAGCTGGCAGCTCCGGTATCGCATATCTGGTATTTCAAGGGTATTCCAAGCCGTATGGGTCTAGCACTGGACATGTCTCCAAGATCTTTGGAAGAGATCATTTACTTCGCATCATACGTTGTAACTGATCCGGGTGAAACACCGCTTGAAAAGAAACAGTTGCTGTCCGAAAAAGAATACCGCAGTTACCGTGAAAAGTATGGCTACGGATTCCAGGCTGGCATGGGTGCTGAAGCAGTCAAAAAATTACTTCAGGATATCGACATTGATAAAGAGTTGGAATTCCTCAAGGAAGAACTGCGTACAGCCCAAGGCCAACGCCGTAACCGGGCGATCAAACGCTTGGAAGTCATTGAAGCATTCCGCAACTCCGGTAACAAGCCTGATTGGATGATCATGGATGTTCTCCCTGTTATTCCTCCTGAGCTTCGTCCAATGGTTCAATTGGATGGTGGACGTTTTGCTACGTCTGACTTGAATGACCTTTATCGCCGTGTTATCAACCGCAACAACCGTCTGAAAAGACTGCTTGATCTCGGTGCACCTGATATTATCGTGCAGAACGAAAAACGGATGCTGCAGGAAGCTGTCGATGCATTGATCGATAACGGCCGTCGTGGTCGTCCGGTAACGGGTCCTGGTAATCGTCCATTGAAATCGCTCAGCCATATGCTGAAAGGTAAACAAGGACGTTTCCGCCAGAACTTGCTCGGTAAACGGGTCGATTACTCCGGACGTTCCGTTATTGTCGTAGGCCCGTATCTTAAAATGTACCAATGCGGATTGCCGAAGAAAATGGCTCTGGAATTGTTCAAGCCGTTTGTCATGAAAGAATTGGTCAATAAAGGGCTTGCCCACAACATAAAGAGCGCGAAACGTAAAGTAGAGCGCGTAAGTCCTGAAGTATGGGATGTACTTGAAGAAGTTATTAGAGAGCACCCAGTTCTGTTGAACCGTGCCCCTACACTTCACCGTCTCGGTATTCAAGCATTTGAACCGATCTTGGTAGAAGGTCACGCTATCCGTCTTCACCCACTCGTATGTACGGCCTATAATGCCGACTTTGATGGTGACCAAATGGCGGTACACGTACCTCTATCAGCAGAGGCGCAAGCAGAGGCTCGTATTCTCATGCTGGCATCTGGTAACATCTTGAACCCTAAAGATGGTAAACCGGTTGTTACCCCTTCACAGGATATGGTTCTGGGTACTTTCTACCTGACCATGGACAACAATGAAGAAAAGGGAACAGGTATGATTCTGCGTACCGTGAATGAAGCTGTTTCAGCTTACCAACGCGGAACTGCAGGTCTGCATGCACGTGTGGCTATTCCAGTTAAAGCGCTTGGCAAAACCTGCTTTACAGAAGCACAACAGGG
This sequence comes from Paenibacillus sp. 19GGS1-52, assembly GCF_022369515.1. Taxonomy (NCBI): domain Bacteria; kingdom Bacillati; phylum Bacillota; class Bacilli; order Caryophanales; family Paenibacillaceae; genus Paenibacillus; species Paenibacillus sp. 19GGS1-52. The sequence continues at coordinate 972,943 of NZ_CP059724.1, forward strand.
AGCCTTGTTGATTACTACAGTCGGTAAGATTATCTTTAACGAAATCTATCCGAGCAGTTTCCCGTACATCAATGAAGCGACCAAAACAAACCTGTTGCAGGGTACACCGGAGAAATACTTTATCTATGAAAAGGGTGCGGATATCCGTGCACTGATCATGGCTGCTCCGGAAGCGAGTGCTGTAGGTAAGGAATATTTGGGTCTGATTATCGCCCGTTGTTTCGAAACCTATCACACGACCAAAACATCTGTAATTTTGGATAAAATTAAACAACTCGGTTTTACCTATTCCACACGTTCCGGTGTAACAGTTGCTGTATCGGACGTAATCGTGCCTGAGGAAAAGGCAGGGATTTTGAAAGAGTCAGAAGATAAGGTCGATGTGGTTGCTAACCAATACCGTCGTGGACTGATCACTAATGAAGAACGGTACGACCGTGTCATTGAGATTTGGTCGAAGACTAAAGATGATCTTACTAATGTCCTTTTGAAATCGATGGACCGATTCAATTCCATCATGCTCATGGTAGATTCCAAAGCGCGTGGTAATAAATCGCAGATCACTCAGTTAGGTGGTATGCGCGGTTTGATGGCAACACCATCCGGCCGAATTTTCGAACTGCCGATTAAGGCGAATTTCCGCGAAGGACTAACCGTCCTTGAATACTTTATCTCCACTCACGGAGCGCGTAAAGGTCTTGCCGATACAGCGTTGCGTACAGCTGACTCAGGTTACTTGACACGTCGTCTAGTCGATGTGGCACAGGATGTAATCGTCCGCGAAGAAGATTGTGGAACAGATAAAGGATTCATGGTTAGCCGTATTCAGGATGGTAAAGAGGTTATCGAGGATCTGTACGACCGGATTGAAGGTCGCTATTGCTTCGAGACTGTTCGCCATCCAGAGACTGGTGAAATCCTTGTTCATCGCAACGATTTGATTGATTCTGACAAGGCGGAAGCGATTGTTGAATCTGGAATAACTAAATTGCAGATCCGTTCTGTATTGAGCTGCCGTGCCCGTCACGGTGTCTGCAAGAAGTGCTACGGACGCAATTTGGCTACTGGTAAGTATGTTGAGATCGGTGAAGCTGTAGGTATTATAGCTGCCCAATCCATCGGAGAACCAGGAACCCAGCTTACCATGCGTACGTTCCATACTGGGGGCGTAGCGGGTGATGATATCACTCAAGGTTTGCCGCGTATTCAAGAGCTGTTTGAAGCCCGTAACCCAAAAGGTCAGGCAACAATCAGTGAGATTGATGGTGTAATCAAGGAAATTCGTGAAACTAAAGACCGTCGAGAAATCGAGGTACAAGGTGAAGCTGAATCCAAAACTTACTCCATCACTTACGGATCACGGTTGCGTGTTACTGAAGGTCAAGAGATCGAAGCCGGCGATGAGCTGACTGATGGTTCAATTGATCCTAAAGAAATGCTGCGTATTAAAGGGATCCGTGGGGTACAGAACTACATTCTGCAAGAAGTGCAGCGTGTATACCGTAACCAAGGTGTTGAAATCAATGATAAGCACATTGAAGTAATGATTAAGCAAATGTTGCGCAAGATTCGTATCATTGACGCTGGTGACACAAGTCTCCTGCCAGGTGCATTTGCGGACATTCATGAATATGAAGCAGCTAACAAAGAAGCTATCCTTTCTGGTAAAGAGCCTGCCGTTGCCAAACCGGTACTGCTTGGTATCACCAAAGCTTCTCTTGAGACAGATTCTTTCCTGTCAGCTGCATCTTTCCAAGAAACTACGCGTGTTTTGACTGATGCTGCTATTAAAGGTAAAGTCGATAAGTTGCTTGGATTGAAAGAAAATGTTATTATCGGTAAGTTGATTCCTGCAGGAACAGGTATGAATCGTTACCGTACTGTTAAGCTAAGTGATCCGAATGCTGAAAGCAAAAGAGAGTCTTTAGAGACTGTCCCTGCTGAGTAGTTTAATTATCACTGTCAAGTGGCTAATCGCGTCACAACTACTTAGTAGTTGTGACGTGACTGCTTGCAGTGAATTATAATATTTTATTGCTTAAATTCTTGACATAATCCTATGATAATGCTAAAATATCTAAGGTGCGTGAGTAGCCATGCTATTCCTTGTTCATTGGAGGTATTGATAATGACTAATGATAGAGGACTACAGGATGCTCAGGTCAAGATCGGTACCAAGCAAACCGTCAAGGCGGTAGAGTTGGGCCATGCCGCAGAAGTCTATGTGGCGGAAGACGGAGATCAACGGCTTACTTCCAGGATTGTTATGCTTTGTAGCAAACATGGTGTCAAGGTCACATACGTAGATACGATGCTAAATTTGGGCAAGGCCTGCGGAATAGAAGTGGGCGCTGCGATGGCAGCCGTCTTAAAACAATAGCTAGAGAACTGTTTTTGTACCGGGGGTACACTTCGGAGGCAAGAGCTTTTCATTTGTCTTTTTATGAACCACCTGGGTCTGTGGACTTAATAATGGTGTTTGTAAATGGATTATTATATCAGGAAGGGGGTGGCACAACATGCCAACAATTAACCAATTGGTTCGTAAAGGCCGTCAAGCCAAAATCGAAAAATCTAAATCTCCCGCTCTTCAAAAAGGGTTCAACGCCCTTAAGCGTGAGGCTACAAATTTGAGCGCTCCGCAGAAACGCGGCGTGTGCACTCGTGTAGGCACAATGACTCCACGTAAACCAAACTCAGCACTTCGTAAATATGCTCGTGTTCGTTTGACTAACCGTCTGGAAGTTACAGCTTACATCCCGGGTATCGGACACAATCTTCAAGAGCACAGTGTAGTATTGATTCGCGGAGGTAAAGTAAAGGACCTTGCAGGGGTTCGTTACCATATCGTTCGTGGAGCACTTGATACTGCAGGCGTAGCTAACCGTATGCAATCTCGTTCTAAATACGGTGCGAAACGTCCTAAAGTGAAGAAGTAAGATAACGTATTCGAATAATAACAATATAAGAAAGGGGGATATCCATGCCACGCAAAGGTCCAGTTACTAAGAGAGACGTTTTGCCAGATCCATTGTATAATAGCAAGTTGGTTACTCGTTTGATCAACCGCATTATGCTGGGTGGTAAAAGAGGTGTCGCTCAAAGCATTTTGTACAATTCATTCAAGCTTATTGCAGAACGTACAGGTAAAGAACCGATGGAAGTTTTCGAAGCTGCCATCAAGAATATCATGCCAGTCTTGGAAGTTAAAGCTCGCCGTGTCGGCGGTGCCAACTACCAGGTACCTATTGAAGTTAAACCTGAAAGACGTACTGCTTTAGGATTACGTTGGCTTGTAAACTACTCACGCAACCGCGGTGAGAAGACTATGGAAGAGCGTTTGGCGGCTGAGATCATCGACGCTTCCAACAACACAGGCGCTTCTGTCAAGAAACGTGAAGATACACACAAAATGGCTGAAGCAAACAAAGCGTTTGCTCACTACCGTTGGTAGGATTTTAAATAACTTATATTTTGAAGGGAGATCCATTTCATGGCTAGAGAGTTCTCCTTATTTAATACACGTAATATTGGGATCATGGCACATATTGACGCTGGTAAAACTACAACCACGGAGCGGATTCTTTTCTACTCAGGCCGTACGCACAAAATCGGTGAAGTTCACGAGGGTGCTGCTACAATGGACTGGATGGAGCAAGAACAGGAGCGCGGAATTACTATTACTTCCGCTGCTACAACTGCTGCTTGGAAGGGCCACCGCATCAATATTATTGATACCCCGGGCCACGTTGACTTTACTGTTGAAGTTGAACGTTCCCTTCGTGTATTGGATGGAGCAGTAGGCGTTTTCAGTGCAAAAGAGGGCGTTGAACCTCAATCCGAGACTGTTTGGAGACAAGCTGACCGTTATAGTGTACCGCGGATCGCTTATGTCAACAAAATGGATATCATTGGTGCTGATTTTCTTAATGTAATTCAAGCTATGCGTGAGCGTCTAATGGCGAATGCAGTTGCTATTCAACTGCCAATCGGCGCAGAGAATGACTTCATTGGTATTATTGACCTGGTTGAGCAAAAAGCTCATATTTTCAAAGATGAAATGGGTCAAAATATTGAAGTGACAGAAATTCCTGCTGAATATTTGGCACAAGTTGAAGAGCTGCGTCTCGAGTTGATCGAGAAGGTTGCGGAACTTGACGAAGAGCTCACTATGAAGTATCTGGAAGGTGAAGAAATTACAGTTGCGGAAATCAAAGCAGCATTGCGCAAAGGCGTATGTGAAGTTAAGATTTTCCCTGTAATTGTCGGATCTTCCTATCGTAATAAAGGGGTTCAGCTTATGCTGGATGCTGTTGTGGATTACTTGCCTTCACCTCTTGATGTACCAGCTATTATTGGTCATCTTGATGATGGGACAGAGGGAGTTCGTCATTCTTCTGATGAAGAGCCATTCTCAGCTTTGGCATTTAAAATCATGACTGACCCTTATGTTGGTAAACTTACGTTCTTCCGTGTATACTCCGGTGTTCTGGAGTCCGGATCTTACGTTGTAAATGCTACCAAGAACAAACGTGAACGTATTGGACGTATTCTGCAAATGCATGCGAACAGCCGCCAAGAGATTTCTATTGTATACTCTGGTGACATCGCAGCAGCTGTAGGGTTGAAAGATACAAGCACTGGTGATACATTGTGTGATGAGAAGAATCCAATTATATTGGAATCAATGAACTTCCCTGATCCAGTTATCGAAATTGCAGTAGAACCTAAAACCAAAGCTGACCAAGATAAATTGGGTGTTGCTCTCGGTAAGTTGACCGAAGAGGATCCTACTCTTCGTGCTCATACGGATGAAGAAACAGGCCAAACTATTCTGGCAGGTATGGGTGAGCTTCACTTGGATATTATCATTGATCGTATGCGCCGTGAATTCCATGTTGAAACTAACGTTGGTAAACCACAAGTTGCATATCGTGAAACTTTCAAACAACCTGCTCGTGTCGAAGGTAAATTCGTTCGTCAATCAGGCGGACGTGGTCAGTATGGTCACGTATGGGTAGAATTCGAACCCCTTGAACCAGGTACAGGCAACCAATTCGAAAGTAAAGTAGTCGGCGGTTCTGTTCCTAGAGAATATGTCGCTCCTGCACTTGCGGGTATTGAAGAGGCTATGAAAAATGGTGTCATCGCAGGCTTCCCGCTTGTTGATGTTAAAGCCACTGTAGTAGATGGTTCTTATCATGATGTTGACTCCAATGAAATGGCATTTAAAGTTGCCGGATCTTTGGCGCTCAAGGCTGCTAAAGACAAGTGTAAACCTGTACTTCTTGAGCCAATCATGAAAGTAGAAGTAACTGTTCCTGAGGAATACATGGGTGATGTAATGGGGATGCTTAGTTCCCGTCGCGGCAAGATTGAAGGAATGGATTCTCGTGGTGGAGCTCAAATTATTCGGTCTAAGGTACCTCTTTCCGAAATGTTTGGTTATTCTACAACTCTTCGTTCCGGTACTCAAGGACGCGGTGTATTCTCGATGGAGCTTTCTCATTATGAAGAAGTTCCTAAATCCATTGCAGAAGAAATCTCTGCCAAGAATAAAGGCGGAGAATAATCATTGTTTTAACTCGTCGTCCGGGTATAACCGGTCAGTCATCTAAGATAACATACAACGGACGGCTCAAAATATTAGGAACCCCACATTAAGGAGGAACTGTTCAAATGGCAAAGGCAAAGTTTGAACGTAACAAACCGCACGTTAACATCGGTACTATTGGTCACGTCGATCATGGTAAAACGACTCTGACTGCTGCAATCACTACTGTATTGTCCAAAAAATACGGTGGCGCTGCTGTAGCATTCGACCAAATCGATAAAGCTCCTGAAGAACGCGAACGTGGTATCACTATCTCCACAGCTCACGTTGAGTATGAAACTCCTAACCGTCACTATGCACATGTAGACTGCCCTGGACATGCCGACTATGTTAAGAACATGATCACTGGCGCAGCACAAATGGATGGAGCAATTCTGGTTGTATCCGCAGCTGATGGCCCTATGCCACAAACTCGCGAACACATCCTGTTGTCCCGCCAAGTAGGCGTTCCTTACATCGTTGTATTCTTGAACAAATGCGACACTGTAGAAGACGAAGAGCTTTTGGAATTGGTTGAAATGGAAGTTCGCGATTTGCTGAACGAATATGATTTCCCAGGTGACGATACTCCAATCATCCGTGGATCTGCTCGTGAAGCTCTTGCAAACCCTGATGGCGAATATGCACAAAACATCATCGATATGTTCGAAACGATTGATGTATATATTCCGCTTCCAGAACGCGATACTGAAAAACCTTTCTTGATGCCTGTTGAGGATGTATTCTCCATCACTGGCCGCGGTACTGTGGCAACTGGTCGCGTTGAACGCGGAAAAGTTAAAATTGGTGAAGAAATCGAAATCGTTGGTATTCATGAAGAAAGTAGAAAATCAGTAGTTACGGGCGTTGAAATGTTCCGTAAACTGCTTGATTCTGCTCAAGCTGGCGATAACATCGGAGCATTGCTTCGTGGTGTTGACCGTACTATGGTTGAACGTGGTCAAGTATTGGCTAAACCAGGTTCCGTTAAACCACACACAGAATTCACAGCACAAATTTACGTTCTGACTAAAGAAGAAGGCGGACGTCACAAACCATTTTTCACTGGTTACCGTCCACAGTTCTACTTCCGTACAACTGACGTAACTGGCATCATCAACCTGCCAGAAGGTACTGAAATGGTTATGCCTGGTGACAACATCACCGTAACTGTTTCCCTGATCTCCCCAATCGCAATTGAAGAAGGCACTCGCTTCTCCATTCGTGAAGGCGGACGTACAGTTGGAGCCGGTACTGTAGCATCTATCCAAAAATAATTTTGGTTCTATCCATTATGGATAGTTACTGAAACAATAAGACAGGAGTACTTCTTATGAAGTGCTCCTGTTTTTTTGTTTTGGATATATGAATATCGCCTATATTTCGACATTAAATGACAATTTACAATATTTATATCATATATTTTCTACAAATTTCTACAAAATAATCACTATTTATATATACAATGATTAATGTCATAGAGTAGAATATTTTTATGAAGATATTGTAAATAATTAGGAATATAGGAGAGTGGCTTAATTGGGAAAATGTCCTTTTTCTTTTATGCATGGTGTAACTTCTCGAAATGATAATGTGGAATCTCCTGCAGCACAGCCCATGCAAGCAAATTTTATGAAATCTGCAGCAGACACTTTTCACACTCTAGATGGTCATGATGAACTCAATGAACAGATGCGAATGATAGATTTAACAGAAGAGGATCTGAAATTGCTACGCAGAACGAAGCCCATTGTAGAGCGGAATATCGACTATATAACGGATCAATTTTATAATTCGGTATTGGGTGTAGATAAATTAGAGGCAATTATACTCGAACACAGTACTATTGAGCGATTAAAAAAAACGCTGCATGAACATATCATTGAAATTTTTGACGGCAATGTTGATGATGCATATATCGCAAAGCGTCTTTTGATAGCAAATATTCATAAAAGAGTTGGGCTTGAACCTAAATGGTATCTATCTGCTTTTCAGAATCTGCAAAATGTGTTTATCCATGTTATTTATAATGAGACTACTAACGACGATGATCGTCTCCTAATAGTTCAGACTGTAACTAAGTTGCTTAATTTGGAACAGCAGCTTGTATTGGAAGCTTATGAGAAGGAGAATATTAAGGAGAAGGAACAGCAATATCAATCAGTCAAAAATGAATTAAAACAAAAAATTGCTGAATTCAGTGGTGAACTAATAGATCTAAGCATCGATACTAATGCTGCTGTAGAGCAGCTGGTGGCGAGCAGCAACGAAGTGAACAATACATTTCAACGCACAGCTTCTTCTGCACTAGAGTCTCAGGGGATGGCCAAGAATGGACGAGAACATCTCGACAATCTAACAGGTCAAATTAATCGTATATATGAGAGCACCAATGAAATGGAACTTTCAGTAAACGAGCTAAGTAACTCGTCTAAACAAATCCAAAAAATTGTTGCTGCTGTAAAGGATATTGCCGATCAGACTAAGATCCTTTCATTAAACGCTACAATAGAGGCAGCAAGAGCAGGAGAACATGGGAGAGGCTTCAGTGTGGTGGCACAGGAGGTCAGTCGTCTCGCGGAAGATACCAAAAGTACAGTAGTCCGTATTGGAGAATTGACACAGAAGTCAGGGGATCTTACAGGCCAGGTCGTAGAAGAGATCCGTAAAGTTCAGGAATTAACAAGGAGTGGCAAGCTTCAATCAATTGAGACTAGCAGACTGTTCACTGATATTGTGGATTCCATGCAAAGCAGTACACAGGAAATTGTTACTGTAGAGGAAGAGATTAAAATATTAATTCAAACTATTGAAGGAATAGGGTCGACAACAGCTCAAACAGCGGCTTCAGCCGAGTTCTTCAAATCTGCTACAGATGGTCTTTAAAGCTATATATAGGAAAAAAGAGCATATGAAATAAATCATGTCTTCTTTTTTATTTTCACTTGCAATTCCACCGTATATTATATATAATAATAAATGTTGTTCTGAGACGTTGCGATGATGTGAGAGGTTACTGACACACCCGGCCCCTTTGCCATGGGGACGAGGTCAGAAAATTTTCACGGAGTATGTCCGATACCAAATTGGGCGATAGAAGGAGGGACTAAAATGGCAAAGCAAAAAATTCGTATTCGCTTGAAAGCATACGACCACAGAATTCTTGATCAATCCGCAGAGAAAATCGTTGAAACAGCAAAACGTTCGGGTGCAAGTGTATCCGGGCCGATCCCGCTGCCAACTGAAAAACAAATCATTACTATTCTCCGTGCGGTACACAAGTACAAGGATTCCCGTGAGCAGTTTGAACAACGGACTCACAAACGTCTAATCGACATAGTGAATCCAACACCACAAACTGTGGATGCCTTGATGCGCTTGGACCTGCCGTCCGGTGTAGATATCGAAATCAAATTGTAATTCTATCATTAAGTAATTTAGGAAAAGAAAAGAGGTGTCAACATTGAAGGGTATCTTAGGAAAAAAACTCGGTATGACTCAAGTCTTTACTCCAGAAGGTAACGTAATCGCGGTTACGGTTATCGAAGCTGGCCCTTGTGTCGTTCTGCAAAAGAAAGACCTGAATATCGACGGATATGAAGCAGTGCAGTTGGGCTTTTCCGATAAGAAGGAAAGTCGCTCCAACAAGCCTGAACAAGGTCACGCCAAAAAGGCAAATGCAACACCTAAGCGCTACGTTCGAGAAATTCGCGGTATTGACCTCGCTTCATTCGAGGTTGGACAAGAGTTGAAGGCTGATGTCTTCGCTGCAGGCGAATTTGTTGACGTGACTGGTACATCAAAGGGTAAAGGTTTCCAAGGCGTTATCAAACGTTGGGGACAAAGCCGCGGACCAATGGCACACGGATCGCGTTACCACAGAAGACCGGGTTCAATGGGTTCTATCCAAGCTAACCGTGTTCCTAAAGGCAAACGCCTTCCAGGACATATGGGCCATCATGCTGTGACGGTTCAAAAGCTTGAAATTATCAGAGTAGACGTAGAACGTAACGTGTTGCTGATTAAAGGCGCTATTCCAGGTCCTAAAAACAGCTACGTGAAAGTTAAACAAACCGTTAAGAAATAATTCCTGAAGAAAGGAGGAACATGAAATGCCAAAAGTAACACTTTTTAATATCAGTGGCAACGAAGTGGGTGAAGTTGAGCTGAGCGATTCTGTATTCGGTATTGAACCGAATGAGCACGTTCTGCACGAAGCTGCACTTATGCAGAGAGCTTCCCTTCGTCGTGGTACACATAAAGTAAAAGGACGTTCTGAAGTGCGTGGCGGCGGACGTAAGCCTTGGAAACAAAAAGGTACAGGTCGTGCTCGTCAAGGCTCCATTCGTTCTCCACAATGGAAAGGCGGCGGCGTTGTCTTCGGACCAACACCACGCAGCTATTCTTGGAAATTGCCTAAGAAGGTTCGTCGTTTGGCCATCAAATCTGCGTTGTCATCGAAAGTACTCGATAATGACATTATCGTATTGGATAGCTTAACAATGAACGCTCCGAAAACGAAAGAATTCGCGGCAATCTTGAACAACCTGAAAGTTGATCGCAAAGCGTTGATCGTTTCTACAAACTATGACGATAACGTTGCACTATCTGCTCGAAACATCCCTGGGGTGAAGTTCGTAGTAGCTGACGGCATTAATGTTCTTGACGTACTGACGTACGACAAACTGATTATCACTAAAGAAGCAGTTCTGAAGGTAGAGGAGGTGTTCGCGTAATGAAAGATCCTCGTGATATTATTAAACGCCCGGTGATTACGGAACGCACATCCGAATACATGAGCGAATTGAAATACGCTTTTGAAGTCGATATCCGTGCTAACAAAACCGAAATCAAAAAAGCTGTCGAGGCTATTTTTAAAGTTAAAGTAATCAATGTGAACACAATGCGCGTACCTGGCAAATTGAAACGTTATGGTAAATATTCTGGTTATACTCCAGAGTGGAAAAAAGCCATCGTTAAACTTAGCCCGGACAGCAAACCGCTCGAATTCTTTGAAGCGGTAGAATAATACTCTTAAAGTAAGGAGGAAACTATAGTGCCAATTAAAAAGTACAAACCGACCTCTCCGGCAAGACGCAACATGTCTGTGTCTACGTTTGAAGAAATCACAACAAACCAGCCTGAGAAATCGTTGCTGTCGCCGCTATTTAAACATGCGGGACGCAACAACCAAGGTAAAATTACGGTTCGTCACCACGGCGGCGGACACAAACGTAAATACCGGATCATCGACTTCAAACGGACTAAAGACGGCATACCAGGTAGCGTTGCTACAATCGAGTATGACCCGAACCGTACTTCTAATATTGCTTTGATCCACTATGCTGATGGAGAGAAACGTTATATTATCGCTCCTAAGGGCCTTAAAGTTGGGGATAAGATTGAGTCCGGCCCTGCTGCGGACATCAAAATTGGTAACAGCCTTCCGCTGATCAATATCCCGGTAGGTACAGTTATCCACAACATCGAGTTGAAACCAGGTAAAGGCGGACAACTTGTGCGCGCTGCTGGTACAGAAGCTCAATTGCTTGGTAAAGAAGATAAATATGTTTCCGTTCGCTTGACATCTGGTGAAGTTCGTAGAATTCTTAGCGTGTGCCGTGCAACTATCGGTTCCGTTGGTAATGAAGATCACGAATTGATCAAGATCGGTAAAGCTGGACGTAGTCGCTGGCTTGGCCGTCGTCCTGAAGTACGCGGCGTAGTTATGAACCCGAACGATCACCCACATGGTGGTGGTGAAGGCCGTGCTCCAATCGGACGCAAATCGCCTATGTCTCCTTGGGGCAAACCAACCCTTGGTTACAAAACGCGTAAGAAAAATAAGGCTTCTGATAAATATATCGTTCGTCGCCGCACGAAATAAGACGCTTCTGGCAAGTTAGCTTAGCGCGAAGCGTCGATTCGCGGTTTAAAGAACTGAATGAAGGGAGGATTCACACATGGGTCGCAGTTTAAAAAAGGGGCCGTTTATTGATGGCTACCTGCTGAAAAAAGTTGAGGATTTGAACGAGACAGAAAAGAAAGTTGTAGTTAAGACTTGGTCCCGTCGCTCAACCATTTTCCCTCAGTTTATCGGACATACGTTTGGTGTATATGACGGACGCAAACACGTGCCTGTATACGTAACAGAAGATATGGTAGGTCACAAGTTGGGCGAGTTCGCGCCAACACGTACTTACAAAGGCCACGCGGGTGACGATAAGAAAACAAGAAGATAATTAAAAGGTCTTCGTTTGAGAGGAGGGAAAACAATGGAAGCAAAAGCACATGCAAGATCAGTGCGGATTTCCGCTCGTAAAGCGAAACTGGTTGTTGACTTGATTCGCGGTAAGCAAGTGGGGGAAGCAATTGCAATTCTTCGCCACACTCCGAAATCCGCTTCTCCAGTAGTTGAGAAGCTGCTTAACTCAGCGATTGCGAATGCTGAGCACAACTATTCTTTGGACGTGAACAGCTTGTTCGTTAGCGAAGTTTTCGTTAACCAAGGTCCAACGATGAAACGTTTCCGTCCGCGCGCCATGGGCCGCGCAAGCCGGATCAACAAACGCACCAGCCACATTACTTTGGTGGTATCTGAGAAATAAAGGAGGGATAACACGTGGGTCAAAAGGTAAATCCAGTCGGACTCCGAATCGGTATTATTCGCGATTGGGAATCTAAATGGTATGCAGGCAAAGATTTCGGGACTCTTTTAATGGAAGACGTTAAAATCCGGGAATACCTTAAAGGCAAATTGAAGGATTCCGCTGTTTCCCATATTGAAATTGAAAGAGCAGCAAGCCGCGTGAATGTTACAATTCACACAGCTAAGCCTGGTATGGTTATTGGTAAGGGCGGAGCTGAAGTAGAAGTACTTCGCAGCGCAGTTACTGCAATTGCCAAAGGCAAAAAAGTACACATCAACATCAATGAAATCAAACACCCTGAACTGGATGCAATTCTTGTTGCTGAAAGCATCGCACAACAATTGGAGCGTCGTGTATCGTTCCGTCGTGCGTTGAAACAAGCGATTCAAAGAACTATGCGCTCTGGTGCTAAAGGGATTAAAACTCAAGTAGGCGGTCGTCTTGGCGGCGCTGAGATAGCTCGTTCAGAAGGTTATAGCGAAGGAACAGTTCCACTTCATACGCTTCGTGCCGATATCGATTACGGTACAGCAGAAGCACATACAACTTATGGCCTTATCGGCGTAAAAGTATGGATCTATCGTGGAGAAGTTCTTCCCCCAGCTAAGAAACAAGCTGCTCAGGAAGGAGGCAACTAATCATGTTGGTACCAAAACGCGTTAAACACCGCAAGCAACAGCGCGGTCACATGAGGGGTATGGCAAAAGGCGGTACGGAACTAAACTTCGGCGAATTCGGCCTGCAAGCATTGGAACCGTCATGGATCACTAACCGTCAGATCGAAGCTGCCCGTATTGCAATGACACGTTATATCAAACGTGGAGGTCAAGTTTGGATCAAGATATTCCCTGATAAGCCAGTTACTCAGAAGCCTCTTGAGGTTCGTATGGGTAGTGGTAAAGGTAATGTTGAGAAATGGGTTGCTGTAGTTAAACCGGGCAAGATTATGTTCGAACTCGGAGGCGTGTCGGAAGAAATCGCGCGTGAAGCGATGCGTCTTGCCGCTCACAAGCTGCCTGTAAAAACTAAGTTTGTGAAACGTGAAGAATTGGGTGGTGAAGCAAATGAAAGCTAATGAACTTCGCAACTTAACCACTGCTGAGATTGAACAAAAGATCGCTGGTTTTAAAGAAGAACTTTTCAATCTCCGTTTTCAATTGGCAACTGGCCAACTGGACAACCCGACTCGGATACGTGACGTGCGCAAGGAAATAGCTCGTGCTAAAACCGTTATCCATCAAAGAGTACTTGGGATCAGTTAAGTGAGACGGATGTAATCATCCGTATTCAGGAAGGAGGCTAACTATGAGCGAAGAACGCAATGCACGTAAAGTGCTAGTCGGTAAAGTAGTCAGTGACAAAATGGACAAAACCATTGTAATCGCTGTTGAAACCTATAAGAAGCATAACCTGTACCATAAACGCATCAAGTCTACGAAGAAATTCAAAGCACATGATGAGGAAAATGTTGCAAAAATCGGTGATGTTGTAAAAGTCATGGAGACTCGTCCGTTGTCCAAGGATAAACGTTGGAGACTAATTGAAGTGATTGAAGCAGCGGTTATCCTTTAAGATAATCACAAGATTCCTGATCGGAAGGAGGAAATTAAAATGATTCAACCATTTACACGTTTGCATGTGGCTGACAACTCTGGTGCGAAGGAACTGATGTGTATCCGCGTACTGGGTGGTACTGGACGCCGTACAGCAGCAATCGGTGATCTGATCGTTTGTTCCGTTAAACAAGCAACACCAGGCGGCGTTGTCAAAAAGGGTGATGTTGTTAGAGCGGTTGTTGTTCGTACTAAACGTTCTGTCCGCCGTAAAGATGGATCTTACATCGCATTCGACGAAAATGCAGCTGTTGTTGTTAAAGACGACAGAAGCCCACGCGGAACACGTATCTTCGGACCAGTTGCTCGCGAACTTCGCGATAAAGACTACATGAAGATCGTTTCCTTGGCACCGGAAGTTATCTAATAAAAAAACGGCGATAATAAGCTGAAGGTTAGTCATAGGAGGTGTAATAAATGCCTAGAGTGAAAAAAGTTCTGGAATCCCACAACAATAAACTGCATGTAAAGAAAGATGACGTAGTTCTTGTGATCAGTGGAAAAGACAAAGGTAAGAAAGGCCGCGTTATCGCAGCTTATCCTCGTCAAAACCGCGTTCTTATAGAAGGCGTCAACATGATGAAAAAACACCAAAAGCCGAACCAGCTGAATCCACAAGGTGGAATCATTGAGCAGGAAGCTTCGATTCATGTGTCCAACGTAATGCACATTGATCCGAAGAGCGGTAAAGTAACCCGTATCGGTTACAAGGTATTGGAAAACGGTAAAAAGGTTCGGATAGCTAAAAGATCCGGAGAAATTATCGACTAATATAGCCTTAAAGAAAGGAGGTTAATTCCTCATGGCAGCAAGAATGAAAGAACGTTTTCTTAATGAAATCACACCTGCTTTGATGCAGAAGTTTAACTATACTACTGTTATGCAAGTACCTAAAATCGAGAAAATTGTTATCAACATGGGTGTTGGTGATGCAGTGCAAAACTCGAAGGTAATTGATTCCGCACTTAGCGACATGCAATTGATCGCTGGTCAAAAGCCAGTTATCACTAAAGCAAAAAAATCTATCGCCGGTTTCAAACTGCGCGAAAACATGCCGATCGGGGTTAAAGTAACACTACGCGGTGAGCGTATGTATTACTTCTTGGACAAATTGATCAACGTAACACTTCCACGTGTACGTGACTTCCGTGGTATTTCCGCTAATTCATTTGATGGACGCGGTAACTACACACTTGGTCTTAAAGAACAATTGATTTTCCCAGAAATCGAGTATGATAAAGTAGATAAAGTACGCGGTATGGATATCGTTATCGTAACAACTGCAAAGACGGACGAGGAATCCCGTGAGCTGCTAGGTCAGCTGGGAATGCCTTTCGTGAAATAAAGTACGTTTCATCCTTTTCTTTTGAAAATGTTTGGGAGGTGTCAGGCAAAAATGGCAAAGACTTCGATGGTAGTAAAACAACAACGCACACCAAAGTTTAAAGTGCGTGCATATACTCGTTGCGAGCGTTGTGGTCGTCCACATTCCGTATTGCAAAAGTTTAAAATTTGCAGAATTTGTTTCCGCGAATTAGCTTACAAAGGCCAGATCCCTGGCGTGAAAAAAGCAAGTTGGTAAGAAGTTTATAAACGGGAAGGAGGTTTACACACATGACTATGTCTGATCCTATTGCAGATATGCTTACACGTATTCGTAACGCCAATACTGTGCGTCACGAAACGGTAGAAATGCCTGCTTCGACTATGAAAAAACAAATCGCTGATATCTTGAAGCGTGAAGGCTTCATCCGTGATGCGGAATATGTTGAAGATAGTAAACAAGGGATTATCCGTATCTTCTTGAAATACGGCCCTAATCAAGAGCGTGTTATTACAGGCTTGAAAAGAATTAGTAAACCAGGCCTTCGCGTTTACACGAAGAGCAATGAAGTTCCTCGTGTACTCGGTGGCCTTGGTATCGCGATTGTCTCCACATCTAAGGGAGTTATGACCGATAAAGAAGCTCGTCAATCAAAATCGGGCGGAGAAGTTGTCTGCTACATTTGGTAATAAACGTCACAAGATAAGGAGGTGCAATACATGTCTCGTATTGGTCGCAAACCAATCGCAGTACCTAGTGGTGTAGATGTCACTTTGGACAACACTACTATTACAGTAAAAGGTCCTAAAGGCTCTTTGACTCGTGAGCTTCATAAAGACATGAAGGTTACAGTTGAAAATAACGAAATTACCGTTGTTCGTCCTTCGGACAATAAAATGCATCGTTCACTTCACGGTACTACTCGCTCCGTTGTTAACAACATGGTGAGTGGCGTAACTGAAGGGTTCACTAAATCTCTGGAACTAGTTGGGGTTGGATATCGTGCAAGTAAAAACGGTGATAAAATCGTTTTGAACGTTGGTTTCTCACACCCGGTTGAAATTTCACCAGAAGCAGGTATCGAGTTCGATGTTCCAGCTAACACCAAGATCATCGTTAGAGGGATTGACAAAGAACGCGTAGGCGCTTATGCTGCTAAAATTCGTTCCGTACGTGAACCAGAACCATATAAAGGTAAAGGTATCAAATATGAAGGCGAGCGTATCATCCGCAAAGAAGGTAAAGCCGGTAAGAAGAAGTAACCGGTTTGAACTTAATTGTAAGATACCCCGTGCATCTTAAAGTGAAGCTGTTTACGGCAAACTGAAGGGAGTGAAAGGGAAGTCATGATTACAAAAGAAGATAAAAATAAGGCTCGTCTCAAAAGACACCTGCGTGTTCGTAAAAAGATCCAGGGAACTACTGAGCGTCCCCGTTTGAACGTATTCCGTTCATCCAAACACATCTATGCTCAATTGATCGATGACGTGACAGGCGTTACTATCGTAGCTGCCTCGACACTAGATAAAGGTCTGAGTGCTGATATCGGCAATGGCGGCAGCGTTGAAGCTGCTCGCAAAGTAGGCCAATTGGTTGCTGAGCGTGCCAAAGAAAAAGGTTATGCTGTGGTTGTATTTGACCGCGGTGGATACTTGTACCATGGACGAATTCAAGCATTGGCTGATGCAGCTCGCGAAGCTGGTCTTGAATTCTAGAATATTTCTAAAAAGGAGGTTAACGACTTGCGTGTAGATCCGAACAGTTTAGAGCTGACAGAAAGAGTTGTGCACATTAACCGTGTTGCTAAAGTTGTAAAAGGCGGACGCCGTTTCAGCTTTAGTGCACTTGTTGTTGTGGGCGATGGCAATGGCTACGTCGGTGCTGGTATCGGTAAAGCCGGAGAAGTTCCGG
The DNA here is from genome assembly GCF_022369515.1 of Paenibacillus sp. 19GGS1-52. Classification (NCBI taxonomy): domain Bacteria; kingdom Bacillati; phylum Bacillota; class Bacilli; order Caryophanales; family Paenibacillaceae; genus Paenibacillus; species Paenibacillus sp. 19GGS1-52. Next base: position 990,034 of record NZ_CP059724.1, read on the forward strand.
ATGCCATCCGTAAAGGCATTGAAGACGCTAAGAAAAACCTGATTCACATTCCGATCGTAGGAACTTCGATTCCTCATCTGGTTACTGGTCATTTCGGCGCAGGACTCGTCCTGTTGAAGCCAGCATCAGAAGGTACTGGCGTTATCGCTGGTGGTCCAGTTCGTGCAGTATTGGAATTGGCAGGCGTTGGCGACATTTTGACAAAATCTCTGGGTTCTTCGAATTCCATGAATATGGTCAATGCAACTTTGGAGGGTCTATCCCGTCTGAAACGCATTGAAGAGGTCGCGAAACTTCGCGGCAAATCTGTCGAAGAATTGCGCAGTTAAGGAGGGGAATGTCAATGGCAAAATTGCAAATTACCCTCGTACGCAGCATAATTGGACGTCCAGAAACACAACGTGTTACTGTTAAGACGCTCGGCTTGCGTAAACTCAACTCGTCCGTAACTCACAATGACAATCCTGCGATTCGCGGAATGATCAATAAAGTGAGTCACTTGATATCTGTAACAGAAATCGAAGGCTAAACGCCTCGTATAAATTAACAAACATAAGGAGGTGCAAACGATGAAGTTACATGAACTTGCTCCGGCACCTGGTTCCCGCAAAGAACGCAACCGCGTTGGTCGTGGTCCTAGTAGTGGGAACGGTAAAACTTCCGGCCGCGGTCATAAGGGTCAAAACTCCCGTTCCGGTGGTGGTGTTCGTCTAGGCTTCGAGGGTGGACAAAATCCGCTCTATCGTCGTCTGCCTAAACGTGGTTTTGTCAATCCTACCCGTAAAGAGTATGCGATTGTGAACCTGGATGATCTGAACAGCTTTGCAGAAGGAACTGAAATAACTCCTCAGCTGTTGCTTGAAACTGGTGTAGTCAAAAACTCCAAGAGTGGTATTAAGATTCTTGGTAACGGCGAATTAGCCGTTAAATTGACGGTACAAGCAAATAAGTTTTCTCAATCTGCGGTAGAGAAAATTGAGGCTGCCGGCGGTAAAACCGAGGTGATCTAATGTTCAAGACGCTTAAGAATATATGGCATATTGAAGATTTGCGCAAAAAGATCCTGTTTACTCTTTTCGTTCTGTTTATCTATCGTATCGGCTCATTTGTGCCGGTACCTGGTGTAAACAAGGCAGTTTTGGAATCAACGAATCAAAGTGGAGACGCTTTGATGGGTCTTTTAAACACCTTCTCGGGCGGAGCGCTCAAAAACTTCTCTATCTTTGCGATCAGTATTTACCCGTATATTACCGCATCCATCATCGTACAATTACTGTCGATGGATGTGGTACCTAAGTTTGCTGAATGGGCTAAACAAGGGGAACATGGTAAAAAGCAACTGGCGCAAATCACACGATATGGCACTGTAATATTAGGTATGATTCAGGCTTTTGCCACTTCAATCGGGTTTAACCGAATTTATGGTACTGAAATGATTCCTAATGCGACTTTTGCAGATTACCTGTTAATAGCCATTATATTGACGGCAGGTACATCTTTCCTGATGTGGCTTGGTGAACAAATCACAGAAAAGGGAATTGGTAACGGGATTTCGATCCTGATTTTTGCGGGTATCGTCGCTGCCATCCCGGGATATATCACGACTACGGCACAATCAAGTTTCATTCAGCCGGATCAGGTGTTCCTAAATATTCTTAAAGTTGTTATTGTACTGATTGTGATTGCAGCGATTATTACAGGAGTTATCTTCGTACAGCAAGGCATTCGGAAAATTCCTGTACAATATGCCAAGCGTGTCGTCGGTAACAAAATGTATGGTGGACAGAATACACACATTCCGATGAAAATCAATTCGGCTGGTGTAATTCCAGTTATCTTCGCCGTATCACTGCTTCAGTTTCCAATTGTAATATCCAGCTTCTGGGCTAGTCACGAATGGGCTAAATGGGTCACTGCTAATCTTTATTATGACAAGCCGCTCGGCATGCTCCTTTATGTGATCATGATCATCGGATTTACGTTCTTCTATACGTTTGTTCAGATGAACCCGCAGCAAATGGCTGAGAACATGAAGAAAAATGGTGGTTACATTCCAGGTATTCGTCCAGGTAAAGCTACAGAGAAATATTTGACTCGGGTGATGTCTCGTCTGACGATGTCTGGCGCGATATTCCTAGCACTTATTTCTGTACTGCCTGTATTCTTTGGTAATCTATCTGGTCTGCCCCGGTCTGTAAAGATTGGTGGTACTTCACTGCTGATCGTAATCGGTGTAGCATTGGATACAATGAAGCAGATCGAGAGCCAATTGATTAAACGCCATTACAAAGGCTTCATCAATAAATAGGCGATAGGTTCCGGCGAAGAATGACTCTCAGACTTCCCGGCACCTATTGTGCTGTTTCTTGCTTGGTGGCGAATTTTTGGGGGTAGAGAAGAAACGTGAACATTTTATTCATGGGCCCTCCTGGGGCAGGCAAGGGAACACAAGCTGCTGTGATTGTGAAAGAACTGGGAATTCCTCATATTTCTACTGGTGATGCTTTCCGCTTGGCAATCAAGCAGGAAACACCAGTTGGGTTAAAGGCCAAATCATTCATCGATCAAGGTTTGCTTGTACCGGATGATGTGACCATCGGAATTGTAGAAGAACGGCTGCAGCAGTCCGATTGCGAAAAAGGTTTTTTATTGGACGGCTTTCCAAGAACTCTTTCGCAAGCGGAAGCGCTGGAAGAAATTCTAAGCCGCTTAAACACTTCATTGGATCATGTAATCAACTTGAATGTAGACCGTGGCCTTCTGATGGCGCGTCTTACCGGACGTCGTATCTGTAGTGTTTGCGGAGCATCCTACCATTTAATATTCAATCCGCCGAAGCAAGAAGGAATTTGCGACATTGATGGCGGTGAATTGTATCAGCGTCCAGATGACAACGAAGAAAGTGTTGGCAAACGTCTGGATGAGTATGATAATAAGACAGCGCCTTTGCTTGCGTTTTATGATGAAAAAGGTATTTTGCATCAGATAAACGGAGAAAACGAAATCAATGTCGTTTCTTCCGAAATAGTATCTTTACTGCGAGGTTAGTGTAATGATCATTTGTAAGTCCGAACAGGAACTCTCATTTATGAGGGAAGCTGGTCGAATTGTTGCTGAGAGTCATCGTCTTATCAAACAGGCCATTGAGCCTGGAGTTACTACTGGTGAACTCGACAAAATCGCCGATCGTTACATTCGCAGTCAAGGTGCTATGCCATCTTTCAAAGGCTACAACGGTTTTCCTGCCAGCATTTGCGCTTCAGTTAACGAACAATTGGTGCATGGATTTCCAGGTAAACGCAAACTGATTGAAGGCGATATTATTACGCTGGACATTGGTGCAGAATACCGCGGTTATCACGGCGATTCCGCCTGGACCTACGGTGTGGGCAGCATTTCCGAAGAGGCTCAGCACTTGCTGGACGTAACGGAAGGCTCCTTATTCGCAGGACTGGCTTTGGTTAAGCCGGATGTGCGCTTGTTTACAATCTCCCATGCTATTCAGAAGTATATCGAGGAGGCTGGTTTCTCAGTCGTACGCGAGTATGTTGGTCATGGCATTGGGGCAGAACTGCATGAAGAACCGCAAATTCCGAATTATGGCATAGCTGAACGCGGACCACGCCTAAAGCCGGGCATGGTACTTGCGATTGAGCCGATGGTAAACGTCGGGAGCAGGTATGTCAGAACGCTGGAAGATAACTGGACAGTCGTTACGGTAGACGGCTCATTGTGTGCTCATTTTGAGCATACAGTAGCAGTTACTCCGGACGGCATGGAAATTTTCACAAAACTGAATGCGTAGGTGATCTTCACGTGAGTACTGAGAGCAGCCCGCAGGTTGGTCAATTGGTGAGAATTCTCAAAGGCAAGGATGCCGGAGAGGCTGCCGTTGTTATCGCAGTTATTGATAGCAGATTTGTATTCATTGCGGATGGGGACAAACGTAAGTTTGATGGACCGAAGAAGAAGAATGTTCTTCATCTGGAGTTCATACCCTTTATCAGCAGTGAGGTTGTAAACAGTTTGGAAGAATGCGGTCGGGTTACAAACGGAAAGCTGCGTTTTGCAGTTATGAAGTTATTGGAATCTGCCGACAAAAGCGCTGGTGAGAAAGGAGATTAACTGTGGCTAAAGAAGATGTTATTGAGGTAGAAGGTACGGTCCTTGAACCGTTGCCAAATGCAACGTTTAAGGTTGAACTAGAGAATGGTCATCAAATACTTGCCCATGTATCCGGTAAATTGCGGATGCACTTTATCCGTATATTGACCGGAGACAAAGTGGTCGTGCAGTTATCGCCTTATGATTTATCAAAAGGTCGTATAACTTACCGTAAATAGATGGGAACTACGAAGAAAGTTTTGCTCTGCAAAACTTTGAGGAGGTAATTAACATGAAGGTAAGACCTTCTGTAAAGCCCATGTGCGAAAAATGTAAAGTAATCCGTCGCAAAGGGACTGTTATGGTGATTTGCGAAAATCCGAAACACAAACAAAAACAAGGTTAAGAAGGGGGTGTAGCGTAAAATGGCACGTATAGCTGGAGTAGATTTGCCACGTGATAAACGCGTTGAGATCGCCTTGACTTATATTTTCGGAATCGGTAAAACGACTTCCCAGAAAATTCTTAATGATACAGGCATTGACGTTAACACACGTGTCCGTGATTTGACGGAAGATGAAGTCAGCAAACTGCGTGAAACTATCGATAAGTCGGTCAAGGTTGAAGGCGACCTGCGTCGTGAAGTTTCATTGAATATTAAACGTCTTACTGAGATTGGCTGTTACCGCGGTGTTCGTCACCGTCGTGGATTGCCTGTTCGCGGTCAACGTACTAAAACGAATGCCCGTACCCGTAAAGGCCCGCGCCGTACGGTAGCTAACAAGAAGAAATAATAAGGGGGGATAAGAGACAATGGCTAAACCGAAAAAAGTCGTACGTACCAAACGTCGCGACCGTAAAAATATCGAAACTGGCGTGGCACATATTCGTTCCACGTTCAATAACACTATCGTTACGATCACAGATCCTCACGGAAATGCAATTTCCTGGGCAAGCTCTGGCGGCCAAGGATTTAAGGGTTCCCGTAAATCGACCCCATTTGCAGCGCAATTGGCAGCTGAATCAGCAGCAAAAGCAGCTATGGAGCACGGCATGAAGTCTGTTGAAGTTATGGTTAAAGGACCAGGCGCGGGTCGCGAAGCAGCCATCCGTTCCCTTCAAGCCGCTGGCTTGGAAGTTAACCTCATTAAAGACGTAACTCCGGTTCCTCATAATGGATGCCGTCCACCGAAACGTCGTCGCGTGTAGTGAAATCAGTATTGTAATTGTGGTATAATTCTGACGCATCTGCTAATAATAGGTGTTTAGGCATACTACATGATGCACCTGATGGGGTGACAGTTTCATATAGGAGCGACGTTTGAAGGAGGGGTACACTCGTGATAGAAATCGAAAAGCCGAAGATTGAGACCGTAGAAGCCAATGATGAAGGAACCTATGGGAAATTCGTAGTTGAACCGCTGGAACGTGGATATGGCACGACTCTGGGGAACTCGCTTCGCCGGATACTGCTTTCCTCCCTTCCGGGAGCCGCAGTAACATCGGTCCAAATTGACGGCGTTCTGCATGAGTTCTCAACCGTTCCTGGCGTAATGGAAGATGTGACCGAAATCATTTTGAACCTGAAAGCTCTCTCTCTGAAGATTCATTCAGACGAAGAGAAAGTGTTCGAGATTGATGCTGAAGGAGAAGGCGTCGTAACCGCAGGTGATATCCGTGCGGACAGCGACGTTGAAATTCTGAACCCGGATCTTCATATTGCAACGCTAGGACCTGGTGCGAGACTTCATATGCGTATTTTTGCAGGCCGTGGTCGTGGCTACGTCCAAGCGGACCGAAACAAACGCGACGACCAACCAATCGGTGTTATTCCGGTTGATTCCATCTACACTCCAATTTCACGCGTTAATTACGGCATAGACAACACACGTGTGGGTCAAGTGACCAACTATGACAAGTTAACAATGGAAATTTGGACAGATGGCAGTATCAGACCAGAAGAGGCTGTAAGTCTCGGAGCCAAAATTTTGAACGAGCACCTCGTATTGTTCGTAGGACTTACGGATGAAGCGAAGGACGCCGAAATTATGGTTGAAAAAGAAGAAGACAAAAAAGAAAAAGTGCTTGAGATGACAATCGAAGAACTTGATCTTTCTGTTCGTTCTTATAACTGCCTCAAACGTGCCGGTATTAATACCGTGCAGGAGCTTACCACTAAAACTGAAGAGGATATGATGAAGGTGCGTAACCTTGGTCGTAAATCTTTGGAAGAGGTTCAGGAAAAGCTTGAGGAACTTGGTTTGGGACTTCGTACAGAAGAATAGTGTTCAGATTGCTAGAGTAAAGGAGGGAATAACATGGCATACCAAAAATTGGGCCGTGATTCCAGTGCGCGTAAAGCATTATTTCGCGACTTGGTGACGGATCTGTTCTTATATGAACGCATCCAGACAACGGAAGCCAAGGCGAAGGAAGTTCGTTCCATCGCTGAGAAATTGATTACAAAAGCAAAAAAAGGCGATCTTCATGCTCGTCGTCAAGTTGCAGCATTTGTTCGTCGGGAGACTATTGATGGTGAGCAAGATGCAATCCAAAAATTGTTTGCTGACATTGCTCCTCGTTACACAGAACGTCCAGGCGGATACACTCGTATCCTGAAACTCGGACCTCGCCGTGGCGACGCTGCGCCAATGGTTTACCTTGAATTGGTAGACCGCGCGTAGTAACTTGTGATTTTCAATGATCCCCTTAATTCCATTCTCTGAACAGGATGGATGAGGGTAAGATCAGCGTGATTATGCTGTAGTGCGTAAGCTCTGCCGTATAAATTACGTTGGGGATCAGCTAGCTTCAATAGAAGGAGCTCCCGCAGGGGCTCTTTTTTTTTGAAATAGAAGGCTCCATAAGCTTGAAAGGTTTGAAAAGGAGATCAGAATGCGTAATCTATTGATGAAGGTCAATTATGACGGAACAAATTATGATGGCTTTCAGACCCAGCCTAAGGGCAATACGATTCAGGACCGGCTGGAACATGCCATATTCCATTTAACGGGTGAAGAGCTCAAGATCATAGCTTCAGGCCGGACTGATGCGGGAGTACATGCTTATGGCCAGCCGTTCAACTTTGTGACCTCCTCTCAAATTCCGCTTGAGCGCTGGTGTTTAGCGCTTAATGCAAGGCTTCCGCAGGACATCGTGGTTACAGAGGCAAGGGAGGTACCGCTTTCGTTCCACTCTAGAAGAGGAGCTAAGCGTAAAACTTACCGATACACGATTAGCGCAAACAGATTTCCAGATCCATTTCAGCGGCGCTGGCAGCTGCATCATCCGGTGAAGCTTGATATTTCTGCAATGCAACAAGGGTTACTTCATATTCTGGGTACCCATGATTTTACATCATTCGCATCACGTAAATCTACGAAAACCTCACACGTTCGTACGATCTTTGAAGCTCATATGGAGATAGACCGCACCATGTGTCGTTCTGATTCTACTGATCAAGGAGTTATTCATACTTATATAACTGGCAGTGGATTTCTTCAGCATATGGTTCGCATAATTATGGGTACTTTGATTAATGTGGGGGAAGGTAAGTTTCAGGCAGATGAGGTTGCAGGAATATTGGCGGCATGTGATCGTGCAGCAGCAGGACCGACTGCAATGGCTAGTGGGCTGGCCCTGTGGAGTGTAGAATATGACGATCAGACGAATGGATGACCTTACTCTTGGAACATCATGAAAAAAACAGAGTGAATGTCTAAAAATCACTTGCACTTGTCATGTTTATACTGTAATATAAAAATTGTGTTTTCTTAATGGCTATCCCACAGCCCCGATTAAGAAAATGCCAAAAAATGCTTTACCTAACACACATAATCGTAATTCAATGAGAAACTAGATATACGAAACATCGTACGAGAACAAGGAGGAAACATTCATGCGTACCACTTATATGGCTAAGCCGAACGAAGTTGCTCGCAATTGGCACATTATTGATGCCGAAGGCAAAACACTTGGTCGTTTGGCCAGCGAAGCCGCAGCATTGATCCGTGGCAAGCACAAGGTTCAATTCACACCACATGTTGATACAGGGGATTTCGTAATTGTTATCAACGCTGAGAAGATTCACTTAACCGGTAAGAAAATGCAAAACAAGAAGTACTACCGTCACTCCATGCACCCAGGTGGCTTGAAAGTTACTGTTGCTGAAGATTTGATCAAAACTAGACCTGAACGCATGATTGAATTTGCTGTTCATGGTATGATTCCTAAGACTCGTCAAGGCGATCATATGAAGCTGAGATTGAAAGTCTATGCGGGCGCTGAGCATCCACATGAAGCACAAAAACCTGAAGTTTACGAACTTCGCGGATAAGAATAGAGGAGGACAGTTTCATGGCACAAGTACAATACTATGGGACAGGTCGTCGTAAACATTCGGTAGCACGTGTTCGCCTTATACCGGGTGAAGGACGCATTGTCATTAACAAACGTGAGATGGATGAATATTTTGGTGTTGAAACACTCAAGATGATTGTTAGACAACCATTAACACTGACTGAAACTTTAGGAAACTACGATGTACTCGTTATCGCTCATGGTGGCGGAACATCTGGTCAAGCTGGAGCAATTCGTCACGGTATCTCCCGTGCATTGCTGAAAGTAGATCCAGAATACCGTGGTTCCCTGAAAAAAGCTGGATTCCTGACTCGTGACCCACGCATGAAGGAACGTAAGAAATACGGCCTGAAAGCAGCACGTCGTGCTCCTCAGTTCTCGAAACGTTAAGATTCTATGTTCACGAATTCAACCCTTGGCCTTCATTGGTCAAGGGTTTTATTTATTTTGCCAAGTCAGTTGGAGGTTGAAATGGATTGACTTCCACTGTGAAAGCTTTATACTATTCCGTATAAGATTAGTTGGAATTGTAGTATTTAAGGGGGATAATATAATGAATTTGCTTGAGAAAGAAGACCTGATAAAGATTAAAGCAGAGGAACTAGAAAATGCTGCACCGGAGGAAATTATTCGCTGGGCGGTTGAAACATTTCCGAATATAACATTTGCCTGCAGCTTCGGTGCTGAAGATGTGGTGTTGGTTGATATGCTTCACAAAGTGAGTCCTTCTACTGATGTATTTTATTTGGATACAGACTTCCACTTTAAAGAGACCTATGAAACAAGAGATATGATGTCTGAAAAATATGGTTTGGAGTTCGTACGGGTGTCTCCGCAGATCACTCCGCAGGAGCAAGCACTTCAGTACGGTGATGCGCTATGGACAGTAGATCCTAACCAATGTTGTGGAATTCGTAAGGTAGAGCCGCTTACGCGTATATTGTCTCAATACGATGCTTGGATTACAGGAATTCGCCGTGATCAGGCACCTACTCGTGCCAACTCGAAAAAGGTTGAGTATGATTATAAATTTGGTTTGGTTAAGTTTAATCCGATCGCTCATTGGACAACAGAGGATGTATGGAACTACATTCGCGAGAATGATGTTATATACAATCCGCTTCACGATCGTAACTTCCCAAGTATCGGCTGTGAACAATGTACACGGGCGGTTATGCCTGGCGAAGATCCACGTGCTGGTCGTTGGGCTGGATCGGAAAAAACGGAATGCGGACTGCACAAATAAAGTCTAATAACGCGACAACACAGAAGGAGAGAATAGAAATGACGTCAATACTCCCACATGGTGGAACACTGGTTAATCGCGTATTGGGTGGGGAAGAGCGGGAACAATTGTTGCTGGACTCCAAGAATAATAAATCGTTAGCAATTAATACTTGGATATTATCTGACTTGGATCTTATTGCAGTTGGGGCATTTTCTCCACTTAGCGGTTTCTTGAATGAAGAAGACTATCACTCAGTAGTTAAGGATATGCGTTTATCAGATGGCACGGTCTGGAGTATACCTATTACCCTTGCTGTGGAAGATGAAATCGTATCAGGTCTAGCCGTTGGTGATAGAGTGTCATTGATTGGTGAAGAAGATGGTGTCGTATACGGATTACTGGATATTGAGAGTATTTATACTGTCGATCAAACACTGGAAGCAGAGAATGTATTTGGTACTACTGATCCTGAACACCCTGGGGTTAGTAAACTTCTGGCGCGCCCTACAACATATGTTGGGGGTCCTATTACAGTGTTGAATCGTCCGCAACCTGAGAAGTTTGGAAAATTTTATTTTGATCCCTCCGAGACACGTAAGATCTTTGCTGATAAGGGGTGGAGAACGGTTGTAGGCTTTCAGACGCGTAATCCTGTCCATCGGGCTCATGAATATATTCAGAAGTGTGCTATGGAGGTTGTAGACGCTCTTTTTCTGAATCCCTTAGTAGGTGAGACCAAATCGGATGATGTTCCAGCCAATGTACGCATGAAGAGCTATCTTGCTCTATTAGAGAACTACTATCCAGAAGACCGAGCATTTTTGGGAGTCTTTCCGGCTGCTATGAGGTATGCTGGACCTAGAGAAGCAATATTCCATGCTATGGTCCGTAAAAATTACGGCTGTACCCACTTTATTGTAGGGCGTGATCATGCAGGTGTAGGTGATTATTACGGCACTTACGAGGCACAAGAAATTTTCAGCAATTTTACCGCTGAGGAAATTGGCATTACTCCATTATTTTTTGAACATAGCTTCTTCTGTAAAAAATGTGGGAATATGGCTTCCAGCAAGACATGCCCTCACCCAAGCGAACATCATATGGCATTGTCTGGTACAAAGGTACGGGCGTTGCTGCGTGACGGGAAATGTCCGCCGCCAGAATTCACTCGTCCTGAAGTTGCGCAAATTCTGATTGAAGGAATGTCGCAGGAAGTAACAGCTTAATATAAGAACTAGTACTATTTGACCCTCTTGTCCCATATAGATGAGTAGAATCTATCGGGACGAGGGGGTCTTTGTTATGTCTGGCCGTAAGCAGAGTAAAGTCTCGGTCTGGATCTCATGGAGCAGCATCAAAAAGGGAATTCTGGGCATTGCCTTATTGGCTCTTATGATCGGTATTATAGCGTATGATATGCCAACTGCTAAAACGTTGAACTACTGGAGTCTACCGCTGTCCGGTCAGATCATCGCTATTGATGCTGGCCATGGAGGTCCCGATGGGGGAGCAGTTAGCCGTGAGGGCTTAATAGAGAAGGACATAAATCTGGCAGTGTCTCTTTATCTGCGTGATTATTTGCAGCAGGCAGGGGCTATTGTTGTCATGACTCGTGAAGCTGATAATGACCTGGCTCAAGCCGATACAAAGGGTTACTCCAAACGTAAGACAGAAGATCTTAAACAAAGGGTGAGAAGCATCGAGGAGAAAGGAGCCGAATTATTTGTAAGCATCCATATGAATAGTGTTCCCTCCAATCGCTGGAGTGGGGCACAGACCTTTTACTATCCGAATAACGAACATAATAAAACGCTGGCAGGATATGTACAGGGAGAGCTAAGAAGCACTTTGGAAAATACAGACCGTGTCGCTAAGACGGTAAATACAGTATACCTGCTGAAGGCACTGAAAATGCCTGCAGTACTAGTAGAAGTAGGGTTTCTTTCTCATCCCCAGGAGTCACTTCTACTAGGAGATGATGTTTATCAGCGCAAGGTTGCGACAAGTATATACCGTGGCATTCTCCGATATGCCTCAGAGTAGTGGACGCAGGACTATTCATCTGCAGAAAGGGAATGCTATAATAGACAGAAATACCGGGGATTTGCCCGACCGGAAGTGAAAAAGAGGTGCTTTCCATGCTGACCAGGGAACAAATTCAGAACTTATTGCAGTCGATCACAGACCCGGAATCGGGAAAAAGCCTAGTTGAGTTACAGCTGATTCGCGATATTATGATTAAAGAAGATCGTATATCATTGTCTATAGTTTGTCTTGATACGGATGAGCAGCTTCGTATGGATTTGGAGCAACGAGTGCGTGAGCTTCTGGATAAAGGTGGAGCCGGAAATGTACATATTCGGTTGCGCGATGCAACGGCGCATGAGCGCTCTCTTATACGCGGAGAGGGCGCTGATGTTGAGCAGCAAGCTGAACAAGGGACGAGCCTTAAAGGACACGCAGCGGGCCTTGAGGGCATTGATTTGATCAATGGGAGCTCTGGCGTCAACTTCATCGCTGTGGCCAGCGGTAAGGGTGGAGTTGGGAAGTCGACGGTCACCGTTAATCTGGCGGTGGCTCTTGCCAGAAAGGGTAAAAAGGTTGGACTGATCGATGCTGATATTTATGGTTTCAGCATACCCGATATGATGGGGATCGAAGAAGGACCGATTGTTGAAGAAGGAACGATAATCCCTGTAGAACGTTTCGGGGTGAAGGTCATGTCTATGGGTTTCTTTATCCGTGAAAATAGTCCTGTCATCTGGCGTGGTCCGATGCTCGGTAAAATGCTGCGACAATTTTTCAGTGATGTAGGCTGGGGAGAACTTGACTATATGCTGTTGGACTTACCACCTGGTACAGGTGACGTGGCTCTAGATTTGCATCAGATGTTGCCGCACAGCAAAGAAATCATCGTCACGACTCCTCATGCTACCGCGGCTTTTGTGGCAGCCAGGGCTGGTTCTATGGCTTTGCAGACAGATCATGAGATTATAGGGGTCATTGAGAACATGGCCTATTACGAATGTTCTGCATGCGGTAAAAAGGACTATATATTTGGCCGCGGAGGCGGAGCAAGATTGGCGGAGACGCTTCATACGGAATTGTTAGCTCAGATTCCCCTTGGAGCACCAGATAATCACATATCCGAAGTGGATTTTTCACCTTCAGTATACAAAGCGGAAACACCAACAGCACTTTTGTTTGCTGAAATCGCTGATAAGCTGATTACTAAATACGAGCAGCACTAAAATTAATATAGTAAAGAGGCCATCCTGCACCTACTAGTGGGATAAGGCCTCTTTTGTTTATAAAAGGATGTATTTTATTAGGAACCGGAGTTGTCTCCGCCGCCACCGCCTTCTTGTTTCTGGCTATCTCCGCCGCTACCCTGATTCTTTCCCCCTGTCTTCTGAACTTTGGGCTGTAGTTCCTCCTGTACAACCGTTTTAAGCAAGTCCAATACCTCCATACGGAATAAGGGATTTTGCATGGCTTCTTGCATAACGGTCATTGTCTGTTTGCGATAGTCTGATGATTTAGTAAGATCCAGGAACATTTTCATCATTTCAGGTGACTTCATAATTTCTTCAACCGATTTTTGATATGAAGGATCTTTAATTAATTGAAGGTGTAGCTCCTTGCTTTGCGAATTGATCGCTTTAGCGAAGTCTCCTGCAAATTTGGGGTCCGTCATTATCTTTTCGATTTCTTTCTGATATTCTGGAGCGGTGAGCGTATCCTTGACCGCCACTTTTATTTGTTCAGTGGTCTGGAGCGGCATCATTTTCATACTAATACCACTGCTGCTAGCGCCACCTTCAGAGCTGGGAGTTGATAATGCCTCTTCTACAGCTTTTTTTCCCTCTTCGCTTTTCAATATATCTACAACCATGGTCTTCATTTCTTTATATCCCCCTTGCCCGGAAGAGGAACTGCTCTGTTCGCCTCCGCAGGCCGTTAAGGCTAAAACGAAGCCTAATGCAAATCCGCCTGACCTCAAAACCCTCCATTTCATTGGCACTGCCCTCCTTTTAGGATTCCTGCTATGTAGTATGCCGCTTAAGAATACATTTATGTTGCTGCCGAATGGTTTTTTGCAGGTAACCTTGGTAAAATAAATCTGACACGGGGGTGGATAAGCTGAGTATAAGAAAATGGTTTTATTTATTTTGGACCACGCTTTTGATTGGCGCAGGAGGTGCGGTTATTGCCGGGCTTGCTTTGCAAACGGTGAATGGGCGAATCGATTTTAAAAGCGTTGCTGATTTCTGGCTATATCCACTTATTTTATTTGGTTACGGTATACTTGTAAGCGTCTATGCCCAGCTTGGATTCTTCGCATATCTGATTCTGAATTATATGGGGATTGGAGTGTTTCCGCGGAAGATTTGGCAGTACATTCAACTGGTGCTCGCCGTGCTCGCTCTGCTTGAATTAATTTTTTTGCGTACGTTTGTGGGTGGAGACAGAAATGTCATTTCCGATCTAATCTTGGGGATATTCATCTTGCTTACCGCCCTAATGGTGACTTATTTTAAAGTGAAAAGTACTAATGCATCTGCTTGGATTCCAACCTTTTTCTTTATGTCGGCAATTTCAATTGTCGAGATCATCGGCGTGCTTCGTATTGGCGTTGATAGTGCTACCGTATTTATTGTTGTTCCACTCGTTGCTTGCAATGCATTCCAAATTTTGATGCTGCACCGTGTTTTGAAACCGTCCACCGGTTGAGGGAAGGGACCAGCAACAGGAATAACCCCGCTCATCTGATATATCAGAAATGAACGGGGTTATTTATTAGATATTGAGTGCCGAAAAGATTAAAATCCGTCAAAGGAGGTTAATCCTAAGAGCAGCATACATATTAAGATATCTATACGAAGCCACTATTTTAGGAGGAGAATAAATGAACATCAAGCGTTATATGATAAAAGACACAAATGAAACTGAACTTAAGCATCTGGATCCGGATGAAAAAGGTGAATTTAAATCCAAAGAAGAAGCCAATGCAAAAATGGAGAAGCTTAAGGAACGGCTTATCGAGCTACAGGATATATTATTTGCCCAGAAAAAGCACTCACTGCTTGTTATCCTTCAAGGAATGGACTCAAGTGGTAAAGATGGGACAGTTAAACATATTTTCTCAGGTATTAATCCACAAGGGTTCATGGTCACCAGCTTCAAGAAACCTTCTTTAGAGGAGGAAGCTCACGAATTTTTGTGGAGAGTTCACCAGAAGACACCGCCTAAGGGCTATATCGCCGCCTTTAACCGTTCCCACTATGAAGATGTATTGGTACCACGCGTCCATGGTGGCCTGAAAAAGGACGATATGAAGCGCCGCTTTCGTTACATCCGCCAGTTTGAGGAAATGATGGTGGAAGAGGGCACCACGATCATTAAGCTCTTCTTGCATATCTCTAAGGATAAGCAACTCAAGAAAATTCAGGAGCGACTGGAAGATCCTAAGAAGCACTGGAAATTCGATGCTAGTGATCTTCAGGAGCGGGAATACTGGGATGAATATCAAGAAGCCTATGAAGATATTTTTAAAGAAACCAGCATTGAAAAAGCGCCTTGGTACTGGATCCCAGCCAATCATCAGTGGTACCGCAACTATTTGGCCCTGGCCATTGTTGTAAAGACATTGGAGGGTCTAGATCTGAGTTATCCGAAGCTGGATACCCC
This sequence comes from Paenibacillus sp. 19GGS1-52, assembly GCF_022369515.1. Lineage (NCBI taxonomy): Bacteria > Bacillati > Bacillota > Bacilli > Caryophanales > Paenibacillaceae > Paenibacillus > Paenibacillus sp. 19GGS1-52. The sequence continues at coordinate 1,005,416 of NZ_CP059724.1, forward strand.
CACACCCGAAATTTCGGAGCTCATTTCTCCACGTCATTAATACTTTTAATAGTGGCCATTACAATCCGGCCGCATCCTCTAAGCTATCGTTCAGCCATGCAGAATCGCGGACTTCCTTACCGTCGGCACTGCTTTGGCTGAGCAATTCGGAGACCGTTACAAATTCATAACCCTGCTTGCGAAGCTCATCAATGATGAGTGGAAGGGCCTCGTGAGTCTGTTTACAGGAGTCGCTGGCGTGCAGAAGGACAATATCTCCTGGGTGAGCTTTGGTCGTAACCCGTTTCACAATATTATCTACCCCAATATTTTTCCAGTCCAAGGAATCCGTATCCCACTGAATAACCTTATACCCAAGGTCGTTGGCAATTTGGAGTACCCTTTTGTCAAAATCGCCATTAGGCATACGAATTAAATTTGGCTCTTTCCCGGTTAATTCAGTTAATACGGAGTGTGCAGTTGTAATCTGTGTACGGATTTCCTCATTGCTGAGTGTGCTGTAATTAACATGCTTATGACCATGGCTACCGATTTCAAAACCTGCATTTTTAATGCTTGTCACTATCTCTGGATGGGTTTTGCTCCATGGTGAAGACAGAAAGAAGGTGGCTTTATCCACTTTTTTGTCTTCAAGTACCTTTAAAATCGGTTCCGGCCGTTTCTCTCCCCAGCTAATATCGAATGTCAGGGCAATAAGCTTCTTCTCCGTCGGCACACTGTAAATCGCAGAAGGGGCGGCTTCAGAAAATACGGTAATGTTACCCCTCTCGACATAGACAACTCCAGCGGCCAGAAGCGCAGCGGCAAAGATGTAGATGAACCGTTTTATTTTTTTGCCACTGAATACATAAAAAGAATTCATAAATAACTGTGCTCCTCTCCCATGCTAATGCTTGTTTGTTTTAAATGTATGCTCGTACCGTCCGCTTATGACCCAAGATTAAGATATGGCAGATATCAATATCAGGAGGTATATATGTTATCGTTCTTCACTTTTATTAAGGATCTAACAACAATTCGCAAGGCGTTACTACTTTCACTTATTCTGTTTGCAGGGGGTGTGGTCATAGGTTGGATAGGAACTGATTCTCTGGAAAAATTGCTTGTGCAGCAGCTTCGGGGATTAAGTGAAATAAGCGGTAACCTTAGAGAGTCCTCCCATCCGCAATGGAGCTTCTTTGTGTTTATATTTATGAACAATAGTATCAAAGGCGTGCTCATTCTCTTTTTAGGGGCGTTGTTTGGGATACTGCCTGCTATATTTTTATTGATAAATGGAGCGGTTATCGGATACTTGGTCCATTACTCAGCATTGCAGGGACAAGATTTGTTTGCTTTGATAGTTAAAGGGCTGTTGCCACATGGAATTATTGAGATACCAGCTATCATCATCGCTAGTGCCTTCGGACTACAGTTCGGCGGTAAAGTTGCTTCAAGCCTATTTAGCTCGGCAGCACGAAAGAAGGAACGGGGAACAGACTGGTCGCTCTTTATGCGTCAGACTCTCACTGCATCCATATGGATTGTTCTCTTGCTATTTATTGCTGCCATTATAGAAAGCACAATTACATTTTCCCTTTTATCATAAAATTTAGGGGAATTGAGCATAACATTAAAGTCGTGCTCAGGGGGAAAGAAAAATAGATTGAGCATGGCTGTACCATATAGGGGATTTTACATAATTATGGTTATAGATGCGATCCTCCGGTTAATCTAATTAGACAGAGCAAAACGCAGCTTTCCCCATTTGGACTAACTTCTTTTGCACAAGAATTAGTAGTTGGAGCATTTGATCATTTCAATTTGATGAAGGAGGCCAAGCATATGCTGGGAATGTTGTTTAATGATAAGGAATGCAAAGAACTAGACTATGTTTTGCGTAAAGAGCTTGACGAAATGCTATTAGATTTGAGCGATCAACGCTTGGACCAAAATATTAGACATGCTATCGCCAACAGATATAAGACCGTATTTCGTATGTATGCACGCTTCGCTCCCCAGAAAGAGCTTTCTAAGTATGCATGGGGTGGACGTACCTCTCAGATCAAGCATTAATGCCGCAGGAATATGCCAAGGTCTTATGAGATTTACAATTACTTAACAAAATAGGTTGACTAAAAAGGTGGCGCCGTGATACATTATATCTCGCGCCCCTTTTCGTTGTATGAAAGGTGGATGCAAGCAAGTACTTTTAATAAAATGTTTTTCAAAAAAAAGCTTGCCAAATTATGATATGCTGTGATATATTATAAAGGTCGCCGCTGAGACGCGGTGAAGAGCTAAAACGAGAATTTGATCTTTGAAAACTGAACAACGAGTGAGTGGGATTTTACGAAAGTAAAATCCAAAAGAAGATGAGTTTCACGGCATTTATGCTGGAGTAAACTTGTCGGTTGAGAATGTAAATTCTCGTCAGAGGTTTCAAAATGAGCAATCGCTCTTTTCAATACAAATTGGAGAGTTTGATCCTGGCTCAGGACGAACGCTGGCGGCATGCCTAATACATGCAAGTCGAGCGGAGTTTTGTTGAAAGCTTGCTTTCAACAGGATTTAGCGGCGGACGGGTGAGTAACACGTAGGCAACCTGCCCCATAGTCTGGGATAACTACCGGAAACGGTAGCTAATACCGGATAATTCCTTTTTCCACCTGGGAAGAGGATGAAAGACGGAGTAATCTGTCGCTGAGGGATGGGCCTGCGGCGCATTAGCTAGTTGGTGGGGTAACGGCTCACCAAGGCGACGATGCGTAGCCGACCTGAGAGGGTGAACGGCCACACTGGGACTGAGACACGGCCCAGACTCCTACGGGAGGCAGCAGTAGGGAATCTTCCGCAATGGGCGCAAGCCTGACGGAGCAATGCCGCGTGAGTGATGAAGGTTTTCGGATCGTAAAGCTCTGTTGCCAGGGAAGAACGTCTTATAGAGTAACTGCTATAAGAGTGACGGTACCTGAGAAGAAAGCCCCGGCTAACTACGTGCCAGCAGCCGCGGTAATACGTAGGGGGCAAGCGTTGTCCGGAATTATTGGGCGTAAAGCGCGCGCAGGCGGCTATTTAAGTCTGGTGTTTAAACCTTGGGCTCAACCTGAGGTCGCACTGGAAACTGGGTGGCTTGAGTACAGAAGAGGAAAGTGGAATTCCACGTGTAGCGGTGAAATGCGTAGATATGTGGAGGAACACCAGTGGCGAAGGCGACTTTCTGGGCTGTAACTGACGCTGAGGCGCGAAAGCGTGGGGAGCAAACAGGATTAGATACCCTGGTAGTCCACGCCGTAAACGATGAGTGCTAGGTGTTAGGGGTTTCGATACCCTTGGTGCCGAAGTTAACACAGTAAGCACTCCGCCTGGGGAGTACGGTCGCAAGACTGAAACTCAAAGGAATTGACGGGGACCCGCACAAGCAGTGGAGTATGTGGTTTAATTCGAAGCAACGCGAAGAACCTTACCAGGTCTTGACATCCCTCTGAATCCGCTAGAGATAGCGGCGGCCTTCGGGACAGAGGAGACAGGTGGTGCATGGTTGTCGTCAGCTCGTGTCGTGAGATGTTGGGTTAAGTCCCGCAACGAGCGCAACCCTTATGCTTAGTTGCCAGCACATTATGGTGGGCACTCTAAGCAGACTGCCGGTGACAAACCGGAGGAAGGTGGGGATGACGTCAAATCATCATGCCCCTTATGACCTGGGCTACACACGTACTACAATGGCCGGTACAAAGGGCTGCGAAACCGCGAGGTGGAGCGAATCCCAACAAAGCCGGTCTCAGTTCGGATTGCAGGCTGCAACTCGCCTGCATGAAGTCGGAATTGCTAGTAATCGCGGATCAGCATGCCGCGGTGAATACGTTCCCGGGTCTTGTACACACCGCCCGTCACACCACGAGAGTTTACAACACCCGAAGTCGGTGGGGTAACCCGCAAGGGAGCCAGCCGCCGAAGGTGGGGTAGATAATTGGGGTGAAGTCGTAACAAGGTAGCCGTATCGGAAGGTGCGGCTGGATCACCTCCTTTCTATGGAGAATCGTTTCCTGTAACGGAAACATTCGAACAGAAGCCGCAAGGCTTCTAGTAAACCCTTAGGGTTTACACACACTCACTCGTTGCTCAGTTTTGAGAGAGCAAGTCTCTTTCGTATGCGTTTGGTGGCGATAGCGGAGGGGTTCCACACGTACCCATCCCGAACACGACCGTTAAGCCCTCCAGCGCCGATGGTACTTGGACCGAAGGGTCCTGGGAGAGTAGGACGTTGCCAAGCGCACCCTTATGATTAACTTCATGAGATGCATTGATTGAATAAGGGCCTTTAGCTCAGCTGGTTAGAGCGCACCCCTGATAAGGGTGAGGTCGGTGGTTCGAGTCCACTAAGGCCCACCATTCAAATTTCATAAACCTCTTATGGGGCCATAGCTCAGCTGGGAGAGCGCCTGCCTTGCAAGCAGGAGGTCAGCGGTTCGATCCCGCTTGGCTCCACCAAAACTTTTTAAAATGAATATGGTTTTAAACTTGATCCTTGAAAACTGGATACCGAAACGAATTTGCGTTTTAGAACATTTTATCTGTCGCTTGTGTAAACGAGCGAAAGTGTATTATGGCTTAGCGAAGGTTTTCGATGGTGAAGCGACTTTTGGCTTTGAATGACCTGCGAACGGAGTGATCCGGTAGCAACATTCAAAACAAGATGAGTGAACAAGCGAAACACCGGAGCATTGGTTAAGCTAATAAGAGCACACGGAGGATGCCTAGGCGCCAGGAGCCGACGAAGGACGTGGCGAACAACGAAACTGCCTCGGGGAGCTGTAAGCAAGCTTTGATCCGGGGGTGTCCGAATGGGGAAACCCAGCTGTGGTAATGCACAGTTACTCATACCTGAATACATAGGGTATGTAGAGGCAGACCAGGGGAACTGAAACATCTAAGTACCCTGAGGAAGAGAAAACAATAGTGATTCCGTCAGTAGCGGCGAGCGAACGCGGAACAGCCTAAACCTAAGAGCTTGCTCTTAGGGGTTGTGGGACGTCTCACATGGAGTTACAAAGGAATATGGTAGGCGAAGAGGTCTGGAAAGGCCCGCGATAGAGGTAAAAGCCCTGTAGCCTAAACTGTATTCTCTCCGAGACGGATCCCGAGTAGTGCGGGGCACGTGAAACCCCGTATGAATCCAGCAGGACCATCTGCTAAGGCTAAATACTACCTGGCGACCGATAGTGAAACAGTACCGTGAGGGAAAGGTGAAAAGCACCCCGGAAGGGGAGTGAAATAGAACCTGAAACCGTGTGCTTACAAAAAGTCAGAGCCCGATCTATGGGTGATGGCGTGCCTTTTGTAGAATGAACCGGCGAGTTACGTTTACCATGCAAGGTTAAGGTGAGAAGCCGGAGCCGCAGCGAAAGCGAGTCTGAATAGGGCGACATAGTATGGGGGCGTAGACCCGAAACCGTGTGATCTACCCCTGTCCAGGGTGAAGGTGCGGTAACACGCACTGGAGGCCCGAACCCACGCATGTTGAAAAATGCGGGGATGAGGTGGGGGTAGCGGAGAAATTCCAATCGAACTCGGAGATAGCTGGTTCTCCCCGAAATAGCTTTAGGGCTAGCCTCGGTATAAGAGTAGTGGAGGTAGAGCACTGATTGGGTGCGGGGCCCGCAAGGGTTACCAAGCTCAGTCAAACTCCGAATGCCATATACTTATTACCGGGAGTCAGACAGTGAGTGCTAAGATCCATTGTCGAAAGGGAAACAGCCCAGACCATCAGCTAAGGTCCCCAAGTGTGTGTTAAGTGGGAAAGGATGTGGAGTTGCACAGACAACCAGGATGTTGGCTTAGAAGCAGCCACCATTGAAAGAGTGCGTAATAGCTCACTGGTCGAGTGACTCTGCGCCGAAAATGTAACGGGGCTAAACACACCACCGAAGCTATGGCTAGATACATTGTATCTGGGGTAGGGGAGCGTTGTATATACGTTGAAGGTATACCGTGAGGAGTGCTGGAGCGTATACAAGTGAGAATGCCGGTATGAGTAACGAAAAGATCAGTGAGAATCTGATCCGCCGAAAGCCCAAGGTTTCCTGAGGAAGGCTCGTCCGCTCAGGGTAAGTCGGGACCTAAGGCGAGGCCGAAAGGCGTAGTCGAAGGACAACAGTTTGAAATTACTGTACCACCGTAATCCGCTATGAGCGATGGGGTGACGCAGGAGGGTAGTGACGCGGACTGATGGAAGTGTCCGTCTAAGCAGTGAGGCTGATGTGTAGGCAAATCCGCACATCGTTAAGGCTGGGCTGTGATGGGGAGCGAAAATTGTAGTAGCGAAGGTCATGATCTCACACTGCCAAGAAAAGCCTCTAGCCAGGAGAAGGTGCCCGTACCGCAAACCGACACAGGTAGGCGAGAAGAGAATTCTAAGGCGCGCGGAAGAACTCTCGTTAAGGAACTCGGCAAAATGACCTCGTAACTTCGGGAGAAGAGGTGCCTCGGTAGGGTGAATAGCCCGAGGGGGCCGCAGTGAAAAGGCCCAAGCGACTGTTTAGCAAAAACACAGGTCTGTGCGAAGCCGTAAGGCGAAGTATACGGGCTGACGCCTGCCCGGTGCTGGAAGGTTAAGGGGAGCGGTTAGGGGTTAAACCCGAAGCTGTGAACCGAAGCCCCAGTAAACGGCGGCCGTAACTATAACGGTCCTAAGGTAGCGAAATTCCTTGTCAGGTAAATTCTGACCCGCACGAATGGCGTAACGACTTGGGCGCTGTCTCAACGAGAGATCCGGTGAAATTTTAATACCTGTGAAGATGCAGGTTACCCGCGACAAGACGGAAAGACCCCATGGAGCTTTACTGCAGCTTGATATTGAATTTGGGTACGATCTGTACAGGATAGGTGGGAGCCAGAGAAGCAGGAGCGCAAGCTTCTGCAGAGGCGACGTTGGGATACCACCCTGATCGTATCTAGGTTCTAACCTAGTGCCCTTATCGGGTACGGGGACCGTGTCAGGCGGGCAGTTTGACTGGGGCGGTCGCCTCCTAAAGAGTAACGGAGGCGTTCCAAGGTTCCCTCAGAATGGTTGGAAATCATTCGCAGAGTGCAAAGGCATAAGGGAGCTTGACTGCGAGACCTACAAGTCGAGCAGGGACGAAAGTCGGACTTAGTGATCCGGTGGTACCGCATGGAAGGGCCATCGCTCAACGGATAAAAGCTACCCTGGGGATAACAGGCTTATCTCCCCCAAGAGTCCACATCGACGGGGAGGTTTGGCACCTCGATGTCGGCTCATCGCATCCTGGGGCTGAAGTAGGTCCCAAGGGTTGGGCTGTTCGCCCATTAAAGCGGTACGCGAGCTGGGTTCAGAACGTCGTGAGACAGTTCGGTCCCTATCTGTCGTGGGCGCAGGAAATTTGAGAGGAGCTGTCCTTAGTACGAGAGGACCGGGATGGACGTACCGCTGGTGCATCAGTTGTTCCGCCAGGAGCATGGCTGAGTAGCTACGTACGGACGGGATAAGCGCTGAAAGCATCTAAGCGTGAAGCCCCCCTCGAGATGAGATTTCCCAATTAGTAAGACCCCTTGAAGACGACGAGGTAGATAGGTTGGAGGTGGAAGTGCAGCAATGCATGGAGCTGACCAATACTAATCGGTCGAGGGCTTATCCACAAACAAGCAAGAACGCAGATTCGATTCGGATTCAGTTTTCAGGCGATTCAAGCCTGTATGTCTTTTCTAGTGTTGGTTATTTTCCTGAAGAAATTCGGGGAGCTAAGCGACCGGAAAAAACCCGTTTGGTGGCGATAGCGGAGGGGTTCCACGCGTACCCATCCCGAACACGACCGTTAAGCCCTCCAGCGCCGATGGTACTTGGACCGAAGGGTCCTGGGAGAGTAGGACGTTGCCAAGCGATTTTCCCTGATAGCTCAGTTGGTAGAGCACTCGACTGTTAATCGAGTTGTCACAGGTTCGAGCCCTGTTCGGGGAGCCATGCTCTCATAGCTCAGTAGGTAGAGTGCATCCATGGTAAGGATGAGGTCACCGGTTCGAATCCGGTTGAGAGCTCCACAGATTTATTAGGCCCGTTGGTCAAGGGGTTAAGACACCTCCCTTTCACGGAGGTAACATGGGTTCGAATCCCATACGGGTCACCAAATTTTCACTTATCGTTACCCTTTGAGGGTCACCATACATACGGAGGCTTAGCTCAGCTGGGAGAGCATCTGCCTTACAAGCAGAGGGTCGGGGGTTCGAACCCCTCAGCCTCCACCATTATCGTCATTATATTCTATGAGATTATGGGCAATATAAGGTATCCAACATTGGGGTTTAGCCAAGCGGTAAGGCAACGGACTTTGACTCCGTCATCATAGGTTCGATTCCTATATCCCCAGCCAAGTGAGAGCCATTAGCTCAGCTGGTAGAGCACCTGACTTTTAATCAGGGTGTCGAAGGTTCGAATCCTTCATGGCTCACCATTTTTATTTGTATTGTGCGCGTGTGGCGGAATTGGCAGACGCACTAGACTTAGGATCTAGCGTTTATGACGTGGGGGTTCAAGTCCCTCCACGCGCACCACTTATTTGCGGACGTGGCTCAGCGGTAGAGCATCGCCTTGCCAAGGCGAGGGTCGCGGGTTCGATTCCCGTCGTCCGCTCCAATAGTTTTATATGCGCCCTTAGCTCAGCTGGATAGAGCGTTTGACTACGAATCAAAAGGCCGGGGATTCGAATTCCTCAGGGCGCACCATTTTTTTGGAACAATCTTAACTTTATATTGTCGGGACGTAGCTCAGCTTGGTAGAGCACCTGGTTTGGGACCAGGGGGTCGCATGTTCAAATCGTGTCGTCCCGATTTTACACCTTTGCGGGTGTAGTTCAATGGTAGAACTTCAGCCTTCCAAGCTGATAGCGTGGGTTCGATTCCCATCACCCGCTCCATATTTTACTTTTATAGTTTCGGGACGTAGCTCAGCTTGGTAGAGCACCTGGTTTGGGACCAGGGGGTCGCATGTTCAAATCGTGTCGTCCCGATACACTTACAGTTCATAGCTGGCAAAGAACTCTTACTTAGGTAAGAGTTCTTTGTTGTTTATTTAGAAAGAAATATTCATTAGTCTTGTGTGTAAAATCTAACTTCCGGAGGAATTCCAATCCGTAAGTAATAGCTGTTCAATGACTCATCCTGATCGGGAAGACTGTTGGCAGATAGTAGCTTCAAGGCAAAGAGGTTGGCTTGACGTTCCAGCTTACCTGGTGAGAAGTAGGAACTCTCTTCCAGAAAAAAGCGGTTGATGCCTTTGTGGAGGCGATCATGTCCTAATTCATGTGCACAAACAAAGCGCTGCCACTCTATAGGTAGCTCATTATGAATGACAATAAATCTTCTTCTTAATTTTCTGTAATATAATCCCTTCGTAACTGCCCCCAGATTCATGAAACGAATGTGTATCCCCAGCGCTCTGGAAAGCTCAAATGGACAGTTGGTTTTATGTTTTTTAAGCAAATTATTGATCAATTCATCCATTTTCTTCACCTGCAGCATGTTAATGTAATAGTAATAGTGTTATTTACTGGACTCTGGATCATTCTTCTGTTGTTTTCTTTTGTTCATTTGCTTGGCCTCCCAGAACAAGCCAGTCAGCACATCCTTTATCCTCTGCTTGTCTTCCTGATCTAACGGTATCCCGTCAAACATTAGTTCTCCGTCATCCTCCAGCATCTTTCGAAAATCTCGCTTATCTTTGCTTGTAGCCCACTCTGGAACGACATTAAGGCTGGGTGGAGCCTGCTGCGGTAAATAACCGGCATGTTCCATAAGCTCCTCATAAGAGACTTCAATAGCTTGAGCAATTTTACGCAGTGTATCTGGCTTAGGAACGCCTCTTAGTCCATTTTCTATCCTTGAAATCTGTGACCCGCTGATACCGGCTGCTGTTGCCAAATGGTTAATAGTCAGTCCCTTTGCCTCCCGCAGCTGTTTTAGATAATCCCCAAATTCCGCTTTCATCTTGACCGACTCCTTATCTGCTATTGGCTATTGTTAATAATATAAGCCTTTTTTACCAAAAGGTAAATACGAAAAGAGCAGTATAATGCCAAAAGGCAAGATAAAATGGAGAAGTATAGCATATTTGGACTAAAACAGCCTTAAACGGCATTTTACGGGATTGGTAGATAAGTGGTATATTATATAAAAATACGAACACTATACGAACAAGAAGAATTCTACCATATTTCTCTAGAAATTTCTGCTAATTTAATTTCAATCCATTAATCACAAAGGAGTGCATACATGATGAACTTATCAACTTCAACGTTACCAGAACTGGATCGCCGCCAGACTCAAATTGCTATAGAGGGGCTGTTAGAGAAATACCGTATTTTTAAGACAGTCACTTTTGAGGCTAAGGAGGCTGGAATCACTTATTCATATACCGAGCGATTCCATGGTCCTACTAATACTATTACTGATCAGACCGCTGCGCTTGCTGCGCATAATGTAGATGTGCCTGCTGCTAGGAGAGCTTTTTGTACGGCGATTGATTCTGTTGTGGAAAGGCTGGAGACGAGAGAGCAGCAGTTAGTGCGTGAAAGGTATATGAAACGGGATGAGACATACGATTATACGGTCTATAATCATGTATTTGATCCGCCTGTCAGCAAGGACACCTATGTAAAGATACGCTCGAAGGCTTTTTATAAGATGGCATTGGCTTTAATGGATCTTGGACTGCTGTCTCTGAATTCATTAACAAAAGCAGCTCCTAAAACGCTGACGGAACAGAAAGAGTATATAGAGAGAATAGGCATCACTTCTTAACTAGAGGATGAAATCAGAAACATGATAAGGAAGGTTGGGTTTCAAAAATAGCAATCCTAGCTGTATTGTCCTAAAAGGATGATGCAGCTTTTTTTTCGGTGAAAAGGCGCTCTAAGTCATCCCTAATCTCTCCCAAATATCGCCGGATTACCGTCTCCAGGCGGAAGTTGAGGGGGTATGATTATAACATGGCAAATGAAGCAGAAGAACACCGCAAGAGCATGAATGCTCTACTAAAAACTATAGCGGTGAAAGATTCTTCTCAACAGCAGCCTAATCAAGAAGTGGATATTATCCTTAGCGGATGATATCCATTTTTAATTCCTAGTTCAAGAAGGAGGTTGAGTATTCATTAACAGGTCTGCACAACAACAACTGCGGGTTAACATCACAAATGCGCTTGAACGGTATTTTCCGGATACCCCCGTATATGTGGATGGAGAGAAACCGCTGGCAGCTTATTTTCATCCAGTAATGATCTCTGCAACCTTTGATCGGCAGCGTGAGGGAAGATATCTGGCTGTTTATCACTTCGGTATCCGCTATGAGCAGGGCAGCGTGCTAAGAGGTGAGGAAATGGCTGATGAGCTTCGAGAAGCGCTGGCAGTGATTGAGAAGGAGAACGTTTCTGTACGCAGTGTTAGGCATGCCTGGGAGGCAGGAACAGCTGAGCAGGGGCCGCTTTTTACGGTGGATTATATGCTTTATCTGCAAAGTGTTCAACCGGAAGCGGTGAAGATGGGCCAAATGACAGGAGGAGAACAACTGAAATGAGTACAAATGAGACAAGCAGTAACAGTAATGTATTCGGCAAAGGACAGATTCTGGAATCAACGCTTTTTTTACCAAAGGAAAAAGATGTGCTGAACGTTATTTTGCAAGATGAACAGAGCTATACGGTGGAAGATGCGAAAGAATTACTGGTGCTTTTTTTAAATAAGGAGGTTATTTAATGGCTGGAGGAACATGGACCACGCAAAATAAGGTGCGCCCCGGAGTTTACGTAAATGTAGCAACGAATCAAAGTGCCATCGGTAAAATGGGGGAACGTGGAATCACCGCACTGGCGCTTACACTGCCTTGGGGGCAATCGGGAGTGATTGTTAAGGTTACAGCGCAGGACGATGTGGCCAAGCTGCTGAGCTATGATCTGACCCATCCTACGCTGCTGTCGGTGCGTGAAGCGCTGAAGCGGGCAGGAACCTTGCTGCTGTACCGTCTGAATGTGGGTGTTAAAGCGGCGGCGACTAATAACGGACTGCAGATTACTGCAAAATACGGTGGCGCTCGCGGTAATGATATTTCTGTGGTCATTGAGAAAAACATTGAAAACAATGTGTTGTTCGATGTGTTGACGCTCCTTGATGGCACAGAGCAGGATAAACAAACGGTGGGCGCTGCTGATGCGCTGCTACCCAATGATTATGTACAATTTCAACCGAATGGTACGACTGGCTTATCGCTGACCGCAGGTTTGCCGCTAATAGGTGGAGCGAACGGTACAGTGACTAATCAGGAACATAGCGATTTTCTATCGGCTCTGGAGGTTCAGGACTTCCAAACGGTAGGGTTATTGTCTCAGGATAACTCGCTGAAGGCATTATATACCTCTTTTGTGAAGCGCCTGCGTGATGTCGAAGGGAAAAAGGTGCAAACAGTATTGTCGGATTATGCTACGGCTGGACATGTTGGGGTAATCAGCGTCAAGAATGGTGTGGTGCTAAGTGACGGCACAATCATTGACAAAATGGGTGCGGTTGCTTGGGTAGCCGGTGCTACCGCCGCTGCTGCGGTGAATGAGTCGCTGACTTATCAAGCCTATGATGATGCGGTTGACGTCGATGTACGTCTTAGCCATTCCGAGACGATAGCAGCCCTGTTAAACGGTGAACTTCTCTTTACTTACACCGGAGGTCGGGCTGTGGTGGAACAGGACATTAATACATTTACGGCTTATTCCCCGGATAAGGGCAAAGCCTTCTCCAAGAATCGCGTGTTGCGTGTGTTGGACGGGATCGCGAATGATATGAAGATTATTTTTGAGAGCTATTTTATTGGCAAGGTGGCTAATAATGAGGACGGCCGTGCGCTGTTCTGGTCGCAATGTGCGACTTACATGAATGATCTGCAAAATATCGGGGCCATTGAAGGCTTTAATTCGCAAACGGATATTGTGGTCGTGGCTGGTGTGGATAGTGACAGTATTGTGCTGGAGGTTGCTGTGAAGCCAGTGGACTCGGTTGAAAAAGTATATATGAAAGTGAAGGTGGTTTAAGATGGCGTTCTTGAAAGCTAGCGATACCATTTCCGGCCAAGAGGGCCGTGCTTATGCTGTAATTGGTACCCAAACGGAGGAAATGTTCTACGTGAAGACGCTGGAAGCGACCGTAGAGAAGCAAAAGGCTGAAGTGAAAACACTAGGCCGTCGGGGTGTTCAACATAAAGCGACTGGGTGGTCGGGCAGCGGGTCGATGACAATTTTCTACATGACCAGCCGTTTCCGTCAGATGATGCTGGATTATATGAATACAGGTGTTGATCAATATTTTGATATTGAAGTCACGAATGAAGATCCTTCATCCAGCGTTGGAGCGCAGCGGATTTTGCTGAAGGGTGTGAACCTCGATAGCGTCATTATGGCTTCTCTCGATACCGAGTCGGATGCGCTGGAAGAAGAAGTGAGCTTTACCTTTGAGGATGTGGAGATTGCACAGGCCTTTGGGGCAGCGGCAGGAACTGGTCTGTAAGCTGCTTAGGAATATCTATCGACATATAGATGTGAGTAAGAACGGCCCGAGTGTGAGGTTGGCAGCGGGCCTCTTCTCTATCTGTAATTAAATCAATTTAAGGAGGATAACAATGAGTGAATTGAGTTTATTTTTTGCACAAAATGTGGCATGTGATACGACGGAGGAGTATGTAGTCTCCCAGCGATTTAAAGATAAGGAAGGGGCCGCTGTTGCTTGGAAGCTGCGCAGTATGACCGAGGATGAGAATCAGGAATGCCGCAAAGCTGCTACACGTAAGGTGAAGGGGAAGAATGGAGCTTACACTCCTGAAATTGATCCCAATGATTATATGGCCAAGCTGATGACGTCTAGTGTTATGCATCCGGATCTGAAAAATGCCGAACTGCAGCGCTCTTACAGTGTTCTTGGTGCTGAAGCACTGCTGCGCAAAATGCTGCTGCCTGGTGAGTTCGCAGCGCTTGGTGAACGGGTACAGGCACTGAACGGCTTTGGTACTGACATGAATGAGCTGGTAGATGACGTAAAAAACTAATCAACGGGGGCGATAGTGAAGCCAATCTGGCGTACTACGCCCTCCACGAGCTGCATATTTTACCGCATGAGCTGATGAAGCTGTCTACACGTGAACGAGCGGCTATTTATGCGATGATCGTTGTTCGAGTAGATAAGGAGAAGAAGGAGCGGACGAAAAGTAAGGGGAAGAAGAAATAAGTGAGGAGGTGAATGAATGGCAGGTATACAGACTAATATGGCTGGAATACAGCAGGTCTCGAATCAATGGCTTACAGATATTACGAACCAGATTACAAATCAGGTTTCTGCGAATATATCGAATTCCTTTTCCGCCACACTGAACCGAATTAGCATGAAAGTAGTCAATAAACCGGTATATAACATTATTAATGATTACAGTTCTGCTTATACCAGGATAGAAACTTCAATTGGAGGAGCTGTCGAAGCTCAAAAAAGACTAAATGCTGCGGCGGGCAGCGGAGTCGGAGAGGCTCAAAAACAAGTGAGTGTATGGGAGAAGCTTACCGGAGCTTTTGATAAGGCTAAGGGTGTTGCGGAAAAAGTTAAAGGTGTAATGGAAAAGGTTCTTGAGCCAGCCGCGGAACAGCAAAAATGGGGAGACATGTTTAAAGCCAAAACCGGTGATTCTGCTGTCGGCTTGGCCATGTTTGATAAATTTAAAGAAAGAGCACTTGAGACCGGACAGGATGTAAGCAAGTCGATGGAGAGTGCCTTATCCTTTTATCCCAAAACCCAAAATACGGACCAATTGGACAAGTTAATGGACTACTCCACAAAAATGAGTATGTTATCTCCGGAAGGTAAGGACATCGGGGACACCTCATCAGCGATTAGTTCTGCTTTTGAGGGGGATTCCGGTGAGCTGGCTTCTATGCTGCAAGTCGATGAAGAAGATCTGGGCGGGCTGGATCTGGTAGCCAAGACGGGGAATATGGAAGCTTTCCTAAGTACCTTGGGCGATATCATGAGTACGGCGGGAATGACTAGCGCTGCGCTGCAAACAATGATGGATTCTCCTGTGAACCAATGGCAGACGCTGATGGGTAATTACAACAACTCTTTGGCTTCTATGGGACAGGGGGCTTTGCAAGCTTTTGCTCCGTTACTAAGTATTCTGAACGATGCTTTTTCGGATGGAACCTTTCAGCCGATCATCGATGGCATGGCAATTGGGCTGGCCCTATTGGCGCAAGGTTTCTCAGCAGTAGTGCAGGGAGCGCTATTCTTATGGAGCGTGCTCAGTACTACATTACCGTTTGTATTACCAATCATTCTAGGAATTGTTGCTGGTGTATTAGCCTACCAAATAGCCATGGGAGTAGCCGCCATTGCTACTAATATGGCTGCAATTGCCACAGGTATTGCAACGGTAGCACAAGGCATTTACAATGCCGTGATGAATGCTAATCCTATTGCGCTAGTAATCGGGCTAATTATTGCGCTGATTGTGGCTTTCTTGGGAATTGTTGCGGCTCTTCAACCGGTGAGAGATTTCCTGGCTAATCTGTTCCGGTCTATCGGGCAAATCGTAGCTGATTTTGTTGGATTTGTGATTGATATGTGGGCAGGGTTTATTAATGGTGTTATTGACGCTGCCAACTTTCTTATTGGTGGTATTAATAAAGTAGTTGGGGCTGTTGGGAAGTTCATCGGGATTGATACGGCGATTAATATACAGCTTGAGCATGTGGACAGCAGTGAGTTCAAGCAGGATATTCAGGCCAATATTGAGGGAACTTTTAATGCAGCTGCAGAGAATACCCAAGATTTCAATATGGATAATTTAAAGAAGAGTCTGAATATTGGAGGCAACAGCTCAAATAATGAGAGCACTACCAACCAGTGGAATTCTACCCATCCTGGGGATGTCTCCATCGTTCCGAAGACGCCACTTCCCCAAAGCATACCCGTCCCTAGCGTACCGGATGGTATGAAGAATTTCACGGGTAATCCGGGTCTGCCAGCAGCAGCACCGACAAATATTAACAACGTAAAGAGTGTAAACGAATTAGGCTCCATCAACGACACCGTAGACATTTCCAGTGATGATTTGAAAATGCTGCGTGAGCTGGCGGAGATTCAGGCCATTCAGAACTTTGTCGAGCTTACGCCGACGGTACAGGTGACGACTGGCAACATTAACAATGCTGGAGACATCGATGCCATTATTAACAAAATCGGGCAAAAGTTGAATGAGGAGTTTGTCTCTACGGCTCAGGGGGTGTATACGTAAAGTGGAAGAGTATGGTATTTTTCTGAGCTTTAACAATCAGGAGGATCTGTTCAGGCTGCCCGTCAATCCGGAAACGCTGGAAATAAAGGAGTCAGGGGAAGGGAAAAGTTACAGCATTATTGATTTGGGTGAAATCAATGCGATTGCTTATCCGAAGCTGACGGAGATCAGCATCGAAAGTATTTTTCCGGCGCAAAGGTATCCCTTCGTGCTTGTGCCGGATGCGGAACTGTGGAAGCCCTTCGACTACGTGGAGCTGATTAAGAAATGGATGGTGAGTCGCAGGCCGATCCGGTTTATTTTTTCCGGGGTAAAGATCCCGAAAATGGTAAAGGATGAGCAAAAGAATAAGGTACAGAATTGGCTTGAGGAATCCAAGCGTAGTGAGGATCAGTCCTTTGCGAATGATTTTGCGATTAATATGGCGGCCAGCATCGAAGGATTCACCTGGAAGCTTAGCGCAGGGACGTCGGGTGATATTGAATACACGCTATCCCTCAAGAAGTACGTATTCTACCAGGCCGTCGCTGTAAAAGTCGTCAATGGTAAAGTAAAGGCGGAGCAGAAAAGGGCAAGTGAAAAAAAAGCCCCCGCTACCTATACCTTGAAGGCTGGGGACAGCCTGTGGAGCATTGCCCAAAAGATCCTTGGTGATGGCAATAAGTATAAAACCATACAGAAGCTGAACGGCATTCCTGATAGTGAGCTGAAGAAGCTTCCAATCGGCAAAGTCATTAAGCTGCCGTAGGAGGGGGAGATATGGAGCTGCTTGTGAAGAACAAGGAGGGTAGGATCTGGGATATCTCCGGCATTGTGACGGACATCTCGCTTAAGACAGCGCGAACTGGCAAACCAGCAACGCTAGAACTAACATTGGTGGACAGCGGAGTGTACCAGCACCCGAAGTTCGGCATTAGTAACGGCGATATTGTCCAGTTCAGTAAAGATGGAATGGATGTATTTTATGGCTTTGTATTTAGCTTAGACACGGGTTCGGATGAGCAGATTAAGCTGACGGCGTATGATCAGATTCGCTATTTGCTGGGCAACGGCAGCTATGTACTGCAAGATGTAACCGCAAGCGAAGTCATTCAGAAAATCGCCAAGGATTATGGACTCAAGACCGGTCTGCTGGACCAGACGGAGTATCGTATCCCTTCACTGATCGAAGATGATAAAAAGTTGCTCGACATTATCATGGGAGCCATTGGCAGTGAACTCCAGTACAAGGGGAAGCTGATGGCTTTTTACGATGATTTCGGCAAGCTGACCCTGCATAAACCGGAGGCGATGCTGCTGAATCTGGTGCTGGGAGCGGGACACTACTTATACGACTATTCGCTAAAAAGAAGCATTGATGACGATACGTACAACACGATCTTTCTGTATAAGGACAATGAAGAGATCGGACAACGTGAATTTTTCCCGGTTAGTGATAAGGAAAATGTGAAGCGTTGGGGGATTCTACACCTGTATCAAAAAGCGGATGACAAGGCAAACGACGCACAGATCCGCGAGAAAGCGAACAATCTGTTAAAGCTGCATAATCGGGAAAAATTAAGTCTCTCCGTGCAGGCGATTGGCGATATGCGGGTAAGGGCAGGCAACTTCATTTATGTACTGGTTGCTGATTTTGAGACCCAGCTGTTCCTGGTGGACCAATGTACACATAAGATTTCTGGAGGGGAGCATACCATGTCCCTCGATATAAAGGTGGTGTAGCATTTGATGTTGGATATTATTAAAAAAGCGAGCCTCGGAGCCGTCGGCAGTACGAATCCGGTGGCTTTTTCCTATGGAACGGTAACCGCTGCATTTCCGCTGCAAATTCAGATTGACCAACGTTTCATTTTGTCAGGACCGGCGCTTGTTCTTCCCGAATCCGTAATGGAAAGCAAGCTTGAGCTAGATGGCAGAGAAATAGTGCTGCGGCGGGGTCTGGATTCTGGTGACCGTGTGTTATTGGTTCGCATGCAGGGCGGACAGAGCTATCTCGTATTAGATCGGTTGGTGAACCTATGATACCGGCGATTGGGGCGACAGGACCGATAACAACGCCTTTGGCAGGAGATTCGACGCTAGAGAGTGCCGAAGTTACGAGTCTTACGTATAGGATGGATTGGGATGGGAAAAGGATTCTGAGCCATGTGGATGCGCTTAAAGCAGTTGAACAAGCAGCAGTGAAAATTTTGCGAACCGATCGTTATGAGCATTTGATCTACAGCTCAAATTATGGAACAGAGTGGAATTTGGTGCTCGGAAAAGATCGGCTGCTGGCAAGATCTGAAATCAAGCGTATCGTTACCGAAGCTTTGCTGCAGGATGAACGAATAACTGCGCTCGAAGCGCTGGATGTTGCCTTTATCGGTGACACCCTGAGTATTTATTGTAATGTCATTACACGTTATGGCAATTTTCAGTTGAGAAAGGAGCTGAAGGAAAGTGTATGAGGATCAGACTTTTGAAGTCTTGCTGGAACGGATGTTGGACAGGGTTCCGGAAGGAATGGACAAGCGCGAAGGCAGCATTATTTATGATGCATTGTCTCCGGCGGCAGCTGAAATGGCTCAGATGTATATTGAGCTTGACGTGAATAATAATCTGAATTTTGCGGATACGGCTACCGGTGAGTATTTGGAACGTTGTATTGCGTGGTCAGGTATTCAGCGGCGTCCGGCAAGTAAAGCGCAACTGCGGGGATTATTTTATAACAGTGGTGGAGAATTGATAGATGTTCCTCTGGGCAGCCGATTTTCCCTGGAATTGTTGAATTATAACACCGTGGAGAAGCTGTCCCCAGGCACTTATCGTTTAGAGAGTGAAACCGCTGGTGCGGACGGGAATCGTTACTTTGGTGCGCTATTGCCGGTAGATTATATTCCCGAGCTGGCGCGTGGGGAGATAGCAGCATTGCTGATCCCTGGTGATGATGTAGAGGACGACGAAGCGCTGCGTCAGCGCTATTTCGATTCGGCTAGACGCCCAGCGACCAGCGGCAATAAATATCATTATATGGAGTGGGCGCTGCAGATTGCGGGTGTGGGGGGAACGCGTGTTTTTCCACTCTGGAATGGTCCCAAAACGGTGAAGGTAATTATTGTAGATAGTGAAATTCAGCCCGCTTCCGAGCTGCTGGTGTCCAAGGTTCAGCAATATATTGACCCGCTGCCTGGTGAAGGCGAAGGACAAGCCCCGGTTGGCGCAGTGGTGACCGTAGCCTCGGCAGTAGGGAAAAGTATCAACGTAAGCGCTAAGGTCACACTAGCTCCGGGTTATGCACTGCAGTCAGTCAATGATCAATTCAAGGCAATTCTGGAGAATTACCGCAAGCAGAAAGCTTTTGCAGCAACTTATGTTAGCCAGTCCGTAATCGGTGCTTTGTTGCTCTCTACGGAGGGCGTTGTTGACTATACAGAGTTGAAGTTAAATGGTGGGGTTGGGAATGTGCTGCTAAATGAAGCTGAAGTGCTGCTGTTCGGCATTGTTGCGCTGGAGGTGTAGCCATGGGGTACCCGGACCAGATCGATCTTTTTAAGGATAAGCTTAATAAAAAGGTGAGCGGCGGCAGCTATGTCATTGAAGAAAAACTGCTGCTTACGAATGGTGTATTCAGTGGCCCCCTTGCCCATGACAATATTAACAATCAGAGTATTAGCGTCTACACAGGGACAAAGTATAGCGGCGAGCAGCTGCGGAATTTCACCGTCTCTTTGCCCGACGAGATGCCCTGGCAGCGTATGATCAGAATTTTTGCCGAGGTGCCTGAGGTGTATGTTACTTACGAAACTCCGGGTGACACGATAGAAGCTGATGATATTAATGCACTGCAGTGGGGAATTACAGCTGTACAGAGCGAGCTGGAACGTTACAAGGCAACTGGACAAATTGACGGAGGATCTTTTAGAAGAGAGGCATGAAAATGGCACAAACGCTCCAAATCAAACGTGGAACTACAGCAGAGCTTTCAACCTACGGGGTTCTGAAAGCGGGCGAGCTTGGGTTCTGCACAGATTCTAAGGAAGTTTATATCGGTGATGGGTTGTCCAACTCCATGGTTGGCCGGGCTCTTTCCGGGCCAGAGGCTTCGCGTCCAGTAGCTGGAGCAGTGGGGCGTTTATATTATGTGACCAGCGGGACGAACGGCGGGTATCTGTATACAGACGACGGATCAGTTTGGAGACGGGTAAATACGCAGAAGCTGAGCGACCTGACAGGCACGGTAGATGATATTGCCGATGGCTCCACCTTTGCGAAAGTGCTGAAGGCGGATATTAGTGCGGGACATATCAACAAGGTGTCGGATGGCACCAATGTGAAGACGGCCGCTGAGATTAAAGTCCATATTGACGATGTTGCCAAGCATCGGTCGATCAATGATACGGGAGCCGCTATTACAGATCTATGGTCCGCACAGAAAATTAGGAATGAGATCGAATTGGCCAAGCATAACTTAGAGCCGCAAGCCTCAGTAAAAGATCAGAACCTGACAGCCCCACCGACCAGTCCAGTGGAGAGTGATCGTTATATTATACCGACGGGAGCTACCGGCGCCTGGTCAGGAAAAACAAATCAGATCGCGGAATACCAAACCTCCGCTTGGGTGTATTATATCCCAACTGTAGGCTGGACCGTCTATGTGGATGACGAGCAGAAGATCTACAGCTGGAATGGCAGCGCATGGGTCCGTACTGGGGGAGCTCTGCAGACTATTACGGCTGGGAACGGCCTGACTGGAGGCGGCCAAGCCGATACTGTGACACTGAGTATTGGCACGGGATACGGCATTAACGTAACAGCAGACGCTATTGCAGTTACTGCCAGCAAAGGGATTATCGTAGATGCGGCAGGAGTAGCTGTAAATGTGGATGGCAGCAGCATTATTTATGACGCTGCAAATGGTAATAAGCTGATGGTAGCCAGTATAGACGGCGGCACATTCTAGGGGGCGAAGATAATGGCTCTAAAGACATTAATTCAAATTCGTCGCGGGCTCGAAAGTGCATTGGGGACGCTTGCTGTCGGTGAGATGGGCTATTGTACAGATACAAGCAAGCTGTATATCGGGAACAGCAGCGGTAATATGCTGCTAGTGTCGGTGCAAGGTGTCGGCGATATGATCAAGAGTATTTATGACACGAATAACAACGGCAAGGTGGATTATGCACAAGCAGCGGACAGCGTGTCTTGGGCGGGAGTGGATGGCAAGCCGACGGTATTTCCTGCAGCGGCGCACACACATCCTGATTATTTGAGTAAAGGTCCGCTGACATGGAATCAACTCAAGGGGGTGTAACGAGTGAGTTATAGTTATTCTTTATACAGCTCCTTACTTTACTCAGCAGAGACGAACACTGCCGATCCGGGAGCAACTGAGGCATTGGATCTTATGCACTATCTGCCTGACTATTATCAGGGTATTCAGGAAATGGAGGAGCTGCAGGCAATACTCGGCACTGAGATCGGTGGTCTACAAACAGGTGCAATAGATGTACTGAATCAGGCATTTGTGGAAACGGCTACGTGGAGTCTTGGACGCTGGGAACTGGAGCTAGGCTTAAGCAGTGATCCCTCGAAGTCGCCAGTCAGTCGCCGGGAGATGATTAAAGCGAAGCTGCGGGGAAGCGGGACGACAACGCCGGAAATGATCCAGCGGACCGCATCGGCTTTTTCCGGAGGGGATGTAGAGGTTATCGAAGTCCCGGGAAAGTACAACTTTGAGATACGTTTTGTCGGAACTCTGGGCATCCCGCCGAACATGGCGGGACTGATTCAGATCATCGAAGAGATTAAGCCGGCGCATCTAGCCTATGAGTTTGTGTATAGCTATACCTGGTGGGCTACGCTCCAATTGATTCATTGGAATACTGCCCATGCTAAGACATGGAATGAATTAAGAACCTATAAATAGGAGAGTGAGATAATGCAAACAACAGGAAATTTGGGACTAAAGAAGCCAGAAGGAACAGATATTGTAGATATTACAGATTTAAACGGCAATATGGATATCCTGGATAGTTCCGTGAATGGAAAAGTGGATAAGATAGCGGGAAAACAGCTGTCCACAAACGATTACACTACAGCTGAAAAAACAAAGCTAACGGGGATTGCACCGGGTGCGAACAATTACACGCACCCGAATCACATCGGGGATGTAACCAGCGCTGGAGATGGCGTAACAGCTATAGCCGCCGGGGTTATTGTGGACGCTGATGTGAATGCGGCAGCAGGTATTGCTGCAACTAAGATCGGAACAGGTGTGGTATCCAACGCCGAATTTGGTTATCTGGATGGTGTGACAAGTGGAATTCAGGCGCAGCTCGCGGCGCGGCCGTTGCTGATAACTACGCCGCAGCAGACGACTGCGGCACTAACGTACTATGTGCGGACGGATGGGAACGACAGTAATACGGGGCTGGCGAATACGGCGGGTGGGGCTTTTAAGACAATAGGTAAAGTCATCGGTATGATTCCCCAGATTGTTAATCATGCCGTAATTATTAATATTTCAGCTGGGACTTATAATGAAAATGTTCTCATTTCTGGAATCATTGGTGGCGGTTATATTGATTTTGTTGGTACAAATGTTATTGTATTGTCATTTCAAGCAATGAGATGTAATCGCATCATCGTTCGAAATATAACAGCAACATCTACAATTTCTTCAGGTTTTGCGGCTTATGATGGTGGTTTTATATCAATATTAAGTTGCTCTTGTGTTGCAACAAGTACAAATGCTATAGGATTTGATATTCAAGCCCAGAGAGCCGATATTTCAACAAGCGTTGCGTCAAATCGTAGCATAGGTATATACGGGGTTGACGCAAATATCCAATTAACAAATAATTCTGGAACTGGAAATACCAGTGGTATAGTTGGTGGTTTGGGTGCTGTATTTACAAAATCCGGCACGCAGCCGACAGGTACAACGCCAGAGGCAGTATATGCTGCTATTATTACCAACGGGGTTATTAATCCATGGGGAGATAATACACAGAATTCACGCCCTGCTTCTAGAGCCTACGCATCAGGAACTGTTTCACAAGCGTTATCAACAGCGGTATGGACAAAGGTACAGTTTCCGCAAGAAAATATGGATATGCTAGGGAATTACGACCCTTCACTCCACCGTTTCACAGCACTACAAGCTGGCATATACCAAATAAATGCCACTGTAACTTTTTTGAATCCGACAGCAAATGCGGCCTGTGAATCATATTTATATATCAATGGTGGGGGATATAGACGGCTGGCCTATAGCCCTGCAAGTTCTGTCAGTAAGAGCATAGCGGTGTCGGGTTCTGCATCTGTTTTTCTCTATAAGGGTGACATTGTAGAAATATACGCAGTCTGTGAGAGTGCTTGCAACTTGTCTCAGGGTGTGGATAGTAACTTTGAGATTGTCAGAATAGCATAGGAGGAAAATAAAGATGAATATAGCACTATCAATCATGCATCTATACCCTGACTCTGACCCGATGAAAGACTTCATCGTACAAGACGATTCGGACGGTAACGGCCCCTACATCGCACTTTGGAATCTGGACAAGCCCCAACCAACTGAGTCCGAATTGCTGACAGCATGGGAAGCCTACCTGGAAGTGGAAGCCAACAAGCCTCCGGTGCTGACGGAGATCGAGCAGGTTCGGGAAGAGCTGGCACAGACAAAACTTGCTCTTACTGACAATTATGAGCAACTGTTGGCCACTCAGGATGAAGCTACCAGCGCGCAACTAGCTTTAACAGAAATGTACGAATGGGTTCTTACAAGGACTGGGGGTGAGGAGTAATGCCGAAGATTTATGCGAGCTTGATCCGTAAAGGACTAAAGACGATAGAAGAGGTTCCTACTGTAATCCGTGAGGAAGTTAAGTTGCTATTGGTTGATGTTCATAACTAACAACACCCATGGAGGTGTTTTGATTTTGCCCTCGGGATTGCCCGAGGGCTATTTTTGTCTTAGAGAAGGGGGGGAGCGATATGGATGAAAAGGGTCACATCGGAATAGCTGTAACTGCCGCAGTGGGGGCTGCTGTGTGGTACCTATTTGGAGGATGGACCATTATGCTACAGGCATTGCTTATTTTAGTATTCGTGGATTGGGTAACAGGTTGGGCGGCTGCATGGATACACGGGGAATTGCGGAGCATGAAAGGATTCATTGGAGTAGCCAAGAAGGTATCTATTTTTGTTTTTGTTACAGTAGCCCATGTCATTGATGCTGTGCTTGGAGATATGCACTACTTGCGTGATACAGTAGTGTTTTTTTATTTGGCTAATGAACTATTAAGTATCATTGAGAACGCTGGGAAAATGGGGGTGCCGATGCCTCCGATTTTTAAAGATGCATTGGCTCTACTTGAGAGTAAATCAGGCACTAAGCAGGAGAAGGGAGGCACTAATGATGTTAACGATGAACCAAGTGAAAAATAAATCAACCCCGCATTTACTCAATTTACATCCCGTAGTACTAATCGCTGCTACGTTGCTAATAGAACGCTGTTATAAGCGTGGGGTCCCGATTCTCATTACCCAAGGGCTGCGCACAATGACTGATCAGGATGCATTATACGCACAAGGTCGCACGAAGACCGGTTCAATTGTAACCAATGCTCGTGGGGGCTATAGCTACCACAATTATGGACTGGCTATAGATTTTGCTCTGCTACTGCCCGATGGGAAAAGCGTTTCATGGGACATGTGCCGGGATGGAAATGGGGACCTATATGCAGACTGGCAAGAGGTGGTGCGTGAGGGGAAGGCTGTGGGTTTGGAATGGGGAGGAGATTGGACCCGCTTCAAGGATTACTCGCATTTTCAACTGACGTTTGGACTAACAATTACACAGCTACGAGCTGGGTTTAGACCCTCTGCCTCTGCAGTAGAAGCAGCGAATAGGATCATCAATCAGAAGGAGGAGGACCCGGAAGTGGAGAAGGAGGTCATCGCAATTGTAAAAATTAATGGGGTTAAGATAGTGGATGGATTTCTGGATAATGGCATAACTTATGTGCCGGTACGCATCCTTGCAGAAGCACTGGGAGCACAGGTAGGCTACGACTCTACAACTAAAACGGTCGAGATTACAGCGCGAGCCAAGTAGGAATGCAGTAAGAGTCAAACGTATCTTTCGAAGTAGTTGAGCTGGATAAGTAGGTGAATAATTTCAGGGGCTTTTCTAAAGGTCTTGATTGGCCTAAGGAAAAAGCCCTATTTTACTCTAAATGAAGAATTCCCACTATATTTACGGGGTGTAATGCAGATATTAACTTTTTCAGCGATTTGTTTTAACATACATAGAATTTTTCAATGCTATCGTTTAGTTATTAGGCGGGGAGTGTTGAATGTGAATCTAAATTTAATTAAACTGCAGATCGTGGAGCTGCTGAATAAACATAAGAAAATAACGGCAGTGGCCGATGAACTCGGACTAAAGCAGCCTACGGTTACATATCACCTGAAGAATCTGGAGCAGCAGTTGGGTGGGAAATTATTTGAATCCAGAATGGACAAAATGATTCTGACGGAGAGCGGTAGAGCGTTTCTTCATTATGCAGTCAAGATTAATGCCCTCGCCGCAGAGGCGGAGCGGGTCGTTAAGGAATTTAGTAACGCAGGACGGGGAACACTTAAGATTGGTGCTAGTTATGTACCCGCTACTTATATCCTCCCAAGAATATTGAGCCAGTTTGGGGAACAGCATTCAGGGGTAACTATCTCTTTATCCGTTAAGTCGTCTCCTATCATTAAAGAGATGCTGGTGAGTCATGAGATTGATCTTGGTATTTTATCTACAGAATCCTTTTATCTGCCTAATCTGCATAATCAGGCGCTCTGCGAGGATGAGCTTGTGTTGGTGTTTGCTCCCAGTCATGAATTCGCTGCCCTCTCTGAACTCAGTCCGTTGAGTATTGCTTCGGCAAACTTCATTCTGCACGAAAAGGAATCAAGCACGCGCCAAATGACAGATAAATGGTTCGAGCAATGTACATTACAGCCAAAAGCCCCAATTCTGCTGGATTCTCTCGAGGCTATTAAACAAACCCTGCTGAGCGGGAAGCATGTCTCCTTCATTTCAAAACTGGCTGTAGAGGATGAAGTAGATAGGGGGATACTAATGATGAGGAACATTCCGGACTATAACTTCCACAGGCATATTTTTTATTCCTATAACCGTGATCGGCATTACTCTCCTTTAATTGGACTGTTTATAGATTTACTCCGCACATTTCGCCTGTAACTACATAAATAGTCTATTATGGAAGCTAGATAGCTAACAGACGTCGTTAAATATTTTTGACTGTATAAATACTCAAATAGGTGTATAATCTTAATTGCTGTAGCGCTTTACAGTGTAATATAGTTGGAGATTTCCGAGCGGTTTTATTGTATGATATGAGGAAAGCTTCAAATAGACAATGCTAAAAACATTGATCCGGAAGAGGATGGGGGGAGCAGAATGACCGAACTTACGACTACCGTTAGCAAAAGCAACTCCAACAATCTGCTGCGGCGGGACGTACGGTTCCTGGGGAATATTTTGGGCGAGGTCTTGGTTCACCAAGGTGGTAACGAACTGCTGGAGATTGTGGAGAAAATCCGCGAGACTAGTAAATCATTACGCTCATTGTTTTTGCCTGAACTGCACAGTGAATTTAAGGAGTTAATCAGTTCTCTGGACCCAGAGAATCGTCATCAGGTGATACGAGCATTCGCCATTTATTTTCAATTGGTGAATATTGCCGAACAGAATCACCGGATTCGCCGCAAACGTGACTATGAACGTTCAGCGGGGGAGACAGTACAGCCTGGTTCGATCGAAAGCGCGATTCAGGAACTCCGGGAACGTGACTTCTCCCAGGAGGATGTGCGTGAGATTATTAAAGGCATGTCGCTGGAGCTAGTTATGACGGCTCATCCAACAGAAGCCATGCGCCGAGCTATTCTTGATATTCATAAGCGGATAGCTGACGATGTGACGGGCCTCGATAACCCAACCTTAACCTTCCGGGAACGTGAGCAACTTCGGGAGAAGCTACTTAATGAAGTAATTACATTATGGCAAACGGATGAGCTTCGTGACCGCAAGCCTACGGTTCTAGATGAAGTTCGTAATGGAATGTATTATTTCCATGAGACGATCTTCCATGTTTTGCCGGATGTTTACCAAGAACTTGAACGATGTTTAAGTAAATATTATCCTGGGCAGAACTGGCATGTGCCAACCTATCTACGCTTTGGATCATGGATTGGCGGCGACCGTGACGGTAACCCTTCCGTAACTTCTTCCGTAACTCTGGAGACGCTCCGTATGCAACGTAAGCTGGCTATCCGAGAATATCAGCGTATCATGCGTGAATTGATGCAGTACCTAAGCTTTAGCACAAGTATTGTAAATGTAACACCGGAGCTGCTCGAATCCATTGAACTGAACCGGGGCATTCTCAATATCGATAAGGGTAAAATGTGGCATAATGACAATGAACCCTACCGAATTAAGCTTAGTTATATGATCGCCAAGACGCAGAACGTGCTGGATGATGAGAAAAAAGGCACGCTGGAGCGCTATGCATCACCTGAGGAGTTTATTGATGATTTGAATGTTATCGACCGCAGTCTCCGGCATCATTATGCCGATTATGTGGCCGACACTTATATAAAGAAGCTAATCCGTCAAGTAGAGCTGTTCGGTTTCCATACCGCAACCCTTGATGTTCGCCAGCACAGTCAGGAGCATGAAAATGCGATGACAGAGATTTTGGAGAAAATGAATATCACACCGGATTACTCCAAGCTGACAGAGAAGGAAAAGGTCGATCTTCTGGAGAATTTGCTTAATGATCCGCGGCCTTTAACTTCACCTTATCAGGCTTATAGCGAGAGTACGGAGGAGTGTCTGGGAGTGTACCGGACAATATTCAAGGCTCAGGATGAATATGGAAAACAATGTATTACGAGTTATCTCATTAGTATGGCTGAGGCTGCCAGTGACATTCTTGAGGTTATGGTATTCTCCAAAGAGGTTGGTTTATTCCGCAAGGATAACGATGGTACAGTCGTTTGCACCCTGCAGGCTGTGCCGCTCTTTGAAACTATTGAGGATCTACATGAAGCCCCGCAAATCATGCATACGCTGCTTAGTCTGCCTATCTACCGTGATGCAGTAAGAGCGATGAACGATCTGCAAGAAATTATGCTTGGCTATTCGGACAGTAATAAAGATGGCGGTGTGGTGACTGCTAACTGGGAGCTTCGTGTTGCTCTGCAGCAAATTACAGCTACAGCTGACGAGTTTGGCATCAAGCTGAAGTTCTTCCATGGACGCGGCGGAGCGCTTGGACGTGGTGGCATGCCGCTGAACCGCAGCATCTTGGCCCAGCCAGCTTCAACCATTGGTGGAGGCATTAAGATTACCGAACAGGGTGAGGTTATTTCCTCCCGTTATTCGATGCAGGGTATTGCCTATCGCAGTTTGGAACAGGCTACTTCAGCACTTGTGACGGCAGCAATTAATGCCAGAACGCCACAAACGGATCTGTATGAAGCCAAGTGGGATGAGATTGTCGCCAACATTTCCGAAGTCTCACTGAACAAATATCAGGATTTGATCTTCCGTGATCCGGACTTCCTCACCTACTTCAAAGAATCAACGCCACTGCCTGAGGTCGGAGAGCTGAATATTGGCTCACGTCCTTCCAAACGGAAGAACAGTGATCGTTTTGAGGATCTACGGGCTATTCCATGGGTATTTGCTTGGACGCAGAGCCGCTATTTGCTACCGGCTTGGTATGCCGCTGGAACAGGGCTGCAAAGCTTCTACCAGGGTAAGGAAGAGAATATGAAGATCATGCAGCATATGTATGAGAGCTTCTCCTTCTTCACTACTCTGATTGATACCCTGCAAATGGCTATTGCCAAAGCG
The DNA here is from genome assembly GCF_022369515.1 of Paenibacillus sp. 19GGS1-52. Lineage (NCBI taxonomy): Bacteria > Bacillati > Bacillota > Bacilli > Caryophanales > Paenibacillaceae > Paenibacillus > Paenibacillus sp. 19GGS1-52. Next base: position 1,034,640 of record NZ_CP059724.1, read on the forward strand.
GATTTAGTAATCGCTAAGGAATATGCCAGTATGGGTAAGAATGAAGAAGCACGTCTGCGGATCTTTGGACAGATTGAAGAGGAATTCAAGCTGACTTCAGAGCTGATTCTCAAAATTACTAGACAGCAGGATATTCTGGATAACGTACCTGTTATTCAGGAGTCGATCCGGCTGCGCAATCCGTACGTCGATCCGCTGAGCTATCTACAAGTTCAATTGCTATCCGAGCTTAGAGAACTGCGCGACGGTGACGGTGACGACCCAGATCTGCTGCGTGAGGTACTGCTTACAATTAACGGAATTGCTGCCGGCCTTCGGAATACGGGCTGATGTCCTGACCAAATAACCTATACCACAACCGTCCGCCCGAATTGGGCGGACGGTTGTTTGTATGTTGATGGATTTTGGCACATGATACTTAGAAGTAAATTAAATTGTATAGAAGGTAACAATACATGCCTTGATTTTTGCACAAACTTGAATTACGATTTAAGTGCTTGTTCTATGGATATTTTGTAAATGCTGGAATACCAAGGGCGGCAAGTCTGGGGGAGTTAACAGGTGGAGAATCCGGAAGGCAGATTGACAAAGCTCGCCTTGAAAGGCGACCAAAGGGCATTTGCCGAGCTTGTGGAACTATATAAAGACAAAATATATCATTTAGCTTACCGAATGCTGAACAACCGCCATGAGGCGGAGGACATTGTTCAGGAGACCTTTTTGCGTGTATATAGAAACTTGGATCGTTATGATGATAAACAGAAGTTCTCAACATGGATATATCGGATTGGCACAAATCTTTGTATCGATAGGTTGCGCAAGCGGAAACCAACTTTTTCTCTGGATGCCGAAATGAACGACCAGGAGGGCGTTGATGGCTATTCACTGATTCCAAGCGATAATGTGACGCCTGAGACGGAATTACTTCTCTCCGAGACACAGAGACTGATCTATGAGGCCATCGACAGCCTACCTGTTAAATATAGGTCGGTAATGATTCTGAGGTATCTACAGGATTTGTCGCTTCAGGAGATTAGTGACGTGATGGATATACCTGTAACAACGATTAAGACCCGTGTACATCGCGGTCGTGAATTTTTGCGCAAAAAATTAGGCCCCAAAATGTAAAAATAGATTTATTTTTGTGAAACGTCTTCCTAACAATGGCGTATGTAAGTTAAGCAAGTCTTATGTACCTGTCACTTTGTCTTAGGATAATTAAATAGCACTCATGAAAGGATTGGCTCCTATGGAATGCAAACTGGCCGTCTCTATGATGCATGATTACTTGGATGACGACTTGCCCGGACAGCAGCAGAGAGAATTGAAGGAGCATCTTCTATCCTGTACAGATTGCCGTGTGAAGTTCAAAGAATTGGAACAGACCGATATGCTGATGTTCTCCCTGATGCACCACAATCCTGTGGCCTCAGAGGATCTTGTAGACCGGATTATGAATTCAATACCGAAATCCAAGAAAGAAAGAGGCTTTGTCACCTGGATAAAGAGACATCCTGCGCTTACAGCAGCGTCCCTATTTCTTGTTGTCATGCTGATGAGCACAGTTACTCTTGGAAATTCGGACAGACAGCTAGTAGTCAGGGGTTCCGATCTTGATCAGGTCGTCATCAAAGGAGATACGGTTATTGTACCTTCCGGCAAAGTCATTTCTGGTGATCTTACGGTGGAGAACGGCAAAACTCAGGTATTCGGGGAAGTAAACGGCAATGTAACAGTCATCGACGGTTCTCTATATCAAGCATCAACGGCTCATATTTCCGGGCAAGTCAAAAGCATAGACCAAGCGGTAAGCTGGATCTGGTATAAAGTGACAAATATGTTCTCTGAAGTCGCCTACCGTTAATGAATGTCGGTTGCTTTAAGCAGGAATATCCTTTGCGCCTCTTTTTCCGGAAAGATGGCGCTTTTTTATGTCTGAAATGGCATATTTTATAAATGAGATTTGTGCTAAACTTGCAACCTAAGCGGGAACGTTATAACCTAGGTATAATACAGAGCTAACAGATATTTTACATAAACCCAGCTTATTATGAAATGACGGGGGTTTTAGGCAATGAGTTATTTTACAGACTTAACATGGAAAGAGTCCATTAAAGATATAATCGATATCCTGATCGTCAGCTATATTATTTATAAAGTGCTCAACATGGTGCGTGGTACCCGTGCAGTTCAGCTGCTGAAGGGTATTCTGGTGCTGGTTGTTATTTGGGCACTTAGCACCCTCTTAGATTTGTACACACTGAAATGGCTAATGAATCAGATGTTTACGTTTGGAGTGCTGGCGGTATTTATTATTTTTCAGCCGGAAATGCGAAGGGGGCTGGAGCAGCTGGGTCGAGGGAAGTTTTTCGGACGAGCTGTGGAGAATGATGAGGAAATTGGGAAGTTAATTGGCGAAGTTATTAAAGCTGTGAATTATTTAGCACAGCGAAAAATAGGGGCGTTAATTGTATTCGAGAGAGCCACGGGGCTTAATGAATATACAGAATCCGGTATCCCTATGCGTTCTTTGGTCAGCTCCGAGCTGCTGATTAATATTTTCATACCAAATACCCCTCTGCATGATGGGGCCCTTATTATGCAGGGTAACCAGATTGCGGCTGCCGCCTGTTATTTACCGCTATCGGAGAACCCATTTATCAGCAAAGAGCTGGGGACTCGGCATCGTGCGGCTATCGGGATTAGTGAAGTGGCAGATTCCGTGTCTGTGATTGTATCAGAGGAGACTGGACAGATTTCGCTGGCCATTAATGGTCAGATCGTGAGAGATATTAAAGAAGAATCGCTGATTTCCAAGCTGTATCAAGAGTTGCGTTCGAATTCTCCATTAAAGGATAAAAGTTCTGCTTTCTGGAAACGGAAGGGGGACAAGAACAATGGATAAGTGGATGAAGAACAACAATTTCAATAAAATCCTTGCACTTGCGTTCGGAATTATGCTCTGGGCCATGGTTCATGTCGATACCGCACCTGTTTCGCAGACGACAGTAAGTACGCAAACGAAGATTATTGAGAACGTGAAAATCAATGTTAGCGGCTTTGATGAAGATAAGTATGTTATGGATATGGATGTGGATAGCGTAAGAATGGAAGTTCAGGGCAAGCGCTCGGATATCACCTATAAAGTATCGGATGCTTATGAGGTGACGCTTGACCTAAGTGATATTCAACCGGGGGATACGACACTTCCGCTGCAGTATTCGCTACCTAAGGGTGTAGAACTTGTCAGAATGACACCTGAAGAAGTGAACGTGCATGTAGAACTGCGGAATACGAAATCTTTTCCGATAACGATGATTACTAAAGGTAAACCTGCGGATGGATATCAGCTCGGTACTCCTGTCCTTCAGCCGGTAGGTACGGCCGAGGTTACCCTTGCTGCCAGCGAACTGAGTAAAGTGGCGAAGGTGCAAGGAACAATCGAGCTGGATGGCGAAAGTGATACATTCAAAGAAAATAAAATGAAACTGTATGCCTACGACAGCAGTGGCAATGAAATTCCAAATGCAGTAATCGAGCCTTCAAGCGTATCTGTCGAAATACCGATAACCTTACCATTCAAAAGCTTGCCGCTGGAAATTGGCTATACGGGTCAGCTTCCGGATGCGCTGGTATTATCCAGAGTCACTCCGGAAATTGAGACGATCGTAGTGTATGGGCAGAAGGACGTTTTGGCAGCCTTATCTTCATATGAAGCTACAATTGATCTTAGTTCTATTGATGCCGCTGGAACAGTACAGCTAAAGGCGGAGCTAAAGCCTCCGGCCGGTATTGAGAAGATTGAGCCTGCAACGGTGAATGTAACGGTATCCACTTCTAAGATAGCAGAGCGGACTATTGAAGGCATTCCAATTAAACTGCAGGGTGTAAGCAGAGGACTAGAGGCGGTTATCACTACTCCTGAGAGCAAAGCAATTACACTTACGTTAGCTGGGGCGCCGACTTTATTGGACCAGCTGGATCAGGACAGTATTGGTGTAGTTGCTGATGTTAGCGGCCTTGCCGCTGGGATTCACGAAGTGGCTCTGCAGGTATCTCTGCCCCGGTTCATCGCACTTGGCAATTCTAGTGAACGTCTAACTGTGACTGTGCAAGTGCAATCACCAGCAACTCCAGTTCCCTCGAAAGCACCGGAAACGGGGAGTGGAGTCACTCCGGAGCCAAGCGCTGAACCTGCCGTAGGCAGTGGAGACGTTACAGAGGCGCCGACGCATAGCACTGGAGCTGTTGAAACGACAGCGCCGACCCCGAGCCCAGTTCAGTCTGATAGCGCTGGTGGGAACAGTGGAACAGCTAGCGGTAATGAGATTACAGGGAACGCCGCAAGTACAGGCGGAACGTAACTTTTTGGATAATTTCACGTCTATTTATGTGTTCTATTTGCACATAGAGCAGGTATTAAACCATACAATAATTCATTAAGCTAAAGCAGCATAATCAAAGGAGAAAAGACATGGGTAAGTATTTTGGAACTGACGGCGTGCGTGGAGTCGCAAACCGGGAATTGACTGCAGAAATGGCCTATAATATTGGCCGCTGTGGTGGATATGTACTAGCGGGTGACCTAGAGAAGCCCAAAGTAGTAATTGGAATGGACACACGTATCTCCGGCCCAATGCTGGAATCGGCACTTGTAGCTGGTCTGCTGTCTATTGGGGCAGATGTTATCCGTCTGGGAGTGGTAACTACACCTGCAGTTGCTTATATTACAAGACTATTGAAGGCTGATGCGGGAGTGATGATCTCAGCTTCGCATAATCCGGTTGAAGATAATGGTATTAAGTTCTTTGGCGGGGATGGCTTCAAGCTAACCGATGAAACTGAGCTTCGCATTGAAGAACTGATGGATGCTGAGATCGATGAACTGCCTCGTCCTATAGGCTCAGGGTTAGGAATACTGGCAGTTGATAATGATGCTAAGTATCTATATCTGGAATATTTAAAGACAACAATAACTCAAAGCTTCAAAGGCTTCAAAATCGTATTGGACTGTGCTCACGGTGCAGCTTACGAGCTTGCACCACGTTTGTTCAGAGAACTGGGCGCAGAGGTTATTGCCATTGGTTCAGAGCCCAATGGGCTGAACATTAATGACGGATTCGGCTCCACACATCCGGCTACATTGCGTGCGGAAGTATTGCGACACGGGGCAGATTTAGGACTTGCTTTTGACGGAGATGCCGATCGCCTGATTGCTATTGATGAAACGGGAGAAGAGGTCGATGGAGACTTTATCCTCTGTATTTGCGGAGACGCAATGAATCGTGCAGGCAAGCTTAAGGACGGTACGATTGTTTCGACCGTAATGAGCAATATTGGATTCTACAAGGCAACTGAGAAATTATCGCTTAACACGGCCAAAACAGCAGTTGGTGATCGGTACGTCATGGAAGAAATGCGCCGTGGCGGTTATAACCTGGGTGGAGAGCAATCTGGACATGTTATTTTCCTCGATTACAACACAACTGGAGACGGTATTCTGACGGCTATTCAACTGGTAGATACCATGAAGGCTTCAGGAAAGAAGCTAAGTGTACTGAAATCCATGATGACGAAATACCCACAGGTGCTAGTGAATGTTCGTGTGCTAGATAAGACTAACTATCCGAACAATGTGGCTATTGAAGCGGCAATTAATGAAGTTGAAGGTAAACTAGGCGACAATGGCCGAGTGTTGGTGCGTCCGTCGGGTACAGAACCACTGATCCGCGTAATGGCAGAAGGTCCTGACAAGGCCGAATTGGATCTATATGTAAGTCAGATTGTAGATGTAGTACAGCGTGAGCTGGTATAACTGCATATCTTCGTAAAGATTTTTGGCTGGTGAGTGGAGTGCTTTTGCTTCGCTGCACCGGCTCTTTAAATATATTCCTGAGGCACAGCATTGCCAAAGCAATGTAAGGTGCATATAATAGACTAAGTGTCATTCCAGAAGGAAAGCGGGGATTGTGAGGTTAGCATACAAGCGCCAGAGCTTGGTTTTGCGCGGGGGAGATGTGTTTGCCATTGTATGCCTAATATAGGCGAGGCAGGCACAAATCACGGCAGAACGTAAGTTGACGAGGTGGGGGTGTTCGAAATGTTCGGCGGGGACCTCCCGGTGATGCACCAGAGCCGTAAATGGAAGCGGAAAATGGAAGGGCGACCTTTCACACAACGCTTGTGTGGGTGCAATATAGAAATGTATGATTCGAGGGTATGTGCATCGGAAGGAAACATTGTAGTTCTGCCACGGTAGAGAAGAAGGCTGGACTTCATGAATATAAGATGACAGTTTATTTTGTTGAGCCATAGCTTGCAACAGAATATTTTCTTTTTCTCAAAAACATGCCGTGAGGTACGTTTCTTTCCGTATGCCGCCCACATTACGATAAATTGGACGGAGGAAAATAGTATGTGTGGTATTGTAGGATATATTGGTAATCAGAATTCGCAGGGTATCTTGGTTGAGGGTCTGAAGAAGTTGGAGTATCGTGGGTACGATTCCGCTGGTATTGCTGTATTTACCAAAGACGGACTGCAAATCGTAAAGGCACAGGGACGTCTGGTGAACTTGGAAACGAAGCTGGAAACCCATCCTCTTACAGGCAGTGCAGGAATTGGACATACACGCTGGGCTACGCACGGCAAACCTTCTGATGAGAATTCACATCCTCATACGGATGATAGCCAGAAATTCTCGGTAGTTCATAATGGTATTGTCGAAAACTACCTGGATCTCAAAGAAGAACTGATTGCTGGTGGATGCCACTTCACATCTGAAACGGATACTGAGGTTATTTCTCACCTGATCGCCCGTGAATATGATGGAGACATCGTAAAAGCTGTTCAAAAGGCAATTACTTTCATGCGCGGTGCGTTTGCACTGGGTGTTCTTACAGAATTGGAACCAGATAAATTGGTAGCAGTACGTCAGGCCAGTCCGCTGATTATCGGTCTTGGCGAAGGAGAAAACTTTATCGGGTCAGATATTCCTGCTCTGCTTGAATATACCCGTAACGTATATATTTTGAACGACGGCGAAATGGCTGTATTGACACGGGATGCTGTCGAATTGATGACGATTGAAGGCAACTTTATTTCTCGGGAAATGATTACTGTCGATTGGGATGCAGTTACCGCAGAAAAAGGCGGCTACGAGCATTTCATGTTGAAAGAAATCCATGAGCAGCCTAAGGCTTACCGCGATACAATGCGCGGCCGCATCAACGCTGAAGGAAACAAGGTTATTTTGCCTGAGCTTAATCTGACTGCTGAACAAATCAAAAATATCCGCAATATTCAGATCGTCGCTTGTGGTACTGCTTATAACGCAGGCCTTGTAGGACGTAACCTGATCGAGTCATTAGTACGTATTCCTGTCGAGAATGACATCGCCTCAGAATACCGTTACCGTTCACCTATCGTGACACCAGAAACTCTAGTGATCGTGGTCAGCCAATCCGGCGAAACTGCAGATACTCTGGCTGCTCTGCGTGAAGGTCAAGCGAATGGTGCGCATGTACTGGCCATCACCAACGTGGTAGGTAGCTCCATTGCTCGTGAAGCTAATGATGTATTGGTAACATTAGCTGGACCGGAAATTGCTGTAGCTTCGACTAAAGCTTATACTTCACAGCTGATCGTGTTCACTCTGTTGGGTCTATACATGGCTGAAATACGTGGTACGCAGTCTGAGGCACAGGTTGCTGAAATTCTGGCAGCGATGCAATCATTGCCTGAGCAAGTGGAAGAAGTTCTGACACAAAAAGAAGCCATTAAGAACTATGCAGAAGAAATTTCCAAGCATGAACACTTATTCTTCATCGGCCGCGGCGTAGATTATGCTGTAGCTCAAGAAGGTTCGCTGAAGCTGAAAGAGATCTCTTATATTCACTCCGAAGCTTATGCTGCAGGAGAGTTGAAACATGGTACGTTGGCTCTGATCCAAGAGGGTGTTCCGGTTATTGCCATGGCTACTCAGGAGTCCGTCCTTGAGAAAACCGTCAGCAACATCAAAGAAGTGAAAGCCCGCGGCGCGGACGTTATGGCTATCACGCACCAAGAGCATGTAACTGACCTGCTCAGATCGGTCGATCAAGTATTTGTTATCCCGAAAACCCTGCCGCTACTGACACCTGCTCTGTCCGTAGTAACCCTGCAATTGCTGGCGTATTACGCCTCGCTGGCTTTGGGCCATGATGTGGATAAACCACGGAATTTGGCGAAGAGTGTAACTGTGGAGTAGGTCTGTTATAACATTTAAACAATATTGAATGCGTTAAAAATTGTTTGTAACTGAAAAATAAATATTGTAACTGCTAAATAAAAACTGTAACTGAGTAATAAATTCTGTAACCAAATAGGCATTAATAAGAGGATAACCAAAGATTAATCGGTTGTCCTCTTTTTTTAAAGGGAGATAGCTACATGGCAGAGACCATTGGCCAGAAGATAAAAAAAGTAAGAATAGAGAAAAATTTGAATCAAATTGGGTTCTCATCAGAGCTTGGTGACTGATTACAATAAAGTGTTGTTCTGAACAATAAAGTGCAATTCTGACGAAAATTATTACAATAATGTACAGTTCTGATGAAGTTAGAAGATAAAGAAGTATTAAACTGAATAATAATAAGGTCTATCTGTTGGAGTATTCGAGGATGCTCCCCCATTAACACGATGGCTCCAGTAGCGTACTTATACCGGTTGAGTTGAATTGTTTACATCCAGCCCTGAACTGAGGAGCCAGCAAAAATTCCTCGGTTTATCTTGTCCGTATAGATCATGTAGGTGTGATCAAGTGCACTACTTTCGTCCAAAACCTGTAGTTGTTCCTTAGTGAGTTCAATGTCCAGAGATGCCAGATTATCTTGGAGCTGCTCCAGTTTACTCGCTCCCAGTATAAGCGAGCTTATACCAGGCTGGGCAGAAGCCCAAGCGAGTGCAACCTGTGCCATAGGTCGATTAACTTCTGCCGACACTGTCCGTAAAGCAGAGAGTGTATTCCAGTTTTCTCCTGTAATCTTTTGAAAACGATTGTTGCCACCCTTCAATGTGTCGAGCCGGCCTTCTCCAGCAACATTTTCACCCTCAAGCTGATATTTTCCAGCAAGTAAACCACCGGCTAGCGGGCTCCATGAGCAGACTCCAAGTCCACATTCTTTAGCAGCGGGCAGATGCTCACGTTCACAGCTGCGCTCTACTAGTGAATACTCAAGTTGAAGAGCGATTGGACCTGGAATGTTGTGTGCCGTTGCTAAGACGCTTCCTTTGGTAACGTACCATGCGGGCAAGTTTGAAAAGCCGAAGTAACGAATCTTTCCAGCGCGCACTAAATCACCTAGCGTTTGCAACACTTCTTCGATAGGTGTCACAAGATCCCAAACATGAAGCCAATATAGGTCAATATAATCGGTGCGTAATCGCCGAAGTGAACCTTCGAGTGCTCGATAAATGTTCTTGCGGCCATTGCCACCGCTGTTCACGTTTATTGGGTCTCCTCCTTGAAAGCCAAACTTGCTCGCAATTACAAGCTGATCACGTAAGCCACGGTCAGCAATATAACTGCCAAGCAGTTCTTCGCTTCGCCCCTTTGCATACACATCCGAGGTGTCGATGAAGTTACCACCTGAATGGATATATTCGTCAAATATAGCCTCGGATACATCATCTGGTGATCCCCATCGTGCATTACCAAAAGTCATGGTTCCCAAAGCGAGTGGACTTACAATTAAACCTGAGCGCCCTAAGGTGCGGAAGTTATTGGATTGACTCATGATTTACTTCCTCTATATGATCCAAAGCTACGAATGCTTTCTATTTGCTTAGCTCGTGCTTGGCTCCAATTATCTATCATCCAACCAGGATATTCAGCAGGAATCTGACTCACTTGATCGAGAATTTGTAGCTCTTCATCAGATAGTAGTACCTCAACAGCACCAATATTGTCGTTCAATTGCTCCAATCTTTTAGCTCCGATTATCACACTTGTAACGCGTGGTTGATGTAAGAGCCATGCAATAGCGAGCTGTGCCACTGTGACTTGCTTCTGCTCTGCCATCTCAATCAACACATCGATGATATTATAAGCACGCTCCATATTTACTGGTGGAAACGCCATTGCAGCTCTGCGACTTCCTTCTTCAGCTTTCTGCTCGCGAACAAACTTTCCACTCAATAGTCCTCCAGCTAAGGGACTCCATACCAATAGTCCAAGGTCTTCGCTTGTTAGCATGGGAATTATTTCGCGTTCTAGATCTCGGCCAGCTACAGTGTAGTAAGCTTGAAGTGATGCAAATTTTTCAAATCCATGTAAGCTGGAAATGCCAAGAGCTTTAGTAATTTGCCAAGCAGCCCAATTCGAAACGCCGATATATCGCACGTATCCTTGGTGGACTAAATCATTCAAAGCCCCAATAGTTTCCTCAATTGGAGTTGCAGGATCAAAGCCATGTAGTTGATATAAATCGATATAATCTAATTGCAGCCGTGCCAGGCTAGCTTTTACACCGTCCATAATATGACCGCGTGAAGAACCTCTTATATTCGGTCCTGAACCTACAACTTCACCAAATACCTTGGTCGCAACGACGATTTCATCCCGCTTAATCCCTAAATTCTTTAACGCCTGTCCGGTAATCCGCTCTGAATTGCCCTCAGAGTAAGTATCAGCAGTATCAATAAAGTTAATTCCTGCTTCAAACGCACGAGCCACTAGCGCATCTGCTTCTGCTTGCTGCACGTTACCCATGACGCTATAGGCCCCGTCACCGCCAAAAGTCATTGTGCCTAAGCAAAGCTCCGAGACGAATAGCCCTGTAGATCCTAATTTATTATAATGCATTATTATCATCCTCTTTCTTTTGTCTTTCATGGCAAATAATATATCATCAGATATATACAAAGTAAACAAAAATATGAATTTCGTATAGTTTGTATTATAATATTATGGATCATGATATACTAATGCTACACAAGATAGGAGGCTTTAGATGAATAGACCAAGTAATGTCGATAAATACTTTAATTTAATTCTTCCACATATCAGAAAGCATGGATTTAGCCATTTGAAAATAGAGGAAATTCTTAAATATATGAATATTAGCAAAGCTACCTTTTATAAGCATTTCACATCTAAGGACGATTTAATTAAACAATTGGTGAGCAATTATACTGCTTACGTCATTAATATAGATCCCTTAGTGTTAGATGAAACATTAACATTTGAATATCGTTTTGGTAAAATATTTTTGAAATCGGTATTAAGTATTATGATCATGACTGATGAATTCTATGAAGATATCAAACAATTTCAACCGTCACTAATTTCGCTGATAACCGCAGCCCATCAAAATCGATGTGAACTTTTACAGCGATTTTACTTCGCAGGCTTTGAAAAAGGGAGCTTTAACCCGATTAATCCTATCATATACTTTTATCAGGATGACGCAGTGATTCGTAGTTTAATGAATCCTATGCTCATAAATCACTATAATACTTCGCAGAAACAGCAGCTCATCGATTTCTATATACTAAAAAAATATACACTGTTCAAAGCAGATAGAATAGGCACAATGGATGATTCAGCAATGGAATTGGAGATCAGTCAAATTCTTCAGACCATTTCATTTGAATTACAGCCTCTGACCTAAAAAATTAGCAAATAAAGAGTAGAAGAAAAAGATGCGTTTAGAATTATGAATGCCGCCTTAGATGCGGGGATTAATTTTTTTGATGCCGCAAATGTATATGGTGAGTTGAGAAAAGCGGTTGGACAGAGGAAATCGTTGGACGGGACAGGTTTACGTAGTGTGCGTTCAAATCGCGTAGAAAAGCAACGCAGTCAATTAGATAACGGAAAGGGGTATGAGAACAATACTTTATTGTAATTGACTAAAGGGTAAATTTAAATAATAAAACCACACAGGACTGTACTTTAATGTAATTTAAATTTTGTGGATGGGTAATAAAACTCATTAGAATCAGGTGGTTGAAGAACTGCACTTTATTGTAATCTGTCAACTAAAACACTAGATGAGTTACCCTAAAAACAAACTAACGCTGGCGCGCATAACGGTGAATTAATGGTTAATCTTTCTGATGATACAGATTTAACGTCTAGCAACATTGGATTTTCACTGGGTGGGATGCACTTGGAGGTATAGATCAAGCGGAAAACCACTGGTGCTTGGTCCGTTTCGGAAGTTGCTAAAAGCTTATTTGTTCAAAAGACTAACCCGGCCGCTTTCGGCTCTCATTGACGGGATTATACAGCTGGCTCATAAAAACTATCAGGTGCAGTACTTGTGATTTTACGGTCGAGGAAATACGGAATTACGCAGAAATCATTGAACGAAAGTCGCACGGAAGGGCAACAAAGAGCAGTATGTGTATTTTAGTGAGCAGGCATTAATGGATTTAGATAATTATCTTGAAATTAGAGAATCAAGAGATAAACCTGATAAAACAGCAGCATATTTATTTTTGGCTCCGCCGGTAGGGCGTAAAGGAACTAATCGCCGCTTAAACCAAAGATCTATGGAGAAGCTCGTTGAAAAATATGCAATTGCTTTTGGCAATTCGGTTTTGACCTTGCATGCGTTAAGACACTCATTTGCAAACCGATTTCATAAAGAGAATAACGATGTCCCTAGGTTAAGAATTCAAAAGGGGCACCGACTTTGATATGATAAATCCATGAAATCTGGAAGCATTGGTAAAAGCCCGTCAACCTTAGCTGGTTGGCGGGCTTGTTTTTGGGTTATACAATAAACTCTGTAAAGACTTGAATCAGGGCAAACTACATTTGGCCGGTTATCATCTGGACCTTTGCTTGTAATTAGTACCGCTTTTGTTCGTCGCAGTCTCTAAGCGCAGTAACGGAAGTCACTTTTGGTAGCCGTCAAGTCTTATTTCCGAATCTACTTAGCGGTTTAAGCCGGATGCCCCATTGGGCGCACAATCAATTCATTTACATCCACTTTCTGCAGGTTGTTCAAGGGCATAGGCAATGGCGCGGGCAATACCGGAAGAGGGCAAAGGATTGGCCCGGAAGGATTTCATCATCTCGAGGGCTGACTCATCCGTGATGGTATCAGACAGTTCGGATTCGGTTACGCCTGGAGAAATAACCGTCGTACGGATTGTTGCACCCATCTCCTGACGTAGGCCCTCTGTAATCGCTCGGACCGCGAACTTGGTGGCACAATAAACCGATGATTTCGGAAAGACAGTATAGGCGCCAACGGAGGCGACATTGATGATATGGCCGAAATTCTGTTCCTTCATTACAGGAATAGCAGCTCCGATCCCGTGCAGCACTCCACGAATATTGACATCAATCATACGGTTCCACTCCTCGATCTTTAATGCATCAAGTGGCGATAACGGCATCACACCTGCGTTATTTACAAGGGCATCAAGGCGTCCAAATTGATTAACTGTAAATTGGACGATTGATTTCATTTGCTCAAAATCCGTTACGTCGAGGGGATGGTATTCAGCAATCCCTCCCACTTTTCTGATCTCCTCCACCAGCTTTTCTAGCCTGTCCGTCCGTCTTGCACCGAGTACCACCTGCGCTCCGCGCTTAGCGAGCCATTTGGCGGTCGCTTCTCCAATGCCGCTACTGGCACCGGTAATAAGCACTACTTTATCTTTTAATGTCCACATGTCATACCACTCCTTTTATGAATGAAATACGTTGGGTGTTACATGTTCATTATGCTGCCAACTTCAAAGCTTGAGGTAGCCGGAAACTGTAAAGGGATTGCCTAATCCTCCAAAATGCAATACAGTAAATTATAGAAGTCGCAGAATGGAGGAATTCGCTTGACTGAATTGACCGAACGAATCGAACGTATTGCCGTACAAAATGGGACCATCCTGACCGCCTATCCTGCACTTTCTTTTATTCGTTCTTCCGACGTATCCGCGCCAGTGCCTGCGGTATACAAACCATCCCTGTGTGTGATTGCTCAAGGTGCCAAGCGAGTACTGCTGGGACCGGAAAGCTATCTTTATAATCGCGGCAGCTATCTAGCCGCTTCCGTGCACCTGCCAATTACCGGACAAGTAATTGAAGCCTCTCCAGAGACCCCGTACTTGTCCCTGCAGCTACAGTTCGATATGGATCAGATTATGGATGTGATTCAACAATCCAATTTCACAGAAAACATAAGACAAGAATCTCCTCGCGCTTTGGTCATCAGCCGGATGAGCGATCCGCTTCATGAGGCTATCATGCGTCTAATCCGTTTGCTGGATACGCCGGATGACCTACCGGCGCTGGCTCCTTATGCAGTGCACGAGATTCTTTACCGTATGCTGCAGACTGAACAGGGGGACTCTATACGGCAGTTCGCTCTCTTGGGTAGCCGCGCCCATCAAATTGCCCACGTGATTGAATGGATGAATTTCTACTATGCGGAACCAATGCGGGTGGAGAAGCTCGCGAAAGCAGCCGGAATGAGCAAATCATCTTTTTTTACCTGTTTCAAAGAAGTGACGGCATTGACCCCCCTCCAGTATCAAAAACGCCTGCGGTTGACAGAAGCTCGGAAAATCCTCCTGGCGACAACGAGTGACGCGACAAGTGTCGCTTATCAGGTTGGCTATGAGAGCGCCACGCAGTTCAATCGTGAGTATGCGCGCTTATTCGGCCAGCCGCCTATTCGAGATGTACACCGATTCCGGGAAACGATATAGTTGCATCACAAAAAAAACCGCCAATTCTCCTTGAAGTGCACCCCTTAGAATAGGGCATTGGAAACCCCCTCTGGTTAATCCGATGAAATTCTAGGGGATGCATTTTAATTATGCCAGCGAAGAAAGGTCAGAAGTTTAAGCATTATCCTGAGTCTCTTAAGTTGGAGGCTAAACGGTTACATGTTGATGAGGGGTGGAGCTAAAGCAAGATCAGATCACCTAGAATTGCATGATAAGAATCGAGTAAAGGTCTGGATGAGGAAGTACCGGGAAAAGGGAGCAACGGCATTCGAGGATAGGCGTGGAGATCCACACAGGGTTGAAACTGAACAAGAACGTGAACTGCGTCGTCTATACCTGGAGGTAGAGGTCCTAAAAAAGTGGTTGCAAATCTTGATTCGGGAGGGTTGAAGAGCAAGCATACCGTCATTGATGAACTGAAGCCAAAGAGAACAGTAAAGGAACTTTGTAGCTATCTGGGTATCAGTCGAAGCGGTTACTGCGCCTATCTAAAGCGCAAGGATAACGATCCTGATGAGGAGTTAAAACTTAAGATCCGAGCAATCTATGAGCAACGTGACAAAACCGTAGGGTATCGCCTTATACAGGATGAACTGTACCGTCAGTACAGCCTTGTAGTAAATCGTAAGAAGGTTCGACGGTTAATGCAGCAACTTGGTATTAAAGCGATTACGCCGTAAGTACCGCCCGCAGAACAAGCTATGAAGCCGCTGTATCCCGGATACTATATCAGCAGACGCAACGACAACCCTCTTGTCTTAGAAACATTTAGAAAGGCATTTGAAACGCAAGGACGTGACTGGACTGATCGTTCACAGCGATCAGGGATACCACTACACGTGCCATGCATACCACGGCTGCCACAGGTTGGAGCCCAAATCAGCATGTCACGCCGAGGAAATTGTTATGACAACGCCTCAATTGAGAGCTTCTTCTCACATCTTAAAGTCGAAGCACTCTATCCTTATGATATACGAAGTCTCGATGAGGCAAAAAGAAGAATTGAGGAATATATACGTTTTTACAATATCTACTAAATGGGGTCTTGACCACACCTGAGAATGCGGTGTTTTTTTATTCCTGTTAAGTGGAAACTTATTTACTCCCGATACAAGACCATGCCTCCGTGATAGAGCACCGAATCGCGAAAATCACCATCGGCGGTGAAGCCAGTATCATCTATATATTCAATATGATCACCTGTAATAGAATAGCTTCCTTGATAAGCGCTTTTTCTGTTTCCACGTGCTTCATCATAGCGACTGTTAGGCAGCAATTCATGCCTTATATAACCATCTGTGGTCACCCACATCCCAATATAAGGATGGGAGGGCTTAATGTTATCTTCCATTATATATTCATCCTTTCTGTATTTAGTTCCGCATGTTTATTATCCTACTTCAATACAATGGGGTGGTAGCCCGATTCAATGAGATTGTTGCCTAATCCTCCATTTTAGAGATTGAGAACAAACATACTATGGGCTTACAATTTAAAACATTTAGAATTTATTGAAGACTACGTGAAAGCAATAAACATGAAATATTAGGATGGTATAATCAAGGGATTTTTAGTAGATTACCTAAATGGATTAAAGAAAAAAACAACAGAGAAGCAATATTAAAAACGATTAAAAAACTAAAAGAATCAATAAATTTAGAACTCAAAGAATAAGGATTCTGAGGTTTATCCAAGAGTCCAGGAACAGCGTATAACAATATATTCACGCTGCGGGTCATTCAGCCCTGGGTCAGCCAGTAGATAATTCGGGAAGCGGGATCAAGCAGACAACCCTACGGGTTCGTGAATACGGGAACGTTAGACGAAATTGCCTTAAAACATGAAATGAGGAATGATCAAGTGCTAATAATGAAAAACTATCATAGACTCATATTAAATTTTTACATAAAGGACTTTGAAGAAGCACTAATCTTGAAATGTTTCACAAATACAGAGAATTACTTGCTGTTTCCCTACTACGGGTTGGAGTATTATGAAACCGATCTGCACAGGTAGTGGATTACATCAAGTGCCGATCATTATATGTAGAGAATAACTTTATATATTGGTTTCATCCAAAAACTATTAATGAAGTTACGGCATTTATTAAAGATAACTGGCTTACTTATACTCGAGCGGCGATCCCAAAGCAATTCCCCGATAGCTCACTGTGCGAGCGACATGCATCTGCTGGGCAATATCTACACCCACAACTAGATGCAAAGAGGAAATATTTTCAATGAGTTTATTTTGCTTGTCCTGAGATTTAAACTTCATAGTAGAGCGACCTCCTAAATGGTGAGATTAAAAGGGCTGTAGACCCGTATCCAACTCCCATGTTACAGAGGCGCTCCTTTTTGTTCAAACTGCAAATTAATCAGTTTATAGGAATTCTAACGGGAAACACTAGTTTAATACAGCAGACAGATTAAATCCTCTCCTTAGAAGCAAACTAGATTTAATTGCTTCTAAAGGGAGGCCTTGTAGTGAACTTAAATGAGTTGTGGAGTTTGTATGAGGCTGACAAACGCATTCAAGGGTTCAGTCCAAAAATTAAAAGCATTCGCCTCACAGCACAAAATGTTAATGCTGGAGCTAGGCAATCTCGATGTCACAGAGATAACGTTAACCATACTGAAGGAGTACTTGGAAAAAGCAAACAGTAAATCTCATGTCAGTCACTCAGTAAAGGGCAGGATAACGTAACAAAACAAAAATGACCCCTAATTATCCGGGACCACTTTGTGCGGCGTTTTATCTAATAAGACATTATATAGTATCTGACTTGGACACACCCTTCACCAAGCCAACGTTGCAGTTTTTTCAGAAGATTTCCATAGCAAGATTAACGACAATGGTAAGAGTAATGCTGCTTAAAAGCATCGACACAAGAACTGCTTGTGCAGCGAAACCTGGCTCGTTGCCATATTCGAGAGCAAGGGCGGCACTATTACGCGATGTCGGGATTGCGCTGGCGATAAACAAGGCTTGCGCAGTAATACCATCAAGGTGCAGAAGCAGAATTAATCCATAGGCACAGATTGGTGATATGACGAGTCGTACGATACTGCTGAGTAGAACTGCCGAAGTATGCTGCTGCAATTTGGAGGAAGCGATCTGGGCCCCGATTGAGACGAGTGCAAAAGCGAACATTCCAGTGGAAATTTGATCCAAAGGGAGAAGAATCGGATCGGGAACATTTATTTGACAGAACCGTAATATCGTACCGATTAAAATGGCGTAAAGAACCGGCATTTTAGCAAATTGTGCTAGCGATCCTTTTAATCCCGAGACCGTTTTGCTCGCATTTAGAAGTCCGAATGTGAACGTAACGAAGAGCTCAAAGACCACCACGATGACTTGGATCGACATAGCCAAGGCATCCTGCTTGAAGGCTAAGGCGTTAACGGGTATTCCCACATTGCCGTTGTTTGTTAAGGAGACGCTGTTGGAAAAGCTTGCGGCTAGCGGCCTAGAATAGCCCATGATGCGGCTAATGGCATATCCGATTATAACAATGACTATAAATTGGATAATTAGAAATCCGAAAACTGACGCGATTAGTTTGATTGACAACTCCGCTTCATATATTTTAACGAATGCTAAAGCAGGCACATAGTAGTTTATAATGAGCTTTGAAAAACTTTTCAGGTCAAACTTGTATTGCCGATGAAGAAGGGCACCAATCCCAATTGGAATCAGGATAGGAAGCATGATGTGATAGAACGTATAAAGGATGGACATGTAACCACTCCGTTCGGGGATATTCGCTCAGTTGATCTCTATCATCTCGCCAGGTTGCATGGCGGTACCTGAAATGCCTTTTCGGGACAAATTTTCAATAAAGTGTACTCCGTCCTGCTGGATAAGAGGAAACGTTCCGTAATGAATAGGAACGACATGCCGAGGCTGAATCCACTCCGCAGCTAACAGTGCGTCTGAAGGTCCCATTGTAAAGCGGCCACCGATGGGAAGAAATGCGATATCGATATCGAATCGTTGGCCGATCCATTTCATATCGCTGAATAATCCCGAATCACCGGCATGATAGATAATCTTGCCCCCCATTTCAATTACATAGCCTACAGGAACACCTGCGTAAAGTCGTTGTCCATCAAGAGTCCGTACGGATGAAGTATGAAGGGCTGGTGTAAGATAGACTCGGCCGAAATCAAAAGTCCAATCGCCGCCCACATGCATGGCTTCTGTTTTTTTTACTCCTTGTGAAGCCATGTATTCCGCCAGCTCTTCTACAGCAATTATCGGAGCATCATTCTGCTTTGCAATGGGTACTGCATCGGTGATATGATCGTCATGACCATGCGTTAGCAAAATATAATCGGTTACAATGTCATTTGCTTTTACGACTGCTACGGGATTGGCGTCAATGTAAGGGTCAATAAGAATTGAATGAGAACTGCTAAATAGTTGGATACAAGAGTGTCCATGGAATAAAATTTTCATAAGATCTCCTTTTCATTTTATAATAATTTAATTACGTTCGTTGTTTTTTATATTATAATTATTTTATAACTGATGTCAATAGCTTTCATTTGATTTTTCGGGGGGATTTCTACCTTGTTATCGCTAGAAAAGCAAATTCTATTTCTGATCTCGTCTACGGAAGGTATCGAAGTCAAGCGGCTTGTCGAGATTTATGAAGCACGGGGAGTGGACCACCAAGTCATTCGAAATGCACTTCTCCGTATGAAAAAGGAAGGGTACCTATGTTCGAAGGAACGCTCGAAATACGAAATTACGGCTCAGGGCCTAGATTTTATAACGACAATAAATCAAAAGCCGATACTGATTGGAAAACCTTGGGACGGAAAATGGTTAACGGTTATGTTCGAGGTGCCTGAATCAGAGCGCAAAAAGCGGGATTCTTTGCGGAGCGATTTGCTGCAGCTGGGATTCGGGGCGTTGTACAAGAGTGTATATGTTTCCCCATGGGATTATGTTGAAGAGGTTCTACGTTTTGCTAAACAATATGACTTAGAGAATCGTTTGACCTTACTAAAGGGATCATTCATTCCACAAGAGCAACCACAGTTTTTGGTTAAGAAACTTTGGCCTTTGGATGACTTAAATGAAGTCTATGGATCCAAAATTAAATGGTTTCGTTCCGAGTTCTCTTCAGAAATTGAGCCATTAATACGTGCACCTTCTGATGGTCTTGCCTTGTTTGTCCGCTTTTTAGAACTGGGCGAACTGTTAGCGGATTTAACTCTCAAAGATCCTATGCTTCCTGAGGAGCTTCTGGATAAGAATTGGCTGGGAAAAGCGTGCATCCAAGAGATGCAACAATGTCTGCGACAGCTGGCGAATGCCATTCCTTTACAATCTCCGTATCGATCATTCGTTGACAGTTTTCTATAAGATCACGGGGATTCAACGGAACAAGTTAGTTCAATCAAAACATGACGGCAGACGGCCACATGATCGCTGCAGATGTGAAGTAACGGACAGTTACACGCAATTGTAATGCGAAACGAATCCTTACGGCTTTCCACTAAACTGTAGCGTTAAACAAGACACTACCTTGGGCAAGACGGTCAAACGATCGGTTGAATAAATCATTGATTAAGCTAACAGGAAACGATAGCACCATTACAATAGGCAGCCGAGATCATCGGCTGCCTATTCAGCTAACAGGCAGTTTTGTTGAATAATTTGAATTTTCACTGTATATTTGAAGTATATATCCCATCATTTCGAAACTATGTTTTATCTAGTGAAACAAATTAAAAAGAAAGCGATTCAAAGTATTATTTTGCGAACGTAGGAGACTGACATTGCTCTTTTTCTGCTATGAGAATAGGAGGATAACATTATGATTGACATGAAACCAATGGCTTATGTCAAAAACAGTAGAGAAACAACAGAAGATGATTATTGGGGTGAAATTATATCCTCTATTGAGCTTACAGATGGATATACTGAACAAAGTCTTTGGGGCATTGAGGATTTCTCACATGTGGAAGTCATCTTTTACTTTGACAAAGTAAAAGATGGAAAAATTGAAATTGATGCAAGACACCCACGAAATAACAAAGAGTATCCGAAGGTAGGAATCTTCGCCCAACGCGGTAAGAATAGACCCAACAAAATCGGACTAACTACAGTAGAATTAATAAAGCGTGAGGGCAAAAAGATTTATGTTAAAGGTCTTGATGCCATAAATGGGACACCAGTACTAGATTTAAAACCTGTAATGAAGGAATTTACTCCTCACGGGGAGATTAAACAACCGGTCTGGGTCTCAGACCTCATGAAAAATTACTGGGGGTAACCATTCGATCGGGTAAAGAACTTCATCTATTATCAGGGAAACTGACCATTTAAGGAGATTGAGGGTTTCAATAAGGATTATGATAGCTGCCGATTCCCAGCCGCGTCAGCCCTATTATGGTAATCCAGCTTTCTGATACGGATGTCATTATTACTCCAATCGGGAGTATTTTTCGAATCCTTATTATTGGCTGGCAAAGCATACGAGTAAATAAAACATCATTGCGCTAACGGGAAACTAGAGCTCATCGATGATACGATGTCTTCTTTGCGTTGAAGGGATGGAAGTAAGCAACAAGGGGAAGCCTAAGTTGAGTCATTTACTGAAATCAAATAAAGATGAAAAATTACCACGAATTATTACCAGGTGTTTCAGCAAAAGGTTATATTATGTATCGAAATCTATCCAAGGTACTGTATAAGATGACTTAAATAAACACGGCATTCAACGACTTGTGTAAATCGGGAAATTTAGCTTGATAATTCGTCGACATGAAAAAACTCCCCTCACAGTAACAGGGTTTATTATTTCACCTGTTTACCGTATGGGGAGCATATCACTTTTAGGAACACGGTCTTAATGTTGTAATAATCACTGGGCTCCGTGTGACAGAGGAGGTTATCACTATTATTAAGCTGGATACTTTTGCGTATTAGGCTTTACTGTGAAGAGTAACCAGGTAACCGTCTGGGTCGGCAAATGTAAAGGTTCGCCCGAATGGTCCATCTATTGGTGCGGATGTAATCTTTAGGCCTGCTGCAATAAGCTTGTCGTGGATTTCTTGCGTATCAGGGGCATGAAGCCACAGAGCGACACCAAGTCCAGGTTGAGTACCTGAACCGAGTTCTATTCCAGGCATTAGGTCACGAAGAGCAAATGCGATAGGCTTTGTTTCAAAGACTACAGCATGAGGTGGTCCCGCCTGTGAGCGGACCAGTCCTAGATAGTTCTGATAGAATTCCGCAGAGCCTTCAAGATTGCTCACTTGAAGTGAAATGAAGTCGGGTCCAATTACTGACATAATTAATGTCCTCCTTTGTATATGGGGGTGGATTTAGATACCTCGCTTGGTTATCTTTTTAAGGAAACCGCCAGTACACTACGCATGTCAATGGAAGCTGTTTTGCGACCATACGGCATTACCATAACGCACTATTCGTGTCTGAAGCTTTTGTCTCAAAGGCCAGAGCTCTCTAACTCATAACTCACTCGTGGGTTATTCGCCATCGCCTCAAAATAAGCATTTGCAATCTTTAGTGCACCATTCGTTTCATTATAAAGTCATGTAAATAACCTCACTTTCATTTTGTATGTCCTCATTATACAAGCCCCCTACTGCCAACAGGATGTCAGTAGCGTTCTTTCATTTTTTCGATTTCTTCTCTTACTCGGTTTTGATTTCAGAGGAGTTTAAACGGAGAAATATTCTCGATTGGGAGTATATATTCAGAAAAATTCTTCCAAACACTACGCCCGAGACTATAACCTGGATTTCTCAAGAGGATATTGTTTGTATAAAAAAAGTTAATGATTTTTCGATTTAAGGCACAGATCGAAGGCGATCTCTTACAAGTTATATGAAAGGATTGATGTTGGCTGTGAAAAGTGTTATTCTAAACTATTGACGGTAAACTCTAAATCTATGCTCTTCAATACAATTAATAATAGTCACTAATTTATTTATAAAGAAAGGTAATACTATGATAAAAGTTGATAACTTATCCTTCTCATTTCCGCAAAAAGAACTATATAAAAACATTTCATTTACGCTTGAAGAGGCACAACATTGCGCTTTTATAGGCACAAGTGGCAGTGGGAAAAGTACGCTGATTGATATACTGATGGATCCAGAACGATATTTGTTTGATGGCAGGTTAGAGATGGACCCCACTTGCAAAATTGGGTATGTAAGTCAGTTCTCACAGCCAGACAAAACTAAAGAAATAACTGTTTTCGAATATATTGGAGAAGAATTTATTAAGATTCAACATGAAATACAACTGATTTGCACCGAAATGGAAACATCATCAGATATTGATTCGTTACTTGAACAGTATCAATTAGCTTTAGATGCATTTGATTCAATGGATGGCGATGATTTTGAAAGCAACATTAATAAGAAACTAAATCTAGCAAACCTCATGAAGCGAAAAGATGTTAGGGTATCCGACCTGAGTGGTGGGGAATTCAAACTTGTTCAAGTGATGAAGGAAATGCTTAGAAGTCCTGACTTAATGATTATGGACGAACCAGATGTATTTCTAGACTTTGAAAACCTGAACTCGCTTAAAAATCTTATTAATTCGCACAAAGGAATACTGCTAGTTGTTACGCACAACCGATATTTATTGAATCATTGTTTCAACAAAATTATACACCTTGAAAATATGGAGCTCCAAGAGTTTGATGGGCGATATATTGATTATAACTTCTCATTACTTCAGACTAAAATTGAATCACAAGAACTTGCAATCGCTGAACATGAAGAAATTGAGAGAAACGAGATCGTAATCACTAATCTTAGAGCGATCGCAACTTATAATTCAGAAGCCTCTAGAGGGAGAGCATTAAAAGCTAGAGTTAAATTTCAAGAAAGATTGGAAACGCGTAGAATTAAAGCGCCATTCGTAGATATTAAACAACCGGATATCAGTTTTGGCATTGATCAAGAAATGGAAGACAGCATTGTTTTAAAGGTCAATAATTATAGTGTGGCCTTTGATGAGTTGCTGTTAGAAAATGTTAACTTTGAGATAAAATCTACGGATAAAGTAGCCCTTATCGGTGCAAACGGTACCGGGAAGACGACTTTACTTCGAGAAATTTTTAAAAATAATCATGATTCCATTGAAATCAATGCTGATGCTAAAGTGGCTTATTTATCTCAGCTTCAAGGCGAAATGTTAAAGGATTCTAATACAATACTAGAAGAATTTATTGAAGCTGGGTTTGCAACTTATGAAGAGATTAGATCATATATTTCAAACTATGGCTTTGAAGGAGAAATCCTTGATCAAAAGATAGAATTGCTATCAGGCGGAGAAAAAAACATGCTTCAATTGGCTAAAGTTTCTGCCAGTAAAGCAAACGTATTGCTTCTTGATGAACCGACAAGCCATTTAGACACCTATACACAAATAGCACTGGAGAAAGCCATCCAAGACTATAAAGGTGCGATCCTCATGATTTCTCATGATTTCTATTCTGTGGTCAATGGTATGGATTATGTATTAATCATTGACGATAAGACAATTAGAAAAATGAGTATACGAAAATTTAGAAAGATGATTTATGCAAGTCATTTTGACAGAGACTATTTAGAGACGGAACAAAAGAAAAAAGCAGTTGAAACGCAAATAGAATTGGCTTTAAAAGATACGGATTTTGTACTTGCAAAAGTATTGCTTGATGAGCTGGAAGAGCTGATTAAGTTGCTTTAAAGAGACCTGAACCATTTCCTGCACAAAAACAGGTGCCACCCATAACCGGGCGGCACCTGTTTTTGTTGTGCGCACAGCAGGAGCGCTATCTATAGGGTGGAAGTCCCGAATGGTGAAGGCAGTAGTAGCCATTAGCTTAAGACAAGGGTGTCCACCGTGAGGTGGAGTCTGCAGGAAGTCGGCAGCAACCTCCGGTTCGTGAAGTCAACATTTGATTTTCAGATAAAGGGAGTTAATTGGCTAGATATGTAATATAATATAACGTTAAATGATATGTTTATAAAAATTAACAAGTAAAACATTAAGATTTTCGTAAAAATCATAAAGACTTTCGCTTTTTTTTGTAATATACTTTAACACATGAACAACTAACTGAATTAATGTTATGTAATATAACATTGAATAATGAATGAAAGGGGAACGATTAATTATGAAAATTGAAGCTATTCCCTATCATTGGCCCTACGATGGTGTTATTGATCCTCGAAAGACAGCACTCATGATTATTGATATGCAGATTGATTTTTGTGGAAATGGTGGGTATGTCGAACAAATGGGTTATGATCTGTCGTTAACTTCTCAAGCGATTGCACCCATAAGAAAACTTTTAGCGCATGTTCGACAGATTGAGGGCTTTACGGTCATCCATACTAGAGAAGGGCATAAACCGGATCTTTCGGACTTGCCTGCGAATAAGAAATGGCGTAGTAAGCAAGTCGGGGCAGAAATCGGTTCCTTGGGCCCTGCGGGTCGGATTCTTGTGAGAGGTGAGCCCGGTTGGGGGATTATTGAAGAACTAACGCCGCTTGAAACAGAGCCTGTTATTGATAAGCCGGGTAAAGGCAGCTTTTATGCTACCGATTTGGATTTGATTCTAAAGAATAGAGGAATTACACATTTAATTCTAACGGGAATTACAACTGACGTATGCGTGCATACCACCATGCGGGAGGCGAACGACAGAGGATATGAATGTTTAATTCTCGAGGATTGCACGGGTGCTACAGATAAGGGTAACCATTTGGCCGCTTTAAAGATGGTGACAATGCAAGGTGGAGTCTTCGGAAGTGTCAGCAACTCCATCCATGTGATGAAGGCTTTACAACAGTTTCAGGAATTACCAATAAAATTAACGGAGGAATGAATATGTGGATCAAATCATCTAAGAAGTCATCGTTAGTCCTAGCAACCGTCCTTATGTTTCTTTTAACAGCATGCGGAGCGAATAATAACATCAACAGTGCATCGACGGATTCAGCAACTGCAAATTCGACGACAACGGAACCTGAAAGTTTGAAAAAAGTGGTGTTGCGACTAAAGTGGGTGCATCAAGCTCAATTTGCTGGATTTTATACGGCTGTGGAGAAAGGGTTTTATAAAGAAGCTGGTTTAGATGTGGAAATTAGACCAGGCGGATCTGACTTTCCTGCAGTACAAATGGTAGCTTCAGGTAGTGAGGAGTTTGGGGTTACTGGGGCAGATCAAATCATATCAGGACGTGAAAAAGGAGTGCCAGTCACCGCTATAGCTACTCTTTACCGCCAAACTCCTTTCGTGCTGTTTAGCTTGAAATCATCAAATATCACCACTATGAAGGATCTTGAAGGTCAAGAGGTGGGCGTGAAATTAGGCGGGAATGAAGAGCTAACTTATCGGGCTATGGTCCAAAGTTCCGGGATAGATGCTTCAACTATAAAGGAAATACCCGTGAAATTCGATTTGAGTCCATTGTTAAGCGGTCAAGTGAAGGTGTGGCCTGGATATTTAATTAATGAGGTTCTGGCTGTTGAAGAAGCGGGAGAAGAAGTAAATATTATCAAGCCAATAGATAGTGGCATTAACTTTTATGCAGATACTTTATTTACCACACAGGGACTAATCGATAAAGATCCGGCACTGGTCAAAAGCTTTGTGCAGGCATCCATGAAGGGCTGGGAGTACGCTATCAAGAACCCAGAGGAAGCCGCGGGCTTTGGATTGAAATATGGAGACTCGCTGAACCTTGAACATGAAGTCAATATGATGAAGGCCAGCATTCCTATGTTGCAGCCTGACAGTCCCCCTCTTGGAAAAATGGAACTCGAAGCATGGAGTACGTTGCAACAAAGTTTATTGGATTTAGATTTCCTGAAGAAGGAGCAAGACTTAAGTAAAGTATTTACAAATGAATTTGTGGAGTAGGAGGTGAGCATATGACAAATCTGAAGGAAATAAACGTATCTTCGGCACTTAAGCGTGAAGTGGCAGTTACTCTAAAGAATTGTTCGCTCTCCTTTGACACCGTACAGGTACTGGATAATGTGAACCTAGATGTTTATAAAAATGAATTCCTAACGATTCTAGGGCCAAGCGGATGTGGAAAATCAACCTTGCTGCGATTAATGCTCAATCAACTTCATCCGGATAAAGGAGGGGAGGTGACTTTTGCTTCGGATTCCACTTCGCTTGGAATGGTCTTTCAAAAACCGATATTAATGCCTTGGCTAACCGCCATAAAGAATATTGAGTTATCTCTAAGTTTAGGAACGAATAAAAAGATTTTCTCGAAGAAGGAAGCTCGAGAGAAAGCTGAAGGAGCTCTACAACTTGTGGGTTTGCAGGATTTCAAAGATCACTATCCGCATCAATTGAGCGGAGGCATGCAGCAGAGGATCGCGATTGCGCGAGCCTTGGCTGCCGACCCAACGGTATTGTTAATGGACGAGCCTTTTGGAGCTTTGGATGAATTCACACGAGAGAAACTGAATTTCGAACTTCTTCGTCTATGGGAAAGCTCTGAGACCAGCCTGAGTACAGTTGTTATGGTCACCCACTCTATTCATGAATCGGTGATGATGTCGGACAGAGTCGTCATGATGTCTCCACGGCCTACAGGAGTAGTGGATATTATTCCAGTACCTCTTCCGCGTCCGAGGGAAGTGGGGATGGAAGATCATCCCGAGTTTTCTCGGACGGTTCATGAACTAAGAAAGCAGGTCAAACACCTATGATAAATAAGATGAAAAACGGTATGTACCCTGTTGGTTTTGCTCTGGGATTTCTAATCTTGTGGGAGCTTGCTGTACAAATATTTGATATTCCCCTATACCTGCTACCTGCTCCTACGGCAATCATTTCCGTCATTGATCTGAAGCTAGGCTCACATATGCTGGTTACGCTATCGGAAGCTTTAACCGGGTTTATTCTTGCTAATATCCTTGGGTTTATCACCGCAATCCTCTTTGTCCATTCCAAAACGTTGGAGAAAGGCATGTTTCCGTTAGCGATTGCCTTGAAAACGACACCGCTTGTGGCTTTAGCTCCATTGCTGGTGGTATGGCTGGGCACTGGGTTTAGCTCGAAAGTGGTGGCCTCTATGTTGATTTGCTTTTTTCCGATTCTCGTAAACAGCGTTAAAGGATTAAAGGCGATAGAGTTTGAAGCTTGGGAGCTCTTCTCTACTTATAAAGGTACGAAGTGGGAAATTTTTTGGAAGCTGCGTTTACCGACTAGTCTGCCTTATGTGTTCTCTGCCTTGAAGATATCAACCTCGCTAGCAATTGTAGGTGCGATCGTTGGTGAATTCGTGGGTGCAAGTAAAGGATTGGGTTATGTCGTTCTGGTCTCTTCCTATCATATGGAAACTCCGCAAATGTTCTCGGCGATCATAGCTTCAGCGGTGTGTGGCCTGCTTCTATTCTGGTCCATTAGCTGGATAGAGAAGAAATTAATATTCTGGCAAAGGGCGGATGAAATATGAAATGTTCAGTCACACGTGTGCCTATTAACTCACCAAGTGATGTGTTGACGCTCAAAGAATATGTAGATCAGGCAGTAATCCATCCCGGTGAAGTCATTGCAGTATTGGGCAAAACTGAAGGGAATGGCTGTGTAAATGATTTTACACGTGGCTATGCAGTTCGTTCGGTACAGGATTTCTTTGCCGGCTATATTGGAGAGAAGGCTAAGCATATATCCTATGTAATGTCAGGTGGGACGGAAGGGATATTAAGCCCCCACCTAGCTGTTGTCAGTCGGAACCCGGTAAGTGAACATCTGAAGTATGACCGAAAGTCACTAGCTATAGGTGTGGCCAAGACGCCTGAATTCCTGCCGGAGGAGATTGGACGTTTAACGCAAGTAGAGCAGGTTGCTGCTGCCGTCAAACGAGCTATTTATGAAGCGGGGATTACAGATAACGCTGATGTTCATTTTGTGCAGGTGAAGTGCCCATTGTTGACTACAGAGCATCTACGGGATGCGAGCAGCAGATCGGTGACAGTGGTAACGGAAGATACTTATAAATCTATGGGGTATTCACGGGGAGCCTCTGCGCTCGGGGTAGCGATTGCCTTAGAAGAGATCGCTGCAGCAGATTTAAAGGAAGCAGATATTTGTCAGGACTGGGAACAATACAGCTTCGTGGCCTCGACCTCAGCCGGGAGTGAACTGAACTACTGTGAAGTGATTGTGTTTGGCAACTCGGATTGTGCCGAAGGCCCATTTTATATTGACCATGATGTCATGAAGGATTCGATTGACGCGGATGTTTTGAGGAAGCTTTTAGCTAAACATGAGGAGGATGAGTGGGTCCAAGTATTAGCCAAAGCAGAAGCGGACCCCACCGGATATGTTCGGAATCGCAGGCATACCATGTTAAATGATTCAGATATTAATCATACCCGACACGCACGTGCTGTCGTAGGTGGCGTTCTTGCTTCCGTATGTGGGGATCCAATGATTTACGTTTCAGGGGGAGCAGAACATCAAGGCCCGGCAGGCGGTGGTCCGGTGGCGGTTATTTTCAAAAGGGGGATGAAATCATGATCACAGCAAAAGAAACGAAGGTTCTCCTTGGTGAGGCAAATCCGTGGGCACTTATGCCCAATCATATTCACTTATACCATCGGGAGATCTTGTCAGCGGAAGAAGCGGACGGCATGGGTATTAGAGCGAGTTCTATTCTTTGGGAGCGAATTGATGTAGGTGGGCAAGTCCTCCCACATTATCATGATGTAGCTGAAATTATTCATATTACTGTAGGTAAGGTGAAGTTGTTATGCAATGATGAATGGAAATCCTACAAGGCGGGTGATACCTTTCATGTTCCTGCTGGAGTTATTCATTCCGTAGCTAATGACGATGAACAGCCGACGGAGCAAATAAGTATCTTCTTGCCTGCTGAGCAAGAGACAGCACCGCCTAATACATTCTTTAATACGAAGCTTGTGGAAGATATATATTCCATGAAATTGAAATGAAGCTATGACTAACAATAAGATCGGCTTTACCTGCGGGGATGTTCTATTAATACCCGACTTTAAGGATGCGCTGATTTTAGCGGGGGCGAATGGTATGCAGCGTACCATCACGCGGGTCAATGTAATGGAAGTACCTGATGTAATCGATTGGGTGAGGCCGGGTGAATTCTTAATCACTAGCGGATTTCCATTTCGAGATCAACCTGAGGCAATTTCTGATATTATTCCACAACTGGTGGAAAGAGGTGTAGCGGCATTAGGGATTAAAACGAAAAGGTATATTGATAAAATCCCACAGCGTGCGCTGGAATTGGCGAATCAGTTGGATTTTCCTATTTTCGAACTGCCCTTATCCGTCTCCTTCTCCGATGTTGTTAGAGATATTATGGAGAGGGTCTTAGTTCAAGAAGCTAGAGAATTATCCCTTTTGCAGAGTCGTTTTCAAAAGCTGTCCCAAAAGCTGCTCTATGGAAAAGGAATCGAAGAGTTCTTGCAGTCGCTTGATGCGATGGTGAATAATCCGATCATCCTGCTGGATGACTCGGATCATTTGTTTCTTTCTCCCCAAGCCGAGCAAGTAGTACAGTTGATGGATAATGCTCTTATTTGGTCTCAAATGCGTGACGATAGTAATTTAGGGATTAGCTTCATTACTATAGGTGAACGTCGAACTCGCGTTTATATCTCTGCAGTTAATGATAAACAATACAATAATTGTCTGCTTATTCTCTTAGAGTGGAATCAAGAGTCATCAGTTGTGGATCAATTGACCATTGATCGGGTAGGTGTTCTGGTAGGATTGGAAATGATTAATGCCCACGCCCGCCGGGAAGTGGAATCCAAATATATTGATCAATTTCTACAAGATTGGATATCTGGCCGAATGGTCACGATGGAGGACCTCAATATTCGAGCAGAGGCTTGTGGATGTCCCTTGGAGAAGGATCATCGACTTTATGTGGGATTAGTCCGCTGGTTGGACAACAAGCCAACAACGAAGGAACTGCTGCAGGCTGTCAAGAAAATTCGGATCAAGTCCTTTTGTCCAAATATTCAAGTAACCCTATTGGAAGGCGACTTGACCTTTGTTGTATCTCTCCCCCCGCAAAGTAATTTGAATACAACCTTAGATATGATTTTTGCGGACATCCAGGCACAATTTGGCACAGAGAAATATTCTATATGCTTGGGGAATGGGGTAGAGTATCCGGATAAATTGTTTAAAAGTTATAGCGATGTGAAGAAAATTCATCATATCAGTACGATTTGTGATTATAGAGAAGCTTACATTGATTATAAGAAGCTTGGTATATTTCAATTGCTGTATCTCTTGCCGGATGTTGAAGAAATAAATGATTACCGGGACCGATATATTGTCCCCATGTTGAATTATGATGCCAAGCATAATACCTTGCTATTCCATACTCTGAAGGTGTATCTGAAGCATAATAGAAATGCGAAGAAAACTTCTCTGGAGCTGTTTACTCACTATAATACGGTAACCTATAGAATTGAACGAGTGTGTGAGATTCTAGGTATAAGTTTAGATAGCGGGGATGATATGCTGCAGCTTCATTTTGCAGTGAAATTAAATGAGATGAGACCGGTAGAAATAGAATGAATTCCAAAGGGGAAGGTGTCGCTATGAACTCCATTGCTATCCCGCGTGTATTATCTATAAAGTGGTTACGGGACATGTATACAGCCCAATTGATCACGCCTGAAGAGATTATTCAAGAGATCATTAACCGTTCGATTGAAGATGCTGATATGAATATTTGGATTGTTCCGCCTACAATGGTTCAACTATCGTTCTATTTAGACCGACTGAAAACACTGGATCTTGCGACTTCTCCACTGTGGGGCATTCCGTTTGCAATCAAAGATAATATAGATTTGGAAGGGGTAGAGACAACAGCAGGTTGTCCCGAATTCTCTTATCTCCCCACTGAACATGCTGTAGTAGTGGATCGAATGATACAGGCCGGAGCGATACCTCTTGGCAAGACCAATCTGGATCAGTTTGCCACAGGTTTGGTGGGAACACGAAGTCCATATGGTGAAACAAATAATGCGTTGCGCAAAGAACTAATAAGCGGTGGGTCCAGTTCCGGCTCGGCGGTTGCTGTTGCGCGCGGCCAGGCGGCTTTTGCTTTTGGGACGGATACAGCAGGTTCTGGTCGAGTTCCAGCTGCGCTGAATAATCTAGTGGGCTATAAACCAAGTTTAGGTGCTTGGCCGACAAAAGGTGTAGTTCCGGCCTGTGCTAGCCTCGATTGCGTGACTGTATTTACCCACTCCATAGAGGAAGCTTTAGAGGTAGATGCCGCAGCACGCGGTATAGACAAGTCAGATCCCTGGTCCAAAGATTACCCACAACCCCACCTAAGACTTCCGAAAATGATGTATTTACCGAAGACAGCACTCGATTTCTATGGCCCCCATGCGAATGAGTATCGTAGTGCATGGAATGCTGCGATAAAGAACTTGCAAAAGATGAACCTGGTGATCGAATACATTGATTATGATATCTTCGCGCAAGCGGCTGCGATTCTTTATGAGGGTCCATGGGTCGCTGAACGTTGGGCCGATTTGGGCCCCTTTATAGATTCGCACAGAGGGATATCCAATCCTGTAACCGAGAAAGTATTACGTTCTGGTGCGGATGACAAACATACGGCTGCTTCTGTGTTTCAGGCCATGCATAAACTGCAAGAGATGAAGAGGATTACCAGAAATCTGATGAACAATGCTGTGATGATCATGCCTACTTGTGGTGGAACCTGGACCCGGGATCAGGTTCGGCAGGATCCGATAGGCACCAACAGTGATATGGGGCGGTATACGAATCATTGTAATCTATTGGATTTATGTGCAGTTGCTGTTCCAGCAGGTCATGCTGCGGAGGACACTCCGTTTGGGATCACGTTTTTTGCGCTTGCTGAGAACGAAGATTTAATTTGTGGCGCTGCGGATTTGTTTCAGGATATCTTACAACGCTTTAGCCCATTGCGGGTAGAAACAACTTTAGTGGCTGTATGTGGTTTACATATGCGAGGGTTTCCATTAGAGAAACAAATGCATGAATTTGGAGCACGATTTATCCGCGAAGAGCATACAGCGACCAAATATCAGATGGTTAAGCTACCGACGACCCCCTCTAAACCCGGTCTTATTAAGAAGGCAAGAGGGGGAGCTTCTATTCATTTGGAAGTATGGGAAATGCCTCTAGATCGATTTGGTTATTTTGCAGCTTTAATACCTGCTCCGTTGGGTATGGGTAAAGTTGAACTCCAAGATGGTTCGGAGATTCCTGGATTTGTCTGTGAAGCTTATGCAGAGACAGGGGCAGAGGATATCACTGCTGTCGGTAGTTGGAAAAATGTGTAGCTGTGGGCTAATATTTCAATTCTTGCAGGCCTTGCTTCATTAACTATAGGTGTTCATTATCTGGTGAAAAGGAGTCAGAAGGAGTCACGTAGTAAGCTAGCTCATAGCAAAAAAGGCTGCCGAATTCATTCGGCAGCCTTTTCGGGATATACAAGATATGTAGCGAACCCTACAATAACAAACAATCGACTAGCAATGTTCTAGGTCATAGGTTCGATTTCCCAGATCTTAGCTAGCTCCTAGACCCAGAATCAAGGAATCCATACAAACTTCGGTAATATGTTCAATTCCGTTAATTTGCATGGTAACGGGCTTTAGTTGGTTCTCGATAATTAATATGGCTGTGCCATGCATCATGGACCAAATGGCGCAGGTTAGCTCATTGCTGTCACTTTTTTTAATATTACCTGTCTCTTGTCCGATGATTACGACGGTTTCGATCATGTGAAACAGCTTTTTGGAGACGTCATAGAGAGAGGGATAAGCTTCACGCTCAATAGTTAATCCGCTGAACATTTCTCTTACCAGTGATGGGTTTGTGATCGCAAATTGAACATAGGCATGTCCCATACCTCTTAATTGTTCATGAGCACTGCTGTCCTTCAATGAGATAGCTTGTTCCATTTCTAGCGCTAGCAGGTTAAAGCCCTCTTCGCTGATTGCCGCAATTAAGGCCTTTTTATCAGCAAAATGCCGATATGGGGCGGCATGGCTTACTCCCGCCATACGGGCTACTTTGCGTAAATCAAGACTGGATGCACCACTCTCGGAAATTAATTCTATTCCTACATGAATCAGTGTTTGGCGAAGATCGCCGTGATGATAGTTTTTTTTATTTGGTGTATCCATAAGAAGACCGCCCTTATTATTTGTTGAATTAATGTTGACATTGTCTACATGTCAGGAGTATGATGTTTACAATGTAATCATACAATAGGCGAAGATGATATAGCAATTTGGGAATCTAACTAAAACTGAAGGTGGAATAACGAAATGCCCAAGAAGATTTATGAAAATGTAGACGGCGTCGCATTGGACAACTCTATGAAGCGGTTTCAGCAGTGGCGCAAGGAGCGGAGAACCAAGCAGAAAGATCTTTTTTATATTATTCCTCAAGTGAGTTCGCTAGATATTGAAGGGATGTTGAGTCAAAACTCGATGACTTGGATAGGGCATGCAACTTTTTTATTGCGATATTGTGGGTTAACCATCGTAACAGATCCCGTGTGGGCGAAGAGTATGGCCTTTAAGAAACGGCTGGCCGAACCAGGTATTCCGTTAGAAAGGATGCCTTCGGTAGATGTTGTACTCATCTCACATGGGCATTATGATCATTTGGATTTCCCGTCGCTAAGGGCTCTTAAGGGAGATCCCGTGATTCTCGTGCCAGAAGGACTCAAAGCGAAACTTCTACGCAAAGGTTTTCGAAAGGTTGAGGAGCTAGCCTGGTGGCAGAGTATAACCATCGCAGGTGTTCAGATCGATTTTGTACCGACGCAGCATTGGACGAGGCGTACGCTACGGGATACCAACCGCTCTCATTGGGGTGGATGGGTCATACAAGAGGAGAAAAGAGAGCTAGGAAGTGCGCCTTCAATCTATTTTGCCGGAGATAGTGGGTACTTTCGTGGATTCACAGAGATCGGCCAGCGTTACAATCTGGATTATGTGTTGATGCCAATTGGGGCGTACGAGCCAGAGTGGTTTATGTCTAAACAGCATGTAACACCAGAAGAGGCGATCCAAGCGTTCCTAGATTCAGGAGGTAAACATTTTATTCCAATGCATTACGGCGCATTTTTCCTAGCGGATGATACACCAAAGGAAGCGCTAGATAGGCTTTATGCGGAATGGGAGCGACGGCAATTGGATACGGCTGCATTAAATGTTCTAATCCATGGGGAGATGTTGAGGATTGAAAATGGAAAATGAAAGAACTTCAAGTGAAAAAACATTTATAATAACAGGCGGGAATACGGGATTAGGTTATGCATGTGCTAAAAATATTGCGAAAGATAATAAAAAAAATCAAATTGTCATAGCTTGCCGTAACGCAACGAAAGCACAAGAAGCAGTGAATTCGCTGATTAAAGAAACGGGAAATGACAACATCATTTCGTTAGAGCTTGATCTTTCCTCTATAGAATCTGTTAGAGATTTTGTGATCCGATTTTCAGATGCTAAATTGCCCCCTTTATATGCGATTGTATGTAATGCAGGAATTCAGGTCGTTAACAAAGCACAATATACAAAGGATGGATTCGAGCTAACGTTTGGGGTAAACCATCCGGGTCATTTTTTACTAGTAAATCTGCTGCTTGAAAATATATCGGATGCAGGAAGAATCGTTTTTGTTAGTAGTGGAACGCATGATCCGTTACAAAAAACTGGAATGCCTGAACCCAAATATGAAAATGCGAGATTACTGGCCTATCCTAAGGAAATGGGTTCAAAAGAAGAGACAGGTTCAATAGGAAGACGCAGCTATACGACTTCGAAATTATGTAATATTTACTGTACTTATGAATTAGCAGAAAGAATAACACAGCAAACAAATAAAAACATTACAGTAAATGCTTTTGACCCAGGATTGATGCCTGGAACGGGGCTTGCTCGAAGTTACTCTCCTTTTCTGAGATTTGTCTCGAAATATATTCTATCTTTATTAATTTTAGTTCATCCCAAGGTGCATACGATTGGCAAATCAGGCAAAGCATTAGCATCTCTAGTTACTAAACCTGAATTGGATACAACGACAGGGAAATATTTTGAAGGTACAAAGGAAATCAAATCTTCAGTCCTTTCTTATAACAAGGAGAATAGAAAAGATTTATGGAGAACCAGTGTGGAATTAACAGCGCTTAATCAATAGAACACTGCAGGTAATAAAAAGAAAGCAAAAATAATCACCTTATCCAAATCGTATCCACTATTCGGCAGATGGCTAGGTTTATAATTTTAGTAGTACTTAATATAATTGATCACGGCGTACCCATGGTAAAATAACCGTCACATTCGTTCCTATCCGTACTTCTGAATCGATCTGGATTCGTCCGCCATACATTTCGATCAGTTGTTTGCAAATCGACAATCCTATACCTGTCCCTTTTCCCTTTGTTGTAAAGAATGGATCAAATATACGGTTTAATGTATTCTTCGGGATTCCTTCTCCATCAATTCATTTTCGCCAAATTCCACTCTTATCCTCCCTCTCTGTTCTTTGTCAATATTTCTATATGAATGTTTAATTTTCTCCTATATAGACTGTTTGTTTTTGGGAGGAGATGACTGCTTTGACGACGAACAAGCCGAGTGGATCTCAGGTGGTTACTCCTGATTTTCACTCGGCTTTATTCCTGAAGGCGTTAAAGCATTTTCTCCATAATCATCACATCGATATATTGATGGTCCATCAGTCCTTGTTTTTCAAACACACCTACCTCGCGGTAGCCCATTCTCCGATACAAACCCTGACCAAGTACATTAAAAGGAAAGGTGAATAGTACGATTTTATGGAATTGTTCCTCTTTCGCTTTGGTTTCCAAGACTTGAAGCAGAGCAGATCCAACACCCTGCCCACGAACCTCGCGGTCAATATAAATAGAAAGGTCGGCTACACCGTTATAAGCACAGCGATGGGAGTAAGGATTCAGGGAAGCCCAACCGATAACCTTGCCGTTCGTTTCCACTACCATTGGACGATAGCGTCCTTGATGCTCCTGAAACCAAGCTTCCATATAAACCCGATCCTTGGGCTCCGTTTCGAGCGTGGCCACCCGATCCTCAATTCCCTGATTATAGATGCAGCGGATTTGCTCGATATCGTGGGAAGCTGCAAGTCGAAATGCTAATGTAGACATCCTATTCATCCCCCATAGCTCAGCTATAAGCTTTAGTTGCTTTAATAATCGCGGAGATGATGTAGTTGTCTATGTTAGCACCGGGAACCCAGTCTTTGATAAAAGACTTGGATTCATCTTTAGGCTCGATAGAAATGTTGGAGAAGCCGCTTTGCTGAAGCATAACCTTCACTTCGCTGATGGAGGATGCGCCCGAGATGCAGCCCGAATATAACTCATTCATATCATTTTTAATTTCCGGCGGCAGTTCAGCGGTAGTTACGATGTCGGAAATGGCGAGACGGCCACCTGGCTTAAGAACCCGGAAGGCTTCATGGAAGACCTGCTGTTTATCAGGGGAAAGGTTAATTACACAGTTGGAGATAATGGCATTCACTGTATTGTCGGCAACGGGGAGATGTTCGATCTCTCCCAACCGGAACTCTGTATTGCTAAAATGCCCCTTTATGGCATTATCGCGTGCACGGCTAATCATCTCCGGTGTCATATCGATTCCCAAAACATGACCGTCTGCACCGACCTGGCGAGAGGCCAGAAAACAATCAAACCCACCGCCGCTGCCTAAATCCAGCACGGTCTCACCGGCTTGCATATCGGCGATAGCACCGGGATTTCCACAGCCTAATCCCAAATTCGCCCCCTCGGGAACTGCCTGCAGTTCATCTGCAGAATAACCCAGCTTAGTAGAGATGGTATTAAAATCTGTGGGAGTACTGCAGCAGCTTCCGGAACGTTCTGCACTGTCTTCACTGTCTGTAAAACAGCGAGATGAGTTGGGTTCCACAGTTTGCACGGCAATTTGTTGATACCGGCTGCGGACCTTTTGACGGATTTGGTCATTTGTGAGCTTGTTCATACGTAATCACTCCTCCATAATATTGAAATATATTTGCAATTTGCAACTATATGATAAGAGAAATCACCCGGTGATGGGTGCACAACATCTGCTTGATTTCCCCATAGCCTCATTAAAAATCTGCACGGAACGCAGTACGGTTTCTTTCTCAAACTCGCTCATATACGAGAATACTTCATTCAGGTAATCATTCATCTGCTGATCAATGGTTGTGGCCACGAATTTACCCTGAACCGTGAGAGAGAGTGTGAATACTCTGCGGTCACTGGGATCAGCTGTTTTTTTGACCAGGTCCATCTTTATTAAGGATTGTACTTGCCGGCTAAAAGTTGTAATATCGATCGCCAAGGTTTCGGCAACCTGCTGCATGGAGGGATTTTGCCGTCGATCAATCTCATACAGCAGATGGCTTTGCGCTAAGGAGATATCGCAACCGCCAACGCTGCAGCAGTTCTTATTTAGCAGGCCGAAGCGCCGGGTCATGATCTGAAACAACTCGCGTGTGTTCTCCATTATGTGTCACCTCATACTTCAGTTATAACTCATATTATTGCAATGTGCAATTAATATTTTGCTTATTGATTTTTGGGAACACTCCCTTTAGTATATAATCAAACGCTTATATAAGGAATGGAAGGAGGACCAGGCATGGACCTATTGACGGAGATTGCGGATGACTTAAAGCTGCTGGGTGACAGGACACGGCTGACTATGCTTGCGCTGCTGAAAGAGCGGGAATGGTGTGTATGTGAATTTGTAGAAATTTTTGATATTTCGCAGCCCGCGATTAGCCAGCATTTAAGAAAGCTGAAGAGCCAAGGTATCGTAAAGGAGAGCAAACGTGGGCAGTGGGTACACTACTCTTTGAGTATTGAGAATAAGCCTTTTCTGCAGGCGGTTCTGAATCAGATGCCCGATTCCAAAGCTATCCTGTCTTTATTGAATAAAGAAGAGATTGTTGCTTCATGTAAATGATGAGATTAGAAAAAAAGTGGGGGTTTATACAGTGGTGTTTCTATCCTGCCTAATATTCGTAACAACCTTAATATTTGTCATCTGGCAGCCGAAGAATCTATCCATTGGCTGGTCCGCATGCGGCGGCGCGATATTGGCATTACTTGTTGGCGTAGTGAATTTCAGTGATGTTATCGATGTGACTCTGATTGTATGGAACGCTACATTAGCCTTTGTAGCCATTATCCTAATCTCCTTGATTCTGGACAAAATCGGCTTTTTCGAATGGGCTGCGTTACATATGGCCAGAGCCGCTCGCGGA
This sequence comes from Paenibacillus sp. 19GGS1-52, assembly GCF_022369515.1. Classification (NCBI taxonomy): domain Bacteria; kingdom Bacillati; phylum Bacillota; class Bacilli; order Caryophanales; family Paenibacillaceae; genus Paenibacillus; species Paenibacillus sp. 19GGS1-52. The sequence continues at coordinate 1,073,721 of NZ_CP059724.1, forward strand.
AGCGGAACAAGAATGTTTATTTATGTCACCTTGCTGGGTGCGGTCGTCGCTGCTTTTTTTGCCAATGATGGAGCGGCGCTGATCCTGACTCCGATTGTGCTTGCCATGGTACGAGCCTTGAAATTTGATGAGAAAAAAGTCTTCCCGTTTATTATCGCCTGTGGATTTATTGCGGATACTACCTCATTGCCGCTAGTGGTCAGCAATTTGGTCAACATCGTATCGGCCGACTTCTTCGGACTGAGCTTTATGGAATACGCGGGCCATATGATTGTGCCAACACTGTTTTCCTTGGCTGCGAGTATTCTGGTACTTTATTTATTTTTCCGCAAAAGTATTCCAAGGCAGTTTGACAGCTCTCAGCTGAAGAATCCGTATGAGGCAATCAAGGACAAGCAGATGTTCAAGGTATCCTGGATTGTGCTGGCTGTGCTGCTAATAGGATATTTCGTCAGTGAATTCCTGAATATTCCAGTTTCAGCGGTAGCCGGAGTTATCGCGATCTTCTTTCTGCTTATGGCCAGAAGAAGTCCTTCCGTGAATACGAAGGAGGTGCTCAAAGGAGCACCTTGGGCCATCGTTTTCTTTTCCATCGGGATGTATGTCGTTGTGTACGGATTGCGCAATGCCGGGCTTACAGATATATTGGCTGATGTGATTCAGGCGACTGCTGAACATGGACTATTCGCCGCAACGATGGGGATGGGCTTTATTGCAGCTTTTATTTCATCGGTGATGAACAATATGCCTACGGTTATGATTGATGCGCTGGCTATCGATGCAACGCACACGTCAGGAATCGTTAGAGAAGCTTTAATTTATGCAAATGTGATTGGTTCCGACTTAGGGCCCAAAATAACCCCGATCGGTTCGCTTGCCACACTGCTGTGGCTGCATGTTCTCTCCACCAAAGGCGTGAAGATCTCCTGGGGCGCCTACTTTAAGACAGGGATTATCTTGACCATCCCGACGTTGTTTATTACCCTATTGGGACTTTATCTATGGCTGACCATCATTTAACTTAAAGGAGATAATCACACATGGACAAAAAAACTCTTTATTTCCTATGTACAGGCAACTCTTGCCGGAGCCAGATGGCTGAAGGCTGGGCCAAGCAATATTTGGGAGATAGCTGGAATGTATACAGCGCCGGTATTGAAGCGCATGGTCTGAATCCAAAGGCAGTGCAGGCGATGAATGAAGTGGGGATTGATATCTCCGCACATACATCCGATATTATCGACGCTACCCTTTTGAATCAGGCGGATTTAGTTGTAACCTTATGCGGAGATGCCGCAGATAAATGTCCGATTACACCGCCAAAGGTGAAGCGTGAGCATTGGGGCTTCGATGATCCAGCCAAAGCACAAGGAACGGATGCCGAGAAATGGGCGGTATTCCAGCGTGTTCGTGATCAGGTCGGCGAGCGTATTAAACAGTTCGCTGAAACGGGTGTGTAAATGGCTAATTATCATGAGTTAGTTGAAGGGAAAATATATATAGGCGGGGAGGCCGCTCTGCTGCAGGCATTACAGGAGCAGACGATCTCGGATGTCTATGATCTGCGAGATCAGGGAACTCAGGCAGAAGGCTTTCCCGCACATGTAACCCGCCATCATTATCCGATTGTAGAAGATGCCGCAGGGCAAGAAGCCTCGGTACAGGCTGCCATACTGGCTGTTACAGAGGCGGTGAATAGCGGTCGAACCGTATATTTTCATTGTTCGGGTGGACGCAATCGCACCGGTACTGTAGCTACGGGAGTGTTACTGGAATTGGGATTGGCGTCCAGCGTGGAGGAAGCGGAGCGTATAGCCAAAGAGAAACGTCCGGACATCAATATTAAACCGGAGATGCGCCAAGTATTGCTGAGTTTCTATCCATAGAAGTTGTCTGAGAAGTCCGCTCATTACGAGCGGGCTTTATTTGTCTTTTTGCTGGGTGAAATATTCGAAATTAAAATAATGACAATAATCAATATTTGTTACTTGATTATTGTCATTATCTGAATTATACTCAAATCAACAAGTAAAGGAGATGTTAATCATGAAGCAAAACGTGAACAATGTAGTGCTCATAACGGGTGCATCCACAGGGATTGGAAATCTGTCGGCTAGGGCAATGGCTGCAGCAGGACACACGGTTTATGCAACAATGCGGGATGTGGAGGGGCGGAATGCAATACGGGCGAAAGAACTTCATGATTACGCAGCAGACCATGGATTTCAGCTTAAGGCTTTGGAACTTGATGTGTTATCCCAAGAATCTGCTGACCAGGCGGTACAGACAATTGTAAGTGAGCAAGGGCGTCTGGATGTGGTCGTGCATAATGCAGGTCATTTGGTAGTGGGGGTGACGGAGGCCTTCACACCCGAGGAGATCGTTAAAGTGTTGGATACCAATGTACTCGGTACGCAACGGGTTAACCGGGCAGCGCTGCCGCAGATGAGAGCCCAACAAGCGGGATTGCTCTTGTGGATCAGCAGCACAACTGTGCGTGGAGGTTTCCCACCATTTCTTGGACCTTATGTAGCGGCGAAAGCGGCCATGGACTCCTTAGCGCAGACCATAGCTTATGAAGTTGCCCGATTCGGCATCGAAACGTCCTTCGTCGTACCTGGCGCCTTCACTAAAGGCACGGCACACTTTCCAAGTGCAGGTCATCCCGCAGACGAGCAGGTTACGAACGCCTATGCACGGATCAATCATCTGTTGGAGGAGGTCGGAGATCGACTGAGTGCACTCACTCCAGAGGAGGCCGACCCGCAAGCTGTTGCTGATGAGATTGCCCGAATTGTCAGTTTGCCACTTGGCACTCGACCAGCCCGTTCGGTCATTGATTATGTAGGTGATGGCGCAGCAGAAGTTACAGAGCTCTCGGAGAAAGTACGGATTGAATTCGTACAGCGGCTAGGTTTAGGAGATCTGCTTGTCCCACAGGCGTTTAACAATTAAATTCGAGGAGGAATAAATAATGGACAATAAATTAGCAGGTAAAGTAGCGTTGGTAACAGGTGCGTCGAGGGGGATGGGACGGAAGATTGCCGAGGAGCTGGCTCATCATGGAGCAAAGGTCATTGTTAATTATGCGAGTAATCCAGGTTTGGCCGAAGACGTGGTGAACGGAATTAAGCAGAGCGGTGGGGAAGCATTAGCTGTTCAAGCAGACATCAGCAAAGTAGCAGATCTGGAAGTGCTGTTTCAAAAAACGTTGGATGCCTATGGCCAGGTCGATATTCTCGTCAACAATGCCGGCATTATGATCACGAAACCCATTGTGAATATGACCGAAGAAGATTTCGACAGACAGTTTGCGATTAATGTGAAGGGGACCTTCTTTAGCTGCCAGCTAGCGGCTAAGCATATGAGCGAGAACGGTCGCATTATCAATTTCTCGACCTCTGTTACCGGCCAAATCTTCCCTACCTACAGTGCCTATGCCGGAACCAAAGGAGCAGTGGAACAAATCACCCGTCAGCTGGCCAAAGAGCTTGGACCGAAAGGGATCACCATTAATGCCGTCTCTCCTGGGCCCATAAATACAGAGTTGTTCACGGTTGGCAAGACTGCAGAGCAGATCGCAAGTGTTGGGAGTATGAACTCCTTCGGACGTTTGGGTGAACCTGAGGATATTGCGAATATTGTCCTATTCTTGGCCAGTCCCGAATCGCAGTGGGTTACGGGTCAGACGATTCGTGTTAACGGTGGGTTTATTTAAGAAGTAGCAGATATTCATTAAGCGCTAGTGTAGTTAAACTCTTTGACTTTTACCCCGTTCTTATCTAATATGGGTTTAGAGCAATTTGGCGATGGAGTTCGCCGTAACCGTCTTTCTAAAGACTAATGACTCCTACCAGTGAGCATGATGCTGGTAGGAGTCTGTTTTGTTTAAATATAAGAAAATTTATACGTTGCACACTATAACTAACCTTATATTTTTTATTTTAACAATAGGAGCTAAATGCGATGGGAAACTGGCAGAGACAATGGATCAATTTCGCTGAAGGGAGAATTCAGCTGGCGCTGTGGAGCACTTTTGTGAAATGGATTATTTTAGGTGGGATTGTGGGGATCTTAAGCGGCACCGCCTCAGCCTTTTTCCTGAAGAGCTTGGATTACGTCAGTGAGTTGCGGGTGAGCCATTCCTGGCTGCTGTACTTGTTGCCGCTGGGGGGAGCGGTAGTCAGTTATTTGTATATGCGCTTCGGGAAAAATAGCTCCAAAGGCAATAACCTCATCCTGGAGCAAATTGGCGAAGGGAACGAAACGATACCTTTGCGCATGGCTCCTCTGGTCTTAGTCGGAACGCTGATTACACACTTGTTCGGAGGATCAGCGGGTAGAGAGGGAACAGCTGTGCAAATGGGGGGGAGTCTCGCGGAATGGTTTGGCCGACTGATTAGAATCAACCCTATGGATCGTAAAATCTTGTTAATGTGCGGGATAAGCGGTGGTTTCGGCTCTATATTTGGGACCCCGCTGGCCGGAACCCTCTTTGGCCTTGAAGTGATTGCCATCGGATTAATTAGTCATAAGGCGCTCCTGCCTTGCTTTGCAGCCAGCTTTGTCGGGGATCAGGTCACTACCCGTTTCTGGGGTGTGCATCATATCCATTACCTTGTTGGTGAAGTTCCTGCGATGAGTTTTACAGTATTGATTAAGGTGATAATAGCCTCTATCTTGTTTGGTTTGGTGAGTATTCTATTCAGTGAACTGACGCATTTTCTGAAGCGGACCTTTACGGCCCTGTTTAAGAATCCTATGTTAAAAAGCGCCATAGGCGGCTTTATTATTATCGCCCTAGTATTCATCGTAGGCTCCCGGGACTATCTCGGACTGGGGATTCCGCTGATTCAGGATTCTTTTCAAACCGATGTCTCCCCATTCGCTTTCTTATGGAAGCTGATCTTTACCTCCTTTACGTTGGGAACCGGATTTCAAGGTGGAGAGGTAACACCTTTGTTTGCGATTGGAGCCACCTTAGGGAATGCACTGGCGGGCATATTGCATGTCTATGGTCCCTTTTTAGCATCGCTTGGCTTCATTGCCGTATTTTGCGGAGCCACCAATACTCCAATCGCCTGTTTTCTCATGGGGATTGAGCTATTTGGTTCGACGAGTGCTATTTATATGTTCATCGCCTGCTTGGTCAGTTATTTGTTCTCCGGCCATAGCGGAATCTATACGTCACAGCTGATAGGCATATCCAAAAGTCATCTGCTATCTATCCCTGAGGGTACCACACTTGCTTCTGCTCACAGCCTGCGTAAGAGAAAATCGGCAGATAAGGAGAAGCAATGAGATCGTCCTAGAGTGCAATCATTTGGATGGATGTCCGGGATATTTAATGAAGTTGCTGCCTTTCTGATCCACAGCAGTAATGCGGGCTCGGCCTAACAGCATGTAGGACCATTCTGCCTGCTGATGCCAATGCAGTTCACGCACTCCACCAGGGGTGAGACTCATATTGACGGCGGCAAGGGTGGTGGCGATGGGCAGTTCCCGGACGGTCACTTCGCGTGACCAGCCCCCATGATTCAGCTGAATGTGGGTATCGGAGAAAGAGAATTTTAGATTTGTAATCAGTCCGGAATCCGTAACCGGAGGGACGAACATATCCGGGTTCTCCCGATCCCGCATAACATCACGGGGACCTCTGTCTAGCGCACCTGTACCATCGCTTCTAATGGGTTGAGGAATAGAATCCATGGGTTTGCGCCTCCCTCTAGATATACTTAATAGCAATTAACCCAATGAGAATATATGCGGACTGCTTTTTTTTATGATAAGAGAGCAACATTAACAGATACAAGAGAGAGCGGGTTTAGCGTAAATGACAAGCCATGAACAACAGCAGTACCGCTTCAGTGAAGCGCCGATTTGGGAGCTGCAGCGCGCGTATTTTGAAGAACAGGGAATGAAGGCTTGGGAGAATGATCAGGTCCCGCAATATATAACGAGTAATCCGATGATCGCAACGGCTTATGCGGAGATGATCTTCGGATTTCTACAGGATCGAGCCGGGCTTGGGCGTACTTCTGAACCGGTTACTATTCTTGAGCTGGGGGCGGGAGCGGGACGATTAGCCTTTCATGTGCTGCAGAAGCTAGTCGAACTGAGGGATTATGCCGGTATTTCACTGCCTCCTTTTCGATATGTAATGAGTGATTTAGCTTTCAAAAATATTGCCAGCTGGCAGCAGAATCCTGGCTTACGTTCCTTTGTTGAGCAAGGAATACTGGATTTCGCCCGCTTTGATGCTGTCCATGATACCGAGCTAAAGCTGACAGAAGCTAATATCAGCGTTCGCTCAGGTGAGCTGCAGCAGCCACTGCTGATTATTGCCAACTATTTCTTTGATAGTATTCCGCAGGAATTAATCTATGTAGATGAAGGAAAGGTCTATGAGTGTGAGGTTTCACTGCATTTTCCGAATGAAGTTGAGGGCACAGAGCCAGCGAACAGACTAGAAACCGTCATTCCTGAATACCATTATGTACGAGCTACCCTATACGAAGAGGAAACATACCCTTATCACGATCTGATGGCGCTGTATCAGGAGAAGCTGGAGGACGCACATATTCTATTCCCGGTCGTAGGACTTACCTGTCTGGAGCGACTCAGCGGGCTGTCCCAAGCGGGCTTCCTGCTGCTCACCGCAGATAAAGGCGACCACCGGCTGGAGAATTGGGAATTTGCCGAACCGCCCCAGCTTATTCATCACGGAAGCTTTTCACTGACGGCGAACTATCATGCGCTACAATTTGTTTTTGAGCAAAAAGGTGCGTTGTCTCTATTCACGACACATCACTATAAAGACTTAAATGTAGGCAGTATTCTTATGCTGCAGTCGCCTATGCATTACGCGAATACCCGACTGGCGTACCGCCGATTTATAGACCGCTTCGGGCCGGATGATTTCTTCAGTATGAAGGAATGGATCGATCAGCATTTCGATATTATGGGTCTACAGCAGATTCTGGCCTTTTGGCGATTGGGTCGCTATGATGCGGAATTATTCATCCAAAGCGCTGAACGTATTTCAGACTTGCTGCAGGATGCCAGTGACGAAGAAATGCTCGATATTCAGAGCGGCATCCACTTGATGTGGAAAGGCCACTATGCCATGGAACAGAGCTACGATTTAGCGCTGGACTGTGGACTGCTGCTGTTCGAAATGGATAAGTTCGAGGATGCGCGGTTATTCCTGGAACGTTCATTGAGCGCTAATGAGGAAGAACCTTTATCAACGGTGCTCTTTAGTCTGGCCATCTGCAACTATGAGCTTGGCGCCGAAGCGGCTGCACTGGATTATACGCGTAAAGCATTAGTCCTCGAACCCGGGCATGAAGAGGCTTTGGAGTTACTGGCGGCACTAAACGAGCAATAGAATAGATAGCGCATCGCTTTCCACATATTTTCTCCACAAAGGTTCTTTATGATAAAGCTATGATTAAGAACCTTGAGGAGGCAGCTTATGAATTGGTCATGGTTAATAACTCTTGTCTGTCCGTTAATGATGATATTTATGATGTTCGGCATGCGCGGGTCCCATGGACATGGATCGAAGGGGCAGCATTCCCCGAGTAATGAAGACCTAGTGAAGCAATTGAATGAATTAAAGCTGCAGAATGAAAAAATGAGTAAAGATATCCAGAGTCTCACACCGTAAAGCAGTCAGAGTAACTGGATATATCAAAAAGAACCGGGCAGATACAGGGATTATTCCTGCATTCTGCCCGGTTTTTGGTTATATACAAGAGTAAGGATATCTGTACAAGCTATTGAAATATAAATGAAAAGATATTTACATTTTTCATTTCTCAGCATATAATTTAAATATAAGTTGCACTGAGGAAACTTTCGTGTGTATAGACAACTTTTTTCGGGCAAGAGGAGGGATTGAAATGATGGAGCAAAGTGTAGTGGAACAAGGCATAGTAGAACCTAAAATAATAAGAACTCATAGAAATTCGATATCCGCACAAGCTGTGTTAAATGGGGAAATTAAAGGTCTGAAAAGGATTCTTCCTTTCCTGGGTCCAGCCTTCATCGCCGCAGTCGCGTATCTCGATCCCGGTAATTTTGCCACTAATATTACAGCAGGCTCGAAATATGGCTATCTCTTATTGTGGGTAATTGCCGGATCTAATTTAATGGCTGTCCTAATACAATCTTTATCTGCGAAGCTGGGCATTGCTACAGGAAGGAACTTGCCTGAAGTAGCACGGGAACGATTTCCCAAGGGTGTATCCTTTTTCTTATGGATTCAAAGTGAACTGGTCATTATCGCCACGGATTTGGCGGAATTTATAGGAGCGGCTTTAGGGCTTTATCTACTGTTTAATATTCCCATGCTTCCTGCCGCACTGATCACAGTTGTTGGGTCCTTTGCCATTCTTGAGCTTCAGCGACGGGGATATCGCTCCTTGGAGGCTGGTATTGCCGCGATGGTGCTGATTGTGGTCTTAGCATTCGCCTTTCAGGTGATTGTGGCCCAGCCAGATATAGGTTCGGTTGCTGCCGGAATATTCACTCCAAGATTTGAAGGTGTAGACAGCATTCTTCTAGCCGCAGGAATTCTAGGTGCTACGGTGATGCCGCATGCGATTTATCTTCATTCTTCTCTGACACAGAGTCGTGTAGTCGGGGTTGATGAAGCGGAGAAGAAACAAATCTTCAAATTAGAATTCATTGATATTATGATCGCGATGATTATTGCAGGCGCAGTGAACATGGCCATGGTCATTGTAGCTGCCGCTTTGTTTTTCAAAAATGGTCTTGTCGTTGAAGACCTGGGAGTTGCCTTTACGCAATTCGGTCACTTGGCCGGTCCAGTTACAGCGATTTCGTTCGGATTAGCGTTATTGATTGCAGGTCTGTCAAGCTCTTCTGTAGGGACTATGGCTGGTGATGTGGTCATGCAGGGGTTTATCAACAAAAGGATTAATTTGTATCTACGGCGTGCTATTACCACACTTCCACCGTTAGTGATCATTTTCTTAGGAGTGAATCCAACGAAGGCGCTGGTTATGAGTCAGGTGATTCTATCCTTTGGGATTGCCTTTGCCTTAATTCCCTTGGTTATCTTCACCAGCAACCGTCAACTGATGGGCGGGTTAGTGAATCACCGGATTACAGCGGTTCTTGGCTGGATCGTCTCCGGTTTGGTTGTTTCGTTAAATCTGTTTCTCGTATTTGAAATGATTACTTAATAAGCAATAAAGAACCCAGCCCCCGAAATACACTCAGGCACATACCTGAAGTATTCCGGGGGCTGGGCTTTTATTATTATTGTTTTACAATATCCTGTACAGCTTTATCCAGCTTCTCTAACAATTGATCGTGGCTCAACTTGCCACCCAGATATTCCTGCATTGCTGCACCGAAACCTTGAGTTACGCCGTCAGGGAACATATCCCAGTTCCAACCAAGTGCAGCAGCTGATTTCTCTTGAACAGCAACCGCGACTTGACCGATATCTGCTGCTTTGGTTTCAATATTGGTCTCAGCTGGAATGAACTTGAATTCCTTGGTCAGGTACTGTTTACCTGTTTCTGAAGTTACCAGCCAGTTCAGAAAGGCTTTGGCTTCTTCAGGATGCTCGGACTTGCTATTGACTACATAGTTGTTAGGCACGCCGACCAGGATGGTACCTTCTTTATCGCTGATGGGAAGGGGTAGAATTCCCAAATTGAGCGCCGGATCAATCTTATCAATATCACCCTGCGTCCAGTTGCCCTGCAACATCATCGCCGCTTTGCCAGATGCAAAATCAGCAACCTGAGTGGCATAGTCAGTGGTCATTTTGTTATCCTGGGCATTGTCGAAAATCACGTCAACCAAATCCAGCCATTGCTTGAATACTGCATTGCCTTTAATGGTTTCTGTTCCTGCTTTAACATCTTCGATAAACTTCTTCGGATCAGGCTGATTCGCCAAGCCTACATTGACAAGGTGAATCCCCATGGACCACCATTCATTGGTCGCTTCAAAAGGGGTAATGCCAGCCGCCTTCAACTTCGCAGCAACTTCCTTAAGCTGTGGCAATGTCTTTGGCTCTTCGGTAATTCCAGCTTTTTCAAATAAGGCCTTGTTGTAAATCAATCCATAGCCTTCGACATTCATCGGCATACCATACAGCTTGCCGTCTACGGTAGCAGGGACTTTAGAGGTTGGAATCAGATCCTTAACCCATGCTTCCCCTGATAAATCCGTTGCCCGGTCCATATAAGGAACGAGGGCGGTATAACCACCGTTGTTGAATATTTCGGGTTCTGAGCCGGAGGCAATCTCAGCTTTGAGCAGAGCGCCGTAGTCTTCGCCACCGCCGTGCGTCTCCACCTCAACCTTTACGCCAGTTTCTTTTTCATATTCCTCAGCCAGGGCATTCAATTGCTCCGCAATTTCCACCTTGAACTGAAACATTTTGATCGTAACATTTTTTGCAGGTGCTGTGGTTGCTGCAGGAGCGGCTGTCTCTTTTTGCGTGTTGTTAGCGCTATCATTGACTGCTGAATTGTTATTGCCACCGTTGCCGCATCCTGCGATAATAAGTGTGCAAACGATTGCGAAAGTAAATGCAAGCCTTTTCTTCATAATATAACCTCCCTGGTTTTTTATTTCTACAACTTGATCGTAATGCAATTGGGAATGAACTTGAACTTAATATTTTGCTTGAAAAAGTGGATATTGTTGCAGCATAGATAAAGTGTTGTTGCACTATCCTTTAACAGACCCAGCGGTTACCCCCTCAACAATGTATCGCTGTAGCGACAGGAAGAAGATCAGAATAGGAGTGATAGCCATAACAAGACCCGGTAGGGCAAGATCCCATTTTTTCGTATATTGTCCAAAGAACTTGGTTACGGCAACTGGCAGTGTGGTCAGATCCTTATTGCCGCCGATGACAAGCACGGGTAAGAGATAGTCATTCCAAATCCATAAGGTATTCAGGATAACAACCGTCACTACAATCGGCATAAGCAGCGGGAAGACGATCCGGAAGAACACTCCATAGGGATTGGAACCATCGACCCGGGCAGCTTCTTCCAATTCAAAGGGAACGGTCTTGATAAAACCATGAAACAGAAATACTGACAGCGGCATCCCAAAGCCGAGGTAGCAGGCTACGATCCCATACAATTCTCCGCGCAGTTCCAGAATACTGGTTACCCGAACCAACTGCAACATCAGGGACTGGAAAGGAATGATCATCGCCGAGATCAACAGCAGAAATACAAATGAGTTGAAGCGCGAAGGCTGTCTCACAATCCGGTAGGCCGCCATGGCGCTGAACAGGACAATAAAGATTACGCTGAGTACTGTAATTTGCAGCGAGTTCCAGAAGGCTTGCGGGAAATCGATCGCTTTCCATACATCAGCATAATTTGTCCACTTAAAGACCTGGGGGAATGAGGCGGCATCCATCAGGATTTCCTTCAGGCCCTTCACCGAATTTGTCAGTACCAGGTAGAAGGGGGAGAGAAAGATAATCGCTAGCAGAACGGCGGCAATTTCCAGAATGAAGGTGCTAAGACGATATCTGCTGGTCTGCATTATGCCGACACCTCTTTTCGTTTGGTTAACCATACTTGGGTTATAGTGATCACAGATACAGCGAAGAAGAAGAGCAGTGCTTTGGCTGTACCCAGACCATAACGGTTATTGATGAGCGCTTCCGCATAGATGTTATAGGCAAGCGATTGGGTGGAGGTTCCCGGCCCGCCTTTGGTCAGCGAAAGGTTGAGATCGAACATTTTAAAGGCATTTGAGGTAGTCAAGAACAGACAAATTGTAATTGCAGGCATGATCAAAGGTACATAGACGCTTTTGAATAATTGGGGAGCACGGGCGCCGTCGATCTTTGCCGCTTCAATCAAATCCTTGGGAATTCCGGCAAGTGCGGCAATATAAATGACCATCATATAGCCGGCAGTCTGCCAAACAAACACAATGACAAGACCCCAGAATCCAGTGCTGGATGTACCCAGCCAAGGCAGCTGGAAGAAGGAGATGCCAGTGATTTCACCAATGGTGGCGAATCCCTTCGTGAAGATGAATTGCCAGATATACCCAAGCAGAATTCCGCCGATTACATTGGGCATAAAGAAGATGGTGCGAAGCAGCTTTTTGGTCTTCAAGGACGTCATCAGAATAAAGGCGAGTGAGAGCCCTAGAATGTTGGCAGCTACTACGGATACAACTGTGAAGCGGAGCGTAAAGGACAGCGAAGCCCAGAACTTATCATCATTAGTGAAGATACGTTTCCAGTTAGCAGCGCCAGTCCAGACGGCTTTGTTCAGATCCAGTCCATTCCAGTCGGTAGAGGAGTAATAGAAGCCGAGAATAAAAGGTGTGACCACAATGGCCAGAAAGAAGATGAGGCAGGGTCCCAGAAATACAATTTGCTGGCCCCAGCCTCTTTGCATGCGCAGAGCTTTTCTCATATGGAATCTCCTTTGTCTGTTTTCTTACAGGTTTACACCTTTATTATAGGAAGGACCGCTTGCCTTCAACACTCAATTTGATGATGATAAAGGTGGATTATATTGCGCGAATGCTTACGAAGTAGTTTTGCGAAGTAATCCATGTTGTCTATGCTGATATAACTTTTGGGAGGAATAGGAATGTTCAGAAACAGCATACGGACCCGACTCATGACACTTGTGCTCTTGGCTTCTGTCATTCCGTCAGGGATTTCCGTCACCTTCTCGTATCTATATACCAAGCAGTCCGTAACTGAGCAATCGGTGAAGCAAAATACGAAGCTGCTGACGCTGGGCGAGACCAATCTCAGCAACTATTTCAGTGGGATGAATCAGCGTGCCATGTCGCTATATAGCGGCATCAATGTCCCAGGCTCTTTTTATACGGCACTTCTCATCGCCAAGAGTCCGGACAAGGTCCCTGCTGGTTCTACGGTGTCGGATAACCGCGCAATCATCTCCACCCAGCTGTATAATATGTTTCTTTCCGATCAGAATACGTATCAGATCCACTTATTTGTTAAGGCTCCCAAACAATCCAACACGCTGCGCGGGGGATTATTTCGCCAAGAAATTAACAACCAATATACAGAGGCAGCCAATCCAAGTGGTACGAACCGACCTTTTGTCGAAGTCACGCATATGGATCATAAGTATGGGGTGAAATCCGGATTTCTGAATCTAAAGTCAGGCATAGTTCCAGTATTCACGGCGCATTTCCCCATCTATCGCACGCCAAGTGATGAGGTACTGGCAGACCTGGCGATTGATTTCCGATTAACAGAGCTAGAGGGGATCGCCAGATCCATGTACAATTCGGATACGGAGGAGCGACTGTATGTCCTGAATGAACAGGGGCAAGCCTTGTTTGCCTCTGATCCGCAGTGGATCGGTAAAACGTTCGCGGCAGGCTGGAGCAAGCTTCCGGCAGGGAAGGAACTCGGCCATTTCACCTGGACAAAGGATGGGTTTAAAGGCATCGTAATGTTTAGACATATAGATGATCCATTGTTCAAGGGCAGCATTATTAAGCTGGTTCCTTATGAGGATCTATATGGTGATGCCAGAATCATTACCAGAATCAATACCGGAATCGGGATTGTGTTCCTTATCCTTGGAGGCATTATGGCGGTTCTGATATCGATCGGTTTTACGAGACCGATAAAGAAATTGATCTCTTTTACACAGAAGGTTCAGATCGGGCAGTTGGACGCCTTTGTGGATGTGGAGCGGGAGGACGAATTCGGACTCTTAACCCGTAAAATCACCGGAATGACCCGGACGATCAACAATTTGATCGTTAAGGAGTACCGTTTGGAGATTGCCAATAAGACGAATCAGCTCAAGGCGCTACAAGCTCAGGTCAATCCGCACTTTTTGTATAATGCCCTGCAGTCTATCGGCAGCTCCTCTCTGCGCTATAATGCACCGCAGGTATATGAGCTCATCTATTCACTTGGCAGTATGATGAGATACTCTATGAATACTGAACGGACGCAGGTTCCGCTGCAGGATGAGATCGAGCATGTGGAGAATTATATGGTTCTGCAAACGGAACGGTTCGGAGAGGACAATCTGCGGCTCGATATCGATATAGAGGAAGCAGTGCGGGATGTAGTAGTACCCAAAATGATACTGCAGCCTATCGTGGAGAATATTTTTAAGCATGGCTTCGTCGATGGAATCAGCCAAGGGGTTATTTCTATAACCTGCTTCTTGGATGCTAACCATCGATTGGTTATTGTTATTCAGGATAACGGCAAAGGAATCACATCTGCACGGCTGGAAGAAATCGAAGCAAGCTTGGCAACTATTGATAAGACTGAGCAGGAGGAGATCGGATTACGCAACGTGCTAGCCAGACTGCGGCTGCAGATTAGTGGAGAGGCACAGCTATTACTGCAGGGAGATGCCGGTAAGGGAGTCGTTGTCACATTGATCATTCCACTGGCTGAAGATATTGGAGAATTGTAAAGGAGTGATGAAATGATGAAGGTGCTGATTGTAGATGATGAGAAGCATGTGCGTGAGGCTATCCGTTATTTTGTTCCATGGGAGAAGTATGGAATTTCTGATATCTGTGAAGCAACCAATGGCCAAGAGGCGATAGATATGATTATGGAGCAGCAGCCTGCGATTGTCTTCACTGACATGCGTATGCCTCTGGTAGACGGGGCGCAGTTGCTAGAGTGGCTGCATCAGCATTCTCCTAATACAAAAACAATTGTTATTAGCGGTTACCAGGATTTTAATTATGTGAAGCCCGCGATAGTCTATGGAGGCACGGATTATTTGCTCAAGCCGCTGAACAGCAAGCAATTGATCGCTGCCGCTGAGCATGCCTTTAAGCTATGGCAGGAGGAAGAACGGGAGCGGGAGCAGGCTTTTCGCCAGAATATGCAGTTGAATGTGCTGCGTCCGTTGTATTGGGACAAAGTGCTATCAGATCTACTCTCCTGCAATGCCTCCTTTCAGGAGCTGCAGCCTGCACTATCCGATGAACTCGGCATGTGTAGGGATGCGGAGAGCTGCAGCATTGCAGTCATTTCCTTACAGGCAGCCAACTGCCGTTTATTGCAGAGATTTCATGGTGATTTGCAGCTGACATCTTTTGTTCTGGCAAATGTCTGCAACGAAGTACTCTCTCCGCAGAGGAATGGGTTCGCTTTCCGTTACTGGCAGACAGGCGTCGATATAGTAATTCTGTTCTGGGATGATGCGTCAGAAGCGCACAAGTGGCTGCTACGCATTAATGAGGCTATTAGATTAGCGTACGGAGTAGAAGTGGATATGGGTTTAAGTCTAGTGAATTCCTTCCCGCAGCAGTTACACACTGCTTTTATGCAGGCACAACAAGGCTTAAGTGAGCGGAATCTTCTCCATAGAGCGGAACGGATTCATCTCTACAAGGATGAGCCCAGAGAGGGTGGGTCTGTAGAAGACCACGCTTTTCAAGCCTACATAGATAAGTTGAAGATAGCCGTCCTGTCCGGAGAAACCGATCGAATGAACCTAACTGTCGAGGATTGGACAGAGCAGCTTGCCGGGATGAGCATGCTCACGGAGAGCAACTTTCTGCGCATGCAGGAAGAGATCAGGGGAGTTCTTCTGCGCCTCCAGCATGAGGACAATACCCAATTTGAGCTTTGTTATGATGAAGAGGGATTGTTCTCTGTGGAAGGCTGGAGGGATCAATTAAAGGCACTTCTGCTGCGACTATCCAAAGAAAATAAGCTCTCCGAGACTTCTGACAGTCGGCTTGTGCTCGAAATCAGAGATTATCTGGATCAGAACTATCAACAGGACATGACACTTCAGCATATCGCCGAACGCTTTTTTATCAGCAGGGAGAATGTATCGCGCAAGTTCAAGCAGATCACCGGTGAGAACCTGTCCGATTATTTAACCAATCTAAGAATAGCCAAAGCTAAGTCTCTACTGCAGAATACGAACTTACGGCTATCTAAGATTTCAGAACTGGTGGGTTATGAGGATGAGAAATATTTCAGTCGGGTCTTTAAGAAAGCCACCGGACAGACGCCGAGGGAATACCGCAAGCAATAAATGTAGCATTTTTACTTTTTTATTTTTTATTCATAATTTCGTCATCTTCCCTATAGGAATGCCTACTAGAATGAAGTTATAAATCAGATGGGGAGTGCTAAAATGGCTAGAATATTAATTACAGACGATGCAGCTTTCATGCGGATGATGGTCCGTTCAGCACTAGAATCCAAAGGGCATGAAATTGTTGGTGAGGCAGCAAACGGTGAGGAAGCAATAAAAGCATATAAACAATGTAAACCAGATGTGGTTACCATGGACATTACAATGCCAGATATGGATGGTGTTACGGCGGTGCGGAGTATCATTGAATTCGATCCCAAAGCCAAAATTATTATGTGCAGTGCTATGGGGCAAACGGTAATGGTTATGGATGCTCTGAAGGCGGGAGCCAAGGATTTTGTTGTTAAGCCTTTTCAGCCTGATCGTTTACAGCAAGCTATCGATAAACAATTATAGAATTGAAAGGGGATGCCGATATGATTAATGTACAGGATACTCAAGTGAAGGCAGTTCTTACGGGTTTAGAGAAGGTATTGACAGGGTATTTAGGCCTTACTGTCAGCGTGGGTACTCCTTCGACTCAACAGCCATTTGTGAATACAGATAACGTTTCGGTTATGGTTGGTATGACTGGAGATATTCGCGGCGAGATCATTTTAAGTCTGGATTATGATGTTCTAAAGAATATTGTCAGCACGATGTGCGGTTTTAAGGTTGAAACGATTGATGAAATGGGCTGGAGTGCATTTGCCGAGTTTGGTAATTGGGTTGGAGCGGCCTGCTGTTCGGCATTTAATGATCTTCAACTAAATACGAATATCACCCCTCCGGTAATTCATGAAGGGAAAGGCAGTCTTAGAACAAGCAGCAAATTTATCAGCGTACCGGTTTATGCCAATGATCAAATCATCGTAGCACATCTCAGTTTAGGTGAATGATGGGCGCGCGCAAGGTACCGTATGAATGGGGAGAACTGTTCATGAATCATTTGAAAATGTTGCGTTTATATGTGGGACTGTCCTTAATAGCAATCTTTGTTATGGGCTTTCTGGCTACCTGGCTGAATCCGAAAGATCCCAATTTGGATGTTACAGAAATCGTCTTCCTATCAATCGGCGCACTTTTCCTGATGGCTACCTTCTTCTCAGAGAAGATAAAGCAAAATTCTGAACTTTTGTTGTTTGGATATCTCTGGATTATTTCTGCAGGAGCTTTCGTCTCTCTGATGCAGCAGCATTATAATTCGATGCTGTTGATTGGTGTACTTATGATGTATTTCATTATAAGTCAGATTCTCCCTTCCCTGAATCATCTGAAGATCTATATGGTAGCCATTGAGCTGGAATTGATTTTGTTTTTATTCATCTCGGCTGATTTTAAGGAAGCTGTATTTGCGCTCGTCATATTTATTTTGGCAAGTACCATTATCTACTTGTCCACAGGCAAGCGTTTACAGATGATTACGAAGTATCAGGAGACTGAGAATGCTCTGCGTGTAATGGTGCAGGAGAAGAATCTATATGAACGAGCTGTTCGTGATGTTGGAACAGGAGTTGTCATTGCGGATGCGTTAGTGTCTGGATTTCCAATCATTTACGTTAACGATGCCTTTACATCTATTACGGGCTATACGAGTGAAGAAGTTGTGGGACGTTCCTGCAAATTTCTGCAGGGCAAAGACACTAAAGAGGAGCACAGGGAACAAATCCGTGATGCTCTGAATTATCATTCCAAGGTAAAGCTGGAAATCTTGAATTACCGAAAGAATCATGAGCCGTTCTGGAATGAACTTGTAATTACTCCCCTCAAGGATGAGACAGGAATTACGACACATTTCATCGGACTTCAGACTGATGTAACGAAACGTCAGCAGTTAATGCAGAGTGAGCAGCAATCACGCGTTATGCTGGAGCGGGTGCTCCGAGATTTGAAAGATGCAGTCATCGTAATGCGTCCAGACCAGCTACAGCTCCAACCTGTCATGATGAATGCCGCTGCACAAGCGATTTTCAAATCTCTTGACAGTTCGATCCTCCCACAGCTGGATGCCTATAAAGAGCTGATCTACAGCCTAATGTCAGGGGACAAAGCAATTGAACAGGAAATACAGCTGCAGGTTGATGAAGGTATTCACTACTATCGTGTTGTGATAAGCAGACTTGATGAGTTAGTCATGCTCACGTTTAATGATATTACTATTCACAAGGAAAGCGAACATCAATTAGTCATGAATAAGATTGATTTGGAGCAGAGAAATCAAGCGAAGGATCAATTCATGAAAATGCTCAGTCAAGAGTTTCGTACCCCTTTGAATGCGATGAGAGACATCGCGCGGGAACAAGAACACGATATGTTTACTTCCGAGGAAAAACTTAAATTAAAGTACTCCTCCGAGCATCTGCTATCCTTAATCGATCGTTTCCTGGATTATTCCGCCATGGAGAATGGTGAGCTGCATATTGCTGCCCTTCCGTTCAACCTCCATGAACTTGTATTGGAAGTATCCGATAATTATCGCAGTGATATCGAAAATAAGTTGCTTGACTTTCGGGTGAAAGTTGAACAATTGCCAAACATACTGGTTCTCGGTGATTCCCAGAGAATCATGCAAATTGTGGAGACACTTCTTGACAATGCCGTGAAATTTACGCAACAAGGGTATATAGAAATCGTCGCGGCGGTTCGTCCACACCGGGAACTCGGTAAGTTATGGTTCATGCTTACAATTAAAGATACAGGCGTTGGTATTTCCGAAGAAATGGCTGATGATATTTTCCAACCCTTCTTCCAGTTGGATGCGGCGTCACCGAGAGAATATGAAGGTATGGGGTTTGGACTTGCTCTTTCTCGGAAGCTTTCGGAAACGCTTGGAGGAACGATTAGCTATCAAAGCAGGCTAGGGGAAGGTACAACATTTGTCATGAAGCTCCCGGTTACCCCCGCTTCGCCGGAGGATTCAAAGTTGCGTCTTGACCGGAAGTTAAGCATATTGCTGGCAGAGGATAATATAGACAATCAGAATTTATTTCTGGCCTTTGTGAAGAAAATGAATTGTTCGGTAGATGTTGCCGTTAACGGATTTGAAGTGGTGAAGGCATTTACCGAAGGCTCTTACGATATGGTCTTTATGGATATCCAAATGCCTTTAATGGATGGCTACGAAGCTACAAGACTGATCCGCGCTTGGGAATTAAGTGAAGGATTTGAGCCGACTGCGATTATTGCGCTTACTGCACACGCATTTGAGGAGCACCGCAGAGCCAGTTATGAAGCTGGATGTACGGACTTCCTGGAGAAACCAATCTTTATGGATCAATTGTTTCAAATGATCCGGCGATATGGTTTGGGCAGCGCTAGAGAGACTGGAGGCGAGCGGGATGTCTGGACAACCGATAGAGATTTGGATTGACGAGGATATAGCTGATCTTATTCCAGGGTACCTCGAACGACGTGAAGAGGATTTAGCTACAATTACTACAGCCTTTCAACAAGGTGATTTTGAGAAAATCCAGAATATCGGACATTCTTTAAAGGGGAGCGGTGGCGGATATGGATTGCAGATGATTTCAGTAATCGGGCGCCATTTGGAAGAATCCGCGGCTCTTGAAGATATTGACTGCATTCAATTATGCCGCTATCAATTACAGCATTATCTAAATAACCTGGTGATATTTATTAAACCATGCGCACGTTAGGAAACGGGGAAATGCAATGAGGAGAGATACGTCATTATCCTTATTTCAATGGATATGGAGAACGTATATAAAAACGGCTATCGTACCCTTAGTGTTAGTTGAAATAGTATTTATCAGCATATTTTTTGTGACAAATGAGTGGTCACGACAACGACAGATACAGAGTATGAAGAATGAAGTATTAAATGAGCTGCAGATTGTTGCCGGACAAGAGGCAGGTATGATTGGAAATCAGACACATCGGATATCTATACTAACCGATGTGTTCCGAGATTCTGTTTCTGATGCGTTGCACTCCGGACAGGCGATTTCTGCAGAAGATCGCGAGCGGCTGAAGCAGAATGCAAATGGTGCTTATTATTCAACAGCAAACAGTTCTACTGGTGGAGCTGCTGTATTTTATAGTGGCGTCACAAAAGTTGGAGTTGAAGAGAAGAACAAGGTGGGGCGTCTGTTATCGCTGCAGCCGGTTATGAAGTCGATGGTAACGCGCGAGCCGCTTGCGACAGCGATATACTTTAACACATTTGATTCCTTGAATATCATTTATCCATATATGGATGTTATTAATCAATATGCCCCCAAACAAAATATCCCTTCGTTTAATTTCTATTATGAAGCAGATGCCAAGCACAATCCGGAGCGAAATGCGGTCTGGACAGATGCCTATTTAGACCCTGCTGGAAACGGCTGGCTGGCCTCCTCTATTGCCCCAGTGTACAACAACAATGTACTAGAGGGTGTAGTAGGGATAGATGTTACAGTGGAGAACTTAAGAAAAGATGTTCTGGAGTTGGATATTCCCTGGAATGGTCTTGGCATATTAGTCGGCAAAAACGGTAAGGTACTGGCTATGCCTGAACAAATAGAGAAGTTGTTTGGCATCAAGGAGCTTACCTCTCATAATTATCGGAACCCCGTTCTTGAAGATACGTTCAAGCCTGACGAATTCAATCTATTTGCTCATAAAGATCTCAAGAGTATCGCTGCTAAACTTGCCTCGAATAAGAATGGATTGAGTGAAATAGAGATTGGCGGTAAGATGCAAATTTTGGCTTGGTCTACAGTAGATACTACTAATTGGAAATTCGTGGTATTATCTGAAGAGGATACTATATTTGCTGAGACGAACCGCCTGGAACTCAAACTGGATCAAATCGGAATGTATCTGATTTTTGGACTCGTTTTTTTCTACACTATATATTTTGCCATCCTGTACTGGCGCGCCCGGGTCATGAGCCGGAAAATGTCCAAGCCACTCCATATTATCAACAATATCGCTATTGGCATTGGAAATGGTAGATATGAACAGCTTATTCCTGATATTGAAGTCTATGAGATGAAAGAGACAGCTACTATACTGGCTGCAGTGGGTAGGAAGCTTGGAAATAGTAATAAGAATTTGCTCGAAGTAAGGAATGAACTCGAGGATCGGGAAGCAGATATGCAGGCTATGATTCATTCCCTCGATGATATTATTATGGAAATTGACGAGAAGGGACTAATAGAAAAGGTCTGGACTGTAGGCAAGATATTTAAAATAGAAACCGCTCGAAGTATGGAAGGAACCCACATTACTAACCTGTTCGATGAAGAAACCGCGAAGAGTTATTTGGATACATTACATAAAGTGCTCAGGACAGGGGAAACGTTAGGACTTGAATTTTCAGTA
Organism: Paenibacillus sp. 19GGS1-52; assembly: GCF_022369515.1. Classification (NCBI taxonomy): domain Bacteria; kingdom Bacillati; phylum Bacillota; class Bacilli; order Caryophanales; family Paenibacillaceae; genus Paenibacillus; species Paenibacillus sp. 19GGS1-52. The sequence continues at coordinate 1,095,143 of NZ_CP059724.1, forward strand.
CAAACCAGCATTGGTCTAAGGTGGATGCAGGTAAACATTACGCCTATTCACAAAAAGAATGAGATTTCACGAAAAGTTTGTATGATCGCGCGAGATATTACAGATAGAAGACAATATGAACATTCACTACGCCGCTCTAAAGAAATTGCTGAGAAAGCTAGTAAGGCGAAGTCTGAATTTCTATCCAATATGAGTCATGAATTACGTACGCCCATGAATGCAATACTTGGCTTTTCTCAGTTGCTTGAATATGATACGGCTGAGCCATTATCCCTCTCTCAGAAAGAGAGTGTAAGAGAAATCATTAAAGCAGGTAAACATTTGCTGCAATTAATTAGTGAAATCCTTGATCTTTCGAGAGTTGAATCCGGCCGTTCATCTGTCTATATGGAGAATGTACGTTTGGGGGATATTTTGGAGGAGTGCTTCTCTTGGGTTCAACCCATTTGTGATTTGAGTGGTATTCAACTCCATAATGATTCACGGGCCATGTATGAGGAATCTATTTCTTGTGATCGAGTTCGGATGAAACAGGTATTGCTGAATTTACTTTCGAATGCAATCAAATACAATAAGCCCAATGGTTCCGTCATCATCCGAGCAATGCTGGTGGAGGGTAATCAAGTAGCTATTATTATTGAGGATACAGGGATTGGAATACGATCCGAGGATTTGGTGCAGATTTTTGAACCGTTTCAACGCATCTATCAGGGTAAACAGGTTGAAGGTACGGGTATAGGCTTAACGGTATCCAGTAAGCTGTTGGAGATGATGGGTGGCAAGATTCAAGTGACAAGTATTTTTGGAGAAGGCAGCCTATTTAAAATTCTGATTCCTCTAAGCTCACTTGCCTGATGAAATCATACGCCGATGAAGGAATAGTGAATAGCGCTCAAATATATCTTTTAAAAGAGCGAGGGAATGCATATGTTAGAGATAGGACTGCATAGTATAGACAATTCGGCAAAAATTATGATTATTGATGATATCAGGGCCAATACCCTATTGCTGGAAAAGCTGTTTCGTATGGAGGGGCATGAGCAAATTTCTGTTATTAATGACTCTACAAAGGCACTAGAGGCAATAGAGAGGGAAGATCCGGATGTTCTTTTGCTTGATTTAAGCATGCCTATCGTAAGTGGATTTGATATTATGTTGGCGTTAAAAGCGCGTAATCATCCATTGCTGCATTCTATATTGGTCATTACAGCCTATCACGATACGGAACATCGGCATCGCGCCCTGCAGTTAGGTGCAAGCGATTTCCTGACCAAACCGTTTGATCCGCTGGAGGTCGCACTTAAGGTACGTCATTTACTGGAAACCATCCGTCAACGCAAGCTTCAGGAGAAGCAGAATTTGCGATTGGAGAATATGCTCATGGAGCATACTCTCCAAATTTCGGAACTCCAGGAGGAGTATGTTTTGCGGCTGATTCAGACGATGAAACATCGGGATAACGAAACTGGCCGACATTTAATGCGGATGAGTCAATATGTATATGAAGTAGCCAAGCAGTTGGGACTTGAAGAGGCTTTCTGTATTAAACTTAAGCATGCAAGTTCAATGCATGATATTGGTAAGGTGGCCATTCCGGATGAAATATTACTCAAAAAGGGGCGGCTAACTCCCGAAGAGTTTGAGATAATGAAGCAGCATACGATCATTGGTGCGGAATTGTTATCGAAAAGCAAACATGAGGTATTGATATTAGGTGAGAAGATCGCATTAAGCCATCATGAAAAGTGGGATGGAGGCGGCTATCCCAATCATCTACAAGGTGAAGAAATTCCACTTGAGGCAAGAATTGTTGCCGTATGTGATGTCTTCGATGCCCTGACTTCAGTAAGACCCTATAAACCCGCTTGGACTGTGGAGAAGGCTTTGGCAGAGATTCTGCAGCTAAGTGGAGTTCATTTTGATCCGACAATTGTTGAGGCTTTTTACGAGGTTTCTGCGAAAATCGTTAAGATAAGAAATATATGGGTAGACTGAAATGCGAAGAGCCAGCCCAAAAGCTATTCTTGATCCAAGGCCGGCTCTTTTATAAATCTAAATCTCCGCACTTCAAATTACGAATTTATACCCAATCCCCCAGATCGTGATAATCATTCGGTGGTCCGGATCAATTTTCTTGCGAATATTCTTCAAATAAACGGTTACTGTATTAATATCCCCGTTATCTTCAAATCCCCATACCGCGTTGTAGATCTGCTCTCTGCTCAATACGAGATTCCTGTTGCGTACTAGGTGGAGTAGAATTTCAAATTCTTTCCCGGATAAATGTACGGTTACCCCATCCACAGAAACCTCATACGTTTCTCCATTAATTATTATACCCTCAAATTGAAATACCTTCTGATTCGAAACAGGAGTACTGACGCTGCGCATTTCCCGCCTAAGATGCGATTTAATACGTGCAGTTAATTCGTCGATACTAAACGGTTTGGTAATATAATCATCCGCGCCTAGTTCCAGCCCCACCACCTTGTCAATCTCACGATCCTTTGCACTAAGCAACAGGATAGGTGCGCTGACGAGATTACGGATTGCCTTGCAGATATCTAACCCATTCATACTGGGCATGACAATATCAAGCACGATCAGAGCAAAGTTATTAAGCTTGACTTGTCTTATCACTTCCTCACCTTCAGAAACTGTAAAGACCTCGTAGCCTTCCATTTCTAGTCTTTTTCTCAAGAGTATAAGGATGTCGCGGTCATCATCTACAACAAGGATTTTAGGTTTCTCCATAACAAGGTGACCTCCAAAGGTATACATTTCTATTTATAATTTTACCACATATTGTACAAGAATTTTAATTTTAAAATCATTTATCGCTAGAAATGCTTGATATAACTAGATTGTAAGAACTATTGGATATCTCTCTAGGGCAACCACGATTTGGTGGAATCCGCAGTACAGCCCAATAAGTCATTGAAACGTTCCGGATTTCTTGAAATATTTCTTTACAGATCGAATCCAACAGATCAAACTGTTAGTTTATAGTCCACAGGAGGAAGCTCCATTGAATATACAAATCAATTCACTTTATAGCAATTTCATTCTTTGGTTTATGAAGAAATCAGGTATTGATCTATCGCTTTATAAGGAAGAGCAGATGAAAAGAAGAATTAGTTCATTCTATCAGAAATACGGTGCATCAGGCTTTCCAGATGCCAGTCGGATGATGGAGAACGATACAGAGATGTATAAGTCCTTTGTGGAACATATCACCATAAACGTGACTGAATTCTACCGCAGTCCTGAACAGTGGAAGCAACTCAGAAATTCTATCATTCCCGAGCTGATTCTAGATACTAAGAAAGTAAGCTGTTGGAGTGCAGCCTGCTCCAGCGGGGAAGAACCGTATTCACTTTCTATGGTATTCGCCTACAACTTTCCAGGTATCCAGGTAAGTATTCTAGCCACGGATCTAGATTCAGCCATTCTTGATCAAGCGCAATTGGCTGTCTATCCACAGGCGGTACTACGTAGACTGCCATTAACGCTTAAAGAGGGATACATGTACCCTCAAGGAATGGAGTGGAAAGTTGCAAACATGATCCGGGAGAAGGTTGAGTTCCGTAAGCATAATCTGCTGTCTGATCCCTTCGGCTCGAATCTCGATCTGATCCTGTGTCGAAACGTAATGATCTACTTCACAGAAGAGGCGAAGCATCAGATTTATGAACGATTCAGTGCTTCACTGAGAGTAGGCGGTTTTCTATTCGTTGGAGGAACGGAGCAGATCAATAATCCTGGACGGTATGCACTTGAGGCTGTTGGCAGCTTCTTTTACCGTAAGAAAAGGATCGAGTGAGGAACAAACGAGGGATATCCGCGTATCAACTGTTGACGCTTCTGCTTTACGAAATTATACTAGAGCAAAGTTTTAGATCAAATAAAATTTCCACCTGAGTAAGGGGTCGACAATGTCCATGCAGGAGATGGCCAGTTACAAATCAATAGCCCTTGATATTGCGCAAAGAATCGTATGTGGGGAATTCCCTGTAAACAGTAAGATTTCTGGGCGTTCTCTATTAGCAGGGCAGTACCATGTTTCTCCGGAGACCATTCGCAAAGCAATGGGTTTATTGAAGGATGAGAACATCATTTTTGTCTCACAGGGTAAAGAGATTATTGTCATCTCAGATCAAAAAGCGCATGAGTACATTACCAAAAATCATTATTTGAAATCAGCCTATTCACTGAAACAGGATTTGCAGCAATTATTGCTGGAGAAGAAAGAGATTGACCGGAAGTTTGAGAAGCTCTTGACCGAGATTGTAGAGGCGTCAGACCGACTTCAGAATCTAAAGCCATACCATCCGGGAGAAATAACTATCCATGAGGAATCTCATGTTGCCGGCAAAACGATTGGCGATCTGCAGTTCTGGCAGAATACAGGAGCTACAATAATTGCACTCCGTCGAGGAACAAGCATTTCCATTTCTCCAGGCCCTCATGTTATTTTGCGGGAAAATGATATATTGGTTGTCGTTGGGGATGACAAAATGTACCAAAGAACAGAACAGTTTATTAATCAAGGATACGGAAATAATATATAATATCAGGTTGAAAAAAGGTTATCCAATGGTACTTATACCTGGATAATCTTTTTTTATGCGGATAATTTCCAACATAATACATACAACCTAATTCTGTTTCACAAGTTGTATGTTAGGGTTATCTTTGTTATAGTGGGTTAATTAAGTCTCCTGTACGGCGATTTAGGAATGAAAATAAAGAGAAGGAGTATCCAATGCTAAAATTTGAAGGTGTAGGAAAAAAATATCCCAACGGTTTTGAAGCCGTGAAGAATATCAGCTTTGAAATAACAGCTGGTGAAATACTTGTCTTAATCGGTCCAAGTGGCTGTGGGAAAACAACGACAATGAAAATGATTAACCGTCTGGTGCCCCACACATCCGGTACAATTACTTTACATGGCAAAGATATAACGAAGGAAAACGTGGTTACCCTCCGCAAAAACATTGGTTATGTCATTCAACAGGTAGGCTTATTCCCCCATTACACCATCGAAGACAACGTAGGTCTGATTCCAGTGTTAAAGGGTTGGGATGTCAAAAGGAAAAAAGAACGAGTCCTTGAAATGCTTAAGTTGGTTGGACTAGATCCGACTGTATATGCTAAACGGTATCCAAAGCAATTGTCGGGTGGACAGCAGCAGCGTGTCGGTGTAGCGCGGGCATTGGCAGCAGACCCCGAAATCGTACTGATGGATGAGCCGTTTGGAGCGCTGGACCCGATCACACGGGAGCAATTGCAGGATGAATTACTTCGACTACAGCAGGAAGTTAAGAAAACGATTGTATTCGTAACACATGATATGGATGAAGCACTTAAGTTGGGTGACAAAATCGCCATTCTAAAAGATGGGGAGATCGTACAGTTAGATACGCCGTATGAGCTGCTCAGCCGGCCTGCTAATGATTTTGTAGAGTCCTTTATCGGAAAGAATCGCATCTATCAGAATCCTGAGTATATTCATGTAACTGAAGTTATGCGGGAGAATCCATCCACAAGCCTTCCCGGGCGTTCACTCGCAAAAGCACTCACGTTTATGCGCCAACGCAAAATTGAAACACTGCTCGTAGGCGACGAATCAGGTAAACTGCTCGGTATTGTCTCGGCTTATGATGTAGCCGCCAAAATTGAAGTAGTTCGTACAGTTGAGGAAATTATGACACCACCACAAGTGGTGCTGCAGGATACAGCTACAGCAAGAGATGCCCTTGGATTGATCACGCAAGCTCCGCACGGAATCATTCCAGTCGTTAACTCAGACGGTAAGATTACGGGTATCGTCACTAGAGGCAGTCTGTTAACGGCATTTGCCTCACAATGGGAAGGCGAAAAGGAGGAGACGGCGGAATGAAGGATCAATCCTTATGGCAACAACTGATGTATCAATTAGACATACGCAGAGACGAGCTGTTGCATTCTCTGGGAATTCATATTCAACTGGTGTTTTTATCCATGTTATTTGCCGTTATAGTTGGGATTGTACTGGGGATCATGATTACTCGACTACCCCCTTTAAAAGGAGTTACGCTCGGCACGGTTGGAATCCTGCAGACGATTCCCAGTCTGGCGATGTTAGGCTTTATGATTCCCTTGTTTGGGATAGGAATGAAGACGGCAGTCGTAGCATTGTTTCTTTATTCGCTTCTGCCGATTGTCCGTAATACGTATACGGGAATCACCGATGTGGATAAGTCTATTGTGGAAGCGGCCCGTGGGATGGGAATGAAGAGCTGGCAAATTCTGTTTCGGGTTCAGCTTCCGCTGGCATTAAGCGTCATTATGGCAGGCATTCGAACAGCTGCGGTCATTAATGTCGGTACGGCCACGCTTGCTGCCTTTATCGGAGCCGGGGGCTTGGGTGAATTTATTTTTCTCGGAATACAGCGGAATATTGATGCTCTAATCCTGTTAGGAGCAATTCCGGCTGCCTTACTGGCATTGGTTCTGGATTATTTATTAGGCTTGCTTGAAAAGGTAACTACCCCAAAAGGGTTGAAGGTATAATCGCGCACATTAGAAATAAAGGGGAGAAAATCATAGTTATGAAGATTAAGAAATTAACGACTTATCTATTATTTACAGTTATGTTAGGAACATTGCTTGCTGGATGCGGAAGTGGAAAGAATAATGAGGCTGCAGCGGGAAATGGCGGAGAAATCACTATTGGCTCCAAAAATTTCACGGAAAATGTATTGCTTGCCCATATGATGGCTGACCTGATCGAAGATAAGTCTGATATTAAAGTCAAACGTCAGGTCAATTTGGGCGGTTCTAACGTGGCTTGGACTGCGCTGGAGAATAATGATATTCAGCTGTACCCGGACTATACAGGTACAATTGTAGCGAATTACTATCAAGAGAAAACAGGGACTTCAGCGGAATCTCTCGCCAAAAGCAGAGAATTAATGAAAGCAGACGGCTTGGCATTTCTGGAGCCTATCGGCTTCAATAATACGTATACTTTGGCTGTTAGCAAAGAGACTGCGGCAAAATATAAACTCAAAACATTCAGCGATTTGGCTAAGGTATCAGCAGACATGGTCCTTGGAGTGGAATTTGAGTTTCTGGACCGTGAGGATGGCTATCCGGGCATCAAAAAGCTGTACGGGATGAACTTTAAAGAAGCAAAGGGTATGGATCATGGAATTATGTACCGTGCTATTGAAGATGGTGAAACGGATGTAACCAACGCCTATGCGACTGATGCGCAAATTAAAGTGCATAATCTGGTGATCCTGGAAGATGATAAACAGTTCTTCCCACCTTATGATGCAGGGCCGGTTATTCGCCAGGATACCTTGGATAAATATCCTGAGCTGGAAGCGATTTTGAATCAGATGAGTGGTTTGATTACTGCGGAAGAAATGCAGGCATTGAATGCTCAGGTAGATGTGGATGCACTGAAGGAACAGGATGTAGCTCATGATTTTCTAGTTAAAAAGGGATTAATTAAAGGTTAAACTCTATATATGCATAGAAAGAGCAGGTTGGGGGAAATTCCCTTAGCCTGCTCTTTTTATGTGAAGTGAATTTCAGGAAATATGCCTTTATGCCGATAAAGTAATTATAAATAGTCTTAGGATATTTAGGGCATACATAGTTCACATATTGAAGCGTTATCATTGGGAGGGCAGGCATGGACAGCTACTTAGGAAGGAAAATAAAGAATGACCTTATCAACTCGTACGGTGTAACGGTTGTCCCCGCTGGAAGCGTTCTTAACCATGAGCATATTCAATTACTGAAGAAGCACAAAATCGATTTCATGGATATTATATTCGTTTATGGAGAGGGATTCGAGGCTGTTTCCTGCAGTAAAACTGTTCATCAAGTGGTTAATGTAACGAAGGAATTATTTAATTCTTTCATGAATTCCCGCAAGATCCCCTTGCTGGATATTAGAACTGGGGTTATTCCAATTGTTCAGCAGGTCTCCACAAATCCGGATGTATTTCAACTGTTTGAAGCTGTCCGCGGTACGGATGATTATACACATCAGCATAATATTGCTGTAGGTGTAATATCTACGCTAATTGGCAGATGGATGAATTTGGAGGAATCTGAACTAGCCATTCTTTCACTTGCTGCTACTCTGCATGATGTAGGTAAGCTGAAGGTTCTTCCGGAGATATTGAATAAACCGGGCAAGCTAACCGAAGAGGAATTTACCGCAGTTAAAAAGCACGCTATCTATGGCTACGAAATGTTGAAGGAGACAGCGGGGGTAAACTCTCGCATTGCCCTTGTGGCACTTCAGCATCACGAGCGTAATGATGGCCAGGGTTATCCTTTTGGTTTAAAAGAGGATAAGATTGATCTATACAGCAAAATTGTTGCTGTTGCGGATGTTTTTCATGCCATGTCTTCCAAAAGGCCCTATCATGATCCACTTGCCTTCCATATCATTGTGGATCAAATGAGACGGGGGAGCTTTGGAGCACTTGATCCGCATATTGTCTCGCTCTTCCTAGAGAATATTGTGAAAAGAACTGTAGGTAGGGATGTAGTATTAACTGACGGACGAATAGGTCAAGTAGTATATTTAAATCCGCATGACATTGAAACTCCGTTAATAAAAATCGAAAATGAATATATTGACCTTAGCAAATGGAGCAACCTTAATATCAAAGAGATCAGTATTTAAGGCCACAGCAAACAGCAAGTCTCCCTAGGTATTGGAGGACTTGCTGTTTGTTGTTCAATAAATGGGATATAAGGGTAGCTCAACAATAACTGTGGTTCCCTTCATTGGCTCACTTTCAACTTTAAGCAGACCATTGTGCAGCTCGATAATCTCTTTACAAATCGCAAGACCCAGCCCACTTCCGGACTGGCGTGATCTTCCTTTGAAGAACTTTGTTCCAAGCTTCGCCAAGTCCTCAGCCTCAATCCCCTCGCCGTTATCGACGACCTTAACCACAATGTGCTTATTATCAATAACAGCCGTGAACCGGATGGTGCCTTCTACAGGGGTGAATTTAAAGGCATTATCCAGCAGATTAACAAAGACCTGCTTGAGACGGTTGAAATCACCGTTTACCGGCAGCGGCAATTCTGGAATATCAGCAATGAGTTGGATCTGTTTGGCTTGACCACGGTATCTAAATTGCAGAAGCAGTTCCTCAAGCAATCCACGCAGGTCATAAGGTTGCAGTACGAACTTCATTTCACCTGCCTGGAACTTGGAGAAGTCGAGCAGATCCTCCACGAGACCAATCAGGCGGTCCGTTTCTCCGGTCATGACTTCAAGCCCCTGCAGGGTCTCCTCCTTATCTGATAAATCACCGACCAGGAGTGTTTCACCCCAGCCTTTAATGGAGGTGAGGGGAGTTCGTAGCTCGTGAGTGACCGAGGAGATGAAATCGTATTTCATTTTTTCATTTTTGGCCAGTTCCTCTGACATAAAGTTTAACGTTACTGCCAGTGTGCCGATCTCATCATTATGCTGTTTGTTGGCCCGTATGGTGAAATTTCCGGTAGCCATCTCTTTGGCAATCTGGGTCAACTGATGAATCGGTCCAACAATACGTTTAGCAATAATAAGACTCAAGCCAAAACCGAAGAGGATGACGAGCAGCCCTACTCCGGCAGCATTAAGCGCAATTTTCATGATCACATTATATAAAGGCTCAGCAGAGACGGAGAAACGAAGAACACCTATGGTTGTGCCGAATTCCTGCAAGGGCACAGATACGGCCAATATTCGTTCGCCGTTAAGGGTCTTCATATTTTGATAGGTTCCGGTATGATTTCCTAGTGCCGACTTTACATCTGGAGTATCAATAGGCTCTGGACTGGAGAATCCAAAAGAGTTGATAATCACAGCCCCCTGCGAATTCAGCACTTCAACCTTGCTGCTCTCTTCACGAGACAGGTTCTCTAAGATATATCTAGCTCTTTCATTGATGGAGTAACCTTCCAAATATTTATTGAAAAAGGTAGCGGAGGTAGTAGCACGGGAAGTGAGGGTCTCCATTGCGGTACCTAAATAGTAGGAGTGCATAGCGCCAATAAATACGCCTTCCAGCAGCAGAACAATTAACAACAATACAAGGGTGATATAGACAATTAGCCGCGACTTAATTCCTTTCATGAATGCTGGACCCTCCATAGATAGCCAAATCCCCAGACCGTCTCCAAGTATTGTGGCCCCGCAGAATCCTGCCCGATTTTTTGGCGGATACGGCTAATATTTACATCTACAATCTTCAGCTCCCCCATAAAATATTGTCCCCACACGGAGCTCAGGATGACATCTCGACTAACGGCTTTATTGGGCTGTTCCATAAGCAGCTTCACAATGGAGAATTCCGTTGGGGTAAGCGGAATATCGTCCCCGCTCTTCAGTAATCTACGTTCATCAAGCATCAGTGTGAACGGAAGGCGCTCGATGGAGCTTTCTTGCGGGGGAATATCCCCCGGATACATGCGCCGAACCAGCGATCTGACTCGAGCGACCAGTTCAACCGGACTGAAGGGTTTCACCACATAATCGTCCGCGCCGCTTTCGAGCCCCATTACCTTATCCACTTCTTGACTCTTGGCTGTCAATATAATAATCCCAAGTCTAGGGAAATTCTTGCGTAGTCTTTCGCATACATGGAAGCCGCTAATACCGGGAAGCATTAGGTCCAGAATAGCAATATCGAAATCTTTCTGTTCCAAAGCGACGGATAATGCGTATTCACCAGTCTCTGCTTCTACGACATCAAAGCCTGCGCGCTTCAGATTCACTCGAATAAAGTCGCGAATAGGCTTCTCGTCCTCCAGTAACAGCACTTTCATGGATCGGTCCTCCTTGTTATTCTATGGGCTTCTGCGGTGTACCCGCCAGGTTCTGCACTTCGTCCAGCGTCAGCTGCAGTTGTTGATACTCTTGAAGCGCAGCTCCCGATAGCTTACTGGCTTCTTCTACTGCTGGCAGAACTGCAACGACAACATTTGTGGCTGTAATATCTTCCGTATTTGGCACCTCATACAGCATCTTATAGGAAGCGTGCTCCGCGCGCAGCTTACTTTCAGCTGCATTCCAATCCTTTTTGAGCAGCAGACGTAGCTTCAAGAGGGGGACAGGTTCACCGCTAGCTCCATTAGTGTAACTGAACTGAATACTTTCCCAAGGAGCTGGAGATTCTGTAGGAACCTCTAGTGTATACTTACCGGCCCAATTCTCTGGAATATGGAAGTTGAAGCCCCATCTGTCGAACTGCTCCTTTTTAAATTTCAGTTTGGAGCCGCCATCCCATTGATAATATTTGCTGATAAAAGGGGTGGCGAGTGGAGCCATGGACTCCATGCCGGCAGGAGGCACTAGAAATCCGACTTCGATAATCCCGTCACCGTTTATGTCTGTACTATATAACGGATAATCCTTAACAGCCATATTATGCTCACCAATAATGCCTGCTTGTGCAGTGTGTTGGGGACCGAGTTCAATATCCTTGCTGTTTGCCAACTCCAGGTGGTGGTAATCGTTTGCTGCCAGTTTATCCATAAAGGCACCATGATCCCAAGTCATTAGGGCGGTGTAAGAGGAATGTGCACCAATCGCGACATCCACAAACAGGCCGGAACCTGCAGGAGAAGCCTTGTCGAACAACACCTGTATCACTGTTCCGTCAATGCTCTGGCTGGACAAAATTTGTAGCTGGCCCCCACTTAAGTCAATAAGTTGGAGGTTAGACCCAGGCTGCGTGTCATTTGTGACACTGCTCTGGAACAGGGCGATTTCGCTCTTTCCTTCATTAGTGATATCCCCAACGACCATATAGTCATAAGGCTGCTTCAGAATTTCGGTAAGCTGTGAGTTCTTAAGGCTGTACACAGACAACTCCTTGCTTAGTCCTGTCCCGCCGCTAAACCCTAGCAGCATATCGGTGGAACCATCTGCAGTAACATCGATAAACTGCACATAATCCAGTTCACTGCCAACCCCGGTAATGGTCGTAAGTTTCTTCCATGCTCCGTCTTTTTGGGACAACACCAGGGCATTGACTTCATAATCTGTTTTGTCTGTCTTATAGAAGGCCAAAATTTCATCCTGTCCGTCCTGGTCTAAATCCTGCAATTGAATGGCACTGCCTGATTGTGATTGAACGGGCACGGTGAGGTGGGCGTTAGCAGGCAGAAAAGGGTTCACAATTCCTGAAATAGTTCCATCTGCAGTATCTTGCAACGGGGCGCGAAGTAAATCACTGGGAGTCTTCACAGCGCTGCAGCTTGTTGCAAGTACGGTCAATAATAGTAAGGCACTTAGCCGGGTTGTTTTCATAAGATAGGCTCCTTTGTTCGATCTTTGGCTAGTATATCCCACAAAGGTCCGCAAAGTAGTTTCAAAATGGTAAAGGCAGTTTACTTTTGTCTATCGCGACATCATTATCTCCTGAAATAGTCTGCCAGCCCATCTGCGATAGCCTTGGCTGCTTTCTTCTGATAGGAGGTTTTGCGAACAATGGCCTCATCGGTAGGATTAGTGAGAAATCCGAGCTCAATCAGTGCTGCAGGTAGACGATTTCCCCTCAGAACGCGGTAGTCGCCGAACGATAATCCATTGCTCTTAAGGCCTATGCCTTGTCCAAGTCGAGTCTCGATCGCTCGAGCCAGCAACAAATCATCTGCTTCTGAATAAAAAAAGGTCAGCGTACCCGATACCTTCTTCGGCGAGGAATTATAATGGATGCTTACAAATGCATCTGCACCGAGTGCTTCGCTGAACTGCACCCGCTGGGCAAGAGAAGGCTTTTGATTATTCCGCGTGCGTGTCATTTCGACACGAGCGCCCCTGGATTCCAAGTAATCTCGAACGTAAATAGCTGTCTGGAGATTCAGATCCTTCTCCATAGTGTTATAGGTAGTGCCGAGCATTCCCGGATCGCTGCCACCATGACCGGGATCAATAATGATCAGCTTGCCACTGAGGCCACCGCTTGATCGCACTATACTGCTCTTCGATGACCCGCTCCGTACATATTGCTCTGCCACCCAGCCGGTTCCACCATTCACCGTCCGAATCCGTATCCATCCGCTTTGTCGCTGGATAATCGTAACGGAATCAGGTGCTTGTAAAGATCCGAGTACGTTATAATGCGTTCCCGGGCCACTCCTGATGCGCAGGGAATTGGCGGTGACCGTTCCCTTTGTTGCAACGCTTCCAGAGTTGGAAACCATTACGTTAGTGGCAACGGAGCCAGATGCCTGACCCGAACCGTTAACCTTCTTGAGGTAATAACCCGCGACCCAGCCGGATGTGCTTCCAGCCCTCACCTTTAACCAGCCATGGTCTTCATCGGTAACCGTAACAAGCACACCATTCTTTAAGCTTCCCTTGATGGCCGAGCCCGCAGCCGGTTCACTACGTACATTTAAGGAATTGGCTTGTACTTTGGCTGAATAATTTCCCGCTGCGGCTGCACTTGCTGGTTGGATTGCTGCTAGCAGGATGAAGAAACCTGCAATAAATGCGGTGTAACTTGTTATTTTATTCATAGGAACCTCACTTCTAGGGTGTGTTTTCTGTAGCCAGCCGTTAAAGAGGCAGTACCTAGTTATTTACCCCATTCAGCGGGTTTAGAATAAATTAAGAGGATATATAAAGAAACTAGCTGTCAGCGTGAAGAGATACTTGTCTTCTTGGCGATCTCCTGCCGGACGACTGGGGCAACCTTGGTTGCCAGCAGTTCAATAGCTGCCGCGACTTTGGAGTAGGGGAGACCCCCGATATCAAGCTGGGTCATAAAGCGGCTATGGCCGAACAGCTCATGCTGGTAAAGAATTTTCTCGATGATCTGCTGTGGGCTGCCGACCGCCAATGTATTATCAGGGGAGACGAACTTTCCGAACTCGCTGCGTGATACGCTATATTCTTGAATGCGTTGTGGACTGATAGAGTTGCGGTAGCTATAGTAGTAAGGATAATATTCATCCAGCGCTTGGCTTGAAGTTTGGGCAATATAGCCGTGGCTCGTGATAGCGATCTTCAAAGCTTCGGGAGCATGACCGGCCTTGGCACCTGCATTTCGATAGATATCTGCGAGATGCTGGAGTGGTTCCGGGCTGCCATTCAGGATGGCGATAGCCATACCGATCCCTAGCGTACCTGCTTTTTCAGCACTTTCAGGAGAGCCGCCGATACCCACCCAGAGCGGGAGCTTATGCTGCAACGGACGCGGAGCAATTTCGGCATTCTTCAGTGAAGAACGGAACTCGCCATCCCAATTCATAATCTCATGCTTATTTAGCTCCAGCAGCAGGTTGAGGTTCTCGGAGAACAGTCGGTGATAATCCTCAAGCTCATACCCGAACAGCGGGAAAGACTCCACAAATGCTCCACGCCCGGCAATAATCTCGGCACGGCCATTTGAGAGCAGATCAAGTGTGGCAAAATCTTCGAATACCCGCACAGGGTCAATAGTGCTCAGTACAGTTGTGGCGCTGGTCAATTTGATTCTGCTAGTCACCTGAGAGATCGCTGCCAGAACGACAGGGACCGAGGAGATCACAAAATCAAGCCGATGGTGCTCACCCACACCAAACACATCAAGACCGGCCTCATCGGCAAGCTTGGCTGCAGCTATAACTTCATTCAGGCGTTGCCTTGGGCTGATCGTCTGTCCTGTATGGCAATCGGAGACGATATCCCCCAGTGTATAAATTCCAAATTCGAAGTCAGGTGCAATCTCTTTATTTGCTTCGTTTTCCATCATCAGAAACTCCTTGTTATTCATATTGTTTATGTACTTATTAAAGCTTGTCCAGCATACAGAGGATTGTGAACATTATATCATTTTTGCTTACTAAATGTAAGCTTGTGAATAATATTCATCTTTGTGCTGCTATTTATATTCATTATATACGTTTATTGTTTTATGATTAAATCAAGGGATAGAAATAATTGATATGGATGTAAGTTAGGCAGCAGATAGGAGAGTGGAACAGTAGTGTTAGTGGTGTGGGCTTGTATTATTTTTGTTGTAACCATAACGCTTGTGATTTGGCAGCCTAAGCAGTTATCGATTGGATATTCCGCTTGCGGCGGTGCATTGCTGGCATTAGTGCTGGGTGTCGTAAGTTTTCAGGACGTATTTGATGTTACGCTGATCGTGTGGAATGCCACGTTAGCTTTTGTAGCTATCATATTAATATCGCTTATATTAGACAAAATCGGCTTTTTTGAATGGGCGGCTCTACATATGGCTGCTGCTGCAAGAGGCAGTGGCGTTCGAATGTTTCTGTATGTGACCGTCTTCGGAGCGATTGTAACAGCACTTTTTACCAATGATGGCGGGGCGTTAATCTTAACTCCGATTGTATTGGCTATGGTTAGAGCTCTGAATTTCGATGAGAAAAAAGTATTTCCGTTCGTCATCGCCAGCGGCTTTATTGCCGATACTACCTCGCTGCCGCTTGTCGTCAGCAACTTGGTCAATATTGTGTCGGCGGACTTTTTTGGAATATCCTTCATGGAGTACGCGGGACATATGATCATTCCTGATCTATTCGCACTTCTTGCGAGCACGGCGGTATTGTATTTTTTCTTCCGGACCAGTATTCCGAAACGCTTCGATATTACACATTTGAAGTCTCCCGTCGAAGCGATCAAGGATCGTAAAATGTTTGTTCTCTCCTGGTATGTACTCGGTGCTTTACTTGCCGGATACCTGGTCAGTGAGTTCCTTCATATTCCGGTATCGGTCATTGCCGGTGTCATAGCTGTAGTATTCCTGATTATGGCAGGAAGAAGTCATGTCGTACCTGTTAAAGAAGTGGTTAAAGGTGCGCCGTGGGCGATCGTCTTTTTTTCCGTAGGTATGTATGTGGTAGTCTATGGCCTGCGGAATGCTGGACTGACGGAGTTGCTGGGTACCGTTATTCAGAATGCTGCTGAGCATGGGGTATTAGCTGCCACAATGGCCATGGGCTTTATTGCTGCCTTTCTCTCCTCGGTAATGAACAATTTACCAACAGTTCTTATTAATGCGCTCGCAATTCACACTACTAGTGTTGCCGATCCTGTTAAGGAAGCCTTAATTTATGCCAATGTGATTGGCTCTGATTTGGGGCCAAAGATCACACCTATTGGTTCACTGGCTACGCTGTTATGGTTGCATGTGCTTGCGGGCAAAGGAGTGAAGATCTCCTGGGGGACCTATTTCAAGACAGGAATCATTCTTACCGTTCCCACACTATTTATTACTTTATTAGGCTTGTACCTATGGTTAGCCCTTATCTAATTGACAACAATCCGGCACATGGAAAAATATTGAATAATGTGGAAAACAGGATATACTCAAGAAGGCAGAGGAGGCGTTCTAATCGTGAATAAAATAAGAATGAAATTCTTTATCTATGCTGCTGTAATTGGAGTTGGTGTAATGTTGCTTGCAGGCTCTGCCCAATCCGCCGCGGTTGATCCGCATAGCTCTTACATAGGCTCAAATACTGAGGACTACTATGTAAACATTCCTGCGGCTAAGGTGCAGTGGTCCAGCTCAATGGATATTCAGGCTGACAACTACCTTATGGGTAAAGGTGTTATCGCTGTTGGTGGAGGTCAGGTTTTTGCGCTTCAAAAAGGTCAGTTGGTCGCCTTTAATGTACAGTCGGGCAAATTGTTATGGAAGTACGGCTCTAAGCTAAAGTCACCCCTTCTCTATCAGGAGGGAATACTCTACGTCACTTCGGATGCGGGAACAATTTACGCTGTGAATGCAGGTACAGGCAAAAATAAATGGAGCTCCAGTGTGAAGACCCAAGGGGTGACACAGCTTACAGTGGATAAAGATCAGTTATTTGTGGCCAATGGAGATATTGGGGCTTACCGTCTTAAAGACGGTGTTTTTCAATGGCGCGACGATTACAGCGAAGGATTTTACGAACCGCTTATAGTTGAGGGTAATCTGGTATTGGCTGAAAATACGATCTCCGGAGCCTATATGTATGATGTTTTACATGCACTTGATCGGACAACAGGCAAACAGCTATGGGAGAGTAGTAATCATGCCCTGCCAATTGCAGCTACCAGCGGGACGCTTCTCTCTCAAAGGATGGCGAACTTAATGGATCTTCTTCCACTGACGACACTGGATAGCCTGGATGTGAAGACGGGCAAAATTGTGAAGACGGTAGAATACAATCCGAAATCTATCAATCCGAATAATCCGGAACCAGTGAATGGACTTATAAGCAGTGGTGGTAAAGCCTGGATCAATGGGAATCGAATTTATATTAATGAAGGGGCCACTATTTACGGGTATCCGGCAAATAGGGACCCCGCCACTGTAACACGGGACACCTATTCATCAACGGGAAGTGGACAATTATTAACTTATGCAGCCGGTCCTTATGATGGAAGGGTACTCTTCAGTAATGGTGAATCCATCTATGGTGTCAAGACTCTCAATAAGTCGTTAGTCTCTTACGGAGGACTGAGCAGACCGATTGCCCGCTTTGATCTGCTTGGTCACGGCATGTATGTAGCCCAGACGGATGGGAAGCTGGTCGCCATCAATTTACTTACAGCTGCTCTAGTAGTGCAGTTGCAAACGTCCGGTAGAGTATTTGGACCTACTATACTGGAGAACGGCATGATTATCGTACAGAGCAAAGGAAAGCTGACGGTGTTCAAGGAGCCGCAGATTCTAAGCATGAAATAAGATCATGGTTATATCAAACAAGCGGTGAGCCGGATTATCGGTGAGCCGTTTTTTTGTTATTCGGGGGCTGTGAATGCACCGTGATGATTTGGTTGAAATTTTTTTTTTAGATAAAGTGATCCAAGATCCGACTCTCTGCGTTTCATCACTGTAAGCAACAAAGAGGAGGATGAAAGATTATGAAATTCAGAAAATTACTAGCTCCAATGCTAAGCTTGACTCTATTGTTACCCACGCTGGCGAACGCGGCGGTGGTAGCCCCGCCGATGGCAACGGTCAATACACCAGCCGTTGAATTAAGAGCGGCACTCGACCATCTGTTGTCAGAACACTTTGTATTAGCGGTAGCGGCAATGACCAAAGCCTATGATGGTTCAGCAGATGCAGCAGCAGCCTATCAGGCTCTTGATCAGAACGCATTGGATATGCAGCCAGCGATCGCTTCCCTATATGGTGAGGCGGGCGGCGTAGAATTCGAACGAATCTTCCGTGCGCATAACCAGTTCACAGATGAAGTTGTCAAAGCAACCAAAGCGAAGGATACCGCTGCTCTTCAAAAAGCAAAGCAAGAGGTAGAAGGGTTCGTACAAGAATTCTCAGCTTTCCTAGGCTCAGCTACTGCTGGCAATCTTCCACAAGCTACTGCAATGCAAGTGCTGCGGAGTCATGAAGATCATGTGCAGCAGACGTTTGAACAATATGTTGCCGGAGATTATGCTGGAGCATACAGTACCTACCGCATCGGATATAAAGAAATGTTCACGATCAGCAAAGCCTTGTCTGTGGCAATCGTAAAGCAGATGCCGGATAAATTCGACAACACTAAGGCTGATACCAAGGCTGCAGATTTGCGGTCTGCACTGAATAGTGTAGCTGCTGAGCATTTTGCCTTGTCGGCTCTGGAAATGCAGAAACAATTCGATGGCAAAGCCGATTATATGGCTCTGATCAACGCTGAGGCCGGCAATACCGCTGACTTCAAAGCCGCAGTTGCCTCTGTTTATGGTGCTGCTGGTGGGGATGCCTTCGAGAAGGTCTGGGTAAGCGACCATATTAACGCACAAAGCGATTATGTTAAGGCCGTGAAGACTAACGATATGACTGCCAAAGCAGCTGTACTGGCCCGCATTGATGGATTTACACAAGAGCTAGGAACGTTCCTTGGTGCAGCCACGGCAGAGAAACTGCCAACAGCTGGAGCAATCACTGCTTTGAAGGCGCATGAAGCTCAGGTACAAAGCACCTTTGATCAATATGCAGCTGGTAATTACACAGCATCCTATACAACGAATCGCGAAGGCTACAAAACAATGTTCGGAGTAGGGCTGGCGTTATCCGGTGCAATTGTGGCCCAGTTCAACGATATGTTCAAGGAAGCGGCTGTTCCAAGCAGCATGACTACCGTGTGGATGAAGATTAACAGCAACCAGTTGAATATTAATGGTACGGTGACACCTATGGATACAACCCCCATGAACATGAATGGAACAACGTATATCCCGCTGCGTTACTTGAGTGAAGGTATTGGTGCTAACGTGAAATATGATAAGACCACTAGTACTGTTTGGGTAATGGCTGGTAATGACACCTTGAAATTCTGGATTGGTAAGAATGTTATGGAATTGAATAGTGTACAAAAATCGGTTGGCGCCAAAGTATTCATTAATAAAGATGGCAGAACAATGGTTCCACTGCGCTTTATTGCTGAATTGCTGCAATGGAATGTAGCCTGGAATCAAATGAATGGTACGATCACGCTGACCAAATCCATGTAACAGACAAGAAGATAAACTGAATGAATCATTCATACGAATAATCTATACCTGAAGATTCCTTACAAATATACATTTATGTATAACTTGTAAGGGGTCTTCAGGATTTTTTTATTCTGCGTGCCCAGAGGCACGCATTATCTAGTTGGTGAAAGTCCAACCCAAGGAGGGGCCAAGCCACCTTGGTAGCTAGGATGCTTGCGCATGGAGAAATCTGTGTGTAAAAGCGCATCGACAAAAGTACCTGTCAGAGACAGGGCGAGCGACAATCCAGGCCGCAACATGAAGTGAATCCTGCCGCGTCGTCAAAAAGGCCCTGCAAAGGGGAAAAGAGGGTGCCGAGTCTCGAGAATATAGACGAAGGCCATGGAAACTGTGCAGAACTTGGAGCAGCAGTGAAGAATCCTCCGGCGTATAGGGAACGGCATGGGTTTGAAAGATAATGCAGTGAACTGGGGAGACCCTCCCCCACACGAATTTTTTTTTTTTTAGGAATCCGTAAAGAGACGCTCTATAAGTCCAAAAGACGAAGTGAAACGTCTGTGGGAAGGGAGTCCGAGGGGCTCATAGTACCGAAGAACCTAAGGACAACATAACCTTAGGGAGGGAAGGAGCCCTGCTTTGTTTATGCTTTTGGAGGAGGTACGAGTGAGTGAATGCCAACCGGCTAACGACACCCAAGGAAAAAGTTCAACAACTCCAAGAAAAGCTAGGTCATGCGGCCAAGGCGAACAAAAAGCGTAAATTCCATGCATTGTATGACAAGATCTATCGGTGGGATGTACTGTGCGAAGCGTGGAAGCGAGTGAAAGCCAATAAGGGTGCCGCAGGAGTAGATGCCGTGACGCTAGCAGATATTGAGGAACAAGGAGAAATACCGTTTCTCAAGGCCTGTGAGCGAGAGCTTAAAGAAGGCAACTACCATCCGCAACCTGTACGGCGACACTATATCCCGAAGAAGGATGGCAAGCAAAGGCCATTAGGTATACCCACTGTGCGCGATCGAGTCCTACAGATGGCAACCAAACTAGTAATTGAGCCCATCTTTGAAGCCGACTTTGAGGAAGTATCCTTCGGTTTTCGCCCGAAACGAAGTGCTAAACAAGCGTTGGAACGTATTCGTAAAGCCTGCAACCGCAAAGGAAATTGGGTAGTCGACGTCGATATCCAAGGCTACTTCGACAACATTAATCAAGAAAAGCTTATGAAATTGGTGCAAATGCGTATCAATGACAGGCGGATACTGAAATTAATGAGGAAGTGGCTACAAGCGGGAGTTATGGAAGAAGGAACGGTAAGACGCTCGGATTTAGGGACTCCGCAAGGAGGCGTGATTTCACCGCTCCTTGCGAATATCTATCTAAATTACTTCGACCAATTGTGGGAGAAACACGGGAAAGGAGTAGGGGAGCTCACGAGGTATGCAGACGACTTTGTAGTGGTTTGCAAAACGAAAAAGGACGCCGAACATGCGTATGAGCTCATACGCAAAATCATGGAGCGTTTGGAGTTAACCCCACACCCGACCAAAACCCGCATTGTAGGATTATGGACGGGAGACGAAGGATTCGACTTCTTGGGGATGCATCACCGAAAAACGAGAGCAGAAACATCCCAAGGCAAGGTGTACTACACCACACAACAGTGGCTAACGAAAAAGGCAGAGGAACGCATTCGAGAGGTGGTCAAAGAAAGATTGGCTCCCCCGAGCATGCGCTCGAAATCGTTTGCGGAACAGGTGAAATGGCTCAATCCAAAGATCCAAGGATGGAGAAATTATTACTACACGAACTACAGCCAAAAGAGATTAGCCAAGTTGGACTGGTATATTTTGCAGCGATTAACCCGGTGGTATGCCAAGAAAAGACAACGTAGAAGATGGATGGGTTCACTGAAAGAGGTTAGATATATTGCCGTCCAGTATGGACTTAAAACGCTATTGTAAACTGTATGCCCATGAATGACGAACATCGGAAAGCCGTATGAGGGAAAACCTCACGTACGGTTTGATGAGGAGGGGCTGGTCAGGCCAGCCCTTTACTCTAGAGGAATGGATAATATTATTTCTATCTATTATTGGTATAATAAAACTCTGAGAAATTATAGAAAAAGTACGGGGGAGAAATAATGGAACAGCAAGCGATTTGGGCGATTGGTATTTTCCTGCTGACTTATGGGCTGATCATCTCCGAAAAGATTCACCGTACGATCCTGGCTATGGTTGGAGCAATACTCATGATAGGGCTGGGCATTCTCGACCAGGAAACCGCCTTGCGGCACATCGATTTCAATACGCTGGGGTTGCTGGTGGGGATGATGATGATTGTTGGCATTACTGCGGATACAGGTGTGTTTAAATACGTAGCGGTGAAAGCGGCCAAAGTGTCCAAAGGCAAGCCGGAAAGAATACTGATTGCACTAATGGTTATTACAGCTGTGGCCTCTGCCTTCTTGGATAACGTTACAACGGTGCTTCTTATCGTTCCCGTTACCTTCAGTATTACGAAGCAGCTGCGCATCAATCCGCTACCATTTCTGATCTCACAGATTATCGCTTCTAATGTTGGCGGCACGGCAACACTGATCGGCGACCCGCCTAACATTATGATCGGCAGTGCAGTGAAAGAGCTGACATTCATGTCATTTATCATGAATCTGGCACCGGTAATCATCATTATTGTTCTGGCGTACATTCCGGTATTCCTACTGCTGTTCCGCAAGCAAATCAGGTCGACACCTGAACTGCAGCAAAGCATTATGGAGATGGATGAGAAAGCGATGATTACCGATCATAAGCTGCTGAAAAAATGTCTGATCGTACTGGGCCTCACTATTTCCGGTTTCTTCCTGCATCAGAGTCTGCATTTGGAGTCAGCTACGGTTGCCTTGGCAGGTGCATTTCTACTGCTGTTGTTGACCGGAGGGGAGAACATGCTGGAGAAGGCTTTTTACAGTGCAGAATGGATCACAATATTTTTCTTTATCGGCTTGTTTGTTCTGGTAGGAGGTCTGGTGGAGACTGGTGTAGTTGCCAAGCTGGCAGCTAAGGCTGTTGAACTCACTGGCGGGAACCTGTTGGCCAGCTCCATGCTGATCCTGTGGATGAGTGCCATTACGTCTGCATTTCTGGATAATATTCCTTTTGTGGCTACGATGATTCCTTTGATTCAGGAAATGGGAAAGATGGGGATTACGAATCTAGAACCATTGTGGTGGAGTTTGTCCTTGGGTGCTTGTCTGGGTGGGAATGGAACACTGATTGGTGCAAGTGCAAACCTGATCGTTGCTGGCCTGGCTGCCAAAGAAGGTCATCCGATTACGTTTATGAAGTATTTGAAGGTCGGTTTTCCGTTGATGATTCTATCCATTGCCATATCGAGTGTGTACATCTATTTAAGATATTTGATCTGAGATGTGGATTTTTGTTGACAGATTTTTAGATAGATGATATTTTAAATATACAAATTCCAATTGATTTACTTTGAATTATATTTACCGACTGTTCAGACAGAGGTATTCGCGGGTGTTACATCGCGATGCCTCTGTTTTTTTTGTGAATATAAGAATTTATATGCTTCACGCAATAATATATCCTTATATTTCTCGAAGAAACGGATGCCGCCCATATAAAGGACGGCGAAGCCATTTCATCTTGATGCATTCAAGTCGTTTGGGTAGAAGGAGGAGTAGGGATGGGAGAAGCATTGCTTGCCATATCGAATCTGAATAAACATTTTGATACCACAAGCGGGCATATACAAGCCTTGCAAAATATTGACCTGCATGTGCAAGAGGGAGAATTCATCACGGTGATAGGACCCAGTGGTTGCGGAAAAAGCACGCTGCTGCGCATCGTGGCCGGCCTGGACAGTAACTATTCTGGCAGTGTTACGCTGGAAGGAGCGGAGATCCGTGGACCCGGAATTGACAAAGGCTTTATTTTTCAAGAGCATCGCCTCTTTCCTTGGCTTACGGTTTTACCGGTGGTGGCAGTCATAATGCGGCTTGGGCCATGTCCTCCGGCTCCTTTGCCGGAGAAGGTGCAGCCTCTTATGCGCAGCGCCTTGGCCAACATGCCGGATTGCGTGCACCTGTGGGGTTATCCTCATCACCGCTCGTTCATCAAGAGGTGAAGGCAGGTGCAGCGGAGAGAACGGCAGAGTATGTAGCTGCGGTGCAGGCTGAAGTCAAGCCCTATGACATTAACCTGTTCCGTACGGAGAAAGGACTGACTTCTTCATTGAGTCGTCTCGACGGACTATGGAAAGAGCAGCGCAGCCAGGAGATTCAGCGGACACCGGAAGGTGTCAAAGCGCGTGAAGCGGAAGCTATGACAGCCACCGCCCGTTGGATGTACAATTCCGCGCTGGCCCGCACGGAGACCAGAGGTATGCACAAACGTGAGGATTACAAAGAAATAGATAACGCTCAGCATCATCGCCTAATCAGCGGTGGACTGGATCAGGTCTGGGTGAAGACAGAGGAAGTGGCGAAGGAGAGTGTTCTGCTGTGATTGAAATCATCAGTGCTGACCGGTGTATCGAATGCAACCAATGTGTATCGGTCTGCCCAACTAATGTATTTGACCGGGTAGAGAACGGGATTCCTGTTATCGCCCGGCAGAGCGATTGCCAAACCTGCTTCATGTGTGAGCTGTATTGTCCTGCAGATACCTTGTATGTGGCGCCGGATTCGGAAGGCTTAACCGGTATAACCGAGGAAGAGCTGGAAGTGCAGGGATTGCTAGGCGGATATCGGGAAAAGGTCGGCTGGGGCAAAGGCGGACAGCCGGTGGCAAGTCATGATTTTATGTACAAATTAGCGGCGAGAGCCGGGTTCTAAACACACTGGATCAACACCTATTAAGGAGGAGCAATAACAATGAAAAAGGCAGACAGAGAGATTCAAGGGGGACGTTTGAAAAGGTTCAGGTTTGCACTTGTTGCAAGTGTAGTTATGGTAATGCTGGTGCTTCAGGCTTGCGGAAATAACGCAGGTACAGCAACTAATGGGGCAGCGAGCGCAGCAGGTGGGGCGAATACTGCAGAAGCAACAAGCACGGAGACGCCAAGCAACGTTCCGGCTGTGCTGAATTTTGGTTTTATCGGCTCCAATAAGCTGAACGTGCCGGGCGGCGCAGAGGGCTGGGGCTTATATAAAGGCATTATTCAAGAAGAATTGAAAAAGTACGGCATTACTGAAGTGAAGCTGACCGGCTTCCCGAATGGTCCGGATCAGACGGAATCCTTAATCAGCGGACGGTTGGATTTTGGAAGTCTCGGGGATACCCCGGCTATTATAGCCTATGCTTCCGGTGCGAAGACACGCCTTATTACACAGTCAATGACTAATAATATTGGTTATCTAATTGGCAAGAAGGATGGACCCAAAACGATAAAAGACCTGCAAGGCAAGGCTATCGCCATTCAGAAAGGTTCTTTTATGCATCGTTATATTGTCGGCTTGTTGCAGGAGGAGGGCGTGACGGATTATAAACTGGTTCATATGCTCACTCCTGACGGTACGGCCGCACTGGCACGGGGAGATATTGACGCTATGACCAATACAGGAATACCTGCGCTGAAGCAAATTAGTGAGGGATACACCCATCTGGATGATGCATCTACACATCCTACTTTACTAGGCAGCAGCGTAACCGTAGCTTCCGAGGAATATTTGGCTAAGTTCCCGGATTTCCCAAAAGTATGGAACGAAGCGCGGGAAAAAGCGCTGGCGGATCTGAAGCAGCATGAAGACGAATATTATCAGTTCCTTGCTGATATTGGAAATACCACCCCTGAACTGGCGAAGCAAGTGAGCCCGATCAGTGATATTAAGGATACTGCCTTTACGGAGGATGGACTGAAACTGCTGGATGGCACCAAAAATTTCCTGGTTGAAGAAAAGCTGGCGAAAAAAGACTTCAATATTAGCAATTGGCAGTTGCAATAAAATCTGACAAAAGGGAGAGTTCATTGAGCAAAGAGACGTTGGCGGAAAGAGATCCTACACCTTTTTTCGAAGTGTTCACTGGCTACACCGTGTTAAATGAAGTAGGTCACTATGGATTAAAAACAAAAACGAGCCAATCTCCAATAACCCGGAGACTGACTCGTTTTTGTTAGCTTTTACAGCAGTGCTTCAATATTAGGCTCAATATCCATAGGGTCAACGGGGGTTTCGAACCGATGCACTACATTGCCCTGACGATCAATCAGGAATTTAGTGAAATTCCATTTAATCTCGTCAGTAGCTAAAGTTGCAGGGTCCTGTGTTTCAAGCATATTTTGCAGCAGCTTTCCTGTAGATTGACTCACATCGAAGCCTTTAAAGCCAGCTTGCTCTGTTAGATAGTTAAATAGAGGATGTTTGTCGTCACCTTTCACATCAATCTTCTCGAATAGTGGGAAAGAAACACCATAGTTGATCTGACAAAATACATGTACTTCTTCGTTGGAGCCGGGCTCCTCTCCGAACTGATTGGAAGGGAAACCAAGAATGATCAGGCCACGATCCTGATATTTCTCATACAGCTTCTGCAAATCAGCATATTGTGAAGTGAAGCCGCATTTGCTGGCTGTATTCACGATCAGCAAGACTTTATCTCTATATTGTTCAAGATTGATTTCTGTACCACGAATGTTGCGGGCTGAATAATTATATACGCTCATTGCTGTTTCATTCCTCTCAGTATGCATAAAATATATTTATAATAATTAAATTGTACACAATGTAATATACGATGTCAAATATGCTAAAGGTAACCCTAGCTTATATAGCTGAAAAGAAGAGGATTTGCATTGACTTTCACTCGATTATGCAAGATATTTATTATAAATATTTAAAGTATATTCAAAGCAATCCTTATTCCACAAACGGGCGGTGGGTAACATTGTTGAAACAACCTATAGAGGGTGGTTCCCTGTTTGAACGTTTGTACAGAACGTCGAGCGTTGGAGTAGCTTTTCTTTCCTTGGAGCAGAAATGGACAAGTATTAATCCTACCGTATTAGCAGCACTAGGCTTCACTGAAGAGCAACTATTAGGTCATGATTTCAGAGAACTCTTGTATGGGGATTCTACACAGATACATACAGAGATGATGGAGGATCTTAGCAGAGGTGCGGTCCCTTTTGTTGATGGTGAATTGGAGTTGTTGAATGTCTGGGGCCTGCCTGTTCCGCTGCTGCTGCGAGTGATGCTTATTAACAATCCGTCTGCGGGATTTCCACTTTATTATGTTGTCCATATGATTGGACTTTCAGGTCAACAACCTAATCTTGAGAAAATGATGCCAATGGATGAACTCTACCAGCTGATTGCTTTCAAAATGAGGGATATCATTTATGTGGCTACGCCTGAACATATTTGTCGGTATTGTTCTCCGTCTATTCAAGAAGTACTTGGATATGAACCAGAGGAGCTGATTGGGTGTGATGTTCGGGGATTGATTCATCCGGAGGATCTTGTGGTATTGGGATTCCCGGAAGTGTCAGACATACCCAGTGTTCAGCTACGGATTCGTCATGCAGACGGAGATTATATATGGATAGAATTCACTTTTCGCATAGTTGAGACCAGCCGTGAAGAACGGAATATCATTGCGGTCGGACGTGACATCACAGAGCGCAAAGCAGTAGAGCAGAAACTGCAGGAATCTGTGGAGCGCTATACTTCCCTCAAAAAATATAACCATGATGCCATTATATCCCTTGATCGGCAAGGGAATATCATCAACGGCAACGAAAAAGCCTGCCAACTAACAGGCTATTCCATATCCGAACTGACAGGATTAAATGTGGAGCGGATTGTTGGTGCTGGACATTTTGCTACTATTATTGCCTACGCTAGGGAGGAAGGCTCTGAGGAACACAATATAAACTCCATCTGGCACAAGGATGGACATTCTGTTGAAGTAATGACCACGGTCGCTCCTATCATTATTAATGCCTCTAATGTAGGATTTTATATTATCGTGAAGGATATTACCGAACAGAAGAAGCTGTTGATCGCCAAGGAAACCGCAGAGAATACGAATCATGCCAAAAGTGAATTTTTGGCCATGATGAGCCATGAGATTCGTACGCCTTTGAACGGAGTTATTGGCATGACTGATCTGCTGCTGGAGATGAGTGAGCCGAATTCACAGCAGCGTGAATATTTGGAGATCATCCGGCAGAGCGGGGATACGCTGCTGTCAATCATCAATGATATTCTGGATTTTTCCAAGATTGAAGCTGGTAAAACCGCTCTGCACGAAGAGTCCTTTCAACTTAGAAACTGCATCGACTCCACGATTGATGTACTGAGCTATAAAGCAGAGACCAAGGGATTGGAGATTAAGGTTTCGTTAAGTCCCGATGTGCCGGAGAACCTGATGGGTGACGAAGAACGCTTGAAGCAGATTTTGCTTAATTTGGTTGGCAACGCGATTAAATTTACTTATGTTGGTGGTGTGAAGATTAAGGTAGGCCTTGCAGCGAGAGAACGAGACCAGGTTACCTTGCAGTTCTCCATTGCTGATACTGGAATAGGGATTCCCGAGAAGTTTCGAAGCCGTCTGTTTGAGCCTTTTTATCAACTGGATCATTACCTGAATGGGCGGCATGAGGGGACTGGCTTGGGATTAGCTATTACGAAGAAACTCGTCGAGCTGATGGGTGGACAGATTACACTTCAGGAGCGGGAGCCGGCTGAGGAAGCTGGGACTACTTTTGAATTCAGTATAGTTGTCAGGGAGGAAGTAGGTAGCGATTCATTAGCAGAAAAGGCAGGTGATTCTGGGTTAGAGATGGTCTCAGCTCGCCGCCTGCTGCGGATTCTGGTGGCTGAAGATAATGAAATTAATCAGATCGTGCTGCGCAAGATTCTGGAAAAATGGGGACATTCTGTGGATGTAGCCAATGACGGAATAGAGGTGGTACAGCGCGTAACCCATGAAGCTTTTGATCTTATTTTTATGGATGTACAGATGCCACGGATGAATGGAATAGATGCGACTAAGATTATCAAAGAGAATCTTCCAGCGGATCAGCTCCCGGTTATCATTGCTGTAACAGCCAATGCGCTGAAAGGTGACCGGGAGTTTTGTCTGGAGGCGGGCATGGATGAATATATCAGCAAGCCGGTGAAAAGGGAGACGCTTAAGAATATCATCGACAGTTTTTTTTGAAATATATTGCGCTGCGTTAATGCTAAGAAGCGTTGCACTGATATCTTGCATCGAGTATTGATTTTGTTTAAGATAACAGAAACCAGCCAGAAAGATTTGGTTGTGGATACATGTAAAGACAATGACGAAGAGAGTACGTGCTATAAGCGGATCTTAACAGGGAAGGTGTGCCAGAGACTGAGAGCACCCTCATGAGACGATTAGCACCGAAGTTCACTTCCGAGTCGGCACCTGAAGTGCTTTGCTGCAGTAGGCAGCAAGTATGAGTAGGGAGGCCCGCGCCCCGCGTTACCGGGTGAAAGACAGAGTTAATCTCTGGCAAGAGGAAATATAGTAGCTGTATTATTCCTCGTTGCCGGTTAGGGATTAATTCTAAATAAGGGTGGTACCACGGCTCCTCGTCCCTTGCGGCGGGGGGTCTTTTTGCGTCTGAATAATTACTAATGAAGAAGAGGGAGTGGAAGGTAATGAGTAATGAAGAATTGGATAAGCTTAGAGCTCGTCTGGACGAGATTAATGGACAATTGCTGGAGTTAGTATCTGAACGGGCGAAGGTTGTTCAGGAGATCGGAGTTGTTAAAGAGAAGCAGGGTGTGCCTAAATTCGATCCTGAACGTGAAAAGAAAATGCTTGATAAGCTGGTTGAGAGCAATAAAGGACCCTTCACGAGCGGAACGATACGCAGCCTCTTCAAGCAAATATTCGCAGCTTCACTGGATCTGCAGAGTGATGAACATAAGAAGTCACTGCTAGTGGCCCGTAAGAATCATAAGCAAGATACGGTTATAATCCTGCCTGGAGATGTTACAGTCGGTGGATTATCATCGTTAATGGTGGCAGGACCTTGCTCCGTGGAAAGTGAACTACAGACCCGTACTGTAGCTGCCGCATTGCAAAAGGCTGGCATTCGTGTAATGCGTGGCGGTGCCTTTAAACCTCGTACTTCGCCTTATGATTTCCAGGGGCTCGGTATGGATGGTCTAAGAATATTGCGGGAAGCTGCGACTGAATACGGTTTGCTGACCATCAGTGAAATTGTAGATCCTAGACACATTGATCAGGCCTTGGATTATGTAGATATCGTCCAGATTGGTGCCCGGAATATGCATAACTTCGAGCTGCTGAAGGCTGTCGGAGAATTGAATAAACCAGTATTGCTGAAGCGAGGACTCTCGGCTACGCTGGAGGAATTCCTGCATGCGGCTGAGTATATTATGTCCCGAGGCAATACTCAGGTTATGCTCATTGAACGAGGTATCCGTACTTACGAGAAATGGACCCGCAATACGCTTGATATCTCCGCTGTACCGATTCTGAAGCAGGAGAGCCATCTTCCAGTATTGGTCGATGTTACTCACTCCACAGGCCGCAAGGATATCCTTATCCCTTGTGCCAAAGCCGCATTGGCTGCGGGAGCCGACGGTATCATGGTTGAAGTTCATCCTGATCCGGCAACCGCGCTGTCAGATGCCGCACAACAGCTGAACATAGAGGAGTTCAATACCTTCTTCGACGAGGTAAAGGCTTCAGGCTTGTTCCGGTAATTTAAATATATCGAATTTGGACGAAATCTGCTGTAAACACTCGATAAGGATGTTAATAAGCGCTTACAATACTCTGTTTACTTTTTGTGAAGGCTGGGCTGGGTCATGTACAATTAGAAATATTGGCATTGTTCCGGACCCATGCCTTAACCGATCAGGAGGAAACACGATTTTGAAGCAGCTCACCTTAAACAATGGGTGGTTTTCTAACACCCGCAGCGATATTTTGTCGGGGATGACGGTGGCCGTTGCACTGATTCCCGAAGCGATCGCTTTCTCGATCCTTGCCGGAGTAAGTCCCATGGTGGGCTTATATGCCTCCTTTTGTATTGCCATTATAACAGCGTTTGCCGGTGGCAGACCGGGCATGATCTCGGCGGCAACGGGTGCTATGGCGCTGCTGGTTGGCAGCCTTGTGCTGCAGCATGGAATTGAGTATTTGTTCGCAGCTACTGTATTGGCTGGCCTCATTCAGATCCTGATGGGCACGCTGAAGCTGGGCAGATTTATCACGTTTTTGCCGCAGCCCGTCATGACTGGGTTTGTAAATGCGTTGGCGATTCTTATTTTCATGGCGCAGCTGACGCATTTTATAGGCCAAGGCTGGATCATGTACGCTCTTGTAGCGCTGACGTTGGCTATTATCTATACGGTTCCGCTGATTACCTCAGCAGTTCCTTCTGCACTAGTAGCCATTATTATAGTTTCAATACTTACTATTACTCTTCATCTAGATGTGCGAACTGTAGGCGACATGGGCTCGATTACGGCATCGCTGCCACTGTTTCATTTGCCACAGCTTCCCTTCACATGGGATACGCTGCTGATCATTTTGCCGTATTCGCTCTCACTAGCTGTAGTTGGGCTGCTGGAATCGCTGATGACGGCGACGCTGATCGATGATATTACGGGTACTGGAAGCGATAAGAACAGGGAGGCGAAAGGCCAGGGCTTAGCCAATGTGGTCACTGGATTCTTCGGAGGAATGGCTGGTTGTGCCATGATTGGCCAATCGATGGTTAATATGAAGTCTGGCGGACGGACTCGTCTGTCCACGTTCGTCTCAGGCATATTCCTGCTGTTCCTGATTCTTGTGCTTGGGGATGTAGTGAAACAGATTCCGATGGGCGCGCTCGTTGGAGTAATGTTTATGGTGTCTATCAGTACTTTTGACTGGAGCTCTCTGAGATCGATGCTCCGCATTCCGTTAAGCGACGTACTGGTTATGCTTGTTACGGTGGTCACCGTTGTTGCTACGGATAACCTGTCTATCGGTGTACTATTTGGCGTATTGCTGAGTGCCCTATCGTTTGCCTGGAAAATAGCTTCTATTCGCTTAACTGCGCAGGTAACGGGTAATTCAACAACCTATACCGTTACTGGCCAGCTGTTTTTCGGCACGACGAGCCACTTTTTTCATGAATTCGCCTATGATAGCGACCCGGAGCAGGTGATCATTGACTTCACCCATTCGCATGTGTGGGATCAGTCAGCGGTGAATGCGATTGCCAAGACGATTAGCAAGTACGCTCAACTCGACAAAAAAGTAACTATAACTGGGCTGAATGAAGAAAGCTCGCGCCTGGTTAAGCGGGTTGGGTTATCCTTATCAGGTGGACATTAATCTGGAATTATAATTGAGAGTTATATCATAAAGAGCAGCTCTTCCCTTATGGGCGGGTTGCTCTTTTTTTGGCATCGAGCCTGCCCTTCAGCAAGGACAATCCGTCTAAGAAAAAGGCGGTTTCTATGCGACCCTGAAACCCTGCCATCCGTATAAAAGGTTCATAAGGGAAATTATCTAAAATTGTGAAAGGGGTCAGAACCCAATGGAAATTAACCCGAATATGAAGCCTTTGCATCCCCGAAGAATAATTAGCTGGGTTGCGGCAGGGCTAATTGTATTGTTGATCGGAGGGAATTCATTCGCATCAGTAGAATACGGTCATATCGGATTGTACAAAACTTTCGGTAAGTTGAATAACAATATGTTATCTCCGGGCATTCATTTCAAAATACCGTTCTTCCAGTCTGTAATTCAGGTTAACACGCAGGTAACGAAGGCGGAGACAGACACATCAGCATCTTCGAAGGATTTGCAACCCGTCTCAACCCATGTGGCGGTCAATTATTCCGTTAATAAAGCCTCTGCTTATAATCTGATGAATAATATCGGAGGTAATTTCGATACGGTAATTATTAATCCAGCTACTCAGGAAATTGTGAAGGAAGTGACCGCTAAATACCCGGCGGAAGATTTGATTACGCGGCGTGATGTAGTGGCGGGTGAGATTAGTCAGCTTCTGACTGCCCGGCTGGCAAAATATGATCTGGTCGTGAATGATATTAACATTGTTAACTTTAAATTCTCGGAGGCCTTCAACCAGTCGATTGAAGCCAAACAGGTAGCCCAACAGCAAGCGCTCAAGGCGGAGAATGACCTGCGACGAATCGAAATTGAAGCCAAGCAAAAGGTCGCGCAAGCCCAGGCAGAAGCGGAATCACTAAGGCTCAAGAAGCAGGAGGTTACAGCAGAACTGATTCAGCTGAAGCAAATTGAGGTGCAGGAGAAAGCGCTGGAGAAATGGAACGGAGTGCTGCCGACAGTGACAGGTGGAGCCACTCCATTCGTGGATATTCAAGCGCTGACTCAGAAATAAAATAGGAATAGAGATGTTGTCTCAATAGATGCAGAACCCTGACTTTTCAAGTCAGGGTTCTATTGGTATGATTACAGAGAATGAAAGCAGAAACCAGCCCAAATTATGGAGGAATTAACAATGAGTGAAAATACACTATCCCGGAGTATTGACCATACGCTGCTTAAAGCGGATGCACGTAAAGAAGACATCATCAAATTGGCAGAAGAGGCCAAAACGTATAAATTTGCCTCTGTCTGTGTAAATCCGGCATGGGTGGCGGTTGCCTATGAAGTATTGAAGGATACCCCTGAAGTTAAGGTATGTACAGTGATTGGTTTCCCACTAGGCTCATCTACCACTGAAACAAAGGCGTTTGAAACAACCAATGCGATTGCTAACGGTGCAGGAGAAGTTGATATGGTTATTAACATCGGCGCTTTGAAGGATGGCAACAATGAACTGGTTAAAAGCGACATCGCTGCAGTTGTAGAAGCAGCCCGTGGTAAAGCACTGACAAAGGTCATTATTGAGACCTGTCTGCTGACTGAAGAAGAGAAGATTCGTGCCTGCAAGCTGTCAGTCGAAGCTGGCGCAGACTTTGTGAAGACTTCAACCGGTTTCTCTACAGGTGGTGCAACGAAAGAAGATATCGCCTTGATGCGTGCGACAGTGGGTCCTACTATCGGTGTTAAGGCTTCCGGTGGTGTACGCAGTGCAGAGGATGCACTGGTAATGATCGGGGCAGGTGCAAGCCGCATTGGGACAAGCGGTGGTGTAGCTATCGCCAAAGGTGAACAAAGCCAGAGCAGTTACTAAACAAAAATAAGTTAATCCGATGCGGTGGGGACGAATATGATGTTCCCACTGCTTTTTTTCTAAAAATAAAAGAACATAAAGGTTATAAGATATTCTAAATTCACACAATTACAGCCAATACTGTAAGCGCTTCAAATGTTTCTTGTTGTTCTGGCCTGCTTGTTTTAAATAAATATAACAATTCACACTGGAATAATGAGAATTTATCTTTCCAAATGGCCTAGTTTGTGAGAGAATGGTTACAATTCTTGGATGTCAAAGATTGCTATTATTCATAATTTGGGGAGGAAATACCTATGTCAGAAGACCGCAAGCTGTCGTTTGAAACATTGGCTATTCACGCAGGCCAGGAGATTGATCCCACTACTTTTGCTCGTGCAGTGCCGCTTTATCAGACAACCTCCTATGGTTTCCGCGATGCTGAGCATGCCGCTAACCTGTTTGGACTTAAAGAATTCGGCAATATCTATACCCGGCTGATGAATCCGACTACCGATGTATTCGAGCAGCGGCTTGCCGCACTTGAGGGTGGGGCGGGCGCACTTGCGACAGCTTCCGGGGCAGCGGCTATCTCCTTTTCCATTCTAAATATTGCCGGGGCCGGCGATGAAATTGTATCAGCAGCCAGTCTATATGGCGGTACCTATAATTTGTTCTCCACAACATTGCCTAAGCTTGGGATCAAAGTACATTTTGTTGATTCGGATAATCCGGAGAATTTCCGCAGTGCGATCACGGATAAGACGAAAGCGTTGTTCGCAGAAACGATTGGCAATCCTCAAGGTAATGTGCTGGATATCGAGGCAGTGGCCGCTATCGCTCATGAGTATGGGATTCCACTCATTGTGGACAACACATTCCCGAGTCCGTATCTGCTGCGTCCGATTGAACATGGGGCTGATATAGTAGTACATTCGGCAACCAAATTTATCGGTGGACATGGAACATCAATCGGCGGCATCATTGTGGACAGTGGCAAGTTCGACTGGAAGGCTAGTGGCAGGTTCCCTGGCTTGACGGAGCCAGACCCAAGCTATAATGGCATTGTGTATACGGAGGCAATGGGCCCGATTGCTTATATTATTAAAGCTCGTGTTCAATTGCTGCGTGACCTGGGAGCCGCCATTTCACCCTTTAACTCTTGGCTCTTATTGCAGGGTCTGGAAACACTCCATTTACGCCTGGAGCGGCATAGTCAGAATGCGCTGAAGGTGGCACAATATCTGGAAGCACATGAGGATGTGGAGTGGGTTAGCTATGCGGGTCTGCCAAGTCATCCGTCCTATAAGCTGGCGCAAAAGTATCTACCTAAAGGTCAGGGGGCAATTCTCACCTTCGGAATTAAAGGCGGAAGTGATGCCGGACGCCGCTTGATTGAGAATGTGAAGCTGTTCTCCCATTTGGCGAATGTCGGTGATTCGAAGTCGCTGATTATTCATCCAGCCAGCACTACCCATCAACAGCTTTCCGCTGAAGAACAAAGCTCAGCAGGTGTTACACCTGAGTTGCTGCGTTTGTCTATCGGTACGGAGTCGATTGACGACATTCTGTATGATCTGGAGCAGGCCATCGCTGCCAGTAAATAATAGAATCATAACATTGAGGAAAGGCATCTCTCGTTTGTGTGAAAGCGCAGCGGGGATGCCTTTTTGAGGTTAGAGCATCACTCATTTGATACCGCTTGCATATTTCTGCCGCAATCCCCGTATTTATAAACGAAGCTTTATAAATGCCGCTGACATTGTATTCTCTAAATGTAGCAGGCGGCAGGAATCCAAAGCCAAAAAGGTGGGTGCGGAGATGAAGGGTGAACGTCAGCAGGATGGTTTATGGGGCAATGAAGAGCGCTCGTTAAAGTATACCATTGGTGATCGGGCAGCAGGGGTGGAGTTGAGCCAATCTAGCTCAGTGGCTTCAGCCGCGGCAGAATTTATCATCACCGGAGGGCAATACTGGGAAGCAACGGGACAGATGAAACGTACTTATGTTAACCATGCCGCAGCGGAGCCGGCATTTCTGGTGCTGCGTGAAGGACGGGAAGACGGCCCTACCCCTCGGGCGGAGAGTGGATTCCCCGCTGGCCCTTGTCTGGTGCGAAGCGAGGAATGGCTGCGCACTCCAGAGCTTGCCACCCTTATGGAGAGCTGGTTAGCCAGTGAAGACGAAAGGCAGGCCGAACGGGTTCTGCAGCGGATTTATTATCGGCTGCGGGCTGAAGCAGCGGCGCTGCTTGAATCTCCGGAGGGTGACTGGGCAGTCGTCACCCTGCTGTTTACGCCGGAGCTGGCTGCGCAGCCGGCAAGGCTTGCTGCGCTTCAGGATGCACAGCTGGAAGCGCTGTTCACCGAGCTTACGGAGAGCCTGCGGCGTGGTGGCGACAGCCGCCTCGACCTGGTGGCTCCCTATCCCGCCAGCGCAGCCGAATTCGCGGATTCCCGCGAATTCATCGAAGAGGTGGCCGAACAGACGCTCGGCCACGCTTATGCGGCGACGTGCCGCATCGGGGCGCTGATCGCCCCCGATGTCCAGCACGCCACCGCCGGGGAAATCGCGCGCATCGCCGATTTCCTTGTGCTGGACGGCGCGGCGGGCGAGCCCGCGCCGGAGGACACCGCCGCAGAGGGCTTCGCCCAGGCGGCGGGCGATATCCTGGCCGCCGTGCGACGCGTGAAGCCGGCGGCGATCCTGCTCGCCGCGGGGGCACCGGCGGCAGTGGCTTTGGCCGATCTGTACCTCCTCGGCCTGAATGGGATCTTTTGCAGCGCCGCTCAGCGGACCGAAGCCCTGCTTAGAGCTGCTTGCCTGATCTGGATAGCCCGGCAGGATGGCGTGGATTCAGGCGCTAGCAGTAGACAATGACAGCTGCTTTTTGTAAGTTCTGCTATCGTTCTGCTATTCAATAATACTATCTATAGGTTTCACCCGATAACTTATGCTTATATTTCTCGAAGAAACGGATACCGTCCATAATAGGACGGTATCCGTTTCTTCTTGTATTCGGGAGTTGTCCAGCGGCACACCCATAAAGGCCTCAGTTGATGGCGGACCCCAGTTCTGTTATTTGTAATCGGTTATCCCTCTGAGGAGAATTGGCGGATTCCAGTTCCAATTTTCTATGAATAACGGATTCTCAGTCCGCGAAAACGCGAAATTCGAGAATTTCACGAAATCAGCGTCTGCTGTGTCCATCGCCAGCCTTTTTTATTTTTCTTACATAATTCTGTCATAATCCTGTCATAATTCAACTAGATTTCTATTCTAGACTGAATTTAGAAAGCAGACAGGAGCTTTGGTATGTCCAGAATTTTAATTGCGAACTAACGCTGCGGTCATGGATGGTAATAATATCGGGTAAGTTCAAAAATCGTTTCCGCGATAATCGTATTACGACGCTGTAAGAGGGCGTGGATCAGGATGATAGATAATTGATTTGAATTTGAGGAGTGGGAAAGTATGAAATGGTTCAATAATATGAAAATGATCCAAAAATTGTTGTCGTCTTTTCTTGTGGTTTCTCTGTTTATTGGTATCGTTGGAGTTATCGGGATCATTAATATGAAAAATATAAATAAGAGTACAGATGAAATTTATAATTTCGATTTGATAGGTGTTAAAAGTGCTACTAGCATTAAGGTCAATTTGTTAGAAATTAGAGGCAGCATGCTTTTAAGTATTGATCCTACCCAAAAAGCTGATTTACAAGCAAATAAAAAAAGTATTGAAGATATGCAACTTGGGATAGATTTGCTCATTAAAGAATATAAGACTACGATTACAACCGATTTAGATGAGCAACAATTTGCGGAATTCGAAAAATTACTTGTGTCTTATATTACAAGCAGAACAGAAATTATCAAACAAGTTGATGCCGGGGATTATGGTAAAGCAAATGAGCTATATCTAGCGATGTCAGATATTAGGGTTAAAATGATTGCGGTTCTGGACAAGGAGATTAAGCTATCCACTGATATGGCCAAAATCGATTTTGACGATAGTAATGTATCCTATAATAAAGCCTTTACGCAAATTGTAGTAATCATTGCTCTGGGATTAATGATTGCTATTGCCTTAGGCTTAGCTATCTCTATCACCATCTCGAAGTCGTTAAAGAAAGTGTTAATCGTTGCTGAAGCCCTTGAAGCAAATGATTTAACCCATACCGTGAATATTGATTCAAATGATGAGATTGGTAGTTTAGCGAAAGCTCTAAACAAATCTATAACGAGTCTGAAAAAAGTGATTGCAGAAATCGCAGACAGTGCTACTGATATTAGCGCCACAAGTGAAGAGTTATTTGCTACAACCGAAGAAATCTCGGCGAAGATGGAGATGGTAGATGATGCAGTAAGACAAGTATCTTTAGGAGCCGTGCAATTAAGTGCCACCACAGAGGAAGTCAATGCGACTACAGAAAGTATTGCCGAAAATGTGGCTAACGTAACAGAAAGAGCACGTAAAGGAAATGAGATTGCCAAAAATATCGAGGTCAATGCCAGACAAGTGAGAATAAATGCCGAAACCAGCTCTAAGACTGCAAATGAATTGTATTTTGAAAAGCAGGTCAGTATCCTAAAAGCAATTGAAGAAGGTGCGGTGGTTAACGAGGTTAAGATCATGGCCGATGAAATCGAAAATATCGCCAGTCAGACTAATCTGCTCGCCCTGAATGCAGCTATTGAAGCCGCAAGAGCAGGCGAACACGGTAGAGGATTCGCAGTCGTGGCTGATGAAGTTCGGAAATTAGCTGAAAAATCTTCTTCTACAGTCAAGAGTATCCAAGAGGTAACGGGACGAGTGCAGCAAGCCTTTAACAATCTTTCGAGTAATGCGCAGGATGTTTTAGGCTTTATTGATGATAAAGTTAAACCGGATTATGATGCCTTTGTAGATACAGGCAAGCAATATGGTGAGGACGCGGTAGAGTTCAATACACTATCCTCGGATATTGGGGATTCGATGCACACCGTCAATTTAACGATCAATGAAATTCAACATGCCATTGCGAATGTATCAGCGACAGCAGAGCAATCCGTGGCTAGCTCACAGGAGATATTGGCAAGTGTGAATGAATCGGTTATGGCCATTCAAGATATTACCAAGGCTTCACAGAGTCAAGCTATTCTTGCAGAGAATCTGAATACTATGGTTAAGCAGTTTAAATTGTGAATGTTGTTGGTGCTTTGCTTTTCAATCACTCCATCCGCCTGAACCCGTAATCGAGGTTCAGGCTTTTTTATTTTTCTTACATAAATCTATCATAATCCTACTAGGATTCTCTTCTAAACTAACTTTAGAAAGCAGATAGGGACGTTGAAATTAGAGATTTACAATTACTTTGGAAATTTCAGAATGATCTTAAACTTGAGGAGTGGAAAATGATGAAATGGTTTTATAATTTGAAAATGATCCAAAAATTATTGTCGGCGTTTATAGTTGTTTCCTTGTTTATTGGTATTGTTGGAGTAGTTGGGATTAATAATATGAAAAAGATAAATGGAAATACGGATAATATTTATAATATCGATTTGGTGGGTGTAGAAAAGCTTCTTAATATTAAGCTGAATCTGGCACAAATTAGAGCTGATATGCTGTTAACGATTGACCCTACCCATAAAGCCAACTTACAAGTAAACAAAGATGATATGATCACTCAGAGAGCGGAATTAGACCAGTATGTTAAGGATTATAAACCAACGATTACAACCGAACTGGATAAGACACAATTTGCTGAATTCGAAAGATTGCTTGAGGTTAATCGGGTAAGCAGAACGGAAATTATCAAACAGGTTGATGCCGGTAACTATGTTAAAGCAAATGAATTATTTCCAGCTTTCTCGAAACTTAGAACGGATATGATTGTAATTTTGGATAAAGAGATTAAGCTAGCCACTGATATGGCCAAAGCTGATTTTGATGCTAGTGATACATCATTTAGAAAGGCTTCTACGCAAATTATAGAAATTACTGCTCTGGGATTATTGGTTGCTATTGCCTTAGGTTTATTTATCTCGATCACAACCGCTAAGCAGATCAAGAAGGTTTTGGTTGTTGCTGAAGCCCTTGGAGCAAATGATTTAACTCATACCGTAGATATTGATACAAAGGATGAGATTGGTGGCTTAGCAAAAGCTTTAAATAAATCCATAATAAGTCTGAAAAAGGTAATTGGAGAAATTGCAGATAGTGCTACTGATATCAGCGCTACCAGTGAAGAGTTATTTGCTACAACCGAAGAAATTTCGGCAAAAATGGAGATCGTAGATGATGCAGTAAGACAAGTATCTTTAGGAGCCGTGCAATTAAGTGCCACCACAGAGGAAGTTAATGCGACTACAGAAAGTATTGCCGACAATGTGGCT
Organism: Paenibacillus sp. 19GGS1-52; assembly: GCF_022369515.1. Classification (NCBI taxonomy): domain Bacteria; kingdom Bacillati; phylum Bacillota; class Bacilli; order Caryophanales; family Paenibacillaceae; genus Paenibacillus; species Paenibacillus sp. 19GGS1-52. The sequence goes on from NZ_CP059724.1 coordinate 1,135,150, forward strand.
AGCGTAACGGAAAGAACACGCAAAGGAAATGAAATTGCCAAAAATATCGAAGTTAATGCCAAACAAGTTAGAAGAAATGCCGAGACCAGTTCTACGACTGCGAATGAATTATATTTGGAAAAACAAACAAGCATCTTAAAAGCAATTGAAGAAGGTGCAGTGGTTAACGAGGTTAAGATCATGGCCGATGAAATCGAAAATATTGCCAGTCAGACCAATCTGCTCGCCCTGAATGCCGCTATTGAAGCAGCAAGAGCAGGAGAACACGGTAGAGGGTTTGCAGTTGTAGCTGATGAAGTTAGAAAATTGGCTGAGAAATCATCTTCTACAGTCAAGAGTATCCAAGAGGTAACGGGACGGGTGCAGCAAGCCTTTAATAATCTTTCGAGTAATGCTCAGGATGTACTAAGCTTTATTGATGATAAAGTAAAACCAGATTATGACTCCTTTGTAGATACTGGCAAGCAATATGGTGAGGATGCGGTCGAGTTTTCTTCAATCTCCTCGGATATTGGAGATTCAATGCACACTGTCAATATAACGATTAATGAAATTAAACAAGCTATTGAAAATGTATCAGCGACAGCAGAGCAATCCGTGGCTAGCTCACAGGAAATATTGGCAAGTGTGAATGAATCGGTTATGGCCATCCAAGATATTACCAAGGCTTCACAGAGTCAAGCTATTCTTGCAGAGAATCTGAATACTATGGTTAAGCTGTTTAAATTGTGAAGAGGGCTAATCCAAGGGTTTACATTTCGGTATTTGGTGTTATAGTATAAGTAGAAGTTGCATTAAGGAAAAATATTTGCACCATTGCAACAATGATTATCATTCTCACTACCTATATTCGTTTATCATGCTGTCCCGGCTAAGCCGGGGCAGCATGTGTCATTTTAGGGCTGTTAATAATGGCTCTCATTCTCACTAAGAAAGGTGATATTAATGCAAACATCATCCAGACAACTACCACATCACAAGGCTCTATCAGGAGGCAAACAGCAACCGCGTTCTCCGCAGCCACGCAGATTCGATCCGATCGCCATGCTGAGCAACTCTGAAATGCAGGCCGCGCTGGGCAGCGGTGCGCTTATGCTTATCGCTTGGGCGGTTGGTGGCTGGTCAGAAATCCTATCCATTGTGATATATGTGATTTCCTATACGCTAGGAGGTTGGAGCAAGGCGAAGGAAGGCGTAGAACTACTGGTCAAGGAACGTGATCTCGACGTGAACTTGCTGATGATCGCCGCCGCTTTGGGAGCTGCTACGATCGGTTATTGGAATGAAGGAGCTATGCTGATCTTTATCTTTGCGCTGAGTGGCGCACTGGAAAGCTATACGATGGAGCGCAGCAAAAAAGATATTTCTTCACTTATGGCGCTGAAGCCGGCAACGGCAGTGCGGATTGAAAAAGGGGCGATGAGTGAGGTTGCTATTGACCAGCTCGTCATCGGTGATCTGCTCCTCGTGCGTCCAGGCGAGTTAATTCCCGCTGATGGCAAGGTATGTCAGGGAGAGTCTTCTGTGGATCAGGCTTCCATCACTGGGGAATCACTGCCCGTAGAGAAATCAACAGGCAGCGAAGTTTTCGCAGGTACGGTCAATGGTGAGGGTCCGCTATATATTGAAGTAACAAAATCTGCTGCGAATACTCTTTTTGCCAAAATCATCAAAATGGTTGAAGAAGCAGAAACGGAATTGCCGGATTCGCAGCGCTTTATTAAACGTCTGGAGGCTATTTATGCCCGGGTAGTTGTAGCAGTTACACTGTTGCTTATCACACTGCCACCACTTCTAATGGACTGGAGCTGGAGTGCTACGTTCTACAAAGCAATGGTCTTTCTCGTTGTAGCTTCTCCATGTGCCTTAGTTTCTTCGATCATGCCAGCGATGCTGTCAGCCATTTCCAAAAGTGCGCGCAAAGGGATTCTCTTTAAAGGCGGAGTCCATTTGGAGAATATGGCCCGGACGTCAGTAGTCGCCTTTGATAAGACAGGTACGCTCACAGAGGGAACTCCCCAGGTAACAGACTTCATTGCAGGCGATGGTTATAACCGTAATGAACTGCTGGCGATCAGTGCCTCCATTGAGAATATGTCGCGCCATCCACTGGCGGAAGCGGTTGTGCGTAAGGCTGCGGAAGAAAATCTGGAGCTGCACGGTGTGCTGGAGAGCAAATCGATAACAGGCTGGGGGATTGAAGGGGAAATTGACGGACAACTCTGGAAGATTGGTAAATCGAATCTGCTGGATGAGTTGGTTAAGAGTACTGAAGGTGCTGGACTAGAGCACTGGAGATCTTTGCGGCAGCAACTGGAGAGCGAAGGTAAGACCGTCTCGATTATTCTGACTGACGATCAAGTTGCGGGGATGATTGCTCTACAGGATACTGTGCGTCCGCAAGCCGCAGCTGCTGTAAGGAAGTTGCAGGAGCTTGGGATCAAAGTGGCAATGCTTACGGGAGATAGAGTAGCTACGGCCCAAGTGATTGCTGGAAAGACAGGAGTCGACCTGGTATTTGCTGATCTTTTGCCGGAGGATAAAGTAATTCAAATTAAAGCACTGCGTGAACAGTATGGTCATGTGGTTATGGTTGGTGATGGCGTAAATGATGCTCCGGCACTAGCGACAGCGACTGTTGGTATAGGAATGGGAATGAAAGGTAGTGGGGCGGCGCTGGAGATCGCAGATGTCGTGTTAATGAATGATAATATCGAGGAGATTGCCTCGACTATATCGTTAGCCCGGCGTTCGCAACGCATTGTGAAGCAAAATATGATTTTTGCTGTATCAGTAATCACAGTGCTCATGATCAGCAACTTTGTCCAGGGGATCGCTCTTCCATTTGGTGTAATCGGTCATGAAGGCAGCACGATCCTCGTTATCCTGAATGGATTAAGACTTTTGCGCTAAAAAAAGAGGTCTAATCAATCCAGTATCGTTAATTAATTACTTGAAATTAAATTGTTCACAAAATAAATTAGTTTTTGGAGTCTGGCATATTGACATATTCGTCTTCTGTTATCATAATTAGTACTAGATTATAATTATTTTAAATAAGCAACGACGTCATTGCCGTCATTCCAAGGAGGATATCATTATGTATAAATCAATTATTGTTGGCACCGGGCCAGCCGGATTGACTGCAGCCATCTACTTAGCACGGGCTAATCTGAGCCCGTTGGTTATTGAAGGACCCCAACCAGGCGGTCAATTGACTACCACAACGGAAGTTGAGAATTTCCCAGGGTTCCCTGAGGGAATTATGGGCCCAGATTTGATGGATAATATGCGCAAGCAGGCGGAACGTTTTGGAGCGGTATTCCGTACGGGCTGGGTAAACAGCGTTGAATTGGGCGAGCGTCCGTTCAAGCTGACTGTTGAAGGGTTGGGTGTTCTTGAGACAGATACCCTGATTCTTTCAACGGGTGCTACAGCAAAATACCTGGGTATCCCTGGGGAGCAGGATAATGTGGGACGTGGTGTCAGCACTTGTGCTACCTGTGACGGATTCTTTTTCCGTGGCAAAGAGATCGTGGTCGTTGGCGGTGGAGATTCAGCGTTGGAGGAAGCAGGTTTCTTGACTCGGTTTGCTTCTAAAGTAACCTTAGTGCACCGTCGTGGTGAACTGCGTGCTTCCAAAATCATGCAGGATCGTGTACGCGATAATGCCAAAGTAGTCTGGGGCTTGAATCGTACGCCGCTGGAAGTAACCTCTGGTGACAAAGGCGTGAACGGACTTAAAGTGCTTAATAACGAGACTGGTCAAGAAGAGTTTATCGAAGCAAGCGGTGTGTTCGTGGCGATTGGTCATCATCCGAATACTGCATTTCTGGGCAGCCAGATAACAACAGATGAGAATGGCTATATCGTTACGAATCCAGGTAGCTCCGAGACGAACATTCCGGGCGTATTCGCTTGTGGCGACGTGCAGGATACCCGTTATAAACAAGCGATCACTGCAGCGGGCAGTGGTTGTATGGCTGCGATGGATGCTGAGAAATACATCGAGAGTCTGGAGCATAGCGCGGTAATCTTGTAATATAAGAAGTGAAGTTCCACAAAACTAAGCATAGGCTTACGAAGTAGTTTTGTTGCAAAGCTGTATTCGAAGAAGTGAAGTTCCACAAAACTAAGCCTATGCTTACGAAGTAGTTTTGTTGCAAAGTCGTATTCGAAGAAGTGAAGTTCCACAAAACTAAGCCTATGCTTACGAAGTAGTTTTGTTGCAAAGTCGTATTCGAAGAAGTGAAGTTCCACAAAACTTTTAGGAGGTAATAACATGGAAAACGTAATTGTGTATACATCGACTAATTGTCCGCATTGCCGTCAGGTAAAGAGCTTTTTGAGCGACAAGGGTGTAGCTTATGAAGAACGCAATATTGAGCAGAATGATGATTATGCACAGCAGGTATGGGATATGGGTATGAGAGCAGTGCCCATAACCGTAATCGGTGAATACAAAATCGTAGGCATGAACAAGACGCAGTTCGACAAGGCTCTTGCGACTGTATAATTCGTTTATTAAACTTTGCATTTATAGAAAAAAGGCTGCCCCCAATATGTCTCTGGAGGCGGCCTTTTTGTCGATTATCTCAAGCTTGAGTCAAGGAAGTAATGATCTGAAAAAAGATATACACGGCGATACCGCCGCCAATGAGCATGAATCCCGAATTTTTTCTGGATTGAAACAAACGCAGAACGCCAAGGCTAATCAGAGGAGCAATAATGAGTAGAAATAGCAGCACAGTGATGAACATCCGTGCCGAAATATCCGATGTATCCACATAGGTCATGAACGCTCTCTCCATTTCAGAAAAAGGTGTTTTGGTGATAAATGTCACACTGCTATGACCTTCATTATATAGGATTAGGAATCTTTTTGCTGCATCTTGCCACCCTCTAATTGCGGCGATTTATCGTCGATTTATTTATAGGGTTACCCGGATATTTCCGAGGAAGTGCATAACTGCCGAGAAGCCGGCACCAATCATTGTGCCGCGGCTACCCAGCCTGGAGAATGTAATCTCCAATTGCTGCTTGTGATAAGGAAGTGTACGCTCCGCGACCACTCTGCGCAGCGGCTCTCCCAACCATTCCTCAGCTTCCGATAAAGCCCCGCCGATGACAATCAGCTCCGGATTGAAGCTGTTAATCAGATTGGTTACCCCAATGCCCAGATACTCACCCATGAACGAGAAGTGGCGCAAGGCATCCTCCTGTCCATTGGCTGCATAGCGTACCAGCTCGGGAGTCGTGCGTGCAGGTAATGTAAGCCCAGGATTATCATAGGTTTTCTCTGAGGCATACAGCTCCCAGCAGCCGCGACTGCCACAGCTGCAAGGTTTGCCTTTGGACTCAATGCTCATATGTCCTGTCTCTCCCGCATACCCACGCGCGCCCTTATAGAGCTCTCCACCGATAATGATCCCAGAGCCGATCCCAGAACCCGCACTGATATACAGTAAATGTCGTACATCCCGAGCCGCCCCAAAGTTCAATTCACCTTGTGCACCAGCATTAGCTTCATTATCAATTGTGACCGGTACGGAGAACTCTTGCTCCAGAAGACCCCGCAGATTGACCATTTCCCAGCCAAGATTGGGGGCAAATAGCACGATCCCATGTTCGTCTACCATCCCTGGTACGCCAACACCGATACCAACGATGCCATAAGGTGTAGCAGGAGCTTTGGCAATTAGATCGGAGATAAGGATTTTCATCTGTTCCAGGACGTAGGGCAATTCATGGGCTTCGAGAGAGAAATCGCTTTCGTGAAGAATGCTGCCTCCCAAGTCGCAGAGAACAGCAGTTAACTGCTTCACCCGTAACTCTATGCCGATTACACTGCCAGCCATAGCGTTGAAATTCAAAATAAGCGGTTTACGACCACCGCTGGATTCTCCAGGTCCAACTTCTGTTACCAGTTCTAGTCCGCACAGCTCGGCTACCAGATTGGATACAGTGGCTTTATTAAGTCCGGTCATCTCCGATACTCTGGCACGAGAGAGCGGTGAGTATCTTCGGATAGTATGTAATATAATGGATTTGTTTATTTTTTTAACCAGCGCTTGATCCCCGGTAACCTTCACGAATGACACATCCTTCTTGGCAACGTTCTCATTTGTCGTTATGCCACTTAGTCTAGAGTGATGTGCCGAAAATTGCAATATGCCTGCGCATAGGCTAGGGAATTGCAGGGAATTGTATGCTAATAATAAATAGGGATTGGAGTGATGCAAAAACGATTATATTCTAAAATATAAGAATTTATAGGTTCCACACGATAATTTATTCTTATATTTCTCGAAGAAACGGCTACCGTCCATAAAAGGACGGCAAGTCTGTATCTTCTTGTTCAGAAGACAAGAAATAGACAAATAAAAGTTGTCCAAAACTTTGTTTAACCAATATACAAAGTTCGAAAGATATGTTAAGATGGTCCTGTAAACGCTTGCGGGCGAGCACAATATGAGGAGGATTACTCAATGGCTTATTTTGAAACAGTGAACAAGATCTCTTACGAGGGAAGCCGTTCCACAAACCCTTATGCCTTTAAATCTTACAACCCTAAGGAAATTATTGCTGGAAAAACAATGGAAGAGCACATGCGTTTTTCAATGGCTTATTGGCATACATTAACTGCTGGCGGTGCTGATCAATTCGGCGCTGAAACAGCAGTTCGCAGTTGGAATAATTTATCCGTTCTGGACAAGGCTAAGGCTCGTGCTGAAGCTGCTTTTGAATTCATGGAAAAAATGGATCTGCCATTCTACTGCTTCCACGATGTGGATATCGCACCTGAAGGCGCAAATTTGCGTGAGTTCTACAAAAACATTGATACCATCGTAGATATTCTCGCTCAAGGCATGAAGACTTCCGGCAAGAAATTGCTGTGGAATACAGCTAATATGTTCACCAATCCACGCTATGTGCATGGTGCAGGCTCCACTTGCAACGCAGATGTATTTGCTCATGCGGCTGCACAAGTGAAGAAAGGTCTGGATGTTGGTAAACTTCTTGGATCTGAGAACTATGTATTCTGGGGCGGACGTGAAGGCTACGAAACGCTGTTGAACACAGATATGGGATTGGAACAAGATAACATCGCTCGTCTGTTCCACCTGGCTATCGACTACGCGAAGGAAATTGGTTATGAAGGACAATTCCTGATTGAGCCGAAACCAAAGGAACCAACTAAACACCAATATGATTTCGATGCAGCTACCACTATTGCATTCTTGCAGAAATATAATCTCGACAAGCACTTCAAACTGAATCTTGAAGGTAACCACGCTACCCTTGCTGGTCATACGTTTGAACATGAGATTCGTGTAGCTCGTATCAATGGCATGTTGGGATCGCTTGATGCGAACCAAGGTGATCCGCTTCTGGGCTGGGATACAGATGAATTCCCAGTTAACATTTACGATGCAACCCTGGCAATGTATGAAGTATTGAAGAATGATGGCCTGGGCAAAGGCGGAATTAACTTTGACTCCAAAGTACGTCGCCCATCCTTCGAGCCTGAAGATCTGTTCTTGGGACACATCGCTGGTATGGATACTTATGCTAAAGGCTTGAAAGTAGCCGCTAAATTGATCGAAGATCGCGTATTCGAAAACTTTATCGACAAACGCTACAGCAGCTTTACTGAAGGTGTTGGCGCCGATATCGTATCCGGCAAAGCTACTCTGGCTTCATTGGCTGATTATGCCTTGAACAATGAGAACCCACGCCCTAATGAATCCGGCCGTCAAGAATACTTGAGAGCCGTTTTGAATCAATACATTTTCGCTGAGTAGGACTAGCACGATACAACCGCAACGGGGGTTGCTGAAGAGAGCATTCTTCGGCAACCCCTTTTTTCTGAAAGATAATAAATTTATAGGTTTTACATGATGACCTATGCTTGTATTTCTCGAAGAAACGGATGCCGTCCACAAAAGGACGGCGAAGCCGTTTCTTCTTGGGTGAATCCCATAAATAAATTCAAATGAAGTAGAAAGAATAAATTAACATGAATTTCTGCTGCTAATTGGAGTCTTATCTCGCGTAAGAGACACATTAACATGAATTTCCGCCTCTAATTCGGTACTTGAAAGCTGATTACCTAAATCTAGAGCGAATTAACGGCATAATTTGCTGTTAATTGCCTAAATGGGCCAGATTTCAGCGAATTAACGGCATGATTTGCCTTTAAATTTATTCAACATCTCGAATCTCGGCAAGCTCCAAAAAAAATAAGCGAATGCTTACGAAGTGATTTTTATGACGTAGTATTCCAAGTAGCTTAGCTCCATAAAAATTAAGTTGATGCTTACGAAGTAAGTTTTGTACGAATATAAGAATTTATAGGTTTCACATGATAACTTATCCTTATATTTCTCGAAGAAACGGGTACCGTCCATAAAAGGACGGCGAAGCCATTTCTTCTTGGAAGCTATTCAATGAAGATTATCCTAACAAAACTTTTTAGGAGGATTAATATGAAATATGTAATCGGTGTCGATCTGGGTACCAGTGCAGTGAAGACGGTTCTTGTAGACCCGCAGGGCAAGGTAGCTTTTGAGCATTCTGAGGCTTATCCACTTAGTAGACCCCAGCCAAACTGGAGTGAACAGAATCCTGAGGATTGGGTTAAAGGTACGATTGTCAGCCTGCGTCGTCTAATCGAGACTTCAGGAGTGGACCCTTCACAGGTAGACGGTCTAAGCTTCTCGGGACAAATGCACGGACTGGTGCTGGTAGATAAAGAGGGCAAGGTTCTACGCCCAGCGATTCTCTGGAATGATACTCGCACTACAGCACAATGCCGGAAAATTGAGCGCACGCTTGGACCGAAGCTGCTGGAGATTGCCAGAAACTCTGCGCTCGAAGGCTTCACACTGCCGAAGATTCTTTGGGTGCAGGAGAATGAGCCTGAAGTGTTGTCTCAGGCCGCTCTGTTCCTTCTGCCGAAGGATTATGTGCGTTACCGTTTAACCGGCGATTATGCGATGGATTATTCCGATGCTGCTGGCACGTTGTTGCTCGATGTTGGCTCCAAAGTATGGAGTGCTGAGATCGCTGAAGCCTTCTCATTGCCGCTTTCACTTTGTCCGAAACTGGTAGAGTCCTTTGATCTGACTGGCACGCTGCTGCCTGAGATTGCTGAGGCATCCGGACTTCTGCCTTCGACGAAGGTTTTTGCCGGCGGTGCCGATAATGCTTGCGGCGCACTGGGTGCAGGTATTCTGGGTGAAGGCCGCACCATGTGCAGTATTGGTACATCCGGTGTTGTGCTCTCCTACGAGACGAACAAGGATTTGGATTTAGAAGGGAAAGTCCATTTCTTTAATCACGGTGAGAAGGATGCCTATTACATTATGGGGGTTACACTTGCTGCAGGATATAGTCTTACCTGGTTTAAAGAAACCTTTGCTGCAGACAAAAGTTTTGATGAATTACTAAAAGGTGTAGATTCCATACCGGCAGGAAGTGGGGGTCTGCTCTTCACTCCTTATATTGTTGGGGAGCGTACTCCACATCCAGACCCGAATATCCGCGGAAGCTTCATCGGTATGGATTCCGGACATACGCTGTCCCATTTTACCCGTGCAGTCTTGGAGGGAATTACCTTTTCATTGCGTGAATCGATTGAAATCGTCCGGGTATCCGGCAAAGAAATCACTGAAATCGTTGCGATTGGTGGCGGGGCCAAGAATGAAGCTTGGCTGCAGATGCAGGCGGATGTTTTTAATGCTTCCATCGTGAAGCTGGAGAGCGAGCAAGGCCCGGCGATGGGAGCGGCAATGCTGGCAGCTTATGGCAGTGGCTGGTTCGCCTCACTTGGCGAATGTGCGGAAGCTTTTATCCGTCCTGCCGAAGTATTTACACCGAATCCACAGCAGGTAGCCATTTATAACGGTTTATTCGATCTCTATCAGGAAGTGTACGGCCAGACCCGTGAACTGAACAACAAACTGGCAGCATACCGTCAATAGAATGTTTGTTTCATCCCTCAATATGGAGAGCCTTTCGCTAATGGCGGAGGGCTCTGTTGCCGTTTTTATTGTTCTTATGTAAAGTAGGGGGTAATCTCTAGCCAGCAAATGCCTGTTTGAGAGATAGAGAAGGTTATGGGGGGGCTGAACTATGTTCCAGCGGTTGGTCAAGCTGCTGAATGATATCAAAATACGCAATAAGCTGCTGTTGGCCTTTTTACTAGTTACAATGCTGCCGGTGCTGCTTGTGGGTGGTTATCTTACGATCGAGATGAAGACAATGGCGTTTGAGAACGCGCTTGAACAGGCTTCAATTAACGTAGATCGGGTAAAAAAGAGAACAGAGGAAGTAGTAGACGTATCTCAGGATATTTCTTACCGCTTGAATAATGACGCTCGGCTGAAAAAATTGGCAATTCGTATCTATGAGAGTACCTATGATGTCGTGGAGGCCTATCAAGATTATCCGGATTTTCGCGAGTATCTTAGATTATATAAAGAAATATCGAATATACGGCTATATACTGACAATACTACCCTGCTTAACAACTGGGAACTGCTCAATCCCTCGACTGCTGTCAAGGAAAGCCAGTGGTATCAGAGAGCGCAGCGGTATGATAGTCTGGTGGGCTGGGAATATATTGAGGATGAGCGTGACCACCATAAATACCTAAGCCTTATCCGCAAGATTGAGCTGGAGGGCTCTAACAAAACAGGTGTGCTGATCATCAATGTGAATAGCAGTCAGCTGAATTCCATTCTGGGGCAAGAGTCCTTCGAAACGATGATTGTGGACGATAAGAATAATATTATTGCAGCTAACCGAAAGCAAAGGGCTGGCAAAACGCTGGCCGATATCTCTTTTGATACAAAGCTTATGGGTCAGGGCAGCGGCAGTTATGAAGCAGTAGTGGATGGTGAGGCTTCCAAAATAGTAATTGAGGAGCTAAAACCGCAGTCCAGCCGCAACGCGCTGCGGATTATCTCTGTTTTCTCTAACGAAAGTATTGTTAAGGAGCCGAATCGGATTATTAGGCTTGCTATTATGGTCATAGTCATAAGTGTTGTATTGGCCTTTTTATTAATATACAGCTTCTCCTCGTTGTTCTCACGCCGGATTCTGCATCTGAGCAAGCATATTAACCGGGTCGGTACAGGAGACTTTGATACCTCGCTCAAAATTGATGGTAATGATGAGATTGGTCTGCTGGCCCGCCAATTCAATGCCATGGTTCGCAGCATCAATGATTTGATGCTTGAGGTGCAGAATTCGAATGAACAGAACAGCCTGCTGGAGCAGAAACAGAATGATATTCGTTTTAAGATGCTGGCGAGCCAGATCAATCCACACTTTTTATTCAATGCGCTCGAATCTATTCGTATGGAAGCCCATATGAAGGGTCAGGTGGAAATTGCCCGAGTTGTGCGTCTGCTCGGCAAAATGATGCGTAGTAGTCTTGAGGTAGGCCGAAGCAAAACTCCACTGAAGCAGGAATTGGAAGTAGTCCGTTGTTATTTAGACATACAGCAATTCCGCTATGAGGAGCGGCTGAAATATCAGTTTATCGTAGATCCTGCTACGGAGTCGCTCTATATACCGCCACTTATTGTTCAGCCTCTTGTTGAGAATGCCGTTATCCATGGACTGGATAACAAGATGGAAGGAGCGTTTGTAACTGTGGAGATACAACAGGCTGGAGACTATGCCTTGTTTACGATCACTGATAACGGGGTCGGAATGACTCCGGAAAGGCTGGATATGCTGCGCAACAGGCTGGATATTCAGGAGGAACGTGAAGGTGAACGGATTGGGCTGCGTAATGTGCATGACCGCTTAAAGCTATCATACGGTGAAGAATACGGTCTGACGATAGATAGTCGTCCTGATGAAGGAACGATTATTTCCTTCCGTATTCCAATGGAGGACTTAAGTCTATGATAAAAGTATTGATCGTTGATGATGAGCCGAAGCTACGGGAGGGTCTGAGAACTCTTATACCCTGGGAGTCGCTCGGTTATACAGTGGTTGCTACGGCGGCTAACGGCTTGCAGGCACTAGAAAAATATCATACTTACTACCCGGAGCTTATAGTAGTAGATATTCGTATGCCTGGAATGGACGGGCTGGAGCTGATTGGTGAACTGCGGGAAGAAGGCTCTGGCAGTCATGTGCTTATTTTGAGCGGACATGCCGATTTCGAATATGCCAAACAGGCGATTGCCTATCGAATTGATGGATATTTACTAAAGCCGGTAGATGAAGAGGAAATGATAACCTATCTGGAGCAGCTGCGGGAAACGATTGACCAAGAGGATCGGTTTGCGCTCTGGAATCAGGCCGAACCCGCACGCAACAAGGAAACACTGCTTCGTGCATTGCTGCAGCCGTCTGCAGGAGATGAGGGGAATAACGATCCCAGTAAGTATACAACTGCACTTGGACTTGGGCCTGGTAGCTATGAGGTAATCTTAATAGAGCTGATAGAACCCGCTAAAGCTAGCGAAGAGGACACGCAGAGAATTAGAACGACAATGGAACAGCATTTCTGTGGGAGTGAGGAACAGCTATTCTTTACACTGCCGCCGTTTATGGGGTTGCTGCTGAAGGAACCTCTACAAGATAACAACAGCAGGGATAAGTTGTATAAGGAACTCTCAGCAATGATTCACGAGAACGAATATGACTTCATAGCAGCGGCAGGAGGATCTGTACTCCGTCCAGAAGAGGCTGCAAGTTCATTGATGATTGCCCGCGAACTGTTGCGTAAAGCATTCTTTTTTCAGAAGGGGATCATCCTTAGCACGGATGTTTCAGGAATGCTGCTCACGGGTGCAATAAAGACAAACGTGGAGGAGGGACAGGACGCGGAGAGTCTGCTGCTGCTCGCGGTCGAGACTGGAAGCCGTTCAGCAATTGGGCCTTTAGTGCAAGAAATTTGCACGGAGCTAGTGACGCTTGGCCGAGAAGAGCTGCTAATTAAAGAGACATTTGTACGAATACTTAGTACTGTATTAGCCCGGCTGGAACCCTCCTATCCAGAAATCCGCGCTTACGCGGCAGAGCATTCGCCTCCGATTGGAGAGCTTTACCAGAGCTTATATCTGAGTGATCTGCAGACGCAGTCCGTGTCCTTTCTGGAGGAGATCGCCGGGCAGATGACCAGTGGAGGGCGGGGTAATGAAGTCAAGAAGATAACTGAGCTGATTCACCGCCGTTACAACGAGAACCTGAAGCTGGAAACTTTGTCCGAGTTGTTTAACTATAACAGCGCTTATCTGGGTAAAATGTTCAAGAACACAACGGGTGAATATTTTAATACGTATGTGGATAAAGTGCGGATCGAGAAAGCCAAGCAGTTTCTGGCGCAAGGCATGAAAGTATATGAGGTAGCTGAAAAGGTTGGCTACATGAACCCGGATTATTTTAACGCCAAGTTTCGCAAATATGAGGGTGTTTCTCCGACCTCCTTCCGCAAAAACACCTAATCTGTAAGCCAATTGCTGCACAAACTCCAACTAATGTTAACAATGACGTGCAAACTGGCAACAGTTAACGCGTCATTTTTTTAATTCTACTTTTCGACGATAGCCCTCTTCCAAATATTCCTTTAATCCCTCACATTGTTTATGAATTAAAGTCATCCATAATGTTTCCCCCTTTTTAGCCAGTTCCTCAGAGGTGTATTGACCTTTCGTGTAATGTCCCCAATTTCCGTCTTTGGTGAGTTTATCCCAACCTATGTAATCGGCAAATCCCTTCAGTTCTTCCGGTATTTCCGAACCCATAGTCTCTAATTTTACAAGTTCAGGGCAAAGCCACATCGCTGTACATACTCCAGTTAAACCACCGTGCATATCATTTCGTCCGGTTAACCCGGCAGCCTTTACAGCTACCTCCCAGGCATCTGTTTGATATCCTGGAAAGATAACAATGATATCAGGGTACTTGTAGTTCATCTGTTTGATAAATGCGTTAAACCAATAGGCTCCACCATGGCCTGAGCATAGAAGGAATTTCTTGAAACCTTGTCTGTGGAGGTTAACTATAATTTCTTCCAAAAAAGCAGTTAGTATATTCGGACTGACCGTAACCGTACCTTTAAACCCGGCATGTTCTTCTGAAGTATTAAAGGGGAGTACAGGTAGAACATAAGCATTTATTGCTTTACCATATTCGTTCGCATACAGTTCTGCAATTAATGAATCGATATGCATAGGTAAATAGGGTCCGAATTGCTCCGTAGCCCCCACTGATATTACCGCCGTATCAATGTTGCTTTCTGCTAATTCTGCGGTTGTGTTTCTATAATCCAACATATCTGTCACCATTCCTCATTTGTAATTATTTACCTATCTTATAATACTACATAAAATCATGTTCACAAGATGCGCTGAGAAAAAAGTCATCTTATTATGTAGTGAATGATTTATGCAGTTAAATAAACACCTGCTTAAGTGAAAGGGTTGACCTTCAGGGGTCTTTTCAACAAATTGCATCATTCATCTCGCACGAAAATCTCTAATTTTCACCTGATTTTAGGTCGAATTTATAGGGTACTGCAATCGCTTACAGCCCATTAAAATATAGACATAGAGAGGAGGGGGCTTCATGAAAGCGGCAACAACCTTACAAGATATCCAGCCTGCTAACGACAAGCTAAATAAAAAGCCTGCTTCAGGGGGACGGTTTTGGAAAACCTTTAAAAATCAGAAATATTTGTACATGATGTCATTACCCTTCATTGTTTGGGTGTTCGTATTCAGTTACCTCCCGCTTTGGGGATGGACGATGGCTTTTCAGCAGTACAAGCCCGCAAAAGGATTCTTCGAACAGAAATGGGTTGGCTTAGAGCACTTCAAGACTCTTTTTGCAGACGATCAATTTCTCTTGGCGCTACGCAACACGCTAGCAATGAGCGGAATGGGCCTGGTGGCAGGCTTCATATTTCCGATAACGTTTGCAATTTTATTGAATGAGGTTCGCTTAAACTTTTTCAAACGTTTTGCACAGACGATTTCGTATCTGCCTCACTTTGTATCATGGGTTGTCGCTGCGGGCATTGTAACCAAAATGCTATCCGGCGAAAACGGTCTTGTAAACGATCTCTTAATGGGTGTCGGCTTTATTCACACACCTATCCAGTTCATGGCTCAGGGCCATCTATTCTGGGGAATTGTTACCTTTTCGGATGTTTGGAAAGAAACTGGATGGAACGCGATTATCTACCTTGCGGCCATTGCGGGAATTGGACCTGAACTTTACGAAGCAGCCCGTGTAGACGGTGCTAGTCGGTTGCGCCAAGTATGGCATATTACGATTCCGGGTATTCGCCCAACGATTACCGTTCTGCTGATCATGTCGATTGGGAATTTGCTTAATATCGGCTTTGAGAAGCAATTCCTGTTAGGAAATAACCTCGTTACCGACTATTCGCAGGTGCTTGATCTGTACTCTTTGAAATACGGACTAGGCATGGCGAGATATTCATACGGTACCGCGATCAATATATTTAACTCAGTGATTAGTGTAATCCTCTTGTTCACCATCAATGGAATATTCAAACGTACTACTAAAGAAAGTCTTCTGTAGAAAGGGGGGCATCATTTTGGGAAGTTCTACATTTGCTAATCGGAAATCTTGGTCTGACCGAATATTTGATATTATCATTTATGTTGTTGTGACCTTCGTTGTCATAGTTACCTTATATCCGTTTTTGAATGTACTCGCTATATCACTGAACGATTCGATCGACAGTGTGCGTGGTGGAATCACTATTTTCCCACGGGAGTTTACAATTGATAACTATATCAAAATATTTTCCTTTACCGGCCTGCTTACCGGTCTGAAGATATCGGCCTTACGTACGGTTATCGGAACGTTTCTCGGATTATTGACGGCCTCGATGCTGGCGTTTACGATCGCCCGTGTAGATTTCCAAGGTCGCAAATTCGTCTCTACATTTCTTGCTCTAACCATGTATGTATCGGGTGGATTAATTCCAACCTACATGCTGATGCGTGATTTGCATCTGATGAATACCTTCGCAGTCTATATTCTACCTGGTGCAGTCAGTGCCTTTAATGTATTCGTTATCCGTTCCTTTATCGATGGTATACCTTATGCGCTTCAGGAATCGGCTACACTGGATGGAGCTAATGACTTTACGATCTACTGGCGTATCATTCTGCCACTAGCCAAACCAGCGCTGGCAACTATTGCCTTGTTCTTGGCTGTGGGACAATGGAATGCTTGGTTCGATACTTATCTCTATAATGGCTCCAATGAAGCCTTAACTACCTTGCAATTCGAGCTGATGAAGGTGTTGCAGAGCACGACGGCAGGAAGTGGCGGAGACTACCGCTCCAATATTGTCAGTCAGGCTACCAATCAGGTCTCACCTGAATCTATCAAGATGGCAATTACCATTGTCGTTACAGTACCTATTCTGCTAGTATATCCCTTCTTGCAAAATTATTTTGTGAAGGGCATGACGCTTGGAGCCGTAAAAAGCTAGTATTACAACCTAGGTATTCCGTAGCAGAACTGCTACGGAAATACCTGAACATTTGGTATCTACAGGGGTTACTCCTGTTATACAATAGATAAATGAATCAAGGAGGGTTTACATGATGGCTAGCAATAGAAAAAAAGCTTCCGCATGGTTGTTGGTTTCGACATTAATGCTCGGTATGCTTGCCGGCTGCGGTGGAAATAACAATAATAATGCGGCAACCGAAGAGAACACAGGCAATACAGGCACGAATTCGGCCACTGCAACAGCTGCACCTGAAGATACAAGTCCTATGACATTCTCATTCTTCAGTGCTGATCCAAGTCCGAACTGGACAGGCATGCAAGATGAAACAGGTAAGATCCTTACCGAGAAAACAGGTGTAACGCTTGACGCAGAATTTGCCGTTGGTGATCCTGGGCAAAAAGTGGCTCTGATTGCTGCAAGTGGTGATTATCCAGATATCGTCGCTGCCAAGAATGATGTCAGTAAGCTAGTTGATGCAGGTGCGATGCTTGACCTTACTGATTTGATCGATAAATATGCTCCGAACATTAAAAAGGTACTTGGCGAAGAAAATATGAAGCGTGCCCGTTACAGTGATGATGATCATGCTATTTATGCGATTCCAACGAATGCTGGAGTGGACAACACTTATTTTAACGCAGGTGGCGGATTTGAATTGCAGCACCGTGCGGTAAAAGAAGCTGGTTACCCAGCAATCAAAACAGTTCAGGATTATGAAAACGTAATCAAAGCCTATTTGGAAAAACATCCTACTGATGAAAATGGTAATAAAAATATTGGGATGACACTGAATGCAGATGACTGGTATATGTACATCACAGTTACCAACCCTGCCTTCTTAACTACAGGCTCATCAGATGATGGAGAGTACGCAATCGATGTAGATACACAGAAGGTAACTTATCACTTCCGTCGTCCTGCAGAGAAAGAATACTTCCGCTGGTTGAACCACATGAACGATATTGGCTTGCTTGATCCAGAAAGCTTTGTACAAAAATATGACCAATACAAGGCTAAGATTGCAACCGGCCGCGTTGTCGGCCTGATTGACCAAGACTGGGGTTACGGCGATGCTGAAAAAGCGCTGAAAACTGCTGGTAAATTCGATCAAGGCTATGGTCACTATTCTGTAACCTTGTCTGAAGAATACAAAGATGCTTCTTTCTGGCCAACAGGTTTCATGGCTGGTTACGGTGTCGGTATCACTACATCATGTAAAGATCCGGTTCGTGCCATCAAGTTCCTGGATTACCTTGCTTCTGACGAAGGTCAAGTTCTGTTGAACTATGGTGTTGAAGGTAAAGATTATAAAGTTGAGAACGGCAAACGTGTCATTCCTGATGATGTAAATAATCGCATTGTAAATGATAATGCCAACTTCACCAAAGAAACTGGTATTGGCTTGTACAATACACTGGGCGTTCACTACGGCGACGGCGTTAAGGATCCTTCAGGCAACTACTACACTACGAAATTCCCTGAACAAATTACTGCCCAATTCAATGATGTTGAGAAGGAAACACTGGCTGCTTACCATGTAACCAACTGGAAAGAACTGTTCCCTAAAGAAAGCGAGTTCAAGGTTAAACCTTGGGGTGCTGCTTGGAATATCACAATCCCTGGAGACAGTGAAATCGTGGTATTGGATAATAAGCTGAAGGATATCACTTGGAAACGTATTCCAGAAGCAATCTTGTCCAAACCGGCTGAATTTGATAAAATCTGGGATGCTTATATGGCAGAACTGGATAAAGCTGGCGTAGCCAAAGCAGAAACATTGCGTGAAGAACTGGTTAAAAAACGTGTTAAACTGTGGACTGAATAAGCATCATTAATAATCTTAAATAAGTTCAATATGGCGGGGAGTCCGAATGAAAATTCGGGTTTCCCGCCGATTGATGTTCAGGGGGCAGAAAATGGGAGAAGACGTGCGAATGAAGGACAGCAATACTAATCACAAAATACTATGGTATAGCAAACCCGCAGCAGTATGGGAAGAGGCCTTGCCCATTGGTAACGGTCGTCTAGGTGGTATGGTATTTGGCGGAGTCGATGAGGAAGTTATACAACTGAACGAAGATACGTTATGGTCTGGATTTCCACGGGATACCGCCAATTATGAGGCACTGCGGCATGTAGCTCCAGCTAGAAAGCTGGTTGCAGAGGGTAGCTATACTGAGGCGGAGACATTAATCGAAGCTAAAATGCTGGGCAGACGTACGGAATCCTACCAGCCGCTTGGCGATCTGCGCATTAAGCTGCAGATGGACAGTCCTGCCGAGAATTACCGGCGGGAACTGAATTTGGATACTGGAATAGCTTCCGTATTCTACACTGTTGGCGCTGTAAGTATTGTACGTGAAGTATTTTCCAGCAGACCGGACGGCCTAATTGCCGTGAATATCCGAGTTGTAGGGGAGGATCCTGCCGTGATCCTGCCACAAATCACGGTTGAACTGACCTCACCGCATCCAAGTGATGTCCAGGTCATTAAGGGAAGCATACTCCTGCTAACAGGGCGTGCTCCATCTCATGTCGCCGACAATTATGTAGGCGATCATCCGAGAGCTGTACTGTATGAGGAGGACCGTGGGCTGAGCTTTGCCGCAGCTCTGGAAGTCCGTGCTGAGGGTGGAATGTTGAGCGCGGAAGACGGGCGCTTGATACTCACAGGTGCACACTCGGTCACATTCCTGCTTCCAGCCGCTACAGATTATGCTGGTTATGATCGTATGCCGGGAACCAGCGGCATTCTTCCTTCAGCGCTTTGCCTGGATCAATTATCAGTGGCTCCTGCTGCATATACAGAGCTGCGAGAGCGGCATGTTAGCGACCATCAATCATTGTTCCACCGTGTTGACCTTACGCTAAACTCTCCAGAACGTTCATTCACCGATGAACCAACAGATGTACGGCTGGAGCAATATCGCGGAGGACAGAGTGATCTTGAACTGGAGGCTTTACTGTTTCACTATGGGCGTTATCTGATGATCGCCGGTTCCAGACCGGGAACTCAGGCACTTAATCTGCAGGGAATCTGGAATCCCTCTATCCAACCACCCTGGAACAGTAATTATACGACCAATATCAACACCGAAATGAACTATTGGCCAGCAGAAATCTGCGCATTGGGCGAATGCCATGAGCCACTGATAGATTTAATTTCCGAGCTTAGTGTAACGGGAGGACGGACGGCAGCAATTCATTATGGTGCCCGTGGTTGGGTGGTTCATCACAATACCGACTTATGGAGGATGTCCTCGCCATCAGACGGCAGGGCTATGTGGGCCTTCTGGCCGATGGGTGGCGTCTGGCTCTCCCGGCATGTATGGGAGCGTTACGCATTCCGCCCTGATCACGATTACTTGCAGGACACGGCGTATCCTTTGCTTAAGGGAGCGGCGCTGTTCTGCCTTGACTGGCTGGTGGAGCTTCCGGATGGCAGACTGACTACGGGTCTTTCCACTTCACCAGAGAATGTATTTTTGACCGCTGACGGGGCACCTTGCAGTGTGTCTGCCGGATCGGCCATGGATTTGTCGCTCGTTGCCGAGTGTTTCCACCACTGCATTAAGGCTGCGGAAATTTTGCGGATTGATGCTGAATTGCGACAAGAGCTTATCCAGAAACGGGCGTTGCTGGCTCATCCCGGAATCGCACCGGATGGGCGGATGCGGGAATGGAACGAGGATTTTGCCGAAAAAGAACTAGGGCATCGTCATGTTTCCCATCTCTATGATTTATTTCCAGGAAACGAAATCAGTTCATCCAAGACGCCGGAGCTGGCACAGGCAGCTTCATTATCGCTTGCGCAGCGCTTGAAATCCGGTGGTGGACACACGGGCTGGAGCGCAGCTTGGCTGCTTAATCTTTATGCACGTCTGAATGAAGGCGAGAATGCCTACCAATGCTTGCGCCGTATTTTGCAGGATTCTAGCCTGCCTAATCTATTCGGCAATCATCCGCCTTTTCAGATCGACGGCAACTTTGGTGTGACAGCAGGCATTGCTGAAATGCTGCTGCAGAGTCATCAAGGACAACTTGAGTTATTGCCAGCCCTTCCGGAGGACTGGAGTGAAGGAAGCGTCAAAGGTTTGGTGGCACGTGGTGGTTTTGTTGTCGATATCGAATGGAGCGGAGGCCAGTTAACCAAAGCTGAACTTACTTCAACTCATGGCCAGCCGTGCAGAATAGATTATCATCAGCCGTTAAGTGTATTAAGTCAGGATGGGTTGCCAATAGACGCAGCGAGTGAATTTAGAACTGTGATAGGAGAAGTCTATAGGATTACACCAGGATTGAAGTAGCATTAACGAATAGAGAAGATTATATGGTGGATAATGGGCAAGACTGTCCCCCTGTGTAGAATCATCTGCACAGGGGACAGTCTTTTTTTATAAAGTATTTATATTTCTCTAAGAAACGGATTAGACCTTATTACCCAGTCATGGTGTGCCGATATTAATAATCAGAACGCTACAAACGTAAGCTTTGGAAATTTACAGTTGTGCAGATAAGGTTTAACGCATCTAATATATAGTAAGACTATTTAATGAACAAATTTAATAGGTATGATACTGACTGCAGGAGGCGCTAAACAGATATGAATAAGAAACGCTTCACGCTGATAAAAGCTGTTCTTGGAGGGATGATTATAGCCAGTGTAATTCCACCAATGATTTACTGGGGCTGGGGGCGTGCCTATGCCGCTTCTACTTCGGCAGCGCTTCATAGTGTAGGTGAAGTCGCGCAGAAGCTGACGGGCGCTATGAACAACCGTAGAGAGACGATAACCTTTACCTATGAAGGTAAAACTACGGGCCTGAAATCCAAACTGCAGTCGGCGCTTGATCAAGCCATGGAAAGCGACCCTTATCTGTATTACATTGTAGATAGCTACGGTTATTCTTATCGCGGAAGCGGAAGTTCTGCGAATGTTACGGTACAGGTTAAGTACCGTGAGTCGCTTGCACAGACTGCCGTTGTGAACGAGAAGGTGAAGGCTGTCTTAAAGAAAATCATTACACCAGGGATGAACAATCATGAGAAAGTAAGGGTTATCCATGATTGGGTCGTGCTGAATCTGAAATATGATAAGTCTTACCGTAAATATACGGCGTTTGAAGCCATTCAGAGCGGCAGTGCGGTATGCCAGGGATATTCTCTGTTGACTTATAAATTGTTGAAGGAAGCTGGGATCACCAATACCATTGTCGAGGGGACAGCGAGACAGAAGGGAGGAGTCCGGGAATCACATGCCTGGAATCTGGTACTGCTGGATGGGCGTTGGTATCATTTGGATACAACCTGGGATGATCCAACACCGGATCAGGCTGGAGTTGTCAGCTCTTCATATTACCTGAGGACGGATGCGCAGATGCGGGTGGATCATAACTGGACCAAGTTTTATCCGGCAGCCTCCATCGGCTATCACCAAACGTTAGCAGAGCTCGTTAAACTTGGGGGACAGAAAGTGGCCGTTTATCAGAAGCTGCAGAAGGAACTGGACTACAGTTTGTACGCAGAGGATCAGGTTATCCATTCTGCAGCAGAGCTTTCCCTGCTTGCCAATAAAGGAATTGCCTCCGGGAAGAAGTCCTTATTATTCCGTTACAGGGGTAGCGAGAGGATGCTGGAGAATGATCTGCAGGAGCTTTATAAGCTCGGGTTGGATCAATTATCATATTCCAGTTCTAGGTTTGATAATACAGGTGATCTTAAAGTGTATGTTACCTGGAAGTAATGCAGCAACTTACAGCTCTATATGTAAAGAAGGGATGCTCCAAAGCCAACATGGCTTGGAACATCCCTTCTTTGTTGATAAGCTGATTATTCAGCAGGTGTACTGAGATCGCATTGATCCAGTGGAATAATGCTGCTCTTTCTGAACCAACGGTAGCCAATCCAGGTTAAGGCGAAGATCGGCAGACTGACGTAGGAGACGAGAATGCCGTACCAGTCAATGCTTTTTCCGGAAAAAGCACCGAGATTCTGCCCAGCTATAGCTACCAGGCACAATGCGAAGGCAAAGAGTGGCCCGAACGGGAACCATTTGGCCCGGTAAGGCAGTTCATCCAGAGAATGACCTTGCGCTACAAAGGCGTGTCGGAAACGGTAGTGGCAGATGGCTATGCCAAGCCAGTTGATAAATCCGCACATTCCAGAGGCGTTAAGCAGCCAGTTGTAGACAACGCCGTCGCCAAAGAAGGAAGCCAGAAAGGCCAGCATGCCGACAGCTGTAGTGACCAGCAAGGCTGCGACAGGCACGCCGCGGCGATTCAATTTACCTAGTGCGCGCGGTGCCATGCCATCCTTAGCCATCGCATACAGGATACGAGTAGAGGCGTACATTCCGGAGTTTCCGGCTGAGAGCACGGAGCTGAGAATAACGGCATTCATCACAGATGCTGCAATAGCAAGGCCTGCTTTATTGAATACGATCGTGAACGGACTAACTCCGATAGCATCGATGCCGCCGCGCAGCAGATCCGGATTCGTATAAGGAATCAGCAGACCGATTACGAGAATGGCAAGGATATAAAAGATTAGAATGCGCCAGAATACTTGGCGGATGGCGAGCGGTACGTTACGGCGCGGATTCTCGCTCTCGCCAGCGGCAACACCGACCAGTTCGGTACCTTGGAAGGAGAAACCAGCAGCCATAAAGACGCCAACGAAGGCAAAGAAACCACCGTGGAAAGAGGTTCCGCCAAGTTGGAAATTGCTGAGGCCGACTGCTTTTCCACCCATGATGCCAAAGATCATCAGCACCCCAACAACCAGGAAGACGATGACGGTAATGATCTTGATAATAGCGAACCAATACTCCGATTCTCCGTATCCACGGGAAGAGAGGAAGTTAAGGCCAAACATCACCAGCAGGAACAGCAAGCTCCAGAGGATGGAAGGGCTGTCTGGAAACCAGTATTTAATAATAACTGTCGCGGCAGAAAGCTCTGCTGCAATGGTAACCGCCCAGTTATACCAGAAATTCCAACCAATGGCGAAACCGAAAGCGGGGCTCACGAAGCGGGTACCATAAGTACTAAATGACCCTGAATCAGGTAAATAGGTCGCTAGTTCTCCAAGACTGGTCATCAGAAAATAGACCATAATGCCGACAGCCGAGAAGGCCAATAGTGCCCCTCCGGGTCCGGAGGATGCAATGGCCCCACCGCTGGCGAGAAATAGCCCGGTCCCGATGGATCCACCGAGCGCAATCATAGTTAAATGTCTTGCTTTGAATGTCTTACGGAGTCCCGGACTGCTATTAGTGCTGACTTGTGTAATATTCTTTTGCTTGCCTTGCATGAATCTGACACTCCTTCTGTTGATCTCATGTTTCTGTTCATGAACGGGGAGTGCTGAGCGCCATAGATTATGTGGAATAGAGTGAACATATAATTTCTTATATTTGCACAAAAAAACCGCAGACTATAGCTGCGGTTTCTTATATTTCAGCTCCGCATCATACTCCCTGTGAAGATAGCGCAACACTGTGCAGCCTGCTGTTATTGACAGGCCAAGCACGGTGACAGTTCCGCACCTTTCGGTAACGGCCCCAGCCCGCGCCGCAGGAAGAGCGGCAACGCAGGCTTCGGCGGATATTCCTTTCAGCTACGCTTCATAGACGGCTCTTTAACGTCTCCACGTGCTTACTCTTTATATCCGCGACCTCTACCTCATCGTAGGTATGATGAGGCTATCTTTATTTCGTTTATAAACACAACAGACATTAGTATAGAACAACTTTTGTCCTCAAGCAATGACAAATTAAGGAAGGTGTGTGTCAGGTACGGCGGCGTTCCGACATTTGCTGCCAGACCGTTCCGGCAGCTTCCTCGCCGGAAGCGATGCGTTCCAGCGCCATCCGGGCCTGCAGGCCGACTTCGAATTCCGGGTCTTCTGCTGCGAGTGTCAGTGCATCCAGCGCATCGGCGGTGCCAACTTCGTATAGAAAGCGGGCTGCCCGCCAGCGGACGAGCTTGCTCTTATCCTGCAGCGCGGCCGTCATAACCGGTGTGGCCGCAGGATTGCCGATGTCGGACAGCGTATCGCCTGCGGTGCGGCGTACGGCCGGGGCGCTGTCTGCCATTGCCTCATAGAGCAGCTCCATCGCCTCGGGCGTGCGAAGATCGCCTAGATAGACCACCGCAAGCCTGCGAATATGCAGCTTGGGATCATGCAGCGCCGCCTCAAGCTCCGGCAGGAGCTCCGCCGTCGGCGCAAGATCCTCCAGCGCGG
Source organism: Paenibacillus sp. 19GGS1-52 (assembly GCF_022369515.1). Lineage (NCBI taxonomy): Bacteria > Bacillati > Bacillota > Bacilli > Caryophanales > Paenibacillaceae > Paenibacillus > Paenibacillus sp. 19GGS1-52. Next base: position 1,159,919 of record NZ_CP059724.1, read on the forward strand.
CGTAGCGCACGCGCCAATCTTCATTCTTCAGGTCTCGCAGCAGCTCGCCCTGATCCCGCGTTCGTCTCTGCTCGACGAACTCGCCGGCTGCCCCGTGCGCGATGGCCTGCTGCACGAGGGAGTCGAGGCGTTCCTGCGGATACGCCGCTTCCAGTTCCTGCTCCACCTCGCGCGCTATTTCCGCGGGCTCGCCGTAGCGCACGCCGTAATCGGTGAGCTTGCGCTCTTTGATCATCACGGCGCTTGCCACATCCATCACCGCTTTGGTGAAGCGTGTGGACAAGGAGATACGTTCTTCATTGGCGCCAGTCTTGACGCGAATCTGCATCGGGATTTCCCGGAACAATTGTACAAATACTTGTGCTTCCCCGAAATGGGACCCGGCATTCTCATCCGTCAGGCTCCAATCCGCTATTAACCCTTCACCGTTGCCGAAACGGTGCTGTACCTCACGAAGAATCGCTGCCCAGTCGGCACTACCTTTACGCTCCAAAGCCGCAAAGTCGGCGGCGTGATAGACACTGGTTACGCCTGGAATGGTTAGCATATCCCGCGCCCAAGCCGGTGCGGAACGCTGGCTTTCCGGTGTATAGGTTCGACGAATTCCAGGTTCCAGACTTTCGTCCAAATGAAGCTTCATCGTATTTGGACTTGGAGTCGGTTCAATAAATGTGATCTTCATACGTGTCTCCTCCTTGAACGGCTTGTACACCGCTGCCATTACCCGCATTTTACATCATAGAAGGTGGTGAACACAAAAGGACTATTTCCATAATCCGTTTAAGCCGATAAATAACTATATAAGTTGAACTTAAGATTTTGCTGAATCGGCTTTTATCGTAACGCGGTGAATGTTTGGGCTTCCGGAGACTGCCATGCCTCCGAAGCGAGCTTTCCTACAGAAAGCTTTCAGGCGATCGCTATCGCTCCTACAGTTCCAAAATTCCCCTCCGTTACTTTTGCCTTTTGCTAAGTTTTCTAGTTCAACTTATATAAGCAGTATTTTGCAATGAAGTCTGTAGAATCATATAGTTGAAGTATATTCGTTTAAGACCATTTTTGCCCGTCAGACCTTATAAGGAGAGATACCTATGGCAAAAACTCGTTATAACAACATTGATAATGTAAGTACCGATAAAACGCTGAAAGAATTTCGGCAATGGCGTGACGAGCGGCGCCGCAAGAAGAAGGATTATTCTTTTGTTGTGCCCAATGTTCCGCCAAAGCTGTCTTATCTCAAGGATAACAAGTTGGATACTACGATTACCTGGATCGGGCACTCGACATTCTTTCTGCAATATGAAGGACTGAATATTATTACTGATCCCATTTGGGCGCGCAGACTGGGCTTTGAGAAACGATTGGGAGAACCGGGAATTCCCGCCAGTGAGGTTCCGCCAATTGATCTGATTCTAATCTCCCATTCCCATTATGATCATCTGCACATCGCCTCTATTCGCAAATTGTACCGGACGGGAACGACGATTGTTGTTCCGGCGGGGCTTAAACGAAAAATGCTGCGCAAAGGGTTCCATAACTGTGTGGAAATGCAGTGGTGGCAGGAGATTACTCTTCAGGGAATAAAGCTAGCCTTTGTGCCAACCCAACATTGGACCCGACGGACTCCGTTTGATACGAATACTTCACATTGGGGTGGCTTTGTCCTGCAGCCTTCTCACCTTGAGAACAATCCTATAGATGAAGGGAGCGGAGAGAAGCAGATGCTGCCTCCGAACCTGTATTTCGCCGGTGACAGCGGTTATTTTCCCGGCTTTAAAGAGATTGGAAGCCGTTACAAGGTGGATGTCGCGCTCATGCCGATTGGTGCTTATGAACCGGAGTGGTTTATGACTTCTCAGCACGTGAATCCCGAGGAGGCCCTGCAGGCTTTTATAGATGTAGGCGCAGAGACGATGATTCCAATGCATTACGGGACCTTCAGACTTGCCGATGATACTGCAAGGGAAGCGCTGGACCGGATGGAAGGCGCCCGGGCAGCCCACGGGATAAGTGAAGAGCGAATCCAGACGCTTGGCTATGGCGAGACACTGGTGGTACATCCAAGGGGTGCGTGCTTCTAGACAATAATGTAAAAAGTGCAACAAGAGTAGAACAAACAGCGTACTTTACGGGATTTTTGCAATGAATTTATGATATAATGAGCCGGAAACCTAAGAAAAAGGATGGTAATGCTTAATGATTAGCACAAGCGGTGTAACACTCCGCTACGGAAAACGCGCACTTTTTGAGGATGTAAACATAAAATTCACACCTGGTAACTGCTACGGTCTGATTGGTGCCAATGGCGCCGGTAAATCAACCTTTTTGAAGATTTTGTCTGGCGAGATTGAATCAAACTCGGGTGATGTTCATATTACCCCGGGTGAACGTCTAGCTATTCTCAAGCAGAACCATTTCGAGTACGATGAATTTCCGGTACTTGAAACGGTTATTATGGGGCACACACGGCTTTATGAGATTATGAAGGAAAAAGATGCGCTATACGCCAAAACCGATTTCTCGGAAGCGGATGGCCTGCGTGCGGGTGAACTCGAAGGTGAATTTGCCGATGTAAATGGCTGGGATGCCGAGCCTGATGCAGCTGCCATGCTGATCGGTCTGGGTATTGTACGTGATCTGCATGACAAGAAAATGATGGAGCTTAGCGGCAATGAGAAGGTACGTGTCCTCTTGGCCCAAGCATTGTTCGGCCGTCCGCACAACCTGCTGCTGGATGAGCCTACCAACCATTTGGATCTTGAATCCATTGGCTGGCTGGAGAACTTCCTCATGGACTATGAAGGTACTGTTATCGTCGTATCTCATGACCGTCACTTTCTGAATAAAGTATGTACGCATATTGCGGATATTGATTTTGGCAAAATCCAGATGTATGTCGGCAACTACGATTTCTGGTACGAGTCCAGTCAGCTTGCCCAGGCATTGCAGCGCGATTCGAACAAGAAGAAGGAAGATAAGATTAAGGAGCTACAGGCGTTTATTCAACGCTTCTCCGCCAATGCTTCCAAATCCAAACAGGCAACATCGCGTAAGAAGACACTCGATAAGATTACTCTGGACGATATTCGTCCTTCGAACCGTAAATATCCATTCCTCAACTTCAAGCCTGAACGCGAAGCCGGCAAGCAGTTGCTGACAATCAGCGGAGTAACCAAAGCCGTTGATGGCGAGAAGGTACTGGATGAGATCAGCTTTGTAGTGAATAAAGGGGATAAGATCGCGTTCGTAGGTCCGTACTCTCAGCCTAAATCAATGCTGTTTGATGTCCTAATGGGCGAGAAGGAATTAGACGCCGGAGAATTTGCATGGGGGATTACAACAACCCAAGCGTATTTCCCGAAAGATAACTCCAACTATTTTGACGGCGTAGAGATGAATCTCGTAGAATGGCTTCGCCAGTATTCAAAGGATCAGGATGAAACATTCCTGCGCGGATTCTTGGGCCGGATGCTGTTCGCCGGAGAAGAAGCATTGAAGAAAGCAAGCGTGCTGTCCGGTGGCGAGAAAGTTCGCTGTATGCTGGCTAAAATGATGCTCAATGGCGCGAACGTGCTGATATTCGATGAACCTACCAATCACTTGGATCTGGAGTCGATCACAGCACTGAACAATGGTCTGGCCGATTTTGATGGCACGATTCTGTTCACCTCCCATGACCATCAGTTTATTCAGACTATCGCTAACCGAATCATTGAGATTACACCAGCTGGCGTAATCGACCGCGTGATGAGCTACGACGAGTATTTGGAGAACCCGGAGATCAAGGAAATGCGTCAGCGCATGTATCCTGTAGAAGTATAATTTTCAAAAATATAAGAATTTATATGTTCACATGATAACTTATCCTTATATTTCTCGAAGAAGCGGGTACCGTCCATAAAAGGACGGCAAAGCCGTTTCTTCTTGTATAAAAAGAGAAGAGTTAGCAGACAGCGGCTTGTCCACTCCCCAGGGAATGGACGGCTGCTTTTTAAAAATATAAGAATTTATAGCTTTTAGGCGATAACTTATCCTTATATTTTCTCGAAGAAGCGGGTGCTGTTCATACAGAGGTCGGCAAAGCCGTTTCTACTTGATATTTATCAAGAGGTTGGAATCATTCTAAACGAACAACGGCTGCGTCTTCCCCTGAGGGATTACGCAGCCGTTTATCTCAAAATATAAGAATTTATATGTTTCACGCAATAATTTATCCTTATATTTCTCGAAGAAACGGGTGCCGTCCATATAAAGGACGGCGAAGCCGTTTCATCTTGTTGCTGTTTCTTCGTGTAACCAACTTGCGGTTAATGCTCTCTGCCTTGGAAGCTAATTATGAACCGCCGGCACGGCGGCGCTGTTTGTTAGGCATTTTGTTATTCTGTGATTTCAATGGTTTAGCAGAACCAGCCTGAAATGAAGATTCGGGTTTGAAGCCTTGTTGCTTCTTCTGTTCAAGCTTTTGGCGGATTGCATCTGCCAAATTGATTTTTCCTTTTTCATTGCTTTCGCTCATTTTATTGACCTCCTTCGAAGCAAATCCCTAACTCTATTCTAATTGTTTTTAAATGCTGCCACAAGGGCAAGAATAATTGAAGGAATTCTTTACTTCCAGAAATATTGTAATTAAAAGGCTACATAGAGGAGGTGAAGGGAAATGAATGATATTTACGAAGATATACGTAAGGGCGAACGAGGGGCCTGGGTAAGCATAGCAGCTTACCTCATCCTATCGACCTTCAAGTTAATTTGTGGTTATTTGTTTGCATCGAGCGCGCTGCTGGCGGACGGCTTTAATAACCTCACAGATATTGTTGCTTCTGTAGCGGTGTTGGTGGGTCTGCGTATATCACAGAAACCGCCGGACTCCGATCATCACTATGGACACTTTCGTGCGGAGACGGTAGCTGCGCTGTTGGCTTCCTTTATTATGGCGATGGTAGGCATTCAGGTTATTGTGGAAGCGATACGTTCTTTATTCGCAGGAGCAAAGGAAACACCACAACTCTGGTCGGCGGGTGTGGCTATTGTGTGCGCGGTGGCGATGATGGGTGTATATATTTACAATAAGAAGCTTGCCATACAAATTAATAATGGGGCACTTATGGCTGCTGCCAAAGATAACTTCTCTGATGCTATAGTTAGTGTTGGTGCTGCGATAGGCATTGTTGGGGCACAATTTGGACTGCCGTGGATTGATTCTGCTGCTGCAGTCGGGGTCGGATTGCTTATCTCCAAGACGGCTTGGGATATTTTTCGTGACTCTACCTACCGGCTCACGGATGGCTTCGATGAGCACAAACTGATGGATCTGCGCAGCACCATTGCGCGCACTCCAGGGGTAGAAGGCATTAAGGATGTGAAAGCTCGTGTTCACGGGAATCATGTGCTGGTGGATGTCGTTGTGGAGGTGGACGCAAACATTACTGTTCTTGAAGGTCATAAGATCAGCGACTCCATCGAAGAGCGGATGAGTAAATTACATAACATCATGAATGTGCAGATTCATGTTGAACCCAAAGGCATAACTAAGATGTGATTTCTATTATTATACAATGATAGACATTTTCAAGGAGGATTCAAGACTATAGACCTGTATATTACCATAAAGTGGAAATCTAATTTGTGAAATTTGGAGCATGTTCCAAATCCCGGGTAGGCCTATAATGAGGGCAGAAAGCAATAAATGTTGTGCGCACCTTTGTTGTATTTCTCAATTTGTTATTCGGGGGAACGTATGATCAAGTCACATAAGCACCTTACAGCATCGCTTTTGGTCTCAGCCGCACTTGCCGTATGCTTAGGCGTTATCAGTCCTCAGCTGGCAGTTGCAGCTTCTCTTTCTTCCAGTTCTTCTTTAACGGCTTCTGCCGTAACGGGGATCATTGAGTCAAGTGTCCGTTTGCGTATTACTCCTTCTACAAGTGGAACTGTATTGTCCTACTTGAAAGAGGGTGAAATAGTAACGATCCTGGAGAAAACGAATAGCTACTGGTACAAAGTGAGAACTGCAACAGGCACCGTTGGATATACCAGCTCCGGAGAACAGTACATCTCTCTTGTGGCTGCCAACCCTGGAGGTTCAGGAACGGTAACGCCAGTACCGACAGCGCCGTCCACTCCGCCGCAAGGGACTACTATCGAGAGAGTGATTACGGCTGGCATGAAGTATCTCGGAACCCCGTATGAGTTCGGCTCCAGCCGTAGTAATACCAATACCTTTGACTGCTCCGATTTCATTCGGCAAGTGTTTTTGGATGCAGCGAATTTGCAATTGCCTGCAGATTCACGGCAGCAAGGTGATTGGGTGAAGCAGAATGGTACGGCGGTCACGAATATTTCTGCTTTAAAGCGCGGCGATTTAATGTTCTTTATGGATTATAAAGGCAGTTCAGTCTCTGCATATGCAGGAATCGATAAGTCTACAGCAAGAATCTCGCATGTAGCGATGTATCTAGGAAATGGACAGATTCTGCATACATATTCCATATCTTCTGGCGGGGTAAGAGTAGATAATTTAAGCGCTTCTTGGATGAATCGTTTTCTCTTCGGAGGTTCGGTCATCCGCTAAACATACAGGTTTCAAATGTTGCAGGAAGCGAAAGCATCGCATGTTTGTGACGGGTGAACTAGGGCGGGTGTAATCGTGAGGTCATCCTTTCAGTGGAATTGCTGAAGGGCTGGCCTTTCCTTATTTAAAATATAAGAATTTATATGCTTCAAGTGCATAATGAAACGGCTGGCCAAGACCTTTAAGAAGGTCCTGATCAGCCGTTTTATTTTATGTACGCCTTGGAGGGCGTATTTACTTATAAAGAAAAGCCCTTAGATTCCCGCCGTGGTGTTAAAATAAACGATATAGACGGGAACTATTTGTGTAGCTAAGTTGTGGAGTGATTACATAGATGGATTGATTACATAAGCGGAGGCAGGAACTTTAATCCATGCTTTTCCAAGCCAAGTATAGATTTCTCTCCATTCATTACCCCATTTATCAGTCATGATTTGACCTGTAGTATCGATCGTTTGAGCACCAAGCCAACCTGCTGGGGTAGTTGTACTGCCAACAGTGAAGTGGAATGCTGTCGTTTTGGTCAGGATAATCATTGGTGTAGCCGGATGAATATCCGCTGGTGTGATAATAGTCTCAAATTGATTTGTATAAGTTGCTCCTGTTACTGTTGCTGAACCTGAAGTAGTACTTGTTACGTCTGCGGCGGAAGCTGTGGCTGCTATGCAAGCCATAAGTCCGACGGCTACTGTAAAGCTGGCGATTTTTTTCATGTGTAGTTCCTCCTGTTAATGGGTTTTGGCTTTGGCGTTTTTTTCCATGCACGCTGTTTGCTATTAAGCTAATAAACATAAACTGGGTACGATGAACCAAAGAGAAATATATATTTATTTTTCCATGTCTACATCGATCTGCCCCTGCGCCCTGTGAAGAGCGATATTATAAATACCACCAGAAAGATATAGAACAATACTTTGGCAATTCCTGCAGCCGCAGCCACAATACTAAAGAAACCAAAGATTCCGGCAATTAAAGCAATTACAAGTAGTATAATAGATACTTTTAGCATTAGATGTCACCCTTTCTTTTTAACTTGATTACTTGAGGTAGATATATTTTAAACGACACTTTTGGAATTGAAACAAGCTAGAAGGGAGGACTGAAGAGGTTCGATTAGTTGTTTCGGCCCATTAGTGAAGGGGTAACTATGCAGTATTAGGGCGGTTCATTTTTAGCCAGCCATTTATGATTTGGAAGGGGTTATTGGATATGATCATTCAACTTAGCGTAGCGCTTGCAGCTGTCGCATTCACAGTACTCGTTTTCTTTTTAATTACAACCTTGAAATCAGCAAAGGGATCTCTCGACAAAGTTAGTCAAACGTTGCAGGAAGTACAGAAGACTATGGATGAGCTAACTTATGAAGTGAAAACTACAGTCAGACACGCTAACGATATTACGTTAGATGTGCAGGGCAAAATTCAAAAAATTGATCCCATTATGGATTCCGTGCAGAATTTGGGTGATGTTATGAATGAATTAACACTGACCGTTAAGCAAGTATCCGTAACAGCCATTGAGAAGTATCGTAAATCGCGTGAGCTGAAGGCAAAAGCCAAAGCTGTTTCCTTATCGAATGAGATAATGACACCCTCTGAAGAACGTACAGTAAATTCCTATGAAACGGTGTATGCCAAGAAAAAAACAGGGAAAATAGGTACAGTCCTGAAGAGTGTAGATTTAGCAGCAACCGTCTGGCAGAAATTCCGCCATTAGGACAAGAAGGGCTTACACTTTGGTATTGGTAATGGATGCAGATCAGAAGGGTGGGACAACAACATGAACATTTTAATTCTTTTGCTAAGTCTCCTTTCTCCATACTTTAATGCACCGCCAACTCAGAGTGAGCCGATTCCTGTCGTTTCCTTTGCGCTGCAGCCTTCGATTGCCTTGGCTTTTCAACATGATCTCAGCTCCAGTTCAAATGCCTACATAAACAGCTTTGATTCTTTGGCAGGCGTCCCCCTTTATGCGACCAAGGAAGAACTTATACAGACTAAAGGCAAGCCGCTTAATATTGTGAATGAACTCTGGGAGGACTGTCTAGAGTATCAATACGCGGATATGTCTGCTGGGGTCTCTAACGGGGTTGTGATCTATGTTCATGTCACTCCATTGCAGGCACAGCAGTATGGTATGCAGCTTAGTGGAGTTGAGATTGACCCTGGCAAGGGCAAGCTTTCGGAGCTACTGGGGAGCCCTGATTTTATCGCTGAGGATGGCGATGTATATATGAGGGGAAGTACAGCTCTCAAGATTTATCGTAATTTGGATACAGGTGAATGGGATGGAATTGATTTATTTGATGGTATTTCTTCCTAAGCTGTTTCAACCTCATCCTTTATGGTTATAAAAGATCAGTTATCTTTTTGTCGCACTGGCCCTTTATATAACCTAAGGAGAGTGAACTCTATGGATTCAATCAACGCACAGTCTTATGCAACAGTGCTGGAAAATGGCGTTCAGGCTATTGAGGAAGTGAAGCGGCTTGGCAGCAGTGGCTATAGCAAATCGGAGATTTATGTAATTAGTCATGATGTGGATCGTGAAGGCCGGATTGTTGATGCCGCAAAGATTAATGAGGTCGGTTTGCACGAAGAAGGATTATTTGGGGCCATAGCCAATCTTTTTCGTTCACGGGGGGAGGCACTCCGCTCCAAGATCACATCATTAGGATTTAGTGGAGCAGAAGCAGCCTTTTACGAGAAAGAGCTTGATTCGGGTAAGGTTCTGGTGATCGCCAAAAAACCGCTATTCTAAGCATGAATTGCAGCAAATATATGCCCATACTTCAATAGCGTAACCTCTAGAACCACTGTGTGTTTAGTGGAGCTGGAGGTTACTTTGTTGAAGAACGAAGAGAAGAATGACTTTATTTAACAATCGTTTGTAAATGGCCACAGACTACTTGAATATGTATGATAGAGATAATGCAATACTACATAATTAATGCGAGGTGAGAACGATGAGAATATTAATTGTAGATGACAATCCAACTAACGTAATTATTATCCGTGAAATTCTGAAAAAGGAAGATTACCGGAATTTTATAACCGCATCGTCTGCAAAAGAGATGCTAGAGCTACTCGGCATTCGTTCCCATAATGAAACAGGGCGTACTCGAATGTCTGACGTGGATCTGATTCTGCTGGATATGATGATGCCAGAGATGGATGGAATTGAAGCTTGTCGAGTTGTACAACAATACGAGCATCTGAAGGATATTCCGATTATTATGGTAACCGCTGTAGGTGATTCCAAAAAATTGGCGGAGGCCCTTGATGCTGGTGCCGTGGATTATGTCACAAAGCCAATCAACAAGGTGGAGCTCATGGCCAGAATCCGGCTGGCGCTTCGGTTGAAACGTGAGAAGGATTGGCATAAAGAACGGGATCAGCGGCTTCAGGATGAGTTGAAGCTGGCTGCTCTTGTACAGAACGCAGTGCTGAGTCTACCGCTAGAAGAGGAATTTTTTGAAGTGCATGCAATCTATCAGCCCTCCGCAGAACTGGCCGGTGACTTATATGCTTGGTACTCACTTGGTGACGACCGTTATGGAGTTATTCTGCTGGATATGATGGGGCACGGAATTTCGTCCTCACTGTTCTGCATGTTTCTGGCTTCAGTGCTGAAGGACACCGTGACTACCTATGTGGAGCCGGAAAAAGTCATACAGGAGCTGAATCGGCGATTTAACCAGCTCTATATTGAGAAGAAGTTGGTTCAGTACTATTTCACAGCTATTTACCTTGTAATCGATACTCGCCTGAAGCGAATTGATTATGTAAATGCAGGACACCCGCCAGGAATGCTCTTTGAGGGTGCAAACACGAAGCCGGTACTGCTTGAGAGCAACTGCCATCCAGTAGGCCTGTTTGATCGGATCGATATTCAGCCGCAGACCCTGAACTATGAGGACGATGGGCATCTAGTATTGTACACAGATGGCCTGTTGGAACTGGTTGATGGTGGACAGCAGCAGCAGCTTAACTTTATGGTTCAGCATTTGAAAGGTGAGCATAAGTGGCAGGAAGAGCTTGTATATGCTTCTTTTTTTAATAAGAAAGCTGTTGAAGAACGAGATGATGATAAATGCTTAGTATGGATATCACTGATGAAGGGATCAGATAGAGGATGAAGATTAAAGCCAAGCTGCTGATCGGCTTTAGTGCGATGCTAGCAATTATGCTTGCGCTAACAATGATTGGATATGATCGACTGAATTATATGCATAACCAGCTGGATGGCTTTCAAGATAGATATATGAAGGGGCGCGCTTCTTCGGGAATGCGTGGCGAAGTGAATGATATGGCGCGGATACTGACCACATCCATGCTGAATGCCGATGCGCTGACCGTGGAGTCCCAGAAAAGTGAAATTAGTAAAAAGGTCACCAAAGCAGAAGATTATTTTGCTGACATAAAGTCTTCAATGGCCAATGCGGAAGAAATGGAAATCGTCAATCGGATCGAAAGTGCCTATACGGCTTATTTAGATTATCAGAATAAGGAGCTGGAGCTGCTCTCGGCCGGGTTATTTCAGAATGCCAATACCTACCGGAATGCCAAGGGACAGGATATTCAGAATGAGGTGTTGAACAGCTTAAACAGTCTCTCTGATTACAACGTCTTCATGATGAATGAAGAAAGTACCCAAGCGAAGACAGCTTATGAAAGCTCCATTCAGACGGTGACCTTAATTATGATCTTGGGCCTGCTGCTTGGGCTTGGGGTTATATTATGGGTGATACCAAGTATTACGCGTGGTTTGAATGTTGTATCGATGATGATCAGCAGCTTTGGCAATGGAAAAATAAGAGCCATTCGACGAATAAAGGTTACTTCTAAAGATGAAATCGGTGATGTTGCACGTGTCTTCAAGGAGATGGCTGAGGATATCGAACAGAAGCAGCAGATGGAGAAAGCTTACGCTCAGGCGCAAAGTGACCAGTCTTGGTTAAATGCTAATGTAGCTAGGGTAACTGAGCTGCTGCGCGGAGTGAGTTCACTGGATCAGATCGCTCAGACCTTTATCAATGAATTTACTCCGGTGCTCAGCGCTCAATACGGCGCAGTCTATTTAAAGGATATTCATAACCCGGAATTGCTCAGAAGCAGTGGGTTTTATGCTGCTGATGGTGATAAATTGCCGAAGGATGGCTTTATAATCGGTCAAGGACTTGTGGGGCAGAGTGCACTCGACAAGATGCCTATCAGACTTAATAAGGCACCTGAGGATTACATTTCAGTTTCTTCCGGATTAGGAAACTCACAACCAGAAAACATTTCAATTTATCCACTTTTGTTCGAAGATGAGCTTTTGGGGGTTATCGAGTTTGCTTCGTTTACTCCTTTTAGCAGCCTGCATAATGAGTTGCTGCATCAGCTAGCAAAGAATCTGGGAGTGGTGCTTAACAACATTAACCGCCGACTCAACGTGGAGGAACTGCTTCGGGAATCTCAGGCACTCACGGAGGAACTGCAGTGTCAGTCGGAAGAAATGCAGACACAGCAGGAAGAACTTCGTCGTTCCAATGAGAATCTGGAGGAGCAGACGGATGCGCTTCGGCGTTCCGAAGAAATGCTGCAGCGCCAGCAGGAAGAACTGGAGCATTATAATACTGAGCTTGTCTCCAAAACTCGTGCCTTAGAGGAACAGGTACAGGAGGTTGAGGAGAAAAAGGATGAGATTGAACATGCGCGCAGTCAGTTAGAGAAGCAGGCTCTGCAACTGGCCGTTACCAGTAAATATAAATCGGAATTTTTGGCAAACATGTCCCATGAATTGCGGACACCGCTTAATAGTCTGCTTATCCTGTCTCAATTGCTTACAGAGAATAAAGATGGCAACTTGACCGAGAAACAGGTAGAGTTCGCACATACAATCTATATGTCCGGTGCTGATCTTCTGAAGATGATTGATGAAATTTTGGATCTGTCCAAAGTCGATGCAGGCAAAATGAGCCTGAATTATGAAGAGGTGCGGTTAACTGAACTGAAAAGCTTCGTAAAACAAAATTTTGCTCCTCTAGCTAATAAAAAAGGCCTAACGTTGCTCCTCTCCTTTGCAGATACGCTGCCAGAGATTTTATATGCTGACAACCACCGACTGAAGCAGATCTTGCGTAATTTATTATCTAACGCATTCAAGTTTACAAGTGAAGGATTCGTTGAATTCTCTGTAAGCCTTGCCGACAGCGAACATCTCCCGTATGGACTGCCACGCGAGGTAGCATTTATGGCCCTTGTCGTGAAAGATAGCGGTATTGGTATTCCAGCAGATAAAATGGATATTGTGTTCGAAGCCTTCCAACAGGTGGATGGTACTACCAGCCGCAAATATGGCGGTACCGGGCTCGGACTTTCGATAAGTCGAGAATTAGCACGTCTAATGGGTGGGGCTATTGTGCTGGAATCCCTTGAGGGAGAAGGCAGCAGCTTCACTTTATATTTACCGGTTAAAGCCGATTATAGTGTGCTGCCGGGATCTGCTGAGGTTGCTGCTGTCCAAGAGGCCGCTACTTTGAAAGAGTATGTCGAAGATAGGCTACCTCATACCATGGCTGGGACTTTCCCGCTGCCTTTATCTCAGGTACAGACAGTGATAGCAGATGACCGGAACGAGTTGACCTCAAAGGATAAGATTCTGTTAATCATTGAAGATGATGAGAGCTTTGCCAAAATATTACTCGATATGGCCCGCAGTCGTGGCTTCAGGGGACTGGTGGCTCTACAGGGAGATATAGGATTGCAGATGGCTAAAGCCTATTTGCCAGATGCGATCATTCTTGACATTCAACTGCCAGTGATAGATGGCTGGTCGATTCTTAGCGAGCTGAAGGGCGCGGCACAAACCCGTCATATTCCAATTCATGTCATCTCCGTTAGTGATGAAGTGAAGCAAGGACTTATGATGGGTGCGATGGCGTTCTTAAGAAAACCTTCGTCGAGAGAAGCACTGGAACGGGCCTTCTCGCAGATTGAGAGCTATACATCCAGTACTTTGAAACAACTGCTGATTGTAGAGGATGACGAGATTCAGCGCCGTTCGATTATGGAGCTGATCGGTCATGATGATGTTGCAATTACTGCTGTTTCCTCGGGCCGTGAGGCACTGGAAGAACTGCGTAAGCAGAAATATGATTGTATGGTGCTTGATTTGATGCTAGACGATATGAATGGCTTTGAACTGCTGGATCAGATTCGGGATGATGAGAAACTGAACGATCTGCCGATCATTATATATACCGGTAAAGATCTGGATGCCAAAGAAGAGACACAGCTACGCAAGTACGCTGAGTCGATTATTATAAAGGATGTACGTTCGCCGGAAAGACTGCTTGACGAGACCACGCTGTTCCTCCATCGTGTAGAAGCAAATCTGCCGGAGGACAAGCGTAAAATACTGCAGAAGCTTCATAATAAAGAAGAATTATTTGACGGCAAAAAAATATTACTTGTCGATGATGATATCCGTAATGTATTTGCACTTTCTAGTGTGCTGGAAGGATATCATATGGAAGTGAAATTTGCGGAGAATGGCCGTGAAGCGTTGGAAATGCTAATAGAGCACGAGAATTTCGATCTTGTACTCATGGACATGATGATGCCGGAAATGGACGGATACGAGGCCATGCGCCGCATTCGCCAGATGCCGCAATATCAAAAGCTGCCGATTATTGCCCTTACGGCCAAAGCCATGAAGGAGGACCGCGCCAAGTGTATTGAAGCCGGAGCCTCTGATTATATGAAAAAACCGATCGCCACGGATCAGCTTCTTTCCTTAATGCGTGTTTGGCTGTATTCGTAACTCTAATTTTGGGGTAATGAACTCATAACACTACAAACAGCCAGTCTAAGAAGATATGGCAGGTGGCAAGGGAGTAGGATCACAATGGGAGCAATGAAACCTGAATATGAGGAAAAGACTAGTATAACGGATGTCAAAAACGAATTGGAGCAGATCGAAATTGAACTGCTGCTTAACGGGGTACATCGTTTATATGGGTATGATTTCAGGAATTATGCGTTGCCCTCCTTGAAACGGCGTATCTGGCATCATGTTCATGCGGAGAATGTAAATAACATATCCGCACTGCAAGAGAAGGTGCTGCACGATCGTGCCTGCTTCGAACGTTTTATTTATAGCCTTTCTATACCTGTAACGGAGATGTTTAGAGATCCGGGATTGTTTCTAACGTTTCGACAAAAAGTAATCCCGTTGCTGCGTACCTATCCTTACATTCGAATATGGCATGCAGGCTGCTCCACAGGCGAAGAAGTTTATTCCATGGCTATTCTGTTGCATGAAGAAGGACTGTATGACAAAGCACGCATTTATGCCACAGATATGAACGAACGCTCTTTACAGCAGGCTAAAGAGGGTGTGTACGATATTAGTAAGATGAAACAGTATACCAAGAACTATCTGGAGGCGGGTGGAACACGCGCGTTCTCAGAATACTATACAGCAAAGTATAATTCGGTGATTTTACAGCCTTATTTACGCAAAAACATTATTTTTGCAGAGCATAATCTAGCCACTGATACTTCATTTAATGAATTTAATGTGATCTTATGCCGTAATGTAATGATCTATTTCAATGATGAGCTTAGGGATCATGTCCATGGCTTGTTCAATGAAAGCCTGAGTCGTTTCGGAGTACTCGTGCTCGGTTCTAAAGAATCAATTCATTTCACTGGGTACAGCGATAGCTACGAACCCCTGGACAGAGTGGAGAAAATCTATCGGAAGATTAAATAGCAGCTTTGAGGGAGGGTCCTATGGGGTTTCAAGAACCGGTTCATATACTACTGGTAGACGACCGTCCGGAAAATTTGCTGGCGCTGGAGGCAGTGCTTGAGAATCAGCAATATAAGCTAATAAAAGCCATCTCCGGCGAAGAAGCGCTGCGATGTCTATTGAGATATGAGTTTGCAGTGATCGTACTGGACGTACAGATGCCGGATATGGATGGAATAGAAACCGCCAAATTGATTAAGGCCAGAGACAAAACGAAAGATATTCCGATTATTTTCATTTCGGCTAATAGCAAGGATGCGGAGCATCTATTCGCAGGTTATTCAGCAGGAGCCATTGATTATATGGTCAAACCCTTCATTCCACAAATTCTGAACTCTAAAATTGAAGGTTTTGTGCAAATGTATCTGACGAGCAAAAAACATCAAACCCAATCCATGCTGCTGCAGCAAAAAACACAGGAACTGGAAAGAATTAATGGTGAACTGGTCAAGGCTAAGGAAGATGCGGAAATTGCCGCCAAAGCCAAGACAGAATTCTTGGCCATGATGAGCCATGAGATTCGCACACCTATGAACGGTGTAGTAGGAATGACTGATTTGTTAATGGAGACTGAGCTTGCCCCAGAGCAGAAGGAATATACGGAAATTATTCGGAAAAGTGCCGATACACTCATTGCCGTAATTAATGATATTCTGGATTTCACGAAGATGGAATCGGGAAAAATGGAAATGGAAGAGCAGCTATTTGAACTTCGTTCCTGCATTCAGGAGGTATTTAATCTCTTCTCTGTGGAAGCAAGCAAGAAGAATTTAGAGCTTATCTTTTTTATCGATCAGAAGCTGCCAAAGCTTTTATATGGAGATATGGCCCGTCTACGTCAGGTATTAATTAATCTGGTTGCTAATGCAGTTAAATTTACCAACCAGGGCGGTGTCTATTTAGTTGCTTCAAATTCACAAACAGCGGATAATAAGATGGTATTAGAATTTACTGTTAAAGATACTGGCATTGGTATTTCCCCAGAAAAATGCGATCGTCTGTTTAAACCGTTCTCCCAGATTGATTCCTCTATGACACGGAAATATGGAGGGACTGGCCTTGGACTTGCTATCTGCAAATCTCTTGTCGAAATTATGGGTGGTGATATCCGGGTAGAATCAATGGAAGAAAAAGGGGCAACCTTTGTTTTTACCATTCAAGTGTCTGCGCCTGAGGAAGAACTGGTAGGGATTAACCAGGAAGAGGAACCTGTTGAGATTTTATCTAGTGGGAATGAACAAAGCAAAGCACTGATTGTGGATGACCACCCCATCAACCAGAGATTAATGGCTAGTATGCTGCAAAAGCTAGGTCTTAAGGCAGAGATTGCCGAAGATGGCGCTCAAGCGGTTGCGATGGCACTTACACATGCTTATGATTTCATCTTTATGGATCTGCAAATGCCTGTAATGGATGGTCTGGAGGCTACTACACAGATTCGTCTCAGTGGGGGCCTATCGGCCCAGAATGCTGTGATCATTGCGATGACGGCTAATGTGATGGATGGAATTCAGAGTCGATGTATAGCCTCAGGGATGGATGACTATATTAGCAAGCCGCTCAAATTGAGCAGCATTAAGCAGATTATCACCCGTTATTCCCCTAAGAATAAATTGTTTCCCGAGCGCAATACGTCTATTTATAATGCCTGACCTAATTTATACTAGTACTAGCAGAATGATTTGTTTCAAGAGTAGGACTTTAGGGTTATTGGTAAAGAAAACACTTATCAGGAGAGATTGTATATGAATACACATAAAAGCGAAAAGTTCCAGGCAATAACCGAAACAGAAGGTAGTGTATGTACAGTTTTTCTGATTGGAGAACTTGATTTGTCAGTTGCTCCCGATTTCCGGCTAGTTATGGAGCCGTTGGTAGGTGATAAGGGACTTGATCTTGTCATTAATCTTAAGGAATTAAGATACATCGATAGCACAGGTATTGGAATTTTGTTGTCAATACTGAAAGCAAGGCACGGACTGGAAGTGAAATTTACAGTGGTCGAAGTTCCTTCGCAAATACAGAAGCTGTTTGATATGACTGGTATTTCCAAATTTTTCGCCCCCCAAGAGGACTCCCACTAGGAAAGGATCGAACTTAGAATGAGTGATGATGGACAAAAAGTGATTCTACAGTTACCTGCCAGCGCAGAATATGTCGATATTGTCAGATTGAACTTATATGGTATTGCCTCAAAGATGGGTTTTACATATGAGGATATTGAAGATATGAAGGTAGCGGTATCAGAAGCTTGTAATAATTCTGTATTATATGCTTACGGTCAGAAAGATGGAGTAGTGGATGTCATTTTTGAAGTTGGAGCAAAGTCTTTATCCATAACTGTCAAAGATGAGGGGGAGAGCTTTGATGGAATGGATTCGTCCGAAGAGCGTTTGACGCTGCACGATAAAGAGCTGAGTGACGTTCAAGTCGGAGGGCTGGGGTTCTATTTGATGCAGGCACTCATGGATGATGTTAGCGTCGTGAGTGAAACAGGGAAAGGAACAGTTGTTACCTTGACCAAGCGACTTCATTTCACCGAGGAGAAAGTATGAACGAAAAGGTGACTCCCCCAGAGTCCATGAATGAAGCAGTAAGCCTTATTTGGGAGTACCAGCAAACAAAGGATAATGATATTGCTACAGTACTGATCAAGAAGTATGAGCCTATGGTTAAGATGGCTTCTGGCAAAATTGCCCGTAATCGTCCTGACCTATATGAGGATTTGTATCAGGTGGGTCAGATGGCGCTCATAAGGCTGCTGCAGCAGTATGATATCAGTATGGGTATTCCTTTTGAACCGTATGCCATGAAGAGTATGATTGGACATATGAAGAATTACCTGCGTGATAAATCCTGGTACATACAGGTTCCGAGACGGATCAAAGAAAAAGGGGCTCTAGTTCAGCAGGCGATCGATGAATTAACAATTAGGTTAGAACGTTCTCCTGCAGTAGAAGAAATCGCTCATTATCTTGAACTATCTGTTGAGGAAACTGTAGAGATACTGGCAGGTAGGGAGTGCTATCACTACGTATCACTGGATTCACCTATCTCGCAAGAAGAGACCGGCGCTACGCTTGGTGAGCTTATCAGTTCAGATGCCAATGATTATGAATCGCTTGAGAAACGGATGGATCTCCAGCAAGCCCTTGGACAACTCAAGGAACAGGAGCAGCAGGTGCTGTTGTTGGCTTTCCAGGATGGCGAATCACAGCGAGCTATCGCACAGAAGCTGGGTGTTTCACAAATGAGCGTATCACGGATTCAGAAGCGGGCTACCGAGAAGCTTAAACAGATTATGTCGAATTCTTCCTATTAAATTACCAGTAACGACTATGGGCATGCTTTTTCTCCTTAGAGGAGAAGAGCATGCCCTTTATTTTTAAACCTAACTGTTAGCATCAATATACTTTTTGATCTCACCAAGATATTCCCCAATAATTGGTACATTAAGAAATAGACTCAGGATATAACCCAGCAAACCGAGAATGACGAAGGTGCCAATAGAAAGACCTAAACCGCGGGAAATTCCAGCCATAAGATTCGTAATGATTCGCTTTTTGGGATCTGTATAGTTCTCAAGAATGTCTTTGAATTCAGACTTTTCCAGTGAATCTGCAATTTTATCTAGACGAGCATTTAACCTTTTCAGCTCATGCCGCAGCTCAAAGGGATGCTCCTCGACTTCGTAAACCTTGGTTCTATTTTCCAGATCTCCCATAAGTATTCCCTACTTTCTGTAGCCCGAAGGGCTTATGATCAATCTTTATTACGCACCAATAGCCAGCTACGGTCAGCTGGCTATCGGCAGGGTAGAGCGTAGCTTGTGTATTAAGGTAACTTAATAGTTTGTTTTATAGGTATCTTTGACTTGTTCTTTGGCATCGGATGCTTCATCAGCTACATCTTTGGAGGCATCAGTTACATCAGCAGCTATACTTGCCGAAGCGTCACTTACCGTTTCGCCGATCTTCTTACCAGTATCGTGTAAAGTAGCAGCAATTTGCTGTTTACTATCACTGACAGTAGTGTAGATATCGGAGGCCTTAGCGGACACCGTACTCGCCAAATCACTTGCTTTTTCTCCAACAGTAGTAGCGATCGATATCGTTTTGTCAGTCACTGCACCGGCAACCTCTTTGGTCTTGTCAGTCGCAAGTGCAAGCTTGTCGGATAAATCATCGCGCAATTCACGACCTGGTTTTGGTGCAAACAGCAGGGCTGCTGCAGCCCCAATTAAACTACCTATAAAGATTCCTTTTAGTAAAGTACTTCCGCTTTGTACCGGGTATTCTGTTTCTGCTTTATTCATCACAAATCACTCCTTAAGAGAATATTGTATTCCAAAATCAGTCGGCGGGCCGAAACGGCGTTTCGAGTTTCTGTAACGGTGCCTTCTTCATTTAGATATCAGGATAACCTGAAGTTCTTACTTCGTATATAAACGTTAGTATGTAAGCTGAAACATTAGAAGCGCAAGAGAAAGATTTCTGGAGTAAGGAGAAGGATGTTCGAAATAACAAGGCATTATCACCTTGAAACAGTCCGTTTTGGGACTTTACAAACTACCTTACATGAAGGAAAGATTATAGAGTTTTCTATTATTAATCATCTAGGATCGGCTATATAGAGAAAAGAGGAGAGACATCATGGAAACTGTGTTAGTGCGGGAATATCGGTCGGATTTGCTAGAGTGTGTTCATAGCGGGCATATCGCGATTGTAGGAGAAGGCGGACTGTTAAAGGGTTATGCTGGAGACCCCGGCTTTGTATCCTTTACCCGTTCTGCGGCTAAGCCGCTGCAGGCGATTCCAGGTATTCGAGGGGGGATTGCCGAGCAATATGGACTTACTTCAGCCGAAATCGCTCTGATGACTGCTTCTCACCGTGGGGAGAGCTATCATATTGATACATTGGAAAGTATTTCATCCAAAATTGGTATTGAGGAATCTCAAATGATTTGCGCAACAAGTTATCCGCTGGATCTGAATAGCCATGAACAGGCTATACGCGGCTTTGGCAAAAGAAGATTTTATCATAATTGCTCAGGCAAACATATGGGGATTCTGTCCTATAGCAAACTGAAGGGTCTGCCGCTCGACGAGTATTCACAACCAGAGCATCCTGTGCAGCGTGAGATCCTTAGCACGATTGCTTATATGGCTGATGTTGCTCCGGAAAGTATTGGCCTCGGCACGGACGGCTGCGGCTTGCCGGTATTTGCGCTACCTCTGACAGCGCTGGCGAATGCTTATTTGAAGCTGGCCTGTCCTGATTTGATCAGTGATGAGCCAACGCGTAAAGCGGTTAAAGTGATTACTTCTGCGATGAACACCCATCCAGAGATGGTTTCTGGACACGGACGGTTGGATTCCATTCTGTTAGAGGATGGGAATATCATTGCCAAAGGTGGTTTCAAGGGTGTCTATTGTTTCGGCTTGCGCCAGGAACGGCTCGGGATTTCCTTTAAAATTCTAGACGGTTCGGAAGAAGAGTGGGGTCTTATTGTACAGAGTATTCTGGAGCAGTTGGGATATAGCCAGAAGAACACTCTGGAAAAGCTCCGTTCCGCCTTTTCAGGGGTTATTTATAATGATGGAGGTAGACAGGTGGGTCATGCCGCTCCAGAATTCCAGCTGGAGCTAATCTAGTTAGAGAAGCTGTCCTGTCCTGACGTAACAAAGTGCACAGCAAAGGAGCCCCTTACCCTGCTAATCCACCGACTTGGATGGAAGCAGAGCGAGGGGCTCCTTTGCAAAAAAGCTTGATTTATTTTTGCCGCAGACGTCCGAGCTCGGACACGAGCGCTTCCACCTGGGAAATGCTGAGTCTGTCACTGCCCATAGTTACTTCGTAAACATCAAGAATATCCTCATAGTTATTCACCGAGAATGCGGATGCCTGCATAGCTGCGGCACTGGCCATCTTAAGTTTGGTTTTGATGCCTTCAATCATATATTCAACATTTTCCTGACTAGGCTTTGTTAAATCCATTGGGTTACTAACATCCTCTCTGCTCGGTGTATTCATCTTTTATTTTATCATGTTTGGGTGCTATACCACCATTTTTTTGTGAGGTCAGCTGAAATCATGTAAAATTAAAGATAATTTAAGGTGGTTATTCACATCGGAGGGAGCGAAGGCATTGGCGATTAGGGAGCAGGGGAGCGGAAAACGAAGTAGGCTGAAAGCTGAAGAGCTAAGTTCCTTCTTTCGTAAAATCTCGGAACAACATACGGTAGAGCAAATCACCTTTCTTTGTATTGGAACGGACCGTTCTACAGGGGATGCTCTGGGTCCGCTGACGGGCAGTAAATTACTGGAGTACGGCTTTCCAAATGTGGTCGGTACGCTTCCGTCTCCGTGTGATGCTGATAATCTGGTGGCCCGTATAGGTGGTATACCTGCTGGGCATATTGTGATAGCAGTTGATGCCTGTTTAGGACCTCCGCTTGCGCTTGGCTTCTTTTTTGCCTCTCATGAGCCATTGCAGCCAGCCCAATCGGTCGGACTACATCTACCGGCTGTAGGGCATTATAGTCTCGCCGCCATTGTTGATATTAACGGTCCCAAGCCCTATCGGACATTACAGACGACCCCGCTGTACAGAGTCATGCTTATGGCTGAACAGATTGCCGATGCGGCAGCAGCAGGATTCGGGCGGGTACGTTAAGAAAGTTTCAAGGAGACTGTATTAGCTTAATAATAGATATCACTTTTTACATAGAAAGAAGGAATCATCTAATGGAAATAGTTCATTCAAACGGAAGTAATATTGGCTACAGTGATCAAGGGGAAGGCGAAGTTATCGTATTGCTGCATGGTTTTTGTGGAAGCGCTGATTATTGGGAGAAGGTCATTCCCGCCTTAAGCGGCAGTTACCGCATCATTGCCCTTGATTTGCGAGGTCATGGCACTTCGGATGCTCCGCTTGGAGCTTACAGCGTTGAACAGATGGCAGATGATGTGTTATCCGTATTGGATGCCCTGGAGATTCCGCAGTTCACTTTGCTGGGCCACTCACTTGGCGGTTACATAACATTGTCTTTTGCACAGCGTTATGCCGCCCGGTTGCGGGGTTTTGGACTAATTCATTCCACTGGATATCCAGATAGTGAAGAGGCTAAAGAGAAACGTCTGAAAAGCGTCAGCACGATTCAAAATGAGGGGATTACCGCTTTTGTAGATGCGCTGGTACCTGGACTATTCGCTCCAACAACCGCTGAAGCCGCTCCACAGCTGTTGGAGCGTGCGAAGGAGATTGGTTACAGAACGCCTCCACAGGGTGCAGCAGGAGCAGCGCTGGCTATGCGTGAGCGTCCGGACCGCCGTGATGTGATCTCAGCCAGTGTGCTTCCGATATTGCTCGTTGCCGGAGAAAAGGACACACATGTACCTCCTGAAAAAATCTTTACTTCGGACAAACCCAATGTAACGCAAGCGACGATTCCTGGGGTGGGCCATATGAGCCTGTTTGAAGCGCCCGAGCAATTAGCTGGCATCATAAGGGACTTTGTGCAAGCTGCTACTCAGAAATAGCAGTTGTGGAATTCGATTAATAGTTACACTTAAGAAAGAGGCAGCCCCCGCTGGATTTGGCGAGTGCTGCCTCTTTCTGCTCCTAACTAGCTATTGAAACTTGCGGATGGCTGGGATGCATAGAACCAGCGCAATGCAGGTCATGCCGGCTCCGGCAAAAATAGCAATAGTAGCGACGCCGCCTATGAGGTCGGCCAGCCATCCAACAAGAACATACCCCACTGGCAGCAAGGCGAAGGAGCCAAGCATATCCAGACTGGCTACACGTCCGAAGGCCTCCTGCGGGACAAGCTCCTGCAGGCTGACCTCCCAGATGAGGCCGAAGATCATAAGGCCAAAGCCTTCTAGGGCGAATAGGGTGATTGCCCCTGCTGCAGTAGGGACAAAGGGCAGTAGCAAAAGCGCCAATCCACTTAGAAAAGCTCCCCCATAAGCCATAAGACCCCGATGATTCCATTGTGGCCTCATGCCGTACAGCAGTCCTCCAACGATAGCGCCCACACCAGAGAAGGTGACAGCAAGGCCGTAAAGGTAAGGCTCCCACCCATGATGAATCTTAAAGAGCCAAGGAATAAGAATACTTGTAATTCCCGCGTAACAAATATTGATAAACGAAAAAGCCAAAATTGTAATCCACAGCCAGGGATTGCTCCGCAGCACTGCTACTCCTTCTTTGAAGTCTGCCTTCCAGTTCGGTGCGGATGGAACTTCAGGTGATGCCGTAGGAGACTGAGACTGGTTGCTGAGCGAAGATGGGGTAGAGAGTTCAGGCCTTAATCTGACGATCAGGAATTTGCGCAAATAGATAAGGCAGAGAAAGGATAATAAATAAGTTAAGGCATCCATGCCGAAGCCGAAACCTGCGGACAGATGAGTGATCAGTAATCCGCCGAGCGCTGGGCCGATCAGCCGTACCGTTTGCGTGGTCATTTGTGTTAGTGAATTGGCTGCATTTCGAATGTCAGGGGTGAATACGGTAGCGCGGACCGCGGCATAAGCGGGTTGAAATAATCCGTCAAGCAGACCATAGAAGCCCACTAATACGAAGAGCAGCGGAATACTGAGCAGTCCAGATAACGAGAGGACCGCTGTTGTCAGCATGATGACACTGCGGGCGATATCCGCCAGCATCATAATCCTTACCCGGTCATACCGGTCTACAATGTGTCCAGAGATCGGGAGCATGAGCACATTTGGCAGCATATAAGCAGCCATGACGAAGCCCATGATAGTTGTAGAGCCAGTCATTGAATAGACTAATACTGGGAGAATAACCATCGTTATTGAACTGCCCAGAAAAGAGATAAGGTGACCGAGCCATAGATAAAGGAAGGCCCGTGAGCTCGCAAAAGGAGCGGCAAATCCTCGTAGCGGATTATTGCTGGCTTTTTCAGGCGTGCTGACTGGTATCATTTCAAGGATTCACCGCCTAAGCTTGGAGTAGAATCGGTATTTAAGCGTCCAATGACGATATCCACACCGTACTCTTCACCATGGGTGATTTTGGATTCCCAAATGGAGATAAACTGTTTCAATTCCTGCTGAAAGTTCTCCAATTCGCGTTCGGATAACGTCAGTCTTGTGGTGAAATGTTCGACAGTGTCCTCCTTCTGAAACTGAAAGCCGCTAAAATTTGCTGAGCGGAACCAAGTAGCTTTGGAGCGATAGAACTTCTGGACAATTCCTCCGGTCACTTCGGTACGGACGAGATCAAGCAATCCGCCTTCAAACAGCTTGATGATATGGTAATGGATGTTTCCTGGTGTCTTCTGTAGATCTTCAGCAACTTGTTTGGAAGTAAGAGGTTCTCCAGCAAGAGCATGCATAATCTTAATTCGTAATGCACTTTCCAATAATTTATCCTGCTCAGGTGTAACCGGCAGTGGAGTGGGAGTGTTACTATCTTGCAGCTGGATTTGCGGTTGAAGGTTATCATTATCCGCTTCTTCTTGTCCATGGGTGTTATTGTTCATGGTTGTTTCCTCCTGTTGAACGATAAATTGGAACGATCGCCATACGATCTGTTTAATAGTTCGATCTGTAATGCAGATCGAAGCTGGATCTAGTGTATTATAGCGATTGTTTTTCTGTCAAGGTCTTAGAATTTCCGTCTATAGAATGGCATAGTACTCGGGAATGGTTTAAGATTAATTAGAGAGATTTACAGCCAAAGTAACCAAAAAGGGGTGTGCAGCATGTTTCGAAGAGATTATATTGTCCGGATGATTGAGGACATGACGGCGATGGTAGCCAAGGTAATGACTCTGAAACAGGAGCGGAAGACGACGGAAGCGTTATGGGAAGTCGATGAGCTGCTGAACCGGCACTTCCGGCTGAACTCCCGACTTTTGAATTCACTGTCCGTGGAGGACATTATAGATATGTATCGTCTGGGCGGTGTGATCGAATCCGACAAATTGCAAGGAGTGGCCCGGCTGCTGAAGGAAGAGGGCAGCATTTATGCCGGGAACAACAATAAGGAAGCAGCGCTATTCAGAGGCATGCGGGCGTTGCATTTATATTTGTACGCGGATCTGAATGGTGCTGACCGCGGACTGCTGAGTATGACGCAAGATATCAATGAGCTTCTGCAGGAAGTGCAGGCTTACCGGCTGCCGGTCAAGACGGAGCGGCTGTTGCTGGCTTATATGGAATCGGTTGGACGTTTCGGCAAAGCCGAGGATAGCCTTTACAGGCTGTGGGAACAGGGTGAAGATATGTCAGTGGCGGGAGCGGAGCTGTACGAGCGGCTGCTGCTCATATCTCCTGTCGAATTGGAACAAGGTAATCTTCCCTTAGAGGAAGTGAAACAGGGAATATCAGAATGGAGCAGGCTTAACATGATACATGCCGAGTCGAATATTCTTTAAATACGCCGATACCAATATTTATGAAGCTAAGTGCTCTCTTGGTAGAGCATGATATAATGTGTTAATCGAATTTTAAATCAGGAAAGTGAGATGTGCGTTGTGGAATCTTTAAAAGCTCTTATTGAACAACTAATTAGGGACCGAACTTTGATTACGGCGACCTTAAGTCAATTGCGTAATAAAGGAGAGGCCTCCTACACGAAGGTGCAGGTTAAACCTGTTGAATTAAAGGGCAAGCTGCATCATCAGTTTGCCTATTATATTGGAGCAAAGGTTGAGCATCGCAATGTACCCGTGGAGTTAGCGGCGGAGGAACTGACACTGTTACTGAGAGAGACGTTTCGTCAAGGCCTGATCTGTACGGTAGAGGCTGATTACCAGGTATTGGTTAGCAAAAAATACAAAGTCTCGATACTCACTAAATCCCCAAGTAAGCAAGAAGTACCGGATTTGGCTCACAATCGTCGCAAGCGTTATGTATTGGAGGATGGGCAGCCGGTTCCGTTTCTGGTAGAGCTGGGCATTATGAATCTGGAAGGCAAAGTGCTGGCCAAGAAATACGATAAGTTCCGGCAGATCAATCGCTTTCTGGAGATGGTGGAAGATGTGCTTGCTGATCTGCCAACGGGCCGACCGTTGACCATTGTTGATTTTGGCTGCGGTAAATCCTATTTAACGTTTGCGCTTTATCATTATTTAGCAGTCCGTGAGAAACGGGAGCTGAATATTGTGGGTCTGGATCTGAAAGCGGATGTCATTGAACACTGCGCGCAACTTGCTGCAAGGCTGGGTTACGACAAGCTTCATTTCCTTGTTGGCGATATTGCCGAATATAATGAACTGGAGCAGGTGGATATGGTCGTAACCCTTCACGCCTGTGATACCGCAACAGACGCAGCCTTGGAAAAGGCTGTACGCTGGGGTGCCTCAGTCATTCTGTCCGTGCCCTGCTGCCAGCATGAATTATTCAACCAAGTCGAGAGTAACGTGCTCAGCCCCTTGCTGTCACACGGCATACTGAAGGAGCGCTTCTCAGCTCTGGCTACCGATGCAATCCGTGCCAAGCTGCTGGACCTGATGGGTTACCGCAGCCAGTTGCTAGAATTCATCGACATGGAACATACACCAAAGAACATCCTGATTCGTGCGGTCAAAAGCTCAGGTGGCGATAATGCTGCTAAATGGCGCGAATACAGCGCATTCCGCGATTTCCTGGGCGCGAAGCCTTATCTTGAACGGGTATGTGCCGATCTGCTTCCCACTGAAATTCCAGTGCAGGGATAAATAATTGTAATTTGTAATTATACCTTTTTGCAACCAAAACGGGCTACTTCCTTACAGGAGGTAGCCCGTTTTGGTTGTGGACAAATATGGGCAGAATAGAGATAACTTAAGCAAACAGGGGAAATTAAAATGTGGCGTGGAAGAATAGAGTATGGTTTGGAACCCGTAGTGAATTATATTGCTGCAACTGCAGTTATAGTGGCCGGAGCAGCTGCTTGTTGGCT
Source organism: Paenibacillus sp. 19GGS1-52 (assembly GCF_022369515.1). NCBI lineage: Bacteria > Bacillati > Bacillota > Bacilli > Caryophanales > Paenibacillaceae > Paenibacillus > Paenibacillus sp. 19GGS1-52. The sequence continues at coordinate 1,187,212 of NZ_CP059724.1, forward strand.
GCGCGGATTCTTTTTTGCTGAGGAGATGTACGCTTTCTTAGCAGTATGGTTTGTCTTGTGTGCCGTAATTATAGCTCTTAAATTCTTTGTTGCTGGCAGGAGAGGGAATAAAGCGGCGTCCAGAAATGTATTTGCGTGGGAAAGTGCAGTGGAGAGCAACAGCAGTATACGAAGAACTCAGAGAGCAGGATTGGTGATGCTGAGCGGTTCTGTTTTGATTCTCGCACTCTATGCCATCCATTGGCTGCGGGGTTCTATATCAGTCCAAGGCACATTGAACGAACTGTTACGTTGGGGGCTTTATGCCAGCTTTGCTGTTGTGGCCTACACCTGTGCAGGAAATCGGCGAGTGGGTCGATTACTCATCGCCGCTTGGCACGGAGTAGGAATGACGTTATGCCTTACTGCTTTATTGGCTGTCTGCGGAATTGTTCCGCTCCCATTTGCGGTAGCCTACAGTGATGCACTGGGAGTTAGTGTTACTGGGGCTAGATTGGGCGGACTGCTTGAATATCCCAATACATTTGGTGCTGTAATGGCTGTTTTTCTGCTGGAGCGGTTGTTCGCCACCTTAGGCGATGCCTATTCAGCAAAGGACAGCACGGCAGTTGCGCTGCTGCGCCAGCTGCCGCTATTCCCTTACGCCGCCGCGCTGCTGCTCAGCGAGTCGCGCGGCGCTTGGCTGGCGGCGGCCTGCGCCGCAGCCGCCGTACTGCCCTGGAAGCGGCGGCTCCTTGCGCCGCTTCTTACCGCTGGCGCCGCGCCCGTGGCCGCAGCGGCGCTGCTCTACCGCCAACTGGCCCGTGCCGGGTTGGCGGTAGAGCCCTTGCCCGGCCTGCTGGCGCTGGCCGGGCTCTGGGCCGGCGCGCTGCTAGCCGGCCTATGGCTGTGCCGCCGCGAGCGCTGCGCGGCGGCGGGCTGGACCCGCGCCGCCGTGCTGGCACCGGCAGCGGCAGGCTGGACGGCGGCGGGCACCGCCGTCCTCTTGCACGTGCACGCGCGCATCACCGGACCGTCGTCGACGGTATCCGCGCGCGGGCTTTTTTACCGCGACGCTTGGAAACTCGCGGCAGAGGCGCCCTGGCTGGGTCGCGGAGGCGAGACCTGGGCGAGTACATACCTCGCCATTCAGTCCCACCCCTATGTAGGCAGCCAGGTGCATAACGGTTATCTCGACATCCTGTTAAACCTAGGTATTGTCGGCTTGACAGCTACTGCTCTGCTACTGTTGGCGACAGGCTGGCTGCTGACCCTGGCAGCACCACAGCTGTTGCCGCCATTTCTGGTCTTGATTTTGCACAGTGCCGTTGACTTTGATTGGAGCTACGGGTTGGTCTGGTTATTGCTGCTCTGGCTGCCCGCGCTTGCTGTGGCTTGCGCGGGCCAAACGGCTAGTGCTACTGCCCAGCTCAAGCCTGTCAATCAGTCAGCTTTTATAGATATAAGCCGTATCAACTGCCAAACTGCTCTGCGTGGATTTCGCTATCCGGGCCAAGTCATGGCTACTGTAGCCTGCTGTGCTTGTTTAAGTCTGGGCCTGTTGTCTTTGCATGCTTATAAAGGTATAGATTTATACAAGCAAGCCGGCAAACAAGCCCTAACCTTCACGGAAAGAGCAGAACTGCTGCAGCAATCCTTGGACTGGGGTCCGTATGTGCCCAGAACGGCTGTGGCTTTATCGCGAATGCTACCGACGGAACAAGCGGCCCGCTTATTGCAGAGCAGTTTGAATTATTCTCCGAGTTCTACCGTTTTAAGCTGGGAACTAACGGAACGCATGACGAGGGAAGACAATCCTGGAGTTGCGCTGTATTGGATACGCCAAAGTCTACAATTGGATGTCTACAACTACGTCAAACGGGTGAGAGTTATTGAAGATCTGCTGGCGATGGGCCAGCGTAGGCTCGCGGCAGGGGATATAGGAGAGGCGAAGAGCAGTGCTGCTGCAGGGATGGGGCTTCTCCGGCAATACCGTTTGCTGGTGGAGCAGGAGAACAGAAGTGGGGGGCAACATAATGACCGCCATTTCAGAGTTGCCAAAGAAGCCGACAGCTTAAACTGGCAACTGAGAGGGTTGCTGCTTGCTCATTAATGCTAATGGTGGTGTAAATGATGGGGACGGTTCGCTTGAATTGTATTCCCTGAATTTTTGTATTGGAACTTATTTACTTATCCTTTTAGATTAAGAGAATAGGAGAGGCCTTTTACAGAAGTAGAAGTCGTAAGCTTTCCTATGCTAGAATAGGCTAAGAGAAACTGGCGACATAGAGCAGGAGCGGAAATGTTGTAATTAACCATGCAGCAATGACGTATTTTGCCAAGAAACGGGAGGAGGAACTTAAGAATGCATTTTATTTCTGATCTGATCTCGCAATTATTTGAATGGATCCAGAATCTAGGTTATTTCGGGATTATGATCGGACTAATGATTGAAGTCATTCCTAGTGAAATTGTTTTGGCTTATGGTGGTTATCTGGTCTGGTCTGGGGATATTAATTTCTTTGGCGCGGTTCTGTTCGGTACAATAGGCGGCGTTATTGCCCAAATCTTTGTTTACTGGATTGGCCGCTATGGTGGCAGACCTGTACTGGAGAAATACGGCAAGTATATTTTTATTAAAAAGAAGCATATCGATCATTCCGAAGTATGGTTCGAAAAATACGGCACAGGCGTAATTTTCACGGCCCGTTTTATCCCGATTGTGCGTCATGCTATTTCGGTTCCGGCAGGCATATCCCGTATGCCGCTGGGTAAGTTCACATTGCTAACTACGCTTGCTGTTATTCCTTGGAGTACATTATTTGTTTTTTTAGGATACAAATTGGGTGACCAATGGGAGAATATCGATGAGAAAGCTGCTCCCTACACGAAAGAGATTATTCTAGTGGCACTTGCCGTCATTATCATTTACTTCCTGTTCAAGTGGTATAAATCCAAAAAGAAAGGTAGTGCGATATGAAACAGAATGTAGCCCCTAAATATGGTCAAGGTCTGACGCCCCGTCAATTTGTAGAAGGAATGACCCGTAATCAGCAGGCGTTCGAAACCTGGTATGAGAAATTCACTTGGGAAGATGAGAGCGACCATGAATATTTTGAAAGTCTGAACCATCGTGACGATTTGCGTGTGCTCATTCTTGCGGCAGATTGGTGCGGCGATGTAGTGCGTAATGTTCCAGTTGTCTTCCGTATTCTGGAGACAGCGGGTATTAAGACAGAAGTATTGATTCTGGAAGAACATCCAGAAGTAATGGATGACTATCTGACTATGGGCGGCAGAGCCGTGCCGATCGTAATTTTTGCAGATTCAGGCGGATATGTGCTGGGCCATTGGGGTCCTCGTCCGGAGCATGTGCAGAGTCTAATGAATGCGTTCAAACGGGAGAATCCCGACCGTGAAGCCGCCGATTATGAGAGCAAAATCACGGAAGTACGCAAGGCGATGGGTCAAGCCTACGGGGAAGGAACGGAATCACATGCTGTTATTGTTAAAGAGCTGCGTGCGCTGATCTCCGGATTCTAAATACATGTTGAATATTCGCTCATTTAATCTTGGGCCTCTTCAGACGAATGCCTATCTACTGACTGGAGCAGATCCTGCCAAGGGAATTATTATCGACCCCGGTATGAATCCAGCTGCGCTGGTGCGGAGTATTGAAGGCATGGAAATTGAGGCTATTTTGCTGACGCATGCCCATTTTGATCATATGGGTGGTGTGGATGAGATCCGTAAGCTTAAGAAATGTCCTGTATATTTGCATGCGCTAGAAAGTGAATGGCTGACCAGTGCCAAGCTGAACGGTTCACTGCTGTGGCCGGATGTTGCACCACCCTTAACTACAGATCCGGCAGAATATGATCTTGCAGAAGGCCAAACCCTGAAGATGATTGGACATACCTTCCGTGTATTTCATACACCTGGCCATTCCCCAGGCAGTGTAAGCTTCCTGTGCGGTGATGATCTCTTTTCTGGCGATGTGCTGTTCAAGTTGGGTGTCGGACGCACTGATCTGCCCGGCGGCAGAGAACGGGATTTATTCGACTCTCTCCGTGGGAAGTTATATAAACTGGATGAAGAAGTCAAAGTGTATCCAGGACATGGCCCGCGGACAACGATTGGTTTTGAACGAGTTCGCAATCCTTACGTAACGTTGTAATTTATGGATAGACAAAAGGATACAAACTTGATACAATATTGTTAATTAAATGTAACATTTACCTCGCGAAGCACGCAGACTGTGGAATAATCCCGGTTTGCGTTCTTTTTTTTTGTCTACATATAGCTTTAAATGTATGGGAGGAAGTAGATTGAAGAACGATATACGTTACCGCATGGACTATGGGCAGTATAATGCAGCAGCTGAATCGGATAACTTTTGCATTGCAAATTGCCGTTTTTTTTCGGATTGTCCGGGAAAAGGCGGCTTCTGTTCGTTTATTGAGCGAAGAGAACTGCTGCCAGAACAAGAGGCGCTGAGCAATTCATTGCTTCAGGAAAGTGGGGAAGGGGGCAAGTATGCCCGGATGGTTTCCGCTACACCGGCATTGACATCATTTTGGAGTTTCCCTACAGGTAGAGGGGCTGTCCAGCCTTGGCGGCGCAAGCTATGGGAGCTCAAAAATAAATTATAAGTGGAATTGAACGATTCGGCATACTCAATCGTATTACAGAGGTCAAGAAGAAACGGCTAACAAAATCGTAGATGGAGAGGCAGATGAGTGACCAGGTGCAGGAGCAGATCAGACAAGCGCAGCAAGGCGATGCTTCGGCGCTGGCTGGGCTACTGCGTGAACACTATACTTTTTTGTACAAATATTTAGTCAAGGTCACCATGGACCCCTTGCTTGCAGAAGAAATCGTCCAGGATACGATGGTTCGGTGTATGGAAAGAATCAGTACCTATAATGGGTCTTCCGCCTTCTCATCATGGTTGATTACGATTGCGACTAGGCTTTATATCGACCGGAAGCGGCGTTGGAAGCGGGAAGCGGAGTGGAAGCAGCAGGAGGAGCAAGGTGCTCGTTCCATCCGTTGGCGGTTTGAGAGCCGAGGTGAGGAGTGGAGTGTAGTGCTGGATGCTCTCTCTCGACTGCCAACTGCCCAGCGGGTGGCTCTACTGCTGAAGCATTATTACGGATACAGTTATGATGAGATCGGAGCGATATTGCAAATTCCATCCGGGACGGTCAAATCACGGGTTGCCTATGGGATAAGCCAAATGAGAAAGGAGTTGAATGAGGATGGAGAATGAGCAGGATCAGGAGTTGTTTTTGCAGAAGCTGACAGGGGAACTTCACCGCCTGGATGCACAATTTGATGACATCAACGCACCTTCACTACAGGAACTTGAGCGCTTCCTTGTCGCGGAAACTGTCCGGAGCAATCGCCAAGCTCGTAAAGAATTGCTGTTATTCTGGCTGATATCATTAATTCTCCTCAGTTCATGTCTGGCTGTCCTTAGCTCTGCACCAGCTATATATTGGGTTGTTCAAGCACTTATACCTGTTGTGGGGTTGAGTGGACTGGCGGGTGCCTATATAAGACGAAGAAGAGAGGGTGCAGAAGATTGAAAGAGCTGCAGGAACTCCCTCTATGGTTATGGATTTGTTTAGCAGCCGGCTTAATGCTGCAGGGAACATGGTTGTTTCAGAATGCGAGGAGTAGAGGCAGGAGAGCGTGGTTTTGGGGGTTATGGGGGATTACAACAATGCCTACACCAACGGTTGTATACCTACTCTTTGTCATTTTTCCAGAGAAACGCAGACAGAGGACTAAATCCTGAATAGATACAATAAGGTACTCCTAAATAAACTATGGAGAGGATGAGGCAAGCATGGATAGTGTGAATTGGGGATTGATCATGCCGTTGCTGATATTGCAGGCATTGCTGGCGATCATTGGTTTGATCTCATTGGCCAAAGCAGAGCATACACGCGGTCCGAAGTGGCTATGGTTAATTATTATTATTTTCGGCAACATTCTGGGCAGTATTGTCTATTTTACGGTAGGAAGGAAAGATTTCTGATGCCGCTGCTTCAGGTCAATAAATTATGCAAAAGCTATGGCAAGCATACATCTGTCGATGGCATCAGCTTTGAAATAGAGCAAGGGAGGTGTGTTGCTTTGCTGGGTCCCAATGGAGCAGGCAAAACAACCACACTGCGTATGCTTGCCGGATTGCTGCAGCCTACTGCGGGGGCCATTTCTTTTGATGGCAGCCCTCCTGGAATGGATTACCGCAGGGCACTGGGATATTTGCCGCAGGCTCCAGCTTTTTATGGCTGGATGAGCGGCATGGAGTATGTTACCTTCGCCGCTAAACTTAGCGGCAGCGGATCAAAGGAAGCAGCCAGCATGGCAGCAGTGGCTATTGAGCGCGTAGGTCTCGCTCAAGATGCCCGCCGGCGGATCGGCGGTTATTCTGGAGGAATGAAGCAGCGGCTTGGTCTTGCACAGGCGCTAGTGCATCGACCTCGTTTACTGCTGCTTGACGAACCGGTATCAGCGCTTGATCCACTGGGCCGCCGGGAGGTCATGGAGCTGCTGCGAGATATTCGTGAAGAGACGACCGTGCTGTTCTCTACACATGTGCTGCATGATGCTGAAGAAATATGTGATGACATTATTTTGATGAACCGTGGACTAATTGCGGAACAGGGAGCCTTATCCCAGCTTCGCTCGAAATACAGTCTTCCAGTTATTCGTATGCGCACGGAGAAGAATGACGTTGCGTTGCAGTGGCTGGAAACTTTGGCTTCGAAGCCCTTTATAGTAGAGGCCCGTATATCAGGCGATGGAGCAGTTTTTAATGTTAGCGATGTAGAAATTGCGCGCCGGAGTATTTTACAGGAAGCGGCAAGTCTGGATATCCCATTGCTGCAATTTGAAGCAGGTTCTTCTACGCTTGAAGATCTGTTCATGAAAGTGGTGGGAGCATGAGGAGTGCTTGGATATTTTATCAAAAAGAAATGCTGGAATCACTGCGCAGCTATAAGCTGCTCTGGATACCCGTAGTGTTCATAATATTAGGCATTATGCAGCCGCTAACGACCTATTACATGCCGGAAATTCTGAAAGCCTCCGGAAATGTACCGCCAGGGCTTCTGGAAGGTTATGTTATCCCGGGTGCGGCTACTGTTATGGCGCAAGCGCTTGGTCAGTATGGTTCTATAGGTATGCTGGTATTGGCGCTGGCAACAATGAATAGTCTTTCTGGTGAACGGCATAGCGGGACTGTGGAGATGGTGCTAGTAAGACCGCTGACTCCTATAGCTTTAGTCATTGCCAAATGGGCAGCTCTGTTGACTTTGCTTATGATTGCGCTTGGATTGGGAGCTGTTGCTGCTGGGTATTACATAGAGCAGCTGATTGGTTCTTTGTCATGGAGCACCGTTTTGGCTGCTGCGTCTATATATGGACTCTGGCTGCTGTGTGCGGTTTCTATGACATTGCTGTTTAGTGCTTTTCTGCGCGCACCCGTCGCTGCTTTTCTGGGCCTCTTATTAACAGCGGGGTTGGCGTTGGCTCATGGTTTGTTGCCATCATGGTTGGACTGGACGCCCGCGGCACTTCCTGACTTATCCGCCCAGGTTCTTTTACAAGCTGGTAGTGTATCTTTGATGGGTCCTTGCCTATCTGCAGCGGTTTTGATCCTGATTTGTATTGCCGGAGCTTCGCTCATGATCCGTAGGAATATATTGCCGAATTAAGACGGGAATAGAGCGGCAGCCCTCTTTCTATCTATAAAAGTGAATATATTGGAAAAATATTTGAATTGGCTCTCCTCCTGCTGGACAGCACTATCTTTTTTTAGTAGACTGTTGAAACAAGCAAAACCATTAATAGATTTTGGGGCAGGAGGTAGGACGATGCTGCATTTAGGAGAGAAGATTGTCATAGTCGCGGACGCTTTCGAGCAGAGTCTTCCTATCGGAGACTACGGCTATCTGATTGCTTACGATCGCAATCCGGATAACGCGTTTGATTATGTCATTCGCGTACCTCAAGCAAACCGGAACTTTTATGTTACGGCAGAGGATGTTGAGGCCGAAGAGAATCTGCTGGTAGTAGAGGCTGAGAGAGCTACGCACGAAGCGTTAATCGATTATGCTTTGTCCACGTATAATGAGAAGCTGTTTCATCATTTGATGAACGGTGAAGATATGGAAACAGAAGAGACGGAAACTACGTCAAAAGAAGGTCTGTCTCAAGCGGAATTTATCAAACAAGTAAATCTCCGAGCTTGGATTTAAGTGAAGCTGGCGCAAGTCGGATTTTTGTTGAATTAATAGACATCTGCTAGGAAAGGTATCCCTTGCCAATTTGGCTTGAGGGATACCTTTTTTTATTTATTTTCTAGGAAATACAACCGTTTACCTATTTTAGGTATCTAAACTATTGTGAGCCATATCACTTAAAGGAGAACCCTATGTGAAGATGATAACAGCTGTACAACAAGCGCAGAGCGGCGATAGCGAGGTCTTTATTCAGCTGTGCCGGCAAATTGAACCTGAAATGTACGGCATGGCCCGTTCTATTCTGAACAGGGATGAGGATTGTGCCGATGTCATGCAGGAAGCTACACTCAAGGCCTATCAAGCTATCCGGAGTTTACGTCAGCCAGAGTTCTTCAAAACATGGATGCTGCGCATCCTCATTAATGAATGTCGCCAGCATCTGCGCAGGCAGAAAAATATAGTTGAGGCAGATGCAGTTGTAACTCAGCTAGAATCTCACACCACAAGTGCCGAATATGAAAAGATTGAGCTGCGTGAAGCAGTAGAGAGGTTGGATGATCCGCTGCGAACCGTAGTTTTGCTTCATTATTTTCAGGATATGCCTATTCGGCAAGTTGCGGAAGTTCTGAACATATCCGAGACGGCAGTGAAGTCGCGACTCTTCAGGGCACGGAAAAGTCTGCTGAGTGGAATGTGAAAGAATCTGGAAAGGACGAAAAAAATGAAACGTAGAGAATTGGAACAATTGGAGCAACGGTTGAAAAGTATCGAAATTCCTATGCTTGATGAGCTTCCCCAGATGATTCGTCAGCGTCAGGACCAAACCTATGCCATGCTGGACCACTTAAAGATAAAGACTCCTCAACATAGACAGCAAATGCTTAAGCAGACTCTGAAAGGTTTTATAGCAGCTATTATCTTTGGAATTATTTTACTCGGAAGCAGCTTCGTTTCTCCGGCAATGGCTAATACGCTGGGACGTATTCCTTTCGTAAATAGCATTTTTGAAATGGCGGGAGATTTGGGACTCAGGCTGGCGAGCCAAAAAGGCTTAACTACAGCAGTTAACGTTAGTGATCAGATTGATGAGATCAAGATTGCCGCAAACGAGGTTATTTATGATGGGACACGGCTATCCGTGGCGTTGAAACGATCCGGCGGAGAGTTTACGGGATCGTTTCAGGGCTTGCGCCTGAATTCAGATGGGACATCAAAGACCGCTGCGGACGGCAAACCCATTTTTAATACAATTGAGGATACTGGTGAAAGCTATGATCTTCAAATATTCATTGACGGCAAACCGCTTAACCCGGACGATAACGAAGAAGATTCCTTCAAGCACAGTATTTCACCTATAATAATGTCTGGTTCTGATGAACAATCTATGCTTGTGCTTTTTGCGGAGAAAACCTATGTGGAGGGCGGCTTAATTCTGCCGGATCAGTTTCAATTGACGATAAAGACCAAATTGACCGGGATGCCTGATGACGAGTTTATATTAGACATTCCCGTGAAAAAGGATACCAGCCACAATGTTGTGCTGCAGCCCAAGCAGAGCCGCACTTACAATAGGGTAACGACCACGGTCCAGAAGGTAACTTTGGCGCCATCCACCACTCAGATTAGGATTAATGACCAAGCCGTGGCAGGCTTCCCCACTTCCTATTTACAAGGACAAAATCTGGGACTGAACCATGAAATATGCGATGATAAAGGCAAGCGGCTAGAAATGGTTAATGGAGGGGGCGGCTGGTCTGAGTCGGTTAACAAAGACAACACGGTCAAGTACAGCCTTGTATCAGATGTCAATGTTGCGCCATTGGAGCATGATGTGAAATTCATTATCGTCAAAACGTATCTTTACAAATATGTTGGCACTGGCAGGGAGAAGCGAAATTTGCTGGACAGTAGCGGATTTCCGGTAGTGGAATACATTCCACAGCTAGAAATGACAATTCCTGTCCATTGATTGAATGCATTCGGAGTCATCCGGATTTATCCTGAATTCAAGCCATCATTGAATTGTCGAGGCTTCTACAATATAATTAGAAACGTTATCCGGGCACTTTAGCCCTTTACACTGGAGGGATATATTGATGAGTATTACCACAAAAGATGTGCAGCATGTGGCCAAGCTGGCCCGCCTGCAATTAAGCCCGGAAGAAGAGGCTACTTTTACAGAACAAATGAATGCTATTTTACAATATGCCGAGAAATTAAATGAACTGGACACCGACAATGTGAAACCAACTACGCAAGTATTGCAGGTTAGCAACGTCATGCGTGACGATGTCGTGAAGGAGAGCCTTTCCCAAGAGGATGCATTGCTTAACGCACCAGAACATGAAGATGGGCATTTCAAGGTTCCTGCTGTACTGGAATAATTAATATCAATTGAGAGGAGGAAGAATTTTGAGCTTGTTTCAATATCGCTTACCTGAAATACATAACATGCTGCATAACAAAGAGATATCTGTCAGCGAGCTGACTGAAGAATCATTTGCTGTCATTGCACAGCGGGACGAGAAGGTCCATGCATTTTTGACGCTAAATGAAGAGGGGGCTCGGGCTACGGCCCGTGCCTTGGATGAGAAGCTGGCTTCCGGAGGCGCGCGTGGGTTGTTGTTTGGTCTTCCTGCCGGGATTAAAGATAATATTGTTACCAAGGGACTACGCACGACTTGTGCCAGCCAATTCTTGAAGAACTTCCAGCCAGTATATGATGCTACTGTTGCCAGCAAGCTGCAGCAGGCCGATGCAGTAACCATTGGCAAGCTGAATATGGATGAGTTTGCTATGGGTGGCTCCAACGAGAACTCCAGCTTCGGACCTGTTCGCAATCCGTGGGATCTGCAGCGTGTTCCAGGCGGCTCCAGTGGTGGATCGGCTGCGGCAGTTGCTGCCGGTGAAGTGCTATTTGCCCTAGGCTCTGATACGGGCGGTTCGATCCGTCAGCCTGCTTCTTACTGCGGTGTTGTTGGCCTCAAGCCGACTTACGGACTAGTATCACGCTACGGTCTGGTAGCTTTTGCTTCCTCACTTGATCAGATTGGCCCGGTTACGCGTAATGTAGAAGATTCTGCTTATGTGCTGCAAGCCATTGCCGGATACGATGCCCAGGACTCCACCTCGGCTAAAGTAAATATTCCTGATTATTTGAGTGCGCTCACCGGTGATGTCTCCGGGCTGCGCATCGCTGTGCCGAAAGAATACTTGGGCGAGGGAGTAGACTCTTCCGTTCGTGAGACCGTACTGTCTGCACTTAAAGTACTGGAAGGTCTTGGCGCAGTCTGGGAGGAAGTCTCCCTGCCTCATACCGAATATGCGGTAGCGGCGTATTATTTACTCTCTTCTTCGGAAGCTTCCTCCAATCTGGCTCGCTTTGACGGCGTACGCTACGGTGTACGTGCAGATGATGGTGGTGGCCTGCTTGATTTATACCATAACTCTCGCAGCCAAGGTTTTGGACCCGAGGTTAAGCGCCGCATTATGTTGGGTACTTATGCGCTCAGCTCCGGTTACTATGATGCTTATTATTTGAAAGCGCAGAAGGTGCGGACTTTAATTAAGCAGGATTTTGATGAAGTATTCAAGAAATATGATGTAGTTATCGGTCCAACCGCGCCAACAACAGCCTTCAAGCTGGGTTCGCAGACTGAAGATCCGCTAACCATGTATTTGAACGATATTCTTACTATTCCAGTCAGCCTGGCTGGTATCCCTGCCGTTAGTGTTCCTTGCGGATTTGCTGAAGGTTTGCCTGTCGGTCTGCAAATTATCGGTAAGGAATTTGATGAGAGCACGGTTCTGCGCGTCGCGCATGCCTTTGAACAAAATACAGATCACCACAAGCAGCGTCCACAGCTGTAATAAGCTATTGAAGGAGGGACTGGAATTACTTATGTCTAAATACGAAACGGTCATCGGACTGGAAGTTCATGTGGAGCTTCATACGAAGTCCAAAATTTTTTGCGGCTGCTCCACTGAATTTGGCGCTCCGCCTAATACACACACCTGTCCTGTCTGTCTGGGACATCCCGGCGTCCTACCGGTGCTGAACCGCCAGGCGGTAGAATATGCGATGAAAGCAGCAATGGCGCTGAATTGTACTATCGGTGATGTCAGTAAATTCGACCGCAAAAATTACTTTTATCCTGATTCACCGAAGGCTTATCAAATTTCGCAGTATGATCAACCAATCGGCCTGAATGGCTGGATTGATATTGAAGTGAACGGAGAAATCAAACGAATCGGTATCACACGTCTTCATTTGGAGGAAGATGCCGGTAAGCTGACCCATGTTGATGGCGGGTTTGCTTCGCTCGTCGATTTCAACCGGGTTGGAACTCCACTCATTGAGATCGTATCCGAGCCTGATTTGCGCTCCCCGGAGGAAGCACGTGCCTATTTGGAGAAGATTCGGGCTATTATGCAGTACTGTGACGTATCCGATGTCAAGATGGAAGAGGGTTCGATGCGCTGCGATGCGAACATCAGCCTGCGTCCCGAAGGACGGGAAGAGTTCGGTATTCGTGCAGAACTTAAGAATATGAATTCATTCCGTGGAGTACTGCGCGGTTTAGAATATGAACAGATCCGCCAAGCCGAAATATTGGATGATGGCGGAATTGTTATACAAGAAACACGCCGCTGGGATGAAGCTGGAGGCCAAACCTTATCCATGCGCGGTAAGGAAGAGGCTCATGACTATCGTTATTTCCCGGACCCGGATCTGATTGTACTGCATATTGAAGATACATGGAAGGAATCAATCCGCGCTACCATTCCAGAACTTCCTGATGCACGCCAGGTTCGTTACAGTGAGGAATATGGCCTCACAGCATATGATGCTGGTGTAATAACATCCTCCAAGCTGCTCGCAGATTTCTTTGAGGGAAGTCTTGCCTACACGCAGGATGCCAAAGCTGTGGTTAACTGGATTACAGGTGAACTGCTGGCCTATCTGAATAGCAACAATCTGGAACTTTCGCAAGTAAAGATTACTCCCCAAGGAATGGGTGAGATGATTGGTCTGATTGCAAGCGGAACTATCAGTAACAAAATTGCCAAGATTGTCTTCAAGGAGATGCTGGAGAACGGGAATTTGCCAGGGGCAATCGTAGAGGATAAGGGATTGGTTCAGATCAGCGATGAGGGTGCGATCAAAGGGATTGTAGAAGCGGTCGTAGCGGCCAATCCGCAATCTGTAGAAGATTATAAGGCTGGGAAACAGAAAGCGATTGGTTTCCTTGTTGGACAGGTTATGAAAGAAAGTAAAGGAAAAGCTAACCCGGGCCTCGCGAATAAGTTGCTGGCTGAGGTGCTAAACAGCTAATTCTTAATTTTAGGGTATATACTTTAGTAACATAAGCTTAGGGCTTGTCGGCAACGGCAGGCTCTTCGTAGTATATAAGGGGAATGTGCGGATGAATACAATTGTGAAACTAAACTTGCAGGATGATAGTACTGTTAACGAGCTGTGGAGCCTTCAGCATAAGGCCTACCGTCTGGAAGCGGAGCTTATAGGATTCCATGAGATACCGCCGCTGCTGGAGACCAGAGACATGCTGAGACACGTTAAAGAGGAATTCTATGGCTGTTTCGATAGTAACGGCGAACTGATGGGAGCTGTTGCCACAGAGGAAGAGTCGCCGGGGAAACTGACCATTACCCGGATGATGGTTGGGCCGGACCATTTTCGCAAAGGAGTGGCAGGCAATCTCTTAGAATATGTCTTCAAGCACTATGACGAAATGGAGCAGTTTATAGTATCTACTGGCAAACTGAATATCCCGGCAGTTACTTTATACACCAAACACGGATTTGTTGCCGTTGGACTGGAGGAAGTGGCTCCTGGGGTGGAATTAATTGAATTTCATCGGAGTGGTACACATTGAACAACGAGGCTTATACCCCCATTTATGAAAGGAGGAGTCCTAAAATGAAAGATGAACCCACAATGCTACCAATAGAGGAAGACCAGCATGATCCTGTCGAGCCGGAGTCTAGAGATCCCGAATCTCAAACTCAACTAATACCGCCGCGTCTGAAGAGACGTACCCGCAAACGCAAATTTATTGCCGGATTACTGGCAGCGATCATTCCTGGCAGTGGGCATCTATATTTCGGGCTTCTTCGCAAAGGGATTTCATTTATTTTTCTTATTCTGCTGGATATCGCAGCATTACTCTATTTCTCCTCAATAGGGATGCAGATTAATGTTCCATTGCTTATTTTACTTGCACTGCTGATTCCGGCACTATATTTCTACAATGTGTTCGACGTGCTGCAATCCGCAGACCGGATTCTTCGTTTCCCTGAGGATCAAGATTCTGAAATTCTGATAGTAAATAAGACGGATATAAAACGGCATAGATTGGTTAGCGAACCGGGCATTTCGTTTGGGCTGATGCTGCTACTAGGAGGAGTTCTGCTCTTTCTTTTTCGAACAAAGCCAGAATGGCTGCAGTTCTTTATTGAGCATTATGCAGAAGCGGCAACTGCAGCAGCTTTAGTGTGCTTTGGCTTATTGCTTGGAGCTAGAGAGATTGCTAGAGGATTTCTCCGGCGTAAGAACGCCGAACGTCGTAACCGTCGAGTCGGTAGATTTACGGCGTCCCTGCTGCTTATTGGTGTCGGAGTTCCCTTGTATCTGGATTGGCGAGAGGGAACTGATCTTACGCTTCTGCTTCTGAAGTGGTGGCCGATTATACCAGTGCTATGGGGAATTGAGTACCTGCTAATATTCTTTTTCAACCGTCGCCGTTCGAATTCGAGCGTAACAGGAGCCAGAACCAGACTGGATTTGCGCGGATTACTGTCTGCCATATTATTAGCAGCTAGCATATTTATCGTAGCCGAGCAAGAACATTACTTGCATTTGTGGAATCGAGTCAGTCTTAACCTGACTGCAGCAGCAGTTGACTACGGTGAGGCAGAAGGCAGCAAGTTTCAGAAAGCGCCATTAATTATTCCTGTTGAACTGGATACGGCCAAAATATCGATCGATGGCATCAACGGTGATATTTTAGTACATCGTGCTCCGGTAGAGGATATTGAGATCGTGACTACAGTCTGGGTCGATCAACTAAAGGGAGTTATGGCTGAAGCGATCTCGGACCAGTCCTTTGTTGATGTTACACCAGGATCAACCATCAAGATTACCCCCCAGGGCAAGGCATACGGGGATTCCGGCAAACGCCAGCCACGCATGAATTTGGATATTTCTCTTCCGGAGGACCGTCGATTTAATCTGGAAATTAGGACCATGAATGGTGGTATTACCTTGCAAAACGTGGAAGCAATTGAGAATATCTCACTGGAAACCGGAAATGGGCAGCTTATTCTGCATCGCATATTAGGTGAGGTTAAAGGAAAAACACTAAACGGGGCTGTGCGGGCTAGAGGGGTTCAAGGAAGTGTTGACCTTTCAACGAGTGGCGGCGATATGAATGCCTGGGATGTAACGGGCGCCCTCAAGTTGTCGACAGCTGTTGGTAATGTAAGTGCAATCAATAATGGGGATAAAGTGGATATTTCCAGTAAGAATGGAAATTTGAAGGTCGATGGAGCCAGAACGAATCTGCAAGCAGAATCGCTGAATGGCGGAATTAATGTGCGCTCGGATTTACTTGGAGGAGATTGGGATATTTACAGTGCGGTTGGCGATATCAGCGTCTTTTTACCTTTGGTTGGAGATTATAAGGTGGAAGGTTCCAGTGGATATGGCGATATCGTTTCTGATTACCCAGGACTGCTTATTGATAAAAAGACGATCTCTGGGGAAGCTGGAAATGGAGAGCACAAAGTCCATATTGAAGGAAACAGTAGTTTAAATGTGATGAAATATTGAAATAAGTAATTTTTATTATATAATAATGAATATAATGTACGGACCTCGTTGACAACGTTCAAAGACCGGTCTTACAATTAAAAGTAGAGTTAATATTATGTTTTCTAAAAGAAGGCGGTGGCATTGATGGGTAGTGGCGTACAACATGCTTTGGAACAATTGAAGACAACCGGTGTCCGTATTACGCCCCAGCGTCATGCGATTCTTACGTATTTAATGGAAGCTATGAATCATCCTACGGCGGATGATATTTACCGGGCGTTAGAGCCGAAGTTTCCGAGTATGAGCGTAGCAACCGTATATAACAATCTAAAAATGTTCATGGAAGCCGGTATGGTCCGCGAGTTGACCTACGGTGATAACTCCAGCCGTTTCGACGCCAATGTGTCTGATCATTATCATGTGATCTGCCAGGTATGCGGTAAGATTGAAGATTTCAGCTATCCATCACTTCATGATGTGGAGCTTCGTGCGGAGCAAGCTACAGGCTTTAAGATTAATGGATTACGGATGGAACTTTACGGAATATGTAAGTCTTGCAGAGATAAGCAGCATTAAGAGGGACAGAATAACAGAATGGCGTAGGTCCTGTTGCACCGTGTATTCTGTCTATAGGACATATTGTTCAACTATTAATAACGTGCGGAATCCGAAGACGGAGGACTCACGTTATTTATTTTTAAATCACAGCTGTTTCTGAGCGTTAACTGCCAATTATTTGGGTTATGCGAAACCAAACAGGTTATACAAGCGTATATTTAAGGTCGGCAAATACCCTTTCTATTTTAAATTCAGCTACGATCTGGAGGATATATATCTTGAACAGAAGACAGAGACAAAGACGTGTCAACAAGCGCGGACGTCTTTTTCGCCGCCTGCTTGGACTTTTGATCGTTGCAGCCGCAGCTTACTGGATTGTCTTTTACGTATTGCCAAACCGACTGCATATTGACCCTGATTGGAAAGGTTTGGAACATCCTATCTTTGTAAAAGGGGAACTTACTGGTTTTTCAGCCTCGGGTACAGGTGATAGCTTGCTTTTGCCACTTCCGCTATTGCAGAAATATGTAGATTCATCTATTCGTTATGAAGAGGAAACCAAGTCTGTCATTCTATCAACAGATACCAGTCTTTTGTATATGCAGGAGGATTCGAAAGATGCGAGCCTGAACAATAAACCGCTGCAACTGCGTCTTGCTCCTGAAGAAAAGGGCACGGTAACGTATCTTCCTGCAGACACCTTGCAGGACCTGTATGGGTTCGAGGTACAAGAAGATACAGAAACAGGTGCTGTTCTCTTAATGACCGCTGGAGAGTCTGTACCGCTTGGTAAGGTAAAGGGAGAGAAGGGCGACAAGGCGAAGGCTTTGCGCAGTGAGGCATCGATCCATGCGCCAATTGTAGCTAATATGTCTCCGGGTGCAGTTGTGAGAGTCTGGAACGGGGATAATAAGGACTGGTTGTATGTTCAGATGAGCAATGGCTATACAGGCTATGTCAAGGCAAGCTCGATAGCCCTTGATGGTCAAAAGACTGTGGAACAGAAGCCTTCCACTCCAACGCGGGCTGAACGGAGCTGGAAGGGGAAGGCGGTTAACCTGTTCTTCGAGGCTGTCTATGAACGCAAGCCTGATCCGGATTCAATAGGGAAGCTGCCGGGAGTGAATGTCGTTAGCCCAACCTGGTTTAGCATTATTGATGTTAAGGGGAATGTACGGAGTAAGGGCGATACTACCTATGTAAAATGGGCTCATAACCAAGGTATGGAGGTCTGGGGCTTACTGAGCAATAGTTTTGAATCCGATTTGACTACTGGTGCGTTATCCAGCTATGAGAATCGGATGAACACCATTGTACAGATGCTGAAGTACGCTGATTTATACGAACTGGACGGAATTAATATTGATTTTGAGAATGTGTACACCAAAGATGGAGAGAATGTCACGCAATTTA
This sequence comes from Paenibacillus sp. 19GGS1-52, assembly GCF_022369515.1. Taxonomy (NCBI): domain Bacteria; kingdom Bacillati; phylum Bacillota; class Bacilli; order Caryophanales; family Paenibacillaceae; genus Paenibacillus; species Paenibacillus sp. 19GGS1-52. The sequence continues at coordinate 1,205,254 of NZ_CP059724.1, forward strand.
TGCGGGAACTGAAACCCATGGCTCAAGCGAAGAATTTGATCGTCTCAATGGATGTTACACCTAAATCCAATAGTGAGATGTGGTCCTTATTTCTTGACCGGAGAGCACTAGCAACAGTGACTGATTTTCTAATTGTCATGGCCTACGATGAACACTGGGCATCCAGTCCTATTGCGGGCTCAGTTGCTTCACTACCTTGGGTGGAAAGCTCCCTCAGCCGTATTATAGAAGAAGACGGTGTAGCGCCTGAGAAGCTGATTCTCGGTGTCCCATTGTATACACGCATCTGGTCGGAGACTGAGGCGAAGGGCAAGACGAAGGTAAGCTCCAAGGCTGTCGGCATGAAGGCTGTCCAAGAAATCCTTACTGATAAGAAGCTTAAGCCAACACTTGATAAGGATACAGGGCAGAATTATATAGAGTATAAGGAAGATGGTATTCTACGTAAAATATGGATAGAGGATAAGGTATCTCTTAAGGCGAGAGTTGAGTTGGCCCAGTCTTTAGGACTTGGAGGGATCGGAGCCTGGAACCGCAACTTCGCCATTCAGGATGCTTGGGAAGCTTTGAAAGAAATTCAGAAATAATATATTCACATACACAAAACTAAGGGGCTCCCATCGTGGGAGCCCCTTAGTTTTAGACTGATATTGTATTAATGCTTCAGTTGCTGTTTTTCAAGCTGCTCAGCTGTAATATTTGCCTGCGCAGGATCAAGAGTGAGAATGGTATGACAGAACATACAGCGGTCGGTTTTACCGAGTATTTTGGTCAGCTTATGACATTCAGGACACTCTACTTGTACAGCACTGGTTGATAACATGCCAGCCCAGAAATAAATGGCAAGACTGGCCATCATAGTGATTAGACCGATAACGAGTCCAATCGCGGCAAATACTTTGCCTGCGGAACCCCAAAATACGATACCTGCAGTCCCAAAAATCATAAGGCCCATTCCAAACATTGTAAGCAGTAATCCCCATGTACGGAAAGCATTGATTTTGGCCGATTTAAACTTCATGAGTATTTACTCCTAACTAAATATAGTTGGATTTACCAGAAGGAATTTGTATCAATTTGTAGAATAATATTATTAAGTGAATTATAACTGAATGGACGCAAAATCGCCAAATTTGATGGAGGGAAGCATGGAACTGTCCAATATGACCTTATTAAGTGGAGAAACGTTTGATGAGAATGTTCTAGGGGCTGTCGCTTTACGGCGGAATGGTAACGCACCATACCAAAGCGTGCTTCTTCATGAATTTGATATGGTGGTATTGGTGCTGCACGCGGAGTTGGAGCAGCAACACATTGTCACTCACACCATTGCTGGTGCGAAGCGCACTCAAACGCTGCATGTGGGCCTTTCCGCTTTGGAGCGGGCTGTTATGGCAGGTGATAATAATGAACTCATAACCAGTCTGATGGCGGGCGAATTAATTTGGGACCCTAAAGAAATACTGAAGGATATGCGGCAGGAGATCTTACACTTTGACGGGCCGCTTAAAGAACGGGTGCTTTTTATGGAATTTGCCCGTTTTTTGCATATGTACGTGAAATCCAAACGATATCTAGATGCAGGCTGCATTATGGATGCTTATAACTGTATATTAATGGCTTTATACCATTGGGCCCGTATTGAAGTGGGTGAAGGTGGGCGCTTTCCGGATCCGGCGGTATGGGAGCAATTAAAGAGTCTCAATACTTCAGTTCATAAATTGTATGAAGAATTAACGATTAGTACAGAAACGCTGGAGCAAAGAGTAGAACTTGTGTTGCTGGCTTGCGAATTTGCAATTATGTCCAAAATGGCTGATTGCTGTACAATGCTTCTTAAGCTTCTAAACGGACGTAAAGAGCCATGGAGTATAAAAGAGTTGCTGCAACACTCGGGCCTGAGCCACCTGGAAGCGGAATTGCCACTGGTCTTACGCAAGCTGGTGTCCCGTTCGCTAGTCCGAGAAATAACATTTTGGGCCGATTCTGCGGATGAAGATGGACATACTATTCGTTATACATTGTAGTTACATGCTTTAAATAAATAGAATAAAATAGAGATAAAATGTTTAGGATAGGGAGAGTCTGAGCACTCTCTTTTTTTGTTTATACCTTATAAAAGTGAGCTATAGAATTTGTAGCGAATATTATAGTTGACTCATTCCTAGATGATGTGTTAAATTATAACTCGTGCCTCTGAAACGACGAATTGCTTCAAAAGCAATGGGAAGTTAACCGAAAAAAAGGAATTAAAAAAAGGTTGACTAAAACAAAGGTGCTGTGATATATTATAAAGGTCGCTGCTGAGACGCAGCAATGACATGAAGAGAGAACTTGATCTTTGAAAACTGAACAACAAGTGAGTGGGATTTTACGAAAGTGAAATCCAAAAGAAGATGAGTTTCACGGCATTTATGCTGGAGTAAACTTGTCGGTTGAGAATGTAAATTCTCGTCAGAGGTTTCAAAATGAGCAATCGCTCTTTTCAATACAAATTGGAGAGTTTGATCCTGGCTCAGGACGAACGCTGGCGGCATGCCTAATACATGCAAGTCGAGCGGAGTTTTGTTGAAAGCTTGCTTTCAACAGGATTTAGCGGCGGACGGGTGAGTAACACGTAGGCAACCTGCCCCATAGTCTGGGATAACTACCGGAAACGGTAGCTAATACCGGATAATTCCTTTTCCCACCTGGGAAGAGGATGAAAGACGGAGTAATCTGTCGCTGAGGGATGGGCCTGCGGCGCATTAGCTAGTTGGTGGGGTAACGGCTCACCAAGGCGACGATGCGTAGCCGACCTGAGAGGGTGAACGGCCACACTGGGACTGAGACACGGCCCAGACTCCTACGGGAGGCAGCAGTAGGGAATCTTCCGCAATGGGCGCAAGCCTGACGGAGCAATGCCGCGTGAGTGATGAAGGTTTTCGGATCGTAAAGCTCTGTTGCCAGGGAAGAACGTCTTATAGAGTAACTGCTATAAGAGTGACGGTACCTGAGAAGAAAGCCCCGGCTAACTACGTGCCAGCAGCCGCGGTAATACGTAGGGGGCAAGCGTTGTCCGGAATTATTGGGCGTAAAGCGCGCGCAGGCGGCTATTTAAGTCTGGTGTTTAAACCTTGGGCTCAACCTGAGGTCGCACTGGAAACTGGGTGGCTTGAGTACAGAAGAGGAAAGTGGAATTCCACGTGTAGCGGTGAAATGCGTAGATATGTGGAGGAACACCAGTGGCGAAGGCGACTTTCTGGGCTGTAACTGACGCTGAGGCGCGAAAGCGTGGGGAGCAAACAGGATTAGATACCCTGGTAGTCCACGCCGTAAACGATGAGTGCTAGGTGTTAGGGGTTTCGATACCCTTGGTGCCGAAGTTAACACAGTAAGCACTCCGCCTGGGGAGTACGGTCGCAAGACTGAAACTCAAAGGAATTGACGGGGACCCGCACAAGCAGTGGAGTATGTGGTTTAATTCGAAGCAACGCGAAGAACCTTACCAGGTCTTGACATCCCTCTGAATCCGCTAGAGATAGCGGCGGCCTTCGGGACAGAGGAGACAGGTGGTGCATGGTTGTCGTCAGCTCGTGTCGTGAGATGTTGGGTTAAGTCCCGCAACGAGCGCAACCCTTATGCTTAGTTGCCAGCACATTATGGTGGGCACTCTAAGCAGACTGCCGGTGACAAACCGGAGGAAGGTGGGGATGACGTCAAATCATCATGCCCCTTATGACCTGGGCTACACACGTACTACAATGGCCGGTACAAAGGGCTGCGAAACCGCGAGGTGGAGCGAATCCCAACAAAGCCGGTCTCAGTTCGGATTGCAGGCTGCAACTCGCCTGCATGAAGTCGGAATTGCTAGTAATCGCGGATCAGCATGCCGCGGTGAATACGTTCCCGGGTCTTGTACACACCGCCCGTCACACCACGAGAGTTTACAACACCCGAAGTCGGTGGGGTAACCCGCAAGGGAGCCAGCCGCCGAAGGTGGGGTAGATAATTGGGGTGAAGTCGTAACAAGGTAGCCGTATCGGAAGGTGCGGCTGGATCACCTCCTTTCTATGGAGAATCGTTTCCTGTAACGGAAACATTCGAACAGAAGCCGCAAGGCTTCTAGTGAACCCTTAGGGTTTGCACACACTCACTCGTTGCTCAGTTTTGAGAGTTGAAGCTCTCAATTTTGTTTTGTCTGTAAGGACGAACAAAACCTTGATCCTTGAAAACTGGATACCGAAACGAATTTGCGTTTTAGAACATTTTATCTGTCGCTTGTGTAAACGAGCGAAAGTGTATTATGGCTTAGCGAAGGTTTTCGATGGTGAAACGACTTTTGGCTTTGAATGATCTGCGAACGGAGTGATCCGGTAGCAACATTCAAAACAAGATGAGTGAACAAGCGAAACACTGGAGCATTGGTTAAGCTAATAAGAGCACACGGAGGATGCCTAGGCGCCAGGAGCCGACGAAGGACGTGGCGAACAACGAAACTGCCTCGGGGAGCTGTAAGCAAGCTTTGATCCGGGGGTGTCCGAATGGGGAAACCCAGCTGTGGTAATGCACAGTTACTCATACCTGAATACATAGGGTATGTAGAGGCAGACCAGGGGAACTGAAACATCTAAGTACCCTGAGGAAGAGAAAACAATAGTGATTCCGTCAGTAGCGGCGAGCGAACGCGGAACAGCCTAAACCTAAGAGCTTGCTCTTAGGGGTTGTGGGACGTCTCACATGGAGTTACAAAGGAATATGGTAGGCGAAGAGGTCTGGAAAGGCCCGCGATAGAGGTAAAAGCCCTGTAGCCTAAACTGTGTTCTCTCCGAGACGGATCCCGAGTAGTGCGGGGCACGTGAAACCCCGTATGAATCCAGCAGGACCATCTGCTAAGGCTAAATACTACCTGGCGACCGATAGTGAAACAGTACCGTGAGGGAAAGGTGAAAAGCACCCCGGAAGGGGAGTGAAATAGAACCTGAAACCGTGTGCTTACAAAAAGTCAGAGCCCGATCTATGGGTGATGGCGTGCCTTTTGTAGAATGAACCGGCGAGTTACGTTTACCATGCAAGGTTAAGGTGAGAAGCCGGAGCCGCAGCGAAAGCGAGTCTGAATAGGGCGATAGAGTATGGGGGCGTAGACCCGAAACCGTGTGATCTACCCCTGTCCAGGGTGAAGGTGCGGTAACACGCACTGGAGGCCCGAACCCACGCATGTTGAAAAATGCGGGGATGAGGTGGGGGTAGCGGAGAAATTCCAATCGAACTCGGAGATAGCTGGTTCTCCCCGAAATAGCTTTAGGGCTAGCCTCGGTATAAGAGTAGTGGAGGTAGAGCACTGATTGGGTGCGGGGCCCGCAAGGGTTACCAAGCTCAGTCAAACTCCGAATGCCATATACTTATTACCGGGAGTCAGACAGTGAGTGCTAAGATCCATTGTCGAAAGGGAAACAGCCCAGACCATCAGCTAAGGTCCCCAAGTGTGTGTTAAGTGGGAAAGGATGTGGAGTTGCACAGACAACCAGGATGTTGGCTTAGAAGCAGCCACCATTGAAAGAGTGCGTAATAGCTCACTGGTCGAGTGACTCTGCGCCGAAAATGTAACGGGGCTAAACACACCACCGAAGCTATGGCTAGATACATTGTATCTGGGGTAGGGGAGCGTTGTATATACGTTGAAGGTATACCGTGAGGAGTGCTGGAGCGTATACAAGTGAGAATGCCGGTATGAGTAACGAAAAGATCAGTGAGAATCTGATCCGCCGAAAGCCCAAGGTTTCCTGAGGAAGGCTCGTCCGCTCAGGGTAAGTCGGGACCTAAGGCGAGGCCGAAAGGCGTAGTCGAAGGACAACAGTTTGAAATTACTGTACCACCGTAATCCGCTATGAGCGATGGGGTGACGCAGGAGGGTAGTGACGCGGACTGATGGAAGTGTCCGTCTAAGCAGTGAGGCTGATGTGTAGGCAAATCCGCACATCGTTAAGGCTGGGCTGTGATGGGGAGCGAAAATTGTAGTAGCGAAGGTCATGATCTCACACTGCCAAGAAAAGCCTCTAGCCAGGAGAAGGTGCCCGTACCGCAAACCGACACAGGTAGGCGAGAAGAGAATTCTAAGGCGCGCGGAAGAACTCTCGTTAAGGAACTCGGCAAAATGACCTCGTAACTTCGGGAGAAGAGGTGCCTCGGTAGGGTGAATAGCCCGAGGGGGCCGCAGTGAAAAGGCCCAAGCGACTGTTTAGCAAAAACACAGGTCTGTGCGAAGCCGTAAGGCGAAGTATACGGGCTGACGCCTGCCCGGTGCTGGAAGGTTAAGGGGAGCGGTTAGGGGTTAAACCCGAAGCTGTGAACCGAAGCCCCAGTAAACGGCGGCCGTAACTATAACGGTCCTAAGGTAGCGAAATTCCTTGTCAGGTAAATTCTGACCCGCACGAATGGCGTAACGACTTGGGCGCTGTCTCAACGAGAGATCCGGTGAAATTTTAATACCTGTGAAGATGCAGGTTACCCGCGACAAGACGGAAAGACCCCATGGAGCTTTACTGCAGCTTGATATTGAATTTGGGTACGATCTGTACAGGATAGGTGGGAGCCAGAGAAGCAGGAGCGCAAGCTTCTGCAGAGGCGACGTTGGGATACCACCCTGATCGTATCTAGGTTCTAACCTAGTACCCTCATCGGGTACGGGGACCGTGTCAGGCGGGCAGTTTGACTGGGGCGGTCGCCTCCTAAAGAGTAACGGAGGCGTTCCAAGGTTCCCTCAGAATGGTTGGAAATCATTCGTAGAGTGCAAAGGCATAAGGGAGCTTGACTGCGAGACCTACAAGTCGAGCAGGGACGAAAGTCGGACTTAGTGATCCGGTGGTACCGCATGGAAGGGCCATCGCTCAACGGATAAAAGCTACCCTGGGGATAACAGGCTTATCTCCCCCAAGAGTCCACATCGACGGGGAGGTTTGGCACCTCGATGTCGGCTCATCGCATCCTGGGGCTGAAGTAGGTCCCAAGGGTTGGGCTGTTCGCCCATTAAAGCGGTACGCGAGCTGGGTTCAGAACGTCGTGAGACAGTTCGGTCCCTATCTGTCGTGGGCGCAGGAAATTTGAGAGGAGCTGTCCTTAGTACGAGAGGACCGGGATGGACGTACCGCTGGTGCATCAGTTGTTCCGCCAGGAGCATGGCTGAGTAGCTACGTACGGACGGGATAAGCGCTGAAAGCATCTAAGCGTGAAGCCCCCCTCGAGATGAGATTTCCCAATTAGTAAGACCCCTTGAAGACGACGAGGTAGATAGGTTGGAGGTGGAAGTGCAGCAATGCATGGAGCTGACCAATACTAATCGGTCGAGGGCTTATCCACAAACAAGCAAGAAACGCAGATTCGATTCGGATTCAGTTTTCAGGCGATTCAAGCCTGTATGAATTTTCCCTGATAGCTCAGTTGGTAGAGCACTCGACTGTTAATCGAGTTGTCACAGGTTCGAGCCCTGTTCGGGGAGCCACATATGGAGAGGTGTCCGAGTTTGGCCGAAGGAGCACGATTGGAAATCGTGTAGGCGCCACAAGCGTCTCGAGGGTTCGAATCCCTCTCTCTCCGCCATATATTTATTAAGACTAAGGCCCGTTGGTCAAGGGGTTAAGACACCTCCCTTTCACGGAGGTAACATGGGTTCGAATCCCATACGGGTCACCATTTTTCACTTGATTTTACTTCGTGAAATTTGGTATGATAACAATTGTTCTATTATGGAGGCTTAGCTCAGCTGGGAGAGCATCTGCCTTACAAGCAGAGGGTCGGGGGTTCGAACCCCTCAGCCTCCACCATATTATTACACAATCTAGCTGTATAGCTAATGACGCGGGGTGGAGCAGCCCGGTAGCTCGTCGGGCTCATAACCCGAAGGCCGCAGGTTCAAATCCTGCCCCCGCAACCAATTTGGAACCGTGGTGTAGTTGGCCTAACATGCCTGCCTGTCACGCAGGAGATCGCGGGTTCGAATCCCGTCGGTTCCGCCATTTTTAATTGTATATGGCTCGGTAGCTCAGTCGGTAGAGCAGAGGACTGAAAATCCTCGTGTCAGCGGTTCGATTCCGTTCCGAGCCACCATATTTTTACACAGCAATACGCCGGTGTAGCTCAACTGGTAGAGCAACTGACTTGTAATCAGTAGGTTGGGGGTTCAAGTCCTCTCGCCGGCACCATCCTTGGAGGATTAGCGAAGTGGCCAAACGCATCAGACTGTAAATCTGCTCACGTGAGTGTTCGGTGGTTCGAATCCATCATCCTCCACCAGTTTTAGGGGCATAGTTTAAGGGTAGAACAACGGTCTCCAAAACCGTTGGTGTGGGTTCAATTCCTGCTGCCCCTGCCAATACAATTTTTGAAGTTAAATATGGCGGTCGTGGCGAAGTGGTTAACGCACCGGATTGTGGTTCCGGCATTCGTGGGTTCGAGACCCATCGGTCGCCCCATTTTCTTTAAAATGAACTATTGGAGATTGATTAAGTATTGTATGGCGGTCGTGGCGAAGTGGTTAACGCACCGGATTGTGGTTCCGGCATTCGTGGGTTCGAGACCCATCGGTCGCCCTTTTTACTTTTAAATTTACATTGGGGTTTAGCCAAGCGGTAAGGCAACGGACTTTGACTCCGTCATCATAGGTTCGATTCCTATATCCCCAGCCATTTTTTTTGCGGACGTGGCTCAGCGGTAGAGCATCGCCTTGCCAAGGCGAGGGTCGCGGGTTCGATTCCCGTCGTCCGCTCCATTTGTGGCGCCATAGCCAAGCGGTAAGGCAAAGCTCTGCAAAAGCTTTATCCCCAGTTCGATTCTGGGTGGCGCCTCCAAGTTATTTTTATGTATATATGCCGGCGTGGCGGAATGGCAGACGCGCTCGACTCAAAATCGAGTGGGAGACCGTGGAGGTTCGAGTCCTCTCGCCGGTATCATGAAAAAGGTGTAAAAGATTTGCTTGTAAAAGCGATCTTTTACACCTTTTTCTCATTTCAGGCTTTTTGAGAAGCTCTATTTAGATAATTAATTGAAGGCGTGGAAGTGACTATTGTCGCTGCAGATCGATAAATATTTTAATGAATAAGTAATATCTCGTACATCAAAGTTGTTCTAGATTACAAAATTTCTAACTAAGCAGAAGAATTGGAAGCGAATTTTGTTGCTGCATCAATGATTTGTGTTCTGAATTAATATTTTAATAATAACTTAATAGAAGAGACCGCTCTCTCAATTAATGCTGCACGGAAAATTGAGTTATATTACATAACATCAATTTCGACTTTTCTTTGACAATACAGTTTTCAATATTGACGTTAGACCTTGAGATGGTATGATATAGGTATTGAAGGAGTTTTATCCTTTAGATTGTGTCAATAAACATTACATTAAACTTATTTACTCCCGAGTAAATGGGTTAACAAAATAGGCTCTTGTATAAGCTCATTGATTGGTTTGAGCGTTTCGACCAGGCGACCGTAAATTGCCCCAGGCTACAAGAGGTATAGGCTTGAGATTGCTGTTCACCGTGCAGAATTGTGCTTGGGAACGTATATTTCTATCGTATACCTTTTGTGACCCGGGGTTTTTTGTTGTGCTTAAAATTACAATATAAAAGAAGAGGTGTGTATCGATGAGTTATAAATTGATAATTAAGAATGCAAGTATTCCCCAAGGTGACAGACAGGTATTGACTGATATTCTGGTGGATAAAGGGATTATCGTTGGGTTTGCCAAAGATATTGACGCTGGGAATGCAGAGGTTATTGACGCTAAAGGAATGCTGGTGCTGCCGGGTGTTATTGACTCACATACACATTTTAATGACCCTGGATTTACTCATCGCGAAGACTTCGTTACTGGAACAAGCAGCGCAGCGGCGGGAGGAGTTACACTCATTATCGACATGCCTTGCTGTAGCGTGCCTTCGGTCCGTTCGGTAGATAATTTGCACAATAAGCTTAACGCCTTGGAAGGTAAGGGAGTTATCGACTATGCGATGTGGGGAGGAGTTACCGGCGAAGATGTGCGGAACGATGTTTTGAACATCGTTAAAGAGCAGGCGGCAGAGGGTGTCGTAGCCTTTAAGGTGTATATGACCCCGTCTGTTCCCACCTATCCGCGTGTAACTGACCCGGAAATGCTGGAAGCCTTCTATGCTGTGGCTGAAACAGGAATGCCGATCGGTATTCATGCCGAGAATTTTGCGATTTGTGATTTCTACACGAACAAGTTGAAAAAAGAAGGACGCATGGATTATCCCGCATGGGCGGAAGCACGTAAGATTTTGGCGGAAAAAGCTGCAATTCAGCTTGGTATAAGCTTCTCTGAGGAGTCAGGAGCCCGTCTGCATATTGTGCACATGAGTACTGCTGCAGGTAATGAACTGATTAAGGCAGCAAAGATTAAAGGGCTTAAAGTGACAGCGGAAACTTGCCCGCATTACTTGACGCTGAACGCTGTTGACTCGATGACTGAGTTCGAGGCATTTGCGAAGATTGCTCCTCCTTTGCGCCGTACAGAAGACAATGAAGCCTTGTGGCAAGGTCTGGTTGATGGAACCGTTGATTTCATGGCCACTGACCATGCACCTTATGAGATCGCCACTGAAAAGGATGCTCCAGGAATGGATGTCTGGACCTCTTTTCCAGGGATACCAGGTGTTGAAACATTGGTTCCAATCATGATCAGCGAAGGCTTTAATAAAGGCAGATTAAGCCTTTCACGGCTGGTAGAGGTGCTGTGCACCAATCCGGCAGTTCATTATGGTCTGTACCCCAAAAAAGGGGCTATCGAAATTGGAGCAGACGCCGATTTTACAATCGTAGATTTGGAGAAGGAATGGACGCTTGATAAGGACAAAATGCACTGTAAACCGAAATATACTCCTTTTCACGGCATGAAGCTTAAAGGTAAAGTTGACAAGACGATTGTCAGAGGCACGTTGGTTTATGATGATGAACTGGGTGTGGTAGGTAAACCTGGATACGGTGAGTTCGTGAAACGCCAGACCATTAGTGAACTTCCGCGCTTGTTAAAATATTAAGCAGATCTTGCTGGAACATTAATGAGATACACTTGAGAGGAACGTGACTGCTATGGGCAAACACGCCGTAGTTATTATTGATATGTTAAATGATTTTATCAGCCCGGAAGGTGCACTCTGTTGCCCAAATGGCGAGAAGATTGTGCCGGCGCTGCAGGAATTAATCGAATTCAGCCGTGAGAATGATATCCAGATCATCTTTGTACAGGAAGCTCATCGAAAGAACGATGCGGATTTCAGAGTAAGACCGATTCATGCGATCAAAGGAACCTGGGGTTCCGACTTCATACCGAGTCTGACTCCGCAGATCGACAAAGGCGATTATATTGTGCAAAAAAGACGACATAGCGCCTTTAGCTACACGGATATGGACCTATTCCTTCGTGAAGAGGGCATTGATACTGTAGTAGTTACTGGCGTATGGACAAATGTATGCGTCCGGTCTACAGCATCAGACGCGATGTATCATACGTATAAGGTGATGTGTATCAGCGACTGCTGCGCTTCAAAGGATGAAGATATGCATGTATCTGGCCTGCGGGATATCGGTATATTTGGAGAAGTCCTAACACTTGAGGAATATAAAGCAAGGAACACTGTTGTGAGAGGCTAAGGAATTCAGATTGCGTATGAGGGTTTAGAGAAAGCTCCTGTGGCGACGGATTATCCCGGCGGTGCAGGAGCTTTTTCCTAATTATAAGAAAGTTGCCAATTGTTCATATAGCTTAACGCCGACGGAACGTGCTACAATACCCGAGTTATACGGGCTTTGATTCTGTGATCTGCATTTTGAGCGCGGTTACGTTGTAGGCATTAACAGGCGCGAGGTCCTGTGAACAGGAGGAGAGGGCTACGATCACATCTGTGAGGGCAAGCAAGGCGACATAATCACCCGGCTTGGACAAAGGTTCTTCAATCACATAATCCAAGTTCTCGTCGAGGGAGTTATTCATGAACCAGTTGATGGGGTCAGGGATTTCTTTATGGCCAAGCTGGTATTTACCGAGCGCTTTTTGTAAATTGTCATGACAGTTGGGATGCTCCTCCAATCCAAAATCAACCTTATAGCGATAATAGTCGCAGGCTGGAAAAAAGAAGTCATGCCGACCAACGGTATCTTTGGTCATCTGCATAAGGGGTCTGCGGTAATTGCTGTAAAGGCCGTCACCTTCTTTGAGTCTGATGCTGCTGAGCGACGATCTCATATGAACTGGCGACACATGCTCCTCTGGATTCTCCGCATTAAAGCAGACAAAATCACCTACCTGCTTGCCTTCCACATCTATGATATAGAGCGTCTGCCCTTTGCGTACCCGCGCACTTCTTCCTTCATACGCAGGTACGATGATTTCCTCAACTACAATTTCGTTTCTCACTGTTATTCACCCAATTTCTTTATTCTATGAACACGGCCACAGCTCGGATAGGGGAACCAGTGCCTTTGCGGATTTTGAGCGGAAGCCCAAAATACAGAAAGCGTTTCTGCGCTATTTTATCGAGGTTGCATAAATTTTCGGTATTGGTCATTGCGTATTCCCGACAGATTAAATGTCCAGAGAAACGTGGATCATTCGGATTATCGATGGAAGGGGCATCTACGCCGATATTTACGATACCTTGCTTGGCTAACCATTCCGCTGCCTCATAATCTAATCCTGTGTAGCGGGTCAACCATTCCTCTGTCCCGTAAGCGCGGTTATAATGACCGGTGTACAGCAGCACGATATCCCCTTTGTCGAGATGGAGATAACCTTTTTGTAAGGCCTGTTCCAGATCCTGGCGGGTAATGTAGCTATCCGGCGAGATATGGGAGACATCCAAACAGATGGCCGGTCCATAAAAATATTCCAGCGGCATTTCATCGATCGTCTGTCCCTGTGGATCATATTCGTAGATGGCATCGCTATGGGTGGGACCGTGCTCATTAATGAGCAGATTATTGGTAGCAAATTCGAAGCCGAGTTTGTGTTTACTCTCTGCATGACTCATATTGGGGAAGATCATGGTCTTCTGATGCGGAGGGAAGACCGGCATCCCCTGATAGATTTCCTGTGAGAGATCTACAACCTGAATGCCCATTTCGTCACCTCTTAAAAGTTTTATGGAGCGCTGCTACCTGAGAATCTTCGCAATAAAACTACTTCGGAAGCATAGGCTTAGTTTTGATAGCAAAAGCTTCCTAGATCGCAAAACTAGTTCAGTAACCTAGCCTTAAGCGAGTGTTGGCAGCACGGTGAAGGCATCGGCATCAATCAGGCCGATATCGGTTATTTTCCACGCCGGGCTGGTGACTAGTGAGAGGAAAGAAAGATGCATAAATGGTACATGCAGGCTGCATCCTAGCTCCTCACGGGCTAGCTGATGCAGCTCGGTAATCCGACTGCTCATCTGCTTGCCTGTCAGTTCGTCAGTCATTAGCCCACCAATGCGCAGCGGCAGATCCCCTACAACTTTGCCCCCTGCAATCATGGCGATGCCTCCGTCCATGGCAATAACCCGATTCACGGCGGTTACCATATCTGCATAGTTAGTGCCTGTGACAATGATGTTATGCGTATCATGGGCTACGCTCTCGGCGATCGCTCCTACTTTAAGCGTCATACCGCGAACAAAGGTTTTACCGATCTTGCCGCTGCGTCCATGACGTTCGACTACGAGCAGGGGAAGAAGGTCGTCTGCGACCGAAGGCAAGACGACATTATCCTTGACGGAAGCGATATAGATTCCGGCTCCGGTCAGGTTTTGATCTGGAATAACCTCGATGGTCCGGATCTGAACGGTGTTATGAGCGCCTTCAGCAGAAATTTGCAGGTCCTCCAGTTTGACGGGTTTACGCTTAACGGAATTTTTGACAGAAGCGGGATAAATATAGGAGGGGATATCCCGGGTGAGCTCGCCGTTCTCGGCGATTTTGACTCCGCTTATATAGACTTGAGCGATCTTCATCTGGGTTAAATCGCTGATTACGGCGATATCGGCTTTTTTACCTGGGGCGAGCAGGCCGATATCATCGAAGCCAAAATGTGTAGCCGGGTTAATGGTGACCATTTGGATGGCCTCTACTGGATCTATACCTACGGCAATGGTTCTGCGGACAATATCATTCATATGCCCGTATTTCAGCAGATCCTCAGGAACCATATCATCGGAGACGAGGATGGCTCGTCGTGAATCCATTCCCTCCTCAGTAATGGCCCGGATGCATTCAGCCATATTGCGCTGGGAAGAGCCTTCGCGCATAAATACACTGACCCCGTAACGCAGCTTCTCCATCATTTCTTCCTTCGTCGTTGTCTCATGGCAGGAGACATGGCCACCTCCACATATGATATGGGCGGCAAGCTCGCGGCCAAATAAGCCGGGGGCGTTGCCTTCAATGCTTTTGCCAATAGCTTTGGCGTAAGAAACAGAGGCAAGCAGATCATCAATAAGATAGGGGGCATTGCGGTATACCGGATGAACATTGCTGAAGCCCTGCAGTTCTCCGATTCCCTGTACATGATCATCATTCAGCAGTTCCTGCATATCCTTCGAGCTAATATCAGCACCAGCAGTTTCTAGACCAGGCACATCCGGCGTGAGACAGGGTACGGTGAAAAGAACACGGTTCGGTAAGGTTTTGGCTTCCTCGATCATCGCTTTCATTCCCGGCACTCCCAGAACATTGCCTATTTCATGCGGATCTGCTACTAATGTTGTGGTTCCCGTTGGAATGGATAATTTGGAAAATTCGGTTACAGTAAGCATCGCGCTTTCGAAATGCATATGTGAATCAATAAAGCCCGGACTTATGAATTTGCCGCGCATCTCTTCAATGACGGTAGAGGGACCAATCAGCTTATCCGCTTGGCCTACAAGTAGAATGCGATCCCCTTTTATAGCTACATCGCCTTCGTAAATTTCCCGGGTAACTACATTAATGATATAGCCGCCTTTAAGTACAAGGTCGGCGTGAACAGTGTCGGAGAGCAGCACATCAATCATCCGCCGCCGCTGAATCGCATCTTTGATATCTGTCGTTAGCATATGTTATGAACCTCCCGCCTTGGCGCAATCCACGCTGTCTACAATACCGACAATAGCGGCATCTATAGGGGCATTCGGATGTAACGTCGCTCGTGAAGCCACGCTGCCGACTACGAAGATGATCGTTTCGCCAATTCCGGCTCCCACCGTATCGACCGCAACGATCGTTGCTCCAGAAGGTGTATTGTCCGGGTGAATCGGCTGAACGATCAGTAGTTTGGCACCAACCAGAGTCTCATCCTTTCTAGTTGCAACGACGTATCCGATAATTAGTCCCAGCTGCATGTGATTGTCACCTCTTCTATTTAAATTGAAGCTCTATTCTATATTCTCTGGCCATATCTGCGGCAAGCGGAGTGATTACGGCATGTCTGCTCAATACAATGATTGTTCTATCCAGCTTCCGTGCTGAGCGGATATCCTCGGCGGTTAGTATCTGTTTCTTGAGTGGTGCTTCCGCAGAGGACAGCCAGTTCCCCACTTTATCCGGTTCTAGCAGCTTAATGCCGAAGCCTTCTATTGTACTAACCATAGCCAACATCTGCTCTTTCAAAAGCGGACTGGCCTGCGAGAGACCCTGCTCACCCCAACGATAATGATCTGGTTCTGCCCCTAGCGTTAAAGCGGCGACCGGTTTTCCTGCACAAAGAGCCAATACTATTAATTGTACGAATGGATGTCCGGTATCCAATTGAGTTAGACGGGACAACAGGGATAGTGAAAGTACGGGTATGAATAGGGCATCTGCTTCGGAGGGAGAGGGGGGCAGGGAGTTGGCGGGAAGTATAATATCGTCAACTCCGGACTGCGCTACTATCTCTTCGAGGGCCATTGTGTTGAACAGATTCTCCTCTACCCATATCCGTAATCTAACGTTGCTTGCCCCCAGCTTCCGAATAGCCGCGAACCCATCCTCCATACCGATAAAATGATTGGCCAGCAGTGTTAAGACTCGGGGATAGTCTTTATTTAACTCTGCTGCTCTGGAGCCGTAAGACATCTCCAGTAGGATATTTGCAGCAACCGTGCTATGCCGGCTGTCCATGGTGACTATTGTTCCTATTCAATGCCTTTGGATAACAAGGCCCGTTCAACTTCACTATGTGGTCTTGGGATGACATGTACCGAAACCAGTTCTCCGACCCGTTTGGCTGCTGCTGCCCCTGCATCGGTTGCTGCCTTTACAGCACCTACATCCCCACGAACCATAACTGTTACGAGACCAAAGCCGATTTTTTCATAACCGCAGATTTCTACGTTTGCCGCTTTCACCATTGCATCCGCAGCTTCAATTGCCCCTACAAGACCTTTTGTTTCGATTAATCCCAGTGATTCTCCCATTATAAAAACCTCCATCAATTTAGTTTGGTTTGTCGTCTGAATCGGTTGATTCGGTTGAATCTGTAGGGCCAGGTGAAGCTGGTAAAGTATCCGACTTCAGCTTGTTAGTCTTTGTGAGCGGGTCAGTAGCAGAGGAGATAGTAACAGATGCGGGAGCGGCGTTTTCTTTTTCCAGTAAATATTTCGACAATATCTTGTGAGTCACATCCTCGTGAGCTTTTGCGATGACATGGGCAGAGATTACCTTGCCGACTCGTTGTGCTTCTGCCTTTCCAGCCTCAACGGAGGCGTTGACTGCAGCAACATCCCCGCTTAGATGAATAGTCACACCCAATGAACCGCCAACACCGATAACCTTCTCTACGGCCACTAGTCGCACATCTGCTGCCTTAAGTGCAGCATCTGCTGCTGAAACGGCGGTTGTGAACCCAAGAGTCTCAATTAATCCCAGCGCTTGCATGTTCAGTCCTCCCTCATCATGGTCTTAAGCTCTGCCTCTACAGCTGTTATCTGAGCAGAAGTTCCGGTTATTGTTACATAGCTGTGCTCCGCCCTAATTTTCAGTTCAGGATGGGGACAACGGTAGAGCAGTTGCTGTACCAGTCCGATGCTGTTCCAGCGTGAAGCGGCATCTACAACCGCAATGGATTCTTGCTGCCCTGCCCCCAAATGTTGGCGGAGGAGCGGGGTGGGGCTCAGGCTGACGAACAACTGCACTCTGCGAGTAGAAGCGACCTGTAAAAGATCAACTATTTCCTTCAGCTTGATGGCTACTTTGTGAAAATGATTGCTGAACAGCTTAAGCTCGAAACGAGGATCAGCTTCTCCCCAGTAAATCTCGGCTTCCAGCGTAGGGTCATCTGCTAGAATCTTCTCTGCAGCAAATAGCTGTCCCGGATGGCAGGATCGTGTACTGATGACACCAGCTGCACTGTAATTTCGGCTGGTGATTCCCAGTAGAGGACGAAGCGCGGTAGAGATATCCGGGAAGAGCCAGGCGTCCATATCCCTCGCAGTTGAGAGACGGAAAGGCTCAGAGGTCTCAGGTGTATGGAGTTGAGCCTTTATGTGTGAATTTCCAGGTGAACTAACCTCCACATTCTTGTGCGATAAGGTGCGCAGAAGCAGTGGAGATAAACAATGCTCGACAAAATGTTGAGTATGGAGTGCTCCACTAGTGGAGCTAATGGTGCCGCCAGAGTGGGTAGAAAGAGTATTGCTACCGCTGCCAATGGAGTTGCCCAAGCTACTGGAATTGCCAGAGTTGTTGGAAAGGTTGGAGCTGCTGGAGCTTGATGCAGCAGCACCGGCAATTAGGGCCAGCCGTTTGGCAGCTTGTTCCTTCTGGTAATTAGTCCTCTTGACTGGCGGCTGTGGCTTGCTATAATCCTCCGGATGGGCGGGAGTGACACCGGAAAAAGGAATAGCATGGTTTCTTTGCAATACCTCTGAAACAACATTTCTCATAAAATCGGACAAATGTAATCACCTCCTTTAAGAAACTTTTGTTTTATCTTGTTTAGTAGAGCATTGTGGCTAAATCCGGATGCGGGCGCGGAATGACATTTGACGAAATGAGCTCACCGCCGGTTCGTGCATAAGCAGCAACGCCAGCCTCAACCGCTGCTGTGACAGAGGCGACATCGCCTTCGACGATAACCGTCACCAAGCCGGAGCCGATCCGCTTGAAGTCCACCAGCTTAACATTTGCTGCTTTGCACATGGCGTCGAGCGCTTCTAATGCTGGTGTCAGCCCTCGTGTCTCAATCAATCCGATTGCTTGCATAATCCACCTCCTTAAAGTTTTGCGGAACTTTACATCTTCGAGTATGACTGTGCAGCAAAACTACGTCGAAAGCATAAGCTTAAAGTTTTGATAGCAAAACTACATCGAAAGCATAAGCTTAGATTTGCGCATCCACGCTGAAATCAGTGTTCGCCAGAACATAACTGGTTAAATCGCATGTACAGCCTCGGTAGCGGATGAGGAGAAAGGTTAGCACAGAGATTAGCAGGAATTTCTCCCTCTAAAAATGCATCCTAGTAGGCTATTAATAGATTAGCGGGAAAAACTCCTGCTATATTTGCCCCTTTGGACTGCAACAGCCGAAATGCCAATATTTAGAGGGAATATTTCCCTCTAAATCCTCTAAATAAATGATTTTACCAAAATTAGCGGGAGGAAATCCCTTTAGTTTCAGAAACGGATCTCAATTACCGAAGAAAAGTAGAGTCATTCGGTGTCTGTTCAACGGCAAGTGCTGAGTGTGAAGTAGAGAAGAGTCCTAGAACCCTCTATACCTCTATAAATAGTTCGCCAGCTCAATCTCATCCTGTCCAGGAATATGAGTTCTGAGATAATGCTCCGCTTGCGATAACGGGTACGTAGCATCGATGCCCATCTTAGCAGTGACCCCGCGAAGATTGTGGGAAGGTTCCAGCGGAGAACCCTTGGCGCCAGGGACAATGAACAGATCCAGATCGGCTTGAACCCGGGTGGCAATGGCCCACTCCACATCAAGCGGATTCAAGAGGTCAACATCTTCATCGACGACAACCACATGCTTCAAGTCCTTGTCACCGGCAAAGGCAGCTAGCAGAGTAGTTTTGCCGTCACCCTCGCTTACTTTGCGAATCCTAACGACTGCATGATACCGTCCTACGCCACCCATTGTGATATGAACGTCTTGAACGGTAGGCACAACCTGCCGGATGGAGCTGATTAAGGCTACTTCACGGGCAATAGCCATAGGCAGCTTCTCTTCATAGCTAGCTGGGAGAATAGTCTGCCAAATGGGATGGTTCCGGTAAGTTACGGCGGAGAACTCTACCACTGGCTGTTCTGAACGTGGTCCATAATATCCGCCGAGCTCTCCGAATGGTCCTTCGGGTACGCGAATCCCAGGAAGAATCCGCCCCTCAAAGACAACCTCAGCTTCAGCCAGAACCTCAAGATTAACGCTCTTGCAGGGAACTACTGCAAGTGCCTCGCCGAGTAGGGCAGAGGCAACATCCAGCTTATCTACATGAAACAGATGTGTGCTGACCTGTGAAGCCAGAACAACAGCCGGGACGATGCCAAACATAAACGCGACTTCCAGCGGCTCATCACGCTCTTCAAACTCTTTGTATTGTTGAAATAATTCTGGTGAAGAGATTAAAATACTGGTCCGGTTGCCATCCAGCAGCTGCATCCGCCGGATGGAAGTATAACGTGTATGTCCGTCCCGGCCCTTAACGACCATGACTCCTGAGACGTAATATGCTCCGCTGTCCAAAGCATGATAAGTGCATACAGGAAAGTAATCTTTCAAGTTAAGCAGGCCGGTAATAACGTTGTCATGGACCGAAGCGTGCTCCACTTTGCGGGTCGCAAGCGGATGCACGAGGGCCTCGATAAGGCGAGGAAGCATGTCGCCAGGCTGCATATCCATACTTTCAGCCATCAGCGCTTTGGAGCCGCCAAGCCCAACAGTCATGTGTACGTTATACCCTTTGATCTTCTCGAAGAGTATGGGTTGCGCACCCTTTACCGCTTTAACTACTGCTCCGAGCTCGAAGCGGGGGTCAACTTCTCTACGTATCCGCAGCAGCTTGCCGTTCCTCTCCCAATGCTCCAGTAATTGTCTAATATTCAGCGCTGCCATCTTTAAGCCTCACCCCATCTTTTCATTAATTGATGTTCAATCCCCAAAGCATCGAGGACACGGGCATTCATAAAATTAACCAGCTCCCAGATCTCTGTGGGATGATTGTAGAATCCTGGTGAGGCAGGCATAATGTCTGCTCCCGCGCGGGCAACCCTAAGCATATTCTCCAAATGAATGAGATGGAGTGGCGTCTCGCGGGGCACGATAATGAGCCTGCGTTTTTCCTTCAGCACCACACTGGCCGCACGGCTCAGCAGAGTATCTCCCAGCCCATTGGCGATAGCACCCAGTGTGTTCATGGAACAGGGGATAATGACCATTCCGTCAGTTTTGAATGAGCCGCTGGCTACAGGTGCGAACAAATCACTGTTTGGCAGCACCGTCGCATATTCCGCGATCTCAGCCATGTCGATGCCACATTCATATTGGAGCACATTCTCTCCGGCGCTAGTGGCGATAACATAGGTGTCTATGCCTAATTGATGCAGGCTGCGGATCAGGGAGTAGCCGTATATGGCTCCGCTTGCTCCTGTAAGAGCGACTATAATTTTCATGATTGGAGTTCTCCTTTAGAAAGGGTACTGGCTGGGATTCTGTATAAAAAAACAAAAGGAAGCCGTTGACATAGAGATGTTCTCTAATCAACGGCTTCCTTCAGTCTGTAAACAGAATTCGGGCAAACCTTATTTATGTGGCAGCTCATCAGGATGAAATCGAGATAAGCCGACTATGCGGAATAACAATTACTTGCTGGTTATAGGCAGATTAACATGACGAGAAGTAGGCTATATTAAAATCCGCGAGATAAATCCCGTTTCATTTATCCTTTCTCGGCATCCGTGATAACTACAGTACAAGCCCATGCAGTTTGTGGCTCATAATCCCGTAATACGCCAGTGACGGCCAGCTTCATTTCTTCGGCCAGCTTCTTCTGGATTCTACGTTTGAATTCCTGATGCAGCGCAGCATCAACAGACTGCTTCAACTCTGGATAATGTTCTTCTAGGGCACGAAGTGCGGTAACCCGCTGATGCTTCACCAGAAACATAATCATCGTATCATTTACGGCATCAATCTTAAGCTGTGTAACACCAACACCATACAACTCTTTGTGTACTTCATTATAACAGCGGGACAGCTTCTTCTTAAATTCATTCGATGAGAGAAGTAAGGTTACCGACAAGGAGATCACTTCCCTATGCTGAAATCATTGATCTAACTATAATTATGTTACTAATCATTACATATCGTGGAGATCATGATGGAACTAAGTTATAAACATCAAGTTTAGACTCAATTATAAGCATAATATTCGAAAAGTAAATGATATATGTTACATTATATAACTTTGCTGTGGATATGGAAGAAGTGTGGAGAAATGCCGATCTCACATTTGAACCTATTGTAGAATTGGACATCACTCTTGTTATAATTTGAGAAAAATAGTGACACAGTAAAGGAAATACCTTATTATTTAAAGAGATTTTTAATAAAACAGTTTTTAAATAATTATGATACAATAATCATCCCAAATAGGGCTCATTGCAGTCAGGACTGGAAGGGGGGCTTGGCATCCTAGAACTGAGACGGGTAAGTAAAAAATTTAAGCTGAAGAATGGCATATATCAGGCGGTTGACGATGTATCGCTTGAGGTTAAGGCAGGAGCTATCTATGGCATTATTGGCGCAAGTGGTGCCGGAAAGTCTACGCTGCTGCGTATGATCAATCTACTGGAGGTACCAGATTCGGGTACGGTTACTGTAGACGGACACCTTCTGACAAGTATGTCAGACAAACAGCGGCGAAAGGAGCGGCAAAAGATCGGGATGATCTTTCAGCAATTTAACCTTGTATATAACGTGACAGTCAGCAGTAATGTCGCCATTCCGCTTGAACTAGCTGGTCTACCAAAACGTGAACGGATCAATCGAGTGCAGGAATGCCTCGACTTCGTCGGCCTTACGGATAAGGCAGAACAATATCCTGCCCAACTGAGTGGAGGCCAACGGCAGAGAGTAGCTATAGCCCGCGCGTTAGCGAATAGTCCAAAGTTGCTGCTCTGTGATGAGCCAACCTCATCGCTCGATCCGGTGACTACGGCAGATATATTGAGTGTATTGAGACATATTAATGAAAGCCTCGGTGTAACGATCGTGATTGTCACACATGAGATGGATGTAGTCAAAACCTTATGCGGTCATGTATCTGTAATGGAAAGAGGAATGATCATTGATTCATTCTCCCGAGAAGACGGTGACTTCCAGCCTGCTGCGACTAGCTCAGGCTCGTATCGGAATCAGATTCTTGGCAAAACGGAGGAAGTCCATGTTTGAGAGTGCAATTAAATACCAAGCACAAATGTGGCAAGCCATTGGTGAGACCTTTGTGATGGTGGGAATGTCGGTTGGAGCTGCGCTGCTGCTGGGACTTCCGCTTGGGACGCTGCTGTTTTTTTGCCGGAAAGGCCAGCTCTATGAGAATAGGATGATGTCCTTGGTGCTCAACAGTATCGTCAATATTGTCCGTTCCTTTCCGTTCCTGCTGTTGGTCGTAGCGCTGATTCCGGTGACCCGATTTATCGTGGGGACGGCGATTGGCACAATGGCTGCAACAGTTCCACTATGTATTGTGGCGATCGCGTATTACTCACGTCTGGTGGAGCAATCTTTGCTGGAGGTTCCCAAAGGAACGATTGAGGCAGCTTTATCAATGGGAGCTTCGAAGCTGGGGCTTGTCTTTAAATTCTTATATGTGGAAGCTCGTTCGGGACTAGTGCTCGGACTGACAACTTCTACGATCAGCTTTATTTCCTTCTCAACCGTGATGGGGGTCGTCGGTGGGGGCGGAGTTGGCGATTTCGCTATCCGCTATGGTTATCAACGCTTTGAGACTGAGGTAATGGCATATGCCATTGTTGTGATGATTGTGCTGGTGCAGCTTGTGCAGTTCACAGGAGGCACCTTGTCCAGACTGTTGGATAAACGATAAGCAGAAAATTTATATAATCTATAATGGGGGTTAATTGTATTTATGAAAAAATCAATGATACTGCTACTGACATTAATGGTAATCCTCATTGCAGGCTGTGGAGCAAACACGGCATCAGATACGAATGCAGCAAACAGTTCAGCTGAGAATAGCGGGGAGCCTATCAAACTAAAGGTAGCCACACTTATTCCGCCTATGACGGATATTCTGGATATTGTGAAACCATTGTTGAAGGAAGACGGTATCGAGCTTGAAGTCGTGGTGCTATCTGACAATGTGCAGCCAAATGAAGCTTTGGCGAATAAGGAAGTGGACGCTAACTTTTTTCAGCATGTGCCTTATATGGAGCAATTTAATGCCAGTAAGGGTTCAGAGCTTGTAGCGGTTCAGCCCGTTTATAATGCCATTTACGGTGGGTATTCCAAACGTTTCAAAGACATTGCCGAGCTGCCGGATGGAGCCACACTGGTGATGGCGAATGATCCGTCGAACATTGGGCGTTCGCTGGAGATGTTCGAAGCAGCTGGATTGATTACTTTGAAGGAGGGCGTAGGCATTAAGGCTACGCAGGCAGACATTACTGCTAATCCAAGAAAATTTAAATTTGCGGAAGTCGATTTGCTGATGCTGGCCCGTATGCTGGATGATGCTGACCTGGTGGCGATGACGCCTGCTTATGCTAGTCCGCTTGGGCTAACGCCTAAGAAAGATGCCTTGATTACGGAATCCGAGGATGCCAAATTCGCGATTACATTGGTTGCCCGCAGCGATAACAAGGATTCCGCAGCTATTAAAAAGCTGGCTGAGCGGATCAGTGGTCCAGAAGTGAAAAAATTCCTGGAGGATAATTACGCGGATATCGCGCTGCCGGCCTTTAAATAAAGGTATAAATAACAGCTAGTCAGGCGCTATATATTAGAACAAGCAAGCTTTCCGATTCATGGGGAGCTTGTTTTTTCTTTTTAGAGGATGAAAAATCCAATGAAAAAATAATTTTGTCGTATTTTGTTTGTTTATTTTACTAAAATATATATAACAAAAACACAAGCGAGGACTATAAAAGTAAATAGGGAGCATATTCATATGATTTTTTGCTCTGTATAATATATAATTAAGCGCTTACATTTTAATTAATTGGTATCTGTCACTGTTTTACTACAATTATTACTAAAAAATCGAAGAGAGAAGGTGATAACAAAATATATATTTGTTATTTAGGACGAATAAACACATTAAAATATATTTGGGAGGTTATTCATGAAAGTTTCAACAAAATGGCTGGCTTCATTTATGGCTGCGGCAATGATTGGAACCTCGTTGGCTCCGGCCTATGCGGCAACAAGCGGAACATATAACATCACCTCTTCTGTTTCAGATCTGCAGGGTCACTGGGCTGCTGCTGATATTAGCAAATGGATGAATAACGGTGTCATTAACGGATACCCGGACGGGACCTTTCAGCCTAATAAGAGTATTAACCGCGCAGAATTCGTAACGATAGTAAATCAGATATTTGGTTTCACAGCTGCAGCGCCTGTCAATTTCACAGATGTCTCAGCGAACAGCTGGTATGCACAGCAATTCGCTATTGCGAAGGAAGCTGGCTATTACCAGGGCTTTGAGAAGGGTCAGGCACGAGCAACGACAGAGATTTCCCGTCAGGATGCAGTAACTTTGCTTGCACGGGCATTTAGCTTGGCGAGTGGAGAGAATACCTCTTTTGCCTCGTCATTTAAAGATTCAGCTGATATTCAGAAGTATGCGTTGGATGCCGTGAATGCCTTCGCGGGTAAGATCAGTGGCTATCCGGATGGTTCATTCAAACCCAAAGGTGAAATGACACGTGCTGAAGTCGTTACGCTGCTGGACCAGCTAGTAGCAGGCTATTATACAACAACAGGCAGTAATGAAGCCGCAACGATTGATGGAAGCGTCATCATCAATAAGGATGGGGCAAACCTGAAGGGGGCGACTATCAACGGCAACCTGTATCTCGCTCCTGGTATTGGCAACGGAGAGGTCAAGCTTGATGGGATTACGGTCAAAGGAACCACGTTCGTATGGGGGGGCGGAGAGCATACGATTGTTTTTAATAACGCCACTCTCGGTAAAGTACAAGTTAATCGTCCGGATGGTTTGGTCCGTGTGCTGACCACTGGTGCAACGCAGATTGACAGTATCTCCATTGAGAGCAAATCGCGCCTAGAGCTTGGTACAGGCACAAAGGTGGATGAGGTCTTAGCAAATAACACAGTCGCTTTGGTTATCGCAGATGGGGCCTCAATTTCAAACTTGATGGTCAACCAAGAGGCAACGGGTACGACGATCGCCGGTCAAGGCGATATTACGAACGCAATCCTTAAGGCTGCGGGCATTACCGTAAACGGTGCAGCTGTATCTGTTGGAACGATTGCTGTGGTCAATGGCGTTTCGGCGCCGGTTACGACGGGCATGCAAACAACAACGCCAACGACGAATAACGGCTCAGGGGCAGTAACGCCGACACCGACACCGACACCTTCGGTGGATAACGGCTCTGGAACTGTAACTCCGGCACCAACTCCTATCGTCGACTTCGTCGATATGAATGCTACAGCCGAGACTAGATCTCTTTTTGCTTATCTCGAGGATATCCGTGGGAAGCATATTTTATTTGGACAGCAGCATGCTACGACAGAAGGGATGTCGATCACAGAAAAGAATGGCACCCAGTCTGATGCGTATAATGCTGTTGGTGCTTATCCTGCCGTTTTCGGTTGGGATACGCTCAGTCTCGAAGGGTATGAGAAGCCAGGAGTGTCTGGTAACTTTGAGCAAAGCCGCGATAATCTGATCGATGTTATGAAAAAGGCATATGCCCAAAATGGTGTACTGAACCTGAGTTCGCATATGCCAAACTTTGTAACGGGTGGAGATTTCTACGATCTTAAAGGAAGCGTAGTTTCGACTATTCTGCCAGGTGGCTCCAATAACGAGAAGTTTAATCTCTTTTTAGACAACATTGCGGATTTCGCAAATCATCTTAAGACTGATGCGGGTCAGCCGATTCCGGTTATTTTCCGTCCGTTCCATGAGCAGAGCGGTAGCTGGTTCTGGTGGGGTGCTGCTTTCACGACCAAAGACCAATACAAAGAACTCTACCGATATACCGTGGAATACCTGCGTGATCAAAAAGGTGTTCACAACTTCCTGTATGCCTACTCGCCAGGGGGCGGCTTCGGAGATAATGAAGAGAAATATCTGGAGACTTATCCAGGTGATGATTATGTAGATATACTTGGCTTCGACAGCTACTACAACGGCGAAGGCCAAGGTTGGTTCGACAGCGTAGTTAAGGAAACCAAGCTTGTCTCCAACATAGCTGATCAGAAAAATAAAGTTGCAGCGCTCACCGAGTTCGGATATCAGAAGATGCAGGTAAGCGGCAATACAACGCCTGACTTCTATACCCGCTTAGCGGCTGCCTTGAAGAGCGACCCAGACTCCAAACGTATGGCTTATATGCTGACTTGGGCAAACTTTGGTGCGGACTCCATCTATGTGCCATATCCAACGGGTGACCCTACGAAGGAACATGAAATGCTGGCGGATTTCAAAGCATATTATAATGATGATTATTCGCTGTTCAGCGACGGTGTAATCGGCGCCTACAACCGCAATGTGAATGCGGCAGTCGAAAAACCATTCATGCACATCGCTTCACCTACGAACCAAGGCACGATCAGTACGAATACCACGAAGGTTCGGGCACGTGTTTTGCATGAAACACCGGCGAGTGTTGTGTACACTGTGTATGGCTCTACAACCGAAACCCCAATGACGCTCGATGCGAATGGCTTCTACTATACGGCAGACTGGTCGCCGGCAGCTAGCTTGAATGGGAAAATGACCACGATTACCGTAAAAGTGTATGATGCTAACCATACGGTTCTGCAGGAGCAAACCAATACGGTTTTTGTGAAAATCGCTGAAGTATTGCTGCATTCCTATACGTTTGACGATGATATTGCAGGTATCCAGAATAATGGAGGTTATCAAGCGAATATTTCCTCTATCGCTCACCAGACACTGGATGGCAATGGCGTGCTTGCTTTAAGTGTTACCAATGCCGTTTACAGTGACACCTGGCAGGAAATGAAGCTGGAGCTGACCAACGTCAAATCTGTCGTCAACAACGACATGCTCACGGATGTTTCCCGCGTTAAATTTGATGCATGGGTTCCGGTATCTGCGGGCAGTACAGAAGCAACCCCAAGCTTACGTACTGTAATTCAGCTACCCCCAGATTGGGATGCTAAATACGGAATGGAATCACAGGTTGCTTTCTCAGCTATGCCGAAAGTGACGATTAACGGCGTGGAGTATGTGAAATACTCATCAATTATCGATTTGCCGGATGCTGCCAAACGCGAAGCGGCGAGTGATATTGCACTCTCTCTGGTAGGGAGTGGACTCGACAGTGGTAATACTTCCTTTCCTATATATATTGATAACATTCAACTCTATAGCACGTATGTAGAAGCTAGCTCTGATCCAGCTATCGTTGATAATTTCGAAGATTATTTGGGCAGTACGCTTGCGCTTCAGACCAAGTTTGTTCATGCTGGTGGCGATATTGCTGCGGCTTCGCTGGATGCGGGTCATAAATATAGCGGAAGCTATGGCATGAAATACACGTACACACTGGGTGGTAATGGATATACGGGTATTACCAAATCCATGGGTGGTGCAGACTGGTCCGGATTCAATGCCCTTCAGTTCTGGTACCAACCGGATGCTCTAGGTCAGAAGCTGGTGATTCAGATCAACGCCAACGGCAAAACCTATGAGTATTACCCTGATACTACGACAACAACGACACAATTCGTAACCGCCAAATTCAGTGATTTTAAACCGGCTAACGGTGCCACAGGCACTTTAACCAAGTTGAACCTGAATGCTATTCAAGCGTTCTCGATTTATACGAATGCCGTACCAAGCGGCACTACACTGACGTCAGAAATGTATTTTGACGATATCAAAGCAGTAAATGATCCTAATGCTGGAACTGTACCGAACGGCAGCGCTGGCGGTGGAATTGCCCTTGGCACGCTGTTTAACTTTGACGATTCCCTGCAGGATTGGGCATTTGGCCAAAACACTGTGGGGGCAACAAACCTTGCCAACTCTACAGATGGCAGCAGCAAGGTGCTCAGCGTTGATTTTCCGAACACTTTTATAGCGGATGCCAACTTTGAGCTGAATTACATCGGCAATAAAGATCTGAGCAGCGGGAATACACTGAAGCTGAAAGTCCGAATTGCAGCCGGCTCAGCTAAGGCTAAGTTGTTCATCAAAACGGGTGGCAGCTGGGCATGGGCTGATTCAGGTGAGTTTGCGCTGACGACTGATTATCAGTGGATTACCCTTAATTTGAACGGCATGGACGTCAACGGGAACACGATCGACAAAACGTTGATTCAAGCGATGGGGCTTCAAATCTCTGCGCCGAGTGGAAGTAGCTCCCCACTTACGGTTTATGTGGATGATATAAGCTTAGAGTAGGGCTTGTGAATTTCGAAGATTGATTTAAAATAGCTTGAATACAAAAAGGACAGGCCCCGAATTATCGCGGGCTTGTCCTTTTGTGTATTCAATGTAACTTTAGCTTAAGAGATATGCTATTCGACTTCTCTAAGTCTCTCGACAATGGTGGCTTTGTTCAACGTCTTGTAGGCGCTCAGGGTTACCGTGTAAGCAATGACTAATAGAATAGGTATGACTAGGATAAACGGCAGCCAGCTCATATGAAATACCGTAAAAGCCATGATCCCTGTTATATTTTTAGAAATGCTATAGGTAATTAGCACGCCCAAGGTAGAAGTGATAGCCACAGTCAAGAGTACATTATACAGTCCTTCGTATACCAGCATTTTTTTAAGTTGTTTCTTGGTCATGCCGATACTCTCCAGTATGGCAAATTCATTTCTGCGGGAGATGACTCCGGTTAGTACAGTATTAATATAATTCAGCACACCGATGAGCGCGATCACGAAACTGAGACCGTAACCTACCGTTTGAAAAATACGGATGAATCCACCGAGTTCCTGCTTGTAATCTTCTCTGGATTTGAAACTTAGCTCATCGATAGGGGCAGTAAGAGCTTTGGCTGCTTCTTCCACCTCGCTCAGCTTGGTCGGATCAGCGTGGATCGTGGCCGAGAGGATCCTGGAAGGATTGTTCCCCATAGGTAGCATCTTGTTCAGTTCAGAAGAAGGAAGAAAGACATTATAACCGTTTGATGAAAAAGATTTTGTAGTTGCAGCATATAGGCCATCATAAGGTAACACTGCCATTACTTCATAGCTTTTACCTAAGGTTTCGTAGGTGATTTTGTCGCCAGGATGATAATAGGTTGCATTACTATCCTCTGCTAAAATGCTTTCGGTAATAATTGCGTAATCTCCAGACATAAATTTTTGCTTGTCGAATGTGCCTTCGAGGATGTCCTTCTTCACCCAGTCTAGCCAACCTGTATCTAGTCCATAAAGATTAATGAAAATAGCTCCGTTTTTTAATGTATAGATAAGACCAGGATCTGGTGAAGCAACAAAGGGTTGTAACACAGAGCGAATAGCCTCATCTAAAGGATAGAATTCGTAATTGAAATATACCTTATCAACACTCTTTACATTGGGTATCTTGCTTAGGCTGCTGCAGAATGGTTCGGAGAGGGCCAGCGGATCGCCTCGTTCTCCTTCATGGAGGATCATCGCCTCATTGTTCACTACAAAATCCCCAGATATAAATGAACTTAAGTACTTGTTAACATCCAATGAGGAGATCACCGTAAAGATAATGCTGAACAAGACAATACTTAGCGAGAGAGAGGACAGCATAAGCAGCAGCTTTTTTTTGTTTCTAAAAAGGTTGGAGAACGCCATGCTGTATATTCTGGCTCCGTGTTTGGACTGTTTCGTAATCTTCCTGCCGCTGTGCCTTATCCCAGCGAACTTTACAGCCTCCACTGGGGAGATCCGCGCGGCGATCCTGCTCGGCTTACTGGCAGCAATCCATACTGTAAGGTAAGAGAAGAGGGCTGCCCCTAGGAAAATGAATGGACTGGCTGAATACGAAGTTTCTACAGTCTCACTGGACATCGAGTTTGCCATGGGGGTAATCAACTGTCCGATGGCATAGCCAATGGCCATTCCGAACGGGAGGGCAATTACGTATAACATTTTGGCCTGAATAGATATAATTCTCTTCAGCTGTCGTGGCGTGGTTCCAATCGTCTTCAGTAAGCCATAGAACTTTACGTCCCGTACTACAGAGATATAAAAAATATTATAAATGAGTAAATAACCACTAAGCATAATGATAAAGACTACAGCCGCATAAGGGATCAGGTTCATGATATTGTCGGATAAATAGGCAGTAGAATAGGCCCAATTTACTCCAATGGGGGCATCTAATCCCGTATCAGCCAACACTTTGTTCAGCTTCTTCTCAATATTGATGGAATTGTTAAACATCACACTTAAATCTGAGGTATTAATATAAGTAGCGTCGGTCTTGGAAATGAGCGGATCGATTTGGGCTAAGTTTTTCTTAGCAAAAGCCTCAGAGACGAAAGCCATCCCCGCTAGAGCCAAATGCTCATCCGCTTCGTAGTACCCCGACAGTATAAAGTCCTGACTTATGGTCTGCTTCCCAATCTCAATCTCCAAATTTAGCCGCTGGCCCAGTTTATGCTTCAGGCCTAGTTTATCCAACTCCCAAGTGTTCAAGGCGATCTCATTTTCTCCGGAAGGCAGGCCACCTGCAATGAAATTAACAAATGAATGTTTAGCATAGCTTTTATCAATCTGATGAACTTCTATCCGAGTATCCTTGAAGGCAGGGTTGCTTATCGTTCCAACATTGAGAGAAATCCCGTATTGCCGGATAGAGGGGTGTTTCTTCAGTGTCGCTACCTCAGATGGAGTTAGATATTTGAATCCTCCATGAAAATCAGTTCCTACGGTTCTCATCTGAGTATATTCCGACGATTTGCTGAGGCTGAAGGATAAAGTGAACATACTGGTAATTAAAAGCGTAGTCAGCACGATGGCACAAACAATAGCGAGACTACGCGTCTGATTGGCCTTTAGGCTTTTGAAGGCAAGGCGCCGCACGATCTTACGGTTATTCGTTCCGATCATAATGGGGGTACCTCAGTGGCTAGCGCGTTGCCGGAAACAATCTTTCCGTCCTCAATCCGGATAATCCGGTCTGCACTCTGTGCAATACTCTCGTTATGCGTGATCATTACAATGGTCTGATTGAATTTCTCACTCATCTGCTTCAATAGAATAAGTACTTCCTGGCTGGTCTTGTTGTCCAGATTGCCTGTGGGTTCATCCGCCAGGATAATGGACGGTTTAGTAGCCAAGGCTCTGGCTATCGCTACCCGCTGCTGCTGTCCTCCCGAGAGGTTGGAAGGCAGGTTATGTACTTTTTCTTGAAGACCCAAGGTTCGAATAACTGTATCGAGATACTCCTTGTCTATCTTGCCTCCGTCCAGTTCGATGGGAAGGACAATATTCTCCCGTACATTTAGTATTGGAACCAGATTGTAGCTCTGAAACACGAATCCGACCGATCTGCGCCTGAAAATGGTTAACTTCTCATCGCTCATCGTATAAATATCATGCTCATCCACATATACCTTGCCTTCTGTAGCCCGATCGAGACCGCCGAGCATATGCAAAAGTGTACTTTTCCCACTGCCGCTGGTGCCGACAATAGCCAGAAATTCACCCTTCTTCACCGAGAGCGACACGTCATCCAGGGCTTTAACCGTCTGTTCACCTTTCCCATAATACTTCTTCAGATTTTCTACTCTTAAAATAGGCATAAGCTTTTCCCTCCAATGATGGTACCTTATTTACCATTAAAGGTAGCAAATAAAACTGACAGGATCATGTCTGAAATCTGACGGTATAGTCACATTCAGATGTTGGACAAGTAAATCGAGAATACGGTGCCCTTGCCAAGCACAGAGTCGACTTTAATGTGGCCGCCTTGTGCGGTGACAATCTCCCGAGCCAGAAATAAACCAATACCGATACCGTCGATTTCACCTACGTTATTTCCCCTGTAAAACCGTTTGAATATATGTTTGAGCTCCTCAGGCTCAATTCCTATGCCCGTATCCGAGATATCAATGCGTGTGAACATTTCGTTTCTCTCAGCCGAGAGATGAATGTTGCCGCCTTGCTGTGTGTATTTCACTGCATTCTCCAGTACATTGAATAGCGCTTCACTTGTCCATTTAAGATCATAACAGGCTGATATTAGAGTGTTACAGGTTATGCTAATGTCGATACGTTTGCTTTCTGCTTGACTAAAAACTTGGGCTACACTCTTTGTAATCATCTGAATTACAGGATGTAAAGCAATTTCAAGTGAAATCATACCCGTCTCCAGACGGGAGAGCTTAATCAAGGACGCAATCAGCCAATCTAGCTTTTGGGATTGAGCTTGAATACTGTTTATAAAATGCCTGTTTTCCTCATCTAGTCCAGGTTTCTCCGCTAAGAGCTGGCTGTATACCATAATATTGGACAGAGGTGTTTTGGTCTGATGGGAAATGTCGGAGATGAGTCCTTTGATTTTGTTCTTTTCAATGATTATGTTCTGTTCGTTGGACCGTGAAATGTCTATGTAACGCATTAGTTTATGTTCCATTAAGGACAGGCTGGTCTCTTCATAATGGCTTTTTAGTTTCCGGCCATTGACAGCACTGTCAACCAATTCATTCATACTCTCCGTGAAGGCAGTAATCTGTCGTCTGAGTGACCAGACCCATGCGACTCCAACTGCTATCATACAAGCTATAAACAGGGAGGATATCCATAAAATTGTGAGATCGAATCCTTTTAGAATAATGATAGTGCTCGTATAAACGAAGATAAGCATAATCAAAAGCAGCGAAAATATAATGTTCACCTGTTTGGAGTGACGTACTTGGCCATCTTTGTTCATTAACTCTGCCCCTCTGCCCACATATAACCTAAGCCATAGATGGTTTTTATATATTTTGGAGAAGAAGGTTCGTCTTCAATTTTAGCCCGCAGCCGTTTAATGGCTACTGTCAGGGCATTCTCATCCACAAATTCAGCCTCTTGGCTCCAGATCTTGTCGATTAGTTGTTCTCTAGTTAGGATGTTTCCGGAGTTAATCACCAGAATCTTTAGCAGCTTCTGCTCGGTTCTGCTCAGTACTAACTGGCGGTTGTGCTTGTAATATTCCATCTTCGCGAAGTCAAAGGTTAGAGGACCTATCGTAGCTTTATTCTCACTATGCAGATCTGTTCTTTTGAGAACAGCCAATACTCTGGCGCGTAGGACCATCAGGCTGAACGGTTTAGTGATATAATCATCACCCCCTAGTTCAAAACCCATGACAATATCCGACTCCATATCATTAGCGGTCAGAAAAATAATCGGTATCCTTGATGTTTTGCGGATAGTCTCGCAGTAATCTAAACCACTTCCGTCAGGAAGATTGATATCCAGAATGATTAAATCAATCTTAATGGAAGCGAGGAGTTGCTCTGCCATAGCTAAAGAATAAGCTTGTTCTATAACTAGATCATTCTGAGAAAGCGTTAAGGCGATTCCCTTATTCAAACTGCGGTCGTCTTCAACGATCAGTATTGTCTTCATAGGCGACTCTCCTTAATAATGCTCAAACCTAATAGCATCAGATATCTAAAGTAAGTATACACTTCCAGATATTCCTTCGGAAATGCTATTTATAGCCCCCAAGTGGTCTGCAGTCTCATAGCCTCCCCGACTAAGGTCCAGTACTAAAAACCGTCTGTGGTCTGTTTTGAAAATCAATGGATTGCCCTAGAATAAGGTTATAAGGTTGAGGACAACGAAAGGCGGTGAGAAAAATGCAAAGAAGAAATGGAAACGGATTGGCGATTGTGCTGATTGCTATCGGAGCGATTATGTTGTTGGGAGTATTACCTCATCTGATTCACGGAATCTTCGGAATCCTGTTCCCGGTATTGATGGTGGCTCTTGGATATTACGGAATTAAGAGCGGACACAAGATAATCGGCTGGGTGGTGCTGTTCATTGGTGTGATGACTCTGATCGCGAAGCTTTCCTGGATCATCGGACCACTGCTCGGTATAGCGCTGGTGGTTTGGGGGATCTCAGTATTGAAGGGCAAGAGACGCGGTACTTATTAAGATGATTAATGATGTAGAAATTTACTTAACTTAGAAGCAGGGAGGGAGCAGGAAATCATGAGTGTTTTTCGCCGCATGAGGGATATTACCGTAGCTAATCTAAATGAACGTCTGGAACAAAGCCAAGACCCCGTAAAGCTGATTGATCAGTTTCTCCATTCAACCCGTGAGGAAATTGGTGAGGCTGAGAGATTGTATCAGCAATACGCTTCCCATACGAAGCAATTGCAGCAGCAGGTGAATCAGGCGACAGCCATGAGAAATAAACGTGAAGAGCAGGCACTGCTAGCATTGAAGGCCGGTGAGGATAATCTGGCGAAGCTGGCCTTGCAGGAAAAGATCATTCACGAGGAAAAGCTGGAGCAGTACAGCGGGCTTCTGGAACAGAGTCAACAATCACTGTTTGATCTTGAAGGTCAGCTGAATGAGCTGAAAATAGAGTATCAGACGGTGTACAGCAAACGTCAGTATTACGCGGCACGGATGGAGTCGTTGCGATTGCAGCAGCGCATGAATCAAAGAGCTACAGCATACGGCAACAGCGGTGACGTTCCCAAAATGTTCGGTAGGCTGGAAGACAGGCTGACTGACTGGGAGCTTGAAGCGAAAAGTCTGAGCGACCTGCGTCGGATGGGGCAGGAATATGTAGTGCAGGCTGGAGAAACAGTTGCAACTATACTCGAAAGAGAAATGGCTCGCCTAAAGGAGAAATTGAACAATGGCGGAAAGGAGTAGCACAATGACCCGATTGTATCGTTCTACCCGTAACCGGGTAATGACAGGGCTGGCTGGAGGATTATCAGAAACGTTAGGGATTGATTCAACGCTGTTCCGGATTCTGTTGTTGGTCAGCATCCCTTTTACAGGTGGTACCACAATCTTCGTGTACCTTATCGCAGCGCTTATTATTCCCAAAGAGCCTACTCAGTATAATCCCTTCGGTCCTGGTCCTGGTGCGCCAGGCGGCCCTTATGGCGGTCATTTCTCCGGCAGATCTGAGC
Organism: Paenibacillus sp. 19GGS1-52; assembly: GCF_022369515.1. Lineage (NCBI taxonomy): Bacteria > Bacillati > Bacillota > Bacilli > Caryophanales > Paenibacillaceae > Paenibacillus > Paenibacillus sp. 19GGS1-52. The sequence continues at coordinate 1,240,520 of NZ_CP059724.1, forward strand.
ATGGACGCGGACCGCAGGGACATGGAGGATACGGCCCATATGGACGTCAGCCTAACCAGAATCCCGGTTTTGACCCGAACAACGCATATTCAGCTCCAGACTCCGGCCTGGATGCCATGATGAAGGATATTGAGAAAAAAGCATTGCAAAAAGAAGTAGAACAGCTCAAACAAAAACTGTCTAAATACGAGAAGGGAGAAGTGTAAATCATGGGAGTATTTCAGAGAATTAAGGATATGACTAAAGCGTCAGTAAATGACTTGTTGGATAAAGTAGAGGACCCAATCGTAATGCTGAACCAATATCTGCGCGATATGGAGGCCGAAATTCACGAAGCGGAAGTAACTGTAGCGAAGCAAATGGCGAACGAACGCCGGATGAAGCAGCGTGTAGATGAGGCTGCCAAGGTATCCGGACAACGTGCAGCACAAGCCGAATTGGCGCTGAAGAACGGTCAAGAGGAAGTTACGCGCAAGCTGCTGGAGGAAAAAATCTACTTCGACCAAAAGCATGCGGAGTACAGCGAGCTGCACGGCCAAGCCGAAGCGCAAGCTAAGGAACTGGTAGCTCAGTTGCATGAAATGAAAGATGAGTTCTACAAGCTGCGCAACAAGCGCAATGAGCTTGTGTCCCGTGCCCAAATGGCCAAAGCCAAGAAACAAATGTCGCAAATCAGCAGTGTGCATGCTATTGAGAGCGGTAGTGCATCACTAGGCTTCCATCGTATGGAAGAAAAGATCATGCAGCTTGAAGCAGAAGCTGATGTTATGCGTGCCCCTTACAGCCCTTCGGCTGCTGCCTACAGCAAACCGATTGATGCTGAGAAGCAGTTGAAAGTGGAAGAACAACTCGCTGCACTCAAAAGCAAGCTGAATGATAGTGCTGCAGCACCTTCTCTGAACAAAGAAGAATAGTAATTGCTTGTTTCTAAAACTTAAGCGAATATGATATGCTAAATAAGGTAAAGCCATACGGTAGGGGATTCCCATACCGGTATGGCTTTTCCAGCGGTATAGGATGGTGGGATAGATCCGATTCCGTGCAATTTCTCCATGAGGAATAGTATTCTATACTGGCGGATGTTTTTTTGAGAATAAAGGGAATTCATCCCGCTAATTCTCTCTAAAAGTTCATTTTTTATGAATTAAAGGGAAATGTTCCCTCTAATAGTTAGGAAATCAGTTATAAAAGCCCAAAAGAGCAATTATAGAGGGATGAATTCCCGCTAATCTACGTAATAGTCTAGTTGACGTGTATTTAGAGGGAGGTTTTCCCGCTAATCGTGCGCGCTGATCTTCCCCACCCGTAGAGGAGAATCTACAAGCGGCTTGAATGCTTACGAAGTTAGTTTTGCTCTGCAAAACTCAAAGTTAATGCTTACGAAGATAGTTTAGCTACGCAAAACTCAAGGTTAATGCTTACGAAGTCAGTTTTGCTACGCAAAACTTTCAGGAGGTGCGAAATGGATAAACGAAACCGTTTGATTGCCATCGGACTAATTGGGATTGGCTGCGTGATGATTTTTGGTAAATGGATCGGCTCTTTCTCCATTATCGCGCTTCTGTTCCTGCTGCTGGGGATTTACCGTACGACGTCAGGCAAAGTGAAGCAAGGGTATAAGCTGCTTGGTATTGGTGCAGTACTGCTCCTGCTGGATCATTTACTGCTCGTGCTCGGAATTTGCTTAATCTCATTGGGAATGTTTTTTACCAAATCCAAAAGAGTGCAGCGCAGAGAAGGGTTTATGCAGAAGCAAAACTTCTCGTCCAGGTTTGACTGGGACCGCGCACCTTGGGTGATGCACAGTCTCAGCGCATGGCATGTGCTTGGTGAAGCTAATCTTGATCTTTCGTTGGCTATGGCGGAGGATAAGGAGACAGTGATGCTGTTTCAGGGAATATTTGGTGATATGGATATCCATCTATCTGACGAGTATGCTGTGGAGATAGAGGCATTTGTCCTATTTGGTTCGATCGAATTTGGCAACCAACGCGATACAGGCATGCTGAATCGGTTGAATTGGAAATCAGCCAATTATGATAGCTGCGAACAGAAATTGAAAATAAGCATCTCTTATCTGATGGGAGATTTGGATCTGCGGTTGTCCTAAATCGCGTAATATATGAAGGGTGGGCCCCCGGGTGGAAAAAAAGCATGCGAATATGGTAGCGCGCAGCATGGGTGAGGGGGCTCTTTTCTCTTTAGTCATGCTGCTCGTAATATTGTACATCATGTATACATATGGTTATTTGCAGCCCTTTGAGGACTGGAAAATAGGAGTTCGTACGGCAGTCACGTTAATTCTGCTGCCCATGGCTTTTGGGATTGGTTTTGGATTCCATCAGAGCTTTCGTATCAAGCTAAAGCTGGAAAGGCTGCGGGAAACACTGGTACTGTGGGAAAAGGGCAATCTGACGTTATCTATGCCGGAGCTTGGTAACGATGAGCTGGGTCGACTGGGAGAGCAGTTGGGCCGGATCAGTGAGAAATGGGAGAATCAAGTGTCAACACTGCAGCGGTTGTCTACGAATAACGCGAAGCTCGCCGAGCAGGCGCGGGTTACGGCCATCATGGAGGAACGGCAGCGGCTGGCCCGTGAGTTGCATGATGCTGTCTCTCAACAGCTGTTCGCCATCTCCATGACCGCAACAGCGGTAGGACGGACACTCGATAAGGATTTCGATAAAGCCCAGCGGCAGATTGCGCTTATTGAGGAAATGTCCGCTGTAGCCCAGTCAGAGATGAGGGCGCTGCTGCTGCATTTAAGACCGGTATATCTGGAAGGCAAGGGGCTAGCGCAAGGACTGCAAGAGTTGATAAAGGAGCTGAAGGTTAAGGTTCCGATTGAAATTGTGTTTGAGATGGACCCTGACGTGCAGATGTTAAAAGGCATCGAGAACCATTTGTTCCGAATTGTGCAGGAGGCGATTTCCAATACGCTCCGGCATGCCAAGGCAGAGAAGATGGAAATCCGCTTGCATCGTCGAGGGGATACCGTTCGGTTAACGCTGCGTGATGATGGGATCGGCTTTGAAATGGACGATAGCAAACAGACTTCCTATGGGTTATCGAACATGAAGGAGCGTATTACTGAAACCGGAGGCTCGATTCAGTTTATTACTGCTCCAGGTAAAGGGATGCGGATTGAGATAACCGTTCCGCTAGTGAATGAATTAATCAATGAATAGGAGGAAAGGGCAATCATGGGGATGGAAGGACCGATTAAAGTGCTGCTGGTAGATGATCACGAAATGGTGCGGATCGGATTGGCTGCAGTCCTCGGTACCGAGGACGGAATTGAAGTGGTGGGCGAAGCAGGAAGCGGAGAAGAAGGCATTCGACTGGCTAAGGAATATAATCCTGATGTTGTGCTGATGGATCTCGTGATGGATGGGATGGACGGAATTGAAACAACGAGACAGCTGATGAAGCTGTACCCGGAATGCCGAGTGATTGTGCTGACCAGTTATTTGGATGATGAAAAGATGTATCCAGTCATTGAAGCTGGCGCCTTCAGCTATCTCCTGAAGACCTCACGCGCGATTGAAGTTGCAGATGCGATCCGTGCTGCGGCTAGAGGACAATCTGTGCTTGAATCCCAGGTAGCTTCCAAAATGATGAATCGCTTCCGCACGAATGCTAATGGCGAGACACCTGCATATAAAGAGCTTACTGAGCGTGAGATGGAAGTGCTAAAACTGCTCGCAAAGGGCAAATCCAATCAGGATATCGCCGATCAATTAATCATTGGTATCAAAACAGTGAAATTCCACGTGACGAATATTCTCGCCAAGCTGGGTGTGGATGACCGGACCCAAGCGGCAATTTATGCATATAAAAATGGACTGGCTGAATAATTCGTAAGTGTAAGGTTTAAAATCTCTCTCGTAGGACATCCTGTTTAGTAGATTACTAGACCGGATTGAGAGGGAGATTAATAGTGAGAGAGAGAAATAGAACTAGAACTAGAACTAGAACAGGTGCTAAAGGGAAACTGCTTATGTGGATGTGCATCACAATAGCCATGTTGGTAGGATTCCGCTACGCTGCCGGTACATCGACCACAGTAGCTGCCGCGAATGCTTCTCTAGCTGCTAATGCTGGACTTAACGAATCGCTTCTGTTATTAAGCTCTCTGGGCCAGGAGGTTACAATGTCTGGAACCCCACTCCGTCTGGTTATGAAATGGCAGGGAGAATTCATTCAGGTTAACCCTGATACTGCAGAAGCTGCACAAAAGCTGTCAGCGGAGCTCGGACTTGGAGAGGTCAGTCAGGCCGAAGAGGATGGACATATGACCTATCGCGCTGTCGCTGCTCCGAATTCATCCTATCGGACTTCAATGTTCTGGAGTGAGCTTGGGAATGGCAGCAGTTATGTTATCGTAACTTTGGAGACTGCAGATTTGCTCAAGGCAACCGGGCTTCAGAATACGGCAGAAGAAGCTGGAGTAATTATGCACAAGGCTGGCATTACAGCCGAATGGAACGTTTCCCTACAAGGTATTGCCAAAGCGCAAGGAACTCCCCAAACAGCTTTGAATCATTCGGAGGAGTCCATGGTCGGTCATTTGTCAGGAATCATGGCAGTAGAAAGCTACGAAGATGAGACTACCTATAGCAGATCTTATGCTGTACCTGGCTTTGAACGATACGTTAGCAGCGGTGATCATGCCATCGCCTTACAGGCAGCTATTCATAAGAATGGCAATGATGAGCGTAACCGGATCACACTTGGTTTTCCTTTAATAACCATCGAATACTAGCACGAAGTGCTTAATATAAGCTTAGATATGGTTTCTAATAAGAAAGAGTAATCAAACTTTACGAAATCCCGAGAGTATTTGTCAGGAATGTGATAGCATCCTTTTTATGAATATGATAAAATGACATAACGTCGTCGTACATTTTTATGATGCAGTCGACGCTGAGAATAAACGACAACTATATTACATAGAGAAAGATGAGGAGCCATGGCTGAAAATCAAACCCTTGATACACTGCATACACCCGGTGCTGTATTTTTTATCTTTGGGGCAACCGGAGATTTAGCCCGGCGTAAGCTTTTCCCGGCGATTTACAGCTTGTACCGTGAAGGTAAGCTGACACAAGATTTTGCGGTAATTGGCGTGGCGCGACGCCCGCGTACTCAAGAAGAGTTCAGAATTGATGTGAAGGAATCCATCCTGGAGTTCTGTCGTTATCAGGCAGGGGACGAGAGTGAATGGAATGAATTCGTACAGCATTTTGAATATAAGTCGCTGGACATCAACAATATTGACGGTTTCCGTGAGCTGAGAGCTCAAACGGAGGCGCTTGAAGAGAAGTTCCATATTCCAGGCAACCGTATGTTCTACCTTGCTCTTGCTCCTGAATTGTTCGGCAGTGTTTCGTTCAACCTTAAGGCTGGTGGCATGCTGGATAGTCAAGGCTGGAACCGCCTCGTTATAGAGAAACCCTTCGGATATAATCTGGAGTCAGCGGAGACGTTGAACGGACAAATTCGTGAGGTGTTCAAGGAAGAGGAAGTCTACCGGATCGACCATTATCTGGGTAAGGAAATGGTGCAGAACATTGAAGTTATCCGGTTTGCGAATGCCTTCTTCGAGCCGCTCTGGAACAATAAGCATATTGCCAATATTCAGATTACACTTGGTGAAACTGTAGGTGTAGAAGAGCGCGGGGGCTACTACGATAATGCCGGTGCTCTGCGGGATATGGGACAGAACCATATTTTGCAGCTGCTGACGATGATTGCAATGGAGCCGCCTAGCCGTCTGTTGGCTGAAGATATTCGTGATGAGAAGGTGAAGGTATTACGCTCGTTGCGTCCATACGCTTCACCGGATGAAGTTCGTAGCCATGTAGTGCGCGGACAATATACTCAAGGAATACACAAAGGCAAGACCCTTCCGGCGTACCGCCAGGAGGAGAAAGTGAATCCGGAATCCAATACGGAGACCTATTTTACTGCACGTGTATTTGTGGACAATTTCCGCTGGGCAGGCGTTCCTTTCTACATTCGTACCGGCAAGCGTCTTCCCGTGAAGACGACGGAAGTGGTTGTAGAATTTAAGGGTATGCCAACCAATGTCTATTTGGGACAAAAGCATAAACTGGAGCCGAACCTGCTCGTCATTCGCGTCAATCCGATGGAAGGCATCTACGTTAAGATTAACGCCAAGAAGCCGGGCTCGGAATCGGAAATTCAGCCGTTAGCGATGGATTTCTGCCAGAGTTGTATGGTAGGCATTAACTCGCCGGAAGCTTATGAACGCTTGCTGCATGATGCAGCACGAGGCGATTCCACTTATTTTACCCGTTGGGATGAGGTATCCTCAGCTTGGTCGTTCGTGGACCGTATTGCCAAGGCTTGGAAGGAAGAATCCAGTGATTTGGCTTCTTATCCGGCTGGTTCATGGGGTCCGGTTGAAGCGGATCAATTGCTCGCTCAGGATGGCTTCCATTGGTGGCCAGTAAACGGCCAGGAAGAAGACAATGTAGTATGGCAGGTTAATAGCTAATACTAATCAGCACACGTGAATACCACTCCCTGCAGCGTCTGCAGGGAGTATTTTTTTAGAAATAAGGGAGCCAAAAGGCCAAAATGACGTATTGCCGATATTAAATTTTTACACTGCGGGCTTTTTTGTAGATAATGCTTGCCGGATTTTGGTATACTTTAAAGGATGCACTTGAAGCGGCCTGTAGCGAAATTTAAAATAGATATTAATTCAGCAATGAAGGGATATGTACAATGAGCAAAGCGCCGATTTGATGAGAACTGTAGTCTAATTGAAGCAGAAGCAGGAATCTATAGATGAAGGGATATGTGTAATGAACAAAGCACCGGATCAGAAACTGCAGATGGAAGTGGATCGACGCAGAACCTTTGCGATCATTTCTCACCCGGATGCGGGTAAAACAACTTTGACGGAAAAGCTGCTGCTGTTCGGCGGGGCCATCCGGCTCGCGGGTTCGGTTAAAGCCCGTAAGGCAAGCAAACATGCGACCAGTGACTGGATGGAAATTGAGAAGCAGCGCGGGATCTCCGTTACTTCCTCAGTGATGCAGTTCGACTATCTGGACCATAGAGTTAATATTTTGGATACACCAGGTCACCAGGATTTCAGTGAGGATACCTACCGTACGTTAACTGCTGCGGATAGCGCCGTCATGCTGATTGACGTGGCAAAGGGTGTGGAAACACAGACGATCAAGTTATTTCAGGTCTGCGCCAAGCGGGGCATTCCAATCTTCACTTTCATTAACAAGCTGGACCGCGAAGGTCGCAGCCCGTTTGATCTGATGGAAGAGCTGGAACAGGTGCTGGGTATTCGTGCGGTGCCGATGAACTGGCCGATAGGTGGAGGCCGTGAGCTATGCGGCGTATATGATCGGATGAAGAGTCAGGTAGAGCTGTTCCAGGGAGATGATCACTCAGTGATCAAAGTCCAGAAGGTTGAGGGCTACCGCGATCCGATTATTCGCGAAATGGCTGGAGATTACCTGCATGACCAGCTATGCCAGGATTTAGAGCTGCTTGACGTAGCTGGAGATCCTTTTGACTATGAGAAAGTGCTGCGGGGAGAGATCACACCGGTGTTCTTCGGCAGTGCGATCAACAATTTTGGCGTACAGACTTTCTTGGACAATTTCCTGGAGCTTGCTCCGAAGCCGGAGCCACGCCGCAGTTCTGCGGGTACGATCGAGCCGACGAATGAGAAGTTCACCGGTTATGTGTTCAAGATTCAAGCCAACATGAACCCCGCTCACCGTGACCGGATTGCGTTCCTGCGTATTGTATCGGGTAAGTTCGAGCGCGGAATGAGTGTTAAGCACGTCCGTATTGGCAAGGACATCAAGCTGTCCCAACCCCAGCAGTTTCTGGCTCAGGACCGCGACATCGTTGAGGAAGCCTATCCAGGCGACATTATTGGTCTGTTCGATCCAGGGATTTTCCGCATTGGAGATTCGCTGAGTCAAGCTGGAGATATTCAGTTCGATGAGCTGCCAACCTTCTCACCGGAGATTTTTGCCAAGGTAACTGTTAAGAATGCCCTGAAGCAAAAGCAGTATCAGAAGGGGATTGACCAACTGACCGAGGAAGGCACGATTCAGGTGTTCCGTACGACCAGCTTTGATGATACGATTCTGGGTGTAGTTGGACAGCTGCAATTCGAGGTGTTCGAATACCGCATGAAGGGTGAATATGGCGTGGATGTTCAACTGCAACGGATGACCTACCAGTTCGCACGCTGGATTGTAGATGATGTGAATAAGCCTGATCCAGGTAAGTTCCGCATTAACTCGACGCTGGTGACGGATAAGAAGGGCAACTACGTTGTACTGTTTGAGAACGAATATGCCATGCGCACCGCGATGGAGAAGAATCCGACGGCTAAGTTCCTGGAGACGGCTCCTTGAGCAGGGCTGGCTAGGGTAGCTGCAATTTAGAATAAAATCAAGCTCAAACGTTTGCTTACTACCAAAAACCTCCGCCTCGTGTGTGCAGCTGCACCTTGAGTTACGGAGGTTTTGTGCTGATTTTATTGCATGCTAGGATGTTATGGAGCCTAAAGGAATCGTCTTCAGGTGCTCATGCAGCAAAGTAACCAGGTTATCCTGCTTGGCGGTGTCGAGGTTCTTCCACATGATTTCAAACACAGCCCCAAGCCCTGGAAGCGCTGCTTCTGGCCCATCTACGGAGCCTTCAATCATATGCCGCAGATCGGCCTCAGACTGACCATGCACTTTATGAATGATCGCCTGGCGTAAATCAATTGTAACTGGCATTACACACCTCCCTGAAATTTTGTTAAGCTGTTCAAGCACTTCGTTATAATATGTCCTGGAGAAGATCGGAAAATTCAAGTTTTTCAGACCTTATGATATACTTGTTGGAGTTATAGAATTGCTTTCGGGAGGTACATAGACATGGCTAAAAAACAATATGCCGTCATTGGAATGGGGCGTTTCGGGTCCAGTGTAGCTAAAGCGCTCAGCGGCATGGGGTTTGATGTCTTAGCGATTGATACAGATGAGCAGCGTACACAGGAAATATCGAACATAGTAACCCACGCCGTATCCGCAGATTCAACGGATGAAGAAGCGCTGCGCGCACTGGGCATCCGCAATTTTGACGTAGTGGTAGTAGCCATCGGTGAGGACATTCAAGCGAGTATTTTAACGACCCTTATATTGAAGGATCTTGGAGTACCCTCGATTATCGTCAAGGCCAAAAGTGAACTGCATGGTAAAGTACTAAGCAAGATTGGCGCAGATAAGGTGATTTATCCTGAACGTGATATGGGACTGCGGGTCGCCCATCATCTGGCCTCACCTAATATTCTTGATTATATTGAGTTGTCACCGGATTACAGTATTCTGGATATGAAAGTGTCCGGTTCCATGCTGGGCAAGAATCTGCAGGAGCTCGACATCCGGGCAAAGTATGGCTGCAACGTAATGGCTATTCGGAAGGATGAGCAGATGAACATCTCTCCTCGAGCTGAGGATCGTCTGGTTGATGGGGATATCCTCGTTATCGTTGGGCATAAGGACAATTTAACCAAGCTTGAACGGGCATATCAATAAATAGACAAGAGATGATGAGAGGATACCTTATGGAAATTATATCTCCGCAAAATTCGCGGGTTAAAGAATGGGCTGGGCTGCAGGAGAAGAAACATCGCGACAAAGCCCAAAAATATATTCTCGAAGGAGTTCATCTGGTACAGGAAGCATTACTTGCCGAGGCTGAGGTAGAATGTCTGGCTTATGACCTGGAAAGAGGAATGCCTAGTGAACTAAAAAAACTGCTGCAGTCGGTTCAGGGGATGGAGGTTATCGGGGTCTCGGCGGCGGTAATTTCCAAGTGCAGCAGCACGAATACGCCGCAGCCGGTCTTTGCTATTGTGCGTAAAGAGCAGCAGGGAGCAGAAGCCATCTTGTCGAAAAAAGATTCCCTGGTCGTTGTTCTGGACGGAGTCCAGGACCCCGGTAATGTCGGCACCATCATCCGCAGTGCGGATGCCGCGGGTGCGGACGGAGTGATTCTCGGTCTTGGCTGCGCCGACCTCTATAATCCGAAGACCATCCGCTCCACGATGGGCTCGATGTTCCACCTCCCCGTAGTGGAGGGGAATTTAAGTGAAATCCTACCGCAGGCACGCGAACGCGGTGCGCTGCTGGTCAGTACCTCGCTGCATGGAGAAGAAACATGCTACAGCCATGATTTTCATGGCAGCCAGTGGCTGCTTATCGGCAGCGAAGGTAAGGGTATCTCGCCAGAAACGGCCCGACTCGTCGACAAGAGCATCATTATCCCGATGGCCGGCCGCGCCGAGTCGCTGAACGCGGCGATGGCGGCGACGATTTTATTGTTTGAAGGGATGCGGCAGCGGGGCTTTAAACAATAAATAATTCCTGTCCAATTTCAATAAAACTGTCCAGGAATAAAAATTAGTATCCACAAGAAGACCAAAGACTGGAGAAGATCGATCCTTTCCTCGATCCATTTCCCAGTCTTTTTGTCGTTGCGGTAGAACATAATGGAGGATTTCTCAATCTTTTCCCGAATAATTACTCCATCAGAAACCCAAGCAGCTCAAGGGTTCAGAGGTTGTGAGAGGTCTTTACTTAAGCTTTTACTCAAGCCATTGCCCTGGTTTATAAGAACCTGATCCCAGTTTTCTGCTCTTGTAACCTGACATGACGGGACACGAATTATTATCTCGAAAATGAAGGGGAAGGTTTGTGGGGCAAGGGATTGGGGCATGTTGGAGAGGGGCAAAATTTGAGACAAAATTTTTTATGTTTTTACAGGGGCTGTTAAACAACAATAACTCCTACTGTGAGTTGTAATTCAGTTTGGTATTGATTTGGAACGTAGTTTTGGACCAACGAAGTCAGTCCTGATGATCAAGAAGATCTTGATGTATCAGGACTTTTTTTTATCCTTAATCTTTTCAAGTACTGAATTTGAGGTTCGGAATTCCTGTAAGGACAATTGGCACAAAGCGTGCTCGGAGGTGGTTGTTATTAACGATATTGGACAAATATCAAACGTTTACGAAAGCTGCATAACCTTAATCAAGCTGAATTTGCTAAGATAGTGAACAAAGATAGTTATGTAAAGGATGGTGCACTGGATTGATGAAGAAAATGCGTTATTTGCTTGGTCTATTAGTCGTATTAGTTTCTGTTCCTGCTTTATCTGTTTCAGCCGCCAATACCCCATCTCAATCAACAGTACTTTTAAAACTCAATCAATTTTATGTGATCTATACTGCTCCTATGGCGCCTTATGTCGATAAAGAGAACCGATTAATGGTTCCTTTGCGCAGCCTTTCGAATTTATTATCGGCGGATGTAACCTATAATGCAGACAGCAAAACGGCACTCATTTCAAGAAAAAATTATGGGAAGATCAGCGACAAATTCTATACGATAAAGATGACCATAGGCTCCCCAAAAGTTGAGATCAATGGGGTTTCATCCGAAATGGATACACTTCCCACTTTGTATAAAGGAAGTATGTTTGTTCCTTTGAGTATTATTTCAACCTCATTCCACATCGATACGGGTTGGGATCAATCCAAGAGAATCGTAACCCTAAAGGTTGATCCGGCTTATTTGCCATCTGGAGTTGTCAGCGATGAATTGCATTTTTTATCAGATAAACTGAACAAGGATATCAGGCCCCTTAAAGCTTCTGTTACTACACACACTAATTCAAGTGGAATAAATGTAACAAACGTCCAACTGACTGCTGTAAATGAAGGGGAATCGGCTGTTTTGAACGACCAACTGTACCTGCACTTTTATGTACAAGATCCCAGTTTTCATATCATTGACATCTCTAACCTACCCGGAAAGATAGAGCCGGGAGGGACATTTACAGTAGAAACGGCACCTTATTCAATTCTATCAGATTCCCTTCAATATATTCTTGTTGGAGCTTATAACAATTAATAAGAAGCACCGAATAATTACTCAATCTGAAACCCAAGCAGTTCAAGGGAACCAACGGGATCGTATCGATCAACCTAAAGACGAGGAAGATCAATTGGTCCATAACGATAAATCCCAAAATGGAGAGCCCAGCAATCATCGGCAAAGACGGAACAATAGATGGGTGAGGCCAGAAGCTATTTGCTTACGGCACCTATAAACATCTTGAATTCTCTCTACAATGGTTTTAAAAGATATTGAAAAGCCCGCACTCAGCCTAACTGCTGATTGTGGGCTTTTGTCTTAGATGAGGTCCTGTCCGTTCTCATTCTCTGTATAGATGGAGATTAGCACGATTGCCGTATCTTCACCAATATTTCTTACTAAATGGGGCGTGCAAGCATTCCAGCTAAAAGAATCTCCTTCACCAAATTCAGCCCCGTCTTCCCCTTGTTCCGCATATATTCTCCCTTTAAGAACCACATGTACCTCCTGTCCTTCATGTGCATGGGGAGCATCTCCAATCATAGCACCAGGAGGAAACTCTACTATTGTCATCCGTACGTTCTTTGTGGAACTCAAGTGTTCTACTTTTAGATGGGCTGAACCGCTAGTTGTGATTGTCCGTTCGTCTTTTCGAACAATTCGCATACGCTCTTCTTTCTTTAACAGCAAATAGGCTAGTGGTACTTTCAGAGCTTGGGCTATGTTTTCCAGCGTTGAAATGGACGGTGAGGTCTTATTCGTTTCAACCTGACTCATAAAGCCTTGGGACAGGCCGGTCATTTCGCATATTTGAGCGATAGTGATATTTTTTCGTTTCCGGATTGCTCGTATAGTAGAGCCAATATCCATCTGATCACACCTCCGGAATATTTGTAATACAAAACTTAATTTTATATTATCAATTTTTGTATTGACAAGTCAATGTGATTCGCGTTAAATTACACATATAGAAAATATATTCTTATTACTAATATTTTAGGGGCGAGAAATGAATGAATAGAACAACTGTTGTTTCCATTATTATGCGTGTGGTGCTGGGCATCATATTTGTATTCCATGCTGTAGATAAGTTTCAAATGGGTCTTGGCAATGTAGAAGCATGGTTTACCTCATTAGGTATTCCGGGATTTGTAGCTTATGTTGTGGTGGTGATTGAACTTGTCGGCGGTATTATGCTTATATTGGGATTATTTACTCGTTATGTATCAGCATTGTTTGTGATTGTGCTCATCGGTGCCATTATGACTGCTAAATTATCAGTAGGACTTCTGGGCAATGGTCAGATGGCAGGTTATGAGCTGGACCTCGGATTTATCTTGATCTCGTTGTATCTGATTGTTGCCGATCGAACACCGCTATCTGTTGACCATCTTGTTATGGGCAAGCGCAGCAGATAACTTTCAACTAAGGAGGGAACGAAGATGAATCCTATTTATCAATATGACGTTCATTTACCGGTTAATCTGGCGCAAGGCAAGAAATATCCAACGATTTTCACCTTCCACGGCAAAGGATCGAATGAACAAAATATGTTCGGCTTGGTCGCTCCATTGGCTAAAGATTTCATTATCATCGGGGTTCGCGGTAACTTGCCGCTTGGTGCGGGGTACCAGTATTACGATTTAAAAAGCTTGGGAAACCCCATTCGGGAGATGTTTGACCAAGCAGCTATAGATCTTGAAGCATTCATTCATTACGCAACGGAGAAGTATCCAATCGATTCTGACAAACGTTATTTGCTTGGTTTCAGTCAAGGTGCAATTCTGTCCATGACACTTGCGCTTACGATGGGAGAACAATTAAAGGGAATCGTAGCGCTGAGCGGATATATTCCTGTATTTGTGAAAACAGAATACTCCCTTCGCAGTATTAAAGATGTTTCCGTATTTGCCTCACATGGTGAATACGATTCTGTATTTCCGGTTCGTATCGGGCACGAGACAGCGGCCTATTTAAAAGAACAAACGGAGCACTTAACTTTCAAACTATATCCGACCGACCACGGCGTATCTGAAGAAAACCAACTCGATTTGGTGAATTGGTTGAAGCAGGATGCCGAATTAAGCAAATAAGGAGTGAAAACACATGATACCATCCTATTTTTTCGCACACGGCGCACCCTCAATCGTGCTCGAGGATAACGAATATACCAAGCTGCTTAAGGAGTTTAAAGACCACACGCCAAAGCCAAAAGCGATTGTGCTCTTCTCCGCTCATTGGGAGGAATCGGTACAGACGATTGGTGCCGCTGCAACGTATGAAACCATTTATGATTTTGGCGGATTCCAGGACGAGCTGTACCAGATGACGTATCCGGCTCAAACTGACCTACCGCTTGTGGAACAGATTCAAAGCTTGTTTACAAAGTATGGTATTGAGAACAATCGAAATGAACAAAGAGGTTTGGACCACGGGGCATGGGCCATTCTAAAACTCTTATATCCAGATGCAGATATCCCAGTCGTAGCGCTATCCGTAAATCGGTATTTATCTAATGAGCAGCAGTATCAGATTGGCAAGGCATTGGCGGAGCTTCGCGAGCAGGATGTGCTTATTATCGGAAGCGGAGGAACCGTTCATAATTTAAGGAAATTGAACTGGCGGTCCGAGGGCATTGACAATTGGGCGGAGCAATTCGACAACTGGATTCAAAGTAAGGTGGAGTCATGGGATACGAAAGCCTTGTTTCAATACCATGAGCTTGCTCCCCATGCAGGGGAGGCCGTCCCGACGAGTGAACATTTCATTCCACTTCTACTTGCCATGGGAACAGGTGACGCTAACCGGGAAGCGAAGCTGCTGCACCGCAGCTATCAATACGGCAATCTGAGTTTGAGTTGCTGGCAGTTTAATTAAGGTAAAATGAAAGAGGGCCGATCAGGAGGTATTGATCAAATGCTTAATTACACATACCTAAAGCCTAAGTCGTTAAGACTAGGCTTTTTTCTCATGGGCTATGGTCTATTAAGCAAACGAAAAATGTTATTATATCTAACAAAATGTGAAGGGGAATTCTCTCGTGTACGACTAGAACAGTTTCCAAACCCTACCCGAATTTTCAGAGGCAGCATGTGCGGTCTCATAATCCGTTTTGAAAATCCCCTCAAATTTGGATTCAAATATCTCATAATTCAAAAGTTCAATATCTTGTGTGGTTTGTGTACCATTCTCTAACCTTTGCCATGCCTGAGCAATTTCATAGTCAGGGTCCAACCTTCCGTTTCCGCTTGACTTGATATGCTAAGCTCTCCGTTTTTTTTGTATCTTCTCTGATCTCTAAATAGCGTAAGAGATATATACAATTAGTTAGGATTGTGAAGGCCAGTGTTAGTATTCTACATTTCTTGTTTATGAAGTTTGTTTCGCAGCTGTTTCTCTCAGCGCAGAGTTCTTTAAATTTTAACTTTGACTTTTGAGGAAATCGAATATATTATAGCTAATAGAGTTAATAATGATAATCATTATCAGTTTAGAGATAATGATTATCATACGAATTAATTTAGTTAATACATAATAGGGGGATATACAAAGTGAACAAAAGGTTAATGGGTTTAATTATGGTTATCGTTGTAATGCTGATTGCAGCAGGCTGTGGATCTAACAACACGAATAATTCGGCCGCTAACGGAGAAGCAGCTAGCAACGCAACTCCTGCTGCAAATGCAACGGCTACAAATGCGGGCACTGAAGCGGCGAGCGGTCCTATTATACTAAAGGATGCTAAAGGCGAGGTTAAGTTGGATAAGCCTGCGCTAAAGGTTGTAGTACTGGAGTGGACCTTTACGGAAGATGTTATTGCGCTCGGTGTACAGCCGGTGGGCAATGCCGATAACGAAAACTATAAGCTGTATGTGACTTCTGAAGCATCACTTGATGCAGGCGTGACTGATGTTGGTGCTCGCGACGAGCCGAATCTGGAGACGATTGCTTCTTTAAAGCCAGATCTGATTATTGCCAATACCGATAGCCACGAAGCAATATATGATAAATTGAAAAGTATTGCGCCAACGCTGATTTTTAGTCTGTATCCGCTTGAAGGAAAAGGCGATCAATATACTCAAATGGAAGATACTTTCAAAACGATTGCAGCTGCTGTTGGTAAAACTGCTGAAGGCGACAAGGTCCTTGCTGATTTGGATACGCATTATACGGATGCGAAAGCGAAGCTGGCCGCAGCAGGCAAGGAAGGCCTGAATTATGTACTGACGCAAGCATATAGCTATCAGAATGCAGCGACGATGCGTCTTTTTACCAACAACTCACTGGCAGTACAAACGTTGGATCGGATTGGCCTGAAGAACGATTGGAACCCTGAAAAATTCGAGATTTACGGATTTAGTACATCAACCGTTGAATCCTTGCCTGCGGTTCAGGATACTAATCTGCTCTATATCGTCCAGAAGGATGATAATATTTTCACGAAAGAACTAAAGGATAACTCTGTTTGGAACGGTCTTAACTTCGTTAAGGAGAAACGCACCTTCGGATTAGATAGCGCGACTTGGGTGTTCGGCGGTCCAATCTCCTCCAAAGTTATCGTTGATGAAGTTGTGAAAACATTAACGAAATGAGTACTTTGATGATCGACAAGAGTAAAAAAGAAGCCTCGATAGGAATGACCTGGCGGCTAATTGGAATATTTGGGGGCGGCCTTGCCGTCCTCTTTGTTCTATTCATTCTAAGCCTCTGTTTCGGAGAGGCCAAGATCCCGGCAGTCACCGTATTGGAGGGGTTACTTCACCGCCGCCAAGATGTGATGGAGCATAATCTGTTGTGGGATATCCGCATGCCCCGCACGGTTATTGGCATTCTGGCCGGGGCTGCTCTTGCTGCGGCTGGCGCCTTACTGCAAACGATAACGAAGAACCCGCTCGCTTCCTCAGATACACTGGGGATCAATGCTGGGGCTTATTTTATGGTTGTTTTTGGCATGGTTGCTTTCCCGGCTATGCAGCATCAGTACCCCTTGTTGCTGGCCGCAGCAGGAGGATTGCTGGCTGCACTAGCTGCCTATTTCCTGAGCGGAGGCAAGACCGCCACACCTGTGCGACTGGCTTTATCGGGTATGATCGTGTCCATGGTGCTTGGTGCGTTTACATCGGCCCTTCATATTTTCTATAAAACAGAAACGCAAAATTTATTCTTATGGGGTGCGGGTTCCCTAATTCAGCTTGACTGGGACGGCGTTAAATATGCTTGGCCTTTCGTCGTTGCACTCCTTGGGGTAGCAGTGTTCGCAGGAAGGCAATTCGATGCGCTGGAGCTTGATGAGTCAACCTCCCGCTCACTCGGACAGCGCGTAGGTTTAACTCGGGCGGTGGGCCTTGGCATATCGGTGTTAATGGCTGCGGTCGTGGTCAGCGTAGTTGGACCGATCGGCTTCGTGGGTCTGGTCGCTCCCCATCTTGTCCGGCTCAGTGGTATCCGCAAACACCGTCTGCTTATTCCCGCGAGCGCGTTATGGGGAGCGTTGCTTATTACGGCAGCGGATACGCTTGCGCGTATGGTGCGGAGCAATGTGGGAGAGATGCCGGTCGGCGCGGTCATGGCGATTATTGGCGCGCCTTGGCTCATTTGGCTGGTGCTCACTAAGATGAAAAATATATCCGGTTCAGGCGCTGGGCAGTCCTCCATGAGTATAGGAGGAGCAGCGTTGCGACTGCGCTTTGTTCCAACGGCGATATGTATGACTGTACTGCTCATCGTTATTATCCTTGTAAGCTTGTCGCTTGGGGGGACGAGAATACCGATTGCCGATTTGCTGGGCAGTCTAGTCCACGGGGGAGATCAATCGTATTCCGTTCTGCTGAATTTGCGGCTTCCGCGTACACTCGTTGCGGCTGAAGGTGGTATTGCACTTGCCATCAGCGGTGTCTTAATTCAAAGCGCTGTCCGAAATCCCTTGGCTGACGCCTCCATTATAGGCGTGACCTCGGGTGCCGGGTTTGGCGCGATGATTGTGCTGGTCGCATGGCCGGGGTTAACGATATTCGCACTTCCGTTTGCCGCGATTGCGGGTGGAGTTGTCGCAGCGGCCTTTGTATTTTTTCTAGCCTGGCGCAAATCCTTGAATCCGTCTGTGCTCATCCTGCTCGGAATCGCAATATCGGCAATCTTCTCTGCGGGCATACAGGTCATGATCGTCAAGGCTAGTCTATGGAGCAGCAGTTCCTTTATTTGGTTAACAGGTTCGACCTATGGCCGGGGCTGGGATCAATTTAATAGTCTTTTTATATTTCTACTTATACTGGTGCCGACTGCTTACTATTTGGGTAAGAAATTCGATTTGCTGGCGTTTGGCGACGAGAGTTCCACAGGTTTTGGCTTACCGGTTCGGAGAACCCGGCTCTGGGCGATGATTCTCGGCGTTTTGCTTGCAGCGGGAGCTGTTGCCAGTGTAGGAACCATTGGTTTTCTTGGACTGATGGCGCCGCACGCAGTGCGGATCATGATTGGGCATAATACGAGACGCTCTATTATTTTGTCAGGACTGCTTGGCGGATTGCTGCTCGTCATTGCTGATACAATTGGCAGAACCATCATGGCGCCGACAGAAATTCCGTCAGGCCTGATTATTATGCTGATCGGAGCTCCGTATTTCCTATTTCTCATGTACCGCTCGTTGGTTCGTAAGGGGTAAAACGTTTCTGAGACTGATACTTAGTGCATAGTTAAGGCAAAGCAAAAACTCAAGACAAATGAATGAGCATTTCACAAAAGACTGGTATATGATGATCGGCCTTCTACCGATCTATTATCCAGTCTTTTTTCTTTTCCTAAGCTCTCCAGTGATATTTAGTTGCTCAACATCTTCGAAGCACTTAGCTGCACTCTGTACACTTATTCTGGGGAAATGAACCGTTAAAGTGCCTTTAGTTGTATTTCGTGCAGCTAAATCTCGACAAAATCCTGTTTCACGCCTTTGCCAATGAATATAACTGCAGATAATGCAGTTAAAGCGTCCGTTCTTGGGAAAGGCGATGTTTTAAGTGTACAAACTACAACTATTCCTCTCATAGCAAAGGTGTACACTTTCCCATCCAGTGTAACAATTAAAGAAGAGATCAAGAGTATTGGCAGCTCGGAGATGTTAGACTTAGTAAGGTATCCTAAAGCTCAATTAATTACTTTGATATGCTTATCGCAGGAAAATGGAAAGCACCATCCCTTCAAACATTACAAACTGATTTAAAGACATTTAACGAAGATCAAATAAGTATTATGAGAAGGGCTTTAGTTTCTAGTATCGATACAGGCATCCATGATTTTTTATTTAAATTACAACAGCAAGATGAGGAAGGAATAACAATAGTAGTCAATGGGAAGAACCTAGCAGAAATAAGTGATGGTTTGCATGGAGAGCTCTTTACGGAAGACGGATGGTATCAAAGATTTAGCGAATATGGTGAAAATCAAGAATAATGCGGATTTCGATGGAGGGATTCAATGAGAAAGTTCTTCATGACTGACATTCACGGGGATTATTTGGGTTTGGATCTTCTTCTGAATCATGCAGAGGTCGATCTTAATCACGATCAAATGGTTTTTGGTGGGGATATGATTAATCGGGGGGAGAACTCTGCAGGAGTAGTTAAGCGGATCAAAGCCTTGGCCGAAAAGTATCCGAACACAGTCCATGCTCTAGTCGGGAATCATGAAGAGATGATGGGGGACTATATGAAGCACGGTGATCGGACTTGGCTGAGTCACGGTGGATATGAGACGCTCCAAAGCTTCACAACTATGTTCCCAGATGAAAAAAGCCGGCAGGAGCATATGGAGTGGGCATGTGCTTTGCCTCTTTATTTCGAAGATGCGGAGTACGTGTACACTCATGCTGGACTTGATCCAGTGGAATCCCTGGTCAATCAAAGCCGGGACATCCTCTGGATGTCGGAGTTCGACTTCTATAGTATCCCAAGAGATAAACTGCTCGCCTTAACGAATGGTAAAGCCATTGTGCATGGGCACACTCCGGTCGAGAGGATTTTTCATGATGGAGTTCGAATAAACTGTGATATGGGTTCAAATACGTATTCAGTCGTAGAAGAAAGAGGTTTAGGAATTATAAATCTGAGTGAACAGATATATTACGTGTTCAAGCCAGCTACTAATAAGATTGAGCAGCGGAGAATTAGTCGATTCTAAAAAATTCTGGAACATCGAAAGGAGATCTCATGGAAGAAAACAAAATAACCTTTGAATCCATCGATGAGTACATTTCACAATTCGCTCCTGAGGTTCAGGACAAACTAAAGATGATAAGAACCGTTATAAAAGAGGCGGCCCCAGAGGCAGAAGAAAAGATAAGCTATCAGATGCCTACTTTTGCTTTGCATGGGAATCTGGTGCACTTCGCGGTGTTTAAGAAGCACATCGGATTTTATCCGGCTCCTCGGGGAATCGAGGCTTTTCAAGAAGAATTATCTGTATATAAAGGGGCAAAAGGGTCCGTGCAGTTTCCTTTGGATCAGCCGCTTCCCTTTGAATTAATTAGCAGGATCGTTCAATTTAGAGTGGCTGAGAATATCAAGAAAGCAGAAGCCAAATCGAAAAAGAAGTAGTCGTATATTCGAAGAAAAGAGACTGGTACCTGTGGGGGATACTCCTCACTGGGTTACTGGTCTTTTTTTGTTTTTTGATGATGTGGAGTATTCCATTTAATTTCATGTTATATATACGAACATGAATAATGATTTTGAGACCTATCGTGTAAGGTATATGTGAAAAATGAATATATGATTCCATGTTACGAGCTTATTTTGTAAGGTTCCAGTAAGGTTTACTCTGTATTATAATTATCATGTTAACATTAATGACATTAAACTATCTCGTTGAAGAGGAGTGATACCGTTTGGAGAAGGCAGAAGAAGCGAGGGTTCCACTTAGAGTCATGACGCAAGGCAAACAAATCATCTTTGGCATTTCTTTGATGGCGCCGATCGCCATCTTTGGGACGTATGGGATTGCCACCGAAATCTCCAAAGGGATGCTGCCTACCGCTTATTTGTTAGCTTTTCTAGTCATGCTGATTACGGCTTTCAGTTATGGAAAAATGGTCAAGGTATACCCGACCTCGGGTTCTGCCTATGGTTATGTTCAAAAGACGATCCACCCCTATGCCGGATTTTTAGTGGGCTGGATGCTGTTGCTTGATTATGCTTTTGTACCGATGTTATCGGTCTTGTTCCTGGGATTGGCTCTGCATGAGATGATTCCGGCGATACCGATAGTGGTCTGGGTTGCTCTATTTATTGCGCTTAGCACCTTTATTAACATCAGAGGCATGCAAATGGCGATTAAGGTCAATCAGGTTATGGTTGGTTTGCAGTTTTCCGTGATACTGGTATTTTTCGGCGTATGTATGTATAAGATTGTCAATCATTCAGCAGCAGGTGCTTTAATCTCAGCCACTCCTTTTTGGAATTCAGATTTCACTTTAATCAGCGTAATTGCCGGTACCGCTTTGGTCTGCCAATCCTTTCTCGGCTTTGATGCAGTGACTACCATTGCTGAAGAATCGGTGAAACCGGAGAAGACCATCCCTCGCACGCTGATCATCGTGACGCTGCTGAACGGTATTGTGTTTATATTGATTGCTTATTTAGGCGGGCTTGCGTACCAGGGCCATGCTTTTACCACTTCGGAGACGGCAGCGCTGGAGTTGGTTGGATTTCTGGGCGGGTCGGTCTTTCAAACCCTGTTTCTGGTAGTTACTGCAGCTTCTATCTTTACACTTATCGTCTCGCAACAAGCCGGAATCTCACGCCTATTGTTTGTGATGGGCAGAGATCGTGTCTTCCCGCAGAAGCTATTCTGTTATATGCATCCACGATATGTAACCCCTGTAGGTGGGATTGTATTCATCGGCGTGTTGACCGTTGTTGCTTCAATGCTGTTCGATTTAGTCACACTGGCTTCGCTGGTTAACCTTGGCGCATTTGTGGCTTTTGCTTTTGTGAATTTATCCGTTAT
Organism: Paenibacillus sp. 19GGS1-52; assembly: GCF_022369515.1. Lineage (NCBI taxonomy): Bacteria > Bacillati > Bacillota > Bacilli > Caryophanales > Paenibacillaceae > Paenibacillus > Paenibacillus sp. 19GGS1-52. The sequence continues at coordinate 1,262,455 of NZ_CP059724.1, forward strand.
CGTTCATTACTATTTCAAAAACAAGCTTCGTTCACCAAAGGCCACGCTACTGAATCTGCTGCTACCCCTTTGCGGAATCCTCTGCAACGCCTGGCTGCTCGCTAACCTGAGCCATCAAGCGTTCCTGGTAGGCGGGATATGGTTCGGTGCGGGACTGCTCTTCTTGGTCGTCAAGACCCGCGTGTTCACACAGGTTCCGGAATGGGGCTATTTGGAAATATAAGAATTTGTTTGTTTCACACCATAAATTAGGCTTATATTTTTCGAAGAAACGGATACCGTCCATTAAAGGACGGCGAAGCCGTTTCATCTTGATACCTCGTTATAAAATATGGGTTGAAAAGGGAGGAATCTTTGTGTCGGTCAGCTACACCAAAGCAGCAATCAATCTTTATGCGGTTCTAAGAAACCTTGAGGAATTATGCCGCTTAGATCCGCAATCCATATCTCTTATTCGTGGCAAACAGCTTTCTATCCAATTTGTAATCCAGGGTGGGCCGTCGGTATATCTACTGTTTGCGGATGGAACCTGCAAGATGAGTGAAACCGCCGGAGTTCGTCCGATCAAGCTGTATTTTCGCTCCACCGAGCATTTCAATCGCATGATTGACGGCCAGGCAACTCCGGTCCCTTTACAAGGCTTCACCAGACTCAGCTTCCTCACTAAAGAGTTCACTGCGCTTACGAAACGGCTGGAATACTATTTGAAGCCCAGTGATGAACGGCTGAAGGACCCGGAATATTTTGATATTCATACCCGATTGCTGCTCAATACAGCAGCTTTCGCTGTCGCGTGTATTGGGAATTATGATGCGATCGGACAAAAGATTGCGCAGAGAATCCCGGATGGGGTGATCTCCATCTCGATTCAGGAGAGCGGCCAACAGGTCTTCCTGCTCTGTGAGCATGGGGTGCTGAAAGCGATGACTAGCACTTCGTTAACCCCGCGCGCTTACATGATTTTCGATACAATTCAAGCGGCCAATGACGTATTAAGTGAGAAGGTAAACGTTCATGAGCTGATTGTCAAAGAGAATCTGCTGTTAAGAGGCATGCTGCCGATGATCCAGCACATGAATGATATTTTGGCTAAAGTACCTGCATTTGTATAAATTCCCCCGGATAAATGAAAAGAGGAGAGAAGATATGGAAACCTACACGTACGCCAATAGCAGAAAGCTCTTTGAAAGGGCAATGAAAGTGATTCCCGCAGGTGTATACGGACATCTGGGTCCCGTTGAGGGCAGTATGGTTCCGCCGAGTGCCTTTCCGTTCTTCTCGAGCCATGCGGAGGGTGCCCATCTCTGGGACGTTGACGGCAATCGTTTTATTGATTATATGTGTGCATACGGACCCAACATTCTGGGCTATCGCGATGAGGATGTCGATCATGCAGCCAGAGAACAAGCCCAATTGAGCGACTGTGTAACACTGCCTTCGGCAACAATGGTCGAATTCGCGGAGCAGCTTGTCGACACCGTGGACAGTGCGGATTGGGCTTTTTTCGCTAAAAATGGTGGGGATGTGACAAGCTTTGCTTTGATGATTGCTCGTGCCGCAACGGGTCGAACCAAAGCGGTTTTTGTGAATAAGGGCTATCACGGTGTCGCTGCCTGGACGAAGCTGCCCGGAAATCCCGGTATCGCTGAAGCCGAACTTTCGAACAATTTATATGTCGATTGGAATAACTATCAACAGCTTGAAGAGCTGGTCAGCCGTTATCCCGGGCAAATTGCCTGCTTCATGGCAAGTCCCTATTTCCAGGGCAATTTTGTGGATAATGAGCTGCCGGAAGCGGAGTATTGGAGCAAGGTGCGGGCGCTCTGTACGAAACATGGCATTGTGCTGGTGATTGATGATGTACGCTGCGGTTTCCGGCTGGATCTGGCGGGCTCCGACTATCATTATGGCTTCAAGGCCGATTTGATCTGTTTCTGCAAAGCGCTCGCTAATGGCTATAATGTTTCGGCACTCTGCGGGATCGATGCTCTAAAAAGCGCCGCCTCATCAGTCTTCTATACTGGCAGCTATTGGTTCTCGGCCGTCCCGTTTGCGGCTGGAATCGCAACACTGAAGAAACTGAAAGAGATCGATGCGCCCAAGCGCTTATATGAAATTGGCAAAAAGCTGACGGATGGTTTGGTTGATGTAGCCAGAACGCATAGCTTTAATCTGAACATCAGCGGAGAGCTGCCGATGTGGTATATGAGAATCACCGATGATGAGAGCCAGATCATACACCAGGATTGGATTGCGGCCTGTGTGCAGCGTGGGGTCTTCTTCACCAATCACCATAACCATTTTATTAATGCCGCTTTAACGGATGAAGACATTCTCTATACCTTGAACGTTGCAGACGACGCCTTTAAGGCCGTAAGAAAATTGCATCCCCAATTCGTATAATCCAGTCCAGAAGCGAATGGATGTCTTAGCAAATTCAACCCTCACAAATGATTCTTATCCCTCGGCGGCCCTGCAAAGGTTATTGGTGGGGCCATGTCGAATTAGGCAAGAACAGTGAGGTGATTGATGCTTGGATATTCATTCCTTTTATTTGCCCCGAAATCGTCTTTATGAACTTCTGGATCAGCAGCAGCAGGTGAAGCTGCTGACGGTAGTCAGTGAACCTGGTTATGGCAAAACAACCTTAATCTCCAGTTACATTCTGGAGCGGAGTTTACCTGCCATTTGGGTTCAGCTGCGTGAAAGCGACCGTTTTGCCCATACTTTTATCACGCATTTGCAGGTGGCCCTCTGTAAACACATGAATCTTCCAGAGCCCAAGCCGGTTCTGCCGGAAACGATTCAAGAGGAATTGGCCGGGATTATTGTGAGGTTAGGGAATTGGCCAGGTAAGCTGCACCTTGTGTTTGACGATGTACAAGTTATCCAGCCTATTAAAGATATTCTCGATATTATAGAAAGCTTGCTGTGTGAGACTTCTCCGAACATTAACTTCATATTTATCGGCCAGAAACTACCGACTTTGCCTTACGCAGCTTACAAAGTACGCCGGAATTATGCGGCAATTACGAATCTGGAGCTTGCCTTTACGCAGGATGAAATCGGCGCTTTCTTTCAGGAGTTGAACGGTCCCCCATTAGAAGACTATGAAATTGAGCTTATTTATCATAAGACGGAGGGCTGGCCAGCTAGCCTGGAGCTTATTCGCGATGCGATTCAAGAGCGAGATAAAGAGGACCGTGTGCGTATTTGGAGTCGCTTTCCGGTGATTCCGCATCTTTATGATTATCTGGCGAGTGAAGTATTGGATCTGCAGCAGCCGGAAATCAAGCGATTTCTGCTGAAGACAAGCATCCTGAGAGAGCTGGACACGGTAATTATTCAGCAGTATTTGGAACCCATTAAGCAGGACGTTCCAGAATTTCTGACCAAACGTTTCATGTTCATCTATAAGAACAAGGAAGGTTTATTTAGATACCATAAATTATTCCGTTCTTTTCTATTCGAACAGTATCGTAAAGAAACCAGCCGCAGCGAAAGAGATCAGGATCATCGTAAACTTAGTGTGATCTATGAGCAGGGCTATCAGTTCTTCCCTGCTTTTGCGCATGCGATCTTAGGCCGAGATTTCGTGAATGCTGGACGATTGATGAAAATTCTGGAAATTCGCTACCAGCCACAGCAGTTTATAGTCTTAATTGAAAATTGGCTGGAGGAATTTTTTGCCTACCAATCGATTGCTTCTTCCATCTTTCTGTACCGCTGTATCCCGCTTTCGATCCTGCAAAATCTGATTCAGCCGCTGCAGCAAAGTCTGGCCAATCTGGAGAGCAAACAGCAGCATATCTGGCTGGCAATGGTGCAGCAGCAACTAGCTGGCATCTATATGCTGCTTGGTGATCTGGAGCGAGCCCGGCAATTATTCGAGGCAGCGCTACGCATCTTTGAGCGGGTGCAAGACCGGCATATGGTCATGTTGAACTTAAATATTCTGGCGGATGTTCTGCTGAATATGAATCGGATTACGGAGGCCAAAGCTTGCGCTCAGCGCTGCTTATTTCTGGCGGAGTCGGAAGGTACGGAGCATTTCCATCTTTACGCCTTGAGCGGGATGGCAGATGTTCTAATCGAAGAGGGTGCTTCACAGGCTGTCGAATATCTGGACAAAGCTTTTGAAGGCGGGTCGCGCAATGATGATACGCTCAATTTGTTTCTTTATTGCAGTAAAAGTAAATTCTATAGTCTGAATGATGATCCAGCGGCAGCGATTCATTGCGCGCAACAAGCGGTGGCCATTGCCGAAGAGTTTGGTTTTGTCTATGATATCGGCTTCGCCAACCTGCATTTGGCAAGAGCTTATATGCGGGACGGACAGTGGGAGACTGCGGCGCATAGTCTCGAAAAGGCTTATCAGGCTTCGCAATCCTATAAGTTTCATTTAACACAAGTTGTAGCCGCTCAGTACGAGTTGTTGCTGCATAAGCAAGCTTTGGAAGCCGCGCAGCTTAAATGGCTTGAAATGACCGAGCTGTGCCAACAGAATCATTATCCCTGGATAATGGAGCGCTATAAGCAAGAACAACGACAGCGGAATATTACGATTGTTGAGCCGGATGTCTTACCCCTGCTTAGTATCGAGGCGCTCGGTCCACTCAAGATTATTTTTAATCAGCAGCCAATTCTGATCAAACGTAAAGCAAGCTTGAGACTGCTGCTCTTTCTGCTCGTGAATCATAGCGGGAGAATCCCCCAGGATCTGCTGATTGAGGAGCTCTTCAAGGATCAAGCGCTCGAGGCGGCGCAGAATCAATTATATGTAGCCTTATCTGTGCTCAGGAGCACGCTTGAACCGGGTCGCGAATCCGGGCGTAATTCCACTTATATAGGGCATACCGAAGGTCTTTATTATCTTCATAACACTCGGATAAACCTTGATTTCATTACCTTTTTGGAATTATGCCGTGAAAGTGAGCGGAATGACAATGGAGTTCAGGAGCTTATTCGTGCAGAGCAATGTTATAAAGGTGATTTACTGGAGGAATACAGGTATGAACCTTTTATTGAAGTTGAACGTGAGCACATTCGTCTGAAGTATTTGCAGATTCTCAACCGCTTAGCGGATTATTTCGCCACACAGGGCGATTATTATCGAAGCATTGAATATTATGAGTTGCTCTGCGCGAAAGATCCCTATAACCAGAAGAATTATCAGGCGTATATCGACATGTTAGAGCGGTTTAATATGCGGTCACATGCGTTAGCTGTTGCGGAGCGTATGCGGAAAGGGTCGGTGGAATGGATAGAATAACCTTTTTTATACAGAAAAGAGGCCATTCTCCTTTGTACAGAGTAATGGCCTCTTGGTGTATACGTTATTCCACTTTGAATTTTGCTGCCGCTTCCCCAAGCTCTTTAGTCAGATGATCAATCGTCTCAACCATATCAGCCAGCTGTTGGACAGTTGCGGATTGCTCCATCATCGTAGCGGTGACTTCCTCAATTGATGCAGATACTTCTTCTCCTGAAGCCGAAAGGCTTTGTGCCGACTCCAGAACCTCATTTTTATCTTTCTCCATATGGGCGACCTCGTTTGCCATCGCTTTAATTTGATCCGTAATTTCCGTAATTTTTTCCAAAATGATTCTGAATGCAGCTTGGGTTTGACCCACAAGCTCATTCTGCTGAATGGAGATGTTGTTGATTTCCGTTACACTTTGGTTATTCTCAGCTACAAACGAAAGATTCTGTTGGATAATCGAGTTAATCTCATTCGATTGCTTCGAACTTTGTTCTGCAAGCTTCCGAATTTCAGAAGCAACAACAGCAAATCCTCTGCCGTATTCACCTGCTCTCGCTGCCTCGATAGAAGCATTAAGGGCAAGTAAATTGGTTTGGTTTGCAATTTCACTAATGGCTCCTGTAATCGTGCTAATGCTGTTTGAACTTTCTTGAAGTTTGAGTGTGATTTCCGAGATTTTGTGAACTTCCTGTTCATTCTTATCATTAATTTGAATAAGGTCCTCAACGACTTGATTGCTTGTATGGAATACCTCGACAATTTCTTCTGCTCGATTCCTAACCAATTGGGAATTGCCGTTCATCGCAACAAATTTCTCGCCAAATCCATGGAACTTATCTACTATTTGCTCTGTATCATTGGATTGAGATTCCATGGCCCTGGCAATTTCCATTGAGGTAACCGAAGTTTCGTTGATAGATTGAGCAGTCTGCTTAGAAGACTCCTCAAGCTCATTCGTGCTGGCATTGAGTACCGCAATAGATTTGTTCATATTGGTAATTAAATCCCTATTTTGGGCCACCATACCATTAAAGCTGTCGGCTAAGTCTTTGAACTCACTATCATATTTCCCGCTAGCTGTAACGGTTAAATCGCCCTTAGCTAATTGTTTGAACAGCGTAGTTAAGCTCAGAATCGGATTAGTAATATAACGGGAAAGCAGTAATCCAAATCCTATCGCCACAATAATAGCTACAAGAGTAACTATTAACATCTTCGTAAACATATCATGAATAGGACGGTTGATATCATCGTATGAATCAATAACTGAAATGATCAGGTCAGCATTTGGGATTTTATTTATTCGCAGATAGTCATTACCGATCTCAGTGGTTTGTATTTTAATCTCTCCGAGTGCTCGATCGGCTAGGAAAGCTATAATTTCCGGACTGTCTCCGAGGCTTTGTCCATTTCTGGATGGATCAGTACTGTTATATAGTATAATTCCACCACGACTCAGTATCTCAATCTTCCCTTGACCATTAATTTTGATTTCACCTAATTTTTCTACAAAAAAAGTGCTATTTACTGTCATGGCAAAGACGCCCAGTACTTTTCCCTCTTTATCTTTGATGGGCTGGGAAAAAGCCAATAATAGTTCTGTGCTACTTTTAGATACAATAGCATCACTGATAAATGATTTCCCTTTTAAAGCTTCAGTAAAGTATTCGCGATCTGATCGGGATAAACCGATATTCTCAGTTTTTGTTCCGGCAATAATCGTTCCTTTGGCATCTAGCACCAACATGGACTCATTTCCTCTTGTTCCTTCTAAACTTTTGAGGAGAAGTTCATTTGATTTGTTGAAATACGGATTGCTAGAAGATAAAAAGTCTGATTCAGACATTGTACCTTGTGCTCTTAATAGTAATAATTGTTGGAATGTATTATGAACTGAAATCAAATAAGCTGTCTGTTCTTGCAACTGCATCGCAGTGTAAAGACCTTCAGCTATACGGTCAGCACTTGCATTGATTTCATCTTTACTCTTTTTCAGTAATAAATCGGATGAGAACATGTAAGTTGTAATGGATGTTGCTAGAAGAACCACAGCAACTAGTAAGCTGATTAAAGCTGGGAGCTTTACCCGTAAAGAAATATTTCTTAATTTGTGAAATAACTCTGTCTTTTTCCCCATGATGTCTAATCTCTCCTATTTTCATTTTCCACTGACCCTTTCTAAAGAAGGTCACTTATCTTTATCGGTTGCGAGTCTTGCTAATGAAGGGCGAATAATTTGAAAATTTATCCAATTAACGCTTTTGTGAAATTAATTAATATTTAAAATCGATTTCATTAACATTTTTCTGGTAATTAGTATTGACATTCATGTGATACAATTAAATTTAGAGTGAATGTTAATAGAGAAATATATGGGTGAAGAATAGTCACATTGTTCGGAGGAATCAGTTACACCAGTAACTATTTTTGGGGAAGAGTTGGGGGAAATATTACTTATGTCGGAGGAAACTATGTATCAACACAAGGATAAGGAATTTGTAGATATCCATTTTGATGGGCAGGATTTGCGCTATGGAGAAATAATACACTGTGTTTTTAAAAATTGTACATTTATGAATACATCAATGGAAGAAATAGATACAAGCAATTGCCGATTTATTGAATGTGATTTTAAAGGTGCTTCGTTAAATGCCTCTATTCACACGGAATCAGCCTTTGAGAATTGCAAATTTAGTGGTGCCAATCTCTTCGTCTCCAAGTTCATCTCTTGTAAAATGACCGGGTCAGACTTCTCCGGGGCGCAAATGGATGGAATTACGCTGAGAGATGGCGACTGGTCTTATACGAATCTGCGGCATACCAAATTAGGCAAGCAGGATTTGAGAGGGATTCGATTCTATGAAGCTGATTTTACGGACTCTGATTTGGCGAAAGCTGACTTAAGGGACTGTGACCTGACTGGAGTGATTTTTAGCAGAACCAAACTGATGAGTGCTGATCTGCGAGGTGCCAATCTGGATGCGGTTGATTTGAAATCGCTGGATATTAAAGATATAAAAGGTGCGCGAATGGACAGAGAACAAGCGGTCCTTTTTCTACGCTCCTATGGTGCCAAGGTAGATTGAAATCAGAGCGCATCCCACTTCCAGCGAAGTATGGGATGTTTTTTTATTATTTTGTTTGAAATCGATTTCATTCACATTTATAATAGTTTTATCCAACGATGAAAGCGTGTGAAATGATGAAGGACAGCAAGATTATCGATGTTGCTCAGCAAGCTAGGGTATCTCCGGCCACTGTATCCCGGGTATTGAACGGAAGTACGCTGGTCACAGAAGAGACGAAGAAGAAAGTGCTGCAGGCTGTTCAGGAACTGAATTATACACCTAATGCCATGGGGAAACAGCTGCGCTCCCGGAGAACGATGACTCTGGCTGTTGTTGTGACTGATATCGGAGTGTCTTATAATGCGGAAATCATCAAAGGCATTGAGAACACGGCCAACATGCTCAAATACAAAATTCTGATCTGCGATTCGCAGAACAAGAAAGGGAAAGAATTGGAGTTTCTCTCACTCCTACAGAATCGTACGGTTGACGGTTTAATTCTGGTTACACCCCAGTTAACCGACGAGGAGATTATCTCGTTCGCGGACGAGGATTATGCCATTGGGTTAATCGGGCGTAGACTTGAACATCATGGCATTCCTTGTTCTTATACGGACAACCAAAGGATTGGACATGAGGTGGTGGAGCATCTGGTGGAGAGGGGACATCGTCGGATTGCTTTTCTCAGCGGATATGATCAGGCGGTTGACAGCATGGGGCGACTGCAGGGCTATCGAGCTGGACTTGAGGCAGCGGGCTTGCCGATACTATCCGAGCTGATCGACAATGGGGATTTCTGTGAAGAGGGCGGATATGAAGCGTTCAAGCGGCTGTGGGAAATGAATGGAGATTTTACGGCTGTATTTACGGCAAATGATGAAATGGCACTGGGTGTGTACAAGGCTTGTGCGGAGCTCGGCATTGCTATTCCGGGGGATATGGCCGTTGTTGGCGTGGACAATATCCGGATCACCAACTACGTTAAGCCGAAGATTAGCTCCGTGGAACAGCCGCTTTATGATATGGGAGCTTTGCTTGCAGATCGGCTTATTGATCAAATGAACGGTAATGTCCGGACACAGAAACAGTTAATCAAGATTCATTCCACGCTGATAGTCAAAGGGTCCTCGGGGAAGGAGGGATAACAATCGTGTCTAAAATGCCGCGCGAAAAAGATAACAAATACTATGGGAAATTTTTCTCCGTGATGACGATTACGATTTTTCTTACGATTTCTATTTTGTCAGGTATTTTGTATCTGAATTTTGAGCGGATTGCCCTGAACCAGTCGTATGATCAGACGATGGATAGCTTAGCCCAGACCACGCAGGAAGCCTCGGTGATGGCGGTCACTGCGGCAACCTTTGCCAAACAGATTCACAGTGACCAGAATGTGGCCAATCTGCTCAATTTTGCGAATGTAAGTGCAATAGATATCTCTTCGGCAGTGAAGCAACTATCAAATTACCGGGAGACGTCTCCCTTCATCGACTCCATTTATGTCTATAATGCGGAAGCGCGTACATTTTACGTCAGTTCGGACATGAGTGTACCTTCAGTCTTCAGTGAATCTGAATTTTATGACCTGGAAATGAAGGGGATGCTGCAGCATATTGAGGACTATGAGACGTTGATGCCAATTCCCCGCAAGCTGCGGATCGAGGGGCTGGTCGGCAATATAGCGGAGAAGGAACGTGATACGTACACCTTTTTGCTGTATGACACACTGACGAAAAGCAAACGCAGAAACGCTGTCATTGTAAATATCAAAGAAACGCAGCTGCATAAGCATATCGACGGTTCACTGACTAGTGACCCCGCGAATACGTTTCTAATCGACAAGAACGGCATTCTAGTCTCCAATAGCTGGACGACTCCAATGCTGACCGACATGAAAGGTACTGCTTATATTGATTGTATTCTGCAGGATGGGCTATCTTCTGGTTATTTCGCCACGCGTGTTGACGGCATCAAGTCCCTCGTCACCTATAGTGAACCCGATTATCTGGGCTGGCGGTATATCCGCATCGTTCCTTACGCGCTGATTAGCGAACGTATTGACAATATGCGTACCAAAACCTTTTTAATTGCCGGTACGATTCTACTTGCTGGCTTGGCGCTCTCTTATCTCATATCGCGGCGCTTGTTCTCAGGTCTCAACCATAAGCTCTCCCGACTTGGCAATCTGGAATCTGAACAACGGGAGAGTCTGCAAGCTATGCGTTCGGATTATTTGCGGGGCTTGCTGAACGGGTATACGCAAACTGATTCCGAGCGGGCAAAAGCTATGTTCCAGCGCTATGGAATTCAACTGGACCCAGCGCGGCCGTTTCGTCTGCTCCTGATTACGGTGGATGATTACCGTTCGCTAATTGATCTATATTCGACGGAAGACCGCAAGCTGCTGCGGTACGGCATTCTGAATATTGCCCAGGAGCTGCTGCACGGCGAGGGACTGTCTGCGGCAGCCGCTGATCTGGAGGAGGACCGCGTGGCGATCATAATACAAGCTAAGAAAGAAGAAGTGGCAGAGAATGGCGCTTACCGATATTATTCAGGTCTGATCCAAGAGGCAGTTTCCCAGTATTTAAAGCTGTCCATAACCATTTCGGCGAGCATGAACGGAACGGGCGTACAGTCGTTGCATAGCTTATTTCAGCAGGCGGCAGAAGCTTCCTTCAGTCGTGTATTTAGCGGAGCTGGCAGCTATATTGAAGCCGAAACCATTGAACAGAACAAAGCAAAGCACTATGAATACCCGCTGCACCTAGAGAAACAGCTGATTGACGAGCTTATGCTCGGGCGCATCCAGGAAGTGAAACGGCTATTCAACGATATTATTGGGGACACAGCCAACTATTCATATATCTCGTATCAGCTGGCTGTTTCGCATGTAACCTTTGCACTGCAGAACGCGATTCGTACGATCAGGCAGCATTCGTCTTCTTCCGGAGAACTGTCTATTCCATCACTCCAGCTGTATATGCATTCACAAGTAGAAACGCTTGAAGAGCTTACGGAACGTTATGTGACCTTGTTCGAGCTGCTGGAGAAGCATATGGAGGAGCGAAGAAAGAACAGACAGGATGATATGCCTGGCCGTATTAAGCGAATTCTCGATGAGCGGTATGCGGACCCGAATCTTTCTCTTGAAATGCTTGCGGATGAACTTGGCATGTCGGCCACCTACATTGGGCGCCTATTTAAACAGCATACATTCCAGACCATTCTTAGCTATATACAGGAGGTACGAATGAATAAGGTCCGTGAGCTGCTCATCCACAGTGATTGTTCCATCGGGGAAATTGCGGAGCAGACAGGATTTGCGAATAATCCGTATTTCTTTAAAGCCTTTAAGAAGTATAACGGTGTGACGCCAGCAGAGTATCGGAAGAATGGCAGACAACAACAGAATGCAGTAAACGGAGATAGTGTTATTTCAAATTGATACCGCTTACATTAGTGTGAGAGGAAGGCTGGGGGCGGTTACCCTGACCTTCCTTTTGTTGTTCAGCATGCACTGCAAGGTACAAGAACCCTTGGTATGACTGGGCTGTATCGGAAAAGGAGAGTGAGTTCGCAAAAGAGTAGTCCCGGTTGCGGGTAAAAAGTGACTTATATCGGGTATGGTTAGTTGCCCGTTTCTCAGCTCTCTCCTAATATGAAGCTTGCAGCCGGATACAGATAACGGCGGCATTATCCTATTGAGATGAAGGTTGAGGGAGGCTGTGAAGTGATGTCTGGAAAAAGCGGAATTCTCCGCGAGTTGAATCGAAATAAAGTGTTGTTCCTAATGATTGCGCCAACACTGCTGTTTTTTATTATCTTCAGCTACATTCCAATGGTCGGCGTATATTACGCCTTTACGAAATTTGATTTCGACGGTGGACTGTTCGGGAGTGAGTTTATCGGGCTGAAGAACTTCGAGTTTCTGTATAAGTCGGGTATCCTCTGGAATCTGACGAAGAATACCGTGCTCTATAATCTGGCTTTCATTCTTCTCGGCAATATCATGCAGATCATATGCGCGATATTCCTGGCGCAGCTTTCCAGTAAGTTTTTTAAAAAAACCGCGCAATCGCTGATGTTTCTACCTTATTTCCTTTCCTGGGTATTGGTTGGCGCCTTCGTGTTCAACCTGTTCTCAGACCTCGGGGTGGTCAATACGATGCTGAAGCAATTTGGACTGCAGCCCTACGATTTCTACCTTCAGACGGCACCGTGGAAATACATTATTGTGTTCTTCAATATCTGGAAAGGCATCGGTTACGGCACCGTCATTTATTTGGCAGCCATTATGAGCATTAGTGACGAGTATTATGAAGCCGCCAAAATTGATGGAGCCAACATTTTTCAGCAGATTCGCCGCATTACGATGCCGCTGCTAATGCCTACCTTCATTCTGCTCATTCTGTTTAGTCTTGGTGGGATTCTAAAAGGCCAGTTCGATCTCTTTTATCAGATCATTGGGAATAACGGCATGCTGTACGACGCCACGGATATCATTGATACCTATGTGTTCCGTTCGCTCACGGTCAATTTCGACATTGGCATGGGAACGGCGGCGGGCCTGTACCAGTCCTTCTTCGGCTTTGCGCTGATCATGCTGGTTAACTACGTTATCAAGAAGACACGCGAAGAATACGCACTGTTCTAAAGGGGGGGATAAGGATGAGTACCGAAGCACAAAAGCTAGTAACTGTACGTGGAAAAAGAAAAAGCACAAAGATTAAGGAAGATAAAGAGACTGTCATCTTTAACATTATCGGCTATACCCTGCTGACCCTTATTTCATTAATCTGTCTGATTCCGTTCTGGCTAATCGTAGTGGGTTCGTTCACGGATGAATTGGAGATTATCTCCGAGGGCTTCAAGCTGTTCCCGAGCGCCATATCATTTGAAGCCTACAAGTCGGTGTTCAGCACACCGGAGCAAATTTACCATGCCTACGGTGTAACCATTGGAGTTACGGTAGTGGGCTCCTTACTGGGGCTTTTTCTGACCTCGATGGCTGGTTATGTCCTGTCCCGCAAGGATTTTGCCTACCGCAACAGCTTATCCTTCTTCATCTACTTCACCACTCTGTTCAGTGGCGGACTGATTCCCTGGTATATCATGATGACGAAATACTTGGACCTTAAGGACAGCTATTGGGCTCTAATCCTGCCGCCCTTGCTCAGTGCCTGGAATATCATTCTGATGCGCAGCTTCATGAAATCTATTCCGGAGTCCATTGTGGAGTCCGCAAAAATAGACGGAGCCGGAGACTTCCGGGTGTATTGGAAGCTGATCCTGCCTTTGTCCACACCAGGTCTGGCTACAATTGGACTGTTCCTCGCCCTTGGCTATTGGAACGATTGGTTTAACGCCAATATGTTTATTACGTCCGACGAGAGGTTTCCTTTACAGTTCCTGCTCTACAAAATCCTGTCCAGCGCCGCGGTGCTGCAGACAAATAACGGCTCTTATCTGGCCGCGAACGTTGTGCCGCCCACCGAAACACTCAAGATGGCTGTTGCTGTTGTAGCCACAGGACCGGTTATTCTACTCTATCCGTTCGTCCAGCGTTTTTTCGTAAAGGGACTTACGGTTGGAGCTGTCAAAGGTTAGAACCGGGTGACCGGCTAACAATAGCATCATTATTTTATAGCTTATTCAACACAAGCGTATGAAACAGGAAGCAGATGCTAACAAAACACAAGCGTATGCTTTCGAAGCAGTTTTGTACGAAGCTGAAACAGGAAGTAGATGCTAACAAAACACAAGCGTATGCTTCCGAAGCAGTTTTGTACGAAGCTGAAACAGGAAGTAGATGCTAACAAAACACAAGCGTATGCTTTCGAAGCAGTTTTGTACGAAGCTGAGTCAGGAAGTAGATGCTAACAAAACTTTTAGGAGGAGTCAATGTGAAAAGGGGAACAAAGAGGTTAACGCTCGTGCTGCTAATGTCTTTACTGATTTCGCTGGTAGCGGGCTGTGGAGGCGGAAATAACAACGCGGCCCAGGAAAACGGAGTGAAAGAAAATGCGACTGCCGTTCAAGGTGAACCGACTGCAGAGCCGCTGAAGAAAGTGAAGCTGACCTGGTATCTGGTTGGTGATGCGCATAAAGATCAAGATAAGATCATTGCGGAATGGAACAAAATGCTGGAGAAAGACCTGAACACCACCATTGATGTGAAGTTTACGACGTGGAACGACTGGTTGACTAAATATAATCTGCTGCTGACCTCCGGTGAGAAGATTGATATGATCTTCGCCTCCAATTGGGCTGATTTCTACAAGCTGTCTAAACAGGGAGCTTTTCTGGATCTGAAGGAATTATTGCCAACTTATGCTCCTGTAACCTGGGGGAATGTACCGAAGCAGGACTGGGAATCAGTAACGGTAGCTGGTGGAATCTTCGCGGTACCGAATACCAATTCAGAGTATACACCTGACGGCTACGTATATCGTGCAGACTGGCTTAAAGAATTCGGTTTGCCGGAATTCACGGATCTGGCTTCCATTGAAGCTTATATGGATGCAGTGAAAACCAAAAAGAACGTAACTCCAATTAACGGCGCAGCTTATGAGAATGTTAACCGCCTGTTCCGTTTCTCGAGTGATTTCCAAATGATTAGCGGCGAGATTATTGGCGCAACATCGTATGATAATCCGCGCGATATTCAGATTGTACCGTTCACCGACGAGTACGAGGCTTGGGTGAAGAAGATGAAGGAGTGGGAGGAAAAAGGCTATTGGAACAAAAACTCTCTTTCCTCGAAGCAGGAAGCTGGCGATTTCATTAAGACTGGACAAGGCGCTCTTTACTGGCGGAACCCGTCTAGTGCGGGTGGGTTTATTAATGAAGTGAAGGCCAAGGGATTGAAGATGGACATCGGGTATTTCCCGTTTACTCGTTTCCACAACTATGTAATCCCGACACTTCCAATTGCCAACGGCATGGCTGTACCAAAGAGTGCAGAGAACCCGGAGCGTTCGCTCATGGTGCTCGACAAGCTGCGTAACGATCCGGCATATTTCAACCTCATGACTTATGGAATCGAGGGCACGCACTGGGCTAAAGGCGAGGACGACAAGACCATTGTCATTCCGGCACCTGGTGTGGATCTGAACGTAACACCACGATATGACATCGCAAGCTGGGGCTGGCGGTACGAACCCAACATGAAGAAAGAAAAAGGAGGCTGGGATGGGCTAGACGCATTGAAAGAAGAGTTCAAGCCGATCAGTAAACCGGATATTTTTGGACCGATCTATCTGGACTACGAGCCGGTGAAGACAGAGTTGGCTGCAGTCAATCAAGTCTTTGAGCAATATGGCAAACCGCTGATGCTGGGCTTGACTCAGGATGTAGATGCTTCCTTAACAACCTACCGCGAAAAGCTGAAGTCAGCCGGAGTGGAGAAGCTGCTGGCGTATGTGAAAGAGGAATCCACGAAATATTTTGATGAAAAGGGAATTCAATAGATTTGGATTTAGTGGAAGCGGCGAGGTTTATTTCGCCGCTTTCTTTGAATTATAGGAGAAACGGAAGTTTACGCTCCAATTCACAGGTGAAGCCAGTGCTGGTTTTTCAATAGAAAACAGAGTTTACTGTAAGATTTTTTAGTAAGTGAGGTGTACTTTTGAATTTAGAGGGAAAACCTCCCGCTATTTCAGCGAAAATCTATGATTTTTGGGGATTAACGGGAAAAGCTCCCGCTAATTATAGACATATCGTTAATTTATCCTCAAATAGGTGAAATTAGAGGGAGAAATTCCCACTAATCTTCATAATAGCTAGATAATCGTATATTTAGAGGGAGAAATTCCCGCTAATCTGCTGAAATGTTCTATATTCCCATCCGTTGGAGAAGGCTGTACGGCGATTTAATGAAGGGACGAAGGTTCAGTATAAAAGGAGAGATTACTCACGATGAAAAGCACAATGAATAGCAGGGACAACACACCACGCCAAGTAGAGGTTTGGCTTAGTTCCGAATCCATGCCTGGACGTAACTCTTGGTTTCAAGGACCGCAGGAACTGCCCCATCAGCTGAGCCAGCAAGCTGCTCTGAATTGGAGTCTTCCGCAGGTGTCAGAGCTAACAACTCTCCATGTGACGCCTGAGCAGACCTATCAGGAAATTCTGGGGATTGGGAGTTCGCTGGAAGAGACGACGGTACATAATCTGTCTCGAATGAAGGCTTCGGAACAGCTGGATATCCTGAAGCAATTAACGAATCCACAGCTCGGCATTGGACTGAATTTATTTCGTATTACGCTGGGCACCTCAGACTTCACCGCGCAGCCCTTCTATACCTATGATGATCTTGAAGCTGGAGAGACGGATTTCCAACTCAAGGATTTCTCAATTCAAAAAGATATCGATCTGGCGATCATCGCGACCCTTCGGCAGCTACTAGATGTTGCTCCCAACACTATTTTTTTCGCTTCTCCTTGGAGTCCTCCGGCCTGGATGAAGACAGGTAACAGTCTAAAAAAAGGCCGTCTAAAAGAGGGCCAGGAATACACCGCGGCCTTGGCCAAATATTATCGTTTGGCGATTCAGGCCTATCAAGAGCAGGGGATTCCTATCCATGCTATGACTCTGCAGAATGAGCCGCTGCTGGAAACCGATTATCCCAGCTGTTATATGCCTCCGGAAGTGCAGCAGGAACTGGCTGTGGCGTTGAAGAAAGAGCTTATTGAGCACGGATTGCCTACGAAAATCTGGATGTTTGATCATAACTTCAGCGATGTCTGGTCATATATTACCCCGATCCTAAATGCTGAAGACGGGTACGCTGTGGTCGATGGAATTGCGCTTCACGATTACGAAGGAGAACCTGAGGTCATGAGTGAAATCCATGCAGCCTACCCGGATAAACCGCTCTATTTGACGGAGAGATCATTATGGGGCACACAGGGGGCGGATCGGATGGCGCGATATTTCCGGAATTATGCCAGCAGCTACAACGCCTGGGTCACCATGCTCGACAGCAATATCGGAACCCATCAATGGCCCGGAACGCCGGGTCCAACGATGCTTATCCAAGATGCGTCACAAGTGGATCTGTATTGGAAGACTCCTGAATTCTATCTGCTGGGACAATATAGCCGATTTGTTGAACGGGGAGCGGTAAGAATCGGCAGTTCTTATGGTTCGGTGGATACGGTAACCAATGTAGCCTTCCGAAATCCTGACGGTGGTCTTGTTATGGTAGTTATCAATCAGACTGAAGTGGAGCAGAGCTTTCGGATTATATGCGAGGGCAGCCAATTCACGGCTGCGTTGTCGGCCAAAACAGTCGGAACCTACTGCTGGCAAGGCCTCTGAGTAGAATTTGAGGCTGAAAAAACGAATGATGCTAAGTCCCCGAGAGTTCTTCGCAAAGGAGCTCAGCATTATTAGGGAATTTGTAGAGAGAATAGTTATTCATTGGAAAGATCATCAATCGCTTGAATAGCAAGTTCAAATGCTTTAATTCTTCTTTCTAAAAGCGTTCTTTGAGGACTACCTGCCTTTGACTTAGCGTAAGTGCTCTCAATTGAAGGGAATAAACCAGTAAGAACATTGTGAGTTTCTGCTAAATCTTCCTCGGTGTAATGATGGGGTCTTTGATTCCAAATGTTTTCTAGCATGGTTAAGCCGATGTGAAGAGCTTTGAGTCGTTTTATTAATAAAGTAGTATTTGCGCCTTTCTCAGTCATCTGAGCCAAGGCCTTTTCGGATTTACGGATTGTCGACTGGAATGATTTTATTGATTCCAATTTATCTACACTGGATACATTTTCCATGTTGGTGCTCATCCCTCGAACAGCAATAATCTTCTTCACCTGACTTAACGTTTCGGCAAAATCAGTGTCGTCGTTGTTCCAAACAACTGCGTTAGCGGCTTCCATATAACGACTGTTCAGCTCTTCTTCCTCTGCTTTTCGGAGTCTGGCGGCGACTTCAGCGAGGTCGCTGCCTCTCTCCGCAAGCCGGCGGCTTAAGCTGGAAAGATCAGCTCCAATATAAATGGCGGTAATATGCTGCGCATAATATTTTTGCAGCGCCAGCACGCCAGAAAGATCCAAGATAATGTTGGCATTATGCGGCCCGGATATGACCTCCTCAATGCTCGAACGCAACGTTCCGTAATATTGTCCGTTATAATTTGTCCATTCGACTAGCGCATTCTGCTCCATTTTGTCCAGAAACTGCTGGTTGTCCAGAAACCAATAATGAACACCATCAACCTCACCTGCTCTTGGCTCCCTGGTCGTTGCTGTAATGATTTTGGGGAGCTGCGGACTGGTCAGTTGTTGTTGAATCTGTGTTTTGCCGGATGCAGAAGGCCCATACAATACAACAATTTGTCCCACTTATGATTTCTCCTTCTTCAACGCCCTAGGTCAGCGTGATCTTCTAAACCCAATTCAAGTGGTATCCCCTTGTATCAGCGTTACATCCACCGTGATGTTGTTCATTAACTCTCCGCTCTTGTGCTCAATCATTTGAATCAATGTGCTGGTTAACGTCTTGCCGATCCGCTCACTAGGCTGCATGATGGTCGTTAATTTAGGGTTTTGCAGCATACGTGTAAAGCTATGATAGTCATAACCGATAATTTTCAGTTGCTCTGGTACCCGAATCCCCTGTTGCTCGGCATAAATAAATAAGGCATAAGCGGCGATATCATTACTGCAAAATACACCGTCATAGGTATGGAGTTTATCTGGAGAAAGGTTCTCCGTGATAAAGGACCAGAAATAATCAAAGGTCAGCTTATTGTGAGCACCCTCGATAATATCGTAGTCTAGGCCATGTTTCATACAGGTAATAACAAAAGCATCCCGCCGCCGATTGGATAGAACATCCAGATTCAGTGGACCAGAGATATGCAGCAATCGTTTACAGCCATGCTGTATAAGGTGCTCGGTGGCAAGCTCGCCTCCGCGGTAATTATCTGAACCCACACACGGAATATGGGCAGCAATGAATCGGTCAAAAGAGACGATCGGCAAGTTAACCTTCTGATAGCTTTCAATATTCATCGTATGGCTGCACATGATAATACCATCGACTTGATTCTGGCGCAACATGCTAATATAATGGGCTTCCTTCTGAGGGTCCTCCAGAGCATTGCAGATCAACAGCTTATAGTTCTGCTCATTGGCGCTCATTTCTACATACTTGATTAGGTCGGAAAAGAAGGGGTGGTTGGAATCAGGCACAATGATGCCGATGAAGAAGGTTTGATTCTTCTGCAGCGCTCTGGCAATTTGATTGGGATGATAATCAAGTGTCTCAATGGCTTTCTCTACTTTTTTGCGGACCTCTTTACTGAGATATCCCCGGTTATTCATCACTCTGGACACGGTAGTCACTGAAACTCCTGCCTCTTTGGCCACATCCTTAATACTAGCCATATCCTCATCCTCGTTTCATAAAACTGTACATGAACTTCAATCCTAATATAATAACGTTACCATAAAAATGTTTATTCACAAAATTAATTGATGAATATTCCCTTTTATATATGATATGATTCGTATGAAAACGTTTGACATACAATGAGTGAATAATGCAAGTAGAGAGGAACTTCAACATGCAGATCAAGAATGAAGCCATGCTGATCACCTATGCAGACAGCCTAGGCGCAAACCTACAAGAATTAAACGAAGTGCTGGATAAGCATTTGCAGGGTGTAGTAGGGGGGGTTCATCTATTGCCTTTTTACCCTTCTTCAGGTGATCGGGGATTTGCGCCGATGGATTATACCCAAGTAGAACCTGCCTTTGGCGACTGGACGGAAGTGGAAGCGATGAGCCAGAAGTTCTACATGATGTATGATTTCATGATCAATCACATTTCCCGGCAGTCTCCCTATGTGCAGAATTTTCTTGAGCTGAAGGATGCTTCCCCCTATGCTGATTTATTCATACGATATAAAGATTTCTGGCCTGGCGGCGAACCGACGCAGGAGGATGTGGATCTGATCTATAAACGCAAGCCGCGTGCCCCTTACGCCGAGCTTACTTTTAAAGATGGCACTAGTGAAAAGGTCTGGTGCACCTTTGATGAGCAGCAAATTGATCTGGATGTAACCACAGACACGACCAAGAAATTTGTCAAAGACAATCTGACCTTTCTTGCGGACAAAGGAGCTTCGATTATCCGTCTGGATGCTTTTGCCTACGCCAACAAAAAAATCGGCACCAATTGCTTCTTCGTGGAACCGGAGATCTGGGACATGCTGAAATATTCCGCAGCGGTTGTTGCGCCTTATGGCGTCACGGTTCTCCCGGAAATTCATGAACATTATAGTATCCAGCTGAAAATTGCCGACCAGAATTATTACGTCTATGATTTTGCGTTACCTATGCTAGTCTTACATGCCTTGTATAGTGGACAAGTGCACCGGCTGGTGCATTGGCTGGAGATCTGTCCAAGACAGCAGTTCACTACGCTAGATACCCATGATGGGATTGGTGTGGTCGATGTCAAGGATCTGTTATCCGATGAAGAGGCAGAGATGACGCGGGAAAGCCTGTATAACCAGGGAGCCAATGTGAAGAAGATATATAGCACAGAAGCATACAACAATCTCGATATCTATCAAATTAACTGCACGTATTATTCCGCACTGGGCAATGACGATCAGGCTTATCTGTTGGCGCGGGCGATTCAATGCTTTGCACCGGGAATTCCACAGATTTATTATGTGGGCCTGTTGGCAGGTGAGAATGATATTGAGCTGCTGGAGAGTTCAAAAGAGGGGCGGAATATCAACCGCCATTATTATACGCAAGAGGAAATTGAGGCCGAGGTCGAACGTCCGGTTGTGCAGCGTCTGTTCCAATTGCTGAAATTCAGAAACAGCTGTCCGGCTTTTAATGGGGACATCACGATTGAACAGATCAATACCCATGAGCTGATCATCACTTGGAAGAATGAAGGCGACGAAGCGAAGCTGGAAGCTAACCTGTTGACCAAACAATTCGCGATCTTTGCGGCGGCGGATGCAGCCGATTTCAAAAAGGTCTTCTAAAGGTTTTTTGGCTCAAAGCCCAAATCAGCGGCTGACCTGTTGTGAGTAGAGCTGCTACGGTTCGGAGGGTTCTTACGATCGCTGTTAAAGCCCGATTTCCTGATTGAACAATGAATATAGGGTTTCTCCAGAATCCCTCCGACCCTCCGCTCAATCCGCACGTTTTCATCTGATATCAATAGACTCAAAAGATAAGACCGGAGCAGTCTTAGATGATCCAAGGCTGCCCCGGTCTTATTGCTGTTCACCCACCCTTACCCCTGCTGTTTCTTATATTCCGTAGGGGTTGCCCGGGTAATCTTCTTGAACACCCGGTAGAAATGCGGCAGGCTCTCAAAGCCGCAGCTCATGGCTATGCTGCTTACGCTGCTGTCGCTTTCGCGGAGCAGCTCTTTGGCATGAATAATTCGTTTGGTCGTGATATAGCTGGTCACATTCATGCCTGTTAATTGCTTGAAGACGCGGCTGAAATGTGCGGCGCTTACCGCCGCCTGTTTCGCCAGCACCGCCAGACCGATATCCTCGAACAAGCGCATATCAATATCCCGCAACGTTTCCTGCATCCATAAAGGACCGTAATGGGAACCAGCCAGCTCCGGCTGATGCTCCGGTTCCGTTTCCCTGATCAGTCCAAACAAAATATACTGGAGATGCAGCACAATGGCTTGCCGGTAGCTGCTGCGTTTGGTCAGCATTTCCTCGTAGATTTGCTCCAGATACTGCTCTAAATGCGTCTGAAAGGAAGGAGGGCAGGCGAATTTATAGCTTTTGCGCTTCTTGCTCTGCTCAAAGGGGTGCAGGTATGAGAAGGGATCGCCGATTAAAGACGGCCTTACGAACACAGGATTAAAGAAAATCGCCGTTGAGGTGACTGGATTAGCTGCATCCGGAAAGGCCCGATGGATCGTATCTTCGGGGATGATGAACAGATCTCCGGCGTGCATATCATAAAGAGTCTGATCTATAAAAAAGCTTCCCGTACCGCTGTATACATAAATCAGCTCGCACCATTCATGAAGATGATGCGGGAGCTCGTCATGGGATTGCTTGGTGTCCCTGTAAACGATATCAAAAGGAAAGGTCGCATCGGAATGAAACTGCTTACGAATAGGTTCCATAACTATAATCCTTTCGTGGTTTTCTTGAAAATAGCATAACAAATATCAAAAAAGAGTACAATCCTGCATAAATAAGTTATTTTAATATTTATTATTGCTGCTAATATAAAGTACATAGAGACTCATTGCAGGATAGCATTATGAAGGAGGCTAAGCCAAAATGCGCATTGATTCACATCAGCATTTCTGGAAGATTGAACGGGGTGACTACGGCTGGATCACACCTGAACTGCCGCTGTTATATCGGGATTACCTGCCGGAGCATTTACTCCCCCATTTGGAGATGCATGAAATAGACGGGAGCATCGTCGTTCAAGCGGCGCCAACATTGGCGGAAACAGAATATATCCTTTCCCTTAGCGATCAGTCGGAGCGCGTCCTTGGAGTTGTGGGTTGGCTGGATCTGACAGATCCTGCTTATCGGGAGCATTATATGAGGTTCAGCAAGCATCCCAAGTTTCTGGGAGTTCGCCTCATGATTCAGGAGCTGGTGGATGCGAATGTGATCCTTGAACCAGCATATATGGAAGCGGTTAAATGGTTGGCAGATCGGAATAGTTGTGTGGATTTGCTGGTGACCGCAGACCAATTAGGCCCGGTGCTGAAGCTGCTGGAACAGGTTCCACATCTGCGCTGCGTAATTGATCATATAGCCAAACCGCAGATTGCGAATAGCGTATTGGAACCGTGGAGCAGTCAGCTTAGTGAAATATCCACTTACTCCAATGTCTATTGCAAGCTCTCTGGTATGGTGACTGAAGCTAATCCGCATACTTGGCAGACGGCAGATTTTCTGCCTTATATCCGACATGTGCTGCACTGCTTTGGGTCTGAGCGGGTGATGTTTGGCAGTGACTGGCCAGTATGTCTGCTGTCCGCAGGCTATGATGAAGTGATGGAAGTGCTGGAGAGAGGTCTGCCTGAAGGGTTCACGCAAGAGGAACGAGAGAATCTATTCGGGCGGAATGCGGCTGATTTCTATAGATTACCATTATAGCTAGCGCGAATTGGAGCTGAAGGAATGGGAATGGATGTCGCAGAGCAGAGATTGAAGCTGTCCTGCTTGCAGAGCACGGATCGCCAAGGAGCCGAAGAAATCAGGCGTATGCCAGTGAAAATACTGCAAATCGGCGAAGGGAACTTTTTACGCGGTTTCTTCGACTGGATGATTAACGAGTGTCGCAAGCAGGGGAATTTCGAAGGCAGTGTGGCTATAAGCCAGCCTCGGTCTTCAGGAAGTTCAAAACTTGAGACGCTCAAGACGCAGGACGGACTATATACCTTGATCATTCGCGGTCTGGAGCAAGGGAAAGCAGTGGAGAAGTTGGAGATTATTCCAGTGCTGTCCAGAATGATTGATCCCTATCAGGAATGGGTGGACTTTCTGAGTATTGGTCAAAGTCCAGAGCTGGAGATTATTGTATCGAATACAACGGAGGCAGGTTTGATCTACCGTCCTGAGGTGCTTGTGGATGGGACACCTATTGAGTCGTACCCCGGAAAGCTGGCGTATTTGCTGCATAAGCGCTTTACGGCTTTTGCGGGCGATCCCGTTAAAGGTCTGCTGATCCTACCGCTGGAATTGCTGGAGCGAGGTGGCGATGAATTAAAGCGCTGTGTGCTGCAGTACAGTCAGGATTGGGGCTTTTCCACAGCTTTTATGGAATGGGTAGAACGGGATAATCGCTTCCTGAACAGCCTGGTAGATCGAATTGTAACCGGCTACCCCGCGAGTGAGGCAGAGGCTTGGTTTGCCAAACTGGGTTACCGTGATGAGTTGCTGAATGTGGCGGAGCCTTATCATTTCTGGGCTATTGAAGGCGAAGTTGAGCTGGAGCAGCAACTGCCACTGCAGAAATCCGGGCTGAATGTGCATTGGGTGCAGGATCTCCGGCCTTATCATCAGCGAAAGGTGCGTATTCTGAACGGCGCACATACCTTAATGACTCCGCTGGCTCTGCTGCATGGCTTGAGTCATGTAAGAGAGGTTATGGAGCATGCTGAATTTGGTGTTTATGTAGCGGCTGCGGTAGAGCAGGAGATTATTCCGTCGATGTCCAGGACAACGTCAATGGAACCCTCTGAGCTGCTTTTGTATGCGGATAGTGTCTATGAGCGCTTCAGTAATCCCTTTATCCAGCATAATCTTGCTGATATCGCGCTGAACAGCCTCGTGAAATTCAAGGTTCGGCTGCTGCCTTCGATCGTGGCTTATGTGGAACTGGGCTGCGGACTGCCTGAACGTTTGATTCAAGGGTTTGCGGGTCTGCTGCGCTATTATAAGGTGCAAGAGACAACGACGGGGTTCCAAGGGATAACCTTGTTGGGTGAACAGTACCCACTGCGTGATGATCCGGCACTTCTCTCAATCCTCGCGGGGATTTGGTACGGTGCAGAGGATAGAGCGCTGGTCGATACGACAGCTATGATATTGGATAATCAGGACCTGTGGGGCAGCAGCTTATGCCGGATTGAAGGATTGTTGGAAGCGATTACTTACTACCTAGAAGAACTGGAGGGAAGTTCCTCTGAAGCAGTGGATTTTTTTGCGCGAAAAAAATGATGTCATTATGTAATTCTGTAATTCTATAATTCTATAATTCTGTAATTCTATCTTAAGGAGTGTGTGAACGAATGAAATACAGACCGCTGGGTACAACCGGATTGGACGTTTCCGTCTTAAGCTTTGGAGCTTCCTCGCTGGGCTCGGTATTCAGAGACATTAACGAAGAGGAAGGCATTCGCACCGTCCATACGGCAGTGGAGCAGGGCATTAACTATATTGATGTGTCTCCTTATTATGGATTGACCAAGGCAGAAACCGTACTGGGCAAAGCGATAAAAGGCTTATCCCGGGATCAATTCCTCTTGTCCACCAAAGCAGGCCGGATCGGCGCGGAGGAATTTAATTATACAGCAGCGCATATCACAGCCAGCTTAGAAGCTAGTCTGAAGCGGTTGGAGACGGATTATGTAGATATTTTGCTGCTGCATGATATGGAGTTTGTACCTTTTGAACAGGTGATCGAAGAGGCAATTCCGGCATTGTATCGGTTAAAGGAGCAGGGAAAGGCTCGGTTTGTCGGTGTATCAGGCTTGCCGCTGCATGTATTTGAGCATACCTTGGCTAAGGCTGATCTGGACGTGATTCTCTCCTATTGCCATTATTCGCTGAATGATACTTCCTTGCTTCATATACTGCCGCTGCTGCAGGAAAAAGGGGTTGGACTTGTGAGTGCTTCACCTATCTCGATGGGTCTGCTCAGCACAAGACCTGTAGCCGATTGGCATCCTGCCCCTGAAGAGTTGAAACGGGTCTGCAAGCTGGCTGCTGCGCATTGTGCGGCCAAAGGAGAGGATTTAGCCAAGCTGGCTGTCCAATTCTCGGTGGCGAATGAGCAAATACCGACCACTTTGGTCAGTACGGGCAGTGTAGTGAATATCACTAATAACATCGCTTGGACGGATGAGCCTATGAATGAAGAGCTTCTGCAAGAGGTGCTGGAGATTCTGCAGCCGATTCATAATCTTACCTGGCCGAGCGGAAGAACGGAATATAATCTGTAGCTGAAATTATCCTAAACAGAGCGGAGTGGTGAAACGTGAAAAGTATTGTGTGTGAGCAGCCGGATCTATTTATATTCAAGGAGATGGAGGAACCTAAGCTCACTCAGGGGTCTGCGCTGGTGCGCATTCAGCGCATTGGCATTTGTGGAACTGACCTGCATGCCTACAAAGGCAAGCAGCCCTTCTTTACATATCCGCGAATTTTGGGCCATGAGCTGGCTGGCATTATTGAGGAGATCGGAGACAACGAACTGGGCCTGCAGGCAGGCGACCAGGTCAGTATTATTCCATATATGCACTGCGGGAAATGCATCGCCTGCCGCAATGGTAAAACCAACTGCTGCACGGATATGCAGGTGTTCGGAGTGCATATTGACGGCGGCATGAGAGAACGGGTATCCGTGCCGCTAAGCCATCTCATCCAGACCAACGGCTTGACGCTGGATCAAAGCGCTCTGCTTGAGCCGTTCAGCATTGGCATGCATGCAGTACGCAGATCCGAGCTGCGCGCCGGCGAGGTTGTGCTTGTTATTGGAGCGGGGCCGATTGGCCTCGGGGTGATGGCTTTTGCCAAGCAAAAAGGGGCGACGGTGATTGCCATGGATCTCAATGAGGAGCGGCTGGACTTTTGCCGGAAATGGGCGAAGGTTGATTATACCGTCAACGCAGGGCAGAATCCAACTGAGCAAATCGCTAGTATTACAGGCGGGGACTACCCTACAATTGTATTCGATGCTACCGGGAATCAACGTTCGATGACGGATGCGTTCCGATACGTAGGGCATGGCGGCAAGCTGGTGTATGTCGGGCTGGTTCGTGAGGAGATTACCTTCAATGATCCGGAGTTTCATAAGCGGGAAATGACGGTCATGGGCAGCCGGAACGCAACGCTGGAGGATTTCGATCAGGTGATGGCAGCGCTGAAGAGCGGAAGCATTCATGTGGAGCCATACATTACGCACCGCGTGCCGTTTGGGGAGATGATCGCTCATTTCGACAGCTGGCTGCTGCCGGAAGAGAAGGTCATCAAGGCTATGGTAGAGTTGTAGTGGAGCTATAGAAGCAGGGCAGCATTTAGCTGGAATAGTATCGCCAGACGAGAGAGTTTCCGCGGGTAGTGAGGCGGAGGCTCTCTTTTTGTTGTTCAGGATAGAATTTCATAGGGATAGGAGTCTCAGGAAGCACGTGTTATAATCTTGCAATATAAACATCATGACATAATGGAGTATTAATAGAGAAATTTTGCTGCTAGGAATAGGAGGAAGTAGTCTTGCACAAAAGATTGTTATGGCTCATTATAGGGCTGCTCTCCATGCTCCTTCTGTTATCGGGCTGCGCCAAAGGTACGGCTCATGTCACGGTGAACAAGAATGGAAGTATTGATGTTGCGGTCAAGCTCCGGTTGGATGCCAGTACACAAGCGCTGTTAAGCGGGAAGATGGAAGATTCGCTGGTCAGCAAGCTGCAGGCAGCAGGCATTCCGCTACAGAAGATTCAGGATGGCAAAGCCACAGAATATCAATTTCTGAAATCCTATGCTTCCGTTGAGGAAATGAAGTCATTCTCAGGGAAATGGGAAGGTGTCGATACGAAGGTAAGTACGCAGAATAGATGGTTGTATACCAAATATAACGTTGAGGCCCAGCCTCAAATGAATGTTTATATGGATAAAGCTATGGATAATATAGGCACTCTTGGCATACCAAAGTCTCTGGCCCGGCTACTCCTGAAAAGTTTTGCTATTGATTTCAAATTAACCTTGCCAGTAGATCTGTTTGGGGATAATAATGCGACTGTTCAGGAAGGCAGGACTCTGACCTGGCATATTACGCTGGCAGATACTGAGCCCATTCAAATGGAAGTGTACGTACCCAATATCAAGAATATTGTAATCGCTGCAAGCGTTGTAGCCTTGATATTGGTCGTGCTCGTTGTTCTTTGGTTCAGAAGAAGAAAAAGAAGAACCTTGCGGAAGTCATAATCTATTAACCTCCGAGGGAAGGCTTGATGCTGAATCCTATGTATAACGCAGGAACCTTTTGATTGCAGAAAGTGCAATTGAATGATCTGATTTCATCTTAAAAAGACATTACGTTGTATTTCGTACAGTAGATTTTCGGCAAATAGACGTAAAGCGATGTATTTCCTCTTTTTGAATGTACAAAGTGCAATCAAATCCAAATTCTCCTCCGCCTAGATGAATTCTATTGTACAAAGTACATTAGAATAGGCTAGGGTGACGATCCCTTCATTAATTGCGGTATTCATACTTTAATTTTGGTGTTGAACCTGAATAATGGTGTTGAACCTGAATAATGGTGTTGAACCTGAATAACTAGCAAGTCTCCGATATGGAGGCTTGCTAGTTTCTGTTTTCAGCCTATTACGTGCGGTTTGAGTAGTGATCAATGGTGCGAAAACCCGGAGGTTAACAATCAGCCAACCAACCAACCAGCCAATAATCTTTTATCAACTCTTGGGGCAATCCCCCACTTTACTCCGGAGCAGGACCAGTCGACTGGCGGACCAACAGCTTCGTTGGCAATAACAGCTCTGTGAAGGGTTCGTTTGGGTGATCGATGCGCCACATCAGCTGTTCGACCGCCTTATGTCCGTATAGTTTTAAATTAACGTCCATGGTAGTAATAGTAGGCGTAGAGATCTGAGAGAGATAGCCATTGTCGAAGCTGACGATAGATACCTGTTCAGGGACTCGGACTCCTAACTGCTGAAGTGTAGAACATAACAGGAAGCCTAAGCCATCATTCATGCAAAACCAAGCACTAGGTTGTTCTTTCAGCGATTGTATGGATTTCAATATGTAGCCTGCGCTTTCTTCGGCATCTTTAAGAATCCATTCCTCCCGAACAGGAAGACCGAATTCATTCATCGCTAACTGGAAGCCTTCGGAACGCTCATAGTAGCTGGGTGAGAGAGAAGTATTGCCAAGCATTCCGATCTTGCGATGACCTAACTGAGCCAAATGATGAATAGCCTCAAAAGCGCTGAATCGGTTGTTGGTCAGGATCGAGTCTGCTTGAATGTAGGGGTGGTGATGGTCGATCAGCACGGTAGGCTTGCCTGTTGCAATAATGGAATTAATATAGTCGGTTGTGATGTGGGATAAGATCAACACCCCCTCAACGGACGGATTCTGCAAAATCCCAGGGATTAATAATTGCTCTGCCGCCTTCTGGCTAATGGATTGAATTTGCAGATTCATGCCCCGGGCGGTTGCCTCTTGTTCAACCGTTAAGTAAATTTCCCCGAAAAAACTCTTCATAGAAAAGGCGAAATCCGAAGCGATTAGCGCAATAGTTCCGTTTCTCTGGGCCGCTGGGGCTGGGCTTCTGAGAGAGGATGAATATACATATCCCATCTGATTTGCGGTTTCCACGATCAATTTGCGAGTGTCCTCGCTTACTCCATCTTTGCCAGACAAAGCCTGAGAAACAGAGTTCTTGGAAAGGTTCAGACGTTCGGCAATATCCTGCATCGTTACTTTATCTTTCATGGAGAACACCTCATGGTTTCAAGTTCTATTATCATTCAAAGTTAGTGCAGATCAGTATAAAAAAATGCTAGCTGCAGAAACTACAGGAAAGGAAAAGAGTACTATTAGATTACAACATTTTTTGTAACGTTACAAGATAATCTTATTAAATAGGGTATTCTATAATGCTATTAAGGTTGACAAATAGATTGTAATGCTCAATAATAAAGTTATTCAAGCGCTTTCAGAGTTTCAGTAATCTCAATTTGTAACGTTACAAACTCTGGGCATATCATTATAAAGGCTTTTGCTTTTAACAGAAAGAATGAGGAGGTCTACAATCGTGAAAAGAAATATTTGCGGACTGTTTGCCATCATTATGGTATTCTCCATGCTGGCCGCATGCGGATCGAAGAAAGACAATGCAGCCACAACCGTTGACGGAGTTACCACAATCGAATTCTGGGCGGCATCGAACCCCACACAGCAGGCATATTGGCAGGAAATGGCCACAGCGTATGAGAAGACTAATGCAAAGGTCAAGATTAATGTTAGTGTCATTAAAGAATCCCCAAGCTCAGAGGCTACTATTCAGGCAGCAATTGCCGGAGGAAGTGCTCCAACTCTTTCAGAGAATATTAACCGTGGCTTCGCTGCTCAATTATCAGCGAGTAAAGCATTAGTACCTCTGGATACGTTAACTGGCTTTAGCGATATCATCACTACACGTAAAATGACAAGTACCATCGAACCATGGAAATTTGCCGATGGTCATCAATATGTACTTCCGATCTACTCCAATGCCATGCTGTTCGGCTGGAGATTGGATCTTCTGAAAGAACTTGGCTACGATGCGCCACCACAGACTTACATTGAAATTCTGGAATTGAATACTAAATTGAAGGCGAAATACCCGGACAAGTTCATCTGGGCCAAGGCTGATCTAGCCGATCCGACCGCTTGGAAGAGATGGTTCGACTTCTTCATGATCTACGATGCCGCTTCAAACGGCAACAAATTCATTGAAGGTGATAAATTCGTTGGCGATGACAAGGCAGGCATAGCTACACTTCAATTTATCGATGATCTCCGCAAGAACAAAGGAATTCTGGCCGAAAATGTGGCCGATCCTTTTGAGACAGGTACCAGCTTATTCATTGACTTGGGACCTTGGACGTTTAAGAACTGGGTTGAGAAGTTCCCTGATATGAAATACAACGAGAACTACACATTGTCGATGCCTCCAGTGCCTGATGGCGTAGATCCGAAAACATCGAAAACTTTTGCGGATACCAAAGGCTTAGTTATTTATGCTTCTGCTACCAAGGAACAGCAAGCGGCAGCCTTGGAATTCATCAAATGGGTCTATTCCGACCCAAATAACGATGCGAAATGGTTCGAACAAACCAATCTGCCACCTGCTCGTGATGACCTATCCACCAATGAATCCTTTAAAGCTATTCTGGATAAGAGTCCGGAACTGAAGCCTTATGCAGAGAACGTTCCTAATGCTGTTCCTCCGATGGACAATGCCAAGTTCAATGATCTTCAGACTATTCTTGGACAAGAAGCGTGGACGAAAGTCGTCCGTGGTGAACTTGATCCTGAGACCGCTTGGGCCAATATGAAAACAGCGATTGAAGGGGCACTAAAATAAGGGGGACTCTTCAATATGAAAGAAAATAACAATCGGTTGGGCTGGTTATTCACCAGTCCTTACCTTCTGTATTCCATCGTTTTTTTCTTTATTCCGTTGATCTGGTCCTTCTATCTGTCCTTTACCAACTGGGACTTGATCGCACCAGACTTTCAATTTGTCGGTTTTGATAATTTTGCGAAAGCTTTACAATCACCAAGCGTCCATGCCGCATTCTGGGTGACCTATAAATTTATGCTGGTATTCGTGCCATTAGTCTCTGTAATGGCCTTGATTGTATCCGTGTTGGTTCATAGTCTTCCCAAGTACAAAAGTCTGTTTCTAGTGGGCTTCTTCTTGCCTTATTTGTCTTCCGGTGTGGTTTCTGCCTTGATTGTTAAGGGCTTTCTATCCTATAACAGCCCTTTAAACATGAGCCTTCGGAAGATCGGAATTCGCATTGACTGGTTAGGTACCTCTTGGTCCGCATTATTCATCGTCGGACTGATTATGGCTTGGAAATTCACGGGTTATTACGCCCTTATCTTAACCGCTTCTCTGGAGAGCATAGATCATGAAGTGTATGAAGCCGCTGCTATTGATGGTGTGAACAGCAAGCAGCGTTTCTGGAGAATTACTCTGCCGTTATTGTATCCGGGTTTCTATACAACGCTAATCCTGGCGTTTGGTGTGACCTTCGGGATATTCACCGAGGTCTACCAGCTGACCGGCGGCGGACCGAACTTTGCGACAAATACATGGCAGATGGAAATTTTCAGCCAAGCCTTCAAGAACCTGCAGGCAGGTTATGCTTCAGCGGTGGCGCTGTTAGCTTCTATAGCTACCTTTGTTTCGATCTATATCATCAGAAAACTGCTTGAAAAGTGGGGTGCGCGAAATGGTTGGGTCTAAAGATCATAGAAGAACCAGGCTAATCCTGCTCTATTCCCTAGCGACTGTTCTTCTGTTCGTTATGGTATACCCGTACTTGTATATGGTGCTTAATTCATTTGCGGATTGGGGTCAGGTTGACCGCAAGTTAATTCCAACTTCATATTCTTTGAAATCCTACTCCTGGTTGTTTACAGGTGGAGAATCCGGCGTATCCCGTCCGTGGCTGGGGGCATTTCTTAACAGCGTGATCGTTTCGATCGGCTCCACGGTGCTGATGATGCTGTTTGCAGTGATGGTGGCTTATGCGCTTTCCAAGCTTCGATTCCGGGGACGCGATACCGTCAATAACTTTATTCTGTTTCACATGTTTTTTCCGTCCATTATCCTGCTGATTCCGAGCTTCCTGATCATTCAGAAGCTGGGTTGGTATGACACCTACTGGGCGCTGATCATTCCCAAAGGGATGAGCTTATGGGCGATCTTTATGTACACGAATTTCTTCAAGGCCGTTCCGACCGTGTTCATTGAAGCAGCCAAGCTGGATGGAGCCAAGGATTTTCAGATTCTGTACAGAATTATGATCCCCATGTCCAAATCCATCACGAGCGTCATTTTCCTGTTCTTGCTAATGGAACGTTGGACGGAATTGTTATGGGATATGATCATGGTTCGCAGCGATAACATGCTGACACTGAACGTATTATTATCACAAATGTTCGGCCCTTACGGTACGTACCCGGGTCCATTATATGCTGGTTCTGTACTGCTATCCCTACCGATAATTATCCTCTTTATTATATTCGGTAAGAACTTCCAACAAGGGATGCAGGTCAGTTTGAAGTAATCAACTGTACGAATAAATAACAATCCCAAGGGAGGGGAAGTTTGCCATGTTTCAACATCGGCCAAGTTTGAAATCAGTCGAAGAACTCTTACAGGAGTTCATGTCGAAAGATTTCAATATTATGAATGCTGCGAAACTGTCTTTTACCGGAATAGGTGATAAAGACGTATACAATATTTCCGCTCCTTTTGAAGATGCAGGGGAGTTCGTCATTGCCGGGCGAGTCGAGTCAAGAGATAGTGAACATTCTGAAGTATACTTTTTTGTGGAAAAAGAAGGGCAATGGCTACCCCGCGAAGATGCCCCAGTGTTGAGACTGCAGGACCCCTTCCATACGCGGATCGGTCAGGAACTCATAGTGGGTGGTGTACAGACATTCCCTCATCCCAAGAAAGCAAATCGGCTGATGTGGAGAACGGTTTTCTACAAAGGTACAGAACTTGCTAACCTGAATCTTTTCTTTGTCGGACCCGATGGAATGAAGGATCTCCGGTTGGTCGAACTCCATGACGGAGAGATTGGCGTATTTACTCGCCCGCAATGGAAGGGGAAGAAGGGTGGACGCGGCAAGATAGGCTTCTTCCAAGTGTCCTCTTGGGAGGAATTAACGATGAGTACCATCGTGGAAGCTCCACTGTTGGATCAGCTGTTCTATGATTCAGAGTGGGGAGGAGCCAATGAGGCCCACCGCTTACGGGGCGGCAAGATCGGTGTGCTGGGTCATATCGCCCGTTATGACAAACGGGGGCGCAGCTATTACCCGATGGTATTCACCTTGGACCCTAAGACGGGTGAACGCACGGATGTGGAACTTATTGCTGTCCGAGCTCATTTTGTTCCGGGACCGTCCAAACGTCCGGATCTGGAGGATGTAGTGTTCAGCGGAGGACTCCTTCGTCATGAAGATGGCACCGCCACTCTATATGCGGGAACAGGCGATGCTGAAGCGCAGCGGATTACGATTGATGATCCTTTTATCAAATATGAAACTTGACCTCTGAGGAGTTTACACTAATGAATATACACAGATATGCGGAGAACCCGCTGATTACACCTGCGGATGTGTTTCCACACCGGGCAGATTTTGAAGTGATTGGAGCGTTCAACGCAGGGATAACCACCTATAAAGATGAAGTGCTGATGCTGCTGCGAGTAGCGGAGCGTCCAATCAGTCTAGATCCCAATATTATAAAAGCACCCGTGTATAACCCGGACACCCACGAATTGGAGCTGCTCGAATTTCGCAAGGATGATGATCGTTATGATTTCAGTGATCCGCGTGTGATTCGCAATAAGTATAAGAGTGGGACCTTTGAATATTTGACGTCCTTGTCCTATATTCGAATTGCCAGAAGTACAGATGGTCACCAATTTACGGTGGATGAGTCCCCTTTCATCTATCCGTCTAACCTTCAGGAAGTATTCGGAATCGAAGATCCGCGGGTTACGCAGATCGGCGATACGTATTATATATACTACTCGGTAGTTTCACCAGTCGGGATCGGAGAATCGATGGTTTCGACAACAGACTTCATAACCTTGAAGCCGCATGGAATGATTTTTGGACCGGACAATAAGGATGTGCTCATCTTCCCTGAGCCAATCAACGGCAAGTATTACGCCCTGCACCGACCTACGATGAAGAGCATTGGTGAGCCGAATATCTGGATCGCTGAATCGGATAATCTGCTGTATTGGGGCAACCATAAGCATCTTCTGGGACTTCGGGAGGGCATGTGGGACAGTGGCAGAATCGGCGGCGGTGCCGTTCCTTTCAAGACGGAGAAGGGCTGGCTGGAATTGTATCACGGAGCCACGCTGGATCACCGTTATTGCATGGGGGCTGTATTGCTCGATTTGCATGATCCAACAAAGGTGCTCGCCCGCTCGAATAAGCCTGTTATGGAACCGGAAGCGGACTATGAGAAGAATGGATTCTTCGGCGATGTGGTCTTCTCCTGTGGAGCGATTGTGGAAGGCGATATCGTCAAAATGTATTACGGCGTCGCTGATACGTCAATGGCTTGTGCAGAGCTGAGTCTGCAAGAAATTCTAGACAGTCTGGACTACCTGTAGTCTATAGAATAGCCAAAAAGAACGCCAAAACAATGTGAATCTGTTTTGGCGTTCTTTTTAAATTAGGGAAGGGAGTACGCAAATGAGAATACAAGAGCACTGGAAGCTGCGTGATTTTGATCTAGGAGAAACTAATGACCTGGAAGTGGCAGCACCCCAATATGATGATTACTTCTGGATGGCTGCGGAAGTGCCGGGAGATGTTCATTCAACACTTAAAGAGCATGGACTCATTGAGGACCCCTTCTTCGGACATAACGACCAGAAATGCCGCTGGGTGGAGGAGAAGGTATGGTGGTATCGGACGGTATTTCAATATAGTGGAGACTTGATTCCCGGCGAGAAAATAGCGCTTATCTTTGAGGGCTTGGATACATTTGCCACCGCTTATTTGAATGGGGTCGAGCTTGGGTCCACGGAGAATATGTTTATCGCTTTTTCTTTTGAGGTCACCAGAGAATTGCAGGCCGGAGCTAATACCCTTGCTGTGAAATTTGATCCGGTACATTATCGGGTGGGAAGCCAGGCTGTGTCGAGCTATTGGTCCGGTTACAGCAAGGAGCGTGTGTGGACACGGAAAAATCAGAGTCATTTTGGCTGGGATTGGGGGCCGCGTCTGGTTACAGCAGGTATTTGGAAAGAGGTACGCTTAGAGAAACGGCGATATGCGAAGCTGGACAATGTCTATGCACGAACGGTAAATTTGAATGAAGGGCAGGCCGACATTGAGATATCTATGGATCTGCTGGTCTGGGAGCGGAATAAAACATATAAGGCCCTTATTGAGTTGAAGGCTGAGGGAGAGACCGTCAAGAATAGTATATTGCCTATAGAGATGAGCCAAGGCTTCCACTCGGACGGTGCGATTATGGGCACTCTTCTTCATGGCACTACCAACATGGTGATCGAAGAGGCTAAGCTATGGTGGACTCATGATCTGGGAACTCCTTATCTCTACGATTTAGTGGTTACGGTGTTGGCGGATGACGAGGCCATAGATACGTATAAACAGCCCTTTGGACTTCGCCTGATCGAGCTTAAGCAAAGTGATGAGAACGGGGAACCCGCGTTTACTTTTTTCCTAAACGGAGTCAAAGTGTTCGCCAAAGGAGCCAACTGGATTCCAATCGACAGCTTTGTCGCAACGGTACCGGAGCAGCGCTATAAGCACTTGATCGCCATGTCAAAGGACGCCCATATGAACATGCTCCGCGTATGGGGCGGGGGCATTTACGAAAGAGACATCTTTTATGATGAGTGCGACCGGTTAGGCATCTTGGTCTGGCAGGATTTCATGTTCGCTTGTGCGCTATACCCCGATTACAATCGAAATTTCATGGATATGGTGCGCCGTGAAGTGGAGCAGGTGACCAAACGGCTGCGGAACCGGACTTGCCTGGCCTTATGGTGTGGCAATAATGAGAATGATTGGCTCTATGAAGCGCTTCACAGTAACGGAGCGATCCCCCATCCCTACTATGGAGAGAAAATCAACCATGAGCTTATGCCTGCTCTTCTGCAGCAGTTGGATTTATCGCGGACCTTCTGGCCGAGCTCACCGTATGGAGGGAACGACCATAACTCCAGACAAGTGGGAGATTCTCATAACTGGCAGGTATGGCATGGCAACAGAGAGCCGCGTATTTTTGGTGAGCCACAAGTGCAGGATTATAGCGTAGAAGGCTTGTCCTTCAAAAAGTTTAAAGAGGACGATACTAAATTTGCCAGTGAGTTCGGGATGCATGCCTCAGCTAATCGGTACACTTTACAGCGAAACGTCCCTGATTCCAAGCTGATCTGGGGCAGTAAGGAAATGATGAACCGCAACAAGGATATTAACCATCTTAAAGGGATGATGATAATGGAAGGTTATACAGGTGTTCCGGCAGACTTGGAGGAGTACATCAATTATTCCATGCTTACCCAAGCGGAAGGTTTAAAATACGGAATCGAGCACTACCGCCGACATAAACCGGAGACAAGCGGGGCCTTGTTCTGGCAGTTAAATGACTGCTGGCCGGGTACTAGCTGGTCGGTCATCGATTACTACGGTTTACCGAAGGCAGCTTATCATTATGCCCGGAAATTCTTCCATCCGGTGCTGCTTACCGCCGAATATACCCCAGGTGATCAAGAGATTATGCTGTGGGCTCTGAACGATACACGAGTAAGATTCGTGGATACTGCACATTTGGAAGTCTTCAATATGCTGGGACAAAGCTTGTTTCATACGTCATATGCAGTTTCTGTAGAAGCTGTGGGCAAATGCCAGCTTGTCCTTTTGAAAGTGGAGGATTTACTTCAAGGATACGCAGCCTCCGAGGTAGTCTGTACTTTGCGCTGGGCAAGTGGAACGGGGGAGGAGCAATTCTTTTATTTGCTGGATTATAAGGAGATGCAGTATGAGCCTGCTCATGTTGAAGCTACAGTGAATGAAGCAGAGCAGACCGTTACTGTGACCACGGATCGGGTGGCCCGGATGGTGAGGCTGGAAATCGCCCAGGAGTGGTTGCAGTGGGAAGATAATTTCTTCGACCTGATCCCTGGCAGTTCGCGCACGATTAGGGTTAAGCAGGCGGATGGACAGACGATTCCCTGGAATACTCTGAGCATTTCGGCAATGAATAGCCAACGCTAAGATAGCCAATCTGTATTTTTTATTAAACGTAGAGTGAATTTCCCTGTTAAACATTTTGCTTTTTTAGCTTCAGCATCATATAATTAGTACCAAGTACTAATATCTGATACTAAGTTGAGGGGTGAAGCTATTGATAGGCGCAAGAATTACAGCTATTGGTTCTTATGTTCCGGCCAAAAGACTGACTAATGCCGATCTGGAGCGTATGGTTGAGACTAACGATGAGTGGATTGTCCAGCGGACCGGAATCCGGGAACGCAGAATCAGCCGTGAGGATGAATATACCAGTGATTTATGTACGGCTGCCGTTCAGGATCTGATGAAGCGTTATGGAAAAAGCGTTCAGGATGTGGACATGATCCTTGTGGCTACCAGTACACCTGACTTTTCTTCTTTTCCTTCAGTAGCCTCATTAATTCAACATCGCTTAAATATTCCACTAACTGCAGGGGCTATGGATTTGAGTGCGGCTTGCGCAGGTTTCGTATATGCATTGCATACTGCCCACAGCTATGTAGCTTCCGGAATGCACCGCAAGGTGCTGGTTATTGGCGCGGATACGATCTCCAAGATTACAGATTATACAGATCGTAGTACATGTATCCTATTTGGCGATGGGGCTGGGGCTGTACTTGTAGAAAGTGATGAGCAGTCTACGAGCTTTATGGGCTTCAATTTGGGCAGCGATGGCAGCGGTGCGCAACATGTATACCGTACAGGCCTATCCCGCACCCTGCAAGATATCGAGCTGATCGATTCACAGCTGCTTGTGCAGAATGGGAGAGAGGTTTTTCGGTGGGCGGTAAGAACCGTACCCCAGGGTGTTCAGCAGTTGCTTCATCAGGCAGGGGTTGACCTAGCAGAAGTGGACTGGTTTATTCCGCACAGCGCGAATATGCGGATGATTGAGCCGATCTGCGAAAGAATGAATTATCCTATAGAGCAGGTGCTGCATAGCCTTGTGAATTATGGCAATACTTCTGCAGCTACGATTCCCTTGGCACTTGATTTAGGTATCCGTGAAGGCAAGGTTCAGAATGGCCAGCGGATTCTAATGTACGGCTTTGGAGCAGGACTGACCCATGCCGGACAGCTGGTCCAACTCGATCTGGACGAACAGAAGTCCCAGCCTACTCAAGGATAATTACAGCGAATAATTTCGCACCTTCCTTAAAGAGACAATAAAGGACACCTCTCGAAGGCTTGATGGAGGTGTCCTTTCTATATTTGCCAGTTATAAGATTTATTGCGGGAAGTAATTACTTAAGCTGCTGCCGCAGGATTCGCGGACGATCAGTGCAGGTTCAACTACGAAAGAGCCACCCTCTGACTGATTATTAATGAGGTCAAACAGCATGTGGGCGGCGAGAACACCAAGCCGTTGTTTGTTCTGGCGGATGGTAGTCAGCGTAGGACTTGTATATTTGCAGGCTTCAATATCATCACAGCCGATAACGGCCATATCCTCAGGAATACGGAGGCCGTGTTCCTTCAAGGCGCGAATAGCTCCCAGTGCCAATAAATCTGAGGCGGCGAAGAT
The DNA here is from genome assembly GCF_022369515.1 of Paenibacillus sp. 19GGS1-52. NCBI lineage: Bacteria > Bacillati > Bacillota > Bacilli > Caryophanales > Paenibacillaceae > Paenibacillus > Paenibacillus sp. 19GGS1-52. Next base: position 1,301,616 of record NZ_CP059724.1, read on the forward strand.
TGCTTTGGGCAGACTGCCGGATTGAATTAACTGCTGCATAGCAGTATAGCCGCTGGGCTCAAAAAAATCGTCGCCATGCACAAACCACTTCTCATTGACATTCAGGCCAAAACCTTCGATAGCCTTGATATAACCTGCTTCCCGCTGGTTGGAGATATCTGAATCTGAGGTACTGCCGATAAAACCCAGTTCTCTGTAGCCAAGCAAATAGAAATGCTCTACGACCTTGGAGGAGATCTGGAAATTATCGGACATCACATAACCCGACTTCTTGCCTTTAAGCTCAAGATCAACGCCAATACAAGGAATGCTGCTCATGTCGAGGTCACGGATCGCGGTTTCCATCTTCTGCCCGGAGATAATTACGCAGCCATCCACATGGAAATGAAGACACCTGGAGAAATAATCCCCACCACTAATAAACTTCTCGTTCGAAAAGAAAATGAGATCGTACCCCAGTACACCCATCTGCTTCTTGAAGGAATTGAGGACCTCTACAAAAAAAGGATGCGTAAAATCAACATTAAACTCACCGGCAAAAATAACACCGATCAGATTCGACTTTCTGGTAGCCAGTGTTTTGGCCGAGTTGGAAGGCGAATAACCAGTCTGTTCGATGATCTCCAGCACTCTTTGTTTTGTCTTTTCGGAAACATCCGTATAATTATTCATAATCTTCGAAACTGTGGAGACAGAAACGCCCGCCATTTCGGCAATTTTTTTAATATTCAATTGCAACGCACAGCCACCTTCCGGCTAGAAATCAATTACAATTAAGTTTATTCGTAAAGGTAAAACAAGTCAATTGGCTAACGACGATACTATTTTCGAAAATAATTTCGTCTTTAATACTTATCCTATAAGCTTAACGAAAACCACGAAACATGAATATGTCTCTGCATGGAGTAATGCTATTTGCATAAGATAGTAATGGATGCAGAGAATAATCGCATTCCCTTTTCAAGTTTATTAAAAAAATAATAATTTATAGGTTTCACACGATAATTTATCCTTATATTTCTCGAAGAAACGGGTGCAGTCCATATAAAGGATGGCGAAGCCGTTTCATCTTGTTTTACAGCTTATTATGAAATATGCTATGATGAGTGGATAATTAGGCTACAAAAATGTAACTTGTACGCTAACTACTGTTCTTTATATACACATCATAAGGAAGCTCATTTAACAAACACCCCGTGAGGGGTGTTTTTCTTGAAATATAATAATTTATAGGTTTCACATTATAAATTATCTTTATATTTCTCGAAGAAACGGATACCATCCCTAAAAGGACGGTGAAGCCGTTTCATCTTGAAATATAATAACTTATGCTTTGTCGTAAATCAGGAAGCAGCTGCTGCAAGGAGTCAAGAGAGGAGACTGCTTCATGACAGAGTCTATAAATGCCTGGATTGATTGGCTGCTGCAAACATTAGGGCTCTCGGGGCCGTCCATTTTGTTCGCGACCCTTCCGCTCGCATTGCTGCAAAGTTTGTTTGGATTTTTCCCATTCGCGATTCTGATTGTCTTGCATGTCTCCGTATTTAACGTAATCGGGGGCATGCTGATCAGCTGGCTGGCCTGCAATGTAGGCGCGGTGCTGGTGTACTTCCTTTTCCGGCGTTACTTGTATAGCTGGTTTGACAAGAAGTGGGGCTCGAAGCTGAAGCGGTATGATAAATGGCAGCGTTATTTAGACCGGTATGGCATATGGACCTTGGTATTGCTGCGGACAGTTCCAATTATCCCGAACAATGTTATTAACTTTATGGCGGCAGTATCGCCGATTAAAGCTTCGGCCTTTATTTGGGGAACGGTGCTGGGCAATATGTCATACATCTGGCTGTTCGGAACGATCAGTTCTACCCTCATTGTGCCGCGGGAAGAGTGGAATGGCTTTCTAACCTGGTACGCTGTGTTCATGGTGATTCTTATCGGCATCTTTATCCGGAGACACTGGGGCCATCTGCAGGAAGATAAACGGAGCAGAATGAACTGAATGCAGCAGTATTAATATCATGATAATGGCTAAGAAGAATGTTTCCCTAGTGAGTTCTTACGCGGGGTTACGTTCTTCTTTTTTGTCTTCTTTCTGAATACCTTATACCAATGTAGGCGGCTTGACCGCCTTGTAAGGCGGGAGGGATAAGGGAGCAATGGGCAGAACAAAAAAATGGGGGAGCCGAAGGCTGAGAATACCCGATCTTGGCCGCCTAAGGCTGCCGAAAATGAGCTGGGACGGCATACCAAGACCTGCAGGGAGAAGCCCGGCGTTTAAGGCGAGACCCAGCAAGGCAGGGATTTGGCCAACGGGGACACGCTTTGAAGCTAAGCGGGGGCGGAATAGGGTGAAATTGACCGGTAGGGAAGAAAGAAAACAAGCAACTTCCAGCGGAATACAGAAGATACGTAAGCCACGTAGCCGTCGTAAGTTCTGGTTGATCATCTCTCTATTGCTGATAGTAGTTGTACTGCAGAGCCTGCGCTATGTTGAGCTGCATTTGAAGCCGCCCATCTTGTATTTGGCGCAGATTCGTGTGAAGCAAATCGCCACGGAGTCGATTAATAAGGCGATTTCCTCTCAGGTCGCGAGTGGAGGCAATGCCGAGGAGCTGATTGACTGGAAGACCGATAAGAATGGGAAAATATCGGGTTTTATGCTTAACTACGCGGAGCATATGCGTATTACTTCCAAAGCGGCAGAAGTGATTCAGTCTACATTGCAGCAGCTCCATAATCAGACAGAGTATATTCCACTCGGTCAGGCGCTGGGCAGTCCGTTGATCGCTTCTTTTGGACCGGATATCCCGATCAAGATTCAGCCGCAGGGTGCGGTTAAGGTTGAACTCAACACCCGTCAGCAAAATGCCGGAATCAATATGATTCTGGTCGAGGTCTTTATTCATATCGTGACCGAAGTCGCGGTGGTGATTCCCTTTGATATGGAGCCACAGGTTGTCGATACAGAAATTCCCGTATCCTATCTGATGGTGGTTGGTGATGTGCCGATGTATTATTACGATAACCAAGGCCAGCCTGTGGGTACAAATGGAAGCAGTGCACCTGGCATTGCGATTCCGACCCCTTCGCTAAACGGGAATAATTCAGGGACATCGGAAAGTTCAACTAATAAAGAGGGGAATAGCACCACCAATCAGAGTAGCGGTGTAGTAGCAGTTCCAGAGACCGATGTGAATAACACGGGTAATAGTAATGCTGGGACGGTTACGCCATAGAGTGTGAAAAGTACTGTAGCGTGAGCACTCCCGGAGCATGTAGTGGCTTCCGGGAGTTTTGTGATATATTGGATAATAAGTATTTTATATAGAAATGATACCTGAATAATGAAAAGAGGGACATCATGGATAGCTGTTTATTTATTCACGGCTTCACCGGTGGCGAATACGAAATCTCTCCGTTGTCCGAGTATATGGAGCAGCATCATTACCGTTCGATAACCTTTACACTGAAAGGACATGGTGGAAGCAGGCAAGATTTGCTGCATTCCGACAGACATGATTGGCAGCGGAGTGCTGAGAATGAATTGACCAAGCTATTAAAGACGAATGAAGCAGTTCATCTCATTGGCTTTTCCACCGGAGCACTGATTGCCTCCCAGCTATCTGTACAGTATAAACCACGGATTAAATCGCTCACTTTATTGTCTACCCCTGTTTTCCCGCTGAATCCAATCGAACTGCTCAAGACCTTTGCCAGCCTCTCCATGCTTAGAAATTATATTAGCAAATTTGGTTCCACCCCTGCTAAGGCGACCAGAGAGTTTCAACGTCTAGTCCGTGAGAGCTTTGATGTGTATCCACAGATTGAAACTCCGACCTTGATTGTACAGGGTAAACGTGACCACCTTGTAAAGTCCAAAAGTGCTAATTACTTGCAGCAAGTAATCCCGACTAGTCACAAACAGGTACTAATGGTGGACAATAGCGGTCATATGGTTTGTCATTGCGAGGACAAGGACTGGATCATGAATGAAGTGCTGAAGTTTATCCAGCGAGTAGGGTAGTTGAAGAAATTCTTCTATTTTCCCAAGAAACGGATACTGTCCCTAAATGGATGGTGTCCGTTTCTTTTTGGTTGTGCAGCAAATATTTTTAAGCTTGACAACGCATACATACGCATGGTAATTTCTAGTAGGGAAACCGGTTTCCCTATGACGTTCTAATATGAGAGGGAGATGAGGAATGAAACGCAAGTTATGGTTTATACCTATTCTGATTACGTCCATGATTCTTTCTATTGTCATTAATTTATTCGTCGTATCACCGGTTAAGGTGAGTGCAGCCAGCATAGGTACAGTTACCGAGAATGACACTATTTACCAGATTATGGTTGACCGCTTCAACGATGGAGACTCTTCCAACAATGCGACCGGCACAGCTATTCGCTACGGTGAAACCTCGGAAGATGACTTCCGATATATGAAAGGCGGCGACTGGCAAGGGATTATTGACAAGCTGTCCTATATCAAAAATATGGGTTATACAGCCATTTGGATTTCCCCAGTAGCCGAGCCGCAGATGACCAACCGGGATAACAATGGAACCGGAAAAAACACAGCTTATCACGGGTATAACGTGAAGGACCCTAACGCAGCAAATCCCTACTTTGGAACGAAGGAGAAGCTGAAGGAACTGGTTGATTCGGCACATGCACTCGGCATCAAGGTAGTTATTGATGTGGTTCCGAATCATATCGGGGATTATATGCTCGGCAGCCAGGCGTATTATGATATTCCTACACTACAACCGGTAGCCCCTTTTAACAATCCGGCCTGGTATCATCACAATGGGGATATTAACTGGTCGCTTACAGACGGAAGATATGATCAGTGGGCGCAGGATTATTTGGAGAATCACGACCTGGGCGGGTTGGATGATATCGACTTTGATGTTCCTGCAGCCAAGGAGGCTGTATTCAATTCCATCAAAGGGTGGTTTGACTATACGGGAGCCGATGGAGCTCGTGTTGATGCTGCCAAGCTGATAAAACCAACGGATATTGGGGCCTTGCAAAATCTGCTTGGTGTCAACACGTTTGGCGAGAATTTTGACGGTAATGCCGAATTTGTCTCACGCTGGGTTGGCAGCGGGAAGGAATGGGGAATGCTGGATTTTCCGCTGTTCTTCTCAGTTCTTAACAGCTTTGCCTACGGACAATCCTTTGATTCCAATATCAAAAGTACGTTGGCACTAGACTCCTACTACAATGGAAATGCCAACCATATGGTTACCTTTATCGACAATCATGACCGCAACCGTTTTCTGACGGAAGCCGGGGGAAGCGTAGAGAAGATGCAGAATGCCTTAACCTTCATCTTTACGGTACGAGGCACCCCAGTTGTTTTTCAGGGAACGGAGCAGAACAAAGGGAATGGCAACAGCCAGATTATGACGGGGGGAATTGCCGATACTTGGAACCGCTGGTCGATGGTGAAGCGGGATGCTAGTGGCAATGTTATTGAGAATTATTTTAATGAGAATACAAGCACTTATAAGTATGTAGCCAAGCTGAACGAAATCCGTAAAAACAATCCGGCCCTGCGTACAGGCACACAACGTGAAATGTGGTCGGCCCAGAATCTCTATGCCTTCTCACGGCGTATAGACAGCGGAAGCAATCTAGGTCAGGAGGCCATCTCCGTATTTAGCAACGCTGCCAGCGGTTCACAGACCGCAACGATTCCACTGCGTGCTGAGAGTACGCTCTCGGTAGGAACCGTACTGATTAACCAGTTGAATACTTCGGATACAGTTACTGTGCAAGCTGGAGGTGCAACCGGCAAACAGATTACAGTGACTGTCGGAGCCAATGCTGCGAAGATCTATGCTAAACAGCAGCAGCCAGTAGATACAGTGGCTCCTACTGTCCCAACGGGCGTGAATGCCACAGTGCAGAGCGCTTCAAGCGTTCAAGTAAGCTGGACGGCATCCACTGATGTTGTGGGTGTAACTGGCTATGAAATTTACCGCAATGGTGTAAAGGTTGGGACCTCTGCAACAACCTCTTATACGGATACTGGGTTATCTGCGAACACGACCTACACCTATACTGTAAAAGCTTTTGATGCCGCAGCCAATCTATCGGTGCTAAGCGCAATTGCAACAGTGACGACTCCTGTGGGGAACAACGTTACCATTTATTATAAGCAGGGCTATACTACACCGTATATTCATTACCGTCCTGTGGGAGGAACCTGGACGACATCGCCGGGTGTGGCTATACCGGCCTCGGAAGTGAGCGGATATAACAAAATCACGATCAATATCGGCTCCGCAGCCCAGCTTGAAGCCTGCTTCAACAATGGCTCCGGCACCTGGGATAGCAACGGTGGCAGCAATTACCTGTTCGGCACCGGAACATGGACCTATACGCCGACTGGAACGATTGTATCGGGCGGACCAGCGGTCCCTACCGCGACGCCGACAGCTACACCAACCCCAACGGTGACACCGACAGCAACACCAACACCGACGCCAACCGTGGCGCCAACACCAACGGTCACACCAACACCGACAGCTACGCCAATAGGAAACACCGTGAAGGTCTACTATAAGAATGTTGCCTTTAGTAATTCTTATATCCATTACAAGCTAGATGGCTCAACAGTCTGGACGACGGCTCCAGGCGTACAGATGACAACTTCCGGCTTTGCGGGTTATGCAACAGCGGATATCCCACTGGGCACCTCAGTCGGGCTGACGGCAGCCTTCAATAATGGCAGTGGAACGTGGGACAGCAACGGCGGCAGCAATTATCATTTTGCCGCAGGAACCTGGAGCCTCGTGAATGGCAGTATTGCAGCCGGTGAGCCACAGGCGGACAGCGTCACCTTCCGTGTAAGCGTTCCGGCAACTACACCAGCCAGCGGGCCGATCTATCTCACGGGTTCGTTCAACAGCTGGAATGCGGCAGATGCGGCTTACCAGCTAACCAAAGGCAGCGATGGGGTATATTCGATTAAGCTGAGTCTCCCCGCTGGAACTGCAGTGCAGTATAAGCTCACGCGGGGAACGTGGGCAACCGTGGAGACTGCAACGGGTGGTGGAGATATCGCCAACCGGGCGCTGACACCATCCGGTGGCGCACAAACAGTAACACTGACGGTGCAGCGCTGGAAGGATCAATAAATTTAAAGGTGTACTAAAAGCCAAGGAGCGGCTCCCGTGGGGAGCCGCTCCTTGGAAATTCCTGTATTTTTTACAATAATGACAGACAGTATTTTATCCAGCGTTTCCACGAGTGCCCACAACTTAGCAAGAAGAATTTCTCAGGGTTGATTCACGTGGTATAAGCTCCGGCTCTAGCAGCAGATAACGGGAAGGCAAATCGCTGTTGCGGATTCGGTCCATCAGCAAATGGCCTGAAGAGACACCTAGACTGAACGTATCAATATTTAATGAAGTTAAGGGTGGGGTTGTATAACGGGATAGAGGATATTCGTCGAAAGCAGCTATCCCCAGCTGTGTGGGCACGTGTATTCCTAATTCCTTGGCTGCCTGAAGCACTCCGAAAGCAACGTAACTGCTCATACACACGATGGAGTCCGGCCGTTCTTCGCTCTGCAGAAGCTTTAGCGCTGCCTGATAGCCACCATGCTCGTCGGATTGTCCATTTACGATCCAGTTGCTGTTAACGGTAATTCCTGCCTGCTGAAGCGCCTGCCGGAAGCCATTGCAGCGATGGGTAAAGATGGTTTCGAACTGCTGGCCGCCGATAAAGGCAATAGCGGAATAGCCCTGTTCCAGCAAATGGCCAGTTAACATTCTTCCACCTAATACATTGTCAAAATCTACCCAGCTTGCAGGAGGAATGATCTCGCCAATGGAGATATAAGGGAACTGAAGCCGGTTCAGTTCTATAGACAGTTCCTCAGTCAGCACTGAGTTGTTGGCAATGAGGCCATCCACACGTTTGCTCCGCACAAGCCTGTTCAGAAAATGTCCCTCCGGATGGTCATGCTGTACATTGGAGAGGGTTAATTCGTAATTCAGGGGACCGATGACGCTCTCGATTCCACCGATGATGTTGTAGAAGAATTGATTCAAGAATTCACTTTCTTTGGACATGTCAACCAGTAAGCCGATATTTAGGCTGCTTTGTCTGGCTAGACCTGTGGCGATGCTGCTAGGTATGTAGTTCATCTGCTGCATGATATCCTTGACTTTGCGCTTCGTATCCTGAGATATTTTGGGTGAATCGTTCAGCACCTTGGATACAGTGGATTTGGCTACATTAGCTGCTTTGGCAATATCCGAAATCGTAACCTTCATCATTTTCCCTCTTGACCTGAATCGATATTTGTAACCATAATAACACAAATTTAGCAGGCCCTCTAATCATACTGCCTCAGATAAATATAACGTAAACAAGGATAGAAGGAGTGTAATATTTTATGTCTCAGAGATGGTTTTTGTATCATGCCAGTGAAGATCCGTTTGCCTTTCCCGTCGGCCCAGGAGCTTTGAAGCTGCGATTATTTGTACAGAGTGGACAGCACTTATCCTGCACCGTGGTCCATTCGGATAGATATGATTCGCCGGGCAGTGAAGTCCCTATGCCAATGGAAAGAATCGGTTCAGCAGGTGCCTACGATATTCATGAAGCGATTATAATGACAGATACCAAAAGAAGCAGATATTTGTTCCATGTGGGAAATCCGGCCGGTGATTACCTCTGGTACGGGGAGAGAGGGATGTCGGAGAACCGCGAACGTGCTGGTACTTTTCAATATGCCTATATTCATCGCTCACTAGCGATGGAAGTGCCTACATGGAGTGCAGATGCGGTAGCTTATCAGATTTATCCCAGCAGCTTCAATCAAGGAACCCTACAAGGAATTTCTGACAAAATGCCTTACTTACAGGAGCTAGGCGTAAGCGCCATTTATATGACGCCAGTATTTGAGTCACCTTCCGAGCACAAATATAATACCTCGGATTATTATAAGGTTGATCCGGCATTCGGGGATATGAACGGCTTGAAGGAGCTTGTGAGGGACGCCCATCAGCGGGGGATCAAAGTGATTTTGGATGCCGTGTTTAATCATGCGGGCGATACTTTTTTTGCCTTCAAGGATGTATTGGAACAAGGTGAAGCCTCACTATATAAGGATTGGTTCTTCATTCACTCTTATCCAGTTGAACAGTCTCCCCTACTTAATTATGAAACGTTTGCCAAAGCTGAAGCTACGATGCCCAAGCTGAATATGGATAATTCGGATGCTGCTGATTATATGATAGCTGTTGCTAAGCATTGGGTGCGTGAAGCGGGAATTGATGGCTGGCGCCTGGATGTAGCGAATGAAGTGAATCCGTCATTCTGGTCCCGTTTTCGGCGAGAGCTGAAGTCTGAATATCCTGAATTGCTGCTGATCGGTGAGATCATGCATGCTTCTGGACCTTGGCTAAGAGGCGATCAGTTCGATGGTGGCATGAACTATTTGCTGCGGGAGGCGATGCTGGAATTTTACGCTCAGCAATCGACGGGACCCGTGCGCTTTATGGAGCAGTTGCTGCATCTGGAGGCGCTGTATAACGATCAGGCCAATCAAGCGATGTTCCAGCTCATTGGCAGCCATGATACGCTGCGCTTCTTGACAGCCTGTAAGCAGGGTGGACGCGGCTGGGACCGGGAGAGCACCGCTGAGCAGCGGATGAAGCTGGCCGTTTTTTTTCAGATGACCTATATCGGTATTCCAATGATCTATTATGGCGATGAGATTGGGATGGAGGGAGCCACCGATCCTCACTGCAGAAAACCGATGATTTGGCTGGAGCAGGAGCAGAATACAGTACTGCATAATTGGTATAAACAACTGATTTCTTTAAGAATGGAGCATGACGTCCTGCGAAAGGGTTCATTCCGTCCCTGGTTTACGGATGAAGTCCGTAATGTGCTCGGATATCTTCGGAGCAGTGGGCAAGAGAAAATGGGCTTAATCATCAACAATTCTCCAAATTCATATCAACTAGAGCTGTGCCGCTTCCGTTCCGATAAGAACGTGCTGACCGATCTATTGTCCGGAATGACCATCAGGAACTCTGACCGATTAATCGTCGAGGTTGAACCATTTGGCTGTCTGATGCTTCATTAAAATTCGATTAATGTACGTTCTTTTTGTTTGTGAGCGCCCTATACTCCTTATTCTCCCATTGTTTAAGCAAGGGGTAGGGGTCGAAAGCCCATTCAATAATGCCTCGATCTCGATATATTCCATAATGGAGATGCGGGGGGAATTTGCCCTGCGTACCGGGATTTCCATAGCCGGAGCTGCCGACCCAGCCAATGGTCTGCCCTGGTGTAACAATATCTCCACGTGAGACGGATTTGTCATAGCCAGCCAGATGAGCGTAATAATGGTAGCGGTTCTCGATATCCCGAATACCGATCCTCCAACCTCCGTAGCGGTTCCAGCCTTTAGTCTCCACTATGCCGTAACAGGTGCTGCGTACAGTCATGCCTTGTGGTGCAAACAGATCTGTACCTTCGTGGATACGAGCCCCTCCCCAGCTTCGGCCCGTGCCCCAGGTGCTTCGGTATGAATACAGAGTTCCGAGCGGCAGCGGGAACGCATTACCAGACAGATCAAGCCGTCCGAAATGCTCAAAAAGCTTGGCAAATTGATTAATCCGCTGCGCAGCACGGCCGTTATGATAGTATTCCCAAATGGCAATGCTGAAATCACTAGCGGAATCTCCGTATTGCAGCAAATGGTTGGCTACACTATATAGAACATCAGCATCATTCTCGGGATCAGCGAGACCGTCTCCCGAGCCGTCGCGGCCGAAGCCGCCGAAGAAGCTGATAGATGCCGGTGAAGTATCTTCTTGATCGGGGTTGAGCGGACCAGACCATACGGCTGGAGCTATGGTAATTCCGGTAAGACGGGTTGCAGCAGGACTGTCTGTTTTGCTCTTTTTTGTAATCGTACGTTCATATTGATCTACGGCTGCGAACCTGAACCAAGGAATTCCAGTTGCCGCGCTCATTTGCTCATAAAGTTCTTTACGGGCAGCTCCAATGTTTTCTGAACTGTTATAGGAATTAACACTGCTGTTTTTCAACGCTGGGAGACCTTGGGCAATTGTGAGGTCGGGTATTCCATAACTTCCCCATAGGATCACGGTTGCACACAGACACAGCATAGTTCTGCGGACTATAAGATTCTGAAACAGGGAGAACATGATAATAACCTCCTATTATTAGGCGTACGACTACTGAGTGAAGTAATCTTTTCAAAAGACATCGGGTAGGCCATTTATTATAGATTGAAGCAAAAGGGTGTTTTTTATCCGTTCTTGCCTAAAGGAACCATTCTGCTCGGAGCTTCCTCGCTGATGAGTCTGTTGTTTTTCTGCTTTGCCTTTTTCACAAAAACAGGCAATTGCGATCTGCACATGCTATAATATGAGGCAACAACTTTTAACTACAGATATTACATTCAGGGGAAAGCGGGGTTTACCACTTTGACTAATAGGACAGCCAAACAACCCAAGCCGGACTGGATTAAGATCAAGCTAACCACCGGCGATAGCTACCAGGAAATCAAAAGTATGATGCGTTCCAAAACTTTACATACCGTATGCGAGGAAGCCCGCTGCCCGAATATTTACGAATGCTGGGCAAGTCGTACGGCTACCTTTATGATTCTTGGTGATATCTGCACACGCGCTTGTCGTTTTTGTGCTGTGAATACCGGATTGCCGACTGAACTGGATCTGCTGGAGCCTGAACGTGTAGCAGAAGCAGCGGAGGGTATGAACCTTCGTCACTGTGTGGTGACAAGCGTAGCTCGTGATGATCTTAAGGATGGGGGTTCAACGATCTTTGCCGAGACGGTGGCTGCAATTCGTAAGCGCCTTCCTTTATGTACCGTAGAAGTACTTATTCCCGACTTTCTGGGAGAGCGGGACAGCTTGCAAATCGTTATGAACAGCAATCCTGATATTCTTAACCATAACATTGAGACTGTTGAGCGGATGTCGGACCGTGTGCGGGCCAGAGCCAAATATCGTCGTTCCTTAGAGCTGCTGCGCAGAGCCAAAGAGATGAAGCCTGATATTCCTACCAAGTCGAGCATTATGCTTGGGGTGGGTGAGGAGTGGGACGAGATCCTGCAGGCGATGGATGATTTACGAGCAGTGGATTGCGACATTTTGACTTTAGGTCAATATCTGCAGCCTTCACCAAAGCATCTAGACGTTGAGAAATACTATCCACCTGAGGAATTCGCTATACTGAAAGAAGAGGGAATGAAGCGAGGCTTCAGCCACGTGGAATCAGGCCCGCTTGTCCGCAGTTCTTATCGCGCACATGAGCAAGTGAAATCAGCTGCAGATGCACGTGAGAAGAAACGCAGTGTAGTTTCTGGTTAATACAAGTTATTGAGGTAACGAACGAAATCACAAATTTTTATGATTTTGGTTTGGAGAGAGTTTAAGAAGCGTTCAGTTTTGATGAACGCTTCGGGTTTATTCTTTTAACCCTGTTGATAAAGTCATGGAGAGAAATCTTGGAACTGTAGGAGCGAAAGCGTTCGCCCGAAAGCTTTCCGGAGGAAAGCTCGCATCGGAAGCATATGCTGTTGTATGATTTTAACCGCAGACAGCGGAATAAATTCAAAAATATTAGATATCAACAGCGGCCGAAAGTCCAAGATTTCTCGTAATGACGCTTCATCAACACCTATCCCATCATTTTGAAAGGCAGGCGACATTGGCTTGATCGTTATAGGCGGAAAAGGCTACGAGCTTATGTTGGATCATAAGGACGGTTGGAATCCGGAGGCGTTTCGCGGCAGGTACAGCGAGGTGCTGGATCGATATGATTATATTATCGGTGACTGGGGTTACAGCCAATTGCGATTAAAGGGCTTCTACCGGGATAATCACCCTAAGGTGAACCGGGATACAGCAATTTCAAGCATGGTGGACTATATTAATGAATATTGTAATTTTGGCTGCGCTTATTTCGTACTGCATAAATTAAAAGAAGCGCCGATAGAAGGAACCTTCAGGGATATTCTGATCAAAGAAATCCCTGAACCTGGTACGGAAGAAGCTTTGGAGGAAGAGTCTGCAGCACTTCTGGCGGCTGCCCCAGCGAAGGAGAGTTCTAGCAGGGAAGCAACAGGGAAGCAGAACTCGCATCAGGGTTCTCCAAGCAAGGATGCTTCGGCTAAAGACAATATCGTGAAGGACAGACCTGTGAGAGAACACCAGAGCAAGAACCATCGAAGCAAGGACGCGCAGGGTAAGAAATCTAACAGAGAATTTCAGGCCAGACCGCCGCAAGGCCAGCCTCAGAACTCTCAGAATTCACAGCCTGCACAACCTCAGCCCGTTCAACCTCCACAGCCACCTCAGGCGTAAAATGAATTCTTCAAAAAAGGGAGTATCTCTTAGCCATTTGCATGGCTGCTGAGATACTCCCTTATTTTTTTGTGGAATTTAGAATTATTTTACGGATAATTTCAATTGATTTGAAGCGGCATTATAGCTCCATACCAGCGAAGGGAATTTCTTCTTGAACGCATTTAATTCTATGAAAGTCTCACCGTTCTGAGAAAGCGCCTCTTTAGAAGATAATGAGAAGCCGGATGTCTTGCCGGCTCCGTTCGTGACAAGCACCTTCTTGTTCTTGGCATCCCAGGTAACATCGCTCTCCAAGAGAGCAGACAATACTCGTGAAGAAGCATAAATTGCATTGCCCTGCTTCACTAGGCCTACATTGCCAGCAAATGAGCTTCCGTTGATATTCAGAATATGATTGTCACCGGAGGCTTCAAAGCTGGTCATACCAGCAATCTGCAGGGCAGTAATTAGCTGGGCACTCTTACCTTGAATTTCAATATCGGGAGAAAGCCCAATATGGTTGAAGTCCTCTTTGTTTGGTGTTAAATATTTCTGAGTCGTCAGCTTCAGCATATCTCCATTGGACATCGGCAGAAGGCTTTGTATGCGTGCTTTACCAAATGATCGGGTGCCAACAACAGTAGCGAGTTTATTATCGCGTAGTGCGCCTGTCAAGGCTTCGGAAGCACTGGCAGTATATTCATTCGTCAGGATAACGACTGGCACATTAATTTTGCTGCCATCCGTGATGGTGACTGGTGTCAATGTGCCACTTTGATCAGAGGTATACATCATGATTCCTTTATCAATAAAGTTAGAGGCAATATTGTAAGCAGAATCCATATAACCACCCAAATTGTCTCTTAAATCAAGCACCATAGATTGCATGCCTGCTGCGCGCATATTCTTAAGTACCGCTGCAAACTCTTCATCAGAGGTCTGTGTGAAGCCGCTAAGTGTAATATAGGCGATCTTCGGTCCGATGATTTTGCCGGTAACAGAAGTAGAGGCGATATCATTTCTGGTTACGCTGTAGGATTTGGTAACTCCATTTCTGAGGATTAGCAGCGTGACTTTTGTCCCTGCAGCTCCGCTCAGTTCATCTCCCTCGGTATCATCAATGGCTAAACCATTGATTTTGACAATGGTATCACCACGCTTCAGGCCCGCTTGCTCTGCTGGTGAACCAGGAATGATTTCTTCAATATACAGCTCTTTACCAGTATATTGGAGTTTGATTCCGATACCGACATATTCGAGATCGACTTGATTCTCGAAATCAGCGGCTTCTGCCTTGTCGAAATATTGACTGTACGGGTCATCAAGAGTGTTCACCATGCCGTCAATGGCACCGCGAATTAGGGTATCCTTGTCGATTCCCGACAGGTTATAAGTCTCCAAATAATTCATAACCTCATTAATCAGGTCGCTATTCGAAGAAGCCTGAGCCTCATCTGCAGCGAAAGCGGATGGAGCAATAACGATGGATAATGCCAGGCAGCTGCTGAGAAGAGCGGTCATTATTTTACTGGATTTCATGGGTTCATACATCCTTTTATATTTATTTAGAAAGCTCATAAGAAACATTGTAAGTATCATTGATAGTCCACGAACCATTATCTGCTTTGGATAGAATAAAGATATTTCCTTGCTCGTAAGTCTCTGCTTCACTAGCTTCTTTATCCTTGCTTTCTACATAAATGGCTGCTTCGCCAGCACCGTAGTAGTAGATGTTGGAGATTCCAGGAGTATAGGTAATATTGTAAGAAGTGAAGAACTCATTAAGATTTGCTTTGACGGAGGCGTTATATTCCTCTCCGTATGAAGTCATGGTGGAGATTACACCCTCCGTATTCTCTGCATTTAAATATTGATAATATTTATTGATATTGTCCTTAATTGCTGTACTGTCAGCCTGAGGAACATCGGCGGCGATTAGCGCTTGGTCACGTGTCAGCAGCACTGTGGAGTTCTGCGATTTAAAATCCGAAATTTTCCAGACTCCATTTTTGCGGACAAGTGTATACAAATATTCAATTTGTTGATCTGGCATGTAATAGCCACCCGTGCGCACCGAATGCTCTATCGTATAGACTGTAGCTTCATTGGCCTTCAGACTAAGAATCTCCAGATTGTCAATGGTATTCTTAAGGTCATATTGCTCGAAGGTTGTATTCAGATCAGAGACAGACTCTGTGTAAGAGGATTCCGAATCCATCAAGGAGTAGAAGCTAATGGCTTTTTCCTCGTTATAATATTGGTTAGATAAGTTGATTAATGCTGTTATGGCAGCTTCATCCGCTGTTTTGGAGACAGCCGTATCAATCTGTACACTTCTGTTAGCGGGATTCCAGACTGCCGTTCCACCGGTTGCTTCGGCAATGAAGCGTAAAGGTATGTAGGTTGTACCGCTCTGAGAGACGGGCGCTAGAGTCAGTTTTTTGACTGTTCCGTTAACGGTTGCGCGGTTGCTGCCCACTTTAAGGCTGATTACCAGATCCGCACTTTTACCTGTTACCGTTTGGGTCTTGGCATCCCAGAGTACCTGTAGTCCAAGCTTCTCAAAAACGACCCGGAAAGGTACGAGTACTGAATTGTTCTGCAAAAACGGTGATCCTGCGGTAAAGGTAACTTTACTGCCGTTAATATACACATCAATTGGTTTTGCAGCGGCAAAAGCCGGAACTGCAAGCACCAGAGCCAGCAGGCTGATGCTTAAGAGGGACAATAATTTCTTCAACAATATTCTCTCCTTTTATATACATCTCTTTGTAAAATAGCCTCATTATACCATTTGATTTCTCTCTATGTCTATCCAATCATGTTAGCTGTAATGCTGTATTTTGTTAATGTGCTGCAGCGCAAAAACAGGCCGGAGAGAAGGCTTCTCCGGCCTGTTTCAATTTCTTGCTGGTTGAGGATCGTCCCATGATATACAGAGTGAAGTTTCTAGATTAGAAAAGCATCGCGGACACGATTCCAGAACGGAAACGGACGGTATCTGGCAAAACTGATCTTCTTGTCCGAGACTTGGCAGCGTACGGAAATGAGGTCATCCACTGGGATATTATTATGGTCAATGGTAAGCAGTAGACGCTGGTCTTTACGCGAGAAAATATCGCAGTGATGATGCTTCGGCAGCAGCAGCGGTGAACCCATAGTTCGAAATACACGATTGTTAATAGAGGCAATTTCAGAAATCTGCAAGGCTTCGATTGAAGGATGCACCATAGCGCCCCCAAGGCTTTTGTTATAAGCCGTGCTGCCGGAGGGAGTAGATATACACAGGCCGTCACCCCGGAACATTTCGAAAGTAACGTCATTAATGTCCATCTGAATCACAACGGTTCCGTCAACACCCTTAAGGGTGAATTCGTTAAGTGCAATGTGGGACGAAGAACCTGATTTCTTATGGATTTCCAGCTCCAACAACGGGTATTGTACCATACGTGCCTTGGTCGGTTTGGACTCACCACACATATAATCAATTAAGGTCGGCAATTCTTCTGCCTGCCAGTCTGCATAGAAGCCAAGATGACCGGTATGCACGCCTACGAAGGCCAGATTCGGGATCTGATCGATAAAAGTATGAAAAGCGTGCAGCATGGTACCGTCTCCGCCAATCGATACAACGATTTCTGGAGACTCGGCATCCAGTTGCAGGTTCCGTTCCGCCGCTAGCTTGTGAAATTGCTCCGCAAGATTCGTAGACAGTTGGTCACCGCGGTCCAGAACATAATATCTCAAGATGTACAGGCTCCTTTGTTTTACTCAGTCATACAAAGATCATAATCAATCTTGACGCGGAACACAATATTTGCAGGTGTAAAAAATTGCGGATATAGGAAAGTATGGCTTACCGATGTTCATCCATTCCGCCGGATCATTCTAATTATCGCGCCGAAAGCCGGGATAAGCAGTGATAATAGCAGTCCGATAGCCAATAATATACTTAGTAGCCCAAGACTTGCAGCGATGCCGGAAGCAGAAGGGGCAAAGGCAGTGGCGGCAGGCAGGGAGCTCCAGGCACTGGACAGCCCTGTACCCATTACGGGGCGCCAGAGCAATAGCGCCAATCCAGCTGCAAGCACAGCATGAATCAGCCTTGCAGTCATGAAAGGCAGGTAACGCAGTCCGGTACCGTTCAGAATACTGGAGACTTGGGCATGCACAGACAGGCCACCCCAGGAAAGAATAAAGGCAGCAGTGGCAACCTTGAAATGAAGCGGTAGTGAAGCGGCTGCTTCACCGGCGGAGCGAGCACCGAGGGTAACTTCGAAGAAGCCATTTCCCAAAGCTCCTGCCAGCTCCGGGGGGAATCCGCCTAGAGAAAGTAGCAGACCCATGAAGCGGAAGAGGTAAGACATGATTCCGGCGCGGGCGAGCAATTCCATAAGCACATTGAAGAATACAACCAGGCCACCTACGATAATAATAAGCTGTAGTGAGGATTGAATGGCGCCTTTCATAAGCTCGCCAAGGCTTCGCCCGTCCTTACGCCTAGCTTCGGCCATGGAGATTAATGCAGTCCGCAGTCTAGGCCCACTCTGAAGTGCTGGAGTCTGTTCTCCAGGAACAGTTGAATCTGGAGTGGAGATAGCCTCTTCGCGTCTTCCGTGAAAAGACATTAACAGTCCGACGAGTAAACCGGCCCCATAGTGGGAGAGGGCCAGAATCAGCCCTAAAGAGGCATCATGAAAGAAGCCGACCGATACCGCACCAAGTAGAAATATGGGATCGGAGGAGGTGGTGAAAGCTACCAACCGCTCCCCTTCAATTCGACTAATCAGATTCTGCTCCCGCAGTTTGGCGGTTAATTTTGCGCCAACGGGATATCCTGATACATATCCCATAGCAGCAACGAAACCACCGCTGCCCGGAATCCCGAATAGAGGGCGCATAAGCGGATCAAGCAGTGTGCCGAAGAGATGAACAACGCCGAAGCCCAGCATGACTTCGGAAATGACGAAGAAAGGAAATAGTGACGGGAAGAGCACGTCCCACCATACGGTTAATCCGCGCAGTGCTGCGCTGAGAGATGCTTCTGGGTGAATAAGCAGCAGCAGCATACAACCCGCCAGCCCCAAAGCCAGTAGCGGGCCGTGAATTTTTTTAACGTTCATGATTTCCGCCTCCTGATCTATGGTAAGATGTATGCGAAAATAGGGACAAACAGCACAAAAAAATAGAGAAAGCGATTACAGTAGGCGGTGCATTTTCGCTGAAATTATGATATTATAAAATTAATTAATGCACACCTCTGTTACGTCTATAAATAGGGATGGAGTGATGGTGATGAGTATAGTTGCCGGAGTTCTCGTTTGTGCTTTTGTTTATGTAATCCGGGTCTCTCTTGTCGCTCCCGGTGATGAGGAATTTCGGACCTATTAAAAATATGCTTGAAAAATACTAAGGGCGCTAAACAATTGTTTAGCGTTTTTTTCTTGAAATATAACAACTTAGTCTTAGATTCAGGGACACTGTGGAAGAAATCCCTGTAGCACTTTTTTTTTGGTATAATAAATAGACCGTTACATTAATATGGCAGAAAGTTGGTAACCTCCAATGAACCCAAATGACAGTATATACGATAATCTGGGGGGCGCTAAGGGACTTCACCATCTGGTGGAACTGTTCTATGATAAAGTAAAGCAACATCCCCAGCTAAGCTTGTTATTCCCTGCAGACATTGCTCCTGTACTGGAGAAGCAGTATCAATTCCTTAGTCAATTCTTTGGTGGTCCAGGTCTTTATTCGGAACTTCATGGTCACCCCATGATGAGAGCAAGACATATGCACATTCCCATTACACCGGAGCGTGCGGTGGAATGGCTGCAGTGCATGAAGGAAGCATTGGAAGAAACGAATGTACAGGAACCACTGCGTTCACTTGTAATGGATCGCTTGGCGGGACCTGCGAATCATTTTGTCAACATGCCCGAGGAATAAATGCGAGGATGATTGTGAAAGGAATGAGGGTATTTGTCAGAATTAATACCGTTGTACTCCATTAAGGTTAAGTGCTGCAACTGTGAACATGAATTTTCAACCTCTAGGGTACGGCCAAGTCTTAAGAAGGCCACTCGCCGCGATGCTGATTTCTGCTCCTATTACAAGGATGAGAACCCAGACTATTATGTTGTGCGTGTCTGCCCGAACTGTGGATTTGCTTCTACGGAGAATTCAGCGGACAAGCTGGCCGACTGGCAGCGCAAAGCCTTCGATGAACAGATAAGAAAACGCTGGAAGAGCCGAGACTTCGGTGAGCAGCGAAGTTGGGATATTGCCCTTGAAACATACAAGCTATCGTTAATTTGCGCCCAGTGTATTAATGACAAGGATCGGATCATTGCCAGTCTGCTGCATCATATTGCCTGGTTATATCGTTATCAGGGAGATAGTGTGCAGGAGCAGCGCTTTTTGCGATTCTCGCTGGAAGCCTATATTAAGGTTTATGAAACGGATGGGGTTGGGGGTAATGACGCCCGCCTTATGTATCTGATCGGTGAGTTGAACCGGAGAATAGGCGAGTTCTCCACTGCAGTAAAGTGGTTCTCGCGTCTGGTGAATGATCAGAGGATTGTGGATGCGGCAATGATTCGGGCAGCACGTGAGCAATGGGCTGTTTTGCGTGAGCAAATGCGGGGAGAAGGGCTGGATGCCGATGGGCTGCCTTCAGCTACTTAGTCATTGAGAAATAAATAGCGCAGAGAGGAGAATCATTCTCTCTGCGCTTCGCAGGTACCCATTGTGATGATTCTGCTACACTAGTGTGTTCTCCATACCTAACGGACAGCCCGGTCAAACAGCAGGTAATCTCCATCCGTATCCACCACAGTGGGGCTGGTATGGCAGCAGGGGAAGACAAGCAGCTTCTTCTTGCCATCCCGTATGATTTGCAGTTCCTTAGGCTTCATGGGGAGAAGCACATTCTCCCCATTGCAGAACGGGCAGTACTGTACATACATATCACCTAGAATAATGTCATAGGGCCAGGTATGACTGAAGGGGATCATTCCCTATCCTGCTCAGATTGAGGAACTTCAGTTTCGCCACCGGATTCTGGGCTGCTCTGCTTCTTGGATAATTCAGCTATTTTCTGCAATAGAATATGTTGAGGCATATGCATTAGGTGTTCCAGTGGAACGCCAAGTTGTTTGGATAACGTAATAGCCGTTTCCGGCGAAATTTGCAGCGGCTTCATAATGATACCCTCCTAAAATTTTGTGAGCCTCGAAAGCATAAGCTTAAGTTTTGTTATATCGAATATATCGGTATCGTTATTCACTTTACCATGGCCTTAAGCCAATTACAAAGAAAACTATCAATGAAAGCAAAGGAATGGTGAGAACTGATGAAACAACCTTTATCGCTAAATTGGGAACTGGAGTCTATCTTTCCGGGAGGCTCTTCATCTCCGGAATTTGCAGGCTTCTTAGCAACGCTGGAGGTGGATATTGAGAGCTTGGGTCAGCATGTCAAAGATGCCGTATCACCAACCGATATCCACTCTACCAAGGATCTGGACATCGTTATAGAACTGCTGCAAAGCTGCTCAGGGCGTCTTGTACAGGCTTCCGAATTCGTTGGCTGCTTAGGTGCACAGAATCAGCAGGATAAGGGAGCAATACGGCTGTCAGGCAAGGTAACGGGAATGCGTGCCGGTTTCGAGGGAATAGGCTCGCAATTCGATAATGTGCTGCGGGAAACCTCAGATGAGGTTTGGGCTGCGTGGATGCTCCGCCCCGAGATTGCCCCACTTACCTTCGTGTTGAGTGAAAGCCGGGATTTAGCCCGGGAGAAAATGAGTCCCGAGCTGGAAAGTCTGGCTTTGGAGCTGGCCGTTGATGGTTATCATGGCTGGAGTGAGCATTACGAGACGATCGTTAGCTCGATAAAGATCCCTTTCGAGGATCAGGATGGAAGCAAACTGCTGTCTGCAGGCCAAGCTTTTAACAAGCTGGACGATCCTGATCCTTTGGTTCGTGAAGTGATGTTCCACAAGTGGGAAGAAGCATGGAGCGGGGCAGCGGACTATTGTGCGGATGCCTTGAATCACTTGGGCGGTTTCCGCCTGAAGCTTTATAAAGGCCGGGGCTGGGAAGACGTATTAAAGGAGCCGCTAAGCATAAACCGCATGTCGCATGAAACACTCAATGTGATGTGGGATGTCATTACCAATAGCAAGCCGGCCCTGGTTGCCTACCTTCAGCGCAAAGCAAAGCTGCTCGGTTTGGATTCTCTGACTTGGACCGATGTCGAAGCTCCGGTTGGTAAATCGACGCTTAAGATCCCTTACGAGACTGCGGCAAAAGACATCGTTACACAATTTCGCAAATTTAGCCCGAAGCTGGCGGAATTTGCCGAGCATGCTTTTGACAACAACTGGATTGAAGTTGAGGATCGTTCTGGCAAACGGCCGGGTGGATTCTGTGTCTCTTTCCCGGAGAGTAAAGAATCGCGGATATTTATGACCTACAGCGGTACGCCATCCAATGTCTCGACATTGGCACACGAACTGGGCCATGCGTATCATTCCTATCTATTGGATGATCTGCCGTTGTTCAATCAGAACTATGCCATGAATGTAGCTGAGACTGCCTCAACCTTCGCCGAGGTCATTGTATCGGATGCCCAGGTAAAGGCAGCAAGCAATGATGCAGAAAAGCTGGTATTGCTAGAAGCAAAAATACAGAATAGTGTGGCTTTTTTCATGAATATCCACGCCCGCTTCTTATTTGAAACCCGCTTTTATGAGAAACGCAAGGAAGGTCTGGTGAACGCGGAGGAATTGTCGGCGTTGATGGAAGAAGCACAGAAGGAAGCCTTCTGCGGCGTACTTTCCGAATATCACCCTCACTTCTGGGCCTCCAAGCTACATTTTTATATTACGGATGTACCCTTCTACAATTTCCCGTATACGGTTGGCTACATGTTCAGTACAGGCTTGTATCGTCTTGCTTTGCAAGAGGGTGCAACATTTGCCGATAAATACGATAATCTGCTGCGGGATACAGGCGTGATGACCCTGGAGGATCTGGTGGCTAAGCATTTAGATGTTGACCTGAAGAAGCCAGATTTCTGGCAGGGAGCAACAGATTTGATTATGGCTGATATTACCGAGTTTTTGGAGATGACGAAGCATTTAGCATAATATTTTGTCGGAAAATTGACAAATGACAGCTGATGAATAGATTAAATAAATAACTAATAAAATGTATGAACACGCAAAGATCCCTGTAAAGGGGTCTTTTTTTGGATGGATAATGTCGAAAAAACTCGATTTTCAGAAAGCTATACACAATTAAATAATGAATTTTGCGCATTTATAGGGATAATCACCCAATTATGTTGAATAATGTTGAAGGACGAGAAGTAGTATCCTATAATGAGCCTTAAGCCTTATATTAGGCAAGCTAGAACGATTATTTAAGGAGGAAGGCGTATGCTCAAGACGGAACAACTTTCACTGGTAAGACAGATGGATATAGTGTTTAAGGAACTGCAGGAGGAATTATCAGCCTTGTCTTCAGGCACTGTATTTGTGCAAATACGAAATAATGTCATTGGGAAGTTTGGCATTCGACACAATCCTCTATCTGGACGGAACGGGGTATTTACAGCAGAGAATGAAGGGTTGACAGCAGTACAGCAGTCGTCCTTTCGATTAATGGCACTGGAAAGTCTGAAGTATAAACGGCGTTGGACACATGGTGAGATAAGTTATGAATTCGCAATTAGGCAGGGAATAGTCGTTGTGGATGCTACACTGGAGTCCAATTACAATATGGCCAACCTATTGATCCGATATCCGCGAAATGCCCACACTGAAAGCTCAGATCAATCGTACGGTTGAGAATAGTACATAAACTATATACATTCAAAAGCCCTCTTACGCTTCGACGAGAAGCGTAAGAGGGCTGAAAAGCTGTCCGGCATTAGGCGATTACATGCCTAACCGGTTAAGGCCACTAAAGATAAGGCTGCACTAGTTCGAACGACCGGACAATTGTTGCTCTGCCAGTTGTACGAGACGTTTGGTGATGTATCCTCCTAAAGAACCGGTTTCGCGGGAAGTATAGTTCCCGTAATACCCGTCCGCTGGGATGGTTACACCCAACTCTTGTGCTGCTTCATATTTCAATTGTTGCAGAGCTGCATTTGCTTGAGGAACGACCAGATTATTGGAACGGCTGCTACGACCTTGGCTTTGACCTGCTTGACCCATGTTTGTCACCTCCTTCGCCCGTTGTGAAGATAGTATGGGCGTTAGGAGGTTAATTCATGCACCATTTCAGAAGGTTTTAAGGATGGTAATTATTAGTTGATTAACAATGTTATTGATTAGGGTAAATCATCTCCAGAGTAGTGTACAACTCCAGACTCTGCCCAGGTTCAAGCGTTAGCAAGCCTGTGAAAGAAGCATCTTTGGGAATGTTAGGTGCATCCGGCAGCCAAGTATAAGGTTCTATACATAGAAATTGCTCTGCCATTCCTTTCGTATATACAACCCAGTGGCGGAAGAGATTCTTATCAGCAGTATAACGAAGACCATATCCGTCATCACGCAGTAGCAATGCCTCTACAGGCTGCTGGTCTCCAATCCGCAGCGCAGTGTCAAAGTTAGTTCCTTGAAGGTTCATTCCTTGGTTAAGGGAATCCAGATGGCCGAGAGGAAGCACTTCACCGCTCGGTAGCAACTCATTATTCAGCTCGTAGATACTTTCTACAGGTAGGGAGAGTTTCCAACGCTCAGGTTCTCCGTCAATCATAAACCAGGTGTGATAACCGATTCCAAAAGGAATGCGATGCTCACCCAGATGCGTAACCTTCAGCGTTTGTCTTAGCCGTGCTCCCTCCAGCCGATACGTCATTTCGAATTTAAGTGGAACGGGAAATTGCTCCATCCAGTGAGCATCATCTACTGTGCGGAACTCTGTTGTTACCGCGCAGCCTTCCTCGTCTTCTTCAATATCGCTGACACACCATGCTTGGGTTCGGTGCAGACCATGGATGTGATTATCACCGGCAGTATTCTGGTCGAACTGATAGTTTATGCCCTCAAACTTAAATTGCCCTTTGCGTATGCGGCCGGGTGGAACCAAGAGTGGAATGCCAAAATGATACGGTTTTTGCATAAAAAAGGTTTGGTCACTTTCATCAGGTTGTCGCAGAATTTGCCGTTCTTCCTTACGATCCCATAAAGAAATTACGCTATTTCCTAGTCGCGGCAAAAGCGTGACTTCCAGTTCGCTGCTATGCAAAATATAGGTATCATAGCCGCCCCACTGCCCTTTGGTCACCTGTTTCATGAGATATGCTCCTTTGTACGTAACTGTTATCTAATTAAACACGGATAACCTTATCATAGCAGATAATGTTCCTATGGTTAAGGGATTTGACAACTTCCCTGCATAGTTCTATGATGAAGGCATTATGAAGATGGTCAATGTGATGACGGGGATAAGTAGACAGGAGAGGTGCTTTCAGAAAGCCGGTGGTTGATGTGAACCGGTAGTACCCTCCTGCTGAATGGACCCCTGAGCGCCGTGCTTGAACGGGAGAGTTAGTGTCCTCAGTAGACCGGACGGTTCTTCCCCGTTAACGGAAGTTTAAGGCTGCTTGCTTATGTTTGCAAGTTATGAAGCAGCGAATAAGGGTGGCACCACGGTCTCACGTCCCTTGCGGACGGGGGGGCCTTTTTGCGTTCTCAGAAATACAGAAACCAGATGATGGAGGGGTATATCATGGTCAAGAAAGTATTATCAGGCATACAGCCAAGTGGGAAGCTCACGCTTGGAAACTACATTGGTGCTATTAAGAATTATGTGAAATTGCAGCATGAGAATGAATGTTATTTCATGGTGGTTGATCTACATGCGGTTACCGTTTCCCAAGAACCAGCAGCATTGCGGGAGCAGTCAGAGTCCGTAGCTGCGCTTTATATTGCCGCAGGAATAGATCCTGCCCATGCGAATGTGTTCATGCAATCGCATGTGCCGCAGCATGCAGAGCTGGGATGGTTAATGACTACACTCACTTCAATGGGTGAGTTGGAACGGATGACACAATTCAAGGATAAATCTTCAGGTAAAGATTCCGTTGGCGCAGGGCTCTTCGTATATCCATCGCTGATGGCGGCTGATATTCTTATCTATAACGCAGACCTTGTTCCTGTCGGAGAAGACCAGAAGCAGCACCTGGAGTTGACCCGTGATTTGGCTGGACGTTTCAATCATCGATACGGTGAATTTTTCACTATTCCAGAGCCGTTTATTCCAGAAGTGGGCGCACGTATCATGTCGCTTGATGATGGTTCCAAAAAAATGAGCAAAAGTAGTCCGAATCCGGGCAGTTTCATAGCGCTTTTGGATCCGCCGGATGTGATCCGTAAAAAAATCAGCCGAGCCACGACTGATTCTGGTAGCGAGGTTCGTTATGATCCATCCGCGAAACCAGAGGTTAGCAATCTGATGGTTATCTATGCTGAATGTGCGGGAATGACTCTGCAGCAAGTAGCAGATCGTTATGAGGGACAAATGTATGGTGGCTTCAAGAAGGATTTAGCCGGAGCTGTGGTGGCCATGCTAGAACCGCTGCAAGAGAAATATCATGAGATTCGCAGTTCAGGCACCATCACAGATATATTGGCCGAAGGTGCGGCAAAAGCCCGTATCGTAGCAACTGAGACGCTAACAGGTGTTAAAGAACGAATGGGCTTTCTGCCCTATCGTTAAAGGATTTCTTGTTTAGCTTCCTGCTGACGTCGCAAACGAGCTTTGAGAATAAAGCCCCAGCCAATATTCATCACACATAAGAAGCCAAGCAAAAGCGCTAGCCAGATGTTGTAGCTGATCATGATCGAGGCTACCGTGAGGAGCAGAATAGAAGAACAAGCGAACCATAGAGAGAGTCCCTTACCCATAGTACACAACCTTCCTTTCATACTGATAAAGTTCTCCCGGAGCAATTTATGCTCCGGGATTTTTTTGAAATATAAAAATTTATAGGTTTCACACGATAACTTATCCTTATATTTCTCGAAGAAACGGATGCCATCCCTAAAAGGACGGCAAAGCCGTTTCTTCTTGTGAATATAAGACTTTACTGTGAAACAGTCTATAACTTCATGGAGCCGGGGTCAATGGCAAACCGTTCATCCAGCTTCTCACTGCTGAGCCAGCCCACATAGGTATTAAGAGGGTGATACTGGTTATCCATTACTAATACGGCAACGAACGGGAATTGCTTGCGGTGTAAATAACGTACATCACCCCAGCGTACAATATAACCTGACGGCAGTACCTCCACCTCTGCTACAGCATAGGAAGTGAAATACAGAAAGGCTTGAATATCGGGATGGGACTTGGAATGATCAACAGCCGGATGCTGTGAGCAGACCGCATGCTTAAACCATTCCAGACGACCGTTGTTCAGTTGGCCTACATCATAGCTCTTATCCGTTTTGGCCTTGACTACATTCCAGCGTCTTGGTGAGATGGTGGGGATAACAAAATAACGGTCGCCAGCATCATGTTTTATGTCCTTCTTTTTGATATTGCGGGTAATACGGGAATGGACAACAGTTCTCCAGATGTAATAAAGCGCGGTACAGACATAAAGTGTAATAAATAAAGGTGCTGGTGGAACAATCCCGCTGATCCAGAGGATAATCGCCGCCGTATGGCTGCCAAATATAAACGGATCGAAAATGTGGATAATGTTCCAAGCAATCCATTTCTCGGTGAACGGACGGGCCGCTTGAGTACCATATGTGTTAAAAAGATCAGAAAACACATGAACGGACACACCGATGAAGCTCCAAAGCGCTATATGGCTCAGGGCCTGCCAATCCGTAAACCCAAAGATGGGTCCCAGAACAAGCGTGATCAACGCAGGCCATAATAGCAGAAAGGGCAAAGAATGGGTAATCCCCCGGTGATTACGAATATAAAGCGCGTTATCTTTAAGGCGAAGCGCAGTATCGGCATCCGGGGCCTGTGAGCCAAGTATGGTGGCAAGCATCACAGCTCCAGCCAGTACAGGATCTGAGGCAATAGCGGGGTCCACGAAGGAAAGTCCGGCCAATCCGAGGCCCATAACAAAATGTGTAGCAGTATCCATAGGTAAGTTCTCCTTTGTGCAGATTTCTCTATTAATAATTACCCAATTTCTTGTCCAGTTATTAATGAGTACAAAATAAATGTTGTCACGAAATTGTCGAATTCATGAACATCATGGTCAATGATTGTCAAAGTCTTTAACGGTTTGTTATGATAAAGTTAATAGCGGAGCTTTTTACTCCGGCGGAAACGTTAGAGTACCTTAGAAGGAGGATCATTAAACGTGGATAATCAATTGAGATATGAAGCTTCTTCCGATTCCGCAGCCATGTCTGCTAAATCGCCCCCTGAAGGTGCTAGCTGGCGTGATTTTGTAACTGTTACGAAGCCTGGAATTATACGGTCCAACCTGATCGCTGCATTTGCGGGTTACTGGGTGGCCTCAGGCTGGGATGTTCAATACGGCAGATTAATTCTGACCTTGATGGGTACAATGCTGGTCATGGCTTCTGCTTGTGTTTTTAATAACTTTTTTGACCGGGATCTGGATATGAAAATGGAACGAACCCGTGATCGCGGATTGCCTACAGGGCGGCTGAAACCAACAACAGTGCTGCTGTATGCTATTGGACTCGGCATTTTGGGTTTGTTCGTGCTCTTTGCTTTTTCTGGAATACTTGCTGGGTTGTTCGGCATTGTTGGAATGTTCGTCTATGTTGTAGTATACACCCTATGGCTGAAGCGGACATCAACCTGGAGTACTTCGGTCGGTGCCATTTCCGGGGCGATGCCTCCTGTAATCGGTTACGTAGCCGTAACTGGTAGGGTTGATTTGGGTGCTTGGCTGTTATTCGCTATGCTGTTTCTATGGCAGCCTCCACATTTTTGGGCGCTTGGGATTCGGCGTAAAGAAGAATACCGGGCAGCAGGTTTTCCACTCCTGCCGGTAGTTAAGGGAACGCGACGCACACAGTTTCAGATGATACCTTACGTAGTGCTATTGATACCCATCCCCTTTATAATGTACGCGTATGATTATGCAGGGATCTTTTACCTCATTATATCTGCTGGTTTGTCCATTGCCTGGTTAATCCTGAACTTGAGAGGGTTCCAAGCGAAGGATGAAGAAGCTTGGGCCAAAAAAAGCTTTTTCTTCTCCATTAATTACTTAACGATCAGTTTGATCGTGCTGGTGCTGAATACGATACATGGTTGAGGGGGAGCGGGTATGTATTGAACACCTTGAAGCGTTATAAATGGACATGGATGCTGCTCCTGCTTGCTTTGATCATGGCTGGTTATTTAGCCGCCAATTCTTTAACCTTCGGCAAGAAAGAGCTGCCGGTTATCGGGGAAGTGCAGAATTTCTCTCTTGAGAATGTGAACGGAGATCAGGTTACGCTGGCTGATACACAGGGGAAGGTACGTCTGGTGTATTTCTTTTTTACAGAATGTCCGGATGTATGTCCCATTACTACCTTCATGTTGTCAAAGACGCAGGATTTGCTTATCAAGGATGGCAGCTTCGGCAAGGATGTAGGATTTGTCTCCATTTCCTTCGATCCGGAGAATGATACACGTGAGGCTATCAAAGAATTTGCCGATCGGTTTCATGCCGATTATGCTGGCTGGTATTTCTTGCGGGGAGATCAGGAAGAGATTCGAAATCTGGCGGCCAAGTCCTTTAAGGTACTAATCGCCGGGAATAATAAGGATAATTTCGCTCATGCCAATCTGATTGGACTGGTGGATCGCGATAATCGCCTTCGGGCACTGTATGACGCCGGAGATACTGAGAATGTGACACCGGAATTCCTTGCCGATACTGTGAAGGCATTAGCTGCGGATAAATAATTATTATATGAAGAAGAACAGGAGCCACCTCTAAAGTCATGAACATGGCTTTGGAGGTGGCTCCTATTCTTTCAGAAGGGTAAGGGTTCAGGATAGACAATAAATTCCTCAAGACCCGCCTTTTCGAGCTGGCTGATATTATATTCATCAGGAGTGCCCTCAACTCCGGCATATCCCCGACGGGTATAAATATGACTGGCGTCTGGAAAAGCATCACGCAGAACACCACGGATTTTTTTGCCGGAGCTGTCGTTGTCCATGTACAGGTAGACTTCTCCGTCTCCCACCTTACGCCGCAAGGACTCCAGCTTGAGTGAGTTGAGTGTGCCAAAAGTACAGAGGATTTCAATTTCCGGTACTAATAGCCGCCGTAATCTGCTGCGGTCATTCTTGCCCTCAACAATAATTATAATGGACATTATCGGATAGTCACCTCCGGAGAAATAAGCCTAGTGCAGGTTGTGGTTTTATTCTACCTAAGGTTCGCCATTTTTAACAGAGGTTCGTCCATTATGTGTTCATTCCCCGGGAAATGTCGTAAAAAGAAATAAACACCCGAGGCTCGGGTGTTTATATGTTGTGTCTTAGGCGGGACGTCCATTCCAATCGGGCTGTAATGCAGGTTGTTTGCCAGTATTTCTGGGCGGGAGCAGCAGGAGCGCTGTCATGAGCAGCAGAAAAGCAATGAAATAAGGAGAGACGAATGTCCGTAACTGCCCAGCTGCTACCGGACCCGCAAAAGCACCAAGTGACATGGCAATCGACTGCAGCGAGAACGTTCTGCCCATCCGGCCTGGACCACCAAGACTGATAAACAATGAGGCCATCGCCGGGAAAAGCACTCCTTTGGCTGCACCAAGCAGAAAGAGGATAGCTGCAGCGGGAACGCTGTGAAATGAAGCGAGCATGAAGAAACAGAGCGCCATGCCTAAGAGGGCGGAGGCTATTCTTCCAGCTGGTGTTAGACGATTCAGAAAAAACATACTGAGTGTTAACAAAGCGCCCAGACTTAGAAGCGATAGCAGTATGCCTGTCGAAACCATACTCCTGCTCCCGGTCTGTGTCAGAGGAAGCTCGAAGAAGAGTACTCCCTGTGAACAGGAAACGAAGAAGGGCAGAAGATAATATCGTCTGGACACTTTAAAGGTGGGAGTTATTAGACTATTGGAGATGGAGTTCTCCTTTGGCGATAGTGGTATTGGAGTATTAGAAGTTGCACCAACTTTGCTGTGCTTAGGTACACTGAAGTAAGCCATTACTCCAGTGAATATCAGCAGATAACCAAGACTTCGGAAGGTGACGGAAAACCCGGCTTCAGCAACGATAAAAGCGCCAGCGGCCGGAGATACAACGGAAGCTAGTGTATGGACGATGCCGTGGCCGGACATGTATTTGCCCTGAACTGCCGCATCAGACGATAGTGAAGCAAGCAACGTCATGCAAGCCGGAGAGAGGAAGGCCAAGGCAAAGCCGCTGGCCGCCCGCAACATCAGCAGATGCCAGGGAAGCTGTGCATGAGCCTGCAGCAGCAGGATTACACCTGCTGTAATCAGGCTGAAGACAATGTAACGGCGGCTGCCATTACGATCGACCAGCACACCTGCGAGCAGATTTCCGGGAAGGTGTGTCAAGGAGTACATGCCCATCATCCAGCCGATAAAAGCGGGGCCTGCGCCAAGAGAAAGAGCAAAGGGAGTCAGGATAGGATATTGGGCATGTAAATCGAAGAATGCCAGAAAGAGAAACAGATACAGCCACAGTGCGGTTTTTACAGGGAACACCTCCGTAAGCTTAGCCCCAGCAAGGTCAGAAAGGCACAGGGCTGCTGTTATATGAATTGTGTATTCAGTGACCAGGAAAAGCAGCTACTTGTACTTTACGTGGGACGGGAAGGGCTTATACCGTTTTTTAAAAATGTAAGAATTTATAGGTTTCACCCAATAACTTATCCTTATATTTCTCGAAGAAACGGATGCCGCCTCTTTCAGACGGCAAAGCCGTTTCATCTTGACATCATTAGATAGCCTTCTGTCCACCCGGCTGTGCAATCATGAATTATGAGGTTCTATCATGTATAATAATTAATATTGAGATAATGCCTACGGGATAACTCATCCTGTGGGACGAAATTAGCGATTGGGGTGTTGTGGGTTGATGGATCCAGAGGTATGGTCACAGTTCATAAGAGAGAATTGGTTAGTGATTGTTATTGCGCTTGTTGTACTATTTGCGGTAATTAATCTGGTTAAAACTGTTCTGAAATGGGCGATTGTCATTGTTATTGTTGTTGGTTTATTCATTTATGGTGGGGTTACTATGGATCAAATTGGCAACGCTGTGAATAAGGTGGCGGATGGTACAGTAAGCACACTGAAGAGTGAAGCGCAGGAAGTCATGCTTAAAGAGGCACAAGACGCCAAGTATACTTCTGGCGAAGATGGGACGTTTACGATCACAACCCCGAATATTGAGATGAAGGGCAAGGCTGGCGAGGATAAAGTAGAGGTTACTTTCCGCGGGGTAAGCCTTGGGAAATGGAGCGTTACCGATACGACAAAAACATTTATTGAAGCAGCAAAGAACAATTAGAACACTGCGGAGAATGCATAAAAATGAAAGGAGAGGGCTGATATGCTGAACGGGTGGATCGAAAGTCTGAGTGATGCTAATGTCATCTCAATCACCCTTCTGCTGGTTGTAGTCTTCTCGCTGCTGCAAGGCTGGAGCAGAGGATTCTCACGCTCGACTGGAAGATTATTTGGACTTTTGGGTACTGGATTATTTACTATTGCAGCATTGATATTGGCGATTCCAGCCACTGTTTATCTCTCGCCTTATGTTAAGGACTGGGCTTCGGGAGTTGTTCTTCCCGTTTCCGAGCTCAAGCAGTGGCAACAAATTTATTATACTGCAGTGTCGGTGCTGGCAGGCTCGCCTTTGGTGCGATTTCTGCTGCTGTTGTTGTTCACGTATAGCTTGATTCGTATATTGTTGGGACTGTTAACATTCCTGCTTCCATTTCGTCTCCCTCGGCATACAGCGAGATTTGCGGACAGAAAGCTTACGCAGATAAGCCGCTTAGGCGGAGCTGCTATAGGATGTGTAATTGGATTAGTACGGAGCCTAGTGCTTGTAATTGCTCTCTTTATTGCCATCGGACTGAATCCGGATAGCAACTTTAGTCGTTATGTGGAGTCATCCCCCGTCTACAGCCAGAGTGCTGCTGCAGTTATTGAGCCCTTTGCAGGTGAGGCTATGCAGAACAAGCTGCCTATTCTGACTAAGGCTGTTGCTGCGGAAATGAATGATATCCTTCGCCGGAAATACGAGGTTATTGATCATGACATTTCGCCGGATATTGTTGTAGCTGCCTCAGATATTGCGGGTCAAGCAAAGGGTGATGAGAAGAAGGCCAGACTGTTATACGACTGGGTGGGCTCGCGAATAGCCTATGATTATGCCAAGGCTGCTAACTATGAGCAGAACAGAATTTGGCATGAGCAGACCCCTCAGAACACATTCGATACCCGCTTGGGTGTCTGTATCGATTATGCCCGTCTCTATGCGGTAATGGCTCGTTCACAGGGGCTGCAGGTGAGGGTAGTCACCGGTCAGGGGTATGATGGTCAAGGAGGACATGGACCTCATGCTTGGAATGAAGTCTATATTAGTGATCGGAAAGCGTGGATTCCACTTGATTCTACATGGGCCAGTAGTGGCGATTGGTTCGACTCCAAGGACTTTGCTGACACACATATCACGGAAAGCGTGCTCTGACCAAAGGCGCGTGGGACATTAGATGTATGGTACAATACCAACATATTTAAAGATAAGGCTGAGGGGGATTGTCAGCCTAGTTTCATCCTATGAATAACGAGGAGAGAACAGCTGTGAAGAGGTTCGGTAAATTGGGCTCGCAACCCGACAGAACTCTTACAACCACCCTAGATCTGCGGATTAATCTATTTTTCTTCAGTACATTTTTTATATTTTGCGTTATTATTGTACGTTTGGCTGGACTACAGTTCGTTGAAGGCCCTACACTAACGGAGGTAGAGACCAACAGGGAGACCAAGAATGCTCCACTTGCTGCTATGCGAGGGATCATCTACGCTGCCGGAGGTGAGAAGATTGCTTATTCTACTCCTGTTCAATCGCTTTATATTACGCTAACTAATGAATATACAGCGAAGTCTACCGATAAAGAAACAGGCAAGGTTGCTTTTACTGAGGCAGCTATGATCAAAGCTAATGCGCTGGCAGATAGACTGGTAACTGATTTTTCTAAATATGGCGACCCTAATGCACCAAAACTTACCCGTCAGGAAGTCAAAGCATCACTGGACTTGGAGTTTAAGAAATATCTTGGCTATATCCCTCGCCGAATAAAGGCAGGTTTGACTTCTCAAGAAGTAGCCTATTTCATGGAACATAAGAATCAATATCCAGGACTTTCTATCGTTGAAGAAAGCTTGCGCCATTACGATAAGAATACTGTAGCGGTGCAGACTGTGGGTTTTATCAAGCCCTTTAAATCAACTGAGGATTTGGCTGTTTATCAGAATATTCGCAGTGCTATGAAGAAAATCAATTCTTCTCCCGGCTTATCCTATAAAGTTGATGAATTTGTTGGATTCGATGGTCTTGAACTGCAGTATCAAAGAGAACTGCGGGGAGAAAATGGCTATCAGGTCGTATCTGTTACTCCACAGAACATGGCAGAGAAGGTAGAGAAAGTGGTTGCCCCTGTAAAGGGTAAAGATATCTGGATGACCATTAACATGAATATACAACTGAAGACAGAGCAGGCGATTACCGAACAGATTAAATGGCTGCATACTAATGCTGTTCAAGGGAAGACCCATCCAGATGCCTTGACAGGGTATGCCGTAGCCATGGAAGTCGATACGGGTAATGTTATCACGATGGCCAGTATGCCGGATTATGATACGAATGTATGGATCGCAGACTCTTTTCCAACCGAAATCTGGAACAAAATTATAAATAATTACCAGAATGGTACAATAACCTCAATTCAATCCGGCAGTTCAGGCCATGATATCAGATCCGTGCCGTTTCTTGGCTCCACGATCAAGCCGTTAAGTGTGCTGATTGGTTTAAATGAGGGCTTTTTCACAACATCGACTACGTATAAGGATAAGGGAATTGCTTATTTCGGTAAAGATGATAAATCATCCGTGCGAAATTCATCTGGTCACGTTTATGGCCCCATGGACCCCGCCAAAGCGATTGAGAACTCCTCTAATGTTTTTATGGTGGATATGGTTGGCAAGCAGCTGTACTTGAAATATCAGGATAAAGGTGTCGAAGTCTGGGACAAGTATATGAAGGATTTTGGTCTGGGTGTATCCACACAAAGCGGTCTGCCTAAGGAAGCAGCAGGTATAATTGGCTATAAAGATATAACGGCTGCAGGCAGTTCACAGGCTGCGCTAGTCTATGCTTCCTTCGGCCAACAAGCTGGATATACAACACTGCAACTGGCCCAATATGCTTCAACGCTTGCCAATGAAGGAATACGTATTAAGCCGCAGCTAGTTAGTAAGATAACAGATGCGCAAGGCAATGTAGTGAAAGAATTCCAACGTGAAGTGCTGAATAAAGTCACGTTTGCCCCTTCCTATTGGAAAGAGGTTAAACAAGGCATGAACAGTAAAGTCAGTGCCTTTGATGACTTTCCGTATGATTTTGCCCGTAAGACGGGTACTTCACAACAGATGGCGGATCGTGAGCTACGTGACAATGGAGTCTTTATTGCATATGCTCCACGTGATAAACCTAAGCTGGCCGTAGCGGTTATAATACCAGAGGGAGGCTTCGGCTCTAACAGTGCAGCCCCCGTAGCCCGTAAAATATTCGATGCCTATGACTGGGAATATGGTCTGGATGGCGTGCCAAAGAAGAATCTTCAACCTGCAGTAAACGTAATTAAGGAATAATAAATATATTATTTTAGAGTTAAAGGAGAGAAAAACTGTGAGTGTTTTCCGAAAGCAGGCCTCACCTCCAGACGAGTCTGACAACAAAAGTTCCCTTGGCCTGCGGATCAACGTGTTTTTCTTCAGCACGTTTGTTATATTCTGTGTCATTATTATACGCCTTGCAGTGCTTCAATTCGTAGAAGGGCCTACGCTAACTGATGTTGAGACTAGTCGTGACACCAAAAATGTACCGCTGGCCTCTATGCGTGGTGTGATTTATGCAGCCGGTGGTGAGAAATTAGCGTATTCGACACCTGTTCAGTCGCTATACATTACCTTGACCAAAGAATATACAGCAAAGGTCACTGATAAGAATACGGGTGTAACTACCCTTTCGCCAGATGCTAAAGCTAAGTCAGAGGCACTGGCAGCCAGTCTGGTAGCCGACTTTAATAAGTATGGCGATCCAAACGCGAAGAAGTTGACCAAAGAAGATATCATCGAAACGATGGATTTGGATTTTCGTAAATCTCTGGGTTATATGGCTCGGCGGATTAAGGCGGGTCTGACCTCCAAAGAAGTGGCCTATTTCATGGAGCATAAGGATGACTATCCGGGACTTGAGATTGTGGAGGAAAGCACCCGCCATTATGATACAGATACGGTTGCAGTACAGACCGTTGGTTATATCAAGCCTTTTAAATCCTCCAGCAGTTTGGATATTTATCAGAATATTATTAATGCGATGAAGAACACTCAGGACCCAGGTCTAACCTACAAAGATGATGAATTTGTTGGGTTTGACGGTCTGGAACTGCAATATCAAAGAGATCTTCGTGGACAGAATGGCTATCAGGAAATCTCTGTTAATCCGCAGAACATGGCGGAGAAGATCGAGAAGGTAGTTCCACCTGTAAAGGGCAACGATGTCTGGACGACGATTAATAAGAATATTCAACTCAAGACGGAGCAAGCAATAACGGAGCAGATTAGTTGGCTCCATTCGCATGCTGTACAGGGCAAGACTCATCCGGATGCTTTGACTGGCTATGCAGTAGCAATGGAAGTGGATACAGGTAATATAGTAGCTATGGCAAGTATGCCGGACTATGATACAAACATTTGGACCACTGGTTCATTGCCGACAGACGTCTGGAACGATATTATTAACAATTACCAGAACGGAACGATTAATCCTATTTCTTCGGGAACTTCAGGAAATGGCTTGAGATCCGTACTGTTGATGGGTTCAACCATTAAACCGCTCAGCGTGCTTGTTGGATTAAATGAAGGTTTCTTTACGACCACCAGCGGGTATTCAGATAAAGGATTCGCCACTTTCGGTAAAGCGGGACATGAGACGAAGGTGAGAAATTCTTCAGGACATGTATATGGATATTTGGATCCGGCTAAAGCCATTGAGAAGTCCTCAAATGTGTTTATGGTTGATATGGTTGGCAAGAAGCTTTATGAGAAATATCAGGATAAGGGTATTGATGTCTGGGATAAATATATGAAAGAGTTCGGTCTTGGCGTATCTACACAAAGTGGTCTGCCCAATGAATTCTTGGGACAGATTAACTATACCAATATTAAGGCTGCCGGTAGTTCACAGGCTGCACTCGTCTATGCTTCTTTTGGACAACAAGGTAGTTATACGGCGATGCAGCTTGCTCAGTATGCTTCTACACTTGCCAATGAAGGACAACGGATCAAACCGCAGCTGGTTAGTAAGATTACGGATGCGAATGGGAATGTAGTTCAGAAGTTCGATCGCGAAGTACTCGATGAGGTAACTACCTTTGATAAATCCTTCTGGAAAGAGATCAAGCAGGGCATGAACAGTGATGTTACTGCATTTGCCGATTTCCCTTATGACTTTGCCCGTAAAACGGGGACCTCACAGCAGCTGGCGAAAGGTCAATTACGCGATAACGGTGTCTTCATAGCCTTTGCTCCGCGTAATCATCCGAAGCTGGCAGTAGCGGTAGTTATTCCTGAGGGTGGTTTCGGTTCCAACAGCGCTGCGCCAGTAGCGCGTAAAATATTTGATGCTTATGATTGGGAATATGGGCTGGATGGTGTACCCAAGAAGAATCTTCAGCCTGCTACTAACGCAAATGGTGATGCTACTACTAAGAAGGGAGATAGCACGACTACAAATGCTGCCGATACTACTAGTACTCATTAAAAATAAATAGCTACTCATAATGGAGAGCATACAAGAATGGAGGGGTGGCAAATGATTGCCAAATACCGCCTGCTTGCATTGGATATGGATGGAACATTACTGAATGATGAACAGCTGATTACCCCCGAAACGGAAAAATGGATCAAAAAGGCTGTGGAGGCAGGCGTTCATGTCTGTCTGTCTACAGGACGTGCGTTCAGAAGTGCATTACCTTATGCAGAGCAGCTTGGCTTGCAGACACCAATGGTCACCGTAAACGGCAGTGAAGTGTGGCGGGCGCCGCACGAGTTATACCGCCGTTCCCTGATGGACCCGGAGTTAGTTACACAGATGTATGAAATTGCTCAGCAATATGATATCTGGTTCTGGGCGTATTCTTTGGATGAAGTTCATAAAAGGGATAATTGGGATGGGAATGTGGAAGGCAGGGAATGGCTGAAGTTTGGTTATCAAACGGAAGATGATGATATCCGCCATAAGCTGCTGCTGCAGCTTCAGGATATGGGGGGACTGGAAATTACAAATTCCTCCCCGTATAATCTGGAGATTAATCCACAGGGTGTGAATAAAGCGGCAGGAATACGGGAAGTCTGTCGTCTGCTGGGAATAGATATGTCTCAGGTCGTTGCTGTTGGTGATAGTCTGAATGATCTCTCGGTAATTCAGCAGGTGGGATTAGGCGTTGCTATGGGCAATGCTCAGAAGACCGTTAAGCAAGAGGCCGATGTTGTAGTGGCCTCCAACAATGAAGACGGAATTGCCGAAGTGATCCAAAAGTATATTTTGACGGAAGCAAAGATCACTGCGGCTACTGTTACAGTGAAATAGTGTCTTAACAATCCTTACAATGCAAAACTGGCTTATGTTCGTGAAGCCAGTTTTGCTGTGAAATGTGCTAACAAAACTGCTATCAAAACTTAGTGTATGCTGTAGCTTATGCTATCAAAACTTTAGGAGTTGAGGGAATTGATGATCCTGGGTTGGGTTCTGATTATCGCATTATTTGCGGTAGGTCTGGTCGGAGCAGTATATCCGATATTACCGGGCGCATTGGCGATTTATCTGGCTTTTTTCGTATATGGCTGGTTCTTTTCCTTTCAATCCTTCGGAGTATGGTTCTGGATCATTCAGACGCTGATTGTTGTAGCACTCTTTGTATCTGATTATGTCGTAGGAGCATGGGGTATCAAAAAGTTCGGTGGCTCGCGTGCTTCGGTCATTGGCAGTACAATTGGCTTGATCTTCGGTCCGTTCGTCATTCCGGCGTTTGGACTGATTCTCGGTCCGTTTATAGGTGCTTTTGTGGGTGAGTTACTAGCGGGTTCTAATCCAGGTAAAGCTGCTAAGGTGAGTGTAGGCTCATTGTTGGGTTTGTTTAGCAGTACCGTAGTCAAAATCGTGCTGCAGGTAGTGATGGTCGTTCTCTTCTTTATCTGGATCGGCCGGTATTAAATTTACAGTGAAGAAGGCGAAATAGCTTGTCCAAGAAAGAATCTTTTGTAAAAGGTACGCTTATTCTGGCTGCCGCAGCTTTAGTAGCACGCGTACTCGGGCTTGCCCAGCGTGTTCCGCTGGATCATATATTCAACGATATTGGGAGAGCCTCGTTTGGGGTATCCAACAATATTTATTTGATGCTGCTAACTGTAGCGACAGCAGGCATACCCAGCACCCTTAGTAAAATGGTATCTGAGCGTTATGCATTGGACCGTCCCGAAGAGGCAAGACAGGTGTATCATGCTGCGCTGCTGTTTTCGGTAGCAGCCGGGGTTTTCATGACTGCCTTACTGTACTTTGGAGCTCCATTCTATGCAACCCATATCGCTGATGTTCCTGAATCGGCAATGGCAGTTAGAGCCATTGCACCTGCACTACTGCTGTTTCCCGCCATTGCAATGATGCGCGGCTATTTTCAGGGTCGCAATAATATGATGGCTGGTGGTATATCACAGATCGTGGAGCAAGTTGCCCGCGTATTTACTGCCATTCTTATTGCTTTCATTTTGCTGCAGCAGGGCTATAGTAATACGACTCTTGCGGCTGGTGCATCTTTTGGTAGTGTACTAGGCAGTATTGCAGCCTTTGGTGTGATGATTTATTTTGCAGTAAAACTGCGTCGGCAAGATAAGGAACAAGGGTTAAATTATGATTCTGCACAAAAAATGCCCATGTGGTCTATTTACAAAGATATCTTCACTCTATCTATTCCGATCGTACTCTCATCTCTTACGATTCCTGTAGTGAATGTTATTGATACCTCGCTGGCAGTTCCGCTGCTAATCGACCAGATTGGGCGGGCTGATGCAACGGCAGCGCTTGGTATACTAACCACTCGCGCTCAGAGTGTGGCGGGTATCCCTCCTGTTCTGGCTATTGCGCTTGGCACTTCGCTGATTCCGATAATTTCAGCTGCCTTTGCCCGTCGTGACGAGGTTCATCTCAAACGACAAATCACACTGGCCTTACGCATCTCTATCTTGACAGGAATGCCGATTGTAATTGCACTGTCTGTGGCTGCATACTCTGTCAATGGTCTCCTGTTTAGTGGATTGGGAGGCAGCGGCATTGTAGCCATGCTAACGATTGGAACTATATTCCAGATCACGATGATGACAACCAACTCGATCCTCTTGGGTATGGGAAAGTCACGCATTTCCATGTTTTATGTGCTAGCCGGTATTATTGTTAAACTTATAGCGAGTTTTTTCCTAAGCAAGGTGTTTGGTATTTACGGAATTATTGGAGCGACCGCTCTGTGCTTCGTAGTCATTACCTTACTTAATTTACGTATGCTGAAATCGATCGTGCCCTTTGAGATTATGGGTAAGCGCTGGGGCGGTTTTGCTGTTGCGGTACTGGCGTCTGGCGGGATTGGTTATGGCCTTAACGAAGCTGGTATTATGATGACACAGCTGATGCCTGCACGCGTGGCGTTTCTCATTACTTGTCTTGTGGTGGGAGTGGCGGTTGTGGTTATCTATCTGGTGCTGCTCATCGTGCTGGGTGTGCTTAGCAGACAAGAGGTTGCCAGCTATCCACGTGCGCTCCAAAAGCTGTTGAAACCCCTTATGAAGCTGCAGCCTGAACGTGTTCGGGCGCGAGAATAAGTTGACTTCCGTTGTACATTTTGCTTCACTTAAGAGGACAGGAAATAGACTGCTGAAGAAGGGACTGGATAATGCATGGATAAGATTAGTTCTCCCGCTGAATTTCAGGTAGCTACTCAATCCCCCCGTCTAACGGTGGCGGTATTTAAGGCGGATTGGTGCTCCGATTGTAAATTTATTGATCCCTTTATGCCTGAGCTTGAACAGAATTACACAGGCCGGCTTACCTTGGTTGAAGTTGATGTTGACGCTGTTGGAGATGTCAGCCAGAAACAGAATATTCTGGGTATTCCCAGTTTTGTAGCCTATACAGACGGGCGGGAGCTTGTCAGGTTCGTCAACAAGCTACGCAAATCCCGTGAAGAGATTGAGAATTTCCTGAACACTGCGCTTGATGTTTACCAGAGCATTCACAAATAAATTTCATTACACCGCTTTCGCCCGTTAGAGCAGAAACGGTGTTTTTTTTGGAATATAAGAATTTATATGCTTCACGCAATAATTTATCCTTATATTTCTCGAAGAAACGGGTACCGTCCATATAAAGGACGGCGAAGCCGTTTCATTTTGAACCACAGCTCGTGCCTGTTTCGGTTATAATAGGAACAAATCATGATACAGCGGGTGATAACAATGACAATGAATCAGTTAAAATGGCTTAGTTACACAACCTGTCTTATCATGTTCCTGGCTCTGCTGGGAGGAGCGATTGTAACAAAGACGGGTTCAGGATTGGAATGTGGAAATGAATGGCCACTTTGTCACGGAAAGCTGGTTCCGGCTTACACCTTAGGTTCAATGATTGAATACACACACCGCTTGTTCAGTGGGCTGGCAGGTTTATTGTCTCTTGCTTCTGCAGTTGCCTTTTGGCGTTATGCGCGTAAGCGGCGTGATTTACGGGTCTATTCCGTTCTGACTTTGTTATTTGTAGTAGTCCAGGCAGGTATGGGAGCGCTTGCAGTGGTCAAATCCCAATCAGCTGCTGTAATGGCGTTGCATATGGGGTTTTCTCTGATTGCTTTTGCGAGTGCGCTGATGCTGGCGCTTGGAACGAAAAGAATGCAGGAAGCGGGAGAACACGATAATCGGCTCACCAGAGTGCCAGTAAGTCCTGCTTTCCGCAACTTAACGTGGATCACGGCGTTATATTCTTATATCGTCGTTTATATTGGGGCCTATGTAAGCCATACAAGTTCACAGGGTGGGTGCACCGGTTGGCCTCTATGTAACGGAGAGTGGATACCGGAGCTTTCTGGTGGGGTTGGTATTGTATTTATGCACCGGATTGCAGCCCTGCTCTTATTCGTTCTGATCGCGGTGCTTGGGCATCTAGCTTTCTGGAAACATAAGGATCATCCAGAACTGAGAACTTTAGGCGTCTGTGCCGTTCTGTTA
Source organism: Paenibacillus sp. 19GGS1-52 (assembly GCF_022369515.1). Classification (NCBI taxonomy): domain Bacteria; kingdom Bacillati; phylum Bacillota; class Bacilli; order Caryophanales; family Paenibacillaceae; genus Paenibacillus; species Paenibacillus sp. 19GGS1-52. The sequence continues at coordinate 1,343,544 of NZ_CP059724.1, forward strand.
TGTCTGATGCAGGTACTTAGCGGTGCCGCTGTTGTCTATACCTTATATAACGAGCAATTGTATATTTTTGCGGCCTTGGCTCATATTTTGCTCATTGCCGGATTATTCGGAGTTCTATGTTATATGAGCGTTCGGGTATGGCAGTTGGGTAGAAGTGAGCAATAATCTTATTGATCAAGATAGGCCGACAGCCCCTTTTGGATAGGCCGTGGATAGAGTCGGTTGGAGGAGGAACAATAGTTTGGGATACGGTAATTTACGTCAATGGATAGAACAACTACGGAAGGATAAAGATCTTGCTGTGATCGACACACCAGTTGATCCTTATCTGGAGCTGGCGGAGATTCATCGGCGTGTGATACAGGAAGAAGGACCTGCCCTGTTGTTCACCAATGTAAAAGGGACACCCTTTCCCGTTGTGACTAATTTATTCGGAACGGCTCGCAGAGTAAATCAAGCGTTCGGGTCCCGTCCAGAACAGCTGATACAATCGATGATGGGCGCGGTAGAAACACTTCTGCCACCTTCATTCAGCGGAGTCTGGAAAGAAAAAGGAATGCTCATTGATCTGCTAAAGATTGGGGTGAGACAGGTTCCACAGGGTGAAGCGCCTGTACTTGGTATATGTCGCAGTACGGACCCATTGAAGGAGCTCCCGCGAGTAACGAGCTGGCAGAAGGATGGCGGACCGTTTATTACCCTTCCGCTTGTATTCACGGAGAGTACCTCCAATCCGAAGGATAATAATCTGGGGATGTACCGGATTCAAATTTATGATGATAGTACTACCGGTATTCATTGGCAAATACATAAGGGGGGCGGATTCCACCACCATGAAGCTGAATTACGCGGAGAGCCGTTGCCGGTTTCTGTCTTTATCGGCGGTCCTCCAGCCTTAATTGCGTCAGCTATCGCCCCCGTACCTGAACGTATGTCTGAATTGCTGTTGGCCTCCATGCTGCTGGGCGGCAAGCTGCCGATGGTTAAGGACCCGATGGGCGGACATCATATTCCCGCCGAGGTCGAATTTGCCATTCGTGGACTGGTTCCCCCGCATGAGCGGCGTATGGAAGGACCTTTCGGCGATCATTACGGCTATTATTCATTACAGCATGATTTTCCTGTAATGCATGTGCAACGAATGTGGCATCGCAAAGATGCAATCTATCCAGCGACTATCGTCGGCAAGCCACGCCAGGAGGATTATTATTTAGGTGATTTCTTGCAACGTCTGCTCGCACCAGCGTTTCCGTTGGTAATGCCATCCGTCCGCTCCTTGTGGGCATACTCGGAATCAGGCTCGCATACGTTGGCCGCGGCAGTTGTACGCGAAAGTTACTCGCGTGAAGCGCTGGTATCGGCCTTCCGTATTCTTGGTGAAGGCCAGCTCTCGTTAACCAAATTCCTGTTATTGACCAATGAGCCGGTCGATCTTACGGATTTCCCTAAATTGTTGGAGACGGTGCTGGAGCGGTTCAATCCTGCAGTCGATCTGTTTGTATTCAACCAGACCTCGCAAGATACACTAGATTATACAGGTCAGCAAATGAATCGCGGTAGCAAAGGCGTATTGATGGGAATCGGCAGCCCGATTCGGGATTTACCCCGCAGCTATGAAGAGGGGCTCCTTTCTGGAATCCAGAATGCAATTCCGTATTGCGGTGGTTGTTTAACTGTTTCTGGTGCATCCTATGAAGAGGACCCACAGTTGCCTTCGCGGCTTGTAGCTTCGCTGCGCGAGGCGGATACCGTCTGGCCCCTGGTCATTCTGGTGGACAACGCTGCAGAAACGGTTCGCACGCAGACCACCTTTCTCTGGAGCGTGTTCACTCGCTTCAACCCGGCCACAGATATTTATGCCGAATCTGAGGTGAAGAATCACCATATCGGCTATAAACTTCCAATTGTAATCGATGCCCGCATGAAGCCGGGATATCCGGACGAGCTGTTCCCACGCGAGGATATCGTGGAGCAGGTTGACCGCAATTGGAAACACTACTTCAGCGGGAGTGTAAACTCCATATAACTTCTAGGAGGATGGGCTATGCTGCGAATATTACTCGGGGAGCCGCCCCGCAAGAACAGTGGTGTGCTTGCTGAAGCTATGGACAACATGGCCAAAATTGCGGCACTATTGCGTAAGGAAATGAGCATGCATGAGGATCGTGACCATGAATTCCGCAAGCTGGAGGTTTGGACACGAGGGCTGATCTCTTCTCTGGATGAACTGGAGCAAAGCTGGTTCGCAGCGGCTTTTTATCGAAAATTAGTAATTGCGGGATATATGGACGATATGTCGACTATGGAGCAGGGCGAATATGCGCGGTATGTTTATTTTTATAAAAATGGGTTTATCCGTGTATTCTCTCTGCTGGACAAGTTCGGAACGGTGCTGAATAGTCTGTATGACCTTAATACCTCTAAAGTTAAAGCACATTTCTCCTATTTTACGGTGCTGCGGCAATTTCATTCGCTGAAAGAGCACTCTGTACTTGCCGATCAGCTCGAGAATATTAAGAATAATTATCGGGAACCGCTGGAGAACCTGCGCAAGCGCCGAAATGCGGAAATTCATTATATGAATGCCGAAATGCAGGATGATCTGTGGCAACGGCACCAAGGATTACATGACAAAATACACCTTGAGGATCTGGATAGCCATCTTGAGGATTTGCGGCAAGGGCTGGAGATGGTCTGTAAATCCTTAAGTGTGGCTTTCAGGTACAGCAATGAGCAATGGCATAAGAATCGGTAAAGTCTGAGATCAAGACCCTGTTACTCACAGGAAGTTCTCTTTGACAAAAATCCTTAAACTTACTATACTTATGGTTGCATTGTAACTTCACATTCGATGACATCAATTTCATATCTATATCTTATCGAGAGCGGCGGAGGGATAGGCCCGATGAAGCCCGGCAACCGATTTATATTCAGTCTGTTTACTCGGCTCTATATAAATGTCATGGTGCTAATTCCTACAATAGCCGCTACTTTTGCGGTCATTGGCAGATGAGAAGGCATTGTCTATACACGCACAGGGCCTCTTGCGATCTGCATCCGATCGTACGAGGTCTTTTTCTATGCAGCTACAAACTTTTAGGAGGGTGACAGATTGATAGAGATCAGAGGTCTAACAAAGGTATATGGAAAAGGTGATAAGGCTGCCACGGCACTTTCCGGACTGAACCTGTCCATCCAAAAAGGTGAAATATTCGGAGTAATCGGACATTCCGGCGCAGGAAAAAGCACATTGATCCGCTGCATCAATCTGCTGGAGCGACCAACGGAAGGAGAAATCTGGGTTGATGGCGTGGAATTAACCAAGCTTAACCGCGGACAGCTGCAGGAGCAGCGGCGTAAGATTGGGATGATCTTTCAACACTTTAATCTGCTGTCTTCAGCGACCGTTTATGATAATATTGCCTTTCCACTGCGGCTTACCGGATCTGCAAGGGCAGATATTGATCTTAAGGTTAAGGAGCTGCTAGCCTTGGTAGGGCTTGAAGAACATAGTAATAAGTATCCTGCTCAATTATCGGGTGGGCAAAAACAGCGGGTAGGCGTAGCCCGGGCGTTAGCCAGTGATCCGGATGTACTACTCTGTGATGAAGCTACCTCAGCGCTTGACCCACAGACGACAGATTCCATTTTGCGACTGCTGCTCGACATCAATAAGAGGTTCCATCTGACAATTGTACTGATTACGCACGAAATGCACGTCATTCAGAGTATTTGTGATCGGGTAGCTGTTATTCATGGTGGTGGAATTGTTGAACAGGGCGAAGTCACAGAGGTATTCCTGAAGCCGAAGCATGAGATCACACGTGATTTTATTCGTAGTGAAACGCAAAATGACGGGCCGCTGCGGGCAGCCATTGACGCCAAGCCAGGGGAGTATTCCCAAGCCGTCAAGATTACCTTCCTCGGGCAAAAAACATATGACTCTACCCTTTCACAGGTAGCTCGTGAGACAGGGGTTAACTTTGCGATTCTGCAAGGAACCATCTCGACACTCAAAGATGTACCCTATGGTCAGCTGATTGTGCGATTCGAGGGACCTGCTGCAGCCATCGAGATAACGATAGCAGAATTAACAGCCCAAGGTCTTGATGTGGAGGTGATTTCTTAATGGGCAGCTTAAACTTTGCAGATCTGAATTGGCAAGAAATGCTGGATGCAACGCTTGCAACAATAAAAATGTTAGCTTATTCCGGATTGTTCACAATTATTCTTGGTTTACCACTTGGAATTGTGTTATATTTATGGGGCAGATCAAATAGTTCAGTTATCAGAGCGATTTACTCGGTATTATCTTTTGTAGTGAACATTCTCCGATCAGTACCGTTTATCATTCTGATGGTGGCCCTAATTCCCTTTAGCAAGTCGATCGTAGGAACATCCATTGGTGTACTGGGTACGATTCCTGCACTGGTGATTGGTGCTTCGCCTTTCTTAGCCCGTCTTGTAGAGACGGCACTGCGCGAAGTTGATCGTGGTGTGATTGAGGCAGCTCAAGGTATGGGGGCATCGACAAGTCAGATCGTAACACGCGTGCTGCTGCCGGAGGCTCGTCCAGGTCTGTTTGCAGCAGCGACAATCACATTAGTAACTTTAGTCTCCTATACAGCTATGTCTGGTATGGTGGGCGGCGGCGGACTGGGCGATCTTGCGATCCGTTATGGGTATTATCGCTATCAGAAGGAAGTTATGATTATCTCTGTAGCCCTGATGGTATTGCTAGTACAGTTATTGCAAATGGCCGGTGATCGGCTCGTAAAACATTTTACCCGGAAATAAGGTACATCCATATAGAACCTTATTCATACAAAATCATACTGAACTGAGGGGGATTTACAAATGAAGAAAGTATTATTAACCTTTTTTAGCCTGACACTGGTGTTGGTGCTTGCGGCTTGCGGCAACAATAATACAACCAATAATGCAGCTAACTCAGCTGCAACAAATGCACCAGCAGCAGAGGCCACAACTGAACCGGCGGCAGAACCAATAACACTGGTAATCGGCGCTTCGCCTGTACCGCATGCAGAAATATTGAAGGCTATTGCTCCACTGCTTGAAGCACAGGGCATTAAACTTGAAATCAAAGAATTCACTGACTATATTCAACCCAACGTACAACTTGCTGAGAAGCAGCTGGATGCCAACTTTTTCCAACACCAGCCTTACCTGGATCAACAGAATAAAGATAACGGCACGGACCTGGTAGCTGTTACTGCAGTTCACGTTGAACCCTTCGGTGCCTATTCCAAAAAAATCAAAGATATCGCCGAGCTTGCTGACGGCGCAAAGGTTGCTATTCCGAATGATGCTACTAACGGTGGACGTGCATTGATCCTGTTGGCCAAAAATGGCCTGATTAAGCTGAAGGATGATACGAATATTACCTCCACCAAAGCAGATATTACAGAAAACAAGAAAAACCTTGATATTATCGAGCTGGATGCAGCTATGCTGCCTCGCCAACTGGATGAAGTTGACCTCGCTCTGATCAACACTAACTACGCACTTGAAGCGGGTCTTGTTCCAACCAAAGATGCTTTGTTCATCGAAGGAACGGATTCCCCTTATGCTAACATTCTGGTAGCACGCCCGGACAACAAAGATTCCGATGCGATCCAGAAGCTGGCGGCTGCGCTGAATTCTCCGGAGGCTAAAGCTTTCATTGAAGAGAAATACCAAGGTTCCATCATTCCTGCATTTTAAGGTGAAGGACCACTGCTTGTCAGCTTACAGAACAAAGGGCTGTCCCATAAATAGATTTTCTATGACGGGAGATAGTTCTCTTCATTCTTAAAACCATAAAAAACAGCAAAGCAGCGATTCACCCGTTAATGGGGAATCGCTGCTTTTCGTTTTTGGTCATTGGTTGCTTGCTCCAGCAGATTGTGAGCAAGCGAAAGCCACCCGATCTCAAGCGTCACTTTCTCCATGCCACGAAGCAGAAATCGCCGGAAGCCCTTGTTGTTCATCAGTTGTCCAAACACACTCTCCGGTTCCGTCATTCTTCGCACGGCCAAGGCGTAACCTTCCTCACTCCGTAGAATTTCTCGAGCCTGTTTCTGGTATCGCAGTCGTTCCAAACTAATGACCACTTCCCGATTTCCTGCCGCTTTTGTACAACCTTCCCTCAATGGGCAACTTTCGCTGCGGTAATGACGTTTTCGAATTTCATATCCACTCTCTACAATTTCCTTGCTTTCTTTGCGGAAATGCAGCGTTTGTCCGGCTGGGCACGTCCATGTATCCTCGGTTTCAGTGTACGTCCAGTTCTCAATCTTTTCGACATTCTCTTTCCAAGCTTTACTCTATTCTTTGTGATAGCTGCCGTATTTCACTATCGCTTGAATCTCTTTCTTTTCCAGATAGGCGTAGTTTTTTCACTCCCGTAGCCTGCATCCGCAATCACCGTCTGCGGGAGTTTCCCCAAGATCTGCCTTGCTTTTTCCATATGCGGCTGTAAACAACGGGTATCAGTAGGTCTCGGATGTAGACTGTAGGTTAAAATAAACTGGTTTTCGGTTCGGATCTGTACATTGTATCCCGGTTTGAACTGACCGTTTCGCATGTGATCTTCCTTCATCCGCATAAACGTTGCCTCCGGGTCTGCCTTGCTGAAGCTGTTCCGGTCACCGAGCAGCACTTGGTACTGTTCGTACTTCAACAGCCTGGGCAGCAAATCCTTGCGAAGCTTCCGAACGACTTTCTTCAGGGGCTTGTTTTTGGGTTTCTCCAATAACTGGGCTTTAAGCTTCTGTGTTACTTGTTCGAGTTTCTCGCTGCTCAGTTTGGAAGACTCCCCGAGTTCAGGGAGGTCTCTACCGAGGCACTCGTGTTCTTCTCGAAGGGAATGTTTTCGCGTACCGCTGGCGATTTGTCGAGAGGAGTAGATTCGCTGAGTATAGGCGTAAATGATGATTTTGGTGAGCATTTTGGGGTGGTAGCTGTCGCGGCCACCGCCGGGATAGGCAGCGTCAAAGATGGCGTCGTCCAGCCGATGGACGGCTTCGTTAACGACACGAACGAGGTGGTTTTCTGGAATATCTTCTTCCAGATCCATTGGCAAGCAAAATGGGTCCATGGTATATTGAATGTACAAAAGAAACCTCTCCTTGATTTAAAATGGTTGGTCGCACTTCCATTTTACCAAAGAAAGGTTTCTTTTTTTATGATTTTTAGAAGGATTGTAGATACGATTCCCGCTTAAACAGCGGAGAGGACGGAACGATTGTGGAAAAGCGATAGCGTTCGCCTTTGTCTCCGGATTTTCACCGCTAAGGGGAATGAAAAAAATCTGGAGACCACAGCGATTGGAACAACGGTCCGTTCGCGAAGCGTCCTCACAAGCGCAACCGTCTATCTGACTCCAAAAAAAGAGCTGTCCCAAGCAGCCATTTCATGGCTTATGGGACAGCCCTTTGTATTGCGTATGTTGTAGGAGGAGGACAAATCCTCTATAATGAAAAAACCCCGGTTCCTCTGCAAGCAGAAGAACCGGGATAATTATAGAACGGGATTAGAATACTTGAATAACTTCTTCGACGCCTTCTACTTCTTCAAGAAGAGCGCGTTCGATCCCGGCTTTCAAGGTGATCGTGGAGCTAGGGCAGCTGCCACAAGCACCCATGAGTTTCAGTTTAACGATGCCGTCTTCAACATCAATCAGTTCCACGTCGCCGCCATCGCGTTGCAGGAACGGACGAAGTTTATCGAGTACTTCCAGCACTTCATCATACATGGTAGGGCTTTGTACATTCTCACTCATTTCTCAATCACTCCTTTCGTATGTTTATTATAGTACAATTCCTTCAAAAATAAAATGGTTAGCACAGAAAAGGAGATCATCATGAGACCAATTATTGAATTTTGTGCCAGTAACCTCGGACATGGCACAGAACAGCTAATGAATAAACTGGAGCAGAACCTCGAATATGATGTTATGGAATACGGCTGCCTGAACAATTGCGGACAATGTTACTTGTCCCCATTCGCTATGGTGAACGGAGAGATTATTGAAGCCGATTCTCCAATAGAACTAGAAGCTGCCATCGACAACAAGATTAAAGAGCTGGAAGCATGGGATAATCTGGAGATCGATTAAGGGCTTAGCCCTAACCGAAGTGGCGTTTAGACATCCAGAGCACACCGCTCTTCAAGAGACGCGGTACCCGCCCCATGACGGAACGATGTCCCATAAGTCCAAAACCTGTATTTTTGCCTAGGGAACCTAGAGTTCCTTTTAAGCGGATGGCTTGGAGCTTGGGTGTCTCATTCCGCCATAGGGCTTGTATAATATGAGCGACTTGCTCCCCTTGGGCTCCTGCCGCCTGTGCACTGGGTGCGAATGGCAGACTGGCGCAATCCCCAATCACATATACCTCTGGGTAATCAGGGACATGATAGAATTCTCCCAGAATGATTCGTCCTCCGCGATCCTTTGGCAGATTCAAATCCTGAACAACCTTTACCGGTTGAATCCCCCCGGTCCATACCGTTACGTCAGACGGGATAGCCTGCATTCCATTATAGATGGCATCCTTCTCCACATGGGACACAGCGATACGCCCTAATGTCTCCACCTGATGTTCACTGAACCATTCCTCTACAAATTGGGACAGCTTGGCCGGAAAAGTAGATAGTACACGTTCTCCACGATCAAGAATGGAGATGTTTAGATCAGGTCGGCTTTCACGCAACTCTGCCGCTAACTCCACCCCACTTAAGCCGCCTCCCACGATATTGACAGTCCCATAAGGCTTCACATCATTGAGACGACGATAAGTTTCCCGGGTATCTGAGAAGGTCTGGATACCGCAGGTATATTGCTCTGCCCCAGGAATGTTATGGTAATTATCCGTAGAGCCTAGGGCAATCGCCAGAATATCATAGGAAATCGGCTCACCGCTGTCCATAAATACAAGTTTGTTCTCCAGTTCAATAGAGCCTACCTCGCCATAACGTACACTTAGGCGGGGATGCACTGGAAATTGAATACGCAGATGATAATCGGTAACAGTACCGGCGGCAAGTGCATAATATTCCGTCTTAATTCCCTGATAAGGCATCCGGTCGATCAAAATAATTTCCACATCATGGGGGAGATGGTTATCGAGTAATTTTTGTATAAGGGCTAGGCCGCCATAACCGCCGCCCAGGACTAATAGTGTTCTCATGCTTCCCGATCTTCCTTTCAAATATGGACTTAACGGATTTCCTGACGCTTATTATTCGTAAACCTTAATCTCGTTGTAGAACGTATCACGTTCAACGGGAATCCGCCCTGCACCTTTTACCAGCCAGATTAGCTCGTCCCGGGTCAGACCTTCCGGTGTCAATGCTCCTGCAGCGTGGCTAATGCGTTCTTTCAGAATCGTACCATGCACATCAGAGGCTCCAAAGCTGAGCGCAACTTGGGTTAGCTGAGCGCCGATATTAATGAAGTAAGCTTTAATATGATCGAAATTATCCAGCATTAGTCGGCTGACAGCAATCGTCTTAAGATCCTCATACGCGGAGTTACGGCGCATAATCCCTGCATTCTTATTCTTCGGTTGCATCGATAAGGGAATGAATACCATGAAACCATTGGTTTCGTCCTGCAGGTCGCGAATTTGCAACATATGTTTAATGCGGTCTTCGCGCGACTCAATAGAGCCATATAACATCGTTGTATGGGTCTTCATACCAAGCTTATGTGCGGTCCGGTGGACCTCAAGATATTCTTCGACATTTGCTTTATCTACACGCATTTTTTTGCGATATTGGTCGGACAAAATTTCTGCACCGCCGCCGGTAAGTGTCTTGAGCCCTGCTGCACGCAGCTGTTCCAGCACTTCGGTAATGCTCAGTCCGCTAATCCGGGTGAAAAAGTCAATTTCAGCCGCTGTATATGCCTTTAAAGTAACCTCAGGAAAACGTTCATTCAGAGCTTTTAAAGAATCAACGTAGTACTGAAAGGGTACCTTATCATTATGTCCACCCACGATGTGGAACTCGCGTACTCCCGGATGAATATGTTGTTCGACGTATTTCACCATTTCCTGACCAGATAGTGTATATGCGCCTTCTTCACCGTCATCTTTGCGGAAATTGCAGAATGCGCAATAGGATTCGCAGACATTGGTGAAATATAGACTCATGTTTTCGATAAAATATACCTTATTCCCGTTCTTTCGCAGATTGACCTCGTTTGCTAACTGGCCAACCGTAAGCAGATCATTGCTTTCATATAAATAAACGCCATCTTCCAAGTTTAATCTTTCACCGCCGCGAACCTTTTCAATAATGTTCGCCATGCGGGCATCCGTGTGTGGTGTGATAAGAGTAGACATATAATTTCCTCCTGAATGTATTAAGTGACAAAATTCCGAATTTTTATTGCCTGTGCTTTCCTATTATAAACCTCTCTCAGAGGGGGAGCAACCGCTTGAGATCAATCGTGTATTCAGGAATAAATGACCCATAAGGGAGTAGGTATAACTTGAGGGAGAAGAGATAGTGGAGTATACTTAATTTTATCTATAGAAATAACATTGATGCAAAATTAAACTAGTCCCCTGACTACCAATGGAGGACAATAGATAGTCAACACACTTTTAGGAGGTTATGATCATGATTAATATCAGCGAAACAGCGGCAGGACAACTGAAGACGATGCTGGCTGAACAAGAAGTGCCGAACATGTTCCTCCGCCTTGGAGTGACGCCTGGTGGCTGTAGTGGGTTCTCGTATGCCATGGGCTTCGATGATAATGAAAGCGATCAGGACGTCTACATGGACGTTGAAGGCTTGAAGGTTGTAGTGGAGAAAGAGAATATTCAATACCTTGATGGTCTTGAAATCGACTTCGAGGAATCCGGCATGACTGGCGGCTTCACCATAAACAATCCGAACGCGTCTGCAACATGCGGCTGTGGTTCAAGCTTCAGAACGGCTACGGCTGCGGGCAAGCCGAATGAGGAGCCTTGTTAAACAATTGATGCTTTAAATTTACAAATTCTCTCCCGAAGGTGTATGAACCTATACACTGTTCGGGAGTTTTTTTATGTTGAATGATTCGATTTGTAACCGCATACAGTTAAGCCGGAATAATAAACTTATAGTTAATCATGAACACGATCAAAGCTGCAGCTCCAAGGGAGAAGGCGATACAGCCTGTACCCAGCACCCTGCGGCGATCCTTAATGAACTTGAAGCCAAGGGCACAGACAAGTATAGTGGTTCCCGCTAATACAACAGACATGCCCACCATGGCCACCCAATACAATACCTCGAAAAATTGTGCCAATGTGATCCCTCCCCAGCTGGATATAGTACGGAATATAAAAGTAGCAGTGACAAAGGTAATATACAATGATTTTGATAATTATTCTACAATAATGTGATAAATTCCTTTTTATCTATTCTCAGCAACTGTCGAATTCCCCCAGTAGAAGAATCAGCAAATTCTGCTCTAGCTGTTTATTATGCTGCAACTGCTGTCGATGAATCGGATTCGTCGGATTTTGGCGCCGAGTGAAAGGCCCTTTTTTGCTGTGAGCGCCTTCTTACACGGACAATCATACAAGAGGGCGGGACCTCTGCTGAGTAATCTATAAGGTAGGTTGCGAAAGCGAAAGGAGAGGGAGGACGATGGCAGGAAGACAACTGGCCAGCAAGTGGCTGAAAACCGAAGCGCTGCTTAGCGATGCACGGGTTGCCGGTTACATTCCGAGAACGAGGGAATATAGTGCTGCAGGATTGCTGGCGATGCTGGGGAGATATGGGAACGTCGTGATTAAACCCATAGTAGGCGGTGGGGGTTATGGCGTCATTAAGGTATTCCGAAATCAGCGCGGTTATGGCTTTACGTATATGGACAGAACCCGTGTGTATGCTGATTTCGGGTCGATGAGACATGCTCTGGATAGGGTCAAAGTAAGACGTAAATATTTAATCCAGCAGGGTATTTCCTTAGCACGTATTGCAGGGCGTCCGATCGATTACCGCGTCAAAGTTGTTAAGAATGGAGAGGTTTGGGAGTTTCGTTCCATGGTCGGAAGGCTTGCCCGGCCGGGTCTGTTTGTTACTAACTTATGTAAAGGTGGCACCATGCTCAGTTGCCGTAAGGGTCTTGGGAAATCATTGCCCAGGATCAAATCGTCAGCTAAGCAAGCGGAGATGCGGCGACTTACTCATGTATGCATAGAACTGCTGGAGCGACATTTTCCGGGAATAGGAGAACTGGGCTTTGATTATGCAGTAGATCATTCAGGAAAGATATGGATTTTGGAAGTGAATACAAGACCTCAATAATTAAACAATTTTTAAGAATTGACGATAATAGAGTAGTAGGCTAAAATAGCGTTTAGTGTGCTCCTTAATGGTAATAAATTCCTGAGAATATGACAAAATGCAAAATTTTTTTGCTAAATATTAGGTGGTATTATCCTGTGTATAACTATTATCCCCAATTTCCACTGCGTGGTTATAGCCTGCGTATCCCTTACGCACATCTTATACACAGGATCTCCACATGCACTTGTGGATACAGAGAACACTTGTTCGAAAAATGATAGTTTGCTATGATAGATTCAGATCCGGAAAAAGGAAAGGTAGGTGGACGTTATGGTTGAATTGTCTGATGAGATGCTGCTTGATTCATACCAAAGAGCAATAGAGCTGCAACTAGAGCATGATTTCATTGCTCTTTTACTTGTGGAAATTCGCAAACGAAACTTACACTCTCCATTACATGCGGTCCTGCATTAAGGCTCAAAGTAAAACTTTGCAGCAAGCTACATAAATTAAACCGCGAGCTACACCAAATAGGGTATCCGTATAGGTTGACGATAAATCAGCCTGTTTGGATACCCTTTTATTTTTCTATATTGTGGTAATACATCAGGAGACTTAGAGCTTGAGGTTACTGCTGTGTCCTGGGGACAGCTTCGCTTCAGGATCGATGTAGACTTTGGCGTTATTCACTGCAGTTGGAGCTTCTCCAAATCCTACAGCAATCAGCTTTAGTTTACCAGGGTAGGTAGTGATATCACCAGCTGCAAATATTCCAGGAATACTCGATTCCATCCGGGAATCAACCACAATGGAATTGATATCAATCTCCATGCCCCATTCAGCAATCGGACCTAGTGAAGACACGAAACCAAAATTGATGATAACGCTATCTACTTCGATCTCCTGGGTTTCCTTGGTCTTGATATGCGACAAGGTAACTTTGGTAATGAATTCCTCACCATGCAACTCGGTAATCTCTGAAGGTGTGATTACATTGACCTTAGAGGCCATCAAGTTCTCTACACTATGCTCATGTGCGCGGAATTTATCCCGGCGATGAATTAGCGTTACTTGCTCAGCAATCGGTTCGAGCATCAACGCCCAGTCAACTGCGGAATCTCCGCCGCCGCTAATCAGTACTTTTTTATCTTTAAAGGCATTTAAATCGTTTATGAAATAATGCAGATTGGCTTTCTCAAAGTGCTTTGCTTCCGGCAGCTCCAAACGCCGGGGTTCAAAGGCGCCTACACCAGCGGTGATGATGATTGCCTTGCTGTGATATTCCGCTTTATCGGTTGTAACGACAAAATGACGCTCGTCCCGTTTTTGGACGGAAACGACTTTCTCATCCAAGCGGATATCCGACTTGAACAGTTCCATTTGACGGGAAAGATTGTCAACCAGCTCTTGAGCGGTTATTTTTGGGAAACCTGCCACATCGTAAATATATTTTTCGGGATAAAGCGCGGCAAGCTGTCCGCCCAGTTGGGGCATACTTTCAATAAGTGTTACCGATGCCTGGCGCATTCCACCGTAAAATGCGGTAAACATGCCGGTCGGACCGCCGCCTATGATTAATAGGTCGCTAATAGGAACGCCGGGTTGCTCTAGTGTCACAGGATATTACACCTCCGAGTTGATAGTTTCAATTTGCCATACTTGTGTTACCTTCTCATTATAAACATAGTATCGGTGACCTGCAAAGGCTTTGAAGTTCCAGAAAAGTGTGACTTTTTTTTGTATTATTATATTTGATTAAAATGAAACTAAGGTTTACAATGGATATGATTATTTTAGAAATCCTTTAAGTTTAATTGGAAATTCATCCAAACTTAAGTGTATAAATTCACAAAAAGATTCACAAAAAATAACACATAGACAGATTCGCCTGTTGGAAGGAGCCGGAACATGAGCAGTATTCCCAAAATCGTAATCCTAGGAGCGGGGTACGGAGGTATTTTGACCGCCCAGAGGTTACAAAAAGCTTTAAATTATAATGAGGCAGATGTGACACTGGTGAACCGCCATGAGTACCATTACTTTACAACCCACCTGCATATGCCAGCTGCGGGAACAGACAGTATTGAGCATACGCGGGTATCTATTTCTAAATTGATTGATGAATTCAAAATTGATCTCGTTAAATCATCTGTACAGGAAATTCGAACTCAGCAAAAGAAGGTTATTCTGGAGGACGGAACGCTTTCCTATGATTACCTTGTTATCGCTCTGGGCGGTGAACCCGAAACGTTTGGTATTCCAGGACTGGATAAATATGCACTGACGATTCGCAGCATCAATTCTGTGCGCCTGATTCGTGAGCATATTGAGTATCAATTCGCCAAGTATAAGAATGAGAATAATGCACAGGAGCACATCAATTTTGTAGTTGGCGGCGCCGGGTTTAGCGGGATTGAATTTGTAGCTGAATTGGCTGATCGTATCCCGGGCTTGTGTAAAGAATATGATGTTGATCCAAGTATGGTTAATATTTATAATATTGAAGCTGCTCCTACAGCACTGCCGGGCTTTGCTCCTGAACTAGTCGAGCATGCGATGACTGTCCTTACGAAGAAAGGTGTTACCTTTAAGATTGGCGTCGCTATTAAGGAATGTTTGCCAAACGGGGTTATCCTCGCAACCGGTGAAGAAATCAAGGCATCCACCATTGTCTGGACTGGCGGTATTCGCGGCAATCATCTGATTGAGGCAGCAGGCTTTGAAGCAATGCGCGGACGGGTGAAGGTGGATGAATATCTACGTGCACCAGGACATGAGAACATCTTCATTATTGGCGATGGCTCTCTGATGATTAATCCTGAAGGACGTCCTTATCCGCCGACTGCTCAAATTGCCATGCAGCAGGGAGAATGTTGTGCACATAATCTCGTGGCTTCTATACGCAGCCAGCAGCCGAAGAAATTCGCCTTCAGCAACAAAGGAACAGTAGCTTCCCTCGGCAAGGGACAAGGTATTGCTGTAGTAGGAGACAAGACATACAAAGGCTGGAAAGCGGCACAATTAAAAAAAGTAGTTGATATGCGTTACCTGCTTATTATCGGGGGCATTCCACTAGTGCTCAAAAAAGGTAGATTCCTATAGGATGCGCCATTGCAGCGTTCAAGTACGGGGACTCCTGACACGTGAAGAGTTGGACCGTTATAACAGTCTTATAGAGGTGGGTTCCTTTCTGGAGGATCAGAGCCAGTACGATTTGGCCTACATCATCCAGAAGGAAATTGATCTGCTAATTCTTCCGGCAATAGAACGGCTCAAAGATAAAGGTCGCGCACGTGACCGGGCTACGGCCGAATATCTGAAAAGTCTGCAGGAGGATAACGATAGCGAGGATGAAGAGGATGAAGAAGGTCCTTCGTCGGTATGAAGCAGGATCAAACAGAAATTTCCAAGAAGAAACACAAAAGGGTGTGCCTCTGCAAAACAATGGAGGCGCACCCTTTTTGTATTGTATATTGTGTAATTATAGCTTGAGCATTTCTTCGAAGGTCTCTGGTGTAAGCAGATTACCAACATAAAAGGAACCAAATTCTCCATAGCGGGCGGTGACTTCATCAAAGCGCATTTCGTAGATCAGCTTCTTAAATTGAAGTGCATCCTCAGCGAATAAGGTGACGCCCCATTCCCAATCATCAAAACCGACAGAGCCGGTAATGATCTGTTTCACTTTACCAGCGTAGCTGCGCCCAATCAATCCGTGCGAATGCATGAGCTCCCGGCGTTTATCCATCTCCAGCATATACCAGTTGTCGGCGAGATCGCGTTTCTTGCTCATGGGATAGAAGCAGAAATGCTTGGCTTTTGGCAAAATAGGCTTCAGGCGCGAGATTACATGTGGATTCAACATGGGATCACTTCCGTCGCCTCCGCCTGCAGCATAGTTGCTTAGTTCAACAATGCTGACATAGGAATAAGCTTTGGTCGTATATTGGGCAAAGGCGATTTTATTGAAGGCAGTCTCCAGTTGATTCAGCTCTTCCAGACTTTCACGCAAATGCATCAGCACGAAATCGGCTTTCTGGCCGACAATGGCATAAACTGTGGAGCTTCCAGTATTAGAGGCTTCAACAGCGTCCCATTCATGTATAAAAGCATGTAACTCTTCCAGAGCTACGGCGCGTTCCTCATCATCTGCAGCCGTCCAGGCGGTCCAGTTCAGCGAGCGAAAGTCATGTAGTGCGTACCAGCCTTCCAGTGTCAAAGCGGCTTCGTTCATTATCTCACTCCTTAAAAGTTTTACGAAGCATAAGCTCCGTTAGATTCCACAACACGTAAAACTTGCTTCGAAAGCATATGCTTAGTTTTACGAAGCATAAGCTCCGTTAGATTCCACAACACGTAAAACTTGCTTCGAAAGCATATGCTTAGTTTTACGAAGCATAAGCTCCGTTAGATTCTACAACACGTAAAACTTGCTTCGAAAGTATACGCTGTATGTATGATCCATTTGATCTATTTGCATTGTAGCGCATGCAACCTGCCAAGAGCAAACGAAGAGACTGTAATTCAAAGCGTCTGCGCTGCGAACAGTAATAAGTTCATTGCTTCGTTACATTTTTTCTAGTAAACTTACTAATATCTGTTGATAGATGTGCGGTTCTTTATAGAGAGGGGTGAAGAAGCAGGTGGGATTTATTCCTGTATTTGTTCTTGCCGTGTTGTTCTTTGTGATGATGTTCGGTATTGGCTTTATCCTTAACATGTTAATGAAGACTACCTGGTTTCCCGCTTATCTGTTTGTGATTGTTATTTTACCGGTCGTGGTCTATTCCATCTGGGACAGAAATGCTATGACGCTCTGGGAACATCTCTCTACCTTCCACGTGGTTGACTATCTGACAGGTATTGCCGGACTCATCGGTGCGTTGCTCAGCGGCTGGACGATCCAGAAGTTGCGTATTGGCGGCTATAAGATGTTTTAATCCATAAGTTGTGAATTAAGGCGGCTCCCGTAACTGCGTGAGCTGTTTTTTTATGATCATAAAGAATTCTTATCCTACTGCGAAAAGAGTCGAATTTGGACCTTTTTTTACATTTCGGGCTGTGTTTTTTGTGATAGAATAGAAATCTATATGAATTCGTCAAGACAAAGGGGGAGTTATCAAGCAGATGCGTATGAGTCATTTACATCATTTTACAGAACATCATCGGTACTGCGTTTCCCGCGAATTCGGTCTTAGTGTGATGGACGGTCGCATGCTGGGCTCTGTGTATCAGCCAATGGTTGGGGCATTCGCCATCAGTCTTTATCGGCTGTTATTTGAGCATGTCCCAGCTGAGAGTATTGGCTACTCTGGAGTGGAGCAGCAGCGCAGGCTGTTTATGACGCTTGGGATTGAACCCAACGAGAAAGGCCGCAAATATTTAATTGATCAGTCCTCTCGGCTGGAGGCAGTGGGGCTATTGCAGACCTGCCGCATCTATGTGCCGGAAACGGATGACTATATGTATGAGTACGAGCTGATGCCACCACTGTCACCGGCTGATTTTTTTGCAACCCAGCATCTGACGCTGCTCTTGCGTGATAAAATCGGCAAATTCGCCGTTCTGTCACTGCGGGAACAGTTCTGGAATCGGGAGCCGGAGGAATGGAGCCGCAGATCGATCGGCAAAGAGAATATATCCCTGCCTTTTTATGATATTTTTCAGCTGAATACCCATGTAATTGACTACGAGCTGGAGCAGGCGTTGGCAGAGGTTGCTACTGTTCGTCAACCAGGCATGCGTGAAACGGGTGAACCGGCTATCGGCTATAGTGACATTATTTTGCGTTTCCCCCGGGAATCGGCTAATCGGGGCCATGTGGAGAAGCTGCGCTTTGATCATGCCCAGATGGGAATCATCAATTATGTAGCACATAAGTATGAGCTTAACCCGCAGGATTTGTGCCGCTTGCTGGATGAGGATGGAGTCTTCTCGCCAGAAGGCGAGGTCATTCTGGATGCGCTGCAGTACAAGGCGAGCCAGCATTTCCGTCAGGATATGAAACGTCAGGAGAAGCGGGAAGTTGCCGCTGCCAAGGTTGTAGCCATTCGCCCCAGTAGCAATGAACAGAGTGATGATTCGACAGCTCCGGTAGAGCAGTCCGTCGAGATGGAGTATTACGTAGAGGTACCTCCGCAATTTATGACTAAGTGTGATATTCATCAATATAATATGATGCTGCGTAATGAGCCTTATACACGATTGCTGCAGACTTTTTTTCCAGGGGCTGTTCCAACGCAGTTGATGGATATGTTCGAAAGAATTGATCTGAACTACAAGCTGTCCGGAGAAGTGATCAATGTACTCATTCATTATTTGATGACCATGGTAGCCTCTGGTGGGGATCAGCGTATGAATCGCAATTTCGTGGAGGCGATTGCCAGTAATATGCTGGTAAAGCAAATTAATACGTACGAGAAGGCGGTGCATTATATCCGCGATCAGTCCAAGGTTAAGGGCAAGGGGGCTGCTGCAAGTACGGCAGGGGCCCGTCCGCGTCCTTACGCTGCCAAGAATGGTGGCCGCTCCGGCAAGCAGGAGATTCCGATTGCCGTTGATGACGGAAGCGTTGGAACCGTATCGGATGAAGAATTCGCGGCGATGATGAAGATGGCTGCTGATATTAAGGCAGGCAAAAAAAAGGGCGTATCTGACGCCACGTAACGAAAAGAAGGTGTGAGAATGGAGTCGATGGGCGAAGTGCTGCGCTCGATGAATAATTCGGCTTTGCGCCAGCGTTCCCGGGATTTAGAGCAGAATCTGCTGAATAATCCTTTGGTGAAGCAGTTGCAGGCCGAGCATCCTGAATTGGACGAATCGCGGCTGCGGCTTCATTTAAGCCGCCTGTATCAATATGTCGAGGAAAGCCGCCACTGTGCCAATTGTCCCGGCCTTGAGAAGTGTCCGAATGATTTCCCCGGACATTACAGCAAGCTTACTGTAGAAACCGTTAACGGTTCAACAGATCTGTATGAACGCAAGACGGCTTGCAACCTTAAGGTTGCCAAGGATAATCAGGATAGTATCCGCAAACGCATCCGCAGCTTTTATGTAGATGAGCGGGTTCTAAATGAGGGTTATGATGAGATTGATATTATGGGAAAAGACCCGCGCCGGGCTCCAGCTGTCAATCAGCTGTTCCGTTATATAGAGAATACTAAGGAGAATGGTCTTACCTCCCGTGGGCTCTATTTATATGGCACCTTCGGAACAGGCAAGACCTTTCTGATGTGTTATTTGCTTCATGAGCTTGCGGTTGCCGGGCATAGCGGAGTAATTGTGTATATGCCGGATTTCATCGAGGACTTGAAGTCGATTATGATGGATGGGCAGAAGCTGAAAGAAACTGTGGACGCCATGAAGAACTGTGATTTGCTTATTTTCGACGATATCGGTGCTGAGAATTTGAATCCATGGGCCCGTGATCATGTGTTGGGAGCCATCCTAAATTACCGTATGAATCGCAAGCCAACCTTCTATACTTCAAATTATCCGCTGGATGGGCTAGAGAAGCATCTTAGCTTTACGAGCAAGGATGGCGAAGAAATGTATAAAGGCCAACGTCTGATGGACCGGATCGCTCCATTTGTTGATGTTATTCCTTTGCATGGAGAGAATCAACGAGGGACTAACAGATAAATTGGTATCCTCATTTCGGCCATGACAAACACAGAAGCCCGGGCTCTTCCTAAGGAAGGACCGGGCTTCTGTATATTCATAAGAGGCAGGAAACAGATAAGCGGAAGGATGCTTAATCTGAAAGCATAAACTTGACGATGACCATCCCAAAGAACACAACTGTCATAAAAGCCGTCATTCCGAAAAAACCGTTCATCAAATCGCCTAAATCGTTGCGGGGTTCTTCATTGACATGATCCCGCGGGTCCCGTGCTTGCGCGTTGACATCCATAGTTCCGCCTCCTTGCAGGTAGAATTTCTGTATTGTTAAATAAGTCATTGACAAATAATGCGCTTTCCTTGAGTATACGAAAGCTTTGAACTGTTGTAAAGATAAGAGTTATTCATAAAAAATGCCTTTGACACAATATAATCGCACAATATATTTCACAAATGTACTTTAAATATGTTATAATAACAGTGTGTTGGTAATTGGTAATTTGGTTATCATATTACAGGTTACAATTTATCTCTCTATAATTACGAAGTTGCTTCGCCAGACCCAAGTCATTAGGCTTGAGAAGCGGGTGTCGCTTCGCAAAACTTAAAGGAGGAACAATATCATGGCTATCGTTAACGTGTCTGACCAATCCTTCGGTAACGAAGTGGAAGGTCAAGGTACTGTAGTAGTAGATTTCTGGGCACCTTGGTGCGGACCTTGTAAAATGCTTGCTCCTATTCTCGAAGAATTGTCTGCAGAGCTTGGAGACGGAGTGAAGATTGCGAAATTGAACGTGGATGAGAACCCGGAAACGGCTTCCCGTTTTGGAGTGATGAGTATTCCAACCCTAATCTTCTTTAAAGACGGTCAACCCGTTGATAAAGTTGTAGGATTGAACTCCAAGGAATCCCTGAAGAATATCGTAGCTAAACATCAATAATTTCTATAGTGAATGCTACTGACAAGGCCTTAGGCCCTGCCAACTTAGCGCCTTCGGTGTATGCCGGAGGCGTTTTGTGTGCTGAATACTGAACTTATATGCTTGTGTTAGAACACCTGTTCCGTTACAATTAATTCAATCCGCAGCTCTCCTTTTGGTAAGCCAGTTCAGGCGTTCAAGAGGTGATGCCCCGGGGTCCTCCCCAGGGAGAGGATTTAGTTGGGGGAGAAATTATGGACTACATGGATAATATCCGCAATAAATTGGCATTGTTGCCGGACTTGCCCGGGTGCTACCTGATGAAGAATGAAGAGGGGACCATTATTTATGTGGGCAAAGCAAAAGTGCTCAAGAATCGGGTCCGTTCTTATTTCACCGGCAGTCACGACGGCAAAACTCAGCGGCTTGTCGCTAATATTGTAGACTTTGAATATATTGTTACCGCTAGTAATATGGAAGCACTCATTCTTGAATGCAATCTGATCAAGAAACATATGCCGCGCTATAACGTTCTACTGAAAGACGACAAGACATTTCCGTATATCAAAATAACGAATGAAGCTCACCCGCGTCTGGAAGTTACACGCCGGGTGATTAAGGATAAAGCGAAATACTTTGGCCCCTATCCGAATGCTTATGCCGCTCATCAGACGAAGAAGCTCCTGGACCGCATGTACCCGCTGCGCAAATGTGGTGTGATGCCCAAGGAGGTCTGCCTTTATTATCACATGGGCCAGTGCCTGGCACCCTGTGAGAAAGAGGTGCCGAAGACTGCATATGAAGAAATTACGTCAAACATTGCTGCTTTTCTGGGTGGAGGTCATGACGCGGTTAAGAAAGATTTGCAGAAGAAGATGCATGAAGCGGCTGAGGAACTATATTTCGAGCGGGCCAAGGAGCTGCGGGATCAGATTATTCATATTGATGCCTTGATGGAGAAACAGAACATCAACACCCCGGATACCAAGAACCGCGACGTATTTGGTTATGCTGTAGATAAGGGCTGGATGTGTGTACAGATTCTGTACATGAGACAAGGGAAAATGATTCAGCGACATTCCTCCGTATTCCCCTTCTACGGGGAAGCCTACAGTGACTTTATGTCCTATGTGACGCAATATTACAGTGATAATCCAGCGCTGCCGCAGGAAATTTTGCTTCCAGATGCTTGGCGGGAAGAGGCTGCCCCCGATAAGGAGGCAAAATCGGGGATTAGCGTGGCTATGGCAGCCGGCAAAGTAGAATTGCCAAACGAGGAAGAAACACCGGAATCTGCTGAGGATGCTGCGTTACGGGAAGCAGCGTCAGCGGAAGCCTTAGCAGCGGGAACGGTTGACGCGCTCGGTGGTGCCGCTGCCCTGCAGGAGTGGTTGAGTACTAAGGTGCTTGTACCCCAACGTGGTCTTAAGAAGCAGATGGTGGGCATGGCTTGTCAGAATGGGCGGGTAGCCCTTGATGAGAAGTTCCGCCTGATCGAAAGGGACGAGGAGCGTACCTCTGGGGCCGCTGCCAGCCTGGGCGAGAGTTTGGGGCTTAAGAACTTAAGCCGGATTGAGGCGTTCGATAACTCGAATATTCAGGGCACCAATCCGGTATCGGCGATGGTTGTCTTCATTGACGGCAAACCGGTGCGGAAAGAATACCGTAAGTATATAGTCCGCACAGTAGTGGGGCCGGATGATTATGGAACCATGCGTGAGGTGATTCGGCGGCGTTACGAACGGGTGCTGAAAGAGAATTTGCCGATGCCTGATCTTATTGTGGTAGATGGCGGTAAGGGGCAAATTTCTTCAGCTATCGATATTCTGGAGAATGAGCTGGGTCTGTTCATTCCGGTCTGCGGCCTCGTCAAGGACGAGAAGCATAAGACGGCTCAACTGTTAGTCGGTGATCCGCCGGAGCCAATCGTTCTGGCCCGGGATAGCCAGGAATTCTATTTACTGCAGCGCATCCAGGATGAGGTTCATCGATTTGCGATTACCTTTCACCGCGAGCAGCGCGGCAAGTCAATGGTTACGTCGAAGCTGGACTCCATTCCGGGTATCGGCGATAAGCGCCGGAAGCTGCTGCTTAAGCATTTCGGCTCGCTCAAGAAGATAAAGGAGGCATCGATCGAGGATTTCCGTCCATTATCCATTGGCGACAAGCTCGCCGGACAAATCCTTGAGGCACTGAAGGATGAGGAGATCTCTTTATAGTTGTTATTCTCATAGTAAAAGGCTAACCCGATCGTGCGGGTTAGCCTTTCTTTGACAGTTTAAACTAAGGGATTTGATGGATCTGTCTGCGGCGGCTTCTGCGAACGGTTAAACAGGTACACGATGTAGCCGACTAGGAATGGCATGACAATCGCGAAGATCCCGGCACCGATATTAACACTCTCTTTCATGAAGATCAGCGTAGCGCCCATCAGGATGCTGTCAAACACGACATGGCTGAACATAACAGCTATAAAGCCGTAGCGAAGAAAAATATAACTGAATAACAACCCAATTACGGTTAGCTCGATGGGGCGGGAGCTGACAGGGTAAATCGGGTATAACGTATGGCCGAACGCCCAGATGAGTGTGGTAATCAAGGAGGCGGCGAAGGTGTTGCGTACGATTTTCTTGAGCATTCGAATGCCGAACAAACGGTAGATGGCCTCCTCGGACAGACCGGCAAGCCAAGCCACGATCGGCAGCAGCCAAGCATATCTCATATTGTAAGGAGACTGGCTGGCATCTGTGGTAGACCAGTTATTCAGTGTGTACGATAAAATGATGAACATAATCGTCTGTACTCCAAGCAGTATGAACGCCCAGACATAGCCAACCCGGATGCTGTCCAGCACATATTTGGCGTAACCGGGTTCTTTGGCGCGGGGCCATGGATTCAGACCTTCCTCTTGACGCCACAGCCCATTGCCGCCAACCAAGGAGAAGTAGAGCAGAGAAGACATCAGCAGACTGTATAGAGCGTAAATGATAAACATGACGACAGCGGTGATCCGCGCTTCAACGCTATTTCCGGTGGTTTCGGGCAGCATATTATAGGTGCTGACCATCATGATCACAAAGTGGGCCGAGCTTAAGAATATGCCGCGGGTGAAGGAGGTCTTCCCTCTTCTCAAGATGCTATAGATGAGGGCTAGAATACCGAGCGCCAGCGTAGGTATGCCATAACCGTACAGAGTAAGCTTGGTGGCTAGAGAAGTCTGGTCTTCCACATAAGAGATGTGCCAGCTGGGGGCAGAGAACCCTGCCTTTAAGGATGAAACGTCCCCTTCGGAAAACATGAAATCATAATGCAGCAGTGCTTCCCCTACCTTTACTGATTTGTCCATATAGACCAGTCCGTAGTCTTCTGCGTTGGGTTCAATCTGCAGTTGGGCAGGATTGACTCCCCACTCCTCTAGCCACGGTAAAGCGAGCTTCTCCTTCTGCTCCAGAGTCAGTGAAGTGTCGCTGCTGGCTTTAACAGCTGTTGTGGCACTTCCGGCTGCCTGTCCGGAGTCTGTTTCGGCTCCACGTGCGAAGGCCACTATCTCACCTGTATACATATTGAGGTCTACGGACAGGCTGCTGTCCTTCGCTTCTGAAGAATAAAGCGCTGCCTGATAGACGTCAAATGGATAACGCTGATCCAGTTTGTTCTTCGTGTAGTCATCCAGGAGTTTTTTTCGGGACATATAGCCATAGAAGGAGGAGTCTGTCTTATAGACAACCTGCCAATTCTCATCAGCTGACTCTGTGTAGCCGAGTTTTTGTGTTGCGAACGTCACTGCCTTCTCACGGGCCTCAGCCTTGCTGATTACCGTGGTATCTTCCTCTGCAGAGCTGGCCAGCAAAGATGGATATACCTGGAACATAATAAATAGAATGAGACCGATGATGCCAAAGAGCAGAAGCCCTCTGGAGAGAGCACGCTGCTGTAAGGGCTGGCCGACGGAATTCATGAAACGCCTCCTTGAAATGATCTGAACTGGCAATGTTATGCTCCATTATAATACTAGTGCCTTGGCAGTTACAAAAATTGTTGTATTATCCTTTTACGTGGAACAGGCTGTTCTTATGCTTTTTTTGTGCATTCTCTCTATAATACATTCTTATAAACAAATAATCTTAAATAATGTCTTTGTGAAGTCAGGTAATAACGTTTATAATTTGTATGCAATTGCCTACTTGGAAAAATGATTAAAGTGAGAGGGTGAGAAGTTTGGCTTCACAGTTTCCCAAGATTTCTGAATTCAGGTTTCTTAAGCTCTCCCCACCCCAGATTCTAGTACTCGGTTTTGCTTCTATTATTCTGATCGGTGCCTTACTATTAATGCTGCCCATTTCCAGTACATCGGGTCAATCCATACCCTTCATTGATGCGCTGTTTACCTCGACCTCGGCCACCTGTGTGACAGGTTTAGTGGTGATGGACACGGGGACGTCATTTACGATCTTCGGTAAAATTGTCATTATGGTGCTCATTCAAATTGGCGGGTTAGGTTTTATGACGATGGCGACTTTATTTGCCTTGGTGTTGAAACGCAAAATTTCACTGCGGGACAGACTTATTCTACAGGAAGCCATGAATCAGAACACAATGGAAGGGATCGTAAGGCTAATTCGGCGGATGCTGATTTATTCATTGGTCATTGAGGGAACTGCTGCAGCATTGCTGTCGTTCCGCTGGGCCTTTGATATGCCGCTCGGCAGAGCTATTTTTTTCGGGATGTTCCACGCGGTGTCCATGTTCAATAATGCCGGTTTTGATATCTTTGGTGATTATCGCAGTTTGACCGGATATGTCTCAGACCCGCTCGTGAATATTGTTGTAATGTTCCTGATCATTTCGGGGGGGATTGGATTTATCGTTATGGTAGATCTCGTAGAGTATCGCCAGAAGCGCAGACTCTCCCTGCATAGTAAGGTTGTATTGTCTATGACTGCAGCCCTTATCCTGATTGGTACACTGGTTATATTTATATTCGAATTCACAAATCCGCAAACGCTGGGTCCATTAAATTTTGGCAGCAAAATATTAGCGTCCTTCTTCCAGTCGGTCACTCCCCGTACCGCAGGGGCCAATACGGTGGACATTGCCGGCCTGCGTCAGGCTTCACAGTTTTTTATAGTTATTCTAATGTTTATTGGTGCTTCACCAGGCTCTACCGGCGGCGGGATCAAAACAACTACCTTTACCATAATGATCGGTGCTGTTATTGCCATGCTGCGCGGACGTGATGATATTGTATTGTTCCGTTATCGGCTGGCGCAGGAGCGTATCTTTAAGGCGTTGACCGTAACGCTGCTTGCCCTGCTGCTGATCGTCTCTGTATCGATGGTGCTCTCCACCACAGAGGACCGCAATTTTCTCATGATTTTATTTGAGACGACTTCAGCCTTTGCAACGGTGGGACTTAGTATGGGACTCACTCCTGAGCTGTCGCTCATCGGTAAAATTCTGATCTGTCTGACGATGTTCGCCGGACGTCTGGGCTTGTTGACATTGGCGTATGCACTGGGGCCAAAACAGGGTAAACCATTGTATAAATACCCTGAAGGTAAAATCATTATTGGATAAGGAGTTAACCGGAAAATGAAAGCACAGCAATTTGTAGTCATTGGGCTGGGCCGTTTCGGTTCTAGTCTCGCGCTTGAGCTGATGGAAATGGGCTACGAGGTGCTGGGCATTGACCACCAGGAGGATCGGGTGGAGGAAATGAGCAATCATCTGACACATTCAGTAATGGCGGATGCTACAGATGAGGAAACGATGCGCTCGCTAGGTGTGCGGAACTTTGACTGTGGAATTGTAGCCATCGGCGACAATATGGAGCGCAGTATTCTGGCAGCCATTACACTCAAAGAGCTGGGCGTAAAGAAAGTAGTCGCCAAGGCGATTACGATACTTCATGGGCGGGCATTGTCCAAGCTGGGTGTGGATCGGGTTATTTTTCCAGAAAGAGATATGGGGGTTCGTGTGGCGCATCAGCTGGTCAGACCCCATCTACTGGATTATATTGAAATCTCCAAGGACTTCAAAATTGTTGAGCTGACCGTGCCCGCCTGTATGGATGGCAAAAGCCTGTCAGAGCTCAATACACGTGCCAAATACGGCTGCAGCATTATTGCCCTCAATAGGGATAGTGGAATGATTGTCGCTCCGACAGCACTTGATTATTTGCATAATGGCGATATTATGGTAGTCATCGGCTCTAATGAGAGCATTGCACGCTTTGAGGATGAGGCCGTGAATCTGGATTAGTGTTTAGTTCTGGTTATGGCAAAATAACCTCGCGTTCTTCGATGATGAAGGACGCGAGTTTTTTTATTTTGGAATGGAGCGTGTCACAGACTTACTCCCGATCCGGCAGAAATACCTCTTCCGTGACCTGAACGAGACTGCGGGCTGCCGTACTCAGCCCACCATCGTCGCGGAAGATGAGGCAGGTGGTTCGCTGAGTCTGCTCCAGCTCCTTAATATGCAAGGAGACAAGCCCGCCACCGTTCAGCAGCTCCGGGCGCAGATAAGACTTTGGCAGCAGCGCTGCGGCTTTGATCGTTGGCAGCAGCCGGACGATAGCTTCGAAGGAATCGATTTCGAGGCGCACATCGGGATCAATGTTGCAGCGCTGGAACAGGTCATCGGTCAGACGGCGGTACCAGGTGCCTTTGGAGAAGAGAATCATCGGCAGGTGCGAGAGATGCTCCATAGTCAGCTTTGGGAACTGTGTCAAAGGGTGATGCTCGGAGACAACCAGCCGCAATTGGTCCTCGAACAGCGGAATGCAGCGCAGACCTGGCTCCTGTATGGAGGAAGCGATAATTCCGACATCTGACTTCCCTTCACTGACCGAAGAGACGATCTCGTGCGTTCTGCCGGTGATCAGCTTCAACTCAGCTAAAGGGAATTTCTCCATGTAGGCGTTCACAAGTGGCGGCAGGGTAGTCTGCAGGGTAGTAAGACTGGCTCCAAGTGTTACAAGGAGCGGTTCGCCCTCCTTAAAGATGGAAAGCGCCTCCAGAAACTTGGAGCGCTGCTGCCGTTGTTCCAGCGCATAAGTATAGGTGAGTCGTCCGACTTCGGTTAGCTCCAGGCGTTTGCCGTGACGGGTGAACAGAGCAACGCCTAGCCGTTCTTCCAGCTTGGAGATTTTGCGGGATAGGGCGGGCTGGGACAGGTTGAGCTGGCGAGATGCCCGATTGAGACTGGAATGCTCCACAACCGCTGCAAAAATATCCAAATCGTCAAACATATCAGGTTCCTCCTTCGTATAGAACTACTTTTAAAGCAGACGCTTAATTACACAGATGGATGGGTAATAGTATTCGGCTGTATTTTGAACATTAAATACGTGATGGAGATCATAGCTAAGCCTGATGGTTTTTCTTGATACCTAAAGGAAACGGAGCATTAAATAACGTTTTACCCTAGGTAAATGAGAATTATTATCACATGAAATTTATTCTTATGCGTTTATTGTATAACGATTAATAATTATATTGCAATTCCCTTATAAGCAAAAAAAGAGTAACATGAAAAGTGACACAAGATATTCACATATTGTGAATAATAAAGCAAAGTCCGGGAAAACATGGAATAGCGGTTAAAATGGACACCCAGCCATCTAAAAATAGCTGAAGTTAGCTATTTCAACTGTAGCCCCGGCAGTGTATGCTCAATAATGAAAACGCTGTTTTAATTGGAAAGGGGACACCGCAGTATGAGAGGATTTTATTCCAGAAAGATTCATTCCTTGCTTGGCGTTATCCCGCTTGGGGGATTCTTCCTCGAGCATATGCTGACGAATTTCTCGGCAGTAGAGGGTGGCGCTTCCGGTTTCAATGACAGTGTGCTGTGGCTGAATAGCCTGCCGCTTGTCTTCTTCCTGGAATTGTTCGGTATATGGCTGCCCTTGTTGTACCATGGGGTTTATGGGCTGTATATTGCCTATCAATCGAAACCGAACCTGAACCGGTATAATCTGGAGCGAAACTGGCGTTATACCTTGCAGCGTGTGACCGGAATTGTGACCTTCATCTTTATTGTCTGGCATGTATTTGAAACCCGGTTTCAGGTGGCGCTTGGCAATGTGAAGCATGAACAGCTAGGTGGCGTTATGCATGACATTGTTACCCAGCCCTTGCTGCTGGCGTTCTATGTCATCGGTATAGTATCGGCTTCCTTCCACTTCTCTAATGGTCTCTGGTCATTCCTGATCAGTTGGGGAATTACCGTGGGACCGCGGTCGCAGAAAGCTTCCTCTATTCTGTGCCTTGGCCTCTTCGTGCTTGTTACTTTAATGTTCCTTGTTTCGCTGGTCACTTTCCGTGACAGTGAATTCCAATCTGCAGCATCCGCAGCATCTATTGTACAGTCTTTAAGCACTGCAATATAAGCGTGAGCTTTCGAAGCGAGTTTTGTACGAGGCTTCTTGTTGCAGCTTATGCTGACGAAACTTTTAGGGAGTGAACTATCATGGCAACAGCCGATATCATTATCGTGGGCGGCGGCCTGGCCGGTCTGATGGCTACCATCAAAGCGGCAGAGTCCGGTGCGCATGTTCATTTATTCTCGTTAGTCCCTGTCAAAAGATCACATTCGGTCTGTGCGCAGGGCGGCATCAACGGGGCCGTTAATACCAAAGGCGAGGGTGACTCGCCTTGGGAGCATTTTGATGACACCGTCTATGGCGGTGACTTTCTGGCCAATCAGCCGCCGGTTAAGGCGATGTGTGAAGCTGCTCCAGGGATCATCCATCTGATGGACCGGATGGGTGTTATGTTTAACCGGACGCCGGAAGGGCTGCTCGACTTCCGCCGGTTCGGTGGAACGAAACGGCACCGTACGGCATTTGCCGGGGCGACGACCGGCCAGCAGTTGCTCTATGCGCTTGACGAGCAGGTACGGCGCTGGGAATCCGAAGGTCTCGTGACCAAAAGCGAAAATTGGGAGTTCCTGGCCTTAATCATCGATGATGAAGGTGCCTGCCGCGGCATAAGCGCCCAGAATCTGAAGACGATGGAGATCGAGACGTTCCCTGCAGATGCTGTTATTCTGGCCAGCGGGGGACCTGGTATTATTTTTGGCAAGACGACCAACTCCGTTATCAACACAGGTACAGCAGCAAGCGCTGCCTACCAACAGGGTGTGCATTACGCCAATGGAGAATTCATTCAGATTCACCCCACGGCTATTCCTGGTGATGACAAGCTACGCCTGATGTCCGAATCGGCACGCGGCGAGGGCGGACGGATCTGGACCTATAAAGATGGTAAACCATGGTATTTCCTTGAAGAGAAATATCCAGCTTACGGCAACTTGGTGCCGCGCGATATTGCTACCCGTGAGATTTTTAACGTCTGTGTGGAACAAGGATTAGGCATTAACGGCGAGAACATGGTGTATCTGGATCTTTCCCATAAGGACCCGAAGGAGCTTGACGTCAAGCTGGGCGGAATTATTGAGATTTATGAGAAATTTATGGGCGATGATCCCCGTAAAATACCGATGAAAATCTTCCCGGCCGTTCATTATTCCATGGGTGGCATGTGGGTGGACTATAATCAGATGACGAACATCCCGGGCCTCTTCGCAGCGGGAGAGTGTGAATACCAATATCATGGGGCGAACCGCCTCGGCGCCAACTCCTTGGTATCGGCCATTTATGGTGGCATGATTTCCGGGCCGAAGGCCGTAGAATACATTAAAGGTCTGAAGAAATCGGTGCAGGATATCTCCTCCACCGTGTTCGACAGTTTCCATAAGAAGCAGGTTGATAAATACGAGTCCCTGCTGTCCATGTCCGGAACGGAGAATGCTTACGTGATCCACAAGGAGCTGGGCGAGTGGATGACGGCTAACATGACCGTGGTGCGCAACAACGTCAAGCTTGAGGCAACCATCGGTAAGATCAAAGAGCTTAAGGAACGCTACCGCGGCATTAACATGAACGATACTTCGCGCTGGAACAACCAGGGCGTAGCTTTCACCCGTCAGCTGTGGAACATGCTGGAATTGTCCGAGGCGATGACACTGGGTGCGCTGTTGCGGAACGAAAGCCGTGGTGCACATTACAAGCCGGAGTTCCCGGAACGCAATGACGCAGAATTTCTCAAGACTACTAAAGCTACCTGGAGTGCGGAGGGTCCGCAAATTTCTTACGAGGCCGTTGATGTCTCACTGATTCCTCCGCGGATACGCGATTATTCGAAGGATTGAGGAAACTTAGGTTAGAGTGCGTATCAGAAGAAGAGTTGCCAATTAATGAGGAGGGAATCAAGATGGCGGAAACAGCTGCAACTCCCAAAATCGTAAAATTTATCATCACTCGCCAGGACGATCCGCAAAGCTCGTCGTATGCGGAGGAATTTGATCTTGCTTACCGTCCGGGAATGAATGTGATCAGCGCTTTAATGGAAATCCAGCGTAATCCGGTGAATGCCAAGGGCGACCATACGGTACCGGTATGCTGGGATTCCAACTGTCTGGAAGAAGTATGTGGTGCCTGCTCTATGGTGATTAACGGGAAACCTCGCCAAGCCTGTGCAGCACTTATAGATAATCTGGAACAGCCTGTCCATATTGAGCCAATGAAGACTTTTCCTGTGGTACGTGATCTCGTCATTGATCGCAGTCGGATGTTCAATGCGCTCAAACAAGTGAAAGCCTGGATTCCAATCGACGGCACGTATGATCTGGGACCGGGACCACGGATGCCGGAGAAGAAACGGCAGTGGGCTTATGAACTATCCAAATGTATGACTTGCGGTGTCTGTCTGGAGGCTTGTCCGAATGTTAACGAGAAGACTAATTTCATCGGACCGGCAGCGATTTCTCAAGTGCGGCTCTTCAATGCGCATCCAACAGGAGAAATGAATGCTGATGAGCGGCTGGAAGCACTGATGGAGGACGGCGGTATCGATGGCTGCGGCAATTCGCAGAACTGTGTACGCGCCTGTCCGAAGGGTATTCCATTGACTACCTCTATCGCTGAAATTAACAAGCAGACCACGAAGCATATGTTCAAGCGGTGGCTGGGCGTTTAAGGATTAGGATTGAAGAGTATAGTTACACAAAAAGAGCTTAGCCAACCTAGTTGGCTAAGCTCTTTTTGTGCGATTACTAATTATGTTTTTGTATTTACATCAGGCACTATCGGAAACAACAAATTAATTCTATTGCAAAAAGTGCAATAGATTATGTTTGATGAGGCCCTAAAAGATATTCTAGTGTATTTCGTACAGTCAAATTCTTGATTATTGACCTAAAAGCAGCTTTTAAGAAGATTTTAATGTACAAAATGCAATAGATTTCAAAAAGGATGATTTCTCAGAACAATCTATTGTACAAAGTGCAATGAAGGGCAGCATGACTAAGCAGAAGCAACTTATTGGAGTAGTTCATAGGTGACTACCTACCCATCCAGCTACAGTCAACTGCCTCTTTTTCCAAATAACTTCACCAATCACGAATTTGTTCACTATGAAATTGCGTAAATCGTTCACTCTAGGCTCAATCTTGCTCTATCTGGGAGGTATTCTCGGAACGTACACTAATTTCGAACCCACCCTAATAGAGAAATATAAGGAGGAGACAGTAACGCATGACGCCCCGTAGAGGATTGATTCGTGAGCTTGTTGCTAACCGGATCATGTTTTTAATGCTTTTGCCTGTAGTTGTATTCTTCATTATTAATTCGTACGCCCCGATGGTTGGTATCTATTATGCCTTTACCCGCTTCGACTTCACGAGGAGCCTGTTCAACAGTGAATTTGTCGGCATGGAGAATTTTAAGTTTCTATGGAATTCCGGGATTCTTACGAAGCTTACAATGAACACACTGGGATATAACGCGGCCTTTATTTTTTTCGGAAATACGCTGGCGATATTCTGCGCAATCCTGCTCAGTGAGATCAAGCTGAAATGGTTTAAAAAGCTCACACAATCCATCATGTTTCTCCCCTATTTTATTTCATTTGTCATTCTCAGTGTCGTCGTGTACAACCTGTTCAATTATGACAGCGGCTTTCTGAACACGATGCTGAAGTCGCTCCATATGAATCCTGTAGATGTGTACAATACCCCTTGGGTATGGATTCCGTTGATCATTATTTTTTATCTGTGGAAAAATCTAGGGTACAGCATGGTCATTTATCTCGCAGCCATAACGGGAATCAGCGACGAATACTATGAAGCGGCCAAAATCGATGGAGCGAATATTTTTCACCGGGTCTGGTACATTACAATTCCCATGCTCAAAAATACATTTGTGGTCCTGCTGCTCTTTGCACTCGGCAGTATTATGAAAGGCCAGTTTGATCTGTTCTATCAGTTAATCGGCAATAACGGCGTCCTATATAATGCTACGGATATTCTGGATACGTATGTCTACCGCTCACTCAAGGTGACCTTTGATATTGGGCTTGCGACCTCGGCCGGTCTTTACCAGTCCCTGTTTGGCTTCATTCTGGTGATGACGGTCAACACGATTATCCGCAAAATTAATGATGATTACGCGCTATTCTAGGAGGCGACGCTGATGAAGATCAAGGATGAGAAATTCACACTGTTATTCAAGGTGATCGCTTATACCGTTACGATCATGGCCACGGTGATCTGCCTGTTCCCCTTTTTGTTAATTGTATCCGCTTCCTTTACACCCAATGACGTGATCGTCCGCGAAGGCTTCCATCTGATTCCGTCCCAGTTCTCGCTGGAGGGATATAGAATGGTATTCCGTTTTCCAGAAACGGTGCTGCGGGCTTATTGGGTCACTACGTATACGACTGTAGTTGGTACGGCGCTGGGGCTGTTTTTTATAACCATGTCCGGTTATGTGCTGCAGCGCAAGGATTTCAAATACCGCAACTACTTCTCTTTCTTCATCTACTTCACAACCCTGTTCGGCGGGGGGCTGGTGCCTTGGTACATCCTGATGACCCGTTACCTGAACCTGATGGATACGTATACGGTGTTGATTTTTCCCGGCTTGATGACGCCCTTTCTCATTATTCTGATGAAGAACTTTATCCGTTCCGCCGTGCCGGAGGAAATCTTCGAATCGGCCAAGATCGATGGAGCCAACGATTTCAAAATCTATTACCGGATCGTGCTGCAGCTGTCTATGCCAGGAATAGCTACGGTGGGGTTGTTTCTAGCTCTTGCTTACTGGAACGACTGGTTTCTATCTTCATTATTCATCAACGACCAGAGTATGTACCAGCTGCAATTCTATCTCTACAACATTATTAACAGCATCGAGTTCATCTCACAGATGGGCGCCGGAACTGGGGTGTCGCTTGGAACCGATCTCCCAACCGAATCGACCAAGATGGCGATGGCTATTATTGTGACAGGACCGATTCTGTTCCTGTACCCCTTTGTGCAGCGTTATTTTGTCAAAGGCCTGACGATCGGCGCAGTAAAAGGTTAAGACCGAAGGCAGGACCGGAAGTTATTGTATTTCTTTGGCTATATATGATGAACTAAAGAAAAGAGCAAAGTCTATGAAGGTGAGATAGTAACGGTGGGGAATTTGGAACTGGAGGAGCGATAGTGACCGCCCGAAAGCTTTCCGTAGGAAAGCTCGCATCGGAAGCACAGGCTGTCCCCGGATTTCATCCGCAAAAGGCGGTAAAATTAAAGAAATCTGGGGACAACAGCGGCCGGAAGTCCAAATATCCCCGTAGCTACACTATCACCCAATAATCTTTCGTTAGAATCTTTAGTTCAATCAATATAACATATACATTTAGAAGATAAGGGAGGATTCAGATGAGAAAGAAAGGGAAAATGTTTGGAGCAATGTTAGCGGGCTGTATGATGATTTCAGCAATGGCGGGGTGTTCCGGTTCTAACAATAACAACAAGACGGCAGATGCCGGCAATGCAGGTAAGGCCAGTAACACACCGACTACCGAGGCTACTGCTGCACCTGCAACCGGAATTGATACCTCGAAGAAGGTTGAATTGCAGTTCTACATGCTGGGGGACGCGCCAAAGGACTTATCCATTATCCAAGCAGAAATCAATAAGTTAGCCGAGAAAGATCTAAATGCTACCGTGAAATTTAACTATACGAGCTGGACGGACTGGGATCAGAAATATAAGCTCCTGCTCTCTTCAGGGCAGCCGATCGACCTGATCTTTACTGCAGACTGGACCCAGTATCAGGCTTACGCGAAGAGTGGTGCTTTCTTGGCACTGGATGATCTTCTTCCGACGGCAGCTCCTGCATTGCAGAAGTTCGTACCTGCAGACATGTGGGAAGCGGTCAAAATCAATGATAAAATCTACACAGTTCCAGCTACCTATAAGGAGTACGTAAACAACGGTTTTGTATACCGTGATGATCTGCGCGAGAAATATAATTTACCGGTTCCAACAGACATTGCTACTTTTGAGCAGTATCTCGATGGAATTAAGGCAAATGAGCCTGAGATGCAGCCTTTATCTGCGAATTCCGATGTGAAGACGAATCTCATGGATGTATTCCGGGAGATCAGTGACGATACGATAGGTGGCCCACTGCCTTACGGAATTGGTATTAAATACAGCAAACCTGGTGAAGTGTATTCCTACTGGGGTTCGGATGAACAGAAGGCGGACCTGAAGACACTGAAGCGTTGGGCTGATAAAGGATTTTTTGCGAAAAATGTGCTGAACGTCAAGGATACGATGCAGGCTCCGCTTGTAAGCGGCAAGGTCGCTTCCATACTGGGAGATAATCCGACACGGTACAATGATTCACAGCTCAAGATGCAGTCCACTCATCCAGAGTGGAAGCTTGGATATACGTCTTTTGCGGAAACACGTGGATTTGCTACCCCGGTGCATCCGATTCATAACGGCTTTGCAATTCCAAGAAGCAGCAAGAATCCTGAGCGTGCGCTTGCTTTCTATGAGAAACTTGTGACGGATAAAAGCTACAATCAATTGACGCAATACGGCATTGAAGGCAAGAACTATGAAGTGCAGGATGGATATTATAAAATGATCGGTGACAGCACCTCCAACGGCTTTGCACGGGAGGGGATGAACGGCTGGGCTTGGCGGAATCCCGAATATATGCTGTTTGATAAGAACTTTGACGGGGTGAAAGCTATTTTTGCCGAGCTGGACAAAGTGGCCAAACCGGATATTTTCACCGGCTTTGCCGAGGATTATTCTACGTATCAGTCTGAACGAGCCGCACTGGAGCAGGTGGAGAAGCAGTATTTCTATCCCTTGTACGCAGGGTTGATCGACAATGTTGATGAAGGTATTGCAACGGCGATGGCTAAAGCCAAACAAGCGGGCCTGGAGAAGGTTCAAGCTGCTTACAAGCAGCAATGGGAGGCTTATATTGCGGAGAATGGCATTCAATAAATATCGCTGATTACAGCACATAATCATTATTAAGTTATGCCGGACTTTCTGGAAGTGGAAGGTCCGGCAATTGTTCTTGTTGCATGTGTTGGTATGTATTATTATCGAATAATACGAAGCTATCAGGAGGGAACAAGCCTTGCGTCTAAATGATGAGAAAAAATGGGGAGTTTACGCAAAGCTGCTGCTTGGAATTGTATTATGTACGGTGCTGACAATAACGATCTCCTCAACCATTCTTTTTATTTATTTTGACCGAATTGCGCTACAGCAGGATTATAAGTCCGATCTCAGAGATCTAACCCAAACCAGTCGCGAGGTTATCCATATGACCGACAGTGCGCAGTCGCTTACCTTTCAGCTGTATCGCAACATGAATATAACCAAGCTGATGTTTTATCCAGAGCCGAGCATCTACGATAGTATCGCAGCCATGAATGAGCTGACGAATTATTTGAGCTCTATGCCTTATATCGAATCCATCTATGTGTATAATCCAGACTCCAAATATGTATATATCGCTGCGGATAGCGGGCAGAATGGCCTGCTGACCAAGCAGGAGTTGAGTGATAAAGGGATTCTGGATTTGCTTGAACATTATCGGGAATATACACCGTTTACTCCAATCCCGCGAACATATAAAAGCAATGATGAAAGCGGAACCAAAAGTGTTTATACCTATCTTTGCTACGATGGTATTGGCAGGAGAGAAACCTTGAATTCCGCTATCATTGTTAATATCTCCGTTTCCTGGATCAACAAGGAGATGGCTGATGGAAATCAGGGACAGGGCCGCTCGTTCATCATAGATAATCGTGGGGAGCTGCTTTCTGGCGATGATCTCTCCCCGGTTCCCTTTACTGCTGAAGGTGAAAAAATACTTCGAAGCATTACGGACAACGGAGTGGAAGGGTATTCTTTAAGCCGCATTGACGGCCGAAAGTATCTGGTCTCCTACACCAAACCGGATGCACTGGATTGGCGATATGTCCGGGTGACCCCCTATGAACTGGTCACGCGGAATATCAGAGGGATTCGTACAACAACGATTCTGATTACGCTGGCTATTCTGGCAGCGGGTATTCTTGTTTCCTGGCTGCTCTCCCGGAAGCTGTATGTGCCGTATGGCCTGATCGCTTCCCGCATGCAGACATTGGAGACGGCAAACCGGAATAATGTATATACTCTTCGCCAGCACCTGCTCCGGGAATTGGTTATGGGAAACGAACCAATAAACCTAAAATCTCTGCGGGCCAAGCTCAGCCATATGAATATCAGCTTTGAATTTCAGAAGCCGTACCGACTGGTGTTGCTCAGAATTGATCAGTTCCAGCAATTCTCCAGCCTCAGGGGGGCTGATCTGAAGGCTTACCGATATGCCATGATGAATATAGCCTCTGAGCTCGGGATGAAGTTCTACAGTGTAGAGACGATAGAAATGGAGGAGGATACTATTCTGTTGCTTTTCGGAGATTCGGATACGCTCGATATGGAGGATGAAACGGCCCTCATGCTGCTGCTGCGGCAGATTCAACAAGCGATTAGAGAGCATTTGCATATTGAAATCTCGATGACTTATTCAGCACTGGAACAGCAGGTGCTGCACCTGAAGGCTCTTTATAATCAAGTGATTTCTGCTTCTGGTCATCGTTTCTTTCATGGATTAGGGGCTGTCATCAAAGCTCAGGAAGTCGTTAGGCCAGATTCCAAGGCTTATGTGTTCCCGGTTGATAAGGAGAAGCGGATGGTTGATGCTTTGATGGCAGGGAAGACAGAGGAGGCTGTAGTCTGTGTGAAGGCAATTATGGAAGGAACGAAAGCTTATCCAATCGGGGCTGTGCAGTCTGCCATAGCACGTCTTACCCTCACGCTGAACAACGTGTTGTACACCTTCCACAAGAACAGATTGATCGACGCTGATTCCGTTCCTGTTCTTGTTACCTCAGCTGTTGAGGAGTTAGAAACAATGGAGGAAGTGAACGTTGCCTTTCAGACGGCCATTGAATATTTGCAAGGGTTGGTTCTGGAGAAACGGAGTACGAAGCAGGAAGATCTAATCCGTAGAATCAATGCTATTGTAGATGAAAAGTATTGCGATCCTAACCTGTCCCTGAACGCCATCGCTTATGAACTAGACTTGACTCCAAGTCATCTCGGGCGTATCTATAAGCAGATGACGCTGGAGACACTGGTGGACGTGATTAACCGAACCCGTGTGGAGAAATCGGCGGAGCTGCTGAACCGGACTCATGAGCCGGTCTCCGAAATTGCCGAGAAGACCGGCTTTACGAACACGTCGTATTTCTACCGCATGTTCAAAAAATATTACGGCCTAACCCCAAATGACTACAGGAAGAATTTAATGTAGTTTTTAAGCTTTATAATGATCTGTCTGGCTGCGCGCCTGTCCGAAGGGGATTCCACCACTTACTATATCAATCGCTGAAATTACAAGCAGACCACGATGCATCAGATGTTCAAACGGTGGCTGGGCGTTTAATTGGAGCTCTTATGACAATTTCTAAATATACTGAAAGAAGCCTTGGAGTTAATTCCTCCAAGGCTTCTTTCAGTATTTACTTTACTAATAATAAATCCAGTTGATGTTGCAGTTGTTTATTTGCGGGATCTTTTTCTAAAGCGCTGATTATCTTTTCAATTTGATCCATATCTTTAAAGTTTTCATTATGAACGAATTTTTCGTGTACCCGTGTTTCAAGAGTATAACCGTAATCAAATTCCAGAGTGGAGAAAGTTGAAAGGGCAGCGATTTTGCTAGCCTGTTCTACTGCAAGAATGCTTGGTGTCGGATTATGTGCTAATTCTAATCTTAAACTGTCTAATTCAGATAGTAAATTACTGTCCAGTCTATGAACAACTCTATTATTGCTTACAGTATTACTGAGTTGAACCAAATTTGCTGTTAACAATAAAGCAACTAGAAGTAAAAATAAGATAAGCATTTTTTTATTTTTCATCATTTTTTCTCCTACCATTGAATACTTGAATTTATCCGCTGGAGTAACCCTTACACTGCCTCCTCCAGGAAAGGAAACAGAAGGTGTAACCGATAAGGTGGATTCGGCATGTGCATATAATGAATAGGTGTCTGCCACAGTAAGAGTACTTACGTTAGGTTGGAAGCTGAATTTCATATAACCTGCATTGTATAAGCTATTGCTAGTTTTTGTCAAACTCATGTTATAAGAAATACCAGCTGAAGCATCGGGTTTGGGCTGTGTATAATCAATTTGATCTGTTACAAGGGTACCTGAACTAGTGTAAAAGGTGTATTTATACAAGGCTGGAACTTCCAGGGATAACGCTTGAGTTAGCATTTAATCCCAGAGATAGAGCATCAGTATCCGGAATAATGGGGAGGTAAGACGGGTCACTATATTGGAAAAAGGGTAACTATTAGCACTATGAGTTACTCAGCCTCCACAGAAGAATTACAAGACCCAAATATGATATAATCTCCATAGTTATTGTAAGATTCGGGTAGAGGAACATTTAGGGAGGAATTACAGTGATTTGTCGGGAGCAGACGAAAGCGTTCGTAATGGTGAAGCAGCATGATCATGGGCTGCTGTCTGGAAAGCTTGCCGTGAAGTTTAAGGCAGAGCATGTGCCGGCAGAAGGCCGCAGGGATGAGGTATTGCGGGCGGTAAGCAATCATGACCGCGGCTGGATCGATCTGGATGCTACTCCCTTCTGGAACGATGCGGAGCAGGCGCCTTACAGTTTTATCGATTTTCCGGTTGTGCCGAAGCTGACTTTCTATAGTCGGGGGCTAGATGAGATAGAAGCGGATACGCCGTATGGAGCATTGTTATGCAGTCTGCATTTCGAGCGTCTAATTGAAACCTCGGGTGAGGATTGCCCCGAGTTAACGGTATATCAGGAGCAGGAAGAAGAGCGTAGGGCCCGTATCCGCCGTGAACTCGAACAATCAAGCCCGCTAGGTGAAGACGAGCTGTATTATGATGCTCGGCTTCTGCAATTTAGTGATGACCTGTCGCTATACATGGCATTAAATGAGCCGGGGAGTCCGAAATCTGAGGAGCATCCATGGTGGGTAGATGGCTTCTCCGGTACTGAGGATTTCAGCTTTACATCCGGTCGACGGATTACAGCCGAATGGAAGGACTCAACAACATTGATGCTGGACCCTTTCCCATTCACTGAGACCTTCGAGGTATCGTTCATGTTGCGCAAGGTGCTTAAATCAGCAGTTGCAGCAAAAGGTCTTGCTCGCGCATACAGCGAAACGCCTGAAGATGAATGCAGAATTTTGGTGTCAGATCGTCGTGGAGGAAGCATAGAATAAGGACAGGGATGTGGAGGCCATGGCTTGGTGGATGTGGACCCTGAATGTTTCAGTAGTGATACTGCTGGTATTTTTATCCTATCGGATGAAGTATAAGTGGCTGGGCAAAGGAATGTTGCTGGCTCCGATACTGATCTATGTGCTTTTTTCGGTGGAGGATTTGCTGAACTGGATTGATTTGGGTACTCTCTTGACAGGTAGCAGAGGCATGCGTGGTCTGATCTTAATCTTCTGTCTGGTCTCAGTCCTGTTTTATATTATTTTCATTTTTAATGAAATTAAGGAATCCAACAGTAAGGAAGTTAAGCTGCAGCAGACGCTGGTCCGTATCAGTGTGGCTGCCTTCACCTGTATTATTTTTTTTACTATTGTATATACATCTATCTATAAGCTGTTTGGACAATCCTCGTTTCAGGGAAAAGGTCTAGGAGAAGATTTGCTTAGCCAACTCATCACATTTCTGTACTTTAGCGTAGCTACCTTTGCAACGGTTGGGTACGGAGATATTGCCCCGATAGACAATACTTCGCGGCTCGTAGTGATTATGCAGATTAGCTTTAGTTTTATTACCGTTGCCTATGCGCTGTCCATGCTGGGCTTGTTCCGTAAAATTCTGGGACCACACTCGGAAGAAGCGGTAGAGGCAGAAATCGAGGTTAAACTCGATACGGAGTTGAAATAAGAAAGGAGAAATCCCTATGAATAAAAGAA
The DNA here is from genome assembly GCF_022369515.1 of Paenibacillus sp. 19GGS1-52. Lineage (NCBI taxonomy): Bacteria > Bacillati > Bacillota > Bacilli > Caryophanales > Paenibacillaceae > Paenibacillus > Paenibacillus sp. 19GGS1-52. The sequence goes on from NZ_CP059724.1 coordinate 1,384,785, forward strand.
AGCCTGGGGCTTCTCCCAATAATGATCCTGATTTAGCTACGGGGGGCAGCCCATATCCTTCCCGTACTCCAGGAAACGGTGACAAACGGAAGATCTCGCGTCGTCAGTTTCTGGCCCGAGGAGCGGCTACCGTAATTGGCGCCGGCTTGTTCACAAGTGGATATGCCTGGCAGGGAGAACCACGCTGGCTTGATGTCACAAGGATGGAATTGCCACTGCGCGGTCTTCCCACTGCATTTGCTGGAATCAAAGTGGTTCATTTCAGTGACACTCATCTTGGTTTCAACAAAGGTGTCCATGATTTGGCTAAGCTGGTTGCTCATATCAAAGAGGCTGAGCCGGATCTGATTTGCTTCACCGGTGATATTGTAGACAGTAACCCTGAGGATCTTGTGGATTCGGTGTCAATTCTTGCAGAATTAACTGCTCCTTTAGGGAAATTTGCAATTCTGGGCAACCATGACTACAAGAATACCGCAAGTGTCACCGAAATGCTGCAGTCAGCGGGTTTTAAGGTACTAAGGAACGAATCATATGTGCTTAAGCGGGGCGGAGAAGTTATGGCGGTTACCGGATTGGATGATCTGCTAAAAGGCATGCCGGACCCTGAGGCTGCACTGTCTGGTGTTCCAGCGGGAACGTTCACACTGCTGCTGATGCATGAGCCGGATTATGCCGATACAGCGGAGGCTTATCCATTTCATCTGCAGTTATCAGGACACAGTCATGGCGGACAAATTCGCCTGCCCATTGCCGGTCCAATGTACACTCCAAACGGAGCACTAAAATACATAGCAGGACTGTATTATACGGAGCATAAGGCGATGCCTGTTTATGTTAATAGAGGTTTTGGTGAGACTTATTTGCCCTTTCGCTTGCTATGTAGACCGGAATTGACGGTTATTACCTTGCGGCGGGCATAACATGAAGAATGGTAAGCTACAGGAAGGGGCAAGAAAATGAGTACCTACGGAGTAGAATGGTTCCAGCCACAGCAAGGAATAGCGGTTGAGCTAAGGCCAATGCTGCGCGAGGATACTTATCTATTGCGAACACTGCTCTCTCGACCGGAAGTACAGCCGCATATTATGATGCGCAGTGGAGCAGGGACACAAGCCTACCTGGACAAACTTGTACAGCAGATGTTATCCTGCTTCGATCCTGGTGCACTGCATATAGGCATCTATATAAATGGGCAGCGGGAGCTGATCGGAACCGTCTCTTTACAGAATTGGAACCGCCGAGAAGGGTCGGCAATACTTGGCTACGTTATTGATCCGGCATGGTGGGGGCACGGGTTTGCGACTGAAGCGGTCGGACTATTGCTGAATTACAGCATTCAAGAGCTTGGAGTGAAGAAGGTGGAGGGGCGCTGCCGAGGAGATAACTTCAGGTCAGAACGGGTGATGGTGAAGAATGGAATGACCCTGGAACGAATCTTGCCGCGGGCGGGTTCTCTAGTGGATGTAATGAAAGTATTCACATTGTTACACAAATGAAATAATGTCGTTATCAAACTCTAACAGGCCTAGGCTATACTAAACCCATGACCCCCTTTTAAAATATATATACTTTGGGACCCGTTGATTCGGGTCCATTTTTTTGTCTATTCTGATCCGCTATTCTAACGGAACGGTTATCTTCTCGCGTTGTTTGTAGTACACCCATTCGGTATAGCCAATTTCTTTCAAACGTGTCGCCACCAATTCCCGTTCATCTGCCACTCGGGAAGGCTTATGGGCATCAGATCCGAAGGTGACCTCCACTCCCCAAAAGAGCGCCCGCTCCAGAATGGCATCGGAGGGATACCAGCCCCCACATAGTTTAGTGCCCCCAGATGTATTAATCTCAATAGAAACACCACATTCTCCGATAACACGGAGACACTCATCAATCGGTCCAGGGGTAGGAATGTCCGAAAAAGGAGGGTAATTCCCCTTCATAGCGTCAATGTGGCCGAGAATTTGAAACATACCACTGCGAGCCGATTCTGCGATCATCTGGTAATATTCAGTTTTGTCAGCGATTTGTTCTTGAGGCGTGCGGTTTTTCCAGCGATTTTTGTTAAAAATACTGATCCCCTTAACATTATGTACCGAGCCGATTACATAATCAAAAGGATATGCAGAGAGAATCTTCCGATAAACTTCAGCATACTCGGCAAAATAATCAGATTCGATGCCTAACAGAACATCGATAGTGCCTTCATACTCCTTTTTTAAGGAGAGCACTTCATCTACGTAATGAGTAAGTTCTGATTTGCCCATGGCTATGAGGGGGAAAGCTTGCTCAGATGGGCTTCCAAAATACGGAGAATGGTCAGAAATACCTATAGCGCCTAGTCCAGCAGCGAGTCCGGCTTCAATATAATCCCGAATATTCCCGTCAGCATGACCGCAGCGGAAATGATGTGTATGCAGATCGAATTTCATGGATAATCATCTCCTTTGAGCCTAATGATCTATTGTTATTCTGAACCGATAAACTGTGTTTCCGGCATGCCTTTGAGGTCGCTCAGGAATTGCCGCATAGCTGAGTTGACGTATTTGCCAGACTTCGTAATGACACCTACAGGATGAGTAACCTCAAGCTCCATAATGGGAACGATTTTGAGGGAGCCGGCTCGGACCTCTGCGGTAACCGATAATTTGGAGATGATGGCAGCGCCAAGATCCAGCTCTACCATTCGTTTCACTTCCTCACTGCTGGTCAGCTCCATGATGACCTGCGGTTGGATGCCATGTTTGACAAACACCTCGTCTGCAAATCTGCGGCCCACCGTGTCGGGTGAGAGCAGGATTAGCGGGGTTCTCCCCAAAGCCTCAATTCCGGCTGATTTGACCAATGCGAGAGGATGCCGCGGAGAGACCACTAGCTCGAACGTATCGTAATACAGAGTTGAGGTAGTCATAGTGGGACTGCGCCCGATCAAATAACCTATCCCTACATCTACTATTCCACTCTCCACTTGCTGATAAATCTGGGATGAAGACATCGATGAGATGGATGTTTTGATGTGAGGGAACTGGTCCTGAAAATAGGAAAGGATACGCGGTAAAATTTGAATAGCGATGGATGTAGTGGTACCCAGAATAATATGCCCTTGAGGATTCTCATCGAGATCCGCAAGGCGCTGCTTAAGCTCATCGACAATATTCACAATTTGCACCGCATGCTCGAGAAAGACCGTCCCTCTGTCGGTAAGCGTTACCGGCTGGTTCCGGTCAACCAATTGTGTTTTGAACTCCTCTTCGAGGCTTTTGATTTGTGCTGAGACTGCAGGTTGGGTCAGGTTAAGCAGTTCTCCTGCTTTGCGAAAGCTCATTGTTTTGGAGATCGTGATCAGCGTCTCCAGCTGGCTGATGTTCATGGACTACCTCCCTTAGGTCAACCGTTTGTGAGTGCCGATTATTTATATATCTTACGCTCAATGTTGGCATTTGATTAAATTATAGGAGATTACTCCCGGTAGGGCAATGTTAAGCAAAAACTATCTTGGGATTTCGATCGACAAGACCCTTAATTTTTGGTGAATTGTGCCGATATATAAAGTATAATGAATCAATATTGCTTGGGACTTTTGATATAGTCTTAAAGCCCGGTAAAGGGGGGACAACACTTTCATGAAAGCAGAAGTAATTAATCCGTTTTTAGAGTCTGCACGTATTGTAATTGAACAGGTGATTCAGATCTCACCATCCACTGGTATTCCGGGTATCAAAGAAATTGAGCTGATCGACAATCATATATGGATTCAAGTCGGAATGTCAGGTCAGTTAACTGGAAATATTATCTTTGGTATCGCCGAACAAGTAGCACTTAAGATTGTGTCAGCGATGATGGGCGGCTATCTCATCACTGAAATGGACGAGATGGGAAAAAGTGCGATTTCAGAGCTGGGCAATATGATCAGCGGCAACGCCAGTACAATTTTATCGAACCAGGGAGTGTTGGTGGATATTACCCCGCCTAAGCTAATGCATATGGAAAGCATGTCCATTTTACCCCGCAGAGCGCTAAGCATCCCATTGCTGATGGAAGGAATCGGAGAATTGGATATTCAGGTGATGATCTCTTAATAGATACTGGGGAGCTGAAATACAGTCCATGATATTAAAAGATAAGGTTGTTGTTATCACAGGGGCATCAAGCGGTATTGGTGCTCTTACGGCACAAATGCTCGGTAAGCGTGGCGCAATTCCTATTCTTGTAGCCCGCTCTACAGACAAGCTGAAAGAAACAGCGGCCGGCATTCCGGGCGTTTTTGGTATGTATTCCTGCGATGTAAGAGATGAAGCAGCAGTCAAGGGGACTTTTGCACAGATCTTATCCACATATGGCCAAATTGATATTTTACTCAATAACGCCGGATATGGAAAATTCGCATTTTTTACCGACATGGAAGTTCAGGAATTTGATGACATGATGGACGTCAACTATATGGGGATTGTCCGCTGTACGAAGGCTGTTCTACCATCTATGCTGGAACGGGGAAGCGGTCAGATTGTCAATGTGGCCTCCATGGCAGGCAAGATTGGCACAGCCAAATCGGTTGCCTATACAGCTACCAAGCATGCTGTATTAGGCTTTACGAATGCGCTGCGCCAAGAGCTGCGGGGAAGTGGAATTACCATATCGGCTGTAAATCCCGGCCCGATAGCGACTGATTTCTTCAAAACCGCTGACCCTTCCGGTAAATATGAGAAAAGTATGGCCCGAATTATCATGACACCAGAGCACGTCTCTTCCAAGATTGTAAAGCTCATGGAGAAGGGCAAGGAAGAAGTTGATCTTCCAGGTCTGGCGGGGTTCGGCATAAGGTTGTACGGTCTGTTTCCCCGCCTGGCAGATAAGCTTACCTACAAGGCGATGAACAGGAAATAGAATGTTGCATCGGATTAAGCGGCCTTCCATTTGGTGGAGAGGCCTTTTTGGCATATAATAAAGATATTATCTCAATCGAAAAGGATGAATTACAATTATGAATAAAGCTTCTTTTGCGGCTATCGGCATTCAGGAAGACCTCATTGCCAGATTGTCAGAATTCGGCATTAACGAACCATCCCCGGTACAAGAGCAGAGTATTCCCCTTCTGCTGGAGGGTAGAGATGTTCTTGCTGCATCACAGACAGGAACAGGCAAGACGCTGGCATACCTGCTGCCGCTGCTCCAAAATATTAATCCGGAGCAGAGAGCCGTGCAGAAGATGGTATTGGCGCCTACTCAGGAACTGGCGATGCAAATCGTACGCGAGGCAGAGCGTTATGGGGCACACCGTGGTATCCGAGTGCTGGGTCTCATCGGCGGAGCGGCCATGAAGCGCCAAATTGATAAGCTGCGCGATCATCCTCAGTTGGTTGTAGGTACTCCCGGGCGTATACGGGAACTGATTGGTATGCGTAAGCTGAAGATGCATGATGTCAGCACGATTGTGATTGACGAAGCAGACCAAATGTTTCAGCTAAGCGGTGCAGGTGAAGTAACCAAGATCGTCAGCAGTGCACAGCGTACGCGTCAGTTGGTGATGCTGTCCGCGACGATTGGTCTTGAGACTAAAGCGATGGCTTTTAAGGAAATGAAGGATATGGCTGAGATTGGTATCGACCCTGGCGTAATGACAACTCAGAGCTTGGAGCATCATTATGTAGTCGCTGAGGAACGCAACAAGATTGACATGCTGCGCCGTGTGATTCGTCATTATAATCCCGACCGGGCACTGGTATTCGTGAATACTAATGATGACATTTCAGATATAGTGGGCAAACTGAACCACTTAGGGCTGACTGCAGCCTCTATCTCTGGGGATGCAGACAAGGTAACACGCAGCAATGTGTTAGCTGGTTTCCGGGGTGGGAAATTCCGTGTGCTGGTGGCCAGTGACGTAGCTGCAAGAGGGTTGGATATTGAGAATCTTGCGCTTGTAGTCAGCTTTGATCCAGCATTTGATTCCGAGCATTATGTGCATCGGGCTGGACGTACAGGGCGTATGGGACGCAAAGGCTTGTCGGTAAGCATCGTGACCGAGCAACAGACCTTTATTATGCGTAAATTTGCCAAGGAGCTGGATATTTCACTAGAGGAGCGTGAAATGTTCGCAGGTAAGGTATTCGCTGCCGACGAAGCCCGTGGGTCTGCCCGCAGCGAAGGAAATGGACCCCGCCGCGAAGGAACGGCTGCGCGTAGTGAGGGAACTCCGGCCCGCCGCGAAGGAATAACTGGACGCAGTGAAGGAACACCTGCCCGCCGCGAAGGAATTACAGCGCGTAGTGCCAAGCCGCCAGTACGGACTGCTGGCGTAGAACTGGATGCAGGCACTGTGAAGCGCGACGAGCCTATGATGCCAGAGAAGACGATTGCGCCTTCAGGCGGAGAACTGCGGCGCGACCCACAGCGCAAGGTGAATCCAGCCGCGCCTGCGGGCAAGCGCAGCAGCAATGCAGAGCGTGAGCGCGAACGCAAGAACAAGGGCGCGCCAAAGTGGCTGAAGAACAAAACCCCGAGAGGTGACGGTCAATGAATCAAACTCCCGTATTGCAAATTACGGGCTTAAGCGGAGGATATAGTCTGAATAAGCCGGTGCTGCATGATATTGCGCTACAGGTACAGCCTGGCGAAATGGTCGGACTAATTGGTTTAAACGGAGCTGGAAAAAGCACGACCATGAAGCATATTCTCGGCCTGATGTCCCCTCAGAAGGGGGAAATCACCGTACAGGGCAAGACCCGCAATGAAGACCCGAAAGGGTATCATAGTGCGTTGTCTTTTGTACCCGAGTCTCCTCTGTTATATGAAGAAATGACGGTGCGCGAGCATATTGAGTTTACAGCCAGAGCTTATGGTGTAGATCGTAACGATTATGAGACCCGCAGCAGACATCTGTCCGAGCTGTTTCATATGGATGACAAAATGGACACCCTTTCATCGCATCTGTCCAAAGGCATGAAGCAGAAGGTGATGATTATGTGTGCATTCGTCGCACGTCCGGCACTATATGTGATTGATGAGCCCTTTCTCGGTCTGGACCCATTGGGGATTCGCTCTCTGCTTGATTTCATGCTGGAGCTGAAGAAGACAGGCGCTTCAATCCTGCTCAGCTCCCATATTCTTTCTACCATTGAGAACTATTGCGATCGCTTTATAGTGCTGCATCAAGGCAAGGTCATTGCTGAAGGCACGCTGGCGGAAATCGCAGCAGCATCCGGTCACCCGGGACTGCCTTTGGAACAGCTGTTCTATGAGCTGGTTCAGGGGGGGAAATAATATGGATTTGAAGGAGCTGCGCCGACAGCGGCGTGGCCGTTTCATGGGAAGCATGCTGCCTTATATGGGTTATATTATTCAGAGCGGTGTGGCGATGATGTTCCTCTTCGTATTAATCATATTCTCTGCTTGGTATACTTCGCTGCTGCGGGATGTTCCGACGGGAATTCCGATCCGCTGGATCATGCTTGCCCTTCTGGGACCAGCAGCGGTGCATAGCGGCTTTCGGACGTATTTGCAGAGTCCGGATACAGTATTCCTGCTGCCTCAGGGTCACCGGATGAGGGAATATTTTGCTCCTACCTGGGTAAGCGGGAACGTGTGGAAGATTCTGCGGATGTTATTTGTATTGATTACACTTTGGCCGTTGTACATACGTACCGATGTTTCCCCTAAGCAGCTCTTGGTAACGGCATTGCTGCTGATAGGCGTGAAGCTGCTGGCGAGCTATGGTTTATGGCGCGAGATTGCGATGCTGTCACGCCCAGCTGCAATGGCTTATGCCCTGTTGCGCTGGGCTGTAGGGGGTCTGATGGTTGCTGCTTGGCTGTGGCAGCCATCCGGACGGGGTCTGATCTTCATTGTACTCTTGGCCGCAGCATATCTAGCAGCGCTTACCGTCCCTGGACGTCACTCTGTACCGTGGGAGAGACTCATCGCTGTGGAGAAGAATCAGGGAGGCCGTGCACTGATGGTTCTGGGCTGGTTCGTAGATGTGCCTGGCCGTGAACAGCGGGTATATACCCGCCGCTACCTCTCTAAATGGGGCAGTCGCATCTTGTGGTTGCCAGATACAGCTTACCGCTACCTGTTGACCAAAAGCTTTGCCCGAGGCGATATCTTCGGTATTATTATGCGAGTTACCGTTTTAGGCTTGCTGCTGAGCTGGTGGAACCATGGCAGCTACCTTGGCAGTGGTATTTATTTGTTCTTCCTATTCATCATAGGTGTGCAGCTATCCGCGCTGCGTAAACTGCATAGCGAATCGTTCTGGCTCACGGTCTATCCTTTGCCGGAAGGCAGTAAAGGAAGGAATACCACACAATTTGTATTTCGCGCTCATCTGGTCCTGGCTGTGCTGATCGCTCTTCCTTTTCTGGCCTCAGTAGGAGAGCGTCCGCTGCCAGTAGCCGGAACCTTCGTTGCCGGCGTCTTGCTGGCCTTTCTGTTCAAGGGCTACTTGTCCCGTAAAGAGGCACACTTGGATGACGATATATAAGGATAAGTTTTCGTGAGAAACCTATAAATTCCTATCTCTTAAGAATACGGCTCCGCCGTCCTTTCATGGACAGCGGAGCCGTTTATTCTTAAGATCAGGGAATGTCTGACTAAGGGAAGTGGGAGAGAGCATGGAGCTCCCTCCCCAGAATGTCATTCCCGTTTAGACAAAGAGTGAACGGCTGATGATGACCAACAGGATAAAGAGAACCAGGATAGCACCAGTGCTTGTAAAAGGGACAGGGTGTACGTATCCGCCTCTAACTTCTTCGCTCATGTTCATTCCCCTTTCGTGCGATGAGTTGTTGTACTTGTGTACATCGTATTGTATGTGCGGGGGGCAATTCGTGTATGGGCCAATGACTTGAAAGGCAAATAAAAAAAGTCAACCCCGATTAATCGGGGTTGACTTTGGAAAGTAAAGACTTGAAGGATCAGGCTTTTTCCAGATCGCGGATTCCCGCATATACAAGGTCGAACAGATCTTCAAGCTGCTCCTCTTCAATACAGGAGAAGGCAATACGCAGATCCGATTCACCTAGAGCGATAGTGCCGAGACCGTAATTATGGATCAAATGCAGCCGTAAGTCTTCAGCCGGAACGGTATGCAGCTTCAGACACATGAAGTAGCCGGAGTTAAAGGGATAATAGGTCCATACTTTATCTCCGTATTTGCCGCTATCGAGTAATGCCTTCACTTTATTCGCGCGGCCTTTCATGATCTGGAACTTCTCTTCTTTCTGTTCGGTGAATTCCGGTGCCTTCAGTGCATCGAGCACGAAGGTCTGGGACGGATGCGGTCCACTAGAAATGGTGGCGCGGATGATACCCATTGTTTTTTGTTCCAGAGCCGCTAATAACTCTTTGCTATCCGATGCGTAGGTGATGAAGCCGACCCGGAAACCCCAGACGAACTCTTCTTTGGTGGCTCCGTCAATCTTAATCGCCAGTATACGCGGATGCAGATTGGCCAGCTTGCCGAATAAGGATTCCTTGAGCGATTCCTCGAAAAAGAGTCCAAAGTACGCATCATCGCTGACAACTACAACATTGATGCCTTCTTCGGCAGCACGGAGGATAGCCGCAACGATTGCTTCTCCTTCTTTAACGCCAGGAGTATAACCTGTAGGGTTGTTCGGGAAATTCAGCAATACGATCGCTTTACCGCGTTCCTTCTGAGCCAGCAGCGCTTCTAGCAAGCCAGCACTGTTAAAGTTCATATCTTCCGTGAATAGCGGATAGTTAACGGTTTCCCCATGACGGCGAATGCCGAAGGTTAGCTCGTAGTTTTCCCAGTTCTTGTCGGGGTAAATGATGGCATCGCCTGATTCTGCGAACAGATCGGCAACAATGCTAAGCCCGTGCGTCAGGGCATTGGTAACGATAGGATTGCTAAACGATTTGCCAACGAGCGCAGGGTTCTCGCGCAGCATCTTCTCCCGCCATACCGTACGCAGCTCCGGTTTGCCTGCCGGTGGGGCATAGCCATACAGGTCTTTGGGACTAAAGGCGGAAAGCTTCTCTTGGATTACGGCAAGGTGCATAGGCATGCCACCTTCGGTAGCGATACCGATGGTTGCGTTGTATTTCTTGGCATGAGCGGTAGCCTCAGCGGATTGGCTCAGGATGCCTTCTTTCGGGAAATAAATCTCTTTGCCGAGAGTGGAGAGCATATCGTATACATGCTCATTTCCCGTTTTGATACTTTCGTTCAATTGTCCAGCCATTGAATTCATCAGTTTCATCCTTCCAGGGTTCTTGGGGATACATACTGCTAACATTGCCTAACATTATATCACCGTGGCCTGCAACCGTCACTGTAGAAAGCAGCGGTTTTAGCAATACTTTAAGAACAATTCTGGTGGTTTTCACAGGTAAGGATGAAGTTGAGGAGAAACTCAGCGGTGATAGGGACAATATTTTTCCATCATTTCTATGGTTTCGGCATCACGTGCCCCGTTTCTTTCGGACAGACCGTCGATGACATTCGCTCGTGCCTCTTCTTTCAGATTCTGACCAAACTTGAATTTCGCCGTAATTTCTTCAGGCGTTATGCGTATAACGGCGACCCCCTTCAAGCGGGATTGGTACTGGGGATCTGCTGCGTCAATAGGATCATAGCCGCCCTCCGGTTGGAGCTTGTTCATGAATAAAGAGAATATGATGGCTTTTTCCGAAGAGTCTTCGACAGCTTCAGCCTTACCGTAGGCTGTTACACTTTTGAAATAAGCAGTCGCAGGGCAAGCCAACTGGGGATCGCTAAAATAGGATGGGATGAGCGCATACTCATCAGCTACCGTGAAGCAGACGTTCTGCTGGCTGCGGATGGCCTCCATTTTGCCACCTGCATGACTGCCGTGGAAATAAAAGCAGCCCTTTGCATACACGAAATTCAGCGGCGTAACCCGCGGGTGCCCCTGTTCATCACTTGTTCCAAGAAAGCCGAAGCTCATCCCGCTCAAAAAAGTCTCTAATTCCTCTTCCTGATCTATCTGAAATTCTTTTCTGCGCATAACAATCCATCTCCCTTTTCAAAATAGAATAGAGGATTGCTTGACAATAAAAAAGGACCCATTTAGATTATTATTTATGGTCCACTTGGTGGAGAAGGGGGTGGGGGTGTGGATATTACATTGGCATACGACCAGTATCTGGCTGTGCACCGCTATAAATATTTAGCATTATATCACGCCCTCCGCGCAGCAATATTGGAGGGGACGCTTCCGGGAGGAACAAGGCTACCGTCTACGCGACGGTTGGCTGTTCTCTATGATCTATCGCGAGGATCGGCGTCGCAGGTGTATGACATGCTGTTGGCTGATGGTTATATTAAGGCGAAGACAGGCCAGGGGACTTATGTCTCCGATGACAGCTTTGCTGATTCTAGCGGAAACGGTGAAAGGTCGTTAGCGATGCGGCACATCGACGGAGGAAGGGCAAATACGACTGTAAATGAGTTTGCAGGAGAGGCGAGAAGTGGGGCAAATGCTAAGGATACGGCCAGTCTGGACGAGGCTGGGTTGAATGCAGGTGGAGCAAACGGGGCTGTTGTAAATGCGGCGGTAGAGGTCAGCGGAAGGGATAGTCAATATGCCACTATCCCACTCTCTGCATGGGGGGAACGCTTGATCAAGCGGCAAGTGTCGCTATACGACAACACCCCAGAGGACTTTGTCAGCTTCCGCAGCAGTGGGGTGCTGATGGAGCACTTTCCCTACGCTGAATGGCGGAGTGCTCTGGCCTATGCTGGGGGCAAAGGCGGCGGACGCCTGGAAAATGTCTGCCCACCCCAAGGTGATGAGGGCTTACGGCGGGCACTTGCCGCCCATTTGCGGATTACCCGCGGCATTCATGCCGAAGCGGAGCATATCGTACTGTTCAGCGGCTCGATGCAAGGAATTGTCCTTCTGACCCAGTTGCTGCTGGAAGTGGGGAGTCCGGCTGTCGTGGAGGACCCTGGCTTTCATGGAATTCGCAGAGCCATCGAGACTACGGGCGGCCGCTTGCTTACCGGGAAGTTAGATAGCAGCGGGCTGCAGCCGGAGGATTGGGACGCACAGCTGCTGTTTGTAACGCCAAGCCGCCAGTTTCCTACCGGAGCGGTGCTGCCTTTGGAGCGGCGGCGGACACTGCTGGAATGGGCGCAGCGGCATGATGCGGTAATTGTGGAAGACGATTATGACAGTGAATTTCGTTGGGCTGGACGTCCCATCGAACCCTTGAAAGCACTCGACCGGGGAGAGCGGGTCGTGTATGTCGGTTCTTTCTCCAATAGCATGTTCAGGGGACTGCGGATTGGTTTTGCCGTGCTGCCCTCGTCGCTGGTGCAGCCGGTTATCGCTGCCAAGGCGCTCTATGAGCCGCTCCCGGCCGGGCTGCTGGAGCAGCGGGCATTGGCGCGGTTCATGAATACCGGCGGCTACAGCCGGCATCTGCGGCGTATGACGCGCCTATACGGCGAGCGTAGCCGCAGCTTCCGCGCACTACTGGCCGAGCGCCTCGGCGGCCTGTTCGCACCGCTGCCCGGCGACGCGGGCTTGCACATCTACGCCCGCTGGCTGCGCAGCAGCGAGGAGTTCGCTGCTTTCCAGTCGGCGGCACGCAGGCGTGGGACGGACTTTAGGGACGCGGCGCTATACCGGATTATGCCGGGCGGGCCTGCGGCCTGCTTTTATTTTTCCCATCTGAATGAGCATGCACAGAAGGAGGGAATAACTCGCTTGCTTCTGGCGTGGAAGGATATGCAAAATACCACATGACAAGGTATTATGGAAAGTAGGGAAACGGTGTGACACGGGGGTTGTAAGGAAGCGTCCATTTTTTGAATAAGGTCATGACAGAACTGAACAAGATGTGCTAAAAATAGAAGCATTTTCTGACGTTAATCAGCTGGATTTCACGTTCAGAAACGACTTAGCAGCATTCACTGCCTCTAAATCTGCACTGGGTAGCTAATTTTCGGGAATCCAGTTGGAATAACGGCATTATTTACTGCTAATTAGAGAAATGAGTTTAAATCCTGCGATTTAACAGCATAAACTATCGTTAAATAAGTTGAGGCGACTCTCCTGATCTCCTAGGGGGGACGCGTTATGCTTACGAAGTAGTTCAATGAAGTATATGCTAACAAAACTTAAGCGTATGCTTACGAAGTAAGTTTTGCGAAGTGACTACACAGAAGTATATGCTAACAAAACTTTTTAGGAGGGAACGTTATGCTGCATGCATCGCCGTCCTCATTTGTCATCCTGCCGGCTTTGGCGAAGATTGTATGCGAACCGGGCTGGAAATGGCAAAAAAGAGAGAAGCCGCTGCAAAATTATGATTTGTTTTATGTGTGGAGTGGGGAAGGCACGGTTGTGTGCAAAGGTGAGCCCTTTCAAGTTGGCAAAGGTAGCTGTTTCCTGTTTCGGCCGGGAGAACATACTAGTGCCACACATAATCCGCAAAAACCGCTCGTACTTACATATATCCACTTCGATGTTATTGGAGAGGTGACGGATATCCCGCAGCCTTACCGTGAGCTTACGGAAACTGTGGAATTCGAGCATCTGCTCGCTCGGTATGTTCGGCTATTTCTGGTGAAGACTTACGCTGCGGAGGAAGAGGGGCAACTGATTCTCAAGCAGTTGATGATCCATTTGCTGCGGGAGGATCAAGTCATGCCTGTGGAGCGCCACGTGAGCAATCAGCTGGCTGAGGTTATCCACGAGATTGCCAATTACGTGAGCCAGCACCCTGGCGCTTCACATCGGGTGGAGGATTTGGCGGCACGAGCGGGCTTGTCGCCACGTTATTTTTCGATCAAATTCAAGGAGCTTACAGGCTCCTCTGTCCAATCCTATGTTATTCGTGCCCGGATTGAACGAGCCCAGCATTTGCTGTTATATGCCGGGATGAACGTCACGGAGGTGGCGGATGCGCTTGGCTATCGGGACATTTTCTTTTTCAGCCGCCAGTTCAAGCAGCACACCGGAAAAAGCCCGTCCGAGATCCGCTGATTCCTTCGTCTTTGTTTCAGTTATTTCCTACTTGGGTAATACGTTTCAGCCTAGTTTACAGAGAATTTACATAACAGCTTGGAAGGGGAGACACTAGGAATGATGCTCAGACGCCGGATATGCAATACAGAATGTAAAGGTGGAGGCGGCGGAATTTTTAGAAACCGCTTAAGCAGATTGAAACGGTCCAGTGGAATTATCGCCAACTCCTGGTTCTAAGCATAGCGTATAAAGAAGAACCGGGGCCCTATAGGGTGTCGGTTCTTCTTAAAAATATAAGAATTTATGCGCTTCACGCAATAACTTATCCTTATATTTCTCGAAGAAACGGATGCCGCCTCTTTCAGAGGACAGCGAAGCCGTTTCTTCTTGCTTACTGAGGAGTCTCATTTGTATCCGAATACGAGGCTACATTTGCTTTATGAGCACAGGAAGTTGATAGTACTAATTAGATGAGGTAGAATCCGTTAATCCAGGTTGCAAGCTATAAGTCCAAAGGAGAGTGAAATGATGTACGAGGTAGTATTGATACGGCATGGAGAGAGTGAGTATAACCGCCAGAATCTGTTTACAGGCTGGAGCGATCCCGATTTGACGGAGAAGGGTGTTCAAGAAGCGAAGGCAGCGGGGAAGCTTCTAAAAGAAGCGGGATATACCTTCGATCTGGCTTTTGCATCTGTACTTAAACGTTCGATCAAAACGCTCAATTATGTGTTGGACGAGATGGATCTGTTGTGGATTCCCGTACAGAAATCATGGAAGCTGAATGAGCGTCACTATGGTGCCTTGCAGGGACTAAGCAAGAGTGAAACGGCCGTGAAATACGGGGAAGAGCAGCTGCATATCTGGCGGCGGAGCCTATCGGTCCGCCCGCCACAGCTGGAGCCGGATGATCCACGGTACGCCAGAAATGATATCCGCTATAAAGAGGTTCGAGCCGGAGATATTCCGCGGGGCGAGAGCCTCGAAGATACGGTTCACCGTGTCGGCGATTTTTGGGTCAACCGTATTGTGCCGCTCATTCGCAAAAAGGAACGGGTGCTTATTTCTGCACATGGGAATACCCTGCGGGCGCTGATCAAATATATGGAGAATATCGACGAGGCAGCGTTGCTGGATCTTAATATCCCGACAGGTGTTCCACTGGTCTATAAGCTGGATGAGAATGTGAAGCCGATCAGCCGCTTTTACCTCGGGGTACCGGAGGAAGTGCAGGCGAAGGCTCTAGAAGTAGCCAATCAGAGTAAGGTGACGGAATAAATTACAAGTGAATGTGCCTATTACATTAAAAAAACTCACAGCTCTGTGGAGAAATCTGCAGGGCTGTGAGCATTTTAGGAGACGGGAGCAGCAAGCTCTCGCCTAGTATATTACTTTACTTTTTTGCAAGAACGGGGACGTAAATCTCCATCACTGTATCCGGGCGGAAGTGGCAGCGCTCATCATAAAACTCAAAGTCCAGCTTACTCTCATCGTACTCATAGCCGCTAGTTGCAAACCACTCCTCAAAAATGTACTTCCACGTCTGGCCAATTACCTTTGGGAAATCCTCTTCATTCGGTTGACCGTCTTTTCCTATGGCTGTTACATCCACGGGGGGAGTAGTGAATACTGCGTAAGTCGCTTCAGGAACTTCAAGCGTAATCATCTCAGGCGTCACTTTATCAAAATTGTCCACAATGACACCCAGCAAATAGATCAGGTTTCCGCTGTCTTTAGAGTCGGGCACACAAATGCCAACTTCACCATGCTTCGGTGGCTGGAGCTGTGCATACATTTTATTCTCCCAACCATTAGTATCGTAATTGTTCCAGAAGGCGGAGACATCCTTGGTATAGCTGCCATCGGCAATAGTAGTCTTGATTCCATAACCTGCAATTTTAAACGATGATTTTGTAATCATGCTTGGCTTCATCAAATAACCTCCAAATTCAATTGTGAAGTGTTCCCCAGCTAAATAATCTCGGACACCAGCCATTCTTGCGGTATATTGTGTCGGGTTGTAGCCATATTCCTTGCGAAAGGCTTTAGTAAATCCACTTTGGGTCACGAATCCATAGTCTGCTGCAATATCAATAATTTTTCTGCCTTTAAAAAACTCAACTGCGGCAAGGGACAAACGTCTTTTACGGATATACTCCATGATCGGCATTTCCATACAGGCTTGAAATACTCGGCAAAAATGGTACAGAGAATAGCCTGCAAGAGAAGCAATATTTTCGGGTATTAATTCTTCCTTGATGTTGGCTTCAATAAATTCGATACAACGTTCTATATCAGATCTATAGTTCAAACATTCACTTTCCTTTCCCCGTACGGTTAATTACATTGTATCAAGATCATGTATGAATGATTGTTCCTGCGTTGCTGTTATGTAAAATACGAAAAGGTATCCTCGCTTCAGCTTTATGCCTGCGGGATACCTTTATATGTTCATCCGTATATGAAATTCATCCTCTAAAGAGGACGGTGGAGCGTTCCCAGCCATTCGCCCATCTTGACCTTTGTATCCGTCCCTAATCCGGGGCGCGGAGTAAAGGTACCGCTCTCGGTAAGCAGCACAACCGTCGAACCGAACTCGAAATAGGCCAGATCGCCGCCCGCCTGCCATTCTTTAGCGTTGTCATCGGTGTAGCGGATACTGCTGACGTTCATCGCCCCTACCTTAACAACTGCAGTTTGGCCGCAGTCTCCGGCAATATAAGTAATGAGACGTTCGTTGCGGCTCAGCACACTTGTCATTTGTCTCATGCCGAAATCATTGACAGGATAGGCCCGCCCGCGAATATGCTCGCTCTCTACCTTGTGTCCGGTAATAGGAGCGTGGATTCGGTGATAATCAGTAGGACTCAGATAGAGCACGAAGAAAAAGCCCTTCTTGTACAGCTCTAGATGCGGAGAGTGATTAAGCAGCTCTTCCAGCTTATAATCTTGACCTTTTACATTCATAATCGTTCCACAGGAAATATCGCCCATAGCGGTAATGGTAGCGTCAACTGGGCTAACCACGACGTTGGCTCCAGTGGCGATTGGCCGCATGCCCGGCCGCAACTGACGGCTGAAAAATTCATTAAGCGTACGGTATTCTCCAGGATTCTTCTCCGCCTCAGCGGCAGGAATATGGTAACTCCGAATAAATGCCGGAATAAGAAAACGGCTGAGTCTGCTATGGGAAAAAGAACCCATTAACCGGGAAAGCCATCTGTGCGAGGATAGCTCGGTCATCAGCCGCAGCAATTGTTTAACCATGCCCATCTCCCTTCCATAGTGCAGCAGTAAGGTCTCGCATGGAAGCCAGACCTTTTCCGCTCTGCATTATATTGACATAGAATAGAGGACAAATCAATAACAGTTATCCTAGGGACCCGTTCTCCAGCAGAAAACGGGCATAGCTCATGGGCCGGCGGTAGCTGTCTTTCCAGATCTCTGTGAGCCCGGCTTTATGAAACCCATAACGCTGGTCGCGGCCATTGCATTCAATGAAAAAAAGCTGCCCATCCTTGGTGATGCCAATATCCAGCCCAATATCAGCCAGGCCGGGGAGGCTAAGCTCCAGCCAACGTGCTACGGCAAGACTTAATGTCCCCACGGACATACGGATATTTGCCGCCTCCGCGCCTGTAAATACCTGCTCCAAGGCATAGGAAGAACTGAGAGCTACACCGCCCCGAGCGAGGTTGGAGACGAAGCCGCCTGGGGCTGCGAGCTTGGCGAACAGGCCAGTGGTCTGCCACTCTCCACCCCAACCTCGCTGAACGGTGACGCGTAAATCAAAGGGACGGCCGCCAATCTCGGCCAAAGGGATTCGTTCTTGTACCAAGTAGGGCATAGCTGCCAGACGCGCCCGCAGCATACCTGACAATCCCTCCTGTTCAACAGGAACGCTTATCCAGCGCCGTGCACTGGGCGACAGGTAGAATAAGATCCATCTCTGTTCGCCTATGTGAACCATTCGCATGATGCCTTTGCCTATACTTCCCCGACAGGGTTTGAGAATGAGATCCGGATAAAGGGTCATCATTTTTTTTAGCCCAGACAGACCTGTAGCGCTTGCTGGCAGAAAAGACTTCAGCTCCGAGCTTTGCTCCAGCAGTCGATGAATTTCATTCTTGCCGTAACGGTTACAGGTATTGAACACCAGTGGACCCTGCTGGATCAGTCGCTCCATGCTTGCGTTATTCTGCTCATAAATCGCCCGGTTATGGATAACCTCAGGTGTCGGGATCACAGCATATCTATATCCCTGAGCTCCTTTTATATAGGCGGCACTGTAGCCTGAGTCTGGATCAATATCAGCGAGCTTCAGGAAGCAGGGGGTTATTCCGTATGCTGCCGCGGCCTCCTCATAGTTATTAAGAGACTCCTGTCCCGTTTTGTGTCGGGGAACGCCCCGGTGCATAGCGGAATTCAGCAGTATTCCAACGTGCTTTTGCCCCATGTTCGTTCCTCCCGTTATGTTGAGTAACTTTATTTCGCTGTTCTCTTCTTCTGTCAGTGTATGTTTGTACGCGCCTGTCAGGATGGACGAATGCGCGGCGGCAAAAGCCCTTTTTTTGAAAAATAAGAATGTATAGGTTTCATACGATAACTTATCGTTAGAAAACGGCTTTTCAGACATTACTCCTTTCCGCAAGCTTTGCTCTAAGGGTGTCATCAGCCCAGTCCGCTGCATATGATGCCTACGAGAAACAATAGTTGGAAGGAGGAGACTCTTATGAGGAGCTCCAAAAGAAAGCAGCCGCGCATTCCGAAAAAACGACTCTATTATGTGGATAACCCCAATACAGAGGAACTGAGCATGCTGGTAAGCGGTCCGAAATTCACAGGAAATGTTGAGATCGTCAGCAGTGAATCAGGGCTATTGCCAGTTCAGGCCATGCAGGTAAGCGGGGTCGGGGCAGGTGTAGCAGAACTAGAAGAGGTAACACCGCATTCAGCAAGTATTGTGCCGCCAGAGCCTAGTGTGGAAGCAGAGCTTCAGGAACAGGCGGATCATTTATCCGCAGCTCCATTATCCGTTCCCGAGAAGGAACGCCTGCAGCCGGTGTATACGGATGATCTGTCCGATGGAGCTGTTACCGGAACTAAGATCGCTCCCCGTACCATCGACGGGTCAAGGCTGAAATTCGGGATCATCGGTACACCTTGGTTGCAGGATTACGCAGTGCAGAGCATTAATATCGCGGACAAGGCAGTGACTTCCTCCAAAATCGCCCCGGAATCCATTTCGGGCGAGCATTTAGCGGAAGGCAGTGTTAGCGGAGGCAAGCTGCTGGACCATTCGATCGGTGGTGAGAAGCTGAAGAATGGCAGTATCGGTCCGGAGAAGCTGGCTGATCGAATCATCGGCGGGAGCCAAATCGGGGATAAATCGATAGAGAGCCGCCATCTGAGCGAGTTTATTATTACGGCTGATTTACTGGAGGACGGTGCAGTTACCGGCGACAAAATACAGAGCAGCAGCCTATCAGGCCGTCACTTGGCCAACGGAAGTATTGACCGTTCCAAGCTGGCAGATGAAGCGATATCCGGCGACAAAATCGCTGATGGTGAAATCAGCGGCGCAAAGCTGGGTGATGCCGTCATTGAGAGTCGCCACCTTAGTGACCATGTCATCAAGTCACAGCATCTGGCGCCGGGGGCCATTGGACGGGAGCAGCTTGCTATCCGGTTGATTGGCAAGGAGCAGCTTCAGCCCGGTGTGATAGAGAGTACGCATCTGGCAGAAGGGGCGGTAGGTTCTAGACAACTCGGGATGGAAGCTGTCCGAAGCGTACATTTGAGTTCGGAAAGTGTGACCGGCGGCCACATTGCTGATGGGGAGATACTCAGCCGTCATCTAGCCGACCGTAGTATTTCTTTTGTGAAGCTGGCAGAGGGAGCTGTGGGTACCGCACAGATTATCGAGCAAGCTGTCACCTCTTCGAAGATCGCCGACCAGAGTATACTGGCCCATAAATTGGCAGATGAAGCCGTGACTACCCGGCATATCGCCAAATCTGCGGTGCGCAGTCCGCAGATTGCTATGCAGGCCATATCCTCTGTTCATCTGCAACGGGAATCCGTGGACAATTCTCATTTAACAGCAGAATCGGTGGGATCTGAACAACTGCAGGATGAAGTCATTTACACCCGTCACCTGTCCTCAGGGGCAGTCACTGGCGAAGTACTGGCTTGGGATTCGGTGACAGGAGAACATCTCCATTCATCCAGTGTTACTACCACCAAATTGGCAGATGGGTCCGTGAGCTCAACAAAGCTGGCAGCGGGTGCGGTTGTCGGCAATGCTATCGCTCGTGAAACCGTGAGCGGGGAACATATTGCTATTTGTGCAGTGGAGGAGAAACATCTGGCCGATGCCAGTGTCAGCGGGCGAGTTCTGCAGGAAGCCGTAGTGGATGCTGAGCATTTGGCCCCGGGCGCCGTGGAACGAAGACATCTTGGAGAGAATAGCGTGACCTCTGCAGCTCTTCAGTCTGGCGCAGTGTCCGGAGATAAGCTGGCTTCCGGTTCGGTTAGGGAGATTCATCTTGCCGCTGGAGCGGTCCAACCGCACCATCTGGCAGATCATGCCGTGACCTCGCTGAAGCTATCGCCGGAAAGCATATCAACGGATAAAATTAACGACTTGTCGGTCACCTCTGCCAAGCTCGCAGATGGTAGTGTGGATTCCGTCAAGCTAGCTGTCTCAGCTGTTCAAACTGAACACTTGTCGTCGGGAGCGGTCGTCGGAAATTCGATTAGTGATAGTGCTGTGCAAGGTAGGCACTTGGCTCCGGCGAGTATTGGCGGAGTGCATGTCCGCCCGTTATCCATCGGCAATGGGCATATCACCCCGAACGCGATTTCTTCTATACAGATACAGAACGGAAGTATTGATAGCGGGAAGCTGGCGAACCATTCCGTGAATTCCCTTCATCTGGCTGCAGACAGTGTGGGAAGCAATCAACTGATCCTTAAGTCTATTGAAGGCCGCCACATTCGTTCAGGTGAAATTACACTTCAGCATTTGGCGGAAGAGGTTAAGAGCGCCAATCTGCTGCCTGATGGCAGCGTCTCAGGGAATAAACTGGCAGAAGGCTCTATTCACGCACATCATCTGGCACCGGACAGTGTATATGGCACTCACTTGGCTATGGAGACAATTGAAAGCCGGCACCTTACTCCGGGAAGTATCACAATGGAACACCTTGCGGAAGAGGTACGAACTTCCGAGTTGCTGCCAGATAGCAGTATTACTGGAGAAAAGCTGGCGAAGGGTTCGGTCGGCTCCATTCATATGTTACCTGGAAGTATACATGGCAGTCACATAGCGAGGGGGAGTATAGATAGTCGGCATATGATTCCTGGCAGCATCAAGTTGGAGCATCTTGCAGAAGAGGTGCGAACCTCAGAACTGCTGCCAGACGGTAGTATTACTGGTGAAAAGCTGGCGGAGTGCTCGGTGGGTTCGCTTCATTTGGCGCCGGGCAGTGTATATGGCGCTCATCTGGCTGGGGAGATGGTGGAAAGTCATCACATCCGTACCGGCAGTATTACGCTGAAACATCTTGCAGAAGAGGTACATGGCACCGAGCTGCTGCCAGACGGCAGCATTACTGGAGAGAAGCTGGCGGAAGGTTCGGTGGGTTCACTTCATCTGGCGCCGGGCAGTGTATATGGCGCTCATCTAGCTGGGGAGATAGTGGAAAGTCATCATATCCGTACCGGCAGTATTACGCTGAAACATCTTGCAGAAGAGGTACATGGCACCGAGCTGCTGCCAGACGGAAGCATTACTGGAGAGAAGCTGGCGGAAGGTTCGGTGGGTTCACTTCATCTGGCACCGGGCAGTGTATATGGCGCTCATCTGGCTGGGGAGATGGTGGAAAGTCATCACATCCGTACTGGCAGTATCACGCTGAAACATCTTGCAGAAGAGGTACATGGCACCGAGCTGCTGCCAGACGGCAGCATTACTGGAGAGAAGCTGGCGGAAGGTTCGGTGGGTTCGCTTCATCTGGCACCGGGCAGTGTATATGGTGATCACTTGGCTGAGGAGACGATAGAGAGTCGGCACCTAACTCCGGGAAGTATTACTTTGGAACACCTTGCAGAAGAGGTTTATGGCACCGAGCTGCTGCCGGACGGCAGCATTACTGGAGAGAAGCTGGCGGAAGGTTCGGTGGGTTCACTTCATCTGGCACCGGGCAGTGTAAATGGCACTCATCTAGCTGGGGAGACGATAGAGAGTCGGCACCTAACACCGGGAAGTATTACCCTGGAACACCTTGCAGAAGAGGTTTATGGCACCGAGCTGCTGCCAGACGGCAGCATTACTGGAGAGAAGCTGGCAGGAGGTTCGGTGGGTTCGCTTCATCTGGCACCGGGCAGTGTAAATGGTGCTCACTTGGCTGAGGAGACGATAGAGAGTCGGCACCTAACTCCGGGAAGTATTACAATGGAACACCTTGCAGAGGAAGTGCGAACTTCCGAGCTGCTGCCAGCCGGCAGCATTACTGGAGAGAAGCTGGCGGAAGGTTCGGTGGGTTCACTTCATCTGGCACCGGGCAGTGTAAATGGCGCTCATCTAGCTGGGGAGACGATAGAGAGCCGGCACCTAACACCGGGGAGTATTACAATGGAACACCTTGCAGAAGAAGTGCGAACTTCTGAGCTGCTGCCAGACGGCAGCATTACTGGAGAGAAGCTGGCGGAAGGCTCGGTGGGCTCGCTTCATCTGGCACCGGGCAGTGTATATGGCGATCACTTGGCTGAGGAGACGATAGAGAGTCGGCACCTAACTCCGGGAAGTATTACCCTGGAACACCTTGCAGAAGAAGTGCGAACTTCCGAGCTGCTGCCAGATGGCAGCATTACTGGAGAGAAGCTGGCGGAAGGCTCGGTGGGTTCGCTTCATCTGGCACCGGGCAGTGTAAATGGTGATCACTTGGCTGAGGAGACGATAGAGAGTCGGCACCTAACTCAGGGAAGTATTACCCTGGAACACCTTGCAGAAGAGGTTTATGGCACCGAGCTGCTGCCAGACGGCAGCATTACTGGAGAGAAGCTGGCGGAAGGTTCGGTGGGTTCGCTTCATCTGGCACCGGGCAGTGTAAATGGTGCTCACTTGGCTGTGAATATCGTGGAAAGCCGACATATCCGTCCCGGAAGCATCAAGTTGGAGCAATTGGCAGAAGAGGTGCGAACCTCTGAGCTGCTGCCAGACGGCAGTATTACTGGTGCTAAGCTGGCAGAAGGCACGGTTAATTCTTTCAATCTCGCACCAGCCAGTGTATATGGCGGTCATATAGCTGTAAACACGGTAGAGAGCCGTCACATTCGTTCCGGCAGCCTTAAATTGGAGCATTTGGCCGAAGAAGTACGGACAGCTGAACTGCTGCCAGACGGCAGCATTACCAGTGCTAAGCTGGCGGAAGGTTCGATCCAATCGTTTCACGTAGCGCCAGGTAGTATATATGGGGGTCACTTAACCAGAGATTCAGTAGAGAGCCGTCATATCCGTTCTGGCAGCATTACCTTGGAGCATCTAGCTGAAGATACCCGGACCTCCGAGCTGCTGCCAGACGGTAGTATTACTGGAGAGAAGCTAGCCGAGGGAGCAGTGAATTCTCTGCATTTACAGCCGAATAGCGTATTCGGTGAACATCTTGCTGACGAAAGCTTGGAAGAGCGGCATTTGCGACCTGGCATCGTTAGGCTGGAGCATCTTGCCGAAGATACCCGGACTGTGGAGCTGCTGCCCGATGGCAGCATTACCGGCGCGAAACTGCAAACGGGGAGTGTGGGTACAACTCATCTATTAGCAGGTGCGGTAGGTGTGACGGAAATTCAGGACGAAGCTATAGATTCCTCCAAAATTGCTTCATTCGCTGTTCAATCCCGTCATCTGGAGGAAGAGAGTGTGCAGGGCTACCATATTGCCCCTGGTGCAGTAAGCGGGGAGCATCTGGCAAACGGGACGGTGAATACAGAACATCTGTCTTTTAGTCCTGTACAGAGTGCCGGGAAACGAGAGACGCTCCAGCAGTTCGGGATGACGGCGTTCATGTTCAATGGAGACGCAGAAAGCGTAGAAGTGACCGTATCATTCGATGAGAGCTTTGGCCATACTGGCTATGTGCTGGTTGCCATGACGAATCAAGCTTACTTCTATGCTTCCTTGAAGAGCCGGGCAATCGGAGAAGCTGTGATCCAAGTGGTTCGACTGCGCGAGACCCCACATTTCTATGGTGTGATCTCCTGGATCGCCATCGGTGCACCTTTAGCAAAACCGCTGTTTGATGATCGGTTATTTGACTAGTACAAAATGCGAGCGCAGCCTATGGCTGCGCTTTTGTTGTATCTAGATTAAGTCGGTGCAGGAAGCCTTTTGTCCTCTTTTCTATGTGCAGGGTGACATTGGCCGTTACCCTGTGAAGCGTATTACATAAACTGTGTTGTACCCTAAAGCCCGATGAAGAAGCCCTGTAAGGAAGGTGGATGAGCTTGAAGCCAAAAAGAACTTCAGCCCGCCGCACGGGGCGGCGGGTTTCACCAATAATACGAACGCGGCGATCTTCCCGTCCGGTACGGCCAACCGCTGCATTGCCTGCAGCTAATCACCCGGAACCTTATGTATCGGTTGTTATTCCAGCTATGAATGAAGCTCGGACTATTGCCAGAGTGATAGCCGGAGCGAGAGGTGTTCATTCGCGCTGTGAGGTTATTGTGGTAGTCAACGGTTCCGTCGACAACACGGCAGAGGTTGCCCTTTCGTCAGGTGCACGTGTCATTTTCTTTGAACAGCCGCTTGGACACGACGTTGGCCGCAGCGTCGGAGCAGAAGCAGCGAAAGGTGAGATTGTGTTATTTACAGATGGAGATCTGGTCATTCCCGCTTCACAGCTGCGCCCCTTTGTGACGGCGGTTAGCCGTGGTGCAGACATAGCTCTCAATAATTATTCCGGACCGGTTCGTAACGTTGTGCCCCATCCAGTGGTGCTTGCCAAGTATTCGTTGAATATTCTGCTAGGTCGCTCAGATCTGAACGGCTGTTCAATGACAGCTGTTCCGCATGCGATGAGCCGCAAGGCGCTTGAAGTTCTAGGAAGCGCATTGTTATCCCGTCCGCCCCTGGCACATGCCCGTGCAATCATGGACGGTCTACGGATTGAGACTGTGCACAAAGTGCCTGTAGGGAAATTAAACACCGTTCGTCGTAAGGCAGGCAGTTATGATCCCTTGCAGCAGGTTATCATCGGGGATCATCTGGAGGCTGTGTCCATGCTGTTGCAGCGACAGAGGGACAGAGCGGGGTTTAGTGACGGGAGCCGACGCCGGGAGATGGTGAGGTGATGGTATTGATGCCTAGAGCTAAGCTGGGTAAGAAGTCACGGCGGCGAAGTGGCTCATCAGCCACATCCAAATCCACTGTCCGCCGGGCTGTGGCAGGCACAGCGACAATCAGTAAGTCGGTCGCCCGCCGCCCGCCTCAATCTCTGGTGCTGACAGTGGGTAAGACATCACAGGCACTTCCCGTATTCCACGGAACGTTATCGGTAATTATCTCAGCGCGGAATGAGGAAGAGACCCTGCAGCGCCTGCTGAAGCAGGTTGCGCGTCTGAAGCCCACGGAAATAATTGTTGTGCTAAACGGGTGTAGGGATAGCAGCTTTGAGCGAGCTCGGTTATCCAGGCAAGCTATTGTTGTACACTGCCCGGACTCTGCCGGGCATGATGTAGGGCGGGCGATTGGTGCGAAGCTGAGCAGGGGGATATTCTGCTGTTTCTGGATGGGGATATGGTTATTCCTGCTCCACAATTGGCCTCATTCGCAGCCGCTGTAGACGGCGGAGTAGATGTTGCGCTTAATGATCTGGACTCGCTGCTCCCTCCGTTTGGATCTAGTGATGATGTGATACGCTGCAAGCTATTCTTAAATTTCGTGCTGGGCCGGAGTGATCTCGGGGTCAGCTCAATGACGGCTGTTCCTCATGCGCTTTCCCGACACGCCCTAGAGAGCATTGGCTATCGTGAATTAATGGTTCCTCCCAAAGCGCAGGCCATCGCCATACTGAATAAGCTGCGGGTGGAAAAGACACGTTTGGTAAACGTCATCAAGCATAATCGGCTGCGCCCGGCGAATACGGGGGTTGGCAACCCTGTGGAAAAGCTAATTGTCGGTGACCATGCTGAAGCATTGTTTACGGTTCTTTCACAGCGGGCTACGAGTAATTTCCTGCATGGTGAGAGTCTTCAAGAGCAGCGTCGGCAATTGGCCCTCTGGAGGAACGGATTATGACGCTGACGAGTATTATTATTCCTACCTATAACGGTCTCGATCTGCTGCGTCGCTGTGTGGAAGCGATCAGAGCCCATACGGCGACGCCTTATGAAATTATCGTTGTGGACAATGCCTCACAGGATGGGACGGACGCTTTCTGCCGTCTGGAAAAGATTACATTTATCTCCCTGCCTGACAATCGCGGATTCCCCTCGGCCTGCAATCTCGGTCTGCTACTGGCCCGCGGTGATGAATTGCTGCTGTTGAATAATGACGTAACGGTCTCCGAGGGCTGGTTAAACAATCTCAAGGCTGTGTTATACAGTGCGCCTGATATTGGTATTGTGGGACCTGTAACGAACTACGCCAGCGGACCGCAGCAAGTAAAGACCCATTATGAAGGACTTGCGGAATTTCATGAAGCTGCGAAGAGAGCGAATATCCCTAACCCGTTCAAGTGGAAGGAGACGCGGCGGCTGATAGGATTATGCTTTTTGTTAAAAAGAGAAGTGCTGGAAGCTGTGGGTTTGTTGGATGAGAGGTTTTCACCGGGACATTACGAGGATGATGATTATTGCTTGCGTGCCCGAATGCAGGGTTACCGGTTGCTAATTGCCGGGGATTGCCTGGTGCATCATGAAGGAAGTGCCAGCTTCAAAGAGGTATATCATTCCGGCTGGCAGGAGCTGGTAGAGCGAAATCGCAAGATTTTTATGGATAAGTGGGGCGTGGACCCTGCAATGTTCATCTAAAATGCAGACCTGGGTAGCTAAAGACGTAGACAAAGAGGAGGAAAGTAAGTGAAAGGAGTCATACTGGCGGGCGGAACAGGATCAAGACTTCATCCGCTGACCCGGCTTATGAACAAACATTTGCTTCCGGTCGGCAAATATCCTATGGTGTGTTACGGCATTGACCGACTGCGCCGAGGAGGTATAAACGATATCCTTCTGGTCATCAGCAAGCAGTCTGCAGGGCTGTACACGGATTTTCTGGGCAGCGGTGCTTCCTTTGGTGTATCTCTGACTTACAAAATCCAAGAGGCCGCTGGAGGCATTGCAGAAGCACTGGAGCTTGCGAAAGGATTCATTCCCAAAGGTGAACGGTTTGTTGTACTGCTGGGTGACAATCTTTTTATGGATGATCTGACTCCTTATGTGGAGAGCTATCTCCGGCAACCGTCAGGCACAGCTAAAGTGCTGTTGAAACCGGTAGAGGATGCGCGCAGATATGGCGTTCCTGTATTTGACAGTCAGGATTCAGCATGGATTGCCTACATTGAAGAGAAGCCGCAGCACCCTAAGAGCAAATACTGCGTTACCGGTATATATATGTATGACGAGGCCGTGTTCGACTTGATCCGGCAAATATCTCCTTCCAAAAGGGGGGAACTGGAAATTACCGATGTGAACAATATTTATGCTGCTGATCGCAAGCTTAGCTACGATGTGCTTAAAGAATGGTGGAGTGATGCAGGTACGTTCCAGTCCCTGAGTGAAGCAGGGGAGAAGCTTAAAGACGCGCTGCCTTAAGGGCGGCGCTTTTTTTTGGCGATACGCCACCAGAAAAGATCCTCGGTTTCCCGATACTGCTGTGCGCCCAAATGTTTCAGAACTTGATGTGAGGCCACATTATCCTTCTCGGTATCGGCAATTACAGATTGTGTTCCGGGATGGCTGAACATCCATTGTATGAGGGTCTGCAGCGCCTCTGTAGCATATCCCTTTCTTCGATATTCTTCATCTACCACGTAGCCTACGATGACTTCACCCTGTTCATTCGGGCGTCCCTTCAGGATGATGAAGCCAATGATACACTGATCTTCCTGCTGAATAATCGCCCAATTGGTCAACCACAGGTAATTCTCCTGATCCTGCAGTACTTTGCTATGCCTTACTCTCATTGCATATAACATCTCTTCGTCTAAAGGTGTACTGAGGGTTCTGAGGCCTAGTTGGCGCTGAAGTTCTTCATAATCATTAACAGCTAGAGAGAGCTCGGCTGCTGTTAATGGCGCTAAATCGAGGCGAAGGCTGTGCAACTTCATACAATTCACTCCATTTCTGTGTAAAAAAATCCCAATATATTGCTTCCATATTTTAAACCTGTTGGAGGCTAACGGCAATCCAGAACTTACCGACTTTCCGTAGCACCGTCAGGGCTTCTGCCGCATATGCTGTATTCAGGGCGTTTGAGCAAAGGAGACATGAAGGTGCAGAGTAAAATAACTAAGGTCCTGCAGCACATGGCCCATACGCACGAACAGATGGCACGGATTCTCGACGCTGAACGCCACGTGGCCGTCCGTATGTCGCAAATTGTCCACGATCTGCCTGATGCGGACCCTGATTTTGGTGATTTCAGCGGGTTGGTCGAAAGCTCGAGTCAAGTAAACAAGAATATCATTGCCTACTTGAACGCGCTTGCTGATCTGGAAGAAGCGATGGCTGAAGGGGTAGGAAGAGTCATTAAGGAATTGAACGGACAGGAAGAAGAGTAACGCTAAAGAGCAGGAGGCGGAAGATGAGCAGAGAAAAGGCTTATCTGCAAATGCTGGAGTCGACCGCAACCATCCAGTGGAACATCGCGATGATTCTGGAAGCCAAGGCGGTGGAAGCGGAAAAGGTGAAGCAGTGGACACAGCATCATATCCACGCTAGAGCGTTCGACTCCCATGAAGAGCAACTGAAGGAATCTCTCTCCATTCACGAAGTGATCGTGGAGCTGGTGGAGGGTCTGACCAAGCTTGAGAACGGGCTGTACAGTAATTTAAAAGCAGTGCTGGGCAGCGGTGAGGATGACGCTGGAGGTGAAGGCTTTGGTGGCGGCTCGAGTGATGGATTTGGCTTTGGAGATGACAGTAAATGAGCGGCAACAAGCTATCGGAACATGCGGTTAAGCTGGAGATGATCCGCTCCATAGCTCGCAGTCAGGCCGCTTTGGCAGCTATATTGGAGAGCATCGCTGAGCTTACAGGTCAATCCGAGCTGACGGCTCGCAAGCTGAGCGACAATATCAGAATCCTAAGCCAATATCAAAGTGCCATGTGCCGGATGATGTCCGGTATTTCGCTGCACCGGCCGAAACAGGGAATTCCTGCTGCGCCATGGCTGAACCCTAACATGCGCCAGAGGAACCTCCACAGCACACGGAGTACAGGAGGAGTAGAAAAATGAAGAAAATAGGACTGCGTTCGGGCAAAACGACCCGCAGACGCACATTGTTACTGTCACGGAGGGCTAAAGTTCGTAGAGGCCCCGTCCGCAAAGGTCTTGTCCGTAAAACCCGCAGACGGATTATCCATAAAGTCGTCCGTTATGGAAAGAGCAAGAAAACGCTGCTGCCACGCAAGAAGAGAAGAACTCGCCGCCGGGTCATTCGGAGTATACAAGTGATCCAGCCACCGATCCAGATCATACCCGTTGTTGAGGCGCAACAGGCCCCGCAGGTCATTCCACTCCCCCCGGATCTTGGCGTCCCTCCGGAAACGCCACCGGGAGACGCCTATCAGCAGGGCTACACCGAAGCATACAACGTGGGGTTCGACGCCGGTTTCGCCAAGGGCTTCGAGGACGGGAATAAGCTGGAGTTAAAGTGAGGCGGGCAAAAAGATAACGGGAGAGGGAACCCAGAGACGCAAGTCCAGAGGAGCAATTGTTCTTCACGGGTTCCCCAACACCACGAATATCTAAGTTTCGAATTTCTTCCCCATATGATAGACTTCATTACAGAATCTTGCTGGGTTCAAATGTCGATATGAAAGTGGGGATTAGGAGTGGGTAATGAGATTCGGAATGCGCATAAGGAAGAGATTGCAGAGATTATGGACCTGATTTCCAGATGTGTACAAGTCATGCAGGACGGCGGGAGCGATCAATGGGACGCACTCTATCCAAACAAAGAGATTATCGCTCTGGATATTGAACGCGCTACTTTATTTGTCTGTGAGCATAATAACGCTGTTGCTGGCATTATTGTGCTAGATGAGAATCAAGCAGAAGAGTATAAGAGCATCCAGTGGGTACACAATGAAGGGCCACATCTGATTATGCACCGCTTGGCTGTTGATCCCCAGGTTCAGGGAAAGGGGATTGCCCGGAGGCTGATTGTTTTTGCTGAGGATTATGCAGCGCGTAACGGGTATAGAAGTATTCGCCTTGATACATATACTAAGAATGCCAGAGCGCTGGAGCTATATTCCCGTTTGGGCTACGACCGCAGAGGAGAAGTGAATTTCCCGGGCCGTACAGCTAGTTTCCCTGTGTTCGAGAAGGTATTGAATATAGGTAACGGACAAGAAGTAGCCCCGAACTAAACGAAATAGTGGATTCATGTCATATTATATCACCTGTTAAAAGCTAATTTTATATAAAACGTCGAATATTTGTGTTTAAATAATCTTTGTGTCATTTTAACTAACTTATGTTGACAATAAAGCTGTCTCTAATTTATGATTGGATTATTCAGATTGAATTGAATAATCCTTTTTTTCGTATATCCTTAATAATTGGTTTAAGGGTCTCTACCGGGAACCGTAAATTTCTGGCTACGAAAATATGCTTTGGCATATTTTTGTGGCCTTTTTGTGTTACTTGCAGCTATAAACTGATCGACGATTAAGGGGGATTAAGGCTATGGGGAACATATTGATCAAGAATGCGGAGATCGTTACGATGAATAAGCAGGAGGAAATTCTGCACGGAGACATAAGAATCAAGGATAGCCTTATTGTGGAGATCGGCACGGGTCTGGTCCCTCAGAGTGATGAAACGATCATCGATGCCACCAATCGCACAGTCATCCCCGGGTTTGTACAGACCCATATTCATTTATGTCAGACGCTCTTTCGTGGCAAGGGGGATGACTTGGAGCTGATGGATTGGCTGCGTAACCGGATCTGGCCGCTTGAAGCGGCACATGATGAAGAGTCGCTTTATTATTCGGCTATGCTTGGCATAGGCGAGCTAATCTCCAGCGGGACGACAACGATTGTTGATATGGAGACGGTGCATCATACAGATTTTGCATTTCAGGCTATTGCCAAAAGCGGCATCCGGGCCTTATCCGGCAAGGTGATGATGGATCAGAAGGGTGGAGATGTTCCTGCGGCTCTGCAAGAGGATACGAATTCGTCTCTACAAGAGAGCGTAGATCTGCTGGAGAAATGGAATGGGTATGGAGAAGGTCGGATTCAGTACGCGTTCTCACCACGTTTTGTCATTTCCTGCACGGAACAACTGCTAATGGAGGTACGTGATCTGTCAGCGCATTATGGGGTGAAGGTGCATACCCACGCTTCTGAGAATTTGGGGGAAATTGAAATTGTGCAGGCGATGACCGGCATGCGCAATATTGTCTATCTGGATCATTTGGGCCTGGCTAATGACCGGCTGATCCTGGCACATTGTGTGTGGCTGGATGCAGAGGAACGACGGATATTGCGCGATCGTGGTGTACATGTCAGCCATTGTCCCGGCTCCAATCTGAAACTGGCTTCCGGGGTTGCGGATACACCAGGTATGCTGCACGAGCATATCAATTTAAGCCTTGGAGCGGATGGAGCACCTTGCAACAATAATCTGGATATGTTCAACGAGATGCGGTTGGCAGCAATTATTCAGAAGCCGCAACACGGGCCGACCACGATGGACGCCCGCAGTGTATTCCGGATGGCGACCATAGGCGGGGCGAGAGCGGTCGGGATGGAAGACAAGATTGGCAGTATTGAAGTAGGTAAAAAAGCCGATCTGGCTATTCTCAATCTGTATAACTTTCACACTTTTCCATCCTATGATGTAGATCCCATCTCCCGAATTGTCTATTCCGCTACTCGGGCTGATGTAGAGACGACGATTATTGACGGTGTAATTGTGATGGATAAAGGCCTTATGAAGACCGTTGATAAGGAGATTGTACTACATGAGGCCAATCGTTCTATAAAAAGACTGCTGCTGCACACTCCCCTGACGTAATTATTGACTAACGTTAATCTACGTGCGCTATAATTTACGTAGACAAATGCTGGGCTGTCGGGAGCCATCGCATTGTTATACACTTCGCCCGTGAGGACGATGAACGAGGGGTCTTTACCTGTGCTGAAAGAAGAACGGCAGCAACTTATTATGGGGATACTTGCTAAAGAGGGGAAATTGGTCGCAGCGGAGCTCGGTAGCCGCCTGCGCGTATCGGAAGATACGGTACGTCGTGATTTGCGGGAGATGGATTCCGGGGGGCGGCTACACCGGGTGCATGGTGGTGCTTTGCCGTCATCACCTACACTGGTCAGCTTCGGAGATCGGGAGCGACTCTCTGCTGAGGAGAAACGTTCGCTTGCCCAAAGCGCTATTGCGTTAATCCGCAGCGGTCAAGTCATTCTGATGGATGGCAGTACATCTTCGCTGCAGGTTGCAAGATTAATTCCACATAACATTACGGCAACGGTAATTACCAATAGTCCTCCAGTAGCTGTGTCGCTCGCGGTCCATCCCGGTATTGAAGTGGTTATGCTCGGTGGGAAATTATTTAAGGATTCCTTAGTCAATCTAGGTCCTTCCACGATTGAGGAACTGAAATATATTCGTGCAGATCTGTGTTTTCTAGGGGTGTACAGTATTCATCCTGAGATCGGCATCACTCTGCCGAATGGTGAGGAGGCTTATGTCAAACGAGCGATGATTGCTAACTCGTCAGAGATAGTCGCGCTGGTGACTTCTAATAAGCTTGGAACCTCTGCCCCCTTTGTTGTTGCGCCTGCTTCTATATTGACCTATATGGTGACTACGCCAGACGTTTCCGAAGAGGTGCTTGCTCCATATAGGAAGTTGGGTATCACTGTTATTCAGCATTGATCATCAAAAAAAACACCAGTAGATGGAAACAAAAAGATCCTAGCGACAATACGCTGAGGATCTTTTTGTATGTAGAAATAACATGCAATATCAATTATAAATATGCATGTATGATTAGGGTTATTTTTGATAAAGCAGTCAAGTATTGTTATACTAGGGAGATCTGATATTTTATGAGGTGAAAATATGAACAAGAAAAAATACGGGCCTGTAAGAGCTCCCTTCTATATTGTATTGGGTCTGCTGTGTTTGAAGCTGCTGCTGCTGAGATTCCTGTTCTTTGATATGATCGCCTGGGAATGGATTGGGGCGGAGATCGCACCAGTGCTCCTGTTGATGGGGATATTGGCTGTCATTACACCTGCCAGGATCAAAACGGCTGTCTACTGGATCTTTAATGGGGTGCTAACGCTATTGCTGTTCGCGGCAAGTGTCTATTACAATCATTTTGGTTCGGTGCCGACTTATCAGGCTTTGACAGAGCTTGACCAGGTATTTCAGGTGAAGGAGAGTGTGAAATCGACGATTCAAAGAATTGATTATTTGTTCTTCATTGATTTCGTAGCTCTTATCATTGTGCTTGCTGTACGCAGATGGAAACGAGGACCGGCCGTTTCACGTGAGCGATATATTTCACCGCGAGCGCGGAGAACCCATTTAATTGTCATTCTGGTGGCTATTATTGGGGGTTCCTCGCTCTCGGCATACACGATCCATGCTTCCCAAGGGATTACGAACGAGCTTGTGCAAGCGGAAAGCAGTGGATTTCTGAACTATGAGGTAGTGGCGGCGATTAGAGCCAATGAAGATAGAGGTTTGATAGGCACAGGGGATATTAAGGAAACGATAGCGAAGGTTAACGAACTTGAAGCCACCTATTCGTATAGTGCTAAACCAGTGGGCACAACCCCGGATTATTTTGGCTCGCAAAAGGGTAAAAATGTAATAGTAATTCAAATGGAAGCTTTTCAGAACTTTCCGTTGCACCAATCACTAGATGGTCAGGAGCTGACACCTGTGCTGAATAAGCTTGCTGGAGAGGGTTTTTATTTCCCGCATGTGTTCCAGCAGATTGGTCCAGGCAATACGTCTGACGCTGAATTTATGAGCAATACATCGATTTATCCGATCGCGACGCTGGCTATGTCATCGGGGTTTGGGGACAGGGAGCTACCCAGCCTGCCGCGGTTGCTGCGGGATAAGGGCTATGAGGCATATACCTTTCATGTGAACAAGGTGAGCTTCTGGAATCGCAACGAGCTATATCCAGCACTTGATTTCAACGGTTATTATGACAAGGATTACTATAAGAATGACCATTTTAATGCCTTTGGCGCTTCCGACGAGCAGCTGTATATTACAGGTGTGGAGAAGCTCGCGGAGCAGCAGAAGAAGGGCATACCTTTTTATGCGCAGATGGTCACAGCTTCCAGCCATCATCCTTTTAAAATTCCAGATTCCTTCAAAAAAATAACGATGCCCGATGATTTGAAAGATACCATGCTGGGTGATTATCTGACAGCTATTAATTACACGGATTATGCTATCGGTACGTTAATCGATGGACTGAAGAAAAACGGCCTGTGGGACAATACAGTGCTGGTAATGTACGGTGATCATTTTGGCCTGCAGCCTAAGGATGTTCCGCCGGAGCAGGTGGAGAAAGCACTTGGTATCCAGTATGATGCACGGATTAGCCGCTTTAATATTCCGCTGATTGTACATGTGCCGGGAATGGTGGAAGGGAAAGTAGTGAACAGAACGGGTGGACAACTGGATGTTCTCCCTACTATTGCCAACCTGTTGGGTGTATCCTTACAAGGGGAAGGTTTTACAGCGTTTGGGCATGACTTGCTCAATATTGATCGTAATGTAGTAGGGATGCGTTATTATTCGCCGACGGGCACCTTTTTCAACGATGACATTATGTTTGTGCCCGGCAAAGAGTTCCAGGATGGTGAGGCGGTCTCGCTTACTACATTGGCACCGGTGGCCGATTTCAGTAAATATAAAAATGATTACGATTATATATTGAAGCTAATGAAGTTGTCTGATGAATATGTAAAGCTGCTTCCGCAGCGGTAAGGGGAGAGCATGAAAAGACTGGTTAAACCGCAAAATCTCATAGTCCTTGCTGGCTGTGGGCTCATTATTTATCTGCTGTTCTTCCGGCCTTTTATTGGAGTCGCCGATAACGGGGATTTCCTGCGTATGATGAACACGATCGGACTGAACTATTACGATGCAGCTGAGACATATGCTGACCGCTTTTTCAGCTTCAGCCATTCCCGTTTTTCCTATGAGAATTTGTTTAAGGGATTCTATCCTTCCTCACAGATTCTGCTAGTGCTGGTGCCAAGACTGATTGGCGGGTTATTCCACGGCAGCTATTTTGATATCCGTCTGCTAGGAACAGTCTACGCGCTGCTGCTGCTGGCGGCTACCTGGCTGCTCGTTAAGCATAATGCCCGCGGCTCCTATATCACAGGTCTGCTGCTAGGTGCTGCCCTATTGTTCGTATTCTATGATATTGGCTATTTGACCTATTTTAACTCCCTGTTTGGAGAACCCGTGTCGATGGTATTTATGCTGCTGACGTTTGCGCTCGGCTTGAGACTTACAAGCCAGGAGAAGCCAACAACCAAGGGGTTGACGTTGTTCTTCATAGCGGTGCTCTTTCTAATTTGCTCCAAAATTCAGAACGCGCCAATTGGTATTGCTTTTGCTCTGATCTTCCTGCGGTTTGCGACGCTTAAAGGTGCGGGTAATTGGAGAAAGCTGGCACTGCGGTTCTCTGTAGCCGTGTGTCTGGTCTCTGTTATTATGTACGTGGCCGCGCCTAAAGAGCTGAAGCATATTAACCTCTATCAGACGGTATTCTTTGGTATTCTAAACGAATCGCCAGATGTTCGGGGAGATCTGCAGGATCTGGGGTTGCCGGAGCGGCTGGAGGTTCTGGCGGGAACGAATTATTTTCAGAGTGATACAGTAATCAAGCAAAATGATCCTTCACTAGAGCCAGATTTCTATGACCGGGTTTCGCATAAGGACGTATTGTTCTTCTATTTGAAGCATCCGAATCGCTTAATAAATAATATGAAATATGCAGCAAGCAATAGCATGTCCATTCGTCCTTATTATCTTGGCAACTATGAGTTGGGGGAGCATAAACCGGTAGGGGCATTATCCTATACGTACAGTGCTTGGAGCCAGTTTAAAAATAATCATATCCCACATACACTTGGCTTTTTAGTCATTTTTTACTTGGTGTATTTTGCCGGGGCGTTATTCCAGTATTTCCGCAGTAAAGAGCTTCGCGGACGGATTGCAGGTGAGCTGCTGATGTTGCTCGGGCTAATCGGAATATTCTCCTTTTTGGTACCGATCCTTGGGGACGGTCGAGCTGATATCGGCAAGCATTTATTCTTGTTCAATGTATGTTTTGATATGATGGTCGTGGTTATATTTGGTTTTATTTTACAAAAAATGGTTGGAATAGGAAAGCACAGATCCTAAGAATGATAGGTTTCACAATATCCTTTATTCTTATGTGCTTTCGGTAGTTTTATCAATTGACCACTCTTCAATAATAGAATACAATGTTGTTTGGAACTTTAGTAAATAAATAGAAAATGACTTTAAAAGAGTCTCATTCTATAAGGAGACCGCTATGAGTACTGATGATCATCGGGATAAAATTGAGCAGGCCCGGCGGGAGCTCAATAGATTAGCATTAGAGTTTGGAATGAGTGATTCAAGAGTGCTTCGCCAATCTATAAAACTAGATGCTCTCATAAATGAGTATATTGATGTCAGCACAGATAAGGATAGCCAACTGTTTTAGAGAAGGACGTTGTACATAGGTCGAGCTAGCATGGCAAGTCAAAGGGAATGAAGGCGGACAATAGAACGGAAGCTTGAAACAGCCAGTCTCCAAGTAACAGGGGGACTGGCTGTTTTTCTAACTTTTAGAGTTATAAGAATAGAAATCTCGTCACTCTTCTCCCAGTAGCTCGTGCAGCATATTCTCTCGGTTATTCATGAACGCTTTGGTCACGGTATAATGCTCTGTTTCCTCCAAAGCGACGGAACGGATACTCTCTCCTTCCAGTAGGAAGATTTCTGCACCGGGGTAGGACATTAGAATGGGCGAATGGGTAGCAATGATAAATTGCGAATGCTGCTGCACGAGCTCATGCATGCGCACGAGTAGCGACATTTGCCGCAGAGGGGATAAAGCTGCCTCTGGTTCATCGAGAATGTAGAGGCCACGGCCCCCAAAGCGGTGTAAGAACGCTGCGAAAAAGGACTCACCATGGGACTGCTCGTGCAGAGACTTGCCGCCGTAGGAGTTTCTGAGGGGCGGATAGGAACCGGGCTCCGCATCCAATTGATCAATATAAGTGGCTACATTATAATAGCTCTCCGCACGTAGGAAGAAGCCATCTCTCGGACGTTTGACCCCCCTGGCAATTCTGAAAAACTCATATAACCCCGAATGCGAGGATTTCGTATTAAAGGAGAAATTAAGTGTCCCTCCCTCAGGGTTAAACCCCCAGGCTGCAGCGACTCCTTCAAGTAAGGTGGACTTCCCCGTGCCATTCTCTCCTACAAAAAAGGTAACCTGTTTCTCAAACATAAGCCGCTCCAGAGAACGAATCACAGGCAAATTAAATGGATAATCGTGAAACGAAGGAACCTTATCACGAAGCAGTTCTGCATGGCGCAGGTACAGCAAGCTGTTATTCATTGCTTCCTCCTCATCACTTCGGATAATTATTTCGGGTACCGTCCATTAAAGGAAGGCGAAGCCGTTTCTTTTTAATGATAACAGAATTTGTAAACTTTCTGAAAGGGTTATCTCCTACTTCCAGAATAATAATCCACTAGACTTCCGTGGATAGATTCTAGAAAGGTTCGGGCAAGCCGGGCGTAAGACAGGGGACATCAGCCAATTTCGGTCAGTTACAGACAGATGTCCATGAGGCGGATGCTGACTCCGCATATAGTTATACTGTCTTGAGAATATGACGGGGCAGGGTGAAGGCCGTGAGAGTAAAGAAGAGAGAAAAACGTCCACGGGAATACCGTGACGGTTATCAGGATGGATATCATCTAGGCAGGTGCGAAGCAGTGCAGCGGACGAATTCCATGAATGTGGAGGCATGCCGGACACTGAAGCTGATGTATGTTCCTCAAGGGTTTGAGGCCATTGACGCAGGTGTAGCAGAGGCTTTGCGGCAGCTCGTAAGCGAGCTTGTAATTAGCACTCCGGAAGATATGCTGGAAATCGCAGCGCGGGAGTTGCCGGATGCTGTACTGGTCATGAATGGGCTGCATGTGTTCCCGGAGAACCATTTAGATCAGATTTCGGAAATGCGTAAGCTGGGGATTAGAACGGCAATTTGGTTTGTAGATGATCCCTATTTTACAGAGTTTACTTCAGTCATTTGCAAGCATTACGATTACGTATTCACGCATGAACTGGGTTGTGTAGATTGGTATCGATCCCTTGGAGTGGTGTCCGTTCATTACTTGCCGCTGTGTGTTAATCCCAAAATGTTCTATCCGCGACGCACAGGACCCCAATATAAATACGACATTGTGTTTATCGGAAATGCTTTTCGTAACCGGACGGAGTTGTTTGATAAGCTTGCCCCTTTTCTTAGCAGTAAAAAAGTGCTTATCGCCGGAGGATTCTGGGAACGACTGGCGACTTATGACCAATTGTCTCCCTTTATCAGCAACGGCTTTATTCCGCCGGAGGAGACAGCCAATTACTACAGCGGTGCCAAGTTAGTCATCAATATTCACCGTCCGTGGGGGGCGGGACAGGATAACCGGAACTCGTTCGATCTTCCCTCGCGTTCTATTAATCCTCGCACTTATGAGATCAGTGCTTGCGGTACCATGCAGCTTACGGACGTCCGGGACGATCTGGGGAACTATTACCGGCCTGGCTATGATCTAGACACTTTTGGCTCTGCAGAGGAGCTGCAGTCCAAAATTGAATACTATCTGGAGCATGAAAAAGAGCGCCGTCTGTTCGCTTTACGGGGGTTGCGTACGACGCTGCTGCATCATACATTTACCGCGCGTCTACCTCATTTGCTGAATGTTATAACTGCACATGAATGAAATTTAATACGAGATAAAGGAGCGATACGTATGGAAAACCAATTTATATTACCTACTCCCCCGCTGCCTCTGACAACTGCAGAAGAAGAAAAGCTGCGGGGACGGTTAACTGGCTTTAAGGGTGGATATGATGAAGGCTATTTGCGGGGAAGGTTGGCTATTTTGGATGGGCGGCCAGAAGCACCACTACCAGTACGTAATATTCACGTCATGTATGTTGCCTCGGGAAAAGGGTATCCCTATTCACCGCTGGATGACGCAGTTCTCTTTGCAATTCAGAGGTTGGCAGCTCAGGTCACGATCACCGATGTGCGTCAGAATTTAGTGGAACTTGCTGCGGCGCAGCGACCAGATTTAGTGCTGGTTCTAGACGGTATGGATTTACCACTTGAACAAATTGCATCATTGCGAGCTTCGGGCATCAAGACAGCGATTTGGCTGACGGATGATCCCTACTATACCGACTTCACTATGAAAATTGTCATGCACTACGATTATGTGTTTACACTTGAACGCAATTGTATTGATTTCTACAAGGGGCTGGGCTGTTCCGAAGTGCATTATTTGCCCTTTGCTGCTCATCGGGAGCATTACCGTCCAACCACGACCCGCTCACCTATAAATCGGGATGTCAGCTTTATCGGTTCTGCTTACTGGAATCGGGTAAACTTCTTCCGCGAGATTCTGCCGGAGCTGATGAGCTACAACACTGTGATTAACGGAATTTGGTGGGATCGCCTGCCGGAGGCCCCGCTGTATGGTGAACGCATAGAGATTGGCAAGTGGATGTCACCGCAAGAGACGGCCGTAACCTACAGTGGCTCCAAAATTGTCATTAACCTGCACCGTTCCCATATTGACGAGGTCGCCAATAACAATAGCCTGTTAATACCTGCGGTTTCACCGAATCCGCGCACCTTTGAAATTGCGGCAAGTGGCACGCTGCAGCTGTGCGATGCGAGAGATGATATGGGTTCCTTCTATAAACCGGGTGAAGAAATTGAGACGTTTGCCAGCCCGAAGGAAATGATGGATAAAATCAGTTACTATCTGACGCATGAGGAGGAACGCCGGGCCATTGTACTGCGTGCCTATGAGCGCACTCTGAAGGATCATACGTATATCAAACGCCTGGATCAATTGTTTTCCATTATTTACGGTTAGTCCAGTTGTGGAGAATGGGCAAAAAAGGAATTGTGCGCTTAACGGGGGACAGGTGTCGTGCCGCATCTGCACACACTCAATATACTGAAGTACCGGATTCACGGCACTTGCCTGTTCGTTCCAAGGCTTCGTAAAACTAAGCGCATGCTTTCGAAGCAAGTTTTACTGCGAAGTAGCACAGAGCAGGTTGGCTTCGTAAAACTAAGGGTATGCTTTCGAAGCAAGTTTTACTGCGAAGTAACACAGAGCAGGTTGGCTTCGTAAAACTAAGGGTATGCTTTCGAAGCAAGTTTTACTGCGAAGTAACACAGAGCAGGTTGGCTTCGTAAAACTTTTAAGGAGGTGAATGGCTGCTCCAGATCCTTGTAAAGGAGCGCCAAGACGCCATGGCCGACAAAGCAACAATTGTCCTCTTTTCCCATGTTTCTAATACACACAGCATTACTGGCGCGGAGAAGCTGCTGCTGTTCTTTGCCCGGGAGCTATCCCTATATTTCAACTGTATTCTTGTGGCTCCCCAGGAAGGTAAACTGACACGCCAGGCCCGCAAATTCGGCTTGAATATTCAGCTGATGTCAATTCCACTTGTGTATGGAATTTACACTCCTTATGCAGGACTGGAGGCGGATGTGCGTAAGTTCCAGGAAAGCAAGGAGTATCACGAACTGACAGATTGGTTGGCAGTTATGCGTCCAGCGTTCATTATTACTAGCACCTGTGTGCATTTACTGCCGGCACTAGCGGCAAAGTTGCTTCATATTCCGGTGGTATGGAAAATATCAGAGACGATTACGGAGAATGAGTATACCTCAATAAGTGTGGATTTGATTCATCGCAATAGCGACGAGATTCTTGCTATTTCGCAGACAACTGCAGCCTGTTTTCCAGAGTATATACGGGAGAGTAAGGTTACTCAAATTCCCCCTTCCTGGAATGATCAAGAGATGATGGTTGAGGCATGGAGCAAGCTGCGGGGCGAGCGGCGGAGGGAGCTGAAGGTACGGCCGGAGGAGCCGCTTATCGGATATATATCTTCCTTCATCAATAAGGAAAAGGGCTTGGAGCATTTCGTGAAAATGGCAGTCTTCGTGTCAGCCGTTCATCCGAAGTCTAAATATCTTGTTATCGGTACACCCGGTGACAAGAGTTATTATGAACGCTGTGTGCGTAAGGTGAAGCTGGAAGGACTAACCTCCCGTTTCAAGTTTGTTGGATATGAAGAGTGTCTTCCGGCTGCTTATTGTGCCATGGATGTGCTGGTCGTACCCAGCCTCATTCGCGAAGGTTTCGGCATGACTGCCATGGAAGGTATGTCCTTCGGCAAGCCTGTAGTGGCTTATGATTCCGGTGGGTTGCGCGAAATTTTGCATACTGTAGGCTGTGGCGATTATCTTGTGCCTGCAGAGAATATTGAAATGCTGGCCGAAAGGGTAAATACCCTGCTGGCCGCACCGGGACTGGCGGCGGCCATAGGTGCTCAGGCCCGCGAGTACGTCAATCTTATCTACGGGCCGGTGGCTTACCGGGCCCGCATGCTTGGTCTGGCGGAGCGGTGGAGCCTCCGCTACTGCACTGCACTGCCCCAGCTTGCGGGTCCCCCCGCAGCGGTGGCAGTGCCAGACCCGCCCGTTGGCGAAGCCACGGGCGAGAGCAAGCCCGCAGCACCGGCGGCACCGCAGCCGCGCAAGGGCAGTGCACGCCGCGCCGCCCGGCTGCGGCGCGGCAAGCTCCGGCGCGGCAAGCTCCGGCGCGGCAGGCTGCGCCGCGCCAAGTCTCGGGCGCGCCGGGGCGAGCGCCCGAGGGCTGTGCGCCGCGCGGCGCGCAAGCGGCGCAGCGCGGTTGCAGCCCGGCGGCGGGGCACCGCCAGGGGCAAACGGGCGCGCGGCGGCGTTCGCCGGGGGCGCCGCGCCGGAAGCCGCCGCAAGGCGGCTTAAGCTCCGCTGGTCCAGCGGAAGCAACACGAACTTCATGAT
Source organism: Paenibacillus sp. 19GGS1-52 (assembly GCF_022369515.1). NCBI lineage: Bacteria > Bacillati > Bacillota > Bacilli > Caryophanales > Paenibacillaceae > Paenibacillus > Paenibacillus sp. 19GGS1-52. The sequence continues at coordinate 1,427,152 of NZ_CP059724.1, forward strand.
GCGTTGCGAGTTCAGTTAGAGCTGAGCGGACAAATTTATTATAAAGTGTACATTCGTCAATATAGACTCCAATACTCTTACTCAGTTACTCACAATTCCCATTTCGATCCAATGCTCAAACTTGTCACCCGCACCCGCACCCGCACCCGCACCCGCACCCGCACCCGCACCCGCACCCTTGGTTCATCCCAAATAGCGTAGAAATATGCTGTTAATTAGATCTGAAACCCCCTAGTGAACAATATTAAATGACATTTATGCCTCTAATATCGACATTTATACCGATTAGGGGACAAAAAGCTGAATTTAACAGCACTAAATGCTGCTAAATCAGTCTAATAACCAAATTTACGACTATTAACAGCACTAAATGCTGCTAAATCAGCGGATTAAACTAAATTATTGTCCAGTATCAGCATATTTTGAAATATAACTCACCATGAAATGAAGGTTATCCTGTTAGACGTACTCCTGACGATTAGCATATTTAACATTTATTAATAAATTTCAGCCAGCCCATAAACAACGAAGAGAGGGGAGAGTGAATTCATGAAGATCATGACGATTTTGGGCACACGTCCCGAAATCATCCGCTTAAGCGTGATCATTCCGCTTCTCGACAAGTATGCCGAGCGTCATGTGCTAGTGCATACAGGGCAGAACTTTACAGCCAGTCTCAGCGGCATTTTCTTCGCTGAATTGGGGCTGCGGGCCCCGGATTATGTGCTGCAGGATAAGCAGGCCGGTCTAGGCGGTCAGCTTGCCGCCATGTTCAGCAGCTTGGAAAACATCCTGTTGCAAGAACAGCCGGATCGGGTTCTGCTCCTAGGCGATACGAATAGTGCATTATGTGCGATCTTGGCTGAGCGGATGGGCATTCCGGTAGTGCATATGGAAGCGGGCAACCGCTGCTTCGATTTGAAAGTGCCGGAGGAGAAAAACCGCCGTGTCATAGATGCCGTCTCAACCATAAATATGCCATATACACAGCAGAGCAAAAGACATCTGATCAGCGAGGGTTTTCCAAGTGCGCGTATTGTGTTAACTGGAAATCCGATTCATGAGGTTATGACTCATTATGCTCAGAGAATCGAAGCTTCTGATATTCTGAACCGTCTGAAGCTGTTGCCAAAGCAATATTTTCTCGTGACCGCACATCGGGCAGAGAATGTAGATGATCCTGATTCTTTGCAGCAAATTATGTCTGGTTTGAATGCCGTCGCTGAGCATTTTGGAATCCGTCTGATCTGCAGCATACATCCCCGCACTCGCTCCAGACTAACGGAGCAATCCTACCTTCCTATGCACCCACTTGTTGAGTTTCACGAGCCCTTCGGATTTTTTGATTTTGTCCAATTGGAGCAGCAGGCCTTATGTGCTATTTCGGACAGTGGAACAGTTCAGGAGGAATGCTGTCTGATGGGAGTACCTACCGTAACGATCCGCAGGACGACAGAACGTCCGGAAACAGTGGATTGCGGCAGTAATATCGTGTCAGGTGTGAAGCAGGATAGCATTTTTCGTTGCGTCAAAGTAATGACGGCGCTGAATCGAAATTGGGAAGCGCCGGAAGGGTATCGGACACCGGATGTCTCAATCAAGGTAGTCAAATTTTTGCTTGGAGGGAACCTGCATGTTCAATAATAAACGAATTATGGTCACAGGTGGCACCGGTTCCTGGGGGCATGAACTGATTAGACAGTTACTGCCGCAACAACCGAAAGAAATTATTATCTTCTCTCGCAGTGAGTCCGCTCAGGTAGCGATGAACCGCGAGTATGAAGATAGCCGCCTCAATTTTATTATTGGCGATATCCGCGACAAAGATGCGCTAATTGCTGCATGTCGCGGTGTTGATTATATTTTCCATCTGGCGGCGCTTAAGCATGTTCCTGTCTGCGAAGACCAGCCTTATGAAGCACTTAAGACAAACGTCATAGGTACTCAGAATGTTATTGAAGCGGCAATTGTGAACGGTGTGGAGAAAGCCATCTATATTTCTACTGACAAAGCCGCCAACCCATCCAACTTCTACGGCATGACCAAAGCCATCGGCGAAAAGCTATTCGTATATGCCAACCTGCTCGGTTCCAGTACCCGGTTCGTCACGGTACGCGGCGGCAATGTGCTCGGAACCAACGGCAGTGTCATTCATTTGTTTATGAAGCAGATCCAGGATAAGGGTCAGGTACGCATTACCGATATGAAAATGACTCGATTCTTCTTCACGCTGCGCGATGCGATTACGCTGTTGTTCAAAGCCACCGAGGTTAGCATTGGCGGTGAAATCTTCGTCATGACGATGCCGACCTGTCGGATTATTGATCTGGCCGAGGTGCTGATTAAAGCTTCCGGGAAGCCGAACGTAACGATTCTTGAAGCAGGTATTCGCCCTGGTGAGAAAATTCATGAAATTCTGATGAGCGATTTCGAGAGCCAGACGACGGTTGTATACGACGAGCAGTATCTGGTTATTCTTCCAACGCTGGATATGCCTGAGCTAAAGACCCACTACAACGACTATCCTCATGTTTCCTTTAGCAGCTTCAGCTCGGAGAACAATCTGATGAATCAGCAAGAGATCAAGAGTATCCTCGTTCGGGGAGGTTTTCTGCAATGAAGCTGCTTATTCTCGGCGGAAACGGTATGGCGGGACATATGCTGGTGGATTATTTTCACCGTCTGGGCAAGCATCACGTCTTCTATACAACCCGGGATAAGCGAGATCTCGGCGGGCTGTATATAGATGCCGATGATATAGCTGGAGTGGAGAAGCTGGTCGACATCGTCTCCCCCCACTGCATAATTAATGCGATGGGAGTGCTCAACCAATTTGCGGAGTCTGACAAAATAGAGGCTTATCATGTGAATGGCTTCTTTCCTCATCGGCTGCGGCGTGCGGCGGACAATATTCATGCCCGACTCATTCATATTAGTACCGACTGCGTGTTCGAAGGCACACGCGGTAGTTATATGGAAGAGGATATTCCTGATGGAACCTCCGTCTATGCCATTTCCAAAAGTCTTGGAGAGGTCCGGCAGCCAGGGCATCTGACCATTCGCACTTCCATTATAGGGCCGGAAATTCGCACAGGCGGGATCGGTCTGATGGAATGGTTTCTGGCGCAGAGAGGACAAATATCCGGCTACCGGCGGGTAATGTGGAACGGAGTAACTACCCTGGAATTAGCCAAAGCTATAGATTCTCTGCTGGATTCCACCGTGTCGGGTCTGATCCATTTGGCACATCCAACGCCAGTAAGTAAATATGAGCTGCTTCAACATATTCAGGCGATTTTTAATAAAAAAGATATCGAAATCATTCCAGACGACCTGCATATTCAAGACCGTACTCTGGTAAGTACGAGAGAGGATGTTACCATACAGCTGCCGACATATCCTGAAATGCTTGCAGAACTGGCTGACTGGATGATGCACTCAGGACAGTCCTCATGACAGGTCGGAGATTGTTGATTACCGGGGCGGCTGGTTTTACTGGACGTCATGCTGTTAACTATTTTTCGGCTGCGGGTGCAGAAGTTATAGCGGTAGTGCGCTGTGCAACAAACGTATCTTTCTCTGCTGCCTCTTCTACCGCAGGGATTTCAGCTGTCTCCGCGGCTTTTTCAGATGACGTGCAGGTATATAATTGTGATTTAAGTGACCGACAGGCGGTAGACCAGATGATTAAGGAAATGGCACCAGAGGAGGTGCTTCATCTGGCAGGCAAAAATTCAGTACCGGAGTCATGGAACAATCCATTGCTCTATATGGAGACGAACGTAATGGCTACGCTGTACTTGCTTGAGGCGATGCGGAGTTTGCCAGCCAGCCGAATTCTGGTGGCTGGCTCCCGCCTGAAGTACAGACCAGGTCTTGCAGCAGGACCGCCGCATCCCTATAGTCTCAGCAAGACGCTGGAGGAGCTAATATCGCTGGCTTGGGGAACAATGTTTCAACAGAAGGTTCTGCTGGCAGAGCCTTGCAACCTGATTGGTCCCGGACCTTCTACCGGTTTTTGCTCATTATTAGCTCAGCATATAGTGCGTAGTGAAGCTGTAGCTGTCCTTGACTCTAGCTCAGATTCAGTCATAAGCGCGATGTTATCTCCGTTCAGGCTGTCCTCCCGCTCCGCGCTACGGGACTTCCTTGATGTTCGCGATTGTATCAGAGCTTATGATTATATATTGCGCAAGGGGGAGAACGGAACGATCTATCGAATTGATTCTGGAACGCAACGACAGCTGGGGGAAATTGCGGAACAGCTGCTAACACAATCCATTGCAGCAGTCCCGATGGATTGGGGGCAGGACTCTGGGGATCAGCTTGCTGAGAATCCGGTTAAACCTGCTGCTTTGCCATCGGCAACTACACCTGAAGCTGATGTAGCAGTCCTAGGGTGGACACCGGAAATCAAACTTACCCAGTCCCTTACTGATATTTTGGAGTATTACCGCGCAAGCAAGGAAGGGAGGCCAATATGACTCCGAAAGTTTCAGTAATCATACCGTTTTACAATTGTCCCTATATCGAACAGGCGCTGCAAAGCGTCTTCTCTCAATCCAGAAAAGCTCATGAAATTATCGTTGTCGATGATGGATCAACCATGCATGCTGACCGAATAACACCTTATCGTTCCCGAATTCATTATTTGGGCAAAAGCAACGGTGGTACCGCTTCTGCACTAAATCATGGCATTACCTTCGCCTCAGGTGATTATATCGTCTGGTTAAGCTCAGACGATATGCTCTATCGTGACAAGATTAACAATCAGCTCCAGTTCATGGAACAGAACCAGCTTTTAATTTCCTATACCAACTTCAATTATATTAATGGGCAATCCCAGCTGCTTCAGCTGAATGCCCTTGACCCTTTTCCGAATCAGCTGGAATATCTACGCAGTTTTCTGTACGGTAATCCCATCAATGGCTGTACAGTTATGATCAAGAAAGAGCTATTCGGAGCCATTGGTTTGTTTGACGAGTCACTGCCTTACACGCACGACTATGATTTATGGTTTCGGGCACTGCTGAACGGATATCCACCAGTCTTTCTGAATCAGTCATTGACCGCCTACAGAAAACATGACGGGATGGGAACTATAAAGTATTCCGATGCTGTGGCAGCAGAGGCAGCAGCAACCAATAACCGTTATAAGGTCCAGCTCAGAAGTCTGCTCACCTCCATGGGAGGTTGACCTGTTCGCGAGAGCATTATGCCAAATCCTTTCAGGATAGCTTGATCTTAAGAAGGCCATTCTAATGATTGTTACGTTGCACACATAACAACATTAGAGATGGAGGATGAATTCATGTTGCGATCAAAGATCAGCTGGTCAGTTTCTGCCGCATTGCTTCTCGGCATGGTAAGTATTACGGGCTGTGGAACTAACAATGCGGCGAATACTGGTGTTCAGACCAAGAGTGTAAAGGGGATACATGACGGTCGTATCGGCATGAAATCCGTAGATGGTGGAATGATTCGGACGAAGACTACAGATAAGATGGAAATAAGCCGAGACTTGGCTGACCGCATAGCGGCATTGCCGGATGTTCGATCAGCGAACGTTGTACTGCTCGGCAAAAGCGCTTATGTCGCCGTAATACTCGATGAAGCTGCAGCTGGACCTCATGCCAAGAGTACAACACGCTATAATGCCCGTTCTTATTCCACACCGAATACTTATGGAACTGGAAATGGGCCTACTGGAATGTTGCCCGGTACGGGCAGATCAGTGACAGGTACCGATAGAACCATGGGAAGCACAGGTGTAATGCCGGGAACATTGGGAACAACAGGAACAACAGGTACTACAGGAACTACAGGCATTACAGGAACAACAGGAACTACAGGAACAACAGGGATTACAGGTACTACAGGTACTACAGGTAATAGAACCACAGATGTTATGGATGGCCGCGGAATGAAGCGTGAAATCGATAGAGGCATAGGCAAAGGAGTAGGTACAGGATTGGGAATGGGAACCAGAAGTACCACTCCGGGCTATAACATGACGGCAACGAAAGCCGATACCGTGACCAAGGAAATGAAGGACAAAATTGCTGCTGAAGTCAAGAAACACGCGCCGCAGATTAATGCTGTGTACGTCTCAGCCAATGCGGACTTTGTACAACGTGTCAATGTCTATGCCGAAGAGGCCCGCGCGGGTCATCCACTGAAAGGCTTTGCTGATGAATTCCGCATAATGGTTGATCGCATCTTTCCGACTCGAAGTGGTAGATAATCTGGCCATAAGATAATTCTAATATTCATGTAAGGGACAGCAATAAGCGCAGCAACTTCTCCGGATGACTGGGAGAGTTTGCTGCGCTTTGTTGTTAAGTAATAAGCTATTCCTTAATTTACATCAGTAGGCGTAATTCTGCGGCCGCCAATCCATACATTCTGCAGATTAAGCTCAGCATCAAGCAGCAGGATATTGCCCCGCTTCCCGGCTTCCAAGGAACCGATACTGCGCTGCATGCCAAGCGATAAGGCGGGAGTTAGACTGGCAGCGCGTGAGGCTTCCTCCAGACTGAGTCCAACTTCCTGTATTAGGTACCGGAATCCACGAATCATAGTTAGTGTGCTTCCAGCCAGAGCAGCAGGATTATCTCTTAGGGTGGCTATACCTTCACGGACCACAACAGGTAAATCACCGATCATATATTCACCATCACTGAGGCCAGTTGCAGACATGGCATCTGTGATGAGCAATAGATTATTTTCACTCTTGAGGCGAGCCATTATATTAATCGCTGAAGGATGAACATGAATCCCGTCAGCGATAATTTCCGCGCGTATCCGCTGATCATACATTATAGCGCCTACAGTCCCTGGTTTACGGTGATGCAGGGGTGTCATGGCATTAAACATATGCACAGCTTGATTTAAGCCAGCGTCAGCGGCATTAATAACTTCCTCATAAGACGCATCGGTGTGACCGAGGGCTGCAGTTATGCTGTGTTTGCGAAGCCAGGTAATGGCCTGCAGTGCGCCTTCACGTTCCGGAGCCAAGGTTACTTGCCGGATTAGTCCTGGATATTGCGCTTCCCATTGTTCAAGCCACTCGATGTTGGCAGGGACAATATGCTCAGGATTCTGGGCACCAGACCATTTCGGACTGATGAAGGGTCCTTCCAGATGCAGGCCAGCAATTTGAGCAAAAAGCATGTTGCCTGCGGTGCGGAATGTATGGACCTCTGACAGCACGCGGTCAATTGCGGACTTTGCTGCAGTCATGGTGGTAGCAAGCATGGTGGTTGTTCCGTGTGAGCTATGGAACTTGGTAATAGCCTCCAGAGATTCTGCATCACAGTTCATGAAATCGTGGCCAGCTCCACCATGAACATGCACATCTACGAAACCTGGAATGAATAGGCCTTCTGCCTTTTGTACGCTGACCGGCCAATGTGCATAACATTCAGGCAACCAAGCTGCTTCACCGACATAATGAATCTCATCGGTGGATACCGCGATTACACCCGTTGTAACCAGACCAAGGGGAGTTAGTACTTTGCCGAAGAGCAGTTCGCCTGTACCAACGGTGGTTTCCGTATTTATTTCAACCATTTTCCTGCTCCTTCGTCCAGCAGAACAACTATGTTCGGATGGCTTTGCAGCAAGGAGGCTGGACATTGTGTGGTGATTGGACCTTCCAGCGCATTGCGGACAGCCTCCGCTTTCTCTTCACCGCGCACTAATAGTACAATTTGGCGCGCCTTCAGAATGCCGCCAATGCCCATGGTTACGGCTTGGCGAGGAACATCTTCAAGCTTGTCAAAGAAACGGGCATTGGCTTCCAGTGTCTCTTCCAGCAGATCGACCACATGTGTGCCGCTGCTCAGGTTAGCATCCGGTTCATTGAACCCGATATGACCATTGCTGCCAATGCCAAGGATTTGCAGGTCCACTGGACCGTTGTCTTCGAGCATCTTGTCATAAGCGAGACATTCAGCGTCGAGATCCGCAGCATTTCCGTTAGGGACATGCGTGCGGGCTAGGTCGATGTCCACGTGGTTGAACAGATGCTCATTCATAAAGCTCCGGTAGCTCTGCGGATGGTCGACAGGCAAACCTACATACTCATCAAGATTATAAGAAGCGGCTTTGGAGAAGCTGACCAGCCCTTTATTATGCATTTCAACTAATTTGGCATACACTCCAACCGGAGAACTGCCTGTTGCCAGACCTAGTACGGCCTTGGGGTTGCTCTGCAGCAGACTGACAATAAGATTGGCGCCTGTCTGTATGAAATCCTCGTCATTGTGGAACTTTAAAATATTCATTTAAGATTGACCTCCTCGTTTATGGCGATAATGTTGGACGTTGAGATAAGACTGCTCCAGCTTGGGAATAAAATCTCCAAAACGGGTGCTGACCATTCCTGTAAACAAAATATCAATAATATGCAGCTGGGCGATACGTGAAGCCATGTCACCACGCCGCATTCCCTGCTCCAGCGATGAAGAGAACAAAGGGATGTCGGCTAAGGTAGCTAATCTGCTGCTGCCGTAGGAAGTTAAGGCAATTGTGCTGGCCCCACTGGCCCCGGCGCAGGTTAGCGCATCAATCGTTTCCGGCGTTTCCCCAGAATAGGATATCGCAAATGCGACATCTCCTGCGGAGAGCGTCGAAGCAGAGGTAATCTGCATATGGGAATCAGCAAAAGCGGTACAGTTCACGCCGATGCGAATCAGCTTCTGGTAGAAGTCCTGAGCAACAATAGATGAAGTTGCCATCCCGTATAGATCGACACGCCGTGCCCGGCATAATAAATCCACCGCCGCCTGTAGCCGATCAATATCCAAGAGCGAGGTTGTATCCCGGATGGAAGCCAGATGATTGGCCTGCATGGCCTCCACGATAACCGATAATGGATTCCCGGCCACGATATCCTGGTAGGAACCATCTTGTGGCGTTGCATCACTGTGAGCGATTTCGGAGGCTAGCTTTACTTTGAAATCTGGGAAACCCTTGAAATGGAAGGCTTTGCAAAAGCGTGTGACTGTTGCCGGACTAATACCGCATTGCTCCGCCAGCTCCGTAATGCCCATATGGACAATTTCGCTAGGAGAGGAAAGAATCCGTTCGGCCAGCTTTCGTTCCATCTGGGATAGCTTGGGACTCTCATGCTCTAGGGCATGCAGGATTGGGGACATAAATTCACCTCTTCTTCTAATGGGTGATTGAAATTATTTTTATTATTATACATATATACAAGAAAATTATTTTCATATTTAGAATAATGCAAAATGCTGCCGGATGCAATAGTGACTTTTGTAAATGGATATAGCATTTGAAGGGAAGGAGTCATATTGGGCAATATATAGCGGCTAGGCGGACATAGAAGGCGTTATGTAATGGAAATTCACGAAATTCTTGTGTTTGCGGACAGAGAAGCCGCTATTCAACATATCTAGTGCCCAAAAAGCTGGTTTCTCTAAGATTAACGGAACGTCTGACCTAGACTAAGAAGTGGACACGGAAAGTAGAACCCATGGATAATAGAATAATACTCCAGAAGAGGTGATTGCCGTGACCGAACGTCAACGTTATAACAAAGAATTTATAGAACAAACAGTAAAATATGTCCAAGAACAGCAGAAGTCCATTACCGACATTGCGGAAGAATTGAACATTCCTAAAGGAACTTTGAAAAATTGGATGGTGAAGTACCGGCAGTTCCCCAACGAACCGTTTGTAGGCAGTGGAAAGCTACGTATCCAGGAACAGCAGATCCACGATTTGGAACAAAAGAATAAGGATCTGGAAGAGGAGGTCGCTATTTTAAAAAAAGCGATGCACATCTTCAGCAAAGACCGGAGTTAAAGTTCCGATTTATTGAGGAGCATCGCTCCGAATTCCGGATTGAGAAGATGTGCAGCCTATTAGAAGTATCTAGAAGTGGCTATTACAAGTGGCGACTCTCCCCTCCCAGTGACCGAAAAATGCATCGTGAACGGCTCTTAAAGCGCATTGAATATCACTTTTACGACAATGATGAAATTTACGGCAGCCCCAAAATCACAAAGAAATTGCAGGAAGAAGGATTCGTCGTCGGTGAGAAAACGGTAGGCCGAATCATGCGTGAGAACAAGCTTCGCTCCCAAGCAACCGGCAAATTCAAAGTCCAGACGACCGATTCTAACCACGACTTTCCTATTGCCCCCAACTGGCTAAACCAGCATTTCGACGTGTGTACGATGCCGAATCAAGTATGGGTAACGGACATTACCTACATTCACACACGCCAAGGTGTGTTGTATTTAGCGAGCGTTTTGGATTTGTACACACGTAAGATTGTCGGTTGGGAGCTTGGAAACCGTATGAAGGTAGACCTCGTTTCAGCAGCTCTGGAAAAGGCCTACAAGTCGCAGCAACCCGAAAAAGGGCTCATTCACCATTCGGACCGAGGCAGTCAATATGCCTCCACAGATTACCGAAAAAAACTAAAAGAATACCATATGATCCGAAGCATGAGTCGCCGAGGGAATTGCTATGACAATGCCTGCATCGAATCGTTCCACAGCATCCTCAAACGAGAACTCGTTTACCGCAGAAGGTTCTTAACGAAAGAAGAAGCAAAGAATCACTTGTTTAGGTATATCGAGTTTTTCTACAACCGGAAAAGAATACACAGTAAATTGGACTACCTCTCACCGGATCGTTTTGAATCGCTGTATTACAAGAACCTAAAGTTTGCCAACTGACCCTTTTACCGTGTCCACTCTATTGACAGAAGGTCAGTCAGTCCGCTGAAGCTACTTATGAAGCCATTCGTACGACAATAAGGGATTTACAGTCCGTTCGCCCTTCTGCGCCTGTTCCGTCGACTTGAGTCTCAGAAATTGGATTACTGCGGAGGAAGCATGAGAGTTTGGAGGTCAAATAAAAACGGCTCTCTTCGCAGATGCTGCGGAAGAGAGCCGGGTGGATTTTATTTTGGTGACCGATACAATGTCCTTTGTTCTATTCCGCTATCCGTGAAACGCGCGAGGTTTTGCGGTGCAGCAGCTCCCAGAGAATAAAAGCGAGAACCAGCAACTGAGGGAGCAGCGTTTCCCAGGTCGGGTACAAGCCGAGCCAGCTTACCGAGGGCAATCCTTCCTGTACATGTGCAGGTATCTTACCGGCTACCTGGAGAGAGTGAATACTCTCGCCGAGAAAGCGGAAGACAAAATAATAGATGAGCACTGTAGCTGTGCGGAAGAAAGCGGCAATCGGCAGCCGAGCACTTAATGCAATGATTGCGTAACCGAAAATTACGAGAATGACCAACGCGCTCCCGATGCCAAGCAGTAGCTGGGAAGTATGTATAGAGGGGGCCATGCCTACATAAAATATAGTGGTTTCCGCACCTTCACGCAAAATGGCCAGGGCGGCAATGGAGAACAGTGACCAAAGATTACCTTTGGCCAGCGCACCGTCTACCTGCCGTCCCACATAGTTAGTCCAAGCCGTTGCACTAGATTTGCTGTGCAGCCAGCGCCCGATGGTCAGCATCATGATGACCGCAACCAGGCCAGTAATACCTTCGATCATTTCCCGGGCTCCCCCGGAGGCCGCTCGTGAAATTGTATAGGTGAGCAGGACGGCTAAGCCGATACTGCCCACGAGACCAGCAGCTGCGCCAGACCAGACCCATTTCTGAGTATTCGCAGTACCGTCGCGCTTCAGATAAGCAAGCAGGGCAGCCAATACAAGAATGGCTTCTAAGCCTTCACGCAGCAAGATCAGGGCAGCATCCCAAGCATTGTAGCTAGTCTCTCCAGCTAATGGGGTCAGTTCGGAAAGCATATTGTCCATAACTGCCATCGCTTCAGTAAGCTTAGGTGGAGCGGATAATAGATAGCCAGTTACAGCAGCACTCTCATTCTCGATATTGTTATAGACCGCTGGTGAGGCAATCTGTACTTGACCTTCGGCAGAGGGCCAGGCGACAATAAACTGCTCCATAATCACTGCGGCTCCAGCACTGTCTCCGCCTGTAGCTGCGTTGGAGGCTTTCTTCAGGTAGTTAATCAGTCCTTCAATAGATGCTGGCTCACCGGAAGCATTCCCGGTGTCGATTGCTTTGCCCTCACTGTAATCGGCCAATAGCTGGTACAGCGCTGCGGCCTCCGATTTCGCCGACTCTGCGCGGAGCGGCTCTGCCTGCAGTGCGATGCGCAGCAGGCTCATCTTCGTCTCCAGCAGGCTGTAGACGGCGGGATTATCCCCACGGATGTCGCGCTCCGCTGGCTTCCAGCCGTCTACGATGGCGCGGTAAGCCTCCGCTGCCGTCGTCCAATCGGCGCTTTGCGCCGCTGCCCGCGCGCGCTCCGCCGCGGGCAACAGCTTCGCCGCAGCTTCGCGTCCGGCGAGACCCGTGTCACCGCCTTCGCCAGCGGCGGCGGTGATGTACGCGTCCACGGCTCTGGCGAGCGTGGACAGCGCGGTCTTGGCGGGCGTGCCGCCGCCCGCCTGTAGGGCAGACGCCGCATCTGCGAGTGCGGCGTCTACAGCAGCAGCCGGACCGGCGAGTGCCGGGTCCGGCGTGCCCGCGTTCGCGGTGCGCCACAGCGCGGCGAACGCTGCAACATCGCCGGCCGCCGCGTCCCAGCGGCTCTGGCCGGCTTCGACGAGCGCGCTGCCGATCGGCGGCAGCAGCTCATCATGCTGCGGCGTTGCACCCGCCGCGGCCAAAGCTGCTGCTGGCTGGCAGAGCAGCAGCACACAGAGGAAGCTGAGCAGCGCGGCTGCCTTCAGCGCCTGCCATTTATGATGCATAAGAGAGAACATCGGGATAATCCCCTTTCAATAATAGACACTCATAAGAGCAGCTTAAGATCTGCTCCATATCTTTCTTGTTCGTGCAGCAAGCTGCACTCAGCCGAGCAGAGATTCACCGATAGTCCCGCCTTCACGAATGCCGGGGAAACAGGCGAATACCGCGCTGCCGGTGTGAACCATATATTCATTCAGTCGGTCATTCTTCGAGAGCCGCTCCTGGATCGATACGAACTGCTTCACCAAATCCCGCTGGAAGCTGATGAATAACAGGCCTGCATCCAGCTGTCCGGTCGTAAGATCCATTCCGCTGGAGTAAGAATAGGAGCGACGCAGCATTTTGACCGTACCGTCACCATGTGCCAATGCGGAATGCGAATCGGGCGGGACAATCGGTTTGCCGGAGTCGTCCGCTGCTTTCAGATTCAGCTCATCGAATTCGTCCTTGGCGCCAATGGGAGCGCCGCTATGGCGATAACGTCCAAAGGTCGATTCCTGATCATTCAGTGTGGAGCGATCCCAGATCTCAATACGCAGGCGTACCCGGCGTACAGCCATATAAGTGCCGCCGTTCATCCAGGCGGGTCCGTCACCGCTGCTGTTCCAGACAATCTTCTGCATCTCAGCGGCGTTGGTAACATCGGGATTGCCTGTGCCGTCTTTGAAGCCCAGCAGATTGCGTGGTGTTGTTCCCTTGGGATCGGCTCCGCCCGTCCGCTGAAACCCTTCCTGCGTCCAGCGCAGAACGGCCGTGCCACGAGCTATTCGCGCCAAATTACGGATGGCGTGAAAGGCTACCTGCAGGTCGTCAGCGCAGGCTTGGACACATAGATCACCCCCGGACCATTTTGGCTCCAAGTCGTCTCCTTTGAACGAAGGAAGATCAGCCAGCGTTGCCGGACGCTTCGAGGCCAGTCCGAATCTCCCATCGAAAAAGGATGGCCCCACCCCGAACGTAAGCGTGCAACGTGCAGGCGTCAACCCTGCGGCTTCACCCGTATCGGAAGGTGGCAGATGAGGATTGTCATTTACGTTGCCAATGAGGCTGCCAGAAGTCAGCGCGGCTGCGGCGGTAGTCCACGACTCTAGCAGCTTTTTAACATCTGCTAGTTTGGTCGTAGTCAGATCAAACGTTGCAAAATACAGGAAGTTTTGCGCTGGAGTAAGAATTCCAGCCTGATGGCTTCCGTAGAACGGGATAGAGTCATCGTTTGGTGCTACAGCTGGAGCTTGGGCTGCTGCACCACGTGTTGCCATAATTCCACCTATCCCTCCACCACCTAGCAGCAGGCCAAGACCGCCGACGCCGGTGAGCCGCAGCATATCGCGGCGGCTCAGCTTTTTACCTAATAAGGGGTCACTCTTCTTCATACCGGTCACACTCCTAGAATAGTTCCCATATTGGACAATGGCTCAGCCAATGCGTCCAGGTTCTGGCTCAATGTACGAATTTCATCTTCCTTCAGCGCCTCGTAGGAAACATAACCCTCCCCTGATTTAAAAGGAGCCAGCTCAGCTTGCAGGGCTGCAAACTTTTCGCCGATCGTTTGTTCTAGTGCTGGATCTTTTTTCGCCAATTCCGGCTTTAACAGTTCATATATTTTTTGGGCCCCTTCGACGTTAGCGACGAAATCATACAGGTCCGTATGGGAATAACGTTCTTCTTCTCCGGTTACTTTCGAGGAGGAAACCTCGTTCAGCAATTCAACAGCACCGGTAACGAGTAGATTGGCATCAATCTCGGCCGTCTCAACTTTGGCACGCAGCAGTTGGGCATCCTGTAATAGTCGGTCTGCTACTTCTGCTGTACCTTCAGTTGTTTTGGCCTCCCAGAGTGATTTCTCAATCTTATGGAAGCCACGCCAATCCGCTGCATCTACATCATTCTCACGAGCATCTATGTTGGGGTCCAGATCACCAAGCGCTTCGGCAATCGGCTCAATCCGCTCATAGTACATACGGGCTGGAGCATACAATGCCTTTGCTTCTTCAAGCTTGCCCGCTTTAACTGCATTCGTAAATGTTTCCGTTTCCTTCACAAACTGATCGCATTGCTCGATTACATAAGCGCGGTACTGCTCAATGGCTGATGTGAAATCCACAGCCTCCACGTTAGTAGCGGGTTCAGCAGAAGCTACAGGCACGTTCAAAGCCGTATTGTTGCTTGCTGCAGCAGCTTCATTTCCAGTGCCGTTGTTATCATTATTGGAACATCCAGCAAACAGAATGGAGGCTGCGAGCAAACCTGCAGGAACTACATAATTAAACTTCAATTCAAACACCCCTTTTTAAAAATTTATGTATTTATGTGGTTTACACTATAAATCATCCTTTTATTTTCCTCGCTGAAATGAATACCGTCCCTTAAAGGGCGGCACACCGATTTCACTTGTATGAAAATGATAATCGTTATCAATCATACTTGGTTTATCATAAATCCCTACACAAGGACTGTCAATATAAAATTGTGATATTTATCATAGCTACAATTAAAAACAAAAAATCCCCCGACTGAACTTGAGACTACTGCTTCAAGTACTTTCGGGGGATTGATAGAATTCTTATGGATCAAACGTTAAACAGTTAATCGCTCTATTATGCTGTACTGGAGCTTAAGGTGTACCGGAGGTCCACCGTCGCCATTGATCTGGTCATGGATGATCCGAAAGGCGCAAGCGCCCATCTCAAAAAGCTGATTATCGATCGTTGTTATTCCCAGCAATCTGCCGATGGGCTGATTATCGAACCCGATGATTGCCAAATCCGCAGGGATACGGAGATTGTGCTTTTGAGCTTCAATCATGAGACCAGCAGCGACATGATCTCCGGAAATAATGAGGGCGTCAGGACGCTTGGTCATATTCAGCAAGCGGTGCAATACTGCTGCACCATCCTCTTCAGTTATACAATCAAAGATCATCCACTCCTCTATAAAAGGGAGCCCTGTTTCTGCGAGGAAATCCCTGTAGGCAGATAGTCTGATGGAGCTGCTGCTGCCATGCTTTCTTCCCTCACAGTAGCCGATATTGCGGTATCCCTTGGCGGCTAAATATTCGAGACCGTGCCGAAAAGCGGAATAATGCTCAATATATACGGAAGAGAAGCGACGTTCACCGCTATCCTGGCAGGTTACAATGGGGCCATATGCTGTGTATTCTTCGATGACCTCAGGCTGCAGAGCTGTAGATACAATGATAATGCCATCAATCTCCTTATTGCGCAGCATATCCAATACCTTTAGCTCCTCCTCCGGACGGTAATCGGTCTGGCACAGGATCAGCCGGTATTGAGCCAGCAGTGCTTCTCGAGCTAGACCTTCCACAATGACAGAGAAATAAAAAAAATGGATATAAGGCAGAATCACAGCGATAGCCTTCGTACGGCCGGTAATCAGATGTACCGCATTCATGTTCCGAGTATAGTTCAATTGCTCAATAGTCTGCAGGACTGCGGCTCTTTTTTCCTTGCTGACATAAGGATGATTATTGAGTACGCGCGATACGGTAGTTATGGAAACGCCAGCGACACGGGCGATTTCTTTAATATTAGCCATCTGTAGGAGCAGCCTCCCTGAAGTGCGAAATGATAATGCTTTTATTTTAGCACATTGTCCACATGGCCTTGCGAAAAAAAGACTTGCTGTGAAATCCATTCCATATTTTATACTGAGATTGCAGTAGCCTGCCGGACTAAACCAGCGTGACCGCAAGGGCGTGATGGACCGGATAGGTATCATACGATAACTTATCCTTATATTTCTCCAAGAAACGGGTACATCTCTAAAAGGATGGTATCCGTTTCTTCTTGATTCCGCTAATGCCCATTTTTAGACCGCTAACGTCACCATTAACATTGCCATAACATAATATATTTTGACTGTATCCCTTTACCTTGTTATACCAAACAAACCCGAGCAAGGAGGGGTGACACCATTGAAAGGGAACGAACATCACAGTAAATTTCTCTTAACTCATCGTGAACGCGAAGTCTTTGAGCTTCTCGTGCAGGACAAAACGACACGCGATATTGCAGGCCTGTTATTCATCAGCGAAAAAACAGTCCGCAACCACATCTCCAACGTCATGCAAAAACTAAACGTAAAAGGCCGTTCGCAAGCGGTTGTCGAGCTGATCAAGCTTGGGGAGCTGAAAATATAGCTGCCGTGCTTCTGCAGTGAAGAATGCGTTTAAGCCTTCTTTTGCCTTAGGGTGAGGGGAGGTTTTTTGTTGTGTAGGTGAATATGGGAGTTACAAATAATGCCTGCAAATTGAGACTACAACTAACGAAAGCAAAGATAGAATTCTGAAAAGAAAGTCATCTATGGAGATGGATAGGGAGTTTAAAAAGTTAGAGAAGACTATGCAGGGGAACCGTAAGTTGCTGTTCGAACTGAGGAAGCAAAACATGCTTGGAGAAATCGAGGAAGACAGTATCAGTACGAAAAAACAACAATATGAACATGAAATTGCTTCACTACAATCACAGCTAACAAAGTCATCTCAGAACAAGGAAGAACAAATCAATTTGGACAAAGTTTACGATGAGATTAGAGCAGCATTGGAACATCTTGTTGATCTGGATTTCACTCATTTAGACGAAATGAGACTAGTCTTAATTGAGAAGTTGGTTGTGAGTGTAGATGGGGAAGTGGAGATTTATACACCTTTGGGTCAGTTAGATTCGTAAAGTCATTCACAACGACCTTATCTGTTTAAATTTTGATCCAGTTAAATCCCATTGTTTATCTTGATGTTGAGCTAACGGGCAGGTTAGTCGAATAAGCCGATGTGGTAAAATATAAAAATAAATTGAATTTTAAGGATGATTAGCACATGGACTTCTGGAGAAATAATACTATTTGGTTTGACGAAGTTCCCATCAAGCTGTTTCGTAACATCGATTTAAAAGATGAAAAGATAACTGAAATCACACATTTAGATTTAGAGTATTTAATTTTATGGCATTACAAACATAGTAAATTAGGCAATTTTGCGAATATTCCTGAAGGTCTCCGTTATTTAGAGCTTAACAGTTCTAATATTCAGAACTTCATTGGACTAGAGCGATTAGGTAAGTTAAATCGAATGGAATTGCACTATTGTACCAAATTACAAAACGATGACGGTCTATCAAAAGTAGCTAATACCTTGGAGTATTTGCATATTAATCAATCGAAAAAGTTCGTACCAACGAAAGAATTATTTTCGCTAAAAAATCTTCGTGTACTTTGCCTTAATTCTTGTGGTGATCTTGAAAGTCTTAAATTTCTAAATGAGTTCCCTAATTTGATTGACTTTCGATTTGTTAACACTAATGTAATCGATGGTGACTTATCTCCAATAATTGAACACCCAACAATTAGAACCGTGGGTTTCCTAAATAAAAGACATTACAACATCAGTGAAAAGGAAATGGATACTAAGTTATCTGAAAAGAATCATGGTGAAGAATTTAAAATAAAAATTAATAAACAGGGTACGGAATTTTCTACTTTCAGATATAAATATTAAACCTACGAATGTTCAACTAACGAGGAACGATAGCGTAAAGAGCAGACTGCTGATACAATCTGCTTTTTATATTGCAGTAACGGGCAGGATAGTTGGGTATTAATGGTGAATATTTGAAAAAGGGGCATATATCATATTAAAACTTACGTGCAGAGGGAGTGAGCAATTGAATATTAGAGAGGCTCATGAAGGGGATTACCCTGAACTAAGAAAGCTGTATCTCGAATCACGGCACAATACCTTCGTATGGGACAATATTATTGAAATGACTTTGGAGGATTTCGACAAGCATACGGAGGATGAATTCATCATCGTAGCAGAAGAGGCCGGTATCCTTAGGGGCTTTACCTCCTTGTATTTGCCGGATAACTTCATTCATAATCTTTTTGTTCACCCGGATTTCTCAGGGAAAGGAGTCGGCAGTCGTTTGCTGCAAGCAGCTGACGTTAAAATGACTAAACCGATGCGACTAAAATGCGTATCTAAAAATCAAAAGGCATTGACATTTTATGAACGCAACGGATGGAAGAAGGTTGTTGAGGAAGGCCGTCCGGGAGAAGAAAAGTACTGGGTTATGGAATATAAATAAAACAAGGAACCACATTTGGTTCCTTGTCAGGCTGTCGAGAAAGTCTCGACAGCCATTCTTTTTGCTTAATATTTTTATACGACAAGATAACAGGCAACCTCAAAGAGTTTCATTATGTTTATACCTCCGATAACCGACTTTATAGTGACCAAACAGTGCATTTCGTTCAACTAACGGGTAACCATAGCGTAAAGAGCAGACTGCTAATGCAATCTGCTTTTAATATTGAAGTATCGGGCAGGTAAATGTGACATTAGGGGTCACATCACGAAAATGGGGAAAACGTACATTATCGGCGACCTGTCAGATTGAGTCCTAAGAAGTTGTCATGAAATCGTCAGATAAATCATAAATCAACTCTAATCAGACGCTATTGTTCCCTACAGCAGACGTCCAGTTGAAGTACAGTTTATTATGACACATAGAGTGTGGCTGAGTTGCATTTCTCTACTCTACATAGAAAGTCCAGTTCACGACTCTTTATTTAAAGGGTCTTTTTTTAATGGATATATAGATCAATTTTGGGGAATATAACATTGAATTGGAGGTGGTGAGGTGAAGAGATTTTTATTGATCCTGATTTTTCTATTTTGTTTCCAGGGATCACTCATTGCTCATGCAGAAAGTACATTGAAAGCTGCTTTTATCCGCGGAGGCAATCTTTGGTTGAAAGTCTATAAAGTCGAAAAACAAATAACAAATGAGTCCCGTGTTGATTCACCTGTTTGGTCATATGATGGGAAATGGATTGCTTATACGAAAAAGGATGGGATATGGGTTTATGATACCCTGGGCAAGAAAAGCTACCAAGTGTATCACGAGGGAGGATCAAACTGTCAATGGGCACCAGATAAGAATGTTCTTGCGTTCCAAGATCGTAGCATCCTGGACATTTCCGACATTTGTTCGGAAAAACCTAAAAGTTTTACGAATGTAGCCCTAGGTGTCAGTAGCTTCTCATGGATGCCAGATGGAAAAGGCTTTTTGGTTTCATCAAGTGCAAATCTTCTTCCAAATGGATGGACAAACCCTATACTTTTTAAGGTTCCCTTAGGAAAGGACCTAAAAGTTGAAGACTTAACTAAAAATGTTCAGCAATTTTTCACCATCCCTGGGAATTTGAAGGAAGGTAATATTGAAATATTGGCAATAGGTACGTCTAGTTTCGAATGGTCTGCTGATAAAAAATGGATTGCTTTTATTGTCCATCCAACTGCTTCATGGTCTATGGATAGCAATATGCTTTGCGTGTTATCTTCGGATGGAAAGAAGTTTGAACCGCTCGATGAGATGGCTTCGGGGTTTGTATTTAATTGGGCACCCACCAGCAATTTATTGGGATACATTCAAGGTGGCGGTAGGATGATCTTTGGATTTAAGAACAAAAATTTGAAAGTAAAAGAACTCCCTGCTTTGCAATCTCCTATTTTGACACCCAAAAATTTTGTTGATCTAAGTTTTACATGGCAGAGCGATAAGAATGTAATTGTTTCCAGATCACCTGAAATAGAATGGTCAAATATACCCTCCAAAAGGGCACTGCCGATTTTATTTAGTATTGATATTCAAAACAAAGATCAAAAGCAAATAAGTTTCCCTCCTATCGGGTATGGTGATTTTAACCCTAAATTTCTGTATCTAAATCAAAAATTAACTTGGACTCGATCGAATTGGGAAAATAATGATGTTTGGATTTCCGAGCCAGACGGAAAGTCGGCAAAAAAATGGATCGAAAACGTAGATTATCAACATTCAGTAAGTTGGTATGCTCCAATGGAGTGAATAGCATAATATTTAACCGTCGGGTAGTCTTGGCGGTTTTTATTTTAATTGGTCAGGGTTACTCCAAATGAACTGCGGAGAGCCTTCTTTTGCCTTAGGGTGAGGGGAGGTTTTTTGTTGTGTTCATTTTGTTAAAGGGACAATAACACAGACTGTAATAACGTTTTTGTGTACTCATTAAAACAACTGAATAGTGAGTCAGATCACAATCTATTTTTGATGACATGATAAATTGAAGCTATTAAGGTAATCCAGGAGGATTTGTTATGACAAGATACGAACAACAAAGGCACTTTCTAAAATCTAATTTTCATGAATTTAAACATATAAAAACAGATAAGATCAAAGGATTTGCACAACCGCCAATTGTTAAGCCCGCCCATTCGGATTCAATAATTATTGATTTGCCAAAGGTCAGCAAAGACGTTGTGTGTAAAGAAAACATTTTTGATTGTATAAATCAAAGAAGGAGTACGAGGTTTTATTCTGCGGAAACTTTAAGTCTGGATGAGTTATCATATTTATTATGGGCTACCCAAGGGATCACAAGTATTAATAAGAATGGACTTACGCTGCGAACTGTACCATGCAGTGGTGCGACACACACATTTGAAACTTATTTAATTATTATGCGGGTAGAAGGCATTCAACAAGGAATCTACAGATACCTTCCTGTCGAACATAAGCTATTATTTATGTTTGAATTAGATGAACTTGAACATAAAATTGATGCTATTACTTTAGATCAGCCATTTGTCCCTAACTTTGCAAAAAAGGCTTCTGTACTGTTTGCATGGAGTACAACACCATATCGCTCCGAATGGAAGTATGATATTTCAGCTCACAAAAAAATCCTTATCGATATTGGACATGTATGCCAAAACCTTTATTTATCCAGTGAATCTATCGGTGCAGGTGCTTGCGCAATTGGAATCTATGATCAAAAGTTGATTGATGAGATTTTAGAATTAGACGGTGATGAAGAATTTGTTATCTATCTTGGCGCAGTTGGGAAGAAACGAGAATAGCTACTCGAAAATGGCCCACCCATCAACACAATTGTTGCATATTTCAAAACACAGTACGAATTATCATGCAAAAAATAAACGTAAAAGAGCTGATCAAACTTGGGGAGCTGAAAATATAGCTGCCGTGCTTTTGCAGTGAACAATGCGTTTAAGCCTTCTTTTGCCTCAGGTGAGGGAGGTTTTTTGTTTTATGTTGAAAGATTCAGAAAAATAATATTATTTTTTGATTTGTAAACATGATAAATATCGCATAATAATGGTAATTAAGTTATTATATTAAATTCATTAAATTATTGGAGGTGAATTTATGTTAATAAGAGTCCAGAAAAATCCGATTTTTTTAATTATTCTAATAGCTGCATCCACTGAGGTTTTCTTAACAATGTCACCATTTAAAGCAGATATTTATATCCTTTGTTTTACTGCTATCATCCTGATAATTTTCGCTTTGCTTATTTTCACTTATTTTCGGAGCTACTTTAAATTAGAAAGGGAACATTTTATTTATGTATTTGGATTTTCCAAAAAAGCTATTCCATATAGTTCAATACAGAAGGTGAATCTGTCTGATAATTTAACAGCATCTCCAGCATGGACTTTAAAACGTCTGGAAATTGTTACTTATGAACGTTCATATTTGTTGTCCCTTCCATTACAAAAAGATAAATCTAAATTAATTGAAACCGGTTGAACACCCTTATGCTGGACACTGCACCCCCCCTGTGTCATGCTAGTTGTCGTACCTCTCAATAGTATGTAAAGTAGATTAAAAGAGAGACTGAGGTGGAGCGACAATGGCTAGATACAGTGACGAACTCAAACATAGGATTATGCAGCGGATGATGCCCCCAAACAATGAATCGGTGAGTCAGATCGCAAGGGACAGCGGCCTCGGGGAAGGCACCTTGTATAAGTGGCAGAAGGAAGCCCGGGCGACCGGTGGCGTTTTCCCTGGTGGTGAAAAGGAAACAGAGAAGTGGAGCACCCGAGACAAGTTCGCCATTGTTGTCGAGACAGCCACACTAAGTGAGATCGAATTGTCTGAGTACTGTCGAGCAAAAGGTCTGTTTGTTGAACAAATCGAAGCCTGGCGTGACGCCTGTATGCAAGCCAACGGAGGCGTTGCTGAACAAGCCACCCGGCTGCAAAAAGAACTACGTAACAAAGAACGAGAGAACAAGAACCTTGCCCGCGAGTTAAAACGAAAAGAGGCCGCCTTAGCCGAAACCGCTGCCTTACTGGTGCTTCGAAAAAAGGCCCGAGCGATTTGGGGGGACCCCGAGGACGAATGATTCCTGCCTCAGATCGTCAAATCGCCATCACCCTTATCGGGGAAGCCGTACAGGCAGGAGCAAGAGAAAGAAAGGCTTGTCTAGAGCTCTCTTTGACCCAACGAACGTTACAGCGCTGGCGTAGTGAGCGAACGCCGCTCGAAGATCAACGACCCCATGCCATTAAGCGAGCGCCTTCTCATCAACTCAGCGAACCCGAAGTACAGCAGATTGTTTCCGTAATCAATCAAGTGGAATTTAAGAGTTTACCACCCAGTCAGATTGTCCCTAGACTCGCAGATCAAGGGATCTATCTCGGTTCCGAGTCTACCTTTTATCGGGTCATGCACAAGTATCAGCAACAGCATCACCGTGGGCGTAGCCTAAAGCCTACCTCTAAACCTCTGACTAGCCACTGCGCCACCGCACCCAATCAAGTCTGGATGTGGGATATTAGCTGGTTGCAGGGTCCGATCAAAGGCGTGTTTTACTATCTCTATCTCGTGCTCGATTTATACAGTCGTAAAATCGTAGGCTGGGAGATTTGGGAAGAAGAATCCTCCGAATATGCCAGTCAGCTCATGCGGAGAACCGTGTTGAGTGAGCAATGTGCCGTTCGAAAAAGCCCGCTCATTCTGCATTCGGACAACGGTAGTCCTATGAAAGGCGCGACTCTGCTTGAAACGTTATACAGTTTGGGCATTATTCCATCCCGCAGCAGACCGCGAGTCAGCAATGACAATCCCTATGCGGAATCTATTTTCAGAACCTGTAAATACCGCCCAAACTACCCTCTCAAAGGCTTCGGATCAAGGGATGAGGCACGGGAATGGACCCTACGATTTGTCCGTTGGTACAACACCGAGCATCGCCACAGTGGGTTAAATTTCTTAACCCCCAATCAAAGACATTCAGGTCTTTCTGAAGAAATTTTTGAGAAGAGAAAGCACGTCTATGAGGCAGCAAAAGCGAAAAATCCTAGCCGTTGGTCTGGAGAGACACGCAACTGGAAACTGAATGAAAAAGTATGGCTCAATCCTGAAAAAGACGGAGTTATGGACACCGATGAAGAACAATTAAAATGACTACATACATTCTATGAAATCACGACAACTGTCTTGACAATTACCGACCCCTTAACCAGATGCTTTCATAAAATAACTCGAATTTGCTCTTCTTTCCTTCGATTTCTGCATTTTAGACCTTGATTTCTTTAGGTTTTACCAAGTTTTTCTGTAGGGCATCGATATATTCGTAGGGAGATAGGTCGTAAATACTCCCATGAATCCGTTGCTGATTATAGTCCTGAATAAACTGCGTAACGATCTCGTAGGTCTCAGGATACGACTCGAATTCATGCCTTTGATAACATTCCGCCTCCAAAATAGAATGGAAAGATTCGATGTGCGCATTCTTATTTGGCGTTCGTGGAGGAATTCGTTCATGAGTGATTCCAAACGTTTCACAAGCTTCTTCAAACCGGTGACTGATGAACTGTGGACCATTATCAGAGCGGATGAACGGCTTCTCTTCCTTGGGCTTATCAAATAGCTGACGCTTCATCAGGGCTTCCTGTGTAATCTGAACCAGATGCCTCGCTTCACAAGTTAAGCCGAGGTGATACGAAATAATGGCACGATCGAATACGTCTAAGATGCACATTATGAAGAAAAACCGACGCTCACCCGCCATCCAGCCATACTTTATATCCGTCTCCCACAACTGATTAGAGCCCGTAATCACACGGTTGTTTGCGAGTCTTCGGGGATGTTTCAGTTTCAACTCACGCTGCGGACGCAAGACATTCAACTGCGTACACAGCCTGTAGATTTTCTTCTTGTTAATCACAAGTTGGTGGCGTCTTTTTAGAAGAACGGTCAGCTTGCGGTACCCAAACGAGGCTCCCTCACCCGCCAAGAACTCCATAAGCCATTCACAGATTTCTTCGTCGCTCACGCGAGTTCCAGTGGTGGTATACGAGTATCCGGGTGCAGGACGCCCTACCCTTTGAATCGGATTCTGTGCCGTTTCTTTGACATGGGCATAGTACGTTGAGCGTTCGACTTCGAGTACACGGAGCACCAGGCTAATTGAATGTCCTTTATCGATATATTTACGAGCAATTTCTATTTTATCCGTAAGTTTGGGTTCGTTTTTTTTAGTAGGTCTTTGAGAATTTCCCTTTCGAGGGCTTGTTCCGCGAGTAGCTTCTTCAGTTTTTCATTCTCATGCTCAAGCTGTTTAAAATCTTCAGCCGTGGGGATAAACTGGGCTTGTCTTTTGCTCGTACCGTCTAACTGATCTACATCTTTACGATTCAGATCTCTTGCCCATCGTAATACCATCTTGGGATCTAGTTCATGCTGTCTAGCAACCGCTGTAAAGTTCCCAATCTCTTTCCCTTTTCGAACGATTTCCCGCTTGAAATTCAGATCATATTGTACACGCTTCATAACGTTCCCCTCCGTCTACTATTGTATTTGAATAAGGGGTGTACTGTCCAAATCTTCTAGGGGGCTAAATAGAAACCTTAAAGGGAAAGTGCCCCAACACTCCAATTGAAATGGACCAACTGTAAGGAGATTCTTTTGTTGTGGATTTGGTTTTCGATATTTCACTTTTATAATCAAAACAAGCGATTGCCTTGTGCGACATCGCTTGTTTTTGAGGATGTTAAGTTTGTATCTCAGACTTCCATAAGCTGTTCCTGACAGTTAGTTATCCTGACCAGCTCTGATTTGGGATAGCCCAGACGTTTAGTCTTTTTGCAGCACCACCAGCAGGAACAATGGATTTTTCCTTTGGCAAAGCTGCCGTCGTGTTTGTAGGCCCAACCCCACTGTGCCAGCTTTCGCTTTTTGCGCTTGATAATTCGCTGTCTGTAGTGCCGAATATAGGCTTGATTTCGATTTGTTCGGTAAGGTTTCATGACCATCACGCTCCCTTGGGATAAGGCTCAGCCCGCAGGAGTTCCAAGGGTGAAAGGATTCTACGGGCAGAGCATGATGGGAATCTTCTCTATATTCAAATGTATATACACCACCTATTGGGAAGAATTAAGGTTAAGCTGTGTAAAGAATCAGCATCGTTTCAAAGTCGGCGTTTAATTTTGTTTTCATCATAGAATCAATATGAATGCCTATTTAAGCAAGTACATCAGTATCAAACATGGTTGTTGATCTGCTATGTTCTAATATATCATAAACATTTAGTGGTAAGGAATTGGAAGAACCATGTAATCAAACTTGGGGAGCTGAAAATATAGCTACCGTGCTTTTGCAGTGAACAATGCGTTTAAGCCTTCTTTTGCCTTAGGGTGAGGGGAGGTTTTTTGTTGTGTGAATAAGCTCACAATATGCTATCCAGGGAGAACTAGAAATTAATGATGTTATTATTGATACGGGTTCGTCGCTTCAAATTGTAATCGATGCATTAAGGATTGACAATGTGGAGATTGATGAGGGTATACTTCCGAAGTCGCTTAAAGGCTTACTCGGTTTGGACATTTTAAAAACATATGGATTTATCGTGGATATGGAGAAACTGGAGTTGCACTATCCGCACAGCCATGCTACGCCTTTTCGAAATAGATTTCTGAATACATTGACAGCTTAATAGATGACTCCAAAAGCATTGGAGCCTTTGAGGTTGAACAACCTCGAGGGCTCCTTTTTAATTCCCAATATTTAGAATAGTTGATATACTAGAGGAGGAAATGAGATGCAAATCCAGCTGAGTATGCGTGACGAGAGAACCATTGCCATAAAGCTTGAGAAATTCAGTCCAGAGCATATTGCGAGAATAAAGAATATACCTAATATGCCTGCGATGACTTTTCCAGACAAGTGGTTTAGGTTTGATGATAAGCAGAAACAAATCTTGAGGGGATGACACATCCTATTCAGGGTTATGCGCTTTTTCTGTTGCAGCAGGGCTATTCTCATGCATACGTAAATCAGGCCGAAAAAAGAAAATAAATTGCCTAATGTGCTGTCACTTGAAGAAGTAATGCTTGTTCTCAAGACTGTGAATAATCTGAAGCATCAGGCACTACTTTACTTAACTTATTCTTCCGGTTTACGAGTCGGAGAAGTGGTTCGGCTTCGGATTGGGGACTGTGACCATTCACGGGAAATACTGCTCGTACGGCAAGGTAAGGGAAGAAAAGACCAGATTACACTGCTATCCGATGCTCTTATTCTATTGTGCGTAAATATATTGAGCAGCAGAAACTTGATCCATGGTTATTTCCCGGGCAAAGCCTTGGCCGGCACCTGACTGAACGTACTGTACAAAAGGTGTTTGAGAAGCTTTATCCACCTCTGGTGTTACACAGAAGGTTAGCATTCACGCACTCCGGCACTCTTTTGCAACTCATCTGCTTGAAAGTGGGATTGATCTCCGCTATATCCAGGAACTGCTCGGACACCAAAGCTCCCGTACTACAGAACGATATACGCATGTGAGCGTGAAAGACATCCGCAGGATCCAGAGCCCTTTGGATCAGAAGTGAAGAAGTAAAACAAGGGCAAGTGCAATGGAGAAGGGATGCAAGGGAAAACGCGGGCCGTTTCGTAGAAAACCTTGCAAGAGTGTAGCCACGAGGTTCAGAAACGCCCGGAATAAGTTGGGTTTACGAAGTTCGTGTAATAACATTCGTAAATATGACGTTATCGAAAATCCCCGAAACAATTAATCGAACAATGAATTACCAATGACAAAATCAAAGAGGTATGAAATGTCTAAGCGCACTAAGCTTATTTTAAGGACAATAATTGCCTTGATAGGCATCGTAGTTCTCGTTACGCTAAGATATATTTTTTTAGCAAATTTGAACCTAAGCTATGAAGGAACAACTCAAAGAAACGATAAATTTACACCTGAGTATACTTGGATAGAGATAACTTCTGAAAGTCAAAAACAATATTATCTAGATGAATATCAATTGAAACTTCCCATTATAGATTTTAATAAGAATTATATGATTATTTCTAAATATAAAATTTATAAAGCGTATTATACAAAGCACGAATGTATATGTGAAGGAGCACCAGAGGGCTTGGCCATTTTTAATTATTTTTCCTCACAGAAAAATTACTACATATATAGAATACCCAAAATATTAATAAGTCAAGGAATCGGATAAACAATCAGGAGATATATAGGAAATCCTTCGAAGTCGGGGACATCATATAACACAGTATTCACGCTGCGGTCCTAACGGCCCTCGGTCTGCAGAGGATTTTCGAAGAAGAGGAATCAGCAGACAACCCTGCACTGGCAAAAGGCAGCTGGTGCTGCCTTTTGCCAGTGAGGGTTCGTGAATACAACAACGTTAGACGAAACATCTGCATTATATTTATAAGTACTTAAAAACGAAATTCAAAATGACATCTAAGTCTTAATAGTAAATTCTAAAAGTTGGTGAACTTAATTGGTACTTATAAGAAGATTTATCTACGTCATTTTATTAGTTGGTATAAGCATGATAATTTATGGTATTTCTAAGAATCCTTTAATTCCATATCAAGATCCAACACCAGAAATGATTCAAAAATTCAATCATGAAGCAGAAGTATCAGAAACTATAATGACATATGGATTTTGGGTTAGTACTATTAGTCTTGGTATTATCATAGTCCTTGGTTTCTTAACAAAAAAATTAATGAAAACTAGATAAGACTTTTAAAGTCGGATTTGAGGGTTATTCGATGAGGGCAGATGCATTGTCGAGTAAGTGGAATCAGCAAGACAACCCTGCACTGGCTAAGTCCGTTGGACACGAGGCATATGCCCCTTAAGCCAGTGAGGGTTCGTGAATACAACAACGTTATGCGAAACCTCGGAAAGCTTGAAGGCACGCGCTTCGGTGCGAGTTATTTAAAGAAGAACGCTGAAAGACATTATACACATATTTAATTTGGAGTTGAATATTATGTCAGAAATTAATGTTGCATATACAAATGAATATCAGGAACATAAGAAAAAGTACGAATATATTTTCAATAATAAGTTTATGTCCAAAGATACCGATGAAATTCAATTACCCGATGGGAAGCATATACTTAAAACATATTATTACTCTGATGATAGCCATCAAGTAATAGAATACAATGTAAGAGCTTCAAAAACTGAAGTGTTGGACCTAAGCGGAAATATAGTAACAGAGTTAAAGAACATTGACTACCATGTTAATTTCTTTTCAATGGTTGAGCATTCCAACGGTAAGAATTATCTATTTTTTTCGACTGAGCTATATGGAACATAAAGAAACATTTATTTGGACGAGTGTTTTATACTGTGCTCAAAATAATATTCTGGCAGTTGATGGATGCTATTGGGCTTGCCCGTCAAGTACATACTTTTTCGACTTTTCCCATCCTACAAAAATTCCACTTAAAGAATTATATAATTCCTATGATATGGACGGCGAGGTAAATATAGATACGGATGTAATACCTTTACGTTGGAATAATGATGGGACGATAGTTTTAAAATGTTATATAGATGAGGAAGGCGAGAAAGAAGTAGAAAAAACAATAGATGTATTATCACGCATTAAATAAGCAGTTTATGTTTTTTGATAGTAAATAATTTGTAGTCGATTCAGAGAAGTCCAAGGCATCGCATAATGACGTTATAAGAAATCCACGCAAAGACGGATAAACATATGAAAACAAACAAATTAAATTAATATAGAGGAGCGAACATAGTTATGGCATACGAAGTACATATAAGAAGGAAAGATGAAGCTAATCCATTAACAATGAAAGATTGGCTGAATTATGTAGAGAAAGATAAAGAACTAACGTATACAAACCACGTTGAAATTACACTGCCAAATGGGATGACTATGGGAATGTCGGGAGAAGGAATGGCGGTTTGGAAGACAGAGGTTGAAGGCGAAGAATATAAAATTACATTTACTTTTAGGGATGAAGAAATATCAGCTAGATATGTGGATGATTTTCAAATCGAAAAAATGAAAGTAATTGCGAATAAGTTAAATGCAGTAGTAGTTGGTGACGAGGATGAAGAATACTAAAAATTAATGAAATGAAGTAAAGAATATGAATATTCATGCATCGGGCATACGCCCTCGGTCCGGCAGAGTTTTTTCGGGGAAGCAAAGGCAGCCGGACACATCCGACTCCGTCGGACGTTGTGAATACGGGAACGTTAGCAGAAATCAGCGTAAAGGCGGTTTAATAATGAAAAGAGGTATAAGCTTTCAAATACCAAATAAATACGGTAGCTTTCTTGGTGAGATTTTGAGGCCAATAAATACATCTTCATACAATTGGTATATTGGAGGTGAAGAATCATATCTCGCAATCAATGGGGAGTTAGATGAACCGCTTTTTCCAAAGATGATATGTGGGATGAACGGAGGAGAATTGAAGAATATAATCGAAAACAGTACATATTATCTGATTTTTGCAAATCTAAATGCTTTTCCGATTGGAAAGAGTGTTACTGAATTAACGACGTATAAAGAATATATTGAAAGTGAATGTCTATTATCACTATTGGTCATTGATAGTAGTTATGTTTCTATTTATTGCAAAGATCCAGATTTAATTGAAAACCTATATAAAAACGCACTGAATAATAATTTTGAAAAACTTAAATATGTAACTGATGATAATGATACTAGAACAAAGCTTTCTGTATGGTAATTGAATTATTTTGAAAGTGGCTTTTAAGTTGATTCGTGGAAGTCGCTGACATCTGCTATCTAAAGGAGCATAAAAGATGGGAAATACAATTTCAATGCCTAATGAACAAAGACATTTAGTCGAATCAATATCTATGTCCAATGGACTGACATCAGTATTTCTTGATTTGCTCGTAATAAGTGGATCATTAATTGCCCAAACAAATCGTGAGCGGGAACTGATAATCTGGTTGGCTCAACGAGATCAACCTGTAGTTGGGATTGGAACAGTTGGCTTTGATATTGATGAAATTCCTTGGAGCTTGGAGAATTTTGAGATGGAGAGAAATTTTATGAGCAGAACAATAATATCAGCAATAAATGGTCTTGGCTGGGAACGATTGAATTACGAACCTCGAAGGGACTGGGTAATTGAACGATTTGAACAATTTCAACAAATGATCAACACATTTGATAGCAACCATATTAATGAAATTCATTACAGAGAATGGTCAAAGATTGATGAAGATGATGATGAACCTAAAATACTAATCGGATATCCGAAATGTAACATACACTTTGTGTATCTGTCCTGTCATGGATGTATCTTGTGTAATAACGGAAATTAAAAGTAATATTTTTTTGAGTTGATCAATGATGTTAGTAACTTCATCTAACAACGTATTCAAGCTTCGGCCCTTTCAGCCCTTGGTCTGCTAGAGGATTTTCGAGGAAGCGGAATCAGCAGACAACCCTGCACTGGCTAAGTTCGTCGGACCCGGTGCTGTCACCCCTTAAGCCAGTGAGGGTTCGTGAATACGGGAACGTTATATGTAATCGGGGCAAATGAATAAAACAGATTTAAGCCGCTAACATTTTATAGTAGGGGTAATATATTTTTTAAAAGTGACATTGACTTGAGTAAGGCCGAAACTACAATCCTGTTGAAGACCTAAGAGCGTTGAAGACCGAAGGGTGACTGAAGGTCGAAGACCAATTGAAGACCGAAAACATGTTGGAAGAACAGAAAATTTGAAGGTGATTCAAGGCTGTCCCCGACTATATATAACAATGTATTCACGCTTCGGGGCCTGCGGCCCCTCGGTCCGCCAGATGGAATTCGGAGAAGGGACACACCTGCGAGGCTAAGTCCTGTCGGACCCAGTCGATACGCGACCTTAAGCCTCTCGGCGTTGTGAATACGGGAACGTTATCCGAAATTCGATTAATTTAAAACTAAACTAAATAACAAGGGGAATATTCTATGAATGAAGCAATTGAATTAAAGAAAGAAATAATTAATGACTTACTTAAATTAATTCCAGAAGCTATAAAAGAGATAAGTACTCCTCAAGACCAGAAGATTTGTTTTGTCGCACTTTACAGAAGTGATTATGATCCGCTGGTTGGATTAATTCAAATAGGATTTGAAGATGTAAGACAATCTAATTTTGAAGAAGGTGGAATATGGATGGCCTGGAACTCAGGGGACCAACCATATAAATACCAGAATGATTTAAAGGAACAATCATTGAAAGAGAAAGAAAAACGATTTATTAATTTGTTTGACCCAGATGAATACTATGGCGAGTGGTGGAAACAATGCATTGATGTTATGAATCAAGTATCTATGAAACTTAATGACTATGATTGGAATAGTGTTTTTAAGGATATTACAGATGATTTTGTTGTGTATATCGATTGGGAGGGATTGGATGTTGAGAATGGAGAACTAGAGAGCTGTATACCAAAAAATAAACTGATGAAACTTAAAGAAAAAGGTATTGTTAAATAAATTCTAGAGTAGAGACTGGCGTAGGTATTTCATAGAAGAATCGAACTTCGGATAACACCATATTCACGCATCGGGACATTCGTCCCTCGGTCCGGCCGGAGTTAGAAATGGATTCGAGGATGAGAATTTCATAGCAGGGAAGCGGAATCAGCCGGACACATCCCTGCACCAAACCGCTTCGCGGCCGCCCTTCGTGCTTAAGGTGCAGGGCCGTCGCGAATACAAGAACGTTATCTGAAATAACACAAATCGAAAAAACACAATCCAAATTGAGGTGAAATTTTGAAAGAATTGATAGAAGAGATTAAACAGATCTATTCTGTTGAAACGAGTAACCCATTTCCTTACGAAGATTTTAGGCAACTTCAATCTGATTTTGCAAAGGATTTTAAGAAGAACGTTCCCAATGAGATAATTAATGCTGATTTTAGTACTTATATGATGTTTATTTATGGGCTTTCAACTGGTGGAATTATAAAGAAACTCGAAGATCCCTTAGAACGTTATAAGACGAAGGAATGGCTGAATAAATCGTTTTTTGAATGGTTTCCTAAATACAGATTTTTAGAAGCATATGATTTCTCGATTTATAAGGAATTGTATAAGGAATGGAAAGTCATAGAAAAACTTAGATTAAAGCTTATTGAATTAATTAAACATAGGGAAAGTCATAAATAATATTGCAGGTAATTTAGGAAGTGTGTACTTCAGATAACACGATATTCGCGCTGCGGGCCATACGGCCCTTGATCTGCCAGAAGTATTTTCAAAGAAGTGAAATCAGGCAGATACGTCCATTCCCCTAAGATAAGAGCTATCTAAGGGGAATGGACGTCGTGAATACAAGAACGTTATCTGAAACATCCGCAAAGACTAATAGAAATAATAAAGACTATAAAGACTATAAAGACACAGATAAAATCCTAAAAATTAGGAAGTGGTATTCAGTGAAGAAAATAGCGGTAGTTAGTTTGTATTTTTTGAGCGAGGAAGAGGGCGGTCAAAAAAGATTAATTACTGGAGATTTCTCAACACCCATTGTTTTTGACTCAGATAAGGATTTGAAATATGGACTTTGGAGTGCGGTAGTTGAGTTACGTATTAAGCCTAATGAATATAGAAATACCAAGGCCGATCTATATTTTTTATGTCATGACTCAAGTGAAGTGCCGAATCATTTATTAGAACCTGGAAATAGCTTTTCTTTAAGGACTAATAAGCTAATAGCTAAAGGGAAGATAGAATATATAAAAGATTGATGTATCAATAGGGAAGAAAACACTTTGAAAGTGAATTCGAAGAAGTGGAATCAGCAGACAACGCTGCACTGGCTAAGTCCATCGGACCCGGGGCTGGCGCCCCTTAAGCCAGTGAGGGTTCGTGAATACAACAACGTTATGCGTAACTTCCGAAAAACGTATATAAACATATAGAACACCGAAAAAGGAATACTTGGGTGAAGAATAGAGAATATACCAACGGCACTTAAGAACAGGAAGAACATGCCGGGGCGAGAACTCGAAGAGGCGACAGCCAACGGCACTTTTTTTCGAGGTAATACAAAGAAGTCGGAAGCAACGTATAACAACGTATCCACGCTGCGGGCCGTTTGGCCCTTGGTCTGCGGAAGAAAATTCGGGGAAGAGGAATCAGGCAGACGACCTTTCGAGGCTAGGTGGCTACGCCACCCGGCAGTAAGCTGCCTTAAGCCTCTCGGCTTCGTAGATACAAGAACGTTAGGCGAAACTGAGCTTAAGGAAGAAGGAATATAATGCGGCTAATACAAAGAAAAGGCTGGGGACTATTCGAGGATGAAGAAGAGGTTTATTTTCATCTAATGGGTAAAAAAGGTGAAGATCTCGGTTACGCTAAGTGGTCCAATTCACAGGTGAATACTATCTCTAAAGAAGATTACTTTCATCATAAGTATGGTCCATACTATGTTGAAATTATGAATTACTTTCAGGACACAATAACTAATTCATGCAGGTCATTAGATGGCTCCGTCTATGTATCACACTATCAAGAATCAGACATCCATAAGTTTGATAGTAACGGAAATCTAGAATTTATCCATCAAGATATGTTTGATACAGTCTACGGTTTTACTGTTTCTGAGGATCTGATATGGGTTGCGTACCCAACAAGGAATACTATAAAGTGTTATAACCTTAAAACATATAAAGAACTATATTCTGTAGGAGACATTGAAGGAACCTTATTTAACTTACCTGAAAGCATATACTTTTACGATGAACTTCTTTATGTCTGTGATATGTGGAATCGACGAATATGTACTATAGATCCGAAGAGTAAAGTAATAAGTACGTATAAAGTATTTAGAGAACCGGTATGGGAATATATAAGATTTAATAACTATGAGATCGTAAGATTGAAGTCAGGAATATTTCGGGTATAACTGTTCGCATCGCCTAACAATATATTCACGCTGAGCCGCTTACGCTCCTTAGTCTGCTGGAAGTTAAGTCGAAAATGTTGAGGCTGGCAGACTACCCTACGGGTTCGTGAATACAAGAACGTTATAAGAAATCGGAATATATAAAGACAGGTGCATAACATGAAATGCTCGCACTGCAATGAAGAAATCGGAGAATTATCATTATTTTTTGGTAGTAAGACTCCATATCATTATCTAGTTCTTGATGAAGCTGCAAGACAAAATAGATGCGAGATTAATAAAGACTTGTGTGTAATAGACCAGAACCAATACTTTATTAGAGGGGACTTAGAGATTCCAATCTTGGGAACAGGTGATATTTTTATTTGGAGCGTTTGGTCTTCAATTAGTGAGTGTAATTTTACGAGGGTTAATGATCTATGGAATTCAACGGCGAGACAAAATGAATCAGCATACTTTGGTTGGTTTTCAACTCAACTTCCGATCTATCCAAATACACTTAATTTGAAATGTGAAGTTCAAACAAGAGAAGTAGGAGTATGTCCAAAGATATTATTAGAATCTACAGATCACCCACTAGCAATTGAACAAAGGAAAAGAATAACTATGGAAAGAGTACATGAAATAAATCACTTAATAGGACATGAAACGAAGTGACCTTTATGTGGGTATTTCAGGAAGTCGCCGACATCTTATAACAATGTGTTCACGCTTCGGCGGACAAGCCGCCTCGGTCCCGGAAGATAAGTCTTAGAAGTGATTGCCAGAACACATCCGCACCACCTAAGCGCGTCGGGGCCGCTCACTAACGTTCGCTTAAGGTGGTCCGACGTCGTGAACACGGGAACGTTATCTGAAAGATTGACAATAGCTTAAAAAAAGAAAATTTGAGGAGGATTATCATTTCAGTTGAAATCCAACATATCGAGATATCCAACAATGGCTTTTATGAAACGTATGAATTAGCTCTTAATGATGAAGTGTTAAATCAAGAAGATCACGTTAGTATTGAACTCACAATTCATGATGAACATATCTTATGCATTAAAGAGAATTATTTTGATGCTCTTCTAGAATTAAGATCAAAACTAGAACCAAAAGGAAAGCAAATACTATGTAATGGGCAGGTCTAAATATATATCCTTCTACAATGCAGTTATCAATGGGTTATGGAGAACAAGCTTACAAAATGTATAAAGGCAAACCAGCAAAGTTAACTGATGTAATTAACATTTTTGATCGAGATAAGGACATTGATTTTGTAGACATTAAGAGACAGAAGAAATTCTACGATGAATGGTTAAAGAGCTTATAGATTAAGAGAGTTTTGTAAGTATCTCGGAGAAGTGTCAATCCTTCAGATAACACCATATTCACGCTTCGGGGCATTCGCCCCTCGGTCCGGCAGAAGTTAGAAGTGGATTCAGCGAGGTATTTCAATAGCAAGAAAGCATATTCAGGCGGACACACCCCCACCACCTTAAGGTGGTGGGGCGTCGTGAATACAAGAATGTTAGATGAAATTACGAAGCAATTTTTTTATAAAACCAGGAGGTGAATTATGCCAAGACATATTACATTGGCAGACGGAAGATCACTAGAAGTCGAATGCTTAAGTTGCGCTTTAACAAGTGGATTAATCACACCAACGGGTGGAACGATTTATGAGAGTACCAATTTTCATGTACATCAAGATGTTGCTTACCCAATTAGAGGTCTAATGATACTAGCCTCGAAAAGACATTTTTACTGTATGGATGAGTTAACGGCGGAAGAACAAATTGAATATATTACATTAATACATAAGATAAGGAAAGAACAAAGGACATTATTGGGAATCGATAAAGTGTATTACTTTTATAATGAAGATACAACACATCATTTTCATTTGTGGATGGTTCCAAGATATGAATGGATGTATCAATTTGGTAGTTCAGTTGAATCACTAAGACCCGTTTTGTTGCATGCAAGAAATAATATGAATGATGAAGAAAATATGAGAAGCGTGATTGAAGGAATTGAAATATTACGAGATGGACTAATGGATTTTGCAAGTAATTCAAGGTAACTTCATCTAACAAAACATTCCTGCATCGTCGCGTTCGCTCCTCGGTCGCCAAGGTGAGTTTCAGAGTAGTGAATTCAGGTGACACATTCAATCAGCTAAGTCTAACGAACCGTTCTCTTCGGTCACTTAAGCAGCTTGAACGTCAGGAATGCGCATACGTTAGGTGAAACTCTTGCATGATTTATGAACCCATAAGAACAGACAAATAATTTAAAACATAAAAGATGTGAATAAACTGAGGGTTGGATTCAAGGAGAGAATAAATTTGAAGAAATATGTCGAGGTAGGATATGGGAATAAGTGGTTTATCCGTACCGAAATTGAATATCCCGATGGAACAGAAATTGAAGTCAAAGGGATCGACAAACCCATTAAATTACAATCAATTTATTTGAGGGTATGGTTAGGTTACAAAGTTTTTATACTTGATCTGAAATCAGGGTTACAAGTACAAACAAAAACCAGAAAATGCACTAAATTTATTCTCGGTTTCTCAGGGATTTGAGGCAACTACTAAAAGAAGGGTATATATAGTACAGAAACTAATAAAGAATGGAATGCAAGAGCGGATTTTTGAATGTCATTTCAGAGAAGGAACACGCATCACCTAACAACGAATTCACGTTGCGACCAGCTGATGCCGACCTTGGTCCACCCGAGGAATTTCGAGGAAGCGGAGTCAGGCGGATACATTCAACCGGCTATGTGGCAGAGCCACCGGGATTAACGGCCTTAAGCCGCTTGAACGTCGTGAATACCCAAACGTTAGCTGAAACTTCTGCAAGATTAAAAAAGGAGTGAGTATAATGATTATTCTTTTTTGTAATGACCCATTAAATGAAAAGCGTGTAGATGTTGATTATGAAAAAGAGTATCTTACTGCAAAGAAAATAGGCTTTTCTGTTGCACTTATATCTTTAGAAGAATTACTTTCTGGTAGTGTTGACAAAGCCACAAAACGAGTAGAAATAAAAAGTACTTTAGAAACTGCAATTTATCGAGGATGGATGATGAAGCCCTCATTTTACAGAATGTTATATAATGGGTTACTTGAAAAGAATGTAAAGTTAATTAATTCCCCAGAGGATTATGAATCTTGTCATTACTTCCCCAATTCATATGAGATCATTAGCGAACATACTCCTAGGAGTTTATGCTTAGAAATTAATGATGTTTGTGAGGGCACAATCTATAATATATTAAATGAATTTGGCAGTAAAGCTATCATCATTAAAGACTATGTGAAATCTCGTAAGCACGAGTGGGAAGAAGCATGTTATATCCCAGATTCTTCAAACAAAACTCATGCTGAAAGAGTCATTCAAAATTTCATTAGCAGGCAAGGGGAAGATTTATGTGGCGGGTTAGTATTTCGAGAATTTATTCCACTTAAGAAGATAACTAACCATCCAATTAGCGGTATGCCATTAGCTGAAGAATATAGATTGTTCTTCTTGAATAATAAGCTTCTGATCAATTTTGAGTACTGGGACGAAGCTATTTATGATAGAGAAGATCAACCAAATCTTGATATATTTATTGATCTGGCAGAAAGAATCAACAGTGCTTTTTTTACAATGGATATAGCTAAGACTGAACAAGGTAGCTGGTGTGTTATAGAAGTTGGCGATGGACAAGTATCTGGTTTGCCGGATAAAACTAATATGGAAGAATTTTATAAAGCAATTAAAGATGTTGAAGGGTAATTTGTTGAAGGCAGAAGCATCAGCTAACAGCGCATTCAACGCACACATCCCACCGCCTAACTGCCGCAAGCGGCAACCGGCAACCGGCTCCTGGCGGAGCCTTAAGGCACTGGGACGTCGTGAATGCAGAAATGTTAGGTGAAATGACCGAGTACTATATTCAAATAAGGATGACACAGGGATGCAAAATGATGAGATTCTGAAGCCAGGAATAACTGGATTCACAAGATATCCTGATAAATTTGATGAGCAAGATTATAAAGAATTCGAGATGTATCTTTATCATGCATTAAGGTTGAAAAGAGGAAAAGTAATAAGTAAAGAATTATTGGTCAACAACAAGAGTTTTTTTACATACCTAATTAAGATAAATCAAAACCAATATTACTTATTGTTAAATTCAACCTATCCGTTATTAGCATTCGCCACAAATGTTGATTATTCTGGTATTGAGTTCATTGATCCAATTGACTTATTTGATACTAACTTGTTAAGTCCATACAAAATACTGAGAAAAGAATTATTAAATAAGCTAATAAACATGAGTGAAATAAAAAGGTTAAGAGACTATGAGATAAAGAATATAAGATATTGGAATCCGGGAACAATCGGAGAAGTTATATTCAATTACTGGGATTGACGGTTGAATCGAAGAAGTAAGTCACTTCACATAACACCATATTCGTGCTAAGGGCCATTCGGCCTTGATCTGTCAGAAGTATTAACGAGGAAGATCAATCGGATAGATACACTGTTCCCCTAAGATAAGAGCTATCTAAGGGGAATAGACGTCGCGAATATCATAACGTTATGTAAAATTATCGCAAATGAAAAAAAATGGAGGGAGAATCGGTGAAGAGAAGAAAGCTTCTAGTTGAAATTGCTGAAAGACTAGCTTCAAAACCATTGATAGGCAATGAAGATAAGTATGGCCCAGATTTGGAACCAATTCTTTGTTACTTTCCCAGAGAGAACCCTAATATAGGATTCGATTGGTGTGCTGCATTCGTGTACCATTGTTGTTCTGAAGCAGGTGTGAAATTACCTGTTCGATATCCTGAACCAGTCACACGAAATTTCGCATGGGTGGAAGCTTGGTTAGAATGGGGACAATTAAATGGCTTTTATCATCATATAAGTGATCAGTCATTCGTCCCTATTGAAGGGGATCTTATAATATTTGACAACATTGTAGGTAACGGGCCGAATGATCATATCGGAATAGTATTGAGAACAGAACAGGATAAGATAATAACAGCAGAAGGGAATTACTATAACAAATCTGGAATATTTCAAAGAAATCGAGACCAAGTAAATGGATATATAAGAATCGACGAGATGTATTAGTGTATTCATAGGTGGCGATAACATCACATAACAATGTGTTCACGTATCGGCGGACAAGCCGCCTCAGTCTCGGAAGTAAAGTCGAAGAAGTGATTGCAGGGATACATTCATTAACCTAACCGCATTGCGGCCGGACCTAAAGGTCCTTAAGGTGAATGGACGTCGTGAACACGGAAACGTTAGGTGACATTGCTCAAATACATTTTCCAAGGAGCCAAACTACCATGTGGGCTGATGAGCTTGATGAACATCAACAAATATTTCTTGAGTCTTTATTTGATACTGTTCCACAATTAAATAGTGTCAGCATTATAGAATTAAAAATTGAATATGGTGATAGTGTTTCAATAAGATTCGATTTACCTGAATATGCAGAAAATCCACCTCAAAAATGGACGAGTCAGGGATACAATACAGTTCAAATTCAATTGGATTTTTCTGAAGTGATAAATATCGATATTCAATTAAATAGAAGTTCAAATATCAATAAACTGATAAATAATATTGAAATTTATAAAGATAAAGAAGAGATAATTAATATTAAACTTGATGGGTCCTTTAAGGGGATTATTACAGCAAAGTATGGATTCATTCAATCAATTCAGGGATATATAAATGAAATTAACTAGATCATTGTGGTATTTCAAAGAAGGAGCAACGTCACATAACATCATTTTCACGCTTCGGGCCATGCGGCCCTCGGTCCGGCAGAAGTTAGAAGTGATTCGAAGGGGCATTTCTGGAGCAAAGAAGCATATTCAACCGGACACATCCGCACCGACTAACCGCATCGCGGCCGGCGACTTCATCGCCTTAAGTCGGTGGGACGTCGTGAATACCATAACGTTATGTGAAATGCGGAAGGACAAATAAATAATGATAGTTCAAAGGAGGAAAAATGTTTATTGACTTGTTTAGCAGACTCAACATCATTTTACCTGATGCACTATTTGAAGAATTAGAATCTCATTATATTAAGCAAAAAGAACAACCATTTTTATTAAGACTCATGGAATCAGTAGAGATAACTGAAACAGTTCAATTTATGTCTAATATAGAAGTTTATCATGGCATTATTCCATTATGGACTGATAATAACTCAAATTACATTGGTATTAATATTCAAGGTGTTTGTAAATACAGGATAAGTTATTTGAATCACGAAGAAACCAATCTATCTCCAGGTTTTAGAAGCATAAAATCATTTACTACACAAATTGAACAACATCCCAATTTTGATTGGGATGAATTAAAGAAAGACTACCCTACCGAAATTGAGACTAACAATAATAACATTATTGAAGACTTGAATTGTATTAATGAGTTAAATAATTTTATTAGGGCCAATTTGCTAAATACTGAAATCCGATGTCAATTTGTTTTTTCCATCATGGCATTAACACCAAGGACACATCTGGATACATTAGTTAAATATTAGATGATGAAGATATGTATGTTCAAGAAAGAGCATGTGAGATCTTAGGGTTTCACAGATACATTCCTGCTAGAGAAAAGTTGATCGAGGTATCCACAAACGGGATGCATAATGGGAAATTAGCTGCTAAAAGAGCATTGGCAAGAATAAGAGAGAAGTTAAAATGAAATATTTGAATGGTTATTTTATGTAGTCCGCAGTTCACATAACACCATTTTCACGCCTTGAGCCATTCGGCTCTCGGTC
The DNA here is from genome assembly GCF_022369515.1 of Paenibacillus sp. 19GGS1-52. NCBI lineage: Bacteria > Bacillati > Bacillota > Bacilli > Caryophanales > Paenibacillaceae > Paenibacillus > Paenibacillus sp. 19GGS1-52. Next base: position 1,468,776 of record NZ_CP059724.1, read on the forward strand.
CAGCAGAAGTTAGTAGCGGATTCAGGAGGCAATTAGCAGCAGCAGGGAAGCGGAATCAGCCAGGCACATCCCACTACCTAACCGTATCGAGGCCAGTCGATTCGCTCCTTTAAGGTGGTAGGACGTCGTGAATACCAAAACGTTATAAGAAATCCCCGAAACAATTAATCGAACAATGAATTTCCAATGACAAAATCAAAGAGGTATGAAATGACTAAGCGAAACAAGCTTATTTTAAGAACAATAATTGCCTTGATAAGCATCGTAGTTATCGTTACGCTAAGATATATTTTTTTAGCAAATTTGAACCTAAGCTATGAAGGAACAACTCAAAGAAACGATAAATTTACACCTGAGTATACTTGGATAGAGATTACTTCTGAAAGTCAAAAACAATATTATCTGGATGAATATCCATTGAAACTTCCCATTATAGATTTTAATAAGAATTATATGATTATTTCTAAATATAAAAATTTATAAAGCGTATTATACAAAGCACGAATGTATATGTAAAGGAGCACCAGAGGGCTTGGCCATTTTTAATTATTTTTCCTCACAGAAAAATTACTACATATATAGAATACCCAAAATATTAATAAGTCAAGGAATCGGATAAACAATCAGGAGATATATAGGAAATCCTTCGAAATCGGGGACATCTTATAACACAGTATTCACGCTGCGGTCCTAACGGCCCTCGGTCTGCAGAGGATTTTCGAAGAAGAGGAATCAGCAGACAACCCTGCACTGGTTAAGTCCGTCGGACCCGGCAGCTGGTGCTGCCTTTTGCCAGTGAGGGTTCGTGAATACAACAACGTTATACGTAATTACGGAAATCTTATGTATTGAGGGGGGAATCAATTATGCCAATTCTCTTAAATTCTAATGGCTTGTACCATGCAGACGGGGTAGCTCTTATTAATGACATTATTCAAACGCTAAAGATTGAGAAGAAGGCTTGTATTATTACAACTGCTGACAAAGATTATTAAGGAAAAAATTATCATGCTGTAAGAACGAAGATTCTACTGGAGAGTTTGGGAGTCCAGGTCGATTTTTTGGACGTAGAATTTGAGGATGCCGAGCGTCTAACTGAGTATAAATTGATCTATTTGAATGGAGGCAACCCCTTTTATTTAATGTATCACTTAAGGAGTTCAAAGGCTGACCAGATTATATATAAGTTAAGAGATCAAGGACATTTAATAGTGGGTCAAAGCGCGGGAGCAGCAGTACTTGGGCAGTCCCTGGAGCATGCTAATGTACTTCATCCGGATTGGAATGAAATTCAACTAGAAGACTTAACAGGAATAGGTATAGTGAGTGGAAGTGTTCTTCCACATAGCAATCGATATAGAGGACAAGAAAGTATTTTAAAGAAGTATGATGAAGAGAAATCGTATAAACTTATTCGAATAGAAGATGGGAACTGCTTAGTACTGTAAGTATTTCAAGGAGACCGTAACTACGTATAACAATGTATTCACGCTGCGGAGCCTGAAAGCTCCTTGGATTGCCAGAAGGTAGGAAGCAAGGAAGCGAAGCCAGGCAATCAACCTCTGCGAGCCTAAGTCTACGACCCGTTCGCTAGGCTCACTTAAGGCTCTCGGGTTCGTGAATACAGGAACGTTATCTGTAATCGGGGCAAGCGAATAGATCAGATTTAAGCCGCTACCATTTTATAGTAGGAGTAATATATTTTTTAAAAGTGACATTGACTTGAGTAAGGCGGAAACTACAATCCTGTTGAAGACCTAAGAGCGATTGAAGGCCTAAGAGCGTTTGAAGACCGAAGAGCGACTAGAAGAGCGAAAACACGTTGGAAGAACAGAGAATTTGAAGGTAATTCAAGGATGTCCCCGACTACACATAACAATGTATTCACGCTTCGGGGCCAGCGGCCCCTCGGTCCGCCAGATGGATTTCGGAGAAGTTGATTCAGGCGGACACACCTGCGAGGCTAAGTCCTGTCGGACCCGGTCGCTACGCGACCTTAAGCCTCTCGGGTTCGTAAATACGGGAACGTTATACGAAATGCAAATAAACACGATTTTTTGAAAGGATAATTCATAGATGAAGTGGTCAAAGCTAAGAGTGAATTTAAAGAGTTTCATTATACCAGAACTAAGAGATAGAATTGACTTTCATCTAACTTGTTATCACGATGCTCATGATAATTATGGGGAAGTTTGGGTTACAGTTGATGGTGAGAAGATATTCGGAGGCGGATATTATCATTGGTATGTAACGCCACTGCTACCTGAATTATTGAGTACATTTGAGATCCAACACGGCTTTCAAGGAGATTTTTATAAAGCGAAAATTGAGAACAAAAATGTTGAAGAGATAATGAATTTGGGAATACATGAAACAAGTCATATAACAGATAATTTATTCAACTATTTGAACACACCATTTGAAGAGTGTATTAATTCAAATAATCCAATCTATAAAGCTTTCTCAATAATCGATCGAAGGCTTGGGAAACGAAGATTCAAAAACATTCAAATTGAAGATCCCGCACATCCCCTAGTAAGTGCGTTATATAAATTAAGATCAGAAGTGTAAAGCGATTTGAACGCTATTTCTAGAGGATTTGCACTTCGCATAACAACATATTCGCGCTGCGGGCCATTCGGCTCTTGATCTGCCAGAAGGATATTCGAGGAAGAGGATTCAGGTAGATACATCCATTCCCCTAAGATAAGAGCTATCTAAGGGGAATGGACGTCGCGAATACACCAACGTTAGGTGAAATCCCTGCAAGAAATTTAGGAGGAAAAATGAAAACCATCAATCACTTACAAACTAAGTCTTCAAGTCGATATAATGATTTTGATCCTGAACAAGATGGAAATAAAAACACTAAATTTGCTGATCTAATAATTGATGGAAATTCGCTTTATCAAATACTTAAGAAGTATGATATGGTTCCATCTCTTGGTTGGGGCAGTAATAAGTATCAAAGGCAAATGATTGATTACTTTTTACTCAGACAAACACATCCATATTTGTACTACAGATATCCAATTTTAGTCTGTCCTTGGTGCGGAGATGAAGAGTGTGGTTTTATTTCAGTTTTTATCGAGAGAAAAGAAGACGTAATTATATGGCAAGATTTTAAATTAGAACCCGATAATAAACCTATCAATATAGGACCTTTTTATTTTAAATGGGTAGACTATGAAAGAGTAATAAATGATACATTCGGGAGCGCAGGGATTCAATAACAATTTGCAAAGCATTTCGAAGAAGGCGGGGACATCACCTAATACAGTATTCACGCTGCGGGCCATATGGCCCTTAGTCTGCGGAGGATTTTCGAGGAAGCGAACGCAGGAGACAACCCTGCACTGGCTAAGTACATCGGACCCGGGGGTTATGCCCCTTAAGCCAGTGAGGGTTCGTGAATACAACAACGTTATGTAAAATTCTCCATGAAATACATTAAAATACAAAGCTTAATTACTCGAGGTGATTCTAATGACAGACTTTCATGTTAATCTTAATTTTCTTGAACCATGGGAAGAAGACAATAATTTATTCTTTGTTAATGAACTAGAAAATGAAGTTGTCGATGATCATGAATTATCAGGAATAAGATTAAAGACAATTGCAAGAAGAATGGATCAAGATGATTTCTTGTTTCAATTAATTGAGGAACCAAATAAATATGTTGAAGTGCATTTGACATGGACTAAAGAAAGTAGCAAAAATTATCCAAGATATAAGTTTTTCAGTACGTTTCAAGAATGGATAAATAATAGAATGATACCAGATAATTTTGAATATAAGGACTGAAATAATAGACAATATGATTGTAATTCGATGAAGCGGAGAACTTCACATAACAACATATTCACGCATCGGGCCATTCGGCCCTCGGTCCGGCAGGAGTTAGATGCGGAATTGGGGATGTAATACGCAGTAGCGAGGAAGCATATTCAGCCGGATACATCCCTCAATCTAACCGCATCGCGGCGCCCTTCGTGCTTAAGGTGAGGGACGTCGTGAATACGGGAACGTTAGAGGATACAACAACGTTAGGCAAAACCACTAGAGGATAAAAAATATTAACCTAATGAATTGAGGAACTTATAATGACTACATATATTATTCGATCAATAACTGAACAAGACATAACGTTTTTATGGGAGATGTTGTTTGAATCAATTTATACCCCTGAAGGTCAAGAACCAGCGAGTAGAGATATTATTAATAATCCTTCCATCTCTAAATATGTTAAGGACTGGGGACGTGATGGAGATATGGGTTATATTGCAGTGAACGACTTGGGACAGTCATTAGGTTCAATTACAATACGATATTTTAATAAAGATAATAAAGGCTATGGATATGTAAATGATGAAACACCAGAATTAGGGATGGCTATACGAACTGAATATAGGGGGAGAGGTATTGGAACAGAATTATTAAAAACCCTATTGGAACAAGCGAAAATGGAAGCGATTAATACATTATCATTAAGTGTAGATCCTAACAATCCTGCAATCAAACTATATAAACGTTTTGGATTTAAAGAAGTAGGAATGGAAGGAACTTCTATAACGATGATAGTAAACTTATAATACATGTTAGGGTAATTCATCGTGGCATCGCCTAACAATGTATTCACGCGCGGAACTAACGCTCCTTGGTCTGCAGGAGTAAGAGCAAAGAAGCTATGTCAGCACACAACCCTGCACTGGCTAAGTCCGTCGGACCCGGGGCTGGCGCCCCTTAAGCCAGTGAAGGTTCGTGAATACAAGAACGTTAGGTGAAATTACCGTGAGAAACAAATTAATAAAGAAGGTGAGTAAATGGATGATTTATATTTCGTAATCTATGATAAATCGAAAGACATATATACAAAGATTGATGAGCAAGTAGACGAATTTTGGAAGTGGTCTAAAAACGAGAAGCAAGTTAAGGAATGGGAAACCACCTATGAACATTGGACCTTAATTTATACATTGATTTCTAAGTTACTCAACTTTCGCACCTGGAATATTGTCTTAAACCCTTGAGGGCGTAAGAAGAATTCAATACTTTTGTTGCTATTGACAAAAAACACCTTACTTGTTTGGTATCATGGAAGTGTCGAATCAACCATGCCAACAAGAAAGGTGCGTAACCCTATGTTACAACAACATTCCCTGTCTGAACAGTCTCGCTTTTCCAAACTTTTTGTCACTCTCCATATCGGGAAAACCTTACGACACGCAGGTATTTCCAAATCCTTTGGTCTTTCGAGTCTCGCGGTTTTTCAAATCGTTTTCTCTTTAGTCTTCGAAGGTAAGAACTGGTTTCGACTCCTAGAGAGTGACCGTGGAGCAGATCTTCCAGGCAAAGATGTTATCTATCGGTTTTTAAATCAAGCTTCTTTTGCTTGGCGGCGCTTCTTGCAGACCTTAAGTCTTCGCATTGTGCTCTATTTCGAATCGCTTATTTCATCTTCGCGTGTACGAGTATTCATCGTTGACGATTCCGTGTTGAGCCGAAACCGTAGTAAAAAAGCAGAGTTACTGGCACGAGTATTTGACCATTCCACGGGCAAATTCATTAAAGGCTACACCCTGTTAACGTTAGGCTGGTCGGACGGGTTTAGCTTCGCTCCGCTTGACTTTGTCATGCTTTCTTCGGCCAAGCTGGCCAATCGTATTTGCGAAATGGCTTCGAATCTCTCGAAACGCAGCGCCGGGTACAAACGTCGAATGGAGGCTTTTTCTCGGAAGCCGGATGCCGTTGTCGCCTTGCTGGAACGGGCTTTGAAAGCGGGATTCACTGCCGACTATGTGCTTATGGATAGCTGGTTTACCCAAGTTCCACTCCTTCGTCAGCTCACCGGCAAAGGCCTTGGTGTGATTGGCATGGTCAAGGAAATGAAACAACACTATCTGGTTCAAGGAACACGAATGACGCTGCGTGAAGTCTTTCAAAGCCTTCCCAAATCGAATGCCAAAGACATTAAAGGCTCTGTCATCGTACAGACGACCTGCGGTCTACCCGTGAAACTTGTTTTTGTGCGCAACCGAAATAAAAAACGAGAATGGCTCGCGATTTTAAGTACAGATGTGACGCTAGATGCAGCTGAAATCGTACGAATCTACGGCATGCGCTGGAGTATAGAGACCTTTTTCAAAGTCACCAAAAGTTATTTGAAACTGGGAACCGAGTTTCAAGGTCGTTCCTTCGATCAACTGATTAGCCATACAACGATTGTATTCAGCCGTTATTTAGCGATGGAGTACGAACGGCGTCAATCGAGTGATGACCGAACACTTGGAGGTCTCTTTTTTCTCTTCGCGGATGAAGTCCGCGATCTGGATTATCAGACCGCCCTCCAGCAACTCATGAATTTATTTCTTGAAATGTCCCAAGCCAATACTAAGAAGAACAAAACGTCCGTTTTTTGTCAACTAGAGGAATGGATCTCTAGTTTACCCAGCTATATCAAGGGTTTGTTTAGAGATTTGAGCTGCGAAAGTTGAGTAAGTTAATTGAGAATACGGAATATGAAGAATGGAATCGAAAGACATTAAATAATCTCCTCTATATAATCGGTAGAGATAATGAATGTGAAGAAATTATCGAACAACTAACTAGAAAACCTTCTATATTTTATCCACTGGCCGAAGAAGCACTTAACTATAATGATAGTGATACAAGATGGCAATTCGCTCATCATCTTGGAAGTATCACTCAACAAGAGCCGAAAGCTAGCGATCTTATAATAAAATTCTCGAAGGACTATGTTGAATACGTAAGAAGAAGAGCGCTTAGAGTTCTAGACTCACTAAATTTGTAGGTGTTTCAAGTAGTCGGTAACATCACCTAACACAGTATTCAAGCTGCGGGCCATTCGGCCCTGGGTCTGCCAGAAGATAATTCGGGGTAGTGAAAACAGGCAGATAACCCTACGGGTTCGTGAATACAATAACGTTAGGTGAAATATGACTAGAACGAGGTGAAGACAATAATACATTTTGATCTCATATCTGATATTCATTTAGATTTTTGGGTGGAATATTCAAGTAATCATATAAAACAAAATCAAAGATTAGATAAGTTCGTGCATATAATTCTTCCTGAAGAGTCTTCAGAAGTTTTGGTGATAGCTGGTGACCTAGGTCACTATAACAAACAAAATTTCATTTTTCTCGAAAAACTCAAGGAATATTATAAGTATATTCTGCTGGTAGCAGGGAATCACGACTACTATTTAGTTACTAAATCAATAAAAAACAAATACAAACGTAACTCAATACTTAGATTTCAAGAAATGAAAATAATGGCAGAACAAATACCTGGAGTATTATTTTTAGATGGGGATACAATTGAAATTGGCGGAATTACTTTTGGTGGTGCTGGAATGTGGTATGACTTTCAATATGGAATTCATCAACTAAACATAGATGTTAATAAAATCTATGATAGTTGGAAGTCGATATCAAATGATTCTGTTTTAATAGAGGGATTGGCGCGATTGGTTGAAGCAATGTATGTGCAAGAGTTAACAAAACTCAAGAAGATACTTGATATTTCAGATGTGGTGGTTACTCATATTTCACCCGATTGGTCTAACGTTCCATTAGATAAGATAAATGATATTAGCAACAGCTTTTATTATTTCGGTTGAACACCCTTATGCTGGACACTGCACCCCTTAACCAGATGCTTTCATAAAATAACTCGAATTTGCTCTTCTTTCCTTCGATTTCTGCATTTTAGACCTTGATTTCTTTAGGTTTTACCAAGTTTTTCTGTAGGGCATCGATATATTCGTAGGGAGATAGGTCGTAAATACTCCCATGAATCCTTTGCTGATTATAGTCCTGAATAAACTGCGTAACGATCTCGTAGGTCTCAGGATACGACTCGAATTCATGCCTTTGATAACATTCCGCCTCCAAAATAGAATGGAAAGATTCGATGTGCGCATTCTTATTTGGCGTTCGTGGAGGAATTCGTTCATGAGTGATTCCAAACGTTTCACAAGCTTCTTCAAACCGGTGACTGATGAACTGTGGACCATTATCAGAGCGGATGAACGGCTTCTCTTCCTTGGGCTTATCAAATAGCTGACGCTTCATCAGGGCTTCCTGTGTAATCTGAACCAGATGCCTCGCTTCACAAGTTAAGCCGAGGTGATACGAAATAATGGCACGATCGAATACGTCTAAGATGCACATTATGAAGAAAAACCGACGCTCACCCGCCATCCAGCCATACTTTATATCCGTCTCCCACAACTGATTAGAGCCCGTAATCACACGGTTGTTTGCGAGTCTTCGGGGATGTTTCAGTTTCAACTCACGCTGCGGACGCAAGACATTCAACTGCGTACACAGCCTGTAGATTTTCTTCTTGTTAATCACAAGTTGGTGGCGTCTTTTTAGAAGAACGGTCAGCTTGCGGTACCCAAACGAGGCTCCCTCACCCGCCAAGAACTCCATAAGCCATTCACAGATTTCTTCGTCGCTCACGCGAGTTCCAGTGGTGGTATACGAGTATCCGGGTGCAGGACGCCCTACCCTTTGAATCGGATTCTGTGCCGTTTCTTTGACATGGGCATAGTACGTTGAGCGTTCGACTTCGAGTACACGGAGCACCAGGCTAATTGAATGCCCTTTATCGATATATTTACGAGCAATTTCTATTTTATCCGTAAGTTTGGGTTCGTTTTTTTTAGTAGGTCTTTGAGAATTTCCCTTTCGAGGGCTTGTTCCGCGAGTAGCTTCTTCAGTTTTTCATTCTCATGCTCAAGCTGTTTAAACTCTTCAGCCGTGGGGATAAACTGGGCTTGTCTTTTGCTCGCGCCGTCTAGCTGATCCACATCTTTACGATTCAAATCTCTTGCCCATCGTAATACCATTTTGGGATCTAGTTCATGCTGTCTAGCAACCGCTGTAAAGTTCCCAATCTCTTTCCCTTTTCGAACGATTTCCCGCTTGAAATTCAGATCATATTGTACACGCTTCATAACGTTCCCCTCCGTCTACTACTATTGTATTTGAATAAGGGGTGTACTGTCCAAATCTTCTAGGGGGCTAAATAGATTTTAACGGTAGAGAGTTATTAAATAATCTAAATAGAAAAATCTGGTGTTTTGGTCATATTCATAGAAGAGTGGATTACATAAATGAAGGATGTAGACTTATAAATGCCTCTTTGGGGTATCCAGATGAGAATAATAATATACCGAAGAAGATTATGAAGGTAACTCATTGAAGAGTCATACATCACCTAACACCATATTCGAAGAAGAAGAATTAGGCAGATACATCCATTCCCCTAAGATAAGAGCTATCTAAGGGGAATGGACGTCGCGAATACAAGAACGTTATACGAAATCATACAAACATAGGAGATGAATATGAAACCACTAAAAAAAAGAAAAAAAGTTACTATTCTATTTATAATATTTTTAATCTCCATAATTGTTATTTCACTTAATATATACTCTAAACCAGTAAGTGCAGTTCTAGTTGATTATTCAAGATTGAACCAAGTTACACCGGATGTTTATATGGAACCAGACTTGCAAGATACAATAAAAGAAGAATTATTAAATTATGTGCAGGCTTCGGTGGCTAGAATTTCAGATGTATTTGGTGACAGAGATTCTTATCCATATCTAATCTATGTCGAATTGCAAAAATTTATCAGAAGATATGCGGAGAATTCAACAGGGCAAACTTATTATTATCCTTGGAAAAATTATATTGTAATTGGCCCTAGAGGGTTCAATGAGAATGTGATTTCTCATGAATTTACTCATGCAGAACTGAGGGATAGATTACACAATAAAAATAAAGTCCCAGTCTGGTTTGATGAAGGTTTGGCGGCAATGATTGACGGTAGATTTTCAAATAACGAAGCAATATGGAATCAAATAACAAATGATGGAAAGTCCCCTATCGATTTCGATCTTTTGGACTCACATAAAGTATTTAATTACGGAACAATAGAGGCAAGTAATAATTACTATTTATCATGTCATGAAGTTACGAGGTGGTTTACAATCGTAGGGAAATCTGGACTCTTAAAATTAATAAATGAATTAAATCATGGGGGAAATTTTAAGGATCAATATAAATTGATAGAATTTGAAAGCAATAAATGATGACTATATGACATCGCCTAACACCATGTTCCCCCTTCGGTGCTAACGCCCCTTGGTCTGCCAGATGATATTCGGAGAAGTGGATTCAAGAAGACACATCCTCCTAAGATAAAAGCTATCTAAGGGGGATGGACGTCGCGAACTCACAAACATTATCTGAAATCAGCGCTTTAAGAGATAATAAAAATTGAAGATCTACTTGGAATAGGTGGTGTTTTATCTGTATGACTATATAATGATTTATTCCGAGCAATACAGGACAACAATTAAAACCAATGATATCGAACAATTCTTAAGTCAATCACTTGGTCTCACTAAAGTTGATAGATTAAGATTTTCAAAAGAAATATGTGGAGAACTGATTAGAATAACTGGATTGATAGCTAACTTAAATGGAAGCTATGCATTTGATACACTTGATGGAATTGAAGAGATTAATTTAATAGAAATCGATCTTCCAGTAAGAACGAATAAAGAAATAGAGAATACAATCTTACAAATTACTAATGAAATAGCTAAAGAATATAACTGGATAATTGATTTGAGAGAATGATTTATTGTGGGTAAATTCGAGAAGGCGCTGACATCATATAACAACGTATTCACGCTGCAGGCCTTTCGGCCCTTGGTCTGCAAGAGGCTTTTCGAGGAAGTGTAATCAGCAGACAACCCTGCACTGGCTAAGTCCGTCGGACCAGGGGCTTACGCCCCATAAGCCAATGAGAGTTCGTGAATACCAGAACGTTAAGTGAAATCAGCGTAAACAATTACAAAAGCATTGATTCAGAACAAATTAGTTCTCATATACGCTTTTTACTCTTTACTTATTGAGAAAGGAAGTGATCGTATTAGTAATATTGACAAGCGAAATAGACTTAGTGAAGAAGTGTTCACTTATAAAACTACTAAAGACAATAAAGTATTCATTTACTGGAAGGGAAAGCAAGTTACTATACTCTCTGGTAAGGCGAGTGATAAATTTTTAAAAGCAATAGAAGGAAAGGATCATAAGGATACCCAATTAGTAATGGCTAAAATTACTGGAAATTTCAAACATGGAAATGAGAAAGATAATAAATCATGAGTAATGAATTGAAGGCAACTCAGGAAGGCGCTGACATCACTTAACACCATATTCACGCTTCGGGCCATTCGGCCTTCGGTCCGGCAGAAGTTAGAAGTAGATTAGGGGATGAATTTTCAGTAGCAAAGGAGCAGGTTCAGCCAGACACATCCCTCCACCTAACCGCATCGCGGCCGTCCTTCAGGCTTAAGTTGGAGGGGCGTCGTGAATACAACAACGTTAACTGAAATCTTCGGGGATAAGAATAATTTAATGAACAACAACATTTTCAAATGATTAAGTAATTCAATAATGAAGAAACCAAAGCATTGTTTTAAAGACAAAGTTAGTTTGAATAAATGAAGGGGCTAAGTAGATTTCCGTATAGAATGTATAGGGTTATCTAGAGACTGGGTGATTTGGAAATAAGAAGAACGAAAATTGCCCTTGGCCGAAGAAATGGACCAAGGCATTTTTGTTTTAAAAGAAGTAGTGAAATAAAAAAATGGATGGGATACAATTCCAAATAAGGGCTTGTTTAAGAGCTTGTTAAGGGCATTTTAAAGGCTTGGATAAGGGCATATAAGAACGTGTTGTGAAAGTAATTCGAGATGTCGGAGACATCAGTTAACAATGTATTCACGCTGCGGAGCCTGGCGGCTCCTTGGTTCGCCCGAAGTGATTGGCAGGGAAGCGGAATCAAGCGAACACACCCACGAGGCTAAGTCCTTTGGACCCGGTCGCTACGCGACCTTAAGCCTCTCGGCGTCGTGTATACAAGAACGTTATACGCAATTCCTGAAAACAGAAAAATCTTTAATAATAGATGAGGGTGATTTCACATGGTATTTCGATTTAAAGATCCAAGATTTCATCTTTATGATTTTGCTGATTCTTTTTTAGTTAAGTGCCCTTCTTGTCATAAGTGCGCAACTGTAACAACAAGTAATGAAGAGAAAGTATTTAATCTTTTTAAGAAGAAGACTTTTGTTTGTAATCATTGTGGCAGAATAGAAGTGAACTCGAATAATCATCAACTATGGCTAACAGCAAATTGTAAAGGAAATATACTATGGGCTTACAATTTAAAACATTTAGAATTTATTGAAGACTACGTGAAAGCTAAACTTCGTGAAAGCAATAAACATGAAAAATTAGGATGGTATAATCAAGGGCTTTTTAGTAGATTACCTAAATGGATTAAGGAAAAAAACAATAGAGAAGCAATATTAAAAACGATTAAAAAACTAAAAGAATCAATAAATTTAGAACTCAAATAATAAGGATTCGGAGGTTTATCCAAGAGGCCAGGAACAGCGTATAACAATATATTCACGCTGCGGGCCATTCGGCCCTGGTTCAGCCAGTAGATAATTCGGGGAAGCGGGATCAGGCAGACAACCCTACGGGTTCGTAAATACGGGAACGTTATGTGAAATACCCTAATTGCGATATAAGGAGGATCTGATAGGTATGGGTGCTACATACCAATTAATGAACTTATCAAAGAAAGAAGTTATTAATTACTCTCACCTACCGGCTTCAAAACTAACGGAAATCGTTGGGAATCCAGTCGCTTCCGCGATTACTACCTGGTACTTAATAAATAACATAGGCGATACTATTACGTTTCTTTCAGAACTAGATGAATCTCCACAAGACATAGAACACTATAAAGAAGTAACAGATAGAATAATCAATGATTTAATTCAGAATCAGATTCTAAAAGATGAAGGATTAATGTATGTAGATGAAGATGATTCTAGTATATATATTAGAAATTTAAAGAATATTTGGATTGACTGAGTGCAGGTACTTCACATAACAATGTATTCATGCTGCCGAGCCTGTGGCTCCTTGGATTGCCAGAAGGGAAGAAGCCATGAAGCAGATTCAGGCAATCAACCCTGTGAGGCTAAGTCTACGACCCAGTAACTTTGCTCCTTTAAGCCTCTTGGATTTGTGAAGACAATAACGTTATAGGAAATCGGCGGTGTATGAGGATTCGGGATTATAAGAATTAAGAGATAATTAATGAGAGGAAATTTATCAATATGAGTTTGATAATTAGTGTAATTCCAAAGGACAGTATATTTATAGATACTAATGTTATGGAAGAGCAGATACGAGCACCACACAATAATTCATTTGGTTTTGAGTCATGCAGGAAAACTTTATGGGGAATTGATTTAATTAGAGAACTTGGATGTGAGATGATATATTCTTTAAAAAGTATGGATATTTTTGTATTTGATGGAGAAATAGAAAAACTTAGAAACGAATTACTTATTTTGTTTGATAATTTAGATATTATAAAGCTACATACAATCTATGATAAGGACTTTATTGAATTTAGAATTAGAAATGCCTTGGAAATGATAAAGGTAATACTTGAAGAAAAAGATAAGGTTGGAATAGCGATTTGGTGAGTATGATTCGAGGAAATCGCCGACATCTTATAACACGCATTCACGCATTAGGAGCAGGTCGGCTCTTTAGTCCGTAAGAGGAATATCGGAGAAGTGGATCAGCGGACAACCCCGCACCGACTAAGCACATCGCGCCCAGGCCTTTTGCCTTTAAGCCAGTCAAGGTTCGTGAATACAACAACATTATCTGCAGTCGGGTATAGCACAATAACAAGGAGATCAGTTACCTATGAAGCTTAAAATTTTGTTTACAATGACCATAATTATATTACTTTGCTCCTGTGGGGCTAAAGGTGCCACAAATAACGTAGTCAATGGAAAAGACACTGATATTCCAGAACTAAATATTGTTATCAACAACTACTTTGAAAATTTTGACGATATAACCAATTGGAGTCCATATGCCACAGATGAGTTCGTTAAACGAGTATATTCGTGGTGTTCTAGCGACACCTCGGAAACAAAAAGTATTAAAGAAATGAAATCAATTTATTTTGAAATCAACAAAAATTCATTAAAATTGACCGGATATACAATTGAAGAAGTTCAGAAGGAAAGTTCAGATAACGTAATAATCTTTGTTACAAGAGAATGGGAAGATGGACAAAAGGATCAAACTTACTATTCCTTCTTAAAAGTAAAGGGAAAATGGAAAGTCGATGACCGATTTTGAAGGTATTTTAATGAAGTCCTCGACAACAGATAACACCATATTCACGCATCGGGCATCGCCCTCGGTCCGGCATGAAGTTAGAAGTGGATCAGAGAGGCATTTCAGCAGCAGGGAGCAGAGTCAGCCGGATACATCCGCACCAACTAACCGTATCGCAGCTGCCCAATGGGCTTAAGGTGGTGGGACGTCGTGAATACCAGCAAAGATTTAAAGTACTGTAAAGTATAAAGTGAATTCGATGAAGTAATGAGGAGAGCTATTGAATGGAACTTGATACATTCTATCAATCAATTACAGAACAAGAACGTAATACTTTTTCTGAATTAGCTCATGCTGCAATGCTATTCGGATACAAACCCAAGAAGGCAAAAACGCAAGCAGTAAATTATGTATTCGCTAACAACAGAACAAAACACCATATAAATGTACTGATGAACTGAAAGGATATGTATACAAATATAATGATGGACGAACATATTTTAGATGTGGTGTAGAATTGATAAGTTTACCCCAATAAGTCAAAACGATATACCTGAAATAATAAAGGTCTTAGAAAGACAACATGAATATTACTTAACTAAGAGAGAATAAGTGACAAGATATTTACTAGTAGATTTCGAAGAAGGCTGGGACTACATATAACAACGTGTTCCCACTGCAGGTCCTGACGGACCCTTGGTTTACGAGAGGAGTTTCGGAAAAGTGGATTCAGCAGGCATACCAGCATCACCTAACCGCATCGTGGTCGGACCTAACGGTTCTAAAGGTAGTGAGGCGTCGGGAACACAATAACGTAATGTGAAACCTCGAGAATGCTAGAAAATCTTAGAAGGAGAATTAATGAATAAATCACAATACTTTGAAGAATTAAAGGACATAATCACAGATCCTATATACCAAGCACAAACTACAAGTGACATAAAACAAGAAATTGCTAAGAATATGTGGTGCATTTCAATGCCGTCTGAATTAACGGAAGAAGTTAATAGCGAAGATTATATATGGAATTTTTTAGTAAGGTGATTGAGTACAGACAAGAACAGGTAAACATTGTTAAAGGCTCGGGTATGATATTTTACTTATGGTTTGATGTGATGGCCAACCAATTAAGATTCAATTTAATCTCAGACTTTAATAAAGAACTACCTTTTAAATGTGATATACAAGAAGTAACAACAATTAATGAAGTCATCTCAGAGAGCCTGAGTCGAATAACATATAAACTACAAGAGGACATAAAACAAGATATTGAAGAAACGAAGGAGCGTTATACATTAAAGATTTACAAGACCATATTACTACCTCAATAAATATGCTTGATTTCAATTCAGTTATCGGAGGAACCCTTATGTTATTCAAAAAGTGGAACCAAACAAAAGAGTATGCTTTACCAATAGAGTGGGAACCTTCATGGGATGTAGGAGCACCGATCCCTCAAGTTATTTCTTCAGGGTATCAAACCTATTTAATTTATTACATAGGAGAAGCAAGCGATGACTGGGATGGAATAAACGTAAAAGTGATTGATCCCGATAGTAATGAAGTTCTACCAATTGCTGTAGTAAAGTTTAACGGCTGCTATGCTTATAAATTTGGAGGGGCAAATGATGAAGTGATGTATGGCCACCCCTTATATAAAAAAGGTCTAAAGTTTTATAGTGCACATAAGGTAATAAATTCAAAATGGATTAAAGCTGAAGAAAAGATAAATAGCATTCATGATTACTACAAACCAGAAAGATGGAAAGACCGGATTCATTATTTATTACTTTTCCATGATGAATTATTTGAATGTATTGCAGATGGGTATGAAATAACAATGTATAAAGAATCAATAGAATCGGTGCTATTTAAAGTTCTAAGTGAAATGAATTGACGTAGGAACAGAAACTTCGCCTAACAATATATTCACGCTGCGGGTCGTTCGGCCCTGGGTCTGAAAAACAGATAACTCACTAAAGTTTCTTGGATTCGTGAACACAGTTATGATAGGTGAAACTCTCGAAGATCTTATAATAATTCTATTTGTTTGGGGGGACAGCAAATTCTAAAGAAGTGGTTAAACATATTTAAAGTGAGGCGTCGAAGAACTGAATTCTATTTATTAAAGCCTGTTTATGAGATATTAAATTACAATGATGAATGGTTTGATGAGAATTGGAATAAACAAAAGACAGATGGCAAGTCTGAACCACCAAGTGATGATGAAATTGAATTGGTCATGTCATATACTCAATTGAAATTAAATGAATTGTTGAATTATTTCAAGACAATAGACCTCACCAATAAAATATCAAATCAAACACTATTTTTTTATACAAATTATGTAGATCACTTAATGGAATACCATAAAGATAATTTTGATAAGGAATATTTTTTACAGTACATGTTTTTTTATAATGAATTAATTTTGGGATCCCAAAGATATGAAGCGATTAAGAACTACTTAAATAAGTTTGAATAGTATTTCAATGAAGTCGGGAGCATCCATAATTCCATACAGATAATCTAAAAACTACTATATTGGAGGGTAATCCGTGGACGTTTATTATA
Organism: Paenibacillus sp. 19GGS1-52; assembly: GCF_022369515.1. NCBI lineage: Bacteria > Bacillati > Bacillota > Bacilli > Caryophanales > Paenibacillaceae > Paenibacillus > Paenibacillus sp. 19GGS1-52. The sequence continues at coordinate 1,485,623 of NZ_CP059724.1, forward strand.
TTAATTCGCTAATTCTCCTTACTGTAATGAGATACAAGATGAAAAATATCAAGCCTCAACAAGAAGACGTAATTAGTTATATCACTACAGATCTATATCAAGAACTAACCAATATTCAATTTAAGACCTCAATCAAACATATAACGGATAGTGGGATTTTAATTAAGGATAATGATGGGTACGATGTTCATATCGGATTATGGCATATATACGTAGAGATTCTTCAATACGATGATATTAATAATACAAAGGAGAATTTAAAGATTGTAGAAAATCGAATGAAAATACTTGAGGATATAATCAAAAACAGAAAAGCATAAGGCCCAAAATCTCATAACACAGTATTTACACTGCGGGCCATGTGGCCTTGGGTCTGAAGCTGACACACCTGCACCACAAGTTGGTGCGGCGTTGTGATTAACACTGTAAATGAGTGTGATGAAAATGCTATGGAGCAAATTAAAAAAACGAATTGAAAGTAACTTCTGTGAAGAATTAAAAGATAGAGTTACTTTATTTAGCACTTGGTATAAGCAAGGTGGAAGCCCGGGAAGAGGAAGAGCTGCAGTATTACTGGATAAGATTGAGATTTATGAAGCTAATACTGATAAGTGGTTGATGAATAAACTGGAGACGAATGATAATATTTTAATTGAAAGATTTGAATTTCATAAATTACTGGAAGAATATTCGAGTTGTTCAATTGAAGAATTGTTATTATCTAAACATGAATTAATACGAGGACTAGCAATAATTGATAAGAGAGTAGGGAAACGTAGGCTAATAAATATGAACAATCTAGAAAGTGAATTCATGAGGAAATTATATAAAGTAAGATGCGAAATAGAAGGGATTAATATAGAGGATTTGTAAGTCGGAGTCAGATGTGGATTCCAGGATGAAATTAGCAGCAGCAAAAAAGAAAAATCAGCCGGATGCATTCGCATTACCAAACAACTTCGCGGCGAACGTCGTGATTACCAGTAACATATATACATGCAATGACAATGAAAGAAGTGATGAATTTGCCTGAATACTCACATATTCAGACTTATGTAAAATGCTGTAAAAATAATTTTAGTGAAGTCATTAGTAACTTTTCGCAAGCATTATCTGATTTGAATATAGATAACGCATATTTTCTGACAGAATTAGTCTGGGAATTATCGGATAATGGTTTTATGTATGTCGGCGGTGGTGCAGAATCGAAAGAATACTCTATTAATAACCAATTGTTGCATATCCGACCTTATGTTATGGGTTGGACTCCAGAAGTAATAGAGGAACTAAATGAGTCTTGGTTAGAGATCGATTTATTATTATGGACAGAAGAGATTGAACTTGATTATCGGATGGGTCAACTTAAAGAGCCTATAAACTAATAATATGGAACTTGTTGAAGGGTGTCTCTAACCGCTTTACTGAGACAGGAGTGTTTTTTACAAATGAAGTAACTGACGGTAGACCATGGGAATCGTTAATAATGAATAATGAGAATGAACTTTGGTCTTTTGATGCTGCTATAATTCCTATATTTCTATTTGAAAAGTATAAAGATATTAACGAGGAGAACTTTTTTAATGATTATGTAGCTGACAAGCTGTACATAGCAAGAAAAATTGTATGGAATGTACAACCTTGGTAAGTACGGTATTATATCGATACACTTGAAAGTTTAATCGGTGATGACCACGACTGCATATAACACAATATTCGCGCTACGGGCCATGCTGCCTTGGTCTACCAGGAGTAATTTCGAAGGAGAGAATACAGTAACGTTATACTGCAATTCGTTAAATCTATTATAACCAAAATCATAAACGTGGGTGATTTCTTTGAAGATTGAATACTTTGATACAAATCAAGCATCTCTTGAATTAATCAAGACCTTATGGGAACGGCTTAGAGATCACCATATCTCATTATCGACCCACTTTTCAGAGCAAATAGCGAGTAACACTTTTGAAAAAAGATCTAAAGACCTACGAGAAAAATCTATTCAAGGACAAGTAAAGATAATATTAGCTCAAGAATCAGAAACCAAGAGTTTAATCGGATATTGTATTAGTTCGATTGATAAAGAGGGTCAAGGTGAGATTGATTCAATATATATATTGGATGAATTCAGAGGCAAGGGCGTTGGGAACATATTAATGGAACGTACTCTGAATTGGATTAAGAACCAGGGAATAAAGAATATTTGTATATCTGTTTTGTTGGGTAATGAACAAGCAATTAAGTTTTATGAGAAGTATGGATTTTACCCCAGAACCTACCTTTTGAAGAACAGAAATTAGAGGGAAACTCGAAGAAGAAGGAATCATCGATAAGTTTGAAGATAACGGTTTTATTCCGGCGAAATCTTCATACATAATCTCTCCTACCAGGACGACTTTCAATATAAACACAGAGAACATGGAACTATTATGGAGATAACTACCATTAAAGAATTAATATCTATTCATAACACCGTGATTTTCTCAAACACTTTCTCATAAAGACCATCATTAAGCACCCTACTAAATAAGGATGATATTTTTGTGGATTTAATACTGGGAGTAGATATTGGATTTCATGATGGATGTTTATTGCTAGCAAAGTCACCCTAAATACTCGGATGAAACAAATATTGAGTAGTCTTAACAACTTAATAGAACAATATGAATCAAGATCTGCTGAGCTTAAAAACTTAATTGAATTTGAGGAAGAACTTACTAAGAGATATTTGAAAGTAGGGACTAAATGAAGAAGTTCATGAGTTTTTTGAATATTATTTCTGTAACTGAAGGCAAAGATAGATACATCCGAAATCTTATTAATCGAATGTCTACAGTTGATAATGCTAAAAGTTCAGGCGAATCTATCAGTTTTAAAGCACATAGAGAAGCAGAATCATTAAGCGATAAAGACTTGATTCCAATATTAGTTGATCATATTAGCAACTCAAGTAGTCAAGGGTTGAAGTCATTTAGAAATGCTGCATATTTCATACTTTCAAAGTTGCTTCAAAAACACGAAAACCTTGAGGCACTACAGTTCTTAATTAATCAACTAAAGCTAGAAATTGATAAGTATGTGATTAGTAGCATGTTAGATCGAATCTCAGAATTAAATAAAACTGAATCTATTGAATTAGCCCCGATTTTTCAGTTTGTACAACATCAAGATTGGACAATTCGACATTCTGCAATAAGGGCTCTTAAGAAATCTAGAGACCCGCAAGCTAGAAAAGTAATTCTAGAGATTATTTTAAGGAGCAAAGGTGATTTTAGAAAGAATAAAGAAGATATTATTTATTCTGTTTCTACATTATCTGATATTGGTACTATTGAAGACTTGGAATTATTAGAAGAGTTATCAATTAATAAAATACGTGATATTAGAGATTCATCTACTTATGCTATAGAAACTATAAATAAACGTCAATAAACAAGCGGATGGTATTTTTCAAAGAAGTCAGTTCCTTCAGATAACACCATATTCACGCTTCGAGCCATTCGGCTCTCGTTCCGGAAGTTAGAGGTGGATTTAGCGAAGCATTTTCAGCAGCAGGGAGCGGAATCAACCGGACACATCCTGCTACCTAACCGCATCGCGGCCAGTTGCTTCGCTCCTTTAAGGTGGGAGGACGTCGTGAATACCAAAACGTTATGTGAAATACCCTAAATGCGATATAAGGAGGATCTGATAGGTATGGGTGTTACATACCAATTAATAAACTTATCAAAGAAAGAAGTTATTAATTACTCTCACCTACCGGCTTCAAAACTAAGGGGAATCGTTGGAAATCCAGTCTCTTCCGCGATTACTACCTGGTACTTAATAAATAACATAGGCGATACTATTACATTTCTTTCGGAACTAGATGAATCTCCACAAGACATAGAACACTATAAAGAAGTAACAGATAGAATAATCAATGAATTAATTCAGAATCAAATTCTAAAAGATGAAGGATTAATGTATGTAGATAAAGATGATTCTAGTAATTTATATAAGGGATTTAAAGAATATTTGGATTGACTTAGGGTAGGTACTTCACATAACAATGATTCAAGCTATCAGCCCTGCGAGGCTAAGTCTACGACCCAGTCACTTTGCTCCTTTAAGCCTCTCGGGTTCATGAAGACAACAACGTTATAGGAAATCAGAGAAAGACTATAAATTTCAATTGAAAATACATTAATAAACCTAAAATTAAAATTTAATTGGAATAATTACCCTTATGGAGAGGCGAAAGTTCATGAATAGGACTGAGATTGAAGAAGCAATTAAAGATATTTGTGGGAAAATAATACTTTCATTAAGAGGTAATCAAGGTGAAGATGGTAATGCTCTTATTGATGCAGAATTAATTGAATCACTCCACAGAAACTTAGAGAACTATAAAGAAGTAATAGCTAATGAAAAAATGGTTTCGAAAGATGTTGTTAGTTTAGTATTCTACACGTGTGGACGATTTCAAAGTCAAAGTAATTATTCAAAGAACTCGATAGAGTTATTAAGAGAATTTGAAAGATTATATTTTAAGATTCAAATGACCTTTTCAATTGAGGGATTATAAAGACCTAAATGGCCAAGGGGGCCCTTAAAGGAATTTCAGGAAGTCGCTGACATACTATTCACACATTGGGCCATAAAGGCCCTCGGTCACAGATAGCATTTTCGGGGAGGTGGATTTAGCGGATAACTCTGCACCGGCTAAGTCTTATGACCCGTTCCCTGCGGTTCACTTAAGGCTCTCAGATTCGTGAATACAACAACGTTAGGTGAAAACGGTGAAGAGCACTTAAAACATTTTCTGAGGGAAGGTGGGTTTAATATAATATTAGTAATCATCATTATGTAGGGGACCTGCTCATTTCTATATGGAGTTTAATTGAAGGAATTAAACATAGAAATAGATTTATCTTTAGAGAGAGAATTAAATATTACCTAATGAGTTTGATTTTTTCAATTATTGTCGGAATTCTAGGAAGTCTTGCATCACACGATACAGATATAGGATTATTAATTTCAGTCGTAATCTCACTGACATTAATACTTGGAAACACTATGTACTATGTAAAAGTTGAAAGAATTAAAAGTAGATTAGAAATACAATTTAGAATGTGGAAATACATATTACTTTCATTCATTATATTGATTTTGAATTTGATAATAAATGAAATGATAAAGTGAATTTAAGAAAATTCGAAGATGTCACCGGCATCACCTAATACCATATTCACGCATCGGGCCATTTGGCCCTCGGTCCGGCAGTAGTTAGAAGAGGATTCGAAGATGGATTTTCAGTAGTTAGGAAGCAGATTCAGCCGGACACATCCCACCACCTAACCGCATCGCGGCCAGTCGCTGCGCTTCTTTAAGGTGGTGGAACGTCGTGAACACAGAGACGTTAGGCGAAGCACTGATAAATTATATATTGGAGGAACAAATGATTAAAAACATTGGAGCTAGTCTAAAAGCTATAATTGCCGGTTACCTCTTTGATGTAATTGGAATAATAGTAGTATCTGGTTTGCTTTCTTTTACGCCATTGAAAGGATCGTATTGGACATATCTAGTAATAAGTATGATTTTTATAATTTTTGGTGGTTATATAGCAGCGAGTGTTACAAGAAATTATAGATTTATAAATGCAGGATTTGTTGGAACCATACATATTTTATGGGCTTTGTACATGGGCGGGTACTCAGAAACTCTAAAGATTTTTATTATTCAGGTATTGGCTATTCCTTTAGCAGTATTGGGCGGGATTATTTCAAAAAAGAAAAAACCAATTATTAGAGATATAGAACAGATTTAAGTACATGTTTTGAAAGTGATTTGAAGAAGTTAGTGCCATCGCCTAACACCCTGTTTACGCTGCGGGTCTGGCGTCCCTTAAGCCGAATACAAGAACGTAATACGTAATAACTGAGAATACTAATTAGGAGCCCTACAGTTCATGAGACATATCTATTTATTCGCAATAATGGTTTTATTATTAATTGGATGTAGTAAACCCGATTCTCTTACAACTAAACAAGAGGATAAATTAGTAATTGAACAATATTTCTATTCTCAAGATGAAGAACCATTAAAAAAACTAGCAGAAAAAATGAAGTTAGAAGGTTGTAAAATAAATGACTTCAAATCTTATGAATTGGAAGGAATAGAGGAATGGTACTTCTATTCAAGTAAAGAGATTAACAAAAATGAAATTGATGAGGAAGATCTAAAAAGCGAACAATATGCTAAAGAATATAATGTGAAATATGATGGGCATGGATTTCCACTTGATTAGAATGAAGAAAGTCTTTGAGAGTAATCCATGAAGCCAGTTACTACGTATAACAAAGCATTTACGCCGCGGTCCTGACGGTCCTTGGTCTGTAGAAGTTAAGGCGAGGATGTTATGGCTGCAGACAACCCTGATAGGCTAAGTCTTCGAACCGATGCTACGCGTCTTAAGCCTCTCGGGTTCGTGAATACGGAAACGTTAGGTGGAATTATTGCAAACCGGTAATAAATATAAGGGTGTTCAACCGATAATAGGGAATATGAATATCAATGAATGGAAGTATAAGTTTCAAGTAGTTGAGGAGATAGAGGATACAAGTTTAGAAATTGTGGCTAATAACAACTATGAACTACAAGTAGAAGCAATTGAAGAAATATTAAGAAGATATAATGCATGATAAATCAATGATGGCATTAACATCACCTAACATTGTATTTAACACTGCGGATCGGCAAGCCGATCCTTGGTCTGCCCGAAGCATTTCGAGGAAGTGAATCAGGCAGACCTATACGACCGCCTAACTGTCGGAATCACAGCTGGTTCCTGGCGGAACCTTAAGGCGGTAGGACGTCGTGAATGTGGAAACGTTATATGCAATAGGCCGAGATCATGAATATTGTGAGGTGTTTTCAATGGAGAATTGGATTGAACTCGATTCAAAAAGGTATCGGATTGTCTGGGATAAATTTTATAATGATTTAAAGTTTAACCCTAGCGGGGTTAGGGAAAATCTCCGTACCTTCACATTACCCAGCCCATTTAAAGTGTTTGATATCACAGGTCTATATGGAACAAACTTTGAAATTCAATATAAAGAATTAGAGGAAAGTATTATAAAAGCATTTCTTGATTGCACAGCTGAAACTGAATATATTTATGCACTTGATTGGCAACATACTTCATATCTATTCAATCCACATCTAGAGAGTCGCTTAAATGAGTGGGGAGAATGGCCAATTACTTTATATCCGAACGGTGATTATTATCTCTTTCTTAATCAATCAATGTCGTGGGGATATTTAGGCCACCCATGGGAGAAAACAATAAGTATTTTTGGAGAAGAGTTTTTGAAAGCAATTGTGAGACATAAACCAAAGTTATTTGATAAAGAACTATGAGAGAATTATAGAACTATGTAAATAACTCTAAGAAGCGGTCTACAGCATATAACACAATATACACACATCGGATTCTCCCTCGGTCCGGACCGGAGAAGTGTAGTCAGCCGGACACACCCACACTACCCAACCGCGTCTCGGCCAGTCACTACGCTCCTTTAGGGTGGTGAGGCGTCGTGAATACAACAACGTTATCTGAAACTGACGAAGAACAAATTGATAAAGAAGGTCATAACTTTGAAGTTATCAAAATTACATGATTTAAAACGATTAAATTACATTGAGCTTTTTCCTGGTAGTCTGTTTAAAGGTTATCTTAATGAAGAATCTATTTATATTGATGATGATTCTTTTAGCTTTGTAGTAGCAGCAATCAAGAAAAGCTTTGAACAATATAAGCCTTTTGAATGTTTAGAAATCGAGAAGGGTCAATGGCTTTCAATCATACAAGAATTACTGAATCTAAGGGAAATAATAATTTCAAAAGATTGGATAAAACTAGAAGAGTATATTTCATTATTTTATATAGAAGAATCAGTTTGCAAATGGAAGTTAGCAGAATATTTAAAGATCAATATTTTAGAGCTAGAAGCATTAATTAATGAACTGATAGGATGGATCGAAGCACAACTTATAGTAAATGAAAGAATTACATTAATAGGGCTCTGATGTTTGTAAGCATCTCAAGGAATCTTCTTTTTATGGATAGGGAAGATATTTTGTTGGAACGATACGGTTTAGAACCCGAACTTAAATATTCACAAGAAATTAGGTCGTTACTAATTTAAGAAATAAATAATGATAATCATGAAGTTAACTTAAAAAAAGAAGTGTATGAGGGCAAGTTCATGGAGTCGGTAACATCTGCTAACCCCGTCGGACCCGGGTCTGGCGCTCCTTAAGCTAGTGAGGGTTCATGAATACAAGAATGTATGGCGAAACCGCTTTAAAATAGTTCATTAAATACTAGGAGTAAATCAATGAAGATATCAAAAATAGAAATACAAAAAAGAGAAAGGGAAGGATATCCAGGCACTATTATCTTTGCAGATTTTATTATCGATGGTGTCTCCTTGTATGAAGAGATAGCTCAAACTTATGATTATGTATCTTGTCTCGGATGGGGAAGTAAAGATTTTCAACTAAATCAAATAGAGCGTTTATTACTTCGTTGCGAATCAGATTTCCCCAATAATCGTAACTCACTTTTCATATGTCCAGCATGTGCAGACTTAGGTTGTGGTGCAAATACAGCAAAAATTGATAAACAAGATGGAATTGTAATATGGTCCTTATTTGGTTCACAAAATAACATTACTGATAAACTGACTATAAATGATCTAAGAACTTATTATTTTGAAGTTGATGAGTATAATAGAGTTATTGAGGGTTCACTAGGAATTGGTTCATATAAATGGCCATGGAATTAAAGACTTTAACATTTTTAGATTATTTAATGAGGAAGCGGAATCACCTAATAATGCATTCACGCTACGAATTCCGGCAATTACGTATTCGGATTCACTTCCGGGACCGAGACGGCTTGTCAGCCGAAGTGTGAACACATTGTTATAGGATGGATCGGACTTCATCGAATTACTTTCATGCTGTTCCTAATCTCTGTTTGAAAAAAATATCTGTGACGAAATTGATAAACAATATTGATAAATGAAAGGAAGATAAATAATATTTGAATATTTTATTTTTACTATCAGCTCCTATGCACACAATCCTTTATCTTTTCATTATTATTGTTTGCATTCGATCAATATTTAGAATAGATCTTTTAAGATGGACAAATCCAAGGATTTCTGCGAGAGTACAAATCATTTCAGTATTTATAGGCAGAGTATTATGCTTAACGGCTACAGGAATTTTCATTTGGATTTCTATCCCATATTGGAAAGATGATTTTTTGTTGATAACAAAGAAGTATATCGTAACGGAAAGTTATCCTCTGGCAAAATATAATGAATCTAAAGATTTAAATGAATACGTTGTTTTTAATACTAGGACGTTAACATTTTTATTTGACTCAGAGATGGATATTGGTAAAAAATATGAAATTAAATACTTGCCTAACACTAATATTGGAATATACAGAAGAGAGATCAAATAACGATTGTGCTATTCGAAGAAACCTTCAAACTTGCCTAACATTACATTCCTTCATGGTCGCTTACGAAATTATAGATGAATACAAGGACTAGTTTGATAATCACCGGACTTGGGGAAGCCCGGATTGCTAACGAATGTAATGGAAGGTATTGAAATAGACTATTCTGGAGAATTCCTCGGTTATGAGGTATTGGGTCATGACATGATTTAGGAAAGGATTTTATAAATAAATAAAAATCAAAATAAATGCTAATGGATTAACATATGACTATGAAGATGCGAAACGAACTTGCGAATACTGTTATAGTGATGAGTCAGGGGTGGAGCCTGCTTTGTGGCAACCTTGGTCAATATTACAGTACAATTATAAGCAACCCGAGGAAACGCAAGCGGCATTAAGGCGCCAGGACATCGTGAATACAGAAACGTTAGCTGAAATTAGTGGAGCGTTTAAATACATGAAGGGCGGGAATCGATTGATTACTATTCGAACACAGATTGAGATCTCTGCTCCTATAGACCTTTGCTTTGATTTAGCCAGGGATATAGCTATTCATACTCAGACCGTTTGGAAACATACAAAGGAAATAGCAATTGGAGGGATCACAGCTGGTCCTATTGGTTATGGTCAAACCGTAATTTTCCAAGCAACTCATTTTCATGTGAGGCAAACACTTACTTCAAAAATAACGAAATATGAAGAACCCTTTATATTTGTAGATGAAATGCAAAAAGGCGCTTTTAAGACGCTCAAACATATTCATGAATTCAAAGAAGTAGAAGGAAAGACTTTAATGATCGATACCTTGCATTTTGAAGCCCCATTTGGGTTTCTAGGAAAGATCGTTGAAAAGTTAATACTTGAGAATTATATGAAGAGATTTATAGAATATCGAAATGACCAATTAAAGAAGATTGCAGAAGAACATGTGAAAGAAGCTCGTGAGAATACTAACTTCTGATAACAACATATTCACGAATTGGGGCATTCGACCTGTTCTGTTGTGACTCCAAAAGCATTGGAGCCTTTGAGGTTAAACAACCTCGAGGGTTTCTTTTTTATTCCCAATATTTTGAAACGCTGATATACTGGAGGAGGAAATGAGAGACAAATACAGCTGAGTTTACGTGTCGAAAGAGGGATTCCATCAAATAGAAATATGCGAAAAACAGTGCATTCCTGAAGAATCAATATGGACAATTCGTAAGTAGAAAAGACCGCTAACACTGCTATCCACTGTAATAACCCTTGCAAAATCATACAAAAGGGAGTTCCTATTATGATTATTAAAATGACAATTTCAAACATAAAGGATTATAACAAGTCAAACGAGAGCTTCACTGTTATTGGACGAATCATCCCTAAGTATGAAGACGGTATTTGGTCATATACTGAAGAGCTTTTTTCAGAACAATATTATAAGCAGTATGACAAGGAAGACATCGATATAAGTTGTATAGATGATGAGAACAAAGCCGTGTATCTTTATTATTTTGACAACAACTGTATTGGGCAAATAAAACTTCGTGCACATTGGAATGGCTATGCTTTTATAGAAGATATTTCGGTTGCAAAAAAAATGAGGGGGAAATCTATTGGAACTGCATTATTAAACAAGGCAGCCGAGTGGGCAAAACAAAACAAATTAATGGGTCTTGTGCTCGAAACTCAGGATGTTAATCTTTTAGCTTGCCGATTTTATGCAAAAAACAATTTTATAATTGGTGCAGTAGATACTATGATGTATTCTAACTTCCCGACGGCTAATGAAATAGCTATTTACTGGTATAAAAAAATTTGCTAGAAGATTGGCGTGAGTAATATAGAACAGATACGAAAGAAGCGAATTACTTCGACTAAAACTATATTCACGCTGTGGGCTATTCGGTCCTTGGTCTGCTAGAGGTATTTCGGGGAGGGAGAATATGGAATAAAAGCGACAATATTGATGCTAAAAGAATTGGAAAACAGATTGGAAAACTTAGGTGGACAGGATTGCTTAATTGGAAATTGTACTGAAGGTGATTTTAAAAGACTCAAAAAAACAACAAAATTAAATTTTGAATACCTATATTGAGTGAATTCGAAGAGGGAACATAACAATATATTCACGCATCGGCGAACAAGTGGCCTCGGCCAGGAAGATAACTCGAAGAAGCTATTGCCGGGAAACATCCGCACCGACTAACTACATCGCGGCTGCTCACTACGTTCACTTAAGTCACTGGAACGTCGTGAACACAACTACGTTATACGCAAGTTAGTAATAGATTGTATAAAACCTCTAAGTTCACAAAATCTATCTTAAAACCAAAATGCAACATGATATCTAAACCAAGTATTGCTTCGAATCCATATGATTCTTTTGTGATTCCAAGCTGGATGGTGAAGTTTTGAAGTGAAAGGTGATCTATAAATAGATTAGAAACTGCTTTTTGGTAGCATAATTCACTTTGTCCACAATACCAAACATGCGAACTGACTTACCACTAATAAAATCGATTTCTAAACCGATTTTGTCAACAACATCGGTGTCAAAGATGGTGGTGGAACATCCTGTATCTAAAAGGACATTATTCAAGAAAATGGTTTGATTATTGTAAGTTAATGGGAAATAGATAATCAGAAACCGTTGATTAATTGAATTTTCATTGAAGACCTCTAATTCCAGTGAATGGCTGTTCAATTACTTCAATGTGCTCATTACTTGTATAGAATACATATAATTCTCTACTCGGATCTGATAAGTGAAGTTTTTTATATGAACTCCAAGCTTCTTTAGGGATTAAGAAGTCTGATATAACTGACATATTATTAATACTTCTTTTATGATTTAAGGATTGAGTAGATAAAGCTTCGACTAGGACCCATTTTCCCGGATATTTTTCTCGTACAGTTGGCCAATCCATATTCAAAAACACCTCCAAAACATATATAAACATTGTACAATCGAATAAAGAAACAAGCAATGTGAGTGACTCAAAGAAGAGCGTATAAAATTTCAGCGAAATTTTTGAGTTTGTGAATACAACAACGTTAAGTGAAATACCGCTAGAGAAGAAACACATAAGAGATGGAGAAATAGTGTGATATGGCGCTCACTTAAGCCTCGTGAATTCTTGATTACAATAACGTTAGGCGAAATGGCCTAACCCATCAAAGGAGAAATAATGTGTCTCATTTTCCTATATTAGAAACAGAAAGATTTGTGCTACGACAGCTAACACGAGACGATTCCATAGCAATATTTCAATACTTCTCTTTGGATGAAGTTACGAAGTTTTATGATTTGGAGAGTTTCACAAATATTGAACAAGCAGAAGAACTAATTCAAAAATGGAATCAAAGATTTGAAAGAAATCAAGCCATTCGCTGGGGAATCACTTTGAAGTCGGAAAACAGAGTAATTGGAACATGTGGATTTCATGGTTGGATGAAAAATCATTCTAAAGCGGAAATTGGATATGAATTAACACCACAATATTGGCGACAAGGTTTTATGACTGAGGTGCTTGAAAAGATAATAGAATATGGATTTAATGATCTTGGATTAAACCGCATTGAAGCATTTGTAGAGCCAGAGAATAGGGGATCAAGAAAGGTGCTCAAGAAAATTGGATTCAGTGAAGAAGGGACATTGAACGAATATTTTTATTGGGGAAATCGGTTTGTGGATACTGTGATATATGCATTACTTAAGAAAGAGTATAAAGTGCATTAATAACGTTAGGCGGAACGATCGAAGAATGAACCCAAGGAGAGCAACCAATGAAAAAATCAAGAATAATCATAGTTCCATTATTTTTGATCATCTTATTTGGATGCAGCAATAATCTAATTAGTGAAAATTCAAAAAAAGAATGTAGCAAAGCAGAACGGTTTATTACTGATAAGGGCTATTTGATAACTAGTAATGAAGGAATTGTTTCTGAATATTTATTAGATGAAAAACTGCTAACGGAAATGCCATATTTACAATATTGGAGTGTTCAAAGCGCTGATCCTATCTCGTATGTAGGCAAGAGAATAACTACAAGTAAGTTCATTGTTAAAAACCACCCCTTAGATAACCCCCTGTGTCATGCTAGTTGTCGTACCTCTCAATAGTATGTAAAGTAGATTAAAAGAGAGACTGAGGTGGAGCGACAATGGCTAGATACAGTGACGAACTCAAACATAGGATTATGCAGCGGATGATGCCCCCAAACAATGAATCGGTGAGTCAGATCGCAAGGGACAGCGGCCTCGGGGAAGGCACCTTGTATAAGTGGCAGAAGGAAGCCCGGGCGACCGGTGGCGTTTTCCCTGGTGGTGAAAAGGAAACAGAGAAGTGGAGCACCCGAGACAAGTTCGCCATTGTTGTCGAGACAGCCACACTAAGTGAGATCGAATTGTCTGAGTACTGTCGAGCAAAAGGTCTGTTTGTTGAACAAATCGAAGCCTGGCGTGACGCCTGTATGCAAGCCAACGGAGGCGTTGCTGAACAAGCCACCCGGCTGCAAAAAGAACTACGTAACAAAGAACGAGAGAACAAGAACCTTGCCCGCGAGTTAAAACGAAAAGAGGCCGCCTTAGCCGAAACCGCTGCCTTACTGGTGCTTCGAAAAAAGGCCCGAGCGATTTGGGGGGACCCCGAGGACGAATGATTCCTGCCTCAGATCGTCAAATCGCCATCACCCTTATCGGGGAAGCCGTACAGGCAGGAGCAAGAGAAAGAAAGGCTTGTCTAGAGCTCTCTTTGACCCAACGAACGTTACAGCGCTGGCGTAGTGAGCGAACGCCGCTCGAAGATCAACGACCCCATGCCATTAAGCGAGCGCCTTCTCATCAACTCAGCGAACCCGAAGTACAGCAGATTGTTTCCGTAATCAATCAAGTGGAATTTAAGAGTTTACCACCCAGTCAGATTGTCCCTAGACTCGCAGATCAAGGGATCTATCTCGGTTCCGAGTCTACCTTTTATCGGGTCATGCACAAGTATCAGCAACAGCATCACCGTGGGCGTAGCCTAAAGCCTACCTCTAAACCTCTGACTAGCCACTGCGCCACCGCACCCAATCAAGTCTGGATGTGGGATATTAGCTGGTTGCAGGGTCCGATCAAAGGCGTGTTTTACTATCTCTATCTCGTGCTCGATTTATACAGTCGTAAAATCGTAGGCTGGGAGATTTGGGAAGAAGAATCCTCCGAATATGCCAGTCAGCTCATGCGGAGAACCGTGTTGAGTGAGCAATGTGCCGTTCGAAAAAGCCCGCTCATTCTGCATTCGGACAACGGTAGTCCTATGAAAGGCGCGACTCTGCTTGAAACGTTATACAGTTTGGGCATTATTCCATCCCGCAGCAGACCGCGAGTCAGCAATGACAATCCCTATGCGGAATCTATTTTCAGAACCTGTAAATACCGCCCAAACTACCCTCTCAAAGGCTTCGGATCAAGGGATGAGGCACGGGAATGGACCCTACGATTTGTCCGTTGGTACAACACCGAGCATCGCCACAGTGGGTTAAATTTCTTAACCCCCAATCAAAGACATTCAGGTCTTTCTGAAGAAATTTTTGAGAAGAGAAAGCACGTCTATGAGGCAGCAAAAGCGAAAAATCCTAGCCGTTGGTCTGGAGAGACACGCAACTGGAAACTGAATGAAAAAGTATGGCTCAATCCTGAAAAAGACGGAGTTATGGACACCGATGAAGAACAATTAAAATGACTACATACATTCTATGAAATCACGACAACTGTCTTGACAATTACCGATAATGAGAATGATAACAGAAAAAAACAAACTATTATTTTTCTGATGGAAGCAGATAATGAAGTGGTAGGAGGATATAGCTTACCAGACTTCGATGAATTACATATGGGCTGGGTGTACACAATTGATGGGAAAACACTCGAAGAATTCACAGGAATCTCTTATCCAAAATGGTTGAATCAATGGAATTTAAAATATAAATAATATATTGGAACTATCCCATGGTCGCCATCGAGATTCTCTGAAAGGCAGACTCAGACGACACATCCAAGCGGCTAAGTCTATCGACCCGTTCTCTTCGGTCAAACGTTATGCGCAATCTCAAGAGTCAGGTGCAGCACATAACACAGTATTCACGCTAAAGTTATAGGAAATCAGCGCGATAAAAACCATATTAAAAGCGAGGGGAACATGATAAAACGTCTTTTATTAATAACAATGTTGTTTGTTACCGCTTGTAGTAATAATAATAATAATACAGATCCAGATCCAGATCCAAGACTAACAAGTAGCGAGGGACTATTAA
Source organism: Paenibacillus sp. 19GGS1-52 (assembly GCF_022369515.1). Taxonomy (NCBI): domain Bacteria; kingdom Bacillati; phylum Bacillota; class Bacilli; order Caryophanales; family Paenibacillaceae; genus Paenibacillus; species Paenibacillus sp. 19GGS1-52. The sequence goes on from NZ_CP059724.1 coordinate 1,501,427, forward strand.
TAGCGGAATTGGGCTTTGACAAAGAGGTGTTTAAAATACTTAAACAAGCGACAAACAATGAGATTCATCAATTTACAGGTTACGATGAGAATAACAAACCTAACAAAGCAGAAGGTATAGTATCACCTACTGAACATGGAGTAGAAACATTGAAAATACTAAGAAAGAAACTAAAAGGGAAAGATTACATTGTATTTTTGGAATCATCTCAAAGTATAGGGATCATTAAGGGTAGAGATCAAACCAAAATTATACAGATCATGGGGACTGAAGGGCCAAATTATGATGTGCTTAATGAAGATATAATTAAGTTCTTTAAAGACTGGGAGAGAAAATATAATTTCAATATTCTATATGCAGATGATAGTGCGGTAAATATTGAACTGAATGAGTTACCAACGGATTTTGTCTTGTTTGCGAATGAAATTTATAAGATTTGTCCGGATACCGTTGATTCGGGTAGTGGGAGTATTGAAGGTCTAATCGAAGAAATAAAAATGACAAATGGAGTAGCATTTTGGTGGGACTAATCGGAGAAGGTAAGGGATATCGAGTACTTCTATCAACTTGCTGCTTTGATGAGAGATACGATATTACTGATTGATTGTGATACAGAGTTAGCTATTAATGGTTTTTTTTGGTTCCTAGGAAGCTCGGCGGGACAACATTTGGAAAGAGTTTGGAATCTTGGGACAATTGGAGAGGTTATATTTAATTACTAGGACTGACGGGAACTCGAAGAAGTCAGTGAATTCACATAACACTATATTCGAGCTGCCGGACATTCGGTCCTTTATCTTCCATAAGTGTAAACGAGAAATATAAATTGGGTAAAATAGGAGAATCTTAATGCTATTTAAAAACGAAAAACTGAATAGTTTGTTTCAAGAATTAGAGGATATTAAAGAAACATATGTAGATCTAAGTATAGGAAGTCTAGACAAAAAATCTAAAATGCCATGGACAGAATATAAAAAGGAATATGAAAAGCTTGGAGAAATAATCGATTATGCAGAGTTTCAATCCATTCAAAGGGAATTAATTGAAGAGGTTATATACTCAATTATGGAAATGTTGGATGGTTATAGAAATTTAAATTTTGAGGCGGATATAGTGGATAAGAACACCGGAGAATTGATAACAAAGAATATTCAACTACATGATAAATATAGGGATTTTATAGAGGCTAAGAAAAAATTGTTAGGATTTTGAGAAGACGATAACATCATCTAATACAGTATTCAAGCTGTGGACTACGCCATGGGTCTACTAAAGAGAATTCAAGGGCAATTGGAATTGGATTAATCAGAACTTAGTATAGGAAGTGAATATATGGATGTGAGAATTATTACCTGTACCAGTATTGGGGTTTACGGACAAGTAATTGGATCAATAAATACTATTTTGTTGAGGGGAAAGTGGATATACCGATACTACAAAGTTGGAAGTTCGATGATGAATTGGAGTCTTTTGATCAAATTGAAGTAACCATAACTTTTAATAATGGAATGAAGAGATGGTGTTTGATAACCACGCCAGAAAGATTAATAAAACATTTTGAACAACCCAATCTAGATCCACCAGGATGTAATATTCAGCATTTGATAATTGTAAAGACTATGAATAAAGAAGATATTGATAGGACTTTGAAATACCTTGATGAACAAGGGGAAATCGAAATAGCAACAATATTATTAGGGTAGATGACTCGAAGGAGGCAAGTTATCGCATAACACAGTATCCACGCTAAGGGCCTGATCGTACTTGGTCTGCATGAGGCATTTTAGCCACACCTTAAGCCAGTGAGGGTTCGTGAATCCAATAACGTTAGGTGAAACCCTGCTAGCTGTATATTAATTTAGGAGAACTCAAAGATGGACAAAACAAACGTGAAAGTCGAATTTAGTATATTCGGAGATGGGTTTGATCCAAATATAATTACAGACACATTACTAATTACACCTACAAGAACCTGGCTCAAAGGCGATTATATAAGAAGAGATCTATTTCGTAAGGAAACTTGTTGGGAGCTAGCCACAGAATATGAAGAATCATTTGATATCAATGACCAGATAGATAAGCTTAAAAATTTGATTCAGAATCGAAAAGACGAAGTAGTAAAATTAGTTAGACAGAACAATCTTGAATGTAAACTTGAAGTTGTAATTAATATAGAGAATAATGAAAAGCCAGCAATGTACTTAAATAAAGAAACCATAAAGTTCGTCCATGATATAGGGGCGGAAATTGACTTTGACCTATACATTTTATAACTAGAAATTCGAGGAATACACACCTGCAAGGCTGAGTAGCTGGCTACCCGGTGGTATAGGAGGGAAGAACAATGACGGTAAAGCAAACCATTAATTTTATTGACCAAGAACTTTCACGGATATTGAATGATTATTTAACGTGGTTTGATTTAAGTCCAGAGTTGCATAGTTATAAAGCTAAGGTAGGATGGAGTATTGAACAAATTTTAGAACACGTTACATTGACCAATCAGTTTTTATTAATTCTGATTCGAAAAGGTAATAAAAAGGCTAAAGAACTTTCAATGAAGGTTGACCTGTCTCAAGCAATAGCTAATTATCAATACAATTTAGGGGAACTTGAGAAGATAGCAGAGCACAAATCCTTTGAATGGATACGACCAGAGCATATGGAACCGAAGGGCGAAAAGACATTAAACGAAGTTAAAGTATTATTGGAAGAGCAGATAAATGAATGTAAAGAAATACTTAAAGAAATACCAAACGGTGAGGGAATCTTATATAAGACTACAATGACAGTGAATGAACTAGGTAAGATTGATGTTTACCAGTATATTTACTTTTTATGTAAACATGCCAAACGACATATCACTCAGATGCAAGGTCTGAAAGAAGAGTTTAGTAGATTCAAGGATGTCGATTTGCTTCAGATAACAACATAATTCATGCTTCGGGCCATTTGACCCTGGGTTCGGCAAACGAATTTCGGAGAGCAAGAGCAGCCAGACACATCGAATCCCTAAGATATGAGCTATCTAAGAGGGGCGACATTTATGTAGATAAAATCAAAAGGAGGAACAGACCTGTCAGAAATCGAGGAAGTTCTTACTGGTGGAAATATAAATAAGGTCGTAAAGGTAGGGAATACAGTTCGTAGGGAGGCTAATTCCAATCCTTATGTGCATGAATTGCTAATACACCTTGAAAAGGAAGGTTATCCCTATTCACCTAGATATTTAGGATTAGATGAAAAGAATAGAGAGATTCTATCTTACCTTGAAGGAGTAGTTCCAGGGAATATCTACCCTGAACTTGAAGGCTACATGTGGTCGGATGAGGTTTTATACAAACTTGCTAAGCTCTTAAGAAGATATCATGACACAACTGTAGGGTTTATACCAAATTCGAAATCTAAAAATGAATATCCAGTGAGATCTTTACAAGAAGTTGTTTGCCATAATGATGCTGCTTTGTATAACGTGGTATTTAAAGACAAACTTCCTGTGGGAATCATCGATTTTGATATGGCAGGTCCAGGTCCACGTATATGGGATATTGTGTACACTTTATATACATCGGTTCCACTTGCAGAGTTTGAACCAAGTCAAAATGACCACGAAGTTGAAAAATATAATAGAGAGAATCATGCATCAGCAAGGAAAAGACGTGTGGAAATATTCTTTGATTCCTACGGAATGGTTGTTCCAAAAGACCTTCAGGAGTGGACGATTTCCCGTATTAAATTCATGTGTACTACATTATCTGAACGTGCTTCTTCCGGAGATCCCGCATTTATAAAATTAGTTGAGGAGGGTCATCTTGCTCATTATGAGAAAGAGATTGAGTTTCTTGAAGAACATTTCGATGACTGGATGTAATTAAATGAAGTTTATATCAATAAAAAAGAAGATAAGAGGCATGAGAAGGAGAGCAAGAAAGCTTCCTTTATGGGGGACCTATCATAAAGACCTTGATATTGAGTCATTAAATAGGAACAAAAAAGATTATGTAGAAAACAAGTGATTTATCAATTAATTGAAATATACCTTGAATGGCAGAGAAAGTTAGATCAAATGAATGAGCATTACTATTTAAAGATTTGGTTGGGAAACCCTGAGTTTATGGATTCCCAAGTAGTTGCGGCTTTAGGGACAGAAATTCAGTATTATGAGCAAATCTTTCTTAAAAATCCAGAAACAGCGTTATTCCCATATAATAATATTCACCCCTGCTTTAATTTATTTACTTGGGAGAGATGTGTAAATGGATATTATGTGTGGGAAAGCGATCTAGAATCAGAAGAAGAAATAAAAGAGATGAAATGTAAAGCATTTAAAGTCTGTGAAGACATAATTAATGGTCAAACTGAACGATCTTACTTTATGAGTACTGGGGATATGTGGATTGGGCAGATACGGGGAGACATCAACATCCCCTAATATAGTTGATAAAGTTCCTTCCCTCGGGTGGGGCAGTGAAGAGCATCAAAGCCAAATAATTAATTATTTTCTATTAAACCAAACTCACGAATATTTATACTACAGATACCCAATATTAGTATGTCCCTGGTGTGGAGATGAAGAATGTGACTTTATATTAGTATTTATTGAGAGAGATGAGGAAATTATTATATGGAGAGATTTCAAACTGGAACCCGGCAATAAAGTTATTGATATAGGGCCTTTTTATTAAATGGGAAGAATACGAAAAAATTATAAAAGGCACATTTGGAACTACAGGGAATCAATAAAGTATTTTTTTGTTTTTCGAAGATAACAGAGGCATCAGTTAACAACATATTTCCGCTGCGTCGCTGATACTCCTACCCTACAGGTTCGTGAATACCAGAGCACTATACGAAATCACAGCAATGAATATTTTATCAAGGAGAAGGAAATGAACGGAATCGAGGATTAACTGATATGGGTAAGCAGGATTCCCGTACAATAACCGAACTATTGAGGAATGAGGTAATTGATACTTTTATTTCAAGTCCTTATAGTCGCGCTATTATGACCATTGAGGAACTGGCTCAACTAAGTGATAAAGAGATTATAGTGTTTGAAGATCTTAAAGAACTGGTATTTTCAAGAGAGGACATGATTATTCCGGATAAGGAAGTATACTCACTTGTAAGTAAGATGTTTATAGACTCAAACTACAAAGAACCTTATGGTGAGTCCATAAGTGACTGTCAACGGCGATCTGTAGCAAGATTGAAAGAAATACTAAAGAACTATAAAGGACAGAAAATAGCAATAGGAACACATGGATTAGTTATGACATTAATGATGGGGTATTTTGATGGTCAATACGGGTATGAGTTTTTAATGAAAACATCAAAACCAGATGTATATAGGATGGAGTTTAAAGGTGGAGAATTAATAAATACCCAAAGAATATATAAGATATAGGAGGACTCATACATATGCTAGAAATAGTGGAGCGCTGCACTACAGACAGGGGAGAAATACAGCTTCAAAGAAGAGGTCAACATTATGAAATCATCTATAATGGTACCTTTCTTATGTCGACTTATAATGGAGAATCTGAGAGATTACTAGTAAAAGCAGCGTTTGATCGATGTGATAATGTCAGTAGTGTACTGATTGGGGGTCTAGGTGTAGGCTTCTCATTGGCTGAATCGTTACTATCTTCCAAAGTTGTGAAAGTTGATATAGTAGAAATTGAAGAGGTTATTATAAAATGGAACAAAGAATATCTTCAAATATTCTCTTCATCTGCGCTAGATGATCCACGGACAAACATAATTAATACAGATCTCATTAAATGGATTTATAGTACAGAGAACAAATATGATGTTATTTGTTTAGATATTGATAATGGTCCAGACTGGGTTGTATCTAACTCGAACAGTAATTTGTATGCAGATCATGGAATTCATGAACTCGTGAGATTGTTAAATCCGGGAGGCGTTATTTCGTTTTGGAGTGCTAATGAATCATCAGATTTCATGGGGATATTAAAAGAAGTATTTGAAACAGTAGAAGTAATCCTAATTCCCCAAAAGTTAGGCGAACCAGATTATGTTTATCTAGGCAAATCTCCTACAGCGAATCTAGCGGAGCGTTCCATAATTCTCCCTTAGCGGATAAATAGCAAACATGCTATATTATGACAGAAAGGCTTGAAAGCCCTTACTTAATCAGATGCGGGTGATCATTCCATGATCCTACTATGAGGAAGAAAGGAAGAGGCTGCGTGCGGCGAATACTATCGAGATTAAAGTTAAATACGCTGCGGAATCAAATGCTGCTCGGTTTTCTCGCCGTTATGCTCATCATTCTGACGTTCGTCGGGGGGATTACGTTTCATTCAGTCTCGACGATGCTCAAGAACAACGCGGAGAAGCATATCCAGCAAACCGCGATTCAGGCCAATGGCCGCTTGGAGGGCATTCTCGAACAGATCAATTCTCTGACGACCCTGGTATCGACCAACGAGTATATCCAGCAACTGCTTTTACGTGATATAGAGGGTCAGCCCGCTACCTTTGCAGAACGGCAGGCGCTGCCACCCATCATCAACCTGGTCCAAATGTATACGGACGGCATCAAATCCGTAGAGCTTTACAAGAATGACGGAGCGAGATTGTACCCTCTCGACGGCAGCAGCCTGAGAGATAAGGTGCCTGAGGATTGGATTAAGCAGGCGACAGAGAAGAAAGGAGCTCTCGTCTGGTTCGGCATCGATCCGCTCGATACTACATCGGTTTTGGCAATTCGGCAGATCAGCCTCATCGATCGGCATTTCGCTACAGGTGGGTATTTGCTCATTCGCTCAGACCGCAGCAAGTTTGCGCTAAAAGGCTCCTTGTCTGGAGAGGGAGAAGAGGATGCGGAGACGATCTTGCTCTTAGGTTCCGATGGCCAGTTCATCACGTCCAATGATGATACTATTTCGCAAGAGACAGCAGGCAAGCTGCTGGAGGGGACCAACGATCATGTCGCATCCATTGGCAAGAACTCCTTTATCGTCGTCAAGCAACGGTCTTTCGTAACTGGATGGACGCTGCTTATCTTAACGCCAGTTAACGTCATCACCAAAGGAATATCGGTCTTGCGCACGACCATTCTCGCATCGGCCATCATGGGTACCTTGCTGTTCACCTTGCTTTCTTTTTTCCTGTCTACGCTCATCACCCGGCCTGTGTTCAAGCTGATCAAAGCCATGAGAGATACTCGTCTTGGGATTCTGAAGCCCATCGAAAACATATCGTTCACTATGGAAATTCAGGAACTGAATTATTCCTACAACAAAATGGTTGATAACATCAATGAGCTGATCCAGTTGGTTTATGACAAAGAGGTATCTCGGAGCCATACGGAGTTAAAGGCACTCCAAGCTCAAATCAATCCGCATTTTTTGTTTAATTCCCTTGATGTTCTGCACTGGTCACTACTGGAAAAGGATGAAGACCAACTGGCTGAATATGTGGTCGCCATGTCTGATTTATTCCGTTATACCATCACTGGATCGAGTAAAGGTAGATGGGTGAAGCTGCACGACGAATTGGAGCATGTGAAGCGATATTTGCTCATTATGAAAATGCGCTTTGAAGACCGTTTGGTTTGGGAAATTGAGGCTCCTCCCGAATTTGCAGATGTGGAACTACCTCGACTGTTGCTGCAGCCGCTAGTGGAGAATGCTATATTGCATGGAGTCGAGAGCAAGATTGAACCCGGTTTGGTAAAGTTGACGGTTACTCGTGACGGAGAACGGATCACTATTATGGTGGAAGACGACGGGGTGGGAATGGATGAGGAGAAGTTACGCTCTCTTCTGGAAGGGCTGGATAGCGGCAAGGTGTCTTCTTCTAAAGATTCCGGTCTCGGAATCGCCAATGTGCAGAAGAGGCTTCAACTGTTATTTTCGGGAAAGAACGAGCAGAGCGCGGTAATGGCTATTGATAGCCAGAAGGGCCAAGGCACTCGTATAAGTATTCAAATTCCTGTCCGAGGAGGCAGAACGTTATGAGGAGCCGAACGATTCTTATCGTCGAAGATGAACCGAGATCGAGAGAAGGAATGAAGAAAATATTGGGGGTTTGGGCTGCTGGTCAATATGAGATTCTAACGGCAAGCAATGGGGTGGCCGCTATGCAAATTCTGGAGGAGATTCCCATCGAACTCATGATAACGGATATCCGTATGCCTGAAATGAGCGGACTTGCTCTGGTTAGTAAAATGAGGGAGAAAAGGATCCAGCGTCAGCCATCCGTTATTCTCATCTCCGGACATGCTGAGTTCGAGTATGCCCAGCAAGCGATTCATTTGTCCGTAGTAGACTATTTGCTCAAGCCGGCCAGCCGGGAAAAGCTGATCGAATCCGTGGAGAATGCCTTGAAGGCAGGGCAAGAGCAGGAACATATTGGTTTCATGCGGAAGATGGCAGATCCTCATTTGATGGCCGTAAGGGAAGAAGAAGCCGCGTTAAGAGATCCGATCCGCCAGGCGATGCACTATATGGAAATGCATATTATGGAGCCGATCAGCCTGCAGGAAGTCGCCCTGCATGTACATCTGAATGGGAGTTATTTCAGTGCACTTTTCAAAGAGCAATGCCAGATGAATTTCAGCGAATACGTCGCCCGCAGAAAAATGCAGAAAGCGAAGGAAATGTTGCTGAAGACAAATCTGCCCATAGCGGAAATTGCCAGCCGCACCGGTTATCAGACCGTCAAATATTTTAATAAGCTGTTCAAGGAATACGAAGGAATGAGTCCGGGGCGGTATCGAACGATGAGGAACGGAATGGAAGGCCATATCCAGTAAATGTTCAATGATCTATTAGACAAATGGAGACACCAAGGTAGAAATCCTTTGGTGTCTTTTTTTATGCCTTGTTCGGTGCGAAATCCAAAAATAGTGGAAGTTTTCCTATAATTAGGTTCCTTATGCCAGAGAGCCATAGGCTTTATACTATGTATGCGGTTACATAAAACCGAGGTTTCAATATAAAAAGGGGAGGCAAAGTATGAAAAGTATGAAACGTGTTTTAGCGGGGGTTTCTACGCTGGTCTTGATGTCATCTGCTCTAGCAGCATGTGGAGGCAACTCAAACTCATCTAACGCAAACGCAACTACAGCTCCAGCAGCCACAACAGCAGCAGAGGCTACAACAGCACCAGCAGCCGGAACTGGTGAAAAAGTCACCATCAATCTCTATAGCTTCACGGATGAGATTCCGAACATGACCAAAAAGTATATGGAAGTCCACCCTGAGGCGAATGTAGAGTTCAAAACTACGATTGTCGCAACTACAGATGGAGCCTATCAGCCAGCTCTTGACCAGGCCCTGGCCGCTGGCGGAAAAGATGCACCGGATATATATGCAGCTGAAGGGGCGTTCGTACTCAAATATACACAAGGCGATGCATCCACTTTTGCCGCCAACTACGCTGACCTGGGCCTTACCGATCAAATGGTTAAGGACGCAGGCATTGCTCAATATTCTGTAGATATCGGCAGCAAAGACGGCCAGCTGAAAGGTCTTGGCTATCAGGCAACAGGTGGAGCCTTTATCTATCGCCGCTCGCTTGCCAAGGAAGTATTTGGAACAGATGACCCGGCTGCTATCAAGACTGAAATCGGTCCAGGCTGGGATAAATTCTTCAGTGCAGCTGAAAAGCTGAAAGCTAAAGGATATGCCGCAGTTTCCGGCGACGGCGATGTTTGGCACGCGGTCGAAAACAGTTCTGACAAAGGCTGGATTGTCGATGGCAAGTTGCATATTGATCCGAAGCGTGAAGAATTCCTTGATCTCTCCAAGAAGCTGAAAGACAATGGCTACTACAACGATACGACAGATTGGCAAGAAGCCTGGTTCGCCGATATGAACGGCACTGGCGCAAAACCTGTCTTCGGTTTCTTCGGTCCTGCTTGGCTCATTAACTATACGTTTAAGGACCATGCAAAGGATACATCCGGTGACTGGGCAGTTACTGAGCCGCCAACAGGCTTCTTCTGGGGAGGCACCTGGTTGCTCGCTAACAAAGACGTAACCAAGGACGATGCCAAGAAACAAGCTGTTGCAGACTTCATCAAGTGGGTAACGCTCGATACTTCTGAAACCGGACTCCAGTACAACTGGGCTAACGGAACGATGAAAGATGGCGAGCAAGGTACGAAGGACAGCGTTGCTTCCTCCGTTGTTATGGATAAATCTAATGGCGAAATAGCAATGCTTGGCGGACAGAACATGTTCGACATCTTTGTTCCGGCTAACGCCAACGCTTCCGGCAACAACTTGACCGCATTCGACGAAACGATCAACAAGCTCTGGCGTGATCAAGTACGCGAATATACTGCAGGCAACAAGGACCGTGCTAAAGCGATCGAAACTTTCAAACAGCAAGTCAAAGATCAACTTAATATCGATAGCGAATAAAAAGCAATCGAAGGGGCGGGGGAGTCATCCCGCCCCTTCATATCAACTAAAGAGGTGAGAGCATGCGCCGCAAAGGTGTGAACTACTCTAAATTCGGCTATATTTTTACATTTCCGTTTGTTTTGGCATTTCTGATTTTCTCGTTATATCCTATTTTGTACACCGCATTCATAGGGTTCACCGATTTGCAAGGATTAATACCAAAACCAATACATATTTTGGATAATCCTTTTCAGAACTTCAAAGATCTTATCTTTGATAATGTTTCTTTCAGAAAGTCTCTAATGAACACCGGGTTGCTCTGGATCCTAAACTTCGTTCCCCAGATCCTTCTTGCGCTTTTACTCACTGCATGGTTCACTAACCAGCGTCTTAAAATTAAGGGACAAGGCTTTTTCAAGGTTCTGCTCTATATGCCTAATATTATTACTGCAGGTACAATCGCCTTGCTTTTCAGCACTCTGTTTGGCTATCCAATGGGTCCGGTAAACAGCTTTTTTGAAATGATGGGCTGGTCTGACGCACCGATTTTCTTCCTTCAGGATAAGACAACAGCAAGGGGGATTGTGGCGTTCATCCAGTTCTGGATGTGGTACGGTAACACCATGATCATTCTTATCGCAGGCGTTATGGGTATCAATCCAGCGCTCTTCGAGTCTGCGTCAATTGACGGTGCAAACGGAGTTCAAACCTTCTTCCGTATCACGCTGCCAAGTTTACGTACGATTTTGTTATTCACGCTGATTACATCGATGGTCGGTGGTTTGACCATGTTTGATATTCCGCAGCTCTTCCTTGCAGGCGGACCGGATGACTCTACGCTTACCACGTCCATGTTTATTTATGGGCAAGCCTTTAAGGGAAGCTATTTGTACAATCGTGCTGCAGCGGCGAGCATGATCATGTTCGTGATTTCAGGGATATTGTCTGCATTTGTGTTCTATCTAATGCGTGACCGCGACGCGGAAAAAATGAAAAAAATACTTAAAATGGAGAAAAAATCCGCCAAGAGCAGCCATAAGGGGGGCGTAGCACATGAACAATAATCAAAAAGGCGGAAACGTCACCCGGAGGATCAACAAGACGATTATCTATATCGTCTGCATCTCTCTGGCAGTGCTCAGCATCCTCCCGTTTTGGATCATGTTTATAAATGCCACCCGTTCTACGGCGGAAATTCAAAGCGGTCTCTCACTGCTTCCTTCGTCCCATATGATGACCAACCTGAGGGCGCTGCTCGACAAGAGTTTCGATCCCATTCAAGGGTTCATGAATTCGTTTATTATCTCTGCTTCAGCAACCCTCTTAACGGTCTACTTCTCATCCCTGGCGGCTTACGGGCTGGTGACCTATAGCTGGAAGCTGCGTGGGGCATTCTTTACTTTTATTTTATGCGTGATGATGATTCCTTCCCAGGCAAGTGCAATTGGATTCTATCAGTTCATGTATAAGATACATTGGACCAACAGCTTTCTTCCGTTGATTCTGCCTGCGATTGCAGCGCCGGCGGTAGTGTTCTTTATGCGCCAATATCTGCTGGCAACGCTGTCGATAGAGATCGTGGAAGCAGCACGTGTAGACGGATCCAATGAATTCAAAACATTTAATCGGATCATCTTACCGTTGATGGTTCCGGCAGTGGCGACGCAGGCGATCTTTGCCTTCGTGGGGAACTGGAACAACCTGTTCATGCCGCTGATACTGCTTACACAGAAAGAAAAGTATACGATGCCAATCATGGTCAGCTTGCTGCGCGGGGATATATACAAGTCGGAGTTCGGCTCAATCTATTTAGGACTCGCGCTGACAGCCTTACCGCTGTTCGTGGTTTACTTCCTGTTATCCCGTTATATTATCGCGGGCGTAGCGCTGGGCGGCGTCAAAGAATAACCCCATCAAGCAGGCTTCGAAGACGAGACCTGGGGATCTACCATACCTAAATAAATGAGCCGTCCTGCACATACAGGGCGGCTCATTTATTTAGGTTGCGTATCTACTCTATAAATGCAATTCAGATAACTGGAATATTGTTATATAATTACAATGAAAAAGGAGGGTTAGTATGAATTCAGGATTCACCTTTGTTGAATTCCCCCAGTTAAAGACAGAACGATATACATTAAGGAAAGAGGAAGAGAATGATCGTTATGATATTTTTGAGCTTTATTCAAACGAAGATGTTGTGAAATATATGGAGTTCGAACCCTTCGATTCTGTTGAGGATGCAGTAAATGAAATGCAATGGTATCAGAGGATTTTCAAAGAACAAACTGGATTACGGTGGATGATTGAAGATAGTGAGTCCAAAAAAGTGATTGGGACATGCGGTTTTTTGAATTATGAGAAGACACACAATCGTATAGAAATTGGTTATGACTTAGTTCCTAACTTTTGGGGCAAGGGTATCATGACAGAGGTAGTTAATTGTATCTTGGATTTTGGTTTTTTGACTATGGAGTTAAATAAAATTGAGGCGAAAGTGGAACCGGAAAATGAGGCGTCGATCCGATTGATGTCTAGGCTTGGTTTCCACAAAGAGGGAGTATTGAGGCAACATGAGTTCGAAAAGGGGAAATATGTTGATCTTGCTATCTTCTCAAAGTTGAAAGGTGAGCATGAATCTTCTTACACGAGAACGACCGCTTTTGGATGCTACCGATCAAGGGATAGCCTGCAGGAACTAGCATTGACCTATAAAGGCACTAATAGAAAAAATCCCGATGATATCTTAGACACCATCGAGACTTACTTTTATTGAACTTATGTCATTCGTTAGTATGGAGAGAAATGGACTTTTTCAAGACTTCTCTAATATTCATCGGGGCTCGACCGATTAGGTTAGCTAGAGCGGTACTGGTTTGTGCGAATTCTTTATTACGGCTCGCAAGAAACATACCCATTAGCATGTTAACCCTATCCTCAGGTTGACCTTGAGATTGTAAAAGGGCCTGATATTCTTTGTCCGACACGACAATTCGGCGTAAGGGTTGGCCGATGATCTCCGAAGCAATCGCCGCGAGACCGTCCATATCCATCGCCTCGGAGGCTGTAAGGTTAGGAGTCGGGCCATCGAATTTCTGCTCACTTAGGATAGCTGCAGTGGCTTCGGCCAAATCGGAGTGAGATGTCCAGGCAACTGGACCGTCCTCAGGAGTGATCAATTCCCCTACTTTGATTGCTCTTCCGATTAACATACCCGCTAACATTGTGTAGAAGCCGTTACGTAGCGACGTGTAGGCAATGCCTGAAGCTTGTAACAATTCTTCTGTTGCAGCATGGTTGAGCATAGGAGGAAAGTGTGACGTCGGGGAAGAACCCATGTGACTTGTGTATAACACCCGACTAGCACCGGCCTTCTTTGCAGTTTCAATCGCTGTTTGATGTTGACGAATACCCGCCTTCCCCATGATTCCGGAAGATACGATGAGAACCTGTGCTGCTCCTTCAAAGGCGTGGAGGAGACTATCGGCATCGTCGAAATTACCCTGACGGACACGAACTCCACAATCCTTAAGTTCCTGTGCGTTATTCAGGTCGCGGACACTCACAGCAATCTGCTCGGCCGGAACACGCTTAAGCAGTTGCTCTACAACCGCCCTTCCCAATTTCCCGTTGGCTCCTGTAACAATAATCATGACAATAATCATCCTTTCTCTACTTAAACGAATGGGTCCATCCATCTGAAGATAACAGTGCAGTGTTGTTTATACGAATGATGACGTGTAAAATACATTTTATATATAAAGCATAAGAAATTTGAGCATTTCGGACAACCAGCAAAAAGTAGTTTTCGTTGCGTTAGCAACATTTTATGTAGTTTTGTTGGTTTTCATAAGTAGGGGAGATAGAGTATGCCAATGAACCTTAATGATCCTCGAGTAAGGCGAACGCGTCAATTACTAACGCAGGCCTTTACGGAACTGCTCGAGCAAAAGAAGAATATCTACTCCATTTCTGTGCACGATATTACGACTAGAGCGACAGTGAATCGCGCTACTTTTTATGCCCATTTTGACGATAAATTTGCGTTTCTCGAGAACTGGATGTTGGAAAAGTCCCAGATTATCTTGAAGAAAAGGTTACCCCACCAATTTAATTTCGAATGTTTGCCTACCCTCATCCAAACCGTATTCGAATTTCTTACCGAATTTAGACAATATATAACTCCAGGAGATAAGCAATTTGAACCGATGTTTGAAATTGCAATGCAAAAGGAAGTTCACCGAATCCTGCTCAAATGGTTAAAGGAGGAGAGCGATATTGGCGTTTCGCAAGTGGAAGCTACAGCTCTTGTCATTAGTTGGGGCATATTCGGGTCGGCATTGTATTGGAGTCAGAATACTCAAGGTCTCAAAGTGGAAACAATGGTAAAAGACGTACTGGAGGTTGTAGTGGCCAGTATACCTCAAAATAAAAAGACCACATAAGTCGGAATTTCTTCCGGCTTAGGGGCCTTATGTCACTAAATCGCTATTTGGTTAACCTGTATCTATTGTAGGAGAAATTAATGGTATTTAACAATCTTATTGCGGGCCTCTTCCTCATAGGTGAGTCTGTTTGGCGATTGAGGATTGTGCAAATGACGCTCTACGGTGTACTCCATATTCCGGTAATCTTCATCTCCTGAAGCCATCCAAGGCTGCCAAATTCCTGATACCCAATTTTTAAGCTCTTTAAGTCCTGCTAGCATGTTCTCCATCCTCCTTGGGCGATGAAATAATAGTATCTCAACCACTTTGGCTACGCTTTCATTATAACATGAAAAGTAATATTTAAAAGATATGTCCACGAGGAAAACACAGATTCATTAGTGAACATTGTGTGTTAATAGGGTTTTGTGCTTATACAGAAGAACAATGTCCCCTGATGGGAGACATTGTTTAGAGTAGTATTAACCCAATTGTTTACCGCTAATGTCCAAGGTTTCTGCTGTTATTTTATGCAGTTCACTGCGATATTCAAATCGGTCTATTCTTATGCGGTATCTCCTGAACTATATCAATTTATAAATATACAAAATATTATGTTTAGTGTAAAATTGCATTACTTGAAACTTACCACACAAGTTTGAAGGATTATTCACATGCCTATTTGTGAATTTTTGCGCAAAGAAATGCGTTGATTACAGACAAGAATATGGAGGCTGGAGAGATTCATGAAGAGAACATCAATGAAAAAAATACTTATGCTGTTTATGCTCGTAGCTATCATTAGTACCCTTGCAGTTGGCTGCAGTACAGCGAAAAATGTCAATACGGAAGGTACAGGAGATGCGGCAGCATCCCCGGCGGCAGAAACGCCAACGTTGTCACTGGGATTATTGCCCTCAATTGATGCCATTCCTTTTATAGTTGCTCATTCCCAAGGCTTTGATAAGGAACATGGTGTGAATCTGGCGATTCAGACGTTTAAGAGCGCTAAAGATCGCGATGTGGCTTTTCAAGCGGGTAAGGTGGACGGGCTCAGCGCAGATCTGGTCGCAATAGCCATTTATAATGAGGCCGGGCTTGATGTGAAGATTACGAGCACAACCTTTGGTGAATTCGATTTGCTGACTGGCAATGATGAGATCAAGGATGTGAAGGATCTTAAAGGAAAGTCCGTGATTTTGTCCAAAAATACGTCTACACAATATACGGTGGCCATGATCCTGAAGCAGGCGGGCCTGACGCAAGACGATGTTAAGGTAACAGAGGTACCACAAATTCCGACCCGGCTTGAGCTGCTTAAGAATAATAAGGCTGACGCGGCTATTTTGCCGGAGCCTTTTGTGACCATGGGTAAAGCTGCGGGCCTGCGTGTATTGAGCTCTACTATAGCGGCTGGCGTGAATCCGTTTGTGCTTGCTTTCCCACAGAGCGCCATTGATGCCAAAGGGCCGGCTATTCAAGCCATGTATGCTGCCTATGATGAAGCGGTTGGCTTTATGAAATCCCATGACCAAGCCGATTATATCGATCTGATCATCAAAGAAGTTGGGTATCCTGATACATTAAAAGCTGATATTAAAGTGCCTGACTACCTGCCAGCCAATCAAGTGGATGTGAAACAAGTGGAGGCCGCTTTTGCCTGGGCGCGAGAAGTGGGACTACTTACTAAAAATATAGCGGCTGAAGATGTGATCTCTGATGTCCAATTCAAGAAATAACGGACTGAGCATCAAAGATCTGAAAGTGGAATACAAGGGCGGACAATTGGCGTTAGGGCACGTTGAATTGGTGTTGCCGGAGCATGGGATTTATACGATTATCGGACCGTCCGGCAGCGGAAAGTCTACGTTATTGCGAGCCATTGCCGGCCTGCTGCCGAGCTATACGGGAGAACTGCTGTTTAACGGGAAATCGGTGCATGCCAAAGAAACGCTGATCGGCCTTGTTCCGCAGAACTACGGATTGTTGCCTTGGAAAACGGTTCAAGCCAACATCGGGATCGCGATGAAGATAACTCATCCTGCAGGGCGGCCTAAACGCGAGCAGGAAGCGCAGATCAAGCATTGGCTAACGTCTATGGGAATCGCTGAATTAGCGGGACGTTATCCACTTTCACTTAGTGGGGGTCAGCAGCAAAGAGTGGCGATTGCCCGCGCTTTTGCAATTCTGCCGACGATTCTATTGCTGGACGAGCCATTTTCCGCGCTCGATGCGATCACACGGGAAACGCTCCAAGAGCTCTTTTTGGACAATTGGCTGGCGAACCCGGCTACGACGTTATTTGTGACCCATGATGTGGAAGAAGCGATTCTGCTCGGTCAAAAAGTAATCATCATGCCCTCCAACAAGGAAGAGATGCCGGAGATTGTCGATAATCATTCCGTATTTCAAATGAAGCATGAGCAGAAACGGGACAGCGATGAATTCTTTGAGCAGACTAAGGTAATCAGAAAGGTAATGCAGGAGAAATGGTAAACATACGGCGGCTCCATCATCTAGCAAGGCTGTTATTGGTGTTTCTATGTATGAATGTGGTCTGGTATATCGCCTTTTTGCTGATGCATCATCCCATCCTGCCTAGTCCCTTGGCTGTTTATAATGCAATGGCACATTTGGAAGCGAAGGACCTTTGGCTTAATATCAGCTACAGTCTGTTTCGTATTTTTGCCGGGGTGATTATAGCGTTAATTGTGGGTCTGCTTATTGGCCTGCTTATGGGGCGCTCCCAGGTTTGGAATAAGCTCTTGGACCCGGTGGTCTATCTGACGTATCCCGTACCCAAGATTGCTTTGCTGCCCGTGGTGATGCTGTTCTTCGGACTTGGTGAGGTTTCCAAAATTCTGATGATTATGCTGATCCTGCTCTTTCAAGTCATCATTTCCGTGAGAGATGGAGTCAAAGCGATTCCCGACAGCACTTATGATGTCTTAACCAGTATTGGAGCCAGCACCGCGCAGAAATTCTGGAATGTAACGCTGCCCGGCGCGTTGTCCGTTATTCTCAGTACGATCCGGATTTCACTCGGAACAGCGATTTCTGTTCTTTTTTTCACGGAGATTTATGGTACGGAGCACGGCATGGGCTTTTTCATTATGGACGCCTGGTTAAGGCTCGATTACCCGGAGATGTACGCAGGGATTATGCTGTTCAGTCTCGTGGGTTTTGTATTGTTTCTGCTAGTGGATGTGCTTGATTATAAGTTTATGAAGTGGCGGAATTAAATGCTGCTGCGTAACTGCAGGTGAAAGAGCCTGCCTTTGTCCTGTTGGGGATGAGGGCAGGCTCTTTGCTTGTAATTAGTTATTTTTAATTTTTGATCTTCGATTTCAACGCTTCCTCCATCAATGACTTCGGTCTGATTGCTGTAATAATCAATAGTCCTATTTTCAGCGTTGTTTAGCTCATCAAAGGTTTTAAGTTCATATTTTGCATTGGCAACATTGTCGTTTAGCGGTTTGGCAAGTGCAACATTGTCATCGCTATCAGCAATGAAGAAGTACCCGCCAATGGGCAAAATTACAGGTGGACTACCATTAAGCTGACCTAATGCATCTGAAATGGCTTTTGCAAAATTTTCATTCATCACATATGTAACTGCATATTCAGCATTCTGTTTTTCCACCGTAAATACAGCTATTGGCTTGTTGTCCGCATTAACGATAAACTGCCACCCTGAGTGCTTTAGTTTGCTCTTGAAATCCTCACCTTTCTTATAATTAACGTTTGTAGCCAAAATGGGAAGAGGTTCGGAAAGTGTTGCGGCGGTTATCGCTTGGTCGGATACGTCTGAATATACAAGATCTTGTCTGCGGGCTATGAGTGAAGGCGCTATTTCGTTTTTGTATAATTTAGATATTGAGTCATCAATTTCGTTTTGATTTATTTTGTCAATTTTGCTTTTTAAATTATTTACATTGTTGGCTTTTGCAAAGACAGTTGCAGAACTAAGGCATAGGGTAAAAACAACCATCGTTACAAACATTGGTTTAAGGAATTTCTTAACTTGTATTTAGGTCCACCTCTTTTCTAATTAAAATTTGCAAGAGAATTGGCTACCCACACCGTGGTATCAAGATGTGGGCTTTTTGTCTAACCTTCCTTCAAAATAACCTTCATGGCCTCAATCAACTTCTGCATCTCATCATCAGTTCCTATAGTAATCCGCAGATGGTTATCGATGCGCGCTTTAGGCCAATATCGCACCAGAATTCCATGCTCTCGCAGCTTCTGGAATATTCGCTGGGCGGGAACGGTGGAATGTGAGACAAAGAGGAAATTGGCTGTGGAAGGGGTGAGCTGAAACCCTAGTTCTGATAGCTGTGCCGTTGTCCAGTCTCTGGTACTCACAATCCGCATAATATTCTCCTGAATATGAGTCTTGTCCGCGAAGCTCGCTTCTGCTCCTGCCAAGGCCAAACGATCCAAGGTGTATGAATTAAAAGAGTTCTTGATACGGTTTAATCCTTCGATCAGCTCAGGCGGGCCGATAGCGTAACCTACCCGCAATCCAGCCAAAGAGCGCGACTTGGATAAAGTTTGCACTACCAGTAGGTTCGGATATTCATGGATCAACGGGATGGCGGATTCGCCTCCGAAGTCAATATAGGCTTCGTCCAGAATGACAACTTGCTCCGTATTCTTGTCGAGCAGCTTCCTAACTTCGCTAAGGGGCAAATGGATTGCGGTTGGAGCATTGGGATTGGGCACAATCACTCCCCCATTCGGGATAAAGAAGGATTCAGGGACGATCTGAAAATGCTCATCAAGCGGAACTGCCGTATAGGGCAAGCGAAATAGATCGGCATATACGGTATAGAAGCTGTAAGTAACATCCGGGAACAGCACAGGCTGATCGTGGTCAAAAAAGGCTTGGAAGGCAAATGCTAAAATCTCGTCCGAACCATTGCCAACGAATACCTCATCTACGGCCACCCCGTAGGTTTGGGCAATGGCATGGATCAATCGGCTGCCGTGCGGATCAGGATATAAGCGTAGGCTGTCGTCTACTGCACTACGAAGCGCTTGTAATACAGCCTCTGAAGGAGGGTAAGGATTCTCATTGGTATTCAGCTTGATGATATTGCGGTCTTTGGGCTGCTCACCGGGAACGTAGGGAGTGAGGGAGGCAGTCGTTTTACTCCAGTATTTGCTCATCTATCATCTTCCTCCTTGGTATAGAAAATAAGGCGCGATGTACTGACGGAATACGTCAACAGGCGCACTCTTCTTCCGATGTTTATTCTTGGTGATGACGCACACGAGTTCAGAGGAGGGCACAACGATGATAAATTGACCTCCGAAGCCGCGTGCATAATGATAAAAAACCTCATCTTGGTGCTCTATCCCGCTGGAAAAGGAAGAAATCCACCAGTGCCAGCCATAAAATCCCGTATGCGGTGGTTTCACTTCAATAAGTGGAGAAGTGGAATGCTGTACGGTTGCAGAAGTAATGAGCTGCTCTCCTTCCCAGCGTCCCTGCTGCAGATAGAGCTGGCCGAATGTGCTCATATCCTGTGGTTTAAGATACAGCCCGAAGCCGCCAGTATGAATACCCTGCGGATCGGTATCCCAGCGGTAGTCCGTAATACCAAGCGGCTGGAACAGCCGTTCTTCCGCAAATTCGGCTACTGATTGTCCCGTGGCTTGTCTCAGAATAGCCGATAATAGCTGGGAGTTACCGGAGTTGTAGACCATTCGTGTCCCTGGTAAATCGGCGAGCGGCTGGGACAGTACAAATTGTACCCAGTCCGCCGTCTTGGTCATTGTAGGGAAAGAATTTTGCCCGCCAAATTCGGTCCAGTTAAAGCCGGAGGACATCGTTAACAGATGGGCAAGGGTGATCTGACGTTTTCGAATGTCACTATCTTGTTCCAACTGGGGGAAGAACTCAAGAATGGGCGTATGGGGAGGCGGCACCATATGTTGATCTATGGCTATGCTGATCAGTGCTGCGAGTACACTTTTAGTGCAGGAATTTATTTTGCTGAGTTCTGTGGCTGCTTGGGGTTCATCGTAGTATTCCAGCACTGCTGTACCTTTTTCGGTGATCAGACAGCTGCTTATTTCCAGGTCAGTGAGGCCGCGAATGAGCGGCTGAAGTTCCACGCTATGCAAATCTAATCATCTCCTTGCTGCTTCCATGAATATTATCGCTTGTTCTGTGTTAGTCGACTTGGTGGACAGTCTACCAGATTCATGGGCAGAGTTCAAATATTCAGGATTGACGCTTTCGATCTTATTTTCGTATAATAGCATTCATATAGTTAGTAAAGTTTCTTTACAATATAAGAGAAGAGGTATTTGATGTCTGTTCGTAAAGGAGACCCCCAATATATCCGTGGGTTAAATGATCAATTGGTGCTTGATCGGATCTTTCATCACGGTAAGGTATCGAGGGCAGAGATAAGCCGTGTTACAGGACTCAGTAAGCCAACAGCCTCTTCTGCCGTGCAAAGGCTGATCGATAAGAACTGGATTCGTGAGGTTGGAAGAGGAGAGAATGCGCAGGGCCGTAAATCTACTTTGCTTGAATTTAATCACGCGGCGTATTATGTGTGCGGGATCGACCTGGGCGCTACCCGGGTCCGGCTTGCGCTTGCCCGGCCGGATGGCTCACTGCTTGACGAAGATAATTTTGAAATACCAGCTGGATCACCTGAATCATTACAACATTTGCTCTTGGAACGAGTGGAGCAATTACTCCTCCGCCATGGAGCGGACTGGGGGCAGGTTCCTTATATTTCAGTCGGAACACCAGCTGTAGTCATGCCTGAGACGGGAAGCTCCTCTCTAATTGTGACAGGGCTGAAGCGCTTTGAGGAGGCGATTTCCCTTCCAGCCCTGACCCAGCTATTTCCTAGCAAGGTCATGCTGGAAAATGACGTTAATTTGGCAACTATGGCGGAGCAAAGCGATGGGATTGCTAACGGGATCAACCTGTTTGCCTACTTAGCGATTGGTGCAGGTGTGGGCGCAGGAGTAGTTGTGGAAGGACGCCTCTTAAGAGGGATGGGTGGAGCAGCGGGAGAGCTTGGACATATGCTGCTAAGTAAAGAGACCAAAGTGGAGGATGTCTTGTCCGTAGACGGATTGCTACAGTTAGCACGGGATTATCTGAACTCAGAGCAGCAGTCTTCCTTGCTTCGCCAGGAAGCTGAGTTAACGCCTGAACTTATATTTCGGGCGGTGCGCCAGGGGGATTCACTGGCGATTATGATTCATGAAATCTATTGTGAATTCTTAGCACGGACCATCCATAATTTGAGTGTCATTGTCGCTCCCGAACTTATCGTTCTGGGTGGAGAAATTGGCGCATATGCAGATGTCCTAATTTCAGGTCTGCAATTGCTCACTGACAACGGCTTCCCAGTCAAACCAAAGCTTGCCGGATCACTGCTTGGGGAGCGGGCAGTTGTTCTTGGAGCAGTCAATACTGCGGCCCGGGCGGCTTACGGGCAGATCCGTGATGAATTAAGCGATAATTAAAGGAGAGATCAGTTTTGACATCAGAGAATATGACAGGATATAAGGCGGGCATTGATATTGGAGGAACGAAGACGATGTTCTGCATTACGGATGCTCTTGGTGAAATTGTACTTATAGAGCGGAGGGCAACTACTGCACATTCCCGTCCAGAGCGATTCTTTCAGTGGCTCTTTGGAGAATTGCAGGTCTTATTAGCAGGATTCCCACTTGAGATCGAACAGCTTATCGGCATCGGTATCGGCTTTCCCGGGGTGATAGGTGATACCGAGGGTATTCTGAGCCATGCACCAGCTCTGCCCTGGCCTGCTGTGAACATTAGGCCGCTGATACGCAATTATTATAAAGGCCTGCTTTATTTGGATAACGATGTTAATCTTGCGCTTCTTGGTGAGCGCGATAAGGGTGCAGCCCAGAATAAAGAGCATGTTCTGATGATTACAGTGGGAACCGGCATTGGCAGTGCGCTGTTGTTAAATGGCCAGCTGTATAAAGGTGCGGATTATACAGCAGGTGAAGTTGGGTATTTCGTAGTTGAAGTCAGTGAAACTCAGCAGGCGTCTGCTTCGGGGACTTCATTCGGCCCGCTTGAAGCTGTAGCATCAGGCACCGGAATTACTGCTCATGCCAGAGCTTATTTTGCAGCAGGCAGCAGGGGATCGCTGATTTCGGAACTGGCTGCAAGCAGGGAAGAGCAGATCGGTGCCAGGCATGTGCTGGAAGCTGCAGCCAAGGGAGATGCCGCTGCTCTGCAGATTATGGACAAGCCGCTGAACCATATGGCGGCAGGCATTGCCAACGCGGTGTCGCTGCTGAATCCGCAAATGGTAGTCATTGGCGGAGGTGTGGCTGATTCTGGCAGCTATTACGTAAATGAAATAAGCAACAGAGTACGATTGTATACCCCGTTCCCAGTGGTTATCAGACCGGCATTACTAGGAAATACAGCCGGAGCCATCGGTGCGGCAGCAGCCGTTACAGCTAAACCTCAGTGAGGGGAGAAACAATCATGGAGAATGTGGCGGTAGTGGCAACAGAAGCCAAGGTGGAACTCGTTAAGCTACGTGTGTTATATTTACTGACTGGATTGGCGGGAGGGATGTTTAATCCTTATTTGACGACCTTGCTTGTACATCAAGGCATGGCCGCCAATTATGTAGGCGTGATGATGTCCATTGGCACACTGCTATCGATTCTCGTGCAACCCATATGGGGCCTGTTGGTTGACCGGTTTCGCCAAACGAAGCTGGTGCTTGTACTTAGTATATCGGTGCCGGCCATCATGTCTTATTTTTATAACATTGAACTATTTGTCGTGATGGTGATGGTTTATACTCTATCGATTATTTTTCAGTCCACCCAAAGCCCGATTGCTGATTCCTATGCCGTTTCTGCTGCACGCAAGGGGCAGACCTCTTATGGTACGGTCCGCAGTCTGGGCAGCTTGGGAACAGCTTTGGGTGGTTATGCGGGCGGACTTTATCTATCTAGATTTGAGATTACCCAGCTTTGGATGCCCTTTCTAGCTTTAAGTCTTGCTGGTGCTTTTACGGTTCTAACTTTGTCTAAACGTTCGGAGGGCTATTCCGCAGTTGTTCCTTTAGCCCAAGGATTGAAGGTGCTATTCCGGAATCGTTCTTTTCTCCTATTTCTTATCGCTTGCATATTCGTCAACCAAACGCTTACGGCTTATAATTCGTTCTTTGTGCTTTCCTTTAAGAGCGCTGGTGGCAGCTACTCATTAGTGGGCACTGCACTATTGCTCGCTTCCCTAACGAATGTGCCTTCCATGCTGCTGGCAGCCAAGATTCTCCGAAGAATCGGTCACGAACAAACCCTGCTGCTTGCAGCTTTTTTCTATGCGCTCCGCTGGGCTATTCAGTGGATGTTCCCCATTCCATCGGTCATGGTTGGCATTCAGGTGCTGCATGGATTATCTTTCGGTTTGTTCTACGTAGCAGCGGTTGAATATGTGGCTAATGTGTCAGGTAGAGAGATGCAGGCCACGGGACAAAGTATATTCAATATGGTATTTGTTGGGGTCGGAGGTATCGTCGGCAACCTGTTGAACGGCTATTTGTTCTATACTGGAGGGGCACAAGTCATGTATCTGGCTTGTACCATTAGTGCGTTGATCGGGGCAGGCATGCTATATTGGATAAACAGAATAGCGAAAATGTCACCTTAAATCCTTTTGTTAAAGTACTAGGCGGCATTTCTCGGATTCAATTGGAATAGACGGGGGATGCTTATGAAGCGGAATTGGTCCAGCAGAATGATGTTTTCCTACTTCCCGATCTTTCTGCTAACAGTGTCCATCTTGATTTTCCTCTCCTTTCTAATTGTAGGGGAGCTATCGCGTAGTGAAACGAATAAAGCTAACCGTATTTCAACAGGTTACGTCGTCGACTCTGTGCAGAATGCTTTGAAGGAGACGGAATTATCAGTACTTCAGGAGATGGAGACCAACCTGGAAATCGGTGGCTTCTTAAGCGGAGTTAACGGCGAAGGCGATGGCAGCCGCCTGTATAATACCGTAAATGATCTGCGGAGAATTCTTTATCGTAACCAACTGATCGACTCTATTTATATTTACCGTACCTTGGACGGGAAGGTGCTGACGCTGAACGGACTTACGGATTTGGAGGTTTTTCCTGACCGTACCTTTCTGCAGCAGGCTATAGCGAATAAGAATGTGCGAACTTGGAGCGGAGTGCGCTCCTCACAGCTGATAAGCTCTGAAAGTTCGACACAGGTGATCAGTATTTATAAGCAGTTGCCGATTCCTTTTGGGGCTGAGGGGATTATCGTAGTCAATATTAATATGCACCGGATCGAGCGGATGATTGACGATATGACCAACAGCCAGATTTCTTTTATGCGGATTGTGGATAATGAGGGTGGACTGGTCTACGCTGCACATCCTGAAACTGAACTGCCTAAGGGCAACATTCTGACTACTATCCATTCCAAGGAGATAGGCTGGACTTTCGAGAGCGGTATTCGGTCCGGTCAGTTATTCGCTTGGGTGTCAGTAGTCTCTTACATTTGGATCGTCATTGGTATTCTTACTGTCGTGCTGGGTACAATATATATTCTTTACATTACACGCAAGAACTATCGCCCTATCAAAGCTATGATGAATCGACTTCAGGCGCTGCAGTTTCGTCAGGAAGGCCTAAATGCCCCATCCAGAAATGAGCTTGTAATCATTGACCAGGCGCTGGAAAGCTTAATTGAACAGACAATGGATTACAAAAAGCAGCATGATGAGAATCTACTGGTTCATCGCCGCCAGCTTTTTCTTGATTTGCTAGAAGGGGAACGCTTAACTTTTCTGGAAGACAGGCTGGAACGTTTCAAGCCTTTACCGGCCAACTTCACACAATTCGTCTTCATCGCCGCTGAAATTAATCAATATAATGATTTTCGGGTAAACCATTCGGATAAGGACCAGAATATGCTGAAGTTTACACTGATGAATCTTTTTCAGGAATTGACGAATGAGGAAAGTATGCAAGGCTGGTCCGAGTGGATTAACGGCAATCGCATAGGGCTGATTATTGGCTCGAATCAGAATCTTAAGAAAGATAGAGAGAATCTGCGCATGCTGGCGGAGAAATGTTTAAGTTGGGCATACGATAATTTGGGCATATCACTGGCTATTGGGGTGGGGCCGGTAGTAGAAGGCTTAGAAGCTATTCCTGAATCCTACAATGCCGCGGATATGGCACTCCAGCATAAATTGTCGCTTGGACAGGGTATGGTCGTGATGAGTGATGAACTGCCAGACAAATCGATGCTGCAATCCTACAAGTATTTGCAGTTGTTCAGTGAACTGGTGCGGGAATTTCGGATCGCAGATGAGAATTGGCGGCATAAGCTCGATGAACTGTTTAGTTCATTCCGCAAGGATCACATCAGAGATGAGGAGATTCATATGCTGCTGCATACCTTAATCCAGATGATGGGACGCGAATTGGGAGAGCTGTCAGATAGTATGCGCAAAATCTTCGGGGAAGCCAGTTTACAATCATATTATACGGAAATTGAAGCAGGCTCCACATTGAATGAGCTAGAGTCCATTGTGCTGAAATGGCTGACTGAGATCTACCGGATCTATGTATTTGTTAATGAGTCCAAGAGCTACCGGGCGATGATTAACGAGATGAAGGTATATATTGAGGAGAATTTCGATAATCCGGACTTATCCCTGAAGCATCTCAGTGACCGGTTTCAAATATCGGGCAAATATGCCAGTCATTTATTCAAGGAAGAATTCAACATGAAGTTTGTGGATTTTCTGACGCAGCTGCGAATGCAGCGGGCGGAATATTTGCTGGCTACTACGGGGGATAACCTGCAGGAGATAGCCCAGAAGCTGGGTTATGCAAATTCCATCACCTTCGGCCGTGTGTTCAAACGAATAGTTGGAGTCACGCCAGGCGATTACCGCAAGCTCAAAATGAAGCCGGGAGCATCCGAATAACGTTGCAGAAGTTTATTGGAGTTAGCCTAATGGCACAACTTCAGTAAGCTTCTATTTTTTTGAAAATATAAGAATGTATATATTCCACACGATAACTTATCCTTATCTGTCTCGAAGAAACGGGTGTTGTCCATGTAAAAGGTCGGCGAAGCTGTTTATTCTTGTAAGGAAAGCAGTTTGCTTTTGCGAAAATAGTTTATCTCGTCATATTATATGACACAAATACTGCCAGTCTATCATGAGAAAATGGTTTATTGTGCTTATTAAAGTTAATATGTGATACTTGTTGACATCAAGAAGGTTGATCACGAATTGATCAGCTAACGAAGATAACTATACTGACATTATAAGGGGAAGGTGTTGAGAGAATGACTAAAAGATGGTCTAAGAAAATGGCAAGCCCGGCGTTAGCGGTTGTGTTAATCTCCACAATGTTGTTGTCCGCATGTTCTTCTAAAGAGGAGTCCACGAATGGGGGGGCTTCCGCAGAGACGGCTTCTACATTAAAGGTAGAGTTGTTCGATCGGGGGAATACACCGGCTGGTTACTCCATTTCAGACAGTTATTTGACTAAACTTGTGCAGGAGAGATTCGGCAAGCCTAACAACATTGATGTTAAATTCATACCGGTACCACGTTCTGAAGAGATCCAGAAGCTTAATGTGTTGATGGCAAGTGGAAGCGAAGTGCCGGATGTCGTGTTCACCTACGATTCAGGAACCTTTAATCGCTACGCAGAACAGGGTGGGCTGACGGAGCTATCAGATCTCATTGATCAATACGGTCCCAACCTCAAAAAATTCCTGGGCGAGGATACCTTGGCCTACGGACAGTATAATGGAGAACAATTCGCAATTCCCGGCAGAAGACTTGTGCTTGGTAAATACGCTGGGTATGTTCGCCAGGATTGGCTCGATAAGCTGAAGCTGCCAGTTCCGCAGACGACAGATGAGCTGTACACCACGCTCAAAGCGTTTAAGGATCAGGACCCAGGCGAAACAGGGGGCAAGGTTATACCCTTTGGCGTGAGTCTTTCGTCGGCACAATATGAACCGTTGCTCTGGTCCTTTATCAAGCCCCTTACAGAGGAACAACAGTATACGCTGACTCAGCAACTCGGTTCCAATGACTATCCGGTTCTGCTTCCAGGCTTTGAAGATGCTCTGAAGTTCATGAACAAATTATACAATGAGGGCCTGATGAGCAAAGACTTTGGCCTGGATAAAGATAAGAAGCAGCTATGGCAAAGTCTGCAGAATGGTCAGGTCGGTTTCTATACCGAGGATGCCGGAGAATTGTACTTCAGTCAGAACGATACTTACAAAAATCTGCAGGCAACCGTTCCTGGCGCTGTGATGACGCCGGTAGATGCATTCACCAACTCAGAAGGCAAGCATGCCAAACCGGCATATGCTCCTAACGCTATGTATGTGATGATTCCTAAATCCAGCGAACATGCTGTAGAGGCGATCAAATACCTCGATTGGATGGCATCTGGCACGAATCTCTTCGATATTCAGTTCGGAGTTGAGAACGAGAACTTCACATTGGTAGATGGTGTTCCGGTTGTTAAGCCAGATGCCACTCAGGAAGCTATTGATAAGATTTATAATTTTGGTGACATTGCCGTAATTGTGAATGGTAAATTTGCCGGTGACGATGTGAAGAATGAAGCGGCTTATATTGCCCAGACACCAGCAGAGTTCCAAGCAGACATGCGCAAATCGGTAGAAATCTCCAATACGGATACCATTCAACCGATACGGTTTGATCACCCGATTGAAGCAGAGGCGAAATACGGAACAGCTCTGGCTGATAAATTCCAAGAGATAATTGTGAAGCTGACAATGGTGAAGACAGATCAATTCGATAGTACTTACCAATCGGTAATGAAGGATTATATGTCAAGCGGAGGTCAGGCCATTCTGGATGAACGTACCGCAGCTTATAAAGAAATGAGCACTAAAAAATAGTTGGCCCGCGAGATGGATGGGGAGTCAGATTTGGCTCCCTCCCAAATCCTGGTGCTCCAGTCAAGAAGGGGAGTGATAGCAGTGAAGAATACCGTCTATTTACGCAGAAACTGGCAGCTATATGCTCTGCTTACACTGCCGCTCATTTATTTCGTTATTTTTAAATATGGTCCGATGTATGGCGTGCAGATTGCATTTAAGGACTTTAATTTCTTTCAGGGCATTTCCAAGAGTCCATGGATCGGTCTGGATACCTTTAGAGAGGTATTTCAGAATAATGATTTCTTTAAGGCACTGCGCAATACACTGCTGCTCAATCTGCTGGATCTGGTTGTATCCTTTCCTGCTCCGCTTATACTGGCCATTCTACTATATGAGCTGCGGATCACCTGGTTTAAAAAAATAGCCCAGACGATTCTTTATATTCCCCATTTCATTTCCTGGGTGATTATCGGTGGGATTGTTCTGCAAGTATTCGGCACACAGACTGGTTTCATTAACAATATGCTCTCTGGCCTGGGCTTAAATGAAATTCCGTTTTTGTCAGACAAAAATTACTGGCTTGTCACATATCTGCTTGTTGGGGTCTGGCAAAGTGCGGGTTGGGGGACGATCCTCTATCTGGCCTCCTTGGCAGGCATTAATAAGGAATTGTTTGAAGCGGCAGAAGTGGATGGAGCGAACCGTTTTAAGCGGATCTGGCATATTTCATTGCCGGGAATAAAGACAACGATTGCCACCCTGTTGATTATTAATCTTGGAAACATGATTTCCATTGGCTTTGATCGTCCGTTTATTATCGGCAACGTGGCTGTGCGTGACTATTCCGAAGTGCTGAGCACCTTTGTATACCGGGTGGGTATTCAGTCCGGGCAAATTTCGCTGGCAACAGCGGTAGGCTTATTTCAGGCATTGGTAGGACTTTTATTTCTTCTCGGTGCAAATTACGCTTCCAAGAAACTGGCAGATGAGAGTATTCTCTAGCTCTTGCCTGAACTATCTATTATTAACCGAGGGGAAATTAAAATGAGCGAACGAATGTCCAACCGGGTATTTGATTGGTTCAATAACTTGTTCATCATTGCTGTTATGATCCTGTGTCTAACTCCATTTATTCATATCATTGCGATCTCCTTAAGCTCCAATCGTCCGATTGTGGCGGGCTTGGTATCCTTTTTACCTGTAGAATTCAGCATAGAAGCATATAGCAGAGTGTTTACCGATATGTCGATGATCCGCTCTCTTGGCTTCACTGTGTTCCTGACTATTCTGGCTACTATTCTGTCCATGGCCTTGACCATAGCGGTTGCTTATTCTTTATCCAAAAGAGAGCTGAAGGGCCGCAAATGGTTCATGCTGATCATTGTGATTACGATGTTCTTCAGCGGTGGGATCATACCGGAATATATTCTGGTTCGGAACCTCCATCTTCTGGATACAATCTGGGCTCTTGTATTGCCGGGTCTCATTAGCCCCTTCTACATGATTATCCTTATTTCATTCCTGAATAATATTCCCTCAAGCCTGGAGGAAGCTGCGGAGATTGATGGGAGCACCCATCTGGGTACCCTGATTCGTATCATTCTTCCACTATCGATGCCTGCCTTGGCAACGCTAAGTCTCTTCTATGCCGTGGGACGGTGGAATGGATTTCAGGATGCGCTTATGTACATTACGAAGCCGGAGATCTACCCGCTACAATTAAAGCTGTACCAGATGATTCAGAACAACCAGGTAAGTGATCTGATGCAAGCTGAAGGAATTAGTGCAGCAACCGTGCTTCCAGAGAGTCTGAAAGCAGCAAGCGTTATATTTTCTACCCTGCCGATTCTGATCGTCTATCCATTCCTCCAGCGTTATTTCATTAGCGGAATGATGATGGGTGCAGTCAAAGGTTAAGGAGAAGGGGAGAGGGTTGTGACTTTGGTTAACATAGAGAGGCTTACGGAAGAACAGCAGTATCTGGTAGTTCAATCTATGACAATGATGGACAGTTACTATGATGCTGAGATGCAACTGTTAAAGGATGAAGAGCAGCCAGACCGGCATGATACTCGGGGCAGTGCACATTATGCGTTGGGGCTCTTGATCAGAAGGGGCCCTGGCGATCTGGAACGGGCTTGCGGGTTGATTGCAAAAGTGATAGATCTGCAATTTGATTATCCTTCCGAAATCTATCATGGCACCTTCCGTACTTCGCCTACAGCAGCTACCCCGCCTGTTGGCAATTATGACTGGAAATCGTTTGCGCCAGGCTTTGCTTATTTTCTGAATGATACGATGGAGAAGATAGGCCAGCGGTTAACCAATAGACTATCCCGCGCGGAACATCCGGCAATTTCTGGCCTTGATCCTAAAACGATCAAGCAAAGCTTGCAAGACGCTATAGATGAAGTGCTGCCGCCGGTATGGAGAAGTTATGATCCTAATTGGCGTGAATTTATTGCCTGTGCCTTTGCGATGATACTGGATCATTTCGCCGAAATATTGCCGCATGAGCTGGTAATGCGGATGGACGAATCTATGGATAAAGCTGTCGGAGCCTCCATTGATCGGCGTTTATCCGACGCTGTACCGATGAATTCGAACATCGAATTAATGCATATTTTTATTGCCCATTACTATGGTCACCGCTTAGGAAATGCCGCGTGGATTCAACATGCAGATCGGGAAGCGGTTAGCTTCCAGGCTGCTTTTGCCGAGTTTGGTTCCTTTGCGGAATTCAATACGACTACCTACTATGGTGTGGATTTGACGGTGCTGGGCATGTGGAGAAGTTATGGCCGATCACCTGAGTTCGTAAAAATAGGAGCTGAGCTTGAGCAGGGCCTGTGGGTAAATATTGCTCTGTTCTATAACCCTAACCTGGAAAACCTATCGGGCCCGTTCTCCCGTGCCTATGAGATGGAAATGAGAGGCCATAGCTCTATAGGAGTATTTCTATATCTTGCCCTAGGGAAGGGTTATGAATATTTGGCAGGTCTTAACTGTGAATCCAGTCATGATCCGTTGATCGCGCTTGTGGGCGTGGATGTGCCCGAAGCGCTCAGACCGCTGCTTGTTGCTCATCGGGAGGACCGAAGAATAGAGAAGCAGTTCCGGGAGCTTTGCGAAAGAGACAAGCCCGGCCAGAACCGGAATCTATGCACCGCTGCAGCCTGGATCGAACAAGATTTGATGATCGGCGCAATGTCTGGCAGCCGGAACACGAACGGGCAGATGCACTCGGGAACCATTCATTGGAAAGCTCAGGATGGTGAAAAGTATTATTTGCGGCTGATCCGCCGAGAGGTTGGAAAGGGCTGGAATACTCATCTTCGCGGAATCAACTTTGAGGCAAGAGTGGCTAAGGATTTGTTGGCTGTTGATGTCAGCCTGAATACGGAGCTGGAGATAGAGATCTATTTTGAAATCAGAGGAGCTAATATTTCTGCTGGTTCTTTTACACCGGATATCTGGAATATGCCTGGACTCACCTTAAAGGTAGAGGTTTCAGCTCCAGAGCCCTCTATTATTCAGAAGGAAGGCTTTGTGGAAGTCGTATATCTTTATCGCCCTCAGAATATCAGTCCTGATATGAGTTTCACACTGCGGGTAGCCCCGGCTCCTTTATAACTTCTTCACATCTTGCCAATTAGTTCTTCACATCTTTGGGTTATGCTATATCCATAAGAGGGGGGAACGACAATGAAAAAACTAGGATTGGCTATTATTGCATTGGTTTTGGTAATGGGTATTGGCACGAGCGTCTATGCAGCGAGTACGGATAAAGGTGAAAGCTTTTTTGAACGAATGCTGCCTATTGCGAAGCAAATGCATCCCGATTTGACTGATGCGCAGATCAAGGATATGGCGGATAACTGTCAGAAGAATAATGGAACAGGTACGGGAAGCATGATGAATAACTCGAGCAATCGCGGTAGTATGATGAATAATTCCAAGAATCGCAGTAATATGATGAATTTTTAAGGGAAGCCTGATACGATAGACCTCTGAGCTAGTGCTGAGGTCTTTTTTTTATAGTTGAAGGGATGATGAGAGTGAATACGGCGACAATTCTAATTGTGGATGATGAAAATGATATTCTTCAGGTAATCAAGGCTTATCTGGAGAAAAGTAACTATATTGTGTATGAAGCCGATTCGGGAAAAGGGGCGCTGCAGCTCTTTGAGAACCTCCGACCCGATCTGGTGGTGCTTGATTTAATGCTGCCGGATATTTCTGGTGAAGAGGTGTGCCGTGCTATCCGCAAGAAATCCAACATTCCCATTCTTATGCTAACTGCCAAGAGCAGTGAAGATGATATGGTGAATGGTCTGCTAATGGGAGCGGATGATTATATTACGAAGCCCTTTAGTCCGCGCGAACTGCTTGTCCGAGTAATCAGTCTGTTGAGAAGAGCACAGCTGCAGACGGAGCGGGGAGGCGAGAATACAGTGGTCTTCGGTGGTGGACGCTTGAGCATTGATCCAGATCTGCATGAGATTAGGGTGGACGGAGAAGCGGTCTCCTTTACACCGATCGAATTTAAACTGTTGGAGATTCTGTCCAGGCATCCCAAGCGAGCTTTCAGCCGCCTTGAACTAGTCAATCTGATTCAAGGCGATACCTTCGAGGGGTTTGAACGTACGATTGATGTACACATCAAGAATGTTAGGCAAAAGATAGGTGATGATCCCAAACGACCTGTATTTATAGCGACAGTGTTTGGAATTGGCTATAAATTTCAGGTGAATGAAGATGTTTAGAGGCGGACTTCGCAAAAAGCTGCTACTGTCCCATATGAGCATAGCTTTATGCTCACTGCTGATTATCATGCTTCTGGTGAACCTGGTGATGAATATCTCGTTTGGCAAATACATCGAGAACCAACAGAAGACAGAAGCTGGCTATCTACTGGAAGACCTGCAGGCGTCCTATGACCCAGCGAATCCCTGGGCAATGAACACGTTGATGGGGGTTTCTCATCAAGCCATGCAGCGCAATTATAATATCAGCATCTTTGATGCGGATGGCAAGCTGGTTTGGAATGGGGCACAGATGGGCATGTCTATGCCTTCGACAGCAGCAGGAGCTATGGCCAGCTATCCCATAATGAAGGATGGGCTAAGAATCGGAACCTTAGAAATGCGCGGCAATGGCGGGGCTATGCAAATGCAAAACCAGAGTTTCCTGCAAATGTTCAACAGGTTTTCCTGGGGAGCACTTATTCTGGTGCTTGCCGGGGCGTATCTATACAGCAGATTTATTGCCCGCGGTATCAGCCGTCCGCTTATTCAGATCAAGGAGATTGCAGTGCGAATGCGGGAGGGTGATTTATCACAAAGAATTACGCTTACGGAAAGAGAAACAGAAGTGGAAGAAGTGGGCCGGGCGCTTAACTTTCTTGCCGATACCTTACAGCAGCAGGAGAGACTACGGAAGAATCTGACGGCAGATGTAGCCCATGAACTGCGTACTCCATTGACTACCATTCAGAGCCATATCGAAGCTTTTCAGGATGGAGTGTGGGAAGCAACACCCGACAAGCTGCAGGTTTGCCATGATCAAGTGATCCGGCTGGTGCAGCTCATTAGTGATCTGGAGAAATTGAGTGCAGCCGAGAATCCGATGATACAGTTGCGACAGGAGAGTCTTATCCTCAATCATGTGATCCATGATTCTGTGAATTCGGTAGTGGTGCAGTCAGACAAACGGAGCCTGTCGCTGACCGTTCATGAGGATACTGAGGTACATATGACAGGGGATTACGAACGTTTGGTACAGGTGTTTGTGAATTTGCTGAATAATGCCTTCAAATATACCAAGGAAGGTCGGATTGAGGTGTGGATCACCGAAGATCCCTCTGAGATCAAGGTGACCATTACAGATACAGGGCTTGGAATTTCGCCAGAGGAATTGCCGTTTATTTACGAACGCTTTTACCGTGGTGAGAAGTCGCGCAACCGGAAGACTGGTGGAGCGGGAATTGGCCTGGCTATTGTAAAAGCAATTGTGGAAGCACATGGCGGCAAAGTTGCAGTTCAGAGTACTTTAGGCAAAGGTTCAGAATTCAGCGTGTTTTTCCCTAAATGAGGAGAAAGACAGAATATTCATAGATTTAGCCTTCTTTTGTCCCTTTTTAGGACGAAAGTGGGCTTTTTTTGTTAGGTTAGGTAATTTCCTGTCATCAATTAATTATGGAAAAATAATGAAATTATCTTTATAATTAGAAGAATATCAGATTAGAGAGGATGAAATCTTTTGAAGAGCAATAGCACTCATCATATTCATCAGACTACCAGAGCAGCACTTATTACCTCAGTGGCACTTGCCCTGCTTTTACCGGCGGGGTTGGCTGGGGCAAGCTCAAGTACCGCAACATCAGCTGCTACTTTCGTATCATCAACAACAAGTAGTGCGCAAACTACTGCTACAACAGATAAGGCAGATCCGACAAAGGTGAAAATCACGAAGGAAGAAGCAATTGCCAAAGTGAAGGAGCTGTTTCCCGCGCTAAAGGAGGCGACTGCTTCCAGTGTAGAGCTAGGCTCCAGCACCAGCTATCCCCCTTTGCCCAATCAAATGGCCTGGACTATTCAGTGGCAATACCGAGTTGGCAATTCGACATATGGGTTCAGCAGTACAGTGGATGCAAACAACGGAGATCTAATCAATACCTATATCTCCATGCCTTTGCAG
The DNA here is from genome assembly GCF_022369515.1 of Paenibacillus sp. 19GGS1-52. Lineage (NCBI taxonomy): Bacteria > Bacillati > Bacillota > Bacilli > Caryophanales > Paenibacillaceae > Paenibacillus > Paenibacillus sp. 19GGS1-52. The sequence goes on from NZ_CP059724.1 coordinate 1,536,885, forward strand.
GAGAATGCGTCCTATTATCCACCTGAGTTATCACAAGCGCAGGCATTGAAGAAGGTGGAAGCCTTTATTGTCAAAGCAGTCCCATCCATTAAGAGCAGCGACCTGCAGTTGGATGAGACTAGTCTTTATAATATAAATAATGCTGCACTATTTGGGCCGGTTCAATATAATTTCATTTACAAGTTGCTTAAGAATGGTATTCCTTCTGCGGCGGAGGGTCTGCAGGTTACAATAGATGGCAGTGGTAATGTGTTGCAATTCTACAAGATGACAAATGGATTTAATTATCCGGCAGCTAAGCCGACTATGACACAGGCAGAAGCGGACAAGAAGTTCACAGACAGCTTTGAGGTAGCGCTTTATTACATTCCGATTTACAAGAATGGAATGATGAACAATTGGATTATGGGCTGGCGTCCAGTCGAGCAAGCTCTATATTCTGTAGATGCAGTCACTGGAAAAAGGATTGATAATGAAGGGGCCGACTCTACTTCACCAATGACCTATGCCGATGTGCCGCAGAGCAAGAAGGTTTTTCGGTTAAGAAGTACCAGTACAGAACTTTCCGCAGAGGAAGCGGCTAAGTTGGTGGAGCAGGTAGCCTTTATTCCGGCAGGTCGAAAGCTGCTCTCCAAATCGCTAAGTGACGATTACCAGACGCCGGGCAGAAAGATCTGGAGATTGACTTGGTCAGAAGGTAATAATTTCTATGGGGGAACCGCACAATCCACAGCAGAGGTTGATGCGCTAACAGGTCAAATATTAACTTTCCAGGCTGAGCAATTGAACTATCCAGAGGTAACCAAAGCTCAGGCTGCTCCTACGGGAGGCAAGAAGATTACCCAGGCTGAAGCCAAGCTAAAGAGCTTAGAGCTCGTTAATCTTCTATATGACAAGGCAAGCAGTGAGCTGAAGCTTGTCCAGTATGGGGGAGATTGGAACGTAGTGCCGGGCGGAACAGGTTACCGATACCAATTTATTCGTTACTACAAAGGAATCCCTGTCAGTGATGGCAATGTTAATATTACTTTAGATCTTTATGGAAGATTGCAAGATTACAGCATATACCGAAATACAGGTCTTGAGAAGATAGCTCAAGTACCTGCGGATGCAACGGTAACGAAGCAGGAAGCGCTTGCGATTTATAAAAGTCAATATAAAATGCAGCTGCAATATACCCAAATTGGCGGTTTTACTATGAATAATACGTATGCGACACCGTCAGTTAAGCTAACCTATACGCCCGTTCTAATGGATTCAGGGAAGTCTTTAGAGGTGCTGGACGCAGTCACGGGGAAATGGGTATCGTATTATCCTATCATTGCACTTCAGGGGACTCCAATCACCGCGACCGACCTGAAAGGACATTGGGCAGAAAAAGAACTGTCAGAGCTGGTGAAATATAACGTGCTTACGCCTGAGGCTGATGGCAAAGTGAATCCGGAACAGGAAATAACCGTAGGTGATTGGCTTACCATGATTGCAAAAGCCACTACACCGAATTATACAAGCTACTATAATGGTAATGAACGCAAAGCAGTAGCTGGAGTGAATCTGGAGAATCCATATTATGAAGCAGTCAACTTTGCTGCAGAGCACGGTTGGATCAGCAAAGATGTTGTGTTGCAGACAGAGAGCAAGCTTACCCGGGAACAACTTGCTGTTCAGCTGACTTCATTCTTGAAGTACAACAAAATTTCGGCATTCATGGATAAAGATGCAACAGTGAGCCAATTCAGTGATAATGCATCCATAATAAATAAGGGAGCAGTAGCCGTTGCTGTGAAACTGGGGTTGCTGCAGGCTGATAATGGTAAATTTAATCCGCAGCAAATTGTAACAAAAGCACTGGCAGCCTCTGTCATCATGAAGCTAGTGGAACTGCAAGGCAAGACTGATCAGACGATCGGGCAATAATTAGTTTGCACTTTTGGAGAAGCCTGCTTTCCGTCTTTATGGCGGGTAAGCAGGCTTTTTCCCCTTATGTTATAATTGGCACAAATCTTTACAGGGAGTGGTTAGGAAATTGAATAAACAATATGAGAATGAGGTTGAACGGTTATTGGATTCCTTGGGAGTCTCTCTACCTTTAGTGCAGAAGCTGTTTCCGATTGATGTCATGTTCGCATTAGCCAATACGGAAACTTTTATCTATTATCTGCCGGGTAATGAAATAGATATAAAGATTCAAACCGGGATGCCCATTCCACGGAGTGGTGGTATCAGGCAGGCACTGGACAGTGGGGAAAATGTCAGCGCGAATATTCCGAAAGAAATTTATGGCTTGCCCTTTAAATCTTCTTCGTTACCTATAAGAGACGAAGCTGGAGTGGTTATTGGTGTTTTTACCATAGGAATCAGCCTGAAGAATCAGGAAACCTTAAGTTACGCGGCCAATTCTCTGGCGAGAACCTCGGAAGAGATTAATGCAACCTCTGAAGAAATAGCGGTTACTGCGTCTGACTTAGCCAATACGATAAGTGACCTCAAGCGCTTGGGCCAAAATGTTGTACAAGAACTGCGTAAGACTGATGAAATTCTGGATTTTATAAAAAAAGTGGCGGATAACTCCAATTTGCTAGGACTCAATGCTGCTATCGAAGCTGCACATGCCGCCGAGCATGGTCGGGGGTTTGGTGTAGTAGCTCAGGAGATTCGCAAAATGGCAGTCTCCAGTGCGGAATCTGCTAAGGAGATCGCAAGTATCTTGCTTACAATTAAGAACAACATCAACCGCATTGATGAAACTCTATTTGAATGCTTGTCACAAAGCGAGCGCCAGGCCGCATCTACGGAGGAAATATCCGCATCCATGCAGCAACTGTCTGCATCTGCAGTTGAAATTGAGAAGATTGCTCGACTGATATGAATGAAGAAACCGCCCTCTGTTAAAGCTAGAGGGCGGTTTCTTGTGTAATACAAATTTCAGATGCTTTATTTTCCGAGTTGTTTATCCACTTCTTTAATTGGATTCTCTTCGGCATGCTCTTCAACCACTGTGCTGCTCAGGAACCAGCCAAGCGTAGCAATTAGAACGAGTACGACATAGAAAGTGAGTTTCCACCAAGTGCTATGTGCGAATGACTCCGATAGAACGCCTAGTGAAGGGTGAGCTAGAGTAATGACTGTTAGCTTAATGCCGACCCAACCGACGATGAAGAAGGCTGCCAGTTCAAGACCTGGACGGGAATGAAGCAGCTTGACGAAAAAGGAAGCGGCGAACCGCATAATAACCAATCCGATAAATCCACCCGCAAAGATAACAAGGAACTGTCCGCCGTCAAGGCCGCCGATATTAGGAAGTCCACTTGCCGGAAGCGCAACAGCCAGAGCAACAGCTGCCAGAATGGAATCAACAGCAAAGGCGATGTCGGCAACCTCAACCTTCAGTACTGTGAACCAGAAGCTGGATTTCTTTTTGACGACGGCCTGCGTACCACTCTCATTGGCTTCTTCCGTAACTGTCTTCCTGAATATCAGCTTTCGGAAGATATGGTTCAAGGCGATAAATAACAGATAGAGGGCACCGATAGCTTGTACCTGCCAAATATCCACCAGATAAGAGATGATGAAGAGTGAACCGAAACGGAACACAAATGCACCGGCCAATCCGTAAAAGAGAGCTTTCTTTCTTTCCTCATCAGGAAGGTGCTTAACCATAATTGCCAAGACCAATGCGTTATCTGCGGCGAGCAACCCTTCAAGTGCTACAAGAACGAGCAAGACCCATCCGTATTCTAAAAACAATCCCAAATCCATTATTAATTCCTCCCTTTCAAATGTAAATATCTTCAAAAATGAGACTTGTTATACCATTATTTATCAAAACTATATAAAAAAGACCTTTACCAAACAGATTAACCTTTGGAATAAAGGTAACCTGGTTGGTAAAGGTCTCGCTAACAATAACTAATTGCCAATAAAACCGGGGAATATCCTCATACTCCCGTATTGACGGCTTTATTTAACAGCTACTCCCCTTTACGGGATGATATATTAAATTTTATTGAATACGAAATTGATTTAAAACTATCATATACGACTTGAGAATCGTTGTCAACACCTATGAGAACAAATATCATTAGAAAAACATATGTAATGGAAACGGAAACATGATATGTGCAAGTTAGATAAGATGACATGTCATATGACGAAACAGCAAACATAAGGAAAAACAGTACTTTTTAAACGTGATGCTAATTGACGATACCCTTGTTTGAAAATATGATGAAGCTATAAAAGCGAGTTGAACAAGATTGTTGTAAGGAAACATGACATAAGTAAAATTACAAACTTGCAAATGAGTTTTACTACGAAGCAGAATCAAGAAGTGAATGCTCCGTAAAACTTGGATTATGCTTTCGGAGCGAGTTTTACTACGAAGCAGAATCAAGAAGTGAATGCTCCGTAAAACTTGGATTATGCTTTCGAAGCGAGTTTTACTACGAAGCAGAATCAAGAAGTAAATGCTCCGTAAAACTTTAAGGAGGTGGGAAAATGAAGCCGTCGCCGTCGTCGTGTATGTCTAGTGAAGCAGAGGAGGAGCTTAGTCGCCACCCTTGCTACAGCGAGGAAGCACATCGGTTTTTTGCCAGGATGCACATCCCGGTTGCTCCCGCCTGTAACATCCAGTGCAATTACTGTAACCGCAAATTCGACTGTGTGAATGAAAGCAGGCCGGGTGTGGTCAGTGAGGTACTCACTCCGGAACAAGCGGAGCGCAAGGTCAAAGGGGTAGCGGCGCAATTGATGCAGTTGTCAGTGGTTGGTGTTGCCGGACCCGGTGATCCGCTGGCCGATCCGGAAAGAACATTTGATACATTTGAACGTGTGAAGCAGCATGTGCCCGATGTAGCCCTATGTTTAAGTACTAATGGCTTAACAGTGTACCGCCATGTGGATGAAATCGTGAGACTGGGTATCCGCCATGTGACGATCACAATCAACGCTATCGACCCTGATGTCGGCCGTGAGATTTACCCTTGGGTAGTTGATGAGGGTGTGCGGTATGAAGGCAGAGAAGCAGCAGAGCTATTGATAAGCCGCCAGCTTTTGGGTCTTGAGTTGTTAGCCAAGCAGGGTATTCTTGTCAAAGTGAATTCCATTATGATTCCAGGGGTCAACGATCATCATCTTCCCGCAGTGTCCAAAAGAGTAAAAGAGCTCGGGGCCACACTGCACAATGTTACACCGCTAATTATCGCACCAGGCAGCCAGTATGAGAAGGACGGTCGCAAAGCTCCGCGTCCAAAGGAACTGAACAACCTGCAGGAACTGCTCGGTCGTGATGGAATGAAGGTCATGCGCCACTGCCGACAATGTCGAGCCGATGCTATTGGGCTGCTGGGTCAGGATCGCAATCAGGACTTCGGTCTGGATACGATGGAAGCAGATCCAGTCATTAATCATGAAGCTAGAGAATTATTCCAGGTTGATCTGGACACCAAGATTCGCCAGCGTATAACAGCGAAGCAGGCAAGACTTGGCTCCATAGAAGCAGGAACGCAAACGATTAGAGTCGCCGTTGCTACAAGAGGCGGAGACAAGGTCAATCAGCATTTTGGCCACGCCACAGAGTTCATGATTTACGATACCGATGGAGCGGAAGTAAAGCTGCTCGGTGTCCGCAAGATACAGGCTTACTGCCACGGCACAGCCGATTGCAATGGTGACAAGGACGCAACGCTGCAGGAGATTGTTTCGATATTAAAGGATTGCCGCATTCTACTCTGCTCCGGTATTGGTGACGCCCCACGCGCCAGCTTGAATAAAGTCGGAGTATTGCCTCTAGTTCGCAAAGGTGATGTACAGGAAGCCATTCTCGAAAGTGTGAAGTACAGCTCTTATTTTGAAAATATAAACATTTCGAAGGGATGATAACAATGAGACAAATAGCTTTCTACGGTAAAGGCGGTATCGGTAAATCCACAACTTCCCAGAACACTTTAGCTCAATTGGCAACAAAATTCAATCAAAAAATTATGATCGTAGGTTGTGACCCTAAGGCAGACTCCACACGATTGATCTTGAACACTAAGGCTCAGAACTCGGTGCTTCAGCTGGCCGCAGAAATGGGAACCGTTGAGGATCTGGAACTTGAAGATGTACTACAAACAGGTTACGGCGATATTCTAAACGTAGAATGTGGCGGACCAGAACCAGGTGTTGGCTGTGCAGGCCGTGGTATTATCACAGCCATCAACTTCTTGGAACAACAAGGTGCCTATGAAGGACTCGATTTTGTATCTTATGACGTACTAGGCGACGTAGTATGCGGCGGTTTCGCAATGCCAATACGTGAAGGTAAAGCGCAAGAGATCTACATCGTATGTTCCGGTGAAATGATGGCTATGTATGCTGCTAATAATATCGCTCGCGGTATCTTGAAATATGCAACTACGGGTGGCGTTAGACTGGGTGGTCTGATCTGTAACAGCCGTAACACTGACCGTGAAGATGAATTGATCATTGAGCTTGCACGTCGATTGAACACGCAAATGATTCACTTTGTACCTCGTGATAATGTCGTTCAGCATGCGGAACTTCGCAGAATGACAGTAGCTCAATATAGCCCCGAGCATCAACAAGCGAAGGAATACGAAATTCTGGCTGAGAAAATCCTGAACAATAAAATGATGACTATCCCTACTCCTATTACGATGGAAGAGCTGGAAGAACTGCTCATGGAATTCGGTATTATTGAAGACGAAGAAGCTGCACTCAAGAAACTGCAAGCTGCCGGTCAATAATATACATGCCGTATAAGTTGTCCGGTGAACGAGAGTGGAGAGACGGTCGATTCACCGGATGAACTTTGAAGTGACGCAAGTGGCCACGCAGGCGGTGTAACGCCTGCACCATGAGAAGGAGGGTTAATTAATGGGACTGGATATTGAGGCAAATAAAGAGTTAGTCGAAGAAATACTAGAAGCTTATCCCGTGAAGGCACGGAAAGACCGCCAAAAACATTTTCAGGTGAGTACTCAGGAAGCTATAGATTGCGGTACATGCGCCGTAAAATCAAATATTAAATCGCGTCCCGGCGTTATGACGCCACGCGGATGTGCGTATGCAGGATCTAAAGGTGTCGTATGGGGTCCGATTAAGGATATGGTTCATATCAGTCACGGCCCAGTCGGCTGCGGACAATATAGCTGGGGCACACGCCGTAACTTTGCCAACGGTACGCTCGGTATCGACAACTTTACGGCTATGCAAGTCACAAGTGATTTTCAGGAGACGGATATCGTCTTTGGTGGAGATAAGAAGCTTGAAGTGATTATGCGTGAGATTACGGAGATGTTCCCGCTTGCTAAAGGGATATCCGTTCAATCTGAATGTCCTGTCGGTCTGATCGGTGACGATATTGAGGCCGTATCCAAGAAGATGTCCAAAGAGCTCGATATGCCAATCGTTCCGGTACGCTGCGAAGGTTTCCGCGGTGTCAGCCAATCGCTCGGTCACCATATCGCTAATGATGCGATTCGCGATTTCGTAATGGGCCGTGCCGAACTGGCTGAAACGGGTCCATACGATGTTAATATCATCGGCGATTACAATATCGGCGGCGATGCTTGGGCTTCCCGTATTCTGTTGGAAGAAATGGGCCTGCGCATTATTGCTCAGTGGTCCGGTGATGGTTCGCTCAATGAACTGGAAGTTGCCCATAAGGCTAAATTGAATCTGATTCACTGTCATCGTTCCATGAACTACATGGTTGATCATATGGAGAAAGCATACGGTATTCCTTGGATTGAATATAACTTCTTTGGACCTACCAAGACCTATGAAAGTCTCCGGGCTATCGCGGCTCTGTTCGACGAAACGATTCAGGAGAACTGTGAGAAGATGATTGCCAAACACAAACCGGTTATGGATGCCATTATCAATAAATTCAAGCCTCGTCTGGAAAATAAAAAAGTAATGCTGATGATTGGTGGATTGCGTTCCCGCCACACCATCGGAGCTTATGAAGATCTGGGCATGGATATCGTGGCTTCAGGTTATGAATTTGCTCATAAAGATGACTATGAAAAAATGCTTCCTATGTTAAATGAAGGAACGATCGTCATGGATGACCCGACTGCTTATGAGCTGGAAGAGCTCACACAGAGATTGGGTGTTGATTTGGTAGGATCGGGCGTTAAAGAAAAATATGTATACCATAAGATGGGTGTTCCTTTCCGTCAAATGCACTCATGGGATTATAGCGGTCCGTATCATGGATTCGATGGCTTCAAGGTTTTTGCCAAGGACATGGATATGACGGTTAACAGCCCAGTGTGGAATTTGGTGAATAAGAAGGAAAAAATCCAACCAGAGGGGGCGAGCATATGAGTAAGGACAATCTGGACATTAAAGACAATAACAATCTGTTCAAAGAAGAACGCTACGTGCAGCAGCGGGAGAACAAAAAACAGTTTGAAGCGCCTTGCAGTGAGCAGGAAACTGCTGAAGCTCTCGCCTACTCCAAATCTGCTGAGTATATGGAGAAGAATTTCGACCGTAAATCAGTTGTTATTAATCCCCACAAAGCATGCCAACCGCTTGGATCAGTTATGGCAGCACTCGGATTCGAAAAAACACTGCCGTTCGTTCACGGTTCGCAAGGCTGTAATGCTTACTTCCGCAGCCATCTAAGCCGCCATTTTAAAGAGCCTACGCCTTCCGTTTCATCTTCGATGACTGAGGATGCAGCCGTATTCGGCGGTATGACTAACATGATTGATGGCCTTGAAAATAGTATCGCGCTGTACAAACCAGAAATGGTTGCTGTATGTACTACCTGTATGGCCGAGGTTATCGGTGATGACCTGAACTCTTTTATCGGCAACGCCCGTATTAAAGGGGCTATCGCGGAAGATTTCCCAGTGGCTTTCTGCAATACGCCAAGCTTTGTTGGTTCGCATATCACGGGTTATGATGCCATGCTCAAAGGAATTCTGAGCTACTTGTACACCCGCTCTGGCATTCAAGCTACACCAGGTAGTGGCGAAGGAACGGGAGAAAAGCTTAATGTGATGCTGGGATTCGAGCCTTACACCGGAAATTTTGCTGAAATGCGTAAAATATTGAATGCTTTTGATACGGAGTATACTATTCTCGGCGATCATAGCGGCAATTACGATTCGCCGGCAACGGGAGAATACGAGTACTACTATGGTGGTACCAAGCTTGAAGATGTACCATTGGCTGCTAATGCACTGGGTACACTATCGCTGCAAAAGTACACTTTGAAAAAGACGCAGGAATATATTAGCGGAACTTGGAAGCAGGAAATCTCTGCACTATCCACGCCGCTCGGCATCAAAGGAACAGATAAGCTGCTGGAAACCATCAGTGAAATGACAGGTCTTCCTATTCCGGCATCACTCACCGAAGAACGTGGTCGGGTAGTAGATGCACTCATGGATAGCCATCCTTATCTTCACGGTAAAAGAGTTGCGCTTGTAGGTGATCCGGATCTTCTGATCGGTCTGATTGGGTTATGTCTGGAAATCGGCATGGAGCCGGTGCATATCGTATGCTCCAATGGCGAAGTTGATTTCAATGATCAGAAATTCAAGATTGAAGCCGAAGCTCTTCTAGCTTCCAGTCCTTACGGTTCGGAAGCAACTGTTCATATCGGCAAAGACTTGTGGCATATGCGTTCATTGCTGCTCACTGATCCGGTTGATCTGGCTATTGGCAGTTCTCATTTAAAATTTGCCGCTAAAGACGCTGATGTGCCGCTGATTCGTGTAGGGTTCCCAATCTTTGATCGTCATCATATGCACCGGTATCCTATTATCGGCTACCAAGGAACTTTGAATCTGCTGAGTTTAATTGTGAATACCGTCCTGCAACAGTTGGATGATAATAATTCCGGTTTTAACTTTGAACTGGTGCGCTAAGAACAATTAACGAGAATTATTGGAAGTGATTTTTATGAGAAAGTGATGAAAATTACTGAAAGTTTCTGCAATAATATTTTATAATTAGAATAGTATTAATTTGAATAAATGCAATAAATCGTAAGTTACCCGGCGTCTCCTAGTCCCTCGGTTTCCGGCAACGGATATTCTTTAAATCCGGGGACAATGGTAGGCCGGGATTCTTGTAATATTGTATGAAGGAATCATCCACCCTAGCGAAGGAGATGAAGTGCCGATGGAGCCGATTCGAAAAGATGAGATTGATGCGCAAGAATGCGGGAGCGTAACTCCCAAATCCAAGCCATGTCCACGGCCCAAACCTGGAGAGGCAGCCGGAGGCTGCTCCTTCGATGGAGCGCAAATAACATTATTGCCTATAATGGATGCCGCACATCTTGTCCATGGACCTATTGCCTGCGCCGGTAACAGTTGGGAAAGCAGAGGGACTCTTACTAGTGGGCCCTCGCTTTCTCAATATGGCTTCGCTACAGATATGAACGATACCGACATTATTTTTGGCGGTGAGAAGAAACTACGTGATAGCATCAACTATATTGCCGAGCGCTTTGCGCCTCCGGCAATATTTGTATATGCAACTTGTGTAACAGCATTGATCGGTGAGGATATGGACGCTGTATGTAAGGAAGCGGCTGAGCGGCTAGCCATTCCGGTTATTCCGGTGAACAGTCCCGGATTCGTTGGTAGTAAGAACCTTGGGAATCGCTTGGCAGGCGAAGCGTTACTTCAGTACGTTATCGGTACAGGTGAACCTGAGCGGGAGATTTCGCTGGGTGTAAATTTGATAGGTGAATATAATATTGCCGGTGAGATGTGGGATATCGAGAAGCTGATGAATAGCGCAGGCATTACGCTTATGTCTCGTATTACAGGGGATGCAAGATACAAAGAAATCACATGGGCACATCGAGCTAAGGTCAATATGGTGGTCTGTAGCCGCGCTTTGCTTGGTTTGGCTAAAGAAATGGAATCCAGATACAAAATCCCCTACTTTGAGGGTTCGTTTTATGGGGCTAAGGAGACGACTTATTCCTTGCGGCAGATGGCCTTTCTGATGAATGACCGCGAGATGGAGCGGCGGGTGGATCGGCTGACGGAACGCGAAGAAAGCCGTCTGATTCAGGATCTGCGTCCGTATCGCAAGCTGCTGAAAGGCAAAAAGGCAGTGCTTTATACGGGTGGTGTAAAAAGCTGGTCCATTATATCTGCGCTGAAGGAGCTAGGGGTTCAAGTAGTTGGCGTAGGTACGAACAAAAGCACAGAAGATGATGTACGTCGTATTGCTGACCGGGTAGGCGATGATACCGAGTATATTCCCGAAGGGGGAGCCAGTCGGATTATCAAGACGGTACGGGAGCGCAAAGCTGATATTATGATTGCTGGCGGACGTAATATGTATGTTGCGATGAAGGAGCAGATTCCGTTCATTGATATTAATCAGGAAAGACATAAGGCATACGCAGGTTATGAAGGTCTGCTCAGACTTGCTAAGGAACTGACTTATTCACTTGCTAATCCGATCTGGAAGCTGGCCGCAAGTCCGGCGCCTTGGGATAAGGAGGACTCTTATGACCATTAACAAAAGGAAGAAACCGACTTCTGTTAATCCAATTAAGATAGGTCAGTCACTAGGTGCTGTACTGGCGATGCAAGGCTGTTACCGGGCGATGCCGATTGTGCACGGTTCGCAAGGCTGCTCTGCTTTTTCCAAAGCGCTGTTAACCCGGCATTTTCGGGAGCCAATTGCGGTACAAACTTCGGCACTGCAAGAAATGGATGTTATTTTTGATGCGAATCGTAATTTGGAAGAAGCACTGAATACGGTCCTTAGCAAGCATCGCCCAGATATTATCGGCATTATCGGTACTGAACTGACTGATGTAGCTGGAGTAGACTATCAATCGATGTTGAAATCGTATAAACGAGAACGGAATATGCGAGGGGGTCTCGCTTTTTCAGTAACGCTGCCAGATTTTCGCGGTTCACTTGAATCCGGTTTTAGTTCCACGGTAGAAGCGATAATTGATGAGATGATTCAGCAGGTAGGTCCTCGGGGGTCGAGGAATGTGAATACTCGCCAGATTACGCTGCTGCCTGGATCTTTTCTGACACCGGGTGATGTGATGGAATTGAAGGAAATTATCTCAGCCTTTGGCTTTGAGGTTATCGCCGTACCTGATATTTCAACTTCTCTATCCGGTCATTTATTGACTGGGTTTTCCCCACTGACAAGAGGTGGCGTGCCGCTCGATTCGATGCTGCAAAGTTTGCAATCCGGCCTTACCATTGCCATCGGCGGGAGCATGGAGCGTCCGGCAAGAAGATTGCATAACGCGCTCGGTACACCCTACAAGGTATTTCAAGGGGCGATGGGATTAAAGGCTGCAGATGAACTGCTGCATTTCCTGCATCAAATCAGCGGAGAGCCGGTGCCGCTGCGTTACTGTTGGCAACGGGAGAATCTGCTCGATAGTATGCTTGACGCCCATTTTCAATTTGCCGGAATGTCTGCGCTAATTGCCTTGGAACCGGATCATCTCTACTCCGTGTCACATTGGCTGGAAGAGCTGGGTGTTGAGCAGAAGGCGCTGATTACTTCCTATGAAACTCCAGTGGTAGTAGAGATGGAACGGGAGATATGGGTTGGGGATCTCGATGACGCTGAATATCTAGGTAGGGGTGCCGATTTATGGATCGGGAATTCTCATGGGATTAGCGGAGCTGAACGGATTGACGCAGCTTTTATGGCAGCAGGATTCCCGGTCTGGAATGAACTGGGTGCTTATATGTCAACCTCTGTCGGTTATCGGGGCGCAATGGAATGGACGAATAAAGCAGGGAATTTGTTAATGCAAAGGGAGGCTAGGCATCGTGAAAGTAGCATTCGCCACAGATGACGGAATTCGGGTTAACGCTCATTTTGGGCAAAGCCCAATGTTTGCCGTTTACAATGTAAGCAAAAGAGGTGGGGAGCTTGTAGAGTTGCGTAAGCTTCCGGAAATTCAGTACCAGGATGAATCAGGTAAAATTGACAGCCGTCTAGAGGCGGTTGCTGATTGTACACTTATTTTTATTATGCAGATTGGTGCTTCAGCAGCTGCGAAGGTGACACGTCGCAAAATCATGCCAGTTAAGGTGCCCTTAGGCAGTTCGATAGAAGAACAGGTAAAGCGGCTCGTTGAAATGCTGCAAGGCAAACCCCCGATGTGGCTTGCCAAGATACTTCGTGCGGAAGAGGAGGAGGAAGCGGATGGAATCCATGGCTAATGAAGGTGGAATGCTGAACGCGCGGAGTATTCAGGAGGGGACGGCAGTGAAGCGCCGTAGTCGTCCAGCTGAGAAGGAACTGGATCAGAACATGGTGGAAATCTTCGTCCGGCGCTTGTGTAATCTTTTGGATACCACTGATCACTTTGGAAGATATGCCACCCTCTCACCCCAAGAGAAGATTGAGCGTATGTTTCTGGCTTCTAAGGAAGATAAAGTTCAGTCTGATTTCAACTGTGCGGTTTCCCCTAAAGTACGTCTACAAGTACCCGTGTTATTCCAGGCAATAGCTGGAGTTATGGAGGAAAAAAGTGGTGCGCTAATCCAAAGCACAGCTGAGATTAACGGAGAAGGCTTCGGACGTGCGCTAGTATATAGCGGGCGGATTATTCTTGTTCTAAAAAGCTTGCGGGCAGGTTTTCCTTTCCCGTTTACTTCCGAGGATAAGGTCATTCGGTACGGTCTAGCTTGTGTGGAGGAAGGCTTGGCCTTTTTAGATAAATATAAGGATATGACGGCTGTCTACGGTTCGTTTAGCTTAGAAGGGTAAATTCGGATTTAACAGATCAGTCACAGGAGGAGAACGCGATGGAGCAGCAGCTTGCCGGAGGAATAGAGCTGGAACGGTATGCCCGGCAACTGAAGCTGCTGGGGAATAGCGGACAGAATGCACTGAAGGAAGCGACAGTGATGATCGCTGGAATCGGTGGTCTTGGGGGAACTGCCGCTCTTTATCTGGCAGCAGCGGGAATCGGCAAGCTTATTTTGGCACATGAAGGGATTATTCTTCCACCGGATCTGAATCGGCAAATCCTGATGGATAGCGATCATTTAGGGATGGAACGCATGAGTACGGCGATACAGCATCTTAAACGGCTTAATCCAGAAGTCGAAATTGAAGGTTATAATTCCAAAATTGCATATGATAAATCTAAGTCTTGGGTAGAGAGCGCCGATATCGTTATCGACGCTCGCTATGATTTTCCGGAGAGATATGAATTGAACCGTCTTTGTGTAGATACAGGAACACCTATGGTAGAGGCAGCCATGTATGGCTTTGAAATATCGTTAACGACGATTATTCCTGGAGAAACACCTTGTCTGGAATGTCTTTACCCGGATGTTCAGCCCCAGTGGGAGCCGTTTGGGTTTCCAGTTTTGGGAGCTACTTCTGGTATAGCGGGTTGCCTGGCAGCTCTGGAAGCCGTAAAATGGATTACAAGGGTAGGGACGACATATGCAGGTGTAATGCATCGCTTCAACTCACTCGACTTCACCTGTTACAGTGTCCATGTTACCCGTAATCCGAAATGTGCTTGTTGCGGAGAGGAAGGTAAACTGTGAAAAGTCTCAAGCTTTGTGACACGACACTTAGGGATGGTGAGCAGGCAGCTGGAGTCTCGTTCACGAGGGCAGAGAAACTGGAAATTGCAAAAATGCTGTCGGAGTGCGGAGTAGAACAAGCGGAGGTAGGCATCCCTGCCATGGGTAAACGGGAGCAAGAGGATATTGCGGCCATAGCAGAGTTGGATCTTCCCATGAAGATCATGACCTGGAATCGAGCAGTAGTGAGCGATATTGATAAAGCACGGGCAACAGGTGTGAGCTGGAGTCATATCTCCATTCCGACCTCGGAAATTCAACTGCAGGGCAAGCTTTCACTAACGCCCGCGGAAGGGCTGAACAAGCTACTGCATGCAGTGGAATATGGTTTGAGAATGGGAATGACAGTCTCGGTAGGCATGGAGGACTCCTCCAGAGCTAATATGGGATTCTTGATAGAACTGGTGAATGCTTTATATAAAGAAGGTATCCGCTGGTTCCGTTATGCGGATACAGTATCTGCACATCATCCGGGACAAATGGCAGAGCGGGTACGTAGTTTGCTGGGGGCTGTTCCTGCTGATGTGGAGCTTGAGGTGCATTGCCATAATGATTTTGGATTGGCTGTTGCCAATACACTCAGCGGAATTTCTGCTGGTGCGACTTGGGCTAGTACCACAGTTGCGGGAATTGGCGAACGGACCGGCAATGCGGCGATGGAGGAAGTAGCCATGGCTTGGCGTTATCTGTATGGCGGAGAGTGTGTGGTACGGCCGGAGCATCTCAAGGCGCTTGCTGATAGAGTTATTACGGCTTCAGGTCGTAGCTTAAGCGATGCCAAGCCGATTGTAGGGAAGTTAGCATTCACACATGAGTCCGGAATTCATGTAGATGGCCTGATGAAGGAGAAAGCTACCTATCAGAGCTTTGATCCGTCAGAGGTAGGTAGAGAACACCATTTCGTGCTGGGTAAGCATTCTGGCAGCGGTGGTGTAGTGCATGTGCTGAAACGACAGGGATTGGAAGTCAGCCCAGATATGGTTGGACGTCTGCTTGAGCGGGTTAGGCAATATGCCGAGGTCTATAAAGGGAATGTTCCGGATTATTTGCTGGTAGAATGGGCGCTGGAGGATCAGCAGCGGGAAAGAGATGCAGGTTGAACTTGAATAATAGGATAGGCACAAGCTGATTATACTTGGTGATGTCTGCCAGTTGGTCAGCTTTTTTGACGTTCCTAGGCTTGCCACGGAGACAGCATCAAAATACGCCTTCAGCACGGGTGGGAATAGAAAGTTCCAGACCGGACCACTCTGTAGAATTCCCCATCCGCTAAAAACATCGGCATCCATATGAGGGATGTTTGTTTGGTATAAATCAAGACGAATGACTTCATCCTGTGGATGAGCGGTAATGTATAACAGAGTGGACCTATTTTTTTCTCTCCTTAACATTTGTATAATTAAACGTGTTATGACTCGGATTTTAATTCAAATTTTATGTATGTGGCTACTATTGCTCATATTATCTTCAATTAAATCACAAAGCAAACACTAACAACCTAATAGCGCTGATTAATAATTATTTTGTTATTCTTCTGGTCTGTGTGGTTAAAATATAGTAATGTGCTCGGCATAGGAGGCAGTGAGATGAACCCGAAATGGTGGAAAGAAAGTGTTGTTTATCAAATTTATCCGATCAGCTTTATGGACAGCAATGGAGATGGTATTGGAGATTTGCGCGGGATGATGTCAAAGCTGGATTACCTGCAGAATCTGGGTGTGGATGTGATCTGGGTATGTCCTATTTATAAATCACCTAATCATGATAATGGCTATGATATTAGCGATTACTGTGACATTATGAAGGAATTCGGAACGATGGATGATTTTGATCTGCTACTACAGGAAATGCATTCGCGCGGGATGAAGCTGATGATGGATTTGGTGCTGAACCATACGTCTCACGAGCACCCATGGTTTATAGAATCTAGGTCATCAAAGGATAATCCAAAACGAGACTACTATATATGGAGAAAAGGTAAAAATGGAGGCCCGCCGAATAACTGGGAGTCTTATTTCAGCGGTTCGGTCTGGGAGCTAGATCCAAAGACAGATGAATATTATCTGCATCTGTATTCCAAATACCAGCCCGACTTGAATTGGGACAATCCTGTCGTAATTGATAAGCTGCATGAAATGGTACAGTGGTGGCTGAAAAAGGGGATTGACGGCTTTCGCTTCGATGCGATTGCTCATATCGTAAAGACGGAGGGTTTCCCGGATGCCCTTAACCCGGGTGGGACCCAAACTGTGCGGGCCTATGACATGTTCTCTAATCTGGCGAATGTACATACCTTGTTGCAAAATTTGCATGACCAAGTGCTCTATTTTTATGACATTATGACTGTAGGAGAGACCTCGGGGCTTGGACCGGAGCGGGCTCTGGATTATGTAGGAGACGGCCGCCGAGAACTCAACATGACCTTTCAGTTTGAGCATATGTTCTTGGATGCTGCTTCAGCGGGCAGTGGCAAGTGGGATGTGGTGCCCTGGAGCCTGCTTGAACTCAAAAAAATCATCAGCAACTGGCAGACGGTTCTGCATAACCGCGGCTGGAATGCGAACTATTTATGCAACCATGACCAGCCGCGGTCGGTATCCCGTTTCGGAAATGATCTCTTTTACCGGATTCCTTCTGCCAAGATGCTTGCGACCTTTACGCACATGCTGGAGGGCACCCCATATATTTATCAGGGTGAAGAAATTGGTATGACGAATATTGCCTTCGATTCCATTGACGATTATCGGGATGTGGAGACGTTGAACTATTATGAAGAAAAGCGTCTGAACGGTATTCCTGAAGCGGAGATTATGGCGGCCATTCATAAAAAAAGCCGGGACAACGCCCGCACCCCGATGCAGTGGGATGATGGTGACGAGGGCGGATTCACGACTGGTGTCCCTTGGATTAAGGTAAACTCGAATCATATGGAGATCAATGCAGCGAACGCGGTTAAGGATCCGGACTCGATCTACAATTACTACAAGAAACTGATTGAGCTCCGCAAAAAGCATAAGGTGATTGTGTATGGCGACTATAAGCTGTTGCTGCCCGAAGACACCGAAATTTATGTCTACACCCGAACGCTGGAGGATCAGCAACTGCTGGTCATTTTGAATTTTTTTGAGCGGGAACCTGTATTCGAGCTACCGTCCGAGATTGCACCGGGGACTCTGGAGCTGTTGATATCCAATTACATTCCCCAAAAAGAAGAGAATTTAAGCTACCTGAAGCTTCGTCCGTACGAGGCTAGGGTGTACTTACGGAGGTTATAGAGTGTCTGAGAATTATGTATATTCAGGGTCTTTCCCTGACAATAGCCGCCTTAGTCTTCAAGCTGATTGTGAGAGCTGCTTTGGCTTGTGTTGTGCCGCGTTGCCTTTTGCAACTTCGTCAGACTTCGCGATGGATAAAGAAGCAGGAAATCCCTGTGTGAACATGCAGACGGATCACCGCTGCAGCGTTCATAACAACCTCCGGCAACTGGGCTTTCGAGGATGTACGGTGTATGACTGCTTCGGTGCAGGGCAAAAGGTCTCTCAACACACCTTCGGCGGCAACGACTGGCGGCAGGTTCCAGCCTCTGCGAAGCAAATGTTCGAGGTGTTCCCAATCATGTGGCATCTCCATGAGCTGCTGTGGTATCTTACCGAAGCGCTTACGCTGCAACCGGCTTATCCAGTTCACGCTGAACTCAGCGCTGCACTAAATGAAACGGAGCGTCTCACGCTCCTTAGTCCAGACTCTCTTATGAAGTTAGACGTAGCGGCACATCGAGCAGCTGTGAACGTCCTACTCCTAAAGACCAGCGAACTCGTACGAACTGAAGCTCGTCGTCAGCAAAAGGATAGTTCCAGGCGTCAGAAAACCTACGAACGGGGAGCTGACCTCATCGGTGCCAAGCTCAAAGGAGCCGATCTTAGAGGGGCCAACTTAAGAGGGGCCTACCTTATTGCCGCTGACCTCAGAAATGCCGATCTTAGAGTGGCAGATCTTATTGGGGCTGATTTACGAGATACTGATCTCAGAGGTGCCAACCTCACGGAGAGTATCTTTCTGACCCAAGCCCAGCTCAACGCGGCGAAGGGTGATGCCAACACATTGTTGCCTCCGGCCTTTACTCGGCCCACTCACTGGTCCACCATTAACCCCTAATAAAGCCGGGTAGGGAACGTCAAAGATGTCGTCATCCAGCCGATTCACAGCTGTATTAACGACACGAACGAAGTGGTTGTCTGGAATATCTTCTTCTAGATCCATTGGCAAGCAAAGTTGCTCCACAGGGTATATTGAATGCACAAAGAAACCTCTCCTTTGAAATGGTTGGTCCCACTTCCATTTTATCAAAAGAGAGGTTTCTTTTTATGTTTTTTAAAGATTACAGAACCACCTCCCGCTTAAACAGCGGTCCGTCCACAGAGTGTTCACTCACAAATCCTAAGTATATCCTACGTAAAAAAACAGGGCTGACCCAAGCAGCCATTTCATGGCTTTTGGGTCAGCCCTCCAATGATAAAATGTGTTTATTGTGCTTGATATAGCCGGTAGACAATAACGGCTGCTTCGGCGCGGCTAGTCTTCGCCAATGGTTCGAAGGCTCCATTTCCAGCTCCGTTTATAAAGCCTGCTGTCTGCAGTTTATTCACTGCGTCTGCTGCATAGCTGGCGATGACTGCAGCATCGGTGAATTTTACAGAAGCTGTATTTGCAGTAGTTTGCAATTCTAGCAAAGAAGCTGTCTTGTATACTAACAGGGCCATATCCTGTCTGGAGATAAACTCATTTACACCAAAGCTACCATCTGTCCTGCCGGTTACAATCCCCAGCTTTTGTGCCGTAGCTACTGCGTCATAGTACCAGGAATCTTTCAATACATCGCTGAATTTAGCTGTGTTTCCAGCTTCAGTAAGGTCGAAGGCATCCATCAGCATAGAGATAAATGCTGTTCGGGTCACGCTGCCACCCGGATTAAAGCTATCGTTGCCTACGCCTTGAACAATACCTCTGGCACTCAAGGCGGCGATGCTGTCTGCTGCCCAGGCTGCATGGGTCATGTCTTTGTAAGAGACCTTAGCATAGGAAGCTGCATACTTGCTGAAATGCTTCGGAGAGAACTGTACTCTGCCAGTTGCAGCATTATATTTCGTATTCTTTACGACCTCGAGATTACCCTCGTCACTTACAAAATATACGACTACTTGTTGCGGATTTTCGTTCGCTTTCGCCGTATAGCCCATTTCTACCGAAACATCGCTGCTTCCGTTAAAGTCAGTCAGCTTGCGGCCATCTACGCTTAAGTTAAAGTCATAGACGCTGTTGCCATTCAACAGCTTCAGTTGGGTGTCCGTAAGCGCTGAAGGGTCTACTTTTGTAACTATAAGCTGCAGGTTAGTTGAACCAGCATCTGCTTTAAAGAGAAGAGCGGTAGATACCGATAGAGTCGCAAAGCCGGTATCTATCTTTAGGGTTTCAATGTTGGTTCCGCCTGCTACAGACTTCAGCAGCTGAATAGGAATATTCACCAATACACTTTGGGTTCCCTCTGCAGGTTTGAGCATGATCGCAATCACCGAGTCAGTTGCATTTAACCCTGCCTGCTTAATATCATCCGCAGTCACGGTGACAGAGGCCAAGCCTTGTCCGTCAGGCTTAGGTTCAGCTGAAATGGTAGATTGATTTACCGTAGTTAGTTTTGGAGGTGTCGTTGTTTCGCTAGTTACAACTGGAACGTAAGGAATATTAGGTGCAGCGGGTGTTCCCGTTAGTTCGATGCCTGCTGATTCGTTCCCTTGGGTATCAATTGTCTGAATATACAGCTTGTATAGGGTCCCGTTCATCAAGCTGTTAAGGTAAGCGGTCTGAGTACCTTTATTGAACATGCTTGTGGCATAGACAGCATCGCTGACAACCGTAACCTTGATCTGGGCAAGATCAGCGTCAGCGGGGTCCTGCCAGTACACACTCAGATATCCGTTGCCTGCAGTAATACTTGCATTTGTTACCTCACTTGGTGCGATCGTATCCGGTTGCTGAACATCGATTCCTGTGATGGTGAAATGAGCTGCTGCCGTTTGGCCGCCGTCGGCACTTGTGGCGGTGATGGTTGCTTCTCCTGCTGCTACCGCCTTGACGGTGGCGAGTGTCGTGCCATCGAGCTCATTATAGGTAACAGAAGTGACTCTTGCTATACTGCTGTCGCTACTGTTGAATAGTACCCGCTTAATAGTTGCATCAACCGGACCCACCGCTGCAATCAGTGAATAGCTGTCTCCTGCTTGCAGGGCAATAGGGGTTTCTTCAACATTCAAGAAAATTGAGCTTACAGCAGGTGTTCCGGTCAGAGTCAAATTCACCTGATCTGTGGAAGAACCCGTTGCCGTAGTAATATCTTGTAATTCTGCACTTATGAAGCCCGCTTTAGAGGCTGTGACGGTGTAGCCTGATCCTTCTTTAACACCGCTCAGGAGGTAGCTGCCGTACACATCCGTTACGACCGAGCCATACAATCCTGAAGCTTTACTAACGGTCACACTTGCACCGGCAACGGCTTGGCCGGTATTATCCTGAATTTTACCAGAAATAGACCCGCTCAGATAATCACCAGTCTTCGTTAGTGTCAGGTGATCGAGGTAACCCCAATAACCGGCGCTTCCTGTTCCCTCAAATGCTATCAGAAGCGTACCGTCCGTAACCTCAAGGTCAGCAACCTTGTAGGGCTGCCAAACATTCCAGCCCTGATTAATGACGTTAACGGATTTTTGCGTCGCAGGTGTGGTTCCACTTAATTGAAGCGAAGCAATAGCTGCAGTATTCGTATATTTGCCGTACACGTCTGTTGTTACATTAGTTTGCCCCGAAGCGTAAGCAGCCAGGGTATATTTACCATTCGGCAAACCAGTCACCTTCTGTGACAGCTTAAAGGTATAGGCTGAAGCCGAGTAGTAATTGAAGGCATTTTCACCTGAGAAGGTACCTTTATTATTGGTATCGAACGTAAAGACACCTTCATTATTTCCTTTGGTGGCGCCTTCCAACGTCCATTCCTCTAGATTACCTGCCGTGTCAAACTCTCCGCCTGGTACCCGTGAAGAGGCTTGGGGATAGTTGGCTGTGAAATAAAGGGTAGACACTTCACTTTTTATATAACCGGGTACAGTTGCATAGGCTTTAATGGTGGTATTTCCTGCCACTGCAATCGGTCCTGTGTAATATTGCGTTTCGCTGGACCCGCTTGAATAAGCTGGTGTGTCACCGTCGGTTGTATAATAGATTTTTGCTCCTGGCGTTGCTGTTGAGAGAGTAATATATTTCACGCCAGCAGGAACAGATGAACTGTCTGCTAACGCAGAGCCGTCTGGAGCGGAGGCTGTTACAGCTTGAACTGCTGTTGAGCCATCACCTGGTACAGGAGGCAGACCGAAATAACTATCATCGAAATCTCCATATAGGCCGGCTGCCCCTGTTACGCTTACACCAATTGTTGCTTGTCCACTCGTTACGGGAACAGTAACGGAATATTGTTTCCAGGTGCCCCAACTTCCCAAGGTTACGCTCTGGGATACTTTTTTAGTTGTGTCTGCACTATCGAAGCCGGTAGCGTAGATGTTAATATCTGCGCTGGTCACTCCATAGGCCTCTGCCCAAATGGAATACGTATAGGTTCCATTTGCGATACCTGTGAGGGTCCGTGTTGCTGTTTTTGCTGTTGCCGCGCTGAAGTGCAGCGCGTAGCTTCCAGAATGAGCATCACTTGTGCTTTTCTTCACGGAAAATGGAGAAGATACACCAGTCCAGCCTGAAGCTGTCCCGAGCTCAAAGCCCGGATTCGTCGTAATTAAGTTTGTGGGCTGAGCAGGTCCAACGGTTATAATGGCTTTGGCCGCCCCAGTGATACCACCAATTGTGCCATAAGCCGTATAGATTCCTTGTGTCGTTGAATCAACACTTGAAGTATCCCATACGCTCACTGTTGCCGTCCTATAATAGCCGTCACTATACTGTCCCGCAACCGTTGTTGGCAAGGTGAGTACACTTCCGGCTACTGCAGTCACGAAAGCAGTATCTGTCCCTGTAAGCTCCGCGGCTGGAGCGGTGGCAGCTCCTCTGACCAGATTAAATACGTCTAAGGATGGCAGGGCCTTGCCATTGAAGTCGAACAATGCCTGGTTCTCCCAACCACTGCCTTGGCCGGTAATCCAGCCGGTGTCCACACCAGGAAGCCAATCCGAACCCCAATAGAACACACCGATGCCCTTTTCATTTGGAACATTGGCCACGTTGTTGATTACATCTCTGACCTCGGCTGCTTGACCTTGTGGTGTTGGTATATAACCTGCTGCAGTCGCCAGCGACTGCCCAAAAGTATTGAGCTGTTCGTCGCCTTCGTCCAGAGTCCAACCGTATGAGGTTTCAGCTACAGCAACCTTTTTATTGTAGGTGCTTGCTAATGTATCCAGAATGGTTTTGTTCTGAGCCATGGTTCCGTGCCAGAACGGATAATCAGAGATCCCGATGATATCGAAATCTACAAGTGTTGCGCCAGTGGTCCAGGTAGTTAAGTTACCCGTGAAGCTGGACGCAAGTCCGTTAGAGTTACCAGCCATATGAATCATGATCTGAATTGCAGGGTCAGTATCTCTTACCGCTTTTGAGGCCTGCTGCAGGAATGGAGCTGCTTTCGCGGCTCCGCCACCGTCAGGAAGCAGCAACCCGGGATTGATCTCATTGCCGATCTGCACCATGTCAGGCAGAGCGTTCACAGCCTTCATCGCCTGCAGAGATTGATAGGTGAAATTATAGACATCTTGTTGAAGCACAGTTCCAGTGTGGTTGGTCCACGCTTTAGGCTTCACCTGAGCGCCGGGATCAGCCCAGAAATCACTATAATGAAAATCTAAAAGGATGCCCATCCCGAGTCGTTTGGCTTCCTTCGCTGTCACTATCGCACTGGCAAGATCAGTGTTGCCGCCGCCAATAGGATTGCCGAATTTGTCAGTAGGATCGTTCCATACCCGCAGGCGAATGTAGTTTACGCCGTGCTTTTGCATCACCTCAAGGGCACTCATCTCGGTGCCGTCGGTATCATAGAATTTCTTGCCTGATTGCTCAAGGGCATACAACTCGGATACGTCTGCGCCCATGATGAAGTCAGGCCTTTTTCCGTCCTGCAATGCTGGAATAGGTGATACGGTTACTGTATCTCCAACGGCCGCCGCGAAAGCGGAGGGCTGTGCTGGCCAGAGGCCCAATAGAAGTGCTGCTGACATCAAGAGAGATAAGACGGTGCGAAGCTTAGTTTGCTGTTTGTATTTCATGGACTAATCTCCTTTGAGAATAAAATGTAAACGAATACATAATAGGCGTTTGTTTAAAAATACTATCTGTCCCAGCTATCCATGGATACTAGGGAATCCTATGATTTCCTTCGTTAATTATCGTTGCAGTTTCTGGTCGATAACAGAAAAGGAAAATCCAAGGTTTATTGTCATCATATAAGCTTTCTAGAGGAGGGGAATTCAGATTTCGTTTGAAAAATTTCAATGTTTTTTTGCAGTAGGCATGGAGAAATAAGGGATTATTTTGAGTTTACGAGGAAAAGGCGGTACAATTGCGTTACATAATCATACATAGAGTGGTGTGGCAGGAAGCAGCCTGCGGGAGGAGAAGCAACATGAGCGAATGGTATGAAGAGAGCTTTGGAGAGGATTATCTGATCGTATATAGACATCGGGACTTTGGTGGAGCACGTCGGGAGGTAGAGCAAATGATCGGCTGGCTGGATCTATCCCTTGGTGCTAAGGTGCTCGATTTATGCTGTGGTATGGGGCGTCATTCGCTGGCGCTCTCGGAAGCAGGATACGAGGTTACTGGTGTTGATCTGTCAGAGCCTTTGTTGCGCGAAGCACGTTCCCAGGATGGAGCTGAAGAAGTCACCTGGGTGCGCTCCGATATGCGAAAGCTGCCGCTAGAAGGAGGCTTCGACGCAGTGGTCAATCTGTTCACCTCTTTTGGTTACTTTGAAGAAGATGAAGAGCAGGTAAAGGTACTGCGTGAAATCCACCGCATGCTGAAGCCTGGCGGAAAGTTCATTATTGATTTTCTAAATCCTGCGCATGTGATTCGCCACCTTGTCCCCCATTCCACCCGTGAGGACGGAGAGAACCTGATCGACGAGTCGCGTCGAATCGAGGACGGCTATGTGATGAAGGATATTGTTCTTACTTCCAAAAGTGACGGAACGCCTCGCCAATACCATGAACGTGTAAAGCTGTATTCTCTGGAGAAATTTCAGGAGATGATAAAGGAAGCTGGCTTGCAGCTGAAGGCAGTGCATGGCAGCTATAATGAAGATGTCTATATTGCAGAAGATTCAACACGAATGATTTTTAGAGGCTTGCGGCTATAGATGGTTTCTGGAAGAAGTTATAGGAGAGAGGTTGGTACCATGCCGAAGGCGGACATTATTCCTTGGGAAGGAAATATTCTGCAGGTTTCCGTACCGATGGACTCGCCGCTGCGCCAAGTGAACAGCTACATCCTGCCTGATAAGGATGGAAGGATCACCATCATTGATCCTGGACCACATGATCTGGAGACCGAACGGGCTTGGGAACATGTCTTGTAGGAGCTGGATTTGTCTTGGGATAGGGTACGGGATATCGTCGTTACGCATCATCACCCCGATCATTATGGTTTGGCTGGCTGGCTTCAAGCTCGTTGTGAATGCAAGGTTTGGATGTCGGAACGTGCTTATGCTGAGGCTGCGCTGATGTGGGGCCAGACTGCCAGTATGAATAAAGTCTTGCCTCTTTATTTTGCCGGGCACGGAATGCCGGAGCATTTGACGAGTGGAATTAGAGAGCATTTAGAGAGCTTCGAGCCTCAGGTCACACCTCAGCCTGACGTATCCTATATAAATCCTGCGGAACCTTTTAGAATGGGCAGCCGAGAGTGGCTGCCACTTGTTAGTGGCGGGCATGCGCCAGGGCATGTGTCATTCTATCATGGTGAAAGTGGGCAAATGCTGTGTGGCGATGCTGTATTGCCGCAAATCTCCCCCAATGTCAGCCTGCTGCCGGGCAGTGATCCGCAGCCGCTGCGGACCTTCCTGCAAGGGCTGCAGGAGCTCCGCAGCTATACGGTTAGCATGGCGTTCCCGGGCCATCGCGAGCCATTTTCTGACTTCGCGGGCAGGATCGACAGCTTGCTCCTGCATCATGAGGAGCGGCTGGAGACGGCGGAAAGGTTGCTTGCCAGCGGTCCTTTAAGTGCCTTCGCTGCTTGCGAAGCTCTGTTCCGCAGCCGGGTAACCACTGTGCATCAGCTGCGTTTTGCCATGAGTGAGACATTGGCTCATTTGGTGGAATTGGTGCGCAGGGAACGGGCAATAGTGACCGAGTTGGGCGGTTTCATTGTATTTGCAGCGGCAAGCAAAAGTGATATTAGCATGGATTAGCCCATTACATAGTCTCCGCCGATTCGGTGTAGATCATAATAGGCCTAATATTAAAGAAGCCATCTCCCATGTTACAGTGAGTGATGGCTTCTTTGCTTTGTTTTAGGTTTAAAGGGATTTCGAATGAGACTCATCACTTTCCTCGGGGGGATGTGGCAATCCAAGCTGTTGCTCACGCTCTGCCTGCTTACGATGTGCAATCCGGCTGCTGGCAGCAGCGGCTACGGCTCCCACAATATCATCAAGATAGGTGTGGATTTGCCCGGTGGTTTTGTCGTTCAGGCGTCCTAGCACACCAGGCTTCAGCTTGTCCACATAGCCATAGTTAGTAAATCCTATACTGCCATACACGTTAACGATAGAGAAGGCTAGAATTTCATCGACCCCGTACAATCCTTCATCATTTTGGATCATTTCCTGCAGAGGGGAGAATAGCTTGCCCTCTTCAGCGAGCACATCCAATTGAATCCCGGTTAGCACCGCATTTTGCACCTCTCGCTTGCTCAGCACCATCTCTACGTTATGGATACATTCCTCCATTGTTAAATTCGGATAATATTTCTTTTGCAGCAGGATGACAAGCTCGGCAATTTCCTCCAATCGTACACCCCGTTTAATTAGCCAGGCATTAGTCGCTTCTGCGACGGCTTTGCTGTTCAGACTGTAAGGCATTTTGGCATCACCCATAATCAGTCACCTCTCCATCCACAATTTAGGATAAGCTGTTGTTATTTTTTGGACAAAGGTTTCGTATACATAGCAGTACAAAGGATATCTAACCTTGAAAGGGGTAATAAATGATGAAATCTATGAAGCAAATCCGCGGAGCCTCCGTTGCCTGCCTGCTGGCAGTTCCGCTGATTCTGTCCAGTTGCAGCCTGTTTGGGTCGGAATCAGCCTCTGTAGATCCGCCGCCAAGCGAGGTAGAAGCGCAAATGCTACAGGTAAGTGGTGAGACTACATTAGACACTGGAGTGCTGGGCCCAGTCGCTAAGGAGGATGCACAGACGGCTGCGACCAGTGGTGAACGGTCTGGGAACAGTGATTCGGGATCACGAACGACTGTATTTCTGGAGGACAATAACGGATTACTTGCCCCGGTATCACTCAGTCTGCCCAAAAGCGACGAAACCACGATGCTTAAGGATTCACTAACAGCACTGGTGAGCAAGGGGGCATATGCCTCGTTACTGCCCACTGGCTTCGAAGGACTTCTACCCACCGGTACTGAAGTTAAAAATGTCACGGTAGACAAAGCGAGTGGACTGGCTGTAGTCGAGTTTAACTCGGACTTTAACGCCTATGATGCTGCGAATGAGCGCGAAATACTGGAGGCAATCACCTGGACACTGACCGGAGAGAGTGGAATTAAAGGTGTTCAGCTCTGGGTAGACGGCAAAAAGCTTACCGAGATGCCGCTGAAAGGAACTCCATTAGATCGCCCACTGTCGCGCAGCATGGGAATTAACCTGCCGAAGCACAGTCAGCTTCTTATGAATTCAAGTGCGGTTACTGTATATTTTTCCGCTGCTTCACCTGACGGTATTCAGTATTATGTTCCGGTTACCCGGTTTGTACCCGCAGGGCAGGATACTTTGAAGGCGGCACTCAGTGAACTGATCGCTGGCCCAGAATCCGGAGATGGTCTGGAGATGGTGATGACGCAGGGAACCGTACTGGATAGTGTAGAAGCTGGGCAGAACGGTGTGGTTACTGTCTCTTTGACTGACGATATGTTTGCTGACGGCACGGGTGTACCTACAGAAATGCTGGAATCCGTGGTGCTGACGGTTGCCCAAAATACAGAGGATGCCTTGGTCCAGATTCGGATGAACGGCAAAGAAACGGTTACGGGTACCGATAATGTTGACTATGGAAAACCGGTGTCAGCACCGGAATATGTGAACGAGCTTCCGCTATAGAATGACTCAAACGGGTTGGAAAGATGCTTTTGTGCCTGCTCTTTGGTAGAATAAAAGGTAAGATGTGCCTCCCTTGGCAGTTCACTGCGGGAATATTAGGGGAAGCAGAACGAACACTAAACTTTTAGCTACTTTCAATGTAGGAGGCAGAAATGATGAGATCAAACGGGAGAAACGACGACCAACTCCGGCCGCTGACGATAACGACCCAAACGAATAAATATGCTGAGGGCTCCGTGATTATTGAAATGGGGGACACCAAGGTTATCTGTACGGCAACAGTAGAGGAGAAAGTTCCCCCATTTCTTAAGGGACAGGGAAAAGGCTGGGTGACAGCTGAATATTCCATGCTTCCCCGGGCTACGCAAACGCGTAACCAGCGTGAAGCCGCTCGCGGTAAGCTTACAGGTCGCACCATGGAGATCCAACGGCTGATCGGCCGGGCGCTTCGTTCCGTTGTGAATTTGCAGGCTCTCGGTGAACGCAGCATCACGCTCGATTGTGATGTCATTCAGGCAGATGGAGGTACACGGACGGCTTCCATTACAGGAGCTTTTGTGGCCATGAGTTTTGCCATTAATAAAATCGCATTGCAGCACAAGCTGAGTGTATTTCCGATTACGGACTATCTTGCAGCAATCAGTGTCGGCGTTGTTGGCGACAAAACACTGCTTGATTTGAACTATGAAGAGGATTCCAAAGCGAAGGTCGATATGAATGTAGTAATGACTGGCGGCGGTGCATTTGTGGAAGTGCAGGGTACCGGTGAAGAAAGACCGTTCTCGCGTCAGGAGCTGGACCTGCTGTTGGGTCTTGGAGAGAAGGGGATTTACGAGTTGATTGCTGTCCAGAAGGAAGTTCTGGGAGCGATTGCGCTCAAAATCCCCACCGGTCAACCGGGCCAAGTGGTATAGGATGAAATCTTCGACTGGCATTCTTATTGTTGCAACGAAGAATAAGGGCAAGGTGCGCGAGTTCCAGCACGCCTTCGCTCCGCTTGGACTAACGGTTAAGAGCATGTTCGACTACGCAGATCTTCCGGATGTTGAGGAGGATGGGGCTACCTTTGCCGAGAATGCGCTGAAAAAAGCCAAGACCGTGGGTGATATTCTTGGACTGCCAGTGCTTGCGGATGATTCTGGTCTTTGTGTAGATAGTCTGGATGGCAGGCCAGGTGTCTACTCTGCACGTTATGCAGGAGAAGGTGCGGCTGACAGTGATAACAATCTGTTGCTGCTTAGTGAGCTGGAGAAACTGAAGCTGGGCGAGGATACAGATCAGCCACTGCTGAGCACAGCCCGATTCGTCTGTGCCTTATCCTTGTATGACCCGGGCACTGGCCGGGAACTGACTGCTGAGGGTTCTGTGGAAGGCTGGATTACGTCTGAGCCAGTGGGTGCTGGCGGTTTTGGTTATGATCCATTATTTTATTTGCCGGATTATGATAAGACAATGGCAGAGCTCACACTGGAAGAGAAGCAGAAGATTAGCCACCGGGGCGCAGCTTTGCGGCTGCTGACGGAGAAACTGGCGGCTGCGGCGCTTACGGACCCTGGAAATTTGTAGGTATATGTGGAACTGCAACACCTGCATCAACTCCAACACCGGCACCAACAGCCATACCGACACCGTCGGCAACCCCAACGTCGACTCCGACTCCGGGTATCTCTGCTTGGGCAGCGGGAGTTGCGTACAATGTGGGTGTTATTGTGACTTATAGTGGACATACGTATACTTGCCTGCAGTCCCATACTTCCCTCTTAGGCTGGGAACCAGTCAGCACACCAGCTCTTTGGAGGTTGAACTAGCAGGAATTCATCTGCAATTGATAAATGAATGAAAGAAGCTTGTAGCTAAAGGTGTAACCCTTTATGCTGCAAGCTTTTTCATTATGCTGTATAGAATTATAAATTACGTACTGAACTCATAACCTCACATACACAGAAATATAATATATACAGGCTGAGCTTGTGAACAAATAAACTTATGGAACGTATTGCTGTTTTTTTCGTTATAGTAGTATATAGCGGAAGGTGGTGGGTTCACCGATGGTTGTCTGGGTCTTTTGGTTAATTGCAGCCGGTGTCCTGTTTGTAGTAGAAATGATGACGCTTACGTTTTATCTGCTTTGGCTCAGTATCGGCGCTTTGGTTGCCGGTCTGTTGTCGTTATTATTGCCAGAGGCTATTTTATTTCAGGTGGTGCTTGGCTCGCTGGTCGCGCTAGGTCTGACACTATTCTCGAAGCCGCTCGTAGCGAAGTTTCGTAATTCCCGTGGGTTCAAAGATACGGGTACGGATATCGTCGGCAGACAAGGAATAGTTACGGAGCCGATTGAGCCAGGACGTTACGGGCAAGTTAAGGTAGGCGGGGATACTTGGACTGCAACATCGCTGCAGACTCTGGGTAAAGAAGATGTCGTTAGGGTATTAAAAAGAGGTACTGCTATTATTGAAGTAGAATTATGGGGGGCACGAACTGATGGAATGGGCAATTGTTGTAGTAGTTCTTGTTGTAGTAGTGGTGTTCATTGGATTAACAGTCAAAATCGTACCACAGCAGCGGGTTGGCGTAGTGGAACGTCTTGGTAAATTTCACCGGCTCTTGACTCCAGGTCTGAATATTCTAATTCCAGTGATTGATCAGGTACGTACGTATCATGATCTGCGGATTCAACAGGCAAATGTACCTCCACAAACGGTAATCACGAAGGATAACGTACAGGTACAGATTGACACCATTATTTTCTATCAGGTAGTGGGTCCGGAAGAAGCAACTTATGGTATTTCTGATTATGTATACGGGGTACGGAACATCTCAACAGCCACGATGCGACAAATTATTGGTAAGCTGGAGCTGGATGAGACGTTGTCTGGCCGGGAAAAAATCTCCGTTGATATTCGTATCGCGCTGGATGAAGCTACTGAGAAGTGGGGCGTACGGATCGAGCGTGTGGAAGTTATCGATATCAAACCGCCGCTTGATATTCAAGAAGCGATGGACAAACAGATGAAAGCTGAGCGGAGCAAACGGGCGATTGTCCTGGAGGCGGAAGCAGCGAAGCAGGATATGATCCTGCGTGCAGAAGGTGATAAACAAAGTAAGATTCTGAAGGCTGAGGGCGACAAGGAAGCTCGTATTCGTCAAGCCGAAGGTCTGGGTCAGGCCCAGGAACTAGAAGCACTGGGTCAGGCAAAAGCCATTCAGGCCATCGCCGAAGCGGAGAAAATCCGTATTCAATTGCTCAGTACTGCGGGGCTGGATGAGCAGGTACTTGCGTATCGTTCCTTTGAAGCACTGACTGAAATCGCCAAAGGTCCAGCGAACAAGGTCTTCCTGCCAACTAGCGCAGTTGAGACACTGGGTAGTCTGGGTGCAATTGCTGAAGTCTTCAAGGCAAGCAAAGACGGTAAATAAGGAACGTTTACAATTACCACGTATTCCGTTAAAGTAAATAGCAAAACTATTACCGGCTTACGTAGCGGGGGTTTCGATCCTGAAGCCCCTATGCTTACGAAGCCCGTTTTGTTTATGTAGAACTTTAAGGAGAGAAGCAACTGTGACACAAAAAGAGATCTCACCGCTAGTGGAGCTGCTGGAACTGCAGCCTCATGTTGAAGGCGGCTGGTACAAAAGGCTTTGGAATTCTTCATTTGAAATTCCGCAGGACGTATTGGGCGAAAGCTATTCTGGCCCCCGCGCTTCGGCATCCTCCATTTATTTTCTGCTGCATGCAGATGAAACCTCTGCTTGGCATACGGTACTCTCGTCGGAGATATGGCTGTGGCATTCCGGTAGTCCGATTGTGTTAAGTCTTGGCGGCAGTGGTGATAGACCAGAGGATGTAAAAGAAATTATTCTGGGTCTGGATATCGCAGCTGGCCAGCAGCCGCAGGTAGTTATACCAGCAGGTGTATGGCAGGCGGCTAGACCGCTAGGTGAAGAGCCTGTGTTGGTTTCCTGTATTGTGTCACCTGAATTCCATTTTGATGATTTTAAACTAATCGAGAAATAAAATGAGCGGAGGCGAATATGCCTCCGTTTTTTCTTTTGGGCATTGATCACTGAAAGCATGTTTTATTGGAAACTTTTTGGGAATGCTAACGTGATCTGCCATACTTATTTTTGGCAAGTGCTTCTAAAGTGTCTTTTGCGGTTAAGGAAGTTTGAATAAATAAACAGTAGGCTTGGAGGGTTAATACATGAGTCAATTGAATGGACCATTTTCAGGTGGCCCCACTTTAAATGATGGAGTAACAATGCCATGGCTGGGGTTGGGTGTATGGCAGACCAAAGACGGCGATGAGGTAATCCATGCAGTTAATGCTGCGGTAGAAACCGGATATCGCAGTATTGACACCGCGGCAGGCTACAATAATGAAGAGGGCGTTGGACAAGCCATTCGAGAATGCGGAGTTTCCCGAGATGAGTTGTTTATTACAACTAAACTACGGAATCCGGATCAAGGTTATGAATCAACGCTTAAGGCATTCGAGGTTAGCCGTCGCAAGCTGGGCTTGGATATGATTGATCTGTATCTGATTCACTGGCCGGTTGCAGGGAAATATCGAGAGACTTGGAAAGCTTTGATTCACCTGCAAAAGGAAGGTCATATCAAATCAATTGGGGTGAGCAACTTTCAGGTTCATCATCTGAAGGATATTATTGAAGACACCGGAGTAATACCCGTGGTCAATCAGGTAGAGTTCCATCCCTTGCTGACTCAGCGCGAGCTGCTGAAATATGCAAGTGAGCAGGGCATTCAGATAGAGGCTTGGAGCCCGCTGATGCAGGGCCATCTTGATCTACCGCTCTTAAAAGAATTGGCAGAAAGGTACGGCAGAACACCAGCTCAAATTGTACTGCGCTGGGATTTGCAGCAGGGGGTAATCACGATTCCGAAATCGGTGCATACAGAGCGAATCAAAGAGAACGCCGGATTCTTCGATTTCACACTCAGTGATGAGGATGTTAAAGCCATTTCAGACTTGAACGAAGATCATCGCTTCGGCCCGGACCCGGATAACTTTAATTTTTAAACTGGCAAATAAACAGGGTTAGAGTAAATACTGTATTAAATCCAACAATAGCAAGCCTCCAGCATTCGGAAGCTTGCTATTTAATGTGTCCACTCTTGCGAGAGCATGATCAGCCTGCCTAGTCAGTCAGAAGATTCAGCAGACTAACGAATCACCACGTTATAGGTCCGCAGCCAGAGATCAATTTGGGCCAGATAAGCAAAGAGCTGAGGACCGGACATCAGCTGACCGAACCAGGGCAGGTTGCTGGAGGATTCTGGAGAGGCGGCGATTTCACGGATTTTGGCAGCGTCAATCAAAGGAAGGAGCGGAGACGTAGAATCTTCGAGAATAGCCAATACCTGTGTGCGAACGGCATTTAAGTAGGCGGGATTGTGTGTTTTGGGATAAGGACTTTTTTTGCGGTAGAGCACATCGTCGGGCAGGACACCCTCTAGTGCTTTGCGCAGAATGCCTTTTTCGCGGTTGCCTGTCATTTTGATCTCCCAAGGAATGTTCCATACATACTGGACCAGACGGTGATCGCAATAAGGGACGCGAACCTCAAGCCCTACGCCCATGCTCATCCGGTCTTTGCGGTCCAAAAGAGTGGGCATGAAGCGGGTAATATTAAGGTAGGACATTACGCGCATTTGTGCCTGTTTGCCTGTTTCTCCATCGAGTTTGGGCACCTCTGCCACGGCATCACTGTATCTGTCACCCAAATACTCCAAGGGACGTATCCATTCGTTTATTTCTGGGGACAGTAATCCTGCCCGCATCTTGGGTGCAACTGACCATGGAAAAGTGCCTGAAGAAAGCATATCCTCGCGATGGAACCAAGGGTATCCGCCAAAGATTTCATCAGCAGCCTCGCCAGAGATGGCTACAGTCGCATGTTTTTTAATCTCGCGGCAAAACAAATAAAGGGAGGAGTCTACGTCAGTCATCCCAGGCAAATCACGTGAGTACAGAGCGTTGTCCAGCGCCATAACAAGCTCTGGCGTATCAAAAGCAATATAATGGTGGTTCGTATCCAACTCGTCGACCATCCGCTTAATCCACGGTCCATCTGCTCCGGGCTGAAAAGAATGGCTCTTGAAATGCTTGTCATTATCTACATAATCGACGGAAAAAGTATCCACTCGGCCCTGACCGGTCCGGTTATAGTAATCTACGGCCAATGCCGTCAGCGCGCTTGAGTCCAGTCCTCCAGAGAGTAGTGAGCACACCGGAACATCTGACACAAGCTGGCGCTCCAGTGTATCCTGCAGCAACTCACGCACCTTAGCCGCTGTCTCATCTTCATTATCAGTATGTGTAAAGCTTTCCAGCTTCCAATAGGCATAGCTGCGTAAGCCTTCCCGGTTGTAAATCATGGCATGGCCCGGACGAAGTTCGTGCATATCCTTATATACACCGTGTCCTGGAGTACGAGCCGGACCGATAATGAAGATCTCCGCCAGTCCCTCCGGACCTACGGTTGGTTGTACTTTGGGATGCTGCAACAGAGCCTTGGGTTCGGAGCCGAATACAAAGACATCATCTACCTGACTGTAAAAGAGCGGCTTCACGCCCAAACGGTCACGTGCCAAAAACACCTGATCCCGCAGGCCGTCCCACACGGCAAAGGCAAATATACCATTTAGCTTATCGGTACACTCTGCTCCCCATTCGATATAGGCATGCAACAGAACCTCGGTATCGCACTGGGTGCGGAATTGATGTCCCCGCTGCTTCAATTCATTCTTAAGCTCAGGGGCATTGTACAATTCCCCGTTGTAAACAATTGCGTACACATTTTCCTCATGGCGGGTGATCATCGGCTGTGCACCATTTTCCGGGTCGATAACGCTAAGTCTACGGTGTCCGAAGGCACAGGGGCCTGAGATCCAAGTTCCGGCCGCGTCCGGTCCGCGATTTGCTAAGGTTTCAGTCATTTTGACTAGCAGTTGCGAGTGCTGTGTAAGATCGCCGCGCCACTGAATAAATCCGGTTATTCCGCACATGATGGTTCATCCTCTCTATCGTGCGATTGTTGTCCTTTCTTTTTTGCCAAGTAATACAGATATATGCCGAAGGAAGGGATAAAATGTATGTCCTTATCCGAACACTAGGGGAGAGGGAAATTTGCCAGAGAGGGATGGATGCAGGTGTATTACATAAAGGACGCCAAAATTCGCAGAATGACGGAGTATGACGGTGCACCCTGTGCAGAAGTCGGCGTATTGCCAGGGGCTACTGGCGACTCTGCGCTTTTGGTGTATATCGTTGAAGATCGGCGTGAAGAAGGCTACGAAATTGTACGCATCCTGACGAATGACGCGGATACAGACACCGATTGGTTTGATAACAATATGCATGATGCTTTCACAGATGTGACGGTCAGTGGATTTGCTGGCAGTCCCATCATGACCCCTGAGGATGAACGCTCCAAATTCCAACGCGAGCTGCTTATCTTCGGGAATTTGAAAAAACAGCTGGGGCAGCATTTTAATAGAGAATTCAAATAAAGAAGCAATGCGGAATTAGCTGTTAAGAGTCTTGCCAGTAGTCTGGTAAGGCTCTTTATTGTTCAGTAGTAGAAGGGTTGAAGTACGTTATTTTTAAATTCCTTTGTTCTGCCCTTGATATATTTCCTGAATAAGGTATAATAGAAAACGTTGCACTAATACATATCGCATCAAACCGTATGTTTTTCTTATATGTCCCGGTAGCTCAGCTGGATAGAGCATGCGCCTTCTAAGCGCACGGTCAGGGGTTCGAATCCCTTCCGGGACGTCATAAAACAGCCTCTCCTCGGAGAGGCTGTTTGTGCGTTCGGGGGGTGAGAACCCCAAATGGTTCGTTGGAGCATAGGCTTCGTTAGCTGGTTCAACTACATCCGGCTCGGTGTCGGAAGCCCCAGCACCTCAAGAACATCGCCTAAGGTAACTTGGCATTTGCAGGTCAGCCAAAGACGGAATTGGATGGTGGCTTCTTCGCCTTTAAGGATGGGACATACAGCATAGAAATTATTGAACAGCGTGGCTAGGGTATGCGCATAGTTGCAGAGCGAATTCGGTGTTAGTTCTTTGCTTGCTGTATATAACGTATCCTGCCAAGTACTGAGATGTCTTAAGAGCGCCGCCTCGGCTTTTTCCAGTTCTGCAGGGAACTCCAGTCGAGATATGTCTGTTGTGACAGGCAACGTAGCTTTGCTTAATACACTGCTGGCACGGGCATAGGTGTACATAAGATACACTCCGGTATTACCGGATATTTCTGTAGCCTGCTTGAAATCAAAAATAATCTCAGTTCCCAGATTGAAACGTAGCAGATAATACCGGATGGCAGCGGTGGCGATTATACGACTGGGAATTCCGTTTTTATCAGAACGGGCTAGCTCAATAGCTTCCTCCATTAGCAGAATGAGATCGCTCACTTTAACGCCGATTCCCTGCCGGCCGGACATGGCGTAAGAGCTTTTACCATCAGCGGTGTTAATGCCAAGCTCGGCAGCGGAGGCCGGACTAAGTGAGACTACTCCATAGCTTACATGATGCAGCTTCTCAGCCTGATTATTGTACCCCAGTACCTGTAAAGCCTGCTTCACCATCGCCTGCGGATATTCCTGTCTATAATCAATAACATTAATAACCATGTCCGCTTGTCCATAAGGTAGGCGTTGTCCGGTCAAACCCGTTGTCCATAGTTCTGACGTAAACTCAGTGTATGAGAAGTCCTTTTCGAGGAGGCCAAATTTCCATAGATGATAGGCAATATCTTTAGCGGTATACGTCAAAATACCATTGGAGCGCACTAGTACCTTGTCCAGAGTATACTCATCTGATTCCCCCTCGCTGTCCCCTCCCTTCTGCTTCAGTACCCAGCAGCCAGCCAGCTTGCCTTCATGCTCCTGCACAAAAAACGCTGTTTGCGCAAGCAACTGAGAGGCTGCCGACCAGAAGCCTTCTCTAACGATACTGCTCTCCCATACGAGCAAGTCATAATGTATTCCAAAGCTTTTCATTTCCTCCACATGCTCTCGCACAATCCGCTCGGCAACCAGCTTACCCAGCCAGGCCTCGTTGCCGCTGCCTTTCTCTAGAGCATGCAGGATGTCCGTCCGTTTGTGGGTCATCTCCGGATTAAGTGTATACTCTTTATTCACTTGGGCATAAATATCCCAGCAATAATCACCAAAGCGGACATGCTCCCCTTCTAAAGGCACATTAAATAATCCAACCACGGTATCCGCCAGCTGATTGCCTAGATCATCAACATAGTTATGAACCTCGACGTTATACCCCGTTCTTTTCAAAATCCGTACCAGCGCGTCTCCGATACAAGCATTTCTCAGGTGACCTACATGAGCGGCTTTGTTGGGATTAATCGAGGTATGTTCGATCACCACTTTTTGTCCAGAGCTTTGCGGGAGCGTCAAGGGTTGTCTGGCCCACTCTTGCCAATGGATGTACAAATTAATGAAACCGGGAGCGGCAACTTCGATCCGCTGTACAAGTCCTGTGATACTTCCTTGCAGCTGAAGTTCTGTCTTCACCAGCTCTGCGATGGCCATAGGCGATTTGCGCAGTAGCTTTGCGAGCTGTAAGGCAATACTGCTGGAATAATCGCCATGCTCCGCATTGGCAGGTTGCTCGATCAGAAGGGCAATATCGTTGGGGTATGCCAACTCCAGCTTCATAAATACGCTTCTTACACTTTGTTCCAGACTGCTTTTGATGATTTGACTAATCACTTGGATGACCTCCTTTAAAATGCAAAAAAAGCCCCCGTCTCAAAAGAGACGAGGGCTTTAGCGCTCGCGGTACCACTCTCGTTGCTAAACTAGGCAAGTTTAGCCACCTCAAAAGGTTAACGGTCTTCAGCCGGGGCTTCCTACTGTTTCGTTCAGAAGTCCATCTCACGGGTGCGCTTCATTAGCTGATCTGTACCGGCTTTCACTCTCCCGGCTCGCTATTGGACTAGATCAAAGGTAACTACTCTCCCGATCATCGATTGTAGATTGATTTTTACCATTATAACGAAATTAAGTAAGAAAGCAATAGCTTATTATTCGATCAGAAACAGTTTTCACAATTTACTTCGCGCAGTTATAAAGACAATTGTTATATTGAATTGAACCGCGGAGAAGCCCACGGTTCAATTCTTGTTCTTAGCTAGTGACTGTGATAGTCGGTGCCGAAATTGCTGGCGGGGTCGTCAGATCTGAAGTTGTATTTGTAAAGTTGGTTACTTCAATTGTGACAGGTGTACCCACTAGCAAATCGATAGTAGCAAGCACCAGACTGGCTGTTGTCATTGTGGACAAGGTGCTTTGTTGAAGCACTCCATTAAGATAGACATTTAAGGAATCTTCAGCCGAAACAGTTGGTAATGCACCTACAGGAGCATCAGCATCATCCGTAAAGCTCGCTGCCAGAACAGTTGTATTCGTTGCCCCGATCATACCGGCGGTTATGGCTGCAAAGTATCTGGTTACTACCGGATTCACTGTAGTAGCGATAACCCCTCCAGTAGCTATTGGCGCAGAGGCGACTGCTGTGAAGACTGGTTTGATGACTGGCATATGATCACCTCCCTTCTTGTGTTACTAAATCGAAGATTATTTCGACTCATCATAGTAAATGAATAATTATTAATAATGAAACGGCATTAGTATGTAGATAACCTCATTTGGGTTGTACATTTATTTTTTCTGGTCAGATGTCCATTCACGACAAGGCATATGTTCATATGCTAGTGTAGCTAAATTTAGAAGTTGGGAATGGGAGGTGTAGGATTGGCTTCTTCTATCCGGGATAAAAAATATTGTGGAAAAGCAAAAAACAAAAAAAGAGTGCTTCATTTAAAAAAGAAAATCCGGCCTACAGATTGTTTATCTAAGAAAAGACTACGCTTCAAGCGTTGCCCGCGAAGATTGGTAAGCCATAAGATTGGACGAGGGCAAACCCGCACCATTGGTTCGCAGGCACCTAACAATACACAAGGCACTCCTGGTGCCCAAGGACCTCAAGGACCACAAGGACCACAAGGACCACAAGGACCTCAAGGACCTCAAGGTGCTTATGAGGTTCAAGCAGCAGGGAATTATCAGGGACTTATAGGTCCCGAGGGGGCTCGAGGATTCTCAGGCCCAGCGGGCCCGCAAGGACTTATAGGTCCCGAGGGGGCTCCAGGATTCTCAGGCCCAGCGGGCCCGCAAGGACCTACAGGTCCTCCAGGAGAAATACCGGCGATAACCATTGTACCAACCGTTTATCGGTATTTTTATTTGCCACTTTCGATGATTGATTCCACTGTTGATATTCCTGTCAATCAATTTACTGATGATAACGGAGGAGTTGCTGCCGAATTTGAGGGGATTGGAGCAAATAGCTATACCAATTTATATATTAATGGCGTTTTGCAGGAAGGCAGCTTGTACAGCCTAAATGAGCAGCTTCTGAGACTCTTTTTGGACGGAGATATGTTAATTGCGGGGACGCCTATCATCGTTGAGAATGTGGAGTTTTTAGCACGAGTAGCATAGCATTCGTTTAGCACTTGGCTCCACGGTAGCGCATGATGCACATATGCCCATGCGCCCGCCGATACATAGATACTTTTGTCCACACCGAGAGAACGGAAAGGGAATATTAGTAATTGGATACATTGAGTATTATAAGTTACACCTATCCTAAGGAGGTGACTCACCATACTTGAGAAACGCATAGGGTATGGTACGCCATGGGCTTAAGATCTAAGGTAATGTTATTTTCTCATATTTGCGAACCGGATCGGATTACAGGTGCCGAGAAGTGGTTGCTTTTCATAGCTACAACCCTTAGCCGGAGATATGAGGTTATTCTGGTTGTCCCCCGTTTCGGCAAGCTATTTCTTGAAGCAACGGAGAATCATATACAAGTCATCATCCAAGATTATCCGTTGTTATGGTCCTTATATGAGTCTTCTCCTGCTATGCATCAAGAACTGGCGAATTTCATGGCCACAGATACCTACCGGTTATTAGTAAACCAACTGCAGACATATCGACCGGACTGGATTGTGGTTAATACGTCTGTATGCGCATTGCCTGCGTCTGCGGCAAAAGAACTCGGACTCCCCGTCGCTTGGATCATTAATGAAATATTGTATCC
This sequence comes from Paenibacillus sp. 19GGS1-52, assembly GCF_022369515.1. NCBI lineage: Bacteria > Bacillati > Bacillota > Bacilli > Caryophanales > Paenibacillaceae > Paenibacillus > Paenibacillus sp. 19GGS1-52. The sequence goes on from NZ_CP059724.1 coordinate 1,577,004, forward strand.
TACGATTCATCAGATTGAAGCGGTACAAATCATAAATAAATATGCGAATTGGATCATTGGTATATCAGAATCCGTGCTAGCCCCCTTCAGTATTCCTCTAATAAATGATAAAAAAAGACTGATATTCCCCTCCTGGAATGATGCTGCTCTGTGTCCTGAGAAGTGGGAGAAGAATCGTCGCAGTTTGCGGGCGGCGTATGGGATTAACGATCAAGAGATACTGATTGGATCAGTTTCAGCTATGCTGTCCCCTCATAAAGGGATTGACCAATTTATCCGTATGGCCGGGATACTGATGTCAAGATTTCCACAAGTGAAATTTTTGATTGCTGGTAGTCTGGAATTGACCGGGTATGTTGAGGAATGTAAAAGCCTTGTCCAAGCAACACCCGACCCATCCCGCATTCTATTTCACTCCTTCGAAGACCGGATTGAACAGCTATATCCAGCACTCGATGCTGTTGTTGTACCAAGCATGATTGATGAAGGATTTGGAATGACTGCCCTTGAAGGACTCATATTTGGTAAAGCTGTCCTTGCATATGGCTCTGGAGGGATTAACGAGGTGCTTACGAATACGGGCAACGGTGAATTTCTGGTGCCTAAAGGAGATTTACACCAACTGGCCCAAACTGCTTCCAATCTGATACAAAGTGAAATAGGGATGAATAAAATCAGAAATAGAAATCGCCAAGCTGCAGTAGATACTTTTGGTGAAGCGGTGTTTCAAAAGCGGTTTGATACTTTACTTCAACAGGTTGATCTTGTTGTGAACGACTTGAACAAACGTCATCAGATGGCCAAGTTTCGTTATTCTGAAGGCTCTATTCTACGTGGGGATTTATCCTATGTGGTGTTTCTTTTGGAGGAGGGTGTCAAACGTCCTTTCTGTAATGAAGCAGCGATGGCTCGATACCGGTATAACATAGTGAGCGATGTCCAGGTTGTAAACGATGCCGAGCTACAAGCTTATCCCACAGGACATGTGCTATCTACTGAGGAGCCTTTTGAAGTAAACAGCCCGATGAATATGATGCTCATGGGTTCAGGAACAGGTGTTTACTGGCGGAGAGGGGAAACAATTCACCCTGTGGTATCGCTAGAAGCCTTGCGGGCTACCGGTTGGGACCCAAATCGAATTGTGAGCGTATCAGATGATATTCTGGCCCGATTTAAGCAAGGTTCCTTAATCACTACGTTTGCTCCCTACCCGCAGACGATTGCAAGGTGAGGGGCATAAAATGATGCAATATAAAAATAAAAAAACCAGGGATGAAATCCCTGGAAGTTGTGAAATCTTAAACGGTTGTAACGAATTTCCAATCTCCAAATGGGAATACCTGATCAGCCACTAAGTTTCCAGCAGCATCTCTTCCTTGTGCGTAAATTGAAATATCACTTACGAAGCCTGCAGCAGCTGGAGAAGAAACGGTAATAGCGTAACTCGGTACTACTGTTGGAATATTAAGAGTTACTACACCGTTTGGTGCACCAATAGCAAACGTGGTCGTGAAATATAATACCTCAGCCGCGCCTGTAGGTGTTGCACCAGTACTATTATAAACATTGACAACGATCGGAGTGAGTGGAGCGGCAGTCGTATTAGTAATACGCAACTCAACGGATGATGCATGGAAAGTAAGAGTCGGATTGAGGTTGGCAACTGCTCCTAACGAATAAATAGCCATAATCTTTCACCTCCTTCTGTATTGATAATGCTAGTTTATGAAATATAGATAGAGTTTGATTGTGTTAATAGTATAGGAAATACAATAAAGGCGATTCTCCTAAACAATCAATCACAGACTTAATGTCAGTACCACACCACAAGTCAGCTCCTTAGGGTGGCTTGTGGTGCGTTACTTTGTAAAGTTGGGAGATCTTAAGCGGTTGTAACGAAATTCCAATCTCCAAATGGGAATACCTGATCAGCCACTAAGTTTCCAGCAGCATCTCTTCCTTGTGCGTAAATTGAAATATCACTTACGAAGCCTGCAGCAGCTGGAGAAGAAACGGTAATAGCGTAACTCGGTACTACTGTTGGGATATTAAGAGTTACTACACCGTTCGGTGCACCAATAGCAAACGTGGTCGTGAAATATAATACCTCAGTCGCGCCTGTAGGTGTTGCACCATTGCTGTTATAAACTTTGACAACGATCGGAGTGAGTGGAGCGGCAGTCGTATTAGTAATACGCAACTCAACGGATGACGCATGGAAAGTAAGAGTCGGGTTGAGGTTGGCAACTGCTCCTAACGAATAGATAGCCATAATCTTTCACCTCCTTCGGTATTGATAATGCTAATTTATGAATTATAGATAGAGTTTGATTGTGTTAATAGTATAGGAATACAATAAAGGCGATTCTCTTAAACAATCATTCATAGACTTGAACCTGTCGACAACAATGCTGTAAGCAGAATCAGACCCACGCCGTTATAGCAGCTTTACCGCAGTGCCGGGCGCAGTAATAGCATGCTGTACAATAGAAAATACTTTCAAAGACTTTTGGGCCCTGAATAAGATTGCATGAGAAAAACGCCTTGCCCCATTTACTACGGGAGCAAGGCGTTTTTGAATTAAACCATCAGAATCTCGCGGATATCCTGCTCGGTTAAGCTGGACAGTGCTTCCTGTCCGGGCTGGATGATTTCATCAATCAGATTTTTTTTCTTCTGTTGCAGCTCGTACATCTTATCTTCCACGGTGCCTTGCGTAACGAGGCGGATAACCTGCACTACGTTCTTCTGCCCGATTCGATGAGCACGATCGGCAGCCTGCTGCTCGACGGCGGGATTCCACCACAGATCGTACAAGATTACGGTGTCTGCTCCAGTCAGGTTCAGCCCGGTGCCACCTGCTTTAAGGGAAATCAGAAATAAGTCGCGTTCGCCTTCATTAAATTTATTACACAGGTCAACACGCTGGGAGACTGGAGTCTGGCCATCCAGATAGAAATGCGGTACTCCTTGAACTCCGAGCTCCCGACTGATCAGACCCAGCATTTGGGTGAATTGCGAGAAGATCAGCATTCGTTTGCCCGAGCTGCGGCATTCCCCGATGATCTCGAACAGTTGCTCGAACTTGGCAGAGCTTCCGGTATAACCTTCAACGAATAGAGCAGGGTGGCAGCAGAGCTGGCGCAAGCGGGTCAATCCAGACAGGATTTTGATTCGATTGCTGTTGAAGTCGTCGTCATTCAAGTGCTTGAGGGCTTCTTTCTGCAGCTTGGTGAGATAGGCGACATAAAGCTTCTTCTGCTCGGGCAGCAGTTCTGAGGCCTGCAATGTTTCGATTTTATCGGGCAGTTCTTTTAGTACATCGCTCTTTAGGCGCCGCAGTAGAAAGGGACGTGCCCGTCTGGCTATGGTTTCCCTAGGCAGGTCATGAAAGGCTTTCTTGCCTGGGAACAGCTCGGGAAAGACTGCGCTGAAGATAGACCATAAATCCTCCAGAGCATTCTCCACGGGGGTACCAGTAAGCGCGAAGCGATACCGGGCCTGCAGTACTTTTACAGCCTGAGCTGTCTGTGTAGTATGGTTCTTAATCACCTGTGCCTCATCTAGAAAGAGGGTGTGGAAGGACTGCTTCGCATACAGCTCGGCGTCTCTGCGGAGCAATGGATAGGAGGTAATAATGACGTCAGCCCCTACCGTATTCCTTAAAATCGAGCTGCGCTCTGTTAGAGTTCCGTCAGCAATGACCGCTTTAATCTCGGGAGCGAACTTCATTAGCTCGTTATGCCAGTTATAGACAAGTGAAGCAGGAGCAACGACAAGCGCGGGTTGGCCCCCATGCCGGATATCCGGCAGCTCAGAGAGCAGGAAAGCGATGCTCTGCAGCGTTTTGCCCAGTCCCATATCATCAGCCAGGATACCACCAAAGTGATAGTGGGCCAAGGTCTTCAGCCATTGGAACCCATACTGCTGATAATCCCGCAGCACGGGAACCAGACTGTGCGGTATAGGGAAATCCAGATTTTCCGGATTAAACATATTGGCAAGCAGCCTTCGGAAGGATCTATCAAGCTTCACGGAGTCGCCATGATTATGTGTAGACGTTAAGTTCAACCCGCGAATAACAGGCAGAGAGAATTCTGAGCCTTTAATTTCGTTCTTACGGATGCCCAGCTCATTCATATAGGTAATAATCTCTTGGAATTCCTGACTTTCCAGTGGCAGCAAGGCACCGTCCGGCAGGCGGTAGAATTTACGCTTCTCCTGAACCGATTGCAGGACTGAGACGATTTCAGACTCCGGTATCCCTTCCATGTTGAACTTGAAATCCAACCAATCGGTTTTCTCGTTCCAACTGATGCTAACCTTGGGGGGAGTGGTAGCACTGAACAATCGTCCCTTGACAGCAGTAGTGGCATATACCTCTAAGAGCGGCTCGAGTAGTGGAACCGTATGGTATAGGAAATCGAATTCGGCATCTTCGTCGCTCATAATATAGCCGCCCTCAGTCTTAGTGAAGGATTCATGCTCCATATGCTCTAGAATCCGGCGCTCTCCTTCACTATCCCGCATGAGAATAACCTCAGTGCCGCGTCCATGCCCCCTTACATCTAAGGGGTTAATGACAATATCTCCATATTGGAACTCCAGTCCGGCGAGCAGCCGATCTCTTACCCGATCCAGATAGAGCCGGGCATGAAGCCGGGCATGTACGATACGATCAGCGATAGCATCGGCGATGTGGACACGTCCCAGCTTCATTAAGCCGGGGATTACCTTGTCCATAAAAGGTTCCATTTGCTCTGGAGTAATGCCGATTCCGTCTCTGCGGGAGGAGGTTAGCATTTTTTTCATTTCTGCCAGACGGCTGCATTCCTGGACTGACAGCTTCAGCAGCTTGCCCTCTGATAGAACAAGCCCATAATCCTCCATGACCGTAATCTGTTCCAATCCCTGAACATTCAAGCGGTAGCCTTCGTCTTCTGCCTCACCGAACTCAAAGCTCAGCGGCAGCGCCTCCTCAGACAATACAATCCCTTCAATCACTTTATCCCCTTGCTGGAAATGAACGGAAGGGGCGACTGCAAGAGCGGGTTGAAGAGTATTCCAGAAAAAAGGTGGGACTGGCAGCAGTCGATCTCCGCCCATCATACTGCTTGTATAAGAAGAATAATGACTGATATTATCTCGGTACATCCGCTCATTTAACAAGATTTCAATAAGCATCTGCAGCACAGTATTATCTTCCTTCCGAAAGCTGTGCAGAGACGGATCATAACTGAAATGTTTGGAGAATTCAAAAACTTCTCCGCGGTGCACATGCGTAAGAAAGGCTCTTATTTTCTGTACAATATAAAGACGCTTCGGACCCAGCTTTATTTCTATACCCAGCATGCTATTCCCATAGCTATAGGAGAACGGCCTGCAGGTGAATTCTATCGTAAGCGGTATCCTTGCATCCATAAAGGTTCCGGTTCCGCTTGATCGCGTCGGGTGGTTTCCGAACATCCCCAGCATACTGTTCACGAGCTGTTGATCACGCGTGGAACTGCCTGTGCTATCAGTAGGATTTTTAAAAATCCGTTGGGTAAGGACTCCGACCTCATCCACGGAAGGAGCTCCTGCATGAAGACTGGAAGCAACTGTCTGGCTGGAAGGGTCGCTGATATTTTCAATCTTACGAATGGATACTAGCACTGCTGCTATATGCTGGCAGTAAGGACCACCGTGATAATAGGCGGGGCAATTGCATGCTGCATGGACATCCCCGTCGCCATCTATTTCGACCCAGACCTCGTGACTGCTGTGAACGATGGCTTCGTAACGGGATCGCTCGGAGCTTTGGCCGGATTCGGATTCCGAATCCGAAAAGGTCATTTTTACTTTTCCCGAGTAGTAATAAGCTTCGCCTTGCTCAAAAGCGAGCTTGCCGCAGAGTAGCTTGATTACCCGTTCTGACACACTAAAACCCATAGCGTTGTTCCTTTCTGGTGACCACACACACAGTCTGAAATTTATATAGTGTCTATGATAACAGAACAGGCGTACGCTTCAAAGATGCAAGCCTACAGTTATGGAGAATGCCGCTGTATATTAAACAGGACTTGCTTATGGGGGGCCCATAGGCAAATCCTGTTTTTTTGATATAGTTCACTCCGACGGCGATCCACCGATCCCATGCAAAATAAATCGGACGATCAGGTTGATCTCTTCCTCATCGTTCCAATCCTTCTCCGGCTGCAGCAGCAGACGGGTAAGCAAATAGCCGACAGCAGAAGAGATGGTGAAGCGAAGAATAGCAGGCGTAGGAACATCAATGAGCTGGCCTTTTTCCTTAAAGTGCTCTGTAATAGCGACTACACGCTCCAGTACCTTACTCATGACATTCTCCATAAACTCTTCTCTGAGCGCAGGTTGGAAGGGGATTTCCTGGATGACAATCTTGATAATTTTGAAGTTCTTACGAGCGAATTCAAGCCGGTTAACGATAAACGCCCGCAGAAACTCTTCATAGCTGTCAAAAGGAACATCCAAAACGCCATTGAAATTACGCAGCACAAAAGGGGCGATCATGCGGCTCATCGTGGGTCCGACAATAGCGAGCAGCAATTCTTTCTTCGTCTTGTAATAGCGGAAAATCGTCCCCTCTGCTACCTGCGCCTTTTGAGCAATTTCGCTGGTAGCCGTGGCCGAAAACCCCTTTTCAGAGAACACATCAATCGCCGCCTGCAGTATAGAAATCTGCTTGGGGGTCATTTTCTCTTCTTTACTAATGGATAGCAGTTCTTCAACCCACTGCTCATCCGCTGAGTTCTGCCCAGCAGTACTATCTTCCGCCATGATGGCAACCCTCCAGACATTATTCTATCCACTTATCGTAACATAGTTACGGACTATACTTACATTTTGCGGTGCTTGCGCAGAGCTAATACATTCAGCAGCATGAATAGCAGCGAAAAGCCGATCAGCACGTATACATCCAGTGCGATCGCACTCCAGCCTTTGCCACGAATCATGATATTCATCAGTGCTTCTGCACCATAATATAGAGGTGTTGCAAGACCCACCCGCTGCAGCCAGAGTGGGAGAGTATCGAGCGGGAACAGACCGCTGAGGAATATTTGTGGCACAATAATGAGCGGGATGAATTGGATCATCTGCAGCTCATTAGCAGCAAAAGCCGACAGTAATGTGCCAAGCGTCAAAGCCGCCATGGACAGCAGCAGCGTCATAAGCATGACATACCCGAAACTCCCCGTCATAATAATGCCGAGTACTTGTATGGAATACCAGGAGATCAGCAGTGCCTGCAATACAGTGAATATCCCGAAGCCACACACGTAACCAAGCACAATTTCCCAACGCTTAAGCGGTGTGGAGAGCAGACGCTCCAATGTACCCGTAGTTCGTTCTCGCAGGAAGGAAACACCGGCGATCAGGAATACGAAAAAGAATACGAATACGCCGATCATAATCGGACCGAAACGGTCAATCGTCTTCATATCGGCAGAGCCGTACAAGTAGCTAATCTGTGGTAGTACCTGAACTTGTGTAGCAGGGAGAAGATTCTGCGCAGTAACTTCCAGCACCATCATTACCGCCCGATTCGCGGTTGGGTTGCTTCCTTCCAGTTCAACCTGTATTGCGGTTCCATTCATCGTGATTAAGGCATCAATCTTACTTTCTTTAAGCGCAGTCTGAGCAAGCTCCGCTGTGGTATATGTCGTGACCTCCGCATCGTGTTTCTCCAGAGTGGTGGATAGAATCGTTGCTTGGCCGGAAACGCCGAACTTCGGGACATAAGTTTTCCCGTTGAAGACGAGACTCATCAGACTTAGGACGAGTAGTGGAGCAAGAAACATCAGCGCCATCGTTCGTTTATCGTGAATAAACTGCTGTAGAATACGCAGAGTTATCGCTTTGATTCTCATGAACGGACACCTCCATAATATAAAAAGGCTTCCTCAATGGAGGCTGTACTAGTAGCCTGCAGCAAACCTGTTGGAGTATCGACTGCAAGCAGCTTGCCATCCCGGATCATAGCGAGCCGATCACATTTCTCCGCTTCATCCATCACATGGGTCGTCAACACGATCGAGGTTCCTTTGCGGTTCAACGCTTTGAGTTCCTTCCAGATCGACAGACGCAGCACCGGATCGATTCCTACCGTCGGTTCATCTAAGATGAGTAGCGGCGGTTCATGCAGCAGGGCAATAGCCAGTGACAAACGGCGTTTCATTCCCCCAGAATATTGGTCCACTCTTTTACGCAAATGCTCCTCCAGATCTACTAGCTCCATTACAGCCTTAATACGGCGGGAGCGTTGTTCTCCTTTCAACCCGTATAACGCAGCGAAGAACTCCAAATTCTCTTTCGCACTTAGTTCTGTGTATAGAGCATCGGATTGAGCCATGTAGCCAATTTGCTGCAACATAGCGAGTTTAGGCATTTTGACGCCAAGCACAAATACCTCCCCCGAAGTGGTTTCGTCAATTCCTGTCAGCAGCTTCACCAGAGTTGTTTTGCCAGAGCCGGAAGGGCCTAGAATGCCGAAGGTTTCTGCTTGCTCTACTTCAAGCGAAATGTCCTCCAATACTTGTTTGCTGCCAAAGGCCCTCCCTACATTGCGTACTGAAATAACAGGCTTTCCTGTGTCCATTTCGATCTCCTCGATTCTTACAGTAATGAGTGAGCACTCACTCATTACTGTAAGGCAAATGAAAGTAATTGTAAATCTTTATTTGCTGCACACCATAAAACCATGAAATTTTAAGTATTAAGATTTGGGAATGGTTAGTTTGGTTAAATATGGTATGAACTCTTAAACCTTCATTGAACTTTTGTTAACTATAAATGAATTCCAAAAATGACAATCGAGAGGATGCTGCTCAATGTACGGTATGAAACTTGTCACTACGGCGGTGATGGTTCTTATGGCTACAGTAAGTATTACCTCCTGCAGCAGTTCGAACACGGCTGCTGATAAAGCGCAGAGTCAGAGTAGTTCTGCAAGCGGAGTTGAAGTCGTACGAGGAGACGCTAATGTTCCAAAGCCGGCATACTTGCCCACTGATTTCCCAATCCCGGACGGTGCCGATATCACACATTCGGGGGACGATTTGGGAGGCGGGAAGAAATCGGCAATGTTGATCTATGAGACGGATGAGAGTATGGATAGACTGGGAACTACCTATAGAGAGTATGTCAATGATAAAGCTCTTGAACTCGACACTCAAATTGTCGATAGGGATAACATGATTATTAACGGTAAAGTCGAAGATGCGTATTCCTACTCCATTATTGGCAGCAAGCTATCCTCCAAGTCTGGGAGTAGTGAAATAATTGTGACCTGGATTTCCAATTAATTAGGTTGTTTTACGTGTTTTGAACCTGAAAAAGTCCTTTTTGGCTAAATGACTGCCCTTACAGTCCTTTAGCTCAAGGGGATTTTTTGTTTTTTTTACACTTAATATTTCCATAACATTCCTCTGGAACAGAATTAACAATTGTAGACGAGAATTACATTAGCAGTTACCTACATGAAAAGGGTGAGTCTAATTGAAAAATAGTAAATGGTTAAGCGCAACACTGGCTTCGGCACTTCTCGTAACAGTGGTTGCAGGTACTGTATCAGCAGCAAGTAGTTCCAAAAGTGTAAAAGCTGTAGCTGTGAATACGGCTGCTGCCAAGACATCAACGGTTAAAGAGGGTATCACTACCTGGACTGTGAACGGTACACCAATTGCGTTCAACACTATCGATACGAGTGGTTACAAGCTGTATTCGCTAAGCCAGGTCGCAGGTGAGATTGGAGCCAACCTTATTCTGGGAGCAACCGGATTCGAACTGAATGACAGCAAAGGGCTACATAGTGTTCTAATAAATACGGGTTCCAAGAGCTATCAAGTAGATGGCGCTACGCAAGAATTCACAGTTGCACCTGTAATATATAAGGGGAAAGCCTATGTTGAACTGACTAAGCTTGTGACAGCATTGGGTGGCGAACTGCAGGCTGGTCCTAATACAATTCTCAGCTTTGCACGTCCTGAGGGCCAATTCGATACTCTGCATTGGACTGCTGATGGAAGTATTGTTGCTAATAAGAGTGATGCTGAGACTGCTCAGTTGCTTAAATTCAGCACACAACCAGGCAATTATGAAATGTTTTCTTCAGATGATAGCGCAGCGGACTTTGCAGTTTCCGCCGACCAAGCTTGGGGTGCCTACAATGATGACACTGGCCTGCTTAATCTGATTAACCTGTCCAGTGGTGCTATCAAGAAACTGGGTACAGATAACAGCGTGAAGACGGATCTGGTCTGGTCGCAAGACGGTAAGAAGATCTACTTTGTCCAAGGAGACAAGCAGGAGAAGATCGGTGTAATTTCTGTGGAAACTGGAGTGGTTTCGACCGTTCTGGCTGACAAGGTTGAGAATAAATCAGCATTAAGTATTTCAGCAGATGAGAAGAGCGCTCTTTATATCGTTAACGTAACTGGTGTAGCCAAGAATGACGCTGACAGCACGGAAGATTCTTTGACAGTAGACTTCAGCGGTGCAGGCGAACAGCTCTACAAGCTTGATTTGACCGTCAAGGATGCTAAACCGGCTGCATTGACAACTACACCTGATAACAAGCTGTATCCTGAAATCTTAACCGATGGTAGTATCGTCTACCTGAGTGCAGATCCGGATGGCAATGCTGCGAACACATTGAAGACAGTTAAAGCCGATGGAACTAGCGCTGCTATTGCTTTGAATGTTGAAGTTAACTGGTCAACCGCTGTCAGCAATGGACTGATCGCAGCCGGTACTGCAGCAGACGGTAAAACAGTCATTTATTCCATTAACGCGAGCGGAGCACCAACAGAGCTGTTCCATACAGCTGAAGACGTCTCAGAAGTAGCTGTATCCACTGACGGAAGCAAGCTTGCTATCGTAATTGACGGTAAACTGTGGATCATTCAGAATGGCGTCGCTCTCCAATTGTCCAAATAAAACGTAATGCACATCATAAACCATCATAATTTATCGGCGTAGAGCCGGGAGGAGAAATATTTCATGAAAGTTTTCAAAAAATTCACAGCAACGGCTCTTACAGCTATTATTGTAGTAACCGCATCATTTGCTGGGATCGCAGCAGCAGCAGACTCAGTTAAAGGAAAAATCACAGTAAATGGTTCCACAGCACTTCTTCCACTGACACTGCAGGCAGCTAAGGAATTCCAGAAATTGCACCCTAAGGTGAAGATTGCGGCTTCCGGTAAAGGATCAGTTACCGGACCACAAGCAGTGAAGAAAGGCATCGCTGATATTGGCGCTTGCGACTGGGATGCAAGTATGGACGTTCCAGGCTTCAAAGCCTTTGACGGACAGGTGGCGAATAAAGTAGCCGTAATTCCTTTTGCTACTATTGTGAATAAAAATGTTGGTGTGGATAGCCTGACTACAGAACAGCTTCAAGGTATTTTCTCCGGTAAAACAACGAACTGGAAAGAAGTTGGCGGAGCAGATGCAGATATCGTAGTTATCACTCGTGCCTTCGGTTCAGGAACACGCGTTAACTATCAAGCCAAAGCTCTGGCTGGCGGCGACATCACCAAGAAATCTAAGAACTACAAAGAAACCGGTTCAAGCGGTGACATGAAGACAGCCGTTGCAACAACACCTAACTCTATCGGTTATATTGACCTTGTCTATGTAAGTGGCGGCGATATCAAGGCTGTGAAATTCAATGGTGTAGCAGCTTCTACAGATAATGTTATCAACGGTTCTTACAAGATTTGGGCTTATGGTTACTACATGACTAAAGGTCAGCCTACTGGCGTTACCAAACAATTCATCGAATACGTTCAAAGCAAAAAGTTCCAACAAGGTTCCCTGAAAAAGCTTAAATTCATTCCGATTGCAGCAATGAAATAAGGTTTATCCAAACATCATATTGAATGGTAACAGCGGCCAGCTCCAGACTTCATGTGGAGTTGGCCGCTTACAGGAGGGAAAGTATGGGGGCACCAGTCCACAACCTGGCATCCAGGGTAAAGGGGAGCGTTACTGAGGTAACCGCAGACTCCAAACGTCATGGCAGACATCTGCTAAGCAATACGATATTCAAATACTATTTTTTATTCAGCATCCTTGCGCTTTGTTTCGTGCTTGGACTTGTCATTATATTTATCGGCAAAACGGCACTGCTTCTGTTCGGCCATATCTCACCTGCGGACTTCTTTCTCTCTTTCAACTGGACGCCAGAGGATGAAGCCTTCGGAGCAGCTGCCTTCATCGTAAATACACTTTCATTGACTGCTATAACACTGTTGATTGCTGTTCCCATTTCTGTAGGCATGGCAGTGCTTTGTGCAGAAATTGCTCCGGTATGGATGAAGACCTTTATTCGGCCTGTGTTAGATTTGCTGGTCGGGATTCCTTCCATTGTTTATGGTTACCTCGGTCTGACGGTGTTATTGCCCTTCCTCCGTCAAATCAGCGGACAAAGCTTGGGTGATGGCCTGCTGGCAGCAGCGCTTGTTCTGGCATTAATGGTTCTGCCGACGATTTGCCGGATTAGTGACGATGCCATTGTTTCTGTTCCACGCAAATATCGCGATGCCGCATATGCTCTTGGTTCTACCCGCTTACAGGTAATTGTTCGTGTCGTACTGCCTGCGGCAAGCAGAGGCATTATCTCAGCCGTGATTCTTGGCATGACTCGCGCAGTGGGGGAGACGATGGCTGTAGTAATGGTTATCGGCAACACCCCTCAACTGGCGAAGACGCTGTTCACACCAACCTCTGTCCTGACTAGTAACATCGTTATGCAAATCTCCAATGTGGAGTTTGATTCCACCTGGAATTACGCGCTGCATATGATGGCATTTTTGCTGCTTATTATCTCATTTGTACTGATTCTGATCATTCGGATATTGGGCAGAAAAAGGAGGGATGCAGCATGAACGGCTTCTCACGTACGAAATATACTGCACGCGCGCAAAGGAATAACCGACTCGCAACAATAGGATTCTATATCCTTGGTGCATTGGTGATGCTGCTCATCTTCTGGATGCTCTTCACCATTCTAAGCAAAGGTTTGCCTTCGCTTAGACCTGATTTCCTGATCAAGAATACGGAAGAAATGGATGCAGGCGGCGGTATTGGCCCCGTGTTGTTCAATTCCTTCTATATTCTGTTTATTTCCCTGCTGATATCGATTCCTCTCGGAGTTGGAGCCGGGATTTATATGGCCGAGTATGCACCTGATAACAAGTTTACCGGTGGCCTGCGCATCTGTGTAGAAGCCTTATCTTCAGTGCCTTCTATTGTGTTCGGTCTGCTAGGCCTGGCTATTTTTGCTGAATACTTTGATGTCGGCCTGACCATTCTGGGAGGCGGCGTCAGCTTGGCACTGCTAAATCTACCAATGCTGGCACGGGTTACGGAGGAAGCCATACGTGCGGTTCCTGGCGAGATCCGGGAGGCTGGCTATGCACTCGGCATGACCAAATTCCACGTCATCCGTACTGTCGTAGTACCGGTTGCTTTACCCGCTATTGTTACCGGAGTCTGTCTTGTTGCAGGACGCGCTTTCGGGGAGTCCGCAGTCATTATTCTCACGGCTGGTCTCAGCACCTCAGGCGAAATGTGGGACTTCAATCTGTTCTCGCCTGGTGAGACACTGGCTGTACACTTATGGTATGTACAATCTGAGGCGATTGTAGAGGATGCGAAACAGATTGCTGATAAGTCAGCAGCAGTGCTCGTATTTGTAGTCTTGTTAATCAATTTCGCCTTCCGGTTTCCATTATGGCTTGGAAATCGCCGTCGTGGACGCTGATATTTCATAAGAGGGATGGGAGTGCTGCAGTCTCATTTCATATTAAGGCTGTCCTCAGTGAATGAAATCACACTGGAGACAGCCTATTTGTTTGGGAGAACTGGACAGGGTCAATTGATTAAAACTTCCAATACGACTAGAATGAAAGCAGTTACCAAATTTTATTCTACTATATGGAAATGGACTGACCCATGCGCGACCCGGGAGGTGTAATAAAGATGCCTGATCGTATGTCTGAGCAAGAAATAAATAAGTTAATTAATATGTTAGAACTGGAACCTGAATTAGATACTCATATAGCTGCATTTATGCCGATGGATAATTCTAAAGAAGAATACAACGGACGATTGCTCGTTCGGGCTGATAAAATATTTGTACAGGACCCTCTTCCCGGCGGAACACCTGCAGTGATATCAGCTGTACTTCCTGTTCATATCCATGTGAATGGAATTGTCATTTCGATGCCAACCGAGGTTACCTCACAGGATACGATTGAATGGGAAATTCTCGAACCCCCGTTGTATGCGATTACCGTTTCTGAAGATAAGCTGCAAGCTTTTTTTACACTGTATTCTACAAAGCGTTATTCATGGAAATTGAATGATCATTCTCCGGTGAGCTGGCTCGAAGTAGATGCAGGAATGAATGCGGCAGTAGTGATCGGGAGTCTTAACCTGAATCAGATTATTTCCGATTTTGAGAAAAGGAAGATTATTCAGAATCTGAACATTTCCGGTATTCATGCCGAGCTGCAGAACCCAACCTATCAGCCGATTGGTGTGGTTAAGGGGAGAGCGGCTGTGCCTGGGGATAGCGCACATGTTGAACTATTTTTCTCTGAGACCATCGAGAATGAGTTCAGTGAAGTCGAAGGGCAGGTCGATTATCGTAGTCATCTCCGCATTCCTTCTGCTGTTAGAGGTGAGGTGATTGCCCGCAGAATCCCTGTTGTTGAAGGGATTCCAGGATATGATGTTTACGGAGAAATATTGTACCCGCCACCGCCAACGGATATTATCATCATCGCCAGCAATAATACCGTACTGCTAGTGAATAATGAAATTCGCGCGCTGCGTGAAGGCAGACCTCGAGTTACAGGGGACAGGATTAAGAGCTTTGACATCTGTACCTCATACATCGTACCAGGCAATGTTAATATTAAATCCGGGAATATATTATTCTCAGGAGATGTTATTGTCCATGGCGATGTGGAAGACAATATGATTATTGAATCGCTGGGCAATGTGTATGTTGCAGGTAGTGTGTATACCTCAACTATCACCGCAACTGGGAGTATTCTGGTCAAAGGAAATGTGGCCAACAGCAAGTTGTATTCCGGCTACTTTGGAGTAATGTACAATCGAATTTACAATAGTTCCCAGTTGCTGATAGAGGAAGTGACGCAGCTGCAAAAAGCCGTGCGGATGCTAATTCAGGCCGTCGAGAGCCGTAAACAGAGTGTGAATTATGGACAAGCAGTCCTTCTCCTGCTGGAGAGCAAGTTCCAGAAGATCCCGCAGATCATCAAGGATCTGCTCACGGTTCTTACCAATGTGCAGGCCATGTATCATCAGGATCTGCACCAAACCTTGCACTTTTTGAATATCTTCCTGAAGCCGACACAATTGGTAGATTTTCTGAATGATGCATCGCTCAGCGGATTCATTAATATGCTGGAGGAACTGCATGGTGGTGTGGCCCGGATGCAGGAGAATAAGGTTGAGGTTAATATCGGTAAATGCCAGAATAGTACTCTTAAATCAAACGGTGATATTTTGATTCATAGAGACGGAATTGTTCAGAGTGACCTGTTCTCCTCCGGAAACATTTCATTTCTTAAGACCTATTCCGTATGCCGTGGCTCCAAGCTGGAGGCGGGCGGAACTATTACAGCTTTTCTAGTAGGCGGGGAAAGTGGAGCACAATCCTACCTCAAGGCCAAACGCAGCATCACAGTCCGCAAAATG
This sequence comes from Paenibacillus sp. 19GGS1-52, assembly GCF_022369515.1. NCBI lineage: Bacteria > Bacillati > Bacillota > Bacilli > Caryophanales > Paenibacillaceae > Paenibacillus > Paenibacillus sp. 19GGS1-52. The sequence goes on from NZ_CP059724.1 coordinate 1,592,760, forward strand.
TATCTCGGCAGGATAACCATCGACCGTTATTCTATTGACATAACAGAGCCAGTAGAGAATAAGGTCTTCGACATTGAAACCGTGCGAATGGTTCGCTGAGCGGCTATACTTTTTAATTACGAACCAGACCATATAACGATTGCTTGAGCATCGTCACTTTTCCAAAGACTCGAGTGTTCGATGATTCAGCCTGCAGAGAACTCTAGCCATTCTCTTAAGCGCTCATTGGCTAAATAATTTTATTTTAACAGCATATTATGCCGCTAAATCGATAATTCAAGCTAAATTCGCTAAATAACAGCATTTCATGCCGTTATTCACCTCTGAATCCAGCCGATTTTGCTTCCAAGACCCGATTTAGAGGCATAAATTCACGTTAATTTAATCAAGTAGACACCCTCCAGAACGCAGAAATAGCCTTTCCGAAGAAAGGCTATCTCAATGATGTCCCGGGAGGGATTCGAACCCCCGACCGTGCGCTTAGAAGGCGCATGCTCTATCCGGCTGAGCTACCGGGACATGACAGAAAGACTGAAAAGCAAGCAAAATTTATGTTATCATACATAGAGATCAATTTCAACTTGTTTTTTTGAAGCTTGTCGTGGATATGCTATAATCTACAATTGATAAAAGTTTCGGTGAGTTAATATATTGGTGCAAGGAGGTGTCCTTATTAAGAATTCGAATTCCCCCGCCAAAGAGAATATCGTGCTGTTTCCGAAAACGCTGGATTATTATCAAATTCAGCTGACGGTGATGCTGGAAAGTGAACGTTACGGGGAAGCGATAGAACTGCTTCGTTTTTTACTGTTGTGTCAGGGACAGGAAGAACGGCATTATGAGGAATGGAAATCTTTGCTGGAATGGCTGGTAACAGCATTTCCGACAGCTGCCCGGAACGGGGAAGTTGAAGGAGAATTTCAACGCGAGGAAGAAGATCTCAGGGAAGAGGATATGGCCCGGATTCTTGCCAAGGCGAAGTATGACGAAGATGCGGATTATCCTAATAAGCTGTTGCATCGAGTAATGAACGAACCTCTCTCCGAGGCTACGATTCTGGCACTGGAGCAGCTATCCTACCTAGAGGGCAGCAATGTTGACGAGGCACTGACTCTCTGGCTGCAGGGGAAGAATATCCATCCTCTGCTGCAATTCCGCACGCTGCAGACACTTCGCCGACGCGGAGTACAGGGAACCATTCAGTTAATTCGCGGACCTGAAGCTGCGCTGGTGGAAATTGAGAGCGTACCGTTGCAGAACGAAGAGTTTCCACCACAGGTAAGTCAGGTGCTGGAGCGTGTGGCTGTACAGGCTGAGATACACGAGCCTACACTGTATTATTTTGCCCAGGAGCTCTGGGGACAGTTTGTCATGTCGATCTATGGGTCGACTGAGTACCGGACGCTGCTAGGTGGAGAAGATGCACTGCTGGACATCTGGGCAGGGGCATTGCATCAAATGGTTTCTGAGAGCCTAAATGGCACTCGTCTCGAGGAAGAGACCCGTGGTATGTACGGGATTACGGATGGCATGCGCTTTCAATTTGAAGGGGCATATCGCTCTCTCAAGGGATTCGTAAAGACTTCTCTACTTGATAAATAAAGTAATGTTGTATATAATATAATGGTTATTCTGTGCGTAATTTGCGTGATTATTTTGTAGTGAATTTGTAGTAAACATGTAACCTATTTTGGAGGGAAAAGTATAATATGAAAGCAACCTGGGAAAAAATAGAGAAGAACCTTGGAGTTCTTGAAGTCGAAGTAGAAGCAGAGCGTGTAACTGCTGCACTAGACAAAGCTTTTAATAAAGTGGTTAAGAAAGCAAATGTACCTGGTTTCCGTAAAGGTAAAGTGCCGCGTCCGATTTTTGAATCCCGTTTCGGTGTAGAAAGCCTGTATCAAGATGCTATCGACATTCTCCTTCCTGAAGCTTATGGCGAAGCGGTTGAACAAACCGATATCTTCCCTGTAGACCGTCCTGAAGTAGATATCGAGCAATTTGCTAAAGGTCAACCATTTATCTTCAAAGCGAAGGTTACGGTTAAACCAGAAGTGAAACTTGGCGAATACAAAGGCTTGGAAGTTCCAGTTCAGAAAGCAGAAGTTACTGAAGAAGAAATGGCTGCTGAGCTTGCTCGTCTGCAAGAACGTCATGCTGAACTCGTTGTTATTGAAGAAGGAACGGCAATTAACGGTGATATCGCAGTTATCGATTTTGACGGATCTGTTGATGGCGTGCAATTCGAAGGCGGACAAGCAGAGCGTCACTCCCTTGAACTAGGCAGCAATTCTTTCATTCCTGGTTTTGAAGAACAGGTTGTAGGCATGGGCACTGGAGATCTTAAGGATGTTGAAGTTACCTTCCCTGATACTTACCATGCAGAGAACCTTCAAGGTAAAGTAGCAGTATTCAAAGTGAAGCTGCATGAAATCAAACGCAAACAGCTTCCTGAACTGGACGATGAATTTGCTAAAGATGTAAGTGAATTCGAAACTCTGGAAGAGTATTCTGCAGACCTCAAAGCACAGCTTGAATCCCGTAAACAGGATGAACTGAAGGGTGTTCGCGAAAATGCTGTTGTAGATTTGGCTGCATCTAACGCTGAAGTTGAAATTCCAGAATCGATGATTGCGAGCGAAGTTGAAACAATGGTTCGCGACTTCGACAACCGTCTTCGTCAACAAGGTATGAACATGGATATGTTCCTTAGCTTCTCGGGTCAGACTCGTGAAGATTTGCAGAACCAAATGAAGGGCGATGCTGAGAAGCGCGTTCGCAACAACTTGGTACTGGAAGTTATCGCTAAACAAGAGAACATTGAAGTTTCTGAAGAAGAAGTAACTCAGGAATTGGCTGATATGGCTGAATCCTTCAAACGTACACCTGATGAAATCCGCAACATTCTGGCAGCTAACGGTACATTGAACAGCCTGAATGATGAAATTTCGTTGCGCAAAACGATTGAATTCCTCGTTAGCAATAGTGTGGAAGTTGAAGCACCGGCTGCTGAAGTGGTAGAAGAAGCTGTAACTGAAGAAGCAAACGCTGAGTAATTAGCGACAGAATTGCCAGAACGGTCAAGTAAGTAGGCCTCCATAAACAATAGAGAAGGCACGTATTTTTTAGTACGTGCCTTCTCTATATAATTTGGGGAGCCATAGTCTTCTTGGGTATAATCTTGGAGTGTAAATTTAGGTACATATCTGCAGTTATGTAGCATTGGCATTTGCGGGAGAAATGAGTTATACTCTCATCCACATAAGCAATTTAAATATCCACAGCAGTGAAAAAATGACATGGCGCTGTGAACGTGTTAAAATATTTTTGAAACGGAAAGACTAATTTATATAGAGAAAAGAGGTTGGTGGCATGAGTCTGGTACCAATGGTTGTGGAAACGACAAGTCGGGGAGAACGCTCATACGATATCTATTCCAGATTGCTGAAGGATCGCATCATTTTCCTGAGTAGTGCGATTGACGATGATGTCGCCAATCTGGTTATAGCTCAATTGCTATTTCTTGCAGCAGATGACCCTGAAAAGGACATTCACTTGTACCTCAACTCGCCCGGTGGTTCTGTAACAGCCGGTATGGGTATATATGATACAATGCAATATATCAAACCGGATGTTTCAACGATTTGTGTGGGTATGGCAGCAAGTATGGGATCACTGCTGTTGACAGCTGGGGCTCCAGGTAAAAGATTTGCTCTAACCAACGCTGAAGTGATGATTCATCAGCCGCTTGGCGGAGTTCAGGGTCAAGCATCCGATATTCGTATTCATACGGACTGGATTATCAAGACCAAACAGAAACTCAATCAGATTTATGTAGAACGCACAGGTCAGACCCTTGAAAAAATCGAACGGGATACAGACCGTGATAACTTCATGAGCGCGGAAGAAGCCAAGGAATACGGGCTTATTGATCAAGTACTTTCTTCACCGATCAAATCTTAAAGGGGTGGTTAGATGTTTAAATTTAATGATGAAAAAGGTCAGCTGAAATGTTCCTTCTGCGGCAAATCACAAGAGCAGGTTCGTAAGCTTGTAGCAGGACCAGGCGTTTATATATGTGACGAATGTATCGAATTGTGCACTGAAATTGTGGAAGAAGAGCTTGGATCTGAGGAAGAACTGGATCTTAAGGATATTCCGAAACCAATGGAGATTCGCAATATTCTCGATCAATATGTAATCGGCCAAGAACAGGCGAAGAAATCATTGTCCGTGGCAGTTTATAATCACTATAAGCGAGTGAACAGTCAGAGCAAGATTGAAGACGTTGAACTCACGAAGAGTAATATTCTATTGCTCGGTCCAACGGGTTCGGGTAAGACACTGCTAGCGCAGACGATGGCGAAGATCATCAACGTTCCTTTTGCCATAGCGGATGCTACTTCCTTAACGGAAGCTGGTTATGTTGGTGAAGATGTAGAGAATATTCTGCTGAAACTGATCCAGGCTGCTGATTATGATGTGGAGAAAGCAGAACGCGGTATCATCTATATTGATGAGATTGACAAAGTAGCACGCAAATCCGAGAACCCGTCCATTACCCGTGACGTATCTGGAGAAGGCGTACAACAGGCGCTCTTGAAGATTCTGGAAGGAACTGTAGCTTCCGTACCTCCGCAAGGTGGACGTAAGCATCCGCATCAGGAATTCATTCAGATCGATACGACGAACATTCTGTTTATCGTTGGCGGTGCTTTTGATGGTCTGGAGCAAATGATCAAACGCCGTATCGGCAAAAAAGTCATTGGCTTCAATTCAGCAGTTGAAGGACAAAAGGATCTGAAGACTGGCGAATACCTCTCTATGGTATTGCCGGAAGATCTGCTCAAATTCGGACTTATTCCTGAGTTTGTAGGTCGCCTGCCGATTATCTCGACTTTGGAGCCGCTTGACGAGAATACACTGGTACGTATTCTTTCCGAGCCGAAGAACGCGCTCACGAAGCAGTATATCAAGCTGCTGGAAATGGATAACGTTGCGCTGAAGTTTGAGCCGCTGGCCCTGGAAGCTATAGCCAAGGAAGCGATCAAACGCAATACGGGAGCCCGTGGACTGCGCGCCATTATCGAGAGCATCATGCTGGATGTGATGTATGAGGTTCCTTCACGCGATGATATCAAGGATTGCATCATCACAGAGAAGGTCGTTCAGGATAAGTCTATGCCTGAGCTAGGGATCAAGAAAGACAAGAAGCAAGAGGAAAGTGCCTAAGCTTTCCTTACGTTTTAACAATACATGCCACAGTCTCCACCTTTCTTCCGCTTTCCCGCTTCAACGGCGGGAGCGAAGGGGTGGAGCTTTGGCGTTATGGGGGAGAAAATCATGTTCTTGAGACATCAGACACGTCCTGTCAACGTTGGCGGGCTCATTATTGGGGGAAACAACGAGGTTGCTATTCAAAGCATGTGTACCACCAAAACTGCAGATGTCGAAGCGACTGTAGCTGAAATATTGCGGCTGGAGGAAGCCGGCTGTCAACTGGTGCGAGTAACGGTCAACAATGAAGAGGCCGCTGCAGCCATTAAGGAAATCAAGAAGCAGATTCATATCCCGCTAGTAGCAGATATTCATTTTAACTATAAGTTAGCACTGTTAGCTATAGAGAACGGTATCGACAAGGTACGTATTAATCCCGGTAATATTGGCCGTCGTGATAAGGTAGAAGCCGTGGTTCAGGCTTGCAAAGAGAAAGGTATCCCCATCCGGATCGGCGTAAACGCCGGTTCCTTGGAGAATCATCTGCTGGAGAAATACGGTTACCCCACACCGGAAGCTATGGTTGAGAGCGCCCTATTTCATATTGGAATTCTAGAAGAGCTGGATTTCCACGACATTATCGTTTCTTTAAAAGCATCCGATGTACCTATGGCCATCGAAGCCTATCGCCAAGCAGCACAAGTTATCCCGTATCCGCTGCATCTGGGCATTACTGAATCCGGCACGTTATTCGCCGGTACAGTCAAGAGCTCGGCAGGTATAGGTGCGCTGCTCTCTATGGGCATTGGCAGCACCGTACGTATCTCGCTCAGTGCTGATCCAGTCGAAGAGGTCAAGGTAGCACGTGAGCTGCTCAAGACTTTCGGTCTGATCTCGAATGCGGCAACACTGATCTCTTGCCCGACCTGTGGACGCTTGGATATTGACCTGTTCTCCATCGCTAACGAGGTGGAAGAATACATCTCCAAGCTCAAGGTGCCGATTAAGGTATCCGTACTAGGTTGTGCCGTTAACGGCCCTGGTGAAGCCCGTGAAGCCGATATCGGTATCGCCGGCGCCCGTGGCGAAGGATTGTTGTTCCGCTATGGAGAAATGATCCGCAAAGTACCGGAAGCGGATCTCGTTTCCGAGCTGAAGAAAGAGATTGATGCTATCGTTGTGGAGTATGAGGCGACGGGTGAGATCCCTGGCCGTAAGCATGCTAATCTTGCACCGCCGGTGCAAGCGGGAAATGCAGGGAAGAACTGACAGGATCTAAATTTATTGCTTATTGAAATTTTAGTTATTTCATAACTGCTGTGGCGAAGAACGCCCCATTGTGCACCGGTTTATCCGGCTGCGCTAATGGGGCGTTTTTTTTATCTAACGGTCTACCGTCGTGCTGTTACCCTGAACCCAGTGTCCAGTGGTGCCCATTGCGCCGTGCACATTGTGCCGTGCCCAGTGCCCAATGCCCAATGCGCTGTGCTGTTTATCTACTGCCCAAGTACCCACTGTGCTGTTTACCCAATGCCCATTGCGCCGTGCTGTTTATCCAGTGCCCAAGTACCCACTATGCTGTGCCGTCGACCCCGTACCCTTTACTCTGTACTCTTTACTCTGTACCGTCTACACCCATCGCGCCTAGCCGTCGTAATCAACCACTCGGGGTCGCCTTAGAAGGACATTATTGAATTAAAGGGAATTTCTCCCTCTAAAATCACGAAAAAGAGCTTTAAACGGTCATTAGAGGGAATTTCCCCCTCTAAAATCAGGATATATAGCTAAAACGGGGTATTTCCTGAAAATTAGAGGGAGAAATCTCCGCTAAATGTGCTTTTCTAGATAATTCTTAATATTTAAAGGGAGAAATTCCCTGTAACTCGACAGGGTTTCTACATATGCATTTGTTTTTTTCACTTATATCTTGAATGGAGGAAGAACAAATGAATTACGAACAAGCGCATGAGGAATTTATTCAGCAGTATGTGGCCTGTAGAACAGGAGAACGACGTGGGAGGCTGGAGAGAGGGCATCGGCATGCGGAAGAGTTGTTTTTAAGGAATGTTTGGTGGCCCCTGCGTAGTAATTTCGATGATTTGCACCCTGAGTATGAGATACTGGATTGGCGTGGACGTTCTTATTTTGCAGACTTTGCTTTCTTGCCGGGTCCCGTCAAGATCTTATTGGAGATTAAAGGCTTTGCTACTCATGTAAGAGACATGGACAGGCAAAAATATAGCAATGAGCTGAATCGCGAAACTTTTCTGAGTGGATTAGGGTATCAAGTCCTTTCATTTTCTTACGAAGACGTGGAGCAACGTCCTGAACTGTGCATCACGCTGCTGCGTATGGTGCTGAGCAGATATCAGACCCTAGGGGCGCCGATAGGTAGAGTATTGCTTATTGAGAAAGAAATCATCCGTTTCGCCGTTCAACATACTGGAATGATTCGGCCCAAAGATGTGGCGGACTATTTTGAAATGGACCCCAAAACGGTACGTTTAATGCTCTCGAAATTATGCGATAAAGGCTGGCTTAACTCTGTGAAAGTGGGGAGAGGTATCAGAATAGTTGGGTACATGCTGGCACGTGATGTTCTTTATTATTGGGATTGATACTTATGGAGTGGGTCATACTTTATTGAATACTCTGCAACAGTTTGCCCGTGGGTAACAAATCCGCCTAGAAACGTTTACTAATTACCGAAACGGCTATACTACCTAGTAGTAGCCGAGGTTTAGGAAAGGTAGACTGAAATGAAACAGGGGGATGACCTATGGGATTAAGTTTATTGCTGATGATCGTGCAGCTCTTTTTTGCACTGGTTATCGGCGTTTATTTTTGGAACCTGCTGCGGGGACAGAAGAGCAATAAGACAGCGGTGGACCGGGAGTCGCGCAAGGAGCTGGATAAGCTGCGGAAAATGCGGATGATCTCCCTGACCAAGCCATTGTCGGAGAAGACACGACCAGCTTCAATTGGAGATATTGTTGGGCAAAAAGATGGCCTGCGCGCCTTAAAGGCCGCTTTATGCAGCGCTAATCCGCAGCATGTGATCATCTACGGTCCGCCGGGGGTAGGGAAAACTGCTGCCGCACGTGTAGTTATGGAGGAAGCGAAGAAAAATGCTTTCTCTCCCTTCAAGAGCGATGCTAAGTTCACTGAGATTGATGCTACCACTGCCCGCTTCGATGAGCGGGGTATTGCCGATCCGCTCATCGGTTCAGTGCATGATCCGATCTATCAGGGGGCTGGAGCGATGGGAGTGGCAGGGGTGCCGCAGCCGAAGCCGGGCGCTGTAACCAAAGCGCATGGAGGAATATTGTTTCTTGATGAGATCGGAGAGCTTCATCCGATTCAGATGAATAAGCTGCTTAAGGTACTGGAGGACCGAAAGGTGCTATTGGAGAGTGCTTATTATAACTCAGAGGATAGCAATACACCTGCTTATATCCATGATATTTTTCAGAATGGGCTGCCCGCGGATTTCCGGCTGGTCGGGGCAACTACGCGCTCACCAGACGAGATTTCGCCTGCGCTACGTTCCCGCTGTATGGAGATCTATTTCCGTCCGCTGCTGCCGGATGAGATTGCGGTTATTGGCCGGGATGCCATACAGAAGATCGGCCTGAAGCCGAGTCCGGAAGCCGTTATGGTAGTGCAGCAATATGCCACGAATGGTCGCGAGGCAGTCAATATGATCCAGTTGGCTGCGGGATTGGCGTTGACAGAGCAGCGGGATACGCTGAACGCTGCTGATGTTGAGTGGGTAGCGGGCAGCAGCCAGCTGCAGCTGCGTACGGAGCGCAAGATTCCGACTACTCCGCAGATAGGATTAGTGAATGGGCTTGCGGTGTACGGGCCCGGTATGGGAACACTACTGGAAATTGAGGTATCAGCCGCACCCGCCGCCAAAGGTCAGGGCAGGCTGAATGTGACCGGAGTTGTCGATGAAGAAGAGATTGGTGGAGGCTCGCGCACGATCCGGCGAAAGAGCATGGCCAGAGGCTCAGTGGAGAATGTGCTGACTGTACTGCGCAGAATGAATTTGGAGCCGGATCGTTATGATCTGCATGTGAATTTTCCTGGCGGAACACCGATTGATGGACCGTCGGCAGGAGTTGCAATGGCGGTGGCCATCGTCTCCGCAATCCGGGGTTTACCGGTGGATAATACAGTAGCAATCACCGGGGAGATCGGTATCCATGGGCGGGTGAAGCCAGTCGGAGGAGTCATTGCCAAGGTGGAGGCAGCTTTTCAAGCGGGAGCCACAACAGTGCTTATTCCAAAAGAAAACTGGCAGACACTCTTCGCCGATCTCGCACCGCTGCAGGTCATTCCAGTGGAGACCGTGGAGGAAGTGTTCCGTCACCTGTTTGGCGCCCACACCGCCGATGTGAGACTGCCTGCGGTGGCAGGAGAGACGTTCTCGACTGCGTCTTCACTTCTGAAGGCTGATGCTGCGGGAGAGATAGCAAAAGGCTGACCGACGATAACTATAAAGGAGAAGCGGCAGATCATCTGTCGCTTTCTTTTTTTGAAATATCAGGGTTGATATGTTTCACAGATAATTTACTTAATCTGATAGTTCTCGAAGAAGCGGGTACCGTCCATAATAGGACAGCGAAGTCGTTCTTCTTGATACATCGTACATTTTAATATAGATTAGCCTGCTGAAGTACGTTAAGATAAGGCGTTGCCTCATAAAACAAGGGTCATAGTTGAGTTAAGGGCAACGCCTAATGGAAAATGTTAGAACACTATCGCTTTGAGCAGCGAGGCCGTTGGTGTTTTGAGGCTGCTTTTGTTAGAATGAGTACATATGACACTACTTAAGAACCATGGGAGGTGCGAAAGCGATGATACCCAACAAATCCAAAGGTCGTCGTTTTCCTTTATTGCCGCTTAGAGGTCTTCTTGTGTATCCTAGCATGGTTCTTCACCTAGATGTGGGACGCGAGAAATCAGTTCGGGCGCTGGAAAAAGCTATGGTTGAAGATAACTTAATTCTCCTCTGTTCTCAGTCAGAAGTTAATATTGAAGAACCGGGGCAGGAAGATATATTTCGGGTTGGCACCGTTGCAAACGTACGGCAGATGCTGAAGCTGCCCAATGGCACGATTCGTGTGCTGGTGGAGGGTGTGGAACGGGCCGAAATTCTTCATTATACAGACAATGAGGAGTACTATGAGGTCATGGCGCGTGAGCTTCCGGAAGAAGAGGGCGGTGACCAGGAGAGTGACGCATTAATGCGTTCTGTTCTGAATCAGTTCGAGCACTATATCACTTTGTCTAAGAAGGTTACACCGGAGACCTTAGCTGCTGTATCGGATATCGAAGAGCCTGGCCGGCTTGCCGATGTGATTACGAGTCATTTGGCGCTGAAAATTAAGGATAAGCAGGAGATTCTGGAGACGATCGATGTCCGCAAACGTCTGGAGAAGCTGCTAGATATTCTAAATAACGAGCGTGAGGTGCTGGAGCTCGAACGTAAGATTAACCAGCGTGTGAAGAAACAGATGGAAAAGACGCAGAAAGAATACTATTTGCGTGAGCAGATGAAAGCCATCCAGAAAGAGTTGGGCGAGAAGGAAGGCCGAGCTGGAGAAGCGGATGAGCTGCGGGCTCAGATGGAAGAAAAGGATATGCCGGAACGCGTGAAAGAGAAGATTGAGAAGGAAATCGACCGTCTGGAAAAAATGCCGGCAAGCTCGGCTGAAGGCGGCGTAATCCGTAATTACGTGGACTGGCTGCTGTCTCTCCCTTGGAGCGAATGGACCGAGGATGATCTGGACATCCAGAAGGCAGAGCAAGTGCTGGATGCGGATCATTACGGACTGGAGAAGCCGAAGGAACGTGTGCTGGAATATCTCGCAGTTCAGAAGCTGGTCAAGAAGCTTAAGGGTCCAATTCTGTGTCTGGTAGGGCCTCCTGGTGTCGGCAAAACATCACTGGCTCGCTCTATCGCTCGTTCACTGGATCGTAAGTTTGTCCGCATTTCGCTCGGCGGCGTGCGGGATGAGGCGGAGATTCGTGGTCACCGCCGTACCTATGTAGGCGCGATGCCTGGCCGGATTATCCAGGGCATGAAGACAGCGGGGACCATTAATCCCGTCTTCCTGCTGGACGAAATTGATAAGATGGCGGCAGATTTCCGCGGCGATCCTTCAGCAGCGCTGCTGGAGGTGCTCGATCCGGAGCAGAACAATACATTTAGCGACCATTTCATCGAGCTGCCTTTCGATTTGTCGAACGTCATGTTCGTGACGACAGCCAATGCTGTGCATAACATCCCGCGTCCTTTGCTGGACCGCATGGAAATGCTGTACATTCCCGGATATACGGAACTGGAGAAGCTGCAGATTGCTAGTCGTTATCTGCTGCCGAAGCAGAGAAAGGGCCACGGGCTGGAGGAAGAACAGTTGACAATCAAGGACGATACCCTGCTGCGCATTGTCCGTGAATACACTCGGGAATCCGGTGTGCGTAATCTCGAACAGCAGATTGCGGCCTTATGCCGCAAAGCCGCGAAGCAGATCGTGTCCAATGAGAAAGAAACTGTGACTATTCTACCCGATGACATCAAGGATTATCTTGGTGCATCGAAGTACCGGTACGGCATGGCGGAGCTGGAGGATCAGATCGGTACCGTGACCGGGCTGGCCTGGACTGAGGTCGGTGGCGATACGCTATTGATCGAAGTAACGGTTGTGCAGGGGACCGGCAAGCTGACGCTTACTGGCCAGCTTGGCGATGTCATGAAGGAATCGGCGCAGGCCGCTTTCAGCTATACCCGTTCAAAGGCGGAGGAGCTGGGACTGAAGCCTGATTTTTATGAGAAGATTGATATTCATATCCACATTCCTGAAGGAGCAATTCCGAAGGATGGTCCGTCTGCAGGAATTACGATTGCTACAGCCTTGATCTCCGCACTGACGAAACGTTATGTCTCGAAGGATGTGGCCATGACCGGAGAGATCACATTGCGCGGACGTGTATTGCCTATCGGAGGTTTGAAAGAGAAGATTCTTGCAGCCCACCGGGCTGGATACAAGAAGATTCTGCTTCCCAAGGATAATGAGCGCGATCTGAAGGAAATACCAGAGAGTGTACGTAATGACATGGAGTTTGTACCAGTATCCCATATGGATCAGGTATTGCTGCACGCGCTTGTAGATCACAAGAAACACAAGGAACATAAGGAACACCAAGAACATCAGATAGAGATTAGCATTGAGCCACCTAGCAGTGTGCATTAGAAAGGAAGACCTATGAAAGTTAACAGTTCCGATTTCATAATCAGCGCCGTCGGCCCTGATCAATACCCTGATGATGGCCTGCCGGAGATTGCTCTGGCAGGGCGCTCCAACGTAGGGAAATCCTCCCTAATCAATAAGATGATTAACCGCAAGAATCTGGCGCGGACAAGCTCCACTCCGGGTAAGACACAGCATATGAATTATTACCTTATCAATGAATTAATGTATTTCGTCGATTTCCCAGGTTACGGGTATGCCAAAGTGTCCAAGACACAGCGTGCATCCTGGGGCAAGATGGTCGAGAAATATATGTCCGAGCGTGAGACGTTAAGACTCGTGCTGCTCATTGTAGATCTTCGCCATCCGCCGAGTGCGAATGACAAGATGATGTTCGATTGGCTAAAGCACTATGATCTTCCGATGTGTGTAGTGGCTACCAAGGCCGATAAGATTCCAAAGACCCGCTGGGACAAGCATATTAAGATCATGAAGCAGGGGCTTGGCGTTCTGCCAGGAGATAACTTCATACCTTTCTCTGCGGAGATTGGTCTGGGTAAGGATGCGTTATGGGAATTAGTCGATGGGTATATTGTACCTGACGCAGAAGAGGCTTCAGGAGTGAACGAGGACGAGGCTCCGGTAGTTCAGGACGCTGGAGACGAAGCTTAAGTACGGAATTCCCTGTGAACTAGCTAGGAATAACGCGTTATTCTAACAGAATAGTGAGTAAGTGTTATGAATTGACTAGCTGAACCGTAATCCTCCCGTTTTAAGATCAATTATGGGGGAATTTCATAATCCTTCGTAAGAGAAATGAAAAGGCACTTCATTGTATAATCATGCTATTAGATTGTTACAAAGAATTGAGGGATTATTATGGCTCAGCGATTAGCTACGGAATATGTGAACGCCACTTTGCAGATGACAGAATTTCAGTTGAACCAGTTCCTGCTGTCAGCAGATACTTGTTATATTAGCCACCGTGTGAAGGTGCTAGGGGGCGGAGAACAAGAGATTGTGCTGGAGGAGGCTGAGGGAGAGGAAGTTCACTTGTCCTTTGAACGCAAAGGAAGTATTTACGTCTGTGCGCTTTCCTGCCAGGTGGTGAATCCTCATCTGAATAACGCAGTCCGCAAACTATTCATTACTTACAAGGGCACCGGAACGGTGAACAGAATTTATAAAGGATTCACAATGATGTATTATTATGAGCAAGGCTCGGTCCGCCGAATCTCTGAGCTTACACAGCACGGTAGCAAGACGGTATATCAACATAAGCACTCCGTGGCCGAAATGATGCGGTTATATCAATCCGAAGCTGTAGAACGGGAGATTGAGGAGTTGCGCCGGAAGACCAATGTATTACTTGATATGCGGAATGTTATCTATCTTGAAGCCGAGCTCATAGAAATTGACCGTGAATTACAGATTATAACTCAGCGTTTATTTCAGCTGGAGGCCTAGGTTTAACAATAGAGCGAGTCCATTTGTCAATCATTTCCTAGTGAAATGGTTGTATTTTTTTGCCGTAAACCTTTAGATTTAGCAGGGAAGGACCGATAGAAAAGATATGATAGATATTCATAGCCATATCTTACCCTTTAGAGATGACGGAGCCGCTGATTGGGAAGCCGCTCTCGCCATGGCACAGGATGCCAATAGAGACGGGATAACAACCGTCATTGCCACGCCCCATCATGCCAACGGAATGTACATGAATCCAGCCTCTGAGATCCGACAAGCTGTAATCGAACTGAATGAGAGACTTCGTCAGATCGGCAACCCACTGATCGTTCTTCCAGGTCAGGAGATTCGGATATATGATGATCTTTTTAATGATCTAGAGCAGGGGCAATTACTTAGTCTCGCGGGTTCACGTTATATTTTATTAGAAATGCCCTCGTCGCGTGTTCCGCGCAATATGGAGGAAGTCTGCCATGAGTTGATCATTCAGGGCTTCATCCCGGTCATCGCCCATCCGGAGCGTAACGCTGGCGTTGCTGCCGATCCTTCCCAATTGGAGAGATTAATAGAGCTGGGTGCACTGGGACAGGTAACTGCACAGAGCCTAGCAGGGGTGCTAGGGAACAAGCTTCAGAAGCTGTCACTGGAGCTGTGCTGCAAGAATCTCGTCCATTTGGTAGCTTCAGATGCTCATGATAGCGCTAATCGTCCTTTTGGACTAAGGGAAGCCTACTCAATCCTGGAGAAGGAGCTAGGTTTAGAGATTTGCGGTTATTTCCGCAAAAATGCGCAGAAAATAGTGTTGAATGACGAGATTATTCAAGAGAATTATGCACAAACGAGAACAATAGTTCATAAATTGTTCGGATTTTTTTCTCGCAAAGGCTGACCAATCGCTAGATTGATGGTAGAATGGGTATTACTGGATTATTGTTATAATTTGTTGAAATGTGCAGACATTAGGACAGAATGAGCTTCACAAGGGGAATTTAAGCGTAAATAATGGCAATTCCGAATTACAAATACAATAAAGAGGTGGATGAACTAGTGAATTTGAAGAAGAAATTAGCCGCATCAACGTTAGCAGTAAGTATGGTAGCAGCATCAGTTGCAGGATTTCCGTTCAGCAGTAAAGGATTGGCTCAACAGTTTGGAATCGTCGGAACAGCATCAGCAGCAACTAGCAACGCAGATGTGACTACTAAGATTAAGAAAGTGTATGCACAATTGACGGCTACAGATGCTACATACCTTTACAAGTTTAAACAAGAGGTTGCAGGAATTTCACAAGATACTTTCGAAGAGATCTTCGCACCGATTCTGAACAAGCTTAAGACGAAGGTTGAATTGACTCCAGGTGATGTTACAACTTCCTATGATCTATTCAAAAGTGTTTCCAGCGTAGTCTATGATGTCTATGCAGATGGCACTGATGTAATTAAGAATACTCTTTATATCGATAAGAACGTTGAACTGCTGAACAAGATTGCCCTGGCAGCTAACGTGCAAGATCTTACATTTGCCGATCTTAATGATTTCTTGTTCGGTACGAGCGGCGTTGAAGTCGAGCTGGTTAAGTTGGTAAGTAGCAAGACTTTATCACAGTTAGTAGATATCATCGCCAATCCTACAAGTCAGGATGCTTTACTTGATGAAGCTATAACTAAAGTACTAAGCCTCAGAACAGGATCTGGAGCATTGACAGTTAGTCAGGTAGTTTACAATCTGGGTATTACTTCAGCTGACGTGAAGCAAACTTTTAGTAATCTGAATACAGAGATTGTAGCTGCTAAGCCTGCATTACAGGCACTTGCTCTTGCTTATGTTAAGGCTTATGGATTAGGTTATGTTGCTCCTACTAATCCTGGTACAACTGGCTCTACAACTACAACTACAACAACTACGACTACTGCACCAGCAATCTACAATGTTGCCAGCCTGGTTACTACTGTAAACGGAGTAGCTACTTTGAAACTGGTTGACGCTGATGTACTGAAAGCCTTTGATGCACTTGTTGCAGCTAGCACAGTCAAGACAGGCCTTACATTAACACTTGATCTTGGAACTGTTACCGCAGCATCCGTTGAAGTTCCATTGTCCCAAGCTATCATTGAAGCTGCTAAAGCTAAAGGTATTGCTAATATCGCTGTTACTGTCAATGGTCTGACCATTACAATTCCAGTAGGTCAATTCAGTGCAGCAGTTAAATTGACTGTTGCTACTATAGCCGATACCACAGTAACTTCTGTTACTAAGCTGAAGCTGGCTTCAAATGTATATGAATTTGATCTGACCGTTGGCGGAGTAGCAACAACTAAATTCAAACAACCACTGACAATCAAATTGCCGCTTAAGAATGTAGATGGACTAGATAAAGAACTGCTATCTGTAGCGAAGCTAGTATACGGCGACTTGCAGTTCCAAGGTGGCGTAGTTGACGGCGCGTTCATCATTGAACCACGTGACACCTTCTCTTCTTATGCAGTACTTGAGAACAAGGTAACGTTCACGGATATTGCAAGCGTTCAAGTATGGGCTGGAAGACAAATTCAAGTCGTAGCCGCTAAAGGTGCGATTGAAGGCATTGGCGCAGATAAGTTCGCTCCTAAGAGCAACGTTACTCGCGCTGAATTCGCGAAGATGCTCGTTCGTGCTCTGAATCTGGAGAACACTACTGCAACAGAAAGTTTCTCAGATGTGAGTTCTACCGCTTGGTACGCTCCATATGTAGCAGTTGCCGCTGAGAAGGGTATCATTACTGGTCGCAGTGCTTCCCAATTTGATCCTAACGCTACGATCACTCGTGCTGAAATGGCGACTATGATCTCCCGTGCAGTGAAATCAGTTAAGGGATTGACTGAAGCAACACCAGCATCCGCACTTAACAGCTTTAGCGATGCTTCCAAGATCGCTGCTTCCCTGAAAGATGGCGTTGCCTTCGCAGCAAGCCATAACTTGGTCATCGGCAATGCTGGCAAGTTCAATCCGAACAATACAGCTACCCGTGCTGAAGCAGCAGTCATTATCTACCGTACAATTAACTTCAAATAAATAAATAGGCCAGTGAAGAGCCTCCTTTCATGCAGGTGAAAGGGGGCGTTTTTTTGGAATTGGTAATGAAATATTACAGAAACACTTTGGAGGGAATTTCACTTGTCATCACAAGAATTGGATCTTCGCGATTATTTCCGGATCGTTAGAAAGAGACTATGGCTGATCGTTAGCATAGTAGTAGTAGTGTGTATTCTTGCTGGGGTATACAGTCTGTACATCAAGAATCCGGTATATGAAGCTTCTACGAAGATTATTGTCAACCAGACTCCAACTCAGTCAACGGCTGGACAGCTTGACTTGAATCAGATTAATACGAATATTCAATTGATTAATACGTACAAGGAAATTATTAAGACACCTGCTATCCTGGATATTGTTACTAAGAACTATCCGCAGTTCAATATCACTTCAGAAGAGTTATTAGGTAAAGTGAATGTCAGCTCTGTAAATAATACGCAGGTGATGACACTTGTCGTTCGAGATAATTCATATCCAAGAGCCGCTGAAATTGTAAATGCCATTTCACTTGTGTTTAAGCAAGAGATTCCTTCTCTGTTCAATGTTCAGAATGTATCGATCCTGAATGAGGCCAAGGTGAATCCACCTGTGCAACCTGGTCCAGTAGAACCGAATGTAATGTTAAACCTTGCGATCGCCTTTATAGTCTCATTAATGATTGGTTTAGGGATAGCCTTCCTGCTGGAATATCTGGATGATACCTTGAAGACGGAAGAAGATATTGAGAAGATTCTAGGACTGCCAACGCTAGCGATGATTGTTAGACTGGGACAAGAAGAGACCAAACAGACAGATTCACAGCTTCAGGCACAACAGTCCAGAAAGGCGGGTGAACTCGAACATGTCACAGTTGCCAAATAAACAACGACACTTGATTACGGTTACGAATCCACGTTCTCCTGTATCCGAAGCCTTTCGGGCGCTGCGTACGAACATAGACTTCTCCTCTGTAGATGAGAGAATCCAGATCATTATGGTGACCTCTTCGGGTCCAGAGGAAGGGAAATCTACTGTAACAGCTAACCTCGCTGCTGCTTATGCACAAGCTGATAAGCATGTACTGTTAATTGATGGAGATCTGCGTAAGCCGACATCACATAAGACATTCTCATTGAGTAACCGCTTGGGATTATCCTCCTTGCTGTCTCAGCAAGCGAATCTGGAAGATACAATCCAAGAATCAGGGGTTCCTAATCTATCTATTATGACTTCCGGACCGATTCCACCGAACCCGGCTGAGATGATGGCCTCCAATCGGATGAGTGCTGTCCTGCAGGAGCTTCGTCATCGGTTTGATATTATTCTTATTGATACGCCTCCATTATTAGCCGTTACAGACGCACAGATTGTCGCTTCCAAGAGTGACGGTGTCATTATGGTCGTTAGCTATGGCAAGGTGAAGCGGGATATTGCTGTGAAGGCCAAGGCTGGACTCGACCGGGTTGGCGCACGGATTCTGGGTGTGGTACTGAATAATGTGAAACGTAAGGCCAGTGAAGGCTACTACTATTACTACTACGGAAATTAGAGTATTGCACGAAGAAATATGTTGTTTTTGGAGGCACTAAAAATGACAGCGAAATCCAGAGTGTTTATGTTGTTCCTGATTGATATGGCCATTATCTGGTTCAGTATTGTGACATCCTATGTGTTCCGGTTCTATGATGCTATTCCTCCAGAGTATATCATCCAAATGTTTCAGTTTGGTCTGATCTCCACCGTAGCTACGGGGGGAGTCTGATCTATTTCGGTCTGTACCGACGGATGTGGCAATATGCGAGTATTGGAGAAATTGTATCCGTCCTAAAGGCTATTCTAGTAGGAGCTGTGCTCTCTTACGGCATAGCCTTCATTCTTCTTCCGGCACGGGTGCCTTTTGGAGTAGAAGTACGCGCAATGGAGACCATTCTGGTGCTGGTGGGTGGAGTTCGCTTCTTGTGGAGGATATTCCGTAATGGTCGGATCAATTATAAGGAGACTCAGACCCATACACTTATTGTAGGTGCAGGTGACTGTGGGACGCTGATCGCCAGAGAAATGATGGGACCTTCGTTTGCGCATACCAAGCTGGTTGGCTTTATCGACGATAGCGCGAATAAGTATCATATGTCTATATTAGGTATCCCTGTGTTAGGTAATCGCTATACCATTCCCTCCATCGTGAAGGAACGGGAGATTCACGAGATTATTATCGCTATGCCCTCAGTCTCGCGTACCGAAATTTCCGAGATCATTAAACTGGCTAAGAAGACTGGAGCCAAGCTGAAGATCATTCCGGCGTTTAATGACCTGATTACTGGCAAGATATCCGTTAAGAAGCTGCGGGATGTTAGTGTGGAGGATCTACTGGGACGTGAGCCGGTTGTTGCTGACCTGAATAGTATTTTGGGGTATGTCCACAACAAGACGGTGCTGGTAACGGGGGCAGGTGGATCTATTGGCTCTGAACTGTGCCGCCAGATTGCCCCCTTTGCTCCTGTTAATCTCCTGCTGCTAGGACACGGGGAGAATAGCATCTACACGATTGAAATGGAGCTGCGCAAGAAATTCCCAGGGCTGAACATTGTTACGGTTATAGCAGATGTACAGGATCGGACGCGGATGATGGATGTCTTCCGCAGTCATACGCCACAGCTGGTCTTTCATGCGGCAGCGCATAAGCATGTTCCCTTGATGGAACGCAACCCATCTGAAGCGATTAAGAATAATGTGTTTGGTACACGGAATGTTGCAGATTGTGCAGATAGATTTGCGGCAGAGCGATTTGTAATGATCTCTTCAGACAAGGCGGTTAATCCCACCAGTGTAATGGGGGCGACTAAGCGAATAGCGGAAATGTATGTACAGAGCTTGAACACAACAAGTGAAACAAAGTTCTCAGTCGTACGCTTCGGTAATGTGCTTGGCAGCAGAGGTAGTGTAATCCCGGCATTCAAGGAACAGATTGCAGCTGGTGGTCCAGTCACTGTGACCCACCCAGAGATGGTACGTTACTTCATGACCATTCCGGAAGCTGTCCAATTAGTGATTCAATCCGGTTCTTTTGCCATAGGTGGGGAAGTATTTATCTTAGATATGGGACAACCAGTGAAGATTCTGACACTTGCGGAGGATCTCATTACCCTCTCGGGTTATGAGCCGTATAAGGATATTGAGATTACATTTAGCGGCATTCGTGCTGGTGAGAAGCTGTATGAAGAGCTGCTGACTGATGAAGAGAACTTAAGCTCTACGCAGAATGATCGGATCTTCATTGGCAGACCCAATGTCATTAGCCAAAATCAGCTGGAGCTGGAGTTCAAGCGTTTGGAACGTGTGTTGGCTGAAGATGGAGCAACTATACGTGAAGTGATTAATCAGATTGTACCGATGCAGCCAGTATCGCAAGTGGCCATCAGTTAACTAATTCGTAATGGAGGATACTCAATGTTCAACAAGAGATGGAAGAAGATATTGCTATGGACTCTATCAATCATTGTAGTGCTAGGCGTTGCTGGATTGTTTGCAGCTAATTATGCTGTGGACAAACTTATGAATTCCATGGCTGGAGGATTTGACTTGGAATCAGAAAATAACGTAAAAGGTATCCCAGAAGACGGCATAACGCCTCCTGCTACAGTGGCTAACGATAATAGTACCACCATGGAAAGCACAGCAAACCCAATGGCAGACCCGACAGCGTTACCTACAGAAGGTAGCCCGGTTACGGGAAACACTACAGGAGAGAATGTAGCCTCTGCAACCAGCAAGCCGACAAATACTCCAACCACAGATAAAGGAACTACTAAAGATGGTTATGCCGCACAGGTATCTACGGATAAAGCTCAAGAAATTAAAAAGAATGTAACTGTCAAAGAGAAGGCAGATGTAGCTACTATTGTGATGGGACAATTAAGTGTATCTGATATTAAACGGCTACAGGAACTGGCCAGCGGTGGCTTATCCATCGATGAGAAACGTGAGGCTCGCAGTATCATCCTCGGTAAAGTAACTGAGGCTCAATATAACGAGTTGTCACAGATCGCCAAGAAGTATGGAGTAAGTCAAGGGAAGACACGTGATCAAATATTAGTAGAAGAACAATCACAAGCAAAAGAAGAGGGAAGTGAGTAAGCATGTCTAAAATGAAATTTCCAGCCGCAGCTTTATTGCTGGTTATGCTAATCGGAATAGCACCCTTAACGGCATCCGCACCCTTATCTGCATCAGCTGCAGCAGTAAGCGCAAGTACAGCTGCAACTATCAAGTCAATCAAGGTACAGAATATGAATGTGAAGATGGTATTTGACGGTGTAAGCCTGTTGCCTCCTGAAGGACAATATGTATTCATCCATAATAATACAACTTATGTTCCCCTACGCTTTATGTCATATGCTCTGCAGAAGAGTGTGAGCTGGGATGCCAAGAATGTTAAAGTTACGGTGGCTGAACCAAGCTCTGCAGAAATGGTTGTTATTAAAGAATACTTAATGAATGCATCGAATGGCACTACAGTCGCGACGAAGAGTATTGCCTTAAATAATGTTATGGCGAGCTATGAATTTAATGGCACAGCTAAGAGTGTACCGACGGGTCAGGGAAGTTATATATTGAACGGATCATTGTATGTTCCCCTGCGCTTTCTATCAGAGTCAGTAGGTAATAACATTACTTGGGATCAGAAATCGAAGACTATAACTGCTGCTTCAAAGGCCTATATAGAACAGACCGATGGTAATAGCACCAATCCTGGGCAAGGAAACAGTGGTAGTGGAAATCAAGCAGTGACAGCTACCCCAGCTCCAACAAATTCATCAGGATCAGCCGGTAGTGGAGCTGGAACTGGAACTATCACCTATGAAAGTATAACCAGTGCCACGGAAGGTAAACTTAATGCGCTTAGAGCTCAAAGCCAATCCACGCTTATAGGTATTGCTTTGGAATATGTTGCAGCTAAGGACGATGCCAGCAAGCAGAGCATTATGGCGAAGGGTAAATCACAGCTAGCATCCTTTACGGCTAGTTTCAATAGTATAGTAGCTGACGCAGAGCAGAAACTAAAAGCTAACGGCTATAGCACAGATATCATTAATCAATATAGAAGTACTTTTGAGGCCGAGTTGCAAGCTGGATTGGCTTTGGCTGAAGGTATGGGGAATTAGATTATTAGTCTAAAGGTCAGGTGGATTTATGAGGCCATATATTATTGGGAAACAAATTATTGATTTCATACTGGCTTTAATTGGGATTCTCCTGTTATGGCCTTTTTTCTTGATCATTGCTGTTGCTATAAGACTGAATTCTAAAGGACCTATCCTATTCAGACAGAGACGATTAGGAAAGAACAAAACCGAGTTCTATATCCTTAAATTTAGAACGATGCGGACAGATACGCCTAACGAGATGCCAACTCATATGTTGGAAGACCCTGATTTCTTTATAACTAAAGTAGGAAAGTTTCTTAGGAGAACAAGCTTGGATGAATTGCCGCAAATCATTAATATCCTCAAGGGTGAAATGAGTATCGTAGGGCCCCGTCCGGCGCTATGGAATCAATTCGATTTGATAGCTGAACGGGATAAATACGGGGCAAATGATATTAAGCCAGGTTTAACAGGGTGGGCTCAGATTAATGGGAGGGATGAACTTCCCATTGAACAAAAGGCAAAACTGGATGGAGAGTATGTTGGCGATTTCTCACTTTTTTTTGACCTGAAGGTATTTCTATTGACTGTATTAAGTGTCCTTAAATCTGATGGTATAAGAGAAGGCGTAACGGATCAAGAAGTGACTTCAAATACCGAAGGAGCTACTTTATAAATGTCCAAACGAAAAATATTAATTACCGGTAAAGGTAGCTATATAGGAACGAGTCTCATCAAATGGTTAGAGCAATGGCCTGAGCAATATGAAATAGTGGAATTGTCGGTCAGAGGTACTGAATGGAAGCTACATGATTTCTCTATTTATGATGTTGTGCTTCATGTAGCTGGAATTGCACATGTGTCTGCTGATCCTAATTTGGAACAGCAATACTATGAAATTAATCGAGACTTGGCTATTGAGGTTGCTAATAAAGCAAAGAGGGAGAAGGTTAAACAGTTCATTTTTATGAGCAGTATGATTATTTATGGATCTGATAGCAAGATTGGTGAAAACATGGTTATTACCAAGGAAACGAAACCAGATCCTGCTGATTTCTATGGGAGAAGTAAATTGGAGGCAGATATTGCTATTCAGAAATTGAGCAGTGAACAATTTAATACAGTCTTAGTTAGAACGCCCATGGTATATGGTCCGAATTGCAAAGGGAACTTTCCTAGGCTCAAAAAATTAGCTAAGAGCTCCCCAATATTTCCAGACATAGGAAATCAACGAAGTATGATTTTTGTGGATAATTTATGTGAGTTTTTAAGATTAGTCATCGATAAAAAAGTTATAGGGATTTTTTATCCTCAGAATAAAGAGTATGTAAGTACATCCGACATAATTAGAGTAATGGCTAGTGCCATGAATAAAAAAATTAAGCTAGTAAAGATATTCAACCCATCGCTAAAAATAATGTCAAATAAAATAAATATAATTAACAAAATATTTGGAAGTAAGGTCTATGATCAGACATTGCCCCCTTCATTCGATTATTGTGTAGTTGATTTCGAGAATTCAATAAAAATAAGTATGTAACTAGGTGGAAAGAATTCATGAAGAAAAAAGTATTGTTACTTGGGAATCATGGTTTTGTGATCTATAACTTTCGAAAAGAGCTAATCCAAGAACTGCTGAAGGATGGGTATGAAGTATACATTTCTCTACCAATGGATGAAAAGGTTGCAACTATGGTTACCTGGGGATGTAAGTTCATAGAAACGAAAGTGGACAGAAGAGGGACAAATCCTATTTCTGACCTAAAACTTCTTCTACATTATGTTCACATTCTCAGAAAAGTTAAACCAGATGTTGTTCTTACGTATACGATAAAACCGAATCTGTATGGTGGATTAGCAACCAGACTGTTGGGAATACCCTGTATTAATAATATTACTGGACTGGGAAGTGGTTTTAGCCATAATTCGGTGCTCAAGAAATTTCTATCACTACTCTATAAGGTTAGCCTAAAAAAATCATATTGTGTATTTTTTCAGAATACACAGGATCGAAACACTTTACTAGAGAGCAAATCTATTACAAGTAATCACGAGCTGATTCCAGGCTCAGGTGTGAATTTAATGGATTTTGAATACAAGCAATTCCCTCCAGAAGTAACAGCGTTAACATTTATATTCATTGGAAGAATTATGAGGGATAAGGGAATAGATCAATATCTTGAAGCGGCAAAGATAATAACACAGAAATATCCTAATACCATATTTAATCTGATTGGATTTATCGAAAAGACACAGCCTTATTATAACGAAATGATTAATCAATATGCTGAAGAAGGATACATAAAGTATCTGGGATATCAATCTGATGTTAAACCCTTTCTTGAAGAATCGCACTGTATTATTCAAGCATCTCATGGTGGCGAGGGCTTATCAAATGTATTACTTGAGACAGCCGCGACAGGAAGGGTTCTAATTGCTTCTGACATTCCAGGTTGTAGAGAGACTATATCGGAAGGTAACAATGGCTACACATTTCAAGCCAAGAATACCAATAGCTTGGTTAATAAGATTGAAAAGTTTATCCATTTATCTTACCTAGATAAATTACAAATGGGGATAAATTCGCGAACTAAAGTCGAGAGAGAGTTTGATAGAAATATTGTAGTGCAAGCTTATATGAGTAAGGTTAAAGAAATCTGCAGTTAATACCATTGATATGGAGTGTAAATGATGTCTAAAATTGCGGTAGTTGGTACAGGATATGTGGGTTTAGTATCGGGAGCAATTCTTTCTGATTTTGGGCATACGATAACGTGTGTAGATATTGATCAGACTAAAATTGATAACTTAAAGAACGGAATAATTCCTATATTTGAGCCAGGGCTTGATGTCATAGTTCAGAAAAACTATGAGACTAAACGCCTTGATTTCACTACTAATATTAAAGAAGCAGTTGAGAATAATGATGTTATTTTTATAGCAGTTGGCACGCCCCCTGCTGACGATGGCAGCGCAGATTTGAAGTATGTAATTTCTGTAGCGCAAAGTATAGCAACCTATATGAATGGTTATAAAGTGGTTGTTGATAAATCAACAGTACCAATAGGAACGGGTCAAAAGGTGAAGGCTATGATCCAGGATACTCTAAATGAAAGAGGAGTGGAGTATAGGTTCGATGTTGTTTCGAATCCTGAGTTTCTAAGAGAGGGTTCGGCAGTACAAGACTTCACACATCCCGACCGAGTGGTTATTGGAGCTGAAAGTGAGCACGCGATTGAAGTCATGAAAGAGGTCTATAGAGTACTTTATATTAATGAAACTCCTTTTGTGGAAACCAACATTGAGACGGCTGAGATGATTAAATATGCTTCTAATGCATTTCTTGCAATGAAAATCACTTTTATCAATGAGGTCGCTAATGTATGCGAAATGGTAGGGGCAGACGTTCAGAAAGTAGCGAAAGCTATGGGACAAGATGGACGGATCTCACCTAAATTTTTGCACGCAGGACCGGGTTACGGCGGTAGCTGCTTCCCTAAAGATACTTTAGCTCTTGCACGGATTGCACAAGACTGTGGGGAACCGATTTCTCTGATTGAAACTACTGTTCAAGCAAATGAAAGACAAAAATTGAGAATGGTAAAAAAAATTGTGAATGCCATGGGTAACGTTGAAGGGAAGACAATTGCTATACTCGGTGTAACATTCAAACCTAATACAGATGACATGAGAGATGCGCCTTCACTAGTGATTTTACCTGAACTTGCTAAGCATGGTGCGAATCTAAAAGTCTATGATCCTGAAGGTGAAAAGGAAGGTAAATGGAGACTTAAAGATATAGAAGAGAATATTGTCTGGTGTGACGATACATATCAAGCTATTGAAAATACAGACGCAATAGTATTACTTACCGAGTGGAATGAATTTAGAAATCTAGATTTTGATCGACTTAGAGAAATAAATGGTGGGAATTATTTCTTTGATTTGAGAAATATTTATAACAAAGTCACGTTGATCGAAAAAGGCTTTCAATACTTTGGGGTAGGGGTTTGAATATGCTATTAAAACCTGTTGATAATACAAAAACATATCTTATTACTGGTGCTGCCGGCTTTATTGGTATGCATCTATCGCAGAAACTATTAGAGCTAGGCTGCAGGGTTATAGGACTCGATAATATTAATGACTATTACGATATAAACCTCAAGTATAGCCGTCTGGATATATTGAGTAAGTATGATAGCTTTGTATTTCATAAAGCTGATCTGGTTGATAAGGTTTATCTTGAGAAGCTCTTTACAGAGTATAATATTGATATTGTAGTAAATCTTGCAGCTCAGGCAGGAGTAAGATACAGTTTGGAAAACCCGGATACATATATCCAATCCAATATTGTTGGCTTTTTGAATATCCTTGAAATGTGTAGACATCATCAGATAAAACATCTTCTTTATGCATCATCAAGTTCAGTATATGGTGCGAATAAGAAGGTCCCATTTTCTACAGAGGACATGGTTGACCAACCAGTGAGCTTGTATGCAGCAACCAAGAAGTCGAGTGAATTGATGGCTCATACTTACAGTCACCTTTTTGCAATTCCAACCACCGGGTTGCGTTTTTTTACAGTATATGGACCCTATGGTAGACCTGATATGGCCTACTTTTCCTTTACCAAAGCAATTATGGAAGGCAAGCCTATCAAAGTATTTAATAATGGGAATATGTTTCGCGACTTCACTTATATAGATGATATAATTGACGGCATAATTCGGCTTATACCTAATTCTCCTGCACTGATTAAGGTGCCACCTTATAAGATCTATAATATAGGGAATAACAAGCCGGAAAAACTTATGGATTTTATCGAGGCCATTGAATCTGCAGTTGGTAAAGAGGCCATTAAGGAATATCACCCGATGCAGCCTGGGGATGTTTATCAAACCTATGCGGATGTCACTGATCTCATTAATGATGTTGGCTTTAAGCCAGATACTCCTATTCAAGAGGGAATTGGAAGGTTTGTGGACTGGTGGTCTTCCTATCAGAAGTAACGGAGGCTTTTATTATTATGATGTACATAAATATGATAATTAGAGTAATTTATAATCTGTTTAGGCTGAATATCTTGAAACTGTTCCGTCATAAAGGTATTTTCTTTACCCAAATTCAATTTCTGTCTGTGAATACAAGAATAGATATTAGGGGACGGAATTCAAGGTTAACTTTTAAAGGAAGAGTTAGTGCTAGAACTGGTGTAACACTAGCCGTGCGAAACGGGGATTTAGTGATAGGTAATAATGTTTTTTTTAATAATGGTTGTATTGTTACATGTCATGAACGTATAAAAATTGGTGATAACTGCTTGTTTGGACCAAATGTTTTATTCTATGATCATGATCATATTTATGGACACGGGAAAATTGTTAATAAGGAAGGCTATAAGAAAGCACCTGTTGAGCTAGGGAATAATATCTTTGTTGGAGCTAATTCTGTGATTTTAAAGGGAAGTATAATTGGTGATAATTGTGTTATAGGAGCAGGAACTATTATCAAGGGGATTATCCCAGCTAATAGTTTGGTTCACCAAAAAGTGGAAGTTGTTATTAAACCAATAGTTTGATTTTTGAAAGTATACGATCATATGTTGTAAGTAAAAAATGATAGGAAGATGAACTTGAAAACTTATATATTCGTTAGGAATTTGAAATATAGACCGAGTACATATTATAGAATATATCAATATATTCAAGATTATTCTAATGAAAACATATTAATAAGCGAATTCGAAAAAAATGAGTATTATGAAAAAAAAAATAATAAAAGTTTAAGGTTTTTTAATAAGGTTTATTATGGGTTCTTAGCTGGATATATAAGAAGAATTTTATTTTTATTGAAAATGTATCGAAATAAAGGATATATAATATATATTCAGAGAGAGGTCTTTCCAAAATTTATAGGCCCATTAGGGATGTTTCTGCTTAAGAAAGCACTACAAAAGTCTTATCAGATATACTGGGATTTTGATGATAATATTTTCGCGACCAAGGAAATTACACACTATGAAAAGAAAAAACTTTCTGATTCTTCAAGAAGGATAATTGTTGGTAATCAATTCTTAAAAGAAAAGATTGATAAAAAGTATTTTCATAAGATAGATGTTATTAATACTTCAGATATTATGATGAAGAATATTGATATTGAAAGAGTAAATATTGCTAGATTAAAAGAATTTGATGATCAAGTAGTACTTCTATGGGTAGGTACTAAAATTAATTTGATCTATTTAGAAAATATAATAGAAGAATTAGATAAGGCGGCCACACAGTTAAATGAAAAGAAACTAATTCTCAGAATTGTTAGTAATGCAAATATAATTATGAAAACAAAAAAGTTGAAAATTGAGAATATTGTCTGGGATAGAGATAGAGCATTAGATGAAATGCTAAAAGCACATATTGGTCTTATGCCTCTTAGTGACGATGAAATAACAAAAGGAAAATGTGCTTTTAAAGCTGTACAAAACATTGGCTGTGGTTTACCAATTATTATCTCTAATGTTGGAATGAATAAGGAATTAATCTATGATAATGGGTATTTAATAAATGAAAATAATGAATGGATATTTTCGGTAATAGAGTTATGTAATGACAAACAAAGTTGGTTAAATAAATCTCGAGCTTCAAGAAGATTATGGGAAAAAAAATTCAACGCTGAAAAGATTAAAAAGTACTTATTCGAATTGCTACAGATTAATAATATCTAAAATTACAGTATTCGCAACAAAGTAATAGGGTGGGGTAATATATGAATTTAATTAGAAGTGCTATTAAATATATTCCTGGTACATTAATACCTGCACTATTGACACTTATTTCAACTGCTATATTTACTAATCTTCTCGATACATCTGAATATGGTTATTTCATGTTAGCTATGTCAGTGATAAATATATTAACCGCAGTAAGTGCAGAGTGGCTAAAGCAATCTATAGCTAGATATTTACCTGGTGTTATGGAAAACGAGAAAATATTGAAGATAAAAAGCTCGATATTTTTAAGTGTTATATATATTCTAATATTATTCATTTTTGTTTCAATAATTGCTGCACCATTATTTATGGATAAAATTCATTTATATGTCTTTATAGTAATTTTAACTATTTTAAATATTATTTATTTTATCCTTTTAGTAATTTTACAAAGTGAACTAAAATCTGGTTTGTATAGTATTTTTAATTTGATACTTTCAATTTTTAAGTTGGCTTTTCCGATAATATTGATTTACAAATTTAATGAATCCGTGAATCAAATATTATTAGGCTATATATTAGCATTGATTTTTATTATTATACCCATGTTCATTAATGTCAAAATTAGAATTCGAATTACAATAAAAAGTTATAAAGACCCTGTAATAACCCAATACATTAAAAGCTTTGTCAAATATGGTTTACCCATGATAATGTTTTTTTTGAGTGCACAATTGTTAAACTCGGGAGATAGATTCATTATACAGATATTCTATGGAGCGGACCAAGTAGGGATTTATTCTGCTAATTACAGCTTAATATATGGAGGGATTGGACTTATTAGCACTCCGATTATGTTGGCTGTATCACCAATGATTATGAGATTGAAAATATCAAATAGGAATTCTGAGGTGCAAGGTTTAATTTCAAAAATGACAACATATTATTTAGCGGGAGCAATTCCCTTTATAGTATTAATATTTTTATTAGGAAATGACGCAGTATCAATTTTATTAGATCATAAATTTGCAACAAGTAACTATTTAATTGGAATAATATCTATTGGATTTGTGTTATGGCAACTTTCAATGTATGGACACAAAGTTTATGAAGTTTCTGACAAAACTTTAAATATGATGATATATTCTATAATTACAGCAGTAGCAAATATAGTTATAAACTTTCTTTTAGTACCAAGTTTTGGTCTTATTGGTGCTGCTTGGGCTACTTCGCTAAGTTATTTTATATATTGTTGTTTAGTATATTTTGGCTCCAAAAAATTCTTTTTATGGAAAATTTCTTGGGATATTTTAATTAACATTTTTATTGCTTTAATTATTGGTTTGCTCGTAATTTTAATCTTGTTTTTAATCTTTAATAATGATTCTATTTTGTTCAAAATGTTTTTGTGTTTTGTGTTTAATATTACATATTTATTTTATTTAATGTTAGTTTATCGTAAAAAGGTTAAAAGAATATACTACAATAAATTTAAGAAAGGAATAATTTAATGTGGTTTGTATTGTTGTTTGTTGTTCTTGTATTATTATCAATTATTCACTTGTGGAATAAGAGTCCTTATCATCCATTATTGGTATATCTAGGTGTTTGGGTGATAGTGATTGGTTTGTGGTCTCTAGACGAAGTGTTCTCTATAATTGGCTATATAAAGGTTTCTAAAGAGGCTTGGGTAAATCTTTCATTAGCTCATATTTCATTTGTGATAGGTAGTGTTACTGCTACAATAACTCTAATTTATTCACAAAATAGAAATCGGAAATTATTACCTAGAAAAATAATTATTAATAAAAGCGACTCTTTAAAAGCTATGAAAATTTCAAATTTCTTTCTAATCCTAAGTTTTGTGGGATATTTAAGTTACATTTATGTAGTTATCCAATCAGTTGATTTTGGTGCAGGTTTAGCAGTGGCTTTTAAACAATGGAACTACGAAGCATCGTATGGTCAATTAGCTATGTTTGGTGGCTTATCAGGCAGACTTTATAATCTTCCTACTTTGGCTATTCCATATAACGTATTTCTTATATCCATATTTCCTGAACAAAAAAAAAGACTCATTATAATCAGTTGTATAGAAATATTCTTTTTGATTTCTCCTAGAAGAGCAATATTAATTCAAACCTTAATGGTAGTTCTATTTATATTGTTATTAACAAGAACTATTAGAATAAGTATTAAAATACTGGTGATTCCAATTATTTTGCTTATATTATTTTCTTTTTCCCAAGTTGTTTTAAATAAAGGACAAGGTGAAGGGATATTTGGTGGATTAAAAGTCATATATCTTTATATAACAGGAAATATTCCATCATTTGATTTATTGATGGATAGGAACAGAGAAGGTATGGGCTTAATGTCTTTAAGTAATTTTTATAAGTTTTTAAATGCTATAGGTTATCGATTTGAAAATGTTGATCTTAGTATAGACTTTGTAAATATCCCAACCCCATTTAATACAATTCCATATAACTATTACTTTTTAATGGATTTTGGAATACTTGGATCTTCTTTTGTCATCTTTACTGGAGCTTACGGTATTACCTTTTTATATTATAGAACAATGACAATTTTTAAATATTTAAAAATGGAATATTTTACATATATATATATATATTCTTATATTTTGATGGGTATTTTATTCTCATTTAGAGAGAATGTACTAATATCGTATAATGCCCTATTTTTTATTCTCATATCAATTATGGTATCACTATATTTTAAATTTCAAACTAGAATTGTATAAATAGATAAGGGGTGAAAAAAATGCCAAATATATTAATAATAGCGCAGGCAGCTCCTCCAAATGGAGGGTCGCATGCAACTAGATTAACATATTTTATTAAAGAATTAGCAGAGCTTGGATGGAGTGTAGAAGTATTAACAACTAAAATTTATCCAGGAACACCATTAGTAGATAATTCAATGCTAGAGGATATTCCTGGGGATGTTTCCTTTATTAGATCATTTCCTGGCCCACTCCATAGATGGGCTTACAGAAATAAGAAAGTAACTAATAAAATAACAAAAAAAGTAACAAAGTCTGGCTGGAAAAAGAAAATATTACTCCCAGATACTTATATTGAATGGCTCCCTTATGCAGTTTCTGATATTTTATTCAAAAAAAAATTGAAGCAGAAGCCCGACATAATATTAAGTTCTGCAGTACCCTATACATCACATCTTATTGCTCTTATATTGAAGAAAAAGTGGAATATACCATGGGTAGCTGATTATGGAGATCCTTGGGTTTATGATCCGGGAAATCCACGTACAGGATTGAGATATATTATTGAGAAGTGGCTAGAATCAATGGTCATTTCAAATGCTAACGTTATAAGTTTGACTACGGACACTACTAAAGAACTATATATTGAAAAATACAGAATAGATGAAAATAAGATCAAAGTTGTTCCAATGGGGTTTGATAGTAAAGATTTTATTATTCCAGAGTTTGTAAACATATCAGGAAAAACTCGATTTTTATACACTGGGCGTCTTGAACCAGAAAGTAGAGATGCTAATCTCTTTTTTTTAGCTTTGAAATCTTTATATGTTAAAGGGAAATTACATAATTGCATATTTGAATTTATAGGAACATTTCATAATGATATTATACAATTAGTTAATAATTTGGGGTTAAGTGATATTATCAAATTCCATGAATGGATGGATCATAAAGAGTGTATGAAATACTTAGTGACAGTAGATTTTCTTCTTTTATTTGGAAATAATAATAATATACAGATTCCTGGAAAAACATTTAATTATATTGGTAGTGGCACTCCAATTATTTACTTGAGCAATTATGAGGGTGAGAATGACCCTGTAAAAAAAATCCTGGAGGATAGTGGATTGGACTATTGGTGTGTTGATAATAATCAGTTTTCAATTGAAAAAATACTGATTGAAATTAATGAAAATTACAATACAAGTAACCCCAAGCGACCAGATCAGAGCTATAGCTGGAATAGTAGAGTTAAAGATTTATCCTGCATTCTCAAAGATTTGCTTTAAGGGGATTTAGAGTTATTCTATTAGAATGGATTGTGTTGCATGAAAAGGTATAATTCTAGCAGGCGGCATCTGAAATCGCCTATATTAACGGATGGATCACCAAAGAGCATCTGTGGAATTGCGGGAACAAACTGAGCAAGAATGGTTATGGAAAGTATCTGATGAAAGTCGCTACCGGTAAGATCCAATACTAACTGAAAGTGTGGATGAGATGAAGATAACAAAAACGCATTTACAAGGTGTATTGGTTGTTGAACCTGCTGTTTTCGGTGACCATCGGGATGGTTCATGGAAACTTATAGTGACTCTAAATTTAAAGAGCAAGGAATAGACATGGATTTTGTACAAGATAATCAATCCTTCTCGGCGATCAAAGGAACGTTGCGCGGCCTACATTATCAATTAAATCCTAAATCCCAAACGAAGCTTGTACGCTGCACACATGGGGCAATTTACGATGTAGCAGTAGATATTCGTAAGGGCAGTCCAACCTACAGCAAGTGGTTCGGAATTGAACTAAGTGCTGAGAATAAGAAGCAACTACTAATACCTAAAGGATTCGCCCACGGCTTCATGACCCTTACTGAAGATGTAGAAGTACAGTATAAATGCGATGAGCTGTATGCTCCTGAATGTGACGGTGGTATTCTGTGGAATGACCCGGCTATTGGGATTATATGGCCCATTGAGGTTACGCCAGTTCTTTCTGCCAAGGATGAGAAAGCACCTATATTGAAGGATGCTTCCTTGAATTTCACATACAATAACTAATACAAAAGTTATAAAGTTAAGCTAATTGAACTGGGGTGCATATATTTGAATAAGTATAAAGTTCTAATCACAGGTGGTGCCGGTTTTATCGGGGGCAACTTCGTTCAATATATGGTGAATAAATATCCGCACTACGATATAGTGAATTTAGATTTGTTAAGCTATGCTGGTGACTTGACGAAGCATATTCATTTGGAAACCAAAGAAAACTATAGTTTTGTTCAAGCAGATATTGCGGACAGAGAGACGATCATGTCTCTGTTTGAGAAAGGGAAGTTCGATTTTGTAGTCCATTTCGCCGCAGAGAGCCATGTCGATCGCTCCATTACTGATCCTGCCATTTTCGTGCGAACGAATGTAATGGGTACACAAGTGCTGCTAGATGCTGCTAAAGCCTTTGGAATCACAAAATTTGTTCATGTCTCTACGGATGAAGTATATGGAGAACTGGATTTCGATCCAACCGTATTTTTTACTGAAGATACCCCATTACAGCCTAACAGTCCGTATAGTGCAAGTAAGGCATCGTCCGATCTGTTCGTGCGTGCTTATTATGAAACATATGGCTTACCGATGAATATTACACGCTGCTCAAATAATTATGGCCCATATCATTTTCCGGAAAAGCTGATTCCTTTGACCATATCCAAAGTCTTAAATGATCAGAAGGTTCCCGTCTACGGAGATGGCAGGAATATCCGTGACTGGCTGCATGTGTGGGATCACTGTGCTGCCATAGATCTGGTACTGCATGAGGGTGTAAGTGGTGAAGTTTATAATGTGGGTGGACATAATGAACGGACGAACCTAGAGGTTGTTAAGACGATTATTAGTACCTTAGGTAAATCTGAGGATCTTATCGAATTCGTAACAGACCGATTGGGTCATGACAAACGATATGCTATCGATCCATCTAAATTGGAGCGATTGGGATGGAAGCCTACTTACACTTTTGAGACAGGAATTGCCCAGACTATCAAGTGGTATACGGATAATGCAGAGTGGTGGCAACAAATCCTGAGTAACGAAGCGCATAAATGAAAAATTATGTGAAAATTCATAAGAAAAGACAAGCCATATCACCTAAGCAAAGGTTACTAACATATATCTCCGTGCTGCTAATAATTATTCTCTTCCTCACCGCTGGTCGCTTTCTCACCTTATCCCAACCTCCACAACAAGCCGCTGTCATCATCGTACTTAGTGGAGGCTCTGGCAGGGTAGAGAAGGCTGCTGAACTATATAAAGCTGGCTATGCCCCCTATATGATTCTATCCAACGCTAAAGAGTCAACTAGCACAGTTGGAGATATGTTGCAAACGGCCCTTGCCCTCGGTATCCCGCAGGAGGCCATTCTTACCGAAGACTCGGCGCTAAGCACCTATCAGAATGCGGAGTACACACTGCCCATTATGAAGGAGCAGGGTTTCACTTCCGCCATCATCGTCTCCTCAGATTTTCACATGCGGCGGGTGAAGTTCATCTTTGACCATGTGTATAAGAAGTCGGGAATTGAGCTTACTTACGTGGGTTCCAACTCTGACTATAACGCCAAGCGCTGGTGGAGTGACAAGTATAGCCGAGAGACCACGTTCAACGAATATACGAAGATGGTCGGTAATGCCTTTGGCTACAACGGACCGGAAGCCAAAAATGCTCTCGATCAGATCAAAAGCTGGTTCCACTAACTTTTAGCTCACATAACAAAGAGCCCTGCCATAAGGCAAGGCGAAGACCAACACGATACAAACCCCAGACCACGAAGCCATAGCTGTCGTCGGACTGGGGTTCTTTTTCGCTACAGCAGGTAACTCCATTAACTTGCTTCAGTTCTTACTGCTGGTATCTTCTCTGTAAACCATGAAATCAAACCAGTTACTATCTTTTTCAATGCAATGGTTAATAACAGTGTAAGGATAAAACAAATGATATTGAGGATTAAATTATTCATATTAATGTGTTGCTTTTGACGGATCATTGTGTCTAGTTTTAGGAGTCTCTCATGGAAGTGTGATGAAGATGAACGGATACCACCAGAGACAAAAGTCCATAAATAATCAGTGAAATATTTCTGGACTACCACTATTAGTGCCAAACTTACAATTATCATTGCAATGAGTATTGTTAAATGTAATTTTGTGAGTTTCTTGTTTTTGTCTACAAAATAGCCAAATGAATGGGAGGAATCCATGATGAAACCTTCATTAATATAATATGTCGATTGAATATTTTCTTTTTACCTTAACAATCTTATTTGGGACCTTTTATGTCTTCAGAGGTCTTAGCGGTCTATACATTGTGCTTGTGTGGTGTTTGGCCTGCATAACAAACAGCCCTGCCACAAGGCAGGGCGGGAACCCTTGTCTACACCCTCGACCACAAAGCCAGTGGCTGTGGGCGGACTGGGGTTCTTTTCCCATTCAACAGAAAGTGGAGGATGGGAATCTTCCGAACCAATAGATTAAATAATAAAGAGCCGCTCACGGCAATAATGGTGGTGATTAACCAGTTTAGATAGAGATGGAAGACCGTTTGCTCCAGGAAATTGAGCACTAGAATGAAGATTCCATAATGGAAGATTAGGATGGGGAGTGATTCTTGACCTAAATAGGTGAGCAAGCGGGCAAACCATTTGAATGGGGTTAAAGCGTTGGTCATTTTGATGACTAGAATACTTCCGGTTATCCCAGCTACATAAAATAATAAGACATTACCGTATATTCTATTGTTCATATCAACATAGGAATTAAAATAGGCAGTGAGCAGGAACAGAAGGAACAGAACGATGGAGCTTAGGTCGAAGGTATGCAGTTTCTCAATTAATTTATATTGTTTGAGCTTGTAGCCGACGAATACGAACAGCTGCGCAACTAGGGCCACATCGATGTTCCAGGGCAGGAAGAGGATTGTACTCATGAAGAAGCCGCTCAGGCTTAACAGGAGCATTATTCCGAGTTGGAGCTGCCAGCTGAATGAATCCACATATCGCATAACCATGCAGAAGATGATCTGAGTTACAAATAGACAAGTTAGGAACCAGATGGGTACATTGATTAGGTTTCCCTCCAGACTCGTTCCATACACAATCGCGAGGAGTGGCTTGTACCAGACGATATCCCAGCTTTGGCCCTTGGCGATCGTCTGTAAGACGACCCATATAAGATAGGCTAGTATTCCGGCTGAGAAATACGGTACGACAAGACTGAACAACCGAGTCCTGATCAACAATCTCAGATTATGGGAATATTTCGAAGCACTGAATATATAACCCGATACCATAAAGAATAACGGCATTCTAAAGTCTCTGAACAGATCGCCCAGCACAACCGGAGTAAAGTCAGCATGCCCCATTACTACTAACAAAATGGTAATTCCCCGAACCATATCGATTACTGTCAATCGTTTTGTCTTCGTATTACTAGCCTCTGCTGGCAAGGATACTTCTAAAGTCTGCATAATAAGGCGGCTGCCCCCTCCCGAATAGTTATAAAATACCTTATAGGAGTTGGCTATTATTAGCAATAGTACATAGGGTAGATTTCTAGATAGTACCTATAAGTGTAAATTAATAATATTTTTAGCTATTCTACAAATTCCGACAACTAGTACTATCTTCCTAGTGTATAATCTTAATTATTAATCAATAGGAGATAATACCCATGCCGAACTATTATTTCAAGGAAATATGGACACCGTTAAAGTTGGTACATATCAAATTTTTCAAAGATGATGAGAATATGTATTGGATTAAAGTTGGTCATCAGAGTCGTAGACTTCTACGAGATATGCTTAAGAAAAGTGAATAGATATGTTTTCGCTGATCATTGACTTACAATAGTGAACATTGTATCCTTATCCCAACATCATATGGATTCACAAAATGGAGGAGCCTGTCACCAAGGGCGCCTTCTTTGTTTTTTTAGGCATACAATTTTTAAAGTTCAGCTAAGAATCGGAGGAATTAATCATAATGGAGCAACAGGCAATTTGGGCAATCGGAATTTTCCTTGTTATTTATGCACTTATTATTTCGGAAAAGATTCATCGGACGATTGTAGCCATGATTGGTGGTTTACTTATGGTAGGGCTTGGCATTGTTGATCAAGAGACAGCATTGCATCATATTGACTTCAATACGCTCGGTCTGCTTATCGGGATGATGATTATTGTAAGCATTACAGCTGACACTGGCCTGTTTAAATTTATCGCCATATGGGCTGCCAAGAAATCGAAAGGGAACCCGGTCAGCATTCTGATTGCACTGGCGCTCATTACTGCCGTTGCCTCTGCGTTTTTGGATAACGTTACAACAGTGCTGCTTATGGTACCCGTTACCTTTAGTATTACGCGTCAATTGCGTGTGCCGCCGTTCCCCTTTTTATTCACACAGATTATTGCCTCTAATGTCGGCGGTACTGCAACACTGATCGGGGACCCTCCGAATATTATGATCGGCAGTGCAGTTAAGGAATTGACGTTTATGTCCTTTATCAGCAACTTAGCCCCCCTTGCAATTATAGTGATGATTGTTTATGTGCCTATCTTTATCCTGCTGTTTCGCAAACAGATCAAGACGACACCAGCATTAACGAAAAGTATTATGGATATGGATGAGAATGAGCTTATTGCTGATCATAAACTGCTTCGTAAGTGTTTGATCGTATTGGGATTGACGATTCTCGGATTTTTCCTCCATCAGTCGTTTCATCTGGAGTCGGCTACGGTTGCCTTAGCGGGTGCCTTTCTGCTCCTGCTTCTAACCGGTGAGCATATGATGGAGCAGGCGTTTACTAAGGTGGAATGGACTACTATCTTTTTCTTCATAGGTTTGTTCGTTCTGGTGTCCGGCCTCGTGGAGACAGGTGTAATTGCCAAATTAGCGGCCCAGGCTATGGAGTTAACCCACGGTAATCTGGTGGCGACTTCCTTTCTTATCTTATGGATGAGTGCAATCGCATCAGCATTTTTGGACAATATACCTTTTGTAGCAACGATGATTCCGATGATTCAGGAAATGGGCAACATGGGTATCAGCAATTTAGAACCGCTCTGGTGGAGTCTTGCGTTAGGTGCTTGTCTGGGTGGTAATGGTTCGCTGATTGGCGCAAGTGCCAACCTGATTGTTGCCGGCATGTCCGGTAAAGAGGGGCATCCGATTAAATTTATGCAATATCTAAAATATGGCTTCCCACTCATGATCTTATCTATTGTTGTATCGAGCTTTTATATCTACCTTAGGTATTTAATCTAGAGACGAGAGGATTTGAATAGTAAAGATGGAACTAACTTATCGATATCACAAGGATGAATTACAAATTAGCGAAACACTGACTGATACGGATATTGAGTTTGAGATCTGGATTTTAGCGGAAAAACATTGGGCGGGAATAAAGGCGGTACAGCGGTTCTTTGAGGAGGATAAGGTCTATACTGATGTCTTATTTTATGCCTATGAGAACCATCATTATCGAGTGATTGTCCGGCAGGATTACTACGTGGCTTTTATCCTAAGCCTGCTGAAACAGCATCTTATTGAAGCTGCTGAATGGGTTTAACTTAGAATTTCGATCCTATGTATTCTCTATCACAAACAGCCTCACCAATAATCTGGCGAGGCTGTTATTTGTGTCTTATTGGCTAATTAATCCCAAGCTCTGCGGTATCCACAATCCAGACGTCCGGCAGGTGCCGGAATTGTTCGGCATAATCCAGGCCATACCCGACGACGAATTCGTCGGGTATTTCGATGCCGTTGTAGTCGATCTTGATATCGACCAGCCGCCGGGAAGGCTTGTTTAGGATGGTGCAGATCTTGACACTCAGCGCATCGCGGGTGAGCAGATGTGCTTGAAGATGCTGCAGGGTCAAGCCCGTGTCGATCATGTCCTCGACGATGAGAATATGCTTGCCACGGATATCGGTATCGATATCCTTTTTGATGACGATGGCGCCAGAGGAGGTGGAACTGTTGACATAGCTGGACACGGACATATAGTCAACTCCAATGGGGAGCGTGATCTCGCGCATGAGATCGGCCATGAACACGGCCCCACCTTTGAGGATTCCGATCAGAACCAGCTCCTGACCGTGGTAGTCACGGGAGATTTCTGCTCCCAGCTCCTTCACTCTGTGCTGCAGCGTGAGCTTGCTTACAAGAATTTTGGTCAATCCCTTCATGATTGCAGCTCCTTCAAGGATTACGATGATCTATCCTTTTCCTTTAGCATAACATCATGTGCGCCACCTTCGACAATACTTGTAGAGGATACGAGGGTAATCTTCGCATGCTGCTGCAGCTGCGGGATGGTTAATGCGCCACAATTGCACATGGTGGATTTGATTTTGCTGATACTAAGATCCAGATTATCCTTCAAGCGGCCGGCATAAGGGATAAAAGAATCCACGCCTTCCTCGAATTCAAGCTTGCTCTCTTTGTCCTCGTTGCCGAAGTCATACCGTTGCCAATTGCGGGCCCGGCTGGAGCCTTCGCCCCAATATTCTTTAACAAAGTTCCCGCCGACCAGCAGCTTACGGCCCGGGCTCTCGTCAAATCTGGCAAAATAGCGGCCCAGCATCACGAAGTCGGCGCCCATCGCCAAGGCTAAGACGATATGGTAATCATGGACGATGCCGCCATCTGAACAGATCGGCACATAAATTCCAGTCTGGTCATAATACTCCTGCCGGGCTGCAGCGACCTCAATTACGGAAGAGGCCTGCCCTCTGCCGATACCCTTTTGCTCGCGCGTAATACAGATAGAACCGCCACCGATGCCGACTTTGATGAAATCCGCGCCTGCTTCAACTAAATACAAGAAACCTTCCTTGTCCACGACATTACCCGCGCCGACCTTAACAGACTCTCCGAAGGTTTCTTTAATGTAACGGATCGTTTCGGCCTGCCACTCGGAGTAACCATCCGAGGAATCGATGCAGAGAATATCCGCTCCAGCTTCGACGAGTGCCGGAACACGTTCTTTATAATCCCTGGAATTGATGCCTGCACCAACGATAAGCTGTTTATTGGCATCATGCAGCTCCAGCGGATATTCCTGATGGCTGTCGTAGTCTTTGCGGAATACCAGATACATCAGATTGCCGTTGCTGTTCACGATGGGCAGACAGTTGAGCTTATGGTCCCAGATCATGTCGTTTGCTTCAGACAGAGTAATTCCCTCTTCAGCATAGATGAGTGAGGTTAGGGGAGTCATGAACGCTGTGATAGGGCTTTCCGGTGTAAGGCGGTTCTCACGGTAATCCCGGCTGGTGACAATGCCCATCAGCTTCCCTGTGGGGAGACCATTCTCTGTGATGGCGATAGTGGAATGCCCGCTTTTGGCTTTGAGTGCCAGCACATCCTTTAGAGTATCCACTGGCCGCAGGTTGGAGTCGCTGATGACGAAGCCTGCTTTGAATTTCTTCACTCTCCGCACCATCTCGACCTGCTGTTCCACCGACTGCGAGCCATAGATGAAGGAGATGCCGCCGCTTTTGGCCAAGGCGATAGCCATATTATGGTCGGATACAGCCTGCATTACCGCAGACGTCACCGGAAGATTCATGGTTAGTGCGGGCTGCTCCCCTTTTCTAAACTTGGTTACAGGGGTCTTTAAGACGACGTTTCCTGGTGTGCAATCCTTAGTAGTTAAATTAGGGATCAGCAGGAACTCGCTGAATGTTCTGGACGGTTGCTCATAATAAAAAGCCATTCTGCAGCACTCCTTAAAATTTATTATAAAGCTTGCTATCACTAGACCTTGGACAGGAATCGCACAGGGATTTCATAGTCCGCTTCAAGTGCTTTGTAGTGCTCACCTTTGGCTAGAATGGCCTGCACTCCGACCAGGTGGACACCCATTTCTTTCAGCTGCTGGGCAATAGCACGAATGGTTGCACCCGAGCTGATTACATCATCCAGAAGTAGAACGCGATCCCCAGCCTTGAAGCCGTCAAAATAAATATAGTTCTCATTATACGCCGTTTCACGTTTGATGCAGACCTCGTAGTTCTCGTACAGCTCGGTGCTCAGCCTCAGGATGTTCAGGGGCTTCATCAGCTTGTAAGCAGCTAGTATACCCCAAGTATGCCCACCCGGTTCAGGCGAAACGATATAGTCGTAAGCGGGGAATTGTTCAGTAATGCTCACGGCAAGATTATCGGTGATCTCATGGATTAGCTCTGGCGCAATAAAAGTACCACGTTCTCCAAAGGGATACAGCTTGAAGTCATAGGGGGTGTCTTTATTTTTATAAATCCGCACATTCTTGGCTTGATGGATGGACTCTTTGAGTCTCTCGCTGGATGCATGCATAGCCTTCACTCCCAATGTTTAGTAATTGCTTGAATAAATCACAAAAACCCCAGCATACAAGAGGCACGAAAGATCGAAGCAGCACCGCTGGACATCACATCTAACAATGCGAAATCCCACACAGTATCCTTCAGTCAGACAGTGCCTCTTGTAGCCTGGGGCAATTTACGGTTGCCTGTAGAAACGCCCAAACCAAATTAATGGGCTTATACAAGAGTTATTTAATTAGTATATGTCAGGAAAAGTTACTCGGATCATTTGCTTTATGCTATCATTCGTAATATTTTGTGTCAATATCTCATTTTTATGTTATGTTTTATGACTTAGTCCTCTGTGATATATATGACTAAAGAACTATTCGGTATGCATCTTATCCTGTATAATTATTCCTTAGAAGTAGCGTTTTTGCTCTTGATATCATTTTTTCATGAGCAAGGAATAGATTGGCTGCTAATTTTTCTGGGGGCGATGGGATGTACGGAAAAGGATTGAAGGTTATGGCAGCTTGGGTGATGCTGCTAAGTTTGCTGTTTGGGGGAGTGGCGAATGCAGCGACAGTAGTTCAACAGACAAATTCGTATGTGTTTATTGATGTTAAATCTACCTATTGGGCCAATGAAGCGATTGAGAGTATGGCTAATCAAGGAATTATTACCGGCAACCCGGATGGCTCCTTTAAGCCAGAAGAGGCGCTCACACGTGAACAGCTTGCGAAGTTGATTACGCTTACCTTTGGTCTGGATCTTATCTCAGACGGGGTTCAAACGTTCTCGGATGTAAATTCCTCTTCCTGGGCCTATAAATATGTTGAATCGTCCAAAGAATATCTTACAGGGTACTTTCCTGTGAAGGGCAAACCCTTCTTTGACCCGCAAGCTAAGGCTACTCGTGAAGATGTTGCTGTAGCGTTGGTTAGGGCGATGGGGCTTGAAACGGAGAGTATAAATGCAGAGAGTATCCTTAGCTCGAAATTTAGCGATTATGAGGATATTTCGCCACAGCTTGAACAAGAGGTAGCAGTTGCTGTAGATAAGAAGCTGATTCAAGGTTTTCCGAATGGAACCTTTGGACCGAACAGTCCGATTAATAGAGCTTCTGTAGCCACACTACTCTATCGGGTATTGAAATCCTCCTATACGACAGCAACTAAGGATGTACAACTGGATGTAGTACTTCCCGAACAGGTGTCCGACAGTACACTTAAGATTACGGGGAAGGTTAGCGCAGATGCCAAAGTATACATCAATGATGAAGAAGTGGAGAACATCAACGGTTCTTTTGCTGAAGCCTATGACCTGGATCAGGGAGAACGTGTCTATGAATATGTGTTTAAGGCTGTGCTGCCGAACGGACGCTCCAGAACAGTAACCAAACAAGTTACTTATCAAACTACAGCTCCGAAACTAACTGTAAAGGCTCCTGAATCCGCTAGTCAGCCAGATGTCACGATCAGCGGCAAAGTTACGGATAGCACTGATACTTCACCTGTAGTGACGGTTAATGATAAGGAAGTATATGTTTCCTATAATGGTGATTGGAGCACCAAGCTCACTTTAACAGAAGGCATAAACAAAATTGTAGTGACTGCTGTCAACGAACATGATAAGAAGACCGTAATCGAGAAACAGGTTGT
Organism: Paenibacillus sp. 19GGS1-52; assembly: GCF_022369515.1. Taxonomy (NCBI): domain Bacteria; kingdom Bacillati; phylum Bacillota; class Bacilli; order Caryophanales; family Paenibacillaceae; genus Paenibacillus; species Paenibacillus sp. 19GGS1-52. The sequence goes on from NZ_CP059724.1 coordinate 1,636,357, forward strand.
TGTTACGCTCGGCGGACCGGAATTGACTTTGGATTTCATACCGGAGACAAGCAATGTCGACAGTGTGACTCTGAGCGGTAAAGCTACTGACAAGAATGATAGTTATCCGAAAATTTATATCAATGATAAGCTGATAAACAGCTATGGTTCTTTTAATGTGAATATGACGCTAAAAGAGGGCGAAAATGTATTTACATTCAAGGCTACGAATAGTCTGGGCAAGAGCTCAAGCATAATCACCAAAAAGGTTATTTTTACTGTGGGCGGACCGGAATTGACTTTGGATTTCATACCGGAGACAAGCAATGTCGACAGTGTGACTCTGAGCGGTAAAGCTACCGACAAGAATGATAGTTATCCGAAAATTTATATCAATGATAAGCTGATAAACAGCTACGGTTCTTTTAATGTGAATATGACGCTAAAAGAGGGCGAGAATGTATTTACATTCAAGGCTACGAATAGTCTGGGCAAAAGCTCAAGCATAATCACCAAAAAGGTTATTTTTACTGTGGGCGGACCGGAATTGACTTTGGATTTCATACCGGAAACAAGCAGTGTCGACAGTGTGACTCTGAGCGGTAAAGCTACCGACAAGAATGATAGTTATCCGAAAATTTATATCAATGATAAGCTGATAAACAGCTACGGTTCTTTTAATGTGAATATGACGCTAAAAGAGGGCGAGAATGTATTTACATTCAAGGCTACGAATAGTCTCGGCAAGAGCTCAGAGGTGATCACTAAGACCATCGTCTTCAGTGTAGGTGGGCCGGAGTTGAAACTGGACTATATCCCGGAGTCAACCAAAAGTGAACAGATTACGCTAAGCGGCAGTGCAACGGATGCCAATGATAGTTATCCCAAAATCTATCTGAATGACAAGTTGCTGAGCAGCTACGGCAGCTTTAATGAGAGAGTGACGTTAAAGGAAGGCAGCAATACCTTTGTCTTCAAAGTCACGAATAGCTTCGGGAAAGTCACCACGATTGAAAAAACGGTAGTGTACACACCTTGAAGCAACAGAGTAAGCGCTTGATGATCTCATTTTAAACATCATATGAACATTCTTGCGGTGAGCAGAGATTATTTCTGTTCGCCGCTTGTTTCTAATGAGAAAGGATAAGCTGGAAGAAAATAACCGATTATACTAATAGAGTTTTCATGGTTTTTTAATTATAATAATTATTATCTGGATTTCATAAAGAGTTCAAAGTTAATGTAAAAAGTCGTATTTTCGTGTGATATACTTAACACAGCGATTTTGAGAATTGTGAAAGTAATACCTACATCAATGAATAGAGACTAGGATGGTGAACTTGCGATGCACATCGTCGTCGTTGGCCTAAATTACCGTACGGCACCTGTAGAGGTGAGAGAACAGTTCGCCTTTGCCGAGAAGGATCTGCCAGCCGCACTCCATCAGTTGATGAAGACGAAAAGTGTTCTAGAAGGGGTCGTCGTAGCCACCTGTAACCGTACGGAAATTTATGTGGTTGTAGACCGTCTTCATATGTGCGGATATTTCATTCGTAGCTATTTGGAGCAGTGGTTCGGAGTAAACAGTGAGCAATTTACACAGCATATGTATATATATGAAGACGAGCAGGCGATTACACATTTATTTCGTGTGACCTGCGGTCTGGATTCAATGGTCATTGGCGAGACACAGATACTGGGACAGGTACGCAGTTCTTTTCTGACGGCTCAGACTGAAGGGGTGACGGGTACCTGGTTCAATCGTCTGTTCAAGCAGGCGGTGACGCTGGGTAAACGTGCTCATAGTGAGACGTCAATCGGCGAGAGTGCAGTTTCGGTCAGTTATGCCGCTGTGGAGCTGGGCAAGCGTATCTTCGGCATGTTCACCGGTAAAAAAGTGCTGATTCTTGGCGCCGGCAAAATGAGCGAGCTTACGGTGAAGCATCTCTACAGCAGCGGTGCGGCTGAGGTGATTGTTGCCAATCGCACCTTGTCGCGTGCCATTGAGCTAGCGGAGAAATTCTCGGGTAGACCGAGTACGATCGAAGATGCCCTAAAGCATCTGGATGAAGTTGATATTATCATCAGCTCAACGGGAGCGGATGGTTATGTGCTGACGGCCGATCAGGTAGCAGAAGGCATGAAGCGTCGGCCTTCACGGCCGCTATTTATGATCGACATCGCCGTACCACGGGACATTGATCCTGCAGCGGCGAGTGTGCCGGATGTGTTCCTGTACGATATTGATGATCTGGAGGGCATAGTGGAGAATAATCTGGAAATGCGCCGGAGTGAAGCTGTGAAGATTGAAGTGATGATTACTGAGGAGCTAGATGAGTTCCAGCTATGGCTGAAGACATTGGGTGTGAGACCTGTGATTCGAGCGCTTCAGGATAAATCTAATGAGATTCATGAGGAAACGATGGAGAGTCTGTTCAACAAGCTGCCTGAGCTGGACGAGCACCAGCGCAAGGTCATTCGCCGATTAACCAAAAGTATTGTCAACCAAATGATGCATGACCCGATCAACGTTATTAAAGAGATGTCCGGTGGTAAGCAAGGAAATGAAGCGCTGGAGTATTTTACGCGAATCTTCGCGTTGCAGGAGCAGCTCGAATCTAGTGCGGACGGCGGCAGCCCTGCGCAAGTGCAACGGTCTGTTGCTGACCGTGATCGTGCCTCCCTTAGCAGCGACTCGCTTGCTCCCAAGGCAGCGTATGCTCCGGCGGGCCTGCAGGGCGGGTGACTGACATGCAACTGCTGAATGGAATATATGATACTGCTATCCTGCTATATGCCCTGAGTCTGCTGTTTTATTTCTCGGATTGCCTCAAACGCAATCCGGGCGGAAAGCGGTTAGGCTCGGGGCTTCTTGTCGCTGTAGGCCTGCTGCAAGCGGTGGGCTTAGCGATTCGCTTCTCGCAGGAGGAAGGGCTGCCGATCTTCACTCCTTATGATTTCCTGTTCTGGTTCTCGTTCAGCATTGTGCTGACCTCCCTCGCTATAGCGTTTACACGTGGTGCGGAGTTTACAATTCTGCTGCTTAGCGTAGCTGGCTTCAGCGTATTTCTGCTTAATCGGGTATGGCTGACGGCGAAGGATCACACGCTGCAGAGCTGGGGAGCTGTACACGGCTGGCTGGTGACGCATATTATTTTGGCGAATTTGAGCTTTGCCGCACTGACACTAGGTACAGTATTTGCGATAATGTATCTATTCCTGCATACCCGCTTAAAGAACAAACGGTGGAATGACCGGATTCGCCGCTTGCCAAGCCTGGAGGTACTGGATAAATACACTTATTATTCAGTGCTGGCCGGTGCACCCTTGCTGTTGGTATCGCTTGTGGTGGCGGGGATCTCAATTGTCGCTGAGGGTCGATTGTTGCTGTTTCAGGATTTAAAGGTCTTGACCACGCTTATTGGGCTCGGTATTTACATAATCTATCTTATATTGAAATGGTCGGGCCGGAGAAGCGGAGTCGATATGGCGCGCTGGGCGGTTGTCGGATATGGCTTCATTATCCTCAACTTCCTCCTAAACTCCTGGTCCAAATTTCATGGCTGGAGCGGGGAGTAAGAATGACGATGTAAGAAGGGTAAGTGGATTTAGGGATGGAAGCTTGAGTGAAGCTGAATGAGAGTCTCAGCAGAGCGAGGAATGGAAGCAGGGAGTGTGGTGGAATGCGGGTTCCGGTGTATTTGCCAATCATGCTGGATTGTGCAGCACAGCGCTGTGTTGTCATTGGCGGAGGTACAGTAGCCGAACGAAAGGTACTTGGACTGCTGGAAGCTGCGGCTGCGGTTATAGTCATTAGTCCGGACCTAACCCCGCGACTGACTGAGCTTGCGACGAAGCATGGAACTGCTGAGTTGGCAGAGCGGCGCGAAACTGCTGAGTTGGTGGGACAGGGCAGACTTACCTGGCTAGCTCGGTGTTATGCCTCGGGTGACATCCGAGGAGCCTTTCTTGTCTATGCGGCCAGTAATGACAGAGTCGTCAATGAAGCTGTCGCAAGTGAAGCACGCAGCTTGGGTATTCCCGTCAATGTGGTCAGTCATGCGGAGGCGGGGAGCTTTATCTCGCCCGGAGTACTGCGCCGAGGCCGCCTTACGGTTGCTGTGTCCACCTCGGGTGCAGGCCCCGTTGCCGCTGGTCAGATTAAGGGCTTGCTAGAAGAAGTACTCGGAGCGGAGTATGAGCCATATCTGGAGTTCTTGCATATGATGCGGACCGAAATCAAGATGAGAGAAGCCGCATCCGAAGTACGTGGACGTCTACTGCGCAAGCTGGGGATGCTGGACGTGTTGAATGAGATCAGACAGAGAACCTTCATAGAGTGGACTCCAGAGTTCATTGACGGCTGGATCGCTGCTAATCGTGAGGAATAGTAGCGCTGGAAGCTGCCTGACTTGTTTACTGTGGCGCTTATACCTAAGGAATATAAGGTGGAGTCGCTTAGCAATTACAATCACAATATCAAAGTAACCCAAGTAATCAGGTCTTATGTTGGGACTAATCCTTTTTTTCGAAAAAAGAGTTAGAGGGAAATTCTCCCTCTAATCCTGAAGTGTAGGGCCTCTAGAGCTGATTAAGGGGAAATCCTCCCCCTATTTTACCCAAAAGTTGCCCAAATAGGCTTATTCCCAGACTTTAGAGGGAGAAAATCCCTCTATTCTTTGAATTGGAGCGATAATCAATTCATTAGAGGGAGATTTTCCCTTTATAATCTATGTTTACTCTTAAGTGTACTTTAAACACGGATTAGTTCTCTCTGAAGACTTCAACGGTCCCACATGCGCCAAATGTAGTATCGTCAACACATTTCATTAGCAGAGACACTTGTAAAGTGGGGATTCTGCGGATTCAGTCGTTCGAGATGGCTTGTTGCAGATGACGTAACCAAACCGGGAGGAATGAAATTATGCGGAAGATTATAGTAGGCAGCAGACAAAGTGCGTTGGCGCTGACCCAGACAGGACAGGTAATTGCGGAGCTTGAACGGTTGAGCCAGGAGCATAACATCGGGTTTACGTTTGAGGTCAAGACGATCCTCACCAAAGGTGATCGCATTCTTGATGTTACGTTGTCCAAAGTGGGCGGCAAGGGGCTGTTCGTGAAGGAGATCGAAGAGGCGATGCTGGCGCAGGAAATTGATATGGCTGTACATAGTATGAAAGATATGCCCTCCGAGCTTCCGGAGGGGCTGATGAATGGTGCAGTACCTAAGCGTGTTGATCCGCGCGATTGTCTAATCTCTAACGGAGGAGTGACGTTGGCGGAATTGCCGCAGGGTGCGCGCGTAGGCACGAGCAGCCTGCGCCGTTCCAGCCAGCTTGCTGCGCTGCGGCCTGATCTCGTGATTGAGCCAGTGCGCGGCAATATCGATTCGCGGCTGCGCAAGCTGGAGAGCGGCGAATACGATGCGATCCTATTGGCAGCGGCGGGTCTCGCGCGTATGGGCTGGCAGGATCGCGTGAGCGCCTACCTGCCGCCCGAGGTCTGTTTGCCCGCTGTTGGGCAGGGCGCACTCGGCATACAGTGCCGAACGGATGACGCCGGGCTGCGGGAGCTGCTGGCGTTATATAATGATCCGGATACGGCGCTGACAGTAGCGGCAGAACGTACTTACCTCGGGGCGCTAAATGGCGGCTGTCAGGTGCCGATTGGAGCTTTTGCAGTATTGAGTGAGGCTACCTCTACGGCTGAACGGATGATAACATTAACCGGAATGGTGGGGGCACCGGATGGTTCAGTTATTTTGAAGGAAACCTGCACCGGAGTGGACCCCGTATTGCTTGGTGAAGAGGTCGCAAGAAAGCTGATCGCCAGGGGCGCAGAGAAGATTTTGGCAGATGTAAGGGGATGAGGAAATGACGGGCAAGGTTTATTTGGTGGGTGCGGGTCCAGGTGACGCGAAGCTGATTACAGTAAAAGGTCTGGAATGTATCCAAAAAGCGGATGTGCTGGTATATGATCGGCTGGCAAGTCCCAGATTGCTGAAATGGATGAAGCCCGGCGGGGAAAAAATATACGTAGGCAAGTTGCCGGACCGTCATACGATGAAGCAGGAAGAAATCAACCAACTGCTCGCCGATCTGGCACTGCAGGGCAAAACGGTGGTGCGTCTCAAGGGTGGCGATCCGACGATTTTTGGCCGAGTAGGTGAAGAAGCGGAGCTGCTGCGTAAGCATGGCATTCACTATGAGATCGTGCCGGGCATTACGTCGGCGATAAGTGTACCGGCTTATGCAGGCATTCCCGTTACACACCGGGATCACGCTTCCTCTGTATCGATTATCACGGGGCATGAAAGTCCGGATAAGCTTGATCAATCCATCGATTGGGCTAAGCTGACGAATGCTACGGGGACTCTTGTGTTCCTGATGGGCGTAGCCAAAATAGGCTATATTAGCGGCCAGCTAATCAAGCACGGGCGGTCGCCAGAAACGCCAGTCGCGCTCGTGCGCTGGGGCACACGCGCGGAGCAGGAGACGATAACGGGCACGCTCGCCGATATTGAGGCATTGGTGCTGGCGGCGGATTTTCAGCCGCCCGCGGTAATTGTTGTCGGCGACGTGGTGCTGCAGCGCCAGACGCTGATGTGGGCCGAGGCGCTGCCGCTGTTCGGCAAGCGCATCGTGGTGACACGGGCCCGCAGCCAGGCGAGCGAGCTGGTGGATGCCATTGAGGAACTCGGCGGGGAACCCTACGAGTTCCCGGTCATCGAGACGATCATGCCGGAAGGCGCGGAGAAGAAGGCGAAGATTGCAGCAGCGCTTGGCGCGCTGGAATCGTACGACTGGGTCTTCTTCACTAGCGCGAACGGCGTGGAGTTTTTCTTCCGCCACCTGGCGGAGCTGGGGGCGGATATAAGAGGGCTGCACCGCGCGCGTATTGCGGCGGTGGGGCCAGCAACTGCAGCCGCGCTAGCGCAGCGCGGGCTGCTTAGTGAAGAGCTTCCGGCGCGGTTCCAGGCGGAAGGTCTGATTGAGAAGCTTGGCGCAGCATTGCTGCCAGGCCAGAGCGTCCTGTTGCCACGCGGCGACCTGGCGCGTGAGTGGCTGGCGGACAAGCTGAGGGAGCTAGGGCTTCAGGTGACCCAAGCAGATACCTACGAGACGGTAGTGACCGGCGAGGATGACGACGAGCTGATGAAGCTGCTGGAGGAGGGACGCATTCATGCGGTCACCTTCACCAGTTCTTCGACAGTGCATAATTTCCTACACATTCTGAAACGGATGGGACTTACTGACCCGTTGCCACTGCTGGCTAAAGTCAAAATCGCCTGCATCGGTCCAGTGACCGAGCAAACTGCAGTCGCCGCCGGCTTGACACCGGGCTTAATTCCTGATGAGGCGACTATTGCGGGTCTGGTGCAAGAGCTCTGCCGCTGGAATGAAGGGACGCGGCTTAGATAGCAGATAGCGAAAAGTAGGTTTGCAGTAATAAGCTGTATGTTAGTTATCAGTTGTATAAGTAGAGATGAGGACATTGTACAGATGTGCTTTAAGTAGGTACTATCTGTTTGATCATTGATCATTGATTATGGATCATTGATTATGGATTGAGTGAGATTAGTGCAGCGGGATAAACTAACTATCCAAGCATGTTGAACTACGTGTGAAGTAGCAGTTAAGTGAGTGGTAAGTGTGATGTGTTGTAAACTAACTATCTGATTATTGCTGAGTTATGTGTGAAGTAACTGTTCCGGTGAGTAGCATGTAAGATGTGTTATAAACAAAATAGTTGGGTATGTGATTAGTGTCAGTTTTGGTTGTTGAATGAGTGCTGCGAGTTGCGCTTAGTTAGAAAGGTCAGTGCGGAGAAGTAGAGGTGTGTTGACTTCGTTGAAATATAACTGCATTTTGTGCTGTTATATTCCACTATTGTTGGCTACAGCGGCATTTAGCTGCATTTTGTGCTGTTATATTTATGGATTTGGGCTAAACAGCTCGCCAGGGCCATATTTAGCAGCACATAATGCAGTTAAACTGGATTTATGTTAGGAAATTGCTGAAATAACAGCACTAAATGCAGCTATTTCGCAAATCACCGTGTACCATGCCGCATCACCAGCCCATGCCACTTAGCAAGTTGAGCCAACGCATGCGCCTTTCGGGCAAACTTCAGCAACCCACGCCACAGGCCAGCCTTTGCCATGGCAGCAAGTCCAGCCAACGCATGCGCCATTCGGGCAAGTTCAGCTAATTTCAGCTAACTTCAACTAGTTTCAACTAACTTCAGCTAGTCAATGCCTTCACACTACGCGCAAGCAAGTGTTTATATATTTTATTTACAGGAGGATGTCAAATGAGTTTTCCAATAACACGGCACCGCCGACTGCGCGGTTCGGCCGGAATTCGCGGAATGGTGCGGGAGACGGTACTGAATGTGCTGGATTTCATCCAGCCGATCTTTGTGACCTATGGAACAGGTGTGAAGAATGAGATCAGCTCGATGCCGGGAGTGTATCATTTTTCGCTGGATACGTTAAAGGAGGAAGTGGACGAGATTGCCTCGCTTGGCATTCCGGCTGTGCTTCTGTTCGGGATTCCCGAAACGAAGGATGCTATCGGTTCATCCGGCTTCGCGGAAGACGGAATAGTGCAGGAAGCTACGCGTCTGATTAAACAGTGGTATCCAGAGCTGCTTGTAGTTGCAGATACCTGCTTGTGCGAGTTCACCGATCACGGTCATTGCGGTATGGTTCATACTCATATTGTAGATGGTGTTGTTCATGGCGATGTGATTAACGACGCTTCACTGGAGCTGCTGACCCGCACCGCTGTATCTCAAGCTAAAGCAGGAGCGGATATTATCGCACCTTCCAATATGATGGATGGATTCGTGCAAGCCATTCGTGCCGGGCTTGATGCGAACGGATTCGAGCATGTGCCGATCATGTCCTATTCCGTAAAATATGCCTCGGCGTTCTACGGTCCCTTCCGGGAAGCCGCAGGTTCTGCGCCACAGTTCGGAAACCGGAAGACGTATCAGATGGACCCAGCCAATCTGCGGGAGGCCATCCGTGAGACGGAATCGGACGTACTGGAAGGTGCGGACATGCTGATGGTGAAGCCAGCACTAGCTTATCTGGACGTGATCCGGACGATCCGTGACCAGTTCGATCTGCCGCTCGTGGCTTATAATGTGAGCGGTGAATATTCCATGGTCAAAGCGGCAGCCATGCAGGGCTGGATCGACGAGCAGGCGGTTGTGCTGGAAATGCTGACCGGTATGAAACGCGCCGGAGCAGACATTATTATTACTTATTTTTCCAAGGATGCTGCCCGCTGGCTGCGTGGATAGGGTTAGGGGCGTTTCAGAGTTAGTTGCTATAACATTGCTTTGCTTGTAAACCAAAGAGAACAAGACAGGAGTGAGGACAGATGGGTAATGTGCCACTGGCACGTCGGGAAGAGGCTTCCCGGGAGGCTTTTGCAGAAGCTAAGCAATATATTCCTGGTGGGGTGAACAGCCCTGTACGGGCGTTCAAATCCGTAGGACTGACACCCATTTATGTGGACCGAGGCGTTGGTTCGCGTATTTATGATATCGACGGCAATAGCTTTATCGACTATGTCTGCTCATGGGGACCGCTTATTATGGGCCATGCTCATCCTGAGGTGGTGAAGGCGCTGCAGGAAACGTTGGTCAAAGGGACAAGCTTTGGGGCTCCAACACTGCTGGAGACGGAAATGGCTAAAATGGTCGTCGAGCGTGTGCCCTCTGTAGATATCGTGCGCATGGTCAACTCCGGTACGGAAGCGACGATGAGCGCGATTCGCTTGGCACGGGGGGTTACGGGCCGCAGTAAAATCCTGAAGTTTGAAGGCTCCTACCACGGTCATGCAGACAGTCTGCTGATTAAGGCTGGCTCAGGTGTTGCTACACTGGGACTTCCGGACAGTCCGGGCGTACCAGAGGGTGTAGCGATGAACACGATTACGGTTCCTTATAACGATCTGGAAGCTGTCAAAATAGCTTTCGAACGCTACGGCACTGAGCTTGCCGCGGTAATTGTGGAACCTATTGCCGGGAATATGGGCGTTGTACCACCGCAGCCGGGATTTCTGGAAGGGTTGCGCAAAGTGACCACAGGCTACGGCTCTATGCTTATTTTTGATGAAGTGATGACTGGCTTTCGCGTGAATCGCAGCTGTGCTCAAGGATTGTTCGGCATCACACCGGATATCACTTGTTTCGGTAAAGTCATTGGTGGAGGGCTTCCGGTAGGTGCCTATGGTGGCAGACGCGATATTATGGAGCAAATCGCTCCAACAGGGCCGATTTATCAGGCAGGGACTCTCAGTGGCAATCCGCTGGCAATGGCGGCAGGACTGACTACACTGAAGTTGCTGACGCCAGTTGTCTATGAGCACTTGGAGTTATTGGGAGCGCGTCTGGAGGCAGGTCTGAAGCGCAATGCAGCAGAAGTTGGCATTCCACTGACCATTAATCGAGTAGGCTCAATGGTTTGCCCGTTCTTTACCGAAGGACCGGTAACCAATTTCGACACGGCCAAGACCAGTGATCTAGACACTTTCCGCCGTTATTTTGGCAAAATGCTAGATCAAGGCATCAGCGTCCCCCCTTCGCAGTTTGAAGGAATGTTCGTCTCTGCTGCGCATAGTGAAGAAGATATAGATGCTACGATCGAGGGCCATTATAATGCCCTGAAGGCACTTTGAGTACCGGGGCCGGAGCTGGAATTCCAACCGGAGGCGGAAAATGGACCCGGCGTGGAGAATGGCTGGAAGCGATGCCAGGCAAGGTTCTTACCGGAGCAGCCGACAGTGAAGCGGCGGTTGATAAGTGGCTGCTGGATACAGTGGGCATGCCTGAGAAGCTCCATATGCGATTGCGTCGTGAGGGGGGCATCCAGTGGAAGGGAGATCGGCTGCGGCTGGCGCTTTTTCCACACCGGGAAGCAGGAATCGAACCGGTATGGCAGGAGCAGGAGCTTGACGTTCTGCATGAGGATGATTTCTGCCTCGTTGTTCATAAACCAGCTGGAATGGCTGTTCATCCGGACGGCAGCGGCGTGGGCGTGACCTTGGATCATCTTGTTGCTGCGCATTATGCGGCTTCTGGTGGTGGAGTTGCTGTTCGCCATATTCATCGGCTGGACAAGGATACAACCGGTCCGGTGCTATATGCGAAGAATGAGTTCGCTCAGCTTGCACTCGATGAGGATATGCGCGAGAAGACGATTTCGCGACAGTATGTGGCCATTGTTAAAGGCGTGGTTCCACCAACGCTTAAGGTGATCGATGCTCCAATTGGCCGTGACCGTCATCATGCGGTGCGCAGAAGGGTCTCACCCGGTGGACAAGCTGCGATAACCCGCATTGTCGGGTGTAAGGTACTGCGTGGCGCAAGTCTGCTGAGCGTGCAGCTGGAGACCGGCCGCACGCATCAGATTCGCGTCCACCTTAGCCATATGGGTCACCCGCTATATGGAGACGAGCTTTACGGCGGACCTGCTTGGGCGGGTGCAACTGGCGTGAGTACTCGTGTTCAGGGCTGGTTGAAGACGGACAGCCCCAGTGGTTCCAGCAGTGCTGATCGCCAGGCGCTGCACGGTGAGTTGCTGACGTTCAGCCATCCCTGGAGCGGTGAGCGGTTGGCAGTGAACGATCCGTGGCCGGAGGATATGCTGCGGTTGCGGGATTTGCTGGCAGGTGGCGCACAGGTTTAGCTTGGAATTCTAGGCGCTCATATGAGCCAGCCTTTTGACACTTTAAAGCTGCTAAAGATAAAAAACGAGCTAGTCTCCGGGTTATTGGAGACTAGCTCGTTTTTGGTTTCGATTCGTAGCAGCAGAAATTTAATCGGTTACACACGATAACTTATCCTTATAATTCTCGAAGAAAGGTGCTTCATCTAGTGCAGTATCTTTATTCTGCAGATAAACTAAGCTCGTTCTTGTAGGAGAGCCGGTTTCTTCCGAGCTTTTTGGACTCCAGCAGCAGCTGATCCGCATAGACATAACCTTTTTCCATGGATATCGATTGGCCAGTCTTGTAGTAGTACAGCCCAAATGAAGCTGAATAAGTGACCGAAATGCTCTGATCTTCGTACTCTGCAGTGACACTGTGGTGATTAACGTTTTCTAGAATCTGTTCAATTAACGAAAAGCATTGCTCAAAGGGCTTATTTCGCAGGAAAAATGTGAATTCTTCTCCACCGCTGCGGAATAAAATATCATCCTCATGCAAATGCGCTTTCAGGGTTTTGGCAAAATGCTGGATGACCCGGTCGCCAACGGCATGGTTAAAGCTGTCATTGATTTTTTTGAATTTATCGATATCGGCTACGACAATTCCGACAAATTCTCCGCTTGGGTTCAGTTCTTTCATCATTTTGTCCATGTAAGCTCGGTTATAGGTGTTCGTTAGAAAGTCTTGATAGGCCATTTGCTCGAATTTGTCCCGTTCAAATTTATTCTGCACGCTTTGGGATTTGGAATGAAAAGAAAGGCTGACGACATAATTCAGTAAGAAAAGACCAATCAGCATATCCCATTTCTCCATTTGCAGTAGGCGTAATAATAAGCCATTAGTAATGGCCACTTTTCCGATGTCGAGCAGATTTCTGCTTCTGAAGATCAGATCGACAGCCTCTTTGCGAGTTGTTATATCTCCAGAAAGTGCAAAGGTAAACACAAGAAAGGAGGAGGACAGAAAGGTGATGATACTGACCACTAGCAGAATCAATATCCAGAAACCGAAGGGAATGCTTTGGAAACTAGGATTAAGAAGCTGGTACAGATAGTAACCAATTGAACCGCTGATCGTAAAGGAACCAATATTATAGAAGGTGTCCAGAAATTCTCCAGGATCTGCCGTCTTGGTCTTCTTTTTGTAAAAAAACACAGTGAAGCGGTAAATGATCTCGAAGATTAGCGTTCCTAGAGGGCCAGCAAAAATGCCGAAAGAAGATGTGTAGCTAATGGCGTAGTCAATGTTCGAATTTCCGCTGCGACTGATTATACGCAATTGGTAATAGAAACTGGAGAACGCCCAATAGAGCAGCAGTGCTTTAATATACGTATTCCCAGGGGGAGTCACTTGTATTGAAGCAGCGACTACAACCAGAGAGAAAAGAAACAGGAATAAGTCAAATAATCTAGCTTTACGCATAGCGGATAATTCCTTTCTGTGGTTACAACGATTATATCGAAGAAATGGCCTGACATTGATAGTTATTTTAAAAAATAAACAGAATGATAGCACTCTTTCAGAATTACGCAAGCTGATTTTCTCACAGTTAGTGGTATAAACCCCTTGTTTACTGGCAAGTTCCACCTTTCTGTTTCGGTGCTCAGTATTAGCGTACTGTTCTTAAGAGCCGTCTAAAGTTGTCATGCCTTCCTATTTGAAGCATATACATGAGTGGAGTAACATTTTGGGCTTATGCTCTGGGCTTGTCTTAGGGTTAGAATAGGCCAAGAAGGAGGACATTTCCCGTGTTTGACCAGTCCCACGGCTTGCGGTTTGATATTTATGAACGCATTCATCTGTCGGAAGAACTTCCGGGAATAGCTGAGCTGGAGGAGGTTGAATTACTTCCGGAAATTCAAGTGATTCAGCGGGAGGACCGAGCTGAGTTATACGGCCAGCTGCTGCTTACCGGACTCTACCGGGGGGAAGATGACCGAACACAGCGTTTGGAGCATGCGATTCCCGTTGAGATTACAGTCCCGCTGACACGGGTCAGCTCGTTTGAAGACATAGGGGTAGAGATCGAGAACTTCGATATTGACCTGCTTACGATGCGCACTGTGAACATAACAGGTGTGCTCTCGCTGCGTGGGATCGGAGGAGCGGAGGCGGTCGCACCCTGGCAGCAGGAAGAATATACAGTAGCTTATTCTCCTGCGGATAGTGAAAGGACCCTTGAGATCTCGTCAGAGATTCGAGAGCCTGAGGGTGATGCTCTTTACGAGAACTCGCTCTGGACGTTTGGGGAGGGTACTGCCGAAGTCACTGAAGTAGAGCGGGAAACTGCTGAGGCTGTAGCTGAAGCCGCGGTTAATCCGTTAATCTCCTCCGATTCAGCGTCTTACGAGTCTTCAGACGATGTTTATTCCGTGCAGCAGAAGGACAAGGAATCTAAACTCCGGACGCATAGTTTGGATTCCCCAAGCGATTCCAAGTCTGAGCTAGCCGATTATTGGCATAAGGCGGAGAAGTGGAATCAGGAGCAGCAGGAGCTGACCCTTGATAAGGGTATCGTAGCTAGAGAAACAGCGGATACTGCGGATATCCATAGTGCAAATCAGGAAGAAGCGCTGCTTATTTCGGAAGTTGAGGCTGAAGATGAGCTGGAGGAGACCTTCAGCGCTGAAGCCGTAAGCCCGAATTCAGGAAATGCTTTTGCGAATGAAGCCTTCGTTTCGCCGGAGATTGTTCCACCTGTAGAGGAGAAACATGATCTGAAGATTGCTCTAGGCAGTAAAAAAGAACAAGAGATCAAGGAAAGGGAGCATCTCACTTTCTCTTCCTTACTGAGCTCCAGCCGTTCCCGCAAGGCACAGGAGATTCAAATCGCTGAAGAAACCGCTCCAGTTGCAGCTGAAGTGGAACCGGGTAATAACACGGAATGGAAGAGCAGATTTATTGGCGGCTTTGAAGGCGCGGATCTGTTCCGCAAGGTCCGGCTCTGCATCGTGCAGCGTGAGGAGACTCTCGATACCATTGCCGAGAAATATCAGCTCAGTGCACGGGAATTGGTGATGTATAACCGGCTGTCTGGACAGAATGTGGAAGAAGGGCAAGTCCTATACATTCCTTAACAAAAGTAAATGTACGGTAGGAACAGGAGTATCTTTTACCGTGTATATTGGCTGTGACTCAGGTTGACTAGGCAACACTCTAAATGTATTATGGAGTAAGCAATATCTAGTCAAAGACTGGGAACGGGAAGAGTAGGCGGTCAGCCCTTCAGAGAGCGGAAATGTAATTGCTGTGATATTCCGCAGGATGCAACCACCGAAGTCGCCCCGGAGTCGCCTTTCTAAAGCTTGTCTTCATTCCTATGAAGCCCAAGTTAGGTTATGGTCGGTCGCAGCCGTTATCTGCATGAGTGTCGCGCTAGGCTTCTAAGAACCGTGAGGGGATAGAGGCATAGGTTTATTTTTCATTGGCGCGAAACAAAGGTGGTACCGCGAAAGAATGGCCTTTCGTCCTTTGAGACGAAGGGCCTTTTTGTATTTTTTTGAGTATTCGTTGATGTGAATGCCAGGTACGAAAGCAGTCACTCGATTTCTAATTTAGAGGGAATTCCTCCTCTTATATTAGCTGAAATGAGGCTGAAACCAACATTAGAGGGAATTTCCCCCTCTAATGTTGGGGGGTTCGTCTTTTAACAGACTAATGATTGAATTTAGCAGGAGGAATTCCCGCTAAATGAAGGAAATGAAGAGTTTTGAGCAGATTAAGGGGAGGAATTCCCCTTAATCCCAGCAGTAGCCAAGTAGCGCACAAAGCGTACAGAGCGCTGTGACCCTCGTCCAATGAACACTGAAAAGTCTGTTGTGTCACGTTAACTTAGCCTGACAAGCTCTAAACCTAGTTTTGAACCACATCACATCATACATCCAAAAATATGATTTACGGAGGTATCAGAGAATGGCTGATCAAGATCACCTAACAGCAGCAGAGCTGCCGAACCTGCAAGATACGACGGAGGATAACACGGCTACGAATGATTCGAAGAGTGATATGCCGACTACATACGATCCTAAAGCGGCAGAACAAAGATGGTACGCCTACTGGGCGGAAGGTGGGTATTTCCGCGCAGGACAACGTCCTGATGCACAACCCTACAGCATAGTAATTCCCCCTCCGAATGTAACGGGGATGCTGCATATCGGGCATGCACTTGATTTCACGCTGCAGGATATCCTGATTCGCACCAAGCGGATGCAGGGTTTTGATACGCTGTGGCTTCCGGGAACGGACCATGCCGGTATCGCTACACAGACGAAGGTGGAGCAGAAGCTACGCCAGCAGGGGATTTCCCGGCATGATCTGGGACGTGAGAAGTTTCTGGAGCAGGTATGGGATTGGAAAGACCAGTATGCCGAAACGATCCATGAGCAATGGGCCAAAATGGGCCTTTCCCTTGATTATTCACGCGAGCGCTTCACGCTGGATGATGGGCTGTCGAAGGCCGTGCGCGAGGTTTTTGTTAAGCTTTATAAGAAAGGCTTGATTTATCGCGGCAAACGTATTATTAACTGGGACCCGGCAGCACGCACAGCGTTGTCTGATATCGAGGTTGAATATAAGGAAGTTAATGGTCACTTGTACCACCTGCAATATCCGCTGAAGGACGGTAGCGGCTCCATTACTGTAGCGACTACACGTCCAGAGACGATGCTTGGCGATACGGCAGTCGCTGTGCATCCAGAGGATGATCGTTACAAACATCTGATCGGCAAAACACTAATCCTGCCCATAATCGGCCGCGAAATCCCGATTATTGCTGATGAGTATGTGGACAAGGATTTTGGCAGCGGTGCGGTTAAAATTACGCCAGCTCATGATCCAAATGACTTTGAGGTTGGCCTGCGTCACAACTTGCCACAGATTAACGTGATGGATGAGAGCGGCACAATGAACGAAGAGGCCGGACCTTACCAAGGACAGGATCGCAGTGACTGCCGCAAGGCTATAACGGCTGACCTGAAGGAGCTAGGTATACTGATCTCCATTGAAGACCATGTACATCAAGTAGGGCACAGTGAGCGCTCGGGAGCTATCGTTGAGCCTTATCTATCGACACAATGGTTCGTAAAGATGCAACCTCTGGCTGAAGTGGCGATCGCCGCACAGAAGGACGGCAGTGGCGTTAACTTTGTGCCGGACCGCTTCGAGAAAATCTATCTGAACTGGATTGAAAATATCCGCGATTGGTGTATTTCCCGCCAACTGTGGTGGGGACATCGTATTCCAGCCTGGTATTCCGAGTCTACGGGCGAGCTGGTTGTAGCTCATGACGAAGAGGAAGCGCGCAGAATTAGCGGATTGGACGATCTGATACAGGACGAGGACGTTCTGGATACCTGGTTCAGTTCCGCGCTCTGGCCGTTCTCAACTCTGGGTTGGCCGGATGAGAGCAGCGAGGATTATCAACGTTATTATCCGAATGATGTACTCGTAACAGGCTATGATATTATTTACTTCTGGGTAGCACGTATGATCTTTACAGCATTGGAGTTTACAGGTGAGAAACCATTCTCTGATGTGCTGATGCATGGTCTGGTGCGTGATTCTGAAGGACGCAAAATGTCTAAATCGCTCGGCAATGGTGTAGATCCGCTGGAGGTTATCGAGAAGTACGGTGCTGATGCGATGCGTTATATGATCTCTACCAGCAGCACAGCTGGTCAGGATCTGCGTTTCCGCTGGGAACGGGTAGAGCAGGCGCGTAATTTTGCCAATAAGATCTGGAATGCTTCCCGCTTCGCACTTATGAATCTGGAGGGTGTGAGCTTTGCGGATATCGACATTTCAGGGGAGCTCAGCACGGCCGACCGCTGGATTCTGCATCGCCTGAACGAAACTTCTCGTGATATTACGCGTCTAATTGACTCATACGAGTTCGGTGAGACAGGTCGTCTGCTCTATAACTTCATCTGGGATGATCTGTGTGACTGGTATATTGAATTCGCGAAGCTTTCGCTTTACGGAACAGACGCCGCGGCCAAAGCCAAGACACAATCTGTATTAGCGTATGTGCTCGACCGCACACTGCGGTTGATTCACCCATTCATGCCATTTATCTCGGAGGAAATTTGGCAGCATTTGCCACATGAAGGCGAGACAATTACACTGGCGGCGTGGCCTGAATATGATGTTTCACTGGAGAGTGCGTCAGCGGTAACCGAAATGAACCTGTTGATGGACATTATCCGCTCTGTTCGTAATATCCGGGCAGAAGTTAACGTACCGATGAGCAAGAAAGTTGAATTGATCATCAAAGCCGGAAATGCCGAAACCTTGAGCATTATTACCCGCAATGACAATTATATCGGACGTTTCTGCAATACTTCATCTTTTGAGGCGGGCCTGAATCCGGCGACTCCGGAGAAGGTGATATCCGCTGTTGTAACAGGAGCAGAGCTTCTTCTGCCGCTGTCGGGACTGATTGATATTGAGCAGGAAATTGCCCGCTTGGACAAAGAAGTGCTGTCGCTAAACAATGAAGTAGAGCGCGTGGAGAAGAAGCTCAGCAATCAGGGTTTCGTCGCTAAAGCACCTGCTAAAGTCATCGAAGAGGAACGGGCCAAGCAGGCAGATTACTCTGCCAAACGGGAAAAAGTGCTGGCCCGCATCGCAGAGCTGAGAGGATAAGAGAAATGGAAGAATTGCATGGGGGCGAGGGTGCCCCTCTAAGAACTTATACAGAAGCAGTGGACTGGATTAACAGCCTTATTCCGTTTGGGATCCGCCCCGGTTTGGAGCGGATAGAGTTGTTAATGGAGCGGCTAGGCTCTCCAGAGCGAAGATTGAAGTTCATTCATGTGGCGGGGACGAATGGTAAAGGCTCAACCTGTGCTTTTTTGACAAGTGTGTTGCTGCAAAGCGGATATTCGGTAGGTACTTTCACTTCTCCTTATATCACTAAATTCACCAACCGCTTTCAGTATAACGCTACGGATATTCCAGAGGCGACGCTTATGGAACTGGCTAATATTTTGCGTCCGGAAGTAGAGAGAATTGCTGAAAGTGAGCTTGGTTCGCCTACGATGTTCGAGGTTGCTACCGCACTGGCTCTTCTCTATTTCGGTAGAGTCACTTATCCCGATGTAGTCGTATGGGAGACGGGTCTTGGGGGAAGGCTGGATGTAACGAACATCGTGAATCCAGTCGTGTCGATTATTACAAATGTCGGGTATGACCATACCGATGTTCTGGGAGATACTCTGGAACAGATTGCGATGGAAAAGGCCGGTATTATTAAACCGGGCGTACCTGTGATCAGCTGTGTAACACAACCGGAAGTCATAGCGGTATTGAAGGCCAAAGCGGCAGCCTGCCGCTCGACGCTTTATCTTGCTGGAGAAGATTTCAGTTATGAAGTCGCAGGAATTCAAGATGGCATGCAGAACTTTAACTTTAAAGGGCCCTTTCGTTCGCTGGAAATAGGGATTGCTATGAAGGGCGAGCATCAGATCAGCAACGCATCCGGAGCCATGATGGCACTTGAAGCGCTGCGCCAGTATATGGCGTTTATGCTGGAGGACGAGGATGTTCAAGAGGGCTTCCGCCATACCTTTTGGGCGGGAAGGCTGGAGGAAATAGGTGATTCTCCGCGAATCATACTGGATGGAGCACATAACCCAGAAGGTGCACAGAGTCTGGCCAAGAGCTTGCCGCAGTACTATAAATACGATCATTTAAATTTGCTTATGGGTATGCTGGCAAATAAGCATCATGAATCGTATTTCAAGCATATACTGCCTATAGTGGATACGCTCATCCTGACCGAACCGGATTTCCGGAAGAAAATGGACGCGGAAGATCTGCAGACCATTGCAGAGAGCCTGCGGGAGAAATATGCCAAAGAGAATTTGGTAATCATAGTAGAACGTGATTGGGGCAAAGCGCTGCAACTGCTGAAGTCAATAACAGCAGAGAATGACCTTGCGGTTATCTCTGGTACCCTGTATTTAATTTCTGACGTACGCAGTACACTTTTGCAGCAACCCGATTCTGAAAAAGGCTGGTGACGAACTGTTGGATACTACTGAACGTGTGCATTTTATAGGGATCGGCGGCTACGGAATGAGCGCTATTGCCCGGGTATTGCTGGAGATGGGATATACGGTTACGGGCTCCGATGTAGCAGCTCAGGAATTGACCGATAAATTGATTGCCAAAGGTGCCAAGGTCTATATTGGGCATACGGCGGAGCAGGTTAAAGGTGCGGACTTGGTTGTATATTCTACAGCCTTGTCTAATGATAATGTGGAATGGGTTGAGGCGGAGCGGTTGAAGATTCCGATTCTGCATCGCTCGCAGATGCTGGCCCGGCTATTGAATCAACGTAAAGGTGTCGCGGTTGCTGGTGCTCATGGGAAGACAACAACTTCTTCTATGATTGCGCTTGTGATGCAAGATTGCGGAGTAGATCCCACCTACATTATCGGCGGGGAAATTATGAATGTTGGCACCAATGCAAAGGCGGGACAAGGGGAGTTTGTGGTGGCTGAAGCGGATGAGAGTGATGGCTCCTTCCTGCATTATCACCCATGGCTGGCCGTTGTTACGAATATTGAAGCAGATCATCTCGAGAATTACGGTGGAGATTTTAACCGTCTGAAGGCTGCTTATGTGCAGTTTATGAATCAACTTCGCGAAGACGGCACTGCTATTGTGTGCTCGGACGATGAGAATATTATCGCTCTATTGCCTGAAGTAACTGGTACGGTGATTACCTATGGTATTAAGTCGCAGACCGCTGATTATATTGCTACCGATATCGTCTTGGGAGATAGACAAGTATCCTATACATTGCACGGTTATGGAGAGGTGCTGGGACGCATTGAGCTGTCCGTTCCCGGACAATATAATCTGTATAATTCGATGGCTGCCATCATCGCTTGCCTGAAGTCAAATATACCCTTCGCAGAAATTGCAGCCGCGATTGTAAAGTTTCATGGTGCCAAGCGCCGGTTTCAGGTGCTTGGAGATATAGATGAGATTCTAATCATTGATGATTATGCTCATCATCCAACCGAGATTCGAGCAACGATCAGCGCTGCCAAAGCGACAGGCAAACGTATTATTGCGGTCTTCCAGCCGCAAAGGTATACACGTACCTTCTTCCTGCTGGATGCGTTCAGCCGTGCCTTTAGTGAAGCTGACGAGGTAATTATCACCGATATTTATTCACCAGCTGGGGAGAAGCAAATCGAGGGTGTGACCTCCGCGAAGCTGGTTGACCTAATTGTCAAAAACAGCAACGCGGGCGCACGTTATCTGCCTACCAAGGAAGCCGTGCTGGCGGATTTGCAGGATCGGATCGCTCCTGGTGACCTAGTGATAACGATGGGTGCAGGTGATATCTGGAAGGTTGGATATGCACTGGTGGATGTATTGAAAAAACGTTAAGTTTGAATTAAATAGCACCTCCGCGAATTCTTGTGGGTAATCTCTTGATTATCTGTTGGAATTCTATGGAGGTGCCTTTTTTTGTATATGTTGCCTATTTTACGATTTAGAAGTGAAATGAAGAAGGAGATTAGCCGATATAGGCATAAGGTACTATTATTCGGACACAATGCTAATTAATTCCTGCACATATGGTGGTGGTACTCATAGACTTCCAGTTTGATATCCAAACGATGATATACTTGTTTATTTTCGGGAATTTATTCATTGCATTGCTCATAACTGCTTATCGTTTCCACTCCCATAAGGATATTGCTACAACGATGTTTATCCAATCCAAGTGGCTGCAGGTGCTCTATTGGTGCTCCATATTGATATGGGATTATGTTCCCCATTTTATCTCCATTCCGCTTAGCAATGCGTTGATTCTTGGAGGCGGCTGTCTGGAAATTATTGCACTATTAATGATGATGGGAATGATGGGACGAAAGGTAAAGCTATATTATTTGGCAATTACAGTATGTAGCACGATAAGTTTTTGCATTATTGCTTTATTTTTTAACCACTCAAGCTTACGTATTGCCTCTGCCTCGCTGTGGGTTATTATGTTTGTTATCTATCCGGCACATCACCTGACTACCAATAAAGACGGGTCACCTCTGCAGCGAATGCTAGGCCTATTGTATTACTGTTTTGCCGCGATTATGTTAGCCCGCACGGCTGTTGCGCTGATCTGGGAGACAGAGATGAATGTGTTTACAGCGAATCTAGCACAGCATCTGTACTATTTAGGCATGTATTTAATATTGATGCTGGGAACTGCCGGGTTTATTCTGCTCTCCAACGAGAACTCTTATGAAACGCTGAAGAGAATTGCTACTTACGATGAAATGACAGGCATCCTTAGTCGCAGGGCCTTTATGATGGAAGCCCACTTAAAGCTGGCGCGTGCAGCTAAAAAAATGAATTATATAACCCTGCTGCTGATGGACCTGGATCATTTCAAAAAAGTGAATGATACCTATGGCCACGATGCGGGTGACAGAGTATTGAAGGCATTCGCGCTTACCATTCAGAGCCAGCTCGGGAATGGTGATTTGTTCGGTAGAGTCGGAGGCGAGGAATTTGCAGTTCTGTTTTGTGGATTAGATGAAGAGCGCAGTGCCCATAAGGCTGAAATTTTGCGGAAGGCTGTTATGAACTCTTTTCAGCAGGGAATTCCTTTACGGTATACCGTCAGTATTGGTACAATTACCGTTTTGCCAACTTCCAACACTCCTCTGGACGCATTATACAAGCTCACTGATAAGGCCCTTTATCAAGCTAAGCAGGAGGGGCGAAATCGTGTAGTTAGAGCTAAATGGCTAGGGTAGAGCCAGTTCCTACTCAAAGGATTATATATGATATTAGAAAAAGGGAGGTGAAATTCATAAGCATCTATTTGGATCTCATGACGCTACAGGTTTGTCTTTTGGCTGGTAATCTGGTTACAGTAGTGCTTGTTCTTGCTTATCGCTCACGTTATGCAAAAGAGAGTACTTCTTCACTGTTTGTAGCCGCAAAGTGCTTGCAGATCTCAGTCTTGATCTTATTGCTGCTGAAGGATTTCATAGACTCTCGAATTACAGCTACACTTAGCAGCCTTCTCGGTCTGGCTGGGGGGACGACGGAGGCCTTGGCGATTCTGATGCTGCTGGGAGTCTATACAACCAAGGTTAAGAGATATTATTATTTGCTGGCTGGATTTTCTGCTGCTGTTATTTTGTTTCTTATTATTCCAGTATCTGATCAGGTACAGTTGCGCATTGCTATGGCCTCTCTTCTTGGCAGCTTATTTATTATCTACCCTGTTTATTGTCTGCTGACGAAAGGAAAGGATTCGCCACTTCAAAAAGTAATGGGTCTGCTGTACTGCATCGTTATGATGGTCCTTATTATCGGAGCCGTTGTAGGATTTATCTCGGTGCCACTAAATACTCATTTTTCCCAATTATTGAATTGGTTCTTTTATATCGGCCTTTATTTGCTTATGTTTCTGGGAACGGCTGGCTTCACGCTGCTCTCCAGGGAACAATCCTACGTAGAGCTGGAGCGGGTGGCGACCTATGATGAACTGACCGGAATTCTGAACCGCAGAGCCTTTGTTTTGCGTGCCCGCCCTTTAATCGCCGCTGCCGCGAAAGAAGGAATTGCTTTTTCTTTTTTACTGCTGGACGTGGATCATTTCAAAAATGTAAATGATACCTACGGCCATGATACAGGGGATAGGGTACTTAAGGATTTTGCTTCCAAAATAGAGCAGCAGCTTGCGAATGGAGACCTGTTTGGGAGATTCGGTGGGGAGGAATTTGCGGTCATTCTGCATCGAGCAGACGAGCAGGCTAGTGATGAGATAGCTGAGCGGCTGCGAACTGCAATCCTGGGAGCGGTGATTAATGGTGTGCCGCTGCATTATACCGTAAGTATCGGAGTCATTACTGTAGTGTCGACGGAGCGGTTCACGTTGAACAATCTGTATAAACTGAGTGACACCGCTCTGTATCAGGCGAAGCAAAAAGGCAGGAACTGTGTTGTTAGAAGCTATGGATAGATGATCCAAAAACCAGGGGATAGACAGTACCTATACCGGATATAAGCAACATCTATTTAACAAACACTTCATTCAGACTCTATAATAACGGCAGAGGTTAATTCCTAGTTAATCAATTGGAATTAAACAATTTGCGAATGGAGTGGAAACATGACTGACGTTAAAGGCAAGGCCAAGAAAGTAATGCTGCTCGGTTTGGACGGTGCAGATCCGAGTCTCATCCGGCGTTACATAGCAGAGGGTAAGCTGCCCAACTTTAAGAGAGCGTTGGATCTGGGCGTGACCACGAATGACCTTGGTATGCAGAGCGTGCTTCCGGCCATTACCCCCCTAACTGGGCATCCATTGCCACCGGAGCCTACCCGGCTACGCACGGGATTACATGCTTTTGGAATCATACCTTAGGCAATGAGCTGGATGTATTGGATTATGGTTTTGATTCGGGGCTATTAAAAGCTGAGACTATTTGGGAATCGTATGCGAGAGCAGGCAAGAAAAGCATTATATTTAATTACCCGACATCTTGGCCTCCGCAGGTAAAGGATGCGATCTATGTCGATGGTACGAGCATTTACACGAACCTGCGTGGATACATTGATTATGAGAAGATTTATGAAGGCAAAACCGGCAATTTTGAACTTATTGAGATCCCGCATGTACTTGACAACACTGGTGCGAATTGCCGCTTTGAAGGTAAGGAGACTTCGCAAAAGGCTGAGATTAGCAAGGATACTTATGAGGGCTTTGGTTATACTCAGCCGGGACTTGTAACTACCACTCAGGATGGAGAGTTATCAGCCGATGTGCCAACTGCCGACCAAATCAAGACTCCGATTCAACCCGCGTCTGGTTGGAGCTTCGCTCCCGAGAATGCCCGTGAGTTCTTAGTACCGGTGAACAACGGCCAGGCCTTGCGCTACGGATTACTGGTGGCGGATAACGGAAACGAATACAACAGAATTCAGATCTATGCCTCCAAGGAAGCGGAAGTGCCACTCGGTGAAGCTACAGCCGGGGAATGGAGCGACAGGATATATGACAACTATACGATCGACGGGCTTAGCATTCCAGTAGCCTACAAAATTCGGGTGCTGCAGCTAGACCCGGCGGGAAACAGCTTCACCTTCTACTCTTCGTATGTACTGGATCTTAAGACTGGAAAGTACTTCTACCCGCAAAGCATCGGTGAGGAACTATACAGTAAGGTAGGGCCCATGCTGCAGCCCTCCAACTACAGCCGATTGAATCCGCTGGCAGATGAAGTGTTGCTTGAATCCATTGAAGAAATGTACCGCTGGCATGTGGAGGCGATTAATTATCTGCTGGACCATAAAGAATGGGATTTGTTCTATACCCACATGCATGGCATTGATATGTTTATGCATTTCTATCTGGATCACACACTGGAGGCTGCGTCACCTGAGTTTGAAAGATATCAGGATATCATCTACCGAATATATGAAATCAGCGACCGTTTTATCGGGGCTCTGTTGGATCGACTGGATGACAATACTACAATCTTTATCGTCTCTGATCATGGCGGAGTGGCCAAGAATCCAGAAACAGATCATCCGTTGATCGGAGATATGTGGGGTATCAATGTAGGTATTCTTGGCGAGTTGGGTTATACGCAGGTTAAGCAGAATAACGGAAACCTCGAAATTGATTGGAGTCGAACTACCGCTGTTGCCCAGCGGGCTACCTTCATTTATCTGAATGTGTTGGGTCGTGATCCCCAAGGGATTGTCGATCCTGCAGATTATGACAAGACGGTTGAGAGAATCATTGATGATTTATACAATTATCGTGATCCCAAGACGGGTAGAAGAGTTATCAGCTTCGCCTTGAACCGGAATGATATGGAGGTAGTTGGGCTTGGCGGTGAGAACAGCGGCGATATATTCTATATTCTGGAGCCCGATTTTACTCGTTGCCATGGCAATGGTCTTAGTAACCACTCGCAGCAAGGCTATTCAATGAAAGCATTGTTTATAGCCCTAGGGGCAGGCGTGAAGGCTGGTGAGGTCATCAATCGTACAGTCAAGGTAGTGGATATTGTACCGACCATTTGTCATTTGAGTGATTCGCCAGTGCCGAACCACGCGGAAGGCGGGGTACTTTATCAGATATTGGCTTAAAAAAATAATTTAATATACGTTCTTTCCCTAGTAGTCACATTGGATTTATGGTTATATAATGAGACTACTACAGGTAGAGAGGGAGATCGTATGCGACTGGAGCAACTCTATCATATTGTGGCCATCGCACAGACCGGCTCAATTTCACTGGCTGCCGAGCGCTCCTACATTTCTCAGCCTGCGCTCAGTTCTTCCGTCTCCAAGCTGGAGCTGGAGCTGGGCATTCCACTCTTCAAACGGAGCAATCAGGGTGTGCAGCTAACGGAGATTGGCGAGGCTGTTATCCTAAAGGCCATGGAGGCTATTGATCTGCTGGAGGATATTAAAGCTATTGCTGAAGAAAGTACCCATGCCCTAACCGGAAGCATTCATTTGGCAGTGGAGCCGTTCATTAGCAATACTATAATGGTGAATATTCTGACCACGTTTAAGCATAGGCATCCTAACGTGAATGTGTTGATGAAGGTAGGGGAGTCGAATAATAACTTGCGAGATATTGCTGCAGGCAAGGCAGATTTCGGCGTGCTTATGAAGACCTGCGAGCTGCCAGAAGAGAAGGACCTCTGTTTAAAGGAACTCTTTAAAGACCAACTGGTATTGCTCGTGAGCCATAACTCCCAACTGGCAGGGCAGCCTTCTGTGACGCTTGCCGAAGCGCTTGCCCAGCCCCTAGTACTGTATAATACTGAATTTTCCACCGACTGCGGCATTTCCGAGCTGCTGAAGAAACATGGCGACTTCAAAGTTGCTTATCGTCTGGACAGTTTTCCCATGCTGGAGGAGGTCATCTCGCTGAATTTATGCGCCGCCTTTGCGCCTAAGTTCATGAGCGATTATTTCCGGAACAAGGGCAGTATCGTACCGCTGGATATCTCTGATGCGCAGTTGGATGTTTCCATTGCTCTGGCGTGGACGAAGAGACATCATCTCTCGCTGATTGAAAAAGAATTGATGGAGACGATCAAATCATTATCCTCCACATGTGAATTCAAATAAAATATAAGCCTACCGGACAACTGGAGGCCTTCTACTACCGGATTTGCGGGATTTCTCCGTACCGGAGCAGGGGGCCTTTCCTCATGTTGGGACGGGAATGGGGAAAGGAACGACTAACGATGCCAAGCAATACTCAGGAGGCCGTATCTCATGAGCCCTTAGAACAAAGAAAAGTCTCCGTAAAAGCAAAGCCGACAGCATCCAAGGAATGGATCTACCGTAGCATTTCTGTGGGATCACTGCTAATCGCCTTTGTACTATGGTGGCTTGTAAGTGAAGAGAAATGGGTCAATTCGTTGTTCCTGCCATCACCGCATGTAGTCTGGACGGCATTTACGGATATTGTTCATGAAGGGTACAAGGGCCAGAGTCTGCTGATTCACATTGCGACAAGCATGAGAAGGCTGTTTCTGGCGCTGGCGCTCGCCTTTGTAACAGCAGTTCCGCTGGGCATTCTATGCGGGCGTTACCGCTGGCTGCGTGCCATCTTCGACCCATTTATTGAATTTTACCGTCCACTACCTCCGCTTGCCTACTACACCTTGCTTATCCTATGGTTTGGGATTACCGACGTGTCCAAGGTAATTCTATTATTTCTAGGCGCATTTGCCCCGCTTTTTATAACTGCGGTATTCAGCGTTCAAAGGCTGAGTAAAGATCGGATTAACGGTGCGAAATCGCTTGGGGCGAGTGGTTGGAGAATGTATGTTTTCGTTATTTTCCCATCCGTGCTGCCCGAGCTGCTGACTGGACTTCGTACCGCCGTTGGTGTGAGTTATGCCACGCTCGTAGCTGCCGAAATGGTTGCTGCAGTATCAGGTGTCGGCTGGATGGTGCTGGACGCGAGCAAATTCCTAAGGAGCGATATTATGTATCT
Organism: Paenibacillus sp. 19GGS1-52; assembly: GCF_022369515.1. Classification (NCBI taxonomy): domain Bacteria; kingdom Bacillati; phylum Bacillota; class Bacilli; order Caryophanales; family Paenibacillaceae; genus Paenibacillus; species Paenibacillus sp. 19GGS1-52. The sequence continues at coordinate 1,664,068 of NZ_CP059724.1, forward strand.
GGGCATTATTATTATGGCGCTGATCGCTATTGCTATTGACCTCATTATACGCAGTTTAATTCGACGGGTATCACCATGGGTGGAGCAATAATTCCACTATCTATTCATGAATTACAGGAATTTATAAGGGAGAGATCAAGATGAGGAATTATCGCAAAGGATTAAGATTTGGAGCATTGATGAGCACCATTGTGTTGCTGCTGGTAGTAACGGCTTGCGGAAATAGCAACAGTAATAATAGCGTGAACAGCGCTGCTGAATCCTCAGCGGCTCCAACGACAGAAGTGGCGGCGTCTACGGCTCCAACCGCGGCTCCTGAAGAGCTGCCGAAAGAAATTCGCATTGGCTATCAGGTATCTCCGAACGGAGAACTGTTGGCCAAAGCACTGGGTCTGCTGGAGAAGAAATACCCCGATGTAAAGATTTCTTGGTTGAAATTTGATTCCGGTCGGGATGTTAACGTAGCTATTGCCAGCGGGGGCATTGATTTTGGTCTGCTGGGTACACCTCCGGGAGCTTCCGGTGTTGCACAAGGGTTGCCGGACCAGATCTATTATATTCATGATGTTATTGGCAAAAGTGAAACTTTGGTCGTTAAGCAGACTTCTGGTATTAATACTCTGCAGGATTTGGCCGGACATAAAATTGCTACGACCTTTGGCTCCACCTCACATTTCAGTCTGCTGTCGGCGCTGAAGCAGGAGAATATTGATCCTTCTACGATCACTATTCTCGATATGCAGGCTCCCGATATTGTAGCGGCTTGGCAAAGAGGAGATATTGATGGCGCTTATACTTGGCAGCCTAGCCAGTCCAAGCTAGTGGAGGATGGCGGTAAGGTTATCATCAGCTCTGCTGATGTGGCGGCAAAGGGCGGCATTACCGGTGAGTTTGGAGTCGTTCACAATGATTTCATTGCAAAATATCCGAACGTTGTAAAAGGGTATATCTCCGTGCTGGACGAAGCGGTGAAATATTACCGTGATCATGCGTCAGAAGCTGCTGCAGCCTTGTCGGAAGAACTGGGTCTGACGCCGGAAGCCACCCTCCAAGCGATGAACGAAATCATAGTGCTGGACGCTTCACAGCAAACATCGGCAGAATATATGGGCACGCCGGAACAACCTGGGGCTTTTGGACAGCTGCTGAAGGATACTGGAGATTTCCTGGTCGAACAGAAATCTATCACGGATTCACCTGATCTGAGCGTTTACCAAAAAGCGCTTCGCAGTGATCTTTATCCGGTTAACTAAACTATATTTATGAGAGGAAACACCATTATGATCTTAGAGGGCAATGTCAACGGGCAAGGTTTGTTGGGTGCAGGAGTTTACGAGGAGAATAGGGACATCAAGAGTGCTTGCGGTCTGGATTCAACCCTAGCTGCGCCAGATATATTGCTCAATAGGGATCATGGCATTTGCTTGGAAGGAATCGGCCTTTCTTATGGAGGTGGGGAGGTCGGGGATCAGGCGTTATACGGAGTAGATTTAAGGCTTGATCCAGCGGAGTTCGTTGTTATATTAGGACCTTCTGGATGCGGTAAAACCTCTCTGCTGAACATTATTGCCGGTTATTTGCGGCCGACGCAGGGGAGTATCACTATTAATGGCAAGCGGCATACCAAGCCTGATGCGGAAGTAGGAGTGGTCTTCCAACAGCCCAACCTTTTTCCGTGGCTGTCCTTGGCCCGCAATATTGAGTTTGGGCTGCGAATGAAGAAGATGCCTAAGGCTGAGCGTCGGGAGCGGGTTGCCTATTTTCTTGACCTGATGGGGCTAAGTTCTTCCGGAGCTTTGCTGCCGCATCAGCTGTCAGGCGGGATGAAGCAGCGTGCAGCAATTGCCAGAACCTTGGCTACAGAACCGGAAATTGTACTGCTGGATGAGCCATTTAGTGCGCTTGATGCATTGACCCGTGAGAATATGCAGGTTCATCTGCGTGCAATCTGGCGGAAGACAGGGAAATGCCTGTTCTTTATTACGCATGATGTGGATGAGTCTCTGCTCCTCGCTAGTCGAATTATTGTTATGCATCCCGGCCCAGGAAGAATCGTGGAAGACTTCCGTAATCCGCTTGCCGCCAGCGGGATAGAACGTCCCTTTGATGAGATCCGGGCGAGCCGTGAATATAAGGAGCTACGCCAGTTTCTAGTCTCACGGATTGGCTCACATCAAGGATAAAAATATTTACCACAGGGTGTCTTCAGATCGCCATTAGGCGAGGGAGGCACCCTATTCTTGTCTCTTCATTTCTGGATTTGCTATATTTCTGCTTGAATTGGGTAATTAGATATAACATCTGTGGTAAGCTCATTATCTTTTTCGTGAAAAGAGATGGTGAAATTTAAATTATTTTACATAAAAGCAAAAAACGACAAAATAATAATAGACTTTAGGGTAATATATCAACAAAGCTAATCTGCAGCAGAATATAAAGATTGATACCGAGAATGGGGAGTCCACGTAATGAGAGAGAAATTACTATTTATATCCGCTGAGAATCCTTTTCCACAGGATAGTGGCGGCAAATTAAGAACAGGGAATATTCTCAATATTGTACTTGCCAAATATGATGTAGATCTCTTAACCTATCGCAATAGCAGAATATCACCAACTGTGGACACAGCAGACAGCGCTCTTACCATACACGAAGTGGATTGTACCGTAAGCTATCGCAAAGCCATGCTGCGTTCACTGTACAAAAGGCGTAATTGCTCCTATATGAGTCATGTGGATTTAGATATGAGTAGCAAGATAAGGGAGCTTTGCAATCAAACTGATTATCGTCATGTGTTTATATCCCATAGTCTGCTGGGGTACTGCATTGATATTGTGACAAGAATTCTTCCGGAGGCCATGATCATATCAGATGCGCATAACTTCGAGAGTGGCTTATCCTTGCAACTGGCCGAGAAGAAGAAGGGTCTCGCCAAGGTTTATTTTACGATGAATGCCTGGTGGACCAAACAGGATGAACTGAAGCTTTTGAAGAGAACGGATCTGTTGCTGACAACCTCTGAGCAGGATGGCCTTTCTTTTAAGGAATTATCACCCCAAAATGCTGACAAAGTGCATGTGATTCCAAATTTTATCCGTATGGACAATTATAGATATGACAAATGCGCAACAAAGGAGGAATGGATCATTCTTCCGGGTAATATGAACTATTTTCCAAACGTCAATGCAGCGACTTATTTCTATGAGGAGATATACCCACTTATCAAAGCCCAAATTCCGGGAATTAAGTGGTATATCGTAGGGCGGGATGTGCATCCTGATGTGGCTGCGCTGGCGGAAAAAGACAATTCGATCGTTATCACGGGTTATGTGGATAGTGTAGCCGATTACATTCGCCGGGCCAAGGTTGTCATTGCCCCATTACGGGAAGGCAGCGGAACGCGCCTGAAGATATTGGAGGCGTGGGCCTTGAAAACACCGGTGGTATCAAGCACCAAAGGGGCCGAAGGCCTGATCTATAACCATACGGGTGATATTTTTATCGCTGATGATCCCCGGAGCTTTGCTGAAAGTGTGGTTACTTTAATGCAGGATCATGATCGAGGGGTTGTGATGGCCGACCGTGCGCATCAGACGATGCTGGCACATTATGAGGCTGAAAGCGTGCGGGATAAGCTGCTGAGTCTGGTATAGAGTAATGTAGGAAAAGGGATTGGTGTTTGTGACTTTTTAAGTACAAAATCTAATAAGTGATTCTTTTCTCTTATAAATCGACAAAGTTTTTGCGGGCGATGAGTTACTATTGAACTGCATCTAAAGTTGCATAAAGGGTGGCGGGGTTCATTTCAACCTGCTTTTTTTCCTATATATACCCCTATTATAAATTTATAAAGTAACAAGGAGACAAGTTCATGCGGGAAAGAATGCTGTTCCTATCAGCTAAGAATCATCAAACACAAGACCTTGAAGGAGATATAAGGACAGGAAGATTTCTTAAGATTTTGCAGGAAAAGTATGAAATTGATCATCTGTTCTACAGGAATTCAAGTAGAGAATTGTCTGTGACTGGCGGGTCTCAATTTATCGCATATAAGGAAAGAGGAGCTCTCACTAGCCGGAGAACAAAGCTGCGTTCCCTATACAAACTGCGGGATTACGCCTATCGGAGCAGTACTGGGAAGAATATGAGGGACAACCTAACAGATTTGTGCCGCTCAAATACATATAGCCATGTCTTTATATCGCATAGTCTGCTCCAAAACTGTATTGATATTATCAGGCATCTGCTCCCTGAGGCAACAATTATCACGGATGCATACCGTTTCAAGGGCGGAATGTCCATTGGAGAAGCCGTTGGGAAGCGTATCTTAATCACCCCCTACCAGAAGCTGAATGCTGCTCTGGTCCGTCGGGACGAGCGAAATCTATTGAACAAAACTGGCTTGCTGCTGGCAACCTCGGAATGGGATGCACTCTCATTTAAGTCCTTGTCATTTGCAGATGCCAGTAAAGTGCATGTGGTGCCGCATTTCATTGATATGCATCAATACGAATATACAGAGCCTGTGCTCAAGGAGAATTCGATTGTTCTATACTGGGATATGAATACGAGCCCGGGTAAGCAAGTCGCCTTATTATTTTTCCATAAGATTTATTCGCGGATTAAGGCAAAGGTACCTGATGTACGCTGTTATATAGTCTGCCGTGAAGTACCTCCTGAGGTAGCAGAACTGGGTAAAGAAGATAATTCAATTAATATCACTGGGCCTTTGGACAATGCTGCTGAATACATACGCAAGGCAAAGGCGGTTATTGCTCCGTTGCTGGATAACTGTGGAGCCCGAATGAGTGTGCTGGAATCCTGGGCCCTCAGAACACCAGTAGTTTCCAGCACTAAAGGTTCGGAAGGGTTAAACTGCGAGCATAACCGAAATATATTACTAGCTAGCACAGCGAAGGATGCCGTAGACAATATTGTGAGTCTGCTGCAGGACTCGGGGCTGGGTGGCCTAATTGCGGATCGGGCGCATCAAACGTTGCTAAAGCATTACGAGGCGAACAGTGTTCGGGCCAAAATTCTCAGTCTGGTATAACAAAGATGAATAAACCCAATCCACATGTAAAATAGCATATCTCCCTCTTATCTATCATATATTTGCTTATAGATTAGATAAGGTGAGGTGTGGCAATTGAATAACGCAAGAATGACATTTCGATTTGATGACAAGCAGGATAAGCTCAAGCCTAAAGCAGAGGATCGTAGTGGGTCAGGCAGGAGTCTGGGAACAGCAACTGATTACATCTCGGAAAGCCTACAGCAGGAATCCGGATTGCTTGAGCCTACTGGGCCTGTAGATTCAGCTTTTCGATTTGCTCAAGAAGAGCCTGTGGATGATGCTGAGACCTATTATTCAACACCTGCTGATCTCCGCAAGCCATACTTTGAGGTGAATAACCATCTTCCACTGGTACCAACAGAGTTGGAAGTTGACAGATATATTACTCAGCCGCTTGGTAATGACAGATTCTCGCAACAGCACGAGGATAATCTACCACGCGAAGATGGTTATGGAGGTTCCTATCATAGTCGCCGTCCCTCCTATTGGTGGAAGTTTGCCCTTTCTGTTGCAGGGGCTGTTGTAACTGGAGTGTTGCTTGGTTATGTGGCGTTGTCTTTTTTTAACGGAGGGAGTACGGGAACGGGGTCCGCGTCAACAACAGGTTCCACCGCTGTTCTGGAGCAGGCTGTGGGAAATACTGATTCGGCAAAAGCGGGGGCTTCCGGTGCTGCCGGTACTGAGTCCGCAGGAATGAATCGTCTCGCAGTGCAGGTGGCAGCGCAGAGCTATTACCTGCTGCAATACGGGGTATTCAGCACATCAGCAGGAGCGGAGCAGGCGCAGCAGGAGTTGCTTGATGCTGGACTGGCTGCTGCCCTGGATCCTGCAGATGGAAATCGCGTCTACGCTGGCCTGTCACCGGACCGTGAGCAGGCCAAGCTGCTGAGCAGCGGCCTGAAGAATCAGGGGATTGAGCTATATGTGAGAGAGGTTACATTACCGGCCGCAGAGCAGTTGGCTTTTGGTGGAAACGCAGAAGCTGTGAATAATTATTTCTCTATCAGCGGGCAGTTGCTTGCTGAGCTTGCCAGCCAGTCCGCTTCGTTGCTCAGTACAGCTCCAGCAAATGCTGCTGCCGATACTTCTCACGTCAGTGATCTTCATATGCAGTGGACGGAGGCAGCTAAGACATTTGAGCAGGGCTTATCCCCTGCGGCGCAGCGAATTTGCGCAGAGTTGGAGAAGTCTATGAGCCAAGGAATCTCAGCGCTGAATGAATATAATAAGAATATGGCAAAGGGTCTTCTCTGGGAAGTGCAGGAGTCGATGATGAGCTTCCTTACCGGCCAGAGACAATTGCTGTCCACCTTAGGCTGAGGGATTAGAATGCTACTTTCTGAAATGCTCAATTTTTTGCGCCAATATTTAGATTTCATATGTTTCATACAATAACTTCACCTTCTATTTCTCGAAGAAACGGGTGCCGTCCTATTTATGGACGGCACCCGTTTCTTCCTGTTTACGTTGCCTTTTATGCTTCATAAGTGGTAATCATATCCATTTTGGATTTAGCGTTTGTATTGAACTCCGTTTCACCGTATAATAATTAAGGTGTCAAAAAATGGCGAGGGACGACTGAAATGAAGAAGAAAAATGTAGGAACACTGCTGTTATTTCTAATTCTGGGCTGGTTAGCCGGAGCGTGGATTGCCAAGTTGCTGCAGCCTGTAAAGGCTCTGTCTTTTCTCACAACATCAACCGTTCTAAAGTGGTCTCCGCAAGCCGATTTGGACATCATAACCTATGACATCACTATTCATTTGAAATTGTGCATGCTTAGTCTAGCTGGTATTATTACTGCCGTATGGCTATACCGGAGACTATAACATTCTTTACTGATTTAGGAAGGAACGATTATAACGTGGATGTCATTATTCTCGCCTCAGGTTCACCGCGTCGTCGGGAACTGTTATCTTTGCTCGGTCTGCCCTTCGAGGTTATAACCAGTGAAGCTGATGAGAGCACACCACCAGATTGGACGCCGGAACAGATTGTATGCAATCTGGCCTTGCGTAAAGCAGAGGCGGTAATACCAGCTGTCGGTGAGCGCAATGCAGTTATCATCGGGAGTGACACAATCGTCGTTCTGGATGATACTGTACTTGGCAAACCGGTGAATGAGCTGGACAGCAAAGCTATGCTTACTGCTCTTCAAGGCCGGAAACATAGGGTGTACACTGGTGTAGCCTGTATTGGACTGCCAGATGGTAAGACATTGGTGGATCACCGGGTAACCTCCGTAACCATGAGAGCCATGAGCGATAACGAGATCGCTGCCTACATAGCTACCGGAGAGCCCGCTGACAAGGCTGGCTCCTATGCGATACAAGGGCTTGGTGCCACCTTGGTAGAAAGAATCGCTGGCTGTTATTTTAACGTGGTCGGGCTACCATTATCACTGCTTGGCGGAATGTTGTCCGGATTTGGCATAACTGTGCTGAATCAGCAGGGAGAGTAAAGGGAAGAGGGATTAGGGATGGAGTCGCAATCGATTATGCTGCGAGACCTCCCCCATGAAGAACGACCTAGAGAGCGCATGATGCATTATGGGGCAGAATCATTAAGTCAAGCAGAGCTTCTTGCTATTCTGCTGCGTACGGGAACACGCCGGGAATCGGCTATTCATATTGCACAGCGAATACTTAACCAAATAGGCAGTCTTCGCCAACTGGCAGACCTTAGCATCGAAGAACTAATGACAATCAAAGGCATCGGCCCTGCCAAGGCGGTGCAACTAAAAGCTGGCATCGAACTGGGAAGGCGCATGGCGAACTCCAGGTTGAATGAACCGGTGACCATACGTAGTCCTCAGGACGCGGCGGAGCTCCTAACCGAGCAACTGCGTTATTTGCAGAAAGAGCATTTCGTCTGCCTGTTCCTAAATACGAAGAATCATGTTGTTGCACAGGAGACGTTATCCATGGGCAGTCTCAACGCCTCAATTGTTCATCCCCGTGAGGTATTTCGGGCAGCCATCAAATGCAGCAGTGCATCTATTATATGCGCACACAATCATCCCAGTGGTGATCCGACGCCGAGTCCAGAAGATATTTCCCTGACTAAGAGATTGCTTCAGGCAGGCGAAATTGTTGGAATCGACGTACTGGATCATCTAATTATCGGAGATAGCAGTTTTGTGAGTTTGAAGGAAAAAGGCTTTATGTAATAAAATCGCATAGATTCACTAGGAAAAGGAGAATACAGCATGTTTGGTGGTTTTACGAAAGACTTAGGAATTGACCTTGGGACGGCGAATACGCTCGTCTATGTACGCGGCAAGGGTATTGTTGTTAGAGAACCTTCCGTGGTGGCCATTAATACAGATACCAAAACGATAGAAGCCGTAGGCGAATCCGCCAAGAAAATGATAGGTCGCACACCGGGGAATATTCGGGCTATTCGTCCGATGAAAGACGGGGTTATTGCCGATTTTGATACAACGGCTACTATGATTAAATATTTTATCCGTCAAGCACAGAAGCAGCGTTCAATGTTCCAACGCCATCCGAACGTAATGGTCTGTGTTCCTTCCGGCATTACTGCTGTTGAGCAGCGGGCCGTTGAGGATGCAACCAAGCAAGCCGGAGCACGTGAAGCTTACATTATCGAGGAACCTTTTGCCGCAGCTATTGGTGCTGACCTGCCAGTATGGGAGCCAACCGGAAGTATGGTTGTTGACATCGGCGGAGGTACGACTGAAGTAGCCGTAATTTCACTCGGAGGTATTGTGACTAGCCGTTCTGTACGTGTGGCGGGTGACGAGGCAGATGAAGCCATCATCCAGTACATCAAGCGCCAATATAACCTGATGATCGGTGAACGGACCTCAGAGCAGTTGAAGATGGACGTGGGTTCTGCCCTACCACTTGAGAAGGCTGAAACGATGGAAATTCGTGGTCGCGATCTCGTGACAGGTCTCCCAAAGACACTAACCATTACTTCTGATGAGATTTGTGAAGCGTTGGGGGATACGGTGAATGCTATTGTTGAAGCCGTCAAAGTAACGCTGGAGAAATGCCCGCCGGAACTGGCCGCTGATATTATGGACCGTGGTATTGTATTGACCGGTGGAGGTGCGCTGTTGCGCAACCTGGATAAACTGCTTGCACGAGAAACCGGTATGCCGGTAATTGTCGCCGAGAATCCGCTTGACTGCGTAGCTATTGGCACAGGCAAGGCACTTGAGAACATTCACTTGTTCAAGAGCCGCAGTAGCTCAAGTCTTCGCTCCAAGCGATATTAAGCCTGAACCACTTGTGAATGTCAACCCCTGTTATGGGAGAAATACGTTGTTAGAGGGTGTTGAAACTGTTTAAACTCTTAAGCAATAAACGTTTGTTTATATTATTGTTTACATTGGTACTGTTTATTGTGGTGATGGGCTTTAGCTTGGGAACAAGAAAAGCTTTGTCCTGGCCGGAGAATTTTCTCAGAGATACGACTGGTTTCGTGCAAAGTGTATTCTACAAGCCCGCTGGATATGTAGCGGGCTTGTTTGAAGATATCGGAAATCTTCACGATCTCGCCAAAGAGAATGAGAGTCTCAAAATAACGGTCGCCCAATATACACGTGATAAAGCTACGTATAACTTTATTCAAGCGGAGAATGAACAACTAAAGAAACAGCTCGAATTCACCAAAGCACAGAAGGAAAAATATGATTATGAGTATCATATCGCCCAAGTAGTCAGTCTGACTACTGAGCCAAGCAACAGTTCGCTGGTAATCGATCTCGGTTCCAAAGATGGCGTTAAGACTAATATGTCCGTGATATCTGTAGAGGGTCTGGTTGGTGTTATTAGTGAGGTCAGCAATTTCACCTCGACGGTTAAGCTGATGACCATGATGGATAGTAATGATCCGAACTCTCAGCCGGCAATAGCTGCTACGGCTATAGGAAAAGAGAATTCCACCTTCGGTATGATTCAAAGCTATAATCAGGAAACCAAACGACTTCAGATGGATAAAATCCCTCCAGGTGATCCCATTGCTGTGGGGGACACCATTGTTTCCTCCGGTATCGGTGGCTTGTATCCACGCGGTCTGATTATCGGTACTGTAGATAGCGTTGCAGTGGGAGAGTTCGGATTAACCTCTACCGCAATCATTAAGCCTAAAGCCGAATTTGAGGACTGGAAGCAGCTGATTGTTGTATATACAGAGGAGCGTACAGAATAGTGAATATGCGGAGAAGACCCTTTCTTATTCTACTGTTGTTCCTCCTGTTTATTCTGCAGGGGACGATTCTTCCTTGGCTGTTACCGAATGTCTGGGAGATGCGGATCATTCCGAATCTGTTCTTTATTGTTATACTATTCGTAACCGTTTATCATCATCGCCATACTGCCCTGCTATTGGGCTTATCCTTTGGGATGCTGCATGATGTCATTTTTTACGGCAGAATTATTGGAGCTCATTCTTTTGCAATGGGCTTATCTGCTTATTTGATTGGCCTGATCTTTCAAATTCCACGCGCACCACTTCCGCTTATGATGACTGTGGTTCTACTAGGGAGCCTGCTGGAAGACAGTATGCTATTTGCAATCTATAGTGTATTTAATCTCAACAATGAACCATACAGCTGGGCGTTATTAAATCATATGTTGCCTACGATGTTGTTTCATTTCGCGTTTGCCTTGCTCCTCTATATTCCGCTCCGGCGCCAGCTTGAGCTACTGAAGAAAGAGACGCGCAAAGAAGAAACCCTATGAAGCGACTTGTATTTTCTTATGGAGTAAAGCAGGAACTTGAGGGGCTCGGCACGAATGAATGAGGATAGGGGGACTAAGCAGATGACAGTGAAATCCAAGCATGTAAGGATTAAAGGCATCAAGGACGGCCTGGTATTCCTGCTAGACGACAAATGTCCCTTTGAAGATCTTCTGAGCGAGCTTCGTTTCAAGTTGGAACACAGCCATCAAAATATTTTGACAGGACCGATTATACATGTGGACATTAAGCTGGGTAACCGTTCCGTAACTGAGCAAGAGAAGGAAGCAGTGCTGGAGATTCTGAAGGGGCAAGGCAATTTGTTGATCCGCTCCGTCGAGGCGCTAGAGGAACCTGGCAGCACCGACGATTCTGAAGCGCTGTTTCTGATGAGTGGTATGTTGCGTTCCGGTCAGGTGCTGCATCATCAAGGTAATCTATTATTTCTTGGCGATGTAAACCCAGGAGGTACGATTACCTGTTCAGGTGATATTTATATTCTAGGTGCACTTAGAGGTATGGCTCATGCGGGTGTGGACGGTAATGTAGAGGCTATTATTGCCGCTTCACATCTGTCCCCGACCCAACTGCGGATTGCAGATATTATCAGCAGACCTCCAGACGAATGGGGTACCCGAGAGAGCACCATGGAATTTGCATATTTATCGAAGGGTGCTATGCAGATCGACAAGATTCATAATATAGTCAAGTTACGTCAGGGTTTAAATGTGTTTAAAGGGGTGTAGCCTCCATGGGAGAAGCGATTGTCGTTACCTCAGGTAAAGGCGGAGTTGGCAAAACAACCACAACGGCCAATATTGGAACCGCGCTTGCACTGCAGGGTAAAAAAGTCTGTCTCGTCGATACCGATATTGGACTGCGTAATCTGGATGTAGTTATGGGACTTGAGAATCGTATTATTTATGATATTGTGGATGTGGCCGAGGGTAGATGCCGCCTTAATCAGGCATTGGTTAAGGACAAACGTTTTGATGAATTGTACATGCTGCCCGCAGCACAGACGAAGGACAAAACGGCTGTTACTCCTGAACAGGTGAAGGATATCATCCTTGAATTAAAGAAGGAATATGAGTATATTCTGATTGATTGTCCCGCAGGAATTGAGCACGGCTTCCGTAATGCGATAGCTGGTGCGGATAAGGCTATCGTTGTTACCACACCGGAGCATGCCGCTGTGCGGGATGCAGATCGTGTAATCGGCCTGTTGGAGCAATCACATGTAGAGTCACCCAAGCTGGTCATTAACCGTATTCGTCCAGGACTTGTGAAGTCCGGCGATATGCTTGATATTGAGGATGTATTGCAAGTGCTTAATATTGATCTGATTGGAATTGTCCCAGATGACGAAATGGTCATTAAAGCCGCTAATAGCGGGGAGCCAACCGTAATGAATCCGGATTCTCCTGCCGCTATTGCTTACCGCAACATAGCTCGTCGTATTCTGGGTGATGCTGTACCGTTGATGCAGCTTGACCGAAAGCCGAATGCCTTTAAGAAATTCAAGAAATTTTTTGGTATGGGCTGAACTAGGTATGCCTACATATCGAAGCATAAAGGGTCACGCTCGTAGATAAATCTATGAGTGTGACCCTTTTTTTATGCAACATCAAAGGACCTTGCGAGGGGCTTGTTCTAAAGACACTTCTATTCTTCATAAAATGGAAGTAAAACAAGCCCGCCGGAGGGATAACTATGGATCAGAAATTAGATATCAAGGGTCGCCGCAAGGAGCGTATCCGCAACTTACTGGAGGATCTCCCGGAAGTTGCGGTTTCAGCAGTACCGCCATTGTTCACAATACCAGATAAGAAGATAAACTTTAAGGATACAGAGCCAGATCCCGAGGTCATGTGGAAAGAACGCCGTGGGAGCTGGGAGAATCATGGGAACGGGGAGAAGCCACGTTTTGTCAGCGGTTTTATACGGCGGACTGTTGCCAGTGTGCTAGTGTTTGGTGCCGTGTGGGGGATATTTGCTATTCAGCAGCCATGGTCGCAACAAGCACAGGCTTTTATTAACGACGCTTTGAGCAAGGATATGGACTTTGCAGCAGCCAGGGTCTGGTATGAGGAGCATTTTAACGGGGCTCCGGCGTTTATTCCAATTTTTGGTGATAAAGAAGAGCCAGCTCAAAAGGCAGCAGCCGTACATGAACTGAATCCTCCGATAGTCGGGAGTATCATAAAGCCTTTTGTGTCCTCACTTAAAGGTGTGGAAATTATGCCTGAAACCGATTCAAGCGGCAGTGTGATGGTGAAGAGTGTAGATATAGGGCGCGTACTGTCCGTATCCAAAGAGCTGCTGGGTGGAATTCGGATCACTATCCAGCATTCAGGCGGTATTATTGCTGAGTATGGCCATTTAAGTGGGACAAAGCTAAAGGTTGATGATTGGCTGCAGAGTGGTGAGAATATTGGGTGGATAGTAGAACCGGAGACAGCTTCTGAGACTACACTCTTTTTTGCAGTGATGAAGGATAAAGCCTATATTGATCCTGCTGAAGTGGTCTCATTTGATTAGAATCTGGGGGATCGAGTTTACGCTGCATCCGCTATTTGTGATTGTGATGTTCTTTTCTGTTCTCACAGGACAGTTTCTGGAGCTGCTCACTTTATTTATGATCGTGCTAGTTCATGAAATGGGACATGTCTGCGCTGCCCTTCTCACCGGTGTTTCGGTCAAATCTGTACAGCTTCTCCCATTCGGGGGGGTTGCTATTATCGAGGATCATGGCCAGCTTACAGCTAGCCGCGAGATCGGAATTGCTCTGGCCGGACCGCTGCAAAATGGGATTATGATTGTGATTGCCTATGGTATTCTGCAAGCAGGTGTTGGCAACGGAGCATTTCTGAACTATTTTATCCAGGCGAATACCATTATTGCGCTTTTTAATCTTTTGCCAATTCTGCCGCTTGACGGAGGGAAGGTCCTTCAGGCTGCTATAAGTTTGCTGCTTCCCTATTATTTCACTTTATTATGGAGCGGAAGAGTGAGTGTGACTGCTAGTATACTGGTTGTTGCTTATGCGCTGCTGCCTCTTGGAGCGGGTGGGGGACTTAGACTGAACTTGCTGATGATCGGAGCTTTTTTACTATATTCCAATATTACAGACCATCGTAACTTTCCCTACCGGTTCGTTTCTTTTCTGATGCACAGGGAAGCTGTATATGAGCGACATCTGCGGACCGGGAGTGTGGCCCGTCCGATTGTTGCTTTAGCTGCGAAACCTTTGGATGATATATTGCGTCTATTTAAACGTAACCAGTATCATTTTATCTACGTGTTGAACGACAGCGGAGATGTGCTGGCTGTTGTGCCGGAACAGCGGCTGATATCCTCTTACTTTAGAAGTTAGTATACAGAGTGCAGCGAATGAGAATGATTTAAACCAGAGGTGAAGCCATGAAACAAATGATCGTTCATTGCACGCAGCATATTACCCGGATGGCTCTTCTGGAGGACGGGAGATTGGTAGAATACGCGGCTGAACGCGATCAGCAGCAAGGGCTGGTTGGCAGTTATTATAAAGGTCGGGTTATGAATGTTCTTCCAGGTATGCAAGCGGCTTTTGTTGATATTGGACAGAAAAAGAATGCCTTTTTATATGTCGATGACGTATTACATCCCCATTTGGAGAAACAGCCAGAAATAAGACCCTCGATAGAGACGCTGCTGCAGCCTGGTCAAGAAATTATTGTACAGGTTAGAAAAGAGCCGCGTGGCAGCAAGGGTGCACGTGTAACCACCCATTATACGCTGCCAGGGCGCTGGATGGTGTACATGCCTTATGCAGAATATGTTGGAGTCTCCAAGAAAATCAGCCGCGAATCAGAACGAACCCGGCTTAAAGGTATTGGAGAACGGCTACGCAATAAAGAAGAGGGAGTGATCATGCGTACGGTTTCGGAGGATGAGCCTCCTGAAGCGGTAGAAGGTGATCTCTCTTTCCTGCGTGCCCAGTGGGATATTATTACCCGACGGGCGTCAGAAGCAGAAGCCCCTGCTCTCCTGCATAGTGATCTTAGTATTGTGCAACGCTTTATACGGGATACATTTAATCCGCGGCTTGATGAGCTGATGATAGATTCTCCCAAAGTCGTTAGAGAAGCAGAGGCTTTCCTGGAGGAGATGGCTCCTGAAGGGTATAAACCAGTGGGGTTGTATGATGCTAAGGAATCCATTTTTAATTCCTACGGAGTTCAGGAACAATTATACAGGAGCTTCAATCGCAAAATTATCCTTGAGGGTGGGGCAACACTCATCTGGGATGAGGCAGAGGCGTTAACGGTGATCGATGTAAATACTGCTCACTATACGGGTGGAGCTACGTTAGAAGAGACGGTAACCTCTACTAATTTACTAGCGGCTGAGGAGATTGGAAGGCTTATTCGTTTGCGTGATACAGGTGGCATTATTATCGTCGACTTTATTGATATGGAGCTGGAAGAACACCGGAAGATGGTTATTGATCGATTGGAAAGCGTAATAAGCAGTGATCGTACCAAGACACATATCCTCGGCTGGACAAGGCTTGGATTACTGGAGATGACACGCAAGAAGGCTAGGCATGACTCCGCTGGTTTCGCACCTGTTACATGTCAATGCTGCGGAGGAACCGGGAAAGTTGGAGCCTGGCTGGAATGAATGTCACCGCTGCATAGCTATTGAAAAGGTGTTTGTACTTGAAAAGATTGACTATGGATAATATGTATGATAATATCTTCAAGTATGTGTTTGGTTGATTTTTTTCCTGCACATGCTGTAACCGCTCCGATCGGGTACATAAGCGCTATTCTCTTTGGGGAATATGCCACCTAGACTAGGCGAGTCTGAGACATGAGGAGGTGCAAGTACAATGTATGCAATTATCGAAACTGGTGGCAAACAATACAAAGTCCAAGAGGGCGACGTATTATTCATTGAGAAACTAGATGCTGTAGACGGCGAAAGCGTAACTTTTAACCGTATATTGGCTGTTTCCAACGAAGGCGGTTTGACTGCAGGAACTCCGTTTTTGAGCGGCGCTACTGTAACAGCTAAAGTTGAGAAACATGGTAAAGGCCATAAGGTTGTAGTTTACAAATACAAACCTAAGAAGAATTACCACAAGAAACAAGGTCATCGTCAACCGTACACAAAAGTAACTATCGAGAAGATTCAAGCGTAAGAAGGTGCGTGAATGATTAACGTATTGATTACAAGATCTTCCGGGTTGGGTACTATCGTTGGCTTTGAGGTTAAAGGGCATGCGGGTTATGCGAAGCGTGGCGAAGATATCGTATGTGCCGGAGTATCCACTGTAACATTTGGAACCGTCAATTCGATTGAGTTCTTGACCGGAATCTCCATAGATACGTCTGTGAAGAACGGGTTCTTGAGTGGAACAATAAGTTCCATAGAAGATACCGAAAAGTCCGCGAAGGTACAATTGTTGCTCGAATCCATGGTCGTGATGTTGAATGATATCGCAGAATCATACGGGAAGTATATTAAGATACAGCAAGACATTATTTGAAGAAGGAGGTAGACAACATGTTTAAATTGAATCTTCAATTCTTCGCATCCAAAAAAGGTGTAGGTTCCACAAGAAACGGTCGTGATAGCCAATCGAAACGTCTTGGTGTGAAACGTGCTGACGGTCAAACAGTTACCGGCGGCAGCATCTTGGTTCGTCAACGTGGAACTAAGATTCACCCAGGCACAAACGTAGGCATCGGCAGTGACGATACCTTGTTCGCCAAAGTGGACGGCGTAGTGAAATTCGAACGTTGGGGCCGCGATCGCAAGAAAGTGAGCGTCTACCCTGTTGACGTTGCTCCGGTAGCAGCGGCATTGGAAGCGTAAGTTTACGGACTATAATTTGCAGTGAAGCCTCCGGCATGAGTGCCGGAGGCTTTTTTTGAAAATATAATTTATCCTTCTATGTTTATAAGTTTCGCGATATCTCTTATAATGTTTTATGTATTCTAACGAAGACTTGAATTTTGCGAACTGAGGGACGGGGAGAAAGAATGAAATCCTGGAAAAGTGTAATCTGGGCAGTCATGTTATCCGTAGCGCTTCCTTTAGGTCTCGTGTATTGGCACACCTCCCTTTTGACATGTCTGTTGCTCGGTGTTTGGGTAGCAGCGGTACTTGCTTTCAGTTTTATTGGCAACAGGCGTCACTTTGAAAGGGAACTGCGTATACAGGAGAACACTCTGCAGCAGGCAGCGATTCGGACACTAAATCATCATCGTCATGATTGGATGAACGATTTGCAGATTCTTTACGGATATATCCAGCTAGGCAAGCCTGATAAATCTGTACAGTGTGTGGAAAGAATAAAGGAACGTATTGCACTTGATAGCCGCATCGCCAAGCTTGGCATTCCTTCGCTGGTATTCTATATCCAATCTTTTCGTACCTATAGGTCCAGTTTGGAACTTGAAGTTCAAGTGGAGGAAGGACTGCAACTGAATAATACGCTCAGTCCCGAAGCTGGGGACGAGCTAACTTCCGTGATTATGCAGACGGTGCGGGCTTACCAGTACAGCGGACTTGCTCCTCAGGGCGAAACGCGCAAGCTTAGCCTCGACTTTACACAGGATGCAGGAGACATTCTTATCTCTTTTCAAGGCGAAGGGAATCATTCCAATCCCGAGCTGCTTCAAGGGCAAATTTATAATATTGTACAAGGAAAAATCATGAGAGCGGAGCAATTTAAGTCTAATGGGGCTTATATACAATTGCGTCTACCGCTTGAAATGTGAGGAAGGTGAACATCGATGTTCGTAGATAAAGCTAAGATTTTTGTTAAAGGTGGTAACGGTGGGGATGGACTAGTAGCGTTCCGCCGTGCGAAATTTGTACCAGAGGGTGGTCCTGCTGGTGGTGACGGAGGCCGTGGCGGCGACGTCATCTTCAAAGTAGATGAAGGACTGCGCACGCTGATGGATTTTCGTTATCAGCGCCACTTCAAAGCTGAACGTGGAGTCAAGGGTCGCAACAAAAGTATGCATGGAGCCAATGCCGAGCACATGATCGTGCGCATCCCGCCGGGAACTGTACTGATCGATGATGATACCGGAGAAATTATTGCTGACATGACCCGTCATGGCCAATATGTAGTTGTCGCTCGTGGAGGCCGTGGTGGCCGGGGGAACACTCGCTTTGCCACAGCGTCCAATACAGCGCCTGAACTGGCTGAGAATGGTGAAGAAGGCCAAGAACGTTATATTGTTATGGAACTGAAGGTAATGGCTGATGTGGGGCTTGTAGGGTTCCCTAGTGTAGGTAAATCCACACTGCTCTCCGTTGTATCAGCAGCCACTCCTAAAATCGGAGCTTATCACTTCACAACGATTACTCCGAATCTAGGAGTAGTGGATGTAGGAGATGGTCGGAGCTTTGTGATGGCCGATCTGCCAGGCTTGATCGAGGGTGCTTCTGAAGGTGTTGGCCTCGGCCATGAATTCCTGCGTCATGTTGAGCGCACGCGTATTATTATCCATGTCGTAGATATGTCTGGCTCCGAGGGACGCGATCCCTTCGAGGATTGGGTAATGATCAATGAAGAGCTGAAACAATATAACGCCAATCTGATCAACCGCCCGCAGATTGTGGCGGCGAATAAGATGGATATGCAGGAAGCAGAGGACAATCTAGCTTCTTTCCGTGAACGTGTCGCTGAACTGCGGCCGGATATTGAAGTTCTGCCTATTTCTTCGCTTACCCGCCAGGGCATACAAGAGCTGTTATACCGTGCAACGGATATCCTTGACAACATTCCAGTTGCTCCAATCGTTGAAGACGTTGCAGAAACCTCTGAGCGGAAGGTATACAAGCTGGAAGCGGAAGAGGATGACTCCTTTACGATTACGCGTGATAACGATGCATTCGTTGTCAGCAGCCCTCGCATTGAGCGGATGCTGAAGCGGATGCAACTGCACACACATGATGCGATTCTGAAGCTGGCCCGCACATTGCGCCATATGGGTGTAGATGCAGAGCTGCGTAAACGTGGTGCTGTGGAAGGCACTATTGTCCGCATTGCTGACTTTGAGTTTGAATTTGTAGAAAACAGCAGCTACTATTAATAATTAATTTTAAATACAAAGCGTCGACTGTGTTTTCCTGATGAAGGATAGCATAGTGGCGCTTTTTTTTGTTTCTAAAGCCTGCAAATCTAAAAAATTCGCGGAAAGAACCAAAACAGGAGCTGAATCGTATACAATAAATAACGAAAAAGTACTTATTCCCCATAAATAAACCGATATATTCTACATACCTATGATCACGAAAGAAGGAATAGGCAGATGGCAATAATTGAAGTAGTGAAATATGATGGTCCTCCAGGTGTTTTCGCATGGAAATATCCTAATCAGGAGCTTGGGACTTGGACCCAACTTATAGTTAATGAATCTCAAGAAGCAATTCTATTCAAGGGCGGACAAGCACTTGATTCTTTTGCCGCTGGACGGCACACGCTTAGCACAGCAAATATACCGATATTATCCAATATTATTAATTTGCCCTTTGGGGGGAAATCGCCGTTTACAGCAGAAGTATGGTATGTGAACAAAATGAACTCCATGAATGTCAAATGGGGAACAAGCACACCGCTGCAGCTGCAAGACCCCAAATATAATATGATGATTGCTGTCCGCTCCTTTGGACAATTTGGAGTTCGGGTTGAGGATCCCCGTAAATTTTTACTACAGCTAGTGGGAACCCTCCCTCTGTTTGATCAGGATACACTTGTTAATTATTTCCGTGGGCTGTTGATGTCTAATATTAATGAGCTAATATCCTCTTACCTTGTGCACAAAAAAATCAGCATTTTGGAGATCAACGCCTATGTAGCGGAAATATCGAAGCATATTCAAGGGCGGCTTGCTCAGACCTTTCTAGACAATGGCCTTGAACTGAATAATTTCTATATCGATTCAATTAATATTCCGGATAATGATCCAGCAACGATCCGATTGAAGGAAGCACTGGCCAAAAAAGCAGAGATGGACATCATTGGCTTCACCTACCAGCAGGAACGCAGCTTCGATACCATGGAAGAAGCCGCAGGCAATCCAGGAAATCTCGGAGTAGGCATGATGAACACCGGTATGGGGCTTGGAATGGGACTTGGATTCGCTGGACCGGCGGTGGACATGGTAAATCGAATGACAAGAGGATCAACGTTTGATACAGGTTCTTCACCGGTAGCCAAAGAGACCAAAGTGTGCTCCAAATGTGGTGTTCTTAATGCAGTTGACGCACGGTTTTGCAACGGCTGCGGTCACACTCTCCAATCTGTACAACCGGAAGAACCTGCTGTGGACAAAACGAATTGCCACGCATGTGGATTTGTACTTGTTTCCGAAGCCAAGTTCTGTCCTAACTGCGGAACAAGTTTGATACTAAAGTGTGGAGGCTGCGGGCATGAGCTGAAACCTGGACAGAAATTTTGTGCCGAATGCGGAACGAAGGCAGGCTGAAGGAGGGCTTCATGAACAAGAGAAAAACATATGTTAGTTCCATCACCGTTATTTATGCTGCAGTAATAATCGTGACCGTATTCTCTTTTTTTGGATTAGGATTCTCTGAATCCCTCTTACGCTTCGTAATTTCTTTGACGGCAGTTTTGCTTGCGGAGAGCGTAGTATATCTCTATAGTATCTTCTGGCTACGAGTCACTGTCCGAATAAGCCAAACTCCTCCGGTTATGATCAGTGGAGTTTTCATAACGATTATGTACATGGCTGCAGTTCTTATATCCGCAATTGTTTTCGATGGGCTGCTGGAAGTGCCGCCATTGTGGTATGCTGCGCTGCAGTTGCTGATTGTGGTCGTCGGGGCAGTTAGTCTTGCAGCAACAGGTTTATATGGCTGGAATGCAGGAGCGCAGGAGAAGAAGGCAAGAGAGTCTACACGGAATCTTCGCCAGCATCGGCAGGCGCTCGCAGAGATCAGCATGTTGGCCAGCACTTGGAAACATTCGGAGTGTGAGCAGCTTATAGAGCTAATAGACACATTGGAAGAAAAATTCAAGTACAGTGATCCGGTTTCGAACCCTTCCTTATTCGCTACTGAGGACATGTTAAATCAGCAAATTTCTTTGCTGCATGATCATGTGGAACTGCTGCTTGCTCTGGATGAGCCTCGGGCAGATTGGGAAGTTGAAACCAAAGAATTAGTAGAGATTATCGCTGCTACACTTCAGCGACGGAACAGAGAGCTGTCGGCACTAAAATAGGGGGAACTAAATAGAATGAATAGATTGAATGCACAAGAGCCACCGCCGTGGCAGGAGGGCCATCCAGCAGCTTATATGCCCAAATATGACAGGACAGCTTTTGACTATATTATAATCGTAGCAGCGTATTTGTTAATGCCTGTAGGGCTTGTGCTTGCTCTGGTCCGTTTGTTGAGCACTCATTATAAGAACTATCGTAAAGCCTCGAACTTTAACCTTATACTCCATGTGTTTATAGGTGCTTTTTTTGAACTAAGTGTCATATTTTTGGGGTCTTGGATAGCAGATCAGAATAACTTTGGAATAACTATATTTATTCTAATCACGTTTGCGATTATACTTCTGCTGCCTGCCTTCTTTTTTGGGTCCTGGG
Source organism: Paenibacillus sp. 19GGS1-52 (assembly GCF_022369515.1). NCBI lineage: Bacteria > Bacillati > Bacillota > Bacilli > Caryophanales > Paenibacillaceae > Paenibacillus > Paenibacillus sp. 19GGS1-52. The sequence goes on from NZ_CP059724.1 coordinate 1,685,482, forward strand.
CAACTAAGGAAAGATTTAAGTTCGCGCAGCTTACCAATCTGTATGTTGGGCTTATTATCAATAATGGGGTCACGCACATTGGTAGCTTGTCTGAGCATACAGGTCAAAATGAAAGCGATGTCCGCCGAGATTTACTGTATCTCAAGAGCAGAGGGGTCCTTGCGCCGCAGGTTATTTTTAGTGAGGGCAGGCAAGAGACTGACCAGCTTAGAGGAGTATCCAATCCGGAACATACCGGGAGAACCTCCGGTTTCGAAGGAGCGGAAAGATTGCAACCAAGAGGTAATCAAGCGCAGACCCCACCTCAGTTGCCAAAGTCAATAAACTGCTCAGGCTGCGGCGCTCAGAATACAGTTCAGCCAGGCCAATCCAAGGCTTGTGACTATTGTGGTACGACTATACCTTACAGCTGATTAGGACAGGAGCAGGATTAGTTGTTGCTTTTTACAGCCATAATCCCTTATAATGTCCACTATGAAAACACAAAAGTCTTTGAGGAGAGGACGTTCGTGAAAGAACGCTATTATTTGGTCCGAGAGGACATATTGCCTGATGCTGTGCTCAAGACAATGCAAGTGAAACAATTGCTTGAGGCCGGAGATGCGAAGACGGTACACGAAGGTGTAGAACAGGTGGGGTTAAGCCGCAGTGCTTTTTATAAATATAAGGATGGGATACATCTGATCCATCAGTTGGAACGGGAACGGATTGTTACGATCTCGCTAGATTTGGAGCATGAATCCGGTATGTTATCTAAAGTATTGGGAGTAGTCGCGATTCATGGTGCAAATGTGCTCACTATTAATCAGAGTATTCCGCTGCAAGGACGAGCGAATGTGGTGATCTCCGTGGAAATTTCACATTTGAATGAAGAGCTTGGGGATTTGCTCGACGGTCTGAAAGAGATTTCAGGAGTGAAGCGCGCCCTGATTGTAGGTCAGGGTTAAATAACAAACTTAAGCCTATGCTTTCGAAGTAGTTTTGTACGAAGTAACTCAGTGAAGCGAGAGCTCACAAAACTAAGCCTATGCTTTCGAAGTAGTTTTGTACGAAGTAACTCAGTGAAGCGAGAGCTCACAAAACTTTTAGGAGGATACAGATACAGATGAAGCCGGTCAAAGTTGGATTACTAGGTCTGGGTACAGTGGGTACGGGCGTAGTCCGTATCGTGGAAGGAAATCAGGAGGACCTAAGCAGTCAAGTCGGTTCTCCAATCATTATTGAGCGCATTGCTGTGAAGAATTTGGAGAAGCCTCGTGATATTGAAGTAGATGCCTCCAAAATTACCACTGATCCATGGGAAGTTATCCGGGATCCTGAAATCGATGTAATCGTCGAAGTAATGGGCGGGATTGAGGGGACGAAGGAGTATATTCTTGAGGCTCTGGAGCGCGGCAAACATATCGTAACTGCCAATAAGGACCTGATGGCACTGCATGGTTCGGAGATTTTGGCGAAGGCACAAGAGAAGCAATGTGATGTGTTCTATGAGGCAAGTGTAGCGGGAGGAATACCGATTATCCGCACACTCATCGAAGGTTTTTCATCGGACAAGATCATGAAGATTATGGGGATTGTAAATGGAACGACCAATTACATACTGACAAAAATGAGCCAAGAGGGCGCAACCTATAGCGATGCGTTAAAGGAAGCTCAGGAGCTGGGTTATGCAGAATCTGATCCAACCTCTGATGTTGAGGGATTGGATGCCGCTCGCAAAATGGCGATTCTGGGTACCCTTGGTTTTCGCACCAACGTTGAGTTGCGAGACGTTAGTGTAAGTGGAATCTCTGGAGTCAGCAAAGAGGATATTGCTTTTGCTAAGCGCCTTGGGTATGAAATGAAGTTGCTGGGTATCGCAGAACGCCAGGATGAAGAATTTAGCATCAGCGTTCAGCCAACCATGATCCGGGCGAGTCACCCGATTGCTTCAGTCAACGGAGTATTCAATGCAGTTTATGTGTACGGTGAGGCAGTAGGGGAGACAATGTTCTACGGAGCAGGTGCGGGCGCAATGCCTACTGCAACCTCTATCGTGGCGGATCTGGTAGCAGTCATCAAGAATCTTAAGCTGGGCGTTAACGGATTGAAACACATCGTGCCTTACAAGCAGAAGAAGCTGAAGAGTGACGAAGAAATATTCTTCAAAAACTTTCTGTTGCTATACGTTGATGATAAAGCGGGTGTGCTTGCTAAGATTACACAAGTATTTGCAGAATACGATGTCAGTCTTGACTCTGTCGTTCAGCAAGCCAACAAGAATAATCCTAACGCGGAGATCATTATTGTTACACATGATGCCAGCAAAGCGAGTATGAATAAAGTACTGCGACATTTTGAAGAGCTGAAGGTAATTCACCGTATTAAGAGCCACTATCGCGTAGAAGGATAAATGAGCAAGAGTATTCCGATAAAAAGAATAAGGAGATCGCACCTGTTATGAGTAATTATGGAAGGTCAAGGGTTAAAGTGCCTGCCAGTACAGCTAATCTCGGCCCGGGTTTCGATACACTCGGCATGGCTTTATCCATTTATGCCTGGATCGAGATGGAGGAGGCACCAGAGACCGTATTTCATTTATACGGCGACGAGATGAAGGGGTTGGCTCAGGATAAAAGCAACCTGATCTATCAGGTAGCCCAAATGGTATTTGCTGAAGCAGGTGTTTCGGTGCCGGAATTGTCCATCTCGATGTATTCGGATATTCCGCTTACGCGTGGTCTGGGTAGTAGTGCTACAGCAATTGTCGGAGGTATGGCAGCGGCAAATGCAATGATCGGCTCACCTCTAGATAACGCCAAACTGTTCGATATGGCTACTGCTCTGGAGAAACATCCTGATAATGTGGGTGCTTCTTTGTTCGGGGGAATCATCACCGCTGTATGGGATGGTGAGCATGCTGATTATATCCGGCTTGAGCCGCCGGACGCGTTGGAAGTTCTCGTGGTTATTCCCGAGTTTGAACTTTCAACGACTAAAGCGCGAGAAGCCCTTCCTACAGAAGTTACGGTAAGTGATGCTGTTTATAATATCAGCCGTACGTCTTTGCTGACTGCAGCATTGGCCTCCGGCCGTCTTGATCTCATTGGTAGGGCAATGCAGGATCGCCTGCATCAGCCATATCGTGCACCTCTTGTGCCTGGAATGGAAAAGCTGCTGGTTGAGGCTCCAAAGCGTGGAGCTCTAGGTATTGCGCTTAGCGGTGCAGGTCCTACACTGTTATGCTTGGTTGACCGGAATGAGGTTCGGAAGCTGGAGCTTGAGGCCTTCTTGAAGGAAACTATGCAAGAACAGGGTATTTCAGCTCGTACTTGCTGGCTGCCACCTAGTACCTCAGGTGTTACTACAGAACTACTTGAAAGAAACGGGATGCAAAATGAATCATTTTTGGATATGATAAAAGGAGAATTACGGTTATGAAATCAATAGCGGTATTGCCGCAGGGTTCGGTTTCCCACGAAGCACTGCTGCATTTGTTTGGCGGTGAGCCTGTGAAGATCGTGCATCATAAGCTTATTTCTGACGTTTTTCTCTCCACGGCGAATGGTATCACTGATTACAGTGTGATTCCGATCGAGAATACAATAGAAGGCTCTGTTAGCCTGCATATTGATTGGCTCATCAATGAAGTGAATCTGCCGATGCAGACAGAGTGGATTTTTCCATCGATCCAGAATCTGATCAGTAATCCCTTGGAATTCACGGATGCAGAGGGTAACAAGGATTTCACTGCTATGGTGAAGATTCTCTCTCATCCTGTTGCAATGGCCCAATGCGGGCAATATATCCGTGAACACGCACCTTGGGCCGACCTGGAATCTGCCGGGAGTACTTCTGAAGCTGCGGAAATTGTTAAGAATAATCCTGGCAAAGGGTGGGCCGCAATCGGCACAACACTTGGAGCCGCTACACATGGCCTGGAAATTGTTGATCGGCAAATTACGGATCATAACAACAATTACACGCGATTTGTACTTGTGGGGCCACAGAAGCTGGAGCTTGCCAGAGTAAGTAGTGGGGATAAGACAAGCATCCTTGTAACATTGCCGGAGGATTTTCCAGGTGCGCTGCATCAGGTGCTTGCGGCGTTTGCTTGGCGGAGGCTGAATTTATCGCGTATTGAGTCACGGCCTACGAAGAAAAAACTGGGTACTTATTATTTTTATATTGATGTGGTGGAACCGATAGAATCTATTCTGCTGCCGGGAGCTATTGAAGAGATCAAAGCTTTAGGCTGTCAGGTACGGATTCTGGGCTCGTATCCAACATACACCTATGAGGAAGAGAAAGCGGAGGTGCAGTAAGTTCATGGCTGAACAATGGATCTATCTAGATGGAGAACACGTAACTAAGGAAAATGCAAAGGTATCCGTTTTTGATCATGGTTTTTTGTATGGTGACGGCATTTTTGAAGGCATTCGTATCTATAATGGCAACATTTTTAAATGCGACGAACATTTGGACCGGCTATATGATTCAGCAAAGTCAATTCAATTGGAAATCCCGCTGTCTTACGAAGAAATGCGAGAAGCTATGGCAGAAACCATTCGCCTTAATGATATGCGAAACGGGTATATTAGACTGATCGTATCTCGTGGACCTGGTAATTTGGGGCTTGATCCGCGCCGTTGTCCTAAGGCTAGTGTGATCATTATTGTGGAGCAATTAGCTATCTATCCGGAAGAAGCTTATATGAATGGTCTGAAGGCAGTTTCCGTATCTCAACGCCGCAATCTTCCGGATGCACTGAATCCGAAGATCAAATCACTTAACTATCTTAATAATATTCTAGTCAAGATTCAGTCCAATCTGGCAGAAGCGGACGAAGCAATCATGATGAATGCTCAGGGATACGTTACCGAAGGATCTGGCGACAATATCTTTATCGTTAAAAAGGGTGTTGTGTTTACACCTCCTTGCTATCTTGGAGCACTTGAAGGAATTACACGGATGGCCATTATGGAATTGTGTGAGAAGCTAGGTCTTAAACTCAAAGAAGAACCATTCACAATGCATGATGTATATATTGCTGATGAAGTATTCTTTACCGGTACGGCAGCTGAAGTTATTGCGGCCCGAGAAATTGACGGACGGATTATCGGTGAAGGCCATGCCGGCCCGATCACCCTAAGACTGCTCGAAGAGTTCCGCAACGTTGTTGATAAAGATGGCTATAAGGTTTGGGGCTAATTAGCATAAGGCTTCGATGGCGAACATTGAATAGCACCGAATACAGAAATCCTTTCATGCATTCATGAAAGGATTTTTTTTGTTCCGAGGATGTCAATCGCCCATGGGCTGCATAAGATGTAGTAACGAAGGAGGCGGCTCTATCGCATATAACTATGCAAGAAGCAATACTCCACAAAATAAGGGAGATGCTTTCGAAGCCAGTTTTGTTGCGTAGCTGTTAAGAAAGTAATACTCCACAAAACTTATAGGAGGTTAATGCTGCGTGAAAATACACATTGTTAAAACAGGCGATACATTATATCTACTATCGCAAAAGTATGGGGTGCCGCTGGAAAAAATAATTGAGGCTAACCCACAAATCAGTAATCCGAATGTGCTGGCTATTGGTGACAAGGTCAAAATACCCTCGGCGCCCGTACCAGTGCCTGACAACAGTGAAGTCTACTACAAGCACACAGTCAAACAAGGAGATACCTTGTGGAAATTATCCAAAGCATGGGGGATTCCTCTGAAGGAAATGATAGAAGCCAATCCACAACTGAAGAATCCAAATGCTTTAATGACAGGGGAAGTAGTCAATATTCCTAAAAAGGCAACATCCTTGCCGGTTCAGTCGAGTGACCTACCACCTAATGCTTCTAACGCTGCTAATAATGTCGACAAAACACAGATTGGGGGTAAGACTTATACTGGGCCAATAGAGGAACCTGTAGAAACGGCTACGCCAGCACCAATTCCGGCACCTGTTAATATACCTAAACCTACACCAAATGTAGCAGCAGAGGTTACCCCTGCTCCTGTACCCGTTCCTCTTCCGAATAAGCCAGCGGAAGTGTCTCCGATTCATGAGAAGATGGTTACGGAGACACAGAGCTTATACGTACAAATCTCAGTACCTGCACAAGAAGCAGTTTCCTACCATACAATGCCGAAAGCTGAGGTCCAACCAGTATCATTTGAGCCCAAGGTAACCCCATGCAACAAAACTGCAGGATATCCGGGGCTGATGGAAAATCCCAATTTTTACGATTGCCCGCCCGCTTATCCGTTTTATGAACCTCTTTCTAATATGAATATCAATACTGCCCCTAACTTTATGCAGCCGGCATTTTATGTACCGGATTGCATGTCACCATACTACTATCCGGAAAATATCCATCCGCTAAATAATATTCCCGAGTCGTGGCATTCTAACGCTTCTCCCAACGTATCGGGCATGAATCCTAACACCGAGTATCCTGCTTATGTGAGCCCGCAGTACACAGGACAGTCGCCTAACCTGCCTTGGCCATCTTGTGGATGTGGGGGAAACACACAACTCCAACCATATTCATATGAGATGCCTATGTATAATAATTTCCCTGGATATGTGCAGCCTAATGCATATTCTCCTTATGGAATAGGGATGCCTCAGATGCCTAATCAGGGATTAGTTCCTACAGCTCCTCTAGGTGCATTCGGGGGGGCCGCAATTTCAAATATTCCTTCATATCCTCAGTATCCTGGTATAGATAATTACGGTCAGCATAATCGTGTACCTGAAATCCAAGAACCGGAACCTATCGTGCAGGAAATTCAGCAGGCCGCTGGGGTGGTTAGTTCCGAGGCAACTGTATTAGAAGGTAACGTTAAGGGGAAGAGTAGTGGACCAAACAATAAAGGACCTAAAGCGAAAACCTCAAGTCAGAAAAGCAAACCAAACAAAACCACATCCAAATCTCAACACTCTAACCAAAGTAAGCAAACCAATGCTGCCAAAAGAAGCCGTAATCCATGGATATCTAATTAAGAATTTATAAGACCAGGCTAAGTATACGCCCTGTGTACAGGGATTGTATCTACCGATACAATCCCTGTACACTTTTTCATGTACTGTAAGTACTCGGCGGATACAAAGTGATTTTCAGGTATAAAGAACTATATTACAAAATGGTAAATTTTGAGGTTGTTTTATAATAGCTAATTATGTTATATTATAAATCCAGTCGCGAATGGAACTATTGACTCGCTGGCAGGAATTAATAATCCGATAAGTATTGCAATAAACGCGAAAAAATAGTTGTTGCATTACACCGGAAGATATGATATATTATAAGAGTTGCTGGTGAGACATTAAACGCCGACAACGAGAACTTGATCTTTGAAAACTGAACAACGAGTGAGTGGGATTTTACGAAAGTAAAATCCAAAAGAAGATGAGTTTCACGGCATTTATGCTGGAGTAAACTTGTCGGTTGAGAATGTGAATTCTCGTCAGAGGTTTCAAAATGAGCAATCGCTCTTTTCAATACAAATTGGAGAGTTTGATCCTGGCTCAGGACGAACGCTGGCGGCATGCCTAATACATGCAAGTCGAGCGGAGTTTTGTTGAAAGCTTGCTTTCAACAGGATTTAGCGGCGGACGGGTGAGTAACACGTAGGCAACCTGCCCCATAGTCTGGGATAACTACCGGAAACGGTAGCTAATACCGGATAATTCCTTTTCCCACCTGGGAAGAGGATGAAAGACGGAGTAATCTGTCGCTGAGGGATGGGCCTGCGGCGCATTAGCTAGTTGGTGGGGTAACGGCTCACCAAGGCGACGATGCGTAGCCGACCTGAGAGGGTGAACGGCCACACTGGGACTGAGACACGGCCCAGACTCCTACGGGAGGCAGCAGTAGGGAATCTTCCGCAATGGGCGCAAGCCTGACGGAGCAATGCCGCGTGAGTGATGAAGGTTTTCGGATCGTAAAGCTCTGTTGCCAGGGAAGAACGTCTTATAGAGTAACTGCTATAAGAGTGACGGTACCTGAGAAGAAAGCCCCGGCTAACTACGTGCCAGCAGCCGCGGTAATACGTAGGGGGCAAGCGTTGTCCGGAATTATTGGGCGTAAAGCGCGCGCAGGCGGCTATTTAAGTCTGGTGTTTAAACCTTGGGCTCAACCTGAGGTCGCACTGGAAACTGGGTGGCTTGAGTACAGAAGAGGAAAGTGGAATTCCACGTGTAGCGGTGAAATGCGTAGATATGTGGAGGAACACCAGTGGCGAAGGCGACTTTCTGGGCTGTAACTGACGCTGAGGCGCGAAAGCGTGGGGAGCAAACAGGATTAGATACCCTGGTAGTCCACGCCGTAAACGATGAGTGCTAGGTGTTAGGGGTTTCGATACCCTTGGTGCCGAAGTTAACACAGTAAGCACTCCGCCTGGGGAGTACGGTCGCAAGACTGAAACTCAAAGGAATTGACGGGGACCCGCACAAGCAGTGGAGTATGTGGTTTAATTCGAAGCAACGCGAAGAACCTTACCAGGTCTTGACATCCCTCTGAATCCGCTAGAGATAGCGGCGGCCTTCGGGACAGAGGAGACAGGTGGTGCATGGTTGTCGTCAGCTCGTGTCGTGAGATGTTGGGTTAAGTCCCGCAACGAGCGCAACCCTTATGTTTAGTTGCCAGCACATTATGGTGGGCACTCTAGACAGACTGCCGGTGACAAACCGGAGGAAGGTGGGGATGACGTCAAATCATCATGCCCCTTATGACCTGGGCTACACACGTACTACAATGGCCGGTACAAAGGGCTGCGAAACCGCGAGGTGGAGCGAATCCCAACAAAGCCGGTCTCAGTTCGGATTGCAGGCTGCAACTCGCCTGCATGAAGTCGGAATTGCTAGTAATCGCGGATCAGCATGCCGCGGTGAATACGTTCCCGGGTCTTGTACACACCGCCCGTCACACCACGAGAGTTTACAACACCCGAAGTCGGTGGGGTAACCCGCAAGGGAGCCAGCCGCCGAAGGTGGGGTAGATAATTGGGGTGAAGTCGTAACAAGGTAGCCGTATCGGAAGGTGCGGCTGGATCACCTCCTTTCTATGGAGAATCGTTTCCTGTAACGGAAACATTCGAACAGAAGCCGCAAGGCTTCTAGTGAACCCTTAGGGTTTGCACACACTCACTCGTTGCTCAGTTTTGAGAGTTGAAGCTCTCAATTTTGTTTTGTCTGTAAGGACGAACAAAAACTTTTGCCAGAATATTTCCCCCTCACAACCGTGATGTGGTTAAATAATCTGGACCTTGATCCTTGAAAACTGGATACCGAAACGAATTTGCGTTTTAGAACATTTTATCTGTCGCTTGTGTAAACGAGCGAAAGTGTATTATGGCTTAGCGAAGGTTTTCGATGGTGAAGCGACTTTTGGCTTTGAATGACCTGCGAACGGAGTGATCCGGTAGCAACATTCAAAACAAGATGAGTGAACAAGCGAAACACTGGAGCATTGGTTAAGCTAATAAGAGCACACGGAGGATGCCTAGGCGCCAGGAGCCGACGAAGGACGTGGCGAACAACGAAACTGCCTCGGGGAGCTGTAAGCAAGCTTTGATCCGGGGGTGTCCGAATGGGGAAACCCAGCTGTGGTAATGCACAGTTACTCATACCTGAATACATAGGGTATGTAGAGGCAGACCAGGGGAACTGAAACATCTAAGTACCCTGAGGAAGAGAAAACAATAGTGATTCCGTCAGTAGCGGCGAGCGAACGCGGAACAGCCTAAACCTAAGAGCTTGCTCTTAGGGGTTGTGGGACGTCTCACATGGAGTTACAAAGGAATATGGTAGGCGAAGAGGTCTGGAAAGGCCCGCGATAGAGGTAAAAGCCCTGTAGCCTAAACTGTGTTCTCTCCGAGACGGATCCCGAGTAGTGCGGGGCACGTGAAACCCCGTATGAATCCAGCAGGACCATCTGCTAAGGCTAAATACTACCTGGCGACCGATAGTGAAACAGTACCGTGAGGGAAAGGTGAAAAGCACCCCGGAAGGGGAGTGAAATAGAACCTGAAACCGTGTGCTTACAAAAAGTCAGAGCCCAATCTATGGGTGATGGCGTGCCTTTTGTAGAATGAACCGGCGAGTTACGTTTACCATGCAAGGTTAAGGTGAGAAGCCGGAGCCGCAGCGAAAGCGAGTCTGAATAGGGCGACTTGAGTATGGGGGCGTAGACCCGAAACCGTGTGATCTACCCCTGTCCAGGGTGAAGGTGCGGTAACACGCACTGGAGGCCCGAACCCACGCATGTTGAAAAATGCGGGGATGAGGTGGGGGTAGCGGAGAAATTCCAATCGAACTCGGAGATAGCTGGTTCTCCCCGAAATAGCTTTAGGGCTAGCCTCGGTATAAGAGTAGTGGAGGTAGAGCACTGATTGGGTGCGGGGCCCGCAAGGGTTACCAAGCTCAGTCAAACTCCGAATGCCATATACTTATTACCGGGAGTCAGACAGTGAGTGCTAAGATCCATTGTCGAAAGGGAAACAGCCCAGACCATCAGCTAAGGTCCCCAAGTGTGTGTTAAGTGGGAAAGGATGTGGAGTTGCACAGACAACCAGGATGTTGGCTTAGAAGCAGCCACCATTGAAAGAGTGCGTAATAGCTCACTGGTCGAGTGACTCTGCGCCGAAAATGTAACGGGGCTAAACACACCACCGAAGCTATGGCTAGATACATTGTATCTGGGGTAGGGGAGCGTTGTATATACGTTGAAGGTATACCGTGAGGAGTGCTGGAGCGTATACAAGTGAGAATGCCGGTATGAGTAACGAAAAGATCAGTGAGAATCTGATCCGCCGAAAGCCCAAGGTTTCCTGAGGAAGGCTCGTCCGCTCAGGGTAAGTCGGGACCTAAGGCGAGGCCGAAAGGCGTAGTCGAAGGACAACAGTTTGAAATTACTGTACCACCGTAATCCGCTATGAGCGATGGGGTGACGCAGGAGGGTAGTGACGCGGACTGATGGAAGTGTCCGTCTAAGCAGTGAGGCTGATGTGTAGGCAAATCCGCACATCGTTAAGGCTGGGCTGTGATGGGGAGCGAAAATTGTAGTAGCGAAGGTCATGATCTCACACTGCCAAGAAAAGCCTCTAGCCAGGAGAAGGTGCCCGTACCGCAAACCGACACAGGTAGGCGAGAAGAGAATTCTAAGGCGCGCGGAAGAACTCTCGTTAAGGAACTCGGCAAAATGACCTCGTAACTTCGGGAGAAGAGGTGCCTCGGTAGGGTGAATAGCCCGAGGGGGCCGCAGTGAAAAGGCCCAAGCGACTGTTTAGCAAAAACACAGGTCTGTGCGAAGCCGTAAGGCGAAGTATACGGGCTGACGCCTGCCCGGTGCTGGAAGGTTAAGGGGAGCGGTTAGGGGTTAAACCCGAAGCTGTGAACCGAAGCCCCAGTAAACGGCGGCCGTAACTATAACGGTCCTAAGGTAGCGAAATTCCTTGTCAGGTAAATTCTGACCCGCACGAATGGCGTAACGACTTGGGCGCTGTCTCAACGAGAGATCCGGTGAAATTTTAATACCTGTGAAGATGCAGGTTACCCGCGACAAGACGGAAAGACCCCATGGAGCTTTACTGCAGCTTGATATTGAATTTGGGTACGATCTGTACAGGATAGGTGGGAGCCTGAGAAGCAGGAGCGCAAGCTTCTGCAGAGGCGACGTTGGGATACCACCCTGATCGTATCTAGGTTCTAACCTAGTGCCCTTATCGGGTACGGGGACCGTGTCAGGCGGGCAGTTTGACTGGGGCGGTCGCCTCCTAAAGAGTAACGGAGGCGTTCCAAGGTTCCCTCAGAATGGTTGGAAATCATTCGCAGAGTGCAAAGGCATAAGGGAGCTTGACTGCGAGACCTACAAGTCGAGCAGGGACGAAAGTCGGACTTAGTGATCCGGTGGTACCGCATGGAAGGGCCATCGCTCAACGGATAAAAGCTACCCTGGGGATAACAGGCTTATCTCCCCCAAGAGTCCACATCGACGGGGAGGTTTGGCACCTCGATGTCGGCTCATCGCATCCTGGGGCTGAAGTAGGTCCCAAGGGTTGGGCTGTTCGCCCATTAAAGCGGTACGCGAGCTGGGTTCAGAACGTCGTGAGACAGTTCGGTCCCTATCTGTCGTGGGCGCAGGAAATTTGAGAGGAGCTGTCCTTAGTACGAGAGGACCGGGATGGACGTACCGCTGGTGCATCAGTTGTTCCGCCAGGAGCATGGCTGAGTAGCTACGTACGGACGGGATAAGCGCTGAAAGCATCTAAGCGTGAAGCCCCCCTCGAGATGAGATTTCCCAATTAGTAAGACCCCTTGAAGACGACGAGGTAGATAGGTTGGAGGTGGAAGTGCAGCAATGCATGGAGCTGACCAATACTAATCGGTCGAGGGCTTATCCACAAACAAGCAAGAAACGCAGATTCGATTCGGATTCAGTTTTCAGGCGATTCAAGCCTGTATGAATTTTCTAGTGTTGGTTATTTTCCTGAAGAAATTCGGGGAGCTAAGCGAACGGAAAAAACCAATTGTTTTGAAATTCATTCACACAGTTGTGATGAACCAAATTTCAAAACGCCAGCGCTTGTTACACAAGCGCATGTTTGGTGGCGATAGCGGAGGGGTTCCACGCGTACCCATCCCGAACACGACCGTTAAGCCCTCCAGCGCCGATGGTACTTGGACCGAAGGGTCCTGGGAGAGTAGGACGTTGCCAAGCAAAATGAGATCACTGTCGAATTATCGATAGTGATCTTTATTTTTTTGCCGTCAACTACGTTTTCTCATTATTTGAATGGTTTAACTATCGAAAGAGAAAATATTAAGGGAAAATAATTGCTATTTTTATTGGATTTTGGTATGATAATTTTTGTGTCAAAAGATTTATTTGTCCAATGGCCCGTTGGTCAAGGGGTTAAGACACCTCCCTTTCACGGAGGTAACATGGGTTCGAATCCCATACGGGTCACCATTATTCGTAGTCTATAGTTGATTTTGAATAATAGTAATTGCAACGTCCAGTAATTTGTGTTATAATCATTTAGTTGCTTCTTTTATGGAAACCTTAAATATCAAAGTAACTGAATTATTTATTAATGACGCGGGGTGGAGCAGCCCGGTAGCTCGTCGGGCTCATAACCCGAAGGCCGCAGGTTCAAATCCTGCCCCCGCAACCAATGTGGAACCGTGGTGTAGTTGGCCTAACATGCCTGCCTGTCACGCAGGAGATCGCGGGTTCGAATCCCGTCGGTTCCGCCATTATTGTTATCTATGGTCTTTTAACTTAGTAATTCAATGTATCGTTACATACCGTATGCGGACGTGGCTCAGCGGTAGAGCATCGCCTTGCCAAGGCGAGGGTCGCGGGTTCGATTCCCGTCGTCCGCTCCATTATATGCGCCCTTAGCTCAGCTGGATAGAGCGTTTGACTACGAATCAAAAGGCCGGGGATTCGAATTCCTCAGGGCGCACCATTTTAAGAATTGGATTTTTCTTGTTTTGCCGGCGTGGCGGAATGGCAGACGCGCTCGACTCAAAATCGAGTGGGAGACCGTGGAGGTTCGAGTCCTCTCGCCGGTATAATTAAAAGGTAGATATGGATTGCTTAAGCAATCTATATCTACCTTTTTTCATTGTATTACGAAGGGTAATATTGAAGATCGAAGTGATCCTTTTAAACTAAGGATAGTATTTCTTACAGTTAAACAATACATAAAGAATCCACCCGCAATCTTGGGGTGGATTCTTGGATAATATTGTCTACAGGAGAAAAGTTCGTTTAAACCAAATTTAAAATGTCTACCGCAGGTTCAGCGTCTGCTTCATAATCTACGCCGTCCGCATGGAAGCCGAATAGTTGGAAGAAGTCCTGCCGATAGCCTATGAGATCCGATAGAGTAGAGGCGTTGTCAGTATTCAGTTCATCCCAACGCTGCATGACTTCAGTCTGAACATCCTCGCGCATTTCCCAATCATCAATACGGATCAGGCAGCTTCCGTCAACTCCAGCTCCGTCTTCACTATATAAATGTTCGGAGAATAGACGGTACATTTGTTCAATACAGTTCTCATGTAATCCTTTTTCCTTCATGACTTTATAAAGTGCGGAAATATAAAGCGGCACCACAGGGATAGCTGAGCTTGATTGTGTTACAAGGGCCTTATTAACGGATACAAAAGCGCGTCCACCTGTGGGCTGAAGCAGGTTATTTAGCTTGATCGCTGTCTGTTCAAGATCATTTTTCGCTTGGCCAATGGTTCCATCCCGATAGATTGGGTGAGTAATCTCTGGTCCTATGTAAGAATAGGCTACTGTTGTAGCATCTTTGGCAAGGGCACCCGCTGCTGAAAGCTCCTGCATCCACATGCCCCAGTCTTCTCCACCCATAACGGCAATCGTCTGGCGTACTTCTTCATCCGTTGCAGGCTCAATACTAGTGAGGGATACTTCTCCACTATGGAAATTCAATGTTTTATTCGTATAGGCAGCCCCAACGGGCTTGATCACCGAAGAAAAAGTTTCGCCTGTAACAGGGTGAGTGCGTCGTGGGGAGGCTACACTATAAATAACTAAATCAACTGTACCCAATTCCGCCTTTATTAAATCTATGGTTTTGGATTTGATATCAGCTGAGAAAGCATCGCCGACAATGCTAAATGATTTCAGTCCCTGTTGCGCAGCTTGCTGTTCAAATGCTGCTGAATTGTACCAGCCGGCAGTTGCTGTGCGTTGACCTTCTGCTGCTCGATCAAAGAAAACTCCGATGGTATTCGCGCCTGCACCAAAAGCAGCGGCAATCCGCGAGGCGAGTCCGTATCCGGTAGAAGCGCCGATCACGAGTACATTGGTTGGACCCTTGAATTTTTTTTGAGCTTTTACAAATTCTATTTGCTTCTCTATTTGCTTGGCGCATCCCGCAGGGTGGGCTGTTGTGCAAATAAATCCACGTGTTTTTGGCTGGATAATCATCAAGGAAATCCCCTTTATTATATATTAAGCAAATTTTTCGCTACTACAAAGTATAGCAAACATTAGCACAGAAAAGTAATAGAGAAGATCTTATAATATGCTGGAATGTAAAACTTGCGTTATGATAAAAGAAAGGGGGTTATCTGATGCTAGTGATCGGTCAAAGCGAAGTGGTAGAGTTGTTATCTATGAAATCCTGTATAGATGTTATGGAATCCGTATTGACTGATCTTTCTGCGGGACAGGCTGTGCAGAGTTTGAGACAGGTTCTCCCCTTGCAAGAAGGGAATCTCTTGGGTCTAATGCCGGGTTATTTGCCGCGGGAAGCAGTCGCTGGAGCGAAGATTATCAGTATTTTTCCGCACAATCATCGTGCTGGTCTACCCTCACATCAAGGTGCAGTGGCCTTATTCGATTCGGTGACAGGTGTTCTCAAGGCGTTGGTGGATGGACAAAAAATTACAGCGATCCGCACGGCGGCAGTGAGTGCAGCTGCAACCCGGGCTCTCGCAAGAGAAGACGCGTCTACTTTAGCCATTCTGGGTACCGGTGAACAAGCAAAAAGCCATCTGAAGGCAATGCTTCTGGTTCGGCCCATTCGGCGCGTAGAGGTCTGGGGTCCAACAGTAGCTAAGACACAGCAGTTTCAGGCGGAGATGAGCCAAAAAAATGATGTGGAAATTGTCGTTGCTGAATCGGCTCAAGAGGCTGTGAAGGATGCGGATATTATCTGTACGGTCACGGCTTCAGCCAAGCCTGTTCTGAGTGGAGCATGGGTTAAGCCGGGCGTACACATCAATGCAGTAGGCGCCTGCAGGCCAGATGACCGAGAACTGGATAGCGCTTTAGTTAAACAGTCCAGGCTGTATGTGGACCGACTGGAGTCCGCTCATCATGAATCCGGAGATTATCTCATCCCGCTGCGGGAAGGCACTATAGAGCCAAGTCATATTATTGGAGAGATCGGTGAATGCTTCAGCGGTAAGATTAATGGCAGGGGAACACTTACGGAAATTACGCTATTTAAAGCGTTGGGCTTGGCAATTGAAGATTTGGCTGCTGCCCAGTTCATATATAATGAAGCTATCCGGTTACATAAAGGTATTGAAATTGCATTCTAAGGAGCGACGACTTCATGAGCGTACAAGCAGGGTTATATGATTTCAATTTAACATTGGCAGAAGAAGAACGGGCTGTGCGCCTGCATGACACAAATATCAACATTGATCTGTTGTTCCAAGGACCATTATCGCCTACTGCTATTCCGGACTCTGTCTCCGCCAAGATTAAGGAGTTGTGTGAGCCTTATAAGGACGACCCGATGTTGTATAACAGCCTTCCCAGTCAATGGGTAACCAAGCTGTCAGCCAGCGGAGATATTCCACAGTATAAAGAGGAGTGGTATAAGTCGGGAATTACGGCAGGCAACCGGGAGTTGAATCTAAGTGATCCGAATAGCATGATTTCCAGTATGGGGGAAGTACAGCTGCAGTTCGACTCGGCGGATTGGTTAGTTAAAGCTTTAACGGCAGAGGATATCCGGGCGGCCAAACGGGATGGTAAAAAGGCGGGTATTGTTACGGCCCAAGAAACAGATGGTCTAGGCAGAAACCTGGAGCAGCTGGATGGTTTGTACCATTTTGGACTGCGAATTCTGCAGTTAACGTATAACAATCAGAATCTGATTGGGTCTGGTTGTGCGGAGCCAGCGAACGGCGGTCTTTCGAAATACGGAATTAAGTTTATTGAACGTTTAAATAAGCTGGGCATTATTGTGGATACGGGACATTGTGGCAAACAGACGACCTTGGATGCTTGTAAATATTCGCAAACTCCAGTGATTGCTTCACACACAGGGGTGGAGGCCATTTTTCCACATATGCGCTGTAAAAGTGATGAGGAAATGATCGCTATTGCTAATACGGGTGGGGTGATCGGGATTTTTGCCATGCCGTGGTTTGTGCATGAAGACCCTAATCACACGACAATCGATCATGTGCTGGACCATATGGAATATGTAATCCGGCTTGTAGGTGTTGAGCATGTCGGAATCGGTACGGATTGGCCGATGAGTGATGTGATGTGGGCCTTGGTGTATTTTAAAGAGCATATCGCGCCGAAGCTGGGCTTTGCCAAAGGAGACGGACCTTCCACGGAAACAGTCGCGGGTCTGGAGAAATATAGTTATTTTATTAACTTCACCAGAGGGTTAGTTGCGCGGGGTTATTGTGATGAGGATATAGCGAAGATCATGGGCGGCAACTGGCTGCGTGTATTTGCACAAATTTGCGGATAGGGGATTAACAGATGACAGCATATTTATATACAACTACTTTTAACTTCTATTGCTCGGGTGTGTACAGCGGGAAGATATATTTTGCGGAAAAAGAGATCAAACTTGCGAAGGTGGATCTTCGCAGACGTACCCAAATGCAGGAAAATGTGTTGGACAAGCAGGGTAAATACGTACTTCCTTTGCAAAAAATTCACGAACAAATGGAGATCTATGCACAGGCTGATTGGACACCAGATGAGGTCGTGTTGAACAACGGTGATGTCTATCAAAAGCATATCCAATATACTGCTGTCATTGCCGGTGTAGAAAGGACTTCGCAGGTATGGGCGCTGCGGAAGGGGACTGCGTTGGATATTGTGACGCTGGATGGAGAAATCATCGCTTTTCTGACCCCGAACCGGTATGGTATTGAACTGATTGTTAAAGAAGGCTATGAGCAGTTAACTCCGCTCGTTGTCTATGATGAACCCTTATTGTCCAAGGCCGAATATGGTGTGAATGATCTGGGCACCTTTATAATTCCAATGCGGGACGGGGTTAAGCTGGCTACGGATGTCTTTCTTCCCGAGGGCATTCAGCCCGGAAGCAAGCTGCCCACGATTCTCGTAAGAACTTGTTATGACCGGAACGGTAAAAAAGAGATTTTTATGCGCTGGGCGAACAAAGGGTATGCGGTGGTGTCGCAGGATGTCCGAGGCCGAGCGGATTCGGAAGGGGAGCTGGTCCCTTTTTACAATGAACGGGATGATGGCTATGATTCTATTGATTGGATTATTGCTCAGGAATGGTCTGATGGCAATGTTGGTATGTGGGGAGCATCCTATCTGGGGTATGTCGTAGTCGCGGCTGCAACCAGTGGCCATCCCAATCTCAAAGCAGTTGTGGATGAAGTGAATGTCGGCTCTCCGTTTGTGGATACTGTGCGCAAAGGCGGGACGCTGTGCTCCTGGCCGCTGTTAAGCTGGACACTCGCGCAGTCTGTGGGAACACGGACGGATTTTGATATTTTTGCGGGGATAACGGTGAGCCCAGAAGAAGCTGTGGATGCAAGACCTATTAAAGAGATTCCTCAGCAAATGATCGGCAAGGCATCAGGTCCGTGGGATCTGTGGAGTCAGCATCCGGAGTATGATGATTTCTGGCGGAATTGTACCTTCACGGAGCGCGGAGATCAGGTGCAGGTTCCGATGTATGTAATTTCTGGCTGGTATGACGGGGATAGCGCCGGTGTATCGGAGACTTGGAGGATGCTGACGGAGCATGATGTCCCTAATCGAAAAATCCGCCTAGGTGCCTGGGAACACGGACCGAACCGGTCCAGAGAGCTTAATGGGGTGAACTTCGGCAATGATGCAGTCGTTTATGATTATGATGTATCTGTACTCCGCTGGTTTGACCACTTCCTCAAAGGTATTCCAAATGGGATCGATCAGGAGCCGAGAGCTTCTTACTATGTCGTTGGCGAGAACAAATGGAGAACATCGGACGATTGGACGCCAGCTGAAGCGAAAATAACTTCCTTCTACTTGTCTAGCGGGGGGCGGGCGAATTCCAGCCAAGGAGACGGGCAATTGCTGTCAGCACCAGCGGAGGTTTCTCCTGAGGATATGTTTATGTATGATCCGCATGAGCCTATGGATGACAGTGGGGAACGGGAACCGGAGAATCTGCGGAAATATGAGCTGCGGAATGACATTCTGGTCTATACCAGTGAGGTCTTGGTGGATGATTTAACGGTAGCCGGTGAGTTGTCTGCAGTAATCTATGCCGCGAGTACGGGCTTGGATACGGACTGGGTGGTGTCACTTAGTGATGTGAATGAGCAAGGCGATTCCATACGGCTGTCTAATTATATAGTTCGAGCCAAATATAGACATGGCTTGGATCATCCAGAATTGCTGACCCCGGGCCAAGTGGAGAAATATGATATTTTTATGCCAAATATTGCTCATAGATTTGTGGCAGGACACCGGATTCGCTTCTCGGTAACCTCTTCCAGCAAATTTGTGGCCTTCCCGAATAC
This sequence comes from Paenibacillus sp. 19GGS1-52, assembly GCF_022369515.1. NCBI lineage: Bacteria > Bacillati > Bacillota > Bacilli > Caryophanales > Paenibacillaceae > Paenibacillus > Paenibacillus sp. 19GGS1-52. The sequence goes on from NZ_CP059724.1 coordinate 1,704,749, forward strand.
GAATACTGGTGAGAATCCTTACGAAGATTCAGCGGCGATCACGGTTCAGCAGACACTGTATCATAATAGCGAATATCCGAGTCATGTGTTGCTGCCGGTAATTCCTCATTTTTTTCATGCTGAATCTGTCTTTTAATAAATTAAACGCATAAATGATCCCTTCACAGGTCACAATAGGAAAAAAGCAGAATGAAGGGATCAACGTGAATGCATTTCGCTTAAAAAAACAACTGTGGCGGCGCTGGAGACGTTGGAAAAAGGCGCTTTGGGTGGGGGCTGCCTGTATCGCTTTGACTTTGCTGGCTTGGCGCAGCATGCAGTTGCCCGTGGAAATCAGTGAATTGCTGACGGATTCAACCGCAACAGTGGAGGATACCTTTAATAGCTTGCGTACCTCAACGCAGAATACAGATAAGAATGGGAATGAACCGGCAGCGGCCGTTTTTAAAGTGGGAGAGAATACTGAGGATGAAGAAACTGCCACTTTAACGCATGAACAATTGCTGCAAGAAATCACTACAAGCGAAATAAGCAGAACAGTCCATTTGAAAACGACCTTTGTATCTGGCGAGGAGATTCAGACCTTAGCGGGGGAGAAGAATCCGGTTCAGCTTGAGAAGCTGATCAATGAGCGTCCTGATTGGAACGGCTGGATTAGTGCTGAGGGAGATTTGTGGCTGGAGCAAAGAGTAAATGATCTGTCGCCCTTAATGAAACGGGAAGCCTATATTGGTGTGGATGAGTATGGAAATCTGACCTTGTTCAAGGGGCCACCGGTGCAAGAGAAGGTGCTGAAGACCTTTTTTCAAATGGATATGGGTTCGATGAAATCCGCCCTGCCTGAGAACATCTGGAAGCAGCTTCACGAGGGTATCCGTGTACAGGATATCGAGGAGTACAACAGTGTATTGTCCACTTTCAGCGATTATGCGCGGGATACGGCGGAGCAGGTTATGCAGAGTAAGGAATGAGACTGTAGGTCTGATCCGCTGTTGTAAGTGAGAAGGGGGTGTCCCAGCTTGGGACACCCCTTGTTTTTGGAGGCGTGCCCAGAGGCACGCATTATCTAGTTGGTGCAAATCCAACCAAGAGAGGGGCCAAGCCACTCTTGTAGCTAGGATGCTTGCGCATGGCGAAATCTGTGTGTAAAAGCGCATCGACAAAAGTACCGGTCAGAGACCGGGCAAGCAACAATCCAGGCCGCAACATGAAGTGAATCCTGCCGCGTCGTCAAAAAGGCCCTGCGAAGGGGAACAGAGGGTGCCGAGTCTCGCTTCAATGGACGAAGGCCAAGGAAACTGTACAGAACTTGGAGCAGCAGTGAAGAATCCTCCGGCGTAAAGGGAACGGCATGGCTTGAAAGATAATGCAGTGAACTGGGGAGACCCTCCCCCACACGGGATTTTTTTTTTTTTAGGAACCCGTAAAGAGGCGCTCTATAAGTCCAGAAGACGAAATGAACCGTCTGTGGGAAGGGAGTCCGAGGGGCTCATAGTACCAAGGAACCTAAGGACAACATAACCTTAGGGAGGGAAGGAGCCCTGCTTTGTTTATGCTTTTGGAGGAGGTACGAGTGAGTGAATGCCAAGAGGCTAACGACACCCAAGGAAAAAGTTCAAGAACTCCAAGAAAAGCTAGGTCATGCGGCCAAGGCGAACAAAAAGCGTAAATTCCATGCATTGTATGACAAGATCTATCGGTGGGATGTATTGTGCGAAGCGTGGAAACGAGTGAAAGCCAACAAGGGAGCTGCGGGAGTAGATGCCGTGACGCTAGCAGACATTGAGGAACAAGGAGAAATATGGTTTCTCAAGACATGTGAGCGAGAACTTAAAGAAGGTAACTACCATCCGCAACCCGTAAGGCGACACTATATCCCGAAGAAAGACGGAAAGCAAAGGCCATTAGGCATACCCACCGTACGGGATCGAGTCATACAGATGGCAACCAAACTAGTGATTGAACCCATCTTTGAAGCAGACTTTGGGGAAGTATCCTTCGGTTTTCGTCCGAAACGAAGTGCTAAAGGGGCGTTGGAACGTATTCGTAAAGCCTGCAACCGCAAAGGAAATTGGGTAGTCGACGTCGATATCCAAGGTTACTTCGACAACATTAATCAAGAGAAGCTTATGAAATTGGTGCAGATGCGTATCAATGACAGGAGGATACTGAAATTAATGAGGAAGTGGCTACAAGCGGGAGTTATGGAAGAAGGAACGGTAAGACGCTCGGATTTAGGGACTCCGCAAGGAGGCGTGATTTCACCGCTCCTTGCGAATATCTATCTAAATTACTTCGACCAATTATGGGAGAAACACGGAAAAGGAGTAGGTGAACTCACGAGGTATGCAGACGATTTTGTCGTGGTCTGTAAAACCAAAAAGGACGCGGAACATGCGTATGAACTCATATGCAGGATTATGGAACGTCTGGAGTTAACCCTACACCCAACCAAAACTCGCATTGTAGGCTTATGGACAGGGGACGAAGGATTCGACTTCTTAGGGATGCATCACCGAAAAACCAAAGCAGAAACTTCTCAAGGGAAGGTGTACTATACCACACAGCAGTGGCTAACGAAGAAGGCAGAGGAACGTATTCGAGGCGTGGTCAAAGAAAGATTGGCCTCCCCAAGCATGCGCTCGAAATCGTTCGTGGAACAGGTAGAATGGCTCAATCCAAAGATTCAAGGGTGGAGAAATTATTACTACACGAACTACAGCCAAAAGAGATTAGCCAAGTTGGATTGGTATATTTTGCAGCGATTAACCCGTTGGTACGCCAAGAAAAGACAACGTAGAAGATGGATGGGGTCACTGAAAGAGGTTAAGTACATTGCCATCCAGTATGGACTTAAAACGCTATTGTAAACTGCATGCCCATGAATGACGAACATCGGAAAGCCGTATGAGGGAAAACCTCACGTACGGTTTGATGAGGAGGGGCTGAATTTGTTCAGCCCTTTACTCTAGTCGGATAAACGATTGTGCTTGTGAGGACGCTTTGCAAACGGACCGTTGCTCCAATAACTGTTGTGTCCAGATTTTTTTTAATTCCCCTTAGAGGTGAAAATCGGTACATAGTACATGCTTTCGAAGCGAGCTTTCCTTCGGAAAGCTTTCGGGCGACCGTTACCGCTTTTCCGCAATCAGTCCGTCCTCTCCGCTAGTTTCAGCGGATAAATCATACTCGAAATCTCCATTGATTCTGGTGCTTCCTGCTTCGAGGGTTGCCAAAAGTGACGCTCGAAGTTGGCAGCTTTCATTTGCCAATAACCTGCTAAAGCAAGCTACTACGGATCAAAAACGAAAACGAGTCAGTCTCCATAAGCGGAGACTGGCTCGTTTTTTTTAGAAAGATAAGAATGTATAGGTATCACACGATAACTCATGCTTATATTTTTCGAAGAAAGGTGGGAAGCCTGAATAGTTGCAGTTCAACTTGGCGGACTGTAGATCCGCTATTTCCTTTTCGAGGGGGTGTGCGGAACAGGAAGCGGACTCAGAAGACGCTATTGTATCAAAAACAGGATCTTTTGGGAAGAAATTTAATCAATAGCGTCCCTAGAGTCCGCCAAACTCCTAAATCGCCTGATTTCGAGCAAATAGGGCTTTTCAGTCCGGACAGAAAAAATATCTTCGTTTGGATAGTTCTTTCTTTGTCTTTTATGGTTCTGAAAAGTGATCACGCTGACAGCAGCGGAAGGAACGGAACGATTGTGTAAAAGCGTAAGCGTTCGCCCGAGAGCAGCGATTGGAACATCGGTCCGTGCATGCAGCGATCACCCGGAGCATCAGCTAAGAATAATTGCTTATGGGGAATTCCAAGTGCACTCATTACTGTGTTGTTATGCAGTTATTACCTAAATTCCACCTGTTACGACATAAAAGGATATGCCTTTTTAGCGATGCTACACTGTGAAAGTAAGAAACATTATTTAGGAGGTTCAGCAATGCGAACAATATTCTCGGGAGAGGCTATTAATTTCAGCTATAACAAAAAGACCCCAGTTCTGGATGGGTTAACGATCTCCATCACAGACAAGCAGATTTATGGATTGCTCGGCCCGAACGGTGCAGGGAAGTCGACTTTAACCAAAGTCATGCTGGGCCTGGAGAGTCCGCAAAGCGGTAAGTTGCAATGGTTCAATGAATTCCCGAATCACAGCACCAAAAGCCGAATTGGCTATGTGCCTCAGGATCTGGCTCTGATCTATGATTTATCTGCTTATGAGAATGTCCAATTCTTCGGCAAGCTGTACAATCTGAAGGGCGAACGCTTGGTTAAGCAGGTCCGTTATGCTCTGGAGTTCGTTGGCCTATGGGAGGAAAGGAAGCAGAAGCCCAAGAAATTCTCGGGCGGCATGAAACGGCGCTTGAATATCGCCTGTGGTATCGTGCATAACCCGGATGTCATTATTCTGGATGAGCCGACGGTTGGGGTTGATCCTCAGTCGCGCAATCGGATATTGGATGCTATTCAGGAATTGAACCAGCTTGGTACAACGGTTGTCTACATCTCGCACTATATGGAGGAAGTGGAAAAGATCTGTACCCATGTCGGCATTATTGATGAAGGGAAGCTGCTGTGTGAGGGGAAGCTGAGCGATATTCTGGAGGAATATACGGATAAGGCCATTCTTAAATTGGATCTGCAACGAAAAAGTACGGCATATAGCAGTCATCTGGAGAATTATACCGTACTGTCGACAGACGAGAACAAGGTGGAGCTGGCGGTACCCAAAAATAATATGGACATTATCAGCGAGATTAAAGAAAGCTTTGGAGATGAAGTGAAGAGCTTTCAGTACGTCTCACCGAATCTGGAGCAAGTTTTTTTCAAATTAACCAAGAAGAATTTGAGGGATTAATGCCATGTGGACTATATATTTGACAAGTATGAAGCGAAAGCTTCAGAGTCCGGTCGTATTCGTCAATTACATTCTGCTGCCGCTGCTGCTGATTGTCATCCTCGGCAACGCCTTATCCACGATGTTCCAAGCGGATAATGGGCCTGCTACTCCGGCAAGCCTGACACAGACTCAAACGATTGTGGTCAATGACGACAGTGGTCAGCTCGGCAAGGACATTGTTTCTTTTCTAACCAGTAAGGACAATATGGCCATGTTTAAGGTAACCGTCGGAAAGGATGCGGAGCAAGCCAAACAAGCACTTGAGGCCGAAAAATACGATCAATTCATCTACCTCCCGAAGGGTTTGACAGACAGTGTCAAGCAGCATCAGGAGAGTCTGGTAACCATTTACGGCAAGGACAGCAATATTGATAAGGTCAATATTACAGCTTTGACACTCTCAGCCTATGGTGACGGGTATCAGGCGATGGAGGTATCGAGTGGAGATAAACAGCCGATTGTTTACAATCATGCCTACGCTAATCTGTTAACTGCGGCAAGCTCAGCAGATTCGCAAGGGGAAGCGAGCAATATCTCAGGTCTGAGTTATTACGGGGTCACTATGCTAGTCCTGATTCTGTTCTATGGCTTGGCGAATACGATGAACTTTATTCAGGAGGAGTACAACGAAGCGCTCGGTGACCGTTACCTGATCTCTCCTGTCTCCAAAATGTCACTCGTATTAAGCCAGTGGCTGACCGGATGCACAATCTCGATCATTCAGGGACTGGTCATCATCTTCTGCGCAAAGATATTTTTCAATGTATCCTACGGAGCCAGTAATCTGGTCGTTCTGTTCATCCTCATCGTCGGTGCGCTGTTCTTCAATGCGCTGGGATTGATTCTTGGAGTGATCGGCCGGAGCTTTAAACCGCTAGACAGTATTGTTTCGCTGCTGATTCCGGTCATGACCTTTGTCGGTGGTGGGTTCATTAAACTGAATTTTGGACCATTAACTAAAATCAGTGTGAATGAAGTGTTCCAGCGTCCGTTATTTGATTATATTCAGCAAGGCGTGATCCATTTGGCACCTATCTATAACGCGCTAATATTGTCCTTCGGCTTTGTGTTGATCTCCATCTTTTCGTTGACGCGAAAGGGGGCTAGGTAAATGAGGATTTTCGAATTATATCTCCGGCGTATTTTTAAAAGAAAGCTGACCTTCATCTTTATCCTGCTGCTGCCCATCCTATTTACTTTTATGGTGGTTTCGCAATATAACGATGCGACTAAGGTAACCCTGGCGCTGTATGTAGAAGACAAAGCTGTGGATACGTTCGTAACCTCCAATCTGGAGCAGCAGGGTGTCACGCTCATTCATGAGGGGAAAGCAGAGGATGTTGTCCATAACGATGCTAATCTTGGGATTGTCCTGACTGCAAGCGCTGAGGAGTTGTATGCCAATCCGGACGGATTTAAGGTTGACAGCTATGTCCAGGAGAGCAATTACAATTCACGAACGCTTGAGGTGAAGCTGAACAGCATCTTCTCGGCATTGAAGACACTGGCCAAGAATGCGCCTAATGCAGAGGTGTTTAAGACGAATATGCAGCATATGGTAGATTCCCCAGCACCGTTTAAGGTGCAGCAGAGCATTCTGGGAAACCCGAATGCGGTGGTGTTGACCAGTACATTTAATATGATCGTCTTCATCATGTTATTCCTCACGATGACGAATACGCTACTCTTTCTGGGTGACAAGGTGCATATGACAACAGCGCGTGTGCTGTTATCTGCCCGAAGCAAGCTGAGCTACTACCTGCAGACGGTAGGTGTATTCGCGGCCATTGGTGTCGGCCAGTTCCTGCTGATGATCTTACTTATGACGGCGATCTTCCAGATCGACCTGGAAATCTCGGCTGCCAAGCTGCTGCTGCTGGTGTTGGCGTATGGGCTGCTGAATATCATTGCAGCGGGAATTGGTCTGCTGCTGGTCAGCCGTACGACTAAGCAATCAACGGGTCGTCTGTTGGTAACTGTTGTCTCCTTGCCGCTTGCCATGCTGGGAGGTACCTTATGGCCCAGTTCGATTATGCCCGAAGGCATGCAGAAATTCGCGAGGATTCTGCCTACGCAATGGATAACAGAGCTGAATAATGAGATGTTCAGCGGATTTAGCGGCAGCAATGGGGCTATCACAACACACTTCATTAGTCTGCTAGCCGGTGCGGCGGTGATCTTCCTGCTGCTGACACGAGTAAAAACCGAGGATATCTAAACTCCAGGTGAATCTTCTGAAGGAGCTGCTCTGGAATGGCTTCTTCAGGGAGGCGATAGAAGGGTGGATTATGAAGGCGAAGGGAGGGTATTAGCCCATGGGAGAGCCTGAAAGTGGAATACGTTATTATGAGCTAACCCCTTTGCAGCAGAAAATTCTGTATGCAGAGAAGCATAAGAAAGATTACGGGATTTATTTCTCCGTCCACTACGCTGACAAATGGAACGCTGAGGAGGTCATGCGGAGCATTGCTCTAGTGATGAATGCGACCGAAGCTTTTCATAGCAGAATTGTCCGACAGGGAGCAAAGTACGTCTTCGCCGTAGACAGACAGCAACAAGAGTATAGAAGTCCTATACCACTTCGTGAGAAAAGGCTCCAGATTTTTGACGGAGGGTTGCTGGCTGGCTATTACGTTCATGAGGAAGAACAGCGGATCGAGTTTCTGATGCATCATCTTATTTTGGACGGTGATTCGCTGTATCTGTTTCTGGAGTATTTGGAAAAAGCATTGATTCACGCTGGACCGCTTACGCTAGTGGAGGAAAGCTATTTTCAGGAGAGAAGGTCTCCTGTGTTGCCCACCCGCAGTTCAACTGGCTATCTGGAGGAGATTAAACAATGGGTACGACCTGTCACAGCGACCCTTCAACTGGATAAACCTGTGTACGGTGCTGGCAGCCTGTCCGTTCAAGCCTATGACGCTGTTCAGTCTTTAGCCAGAAAGCTGAAGGTCACAAGGTTCGGAGTAGTCTTGCTAGCAGCGGCACTGCTGTCACACCAACAAGAATGCCTGATCGGAGTCGTTGTCTCTCGCAAGAATCATCGGGATCAAGCCGGGGTGATTGGGAATTTCACCGATCTCGTACCCTTACTTCTAAGGATAGATGAAAGTAAAAGCTACATGGATAACGCCATTATTGTCTTCAAAGCGCTCTTCGCAGCTATTGAACATTCGGCCAGTCTAACCTATGAGGAATATATGGATCTGCTCGGGGTGCAGGGATATGATTTCGTATTGTCCTATACCAAGATGATCGATATAGAGCGTAGATCGGCCGTATTCTCCCGCTTGGAGCTAGGTGAGTATTTGTACAAGTATAACAATCATCTCCAGTTCAATGAACATGAGGAGCAGATTGCTTGGGAGAGTTGCCATGACCAGCCTGCGATGCAGCAAATAATAGGCGAAAGCCTGGAAGAAAAGCTGCTGGAGCTGGATCACAGTGATCTGTTTAGGATAGTCGGCGCAGGCTTGAGAGATACGGAGCTCCGAAATGAATGTGCGGTGGCGGCGGTAATTGAACCACAAGCCAGAGAGAATAGGCCAGCGGGGAACTGGTTCCCTAATCTGGATGAGGATGAGAATTTATTCGATTCCTCCATCTCTTCGATGGAGATCGCTCACATGATTACGGATGTATACGAGAACCTTGGCGTACAGCTCAGTTATCAGGATATTTATGGTTCCGGTACCCTTCGTGAATTGAAGCAGTTGATTCTAGCCAAGGGGGGTTACGAGGCACCAGTCGAATCTATAAGAGAGCAGCAGCTTCAATACCAATGTCCTAATTTCATGAAAGTGATTTTTATTGATAGCTTCCGCTTTGTAGATTCCAATATGTACGATGTGAAATATGCCTACAGATTAACCGGTATAGCTAAGGAACGGCTGGAGTGGCTGAAGGAGTCCATTGAAGAGGTTATCCAGAATAACGATGCCTTCTGCACTGAATTTGTATATAAGAGCGGTGAAGTCACCGGAACCATCCAGCGGGGCAGACGAGCCACAATCGAAAGTATCACTGTGCATGATCTGGACTATCTGTATCAGTTAAAAGGAGAATTTTGTTTTCTGGGTGAACAGAAGCTGTGGGATATCCGCCTGATCCGCGTCCAGTCTACGGGTGAGACCTATCTCTATATGAATATGCATCATTTGCTGATTGATCATGTAGGAATTGGCATTTTGCTCAGCCAGATTGAAGACAGCTTCCATAAGCGGACAATAAGTTATGCGCAGTATGTGCAAATTGCCAGCAGCTATGAAACAGCCAAAATCGAAGCCCAGCAAGGTTGGCAGCAGCTTCTTCCTTACAATGTTTATCCGAATCAGGGTAGGCCTTGCCTAAGCAAGGGGTGCTATCATCTTCATGAGATTTCTTTTGCAGCAGTAGATGCGCCTTACCATGAAACGGAAAACTGGCTGCTCGCAGCGATTACGAACAGCCTGGCTCAGGTCTTCGGTGAGACACAGGGGTATATAGGCGCCGTATATCACGGCAGAGTTGTACCTAACGCCAGCAAAGTAATCCATTCATTGGCCAGAGTGCTGCCTATCTTCTTCGATACGTTGAATGAACAGGTTCTGGAGGAGAGTCTGCATACGGCACACAGGCATCAGGCAGTGTCGATTTATGATTTGAACGAGAAGGGATTTTCCTTGGAGTTTCCTAAAGTGGTCTTTCAGACACTGGCTGCCAGCAACAATGAAGGGACGTTGTTTGACCGGACAATAGAGTTCGAAGGAGTATCCAAATTTCAAATCATGTTTAATTTGCAAATGGACACTGATGGATGCCTTCTGAGTATGTACATCGACCATCAGATTTACAGCCAGTGTGAGGAAGAAGGGTTGGTTGAAGGGGTGAGAACGGCTGTGCACAAGCGCCAATACATAGGGGGTGAACCCTCGTATGCCTGAGCAAGTGCGGAAAGAATATCAGAAGGAAGTATGGGAGGACAGCAGCGAGCTGACACAGCTACAGCGTAAAATGTTCATCTGCAACAAGCTGCCGATTTACCGGCTGCCTTTATTGTATCCCTTAGAGCCTGCCATCAGCTATACAGCGCTAGAGACAGCACTTTTCGAGACGATCAAGGAACAAGCAGCGCTGCAGGTCAAATACTCTTACGAGCCTACACAGCGCAGATTCTATCAACAGTATGTTCCGCTGCAGCGGGAAGAGTTCAAGGTTGGACGTGAATATACGGATGAAGAACCCAGGCACTATATCGAGCGCAAGCAGGCGGGAATTGACCTGAGCAAGGATTATCCTTGGCGGCTGTGGTTTCTTGAAAGGTTGGACAGGCGATATCTCTATATAGAGTTCCATCATATTGCGATTGACGGGTTAGGTATCCGCTGCTTTGAGGAGGCACTCTTTAATCGGTTGTTAAACGGCATAAGCGGTCCGCCTGCAGATAAACCGTCCTTAACCACCTATCGGAAAATAAACGAATTGCAGCAGAGGGTGAACATCCCTAGTGGTTCTTCGCCGGAGCTGTTGAGGCTGCCAATGCTGCAGACCGAACCCGCTCCGGGCGTCGGGAGGCTGACGAAGCCACTGGATCAGCGAAGCCAAGCGGCTGTCGAGCGCACAGCGAAGAAGCTGGGCGTGACCAAAAATGCAGTTTACCAAGGAATTCTGGAAGAAGTGCTGAGCCACAGCTGTACTGGACAGGCTTATGGGACGATCGGAAATTGGCGGCTGAAATTAGGTAATTTTGACGAAGTAGGCTGCTATGTCCAAATCAATCCGAAGCTGTTAAGAGTGGAAAGCAATGTTGAAGAGCGAATCAGGCATATTTTTATGGATAATTTAAAAAGTCTGTTGAACCGCGAAGTCGTACCGGTCGTTCACGCTGAATATCCACTTATGTATTCCTATGAGGAGGATATGTTCCGGCACTTCCAGTACATTCCAGCAGACCGTTTATGCAAGTTCGAGCTTTATTTTAGAGTCTATTGTCATGATCATGAAACAGGGTTTGAAGTGGAATATAGCAGGGCTAAATACACGGATGAGCAAATGATCGAGATGACCAGGGAATTCCGGTTATTGATCGACAGCTTGGTCGAATAGGGGGGTTCTATGTGGACTTGATAGAATTATTTGACAAAAATATTAATATTTACAATACTAAAGCAGCTATTATCGACGCTTCTCAAACATTGACTTACCAGCAGTTAGGCGATCTCACTTTAAGAATTGCTGGCAGTCTGGTAGAACAGGGCGTTGGCGAAGGGGATGTTGTGACGATTGAAGCACAGAGCAGGCTGGAATCCATAGCGCTTATCATCGGTACGGTGCGGGCAGGTGCGGCTTATTGTGTCATTCCGCAATCTTATCCCGATTACCGGAAGGAGCAGATGCGAGCGCAGATTCAGGCCAAATGCTGCTTGCGGAACACCGACTTCGCCAATGCTGACCATATGCTGCCGCTGCTTCCCGCTTCAAGGAAGCCGGATAGTCTACTGTATATTATCTTCACTTCAGGCTCGACCGGCGAGCCTAAGGCAGTCGCTATCGAAGACAAGGCCGTCGCCAAAATTGTGCAGCACAAAGGCTTCTACAGTGGGGAAGTGATCGGTCAGCTGGCTCCGCTTGAATTCGATGCTTCCATCTACGAAATATTTGGCGGGCTGCTAAATGGCCTGACGCTAAGGTTGATCAGCAAGGATGACAGCTTGGATTTTGAAGTAATGCCGCTAGTGTTTGAAGAGATCGATACTCTATTCCTAACGACGCGATTATTTAACCTGTATGTGGATGAATTTCCGGAGCAATTCAGCAAGCTGTCCCTGGTGCTGACCGGAGGTGAGCGCTGCTCCATATACCATCTGCAGACGGCAGCTAAATACTGCAAGGTTCAACATGTATATGGCCCTACGGAGACTACCGTTTTTGCTACAGCCTATGAGGTGAAAGGGAATGAGCAGGAGATTCCTATCGGCCGGTTGTTTGATGAAGGAGCTTATATCATCGTTGACGAGAACAATCGGCAGGTAGCCCCTGGATCACAAGGGGAACTCTACCTCTCCGATTCCGGTCTGATGCGGGGATATGTAGGCGATGAGGAGGCGAGCCGGAAAGTATTCTTTTACGAGGATCACAAACGGTTCTATCGTACAGGCGATATCGTTCAGGTGAATGCTGCTGGAGAGATTGTTTACATCGAACGCAAGGACCGGCAGGTCAAAATTTCCGGCTATCGCATCGAACTGGGAGAAGTGGAGAAATGCGCGTATGACTATGGTCTGCAAAAGGATTGTCTGGCGCATTATGACGGGAAACGGCTGTATCTTTTTGTGAAGGATCAGATTGAGCTTGAGCCATTCCGGCAGCACTTAAGAAGCAGATTGCCTGAATATATGATTCCTACAGTGAAGGTGGTGGATATTATTCCAATGAATACGAACGGCAAGACTGACGTCAAGGTGATTAATAATGGCAATTGGAATGCCAAAGATGATCAGAACGAAATCATTGAGGTTGTCGCAACTGTACTTAAGACCGGTATTTCTAGGGAACAGAGGTTTTTGGATTTAGGTGGGGATTCCATTAAAGCTATGGAAATCATTTGGCAGCTGGGAAGCAAAGGTTATCAATTAGACCTGGATATGCTCTTCAGCAGAACCATAGGAGAGATCGCGGACCATGTCAGCAACGGTTAGTAATACGGAGAAAAGGATCATAAGCAGTTGCCTGCTGAATCCGACGGCCTATAATATCCCGCTATTTGTCCGCTTTGAAGAAGGACTGGATATTCCTAAAATGTATAATCTGCTCACCCGCTACCTGGAGCAATTTGAGTTGTTCAGAACCTTTTACAGTATAGACGATAAGGGTATCCGCTCCAGGATAAGCGAAACCTTGCCCACTATTGAGGTTAGGACATTCAAGCAATTGGATCAAGATCTGCTAATGAACGAACAAATGATTACGATAAAAGATCATGAGCTGGTGCGTTTCGTATTATGCCGGGTCCAAGAGCAGACGCATGACTATCTGTTTATCAATATCCATCATGTGCTCATGGATGGTTTCAGTATGAATCTTTTCTTGCAGGAGCTGATGGAAACTTATCTATCCGCAGAACCGGTGATGTCCAAGCTATCATCCCAGCTGCCCGAGATTGGGGCACAAAGGGTGAATACAGAGACGCAGAGCATCATTAGCTTTGAGAACTACAGTCCATTTAAGACAAAGCTGCTGCGCAAACAGGTTGATGAAGTTCACTACGTGAACGACCTGTTAATGCTGAGTGGGAGCGCGGTGAAACGCCATTCCGATTTTGCCGTCGCACTCACAGCCTTCTCCATTAGTGTAGCCCAATGGCTGGGCAGTGGTTCCGCTTATCTGGCTTATCCGTATCTAGGCAGAGATCCGCAGAACTATAGAGCGCTCGGTAATTTCGTGCAGCTGGTTCCCTTTTATCGCCAACTTGAGAATGACCTGGAGCTAGGTACCGATGAGCTGATCTCCCAAATCCAAAAATGTATTTTCGCAAGCTTTGCTGGCCGTGACTTCTTTGACGAACTTATTCATACCGAAAAAATGAACAGTATGAATATTTTCAGAGACCTTATTTTCGACTATAAATCTGGCAGCCTTATTGCCAAAACATTAAGTGAAACGCAGGAGATTATGCTGGAGGAGGCGACTGGCTACCGCGACGAGAAGTACGGCCTGCACTTTTCTGTTTACCGAAATGGAGAGGCGTTGGAACTCTGTGTCATATCCAGCGAATACAGTCTTGATGAACTGCAAGTGCTGCTGGCCTTGTTCCAAAGTAATATTAGAGCGCTCTATGATAATGAACAGAGTGGGCTGCGTTTAGGTGATCTATTGAAGCTGGGTGCAGTGGAAGATGTGCCGCAAGTCAGCGAGAGCTCAGAAGAGCAAGCGGGAAAGGTGTATACCGAAGTAGCCAATATGGTCTATTCCCTGCTTGAGGGAGAAGCGGATGTTGGGGCGAATGTGAGCTTTTTTGATCTCGGCATGGACTCGCTCCTGCTGGTGAAGTTTAAGAGGAGGATTAGAGAAACCTTTAACATTAATCTAAAAATATCGGATTTCTTCAACTTTCATACGGCTGAGCTATTAAGTGTTAAAATCATGGACCATTTGAAGGAGGCTAATTAAATGAATATCGCATTACTGTTCGTTGGGCAAGGAACGAAAATAACACAGCAGGTAAAGGAGCTATGGCTGAATAATGCGGAGGCTAAAGAACTGATCGAGACTGCAGAGCGGCAGTTGGATTACCCGATTGGCGAATGGCTGACTTCAGATCTTAGTACAGATACACATAAAGCGCAGCTCGCGGCATACGTTGGCTCGATGTGCATGTATCAGCTGTATAAGCAAACGATCGGATTGTACCCGAGTTACGTGCTCGGACATAGCCTGGGTGAGCTGACGGCTTTGACCATAGCTGGCGCTGTTACCTATGAAGACGGCTTAAAGCTGGTCGATATCCGGGGCCGAGCCATGAAAGAGGCTATCGCAGGGCAGGATAGTTTGGGAATGATGGCAGTATTCGCAGCGCCAGAAGTGGTTGAAGCCTTAGTGACGAATCAGGAAGGAGTGTACGCGGCCAATTTCAATTCACTCCATCAGACCGTGATCTCAGGCACTAGACAGGGTATTCAGGACTTTATGGAAAGTAATCAGCTGGAAGGTGTGAAGCTCGCAGTGAACGGAGCTTTTCATACTCCGTACATGAAAGAGGCAGCCGATCAAGTCTACGAACAGCTGGGCCATATCTCCTTCAACACCGATTTGCAGACACAGGTCATCAGCAACAAGAGCGCCGGCTTGTATGATATGTCAAACATTCGTGCAGAAATCGCCAGCCAGATCGTGAGTCCTGTCCGTTGGAAGCAGTCGATTGATTATGCGATTGGGCAAGGAATTCAGCTCTTTGTTGATTTATCTCCGAACGGGATGTTCGTCAATATGCTCAAGAACCTGGAGGGTGTGTTTGCCTTCAATACCACAGAAAGTATAGAGGTGCTGCGCAGTGAGCTGAAGGATGATATTGAGGTGAACCGGCATTATGATGTATTCTCGCGGGCCTTGGGTATTATTGTCTCCACCAAGAATAACAGCACAGACGCCGAGGCTTATGAGAATATCGTGATGAGCGGCTATAACCGTATCAAGTCACAGATTGGCAAAGAAGCCAGTGGCGAGGATATTAAGCAGACTTTATCCCTGCTGGATTTAATTCTGAGTACTAAAGAAGTGCCCGTAGCTGAAATTACCGAATATCGCAATATGCTAGCCTGGAAGATAGGGTGAATCCTGTGCTAGTGGCAAAAAGGTCAGAAGGAGATGAGCGTGCTTGAACACGGGAGATATAGCAATTATAGGTTTGGACATTTCCATGCCAGGTTGCCGGGATCAGGATGAGGTTTGGAATTTTCTCAGCCATAAGCGGGTTTCCAAAGGGAAATTCCCTGCACGGCGGCTGAACCAAATCGGCTTGCCTGACGATGAGAACCGTTACATGGAAGGCTCCTTTTTTGAAGCCATCGATGAGTTTGATCATAGGTTCTATCATATATCTCAGAAGAGTGCCGATTATATGGACCCGAACCAGCGACTTACACTATTGTCGGCAACTCGGGCCTTGCATGATAGCGGCTATCTGGATCGTATTCGCGGAGCCAAAGCCAGTGTTTATGCCAGCGTGAATACAACTCAGCAGTATCAGTACCAGTTACAGCTGCAGCAGCTGGGACTGAAACCGGACTTGCTCGGGATGTTGAATTCGACCATCTCCAGCCGGATCAATTATCTTTATGATCTGCGGGGGCCTGCAGTTATGACAGATACGGCCTGCTCCTCTTCACTAGTTTCTATTATTCAGGCGTGTAATGATCTGAGCCGCGGCGATGCTGATTATGCGGTCGTCGTGAGCACGAATCTCTATATTAAGCCGGGAGATAAGGCAGACAAGCTGGTGGATATATTGGCGGCTGACGCTACGACGAAGGCCTTTGATGAACGCAGCACCGGTACCTCAATAGGCGAGGGTGTAGGCGCTGTTATTTTAAAAAGGCGTGAAGATGCCGAACGGGACGGCGATTCTATCTATGGCCTGATCAAAGGTTATGCGGTGAACAACGATGGGCAGACGGTTAATATGTCTTCACCTAATCCACTAGCCCAAGAGAATCTGATCGAAGCCGCATGGACTCCACTTGCCGATCAGCTGGACCGGTTGGCCTTTATCGAGGCACATGGAACAGGAACTGCAGTTGGAGACAGCATTGAATTCGAAAGTCTTACTCCTTTTTTCTTGAACCGTGGACTGAATAAACAGTCTGTTGCCTTGACGGCCTGCAAATCTAACTTTGGTCATTTGGATGTCGCTTCAGGCTTATTCTCGCTCATTAAGAGCGTGCTCAGCTTGAAGCACAAGATTCTGCTGCCGCATCCTGATTTTAGAATTCCGAACGGTGAGATAGAATTCGAACATTCGGTATTCTATATCCCGGATAAATGCCGGACGCTGGAGAGCCGGGCTTTGGCAGGTATCAGTTCCTTTGGGATGACGGGAACGAATGCGCATGTGATTCTGGAAGCTTATGAAGGCAATGTAGTACGTCAAGATAAGGAGTTAGAGCTTCACTTACGTCCATACTGGTTTCCGCTGGAGCGAAATTCCTTTGCCGTGAACCAGGAGCTGCAGCGGGTGGAGACGGAACGTATGCTGATCGTACAATTTCCACAAAGTCTGCAAAAATGCTGGGAGATTAGGGAACATAAATTCGGCGGCAAGCATCTGCTGGTCGGTACCAGTGCTTTTGAGATCATCGCCCAAGGTTTATGCTCTACACCCTATGATTTGGAGCGATACAATATCCAGAACCTGCACATCCAGATCCCGCTTATGGTTCAGAAGGAAGACTTGGATTTCTCTATCGTACTTGCCTTGGACAAAGAAACCCTGAAAGCAACGATCTCGTTCACCAAGCAGGGTGTGGCACGCAATTGGTTGCAGTTCGAACTGCTGTTGAAGGAAGCACGTCAATGGCCCCGGGCGGACCTGTTCAATGATCCTGGACTGCAGGAAGTTCACGTTACCAGCCAGGTTGGAGAAGGTGAGGAAGGCGGGGTGGCGGTCTCCGGCAGATGGGAAGTCGTAGACAAGCTGTGGATTAATGAGGACAACACACGGGCAGTAGTGAAGTTGAAAGCACCACTGGGATATGAACGGGAGTTTGGATTGTACAGCTTCTATCCTGCACTGCTCGATCCCGCGTTTAACGCGCTTAACCGCAGCGCGGAACCGGATGATATTTTATTTCCGTGGCATTGGGGTCAAATCGAGTTTAGAAGTAGTAAACTTACGGGGCGCAATTTCTATTCGGAGATCCATATCCGGGAGAAAACTTCGGATAACATCGGTAATATTATAGTTTCTTTGGATGTTTGGTTGTACGACAGTGAAGGAAATTCAGTATTGGCCGCTAGTAACTACAAGGTCAAGAATGCCGTGGTGGGCAGCGGTGAGACACGGGGCGATTATTTCAAACAAGAGCAATATATAGCGGCGGCATTCAATGAATGGGAGACAGGAGAACGTTCTCTTACTGTAATGCATGAATCGCTACGCGGACTAATGCAGCCTAAAGAGCCAGTTCTCTATTTCGGGGATGTCTCCGAGCTACTGAAGCTGCTGCCCAGTATGGTGGAGGCGGAACGTCTTTATTTCTGGGATAAGAGCTACAGGGATGAAGCAGGAGTGGCGGGAGATACCTATGAGCTGGGGCAATGGCTGGTAGGTCTGAACCGTGAGACTGCGCTGAAGCAATTCCATTACATTAACACAGAGCTGTTCGGCTATGCGGGAATGAATGCCTTGAATCGCAGCGTCGGGATGGGTTTATATTCGCTACGGTTGGAATTGAACTTCAAGATTAAGGTTGTGGATACCAGCTATGAAAGGGAAGCAGCCGGACTGAGCCGTTATTGCTTTAAGGACGAGGATTTTATTATTCACCGGAATCAGCAATTCCATATTATACGCTTCACAGGCCTGAAGCCGGAGGTGAAGGAAGCCGGTAAATTGGATGGGCGCATCGTACTGGTCATCGGCGGAAGCTCAGGAATTGGCCGACAGTATGCCAAATACTTGGCTGCACAATATACCCAGGCCAAAGTCATCGTCGCAGGACGAAAGGCAGAGTGGGAAGGGGAACCGCTGCAGGGGAACATCTGTTACAGGACACTTGATATTACGAATGAAGAGCAAGTAGAGCAATTTGCTGCCGCTGAAGGACGGTTCGTGGATTATGTGCTTAACTTTGCGGGAGAACCGGCGAAGGGCTTATTCGCAAATAAGACGAAGGACGATTTCTGCGCACGGACGCGCAGTAAGATCAATGGCTCCTTCCACATGGGGAAATGGTTTAGTCATGTTCAGGAAATTATTCATTTCTCTTCTCTGGCGGGGCTGATCGGAGCTATGGGACAAACCGAATATTGTGCAGCCAATGCCTATCAATCCGGGCTCGCACAGACGGGTAGCAACATACGGACCTTAAATCTGACAGGCTGGGCGGATGTCGGCATGTCTGCTGGCAAAAAAGACTTTTACTTTGAGAAGCTGCACAGCAGCGATGGAGTGAAGCTGATCGATCTATTTGTCCATTCCGGTATCCAGCAAGCCTCTATGTTCAAGCTGAAGACTGCAGCTGAGGAGTACTCCTCATTGTTCGGCAGGGCGGCAACGGTGAGAAACACTCCAATTGCAAACCTTACAGCAGCAGCAACCGGTTCAGTCAACGAAACGGTTATGGAGGCCTGGAAAAGAACGCTCGGAGAGGATCATTACGATCCAGCACTTAGTTTCTTCGAGCAGGGAGGCGACTCCATCACCATTGTGCATTTGTGCGAGGAGCTGAATCGTTCCTTTCCCGGCAGCTTTGACGTCACAACGTTATTCTCTATCCCGACGATTGACGGGCAGGCTGAATGGATAGAGCGAGCCAAGGAGCCGCTTAAGCAGCAAGACGTGCCCTTAATAACCATTGATGCAGCTGAAATGCTTAATTTCTTATACAAATAAGAGTGAAAGAGGCGAAAAGGATGAAAGCAGGCGAGTATATTTTTGAACAGATCAAGAAGGGGAATCTGGATTCGGTGACAGGAAAAGCGCTGCTGGAGGAGATCGTTCCCGATGATATCGCTATTGTAGGCATATCTTGCGAATACAGCAATGTGAAGGATACCGCAGAGTTCTACCAAGCCGTCAAGCACGGGATGCAGGGCTTTAAGGAATTTCCCGAGAGCAGAGTTCAGTATATCCCGAAGGATCACGAGTATCTGAAAAAAGGGGCCGAACATTTAAAAACAACGTCTGAAGAGTTCCTGGAGCGGCTGTGCAAAGAGAAGGGTGCCTATCTTGAGGATATCGATACGTTCGATCCAGAGTTCTTCGGCATCTCTCCAGAGGAGGCCAAATATATTGACCCCACCCATCGGCTGGTAATGAAACATTCTTATCTGGCACTGGAGGATGCGGGTATCCGCTTGCACGAAATCAGGGACAGTAAAACAGCCATCTATATTGGAAAAGACAAATCCATTACGGCCAACTACCGTTCAGAAATCGAGGAGGATTCCAACTACGTGAATTCGGGCTGCTGGGAAGGGATATTAGCCAGCCGCTTAAACTATATTTACAACCTGTCGGGCGGTTCTTTTGTAATTGATACTGCCTGCTCTTCTTCACTGGTCGCCGCCCACTTGGCGGTAAAGACACTGCGCGACAAAGAGATCGATACGGCAATCGTCGGCGGAATCGCGCTTGGTTTGTTCCCACGGCAGGGCAGTGTCATTGACCAATATAGCAATGTGGAAACTCCCCGCTCCTTCATGAAGGTATTCGATGCGGAATCTCAAGGGACGATCTTCGGCGAAGGTGTCGGGATTGTAATCCTCAAACGGCTGAAGAATGCCATCGCCGACAATGACAATATTTATTCAATCATTCGTGGCAGCATGATCAACAGCGACGGTAAATCGAACGGGCTTACGGCTCCCAATCCACATGCGCAGAAGGATCTCCTGCTGGAAACCTATGAACGCAGCCGGATTTCGCCAGAAACGGTTGAATATATTGACGCACATGGTACAGGCACGAAATTAGGTGATCCCATTGAAGTGCGGGGATTGACGGATGCTTATAAGAAATATGTTGATAAGAAGAGCTTCTGCGCCCTGACGAGTCTCAAGGAAAATATTGGGCATACGGTTGGCGCAGCCGGGGTAGGCGGATTGATCAAAATGTCGCTGGCCCTCAGAAACCAGGAGATCTTCCCGAACCAATCATTTGAAGCACCAAATGAATATATCAAATTCGTGGACAGTCCGTTTTATATTCCAACCAAAGTGCGGAAATGGGAAAGAGGAAAATACCCGCGCCGCGGTGGCATCAGCTCCTTCGGATTCAGCGGCACGAATGCCCACTTTATTCTGGAAGAATACGAAGGGCGTCAGGAGCTTGAGGGCGAGGCTGTAGTTTATCCTTTTGTATTCTCTGCTCAATCTACGGGACAACTGCTGGCGGTACTGAATAAGTTTGTACGGCATGCTCAAGAGCTGAAGTCACATAATCTCAAGAATATCGCGTACACCCTGATTCACAAACGGAACCATTTTAAGACAGGAATTGGCTTTCAAGCCCGGACATTCCAGGAATTCATGAATAATATTCAACTCGCGATCGGTGTTCTGGCCAGCGGACAAAGCGTGGAGGGCATCTACCATTCGGACGTCAAGGATATTACCGGTGATATGAAAAAGCTGATGCAGCATCGACTAAAAACCGGCTATGACCAGTATACGGGGGACGAATTAATCCAACTGTATCTGGACGGCTATGATCTGGCGCTGGAGGCGCACCCTTTTGAAGATACGGTTACCCTGTCCTTGCCGACGTATGAGTTCAAACAAGAAGTACTGTGGGCCAATGTGAAAAAACATAATACGTACGAGAACTCCGGTCCGAGTCTGCCAGTGAAGTCTATGCTGATCAGACAGCAGACCTTGAAGACAGCTCATTCCGACGTCTATGTGGTAACTCTTATACCCGACGACTGGTTTGTCGACGATCACCGAATTGGGGGTCAACGCACCTTCTCGGGGACGACTTATACGGAATTAGCTGCTGAACTGGCTACCCTTTACTTCGGGACTTCAGCGTTTGTGCTGGAGAAGCTGTATTTCAAAAGCCTGATCCAACTAGAGGATAAACGCAAAGCCTTTCAGATTCATGTGAACAAAACATCCTCCAAGCAGCTGGAGATCGAAGTATTCTCCTACGAGAATGAAGACATGAATAATTACGTGACACACGCAACCTTTACGATCAGACAAGCAGAGCTGGATGCTGCGGAGAGGCTGAATGTGGACGCCCAATTCGAGCAGCATTTGCTGAATGCCAATTTCGGCTCGGAGGAGAATAATTTCTTCAAGGGCCGCTGGGATTTCGCGAAACAAAACTTCCGGTTAGCCCGCCCAACTCCTGCAGAGATTCTGCTGTCGCTGACTTTAAATGAGCAATATTCTGAGGATTTACAGGACTTTTATTTACATCCTTCCATTCTGGACGGCATTCTTGGGGCTATGGTCTATGAACGCGCACAAGCTCGCGGCAAGAGCTATCTTCCCTTATCCTATGGCAAATTCACTTTTACCGGAAAAAGATTCACCAGTACGGTCTATTCACACACGGAGCTTCTCTACGATACGGACGCCGATCATGACGTGATCTCAGCGAATATTACCGTCTACAACGAGCTTGGCGAACGAATTGCCTTTCTGGACAAGTACATGATGAAGGCTTTTGCCAATGCTTACTTCAAGCCTTACCTGCACAAGGTAATCTGGGAGCCGTCTACAGTCCAGATTACACAAGAAGCTGATTTAGTGGCTACTGCTTCTGCTGGCAAGACCGTGCTGGTCATCGGCAATGAGAAGGCGGTAGAACAAGCGGCGGCAAAACGGCGTACAGGTGTGGAAACCGTAGATTACAGGACGCTGAAAGAATTCAAATCATCGGAAAAATATGATTTTATCATCTATGCGCCTTGGCTTGGCGAGTCCTTGCCACAGAGCAGCGTCGTCGAAGGGGAGCTGCTGAATTATTTTGACTTTGCCAAAATAGCCCATTCCCTCGTCAAACGTAAAGGCAAAGTGCTGATCGTTGCTGATAACGGCTTTGCTTTGCAGCCGCAACAGACAGACATCAATCCACTTCACTATTCACTGCTCAGCTCAGGTCGAATTCTGGGCTTGGAGAACACCGGCTTCAAGACGCAAATGATCAATCTGCCAATCTTTGATCTTGACTTGATCCTGGCTATGGCTGGGGAAGATGAGCTCGACGGCAAACAGCTGCTGTATGACAATCATCAGTTGTATGAAGAGACACTCACTGAGGTCAAGGAGCTTGTGGATGCGCCGCCGCTTCAGCTTACGGAAGAGGATTGTGTCATTGTGACTGGTGGCTACGGAGGAATCGGGCTTGAATATATTGACCTGCTGCTGGACCTGCAGCCGCAGCTGCATATCGCCATATTAGGCCGTACAGATACAGGCTTAGTTCTAAGCGCTAAAGAACAACTGACCCCGGAAGAAAACGTCAAGCTAAATAAGATTAACAAAATAAAGCTTAAAGGTCCTAACGTTCATTTCTATAGCTGTGATGTAGCGCGCGAAGAGGATGTAAAGAGGGTAGTAGGTGGTTTGGCAGAGACGAGAACCGTCGCTGGTGTTGTCCATCTGGCAGGGGTTCCTGAAGAAGGCATGCTCTTTACGAAGTCGGCAGAGGAATTTATGGGCATTGTCGCCCCTAAAGTGATCGGGACGATGCTGCTCCGCAAATATTTGGCGACTCAGGCTTTACGTTTCTTCATCGCCAGCTCCTCGATGACCACGATCACCGGTTCGGCCGGCCAGTTCTCTTATACGCTCGGCAATGCCTTTCTTGAAGGTTATACCGATGAAGCGACTTCGACCGTATTATGGCCGGGCTGGAAGGAAACCGGGATGGCACTGCAATTCGGCGATTTGGCAACAGCGGATGAGCATTTGTTAATGAAGTCACTTACTACGGCTATAGGCCGGGAATATATCAAGTTGTCGCTGGAAAAGAAAGTGGGCAAAATTATTGCTGGCGAGTTTAACAAGGCCAAGATAGCGGAATATTTGGGCGATTATATCCGGCTGCCACAGCAGTTTACGGGTGCTACTGCTCCCTTAGTTCCAGGATCAATCGCTGACGAAGCAGCTAAAGTCCAGATTAAGGATTACTCTACCTTAACGATCAGTGGCACAGAACGGCAAGACGATGTAGAGAAATTCGTTACAGTTGTGTTTGCTTCAGTCCTCGACCGCAATGACATTGATGTGAACAAGAGCTTTACAGATTTGGGTGGAGATTCGCTGAAGGCTTTTGGAATATATGGTCCGATCGCAGAGCAGTTCAAGGTTGATATTGAAGTGGCGGATGTGTTTATCTACCCAACCGTTACGCAATTGAGCCAATATGTCAGGGAACTGCTGGAGGAAGAAGCTAATGAATGACCGCAGAGTTGTCATTGTCGATTTCATCTATGATTTTCCTAATAAAGAGCAGCTTGACGCTGAAGAGCTGCTGGAGCGGAAAGAGCTGATCTGGGAAAGTCGGCTGCGTGAATTGGAGCGGAATTACAATCAGAAATTCACCGAAGTTGCTTGCTTTGCTGGTCTATTCTATCCCTCTGTCGAAGAGCATTTTCCTTTACGCCATATCCAGGCTGCGCAGAGTAAATTCCTACTGTCAAGTGAAAGAATCTCGTTAAATTTGTTCCAGACTTTGGCCGACCGGAATATTGTGAGCCCCAAAAGCAATCTGCTTGTCTCGGTAGGAAGCTCGCAAACGGACAATCTGTCCAAATTCGCCTTGATGGGATTGGAAGGTGACGATTTGGAAAAAGCGGTGGATCTGATTGATCCACTTGGCTATCTTAAGCTGCTGCAGTGGGTGCGCCCTCCGGCCCTTGAAACGATCAGCGAAGCTTCCACTTCGGGAATCGGTGCTATGTATAGTGCCTATTCCAAGATTAAGAAGGGTGAGTTCGATGTCGCCATTACTGGGGGAGCGAGCGCCGTAACCTTTCCGAGCCCATACGAGCTATCTCATTTCGGTACGGGAGATACCCGCGCTATGCAGCCTTTTGAGGAGGGGGCCTCCGGACATTATTTTTCAGAAGGAGGGGTTGCTGTTCTGCTGAAGGAGCGGGAGCAGGCCCTGGCCGATGGAGATACCATTCTGGCGGAAATTAAAGATATTTCAGCAGGGACGATGGGGAATCCTGTTGTGAACCGCATGGCTATTAAGAAGCTGGTGAGCCGATCTCTGGCGAATGCGGGGATCGAACAGGAAGCAGAGATATTTCTGGAGCTGTACGGACGAGGCAATGAGATTGATGATACGGCAGAGTTCTCCTGTCTGAGAAACCTGCAGAAGGTCTACACGAACCTGAGAGGTGGTTTCCTGAAGGAAGATGTGCATTATATAGTCGGCTACTATGGCCAGATCGGAATGTGCCGGCTGCTGGATTCCAAGCGGGAACACATCCCATTGCAAGGCAGAGAAGTCAAGCAGCCTAATTCGTTTATCGGCCGGATCACAGATGAGCAGTGGAGCCAGAATGTCGGTGAATATGATCTGGTTTCGATACTCTCCTATTCCATGCATGGCAATAGCTACAATCTGCTGCTTGGTATGAATGAAGGTGACGGCGATGTTCAAATTGAAGGGAGGGATTATCAATGAAAATGATTTGCTTGCCGTATGCTGGAGCCCATGTCAACGTGTTCTCAGAGCTGCAAAAGCAATTGAACCGCAGCTACCCAAGTCTCGGAATCATTCCCCTGGAATATCCCGGACATGGCCGCAGATTCTCCGAGAAACCAGCAGGCTCCATCCAGGAGATTACCGCTGATCTGTTTACATCGCTGCACAAGACTCTGGATCAGTCGGAAGAGCTGATTCTTCTGGGCTACAGCATGGGTTCGATTATCGCTTATGAGCTGGCATCCTTGCTAATAGATGCGGGATATACCGTTTCTAAGTTGCTATTCCTGGCTGCGACACCTCCGCATCGGATTGAAGTCGTAGATGAAGCGGAGCCAGATGATGATACGCTGCTGGAAAGATGCCAGATTTATGGACTCATCAAGGAGGGGCAGTTCGCCTCGGCCCAAATGCGGCAATTATTTCTGCCCGCGCTGCGCAGTGATATCACTGCGGTTAACCGCTATAATCTGGGCAACCAATACCACTGTCATTTCTTCAGTCCCGAAGTTGAAATTGCCGTATTTCAAGGCTTGTTGGACAAATCCGTTACTGCGGTCGAGGATTGGCGGGATATTGCAGCAAGTCCCATTTATTACTACAGTTATCAATCGGGACACTTTTTCTACTATGAATATCAAGAGGAAGTTTTTGCCGATATTATCAGTTTTGTGAAGTCTACCCAATCTACTCAATTTAAGGGAGGAAGCGGATTATGAGAAGCCTGCTCGATATTTTAGGGGAGAAAATGAAGACCTATAAGGACAAGACCGCCATTTCGGAAAGCAGTCGTTCAATAAGCTACGGGGATTTAAACGCATTGTCCAACCTTTATTTGCAGGATCTGCGTGGAAGAGGAGTCAAGGCGCATGAAGTGGTCGCCATTGAGCTTGAACGCAGTATTGAAGCAGTAGCAGCGATGATTGCCGTTCTGAAGGCAGGTGCTGCCTATACCGTTATTAACAAGGATTATCCAGAGGATAGAAAACAGTCTATGCGGCAGATCATCAATGTTCAGGTAACCATTACTGAGATCCTGCAGACGGACTCTAGCTTGGCGGACGAATGGAATGTTGTAGAACGATCTCAGGACCAGTTATGCTACATTATTTTCACTTCGGGAACAACTTCTACACCCAAGGCAGTGGGGATTCCAGATCGAGGCGTTCTCCGGCTGCTGGGAGATGAACGCTTGGGGCTTTCTCCAGACAAAACTATTTCTCATATCAGCCCGCTTGAATTCGATGCTTCCATTATTGAAGTTTGGGGCGGCCTATTGTCCGGCATGAGCATCTCCTTATTATCCAAGACTGAAATACTTAACATCTTTCATGTAGAAAAGCGGATTAATCAAGGGATAGACCTGATGTGGATTACTTGCTCCCTGTTCAATTTCTGGGTAGACAAGAAGCCGGAAATGTTTGGAAGGCTGTCTCGTGTCATCGTCGGAGGGGAACAGCTCAGCCTATCGCATGTCAACGAAGTTCTCCAATATACAACCGTGGTCAATGGCTACGGCCCTACCGAAAATACGGTGTTCACCACACTGGATGTTATGGAGAAGGGCACAGTGGTGACCGAAGTTGCCATCGGAACAGCGATCTCCGGCACGGAGGTGCACATCGTTGACGAGCATGGGCAGAGTGGATCAGAAGGAGAGTTGTACGCTAGTGGACAGGGTGTAGCACTTGGCTATATTAGCAACCCAGAGAAGACTAATGAATCCTTCATCAATTGGCAGGGCATAGAGGTGTATAAGACAGGGGATCTGGTGCGTCTTAGTCCAGAAGGCAAGATTATCTATCTGGGCCGGAAGGATACTCAGGTTAAGATTAACGGCTACCGGATCGATCTGCAGGAGATTGAATACACAGCGCGTTCTCTGGGGATTCAGAATTGCCATGCTTTTGTCCGCGATAAGAAAATATATCTAGCCATTACGACACGCTCGGAGAATATTAGCCAATTACTAAGAAAAACGCTGCCCATCTACATGATTCCTTCCAAGATAGCTTATGTGTTCCAGATTCCATTAACCGCAAATGGCAAAACAGATACCAAAGCTATCTATGAAGATTACTTCATGACCAAGAGTAAAAAGCTTATGCAGATTATCCAGCAATACTTGCCTGGCGTCTCATTAAACGAGCATACAAATATTTTTGAGCATGGGATCGATTCTATTATTGTATGGGAAATCGCCCGGGAGATTAACGAGCACTTCAATGCAGACATTAGCTTCTTCGATGTTTTTGAGCACCCGACCCTTAGCCAACTATCTAATATGCTGGGAGAGGAACAATATGCAGCGCACTATCTATGATTTCTTATACCGAAAATATGACTTCTCTATGCAAATGGGGAATATCCCCTTCCGCAGTCGTTTCGCAGCGGGCATGAAGGCTTATTGGGGACTCAAACTGCTGGCCGTCACTGTCTATTTTGCCCTTTTTCTTAATTTTGTTGGCGAGGATAAGTACTTACCGAAAGATACGTATTGGTTTGTTGGCAGCGTGCTAGCTGCACTAATCTTGGTCACTCTCTCTTATCTGAATGTGTTTGGGGCCTGGTTTGCCATTACGCTCAGCAAGCATCGAAAGTGGATCGATACGGTGTTGATTATTTCTGGACTGCTGCTGTGTATTCATTTTCCCGTGTATAGCTTTGGAGAGACGGTTCCGGATCTCAGCACGTTGCGTGATACCTTAATTCTGCCGGGAATTCTGCTGATCATCATTGGGCTATACCGTAAAATTCACTATCGGAGTTCAAGGGTTGTCCCTTTAAGCGCATTGGCAAGTTTGCTGGTAACCACAGGAATCCTAATGAAATATCCGCTGCATTCCATCACACATAGTATTTATTTAGGGTTTATACTGCTGATCAATGCCGGATTTATAGCCGACCTGCTTCTGTTCTACTATTGGCATAGCAAATCGGAGACTAGGAATCGATAAGGGGGATGAGTCCATGATTAGTCCGAACTTAATCGAAATGAAGGAGCAGCATCTGCTGGAAGCCAGCAAAGTGTTAAGCGCGACGGAATACGTAGTGTATTGCAATATGGGGAATGAAAGCAGGCGCAAAGAATTTCTATACGGTCGTTATGCTATCAAAAAAAATATTGCCGACCACTCCCCGACCTTCAAGGGGGAACTAAGCCGCATAACGGTTGACTATGGCAGCTTGCGCTTCCCCATTATAAAAGATCACCTGGTCGAAGTAGGCTTGAGCCATTCCAAACAATATGTGCTCTCCGTCATTTATTCTAAAGACAATATTGTGGGCATCGATATGGAAACGATTCGTCTGGATGTACCGATTGAGGAGATGCTGAGCAGCAACGAGAAGTCGATGATGTCGAATTATGAATTCCCCTCCCGTTTCGCCTACATGTTCTTTAGCTGTAAGGAGGCGTTAGGTAAGGCGCTGAAGATGGGGCTGCTGGCAGACTACTCTATTTACGAGATTGCTAGCATGTGCTCGGAGAGAATATCTGGCGAGGAAGTGTATCGCATTCAATTCAAGAAATTCCCCTTCCTAACGGGATACTCATTTATGAAGAATGAGAAGGAAATCTGCAGTCTGGTAGTTCCGCAAAAGGTAGATATCCGCCATGTGCTGGATTATTTAATAACAGCTTGAACCTCATAGGAAGGTCCTACCTCGCAAATCCGTCACCGTGCATTGGGTGCAATCCCACTTGCATAGCAGGCGGATTTTTCTTTTTGCTAAAT
Source organism: Paenibacillus sp. 19GGS1-52 (assembly GCF_022369515.1). Taxonomy (NCBI): domain Bacteria; kingdom Bacillati; phylum Bacillota; class Bacilli; order Caryophanales; family Paenibacillaceae; genus Paenibacillus; species Paenibacillus sp. 19GGS1-52. The sequence goes on from NZ_CP059724.1 coordinate 1,733,262, forward strand.
CTCCTGGAAAATGATTCTAGCAGATAGGTTTATTTTTGGTACATATAGGATATGAAGACTAGTAAACGCAATCATTTAGGACAGTCCTGATAGGACTTGGGAGCGAAACGATCATGCTTATAAAAAACGTCTAATATTAAGGACAAGAGAGGTGAACAAGATGAAGGTTGAACAGACAGTAAACATGAGTTTTACCGAATCGCTTGCTAGTACAATGGCCGAAAGAATGAATAAGGAGCGTGATGGAGAATACATTGATTACTTGAAGATGAAGCTGGGCCTTGAAATGTTGTTGATTAATCTGGCGAAAATAGGATTGGTCTACGGAGTGGCGCTCACCTTTCATCTGATGTGGCAGACTTTGATTATGCACGGTGCCTACTTCGCTATCCGCCGCACGGCCTTTGGACTGCACGCGAATAATAGCATAATTTGCAGCATACTCAGCTTGGCTCTATTCATAGGTATACCGTTCCTTAGCCAAAACTACATAATGCTTGATAACTATAAAGTAGTAATCTTAGGTATTCTCTTCACAGCTCTACTCTACCGGTATGCACCGGCAGACACCGACAAGTTCCCACTGCTAGGTAAGGAAAGAAGAGAGAAGCTTAGACGAATAACTGTAACCGCCTGTCTGATTATTGTTCTTATCGCTTTGGTTTGTCCTAGTCCCGTCGTTAAAAGTCTGCTTATGCTTGGAGTACTGAGTCAGGTCATTATGGTATTGCCTATCACTTATAAACTATTGAAAAGGAGCTATAATAATTATGAAAACTATGAAGCAAAGAATGTTTGACGGGATTAAAGACGGGGTATCCAGATCCATCGGTAATATGGCGATCAAGAGCGGGGATGTAGCTTTGGAGAGATGCTGTGTAACATTTTTACATGAGCCTAAGATCCCTCAAGAGTTATTAAAAAAATATCAGTAATCAATTGAGATTAAGAATATTATGTTGAGCCTTCCTCTTTAGGGAGGTTTTTTTGCATATTCATCTTTACTAGATTGTGGTTTTTGATTTACAATAATACCGACAGGAAAATCTAACCATTAGTGCATAAATGTACATGATAATCCAGACGATGCATTCGATTTGATACTAGTACTAGTAATGGAAACTATGGGCATAGGAGATAACTGAATGTTAGAAATGATGTCAATTTTGGTTCAAATGATTACGCTTGTCTTGTCTATACATATTTTGTATCACAATAGATGGAATATGTCATATGCATTACTGATGATTCTAGGAGCCTGTGCCATTGGTTACCCTCTGTATCTAAAGATCGGAGTAATAAGCATAACAATCGTATTGGCCTTTTGCATTATTATGTCGTATTTGAAATTGAAAAACATTTTTTTGAGTATCCTTATCCCCGTTATTGCTCTAATCATTTCTGTGCTTAGTGATTACATAACAAGTGTTGTGAATATTAGATTATTTGATTCATCACTTGAAGTTATTACAAGCGACCTAATAAGCTATGGTCTTTATCTGTTAGAATATTCCCTTATTGCTTTTCTCTTTAGTTTTGCTGCTCATTATCTTTTTGTTAAATTTCAGGCTTATGATATGTTTTTTCGAAGATACGGTATTCTGTTTACGGTACTTTGTGTAAGCACGATGGTTATCTTTTACGCCAATATCTTGATCGGGAAGCAGCAAGGGTTTACGAACGAGAATATTCAGGCGAATAGCCTACTGTTTCTTTTTTACTTTATACTGTTAATCGGTGTATTTATAGTATTGACGCGAATTGTTATGAAAGAGACTACAATGAAGAGTAAGCAAGTACAATACGAGCGTCTCCAGGAGTATACGGATAATCTGGAAGAGCTGTACACGGACATGCAGAAATTCCGCCATGATTACATTAACATTTTGCTGTCGATGTCGGAATATATACGAAATGATGATATGAAGAGCCTCAGTACTTATTTCGAGAGTAAGATTCTGCCGATCAGTGAAGGGATGCAGAGCAACAACTACAAGCTGGGAACGCTGCAAAATGTGAAATTACAGGAACTGAAGGGTATTTTATCCTCGAAACTGATCCGCGCGCAGGAGCTTCATATTGATGCTGTTGTCGAGGCGGTAGAGCCGATTGATGTGGTCAATATGGATTCGATCAAGCTCTGCCGCTGTTTGGGAATTATTCTGGATAATGCAATCGAGGAAGCAGGTCAATGTGAGCAGCCCACACTGCGGGTCGCGCTGGTCAATCGATCCAAAGGAGTTCTGATCGCCGTAGCCAACAGCTGCCGCCCGGAAGGACCGGAACTGCACCTAATCTTTGAGAAGGGCTTCTCTACCAAAGGGAATGGGCGGGGCTTAGGATTAAGCAATCTGCGGGAAATCGTGGCGCAATGCGCTGGTGTTACTCTGGATACTTATAAAAAGGATGGGCAGTTTGTGCAGGAGCTGGAAGTGTACTAGACAGGAGGATGTTTAATGCTGGAAATATTTGTTTGCGAGGATGACCCTGAGCAAAGGAAACGACTGAACTCGTACATAGAAAATTATATCATGATGGAGAACCTGGACATGAAGCTGGTGATCTCCACAGGCGTCTCTAAGGATATTATTGAATATTTACAGAATAACCGGGTAACAGGTCTGTACTTTCTGGATGTGGACTTGCAGGAGGAGAAGAGCGGAATTGCTCTCGGGGCAGAAATCCGTCAATATGACAGCCAGGGAGCCATCGTATTTGTCACGACACACTCGGAATTGACTTATTTAACATTCACTTACAAGGTTGAAGCCATGGATTATATTACAAAGGATAAGTTTACGGATATTCAGAAGCGCGTAATCGAATGTATCGATACGGCTAGCCAGCGTTATTTGCAGAACAAGCATAGCAACATCAAGAAATTCCAAACCAAATCCGGTGATAAAGTTATTAGTGTCGACTATAATGACATTCTTTTCTTTGAAACGTCGCCGCAGTTGCATAAGGTGATTCTGCATGCTAGAAACCGCCAGGTGGAGTTCTATGGGAAATTAAAAGATATTCTGGCTGCCGATGCCCGCTTCTATCGCTGTCACAACTCCTATGTAGTCAACAAGGACAACATTGCTGAAGTGGATATTAAGAACCGTGAAATCAAAATGATCAATGGTGAGATCTGTTATGCCTCCAGCCGCTTTCTCAGCGGGTTGAAGGATATCATTCCACACTAATGCAATAAATGTATAGTCAATATCGAACACGCACACTACTTTTATATTTTTTCGGGAAACGGGCGTCTCCTTTACCAAGGACGGCGGAGCCGTTTCTTTTGTCTTTTATAAGGATTTATATATTTGGGGGCCCCCCGCAAAGGACTTGGTTAGGCTTCGAAGTCAAAGCTCCACTTTGTGGGGCTATTTTTTGGGTCTTAAGTTCTCTTTTCTGCATATACGGTAAACTTTTACTCTCCCTGAGGAGGTTTTTTGCTATAATAGTTGAAAGGAATACATATGTTCGCTTTCGAATGGGTTACTGGATGAATACGGTGGAAATTCCTGCCTGAAATAGAGGAGAGATAGTTTTGCGTATTTTGGGAATAGACCCGGGGCTGGCCATCGTCGGCTTTGGCTTTGTGGATAAGGAAGGCAATAAATTGACGCCTGTGCAATATGGTTGTATACAGACGGAGGCACATACGCTTGAAGAAGAACGTCTGCTGCATGTCTATGAGGGTATGGTTCAGCTGATTGATAAATATAAACCAGATGCAGTTGCAGTGGAGAAGCTGTTCTTCAGCCGCAATGTAACTACGGCTTTGCCGGTTGCCCAGGCGCGCGGAGTACTCATCTTGGCTGCTGTACAGCGTGGACTGCCGGTATCAGAATATACCCCGATGCAGGTGAAGCAGGCCGTTGTTGGTTATGGTAAGGCAGAGAAGCGGCAAGTGCAGGAAATGGTCAAGCTGTTGCTGAAATTATCTGTAATTCCCAAGCCGGATGATGTGGCCGATGCGCTGGCTGTGGCAGTATGTCATGCCCACTCTGTAAGTTTAAATTCCAAATTAAATGAGGTATTGCGAAAATGATAGATTTCCTAAGAGGACCTGTTGTTCATTTGGAGGCAGAATATGTGGTTTTGGATGTTCAGGGTGTTGGCTATCGGGTATTCTGCCCGAATCCCTATGCTTTTGCCAAGGTGAACGGACCTGTAACCATATTTATTCATTATCAGACACGTGAGGATGCTACCTTGCTGTTCGGGTTTCCTACTCGAGAAGAGCAAAAGCTGTTCCGTAAGTTGATTGAAGTAACGGGCATCGGCCCGCGGGTTGCACTTGGCATACTGACAGGTGGCACACCGGATCAACTGATCTCAGCTATTTATCAGGAGAATCTGACCTTTTTGATTAAGTTGCCTGGGATTGGTAAGAAGACCGCACAGCGGATGATTCTGGATTTAAAAGACAAGTTGGACGGGCTTGGGACGGCATCTATGCAGACGGGATTATTTGCACTTCCTGTGGAAGAAGATGAGGATCTCCTGCCTTGGCAGGAGGCCAGAGACGCACTTAAGGCGCTCGGTTATACCGAAGGTGAATTGGACAGTGTATGGCTTGACATGAAGAAAGAAGGGGCAGATATAGGGCCTGTTGATGTGCTGATGAAGAAAGCGCTGAAGCTGCTGTATGTAGCCAGATAAAGCCTGACAGCATCTTGGAAGAACGGAGCGATGGAAGATGGATGACCGGATCATATCCGCAAATTTGATGATGGACGAACAGGCTGTAGAATTGAGTCTGCGGCCCCGTTATCTGGCTGAATATATCGGACAGACCCAGGTTAAAGAGAACCTGAAAATATATATTGAAGCAGCCAAAATGAGAAGCGAAGCACTTGATCATGTGCTGCTGTACGGGCCGCCGGGTCTTGGCAAGACAACGTTGGCAAATATTATCGCCAATGAGCTTGGTGTAAGTCTGCGCACAACGTCAGGTCCAGCCATAGAACGCCCGGGCGATCTGGCGGCGCTGCTGACTAACCTGCAAGAAGGCGATGTGTTGTTCATTGACGAGATTCACCGCCTGCATCGGACTGTGGAAGAGGTAATGTATCCGGCAATGGAGGACTTTGCTCTTGATATTATGATCGGCAAGGGGCCGAGCGCTCGTTCAGTGCGGTTAGATCTGCCGCCATTTACACTGATCGGTGCTACAACTCGTGCTGGGATGTTGTCAGCACCGCTGCGCGATCGCTTCGGAGTCGTCAGCCGCTTGGAATTCTATACGATGGATGAGTTGAGCTATATTGTATCCCGCAATGCCGATCTGTTGGGCATCCAGATTGTCGGAGACGCTGCCGAAGAGATTGCCCTCCGGGCAAGGGGAACCCCGCGTATAGCGAACCGCTTGTTGAAGCGAGTACGTGATTTTGCTCAAGTGCGAGGTGATGGAATTATCACTCCTGAGATTACTTCAGAAGCGTTGAAGCTGCTGCAGGTAGACCCGCGTGGATTGGATAGTATTGATCACAAGATGCTCCATTCAATGATAACAGGCTTTCGCGGCGGCCCAGTCGGGCTGGATACGATCGCTGCTACTATAGGTGAAGAGAGTCAGACTATCGAGGATGTGTATGAACCCTATCTACTACAGATTGGTTTCTTGCAGCGCACTCCACGTGGAAGAATCGTAACACCAGCCGGGTATCTTCATTTAGGTATTACTCCGCCGGAACAGCACTAGATCTCAATGAAGTGATTCAGAGAAGCAGATGCTATACAAAACAAGGTTTATGCTTACGAAGCAGTTTTGTACGAAGTGATTCAGAGAAGCAGATGCTATACAAAACAAGGCTTATGCTTACGAAGCAGTTTTGTACGAAGTGATTCAGAGAAGCGGATGCTATACAAAACAAGGCTTATGCTTACGAAGCAGTTTTGTACGAAGTGATTCAGAGAAGCGGATGCTATACAAAACAAGGCTTATGCTTACGAAGCAGTTTTGTACGAAGTGATTCAGAGAAGCAGATGCTATACAAAACAAGGCTTATGCTTACGAAGTAGTTTTGTACGAAGTGATTCAGAGAAGCGGATGCTATACAAAACTTTTAGGAGGATGGAAATGAACCATACAATCTGGAAATGGAGAGGCGCAAGCGTGCTCAGCAGAGGATTGCTGGCAGCAGCGCTGGCAATGGGCAGCTTCCTGATCCCTGCGAATGACAGCCATGCTGATGCTGATGGAACGATACGAGTCGCACTTTATGCTGATATTGGCAGTAAATATAAATCTACTGTGCCGCTGGTGACTCTGCAATCGGAGCAGAGCTTTAACCTTGCCTCCATTCAAGCAGGTAGCGCTCCACTGCAAGCTGTACCAGCCCAAACCAAAATTCGTGTCAGCCTAGATGGTTATAGGGTAAAGGTGCTGGAGTCTTCAACTTGGCAGGCTGCGGCTGATGCTGCCAAGAAGCTGCAATCCACCACTGATAAGCCACAGTTATTCGTGGCTACCAAGAATGGGGCCACCGTATATCAATTGTACACTGGGGTATATGCCAGTGAGAATGCCGCGAAGGATGGACTTACCCGGGTAGGCAAAACGGGACTTATTCCCGCAGGGCAAGCAGCGGCGGTGACCGGTAATAAGCATTTGTCCGCTGGGGGTTATTCAACCCAGCAAGAAGCCAACGCAACACTGAGTAGTATTACTGCTGCCGGATTCGACGCGTGGGTAGTACTCCTGTCTGCGGCCGATGGCAGTGCACGTTATGAGGTATGGGCCGGTGAAGCTGCCAATGACAGTGATTTGGCTACTTTCCGAACGGGATTGGCAGCGGCATTACCACAGCTTGTGCTTTCTGCTGGAGCTGCAACCACGCCTGGATTATTAGTACGTATGGACGCAGGGCTTGATTGGAACAGTGAGTCTCAAGCTGCTCATTATATTGTTAGTGGAAACGACGCGAAGTTTGTAGCTGTTGCTAATGAAGCCGGAATTCAACTGGTGGAACGATCAAAGCGAACCTACCGCGGTAATCTGGAACTAAGCGGTCTGAATGGTTCTCTGGCGGTAATCAATGTGGTACCGCTAGAGCAATATTTGTATGCTGTTGTCGGTGGAGAAGTATCCTCGGGCTGGCCAGCGGAAGCGTTGAAGGCTCAGGCAGTAGCCGCACGCAGCTACGCGTTGTCTCAAGGCAATCGGTTTGATGTGGCAAATGTAGTCGATACGACTCTTAGTCAGGTATACAACGGAATTGGGGCTGAAGCGCCCGTGATCACCAGAGCAGTCGATGCTACCACTGGTGAAGTACTGATGAGCGGTGGCAAAATTGTGGAGGCTGTATTCTCTTCAAACAGCGGCGGTGTTACGGCTGATCCTTCTGAAGTATGGAACAATGGTGGAGATATGTTTGTTAGTGTGGAAAGCCCAGAAGATATCGCTGCCGCCGCTACCTCCAAGAAATGGTATAATGTCCTTCTGGCGAATGGAGTCTCCGGTTATGCTCGTGAAGATAACGTTAAATTAACGGGTAATCAAACCCCTGCGGGTCTAGCTATAGTAACAGCCACAGCCAAAGATGTGAATATTCGTCCCCTGCCTGTGATTGACAGTACGGTAAGTCCGGTAGGTAAGCTGAATCCCGGTGAGAATGCCGTCGTTCTAGATAAGGTGATCGAATCCGGCAGCTATAGCTGGATCAAAGGCCCGTATACTTCGGCAGAGCTGCTGAAGAGCTTGCAGGGCAAGACAAGCAGTTCGCTCCCTTCCTCAATCCTCAGTTTACAGGTTACAGGGCGTGGACCCTCAGGAAGAGCCGTTCAGGTTAAAGCCAACGGTGAGATTCTCAAGGTGAAATACCCTGATTTATTCCGTTCTTCATTCAATGGATTGCCTAGTACATTGTTTGATATTGTGCCTTCCGGCAGTTATACTGTATTAGGCGCTGACGGCTCTACTGCAACAATTAGCAATTCACAGAATGCAGGTGTGCTCTCTGCATCGGGTATGGTGACCGTGGGTGGCAGTGGAACTGTCGTCATGGGCGGAGCTAATACTGCCAGAGTGATCAGCAGCACTTCAGGCTTCCTGTTTATAGGTCAAGGAAATGGTCATGGTCTGGGTATGTCCCAATGGGGCGTGAAGGGTATGGCGGACAATGGGAATGATTACAAGCAAATATTGCAACATTATTATCATAACGTTACTATAGTTAAGGAATGAATACGGACAATGAATGTAGACGCATATGATTTTCAATTGCCGGAGGAGCTAATTGCACAAACTCCGCTCGCTGATCGCAGTGCTTCAAGGCTGCTCTTGGTTAACAAGGAGAACGGGGAGTTGGCTCACCAGCATTTTACCGATATCATTGATCAATTACAGTCAGGAGATACTCTTGTTCTAAATGATACAAGAGTTATTCCCGCTCGGCTGTTCGGAGTTAAAGAAGATACAGGAGCTAAGGCCGAAGTGCTTCTATTGAAGAATATGGGGGAAGATCGCTGGGATGCCCTCGTAAAGCCTGGAAAGAAGCTCAAGACTGGTGCTGTCATTATTTTTAGTGATGAGCTTCGTGCGGTTGTTGAGGATGAGGCTGATATGGGAGGTCGAACGCTTCGCTTCATATATGAAGGTATTTTTAATGAGATACTGGACAGGCTGGGAAGCATGCCATTACCTCCATATATTAAGGAGACGCTTGATGATCGTGAACGTTATCAGACCGTTTATGCACGACATGAGGGATCAGCGGCAGCACCTACAGCAGGGCTTCATTTCACCAATGATCTGCTGGAGCAGATTGCGGCTAAAGGCGTAAATATTGCTTACCTCACACTTCATGTTGGACTAGGCACATTTCGTCCGATGTCTGTTGAGAAGGTCGAGGAGCATGTGATGCATGCTGAATATTTCGTCTTGTCACAGGAAACAGCTGATATTATAAATGCAACCAAAGAAAGAGGTGGCCGGATCATTGCGGTCGGAACAACCTCTTGCCGCACATTAGAGACGGTCGGTAGACAATGTCAGGGCGGTCCACTTGTTGAATGCAGTGGCTGGACGGATATCTTTATTTTTCCAGGGTACCATTTCCAGGTAGTCAATGCACTAATTACAAACTTTCACCTTCCAAAGTCTACATTGGTTATGCTGGTTAGTGCGCTGGCCGGTCGGGAGCATATTCTAGCCGCCTATGAAGCAGCGATTGAGCAGAAATACCGATTTTTTAGCTTTGGCGATGCAATGTTTATTTATTAAGTAAGAGGATGGGTTAACTTATGGCAGCAATTACTTATGAGCACATCAAGACGTGCAAGCAATCCGGAGCCCGACTCGGTAGAGTCCATACTCCTCATGGTGTCATTGAGACACCTGCATTTATGCCTGTGGGCACGCTGGCTACAGTCAAAACAATGAGCCCCGAAGAGCTGAAAGAGATGGATGCCCATATTATTTTGAGCAACACCTATCATCTGTTTCTGCGTCCGGGCCATGATATTATTCGTGATGCCGGAGGACTGCACAAGTTCATGAACTGGGATCGTCCGATCCTGACGGACAGCGGTGGATTTCAAGTATTCTCGCTTAGTGATATGCGTAAGATTACTGAAGAAGGTGTGCATTTCCGCTCCCATCTAAACGGAGATAAGAAATTTCTGTCTCCAGAAGTGGCTATGGACATTCAGAATGCACTTGGTTCTGATATTATGATGGCATTTGATGAATGCCCTCCTTATCCGGCAGAGTATGATTACGTTAAAAAGTCGCTTGAGCGCACATCACGTTGGGCAGAACGTTGCCTGAAAAGTCATGCCCGTCCTGAGGATCAAGGCTTGTTCGCTATCGTTCAGGGAGGTATGCATGAAGATCTGCGCCGCCAGAGCGCGGCTGATTTGACTTCCATGGATTTCCCGGGGTATGCTATTGGAGGGCTCAGCGTCGGAGAGTCCAAGCAGCTAATGTATGATGTGCTGGATTATACGGTTCCGCTGTTGCCACAAGGAAAACCGCGTTATTTAATGGGCGTTGGTTCTCCGGATGCGCTGCTGGAAGGATCAATTCGGGGAATAGACATGTTTGATTGTGTTCTGCCTACCCGTATTGCTCGCAATGGAACGACGATGACCAGTCAGGGAAGACTCGTTGTACGCAACGCACAGTATGCCCGTGATTTTGGGCCGCTTGATCCGGAATGTGACTGTTATACATGCCGGAATTATTCCCGCGCTTATTTGCGCCATTTAATCAAAGCCGACGAAACCTTCGGATTGCGATTGACAACATACCATAATTTGTACTTCCTGTTGGAATTGATGCGTAAAGTGCGTAAAGCCATCATGGAAGATCGGCTGCTTGATTTTCGCGATGAGTTTTTTGCACAATACGGATTATATGAGAATCTTAAAGGCTTCTAGGTACTGGATTGTGCTTTAATGCAATTGAAAGGGGGGAGAAATATGTTTCAATATGCAGCAGCTTCAGGTGGGGGTAGTATACTTGGTCTAGTAGGCCCGTTTGTACTTATGTTTGTGGTATTTTACTTCTTGCTGATTCGTCCGCAACAGAAGAAAACAAAAGCGCGCAACGGGATGTTAAAATCTTTATCAAAAGGCGCTAAGGTAGTTACGATTGGTGGTCTTCACGGCACGATTTTGGAGATTTCCGATGATATTGTAGTGCTTCGCGTCAATGATGTGACCAAGCTTACTTTTGATCGTGGTTCAATCAGCCACTCTATTGTAGAAAAAGAAGACAAAGAGTAGTTACAGAGGTAGTATTGCAAAAAGGGTCTCTATAAGCCATTAGGCTGTGGAGACCTTTTCTTCTGTTTTGCTCATAAAATTAAAAAACAGCAAGCCTCAATAGTCTGAGAGCTTGCTGTTTTTTAATTAGCTTTTGCACGATTTCGAATAGAAAGTGACTCTTCTCCGCTCCGCAGTGTCAGCTTGGCTAGCTGAACCCCCATTGAGGTAGCAAAGACAGCGAGTAGACTTCCGCCTATCATATCGGTCAGCCAATGAATGCCCAGATAAAAAATACCAAATACAATAACGGTTGCGGAAATGGTCGTAATGATCATCCAGCGGCGATTGCCTGAACGGTAAGCCAAGAGGGCCATTGTAACCGAAATAGAGGTATGCAAACTAGGGAAACAGTTGTTAAGACCAGAAAGTGGTCTATATTCCTGTTCAAACCTGGGAAATATATCGAGCATTGTAAATCGGACTCCTGCAGGAATATAAGACCACACTTCGTTTACCGGAAAATACAGATAGAACGGAATGGCTAGGGAATAATTGATAATAATTGCGTAGCAGGTCGCGTACAGCATTAATCGATTCTTACCCAGCACGTAGACTCCGAGGGAAGCAGCTAGCACGGATTGTAGCATGAAAATGTAAAAGAATACAATGATTGGTGTCAGCCATGGAGTATAGAATAATTGCTGCAAGTTGTGGACAAAATGTCCCTCCAATCTAAATACAAAAGCTGTGAAATCGGAGGAGTAATTAATTTTGTTCTCGATCTGCAGCTCATATTTGTTCAAAGCGAGCACGCCGAATGTTCCAACAATTAGCAGCAAAAATTTATAGGAGTATAGGAGTTCCTTCCCTATTTCAACTACAGCCAATAATGGGTTGCGCCGAGATCCAATCCATATCAGTAAAACAACAAGCAGAACGGTGTACAAAACAATATGGTTCATTGATTGGTAAAGCAAAGCAATCGAAGCCTCCCTGATCCTTTTTATAAAAAAGTTTAATGAAAACATTTTAACATATTTTCAAGGAATGGTTTCGATTATTTTTAATTGAAAATTTTTAGGATCTTTGTAAATTCACACCGAACATTCCGCCAAGTGCTCCAATAGCCGCAGCAGCCATAACCCAGAGCAGATCAGCACCAGCAGGAGAATTGTCGAGTGCCATGAACCCAATTAAAAGAACAATAACACCATAAAAGGCACCTGTAAGGCATCCCTGGTACCAGCCCTTTCGTGTGGCTCTGCGTCCCGCAGTTAGCCCGCCGAAAGCAGCGGCAATGCCGTGTACGATATAAGTATACATTGAAAGATCCTGCTCCTTCAAATTGCTGCCCCAGAGTAAAAGCGAGAGGAATAGCGCACCCATCAGCATCCAAAGGAAAGATCGGCATAGACCGGATAACACAGGATTGGCTATTCTCCAAGAGAACATCCGCCGGATTAAGTACATAGTACAACCTCCTAAAAGTTTTGATAGCATAAGCTCCTTGAACGCACTCCGCAAAACTGGCTTCGAAAGCATTGACTAAGTTTTGATAGCATAAGCTTCTTGAACGCACTTCGCAAAACTGGCTTCGAAAGCAATGGAAAATTTTTGATAGTATAAGCTTCATTCGAATGCATTTACTTAGTTTTATTGTATGGGACGGGTTGCTCCAATAGTACAAGAATAGGCACTGCTGAGATTTACCATTAATTAATAAGAAGGTTTCCGAATGTTCCCTGAGCAGAGCGGTCAGAATAGGGTTACATTAATCCGCCTGTGAGGAACGTTTGCGGGTGAGAGCAGGAGGGGAGCGAAGCCAATATGTTTCAGCATATAACCACCCATATCTTTTTGACCGTGCTGATGTATTTCTTCATTTACCTGGCTATGCGTATTATGGGGAAAAGGGAGATCGGGAAGCTGTCGGTATTTGATCTTACGATCTCAATAATGATTGCCGAAATTGCTGTTTTTGTAATTGAAGATATCGAACGACCAGTTTATGACGGAGTGGTGCCCATGGCAACACTTGTCCTGATTCAGGTGCTCGTCGCTCAACTTAGTCTTAAGAGCAGGAAATTGCGTCTTATGATGGATGGGAAACCCAGCGTGCTCATTTCAGATGGGAAGCTCCACCGTAAAGAAATGCGCAGACAGCGATATAATATTGACGATCTGCTGTTGCAGCTGCGCGGTCAGAATATTGATAGTCCTGCTGACGTGGAGTTTGCTATTCTGGAGACGAGCGGTCAACTTACCGTTATTGAGAAAAACAAAGGTGTTACATCTACTAATCAATCTGGAAATAGCAATTCGGAAGCCGAAATGGATAAATCGGGAAAGAGTTCAGAAGAACACAATTCCCCGAATGTTAAGCTTCCCAAGCACCAGATCAGGTATGAGGGACTTCCGATTCCACTGATAATGGATGGAAAGGTACAGGATGATAATCTTGAGATGATCGGCAAAACCAGATTCTGGTTAAGAACCCAGATCCGACAGAAGGGTGTATCTGATTTTCGTGATGTATTTCTATGTTCTGTTGACCACAAGGGAATGATTTATGTGGATCGCTTACGCTCCTGATCATTTGATGATTGCTAATGCTTTATAAAGGGGAGACGGTCAAAATCACGCAGAGAGATAAGGCCTGCCATAAGGCTGACTCCCAAATATAACAACATTCCGCAAGCTGCGGCAAATAAGAATTGAATCCAGTGTGCATCGGCTATAGGGACGGTAGTGTATATATAATGCACGCCGGCACCCATAATAACCATCGCAGCGCCAGTCTTGATCATGTCAGCCAATCGCAGAGGTAATGAAATTAGCTTAACTACGCTGTACCCGTGCAGCAGGGTTACAAGGATGCTATTAACTATAATGGCAATAATTGCGCCATAAATCCCATATTCAGGCTTTGAAGCTAAAGCGAGAATAACTAGGATTTTGACAACAGCTCCAATCAAGGTATTTATTAACGCACGTCCCGGTCGATCCATAGCCTGAAGAGCGGCTTGTAAAGGTGCTTGAACATATAGAAATAAAGCGAATGGCGCCATGAGGCGCAGCATAGGTGCAATATCTGCATTGCCATACATGATATCGCATAACGGTACCGCAAGAATATACATAACTACGGCAAAGGGCGCGCCGGTTACAAGAGCCAGCCGGAGTGCCTGCTGCATCCGTTTATGGATTGTAGGTAAATCACGACGTGCAGCCGCCTCTGACAATGATGGCACTAAAGCTACGGCAAGAGAAGACGTCAGTGCGCCTGGAAGCAGCAGCAGTGGGATAACCATTCCTTGTAAAGCGCCGTATTGTGAAGTCGCAACTGCGGTAGCTATTCCAGCAATGGCAAGGCTGCGCGCAGTAATAATGGATTCCAGCAGATAAGAGATGGAGCCAACAAGCCGACCGGCTGTAACAGGAATGGAGATGCCTAGTAAACGTCTTAGAATGGAGGGATGTCCGATACCGGCTTGCTGAAGTGGAAGTTTGGCTTGGGACTCCACCGGCTTCGCTGGAGTAGGGTGCTCTTCTCTATTGTCTTTTTTAACAATGACATAATATTGCCATAATAGAACCAGCATTCCAGCAATTTCTCCGACGGTTACTCCAAGCATTGCCCCTGCTGCTGCATAAGCGATGCCCTTGGGAAGCAGTAGCCATGAGAACCACAGCATGAAGAATATCCGAATCACCGTCTCCAGAACGGAGGAGAGTGCTGATGGAATCATATTCTGCCTACCCTGAAAATACCCACGGTATATTGCGGATACTGCAACAATCCCGATCATCGGAGTCATGCCTATAAATGTATAGTAAACACGGCTATCTGTTAGAATAACATTAGAGACCCAAGAGGCACTGATTAGTGCAAGGGTAGTGAAAAATACTCCGAGACAAAGGCTAAGGGTGAGTCCTGTGCGTAGAATTCGACGAGACTTATCTGGGCGCTGCTCCCCTTCTGCTTCTGCTACCATTTTGGCAATAGCGAGTGGAATTCCCCCAGTAATCACTGTAACCAATACGATGAAAAACGGATATCCAAGCTGATATAGGCCTACGCCCTCGGCTCCGATAATACGCGGTAGGACAATCCGTGGAATAAAGCCCAACATACGGTTAGTGATGCCGGCGGCAAGCAAAATTAAAGTTCCTTGAATAAAGCTCTGTTTTCTTAAATTAAGCCGCTGTTTCCTCAAAGGGCACTCCTTCTTCCCAACATGAAATGAACACCGATAAACTTGTCTCTTCTTATGGATATGCTGTACCAGTGCTCCTGCATGACTAGCAGACAGTTCATCTTTTTGTTTGCGGAAGAAGGAAAGGAGAGGACCGGGGTCGAATACTTATTTTGAGCATGCGTATATGAGCGATCTTTGGAGGTGTGATCACGTGGAAGCGGAACAATGGAATCATGACGATCTTAGCGTAGAAATCGAAGCCATGTGCCGCAGCAAAGCGGAGGAATTCCGTCTCCTAGGCTATGAGTATGTAACCGGTAAGGATATTTGGGACTGTATCAGCCGTAATTACGCTAAGGAAGGAACACCTCCCTTACATAAGCTGGTGAATGACATTTATTCCTTGAAGGCCAATAGTTATATGAACTATCTGACTATTGCCGCTTATCGGGGGTTGAACTGAATAAAAGGAACGATTTTCTTTTGCAAACGGCTGCGCAAAGCGGTAAAGTAGAGGAGACATCAACTTCACAATTCCTATGAAAACGGATGGCTTGCTAAGAGAGCAGGGTCGGCCGTTTCTTTGTGTGAATATAGCCCTGTCAATACTTGCGCGAATTGACGGTGATTTAGCACGTGGCTATAATAGGAATATTGAGTAATGAAAGGGGAACTAGCAAGAGCATGAAGAGACTTATGAGCTTTATAATTACCGTGGTCGTTTTATTAGGCGTCATGGTATTTACAACTCCTGGACTGCTGGACAAAGTTAGGCTCGGTCTTGACCTAAAGGGTGGGTTTGAGATCCTGTACCACGCTGAACCAATGGAGACTGGGGGAGCATTGACCCGAGCTTCGCTCCAAAAAACAGCGGAGAGCCTTGAGAAACGGGCTAACGCTCTTGGAACAAGCGAACCAGAGGTTACTACTGAAGGGACTGACCGCATCCGTCTGAAGATTGCGGGAGTAACCGATGAGGCTGAAGTACGCAAGAAGATGAAAGAACCGGCAGTTCTGACTTTCCGGAGTGCTGCTGAAGGCGATGCTGCTAATACCTATAGCAAAGTTGAGCTTGTGGGCAGTGACTTCGTAGAGAATGCTGCAGAGGTTGAACGTGACAAATTGAATCAGCCGATTATTAGCATCAAAGTTAAGGATAAGTCTAAGTTCGCTGAAATTACCAAGCGGCTTCTAGGTAAGAATCTCGCCATCTATCTGGATCAGACTTTGTTGTCAGATCCTGTAGTTAGAGCAGAACTTACTGACGGCAGTGCTTCGATCTCAGGCAGCTATACGATAGATGAAGCCCGTGCCTTGAGCGACACGATTAATCTCGGTGCATTGCCGCTGAAGCTTACAGAGAAGTATTCTCAGAGCGTTGGCGCTACACTGGGTAAACAATCTCTTGACAAGACAATCATGGCTGGTCTTATTGGTTCCTTGATCATTTTGATCTTTATGATCATGATGTACCGTTTGCCTGGTGTTCTGGCCAGCTTCGCACTTATTTTGCATACATGGCTCTTGATCCTTATATTTGTTATTGCGGACTTTACTTTAACCCTACCCGGTATTGCCGCGTTTATTCTCGGTATAGGGATGGCGGTCGATGCCAATATCATAACGAATGAACGAATAAGA
This sequence comes from Paenibacillus sp. 19GGS1-52, assembly GCF_022369515.1. Lineage (NCBI taxonomy): Bacteria > Bacillati > Bacillota > Bacilli > Caryophanales > Paenibacillaceae > Paenibacillus > Paenibacillus sp. 19GGS1-52. The sequence continues at coordinate 1,749,812 of NZ_CP059724.1, forward strand.
GAAGAGATGCGTAGCGGCAAGAGTATTTTGTCTTCCGTTAAAGCGGGAAATAAGACCTCTTTCCGTACCGTTATGGACGCGAATGTAACAACAATTATTGTAGCGGCCGTAATGTTTGCATTTGGTACGGGTGCGGTAAAGGGTTTTGCACTGATTCTGATTGTGGAAATTGTGCTTAGTATCGCAACAAACCTTTATTTTGCCCATTGGATGCTGACCGTGCTGGTTAAAGCCGGCATTTTGAAAAAGTCGAAGCAATTTGGGGTAAAGGAGAGTGACATCCGTGCGCTTTAAGAAAGAGTATGATTTTGTACATCTAAGTAGATATTTCTATATTTTTTCCATCGCTCTTACAGTTGCCGGCCTGATCTTCCTGGCTACTATGGGACTTAACTACAGCGTTGACTTTAAGGCTGGTTCCAACGTCGATGTATCACTGTCGAAGAATCTTACACTGGAACAGATTAATCCTGCCATTAGTGATATTGGTATATCCAGTGAACCGAGCATTACGATCGGTGAGAAGCGGGTCAATATCCGTTATGATGAAGTGCTTGGCAGTGATCAAGATGCGGCACTGCAAACAGCGATGAAGAAGATGGATGCCAAAGCATCTTTTGAGATCAATACTGTGGATACAGAAATGGCTAAAGAATTGGCACGCAATGCTATTTATGCCGTACTCATTTCTTGTCTGGGTATTATTGTTTATGTAAGTATTCGTTTTGAATGGCGTTTCGCTTTGGGTGCAATTGTTGCACTGATGCATGATGCATTTATAGTCGTTGCGATCTTCTCGATCTTCCGGCTAGAGGTGGATATGACCTTCATTGTGGCGGTGCTTACGATTATAGGTTACTCCATTAATGATACGATTGTTATCTTTGACCGTATCCGTGAGAATTTACGTTTTGGCAAACAGAAAACGTATGAGGATCTTAAGATTCTGGTCAACAAGAGCGTAGCCCAAACCCTGATGCGTTCCTTATACACAGCATTTACGGTATTCATCGCGGCATTCTGCCTGCTGATACTTGGCGGCGAATCGATCAAAATGTTCTCGCTCGCAATGGTTATCGGCTTGCTCTTTGGTGCCTATTCCTCTATCTTTATTGCAAGTCCGCTCTGGCTGCTGCTTAAGAAGCGCCAGAAATTACCTGTGAAGAGTAGCCCAGCCAAATAAACGCTTGCCATATCTTTTTGTAAGTGTCTAAAGGATCGGTACGAGTATATTTCTAATATTTTTCGACAAGCCGCGTCAAAGGCGACGCGGCTTTCGAAATCTTTGGAGTAACTAACATGAGATTACTTGCTCGTGGTAAGGAGGGACCCTGTATGAATAACAAACAATCACCGCAAAGTGAGACGGTTGCCTGGACAGGGATCGTCAGCGATATTGCTCTGGCTGTAGCCAAGGGAGGCTTCGGTTATATTTCCGGCAGCAAGGCATTGATGGGTGATGCTTTATATTCTGGAGCGGACGCCGCAGCCAAACTGGCGGAGATTCTTCCTTGGCGCTCAGAACAGGGGGAGAAGCATAAATACCAGCAGCGGATCAGTGACCGACGGGGCAATAAGGAACCGATTGTAGCCGTTCTTTTCTCCGTATTAATTCTGATGGGCGGTCTGCAAGTTGCTTTCTCCGCGATACGTGATTTAACGAGTGGACATTTAACAACACCCGGACATTTAGCACTTATTACGGTTGTAGCATCCATTTTGCTTAAAGAAGCAGTATTTCAGTATCAATATCGGTATTTCAAAAAAATCGGCGATGGCAGTCATGCTGCTTATGCGGATAGTCACCGCTTCAGTTTGTACACTTCAATTACTGTATGTATGGGAATTTCCCTTTCCATGGTCGGCGGCTATGTCGATTGGCATCCCTTGCTCTATATGGACCCGATTGCGGCTTTGCTGGCGGGTTGTTTAGTTCTCCGCAAAGGTTATATTCTCATTGTGAGTTCGGTCTCTGGCAAAAAAGTACAGGAGCTTCCCTCGGAAGAGGCGGCTAACTTTATTGAAACCGTGCAACGGGTGCATGGGGTAATTCGGGTAGAACATTTACAGGCTCTGGAACAGGGCCGTTATGTGAATCTGCAGGTCAAGATCAGTGTCAATCCTCGAACTTCAGTTATGGAGGCTCAGGATATTTCGGAATGTGCGAGAAAGTTGCTGCAGCACAGGTTCATTCATGTTGGTGAAGTTCATATGGATGTAGTTCCGTATGACCCTGGGTATCCATACAAAAGCAACCATGAACTGGTGGATAATGATATTCCCACACTGCTTCAGTAGTCTGTAAGGTGAGAGATAGGTGAATAATATTGCTTCATTCAAAAACAACTTGGCATTCTCCGGCAGCCGATCCCGAACTAGTAAAGGATCTGGCCCGGAGCCTTTCTATTTCCCCATTACTAGCCTCATTATTGGTGACCAGAGGGTTGAATACGTCTCATGAGGCTTTACTGTTCATGGATGGCGGAGAAGAAGAACAGCATGACCCATTTCTGTTAAAAGGCATGTTAGAAGCCGTTCCGCGAATTAGAAAAGCATTAGAGGAAGAAGAACATATACTTGTCTATGGCGATTATGATGCCGATGGTGTGTCCAGTACCGCGCTGATGATCTATCTGCTGCGTTATTTGGGCGCGTCCTTTGATATTTATATACCGCATCGGTCGAACGAAGGTTATGGATTGCATAATCATGCGTTGGATTGGGCTGTGCAGCAGGGAGTCTCACTGGTAATTACAGTGGATACAGGCATCAGTGCCTATCACCAGATTGCCTATGCCAATGGACTCGGTATCGACGTGATTGTCACGGATCACCATGAACCACCGGAGCTTTTGCCTGAGGCATTTGCGCTGATTAATCCGAAGCTTCCGGGCTGTCCCTATCCATTTAAAGGGTTGGCAGGTGTAGGAGTAGCCTACAAGCTGGCTCAGGCTCTGCTCGGTGAAGAAACTCCGGCAGCGTGGAGTGAGATCGCCGCTATCGGTACGGTTGCAGATTTAATGCCACTGCTGGGTGAGAATCGTCAAATCGTGCGCAATGGATTATCAAGTATGCGGAATTCGCGATTTCCTGGTATACGTGCACTGCTTGGCGTTAGCGGGGTAACAATGAGCACAGTCAATTCAGTGAATATAGCTTTTGGAATGGCTCCACGTATTAATGCGAGTGGACGTCTGGATCATGCAGGCCGGGCAGTAGCCCTGCTTACTACGGAGCATGCTGAAGAGGCGGAGATACTTGCCGGAGAGCTGGACCTACTCAATAAAGAACGCCAACTGGTTGTTGAAAGAATTGCAACAGAAGCTACGGCTAAGCTGGAAAAAGTGCTCGAAGTAGGAGAGCTTCCTGATATCATTGTTCTTGCCGATCAGGGCTGGAATGTGGGCGTGGTCGGGATCGTGGCCTCCAAGTTGTTGGAGCGTTATTATCGGCCAGTTATTATCCTTGATATCCATCCTGAAACGGGGATGTGCAAGGGTTCTGCCCGTTCAATTCCGGGTCTGGATATCTATGCGGCGCTATCCTCCTGCGCGAGTCTGCTGGACCATTTCGGTGGGCATCCAGCCGCAGCTGGCATGAGTCTTCATCGTGACTCCATTGGGGCATTTGCTATAGCACTCAATGAATACGCCGCCAGTGTACTGACGCCAGAGCACTTTGTGGCGGTTACTGCCGCTGACGCTGAGGTTTCACTCTCTGAGTTATCACTACAAGCAGCTCTCGACTTGGAGAGATTGGCTCCTTTTGGGATGGCTAATCCGTTGCCGAAGTTCATCGTACGCGGAGCTACGGTAAAGGAGACACGCACGATGGGCCAAGGTGGCAAACACCTGAAGCTTGTTTTGCAGCAGGGAGAAAGTACGATTGAGTCGGTCGCTTTTGGTAAAGGATCACTTTCATCGCTGCTTCCAGGAGGGACAAAGGTCGATGTATTGGCAGAGTTATCCGTAAACGAGTGGAATGGCTCACGCAAACCGCAGCTAATGCTGCAGGATTTAGCAGTGCAGGATGCCCAGCTATTCGATCTTCGTGGCGCTGTAGACGCTGTAGAGCAAGCGGGGCAGATTAGGGAGTTACTGCTGCCATACAGTGGCAACGGTCCTTACCGTGCTGCTGCAGTGTTTCAGAGTGGACGTATGTCGCCGCAGAGTGAATTGAAAGGCATGTCCCTTTGGGTATATGATAAGGAAACGGGGATTTCTGCGCTCAGCAATGGGCAGGCGGAAGCGGAGCCCGAACCCGTATCATTGTTGTGCTTGCTGGATATACCAGAAACGCCAGAACAGCTGGATGCGTTACTTACAGTATTTCCAGATGCTGATAATATTGCGCTGCTGCATTCGATTAGGGATGGACGTGAACGGCTGCAAATCCCGACGCGAGACCATTTCAAAGCTTTATATAAAATGCTGGCCTCGATTGCTGCTGTGGCAATAGCGGAGAATGAAGTGCTGCTGCGACTCAGCCGCCAGTCTTCCATGAGTGTGCGTATGCTCAATATGATGCTGGATGTGTTCGAAGAGCTTGATTTTATTGAGCGAAGCCAGGGGCAGATTCTATTTATAACCCAGCCTGCAGCCAAAAGTTTGACTGCATCGCGTCATTTTATCAGACTGGGACAGGTTGCCGAGATGGAGCAGTATTTCATGGAAGGCAGTCGGTCGGAAGTGCAGGAATGGATGCAGTCGCGCCGTTTAGGAGCTTCTTAAGAATAGGCTCACCAAACAAAGCGTATGCTTCCGAAGTAATTTTGTACGAAGTAAATCGATGGTGTGTAGGCTCACAAAACAAAGCGTATGCTTCCGAGGTAGTTTTGTGCGAAGTGAATCGATGAAGTTAATGCTAACAAAACTTGTAGGAGATGATGATTTGGATTTAAAAGAAAGCATTCGTGTGATTCCTGATTTCCCTCAGCCGGGTATCAGCTTTAAGGATATTACTACACTTCTGAAGGACGGACCGCTATATCGCCAGGCGATTAATGAGCTTAAAGCACTGGTTGCACATATGAAGATTGATGTAATTGCTGGACCAGAAGCACGCGGCTTCGTGATTGGCGCACCACTGGCTTACGCACTGGGTGTGGGTTTTGTACCGATTCGCAAAAGCGGCAAGCTGCCCTATGAAACGATCGAGGTTGGTTATGATCTGGAATACGGCAAAGATACCCTTGCTGTGCACACAGATGCAATCTTGCCTGGACAGAATGTCCTGATCGCTGATGACTTACTGGCTACTGGCGGTACCATTGCTACTTCGGTTAGCCTTGTGGAACAGCTTGGTGGAGTGGTTGTGGGTGCAGCTTTTCTGATTGAACTGGTAGAGCTTGCTGGACGTAATAAGCTCTCTGGCATTGAAGTTGTTTCCTTGTTAACCTACGAAGACTAATATTTCCGGCCTAACTTTTCCCGGGAAATAAAAAGCGGAAGACTGTCGATTTCAGACAGCCTTCCGCTTTTTATTATTAAAATTATTAATGATAATACCCCAGTATTCAGGGCTTAATGCGATGCTTTATCGCTTTCGCCTTCATTGGATAAGCCAAGAACTTCAATGAGTTTGAAGAACAGGGCCAAAACCATGCCGACAATGGTTGCAAGCGCCATGCCTTTAAGCTGGATTCCACCGATGTGAAGGGTTGTTCCGCTGATGCCGACAACAAGTACTAGTGCTCCCAGTATCATGTTGCTTGCTTTGGAGAAATCGACTTTTTGCTCCACGAAAATCCGTAGTCCGGAGGCAGCGATGACACCGAACAGCAATAGGGATACACCACCCATAACCGGTAGCGGAATGTTGGCGATGACAGCCGAGAAGGTGCCGGAGAAGGAGAGCAGAATGGCGATTACGGCTGCACCTCCGATAACGTACACAGAATAGACTTTAGTTAAGGCCATGACGCCGATATTCTCACCGTAGGTAGTATTTGGTGTGGAGCCTAAGAAACCAGAAAAGATAGTGGAAATCCCGTTGCCCATAAGCGAACGGTCAAGTCCGGGATCTTTAGTTAAGTCTTTGCCTACAATGTTGCTGGTTACCAGCAGATGTCCTATATGTTCCACAATAACAACAAGGGAAACCGGAATGATGGTCAGGATAACTTGCCAGTCAAAAGAAGGCGTGATTATAGTTGGATGTGCGAAAAAATGAGCCTTGGATATAGCAGTTGTATCTACCTTTTGCAAAACATAGGCCAAGCCATAACCGGTGACGATACCGATTAGAATATGAATGATTTTGGGGAAGCCGCGGAATAGAACTGCTCCAATAACGGTCACGCCCAGCGTCACCATAGACAGCAGAATTGCCGTTTTGTCCGGCGTCCAATCGGTAACCCCTTCAGGAGCGATAAGACCAGCCATACGCGCGGCGACCGGTACGAGTTCAAGACCAATCGTTGCCACGATAGCGCCCATTACAGCTGGTGGAAAGACGACATTAATCCAGCTTGTTCCAGCATAACGGACAATTACAGCTACGAGCACAAAGATAACACCAGTGACGATAAAAGCACCCAAAGCAAGGGAATATCCATGCATATGATCGCCTGTATGTTGTTTAAGAACAAGCAAAACCGGCGAGATAAAAGCAAAGCTTGAACCTAGGTAAGCGGGTATTTTGCCGCGGCAGATAAAGATGTACAGCAGAGTTCCTAAACCGTTCATTAGCAGAATCATGCCAGGGTCTACCCCGAACAGATTAGGCACAAGTACCGTACTTCCGAACATGGCGAACAAATGCTGGAGACTTAAGAGAAAACCTGGGCCCCAAGGGAGTCTTTCGTTAACTTGAATTTCGCGTTGCAATGGATTTCACTTCTCTTTCTTATCTAGTATAATGTTAGGTTGTGGCAAAGCGCCTTTACTAGATTAAATAGAACGGAGCATTTTTACAACTACATTTTCACAACTGCCATCAATTTGCCCCATCTTGACATATAGCCTGACAAGAATGCCACGCCATGGCAAGTGTTGACGTAACTCATCGTAAGCGTCATAATTATAGACAACTTTAGACTGAGAGTAAGACAACCCGGGAAATGATGGAACCTGCAGATTTTGCAACCGTTGCGGGTTCATTTTATTATAGAAAGGAAACGGATACGACGAGAATGGGCATAGAGCGATTAATTGACAAGGCCGGCGCCTATATAAAAGAAAAAGATCTTCTCCGCATCCGGGAAGCTTATGAATTTGCCGATCAGGCTCATCACGGGCAGGTCCGCAAATCGGGGGAGCCATACATTCTGCATCCGCTGGCGGTGGCAGATATTGTCGTCAATATGCAAATGGATGTCATATCCATTATTGCAGCGCTTTTGCACGATGTTGTGGAAGATACGACGGTGTCACTGGAGCAGATCCGCGCGAATTTTGGCGATACATGCGCAATGCTTGTTGACGGGTTAACCAAGCTGGAACGCATTCGTTTTCGCTCCAAGGAAGAGCAGCAGAATGAGAACTACCGCAAAATGTTCATTGCCATGGCTCAGGATATTCGAGTCATTGTAATTAAATTGGCGGATCGTCTGCATAACATGCGTACCCTAAAGTACCAGTCAGAAGAAAGTCAGCGCCGTATTTCCTACGAAACTTTGGAAATATTCTGTCCCATTGCCGACAGGCTAGGGATTTCAGCGATCAAGTGGGAGATGGAGGATATTGCGCTCCGATACTTGAATCCGCAGCAATATTACCGCATTGCCAATCTGGTGCATAAGAAGCGGGCCGAACGCGAGGAATTTATCGAAACCGTGATCGGGCGCATCCGTGCCAAGCTGGATGAAATGGGCATTGAGGGCGATCTCTCTGGACGTCCGAAGCATATCTACAGTGTCTATAACAAAATGAACACCAAAAATAAGCAGTTCAACGAAATTTATGATCTGCTGGCTATCCGCATCATCGTCGAGAACATTAAGGACTGTTATGCCACACTTGGAATTATTCATACTCTTTGGAAGCCGATGCCCGGACGATTCAAGGATTATATAGCTATGCCCAAAGCGAACATGTACCAATCGCTGCATACCACAGTAGTGGGACCGGGTGGAGAGCCAACAGAGGTTCAAATCCGCACTTGGGAAATGCATCGTACTGCAGAATTCGGGATCGCTGCCCACTGGGCCTACAAGGAAGGTAGCAACAATAATAACGTTAATCCAGAGAATCGGATGCCGTTTTTTCGCGAAATTTTGGAGCTGCAGCATGAGGCTAAGGATGCAGAAGAATTTGTGGAATCGCTCAAAATGGACTTTTTCTCAGATCTGGTATTCGTATTCACTCCGAAAGGTGAAGTTATCGAGTTGCCAGCAGGCTCTGTGCCGCTTGATTTTGCTTTCCGCATCCATACGGAGGTTGGCAACCGGACGATTGGTTCCAAAGTGAACGGGCGGATTGTACCGCTGGATCATAAGCTGAAGACCGGAGATATCGTGGAGATTCTGACCTCGAAGCAATCTTTTGGACCCAGCCGTGACTGGCTTAAGATCGCTCAATCCTCCCATGCCCGCAGCAAGATCAAGCAATGGTTCAAGAAGGAAAAACGGGAAGAGAACGTCGAAAAAGGCCGCGAAGCGATCGAACGTGAGCTGAAACGTCTTAATGTAGAAATCTCTGAGTATAGTTCAGATGATAAGCTGGTCGAAGCAGCCAAGAAGTTCGCCTTTAATGATATAGAGGATATGTTGTCGGCTGTAGGTTTCGGTGGGATTACCGCGGCTCAGATTGCCTCCAAGCTAACGGAGAAACTTCGCAAGGATCAGGAAGAGGCAGCGAATCATCTGGAACTTACTTCCGAAATGAAGGAAATTAAGTCTTCAGGCGAGAAACGCAATCAACCGACAAATGGTGTGCGTGTTAAAGGTATCGATAATCTGCTTGTTCGTTTCGCCCGATGTTGTAATCCGGTGCCAGGCGACAATATTATCGGTTATGTGACACGCGGCCGAGGTGTTTCGGTCCATCGTGAGGATTGTCCCAACATTCCAGGTGAAGCTGACGGGGAGGAAGCAGCCCGCGTGATCGAAGTGGAATGGGAAGGCGAGATGGAAGCTAACTACAGCGTAGACATTGAGATTACAGGCCATGATCGCAATGGGCTACTCAATGAAGTGCTGCAGGCCGTTTCTGAGAGCAAAACTAATATTTCAGCTGTCACCGGACGTTCCGATAAGAACAAGATGGCTATGATCCATATGACGATCCTTATCCGTAACACGGATCATTTACAATCGGTAGTGGACCGGGTCAAACGGGTGAAGGATGTATATACAGTTCACCGCATTATGCAATAGGGCAAGGAGTTGAAAGCCTACAATGAGAGTGGTAGTGCAGCGTTGTAAAAAAGCCAAAGTAACCGTTGATGATGCTATAACTGGTGAGATCGGTAAGGGTTTGCTGCTGCTGGTCGGTGTTACCCATGGAGACACAGAGAAGGATGCCAAATATTTGGCGGACAAAATAGCGAATCTGCGTATTTTTGAAGATGAAGCTGGTAAAATGAACTTCAGCGTCAGCGACACCGGCGGAGCGATATTATCTGTATCACAATTTACTTTGTATGGAGATTGTCGTAAGGGCAGACGGCCTAATTTCATGGCTGCCGCTGCTCCTGCTGAGGCACAGGCACTTTACGATTATTTTAATCGTGAGCTGAGCGGGAATGGGCTTCAGGTTGAAACGGGCGTTTTTGGAGCGATGATGGATGTTTCATTGACCAATTGGGGCCCAGTAACACTTATTCTGGATAGTCAGGGCTAGTCTTAGCCCATTAAATATTCATGAGTGATGAGTGATAATATCCACTTGAAGGATGCATGGCGTGGTTCCCTAATAGGAGCAAAGCCTTGCATCCTTTTTCTGTTGCCTAAATCCCAATACAAAGTCCCATACGTGGATAGAGCTCGACTAAGCTGGATAAGCTAGGGACTGATGAACATTATGGGATAGCTGCAAGGGGTGCGTGATGAGACAATCACAGAAGGCGTGGGTTTGGAGAAGTATACCGGCACTGGCGACAGGAAGCCCTGTCGAAGCCTATGCGACCGCGAAAGAGAACGAGGGGCAAACGGAAGTCCATGTATTAAAAGGCAGAAGCCGCAGTCTCCTGCCGCGTAAATGAGCGGTAGAGTGGCGGCTTCTTATTTTTGTTTTCGGTGACGATATTGTCGGTGAATAACGCTGAATAAGCTCCATTATTTATCAAATGGTTATATATTGCCTCAATTCGGGTAATAGAGAAACAAGAACATATCAACCGGAAGGAGAAAAGAACATGACTAAACGAATTCAGGCTTATTTCAGAACTGAGGATGAAGCACAAGGTGCGAAAACTGCATTAATCTCTTACAAGGTTGAGGATCTGCAGTTATCACCACTTACAGATCCTTTAGATACAAGTAGTGACGGTGATCGAAGCCGTACTCGTAATATTTTGGTGCCGCTTGCACCTTTTAACAACTCGGCAATGGCTGGAGGGATGGTGGGAGCTGCGGGCACGACAGGCTCTGTGATGGGTGCGGCTATTTTACCGGGAGTTGTTGCTCCTGACTCGCTGGATGAAAAAGATGTCCATGTAATTAACGAGGATAAAGTACAGAAGAGTGATACTGCAGCGAAAGGAGACCTCGATGGACTTCATTATGTTATGGAGCTGAAGGTCGCCGAAGAGAATTACAACGAGGTTGTGGAAACCCTGCGGGGTAAGAACGCTTATGTAGAGCTTTTTGAGTAAATAAAAATTTCTTTGACGTTCCGGGGACTCTAAGGGTCTACCGGAATTTTTTATTTCTGCACAGCTGCTAAATGCCCTGCAAATTTAGCTCAGTGGAATAAACTGTAGATTGTTATGATAAAAAAGGGATTCCGTAGGGGGAATATCCAATGAAATACAGCGCTTTCTTTTCTGTAATGTAATCGTAATATTACATTCATGATTCCTTAATATAGCGGGTTTATAATAATGGCATGACCCCCTTTTTTATAATATATGATGATGGACCTGCAGCACTAGGCTGCAGGTCATTTTTTTTGTATTTGCTCGGTAGCTTGTTTTTTTGAAAATTTAATTTATACGTTTCACACGACAACTTATCTTTATATTTCTTGAAGAAACGGGTACCGCCTCCATATAAAGGACGGCAAAGTCGTATCTTCTGGATATGATTTCTTGACTTTAGTGCAGTGGTTCAGTAGAATCTAACAATATACGGTTTGACTATAATGTTTTGATGACGGGAACAAGTAATTCGCTGCCCTCAACTCCAGAGAAGAATCCCGCAGAATCGGCTGCTGCCCATAATAAGGACGCATTACCGCTTCCGCTTGGCTGAAAGGATTCTGTTGATGAACGAATGAATGACCTCCCCGAGAACGCACGGCGAAAGCAGGCAATCATATATTGCCGCGACAGTAGCCGCTTGCGCGTAGGCGGGCGTTAACCGCTTAGAGCGGATTTAGTGTTTAGGCTGATCCGGAATGTGGGTGGTACCACGGGTGTATTATTACTTATAATAATCCCTCGTCCCTGTTTGTAATAAACAGGGCGGGGTTTTTTTGTTTTTTTTAGATAAGAATTTTCACGCGATGAGGTTATGAAGGGTTATTTTTCGGGAGGGATAGGCTGTGGCTAAAGAAAGATTCGAGAAACCTACAGGTACGCAGGATGTGCTGCCGGGTGCGGTGGAGAAATGGCAATACATTGAAGGCAAGGCAAGGGAACTATGCTACCGTTTCAATTATCGGGAAATCCGTACGCCAATGTTCGAGCACACAGGGCTGTTCGAACGGGGAGTAGGAGAAACAACAGATATCGTCGAAGGTGAGATGTATACCTTTAAGGATAAGGGTGATCGTGACTTGGCACTGCGTCCAGAGGGAACGGCAGGCGTTGTTCGTGCTTACGTACAGAATAAGCTGTACGGAGAACCGGATGTCAGCAAGCTGTATTACATCGGACCGATGTTCCGCTACGAACGTCCACAGGCGGGAAGATACCGCCAGTTTCATCAGTTCGGGATTGAGGCATTTGGGGCGGTTGATCCGGCCATTGATGCTGAGGTTGTTTCACTAGGTTATCAATACTGCAAAGATCTTGGTCTGAGTGGGGTTAGGGTAGAGATTAATTCTGTGGGCAACGCACCAAGCCGTGCGGCATACCGGGAGAAGCTGCTAGGCTTTCTTAGACCCATGAAGGATACTCTTTGCAGCGATTGCCAGCGGCGTATGGAACGCAATCCGCTGCGAGTGCTGGATTGTAAGAAGGATCAGGATAAATTTGTGGAGGCTCCATCCATTCTGGACAGTCTGGATGAAGAGTGTACTATTCATTTTGAGAAGGTTAAAGAGCATCTTGGTGCTATGGGCCTGGAATACACGATTAATCCTCGTCTGGTGCGTGGGTTGGATTATTACACCCATACAGCGTTTGAATATAAAGCCGCAGGTATCGGGTCCATTGATACGGTTGGCGGCGGCGGCCGCTATAATGGCCTCGTAGAAGAGATAGGCGGACCGGACCAACCGGGGATTGGCCTTGGGATAGGTCTGGAGCGAATTCTGCTGATTCTAGAGAACCAGCAGGTGGAACTGGAAGCTGCGAAACCGCTGGATGTATATTTCGTGGGTCTCGGCGAAGCCGCTGATCTTGAGATTTCGAAGCAGCTGTTCGTGCTCCGCAACCTGGGATTCTCCGCAGAACGTGACTATCTGGGGCGCAAGATGAAGGCGCAAATGAAGTCGGCCGACCGTATGTCGGCGCGGTATACAGCGATCCTTGGCGAGGAAGAGTTGAATAATGGCGTTATTGCCTTGAAATCAATGGCTACTGGAGAGCAACGGACTGTGAAATTAGAGGAATTAGGACAGGCACTGGTATAACACGTGATTTTAACTATGAAGGGGTATGATAAATTATGACAAGAAGTCATCATTGCGGACAATTAACGCCTGACAATATTGGAGAAACAGTAACCTTGAACGGCTGGGTTCAGACCCGTCGTGACCTTGGTGGTGTACTCTTCATCGATCTCCGCGACCGCAGCGGAATTGTACAAGTTGTATTTAATCCGGATTACTCCGGTGAAGCACTGCAGACTGCTGATAAAGTGCGCAGCGAATATGTATTGGCTGTGACCGGTAAGGTTGTTAAGCGTGATGCTGCAACAGTAAACCGCAATCTGCCTACCGGTGAGATCGAAGTACAGATTAGCGAAATTGAAGTGCTCAACACAGCTAAAACTCCACCGTTCTTCATTGAAGATGGTGTGGAAGTGGATGAGTCACTGCGTCTCAAATACCGTTATCTTGACCTGCGTCGTCCGCAAATGCAACGGACTTTACGCCTACGCTCGCAAGCGACTAAGATTTTCCGCGATTTCCTGGATAGTGAAGGTTTCATCGATGTAGAAACACCGATTCTGACCAAAAGCTCGCCAGAGGGCGCACGTGATTATCTGGTGCCAAGTCGGGTACATGAAGGTGAATTCTTCGCGCTGCCGCAATCACCGCAAATTTATAAGCAATTGCTAATGGTGGCTGGTATCGAACGTTACTATCAGGTTGCTCGCTGCTTCCGTGATGAAGATTTGCGTGCTGACCGTCAGCCGGAATTCACTCAGGTCGACGTTGAGACCTCTTTTATGGCACAGGATGATCTGCTCGGGATGATGGAGAAGTTGATGCAACGTCTGTTTAAAGAAACCGTTGGAGCCGATATCACACTTCCGTTCCAGCGTTTGACTTATGCCGATGCAATGGGTAAATATGGCTCCGATAAGCCGGACCTGCGTTTTGGTCTGGAGCTTGTGGAGATGAATGATATAGTGGCTACCAGCGGAGTGAAGGTATTTGCTTCCGTGATCGAAAAAGGCGGCGAGGTTAAGTGCCTGAACGCCAAAGGCTGTGGTACTTGGTCCCGTAAAGAAATTGATGAACTTGGACCGTATGCCTCACGTTATGGCGCAAAGGGCTTGGCTTGGATTCAAGTGAAAGACGGCGAATTCAAAGGACCGATCGTGAAATTCTTTTCTGAGGAAGAGATTGCTGCTGTTAAAGAACGTACAGGTGCTGAGGAAGGCGACCTTCTGCTCTTCTCCGCTGACAATAAAAAGGTGGTTGCTGATGTACTGGGTGCGCTTCGCCTGAAGATCGGACGCCAGCTAGGCCTTATCGACGATAGTGTGTTCAAGTTCGCTTGGGTTACAGACTTCCCATTGTTAGGATATGACGAGGATCAAAAACGTTATGTGGCGGAACACCATCCCTTCACTCGTCCTCGCGATGAAGATCTTCCGTTATTTGATACGGACCCGGGTGCTATCCGTGCACAGGCCTATGATATTGTTTTGAACGGTTATGAAGTTGGCGGCGGCTCGATGCGGATCTACAAGCGTGATGTACAGGAAAAAATGTTCTCGGCACTGGGCTTCTCACCAGAGGTAGCTTACGAGAAATTCGGCTTCCTGCTGGATGCATTCGAATATGGAACACCTCCACACGGTGGTATTGCCTTCGGTCTAGACCGTCTGGTGATGTTACTCGCTGGCAGCACAAATCTGCGTGAGACGATTGCCTTCCCAAAAACGGCAAGTGCTACAGACCTGCTGATGGATGCGCCTTCGCCAGTGGATGCAATACAATTGGAACAGCTGCATATCAAGCTCGCTCCGAAGCCGGAGAAAGAGAAGAAACAACTAGTCTAAGACTTGCGGAGCAAGTTTTACGAAGCGGAACTTGAAAGTCTAAGTTATATAAACATTTAGGAGGCTATACGTCATGCTGCATCAGTTCTCACGTACCGAGCTGGCGATCGGACCGGAAGGTCTGGAAATTATGAAGAACAGTACGGTGGCGGTACTCGGTATTGGCGGTGTTGGAGGCATGGCGGTAGAAGCTTTGGCCCGCAGCGGGATTGGCCGGCTAATCCTGATTGATAAGGATACAGTGGATATCACCAATATTAATCGCCAGATTCATGCGCTCACAACAACGGTTGGGCAGAAAAAAGCAGATCTTATGGTTGAGCGCGTCAAACTGATCAATCCAGAATGTGAAGCCATTGCGCTGAATATGTTCTATACGGAAGAAACTTGCGAAGAACTGTTCAGTTATAAGCTGGATTATGTCATTGATGCCTCGGATACGATTATCTATAAAGTCCATTTAATCAAGGAGTGTCTGGCGCGTGGGATTGCTATGATTTCGAGCATGGGTGCTGCTAATAAGATAGACCCAACTCGCTTCCAGGTCGCTGATATCTCGAAGACAACAATGGACCCTATCGCCCGGATCATCCGCCAGAAGCTGCGTAAGGAAGGCATCAAAAGAGGGGTTAAGGTCGTATTCTCGACCGAACCGCCGATGAAGCCACGTCAGGATGTTACGGATAAAATCGTTCCCGAGAATGCGCCGGATCGACGCAAAGCGCAGCAGCCACCTGCCAGCAATGCATTCGTACCGCCAGTGGCTGGTCTGATTATGGTCAGCGTAGCTGTACGTGATTTGCTGGAGGCCGGCGGCGTTAGCTTATAAGCGAAGCGCTTATCGTGTGGAACATATAAATTCTCTTATTTTTAAAAAAAAAGGACAAAAGGGCGTGCAGCCGCAATCCGGATGCGTACGTCCTTTTGCTGTGATTAAGCGCTGAATAAGCGTTGACTAGAATGCGCTTAATTCATGTATCAGCTGCTATCGGAACTTAATTAGTAGTGGAGGTTGTACAATGAAAGCAAATTTTTGGCGGAATAGCGTGGGGCTGGAACCGGGGCAGGACTGGAAACGGGAATGGGCGGCGGGTATCCTATCTTATTTTGCTTCTGTATATATTGTCATGGTCAATGCAGCGATACTCCATGATGCAGGGATGCCGCTGAGAGCGGGAATGGTGGCTACATTATTGACGGCCATAACCGGCTGTCTGCTGATGGCTTTTGGCGGCAAAACCCCGATTATCGTCGTACCGGGCATGGGTATTAATGCCTTTTTCACATATACGCTTGTGCATTCTATGAAGTTGGATTGGCGGGAAGCGCTTGCCGTAGTAGCCGTAACCGGCGCGTTGTTTGCTATTGTTGCGTTCACCTCACTTTACCGCATTCTGAGTGATGCAATTCCCCATAATCTGCAGCATGCGATTACTGTCGGAATAGGTCTGTTTCTGACCTTTATTGGCCTGCAAAAGAGTGGGATTGTGATCGCGCACCGCACGACCTTTGTGGCTATCGGACATTTTAGCGATCCAGCGGTTTTAACCTCCTGCATTACCTTAGTGCTGGCTTTAGTGCTGTTTATCCGCGGAACGCGCGGCGGGCTATTGATCAGCATGCTGGTGGGTACTGGACTCGCTTACTTGCTTGGGGCAACACATGCGCCGAAGAATCTGGGTTCGGGTCATGTATTCACCGGTTATAGAGATGTTTTCGTCGGCATGGACTGGAGTGGAGTAATCAGTCTGGTGTTCTGGATAGCTGTGTTCCTGCTGCTGTTGATTGTGGTATTTGAAAATATTGGTCTGATCGCTTCCCAGACGCTGATGGCGGGTCATCCAGAGCGCTTCAAAAGCAGTCTGCGGGCGCTTTCTATTGCTAATATTGCAGCTGGTCTATTCGGAAGCAGTCCGGTGGTCGCCGCAGCCGAATCCACCGCCGGTATTGCTGCAGGCGGCCGTTCGGGTCTGACCTCATTAGTCACTGGACTGTTGTTCGGGGCCACATTTCTGTTCATTCCGCTGTTGGCATACGTGCCGGATAGTGCCATCGCTCCGATCCTGATTGTTATCGGCGGGCTTATGGTCCAGAGTGTACGCGAAATGGACTTTAATGACATGACGGAGCTATTTCCTTCCTTCCTGATTATGGTCATGATCCCATTCACCTACAGTATCGTCGACGGAATGGCGTTTGGATTCATTACCTATCCGATCCTGAAGCTTTCGATGGGCAGAGGCAAAGAGGTCCCACCCGCGCTTTATGGAATTGCCGGTCTCTTTGTTGCTAATTTTATTTTGCATGCATTACTGTAGCTTTCAATTCTCTGGTGTGCTACAATGAATATCCTTTTTGCATGATCAGTCATAGAGGGAATAGCTCCACAACACTTTTAGGAGGTAACTGAAATTGGAAGACAACATTCAAAGTGCCTATCAAGAGGAAGAAAGCAGGCTGAACAGCGCGCTTACGGAAATTGATACTGTACTTGAGAAGCTCCGCAATACTCCGGTATATACTGGACACGAGTTTACGGAGCAAGCTTTGGAGGCATCTCGGGAACAGAAGCGCAAAGATCTTGCCAAGCTTAGGCAGGAGCCTTATTTCGGACGACTTGATTTTCAGGGCAATGATGAGAACGAACGCAAGGCGCTCTATATAGGCAAAATCGGTGCAGACCGCGAACAGGTAAGTGACCGCCCGCTAGTTATCGATTGGCGCGCGCCAGTGGCTAGCCTGTTCTATTCCTTTACCGGTGGAGCTGAACCCGCTTCCTATGAGGCTCCAGAAGGACTTATTGAAGGTTTGGTCTACCTCAAACGCAACGTGGTCATCCGCAAGGAGATTCTGGAGCGGGTAGCAGATACCTACAATCGTGACAGTGACGGGCCAGCAGTATCGGACGAATTCCTCGTCTACCGGCTGGGTGAGAATAAAGATAATCGACTTCGCGATATCGTTTCGACGATACAGGAGGAGCAGGACAAGATTATCCGTGCCGCCAAGAATACGGCGCTGATCATTCAGGGCGTGGCAGGGAGTGGTAAAACTACGGTCGCGCTGCACCGGTTGGCTTTTTTACTATATCAATATAAGGATCAGGTTTCCGCGGAAAAAATGATTATTTTCGCTCCGAACCGGATGTTCCTGGATTATATTTCAGATGTTCTGCCTGAGCTGGGTGTAGGCAATATTATGCAAAGCACCTTTCCAGACTGGGCCGCACAAACGCTCGGCCTTGAGTTGCCGGAGCAGAATGCCACGGAGACGCTGAATCGCTGGTTTGAAGCTAAGGGTGGAATGCCGGAGATTACCGAAGAGACACCGGGACGCTTCAAAGGTTCAACGGTGCTGATGGAGATTATTGAGTCCAGTATTAAGCTGCTGGAAGTAAACTCCGTTCCAGAGGAGGATTTCAGTCCCTGGGAAGGTGCAGTGCTGCGGCGGTCCATGATTCTACGCTGGCATAATGAGGAGTACAGTCCGTATCCTCCAGCCAAGCGCAAAGAGCGTGTAATGGCACGGATTCACCGCTGGATTGAGATGGAGCTGAAGAAAAGTTCCTCAACTGCAGCAATGAAGGATCATAAGAAAAAAGGGGCACAGCGCGAGAAGGCATACAGCGCAAAATGGCCTAAGTATGATCCGTTGACGATCTATAAGCAAATTTTTCGGGCCGTTAAGTTGCCGGAGAGCTGGCCAGTTGATCCGCCGGAGGCTATTCCGGCAAGCGTGCTGAAGGAAACCGCCAAAGAGCTGAAAAAAGGGATTTTGCGCGAAGAGGATCTGCCGCCGTTATTATACATTCATTATTTGTTGAACGGAAATGAGGGTGGAGACCGCTTTGACCATGTTGTCATCGATGAGGCACAGGATTTCTCGCCTTTCCAGATTGCTGTGCTGGATTTGTATGTGCGTGGACATTCCTTTACCATTCTTGGCGATTTATCGCAAGGAATTCATGCCTATAAAGGCGTACATGCCTGGGCCGAAATGCAAACCCTGTTTGCTCCCGAGCATACAGCTTATCATGCACTAACGCGCAGCTATCGTTCGACCATGGAGATCATCGAGTTCGCCAACGGAATCCTGACCTCTGGTGTGGGGAGCTCATTGCTCGCCGTGCCGGTCTTCCGGAGTGGTAATCCTGTTCGCCTGATATCCTATGGGGAAGGGCAGGCAGTAGGAAGTAGTGCGGAGAGTGGTCGCATTGGTGACGTTAGAGCCGCTCTGGCGGCGCTCTCTGGCCGTGAATATCGTACAGTTGCCGTATTGACACGAAGTCTTCGTGAGGCTGAGGAGCTGCATGCTGTGCTTACAGAGTATTTTGCGGATATTCATCTGATTGATGGCAGTATGACCGAATATCGTGGTGGTCTATCTGTGCTGCCTGTATATTTATCCAAAGGATTAGAGTTTGATGCCGTAATCCTAGCTGATGCCGATCTTGATCATTACGGCTCTGCCGCTTGGGATGCGAAGCTGATGTACGTAGGCTGTACCCGTGCACTGCATGAGCTGTGGCTGCTGCATAATGGCGGACTTCCTGCTTACGTGCAGGCAACGGTGGGAGAGACTGTCTCCGGCTGGCCGAATGCGGAGTAGATATATTTTCTATTAATAAGCTAGGCTGCGCTATCCGTAAAAGGATGGTGTGGCCTAGTTTTTTTTGTAAAGAGAAAGAATGTTATTTATACTTATTTATGTATATATATTCCTATACTGATACTGGCTAAGGACTATGGAAAGATAGATATCCACTGTCTAGGCAGGTTGGTGGAGAATGGTTATAACTGTTTTTGAACTTGTAACTACCCTGTAGCTATGGCTTAATAATAGGTGTCCGGCCGGGCGATCTTACTTCTAGCAAAGGAGGCTGATTATGATGATTTCAGTATACGAGGTGGTTTCCGTCTAAGGACGGAGACCTGATTACATCGAGGAGGCCAATTAGGCCTCCTTATTTCTAAATATAGAAGGTATTACGTTCATACTTATTTCGAATGTAGACGCCAATCAAAGGGTTTAATATAATAAAGTTACGGTTTTTTCCAAAAAAATGAAAACGAGGAAGGAGGCAGGAAACGTGTATATTACTTTACATGTAGTGGACGGACGCAAAGGGACACACCTGTTGAAGGAGGAAACGAAACGTGAGTTACGTAAATGGAAAGGATGTGCTTCCCCCTGGTTTGCTCGAAGAGCTTCAGGGATACATCCAGGGTGAATTGCTCTATATCCCCAAGAAAAATGAAGCAAGAGTAAAATGGGGCGAAAACAGCGGTTCGAGACAAGAAATCGCCAGCCGCAATGAGGAGATCTTCTGTTGTCATCGAAGCGGCAGTTCAGTGCCTGAGCTGCAGAAACAATACCATTTGTCGGAGGAAAGCATCCGCAAAATCATCTCAAAAATGCGACTGGCGCTAAACCGTTAGTCATAACTTTGAATAAAGAGCAGGGCTCCGTTGACGAAGACGGGTTCATGCTCTTTTTTGTTGTATGGTATGATAGGGAGAGGTTTAGTATCGCTATATACAAGAATACAGCAAGGATGTGGAGCTATGGATTTATTTTCTTTCGGGGAAGATACCGGGGGCGGACGTCTGTTAGCGGATCGTATGCGGCCGGAGAATCTCGATGAATATATTGGTCAAGAGCATATCGTGGGCCGGGGAAAGCTGCTGCGCAGAGCGATTGAGGCCGATCAGGTATCCTCTATTCTGCTCTATGGCCCACCGGGCTGCGGCAAAACAACACTGGCTCATATTATATCTCATCATACGCAAGGGGAATTTGTGCGTCTGAACGCAGTCGAAGCTTCAGTGAAGGACGTACGTGAGGTTATTGAGCGGGCTCAGAGCAATAAGTCACTGTACGGCTCGAAGACCATTCTTTTTCTGGACGAGGTCCATCGCTTTAACAGCTCTCGCCAAGATGCGCTTCTGCCTGCCGTTGAGAAGGGGACCATTACCTTTATTGGTGCGACCACGGAGAATCCATTCCATTATGTAAACGGAGCCCTGCTGAGCCGCTCTACGCTGTTTCAGCTGGAGTCTTTGACCAGTGAGCACAGTCTTATTGCGATGAGAAGAGCCTTGTCTGACAAGGAAAAAGGACTCGGATTTATGGAGCTTCAGGTGGATGAAGACGCGTTGCTGCACATAGCAACGATGGCAAACGGCGATATCCGGCGAGCATTAAATGCTCTGGAATTGGCAGCCCTGACCACAGCACCAGAGATGGATGGGAGCGTACATATTACGCTTGAGGTAGCGGAGGAATCCATTCGCCGACCGATTGTCAAAGCGGATGAGTCGACACAGTATGACGTTCTTTCTGCTTTTCACAAAAGCATTCGCGGCTCCAGTGACGCTGCTCTGTTCTGGTTTCTCTATGCGGTGGAGAAGCTTGGTATGGACCCCATGACCTTTATCCGTCGCCTGATTGCGGCCAGCAGTGAGGATATCGGCCTCGCCAATCCGCAGGCTATGGTCCAGGCCGTGAGTGCGCTGGAGGCTTACCGAAACAACGGCTGGCCTGAGGCGAAGCTGAACATTGCCCAAGCGATTCTGTTCGCTGTAGAGAGCCCGAAGTCCAATGCCGTTACTGCAGCGATTTCAAAAGCGATGGCCAGTATAGATGAGCTTAAATCAGCAGAGGTGCCGCTGCATTTGCGGGATACGCATTATAAAGGTGCCACTGCGCTGGGACATGCCGGATATCAATATCCGCATGATTTTCCAGGACACTTTGTGAAGCAGGATTATTTGCCCAAGGCGATCTCAAGACGGGTCTTTTATCAGGCTACCGAGCAAGGTAATGAAGCAAAGATTAGACATAATCAGGCGCTGCGGCGTGAACATTAATAGAGCTAAGCTAACAAAAAAAGGGACGTTCCTAAGCCACCTTGGCTTTGGAACGTCCTTTTGCTTCTATTACGATTGCAGGGAGGGTACGACCTTCTCCGCAACTTCAATCGTTCCTCCGCCGAGGCATAACTCGCCCTGATAGAAGACAACAGCTTGACCCGGAGTAATCGCCTTCTGAGGTACATCAAAAGCTACGTTTACGGTTCCGTCTTCACGTTGTGTCACAATAACACCCTGATCAGGCTGGCGATAGCGGAACTTGGCTGTACAACGCAGTGGCTCATGCCTAAGCTCCTGACCGTCAATCCAGCTTACACCGGAAGCGATCAGGCTGGTGGAGTACAGGCTATGGTGCTTGTCACCTTGTACAACGTAAAGAATGTTGTTGGCGAGATCTTTCTCAGCCACAAACCAAGGCTCTCCGTTGCCGGAGCCGCCAATACCTAGACCTTGTCTTTGTCCAAGCGTGTAGTACATCAGCCCATCGTGTGGGCCTTTGTTCTCCCCTGTAGCGATATCAACCATTTCACCGGATTTGGCAGGTAGGTATTGGCTTAAGAATTCACGGAAGTTGCGTTCACCGATAAAACAGACGCCGGTGCTATCTTTTTTCTTGGCCGTATAAAGTCCAGCTTCTTCAGCAATTCTCCGTACCTCTGGCTTAGGAAGATGACCAATTGGGAACAGCGTCTTAGATAGCTGGTGCTGACCCAGTGCGTTCAGAAAATAAGTTTGGTCCTTATTGTTATCCACGCCGCGCAGAAGCTTGAACAAACCGTCTTCCTCTATAACCTGAGCATAATGGCCTGTAGCCACATAATCCGCGCCAAGCTGCAGCGCTTTGTTCAGGAATTCTCCGAACTTGATCTCGCGGTTGCACATCACATCAGGATTTGGTGTCCGCCCAGCCTTATATTCTTCAAGGAAATAGGAAAATACTTTATCAAAGTATTCCTTTTCGAAATTAACGGTATAGTAAGGAATATCAATCTGCTCACATACACGGCGAACATCCTCTGCATCGCTTTCGGCTGTGCATACGCCGAATTCATCGGTATCGTCCCAATTCTTCATGAAGATGCCAATGACGTCATACCCCTGCTGTTTGAGCAGAAGGGCTGTAACGGAGGAATCGACCCCGCCGGACATGCCGACGACGACACGAATGTCTTGATTTGCTTTTGTCATCGTAATCACCATTTCTTTACCCAATATACCGGTCATTTCACGAAACACCCGGCTCAAAATGTATTATAACATAACTATCTGTCCATATCGCCCGTTGGAATGTCAAATTCCCCCGAAAAGGAGTGCGAAAATGAAAAAATGTCCACCAGGGGCGAACATTATCGTAAAAAGTTACGTTTTGTTCTCCAAAATTGTCCGTGGATATGATAACATAAACTAAGAGCAAACATCGGAATACGTTGATATGACAATCCTCATGTCTACCAACTATTTATTATACTATAACCAGCAACTAAACCGAAAGAGGTGCCCCTTTGAAAATATCAACAAAAGGACGTTACGGATTAACCATTATGATGGAGCTTGCCATTAGATTCGGTGAGGGTCCAACATCACTTAAGAGTATTGCCGAAAAAAATGGCTTGTCCGAGCATTATCTCGAACAACTAATTGCCCCCCTGCGCAACGCCGGGCTTGTAAAAAGTATCCGTGGAGCCTACGGAGGCTATATTCTAGCGCGCGAATCGAG
Organism: Paenibacillus sp. 19GGS1-52; assembly: GCF_022369515.1. Lineage (NCBI taxonomy): Bacteria > Bacillati > Bacillota > Bacilli > Caryophanales > Paenibacillaceae > Paenibacillus > Paenibacillus sp. 19GGS1-52. Next base: position 1,773,123 of record NZ_CP059724.1, read on the forward strand.
CACAATTACCGCTGGTGATATTATACGAGTACTGGAGGGCCCTATATCTCCAGTTGATTTCACGGAAGAGGATGATCCGGCGAAGCGTGATCTCTGGCTGCGTATTCGCGATAGCATCGCAGATGTACTGGATTCAACGACACTTTCCGACCTGATTAACTACAAGGAAGAAAATCATGCGGATAATTATATGTTTTATATCTAAATAAGATTTCTTACACAAAGAGTCTCGCCACTGGCGAGGCTCTTTTTATTTTATCTAGTGCGCCAAAGGTTCAAGCAAAAAGAAAACGAAGTTATGATAGAATGTAGTCGCGAAAAGTCAAAATCAGGAGGAAGTTAGCATGAACATACCACCTGTTAAATTTAATACGCGAAATCGCTCCTCTTACTTAAGGGAATTCTCCATTAAAAACAGATTGCTTGGAGCATTTTTCATCACTTCTCTTTTACCCGTGATCTTTGTTACCCTCTATTCCAACGTTAGATACGAAGAATGAATATCAGAGAAGTTAAGCGCTTTTTCCCTTCAGGTATTGTCAGAATCGGCGGTGAATGTGTCACGGGAATTGGTTCAATATGAAACGTTGAGTGAATCCATCATTGTGAATAAAGAAATCCAGAGTGGATTGAAGCAGGCTGGAACCATGACGGATTATGAGAGAAATGAGTTCCAAACGAAATTAAACAATGCTTTAGGTGAACAGGTGTTCAGACTTAGTAATTTATCCAATGTAGTTGTGTTAACGGAAGGCATGGACACTTTCTTTGATATGGGATACGAGTGGTATCCCGGAAATCAAATTACGGAGTCGATCAAGCGGATAAACCAGTTTGCAGGCAATACCACCTGGAATTATATGCGTTCCAACCGCGGAACTGACAAAATAGCGTTCATCACGGCCGGTTCTTTCAATTGGCCGATTGCTTTGGGGTAGATAAAGAAATGGGCTTCAGCCTGTCAACGGACAAGTATTTTAGCAAGCTGACCGCAGGACATTTTATTACGGTGACTGCATCCAGCTCCGGGGAGGAAGTGGGACATTTGGCGGGTAATGATGATAAGCTCTGCTGGAGGCCGTCGGAAGATGACAAAGAGCCCTGGGTGGAAATCGTTTTCCCAGAAGCTGTTATTTTGAACGGAGTGATTTTGCAGGAACAGATTTTGCAGGGACAACGGGTGGAAGCCTTTGAACTCTGGAGTGAGCATCAGCAGCAGTGGAGCAAAATAGCCGAGGGCACTATTGTTGGTTACAAAAAAATCATCCGGGTATCGCAGACGCGCGCAGACCGTGTAAAAGTTGTATTTAAAAAATTCCGCGAATTTCCGACTTTGGCTCATATTCGTGTTGTGAACACTGAGGACTATCAAGCGAATTTATTTACATAATACCCCATATCTAATATACTATAGTTATTAATTTCAGAAATGCTGTGACCCTACCTTAATTTAGGTGGGGTATTTTATTAACGGCATATGATAGGGGGAAGATATGATGTCGCAACCAGGATTATTTTATAGTGGGGGAATTAGCGTATTGTTCTTTTTGTTTTGGCTGGTATCGATCAGCTTTGGTCTTTATGCTTTTGTACTATTTGTAAAGCTTGCGCGCAGAGGAATAGAAGCGTTAGATTTGTACAATTACGCAAAAAACCGAGAAATTCGTGATCGTTATGAGTCGGCTAAAAAGGATGATCTGTTCTAAAACCTATTTCGATACTTTTTTGGAATCTGCGTATCATAAGCGACTGGCAGCTACACTAATCTCACTGATCCTCTTCTGCAATCAATTCTTTGAAGTCATTTCGCACATTACCGACCGCCGATGCAACGGGATAGGCTCTCATTCGATCTGTATCATAAGGCTTCAACAGCTTCATTAATGCCGGTATGTCTTGATTATCCCGACTGAGCCATTCGGACTCAGCTTCGGGCTTCAGAATGACCGGCATACGGTCATGAATGTCGGCCATGAGAGTGTTTGGTGTGGTGGTGATAATGGTGCAGGTACTGAGTTTTTTACCTGTTGGATCTACCCAGATATCATACAACCCTGCCATAGAAAAGATGCCTCCATCACGCATAATGATCCTTAGGGGCTGTTTGCTGTGGGACAGCTTTTTCCATTCATAAAATCCATCAGCGGGGATGAGACAGCGGCGTGTGCTGATCAGTCGTTTAAATGACGGCTTCTCTAACAGCGACTCTGCACGAGCGTTAATCAGCTTGCTTCCGCCTTTATCGTCTTTAGCCCATGAGGGAATAAGCCCCCAACGAAGCTCCCCGAGTTTATTGTGTGAGCCGTTATGGATGACTGCTGGTATATATTGCATGGGAGCTGCGTTATACTTGGGAGCATAGTGGATTATTGTAGCGTCATTCGTAAGGTATCTGAGCATAAGTTCTTCCATTGAGACGGTAATTGTATATCGTCCGCACATGTTCAGCACTCCTAATGTGGTCTAATATGGATAAAGTTGACTAAAGGGTAGAGGTGATTCTGTGATTCTGGTAAGCTCCTGTTTAGCGGGCATGAAGGTAAGATACAACGCACTACATAGTTTAGATCATACCATTCAAAGACTAGTTGAGGAAAACAAGGCGGTTGCCGTATGTCCCGAATTATTGGGAGGGTTAGCAATTCCCCGGGAACCGGCCGAGATCGTAGGCGGAGACGGCGATGATGTGCTGGAGGGTAACGCCAAGGTTATCAATAGTTCGGGGACGGACGTAACTGAAATGTTTGTCAGAGGTGCTTATCTAACCTTAGAGAAAGCACTTGAGGTGGGAGCAACTCTGGTGGTGCTGAAACAGAACAGTCCATCCTGTGGGAGTTCAATGATTTATAACGGGGAATTTAAAGGTGAGAAGATTGCCGGTCATGGAGTAACGGCGGCGCTGCTTAGAAGAAACGGAATTCAAGTGACTTCTGAAGAGAGCTTAGCTGATCTTGAATAAGAAAAACGGCTAAACATGTTAATTTGCATGTTTAGCCGTTTTTTTAATTTTCAGTGAAGCTGTGGGCTTGCTGATATGGCGCCGAAGGCTTTTAATGAAAACTGTTTAATTAACGGTTTGTGGCACCTGATCGAAGGTCTTCAAGACATTGTTGAAAAGGATAGACAAATCGTCATTTGAAGCCGACGAGAGATTAACATTGGAGAGCATATTCTTCACCACAGCTAATGGATTGCTGGCGTTCTTTGTGGACTGATCCGATACGCTGACCGAGCTCAGCTGGCTTTGCAGCTTGGTCAATATCGACTGGATATCCTCTGTGGTCAGTCCGGTATCAAGTGATGTGGCGCTGCTGTCTTCAGTATCCGCTGTTCCCGCTGTTCCCCACATAAAAGGTGGAGCGATACTCTGCATGGATTGAAGCATAGACGGGATCCCACTTGCTCCTTGGGTCTCACTGGACGAAGGACTATCCGCATAGGCTAATGAGAACGGAACAGACTGAATATTTTGGAACAAGGAGGAGATTACATCTTCATTGGCAGTCGAAAGATCGATGTCACTCAGCAAATCCTGCAAGGTAGCCAGGGTACTATCTGTGCTGGAAGAAGTACCATCTTCCGAATCCGCAGAGGATACATTGGTTTGAATTTCACTCAGCAAGGACTTCATTCGATCTGTTGTTAATGGAGGAGCAGAATGTTTTCTTACCGGAGCATAAGTATCTGTTGAGTTATCCTCTGTACTGTCATCGGTCTTGTTATTGCTGAAATACTGCAGGGCTACTTGACTGAAGTCAATTGAATCTGTTCCGGACACATTTTTACTCTTGCTGGTACCAGAAGATTGCGTAGAGGTTGAACTGGTGCCTCCGTTGGTGCTGTTGTCGTAGTAATAATTTTTATTGTAATAGTTATTAATGGATACTGACATTTGCTGTCCCCTTTCGAGCCTTATTCGCTATACACAAAAAGCCCACCATCCTTCATCGGAAATGAAACTGAAAGCAGGCTGAAAGTACGCTGAAAATTAGCTGAAAGTTTGGCTGACCTTAGATACACTGTTAAATGTTACAGAGTATGTTAAAATCCCTTGTGGCAAAGACATCTCCTCAGCGTTATAATCTAATAGTCTGGAAAGAAAACTTCCTAGTCCCAAGAAGCGGAGAATAATACATGAAATCCATCTATTTGGACCACGCCGCCTCAACCCCGGTTCATCCCGAGGTGGCCAAGGTCATGCTGAATATAATGACAGAGCAATACGGCAATGCGTCCAGTGTTCATCATTTCGGGCGTTCCGCCAAGAAGATAGTCAGTGGGGCGCGCGATGCAATCGCGGCCTTTTTAGGCTGTTCACCGGAGGAGTGGGTCTTCACCAGCGGGGGGACGGAGAGTGACAATCTGGCTATATTTGGAGCAGCAACCGCCGCCGCAGCCTCTGGTAAAGGCAAACATATCGTCACGACAGCCATTGAGCATCATGCGGTGCTGAATACCTGTGAAGAGCTGGAGAAGGAAGGTTTTACCGTCACCTATCTTCCCGTAGATGCTACAGGACTTGTATCGCTGGCGGATGTTGAGGCAGCCTTGCAGGAGGATACTACGCTCATCAGCGTGATGTATGCCAATAATGAAGTAGGGACGATTCAGCCTATCTTAGAAATCGGTCAGTTGGCCGCAGAACGGGGTATTCTGTTCCATGTCGATGCGGTACAGGTTCTGGGCTTGGTGCCGCTCTCCCTTCACGAGCTTCCGGTTGATTATATGAGCTTTACCGCCCATAAGATTAATGGCCCTCAAGGAATCGGAGGTTTATATATCCGACGGGGAGCACCGCTGCATCCAAGGCAGCATGGCGGGCTGCAGGAGCGTGGTAGACGCGCAGGGACTGAGAGTCTGGCCGGAGTTGCCGGTTTTGCCAAGGCAGTCGAACTAGCTGTGCAGGGACTTGGTGCTCGAAATGAGCGCGCGCTTGAACTAAGGAATATGCTGCTGCAAGAACTGGACCGCCTAATTGGGCGGGAGAGCTATACAGTCAACGGTAATGCTACGTATTTCTTGCCGAGTATTCTGAATGTTAGCATCCCTGGAGCGAGAACGGATGTGCTGCTTATGAATCTGGATATGGAGGGGATTGCCGCAGCGAGTGGTTCAGCCTGCACTTCAGGATCTTTGGAAATATCCCATGTCCTACAGGCCATGAAGCTTTCTGAGAATCTTTTAGAATCCGCGGTTCGATTTAGTACTGGTTTGGGTAATACTAGTGAAGAAATAGAGTACGTGGCTCGGAAAATTGAAACTATTTTGAAACGGCTGCGTAAGTAGGTTTAGGCGTCCTATTTTAGAAATCCGCAGCTCTTCATTATATTTAAAGCGAGGGGATATGGGCAGCCATGAAACTACAAGATATGATCGGCCTGGCTGTTTACGAAGTCGAAGAAGGTCAAGAAATTGGCACAATTGTCGATATCTCACTGGATTCAAACTGGAATATTACGGGTATTGAACTGGAAAGTAAATCTTTTTTCGCAAGTCATGTGAAAGTTGTGGCATGGAAGGATATCGTCGCCTATGGCGAGGATGCTGTCATGATTCGCAGTAAGGAAGCGATTGAGAAGGCAAATTCCGACCACACCCCCTATACTTTTCTTTCTGGAAAGAACAAACTCAAGGATTTGCAGGTACTAACTGCAACCGGAACGATACTTGGACGAATATCCGATGTTTATTTTGACCAAAAGTTGGGAAACACAATAGTAGCGCTGGAAATCAGTGACGGGCTTGTGACTGATTTGATCGAAGGCCGCAAATGGCTGCCTTGTTCTGAAGGGATGTCCATTGGGGAGAGCGCCGTCATGGTTCCCGCGATGAGCGAAGAACGGCTTCAAAAAGCCATTAATATTGTTAACGGATAGGTGGAATGTTTGATGAAATGTCCAAATTGCAACTCCAAAGACATTGGCAAGATCGGTTCTCACCAGTTCTATTGCTGGGGCTGCTTTATTGAATTAACCGTAAACGGCGAGAAAATGTCAGTTTATCAGGTTGAAGAGGACGGAACCCTCAGTTCGTTGGACGATCTGTTCTCCGGGGAAGAAATTGCTCAGGATTTTCCGCAAATTCACGCTTCTTCCTGATCTCTGGTTTATGTTCAAAAGAGCTACATATATTTCCGTGCCCAATCTTGGGGTGGCTGCAACAGCCACCCCAAAGATTGGGCTTTTTTGCTTTTTGAAAGTTGCATCTTTGTTATACGCGCTAAGGAATTGGTATGTTACCTGCAGGAAGCGGACTCTATACTGAAATCGAACGGCGGCAACGCCGGGATTCTAGTAGGTTCTACATAAGGGGGAATATTGAGATGTACCGTAGATTAATATCCAAGCTTCTGGTGGTGGTTATGCTGTTATCAGTGCTCCAGCTTCCGGGGAACACGAGACGGGCTCAAGCAGCGGGTCAGGATGGACTTCCGAAATCAGCCGCAAGTGTGAGCAGCTCTGATGCAGCCGGAAAGGCAGCATTTACCGATATGAATCAGCATTGGGCCGCGTCGGCAGTGGACAGGCTGGCAGCTGCTGGGATTCTGCAAGGCGATGGACCGGGCAGATTTGGACCGGGCCGCGCGGTTTCCCGCGCAGAGATGGCAGTCATACTAAACAGGGTGTTCCGTTATACAGTTCCGGGTACTGATGATTTCAGTGATGTAAGCGCTTCTTCTTGGTACGGGAAGGATGTGAACTTGGTCCACTCAGCGGGCATTATCGAGGGCTACGCGGACGGCCGGTTTCAGCCGGGAGCGGCTGTCCAGCGGCAGGAAGTGATAACGATGCTGGGCCGGGCTTTCCAGCTGGGATCTGCCTCCGAGACAGTATTGGCCGCGCAGGCAGACGGGTCAGCGGTCAGCGGCTATGCACGCGACGCGGTGAACGCGATGCTTGCGGCGAGTTATATCCGCGGCGATTCGGAGGGCAGGCTGAATCCGCAGGCTCCAATGACCCGGGCCGAGCTGGCGGTGCTTCTCGGCCGGATGATCGGGTGGATCACTCCGGGCGAAGGAAGCTATTCGATTGGTGAGGTGTCTGGCAACGTTATTGTCAACCGGTCGAATGTTCAGATTGAAGGCGGAGCGGTGAACGGGAATTTCTATGTGACTGCCGGAACGGGAGAGGGAGATGTATCATTCTCGGGAATCAAGGTGAAGGGTATCACCCGTATTTCCGGAGGCGGTGAACATTCAGTGGTCTTCGGCAAATCTGCTCTGGGACAGACGATCGTAGACAAGCCCAAAGCGCCTGTGCGGCTCGTCCTGAAGGAAGGAAGCTCAGTTGCCCGGATTGAATTGGTCCAGCCGGCCAAAGTTGAGATTGATGCTGGCTCAACGGTGGATGCCCTGATTGTAGATGCAGGCGCTGCCGGATCAGAGATCGTGAACCGGGGGTATATAGGCTTGCTTGAAACAAAGGCGGACAGTGTGCTTTTCAACGGTACTGCGCTGAAAAACGGTGAGACGATCCGGGGCTTGTCCGGCAGTATCTCCTCACCGAAGGTCAGTGCCACGGCTACCTTCGCACCAACGGTTGTACCTGAGACACCGACACCGACACCGACACCGACACCGACACCGACGGCCACCCCGTCAACCAATGATGATCAATGGGAGCTGGTCTGGAACGACGAATTCGACGACCGCTCCATCGATGAGACCAAATGGAATGTTCAGGATACCGGAACGGTATACAATAACGAATTGGAATATTATCATCCGAACAACGCTTCGCTCGAAACGGAGAGCGGGCAAGGTGTGCTGGCACTGGAAGCGCGGAAGGAAGCTTACGGCGGGAAAAAGTATACTTCTGCCAAGCTGACCTCCAAGATGAAGGGCGACTGGACTTACGGAAAATTCACGGTGCGCGCCAAGCTGCCAATTCAGCAGGGCATGTGGCCAGCCATCTGGATGATGCCAACCGACGAAGAGAAGCAGTATGGACCTTGGCCGGGAAGCGGCGAAATGGACATTATGGAATTGACGGGACCAGTGGCCGGTGAGACGGAGAAGGCTGATCTATACCCGAGAACCGTTCATGGTTCGCTTCATTACGACATCCCGCATATGTCCCAGTCCAAAACTTATGTTCTGCCGGAAGGCAAAACATTCGCTGACGATTATCATGACTTCACGCTCGAATGGCTCCCGGGCCTGATTCGGTATTACGTGGACGGTAAAATATATTTCGAAACGAGCGATTGGGGAACCAAGGCTGAAGGCCAGCCGGATTACTATACGTATCCCGCACCATTTGACCGGCCGTTCTATATGATTCTCAATCTAGCAGTGGGCGGCGATTGGCCGGGCGACCCAGCGGCTGGCTTCCAGTCTGACAAGATGTATGTCGATTATGTCCGGGTCTACAAGTACAAGAAGTTGGATGAATGGCCGGACGTAACGGGAAAGCGGCCAACAAAGCCTGAAACCTCCGTTCCTCAGCGTCCAATGCCTGCGGACGGGAATCAGATTTACAACGGAGATTTCACCGGAGCCGCAGCGGCCGATGGACTTCCTGAATATTGGGAATTAATCGAGAATGCAGGCGGTGCGGGCACAGCTTCTGTCATTGACGATAAGAATAAGGGCAAGGCGGTGAAGGTTGCAATCAGAGAGGCGGGAACTCAAAATTATTCCATTCAGCTCACCCAGAAGCCGCTTATGCTGGAGAAGGGCAAAGCCTATAAGGTAACGTTCGACGCCAAAGCGGATGCGGCCCGTCCGCTGATGAGCAAGCTGACAGAATTCGGCGGCGGATGGACGGCGTATTCCAAGGAACGTAATTTCCAGCTTACCCCGGACTGGCAGTCGTTTGAATACGTCTTTAATATGGCACAGGCTTCCGACAACAATGTCCGTTTTGAGTTCAATCTGGGTCTGAACAACATAGCAGCCTATTTTGCTAATGTTCGGGTGGTAGAGACGGAGCCTCTGCCGGTGGTTCGTACACCACTTGCTGATGGTAACCTGATTTATAATGGAGGGTTCGAGCTGGGAGAAGGAAGACTGGGCTATTGGGCATTTGCCGTTAAGCCGGACTCGGGAGCAGTGGCGAAGGCCAGTGTAACAAATACTCTGGAGCTGCCGCTGATGAAGCGGGAGTTCAGGGCAGACGTCCAGAGCGCCGGAGGGTCACCGGAGGATGTAACTCTCACTCAGACAGGAATACCTATGTCAGCAGCAGGCGTCTATCAACTCGCGTTCGAGGCCAGATCGGATAAGGCGCAGCCGGTCGGAATCAAGCTGGAGAACAGCGGTGGAAATACTGTCTATCCCGACGGGGCAACGTTCACTCTGACGCCGGAGTGGAAGAGCTATACAGCGGAAATAGCACTGTCCGGCGCTTCCGGTACTGAAGGTGTATTATCGTTCCTTCTTGGCCAGGCACCGGGGCAGACTGAGATTGACAATGTACGTCTGGTAAGGATGGTTGATCCGCCTGTATTCAATAGCTACCTGCATCTGCGAGGGGATCAGTACTGGAGATCATCGGGAACCAGCTTGATTCCGAGCGGCGAGGGCGGCAAGGACATCACCGACATGGATAAGGGTGACTATGTTGAATACAAAGTGGTCCTTCCTCAGGCGGCCAGCATTATTCCGGTTATCCGGGTATCCAGTATACATGCGGATTCGGAGCTGAAACTGTCGGTTCTGGATGCTGGCAAGCAGAGTATGGTGACGACATCTGTCTATAGCACTGCAATTGGGGATACTGGAGGCCTTCAATCCTACCGCGCAATCATCGGGGCACCGCTGAAGCTGCCTGCGGGAAGCTATTATATCCGTCTTGGCGGCAGCGGCTATAATCTGGCCTGGTTGGATCTTTCCCGCGAACTGGTCATGAACGGCAGCTTCAAGGACGCTTCCACAGAAAGCTGGACGCTGTTCAAGAAGGACTGGGACGACAATGATCCTGTAAAGGATACCGTAATGACCGCTGTGTATGGAGCGCTACAGGTTGACCTAGGGGGCAGCGGTGATGAGGACTGGAATGTACAGGTTAAGCAAGGAGCAATACCGGTAGAGCAAGGCAAGAAGTATCTGCTTCGCTTCGATGCGGATGCCTCAATAGCCAGATGGATTCGGGTGCTCGTCCAGCATGACGGCTCTACGGACAACAATTGGACCGCCTACACGAATGAGAAAGTGAGTCTGAGCGAAGCTGGCGGACACTATGAATATCTGTTCACCGCTCCGGCAAGCGATCCAGGTGCCCTGCTTCAGTTCAGTCTGGGCAAGATTTCGGAATCCTTGGGAGCGCATAAGGTCAAGCTGAGCAACATTTCCCTGCTTCAGGTAAGTCCGGTGATGGCCGGCGAGGTGTATGGGGAGAATCTAATTCCAAACGGAGACTTCTCTGCCCCGCTGAAGAACTGGAGCAGCTATTCCTCCGACAGCGGTGAATTGTCCATTGACAATGTGAATGGGGCGCTGCAGATGCAGGTCGGTTCCACAGGGACGAACAGCTGGGACCGGCAGGTCTATTATGAGGGAGTGGCCTACAACGAAGGAAATCATTATACGCTCACGTTTAGAGCCAAGGCAGAAGCAGTGCGCAAAATGAACATCAGCATCGGCTGGCTGGATGCCGCGAACAATTACACCTGGCATGGATATGCGAGCAAAGTGGTTGATCTTGGTACGGACTACAACACTTATACGTTGGAATTCGACGTTACCGGAGGAAGTACATCCATCGGCCGGATTTCTTTCGAGCTGGGGAATATTGAGAACGGAGGCGCAGGGCAGCTTGCGGTAGATGTTGACGATGTTGTATTGGTGAACAACGGAGCTGTACCGACACCTTGAGGCAAGCTTTATAATTTGTTATTCAGGCTTGGGATTTGGTATTTAGAAGAGTATGAAACGCTTTTATAATCAAGACATGGAGGATGGGCAACCGTTCTCCATGATTTTCAAACGACAATGGGGGAGATTTATTGTGAAAAAGACAGCAGTATCAATTGGTACACTGCTCATGGCATTTTCAGTGGTCATCAGCGGATGTGGAGGCAACAACAATCAATCAAGTTCTGCTAACAACGGGGGAGTGAAGGAAGAATCCAGTGCGACTGCGGCTCCTGCCACTCCAAGCACGGAACCGGTTACCCTGAACGCTTGGGTGATGCCGAATAGTCCCAAACCGGATGCTGACTTCCTGAAGACGCTTGATCCCTACCTGAAGGAGCATCCGAATGTCACCGTCAAGGTAACGGTGCTTGACTGGGGTTCCGCCTGGACCAAGATCACGACGGCAGCTACAAGCGGCGAAGGACCGGATCTACTCCAGCTTGGAACGACCTGGGTGCCGGCAATTGCCAGCATGGGCGGCATTGACAAAGTGACTGACAAAGTGGCCGATGTGGGCGGCGCCGAGGCTTTCTTGCCGGCCAGCTGGACGACAACCTCCATGGCGGGCGACAGCGAGGTGTACGGAGTGCCGTGGTTTGTAGATGCGCGCGCCATTTACTACCGGACCGATGTATTCAAGCAAGCCGGCATAGATCCGGTAACCGCATTCAAGGATTGGGATTCCTTCAAGGGCGCACTTGAAGCGGTCAACGGACAAACAGTTGATGGCAAGAAGATCGCTGCACTGGGACTTCCGGGCAAGAATGACTGGAACGTAGTGCATAATATTTTCCCTTGGATCTGGGCCGCAGGTGGCGAGGTTCTCACGGAAGACAACAAAGACGTAGTCTTCAACGAAGAGAAAGGGCTCCAAGGCGTTATGTTCTATACAGGACTCGCGCATGAAGGTCTCGTCGATAAGTCCTCGCTCGAAAAGAACTCGTCACAGATTGAGAGTGATTTCGGCGATGGCAAATCGGCAGTGATTATCTCCGGACCGTGGTTGGCCAAGAACTTTGCTACTCCGAAAGCAAACGGCGGCATGGCCGATATGAAGGCAGCGAAAAACTTTGCGGTGGCTCCGCTTCCAGCCGGTCCCGGGGAACAAGCCACCTTTGTCGGTGGCAGCGATCTGACGGTGTTCAGCGGCTCCAAACACAAAGAAGCCACATGGGAGCTTATTAAATACTTGGCCTCCGATGAAGCGCAGAAGGCCTATGCCAATGTATCGGGTCAACTCCCAACCAAATTGTCTCTTCTGGAATCTCCGGATCTTGATGCCAATATGAAAGCATTCTCGGAAGCAACGAAATACGGAAGAACCTATCCGGCCATTCCGCAATGGGGACCTACGGAAACTGCGTTGCAAAAGCACTTTGCTAACATTTGGGATATCGTCGCCGGTGTGAAGGGCACATACGGGGAAGAAAGCATCAAGAAAGAGCTGGACTCCGCAGCGGCTGAAGTCAAAGCGATTATTAGTCAATAACTACTAGGAACTTGGGAGGCCGCCGCGCGATTAGGGCACGGCGGTTTCTTCCATTAACAAAGCGAGGGATAAGAGATGAGACTCCATACTGAAAAAAATCTTCCTGCAAAAGCCTCTTCCAGCAAGCGTGGTCTGTGGCGCAAGCGAGTCAAAGAGAACAAGTTCGCTTACATGCTGATGGTGCCGACTATCATCTTTATGATGCTAGTGCACCTGATCCCGATGCTTGAGGGAATTTGGATGTCATTTTTGAAGCTGAACCAATTTACGTTGGGCAAATTTTTGAAAGCACCTTTTGTTGGGCTGGACAATTATATCGGCCTCTTGTTTAACTCCGATAATCCGGTCCGTCAGGGGTTGAACTTTGCCGTACGCAACACCGCAATTTATGCCGTCATCGTAACTATTGGCGTAATGATTATGGGGCTGATGATGGCCATGCTGATGAACCGTGACTTTCCAGGCCGTGGCATTGCCCGTACAGCCATGCTGCTTCCTTGGGTCGTCCCGTCGTATGTTGTCGGCGTACTCTGGGGCTTCATGTGGCAGCAGAATGGCATTATCAATTATTTTCTGGTGGACGTTCTGCACCTTTTTGCGGACAAACCCTTCTGGCTGATGGGACCCAATACCATCTGGGCGATCATTATTCCGACCATCTGGCGCGGCTGGCCGTTCTTGATGGTTATTTTCCTAGCTGGATTGCAGACCATTCCCGATGACATCTATGAGGCGGCAACCATTGATGGCGCCCACAAGCTCCGCCAATTCTGGCATATTACCCTGCCGATGCTCAAACCGGTCATTGCGGTACAGCTTTTGTTCCAAATCATTAACAATGTCTACTCCTACAATATCGTCGCCACGATGTTCGGCAACGGCGCCGGATATCCGGGTGAGTGGGGAGACTTGATGATGACGGCCTTGACCCGCCAATCCTTCGGCTATTGGTCGTTTGGTTCCGGTTCTGCCGCTTCAATAATGCTGATGATCGTGATGCTGATGGTAGTCGGCGTTTGGTACCGAGCCTTTAGAACGGAGTTGAATGCCCAATGAGTACACACCGTAAACGTTCTGTAAGTTCGTTTCTACTGACTTCGCTGACCTGGATCATCGTTGTGGTGACGATATTTCCAATTCTGTGGATGATTTTTACCTCCCTGCACTCGAACAATCAAATTCTGAACGGCATCACTACCTTCAGTTTGCCGAAGCCGCAGTGGGTTAATTACATCAACATGTGGGACACGGTTAATTTCGCCGTATATTTCCGCAACAGCCTTCTGATCTGCGGCGCGACTACCCTACTTGCCGGTTCTTTTGCCGTCCTGGCGGGATATGCTCTGGCCCGGTTTGATTTTCCGGGATCGAAGCTGTTCGGCATGAGTATCATATCCACTCAGCTTATTCCGGGCATTATGTTCCTGTTCCCGATATACCTAATGTTCCTGTGGATCAAGAATACCTTCGGTTTGCCGATGATCAACACGTACTGGGGAATGATTCTCGTCTATACGGCCTTTTATACCCCAATCAGTATCTGGATTATGCGCGGTTTCTTTGTATCCATTCCAAGAGATCTGGAAGAATCGGCTTCGATTGACGGCTGCACGAAATTCCAGGCGTTTTACAGGATCATTCTGCCACTCTCTGTACCCGGCATTATTGCGACCGGCATCTTTATCTTCCTTACAGCGTGGGATGAGCTTCTCTTCGCCTGGGTATTGACGACCAGCTCGGATGTACAGACGATTCCGGTCGGTATCCGCCTGTTTGTCGGCCAGTACAATACCCGCTATGACCTGCTAATGGCAGCTTCCACTGTTGTAACGGTGCCGGTTATGGTGGTATTTTTCATGACGCAGAAATACTTTATTAGCGGTATGACCGCAGGGGCTGTCAAGGGCTGAGCCGCGGGTATGCCAGGAAAGGTGAGAGTAATAATGCTGAAACTTACTACCGCAAGAGAAGTAACGGCTTCGGCCGAAGATATCCTAAGACAAGCGTTTGCCAAACGGATGGGCACGGGCGCACCTGTTAGCGCAATCTTCACCGATTCGCAACGCCGTGGGGCAGTCGGAATAGTAGGTCTGCCGCTTCGGGTACCAGCGATTCAGGAGCTGCTCACGCTACCCTCCGTGGCTGTGCTGCTGCCTGCTGAAGCCGACGCATCGGCGCTGTTCGCCTTAAACGGAGAAGGTACGGGACTGTGCTTGTATATCCGGTACGCCGGAAGACAGGAAGAGAGCGCTGAAATACCGGAGGCCACTGCAAGAGAAGCACTGGTGCAACTGCAAGGCGCATCGGGCTGGGCAGGAGCGCTTAATGCTGAGGGAGAGCATGTAATCGACCTGCGATCACCCGTGCCGGGTCCGCATTTCGCGGTCAATTTGCTACTCGGCAACCGTCTCCAGTTTCCCCATCCGCTTCAGACTACACCGAAGAGCGTTGTTGACCGATTAGGCGGCGGCAGCTTCCGTTCGCATGCTGCAACCCAGGTGCTGGCCACCCGCTGGGATATGCGTCAGGAGGAGAACGGTTTCCCGGCCAATCGGCAATTTTATCTGTTCGAAGAGGGGAAGCAGATCTTTTATTCCGCAGACCCCGGAGATGAAGGGATTGAATCGGCGGTCTGCCGGCATTCGCAGAATGCTACCGTTATAAACTACCGCACCCGCTGCGGTCTGGAAATCACCCGTACCCTCTTTATCCTCCCACACTCTGAAGGGATGCCTCTTGCGACTGAAATGCAGCGGATAGAGATTGCGAACCACGGAGAAGGTGACCGCTGTCTTCGGCTTGTCTACACGGGGATGTTCGGTTCCGCCGCTCCGGGGGCGCTGTTCGAGGATGTGCTGTACAGCAATGTCATTATGCAGGGCGGCGTACTTCAGGATTCCTCGGGAGCTGTGGCGGCCATCAGTCCCGATTATTATCCGGAAGGGGGCCGTCATGATCTTCGCTTCCACACGATGATCGTACACGGAGCGGGTGGACCGGTGCTGCCGCGCGAATACTGCGTCAGCTACAATGAATTCGTCGGTACCGGCTCGCTGCACCGTCCGTCCGGCGCGCTTAGGCTGAGTAACATTCTGCACCGCAAGGGACCGGGCTTCTTCGCCGTAGCCGGCGAGGTTCATATTTCCGCCGGGAACGCCGTAACGGTCGATCAATTGACCGGACTTGTCTCCGATAAGAGCGGCGCGCACTGGAATGAAACGGTGCTGGCGGACGAGGTAGGGGCGCTGGTCGCCCGTTTCTCCGACCGCAGCGCGGGGGAATCAGCGCTGGTGGAATCGTCCGGCTTCGTGCGGGAGTATGGCCAGTTTCTGCAGGTATCCTCCGGCGACGAGAACTTCGATGTGTTTGTCAACCGCAATCTGCCGTTTCAGGTTCTCTACCAATCGTTCGTCTCTCGTTCTTTTTGCCAGACACAAAAGGGATATAGGGAAATTGGTTTCCGCGAAATTCAGGATTTGTACGCCTCTATGTATTATTTTGTCGGTATGGGACGTAGCGGTCTGGTGAAAAGTCTGCTGAAGGAATGGACCGGCATGGTGTTCGAGCTGGGCTATGCGTATCACAATTTCTTCTGGGCCGGCAAAGAGCCGGGTAAATGGTCCGACGACGCATTATGGCTTATTCAAGCCGTCTACCGCTATGTCATGCTTACAGGAGATCTCGAGTTCCTGGACGAGTCTTGCCCGGTGGCGGGACAAGAAACCTACCGTCCGGTCTTCGAGACATTAAAAGCGATCATTGTATATTCGGGTCAAATTTCGGTCGGCCGACACGGTCTTCCGTTGCTGGACTACGCAGACTGGAACGACTGTTTGAAGCTGGATGATACGTATCTGAACGGCCCGGCCAAGGAAGAGCGCTACCGGAAGCAGCTCGAAGCCGACGGAGTCTTCGGCGATCCGTTGCACAGCGATTATTCCGAGAGCGTCATGAATGCTTTTCTGCTGAAGGTGGCGGTGGATGAATTGTCCGTACTGTCCGTCCGGAAGGGCGAACAGGATTATGCTGCCGAGCTGGATCACTTCGGAACAGAGCTGCGAGGACGCATTCAAGAGCATGCATGGAAGGACAATTTCTTCGCACGAGTGCTGTTCAACCGATATGCAAACGGAGAATACACGTATTTGGGAGCCGCGGGGGATGGTCTGTCTTCAGATCCGGCGGCCGACGGTTCTTACTTCCTGAATTCCTTCAGTTGGAGCATCCTGTCCGGCTGTGCAAATGAAGCGCAGATCACAGTGATGTTAGACACCATAAAGTCGCATCTTATGACTCCATTCGGGCTGAAACTGGTTTCGCCTGTCGCACTAGGACGGGTGTCCTCCCACACAGCTTCGGACGAATACTTTCCAGGCGACCGGGAGAATGGCGGCGTGTTCAAGCATGCTTGCATGATGGCTGCAGCTGCGATGTTCAAGGGAGCCAAGGAAGTGTGTGATACGGAACTTGCCGCTGAGTTGGGCCGCTTCGGTTATTGGCTGCTGGACCGGATCATGCCGTTTAAAACTATGGAAGATCCTTTCACCATCTGCGGAAATCCGAGATTCTGCACCCAATACAATAACAGCGAAACCGGTGAGAACATCGGTCCGATGCTAAGCGGCACCTCGACTTGGCTCACCCTCTCGCTGATGGAAGCGTTGGGTATTGAATATACGGCGCAAGGCATTGCGCTTAATCCGATCCTGCGGGAAGTGCAGACAGATTTCGTCTACACACTGAAGTTCGGAGGTTCCTCATACCGGATTCGAATCATTAAGCCGGAGGGCTTCTGCCGAATACAGGATGGCACAGTCCGTTTGACGCTGGATGGCCGAGTCCTTGAGGAAGGAATTGTGCAGACGGTAGATGACGGCTTACCCCATGAAGTAGAGCTGCGATTTGAAGGTTAAGGGCGTTACAACGCCCGTTCGCGGAACTCATGTGGGGTCATGCCGGCGTATTCCTTGAAAAGCTTAATAAAATAGTGAGCGTTGGAGTAGCCAAGCTCAGCGGAAACTTCATAAATTTTCAGCGGCGTATGAATCAGCAGATACGCCGCTTTTTCCATCTTGACCTGACTGATGTAGTCGCTGATTCTCTTGCCTGTCTCTAGCTTGTACATTTTGGAGAGATAGACCGGATGCATCTGAACATAATCGGCGATGGCTTGGAGTGAGACATAGTGCAGATTGAGGTTGATATATTCATGAACATTCCGGATCAGGACGGTTCGGCTATTCAGCCGCTCCGATTCAAAATGCTCTCTCAGCAGAACAATTACCTCCAGCGCCCATTCCCGTAGCTTGTCCGGTGTCTGGAATGGAGCCTGCTCCAGCAGCGGATTGCCCACAATCTCGCTCAGCATTTTGTTGTTCTTGTGGGCGAAATAATAGAATGCCGTCTCCAGATGCAGACGGGTTTCATGGATATGCTCAAGCGACCGGTCCGGATTTCGGACCAGCTCCGAAACGATGGCATTCAGCTTCTCTTCGATGCCCTGCCAGTTGTTCGCTTCAAACATATGAAAGAGCAGCGGTGGCTCATAGAGCGGCTGGAGAATCTCCACAGACTGGGAACCGCTGTTGTCCGTTGCATCTAGATAAATGCCCGTTTCGCTGCCGATATGCTGGCGGATGGCCGAGATGGCGGATTGATAGAGCGTGTAGATCTGGTCAGGAAATCCTCCCCAGCCTGTAGTGACCACGGAGAGGCCACCTCCAATCAGTGTGCCGACTTGATTCTGCAATTGATAGGCCGCCTGGGCGACATTATTAGCCGAATTGCCGGCAGATTCGCTGTTATCCCTGGACTGCAGCAGAAATACGAGATAATCGTGCACATCCTTGCAGGACCAGATGTGGAAGTGGTCCTGGAACAGCTCCTGTGCGATATTGATGATCGCGTATTCGAACAGCAGCATACTATGCATGTCCTGGCGCCGGAAGAACTCCTCCGGCCTGACGACCACGAGGCATACCGGCAGGGCGGTCGAGAGCGGCAGATCGAATTGGGAAAGTCGTTCTTGCAGTTGTGGCGCGGACAGCTTCCGTCCCTGCAGCAGCTCGCTGAGCAGACGGTCCCGCAGGAGTGGGAGATGCTCGCGGAAGGTCTGCATCGTCCGCTGATAGGAGGACCATGTCTCCCGTTCGCTGCGTAGCTCCTCCTGTAGATTGCCAATGACGGCGATTAACTGGTCATTGGCAATTGGCTTAAGCAGGTAGGCACTAGCTTGCTCTTCTATTGCCTTGCGGGCATATTCGAACTCGGCATAACCTGTCAGCATAACTACACGAATATGCTTCCAGCGACTGCGGATGGTGGTAATCAGTTCGATGCCTGAAATTTCTGGCATATTGATGTCAGTGACTACAATGTCGATAGGATAGCGCTGAAGCAGCTCCAGCGCCTCATACCCAGAATAGGCTTTATGAACCTGTTCGAATCCCATCTCCGTCCAAGGAAGTGAGATGGACAGATCATCAACCACGTAGGGTTCGTCGTCAACCAGTAGAATTTGGTGCATAGAATACCTCTTTCTTCTCCATGCGGAGAGTGATTTTTAGGCCGCCGCCAGGCGAAGGGGTGATTAGAAGGCCGGATGAATCGCCGAAATGAGCCTTGAGGCGCTGCTGGATGTTCCATAGCCCGCAGCCTCCGTCCTCTCGCGTAGTTTCGGAAATTCTGGCTTGCAGAGAGGCAATCGCCTCATCGGTCATACCTGCTCCATTATCTTCAATGGTTACGGTGACCGCTTCTTGCGTATGGCTGGCAGTGATCCGAATGGAGCCTTGACCGATCTTTTTCTCAATGCCGTGAATGATACTGTTCTCGACCAAGGGCTGGAGCAGCAGCCGTGGAATGTGCAGACCCATGAGGTCATCGGCAATATCCATCTCATAGCAGATGCGTTGTTTCCGCAAATTCTGGATTTCCAGGTAATTCTCTAGCAGCTTCAGCTCATCCTGAAATGTGGTGAGAGAATGGTCGACTTTGGTGATATAACGGTAGTACTCGCCAAGATTGAGCGCCATGGCTTCCACGGAATCTGTATCACCGATTACGGCCTTGCTCTTGATAAAGAACAGGCAATTGTAGAGGAAATGTGGATTGATCTGCGATTGAAGCTGCTTTAGCTGGGCGTCCTTGGCCCGGAGTTGCTCCAGATAGACCTGTTCAATTAGTGACTGGATCTTTTCCGCCATCTCGTTGAACTCTTCATTGAGCACTGTGAACTCAGGATTGGTCTTGGTGTGAATGCGGGTAGACCAGCGTCCTTCCTTTATCCTGTTGAGGGAGCGGTGCAAGAGGCTGACCGGACGCTGCACCTGGCGATAGAGTTGCAGCGAGAACAGAAGACTCATAATCAGAAGTATAGCCGATCCCATCAGGAAGGAATAACGGCTGCTCCGGATGGGCTGAAGAATCTGCTTCAGCGGCGAATAATGCACGACCTGCCAATTGATGGCTGAAGACGGAACCGAGCTGACAAGAAAGCTGCCCTCCTTGAGATTGAAGATATCTGAAGTTTCTTGCCCGGTCGAAGGAGCCAGCGTTGCAATGATCTGCTTCGCCATTTCCCGGTCAGTATTGCGGAAGAATATCACCCCGAATGCTGGGTGGAACAGGAAGGTGTCGCCCTTGTTTTGCGACTGGTAGGCATCGAACATCCGTTCAATATTGGATACAGGAAAATACATCGACATCAGCAGTCCCGCCTCGCGGGGGGCATTTCTTCTCTCGACGGGGTCTGACAGCAGCAGCCGGAAGCCCGCTTCAACACTGCTCTTGTCCTCCGGAGTATACTCCCAGCCAGCCGGCAGAGGCTTCTCCAATGCGGAGGAATCAAAGGAAAGAGAGGAATCTGACCCTAGGGTCTCACCGCTGTGCGGCTTGTACAGAACAATCCGGTTCTCCCAAGTGCTGGAGCTCGTCTGAAGGGAAAGCTTCTCCAGCACCGTCATAATGGTCTGAGGGGGATCAATGAGATGACCCAATTGCCGGATCTGCTCATAGTCGCGGACGGTTGGATCTCTCTGAAGTGCGTACATGCTGCCTGCCAATTGGTTGATATTGTTATCCATCTGCTGGGTCAGGAACTCCAGATGGTTCAAATCGGTCGTCTTGATCTGGCTCGAAATGACCCCAATATCCTTGCGGTAGGATAATCCGTAGAATAAAAGTGTGACTGAAATAAGGGAAAGAAGAATCGCAACCATTTTAATGAATAGGTTTGGACGCCAGGCCATAAGATCATCCTTTTCAATGACTTCGCTGTAATAAAAGAAGTGTATCATACGATGCTGAAGTCGATTATGATACACTTTGTTCGACTTCCAGAATTTTACGAAAAGTAGGTGGCTCCATGAAAATTCGTTTACCGCTACTCCTATTGCTCTTGTCATTGTCGGGATGCGCGTTTCGCAGTACCGGCGAAATTCTCCCAGTAGGCTCCTCGGAGAGCACAGTTCCTCAATTCGACATCAAGGCGGGCAAATATAATCCTCCAGTTGACCTGTATACGGTAGGCTCTGTGAACCCCAATCTGACCTTTAAAAAAGGCGAGAGCCTCGAACATAACGTGCATACAATGTGGGCCGAGAATCGGCTCGGTATCCGTATCCGTTATCTTTGGACCATATCCGGCACCTCCGAGACCTATGCCAACAAGCTGAGGCTTGAACTGGCCAAAGGCAATATGCCTGATGTCGTAACGACCCGGGATGCAGACATCGTCCAGGAACTGATCGACTCCGGGCAATTCATGGAAGTCGGTGATTTATTTGAACAGTATGCTTCCAAGGTGTGGAAGAAAGCTGTGGCCGAGGATACCTCGGCATGGGATACTTTTGTGCGGGACGGACGCAAGTATGCCATTCCCATCATGGATTACGAATATAACTCCGATCCGTTGCTGTGGATCCGCCAGGATTGGCTAGACAAGCTTCATCTGGCCGAGCCGCGAAATCTAGACGAGCTGGAACGGGTCATGGATGCCTTTGTTAATCGAGACCCGGATGGCAATGGTCTTAATGACACTTACGGTCTTGCGGTTGGTTTCCGTAACGGCCCGAATACCTGGATGGGCGACAGCAGTTGGATCTTTGGCGCGTTCGGCACGGTTCCCGAGCAATGGAATCGCATGAGCGATGGAACATTGGAATATGGGTCTGTGCAGCCCAGCGCCCGCAAGGCTGTTGCACTCATGAAGCATTGGGTGCAGCAAGGATATTTGTCTACCGACAGTGCGTGGCTTGATGAAGAGGGTGCTGCCAATCTGTTCGTCTCCGGCAAGGCCGGCATCATTGCCGGTCCTTACTGGATGCGCGGCTGGCCCTTGTCATCCCTGACCGACACCGACCCGCAGGCACGCGTCAAGGCCATTGGTATACCTTCCGGACCGAGTGCTATGGCCATGAGAAGGGGCACCTTGCCTGTCAATGGCGCTATTCTGATTAGTAAGAAAATGAAGCATCCTGAAATCTTTTTTACCTATCAAAATTATCTGTTTGATTATTATGCCACCTCGACCGGCGAGTTCATCAATGGTCTTGCAGAAGACTATGATTGGGCAATGGCCGACGGCAAGCCGACAATTATCCCTTCCGCTCTGCCGCTGGGCGGCATCCGGGTCGCTTCCTATACGCTAACCTTCGATGGGGCAAGAATTCCTTCCAAAGTAATCAAGGAAATTCCAAAGGACATTGCCCCTGTGCTGCTCAGCCAGAAGGAAGCTTCCCGCAAGGAACAGTTCACGGGACCGCCAACCGCGACGATGAAGAGCGACGGCGAGCTGCTGAAGAAGCTGGAACAAAAAAGCTTTCAAAAAATAATCTTCGCGGACAGCGGCATCGAGGAATTTGATAAATTCGTCGACAAATGGAAAGCTTACGGAGGATTAACAGAAACCTCAGAAGTCAATGTCTGGGACCGCAGTCGCCAATGAGCGCCATACTGACAAGAAACCGCCTCGATTAAGGCGGTTTCTTGTCGGAGAGACGCCGGAATTACTTGCCCGACGATGGATCCGGAGTATAGCGGAACTGATCATAGTAAGCATGGATGGGGACTTTTCCATCATACGGCTCCAACCAGGAATCCACGCCTATCCCGTTCCAGAGATTCATCATAATCCGGCCCGGAGTGGAGGGAATATTCTCGGTCGCCGTGTGAACCGGACTGCCATCGATGTACCAAGTAATGGAATCCTTTTTCCAGTCAAATCCGTACCAGTGGAATTCCTGTAAGGCGTCAAAGCCGAGGTCGATCATTTTCTCATGCTCCCCCACGCCGCCCATGAAGTAATTCAACTGCACCTGTCGAGGATTTTTTCCCAAAAATTCAATATCGATTTCGTCCCAGGGCTCGCCTTCTGCGGGGCCAGTATAAGTGAAAAAAGAAGAGATAACACCGGGATTGGCGGCCGGTTTCATTCGGATTTCATACTTGCCATAGCTGTACCTTTCCAGCGAACGGTACTCCGCACCGTCGAACTCTCCGGGTGACGAACTGGTGAGCGACAGGGTCATGAGTCCGTCGCCGGCAAATGAGATGTTGTCCTTGCGCCAGGTGCAGTTGAACATATCTCCGTTGGAATAGCCATCCGTTTTCTTCCAGAACTCCGTATTGAATACTGCGAAATCGTCCTTCATGCCTCCGGCTGCAGATTTGGATGCTGAAGTGAAGGCCCATATGCCCCAAACAGTGGCCGATAGAACTGCGACCGTTGCAACCCCCTTGATTAACCTGTTGTATATCAATTCTGTTCCTCCCGTGATGTTTTCTTCCTGAAGAGGGTTGCTCAACGGCCAGGGTTCATCACTCGCTTTTAGTTGCTTGTATATTTCACCCAATCGTAATAGGCGTACAGTGGATTGACGCCATTATATGAACCGAGCCAGGAGTCTACACCGGTTCCGTTCCAGAGGTTCATCATGAGTTTGCCGGGATGGGATGGTATATTGCTAGTTGCCGTATACTTTAATGCACCGTCCACATACCATTTAATGTAGCCTTGCTGCCAGTCGAAAGCGTACGTATGATAACCTTGGGAAGCGTCAAATCCAAGATTAACGATCTTCTCATGATTGCCAACGCCGTTCGTGTAATAATTGAACTGGACTGTAGTGGTATCTTTACCCAGAAACTCGATATCAATTTCATCCCACGGGGTACCATCGGAAGGGCCGGTATAGGTGAAAAAAGAGGAAACGATTCCGCTGTTTTTGGCCGGCATCATGCTGACCTCATATTTGCCGTAGCCATACTTGTTCACAGACCTCATTTCTGCGCCGTCGAACTTATTGTTGCTGGGGCTGGTCAGCGCCAGGCGAAGTTGCCCGCTGCTGGTAAACGAGATATTGTTTGCACGCCAGGTGCAGTTAAACATACTACCATTCGAATAGCCGTCGGCTTTTTGCCAGGTTGCGGAATTGAAATAGGTCAGAGGCTCATAAAAGACGGTGGCTGCCGAAACAGGCGGAGTCCCTGCCAGTAATCCAGCAAGCAGCAGAATAAGACCTGCAACCCCAAATTTTTTCAACCTTATCATATAAAAGATCCCTCCTTAAAAATGAAAACGCTTTACACTAATGATTTTAGCCAATGCCGATTCTTTCCACCATACCAATTCCTGAACCAGGATAACAAAAAAACAATTTTTTGTTGGGAAACAAGAGTATTTCATCACACTCGTACACATATTAATATGGCATGCCTGTTGTGGGCTCAACGCGGTCAGGAGGGATAGTATGGAGGAGTGGTCCCAAAGTAAATGGTTCCGCTGGATGATCGGAGTGCTGCTCTCCCTGATCATTTTGTATTTTGTATGGCTGCTCCGTCCAATGCTGCAGGGGGTATTTGTATTCTTGAAGGCGATCCTTGCTCCATTTCTGGCGGCCATGATTATTTCTTATGTACTTAATCCCGTCGTCAGTATGCTTGCTGGTAGAAAAATGCCGCGTAGTATCGCAGTGCTGCTCATATATGCGGTATTTCTCACTACGATCGCAGTGATTGCCATAAATCTGATTCCAATGTTCATGGAGCAATTAGAGGAACTGAATGAGCATCTGCCAGAGATGACATTGCACGCACAAGGACTAATGCGCAATATGAATTCACGACTCATTCCTCCGGGGGTGGAGATGGGGATGAATAACTGGTTCTTTCAGTTGGAGAATCGCTTGGCAGAGGGGATATCCCATTTTCTCGATAATATAGGAACAACCATCAATTTGCTGTTTAACGCCTTTATTGTGCCGTTTCTCGTATTCTACATCCTGAAGGATTTTGATGTCTTCGAACGGACAGTGGTTTCCTTATTGCCCCGCTCGCGCCGCAAGTCCATCGTGACCTTGTTAAAAGATATCGACGAAGCGCTAGGCAATTACATTCGTGGACAGTTTCTGGTCTGTCTTATCATTGGGGTGCTTGCTTATATCGGCTATGCGATTATCGGAATGCCATATGCCCTGCTCTTCGCGTGTGTAGTGGCTGTGTTTAATATCATTCCCTATATGGGCCCTTTTCTGGGGGCTGCACCTGCGATCGTAATGGCTTCAACCCTCTCCCTGCGGCTTGTGCTGCTGGTTGCGGTTGTAAACACGCTGTGCCAGATGCTGGAGAGTAATGTCATATCGCCACAGGTAGTTGGCCGGAAGCTGCACCTGCATCCGTTGCTGATCATTTTCGCATTGCTGGTTGGTGGTGAAGTGGCTGGCATTGTTGGACTGATACTGGCGGTACCGTTATTTGCAGCAGGAAAAGTGGTTATTCAGCACTTTGTGGCCTATTATATTAGGCGGAAGCCGGTGTAATTGGGTAAATCATTGACTGGAGTAGCCTATGTTGTATATAATGTTGTGGAATATTACGATATAATCGTGATCATAGTTATTCGATGATGAGGAGTATTAATTCGTGAGACCGTTATTGCAGAGAGCCGGCGCACAGGTGCGAGCCGGTAACGGACTGAGAATGAACTCACCTCGGAGTAATGGCGCTAGTCACAAGATCAACCGTAAGCTTGGCTTACAGGGGTTTCCTGTGCTGAATCGTCGTCGCCTCACCCCCGCTAAAGGGTGCAAAGTGAGTGGCAGAATAAAGTATATTCAGCCGCTAACTAGGGTGGTACCACGGGAATTTAAACCTCTCGTCCCTAGCGATAATACGCTAGGGATGGGAGGTTTTTTAGCGTATCGGTGAGTGATGAGATGAAACTCGACTTCATCTCACAATCAGCGCTCGCTTTTCAACCAAAAGTGATCAAAAATCTTCAAAAAGTGAAGTCTTACTTTTGACTTAAGGGGATTTTCTCCCTCTAATTTCATAGAAACCCTCACTTTTTGGCAAATAGAGGGAATTCTCCCCTCTATTTCTGTACAAATCACTAAATTAAGCCTAATGGCCAAATTTAGAAGGAACTTTTCCCTCTAATCCCAGGTTTATCGTATTAGACGTACATTTAGAGGGAGAATTTCCTGCTATTCTGATGTTTCGATCGTTGTTCCTGCATACTCGATCTAATTTAGCAGCAACACTCCAAGGAGGAGCACAAAATGAGCGACAATAAGACAAACAGCGTACCCGCTTTAGGCTACCAGGCTCAGAGCATTGAGCCGAAATGGCAGAAGTTCTGGGACGATAACAAAGTGTTCAAGACTGTTGAAGATCCGGGCAAACCGAAATATTATGCATTGGATATGTTCCCGTATCCTTCAGGTGCAGGGCTGCACGTAGGCCATCCGGAAGGATATACAGCAACGGATATCGTTTCCCGCTACAAACGGATGCGTGGGTTCAATGTGCTGCATCCAATGGGCTGGGATGCTTTTGGGCTTCCTGCAGAGCAATATGCGATGGATACCGGACAGCATCCGCGTGAAATTACCATTAAGAATATCGATAATTTCCGTCGCCAGATCAAATCGTTGGGTTTCTCCTATGACTGGGATCGCGAGATCAGCACTACCGATCCAGGTTATTACAAATGGACGCAATGGATATTCATCCAGCTGTACAATCGTGGACTGGCTTATGTAGCAGAAGTTTCGGTGAACTGGTGTGAAGCGCTGGGAACAGTACTCGCAAACGAAGAGGTCATAGACGGCAAAAGCGAGCGTGGCGGTCATCCCGTCGTCCGCAGACCAATGCGCCAGTGGATCTTAAGAATTACTCAGTATGCGGAACGGTTGCTTGATGATCTGGAGGAACTGGACTGGGACGAGAGCATCAAGGATATGCAGCGCAATTGGATTGGCAAATCTACCGGTGCAGAGGTAACCTTTGCTATTGAAGGCTATGATGAAACTCTGGAGGTATTCACCACTCGTCCGGATACTTTGTTCGGAGCCAGTTATTGTGTATTGGCACCGGAGCATAAGTTGGTAGACATTATTGCAACAGAGAGCCAACGTGCAGCAGTAGCAGAATACCGCGATAAAGCTTCCCGCAAAAGTGATCTGGAGCGTACGGATCTGGCCAAGGATAAATCAGGCGTATTCACTGGTGCTTATGCGATCAATCCGGTAAATGGAGCACAGGTTCCGATCTGGATTGCGGACTATGTGCTCGCTGGTTATGGAACTGGAGCAATTATGGCAGTTCCAGGCCATGATACACGCGACTGGGAATTTGCGAAGCAGTTCGGCCTGGAAATTATCGAAGTGGTACAGGGCGGAAACATTGAAGAAGAGGCTTATGCTGGTGATGGTCCGCATGTGAATTCCGGGTTCCTGGATGGTCTAACCAATGATGAGGGTATCGCAAAAATGATTGCTTGGCTGGAAGAGCAAGGAAGCGGCAAAGGCAAGGTAACCTATCGCCTACGCGATTGGCTGTTCAGCCGTCAGCGTTACTGGGGAGAGCCAATTCCGATTCTGCATCTCGAAGACGGCACAATGAAGACAGTACCGATAGATCAATTGCCGCTATTGCTGCCTGATGTTGAAGCTATCAAACCTTCAGGTACCGGCGAATCGCCGCTTGCGAACGTAACGGACTGGGTCGAAACCATCGATCCGGAGACTGGAATGAAAGCGCGGCGTGAGACGAATACCATGCCACAATGGGCGGGCAGCTGCTGGTACTACTTACGGTACATTGATCCTGATAACGACCAAGAGCTGTGTTCTCCTGAGAAGCAAAAGGAATGGCTTCCGGTAGACCTGTATATTGGCGGAGCAGAACATGCTGTACTTCACCTGCTCTATGCCCGCTTCTGGCATAAGGTATTGTATGATATGGGCGTAGTAGCTACGAAGGAGCCTTTTCATAAGCTGGTGAACCAAGGTATGATTCTTGGGAATAACAACGAGAAAATGAGCAAATCACGCGGGAATGTCATCAACCCTGATGAGATTGTTGGAGCGTTCGGTGCGGATACGCTTCGTCTCTATGAAATGTTTATGGGACCTCTGGAAGCTACCAAGCCTTGGAATGAAAAGGGTGTAGAAGGGATTCATCGCTTTCTGTCGCGCGTATGGCGTCTGTTCGTAAATGAGGATGGTAGCCTGAGCAGCAAAATTACTGCAGACGGCAGCAGCGAGGAGTTCAAGCGGACCTGGCACAAGACGCTTAAAAAGGTAACCGAGGACTTCGAACTTCTACGCTTCAATACAGCGATTAGCCAGTTGATGATCTTCATTAACGATGCTTATAAACAGGACACCTTGTCCCATGCAGCCGTAGAGAATTTCACACAGATGCTGTCGCCGCTGGCACCGCATATTGCTGAAGAACTGTGGCAACTGCTGGGTCATGAAGGAAGCATCAGTTATGTCGCTTGGCCAACCTATGATGAGGCGTATACGGTTGATGCTGAGGTTGAAATCGTCGTGCAGGTTAATGGCAAAATCGTACAGCGCGTTATGATCCCGCAGGATATGGGTCAAGATGAAATGCAAGCCTTTGCTCTGGCACTGCCAAATGTAAATGCCGCAGTTGAAGGTAAAAGCGTACGCAAGATCATTGCTGTTCCTGCCAAGCTTGTTAATATAGTAGTGGGTTAAGCGAAGAACGCAAGTCTACCCGCAGCAACGGAGTAATCCGTGCTGCGGGTTTTATTTTTAAATATAGCTAGGGCAGGCTAAGTTTCTTCTAGTGGTCCAGAGGGTTCTCGATGATTATGGCGCTATGCCCGAACTGCAGATCAAGCTTGGCGACATCTTCATCGTATTTGTCATGGGTAGTCGTAATCAGGCGTTCAAATACGCCTTCCAGACTGCGGCGCAAATGGTTCAGCGCTTCTGCAGTAATGCCTCCTGGAACAGCGACCCGTTCCTGCAGCTCCTGAGGGGTAAACTCACCTTCAGTCAGCAGTCTGCCTGTTCCAAGCAGCATTTCACCTGCCAGCTTGCTGATCAGCATTTCTTCAATTCCGGTGGCTTCCACAGCTGCTTCAATCCATCGCTCAACGAAATAGCTAAGAAACGCAGGTCCGCAGCTGGAGAAATCAGAGGCAATTCGCGTATGTGTCTCGCTTATTTCCAAGGGGACACCTATGAAAGACAGGAGTTGCAACAGGACTAGCCTGTCTTCTTTATGAAGTCTGCTGCCGAATACGCAAAGTGAAGTCCCACTCTTGACGCAGTGTGTGATGCTGGGGATGACTTTGGCAATCTTGGACGGCAGAACGGATTCCAAATGATACAGCTGAACCGGACTGGTGATGGATACGACAATTTGCTCACTGCGGAGACAGGAGCTAATTTCATCCGTCAAAGCTTTAAATTCCAAAGGCTTTACACATAAAAAGATGATATCACTTCCGGTCGCGGTGTCGCGGTTATTCCCGCATATTGAGAGGCCTGGATGGCGCTTTGCAAGCTGCAGCAACCGTTTTGGAGTGCGGTTGCTGGCAAGGACATCGCACGGCTTCAGTGCACCTGAAGAAAGAAAGGCGTCGATCAGCAGGCTGCCCATACTGCCTGTTCCGATAAATCCCACTTTCATTCTGTGGTTCCTCCTTTCTCGTTTTGCATTTTACTTTTATTGACATGGATTCTCTTCGTTAAATGTATGCAGGATAGCCTTGGACCATGACAGGTTTTGCTTGAATAATTGAAGGAGAATATTTCTGATGCTTGATCTTATAAGGGGGAGCAAATTGTGAACAAAGGAACTATAGTATGTGGAATTGCCGCAGCTCTGCTGGGGAGCGGTCTGTTATGGACTGCGGGCAGTAAGGAAGAAGTGGGGATTTCCGGATGGAAGACACTCAATCTTAGTATGGAGCAGGCTATTGGTATTTCTGATTCGAAGACACCGACAGATAAAGTAGAACAGGAACCTGCGCCAGCGCTCAGCGGAGCGGAGGATGGGGATACTGCTGCAGCGGAAACGGTGGGAACAGCAGAATCAGTGACAAGTAGTGCGAAGCCCGTAGTTGCAGACGCAAGTCCTCCGCGTGCCACAGCGGAACCTGCAACCCCTGCATCTCCCACAACTTTGGCAACCCATGCAGCCACGCAGGATGGCATGGTTAATGTGAATACAGCGGCATCTGCCGAGCTGATGAATTTACCGGGCATTGGTGAGAAGAAAGCTCAAGCCATTATCGATTACCGCAGTAGTAATGGGCCTTTTCATAGCTTGTCTGATTTGGGTAAGGTAAAGGGAATAGGGACTAAAATGCTGGAAAAGCTAAAGGCACTTGTCTTATTTTGAACGGCAAATTTTGTGGTGAGAATTATGCAGATAGATGTCCTAGTGAAAGCGCGCGGTGTTATGCTACAATAGTTAACAACTATTTACAAGAAAATGGAGATTGATAATGACAGTGGTCTATCGAAAGAACTGGGATACTTATTTCATGGATATTGCCTGTATGGTCTCTACCCGTTCGCGTTGTCCCCGCCGCCATGTGGGTGCTGTGCTGGTGCAGGGCAAGAAGCTGCTGGGCACAGCATATAATGGGGCACCAATGGGGGTTCCAGATTGTTCGGAAGCCGGATGTATGGTTTCGGAGCAATATGAACGGGAGGTTGTTGACGGTGTAGAGACGATGGTGATGAAGCAGCGCTGCATCCGTACGATTCATGCCGAGCAGAATCTTCTGTTATTCACGGACCGCAGTGACCGGGAAGGCAGCACCGTCTACGTTACAGACGAGCCTTGCTGGACCTGTGCCAATATGCTGGCGAACAGCGGGATTGTGGAGATTGTCTATTATCGTCCGTATCGTAAGGATATGGAGAAGGTTCGGGCAATGATGGCTTCCAAGGGCATTGTATTCCGCCAGCTAGAAGGCTACGAGCCACCGCGTGAAACGATGGTTAGCGTAGCGGAGTAATCGAATATTAGAACTACTGACAATTTCAATCACAAATAAACCGGGGAAGAACCTCTGTGCACGCGTAACAATAGCGTATGCAGAGGTTCTTTTTTTCGTGTCAGGAACGGAGTAAGGGAGGAAGGGAAACTTGAAGGAGAGACTACTGTTAAGTTTTACAGTGTGCTGGGTTACCGGAAGTGCAGCCGCTTGTTTGTTCTCCGGCAGCCAGCTGATGTGGGTCTGGGCCGGATTGCTGCTGTTACTCACGATCTTTGCTATATGCGGAAAGCTAAGCTGGAAATACATGATGGTGTTAGGATTAGCCATCCTATTAGCGGGGTTCTATTGGGAGTGGAATGAGGGGCGTAATCTTAGTTCACTTCCTGTAGCGCTGTCGCACACAACTGCTGAGCTGAATAAAGCCTCCATACAAGCCGTAGGAGTGATTATTTCCAGCGTCGAACGAGACGGGGACCGGGTTGATTTTACGGTGAAGCTGTCGCAGTTGGCTTTAGCTAGTGCAGATAAGCAACAATTAAAAGGACAGGGAGAGCTGATCGCGGTTCAGGTCAAACTGCAGGTCGAAGAGGAGATTGCAGTAGCCGCCCAATGGCAGAGGGGAGATCAGGTGCTGCTATCAGGAGTATTGGAGCAGCCAGCCGTAGCGCGTAATTTCGGGGGCTTTGATTATCGCGAATACTTACATATGAAGAAAATCCATTGGCTGCTGAAGCTGGAGGGGACGGCTAGTGTGGAGGCTACACCTCCATCAATCTGGAGTCCACGAATGCTTCTACGTTGGAATGATCAGGCGCGCTTTGCTCTTGGAGCAGAGCTGGACCATTTATTTGAGAAGCGCCATTCTGGCTATATGAAGGGGCTGGTAATCGGCCTGCAGGATGACCTTGATCCTGAAACGTTTCAACAGTTCTCACAGCTTGGGCTCACGCATATTTTGGCGATTTCAGGCATGCATGTGGCAGTCTATGTCGGTGTGCTGCTGTTTATATGGAGGCGTTGCCGTCTGACCCGGGAAACCGCGCTGACGCTTACTTTAGTATTGGTTCCTCTATATGTGCTGCTCTCCGGCGCGGGTCCATCTGTGGTCCGAGCAGGGCTGATGAGTATGATTGCCTTATTGGCTGCACGGTTAGGTGTGCTGGGGGACGGTTTGAATATTCTAGGAGCGTCAGCACTGGTCATGCTGATTTGGAATCCCTATTTGCTGCTTAGCGTCAGCTTTCAGCTTTCTTTTCTGGTCACAGCAGGCTTGATGGTGTTTGTACCGTTGGCAGAGCCTTTGCTGAGAGGACTGCCCCGTGTGTTGAGGAGTGCCGTGTCGGTCACTTTGGTTGCGCAGTTTGTCTCGTTTCCACTGACTATTTATTACTTCAATCAATTCTCATTGCTGTCCTTTGCCGCCAACCTCGTGCTTGTTCCCTTTATCACCTTCATTGTCTTGCCACTTGGAACATTAGCCCTGTTATGTGGGAGAGTGTGGGACCCTGGCGCGCGCCTGCTTGCTCATGTGACGGAGTTACTGAATAATGCCACCTTCAGCGCCGTGGAGTGGATAAATAGCTTCTCCAGTGGCGTAATGATCTGGCGTTCGCCTTCGTTGCTGTGGATAGCTGCCTATTATGTCTTGTTCTATGGATTGCTCTATGCTGCCAAGCTGCGGACGGAGGCCCGTTATGCCCCGCAATATATGGAGGATGAAACCAAACCGCTGGAGGGACTTTCCTTGCCCAATGGGCGCAATAGTGGGATTAGGGAAGTAAAGCATCGGTATTCTATTCAGGCTCGGACTACTGTGCGCTGGAGTGGGATGGTTGTGCTGATGTGTGCGCTATCTTTAGGAATATTACTGTACAGAGGATACCAGTCGGAGAATCTCTCGGGGGCAGGTTCGATAAGTTATCTTGATGTAGGACAAGGAGACAGTATGCTGATTACAACCCCTGAAGGAGCCCATATTCTTGTCGATGGCGGAGGAACCGTGAGTTTTGGGGGAAAAGAAGCATGGCGTATCCGCCATAGCCCCTTCGAGGTGGGTGCTAAAGTGCTGGTGCCCTTGCTCAAGAAACGGGGCATCCACCGCTTAGATGCAATTATTTTGACTCATGGAGATCAGGATCACGCCGGAGGATTGCAAGCTGTATTGGAGGGGATTCCTGTCTCGGCGCTGCTGTTTAACGGAACCATTGCCGATCGGGAGCCTTACAAGTTGCTGATGAGCACAGCGCTTGCGGCTAATGTTCGGTTATATGGCGTGTACCAAGGGATGTCTCTTGCTCCCGATGGTGCTACGGAACTGTCTTTTCTGTGGCCGGAGCCACCGGAGTTGCCAACCCCGGCCTCTGAAGAGTCTGAACTCCCAACCGTGGAGGATCAGAATCATGAATCTGTAGCCTTTCGGCTAGTGATGAACGGTCGGAGTTTTTTGTTCACTGGCGATATGGATCAGGATGCGGAAGAGAGTATTATGCAAAATGCCAAGCTAAACGGAATCCATAGCGGTCCGCAGATTGATGTGCTAAAAGCTGCTCACCATGGAAGCAAAACCGCAACGGGCGAGGGATGGCTGAAATTCTGGATGCCCACTGCAGCCGTAATCTCGGCGGGAGTCAATAATTCTTATGGTCATCCAAATTCAGCAGTATTGGATCGTTTAGAAGCCAATAATACTGCAATATTCCGAACCGATTTGCAGGGTGAGATTCAGATGCGAGTGCGGGAACAGGCGATTACTGTGCGCTATAAGCTGAGGTAATTGGATGAGGAATCACAATTGGTCGAAACTGAAAGATCCTTCAGGAGAGTGGAGTTGAATCCGTTAGTACTGGTTGTATACTAGAGATATATCAGATCTTCTAACCGGATACTGTCCAAATATTTATGAAAGGAAAAGGCGATGATAAAAAAAATATCTTACCCATTAATGGTATTCTCCATTCTTCTAACAGCATGTTCTTCCGAGGATTTTACTATACATCAGGGGAATATCTCTTCTCAGGTGAATGATACTACGCCTGTAATATCAAATGTTGAAACTAACTTTCCCAAAAAAGATGGTTGGTACGTAGTCCCTAAGAATAGCGGCGAATTGGATGTTTCCGTAAATGCCACAAACGTTGAAACGATTCTTTTTTGGGCGGTCCCAACGGGTACAGAAGCTTGGGGAGAGAGAGAACTTATCGGTTACGATATAAATGGAGAAGATGGTTGGAGTCTAACCTGGAAGATATCTGAGATATCATTGCATCATCGAATTGCTATCCAAGCATTAGGGAGTGATGGGAAAACAATCACCGATGAGACGATACAAATTACTAACGAATAGATCACGATTGAATAGCCTACTCATTTCCAAATTGGAAGTCAGTTGGGCTTTGGTCTCACAAAGAAATAATTGCAGTGAAATGATGAATTGCTTCAATAACTCTTATGGTCATCCAAATTCAGCAGTATTGGATCGTTTAGAAGCCAATAATACTGCAATATTCCGAACCGATTTGCAGGGTGAGATTCAGCTGAGAGTGCGGGAACAGGCGATAACAGTGCGCTATAAGCTGATCCAGTGATCCGAGATTCAAGAAAAGAAAGCATGACTTCTACTTTCGTCCAGCAGCTTGGCATAATATCCACCTTGCTCAAATAGTTCGCGTGGATGGCCTTTCTCTGCGATCCTACCCTCTTTCATGGCGATAATGAGATCGGCTCCGGCAATCGTGGATAGTCGGTGGGCGATGATCAGGGTAGTTCGCCCGTTCGCGATGTTGTCCACGGCTTGCTGGATCAGCTTTTCTGTATGGGTATCAATGTTGGCAGTCGCTTCGTCCAGGACGAATATAGCCGGATTATGGGCAATGGCTCTGGCGAAGGAAATTAGCTGCCGCTGGCCCGCGGATAGGGTGCTGCCCCGTTCGGTGACCGGTTCGGTAATCCCTGCCGGGAAATCCTTGACAAAAGAGTCGGCGCAGGAGGCTTGCAGCGCATATTGTACCGCTTCTTCGGCAATGTCATCGCCTAACGTGATGTTGTCGCGAATCGTGCCGGAGAACAGAAAGACCTCCTGGAGTACGACGGACACATTCCGCCGAAGATCGTCCAAACGGATATCGTTGATGTTTACTCCATCGATCAGAATTTCGCCTTTTTGCACCCGGTAGAAGCCATTGATCAGGCTGATAATGGTTGTTTTGCCTGCGCCGGTTTCACCGATGAATGCGGCGGTCTGCCCTTTTTTAATGACAAAGCTTACGTCCTTTAGCACCCAATCAGCATCGTTATAGGAGAACCATACATGTCGGAATTCAATGGTGCCGTTTAGGCGCTCCATGGGGAGTCCGCTATCCGTATCCTCCAAAGCATCTTCTTCATGGATTAACTCGAAAATACGTTCTGTAGAGACGAGTGCTGACTGTATGGAAGTATACTTGTCGGCAAGGTCGGCGATAGGGGCGAAGAACTGCTTGATGTACGTTGTGAACGCATATAATACGCCGATCTGCAGCATGCCACCGGAGATTTTACCTACGCTGTACCAGACCAGAATGGCAATCGCGAGACTCTGGAACATATCTGATGCGGGTTTGAGCACGCTGTTCAAGCGGACCTGGATCAGCGTTGTTGCGAAATATTGCCCGTTCAGCTTGAGGAATTGTTCTTCCTTCTCCTTTTCCGCACGGAAAATTTGAATTACTTTCATTCCGGAAATACTCTCGGCAATAAACCCGTTGATTCTACCAATGAAATGTTTCATATAGAAAAAGTTCTTTTTGATTCTGTTCTTGATATAAAAGACGAGGAAGACGATCAATGGAATCACGGTGAAAGATACAAGCGTAAGTGATAGGCTCAGTGAAAGCATGATATAGACAATCCCGATCAGCAGCATAATATCTTTGACAAGGGTAATAAGAACATCCGTATAGAACTCGGTGATTTCGGATGTGTCATTGG
This sequence comes from Paenibacillus sp. 19GGS1-52, assembly GCF_022369515.1. Taxonomy (NCBI): domain Bacteria; kingdom Bacillati; phylum Bacillota; class Bacilli; order Caryophanales; family Paenibacillaceae; genus Paenibacillus; species Paenibacillus sp. 19GGS1-52. The sequence goes on from NZ_CP059724.1 coordinate 1,808,709, forward strand.
TTGCCCGTGTGATGAGGCGGCCGGAGGAGGTGCGATCCAGGTACGGAAGCGGGAGTCGCTGGATGATCGAGAATACATTGACTCGCAGCTCGTGGACCAGACTTTGTCCCGCTTTGCCGACAATAAGTGCCTGGATATAAGAGGAAGCTCCGCCTGCCGCGGAAACTATTAGATACAAGAGCGCCAGACCGCCAATCGAATCGAGACCATGAGGAACAGAGCGGCCGATTAGAAAATGGTCGATCACCCGCTGCAGCAGCAGGGGCTGGATTAGGAAAGCCGCATTTACGACAAAGACGCAGAGGCAAGCGAGCAACAGTTGAGGGGTGTAAGGCTTCGATAACCGCAGTAGCTCTTTCACCGCTCCTGCCGCGGCTTTTTTCTCAACTGGCTGGGAGCCCGTCTTCTTGCTGTGTAGTGTAAATATCATAATACATTCCTCCCTTCTTCAGCAGTTGTGCATGTGTTCCTCTTTCACGGATCAGACCTCTATCGAGCACAATAATCTCATCGGCTTCCAGAATGGCCGAGATCCGGTGGGAGATGAGGATGTTGGTCTTGCCTTTCCGTGTTTGCCGCAAGCTGTTAAGGATATGCCCTTCTGTGACGGCATCAACCGCGGACAGCGCATCGTCCAGAATTAGGACCGCAGGGTTCCTGATCAGTGCGCGAGCTATGGCCATCCGCTGTTTCTGGCCGCCGGAGAGGTTAACGCCACGTTCTCCCAGAATCGTGTCATATCCATCGGGGAACCCGTCGATACTGTCAGCGATAAGACTAAGCTGGGCCGCGTTCTCTACTTCGTCGTCGTTATAGTCGTCCTTGAAGAACACAATATTTTCTTTGACGGAGGCGGCAAATACAAAGGTCTCCTGTGGAACAAAGGCGAAGCTCTCCCGCAAAATATCCAGTGCATACTCGTTAATATCCTGGTTATCGAGTAGAATTTGTCCGGGTTCCACATTGTATAAACGGAACAATAAAGCGGCCAGCGTACTTTTGCCGGAGCCAGTTGGACCGATAATCCCTAAAGTATGGCCCTTTGGCAGCTGTAACGAAATATCCTGAAGAGCAGGGACCTCGGCTCCTTCATATTGAAAGGTCAGATGGCGCAGCTCAATATTACCTGATGGTTGAATCCTCAGCGGATGCGGAATGTCGACAATATCCGGTTGGATGGATAGGATGTTTTGCAATCTTCCCAGAGAAGCCATGCCGCGCTGGAAGATCGTTACGACCCTTCCGATGGACACAATGGGACTGGCGATCAGACTTAAGTATCCATTGAAGGCGACAAAATCACCGATGCTAATACTTCCCCGCAGCACCATACGGCTTCCGAGGACCAGATTTAACACAAAACAGACTGCAAAGCCGAATTCAATTAAGGGTGGAAGCGCAGCGGAAACTTTGATGAGATCCATGTTCGATTGCAGCATACGGGAGCTTAGCCCGCTGAATTTCTCCATCTCCGAATGCTCCTGAACATACGCCTTGATTACCCGAATGCCAGATATGTTCTCCTGAACTCGGTCGGAGATTAACCCAAATTGCTCTTGAACGGTTCTGAACCGCATCTGGATCTTACGACCGGTGAACAGCATAAGTACGATAATAAGCGGCAGAGGGGATAACGTTATAAGTGTTAGGCGGACATCTACCGTGGCAAACATGAAGTAAATGGAGGAGAGGCAGAGGACGATTCCGTTAAAAGACATCGCGGTTGCTGGGCCAAAGGTCATGCGGACGGCGGAAATGTCGTTGATGGCGTAAGCGATCAGATCCCCGGTTTTGCGTGTGTTGTAGAAAGAGGGAGAGAGCTTTAACATATGCCGGAATAGTTCTTCCCGATAAAAGCATTCCAGATTACGCGCGTTCGCGATAATCATATTTCTCCAGAGGAAGGTGCAGACAAAGGCGCCAACGGCGATGAGCGCCATCCACGCCACCAGTATTAGCACTTGCCGGGTTTCAAAACGGCTTTCTTTCATCAGATCAACGGCACTGCCAAGCAATTTGGGGAACAGCGTCTGAACAAAAGAAGCAGCGAACATAAACATAAAACCGGCTGCGTAACTATATTTGTGATCTTTGAAGAAACGCAGCAAGACAGAAGATTTCATTACAATTCCACCTTTAAACCCGTATGTCATAACACGCGTACAGATTCTCTTTCCACAAGAGTGCTTAATACAGCAATATTCACTGATGGCTGTTCGGGAGCGGCAAGACGTTGCAGCAATGTTGAGACGACCGTATGGCAAGAATATTCAATATTTAAATCCATGGTGGTCAGCGGGGGCTGTGAGAAAGCCGAGACTTCCGTATTTCCACTGCTGAGAATCGAAACATCTTCTGGAACCTTAATGTTCTGCTCATTGAGCACCCGCATCAGCTCGACGGCAGTGAAATCATGATCACATATAAAAGCGGTTGGCAACAGGCCGCCCGTAATCAGATCGGACAACCTCGAACGGAAATGTTCGTCCACCTCAAAAAACAACGATTCATTTACAGGCAGACCCTGCTCTTCCAGTGCGGAAGTAATACCGGTCAGCTTCTCCTTATTCCGATAAAAGCTGCGTTTGCCGATAAAACCGATCCGGGTATGGCCTCTATCCATCAAATACTTGCATTGTTTGTAGCCGGTGTTGAGGAAACTGAACCATACGCTGTCGTAATCATAAGCTGGTGAATAGCCAGTAAAAAAAATAAGGCTACGTATATTTTCATTAATTAAAGCGACGTAATCCAGATTGAAACTGCCGATAAAAATAACTCCATCGAACTTGAAGCCTTTACTCAACCGGTAAGGAAGAATCAGCTTATTCTGGTTCTCCTTGTCGAGAAATTCTATGCTGTAATCGGTATCTGCTTTTTGCAACGCCTGCTCAATTCCCTGCACCATGTAGCTGAAATTACTGTTATCATGCTCATAAGGTTTCTGATGCAGCACCAGAATACGGGGCGAAGCCTTTTTCTTAAGCTTGATGTAGCCCATTTCTGCCGCTTTCTCCACAATCTTCAGCTTTAGATCGTCGCTGATTCCAGGTTGCCCGGTTAAAGCTCTGCTAATGGATACTGGCGATAGGCCCATTGCTTTGGCAATATGTGTGATCGTTACTTTTTTAGTTTTCAGAATAATCCCCCCGATTCACTTTGTTCCTGTTATTATAATCATCTATTAAGCGATGATCAACGAAAATAATTACGTAAATTAACTTAATTATTAACGTAAAAAATATAAATGAAATTTTTTTAGTTCCAAAACGTAAATAGAGGGAACTTTTTACAACTTCGGAAGTCTTATTGGGCAAGAGGTGAGGAGACATATGCCAAGCGATGAGTTGCAGTATGCAGCAGCATACGCGCCCGTGATCACACTGCGGGAAATGATGGATACATACGGATCGGATGTGTGGAATTATGCTTACTTCCTAACCCGCAGCCGAGAGCAAGCGAATGATATCAGCCAAGATGTGTTCCTGAAGGCCTATCGGAATATTGGAAAATACCGTGGTCAGTCTTCCGTGAAGACTTGGCTGCTGACGATTACCAGAAATACGGCCTTCAGCTGGAGCAAAAACAGCTTTTGGCGCAGATTCATAACGCTTGGTAATCAGCCCCTAGCAGTCAATGCACCTTCTGCAGAACAAGAGGCGCTCGGCAACCAATATGCCAATCGGATCTGGGAGATCATTATGGAGCTTCCGGACAAAAACAGAGAGGTGCTGGTGCTAGATCTCCAGCACGGTCTGTCCATCGCTGAAATGTCCGGACTGCTGGGTATCGCCCAAGGGACGGTGAAATCACGTTTGGCCCGGGCCAGAGACAAGGTTAGAAAGATCATCGAGGAGGAGGAGAGGGAATGAAGCGCAGAACAGATGAAGAGAACCGCGTAATGATTGGGCAGACGGATTGGTATGCGCGGGCAGGCAAGCGGCCGTTCCGTGAAGATGGCTTCACCTTCGAGCTAATGACGCAGATTGAACAAGCAGCAACAGCAGGCTCAATGAAGACACATAAGCGATTCCGTGTACGCAAAAGTTTTGTTTTTACTGGGCTGGCAACGCTCTTTCTATTAGGTACTCTGATTTGGCCGTTCCGTGAATGGCGTAATGGACATCTCGCCTCATCACCGTTAACCCCATTTCAGGCCGCCGCTCCAATGCCTACTGTTACGCCAACCGCAACAGGTAAGGAATACGTACCACCCATTGGTTCAGCGGAGTTTGAGTTTAGCGGTATGAAGTATTATATGCCTCTGCCACTGGATAGAGATAAAGGGAGATCTTATGCCGCTGAAACCTCGGCGGGTATTATCTGGTCACCGGCTCCGCCAATGGTCAATTACTTGAAGCCCAAATATACACATCCAACTGAACCATATTCTCTGTATTTGAGTCCTAAGGATCAGCCAGAGCTTTCGGCAACAACAGCACTCAGGGTGTATACTTATCCGCTTTATGCGGGTGGAGCCCAGTCTTATTATAATTTAGGGTCAATTTATGGTGCTGGAAATTATGCGTTGATAATAACAAACACTTTCACTATAGGCACTGATAAAAGTACGGATACGGAACTATCTGTGGTTGATACCAAAAAGGTAACAGCGAGTAAGGTTGTAGTGCCTAAAAAATTGCTTACTTTGGATTACTCACTCAGTCTGTACAGGTCTTATATCGCTATTGATAAGCGGAATGAAGAGCTCTTGCTTGTCTATTACACCGATGACAAGAAAGGTGGCTTTGATCAGCATGCCAAGCTGTATGATCTGGAATCGGGGCATATACAGCTGCTTCAATCTGTAATTAGAATTGATATTAATGGAACTGCAGAAACTGTTATTTACAGAGTGAAAGGTGAGAAGCGTACAGCGGAGATGGCTCTGAAAATAGGCCGGCAATGGTACCTTGATTATTTTGAACAGCAATGAGGCGGTTTATCTTTACTTTTTCGGTAGATAATTTACTAAAAAAAAGCTATACTTTTTGATAAAGTGTTTTTCTTTAGAGAAGAGTGGAGCGGAAGAGATGAAAAAGCTGACAATTGAAGATGTTGCCCAAAAGGCGGGAGTGTCGAAGAGTACAGTCTCGCAATTTTTGAATAAACGGTATAAATATATGAGCGAAGCGACGAGGAATCGGATTGCTGCGGTGATTGAGGAACTGAATTATAAGCCTAACGGTCTGGCGCGCAGTCTGAAGCAGAATCGTACGCATATGGTGGGCATCATTGTCGCTAATATCGACTATTCGCTGTCGATCCAATGTATCCGGGCGATTGAGAATGAGCTGCAGCGCCACGGAATACAGGTGATTATTTGCAATGCGGACGAGAATGCGGAAAAAGAGGAAACTTACGTGGAAACGTTGGTAGCTCGTCAGGTGGACGGTTTGATCATTTTCCCGACAGGTAATAATCCGTCTGCCTACAGCCGACTAATCGAAGCCCAATATCCGCTTGTGTTTATGGACCGGCTTGTTGAAGGTGTAACTACGCAGAGTCTGCTGCTGGATAATGAAATGGCGGTTAAGATTGGGATTGGAGAGCTGGTGCGGTATGGTCATGAACGAATTGCGCTGGTTACCCTTCCGCTGGGAGAGCATGGAATAACGCCTCGCAAAGAGCGAATAAGCGGATACAAGAAGGCGATGGAGGAGGCGGGCCTTACTCTGCACGACGGATATGTATGCAGTGTGCCAAAAGAAGAATTGGCGGCCGAATTGGAACGTCTCTTGGGACTGCCACAGCCACCAACCGCACTGCTGGCTGCGAATGATATCGCCCTGGCAGAAATATTGAAATATGCGAACCGCAGATCAATCGCCATTCCAAATCAGCTGTCGGTCATTGGAATTGATGATGCGGAGTTCGCCCATATTTATAATCCGGTGATTACGACGATCCGCCAGCCGGCGTATGAGATGGGAATGCAGGCTGCCAAGATTATGCTTTCCTGCATTGAGGATAATGGCTCCTATGTACCTATTACCTACCGCTTCCCTCCGTCATTACAGCAAGGACAATCCGTGAAATCGCCTCAATAGAGGTGATAAAACGTTTTATTAGTTTACAAAGAACGAGAAATATTTGATTGCAGAATAAACAAAAAACCAGTCGAACACTTATGTGTCCTTGGCTGGTTTTTTAGTCTGTATCTACACTCTTTTAGGAATAGCTTTGTTGCTAACTTCTATACTTCCTGGTTCATAAATTTCGCTAGACCTTCGCGGGTTGGCAGGCCATCCATGTCGCCAGGGGACATAACCGCTAAAGCGCCGATGGCATTACCGCGTTTCACGGCTTCAGCTACCGGAAGCTTCTCAAGCATGGCGCTGATAACTCCGACAGCAAACCCATCGCCAGCACCCACAGTATCAATAACCTCTTCAACTTTGAAGCCCTGTACATATCCTTCTTGTTCGGAGGTTTTGTAATAAGCACCTTCAGGACCGAGCTTGATTACAACGAGGGAAGCACCACGCGCCAGATAATAGGCGGCGATTTCTTCTGGCGTGTCCAGTCCGGTGAGAATTCTACCTTCGCTAAGTCCAGGCAAGAACCAGTCACAGCGAGTAGCCAGATCATTAATGGTATTCACCATCGTTTCAGTATCAGGCCACAAGGTTGGACGCAGGTTAGGGTCGAGGGAGACCGTTTTCCCGTTGCTTTTCATAAAGTCCATTGCGTGAATGGAGAACTCATGACAGTTCTTCGAGAGTGCGGACGAGATGCTTGTTACGTGCAGGTGTCCAGCGGAAGCGAAATAGGATTCATCAAAATCAGTCAAGCTGAGCTTGGAGGCAGCGGAATTTTTGCGGAAATACTCCACCTTGGGATCGCCGCTTAGTACCTTCGATTTGATCAACATGCCTGTAGAATACTCATTTGTATAAGTAATACTCTCTGTATTTATATTCTCTTTGTTCATAGCTTGAGCAATAAATTCCCCGAAATTGTCTTTACCAAGCTTGGTAACATATCCAGTTGGGTGTTCCAGACGGGACAAGCCTGTAGCTACGTTACTCTCAGCACCTGCAAGCGCCTTGGAGAATGAAAATACCTCAGACAAGGGTCCAGGCTCATTCGCATAAAACATGGCCATTGCCTCTCCAAAAGTAACAGCATCTAAATGTTTACTCATATTAATTTCCTCCTAAATTTTACTCTGCTTAAGTTTTGTGGCCTACGCTTTAGTTTTAGAACATACTAGTATAAAATAGTTTATACTTTGAAATTATCATATAAATCGGTTTTGTACAATAAGACATTGCTTATTACACAAAATTAACTTGTGTTCTGAATATTGATTTAATTTATATAATTCCTTTATATATAAGGGGTTATAAGGATTTTTCTATAAATAAATCAACATGTTCACATAAAAATATATTGACTGTTGACGACATTATTATTACTATTTCAGTAGTGGTATTAACTTGTTGTTAGTAAATTAGATAAATAAGTTTATCTAATTTTAGATTGTTTACTTACTAAATAGATATAACTAAGAAGGAGAGTTCAATCCATGAAGAAGATAAAAGTTTTGCAAAATGTAATGTCGGTTGGTGTAGTGGCTGTTATTCGTGCTGATAGTGCTGATGAGGCTTTCAAGATGTCCGTAGCCTGTATTGAGGGCGGCTTGAACAATATTGAAGTAACTTTTACTACGCCGGATGCGGATGTAGCCATTAAGAGACTGGTGGCAGAATACGGAGATCGGGCAGTGATTGGTGCGGGTACTGTGTTGGACCCGTTGACAGCAAGAATTGCTATTTTGGCAGGCTCTGAATTTGTAGTGAGTCCTTCCTTTGAAGAAGATACGGCCAAGATGTGTAACCTGTACGGTATTCCATACATGCCTGGTTGTCTGACACTTGGCGAAATGAAAGAAGCCCTGAAGCTCGGCGTAGATGTGCTTAAGCTGTTCCCAGGTAGCGCTTTTGGACCTGATTATATCAAAGCAGTTAAAGGACCTATGCCACATGTGAACATTATGCCTACAGGCGGCGTGGATCTGAACAACATGGGACAATGGATTGCCAACGGTTGTATCGCTGTAGGTATTGGTGGCAATCTTACGGCTCCGGCCAAGGATGGTCGTTATGATCTTGTAACTGAGCTGGCTGCGAAGTATGTAGCGAAGTTTAAAGAGATTAAGGGTGCTTAAGCACTTCTTCATCTAATGTAAGCGAAGCCCGATTTGGGCGGCACAATTATAAAAAAGGCTGTGAGACTGATTGTTGTCAGTTTGCAGCCTTTTTGATTTTCAGATAATAAACTATATAATAGAAGACGGCTGTTCCATAGACTAATCCCTATGAACAGCCATTTGGTGTATGAAGAATCCGAAAGCGATTTATCGCCTATTATCCTGCCGGGAGTGAGAAGAATGCCTGATTACAATGACGAGGCACTGTATCATGCTGACAATCAAGAAGATGCCCGATATGTAGAGATTAGTTGTGCCGCATTTGGCTGCAAGGTGACTGAAGGCCATATCTATAAATTGGAGCGAAACTTTAATAATCCGTATATCTTTGAGTACGGAGAGGCCTATATTGTTGATGATGAAACTAAGGACAATTATTCTGTGTTTCTACTCTGCAAGACAGTTTTATATAAATGAACGGATTTTATGTCTATTTTTAGATATCTAATGTCATTTATGTAATAAAGTTACCTATAAAGAGTATTTGAATGATGAAGGCATCCCCTGTATGATAAGTAAGGATTATGGAACGATCCCAAAGAGCCTGAACGGCTTAACCTTGGGTATAGCATGACGTAACTTGTAAAGTTTGGAATTCTAAAAATATTGATATAGAGTTGCAACAAATTCGCAGTCTTGCGCGTCAGTAAGATTGCATAGAGAGGGGGAACCTTCGTGGTGGAGCAGGGACTCATCAGAGCCGCTCAAGCGGGCGATCGCGACGCTCTAATCACCCTATTGCGGGAAATTGAAGGGCAGGTATATAAGACGGCCTTTTACATTTTGCATAATGAACAGGATGCACTTGATGCATCTCAGGAAGCCTTGATCCGGGTATATACCAAAATTGGTTCCTACGAGGAAAAGGCCCAGTTCAAAACGTGGGTTCAGCGTATCGTTACGAATATTTGCATTGATAAATTCAGAAGAACCAAACCTACAGTTTCTATCGATGAGCACGAAATGGTGTTCAAGGATAAACATAATGTGGAGCGGGAAGTGTTATCTGCTTATTTGGCGCAGGATATACAAGAGGCAATCGATGAATTGCCGGAGCATCACCGCACGGTGATCGTATTGCGTTATTTGCAGGATTTTTCTTACAACGAGATTGCAGACTGTCTGGACTTGCCTCTGAACACCGTGAAATCCTACCTGTTCCGGGCTAGACAACAGCTGCAGAATAAACTTCAGGAGTACCAGAAAGGTGGTGTATCGGGATGAATTGCGCGGAGGTGATGGAATGGATGCACCGCTATTTGGATCATGACTTAAGTCAAGATGAGATGATTGAGATGTTCCGTCATATCGACGATTGTCCTTCCTGCGCGGATGTCTTTGATCGTCTGACCATGCTCTCGCAGCAACTGGAGCACTTGCCGGACGTGAAAGCCCCTTTCAGTCTGGTGGACTCCATTATGCCTCAGCTTGATGAATTGGATCGCGGTAGCCGCGAACAAAGTGGTACTAGTTCTGCAGAGCAGGGCATGATTCCTTTTTCACGTAAAAGCGCTCGTGGCAAGATGACGAAGGGAAACTCAATGGCATCACGGACAGGCATTGGCGCTGTTGCAGCTGCCGTTATACTAATAATAGCTTTGTTCAATATGCCCGATAAAATGCCTGGTGCAGAGGTAGAACAACTAACCAAAAGTGCAGCGAGTTCAGCTGACAGCGGCGAAGCCACACGTAAGATGGATACTGGATCTGCCAACACAGCAGATGGAACTAATATGGATAGCACAACAGATAGCACTAAGGGAATGTTTAGTACCGAACAGAGCTCGGTACCCGCGAATGAAGATGGTATTTCCGCATCTGCCGCAGCCGGGTCGGATGCGCCAGTCGCTACACCGGAAGCAAGACTGGGAACACAACCGGCTAAGAGCGAGAAGCCTGTGTCAGAGAAGATAGTTTCCCCGACTAAGCAGACTCCAAAGAGTACCAATGCAACTCCGCAGGCCAATGATGCGACTGCTCTCAACAGCACAGAGGTTAATCCGAACAAAAGCGAGCCGAGCGCAGAAAATAAGGCTGCAGCCGATGCAGCAGCTCCGCTTCAGGAGACTATGAAGGTTCCTGCAGATCCTCAAGGAATAATGGGCATGCTGCCAAACCTAGTTTCATCTCAGCTGTCCTGGAACTCTCCAGATGGGCGATACGCAGCAGAACTCGCTGGGCAGCAGCTTGTTATTTATAGTCTTCCGCCCAACGGATCAGAAGAAGGGAAGCTGGCAGTGACTTCTTATCCACTCTCAGGGACATGGGTTTCTGGCGAATGGTCGCCGGATAGCTTGCAATTTACGTATGTAACTGAGCAAGCTGGTGCTGAGGTTACGAAAGTATATACTGTACAAGCAGAGGCGGCAACTACTTCTTCACCCGCGCCGACGGTAACACCTGACAGTACTTCGTCTCCTACATCGTCCACAAAATAATCTTGTTGGTGGAACTTTTTGCTTAGTATCGGAATATGCTGTAGTAAGAGGACAGGAATTTTCAATTACAGGATGTGCAGATCATCGGTATGACCGTCGGATGGGGAGTTTCTAGAGCTTCTCACTTCGTCGTTTATATAGATGCGCCGCTGAAACGGGGAAACTTTGGCCATGGCTGCCGGAGTTTCTCCGTTTTTGCATTTGTTTACACCGACTTTTTTGTTACAATGAGGCTCTGGATAAATGTGATAGGGATCAGAATGGATGAAATGAATGGAAAAGGAAGTGGCGTGATGGATGCCAAAACGGCGATCAAAGACATCAAGCAAGGTAAAATTTCGCCGATCTATGTTCTATATGGCAGTGAAAAATTTCGGATGAATGAATTTGCGGCATTGCTGGAGGGACAGTTAATCGCGAAAGAGGATCGTGATTTTGCGGTGATCCCTTTCGATCTTTCGGAAACACCGGTTCAATCTATAGTGGAGGAAGCGGAGACTGTTCCCTTCATGGTGGAGCGTAAGCTGCTGCTGGTGCGGGATGCCTCGCTGTTCACGGCGGGTAAAGAAAATGCTAAACTTGAGCATCGTATTGATATATTAAGTGAATATTTGCAGCACCCTACCGATTTCAGTGTGATCGTGTTTATGGTGAATAATGACAAGCTGGATGAGCGCAAAAAGATTGTCAAAGCTGTCAAAGCCACCGGAACGGTGCTGGCCTTTAACCCTTTAGGTGCTGAGGAGCTGCTGCGCTGGGTAGAGAAGGGAATTCGTGATCGCGGCTGCACAACGGCACCTGGTACAGCTGAAGCCCTGATAGCAAGTGCAGGGACGGGCCTGCAAGGCTTATCTGCTGAGATGGACAAGCTGTGTCTGTTCGCTGGAACAGGGGGGACAGTCAATACAGCAGCCGTAGAAAGTCTTGTGCACCGTGGGACAGAAGAGAATATCTTCACACTGGTGGAAGATATCGCTAATCTGCGCCTCGACAAGGCGCTCAATACATTGAATGAGCTGCTTAAGCAACGCGAGGAGCCGATTAAGATTGCAGCGTTGGTTGCTCGGCAATTCCGGATTATTTTGCAGGTCAAGGATTTATCCGGACACAGTTATTCGCAGGGGCAGATTGCCTCACAGCTGGGACTGCATCCTTATGCTGTCAAGCTGGCTGGTGAACAGGCCCATAAGTTTACGAGTGAGCGGCTGCGGCAAATATTGAATGCCCTGGCCGATCTTGATTATCAGATGAAGACTGGGGCGATAGATAAGGTTCTGGGGCTGGAGCTTTTTATGCTGCGCTTGGGTGCCTAACTTATTAATTTATGAAGTTTTATTTCAATAGACCCTAATCGACAAGCCTGCTCGGCGCTGTTTAAGCAACGCCGAGCAGGCTTGTCGTGCAATAATAGTTCTTTTTTTGTATGGCTAATACGGATTAACTCACATTCGTAGGTTTCCTAGGTTAAGTAGGTCCTCCCGCCCTTGATTGATAGTCTTACACCGTAATGGTTTGCTGGAGCACCTTAAAAATTTCTATGACTTGGGAGAGTGGTTTATGTTAACAGCAAAATATGCCGTTATATCGTTTGATTTATGTACTATTCGGAAAATAGCAGCATATAATGCCGTTATTTTCTTCTGAATTCAGGAAATTAGCTTCTGAGAGTCGAATTAGAGGCAGTAATTCATGTTAATTGGTCTCCAAGAGATATGTGGCTTCAATTAACAGCAGTAATTCATGTTAAATGATCTGTCGCATGGTTATGAGCTCAGGAAAATAAACACAAAAAAACCTAACCGTATGAAGCATAGCGGTCAGGTTCTTCAATGCTCATTATGAAAGTCGTCTTACGCTTGAGCCGTAAGAGCGTTCAATTTCTTCGCCAAGCGGGATTTCTTGCGGGCAGCCGCATTTTTATGAACTAGACCTTTAGAAGCAGCCTTGTCCAGCTTTTTGGAAGCAGCTTGGAAAGCAGTTTGAGCTGTTACAACTTCCGTACCTGCTAGTGCGATATCAGCAGTTTTCACAACTGTACGAAGCGCAGATTTCTGAGAAACGTTCAGTGCACGGCGTTTTTCGTTCGTTTTGACGCGTTTAACCGCGGATTTAATATTTGGCATTGAATTTCACCTCCTGTAAGACATTCGGAATCATCGAAATGATTCACAACTTAAAATAGTTTAGCATGATCACTAGTAAAAAGCAATACTAAATGCTTTCAAATTAAACCTCCAGCCTCTGTATAAACAGTGGCTTTCTCTCGCACACTATCGACAGAAGTAAAAGCAAATGCTTACGAAGCAATTTTATTGCGAAGTAACTCAAGAGAAGTATAAGCTCCATAAAACTAGGTGGATGCTTACGAAGTGAGTTTTGTACGAAGCTATTCAATGGAGATTAGGCTAACAAAACTTAGGGCTTATGCTTACGAAGCAGTTTTATTGCGAAGTAACTCAAGAGAAGTATAAGCTCCATAAAACTTTTAGGAGGCTGGAAACAATGGATCTGGACCTGCAGCTGTATTCGGTACGCACGGATTTGGCGGTTGAGGCTAAGGAAATGGCCCAAGGACCGCAGAAGATGCCGATACCCGGTGTGAACGAAGAGGTGGAAGAGTCGGACGGTATTAAGGTTACCCGGCTTGGAGTAGCCAATGCAGCCGGTTCACAGGCCATTGGGCGTGCCATAGGGAATTATGTGACATTGGAAGTTCCTGGCCTGCGTAACGGAGACACGGGGCTTCAGCAAAGAGTATCTGATGTCTTTGCTCGTGAATTCGAGCAGTTCATGACAAAGATTGGTATTGGAAAGGATTCCTCCATACTTATTGTGGGTCTCGGTAATTGGAATGTTACTCCCGACTCACTCGGTCCCTTAGTTGTAGAGAACTCGCTCATTACGCGGCAGTTCTATGAGCTGGTTCCAGATCAGGTCTCTCCCGGGTACCGTAATGTGAGCGCGATTGCCCCCGGTGTGCTGGGATTGACGGGAATTGAGTCCAGTGAGGTTGTGCAAGGGATCGTGGACCGCACCAAGCCAGACGTTATCATTGCCATTGATGCACTGGCCTCTCGTTCCTTGGAACGCATCAATACTACGATTCAGATCGCTGATATTGGGATTCATCCGGGCTCGGGCATTGGCAACAAGCGGCGTGGACTGACTCAGGAGATTCTTGGTGTCCCCTGTATTGCTATTGGTGTCCCGACTGTATGTTATGCCTCAACGATCGTCAACAATGTGCTGGAAATGATGAAGAAACATTTTGGAGGTGAAGGAGCCGCACATACTAAAGAAATTATGGGCTTGCTAGATGATATCTCTGAACAGGAGAGGCTGGAGCTAGTAAAGGAAGTATTGGAGCCACTCGGGCATGATCTGATTGTTACGCCCAAGGAAATCGATGAATTCATTGAAGGGATTGCTAATATCGTAGCTAGCGGACTGAATGCAGCGCTGCATGATGCCGTTGATCCCGGAAATGTTGGTGCTTATACCCACTGATTGCTGTATACAACGGAGCCCATACTAGCCTGCTGAAGGAGGGCACGCTGGTACGGGCTTTTGCTTGTTAAAATATAAGAAGTTATAACCCGATAACTTATCCTTGTATTTCTCGAAGAAACGGGTACCGTCCATAACAGGACGGTACCCGTTTCTTCTTGAGGATTTGTCAGACTATTAACTAGAGATAAGTGCAAGTCTATCCTCTTATTTACGGTTCTAGTATTACTCTTGTGCTCATAGATTTGGAGTATAAGAGATTACAGAGGGCTGGAGGAGGACATCACAAACATGAACAAAAAATGGTTTCAGCTATGGAACATCGGCCGTTTACGGGGGAGATTGCTGGATGTTTTATCGCTGGGGAGAACGATGCTGCTGCTGGCTGGGGGGTCACTTGTGTTCTTCATGTTGCTTGGAGCCGGAGGATTGGCCGGGCAGCAACTCAACTCTTCACCCATTCCTTCAATGAAAGGACTTGCTGCCTCATTATCAAGCGGGTTTTTCATGGAATTGCTGGGGATGGAGGTTCCGCATTTGCCATCAGGCAAGGAGCCAACGACTTTTTCGAGTGAAAAGGTAACCTCCTTTGTGTTCCAATTGCTGACTAGCGTGAATCTGCATGATCCCAAAAGTCTGCTCTCCCGAGAAGTGCCGGGATTGGCGGGGGATGATCCATTTTTGCTGCGGAGTGGTTCGGGTGGCACAACAGGTGCACCTGCTGATTATCATCCGGAAACAGATGACCTGGCAGCGGGAGAGGGGGGGGCAGATGTGAATGACCCTACATCTATTGCGGATAATTCGGACAAGCCAGAGGATGCCACTCCGCAGCCGCAAAAGACTGCAACACCAGAGGCAACGGGCGGTACTGCCGGAACTGGTAAAGGTGACTCTAGTAACAATGAGCAAGCTGCGCAGGATACTTCACTAAAACGCATCCTTATCTATCATTCTCATCCTCGGGAGGCTTACAATCCTTTGCTAGGGGTAGCAAGCAACAATCCGAACTCGGCGGCACCTTCTAAAAATGTCATGCTGGTAGGAACCTATATCACCAACAGATTGGAACAACGGGGGATTGGAACTATCCACTCACAGGAGGATTATGCGACTAAAGTATCCGATTATAGCTGGAATTTCTCCTATAAATATTCCCGGATTACCATCAAATCTGTTCTGGCAGCGAATCAGAAAATGAACGAGATGATTGATATTCACCGCGATTCACAGCGGCATGATAAAACAACGGCTATGGTTAACGGAAAAAGCTATGCACAGGTGTATTTTATCCTTGGTCATGCGAATAAAGATTGGAAGAAGAATGAAGAGTTTGCGAATAAGATTCATCAACTGCTGGAGAAAAGGTATCCTGGCGTGTCACGTGGCATTTGGGGCAAAGCGGCGGGCAAAGGTAATAACGGGGAGTACAATCAGACCTTATCTCCGAATAGCGTGTTAATTGAAGTGGGTGGAATCGACAATACAGCAGAGGAACTGAAGCGCACCGCAGATATATTGGCAGATGCCATAGCTGATGTGTACTGGAGCAGCCATGATGCGGAGAAAGCTAATGCAGCTGGCACAACAGGTTCCACGAAGCCAGTAGACAGTAAATAGGTCGGCAAAGCCGCAAAGGCTTCACAAACAACGCACCACATATAACGTATAACGTCTGAAAAGGGGTGGAGAAATGACGCGTTTTGGGAAAAAACTGACGATGGTCGGGATATGGGCTGGAATTGGTCTGCTGATTGGCATGCAGTTTGGCGGCAGCAGCGGGATGAAGATGTCTCAGGTATTGCCGGGGTGGAACACCCTCCCAGACACGGCGGCACAGTCCAGCCAAGTGACAGGAATCAAGTCTCAGCCGGTAGCGAGCACTGTGACTCAGGGTGGGAAGACTTATGTATACGTACCCGTAACCATTGATCCAGCTACAGGCGCCTATACCGCCCTCCCTGTGCAGACACAGAACGACGGTACTACGCCAGCATCTAGTGAATTGCCTCAACAGGAAACGAATGATTACAGCACACAGTCTCCGGAGCAAATTCTTATTCCAGTGGAACAAAAGCCCGCGGTGGATGTTCTGGCAGATAAGACCGCAGGACTGCTGCAACGGGCTTCCCAGAAAAGTATCCGCTGGATAGTTTCCCTGTTCGCCTCCACTGATGAATGATTCGGCAGAAGAATTTAGAAGAAACGGTTATTACACGTTATCGTGTTATAGCTGTTTCTTTTTTTTGAAGCCAGTGCGGGATTGATGGGGGAAGCTTGTACTGTTATAATAAGTGGATTAACATCAGGCTGTCTGTGGGGGTAAGGAATGACTGACGTACAGAAAAGACAACAACAAATCCGCAATTTCTCGATTATTGCACATATAGACCATGGTAAATCGACACTGGCTGACCGCATTTTGGAATACACGGGTGCACTCAGCTCGCGTGAGATGCAGGAACAGGTACTCGACCAGATGGATCTGGAGCGCGAACGCGGTATAACGATAAAACTGCAGGCCGTACGCCTCACCTATCGCGCTGACGATGGTGTGGATTATTTTCTCAATCTGATTGATACACCAGGGCATGTCGATTTCACTTATGAAGTCTCCCGCTCGCTAGCCGCTTGCGAAGGTGCTCTGCTGGTCGTAGATGCGGCGCAAGGTATCGAAGCACAGACGCTCGCTAACGTGTATCTTGCGCTGGATAACAACCTGGAGATTCTCCCGGTTATCAACAAGATCGATTTGCCCAACGCTGACCCAGAACGGGTTAAGCAGGAAATCGAAGACGTTATTGGACTGGATACCAGTGAAGCAGTTATGGCCTCAGGTAAATCAGGTATTGGAATAAAAGAAATACTGGAACAGGTAGTAAAGCAGGTGCCTGCTCCAACGGGTGATTCCACACAACCGCTGAAGGCGCTGATCTTTGACTCCCATTATGATCCTTATAAAGGTGTTATCGTCTATGTCCGCGTTGTAGACGGCAGTATCCGGGCCGGCTCCAAGATTAAGATGATGGCTACCGAAAAGACCTTTGAAGTCATCGAGGTTGGTGCATTTATGCCACGTATGACCATCGTGGATGAGCTGAATATCGGCGATGTTGGTTTCATCGTAGCCGGTATCAAGCATGTCGGTGATACCCGTGTCGGTGATACGGTAACGGATGCCAAGAATCCGACACCTGAACCGCTCCCAGGTTACCGCAAAATCAACCCAATGGTATACTGCGGTCTGTATCCAATTGAAACGTCTGATTATAACGATCTGCGCGAAGCTCTGGAGAAGCTGCAACTGAACGATGCTTCGCTCAGCTTTGAGCCAGAAAGCTCAAGTGCACTCGGCTTTGGCTTCCGCTGTGGATTCCTTGGTTTGCTGCATATGGAGATTATTCAGGAACGGATTGAGCGTGAATTTAATCTGCCGCTGATCACAACCGCACCGAGTGTTATTTACCGTATTATGCTGACAAGTGGTGAAACGTTAACCATTGACAACCCGTCACATTATCCGGAAGTCGGCACCATTGATTATATTGAAGAACCTTACGTCAAGGCTGGAATCATCGTGCCGAATGACTACGTGGGCACCGTTATGGAACTGTGCCAGAATAAACGTGGCGAGTTCGTTAACATGGAGTATCTGGATACCACCCGAGTTACGATTACCTATGAGATTCCACTGTCGGAAATCGTCTACGATTTCTTCGATCAGCTGAAGTCCGGTACAAAGGGTTATGCTTCCTATGATTATGAAGTATCCGGCTACCGCCGCTCGAACCTGGTCAAAATGGACATTTTGCTGAACAACGAGCAGGTTGATGCCTTGTCCTTCATCGTTCACCGTGACCGTGCGTATAACCGCGGACGCGTCATTTGCGAGAAGCTGCGCGGCATCATCCCGCGCCAAATGTTCGAGGTGCCGATTCAGGCTTCTGTCGGAACAAAGGTTGTTGCGCGAGAAACCGTTAAGGCTATGCGCAAAAACGTCCTGGCTAAATGCTATGGCGGTGACATTTCACGTAAGCGTAAGCTGCTTGAGAAGCAGAAGGAAGGCAAGAAGCGCATGAAGCAGGTCGGCAGTGTTGAAGTGCCGCAGGAAGCGTTCATGGCTGTGCTGGAAATCGATTAAGTTAAACGCGTAAGCGATGAAACTGCAAGGGAAGCCTGACGGCTTCCCTTTTCTGGCTTTTTAGCTAGGTAAGTTAATCTCAAATTTTAAACAGTAAAGGAGACAGCTATGACAACCCAACCTACCAGCCGTCCCCCTGAGGCCGTATATATTCATATCCCTTTTTGCACGAATAAGTGCTTTTATTGTGATTTTAATTCCTATGTCCTGAAGGATCAGCCTGTTATGGATTACCTGCGCGCCTTGGACCGGGAGATGGAGTTGACGGTTCAGAACACTCCACCTGGCGTGATCAAGACAATTTTTGTAGGTGGAGGAACACCAACGGTGCTGAAGCCCGATGAAATGGCCTACTTCCTTAAATCCATACGCACTCACTTTCCGGACTGGGATGATAATATAGAGTTCTCGATGGAAGCCAATCCCGGGACAACCGATCCCGATAAGCTGGCTGTGATGAAAGACGGCGGCGTAAATCGGGTGAGCTTCGGTGTTCAAGCCTTTCAGAATGAGCTGTTGACCGGCATTGGGCGAATACATGATGTAGATGATGTATATCGCAGCCTGGAGAATGCACGTGCGGCCGGACTCCATAACCTCTCGATTGATCTCATGTTCGGATTGCCGAACCAGACCGTGGCCATGCTGGGCGAGAGTATCCGCAAAGCGCTGGAGCTTGATCTGCCCCACTATTCGATATACAGCCTCAAGGTAGAAGAAAACACGCTTTTTCATACAATGTTTAATAAGAATAAGCTCCCCCTTCCTAATGAAGAGGATGAGTTGGAAATGTATCTGCTGCTTATGTCTTCGATGAAGGCAGCGGGCTACGATCAATACGAGATCAGTAATTTCGCTAAGCCTGGGATGGAAAGCCGTCATAATATTACGTACTGGCACAATGAGGACTATTACGGTCTGGGTGCAGGGGCGCATGGTTATGTTAAGCGTCAGCGTCATGTAAACATTAAGGGAGTCAATCCTTATATAGAAGCCACAAGTAAGGGTCTGCCACAGCTTGATTCCTATCCCATTTCGCAGCTAGAGGCGATGGAGGATTTCATGATGGTAGGTTTGCGTCTGCGGGAAGGGGTGTCCAATACGGCATTCCAAGCGCAATTCGGACAGACGCTTGAGGATGTATTCGCCAAATCATTGGATAAAATGGTGCATGCGGGCTTGCTGGAGCACATCGGGGGCATCTATCGACTGAGCAACCAAGGTGTCCTTTTTGGAAATGATGTATTTGGGGAATTTGTCGGGGCGCTGACAGAGGTTTAATTTTAAAATAACTCTTGAATTGTAATTCACTCTGTTGTATATTTATTCATATTATTAAACAGAGGGGTGATTCAGAGTGCTTGCCAAAACGGAAATGATCCGCCATTCTTCTTCTAATGGAGATGCAAAGGTGATATGTAGAAATGCCAAGGTGGAAGATGTAGAACCACTGTATCTGATGATAGAAGAATATGCTCAACGCGGTATCATGCTGCCCCGTTCTCGCAAGGCTCTGGAGCGCCAGATCGATCAGTTCGTTGTTGCTGAGATTAATGGTAAGTTTGTGGGCTGTGGTTCGCTCTTCAGACTGGGGAATGATCTCGTAGAAGTTCGTTCGATTGGCCTGAGTGACGAGGGTAGAGGCAAAGGAATAGGCACTTTGATTTTGGAGAAGCTGGTTGAAGAAGCCAGACGCCAGAAAATCCCGAA
Organism: Paenibacillus sp. 19GGS1-52; assembly: GCF_022369515.1. NCBI lineage: Bacteria > Bacillati > Bacillota > Bacilli > Caryophanales > Paenibacillaceae > Paenibacillus > Paenibacillus sp. 19GGS1-52. The sequence continues at coordinate 1,828,720 of NZ_CP059724.1, forward strand.
GATCATGGCCCTCACCTATGCTGTCGATTTTTTCCTGAGAAATGGATTCGCAGTGGTCGAGAAAGAGATTTTCCCCGAAAAAGTCTGGACCGACTGCATAAACTGTAAGAAGCAGAATGCCTGCGATGAAATAGCTGTACTCAAGATGCTGAACTAATTGTGGCCTACTCAAAGTCGCTTTGTATAAATAAACCACTATCTACTTAGACATTTAATTGTCTAGGAGGATCGTGGTTTTTTTGTTGTCGTTATTTATTTTTGTAATTAGTGTCGAAAAATCTTCATAAGTTTCGAAATTTATAGGTTGTAAACGCTAACCATATATAATAATATACTAATATACCACTTTTGAAAACGCTATCTAAACTTTTCATCCATCACTCTTATAAATTTGTAAAGGAGATATAAACACATGGAATTTATCGGAACTGACTTTATCTTAAACAATAAGACCGCAAAAAGACTCTATCATGAGTTTGCAGAGCCACAGCCTATTATCGACTATCATTGCCACCTGGACCCGAAAGAAATTGCTGAGAATAAACCTTTTGCGACAATTACCGATCTTTGGCTGGCGGGAGACCATTATAAATGGAGAGCAATGCGCGCCAATGGCGTTCCTGAAGAGAAGATAACAGGTAATGCAAGCCCTGATGAGAAATTTAAAGCTTGGGCCGAAACCGTTGAATCCTGCGTGGGCAACCCGTTGTATCATTGGACTCATCTAGAATTGAAGAAGTACTTCGGAATCAATGAAGTGTTGAATGGCGCTAATTGGGAGAAGGTGTGGAATCAATGCAATGAAATGCTTAAACAGCCACAATTTACACCCAGAGGATTGATTGAACAATCAAACGTAGAAGTAATCTGCACGACGGATGCTCCCTGTGATACGTTGGAATATCATGAAACTATTTCAAAAGTTGCGGATTTCTCGACCAAGGTACTGCCGACATTCCGTCCGGACGAAGCTTTGGACCCTTCAACAGAGATACTAGTGAATTTTGTCACAAAATTACGAGCATGCACTTCCCAAAAAATAGAGGATTTCAAAAGCTTCCTGCGTGCGCTTGATGAACGAGTGGACTACTTCCATCAGAGAGGCGGCCGGTTGTCAGATCATGGCTTAATGAAGATTGAGTATTCGGCATCAACTGAAGTGGAGCAAGAAGCGTTGTTCCAGAAGAAAATGAGCGGAATCGCTTTAACGTCAGAAGAAGAAGTGAAATTTACAACTGCTGTGATCTTGTCTCTTGCCAGTTCTTACAAAAAACGAGATTGGACAATGCAAGTTCATTTTGGAGCTATCCGCAGCAATAATACCGCTATGTATCGTAAGATTGGAGCCAACACAGGATATGATTCCATTTATGACCAACCTAATATCGCCGAGAACTTGAATCCGTTGTTGAACGCGATGGAGGAGAATGACGCTCTTCCCAAAATGATCCTGTACAACCTAAACCCAGGGGTAAACGATATTGTTGCCTCGGCTATCGGGAATTTCCAGAAATCCGGTTCGGTCAAATCCAGCATTCAGTTTGGCTCAGGCTGGTGGTTCAGTGATACCAAGCGGGGCATGATCCGGCAATTGACTACTTTGGCTGACCAAGGACTGTTAATGAATTTTGTGGGAATGCTGACCGACTCACGCAGTTTCATCTCCTATACAAGACATGAGTATTTCCGCCGTATTCTCTGCAATTTGGTTGGCCAATGGGTGGCAGACGGAGAAATACCGGATGATCAGGAGCTACTAAAGAAGCTGATTGAGAACATTAGTTATAACAACGCCAAATTCTTTTTCAAATTTTAAAAAATATAGCACATTACCTTGCAATCATTCATTAGGAGGAAGTTCACCATGTCGAAGAAGAACAAAATAGTAACCATCCCGGTCAGTATCGGTTACGGATTAACGGATTTGATGGGCGGGGGTGCTTTCACCATTATCGGAGCATGGCTGCTATTCTACTATACAACTTTTGTCGGAATGTCTCCGGTTAAGGCTGCATCGATAGTGGCAATCGCGCGAATCGTTGATGCCATCGTAAGTTTATTTATGGGCACCATCACCGATCATTTCTACAAAACGAAGTTAGGCAAAAAATTCGGCAGAAGAAAATTCTTTCTGCTGATCGGCTCACCCTTAATGCTGATGTACTCCTTGCTATGGGTAACGGGTATGAGTTATTGGTTCTACCTGATCTGTTACCTCTTGTTTGAAATCATTGCGGCTATGGTATTGATTCCGTGGGAAACGCTTCCTTCAGAAATGACCAAAAAATTCAATGAACGAACTAAGCTATCTACCGCCCGTATGTTCATCTCTGCGTTAGGTACGTTCCTAGCCACGTTTATCCCAGGACGATTGATCGCTTATTTCGGGGATGACAACGCTTATGCCTATTTTCTTAATGGCTTGATCTTCGCTATTCTGTTCGCTATCTGCGTATTTATTTCCTACAAAGTAACTTGGGAAAGAGACCTGACGCCAGCCATGATAGAAGAGATGGAGCAGAAGGCAGTAAAGAAAACGTTTGGCGAGCAAGTATCCGCACTGGGAAACTTATTCAAAGATTATGGCTCCACTTTCAAGATCAAGGCTTTCCGCAAGCACTTAGTTATTTATTTACTGTCTTTTACGGCAAAGGATATATTCAACACGGTATTTGTATTCTTCTGCGTGTTCGCGTTGAACATCTCATCGTCACGGGCGGCCGACTTGCTCTCTTTAAGCATCATCGGGTTGCCAGTTACCCTGCTCGCCGGGTTGGCCATTATTAAATTTGGTCCGTCGAGATTGTATGCCATCTCCTATACAACGATGTTTATCTGTATTCTAGGTTTCTATGGTGTCTATCTGTTTGATCCAGCATCCAAGATCGCCATTCTGTTTGTGCTTGCTGCAGTTTACCAAATCGGTAGATGTATTCTGGAATTCACACCTTGGAACGTATTTCCGTTCATTCCCGATGTTGATGAAATGGTCACCAAAAAAAGACGCGAAGGTTTGTTTGCAGCCGTTATGACTTTTGGTAGAAAAACGACAGTTGCCATTGCAACCTTCTGTGTAGGTCTTGTCTTGCAAGAGAGCGGCTTTGTTAAAGGAGAAACACATCAAACCGCGCTGGCTATATCAACTATTTCTAATACCTTGTTAATTGGATCAGGTACCTTGCTGCTATTGGCTCTGCTGTTCGCTTTGACCTTCAAACTGAACAAAAGAACGCATGGTATCCTGGTGACGGAAGTCGAACGTTTGAAAAACAATGGCTCCAAACAGGATGTTACTCCGGAAACTAAGGCTGTAGTCGAAAACTTGACAGGCTACCGCTATGAGGATGTCTGGCCAAGCTGATCACACATTCATAAGTTCTTATCATCTACTAAATAAGGAGTGATCTTGTATGAAAATGACGTTCCGCTGGTTCGGCAGTACTGATGATAGCGTTACGCTAGAACAAATCCGCCAGATTCCCGGAATGACGGGGATTGTCGGGGCTTTGTTTGATATACCTGTCGGAGAAGTATGGCCCATAGAGAAAATTGCCAAGTTGAAAAAAGAAGTCGAGGATGCTGGTCTGGAGCTTGCGATCATTGAAAGTGTCAACATTCATGATGACATCAAAATTGGTCTGCCGACTCGGGATAAATACATCGAGAATTACAATCAGACCATCCGAAATCTGGCTCAGTATGGGATCAAGGTCATCTGTTACAACTTCATGCCCGTGTTTGACTGGACCCGCACGAACTTGGCGAAAGAGCTGGCTGACAAATCCACCGTCCTGTCCTACGAACAGGGAATTGTCGACAAAATCGATCCTACAGCTATGTTAGAAACCTTCAAGAGTTCAGCAAATGGCTTCTCCTTGCCAGGCTGGGAGCCGGAACGGATGGCAACTCTGAAGGATCTGTTTAGCAAATATGAGGGACTCACTGAAGATACGTTATTTGATAATCTGCAGTATTTTCTGGAAGGTGTTATTCCGACTTGCATTGAGTGTGATGTGAAACTGGCCATTCATCCGGATGATCCGCCATGGCCTATCTTTGGCCTGCCGCGTATCGTTAAGAACGAAGCGGATCTGGAAAGAATTGTTGGACTGGTGGACAGCCCTTATAACGGATTGACTTTATGCTCAGGCTGTCTGGGAGCGAACCCATCCAATGATATTCCGAAGCTGATTCGACGGTTTGGAGCGATGGGCAGAATTCACTTTGCGCATGTCCGCAATATTTACATTCACGAGAATGGTGACTTTGACGAATCCTCACATCTCTCCTGTGACGGCTCACTGGATTTGTTTGAGATTATGAAGGCTTATCATGATATTGGTTTTACCGGTTATATCCGGCCCGATCACGGAAGAATGATCTGGGGAGAGAAGGCCAGACCTGGATACGGATTGTACGACCGAGCGTTAGGGGTAACCTATTTGAACGGCCTTTGGGAAGCAATCGGTAAAATGGCACAAGTTGAATAGATAGCACAACAAAACACCCCTTAGATTACATGGGATAACCCTGAAGGTTGTCCGATGTTTTTCTAAGGGGTGTTTTTTAAAAATAGTCCGGATATTTTTTTAATACTATATCTTTTTCGTCTACCATAAGATGCAAATGCTCGGATACTAAATCTTCGGCTCTTTGGGCATCCCCAAGCTTAACCACATTGAGAATTTCCTTGTGGTGCTCAATCAGCAGGTTTAAATCCAGTTCGACAAGTGAGCTTCGGATCCACCGGAATCGATTGAGGTGAGCGTTAAAGGATTGCAGCCAATTCCAGGTATTTTCTTTGCTTTCAATCTTATAGAAGGCGTAATGGAATTTCTCATCCAAGTCGAAGAATTTCTCGGGTTGATTTTTCTTGGAGTAAAATTCCTGCAGATCGATGATATCTTGAATATTGGCAATTTGCTCAGGAGTGATATGTGTGCAGCTGTTAGCAACAATGACTTTTTCAATATTTTGTCTGACAAAACGGGCTTCTTCAGCCATTTTCAAATCAATTTTGGAAACGTAGGTTCCACTTTGGGGAACAATCTGCAGCAATCCTTCTTCACTCAACCTCAGAAAGGCTTCGCGGACAGGGGTTCTGCTAATGTTGGTTTGTTGGGCGATCTCCAATTCGGAAATCTTTTGTCCAGGTATGTACTCCATGGTCAGGATTCTGTTCTTGATCACACTGTATAAAATATCGCGATTATTTGTATAGGAAGGCATATGTACTCTCCTTATATATTAATAAACAAGTTTGAGAGGGACAAAATCAGGCTAACACACATATTATTTTTAGTCAATTATGAGCCTGTAAAGTCTTATCAGATACTTAATAATAACAGGAATAGTATTGATTGTGCTGTGAAGAAGCTGACACTTAATGTCCCCGAAAAAAACTCTTCATTATAGAGACAAATCACCAAACCTGGATAAATCTCTTGAAAAACACCTAAAAAGTAACGTTAATGCCGTAATTTAAGGTCTGCGATGAAATAGCAGTTCGCAAAATGATGATCTGACTTGACAATGCCAAGGTCAGTTTGGTATTTTTGTATTAGTGGTTAGCACTCATCTGCTTCGAGTGCTAACGAATCGGAGCCACAGCCGATAGGAGGGAATAACATGTTAACAGACCGACAGAGAATGATACTGAATGCTATCGTAGATGATTATATCTCCTCGGCTGAGCCAGTAGGCTCACGCAGCATTTCTAAACGCGGGGATGTAGGCTACAGTCCTGCTACAATTCGTAACGAAATGGCTGATCTCGAGGATCTGGGATATCTCGAACAGCCGCATACCTCGGCAGGAAGAATTCCATCTCATAAAGGGTACCGTTATTATGTGGATCATCTGGTACCGTGGAATTCCGCCGAATCGGCAGAGATGGGCACGATCCGCGCTTTTTTCGCCGAGAAGCTAAACGCGATGGAGCAAGTCATCCAGCATGCGGCACTGGTGCTTTCCAATATGACGAATTATACTTCCATCCTGCTGGGACCGGAGGTTTTTCATACTTCATTGCGCCATTTTCAGCTGCTTCCACTGGATGATAGAACCGCTGTCGCAATCATCGTTACCAGCACGGGTCAAGTAGAGAACCGGACCGTAAATATTCCGCCAGAGGTTTCTGTTTCCGAGATGGAGAAAGTGGTTAACCTGCTAAATAGCAAGCTGGTGAATGTACCGCTCTATAAGCTGAAGACCCGGCTCTATTCGGAGATTGGCGAGGAGATGCAGCGTCACATTTCTCATTATGAAGAATTAATGCAAGTGCTGGACACTGCGCTGGAAAGCGATCAGGAGCAGCGTATCTACCTCAGCGGAGCAACGAATATGCTGAATCAGCCGGAATTCAAGGATGTCGACAAGGTGAAGACTATTCTTGATCTGCTGGAAGAGACACCTACACTGCTTAAGATGATGGCTCCAGAATCAGGCGGAACCGGTATTCAGGTCCGCATCGGAACAGAGAATAATCACGTGGCGTTCGCCAATTGCAGTCTTATTACTGCCACTTATTCACTGGACGGACAGGCGCTTGGAAGTATCGGCATCCTGGGCCCGACCCGGATGGAATATGCGCGGGTAATGGGTATCCTGGGCATTTTGTCCCGAGATTTGACAGCGATGCTGGCACACTGGTATAAGTGAACAGAGTCGTGATTGATTATAAGGAGGTGAAGACAACTTGAAAGAGGAACAAGTTCAAGATTCCAATGAAATTAAAGATCAGGTTATTAATGAGGAGCTCACAGCTGATGCTGCTGAAGCAGTCTTGGAGGCCGACTCATTTACCGCAGACGAAGCAAATGAAGAGGCTTCCGGCAACGGTGGAGAGACCCAGCGTCTACAGGAGCTGGCTGATGAATATCAGGGGCGCGCGCTGCGTGTGCAGGCTGATTTTGACAACTTCCGCCGTCGTACCTTGAAGGAGAAGGAAGAGTTCTCCAAGTATGCTACCTCGAAGCTGGTAACAGAATTACTTACGGTTCTGGACAACTTCGAACGTGCACTGGTCACGGCTCCGGCTAACCCTGAATTTGAGGCTTTTACAAAAGGTGTGAATATGATATTCCGTCAGTTGGATGGGGTATTGAAAGCTGAAGGGCTTACGGCTATGGAAACGGTAGGACAGCCTTTTAATCCTGAATATCATCAGGCCATCATGCAGGTCGAGAGCGAGGAACACGAGGAAGGTATCGTGACGGAAGAGGTCCAGAAGGGCTATCTCCTGAAAGATAAGATCCTTCGTCCCGCCATGGTCAAAGTCAGCATGTAGTCTGTCTATATAGGACGGGCAGTCACTGCCCGCCATGAAGCGGCAGGACCTTCGCCGGAAACATTATCCGGTCGTATAGTTGTGCGCAGGCGCTTAGACAATTAATCGTATGACAATAGATACTATTTAGGAGCTAAAGCTCCATATAATTTTGAGGAGGCACATTATAGTGAGTAAAGTTATCGGTATTGACTTAGGAACCACGAACTCTTGCGTTGCAGTTATGGAAGGCGGCGAAGCCGTTGTAATTCCAAATCCAGAAGGCGCACGCACAACCCCTTCGGTTGTAGGCTTCAAGAAAGACGGCGAACGTATCGTCGGTGAAACAGCTAAACGTCAGGCCATTACGAACCCTGATCGTACGATCAGCTCGATCAAACGCCATATTGGTACTAACCACAAAGAAACTATCGATGGTAAAGATTACTCTCCACAAGAAATTTCAGCAATGATTCTACAAAAGCTGAAATCCGATGCTGAAGCTTATCTTGGCCAAACGGTAACTCAAGCGGTTATTACAGTTCCTGCTTATTTTAACGATAGCCAGCGTCAAGCTACTAAGGATGCAGGTAAAATCGCTGGTCTGGAAGTTCTGCGTATTGTGAACGAACCAACAGCAGCGGCTTTGGCTTATGGTCTGGAGAAATCCGAAGATCAAACCATCCTCGTCTATGACCTTGGTGGCGGTACGTTCGACGTATCTATCCTTGAACTCGGCGACGGTTTCTTCGAAGTAAAAGCTACTAGCGGTGACAACCGTCTGGGCGGCGATGACTTTGACCAAATCATTGTGGATTACCTGGTATCCGAATTCAAGAAAGAGCAAGGCATTGATCTTAGCAAGGATAAATCGGCTGTGCAGCGTCTGAAAGATGCAGCTGAGAAAGCTAAGAAGGAATTGTCTGGTGTACTATCAACTACAGTTTCACTTCCGTTCATCACCGTTGTTGACGGAGTGCCGCAGCATTTGGAGCTTAACATTACCCGTGCGAAATTTGATGAATTGACTTCAGCTCTGGTTGAACGTACTTTGGGACCTACTCGCCAAGCGCTTTCGGATGCTGGCATGACTCCAGCCGATCTTACCAGAATTGTACTTGTAGGTGGTTCTACACGTATTCCGGCTGTACAGGATGCTATCAAGAAGCTTACAGGCAAAGAACCGCATAAAGGTGTAAATCCGGATGAAGTGGTAGCACTTGGTGCTGCTATTCAAGCGGGTGTATTGACTGGTGATGTTAAAGACGTAGTATTGCTCGACGTAACTCCACTGTCCCTGGGTATCGAAACTGCGGGCGGCGTATTTACGAAGATGATTGAACGCAATACAACGATTCCTACAAGCAAATCACAAGTGTATTCCACTTTTGCCGACAACCAACCAAGCGTAGAGATTCATGTACTGCAAGGTGAGCGCCAAATGGCGAACGGCAACAAGACGCTGGGACGCTTTATGCTGGGTGAAATTCCTCCAGCTCCACGCGGTGTACCACAGATTGAAGTTACCTTTGATATTGATGCCAATGGTATCGTTAATGTATCAGCGACAGATAAAGGTACGAATAAGAGTCAGAAGATCACGATCACTTCTTCAAGCGGTCTGAGCGACGCTGAAGTTGAGCAAATGATGAAGGATGCCGAGCTTCACGCTGAGGAAGACCGTCTGCGTAAGGAACTGGTAGAAGCGAAGAACAGCGCTGACCAACTCGTGTATTCAACAGACAAAGTGATCAAAGATCTTGGCGACAAAGCTGATGCTTCGGAGATCGAAAAAGCCAATGAAGCTAAAGATAAAGTCAAAGCCGCACTGGAAACCGACAATATTGAAGAGATCACAGCTGCTACTGAAGCGCTGACTGAAATCGTCCAACAGTTGTCTGTAAAGCTGTATGAGCAAGCTGCTCAAGCAGAACAAGGCGCTGAAGAAGCTGCTGAAGGCACTACTAAGAAAGACAATGTAGTAGATGCTGATTATGAGGTTGTTGACGATGAGAAGAATCAAGGGTAACCTTAAACGAATAGTATAAGCACAAACGGTTCGTCGTCCTGTTCGAGGGAAGGCGCCCGAACTAATAAGTTCTTATATTTTGCAAGAAGGGAAGGTCAAGACCGGGGCATCCCGTGTTTTGACTTTCCTTTTATAATGTTAAGAAGCATCAACTGAGTATTGATGTACGGAGGTGAAAGCAGTGGCAGATAAACGCGATTATTATGAAGTACTGGGCCTTGCAAGAGATGCTTCAGACGATGAGGTGAAGAAGGCGTACCGCAAGCTGGCGCGTCAATATCATCCGGACGTGAACAAAGCAAGCGACTCCGAAGCCAAGTTTAAAGAAGTAAAAGAAGCCTACGATATTCTGAGTGACGGTCAGCAGCGCGCCCGATATGACCAATATGGTCATACTGATCCTAACCAAGGTGGCTTTGGCGGCGGTGGTGGTGGTGGTGATTTCGGTGGCGGCTTGGGCGACATCTTCGACATGTTCTTCGGTGGCGGCGGACGTCGTGACCCGAATGCACCGCAACGCGGTGGCGATTTGCAGTATACGATGACCATTGAATTCAAGGAAGCGGTATTCGGTAAAGAAAACGACATTACGATTCCGCGCACTGAGAACTGTGACACCTGCTTCGGTTCCGGGGCTAAGCCGGGTACTAAACCGGAAACCTGTTCCGTATGTCGGGGGAGCGGTCAACAAGAATTTGTGCAGAATACACCGCTTGGGCAGATGCGCAACCGTCGTCCCTGCTCGCATTGTTCGGGAACGGGTCAGATCATCAAGGAAAAATGTACGACTTGTAACGGCAATGGTAAGGTCAAGAAGCAACGCAAGATTCATGTGCGTATTCCTGCCGGAGTTGATGATGGCGCGCAGCTGCGCATGACTGGCGAAGGGGAAGGCGGCGTGCGTGGCGGCCCTTCCGGTGACTTATATATTGTGATCCGCGTCAAACCACATGATTTCTTTGTTCGTGAGAATGATGATATCCTGTGCGAGGTACCCCTGACGTTTGCACAAGCTGCGCTTGGCGACGAGATTGAGATTCCAACCCTTACAGAAAAGGTTAAGCTGAAGATCCCTGCGGGTACGCAGACAGGCACCTTCTTCCGCCTCAAGGGCAAAGGCGTTCCGCGTTTACGCGGCACAGGCCAAGGCGATCAGCATGTTCGAGTGATTGTTGTAACTCCAAGCAAGCTTAGTGATGAGCAGAAAGAATTGCTCAGTCAGTTCGCATCTTACAATGGTGAGAGCACACATGGTAAGGAGCAATCCTTCTTTGATCGTGTGAAACGTGCGTTTCGCGGGGATTGATCTATTTTCCATTTCCCGACCATTCCATAAAATAAATTAGAAGCTGTCCCTAGCCATTAATAATGGCTAGGGACAGCTTCTTTTTTTATATTGGCCAAGCATAAAACATCTTTAATTATGACAATATAATCAGGTAACTATATAAGCTGAGCTGGAGAAGTCTGAATTTAAGCGAGAGCAGGGATATGATGTCAGAGAGATATATACTGGCCTATTTCAAGAGCCCGGAGGAAGCGGAAGGCGTCTCACGAAAGCTACAGGCATTGCGGGTAATTGAACATTCTATTGACCGCTTCAGCAGATATGGAGAGACCGGCTTGAGATCAGGAGTAAACCCGGTGACTGGCAATATAGCCAGTATGGCTTCCATGACTGCTGAGAGAGCACACACAGGCATCCTTGCTGCTGCAGATACAAGTGCTAGTGGAATGAGCCATGGAGGCGATGGAGGGCCAACTGGGAGGAATATTTTGCTTACCGTTGTATTGAACTCGGAATCCTATGATCAGGTGTTAGGTTTAATTGAAGAGGCTGGTGGATTGATCTGAAGGACTGCCTTTATAAATTGGATGAAAAGGAGCTTGAGATTACACGATGGACAGAGAGAATTCTAAAATTTACTCCAAAACTGATAAGCTGAAAATGCTCTACGAGGCTAAGAATGAAGATGTGGAATTCTCGGCAGCAGAAGCCGATCAAGAGGATGTTGAAGCACAGGCACGGTCAGTAGAGGCGGACAAACGGCAACTGCACGAGATACTGAAGAAAGAATAATAGGAATTGTTCCAAGGATGCCCCACTGATGTGGGGTGTTTTTGCGCAAATATAAGAATTTATAGGTTTCACACTATAACTTATCGTTTCTACTTGTACAGCATGTATAATTAGCATATACATACGAGGATCTATGCAAGGGGGACAATATGGACACAATTATATTATGGGGTGGATTTGCACTAGTGATTGCATTGCTAACCTTCCTGAATCAAAAGCAAATGTATTCTTCCAGAGTTAAGCGGGCCTACCGAGAGCTGCGGGAGCTATCGGAACAAGTCAGTAATGAGCAATCATCATCAGCTGATTTAAACCGCTGGGAGTCGGGTCTGGCAGAAATGGAGAAGCATCCGAACGAATATAACAAACTGGATTTTGAAATCGGGCTGCGACGTGCCTTTGTTCTATATCTGGAACGGCATTATCCGCAGGATGCCAGATTACCTCAGTTGCAGGAAGCTGCATCACATCGGAAGGATTCGGTCTGGGGAATTAAAATGGGTGACTACGGATCAAAAAAATAAAGGTGGCGCGCATCATACCGGATTCTCTAACATGGTTACTACGGAGCAACTGTTCGATTTTGCTGAAAGGGTAGGCATGGAGTGTGTGGTTATCGATAAAGATACGAATACATGGGCCATCCGCAGTGTGCGGCGCCTGAATGATATCGCTTGGAAGCTTCTATAATTTCATGAATAAATAACACTCAGAAACGGGTGCCATGCTCTTCACAGAGTAGGGCATACCCGTTTCTTGCTTTATAATGGAGTAAATAAGGTTTCCAAGAATAATAAAGTAGAGATTTTGCAAAAGAAAGGAAGAATTTTTTTATGAGCAACATACTGGAACATATGAGAGTAGCGGCGGCAGAAATGGAAGGTGGTGCTGCTTTCACCCTGCCTCGAGTCGTTGTTGTAGAGCCTAGAGCACTTAATAAGGTAGTTCCGTTCATGGAGGAACAGGGCTGGAAGACTCCGCTGCTGGTTGCCGATATACATACGCTTAAAGCCGCAGGAGGGAGTGTGGAGAAAGGGTGCAAGGAAGCTGGAATTCCGATTCATATTACGCTGGTGCTGCCTAATGCAATAGGGGATGTTATCGCTGATGAAGCTTCGGTGGTGCAGGTTCTTTTGGCAGTTCAGCACAATAAAGCGGATGCGATCATCGTCTTAGGTTCAGGTACACTGCATGATGTAGCCCGATATGCCGCGTATACCGCGGGGATTCCCTTTCTGTCCATACCCACCGCTCCTTCGGTGGACGGCTTTACTTCCAATGGTTCGCCGCTGATTATCCGTGGTAACAAGCTAACGATACTGGCTGCGGGTCCAGTTGCTATTTTTGCGGATACGGATATATTGCGGAAAGCACCAGCGGCAATGATCGCTGCCGGCTTTGGAGATATGCTGGGTAAGTATACGTCTTTATTTGACTGGAAATTTGGACGTTTGACGGCAGACGAACCCTACTCTACAGTTGTAGCAGCTATTACTGAAAAGGCACTTTCAGCTTGTGTGACTCATGCGGAAGATATAGGCAGTCATAGCGAGTTGGGTATCCGTGTACTGACAGAGGCTCTTATTGAATCCGGTTTGGCTATATTGCTGTTTGGTCAATCCCATTCCGCTTCGGGGGCAGAGCATCACCTGTCTCATTATTGGGAGATGGAGTATATTCGTACGGGAAGACGACAGTTGCTGCACGGGGCCAAGGTAGGGGTAGCCTGCGCGGAAATTTCCTCGCTGTACTATGAATTGGCAGATTTACCGGGATTGGATAATAATAGCCAATGGGAGCGGGTACGCAACGAAGTGAACCGGCTGCCAACATCTGATCGGATACGCGAGTTGCTACGTACCGTACACGGACCTTCAACGCTGGAAGAACTGGGTGTGAGTAATGATCTGTTGCGTAGAAGCCTTGAGGAGGCGCATTTGATCCGGATGAACCGCCATACATTGCTGCGGGCGTTTAACGAGGGTACGATAGCGACTGTATTGGCGGAATAAAGAACTTTTAGGGTTCTGCTCTAATTCCACTATCTTGCCGCAGCGTCGGAGTAAGGAAGTTAACCACGGATTCCGGATTGCTTTTGCGGAAGCCTCCGGGCGTACAACCCACCCAAGCTGCGAATTGGCGACTGAAGCTCTGTACGTTCACATAACCGAGCCGGTAGGCAATTTGCTCGATCGTATCATTGCTGCTGTTTAGCATCTGCATCGCTTCCTGCTGTTTCAGGATCATCAGATACTGGCGCGGGGACATGCCATAGGCTTGCCGGAACAGGCGGTGGCAGTGCCGGCGGCTGATGTTCAGGTGCCGGGATATTTCCTCCAGCCAGTCACTGCCCAAGGATTCTCCATCTTCTCCAGTAGCGAGGCTGCTGGATTCCTCAGAGATCGTTGGCTTACGCAGCAGGTTCTCTATTTCTTTGGCAATCAGGTAGGCAGGCTCACGCTGCGCAGCAGGCAGTCTGCGGGCAGTGTTCTCGTTAAAATACGTTTGAATGGCTTCCATCAGGTTCAGCACCTTTAGCATGACCTTTGCGGTCCGAAGCGGTACCTCCTGCAGAGCGACCATAAGCTCGTTAATCCAGGGCAATAGTACTTCAGTCAGCGGATGCCCCTGCCGATAGAAAGCTTTGTTCTCCGTTTCGAATAAATGCAGCAGCGCAGCTTCCTCAATCTGTACGTGTGCAGCAAAGAAGGAGGCTCCTTCACTGTGCTGAGCTCCATACCCGTGAATCTGCATTGGTGAGATGAGTACAAGGTCACCGGGGGCAAGCTCTTGCTCTGCATTTCCATGAATAGCAGTAAGCCTGCCCTCCAGCACCAGCAGGAATTCGAACATCATATGATGCACGTGCCGGCCACATACCCATCCCGGAGTAACAGCGCGGAAGTGGGGGGCATAAAGGCAAATCTCCGGGCGGATATGCGGGAAATAAACCTCAGCAGCCTTAGTGTGAATCACAATCTGTCATCTCCTTCCAGTCCGATTATGTTAAACCTTAAGCCCAAATAAGACCGATCATGTTATAGAAGATTATTGCTTACCGTTCTATACTGACTAGTGATTTGAATTATAGTCTAAAAAGCGGGTGGATAACATGGCAAAACCGGAAATGACGCTTGATTACATGAAATGGTTTCAGGAGGAGAACAACAAGAGTGCCAAAATGAATCCGTTCGCGCTGCTGAGCCGGCTGTTTCGTGAGCATGGCCGTGAGGTAGGGCTTTCAGCTTTCTATTACATGCTCAAGGCATCGCCAGTATGGTTGCTGCCTTTGATTACGGCCAATATTATTAACATCGTGAGCTATCCTGAGCGGCATACGATGGGTGAATTCTGGATCAATCTGGCTGTTATCATTATTTTTATTCTGCAAAATATTCCGACACATACGCTGCATATCAGCTATATCAGCAAAGCTGTGCGGCATGTAGAGGCTGGACTGCGCAGCACACTGGTGCGTAAGCTCCAGCAGCTGTCACTTAGTTACCATGGGGACATGAATGCCGGAAGGCTGCAGTCCAAGGTGCTGCGCGATGTAGAGGCGATTGATTTCCTCTCCAGACAGATGTTGATGACGATTATCCCAGCAGGGATTAACCTGATAGTCATAATCGGGCTTACGTTGTACCATAGCTGGCTGGTCGCTCTCTTTTTCGTGCTAATGGCACCTGCCTCTATCTATCTCGTGCGGGTGTTCAAGAATAAGATGTCCAGCCGTAACCGTGAGGTGCGGAGGAATATTGAGACGATGTCCGGCAAGGTATCGGAGACGGTTGAGATGATTCCGGTTACCCGTGCGCACGGTCTGGAGGATGTGGAAATCCGCAAAGTGGATGCTGCATTGCAGGATATCCGGGAGCGGGGGCATCGGCTGGATGTACTGGAGGCTTATTTTGGCTCCTCAAGCTGGGTTGTATTTCAACTGTTCCAGGTCGGCTGTTTGTTCTTTACAGCTTATCTTGCACATAAGGGCTACATGGAAATCGGTGATATCGTGATGTATCAGGGCTTTTTCAATATGATTATCGGCTCGGTCAGCTCCATTCTTAATGTGTACCCGAACCTGGTCAAAGGGACAGAATCACTGCATTCCGTCACGGAAGTACTACTGTCCTCGGATACGGAAGAATACAAAGGTCGGACTAAGCTTGAGGATATCCGCGGTACATACAGCTTCGAGAATGTTGCCTTCAACTATAAGGAATCGGATCGACATGTGCTCGACCAGTTCTCATTGGAGGTTAAGGCGGGAGAACGAATTGCTTTTGTGGGGGAATCGGGTTCTGGTAAATCAACGATACTTAGCCTGATTATTGGCTTCTATAAACCTCAGAGCGGTGTAATCAAGGTGGATGGAGTTCCCATGGCTGAGCTCAGCATGAAAAAATACCGTCAATCGTTAGCCATTGTGCTGCAGAATAACATTTTGTTCTCCGGTACCATTCGTGAGAATATTTCCTATGGTCTGCCCGACATCTCTGATGAAAAGGTACAGCAGGCTGTCTATATGGCCAATCTGCAGGATGTGATCGATGGTTTGCCGCAGGGGATTGAGACCTCTGTTGGAGAGCATGGCGGTCGGCTGTCCGGTGGCCAACGCCAACGGATCGCGATTGCACGAGCCCTGGTCAGAGATCCACGGATTATTATTCTCGATGAAGCAACCTCGGCGCTCGACAATGTGTCGGAGCGTCATGTACAGAGCGCGATAGAGACGCTGATGACAGGACGCACCACCTTTATCGTCGCCCACCGTTTGTCCACCGTCCGCAATGCTGATCGCATTGTTGTGATGAAGAAAGGGCGGATTGTCGAGATAGGTACCTACGATGAACTGCTGGCGATGAATGGCGAGTTCTACAAGCTGAAGAATTTGTAGATGTAGTAGATCGCTTTAAATTAAGCAAATTTTTATGAGGGCTTCATGTGGCTTTAAGCTAAGGGCTTTATAGTAATCACATGACCCCCTTATAATATACTTTGACCCCGCCAAACGTTGGTGGGGTCACTTTTTTTTGTGTTTGCGAACATTAACAGAACATCTGCTTATTTCCGATAAATAACAGATATATGAATTCATCATCATGGGGGAATTATTATGGATATCTCAGATTATCAAGAGGTTACCGATCAGCTTATTGTCAAATCTATGGAACAAAACCTGGCGATTATACGTTTTGGCCTGGATCGTCGTGTGACCTACGTTAATGATATTTTTGCCCGCTCCATGGGTTATATAAAAGAGAATATGTATGGAATGCACCATAAAGATCTTTGTTTCCCCCAATTTGTGAACAGTCCGGATTATGAAAAGTTCTGGCAGGACCTACTGTCAGGAAAAAGCTATCAAGATAAAATTGAACGGATGGATTCGCAAGGCAATACCATTTGGCTCGAAGCTACTTATATGCCTGTGTTCGACGAGCAGAATGAAAAAGTGCTCAGTATATCCAAGGTAGCAACGGATATTACTGAAAGACAAAATAACATTAGCATTGTTGTCGCCCGTATGCAGGAAATGGCAGACAGTCTGAATCAACGCGCCGAGACAGGAATTGCACGAAGTCAGGAATTATTGGTGAGCATCAACAAGATTGCGGAAGTATCTCTGGACAATACCATGATCCTGACCGAACTGCAGAAGGAAGCGGTAACGATCCATGGAATGGTGCAAACTATTCGTAATATCGCTTCACAGACCCACCTATTAGCCCTTAATGCGGCGATTGAGGCCGCTCATGCTGGAGAGTTTGGTCGAGGGTTTGATGTAGTAGCCAAAGAAGTAAGGAAATTGTCGTCAATGGTCGAGAATACGATCATTGAGGTCCGGGATAGTGTGGAAGCCATAACCATAGAAGTTGCAAAAATCTCCAGTGGCACCAACCGTGTACAAGAAAATGTAGAGAATAGTCAGCAGCAAATTGAAGTGGCGTTGAATGATTTCACAACAATTGCTACTTCTGCTCAGGATCTCGATAATCAAGCACGCGAAGTGTTAAATTCTATCTAGATCATGGCGAGAGTGCAAAAGAAGCGCGTACCTTTCGGGGGATGTGCTTCTTTTTTGGTCTTGTGTTCCCCCCTTTTGTTGATATACAGTTAGTAGATGCACCCTGCGGGGTTCCAGAAATCATGTGTACTGTTAAAGGAGAGAAGAGCCTTGGAAGTAACTCGTTGTGGCTGGGTCAATGAAGATCCTCTATATATAGCATATCATGATGAGGAGTGGGGCAAGCCTCTTTATGAGGACAGAAAGCTGTTTGAATTGCTGATGCTGGAGGGCATGCAGGCCGGACTGAGCTGGTATACCATACTGAAGAAACGAGATCGCTTTAGAATAGCATTCGACGGGTTTGATCCGGAAATTATTGTGCATTATGATGATGAGAAAATGGAAGAGCTCATGAATGACAGCGGCATCATCAGAAACCGCTTAAAGATAGACTCTATTGTCCGGAATGCAGGTGTGTATTTGCAGATTTGCCGCGAAGAGAGCAGTTTTGCAGATTATCTCTGGAGTTTTGCAGGTGGAGCACCGCTAATTAACCATTGGGAGCACAGAGCTGAAGTACCAGCTACAACTCCACAGTCCGATGCGATGAGCAAGGCCTTGAAGAAGAAAGGCATGAAATTTGTGGGCTCGACCATCTGTTATGCCTTCATGCAATCATCCGGCATGGTGAATGACCATACCTTGAACTGTTTTTGCCGCAATAGCGATCTCGACCTGCTGCGCTGATCCACAGTTTGGCGCTAGACCAGCAAGAAATGTTATACTGTCCAGAGCAGCAGATGCTCCACAAAACTAAGCGAATGCTTACGAAGCCAGTTTTGAACGAAGCTGATCCAAGAAGCAGATGCTCCACAAAACTTTCAGGAGGATTCAAAACAATGTTATGGCATGAACTGACGATACATACAACAGAAGAAGCACAGGAAATGATCTCCAATCTGCTGTACGAAGCAGGCGCGGGCGGTGTTTCTATTGAGGAATCCGGTACGCTGAATAAAGTACGTGATACACGTTACGGTGAATTATACGATCAGCCGCTGAATGACATTCCCGAAGGGGAAGCGGTCATTAAAGGCTATTATTCCGATACCGTCTCCATGGAAGCCATTATAGAAGAGCTGACCCCAAGAGTGGAGGAACTGCGCGAATTCGGTATAGATCCTGGCAAAGCGCTGATCTCCTGGACAACCGTCGACGAAGATGAATGGGCCCATGCCTGGAAGCAATATTTTAAGCCACTACGTGTTTCCGAGCGCCTTACGATCAAACCGACTTGGGAGGAATATACGCCTGAAAGTCCGGAGGAGAAGATTATAGAGCTGGACCCAGGTATGGCATTCGGCACCGGTACCCATCCTACTACGGCGCTGTGCTTGCGTGCCCTGGAGAAGAATATTAGCGGCGGTGAGGAAGTGATCGACGTGGGTACAGGTTCAGGTATTCTGGCGGTAGGCGCAATGCTGCTGGGTGCGAAGTCCGTGCTGGCACTCGATCTGGACCCGGTGGCAGTAGCTAGTGCTCAGGAGAATGTAGCGTTGAATAAACTCCAGCAGGCCATTACGGTAAAAGAAAGCGACCTTCTGACGCTGCTCGGCGGCGCTGGTGTAGCAGATACGGTGGCAGGGGATATGTGGCCATCTGCCAGACCTGGCCATACCTTGGGTGAGAATGTCTTGCCTGCTGATGCTGAACAAGAAGCTGAAGGCAGCCTCGGAGTTACGCTCCCAGTACAAATAGTAGTGGCGAATATTTTGGCGGAAATCATTGTGCTGTTTACAGAGGATGTCTACCGTGCGCTTAAACCGGGTGGCATTTATATTACTTCCGGTATTTATAAGGATAAAGAAGGGCTTGTGGCACAGGCGCTGACAGCCTCCGGTTTTGACATTATTGAAGTATCCCATGAAGAAGATTGGGTGGCATTTACAGCCGGAAAGAGGTAAAAATGGATTTATTACAGAGCTTTATACGTATACCGCTGGAACAGCTTCCATTCTTTCTGATTACTCTGCTTATCGCCTTTACGGTGCATGAGTTCAGCCATGCTTATTTTGCAAATAAGTTTGGTGATCCGACAGCCCGGTTGCTGGGACGCATGACACTTAATCCAGCCGTTCATTTTGATTTCTTTGGGATCATCCTAATGCTCATCGCGGGCTTCGGCTGGGCGCGTCCGGTTCCGGTAAACCGCGAGAACTTTAGTCGTCCCCGTCTTATGGGCGTCGTTGTATCCATTGTTGGACCCATAAGCAATTTACTACTTGGGATTCTGGGTGCGTTAATTTATGCAGCACTTGAGGCAAGTGGAGCTTTAAATGCGATCTCCAATGACCGTTTACTTCAGGCTATTTACATGTTTTTTGGTATTTTCATTCAACTCAATTTCTTTCTGTTCCTGTTCAATCTCATTCCGCTGCCGCCGCTGGATGGTTACCGGATTGTAGAAGATATCGCTCCACGCCCCATTCGCGGGAAATTACAGCAATACGAGCAGTGGGCTTCGTTTCTTTTTCTGCTGATCGTCTTTCTCCCTGGTTTGCGGGCTTACACCATTACACCCCTTAATAATTGGTCCACTCAACTGGCAGGAGAATTTGTGAACCTTTTCTATAAGTTATCCCTTAAGATATTTGGCAGCTAAAGAAGTAAATCAAGGAACAGGATGATGATGACATGCAACGATATTTCGTTACACCAGAGCAGTTCAACGATAGCACAGTGAGAATCGACGGTGAGGATGCCCGTCATATCGCCAAGGTAATGCGCGGCAAAGCAGGGGACAAGCTGATCGTCAGCGATGGTATTTCTCGCGAAGCATTAGTGGAAATTGCTATTATCGAAATTGGTGAAGTAACAGTGAATATTTTGGAAGCACTGGAGATGACCCATGAGCCACGGGTCAAGATTACGGTAGCCCAAAGCTTGCCCAAGGCGGACAAGATGGAGACGGTTATTCAGAAATGCACGGAGATTGGCGCCGTGTCCTTTATTCCATTTCTGTCAGAGCGCACAATCGTGCAATACGACGAGCGCAAGGAGAGCAAACGGCTGGAACGCTGGCGCAAAATTTGCAAGGAAGCAGCGGAGCAAGCTCACCGGAACATCGTGCCAGAGGTAAGCGCACCCTTGACATGGAAGAAACTATTACAGTCCTTCGGGGAATTTGACGCTGTTTATTTTTGCTATGAGAAGGAAGAGGGCATGCAACTGCG
Organism: Paenibacillus sp. 19GGS1-52; assembly: GCF_022369515.1. Classification (NCBI taxonomy): domain Bacteria; kingdom Bacillati; phylum Bacillota; class Bacilli; order Caryophanales; family Paenibacillaceae; genus Paenibacillus; species Paenibacillus sp. 19GGS1-52. Next base: position 1,849,339 of record NZ_CP059724.1, read on the forward strand.
CAGTGCAGCAGCACCATGGGTATCTGCACTATCTCCAAAGTCCTCAGGCAAGGTGATGATTGTAGTGGGTCCTGAAGGTGGCTTCAGCCCAGAGGAATGTCTCGGAGCCGAGGAGGCAGGGGCGCTTTCCGTAGGTCTGGGACGGCGTATTCTGCGCTGCGAGACGGCGGGAATGGTTGCTGCTGCCTGCATTCTGTATGAATCGGGAGAAATGGGGGGAGCTTGAGTTATGTCATCCGTAGCATTTTATACATTAGGTTGTAAAGTTAATTTCTATGATACTGAAGCCATTTGGCAGCTGTTCAAAAATGAAGGCTACGAACAGGTCGATTTTGAAGGGCCAGCCGATGTCTATCTGATTAATACTTGTACCGTAACCAATACCGGAGATAAGAAAAGTCGCCAAATGATTCGGCGGGCCGTTCGCCGTAATCCAGAAGCCATCGTGGCTGTTACGGGCTGCTATGCGCAGACCTCTCCCGGCGAGATTCTGGACATTCCCGGTGTTGATCTCGTCATTGGCAACCAGGACCGCGACCAGATTATGACCCATGTGAAGAATATTCAGGCCACACGCCAGCCGGTCAACGCTGTCCGCAACATTATGAAGACGCGTGAATTTGAGGAAATGGATGTACCTGGCTTTGCTGACCGGACACGGGCTTTCATGAAGATCCAGGATGGCTGCAACAACTTCTGTACGTTCTGCATCATTCCGTGGTCGCGTGGTCTGTCCCGCAGCCGTGATCCCAAGAGCATTATCACTCAGGCTAAGCAGTTGGTGGCAGCTGGTTATAAAGAATTCGTCCTGACAGGTATTCACACCGGAGGTTACGGTGATGATCTTGAGAATTACCGGCTGTCCGATCTGCTGTGGGAGCTGGATCAAGTGGAGGGGCTGGAACGGGTGCGTATCAGCTCGATTGAGGCCAGTCAGATTGATGAGAAGCTGCTTGAGGTGCTGAATCGTTCCACCAAAATGTGCCGCCATCTACACATACCACTACAGGCTGGACATAACGAGGTGCTGAAAGCGATGCACCGTAAATATACGACCGAAGAGTATTATGCCAAAATCGGGCTGATCCGTCAGGCCATGCCGGATGTCGGCATTACAACAGACGTGATTGTTGGTTTTCCGGGTGAAACCGATGAGATGTTCCGTGCCGGATATGATTTCATGAAGGCGGTGGGCTTCTCGGAAATGCATGTATTCCCGTATTCCAAGCGGACGGGTACACCAGCGGCACGAATGGATCACCAAATTGATGAGGAGATCAAGAATGACCGCGTCCAGCAGCTGATTGATCTCTCTGAGGAAATGCAGCTGACCTATGCACGTACATTTGTCGGTCAGACAGTGAGCGTCATTGCGGAAAGATCGGCGAAAGGCGCACCTGGCCGGGCTGTACAGCATGGCTTTAGTGACAATTACCTGCAGATTCTTTTTAACGGTGATGATTCACTGCAGGGAGAGCTTTGCCAGATTAAAATAACTGAAGCCGGTGTTAACGAATGCCGGGGCGAGCTGGTTGGCATAAGTCATGACAGTCTGCAGACATCTGCTGGTTAAGGGATGTAGCTTAAACATTGCACCAAGGATTTCATTTCATTTTTGGAGATGGAATCCTTATTGAAAGATAAGAATTTATATGTCTTACACGATAACTTATGCTTATATTTCTCGAAGAAACGGATACCGTCCACAAAAGGATGGCAAAGCCGTTTCTTCTTGTTATCTATGAAGTTTAATTTTAAGAAAAGGAGGAACTTGTATGGTGTACAAGGAAATTTCGGCTGGTGGTGTTGTATATCGCAAGGGTAACTCAGGCTTGGAAATCCAGCTGATTGTGGACCGTTACGGCAAAGTAGCACTTCCTAAAGGGAAGATGGAAGTCGGAGAAACGGTTGAGGAGACGGCCCTGCGTGAGATTCTCGAAGAGACAGGTACCATTGGGGTAGTTATAGCACCCGTGGATATCATTAAATATACGTACCATCATCCGGTGCACGGTAAGGTGGATAAAGAGGTTCATTATTTTTTGGTGGAAGCTACGGGCGGCGTAACTGAGGCGCAACTTGCGGAGATCAGCGCTGTGGAATGGCATGAGCCGCTTAACGCCTGGGCGAGAGGAACTAGTAATTCTTACTCCAATAATATCCATATTTTGCGCAAGGCACTCACTCTACTGGGTATTAAGGTGCTCTAGTTACAAAGTCCTGAATTCAGTCTAAACCTGAAGGAATATGAGAATAAGGTAAACACTTGAGGGCTAGATGTCGATATAAGTGGAAGAGTGTGGAAAATAACATTATAGCCTAAGGAGAGAACTGATGACTGTGTACAGGAAAATGACGAAATTGCTCCTCATTATGATACTACTTGCTACTGCTGTTTTTCCGGTAAGCGTCTTGGCAGCTACGGGCGACGTCAACTCGATTGAATTTGATAGTTCGGCGAAAGTGGAGCTTATTGTGGGCCAAACGCCGAAGCAACTGAAGGTATATGCCAGTGTCGAAGGGTCTTCCTCCAAAAAGGATGTGACTGCCTCGACAGTATGGAGTTCCTCAAAAAGCAACGTTGTGCAGGTGGTCAATGGTCAGCTAACTCCACTGGTTAGTGGTACTGCTATCATTACAGCTACGTATAAAGATGCCCTCACCTCTGTTGAGGTATCTGTTACCTATCCCTATAAGGAATTGAAACTGGTGCCTAGCTCCACCGGCAACTATAAATTGGGTGACGATGAAGATCAATTGCTCGTTAAAGCCAGTGCTCTTGGTGGTAAGTCGGAGACTACCGACAATGATGTAACCGCTGATGCTGACTGGAGCAGTTCAAATACCAACGTATTGAGCATAACAGCAGGCAAGATTACGCTTGCGGGCGAAGGTACGGCAACGATCACTGCCAAATACAGGGGCTTGACAGCTACCTACAAAGCTACGGTGCAATTGCCTTACTCTGCGATTGAGCTTAAGGAGATAGTGAAAGGTACAATTGTTAAAGAGCTCGAAATGCTGAATGGAGACAACCCGTTGCAGCTGAGTGCTGTAACCCAAATCTCAGCAGTAAACGCAGTAAGCGAGGATATTACAAAGAAGGCTGAATGGAACTCCTCTAACGTGGCTGTGGCTACTGTAAAAGAAGGGTTAATTAAAGTGCTGTCCTCTGGTAAGACTGTCATCTCAGTTAATTACCTAGGCATTTCAGCTTCGGTTGATGTATATGTTCGTGCGCCTTTCGAAGCAATGCTGTTAACTCCCTCTGGAGATCATTCCTTGTTCATGGGTGAGAGCTTAGAGGTTGAGGCAGATGTGAGAGATGCAGCGAATTCAACAAAGCCTGTATCCAAAGAAGCGGTGTGGAGTTCTGATAATCAACTGGCGGCAACTGCAACAGTGGCGGCTGACGGGTTGTCTGCCGTCATTGCAGCTAAGGCAGTCGGAACCACGACGATTAAAGCGGAATACAAAGGAGTTAACAAAACCTTCAAGCTGACTGTATATCCAACGATTACAGCTCTGGAAGCGGAGAAGAATGAGAAGACGGATAAAACCGATCAGGAATTATATAAGGCAGACTCCGTAAGCTTGCCGAAGGTTAACGGAACGAAGCTGGATGAAACGAAGCTGGATCTCAGTCAGGAGATTACGTGGACATCTAGCAATGTAGACGTTGCTTTGGTTAAGGACGGCAAATTGGTCGCAGTATCAGCAGGAACGGCTAGCATTACTGGCAGGCTGAAGGGCGGGGATGTCTCTGCACCCTTAGCGGCTATCCGTTCTCAAAGCGTTGAAATAAAAGTAACGGTAAAGGATAAGGTGCTTATCCTGATTGGGCCTGAGGATAACTTGGGTCTTGTCACTGGTGAAGAAGAGGCGCTTCCCACGATTCAGGCGATTATGGAAAATGGTGAGGAACGAGATGTAACAGGAACGATCGAATGGACACTTACCGGTACAACTGCCGTTATCAAACAGACTACTACTGGTAAAGTCATTAAAGGTCTAGTGAAAGGTTCAGCGAGTTTAAAAGGTACCTATGCGAATATGACCATCAGCATTCCGGTTACGATTGAGCAAAAGGTCGTCAAGCTTGTAGTTGAACCAGCGACCTTGGAAATGAATATCAAAGGCTCCAAGTCGATCAAGGTGACTGGAACTTATTCCACAGGCAAAACGGCGAATTTCTCAGGCGGAATGAACTGGAACTCTTCAAATCCTGAGGTGGCTACCGTGACAGGTACCTCCGTTAAGGCTGTAGCCGAAGGAACGACTACATTAACAGGATCGTATCAAGGCATAGCTGCAACGGTCAAAATCACAGTTGTTCCCAAGCTGACTAAGGTGACAGTCAGTGAAACCAGACTGAAGCTGGCTTCAGGTTATACCAAAACCGTAGTTGTGACAGCACTTTACGACACCGGCAAAGAGGTAATTGTTACAGATAACGTTATCTGGACAAGCTCTAAGCCTTCTGTAGCGAAAGTGAACGCCTCTGGCAGTATTACAGCTGTGAGCAAAGGTACGGCATCAATTAAAGGTAAATTCGATAGCAAAACTGTGACTGTTTCGGTAACTGTGAATTAAATTATTGTATGGAGGTGCCGTCCATAAAGGGCGGCACCTCTTTTTTTTCTGGGAAAATCTCTATTTTAATAAATATATTTGTTGCCCTCTAGTAATTCCAACTAATCCGATGTATAATTCCAAAAACTACATGCACAGTAGCATGTGAATACGGTAGGAAGCTATACATTCATGGATCAAGGGAGATGGGATCGTTGGGGAAACATAAAGCGTTATCAATCAAGACGATTGTAGCTATTGGTATCGGTTCTGCGTTATTCGTTATTCTGGGAAGATTTGGCTCCATTCCGTCCGGTGTTCCCAATACTAACATTGAGACGACATACGCTTTGCTTGCATTGTTTGCGTTATTATATGGTCCGGTTGCGGGGGTGCTGATTGGTCTGATCGGTCACACACTAAAGGATGCTATTTTTTACGGTTCGCCTTGGTTCAGTTGGGTTATTGCTTCAGGGTTGGTCGGGTTGATTATTGGCCTGCTAACCTCCAGAATAGCCATCCATGATGGAGAATTTGGCAAGAGGGAACTCATCCGCTTTAACCTAGCTCAAATTGCGGCGAATGCAGTGGCCTGGTTCATCGTAGCGCCGGTACTGGATATTCTCATTTATGCGGAACCTGCTAATAAAGTGTTTACGCAAGGGTTAATTGCTGGAGCAGCGAATATAGTGACGGTAGCGATAATTGGCTCCTTGCTGGCGGTCGCTTATGCCAAAACAAGAACGAAACAAGGAAGCTTGAGTAAGGAAGCTTGAGTAAGGAAGCTTAATTTAGTCCACTCTAGATCCTCTACAAATCAAATCACTAGAAAAGTCGGTAGATACTACCGGCTTTTCTCTTTTGCACATATGGCATAGATCATCAGGGGAGGAAGGTTAAATATGAAAAAAGCGGTCATTGAATTCGTGGATTTCAGTTTTCAATACCGGGCTCAGAAGGAGCCTACTCTCCACGGTATTACTCTAACGATAACAGAAGGAGAGAAAGTGCTTATTGTCGGGCCGTCCGGTTCAGGCAAAAGTACGCTGGCCCACTGCATCAACGGCTTAATTCCCTTTGCCTATGCAGGAGAAATGACGGGCTTGCTGCGGATTATGGGGCAGGAGCAGAAGGAGATGAGCATCGCCGAGCTGTCTGACCGGGTTGGAACTGTACTGCAAGACCCGGATGGGCAGTTTGTCGGCTTAACCGTCGGCGAGGATATTGCATTCAGGCTGGAGAATGATGCAATCCCACAGGCAGAGATGCTGGAGAAGGTATCTGCTGCGGCAATAGCTGTCGATATTTCTGAATTTCTGTCATCTTCCCCGCAGGAATTGTCAGGCGGACAAAAGCAAAAAACGACATTAGGCGGAGTGCTTGTGGGGGAGGTTGATATCCTGCTGTTCGATGAGCCGCTAGCAAGTCTAGATCCGTATACTGGGAAAAAGGCGATTGAACTCATTGACCGAGTGCACAGGGAAAGCGGTACAACAGTCATTATTATCGAGCACCGGCTTGAAGAGGTTCTCCATCGGTCGGTCGACCGCATTATTGTAATAGATGAAGGACGTATTGTCGCCGATCTGCCGGCTGCCGAGCTGTTGAGCGCCGATCTGCTTAGTACAGCAGGTATCCGGGAGCCACTGTATCTAACGGCGCTGAAATATGCGGGCTGCATCATTACTCCGGACATAAATCCGCAGCATATCGATGATATCCGGCTCGATGACTATACTGGCAAGCTCAAGCAATGGTATGAGGACAACAATGTCCAGCCGAAAATCACTGAATACCCAGCTCTGCTTGAATTGCGGAACGTCTCGTTCGGTTATGAGAAGAATCGGCCAGTGCTTCAGGAGCTCTCGCTGCGCATCGGCAAAGGAGAGATGCTGAGCATCGCTGGGCGGAATGGAGCTGGGAAATCTACCTTATCCAAGCTCATTTGTGGATTCTATCGGCCTACATCGGGAACGATCTGGATGAACGGACGGGATATTGGCCCGGATTCGATTAAGGAGCGCGCGGATCGGATTGGTTTTGTGATGCAGAATCCGAACCATATGATCTCTAAGACGCTCCTGTATGATGAGGTTGCGCTAGGGCTTGTACTGCGGGGGGCTTCGGCGGAACATATCCGTGACAGGGTGCATGCTATTCTGAAGGTGTGCGGGCTATATGCTTTTCGCAGCTGGCCGATTTCGGCGCTAAGTTATGGTCAGAAGAAACGTGTCACGATTGCCTCAATTTTGGTGCTGGAGCCGGAAATAATTATTTTGGACGAACCAACTGCTGCTCAGGATTATCGGCATTATAATGAAATGATGGAGTTCCTGCTCACACTGGTCAGCCAAGGCATGACGGTGATGATGATCACCCATGATATGCACCTAATGCTGGAATATGCTGAACGGACCATTGTACTCGCAGACGGTGTGAAGCTTGCGGATGATAGTCCGGAGCGGGTGCTTGGCGACACGGAAGTCGTGCGAAGTGCCCATTTGAAAGAAACCTCGCTATTTACATTAGCTTTGAGAGCCGGAGTGGAACAGCCAAGCGAGTTCGTTAGGCGCTTTATTGCGTATGACAGGAGGGTCCGGGGCAGATGAAAGCCAATATGCTAACATTCACGAAGCAGGATTCACCGATTCATCGCCTCACAGGTGCTACCAAGCTGATTATTTTTGTAGTCTGGTCTGTGGCCGCGATGATTACATACGATACCAGGTGTTTGGCAGTGATGCTGGTATTTAGTCTATTTCCATTTATACTCTCCAAGGTTAAATTTCGGGACTATGCGTTTGTATTATCTTTGATTTTGCTCTTTTTTCTGTTAAATCAACTGGCCATCTTTATCTTTTCACCTTTGGAGGGAGTGCGTATTTATGGTTCGCGCCATGATATCGTTCATCTTGCAGGCAGGTACACCTTGACGTGGGAGCAACTGTTCTATCAATTCAATATTGCGCTAAAATATGCTGTAGTCCTTCCAATGGCGCTGCTTTTTCTGCTGACCACGGACCCCAGTGAATTTGCCGCCTCGTTAAACCGGCTGGGAGTAAACTATAAGATTGCTTATTCTGTGTCGCTTGCCCTGCGATATATTCCAGATGTTCAACGCGATTATGAGAACATATCGTTCTCTGCCCAGGCGCGCGGGATTGATATTTCCCGTAAAGAAAAGCTGTCCAGACGGGTGAAGAACATCATCTCGATTCTTATGCCCTTAATTCTAACCAGTATCGAGCGGATAGATAAGATTAGCACGGCCATGGAGCTGCGCGGCTTCGGACGCAAAACAAAACGAACCTGGTATAAGACCCGTCCATTCTCAAGTCAGGATTATATCGCTTTGGGACTAATCGCCTTGATTGCTATCGCCTCGACTGTGATTACATTTCACGATGGATCGCGGTTTTATAACATCTTTGAACCCAATTGAAGTATAATAGTACAGCGATAGCGTGAACATAAGGGTTAAGTCTGAAGACGTTTTTCCAGCCTAGACCATATAGGCAGATAGCATAAAGGCAGTGCTATAACTGAGCAGGCTACATTAAAAATAGTCTGGGAGTGGGCAATCTGCGAGGCTGGGCCGCCGCCGAGCCATGATGATATGTTGTGCAGCTGCGCGGTAAAGGGCAAGAAGAGCAGCGCGCCGCCAACGTTCAGCGCTACATGCGACCAGGCGACGAAGACGCCGGAAGGTGAGCCGCCGATCGAGGCGAGGACAGCTGTGACGCAGGTGCCAATATTGGCACCAAGTACGATGGCGATGCCGAGCTCTGGCGGCATCGCCCCGGAAGCGGCTACGCCCATGGCCATGGCGATGACCGCAGCGCTGCTATGCAGCAGGGCGGTTAGGCAGGCACCGGCGGCGAGTCCCCACAGCACGCTGGTAGCGGCGTGGTTCAAGAACCATTCGAATAGGCCGCTGCTCTGCAAGGCGGGGCCGATCGATTGCATTACAGCGATGCCCCATAGGACAAGCGCGAACCCGGCAACAGCCAGGCAGATGAACTGGAGGGGTTCGGCGATTCGCCGGCAGGCGGTTGACCGTGAGGCATTCAGCGGCAGCTCGCCAGCGATGACCGCCGCCGCCCACAGACTGAGTGAGGCGGCCAGCAGTGGAGAAGCTGCGGAGCTGATCTGCAGGCCGATTAGCTCCGTGGTCAGGCAGGTCCCGATATTGCTGCCCAGAATGATGCCAAGCGTACGGGCATAGGTAAGCAGCCCGGCATTAACCATGCCGATCGTCAACACGGTTACGGCTGTACTGCTCTGCAGCAGGGCTGACATCAGGCTGCTGGCGATCAAACCTTTTAACGGCGTGGCGGTTGCCAGGTTAAGACTTTTTCTCAGCAGCGGACCTGCCACTCTGGCCATTGCGGCTTCCAGCAGCTTCATACCAGCCAGAAAAATGATAAGACCATATAAGACAGGGAACAGCAGATCACGGATCATAGGGACAGACTCCTTTATGAACGAGGGTTGTACACCAATATATGATTGTAGTACAAGGGACATGTATAAACCATTTTTATAAGAATAGGGAGTTGAAGTTATTGGCATCAGTTACTTTAGAACGCAATCGCAAGAAGAGACTGGAGCAGGCCCATCCTTGGGTCTTTGCAGGTGAAATAGCATCGGTAGATGGAAGTCCGGAGGATGGCGGACTGGTGGATGTGCTTAATCATCAGGGGCGTTTTCTCGCTGTGGGATATTACAATACTTCTTCGCAGATCCGGGTGAGAATTGTCTCCCAAGCGCCGCTGGCGGCAATGGATACAGCCTTTTTCGCGGAACGGTTTACAAATTGTCACCAGCACCGAAATCGTTTTTTGCCAGGTGCAGATGCGTACCGTTTGGTCTATGGGGAAGCGGATTTTCTGCCGGGACTGATAGTTGATCGTTTTGGCGACATTCTTGTTGTGCAGCTGCTGACGCTCGGGATGGACAAGCACCGCGCCGAGATTGTGGAGGCGTTGGTTCAAGTCATGGCTCCACGCGGCATTTATGAGCGCAGTGATGTGAGCGTGCGTGAGCTGGAGGGTCTGGAGCAGACGACCGGCGTGCTGTACGGGGAGTGTCCCCGCCACGTTACGATAAGCGAAAATGGCTTGAAGCTGATCGTTGATATCGAAGAGGGACAAAAGACGGGTTACTTTTTTGACCAGCGCGAGAATAGAGCCTCTATCGCTCCACTTATGCAAGGCTGGGGTGGGCGCAGCGGGATTACCCTGCAGAAAATTGCTACAGAGGACGGCTCGTTGCAGATTCTGCCGGTTAACAAGAGTGGCAAACATGTCACTTTCCCTTATTGGGATGGGGCGACGGTGCTGGAATGCTTCTCGCACACCGGCAGCTTCACGCTGCACGCCTGCAAGTATGGTGCCAAGAAGGTAACCTGCCTAGATGTTTCGGCGCATGCCATCGAGAGCGCCAAGGTCAATGTGGAGTTGAATGGATACAGCGATCGTGTGGAGTTTGTGGTAGATGATGCTTTTGCTTACCTGCGCAACCACGTGAAGGGGATTGAGGAGCGTTCGGAGCGGGCAACGGCCACCACAGTTGCGAATGAATCTGACTCTGCAACAGGAGCAGTGAACACTCCTTCCAAATTCAAAGGGCCAGCAAAAGCGGATACCTCCAAGCCGATGACGGCTGGCGGCGGACGGACCTGGGATGTAGTTATCTTGGACCCTCCTGCTTTTGCCAAGGCCAAAGGTGCGGTGGCAGGGGCTGTGCGCGGCTACAAGGACATTAATCTGCATGGCATGAAGCTGGTGAATGAGGGTGGTTATCTTGTCACTGCAAGCTGCTCGTACCATATGCAGCCAGAGCTGTTTCTGGAGACCATCGCGGACGCAGCGAAGGATGCTGGCAAGATATTGCGATTGATCGAATGGCGGGCCGCTGGCAAGGACCATCCGCAGATTCTCGGCGTCGAAGAGGGGCATTATTTGAAGTTTGCTATATTTGAAGTGCGGAGTAAAAATAAATAAAGCTGAAACACGATTGAAGAGTCTCTGTGTTGAGACTCTTCTTTTTTTTGGGGATATTAGCAGGCGTAGTAAGCTTCTTGTCGTACATAATATGACTCCCATGCTACTTTATCAGCGGTCAGAAGAACCCTCTGAACCTTAGCGTCATGATTCGCGATGGATCAAGTGCTGATTTTGGTTTTGAAGCAAATATAGGTCAGGATTATATGTTTCACACAATAACTTATCCTTCTATTTCTCTGAGATAGACGGGTAGCGTTCATAAAGGGTGGCAAAGCTGTTTCTTTATATTTAACGACAATTCATGCCGTTAAATCGTCCGATTCATGCTTAATTCGATAATTAACTGCCATTTATGCTGTTAATTTCCTCTAACAAGAAAATTTTAGTAACGAATTGCTGAATTAGAGGCAGAAATTGCTGTTAATGAGTCTCCAAGAGCTGGATGACATCAATTAGCAGCAGAAAATGATGTTAATTTATTCCTCACAGACTATAGTCTATCTAACAGTGATCTAACTTTTACCTCCTTCCATTCATTTGAAAATAATCCCAAACGTATGTTCTCTCAAATGAGGTTATGGTATAATTATAGGATGAGCAAGGTGCAGGAATTATTATAATTCTACAGGTGGATTCCACCTGTAGTCTCTTTAAATCTCTTCGCCACGGAAGGAGTCTTGCGTTATGCCGGTAAACTTTTTAATAGGCCGCTCGGGCAGCGGTAAGACAACAAAGATATGGGAGTCGGTATCGGCCTCTTTAGAGGAGGAGCCGCTAGGGATGCCGATTATTGTGCTCGTTCCGGAGCAGGGCTCTTTTGGTGCGGAGCGGGGACTCTTGAGCGCTGGGAATGCCAAGGGAAGCATCCGAGCCCAGACGCTTAGCTTTTCGCGTCTCGCTTATCGGGTGAAGCAGGAAACTGGCGGCAGCGCAAGCCTGCCTATCAGTGAAGAAGGCAAGAAGATGCTGATCTATAGAATCATCAACCGCCGCAAAGAGGAGCTGAAGTTATTTGGAGCCTCTGCGGACAGACCAGGTTTTGTAGAGCGGCTTAGCCAATTGCATACGGAAATGAAACGCTGCTGTCTGGGTGCAGCCGACTTGGACGAGCAATTGTCCAGAATGCGCAACTCGATTGGAAGCAGTCCTATTCTCACAGGCAAGCTAGATGATTTACAACTTGTATTTAGCGACTTGGAGCAGGAAATGTCACGGCTGTATATTGACGAAGAAGACCGTTTGGCTGAACTGGCAGAGCATATCCCGGAGTCCGCCTATATTCGTGGAGCCGAGATTTGGGTAGATGGCTTTCATGGTTTTACTCCACAGGAATTTGTTGTGCTGCGCGAATTAATGCTGTGTGCGGCCAAACTGACTGTGTCGCTTACGCTTGACCGGACTTACCCTCCGGGAGAACAGCCGCATGAGCTGGAGCTCTTTCATCCTGCGGCGGTCACTTATATCAAGCTGCGTGGAATAGCGGAGGAACTGGGTGTGGAAATATGGGACGAGTTACTAAGCCCGCCTGTTCTTCCACGATTTGCAGCGTCTCCCGTGCTTGCACATTTGGAGCAGGGTTATGACCGCCGGACCCGCTGGCACGGAGATGATGCACAAATAACTGAAGCCATCTCCATCGGTGCTGCTGCCTCCCGTAGAGCGGAGGTTGAAGGAGCGTTGCGTGAAATGATCAGATTGGCGCGGGACGAAGGGGCAAAATACAGTGAAATGGCTGTGTTCATGCGTAATATTGGCGATTATGAGCAGCTGGTGACACCACTTTTTCAGGATTATGGAATCCCGTTTTTTCTGGATCAAAAAGTAAATGAGCTGCATCATCCGCTCATCGAATTTATTCGCTCTGCGCTGGATGTGGTGCGTCGCCGCTGGCGTTATGAGGATGTGTTTCGCTGCGTAAAGACCGATCTGCTGCTTCCGCTGGACCATAGTTTGACGCGCGAGGATATGGATGTTCTGGAGAACTATGTGCTGGCCTGTGGGATACAGGGATACCGCTGGACCGATGAACGGTCCTGGAGAGGTATACCGAGCCTATCGATGGAGGGTGGCCGAGGGGTGGATGAACATCTGCTGCTGACCATGGAACGTTGTCGGGCAGCGATAACGGGTCCGTTGTTCGCTTTTGAGAAACGTGTTAAGAAGAGCCGCAGCGGTCTTGAGCTGTGTACAGCGGTCTATAGTTTGCTCCAAGAGACAGATGCAGCACACAAGCTGGAAGCTATGAGCGCAAATTCTTTGGAGAAGGGGCAGCCGGAGGCTGCACGTGAACATAGTCAGCTATGGAGTGCGGTATTAGATCTGCTGGATCAAATTGTCGAAATGATGGGCAATGAGCGGTTGGAGTTTGACGTGTTCGCTGGTGTACTTGAGACTGGACTTGCCGAGCTGAAGATGGGGCTAGTTCCACCTGCGCTCGATCAGGTACTCATTGGGAATATGGACCGGACACGCACATCCGGTGTAAAATATGCTTTTTTGCTGGGATTTAATGAAGGTGTCGTTCCTGCACAGTTTAAGGAGGATGGCATTCTCTCGGAGGGAGAACGTTCTGTGCTGGAGAACGCCGGCATGGAACTGGCTCCGGGTTCTTCCCGTAAGCTGCTGGACGAGCGCTTTCTGATTTACAACGCGCTGACAACGGCGAGCAGAAGATTATGGGTCAGCTATGCGTCAGCTGATGAGGAAGGGAAACCTTTACTGCCTTCCGAGGTTATTCGCCATTTGCATAAAATGTTCCCCTCGGCACAGGAGCACTCACTTGTTGGCTTCCCACCAGTTGGCCTGAATGCAGAAGCTGGGGATTCCATGCATATGGGTTTTGTGGCTCAGCCGGAGCAGACTTTGCGCATGCTCATTATGCAACTGCGGCAGTGGCGTCAAGGAGTAGAAATTCCAGAGCTATGGTGGGATGTGTACAATTGGTTCACAGCGAATGAAGAACGGAAGCCGCAGTTGGAGCGTTTGCTAGGCTCTTTGTTCTACCGCAACGATGGGATAAAGCTAAAGCGTGGAACCAGTCTCAGGTTATATGGAGGTACAACGCTGCGCGGAAGCGTATCGCGTATGGAGAAGTTTGTAGGCTGTGCGTTCTCCCATTTTGCTTCATATGGCCTTAGATTAAGGGAGCGGCAGCTGTACAAGCTGCAAGCGCCCGATATTGGGCAGCTGTTCCATGCTGCGTTAAGCGATATGGCGAAACGCTTGCAGAATGAAGGCCGCGGCTGGGGAAGTATGACACCGGAGGAATGCCGACGCGAGGCCGGAGAGACAGTGGACCGCCTGTCGCCGATGCTGCAGGGCGAGATTCTAATGAGCTCCAAGCGTTATGGATACATCTCCCGCAAGCTGAAGAATATCGTTGGGAGAGCTACGGTTATTCTGGGAGAGCATGCGCGGCGGGGCAGCTTTGAGCCGGTTGGGCTCGAGCTTGATTTTGGACCGGGCAAGGATTTGCCTCCTTTAAGAATAACTTTGCCCAATGGTTGTGTAATGGAGGTAGTGGGACGGATTGACCGAGTGGACATGGCCGAAGGGGCGAATGGTATCCTGCTGCGGGTAATTGATTATAAATCGAGCCAAAAGGATCTTAAGCTGCATGAAGTGTACTATGGTTTATCGCTGCAAATGCTGACTTATCTCGATGTATTGCTAACCTATTCCGAACAATGGCTGGGCCGTCCTGCACTTCCAGCGGGCACGCTTTATTTCCATGTGCATGACCCACTGCTAACGTCACCCAATGGATTGAACCGGGAGCAGGCAGAGCAGGAATTGCTGAAACGCTTCAAGATGAAAGGGCTGCTGACAGCAGACCGCGAGATTGTCTCGCTGATGGATACCAGTCTGGACAAAGGGTATTCCTCAATCGTACCGGTCGCGGTGAAGAGCGATGGCAGTTTTTATAGCAGTGCCTCAGTGGCCACTCCGGAGCAGTGGGGACATTTGCTGTCCTCTGTGCGAAGCACGATTTCAGACATTGGAACCCGTATTACAGAGGGAGATGTAGAGATTCAGCCCTACCGTATTCAACAGGAGACGGCTTGTACCTTTTGCTCTTACCGGCCGGTATGCCAGTTCGATGAAGCGGTGGAAGGCAATGATTATAACAACCTTGGCAAGCCGGGCAAGGATATCATTTGGGACCTGCTGTCCCGCAAAGGAGGAGCTACGCTGTGAGCATGAAGGCTGAAATAGAAGTGAAACCGGAAGGCAGCATCTGGAGTGATGACCAATGGCGCGCCATCGCCGAGAGCGGCGATGATATCTTAGTAGCGGCGGCAGCAGGCTCCGGCAAGACAGCGGTGCTGGTGGAGCGGATTATCCGCAAAATCAGCAAGGAAGAGAATGGATTTAGTGTGGATAGGCTGCTCGTTGCCACCTTTACCAAAGCTGCCGCAGCCGAAATGCGCCAGCGGATTCGAGAAGCGCTGGACCGCGCACTGGAAGACAATGGTGAGAATGACCATTTGCGCCGTCAGCTTGCCCTGCTGGGCAAGGCATCTATTACGACACTGCATTCCTTCTGTATGGAAGTGATTCGTCGGTATTATCAACTTATCCCGATTGACCCCGGTTTTCGTATCTTAAATGAGCATGAGGCCGAAATGATGCGGCAGGAGCTGCTGGAGGAACTGCTGGAAGAGAAGTATGGTGCAGTGAGTGAGGATGGTGAAGATACCGTCTTTGTTAGGCTAGCCGATTGGTTCAGCGGAGAGCGCAGCGATGATGCGGTGCATGCGCTGATACAGCGGCTGCATGATTTCGCTCGCAGCCACCCCTGGCCAGCGCAGTGGTTGCGCGATACTGCCGCTGATTTCTCGCTGCCGGATACGGACAGTCTAAGCCAGACACCATGGGTGCAGAGTATTCTGGAGGAAGCGAAGCTAACACTGGCGGGTGCAATAAGTCAGCTAACGCAGGGTCAGGCAATTGCCTTGCAGCCGGGAGGACCAGCCCCTTATGCCGACAATTTGGCTGCTGATTTGGTGATGGTTAGTGAGCTAATAGATGCTGTAAATCAGCGGCCTTGGGCAGAGCTGTATGATATTTTTATGGAGGTATCTTTCGGGAAGCTCAAAGCCTGTAAGAAAGACTCCACCGATCCCGGACTTCAGGAAGCCGTTAAAGAGCTGCGTGACAGTGTCAAGAAGAGTATATTGGAGCTTCAGAAGGCGTTATTTGGCCGTCCTGCAGCTGTGTTTCTGGCTGAATTGCACGAAGCAGCTCCGCTAATGGATGAGCTGGCTGAGACGGTAATCGAATTTGGCGAACGTTATCGAATAGAGAAATCCGGCCGTGGATTGGTCGATTTCAGCGATCTGGAGCACTATTGCCTGCAAATTTTACGGCATCCAGATTCTTTACCAGGGTGCTCGTTACCTTCCGATGCAGCCATGGAGTACCGTGCCCAGTTCGACGAGGTGCTGCTGGATGAATATCAGGATACGAACAGTGTGCAGGAGGAAATCGTGCGGCTGATTTCCCGGGAAGCACCTGGCAACCGCTTTATGGTTGGAGATATGAAACAGAGTATTTACCGTTTTCGATTGGCGGAGCCGGGACTATTTCTGGATAAATACCGTAGCTTCAGCACCAAGGGTGCCAATGTTAGCGGCTCTGATAGTGAGTCTTCAACAGGATCGGTAATTGATCTGGCCCGTAATTTCCGCAGCCGTCGTGAAGTCGTTAATGCCGTGAATATGATTTTCCGGCAGATTATGAACGAGACAGTGGCTGAAATAAGTTATGACGAGCGCGCAGAGCTGGTGTATGGAGCTAATTTCCCAGGGACTGAAGAGCAGAGCCCAGATACTTATTTTGCGCCGGAGCTGTTGTTGATTGATCGTGGCAAGAACGCAACGGGTAAGGCTGAAGAAGCCTCGGAGGATAGCGAGGATGCACCGCAAGAGAGCGAAGTCATCGAAAGTGAGACGGCTCAGCTTGAAGCGCGGGCGATCGCTCGGCGTATTTCACAGATGACCGGTATGACCGGCGGTTCACCGCTGCTCATTTATGATAAAGGCCTCAAGATCATGCGTCCCGTCATTTATGGTGACATCGTGATTTTGCTCCGTTCGGCCAGAATATGGACGCCTCTGATGATCGAGGAGCTACGGCTGGAAGGTATACCTGCCTATGGTGACCAGAACAAAGGATATTTTCAGGCTACAGAAGTAGAAATCGCCCTCTCCCTGCTAAAAGTAGTAGATAATCCCCAGCAGGATATCCCGCTGGCAGGAGTGCTGCGCTCGCCTGTTGTTGGTCTAAGCGAAGAGGAATTGGCTACGGTGCGGTTATGCAGCCAAGGCTCTTTCTATGAAGCTTTGCAAGCAGCAGTACGAGAGCAGAAGCTGGCTGCCAGGGCTGAAGACAGCGAGGTTGCGGCTACGGCCGAAAGCGTGTTTGAGGCAGCAGTCACTATAGAAGAGGATAGTACTCCTAACTTAAGTGAAATCACCGCAGCTTATGAAGAGGAGAAGGCGAGCGGAGCTCTACCGACTATCGCTCCTAAGCTGCGCCGGAAGCTTCAATACTTTCTGGACCAACTGGAAAGCTGGAGAAATGCGGCTCGGCAGGGCAGCCTGAGTGGCCTGATCTGGCGTATTTACGGAGAGAGTGGCTATCTGGAGTGGGTCGGAGGTCTGCCTGGAGGTTTTCAGCGCCAGAATAACCTCAAAGCCTTGTATGATCGGGCTGTACAATATGAGAATGATACCTCGGCCCGCGGCTTATTCCGCTTTCTGGTGTTTATTAGCCGACTTCGCGAGAATGGCGGCGACCTTGGGGTTGCTAGCGGGAGTGATGAAGAAGGCAACGGCGTTAGAATTATGACCATTCATAAATCCAAAGGTCTGGAGTTTCCGGTTGTTTTTCTGGCCGGCATGTCCAAGCCCTTTAACCGGCAGGATCTGTATTCGCCGTTTCTGATGCATAAGGAGCTGGGTTTCGGCCCCCGTTTTGTGGAACGGGATACAAGAGTGAGCTATCCGACTCTGCCCTTTCTCGCTATTAACCGCCGCTCGAAACTTGAATTGCTGGCAGAGGAAATGCGTGTGCTGTATGTAGGGCTGACCCGTCCTAGAGACAAAATGATTCTGGTGGGAACAGTTCGTGATTTACCTCGCAAAATCGCTGGCTGGAGTGCGGTTCAGAGTCGGGAAGAACTGCTGCTGCCTGACCATTTACTGGCTCGTGGGCGTTGTTATCTAGACTGGGTTGGACCCGCACTGATCCGTCATCCCGGAGCAACCATCCTGCGCAAGCTGGCTGGTTCAGAAGGAGCAGTCTCTACGGTGCTGCATACTGATATTTCCAATTGGAGCATCAGTGTGCTGGACGCTGCCGAGCTTAGCACCGGTGCTTTCCTTGCCAAGGAGGGCAGCGGAAAGGATGAAGAGCGCCAGCTAGTGCTTCATGCCTTGCAAAGAGGGAACGCAGTGCCCTCTGGAGGAACCGAAACAAGCCGCGAAGTGACCCGAAAGCTGAATTGGCGCTATCCTTACGCAGCCGCCGCGGGTATTCCGGCCAAGACCTCAGTAACGGAGCTGAAGGCCTTGTTATCTATGCAAGAGCAACCTTCCTATGATCTCTTGGAGGAAGGGGAGTTTGCTGCTCAGAGAATCGGAGGGCGTAGCGTTACCAATGCCGATAGTCTTCATCTGCGACGCCCTAAATTTATGGAGAAGCGCAATTTAACCTCTGCGGAGCGTGGAACTGCGTACCATACCGTTATGCAGCATATTCCGCTCGAAGGATCGGTTGATCACGCTGTTGTCGAGGAAACACTGGCACGTCTTGAGCGGGTAGCGATTGTGACCGCTGAGCAGGCCGAGGCAGTGGTTCTAGAGCAAGTCGAGAGTTTTTATAATAGTGAGCTTGGACAAAGATTGCTGACTTCTACCTGGAAGAGAAGAGAGCTCCCATTCAGTTATATGGTTCCAGCTAGTGAAGCCTACCAAGGCTTAAGCTTTCTGGATGAAGCCGTCTCCAGAATCTCTCCGGCACCAGAAAATGATGCCGAAGTTGAAGCTGTATTGATCCAAGGGGTTATTGATTGTCTATTCCGTGAGGGAGATCGGCTAATCTTGCTAGACTATAAGACTGATAGTGTGCTGGAGCATCCGGGCGCGTTAGAGGATCTCAAGGATAAATACCGTTTTCAGCTGGAGCTGTACGGCAAGGCGTTAAATGATATTCTGGGAGAACCGGTCAGCGAGCTGTGGCTGTACTTTTTTGACGGTGGACATGCTGTAAGCTTATAAATATTATTCATTGCCGCATAAAGTGCGGAGAAAGAGGCGGAAGATGCGGATATTGCATACGGGAGACTGGCACCTCGGCCGGACGCTGGAGGGAAGAAGCCGGCAGAAGGAACAGGAGCAGTTCATCGATGAACTGGTGGAGATTGCCGATGCCCATAAGGTGGATCTCATTTTAATGGCGGGAGACGTCTATGATTCGGTGAATCCTCCGGCGGCAGCGGAGCAATTATTCTACGATGCCGCTGCGCGATTGACAGCAAACGGTCGGCCACTCGTTGTGATATCGGGAAACCATGACCAGCCCGAGCGCGTAGCCTCCGTATCTCCACTTGTTCTGCGGCAAGGGATTACATTGGTGGGTCTGCCTACCTCGGAACCCGTGACCATTCAGGTTGTGCGCACAGGTGAAATCGCCAAAATTGCTGCCCTTCCTTATC
The DNA here is from genome assembly GCF_022369515.1 of Paenibacillus sp. 19GGS1-52. Lineage (NCBI taxonomy): Bacteria > Bacillati > Bacillota > Bacilli > Caryophanales > Paenibacillaceae > Paenibacillus > Paenibacillus sp. 19GGS1-52. The sequence goes on from NZ_CP059724.1 coordinate 1,868,638, forward strand.
CTTCTGAGGCTCGGCTCGGGGAATTGCTGGCTGGTGATAGTGGTGAGGATGAGCTGCGTCTCGCATACAGCGCACGTGTAGGCAAGCTTATGAAGCTGTTGGGAAGGGAATTTACTCCACAGACTGTGAATCTAGCCATGAGTCACATTTATGTGCTTGGCGGTGTAGAAAGTGATTCAGAGCGACCGATTCAGGTAGGCGGGGCCTACACAGTAGATCCTTCCGCCCTGTCTTGTGGGGCGCAGTACACTGCGCTTGGGCATTTGCATCGCGCCCAACGCGTGAAGGGTGAGGGAATGATTCGCTATAGTGGTTCACCGCTGGCCTATAGCTTCTCGGAAGCGGGGCAAGCCAAGTCGGTCACGCTTATTGATGCTGTTCCGGGCGCAGAGCCCACCTTTGAAGAAATCTATCTTCGCTGCGGCCGTCCGCTGGTCAGATGGAATTCCACTGGCGGAATAGATGAGGTTTACCGCTGGCTGGATGAAGGAAGAGATGCTTCCGCTTTTATTGATTTGGAAATCCGCCTCAGTGAAGCGCTGTCGATGAGTGATATTCAGCGGCTGCGCAAATCACGGGAAGGCATTATACATATTCGACCGATTTATCCGCAGATGGAACAAGAGCTGGAGCAAATCTCCCGCTCGCGCATGCCCGTACAGGAATTGTTCCGTAAATTCTATCAGCGCCAGACGGGTGGGGCAGAGCCAGAGGATAGCTTGATTGAGCTGTTTCTGGAGCTGACACAGGAAGAACGGCATCAGCCGGAGGAAGGGGAGGAGAACTAAGGTGAAGCCGATTCTATTAAAAGTAGCTGGATTACAGAGCTATAGAGAGATGCAGGAAATTGACTTTGAAAGTCTGACAGAGACGGGTCTGTTCGGTATATTTGGACCAACAGGCAGCGGGAAGTCCACTTTGCTGGATGCTATTACGCTGGCGATGTATGGCAAAGTGGAGCGGGCGGTGAATGGAACGCAGGGAATTATGAACCATTCCGAGGATTCTTTGAGTGTGGCTTTTACCTTTGAACTCACCTCCTCCGCAGGGACCCGCCGCTACCGTGTTGAACGGAAGTTTAAGCGCACAGGTGAACAATCGGTCAGTAATACGATCAGTCGGTTCATCGAAGTTACCGCTGATGGGGACAATGTCATGGCTGATAAGCTGGCCGATGTCACACGTTGTGTGGAGGAGCATATCGGGCTGAAAATGGATGATTTCACACGAGCAGTTGTGCTGCCGCAAGGGAAGTTTGCTGAATTTCTGTCACTGCGCGGCGTGGATCGCCGACAGATGCTGCAGCGCCTGTTTCATCTGGAGCAATACGGAGATCAGCTGGCGATTAAGCTCAGCCGCCGGGTTAAGGACAACGAAGCAGCGCTGCGCGCGCTGGAAGCAGAGCAGCAGGGACTTGGCAGCGCAGGCAAAGAGGATGTGCAGGCCGCGGCTGAGCGGCTGCAGGAGGCTATTGCCTATGCCGTGGAGTGCCGCCGGAAATTGGAGGCGGCTGTGCAGGTGGCGGAGCGTTTCACAAGAATTCGCGACCTGCAGGAGGAGCGTTCCCGCCGCGAGCTGCAGCGGCAAGGTCTAGTAGCCCGTCAGGAGGAGATCCTCCTTCTGGAGGGTAAGCTTGGCAAGGCTGACGAAGCTGAGAAAAGGCTGCCGGCGCTGAAGGCCTGGCGCAGCGCCGAAGAAGCTTGGCAGAGCCGATTGGCCCGTGCGGAGGGCCAAGAGGTCTTGGCGGCCGCCGCGGAAGCGGAGGCAGCGGCGGCCACAGCGGCCGAGGCTGCTGCGCAGGCCGCGCTTGCCCTGGAAGAGCCGGCCCTCCGGCAGGGGGCCGACACCTTCCGCCGTGCGCTCGAGCTGGAAGCCGAGCTCGGCGGGCTGCGCCGTGAGCTCGCGGCGCTGCGCGAGCGCCGCGAGGAAGCCTCCCGCAAGCTTGGCGCGCTGCGGGAGAGCATGGCCCGGGAGCGGGAGCTTTTGGCCAAGGGCCAAAAGCGTCAGCACGAGCTGCAGCAGAGCCTGCAGCCGCTCTCGGTCCGCTCCCAAGAGCGGCAGTCTCTGCAGGAAGCCATGCAGAGACTGCAAGGGCTGCACTCCGCCGAATCCCAGTGGAATTCGGCGGATACGGAACGCCGTGAGCGCGCAGCAGCGCTCACGGCGTCGCAAGCCCGCCTCGCCGAGACCGAACTCCGGCGAGATGGGCTCACAGCAGCGCGCGCGGAGCAGATCCGCGAAGCTGCGCTGCATCTTGAGAAATTGCTGGCGGCAGAAGCAACCGCCGTCGCCACAGCCGAGAGCCTTGAGCTCCATAGCAGCACGCTGGAGGCGACTCTGAAAGGCCAGGAGATTCATAGGCTGTCACTTGCCTTAGCTAGTGAGCTGGAAGAAGGACAGCCATGTCCTGTATGCGGCAGTGAGCATCATCCTGCACCTGTTCTAATGCAGGGCAACGAAGAGCATGCAGAGCTGGAAAGTCAGCTCCAGCAGGTCAGAAGTAAGTCCAGACGAGCACTGGAAGCACGTCATTTATTCCATAGTCTGTGGGAGCAGGACTCGGCATGGCTGGAGCAAGTATACGGCGACGGGGCCGCAGACTTACTGAAGCTTCCAGCGGCTGCGGGGCTGGAACAAGAACAGAATAGAAGTAACAGTACACACACTGTAGCAGCTGTTTCTACAGTCCGGGCATTGAAGCTCCTGACTGAGAATAATCTGTCCGAACTGGAACAGGCTCTATCCGAACTGAAGGAGCTCTCTGGAGAACTGCGGCGCGGCGCGTCCGAGTGGCAGCGTTCCATGCAGCATAGCCAGCAGCAATGTCACCAAGAAGCTGCGAGTGTGACAGCCGAGCGGAGCTGGGTAGACGGGATTACAGTTAAGGCTGAGGAACTGAGCGTCCAACTGTCTGCATTACAACAAAGTTGGACACAGCAGTTCCCTGAGCTGGTACCGGGTGAAGCAGAGAGTGCCTACCGTAAGCTGCTGAAGAAGGACGAGCAGGCGGAGGAGATTAGAGGACGTCTGGAGATCAGCGTCAAGTTCCTTGACGACAAGAGCATTGCCGTGCAGAATCTGCAAGAGGGAATTGCTGAACTGGATAAAGAGCTGACCCAGTGGAATGCCCAACTGGAAGGTAAGGAAGAACTGCAGCGCGAGAAGGAACAACGATTATTAGAATGGACAGAAGGTCAGCCAGCCGGCCCTCTGCTGGCTGAATGCGAACGGCGGCTGCAGGAACTATTGTCTGCCCTAGAAGGCTGCCGAAAGACTTTGCGGACTGCCGCAGACAAGGCTCAGCATGAAGTCAAAGCTGCAGCTATTGCCCTGCAGGCTGCAGACTCAGCGCGTGAGCATTTCTTAATAGCAGCTAGCGAGTGGGAGCAAAGTCTGAATTCTTCTCCGTTTGCCACAGCGATTGAAGTAGAAGGAGCAGCACTTACACCAGAAGAACGGGACAATGCAGCTTCCCGCGTACACACCCATCGTACGGATGAAGCAGAAGTCGCTTTGCAACTGCGCCATATTGAAGAGAAGTTGGATGGAGCTGTAATGAGTCCGGAAGAATGGCTGGAGAGTCAGAATAGGCTTCGCCAATGCCGGGAATATGACGAAAGCTCTCTCCAGAATCGGGCGCGCGGCGAACGCGATCTCGAAGATTTGCGTCATCGGCATATTCGCTGGATGGAGCTCGAAGCCCAGCGGACCCGGCATGCAGCGCTTCAGGATCAGCTATCCAAGCTGCAGTCCGTCCTGCGTGGAAATGCTTTTGTGGAATACATTGCAGAGGAGCAGTTGATGCAGGTATGCCAGGCTGCATCCCAGCGTCTTCGTTTCTTAAGCAAGCAGCGTTATGCACTTGAGGTCGATTCTGGTGGTGGCTTCGTTATTCGTGATGATGGAAATGGTGGTGTGAGACGGCCTGTCTCAACATTATCCGGTGGAGAGACCTTTTTAACCTCTCTTTCGCTTGCACTTGCTTTATCAGCCCAAATCCAGCTGCGGGGACAGTATCCGTTGCAATTTTTCTTCCTGGATGAAGGTTTTGGCACCCTAGACCCGGATTTGCTCGATACTGTAATTACATCACTCGAAAAGTTACACAACGACCAGTTGTCCGTAGGCATAATTAGCCATGTCCCAGAGCTTCGGGCACGTCTGCCGCGCAAGCTTGTTATTGTGCCTGCTGAACAGGGCGGTGGGGGTTCGCGTATTGTTTTGGAAAAAATGTGATCCACAGCGAAGTTTGTGATATCTGTCACAGATACAGTACTACCCCCTTGTTATAATACAGCTAAGCCGACATCATTTTAGAAACACCTCGGCGGACGTATGACCGGGAACAATCTCCTTTTCATACGTCCGCCGCCGAATCAGCTTTATGAGCTGTGAAGGGTGTTTCTTTTTTTTTGCTTTTTTAGAAATAAAAGTACTGATAATCTAAAGAATTCCCCCGGTTACCAGCTCCAAAAGCCGCTTCTTCATCTTCTTCTTCGGAATTCCGAAATACTTAGTCCCAACTACTCTCACATTTCTCCTCTTTCATTCCTGTTTACTAAGCAAGTAATTGGTTGCTATCCACTCAAATCTAGCTTATCCCTAGAATGCTTTTTATTAGGACATCCACTGTATTGCAGCAGTAATTCTGCTATATTCATCTGTTACTGATACAGTAAAGTTTTTGCTAAGCATATTATTTTCCGTACAAAATTGTTGCTTGAGCATTGGTGGTAAGTTCATGGCTTCTTAGCTTCATGTCTGTGCCATCCTTGCGACCTGCTTACGATTACAAACTCAAGTTGCTGTTGTTGCATGTAGGGATATCATCAAGAAATTTGTGCAAGAGATTTGATGATCTCTGAAGTAGACCGATTGGAGCTATTATTTGCTTTGGAATTAGTCTTGAGAGGATTCCTGTATTTTTTACAACATTTTATCCTGAGATAGCCTGTTAAAGTTACATTGTTGTATTAAATCCATGACTTCAAGCAAATATGGACTTCAAAGTGAGCATAAGCTGTATTTCGTACAACAATTCTCTGTTGCAGAGTAAATAGGACATGAAATCCTGTATTTACTACATTATTTTGCTGCTGTCGAGGCTGAGTTAGTCTGGAGCAGTAGGTGATATCCCTATCTACCCAAAAAGACAAAACCCTCTTTTCCCAGCACCTAGTCCTTACTTTCGCAATCGATCAATATCCTGTATGATTGTTTGCAATGAGTATCAAGAAGTCTATGCTAACAAAACTGAGCGTTTGCTTTCGAAGTAGTTTTGCGAAGAATATCAAGAAGTCTATGCTAACAAAACTTTTAGGAGGACATAATATGGAAACCGTATTTAGCAAAATTATCGAGGGGACTATTCCTGCGCATAAAGTATTTGAGAATGAACGGATTCTCGCGTTCTATGATATTGAGCCTGCTGCACCCGTGCATGTGTTGATTATCCCGAAGAAGTTCATTGCATCTATGAATGAGGTCACCCCTGAGGATCTGCCGTTGATCGCTGAAATACATAGCGTAGCGCAGCAGATTGCCAGAGAGCTTGGTGTAGCAGAATCCGGTTACCGTCTGATTAACAACTGCGGACCTGATAGTGGACAAGCGGTTCCTCATCTTCATTATCACTTGCTTGGAGGAACCAAACTTGGTGCCCTGGTTGGGAATTCAGCTTCTCACGCCTAATAGAAAGCTTAGGATTTAAGGCTTGTCCGAAAAAATAATGACGCGAAGGTTGACACCTTATTTCCGTTTGACCTATAATGGAATTTGATAAACCGTGTTATGCTCTTTTGACGGTATGGTCGGAGGGAGGGGAAACTGTGTCTGAAACGAAAGTTCGCAAAAACGAGACAATTGATGCTGCACTTCGTCGCTTTAAACGTTCCATCGCAAAAGATGGTGTCTTGGCTGAGGTGAAGAAACGCAAGCATTACGAAAAGCCAAGCGTTAAGAAAAAGCTGAAGTCCGAGGCTGCTCGTAAGAGAAAGTTTTAGGAGGATTACCCACGCATGAATCTTAGCGAACGATTGAACGAAGATATGAAGCAAGCGATGAAGAGTAGGGACAAGTTCACACTCTCCACGATTCGAATGGTTCGATCTACAATAAAGTATCTTGAAATAGATTTGAAGAGAACATTAGACGACAACGAAGTGCTTGATATCCTAAGTCGTGAAATCAAACAGCGCAAAGATGCCCTCCAAGAATTTGAATCAGCGGGTCGCGATGAGCTTGTTGCGAGTACCAAGGCAGAAATCGAGATTATTATGAAATATCTTCCTGAACAACTTTCTGAAGAAGAGATTAACCTCATTGTACAGCAAACTATCCAGGAAACTGGTGCTTCTTCGAAGAGCGAGATGGGTAAGGTCATGAGCGCACTGATGCCTAAGGTTAAAGGGCGCGCTGATGGTAAACTCGTGAACCAAGCGGTTCAACAATTTCTGCAATAATAAAACGCTAGCACCCCTTTTTATAAGGGGTGTTTTTCTTTGTTTTGAAACGTATTGCCGTCCTTAGGCGTACTAAAGATAAAGTTATGGGTCATGTTGAAGAAGGGAGGGAATAGTTTGAAACGATTTCGCAAAATAGCCTTGGCCAGCTTTGCAGCTATCCTGTTATTACTGCTTATGATTCCCCTAACAGCAGATGTGAACGCTGACATCGCTCCACCCAATTCGACTGCTGTCTCGGCTGGGGAGCTGAAGAAAGGCCCGGTGTTTATTATTCCGGTCGATCAGGAAATCGAAAGAGGACTGCAGAAGTTCTTGGAACGGGGCTTTCAGGAGGCAACCAATTATGGAGCAGTTCTGATTGTACTGGAAATTGATACACCGGGCGGACTTGTAGATTCAGCAGAGCAGATTGGTACGATGGTAAGAGATAGCGGAATTCCAACAGCTGCCTATATTAAGGGCGACGCCGCTTCGGCAGGTAGTTACATAGCCTTGAATGCAGGCAAGATTATCATGAAGCCCGGCAGTATGATCGGTTCCGCTTCACTGGTGGACATGAACGGTCAAAGTGTAGATGATGCCAAGATGATTTCCTACTGGAAAGCAAAGATGGTTGGCGCTGCTGCGCTGAACGGACGCGACCCGGATATCGCCGCAGGGATGATGGATATTAATGCTATTGTTGATAAGCCTGAACTTGGCATAAGTAAGACTAAGGGTGAGATTATCGCCCTGACCAGCGATGAAGCGCTAAAAGCTGGTTATGCTGACCAAATTACAGAAACACCGGAAGCGGCCATCACTTGGCTGGGCTATTCTACAGATGACATTTTTCGTGTGGAGCATACCGGTGCCGAGAAAATGTCGCAATTTCTGACCAATCCGATTATTATGACGATTTTGCTGTTCATCGGCATAGCCGGAGTTGTGATTGAAATGCTTGTGCCGGGTTTTGGCGCACCTGGAATTATTGGGACACTGGCTTTTGCCCTATACTTCTTTGGGAATTATGTGGCTGGCTTTGCTGGTGCAGAAACATTGCTGCTCTTCATTGTGGGTCTCGTCATGCTTGTGTTGGAGTTGTTCGTACCTAGCTTTGGTATCCTGGGACTGCTAGGCTCAGTCTGTCTTGTTGCAGGTGTAGTGCGAGCCGCCTTCAGCTATACACATGCCTTGTTCAGTCTGGGAATTGCCTTCGCGGCTGCAGCTGTGGTGATCATTATTGTTGCAGTAGTGTTCAAAGAACGCGGGATCTGGAACCGATTTATTTTGAAAGACAGTCTTACCAAGGAACAGGGTTTTGTACCCGTAGAAGAGAAGCGGAACCTGATCGGTGGTACGGGGATCAGCATCACCCCGCTTCGTCCCTCCGGAACGGCTATAGTGGGCGGAGAGCGAATAGATGTAGTTACAGAGGGTGGCTTCATTGACATTAATTCTGCAATCTCAGTGATAAAGGTTGAGGGCGGACGGATTGTGGTGAAGGAAATTAAAGCCTAAGGTAACTAAAAATGAGTATTATAAATTTATGGAATATTATAATGGAGGTTGAGTTAGAGTATGGGTGAAGCATCTTTAATAACATTTTTGTTGATCGCGGTTGCCGTGATCATAGTACTTAGCGTCTTTTTCAGCTTTTTTCCAGTCATGCTATGGGTGTCTGCGTGGGCGTCTGGCGTAAGAATTAGTATTATTACTTTGGTAGCGATGAGATTACGGCGGGTGACGCCAAGCCGGATCGTTAATCCGCTGATTAAAGCTACAAAAGCAGGGCTTGGGATTAACATCAATGAGCTGGAGAGCCATTATCTGGCCGGGGGTAACGTGGACCGGGTCGTCAATGCGCTGATTGCTGCTCAACGGGCGGATATTCCCCTTGAATTCACGCGTGCAGCGGCTATCGACCTTGCAGGTCGCGATGTGCTGCTGGCTGTGCAGATGAGCGTTAATCCACGGGTTATCGAGACACCAATAGTTGCAGCTGTCGCTAAAAACGGGATTGAGGTTAAAGTTAAAGCACGGGTTACTGTCCGGGCAAATATTGATCGTCTCGTTGGTGGTGCGGGTGAAGAAACGATCATCGCGCGTGTTGGTGAGGGGATTGTAACTACGGTTGGTTCGAGTAATTCGCACAAGGACGTTCTGGAGAATCCGGATTCGATCTCGCGGACTGTGCTCTCCAAAGGACTGGATTCAGGTACAGCCTTTGAGATTCTGTCGATTGATATTGCAGACATCGATGTAGGCAAGAATATCGGAGCGTATCTGCAAACAGAACAGGCTGAGGCCGACAAACGCATCGCACAGGCGAAGGCGGAGGAACGCAGAGCTATGGCTGTAGCCCATGAGCAGGAGATGAAGGCTCGTGTCGTTGAGATGAAGGCGCTTGTCGTAGAAGCTGAGTCACAGGTGCCGCTGGCAATGGCTGAAGCATTGCGAGCAGGCAAGCTTGGTGTGATGGATTATATGAATCTCAAAAACATTGAGGCTGACACGCAAATGCGAGGCTCCCTCAGCAAGATGAATGACCAGGATGACAGCAGCCATCCAAATAATAATAAATAAGGGGATGTGAGTTCCCATGGGCAGTTGGATCTATATCATTGTGGTAGTTGTATTCGCAGTTATATCCAGACTGAATAAAGCAGGGAAAAGCAAATCTAAGGGACCCTCTGGAGGCGGCATGCCGACCTTTGGCGGGGGGAATGACAATCCGCTCCGCGGGGCTAAGCGTCCTGGCGATACTCTGGACAGAGAGCGGCAAGCGCAGAAAGGAAGCGGCTTTCCTGTTCCTGGCAATGATTTGCCGCAGCGGAACTGGCAGACCATGCCAAGTGAGGAACGTCAGTATGACGCTTCCCCAGCCTTTCCGGAATCCGCGCAAATACCCACTCCAGATTATTCGACAGGGGAAGGTATGTCTTTGGAGCAGCCAGAGGTTAGGGATGGAGTGAAGGAGCGTACGGAAAGAATGCAGCGTGAGCTGGAGCGTATTCAAGCCTCTTTTGACGGAATGGCAGGTGCAGGTTCGGGTTCGGAAAATGATGCTTATGAACCGCAGGGTTACCATGCCGGATCGACCGATCAACCTTATTTTAAAGGCAATCGTGAAGAGCTGCGTCGCGGTCTGATCTGGGCTGAGGTTCTGGGTGCTCCACGTTCCAAGCAGCCTCACTCCGTCCGCAGATAAATAGAAACTTATAGAATTCTTTTGCGATTCATTATTAACCTAAAGCCTTCGTATTCCTTAAGGGGAATAGAGGGCTTTTTTGCTTTTGCTTCCATGACTTCAACTCATAAAAAAAAGTGTTGCCGCATAAGGTGTACAGAAGGCAGGAAGGGGGAGCGTCTACTTATGACCCGTATCGGCCGCAGGCTGCGGGGATGGACAAACGGGGTAATGGATCTTCCGCAGGATTTACTGCAGAATATGCCCCGAATCACCCTGATCGGCAATAAGGAGTTATACATTGAGAACCATCGTGGCGTGCTGCATTTTTCCTCCGAGCAGTTGACGCTTGCGTTAGTCAAAGGCTCGCTTGTTATAACAGGCAAAGAGCTTGTAATCCGCAATATTTTAGGCCAGGAACTGGCTGTAGAGGGCATTATCGAGGAAATCAGGTATATAGAAAGCGAGGAGAAATCATGAAGGAACCGCCTATGTCATCACTGCGGGGGTTCGTTACACTGCATGTGACGGGACCGCAGGTGGAAAAATTCATAAACGCTGTAACCGGAGCCGGCATTGTTATTTGGGATGTAAGGACTGCTGGGAGCGGCGTTTCTCTGAAGCTTCTGCTGGATGATTTCTATACTCTCCGGCCGCTTTTAAAAAAGACAGGCTGCCGCATGCATGTCTCTGGTCGGCATGGCGTCCCTTTTATGGCAGCTAGAATGTGGAAGCGTAAATTTTTTACCATCGGGTTATTTCTGTTTGGTGTTTCTCTCCTGCTCCTGTCATCTATGATATGGAGTATTAAGATCGAAGGGAACGAACATATTGCTTCAGAGGATATATTAGCGGCAGCCCACCAAGAGGGCATATACCCTTATCAGTGGATTTGGCGTCTGGACGAACCGGACAAGCTTGCAAGGGAGCTGACAGCCCGTCTGCCGGGCATTACATGGATAGGTCTAGAACGTACGGGGACGAGCATTACCATTCAGGTAGTGGAGGCTGAACAGCCTGAGACCAAGCCTCTGCTCAGTAAGCGTCATCTGATTAGCAGAACTGATGCGGTGGTCACCGAAATATATGCTGAGCAGGGCAGGCCGGTTGTAGCACGCAACTCACGGGTCAAGAAAGGTGATATTCTAATTTCGGGAATTCTGGGTGATGAAGAGAATGCGCAATATGTAGTTGCCAAAGGGGACGTCAAAGGTCTAGTGTGGCATGAATACAATATAGCCGTACCACTGAAGACAACGGGCAGCTCCTATACGGGAGAACGTAAAGATCGAACTTACCTGGTGCTTGGCAAATGGGCCATTCAGCTGTGGGGTTATGGAAAATCGACGTTCGAGAAGTCGCGGACACTTACAGAACATGATCCACTTGTCTGGCGCTCACTGGAACTGCCGCTGGGCTGGATGACTGAGAAGGAGCTGGAAGTCAAGGAAACCGCGGATACTCGTACTCCAGAGGCAGCGCAGCAGGCAGGTATGGAGCAGGCGAAAAAAGATATTTTGGCGCGTTATGGTATGGATAGCGTAATCAAAAGTCAAAAAATTTTGCATGAGAAGAAAGAGAATGGTAAAGTTTATATGAAAGTACTTTTTGAAGTGGAAGAGAGAATCGCAGTAGAACTTCCAATAGTAAACAACCGAGGAGAATGAGGCTACTTGTCAGAACAGACTGCAAGCATTCGTATATCTTTGCAAAATGCGGGAGAAGCGCAATCCCTGTTCGGCCCGCAGGATGTATTCTTACAAATCATCGAGAGTGAAATTCCCGCCATTATTGATTCGCGCGAAGCGGAGATCACAGTTCGCGGAGCCGAACAAGCAGTGGACATGCTGGCAGAATTATTCAATGTGTTGCTGTCCTTGATTCGCAGTGGTTATATATTAAGTGAGCGGGATGTACAGTATGCTGTGGAGCTGGCGAAGGATTTTCGTGCCGACCAGTTGCTCGATTTGTTCAAAGGGGAAATTACGACAACTTTTCGCGGTAAGCCTATCCGCGTCAAAACCATTGGCCAGAAGCATTATGTGACAATGATTAACAAGCGTGATATTGTATTCGGAATTGGTCCTGCGGGAACCGGTAAAACCTACCTCGCGGTTGTGCTCGCGGTTAAGGCGCTGAAGGAAGGTTCCGTCAAGCGTATCTTGCTTACACGTCCGGCAGTAGAAGCAGGTGAAAGCCTAGGCTTTCTTCCGGGAGATTTGCAGGAAAAGGTAGATCCGTATCTCCGTCCGCTGTATGATGCCTTATATGACGTTATGGGTCCAGATCAGGTCGCGAAGGCGCTTGAACGAGGACTTATTGAAATTGCACCACTCGCTTATATGCGGGGGCGCACACTGGATGATTCTTTTATTATCCTGGATGAAGCCCAGAATACGACACCTGCACAAATGAAAATGTTTCTAACTCGGCTCGGTTTTGGCTCTAAGATGGTCATTACGGGGGATGTTACCCAGATCGATCTGCCCCGCGGCAAGAAATCCGGTCTGATTGAAGCCCAAGTGATTTTATCCGGCATAGAAGAGCTTGGCTTTGTCTATTTTACCGAACAGGATGTAGTAAGGCATTCCCTGGTGCAGAAAATAATCGTTGCCTATGACCGCTCTGCCGAAAACCTCGAATAAAGGGGATTGTCTTCATGGCTTCAAAGCAACCATTCAAATTAAGAGGATTAGTATATAGTACCAACGGCTGGAAGTATAGCGCGTTAACGCGCTATGCTCTTTTCCTGTTATTAGGGCTTGTCTTCTACTTCAGTCTGGCGCCTGATCTGCTGCCTAAGCGATATGATATTAAAGAGGATACCCACAGTGCCAAGGAAATTACAGCGCCTAAGCAGATCCTCGACAGCAAGGCTAAGCTGAAAGCCCAGGAAAAAGCGGCTGAGAATGTAAAAGAACGGTATGCGATTATCCCAATGAGGTCTGATAACCTGGTAACCTCTCTATTGGATCGTATTGACCGTCTAAATCAGGATGATCTGATTTCAGAGACCGACAAGACGGCCATTTACCGTGAGGAAATTCCGCAGCGGGCCAACGATTTTATCCTTAATTTTGTAACATCGAACCGTAACAATGGCACTTATTCCGATACGCTTCTGGATGAAATGCAGTCCATCATTAAGGAGCAGGCTTATGTGATTCCCGAGGAGACGTTTATCAAAATACCGCGTCTGACCTCCCAGGATATTATCGAAATGAAGCCGGTTGCCCGTGATATTGTCACCAAGCTGATGAACGATCAGATACAAGATGCCCAGACCGCACGGGCCAAGGTGGCTGAGCAGGTCAGTATTAGCTCTCTGACCCAGCGCACGGCTCGTGAGGTTGTGCAGGAACTGGTGCGGCTAGTTCTGACAAGCAATAAGTTCTACGATGAGGAAACTACGAAGGAAGCGAAGGTTCAGGCCCGTGAGGACACACCAGATGTGTTCATAGAGCAAGGGGATGTGCTTGTTGCCAAAGGGCAATTGATTACTCCCGAGCTGTATTCTCTGCTGGATGAGAACGGCCTGCTGAGTAATGAGGTCAATTATTGGCCGCAACTTGGACTGCTGATGCTGGCAGCTTTGCTCTCCGCAGGACTACTGATGTTTATCCGCTATTCCGGAGGCACCTCTACTTTCAAGTATAATAATTCCCAGTTATTGATGCTGGTGCTGGTATTCGGTATAACCATTATCTCCATGCGTCTAGCTGCTTTTTTGCAGACAGATGTCCGGTCTTATATAGGGTTTCTAGCTCCGGTAGCCATTGGCGCTATGCTGATCGCCATGCTGCTGGATATGACACTGGCTTATTTTTGTTCCATATTATTCAGTATTCTTGCCAGTATTATTCTGAATGTGCAGCAGGATACAGTATTTGATTTTAACTTTGGGTTCTTTGTGCTTATCGTGTCCTATGTGGCTATATTTGCCACGCATCGGGCCGGTCAGCGTTCAACACTGCTTAAAGGCGGAATCATGGTCTCTCTATTCGGCTGCGTAACTGTTTTTATGCTGACGATACTGGGTGGAGGAGTATGGAATGAGTTAGATACCTTATATGCTATCTGCTTTGCCTTCGCCAGCGGTCTCTTGACCGCAGTGCTGGTCATAGGACTGATGCCATTCTTCGAAGCTACCTTTGGTATTCTATCAGCGCTGAAGCTGGTAGAGTTATCGAACCCGAACCATCCTCTGCTGCGCAAGTTGCTTATGGAAACACCAGGAACCTACCATCACAGCGTAATGGTTGGCAATTTGTCAGAAGCGGCGGCGGAAGCGATTGGTGCGGATGGACTGCTCTGCCGTGTGGGTTCGTATTATCATGATATCGGCAAAACGAAGCGACCTTTTTATTTTATTGAGAATCAGAATAATATGGAGAATCCGCATGACTTGATTGAACCGATGCTCAGCAAATCCATCATTGTGTCCCATGCCCGCGACGGGGTGGAAATGCTGAGGGAATATAAGCTGCCCAAGCCTATCCGCGACATTGCGGAGCAGCATCATGGGACTACATTCCTGCATTATTTTTATCATAAAGCACTGAAATTAGCCGAAGAAAAAGGGAATGAGCCTGATTTTACCGAAGATGATTTCCGTTATCCTGGACCCAAGGCACAATCGAAGGAGTCAGCGGTGGTTGGTATTGCTGACAGTGTAGAAGCGGCCGTACGCTCCTTGCGCAAACCGACGGTCGTACAGGTGGAGACGATGATTGAGAAAATTATCAAGAGCCGGCTGGATGATCATCAATTCGACGAATGCGATCTAACGATAAAGGAACTGGATATCATTGCGCGAACGCTGAAAGAGACGGTTATGGGCATTTTCCATTCCCGGATTGAATATCCAGAGGATATACGCAAGCCGAAAAAAGAAGAAGGGGCTGTTAATACATGAGCCTAGGAATTATATGGAATAATGAACAAGCTGAATACGAGATTAAAGACAGTCTTATAACGCTGCTGGAGAGCATTCTACAAAAGGCGGCAGAAGCGGAAGGGATTATCAAAGGTGAGGTTGACCTTACTTTTGTCGATAATGAACGTATCCACGAATTGAACCGAGAATATCGGGGGATTGACCGTCCCACGGATGTACTTTCTTTTGCCATGAATGAATCCAGTGAAGATGAGCCGGAAATTATATATGAAGTGGAAGAGGGCGAAGAGCTGGAGGAATTTCCGGACATGCTTGGAGATATTATTATCTCAGTAACCCGCGCACAAGAGCAGGCTTTGGAGTACGGGCATTCTCTGGAACGGGAGCTTGGTTTCCTGTTCGTGCACGGATTTCTGCATTTGCTTGGCTACGATCATCAGGATGACGCATCTGAGGCTGAGATGATGTCCAAACAGGAACAAGTACTGATCCAGGTTGGGTTGACCCGCTAATGGTCAAGAACACGGCGGTAGGCCACAAAAAGTTCTGGCACTCTTTTCGTTTTGCGGCACACGGCATTGCCGGAGCCTTTCAATCCGAGCTTAACATGAAAGTGCACAGCTACCTGGCTGTAGTTGTTCTTATTGCTGCCGCCGTATTCAGACTTCCAGCAGCCAGTTGGATGCTGTTGCTGCTCGCGATCACACTTGTGCTGACCGCCGAACTGCTCAATACGGCCATTGAAGCGACGATTGACCTAGTATCGCCTGAGGTTCATCCCTTGGCAAAGAAAGCCAAAGATACCGCCGCCGGAGCCGTGCTTCTATCGGCGGTGTTTGCTCTTATAACTGGGCTGTATGTTTTTTACGGTCCCGTGATAGACTGGATTACTGGACTTATGTCATAATCAATATACAACTTAAGCTTAGAGGAGAGGCGGACGAGCGTTTTGCGACTCCGCCATCTTTTAATTGAGAAGGTTTGTAGCATATGCTCACAAAACTAAACCGTATGCTTCCGAAGCCAGTTTTGTGCGAAGCTGTTCAGGGAAGTTATGCTTACAAAACTTAAGCATATGCTTCCGAAGCGAGTTTTGTACGAATCTATTCAGAGAAGTTATGCTCACAAAACTTAAGCATATGCTTCCGAAGCGAGTTTTGTTGCGTAGAGAATTCAAGTAGCTAAGCTTCACAAAACTTTTAGGAGGACAGGAAACTATGGATTCTGCTCTACTTCTTCAAGAAGCGATTAAAGCACGTGCCAATGCATATATTCCCTATTCTCGTTTCGGAGTCGGCGCTGCGCTGCTTGATCAGGATGGTCATGTTCATCACGGCTGCAATGTGGAGAACGCAGCTTATGGTCCTACCAATTGCGCAGAACGTACCGCGTTGTTCCGTGCAATTGCGGATGGTCATAAAGCTGGTTCCTTTAAGGCTATCGCTGTTATTGCTGACACTGACGGACCCGTATCGCCCTGTGGAGTCTGCCGCCAAGTAATGATTGAACTGTGTCCACCAGATATGTTGGTCATTCTCGGAAACATGAAGGGTGATATCGTTGAGACTACAGTGCGCGACCTGCTGCCCGGCGCCTTCGGCCCGGCGGATCTGGAGCAAGGACAAGCTCCCGAGTAAGTGAGGACATGTATTTGGTTAAGCATTTAGCATCTGGACGATTCTATTGCACTCTGTGCAGTAGAATCGCCTCGATATAGCTTCAATTGCTATTCTACTGTACTTAGTACAGTAGAATTACTTAAATAACCAGTATATGGCCCTAACCTGTTAATTCTACTGTATAGAGTGCAGTTGAATTAACAATCAGCCCGCTTTCCGTCCAATCTACTGCACAAAGTGCAATAGATTGGACGGAAAGCGGATCTAAGCCAGCGGCGATACTCGCATTGGAACACAATACCGCTGCCGCTACTCACTCTGTTGTTCTCACTCTGTCGTTGAGTAACTTTCACCTGTAAGCGCTGCGGCAAAGCCGCCAGCGACTCCACGTTCAACTAGTGTTGTATAATCATCATAAAGTCAATCAACGCTGCAAGTTCTTCTCACGGAGAGCGGAATGCGAGCCGTGTAACCTAGTCTGCACTAGTAGTCCGCGCCGCAGTCAAGCGTGTTCCCGCAGGGAACGTAAGCGCTCCAGCCCAACTGTCACTTTATTCCCCTAAAAGTAAGCAGTCACGCCATTTCCGGGTGTCCAGAGGGCCGGGGCCTTGGGGTCCCCCTTGGCTAAGGGGGATTTAGGGGGATCGAAACGCTATAGGGGGATTGAAACGCTTTAAAGAGATCAAAAAAGGGTATCATAAGGTTACAAGAAATTGAAAAAGGCAAGCAGTCGAAAGGAAGATTATATGAAATTCAAATCAGGGTTTGTCGCCATTATTGGCAGACCAAACGTAGGTAAATCGACATTGATGAATCAGGTTATCGGTCAGAAAATTGCCATCATGTCAGATAAACCGCAGACGACCAGAAATAAAATCCACGGTGTCTACACGACCAATGATTCGCAAATTGTGTTCCTGGACACACCGGGTATCCATAAAAGACAGTCCAAGCTGGGTGATTACATGAACCAGACGGCCATGAGCACATTGGGTGAAGTTGAAGCAGTGCTGTTTCTTGTAGATGCATCCGAGGGAATGGGCGGAGGCGACCGTTATATTGCAGAACATTTGAACGGACTGAAGACGCCAGTTATTCTCGTACTCAACAAAATCGATAAGATTGAGCCGGAAGCATTGCTTCCATTGATGGCGGAATACCAAAAGCTGCATGATTTTGCCCAAATCGTACCGACCTCTGCCAAGTTTGGCAACAATGTTAACACGCTACTGGAGCAAATCGCCAAATATTTGCCGGAAGGACCTCAGTATTACCCGTCGGATCAAATTACTGACCATCCGGAGCAATTTGTGTGCGCGGAATTGATCCGTGAGAAAATATTGCAGCTAACCCGCGAAGAAGTGCCGCATTCTATTGCGGTAGCTATCGAAGATATGAGCGTAGAGCCTAATGGCGTTGTGCATATCTCTGCGGTTATTTTTGTAGAGCGTGATTCCCAAAAAGGGATCATTATCGGTAAGCAGGGAGCTCTGCTGAAAGAAGTGGGCAGACGGGCCCGTACGGATATTGAGAACCTGCTGGGTTCGAAGATTTTTCTGGAATTATGGGTAAAGGTGAAAAAAGATTGGCGCAATCAGGATCGCGTTCTGCGTGATTTGGGCTTTCATAAAGACCTTTAAATTCTTCTCCCTGCTCCCTTGGCAGGAATTGCAAGGATAGAACCTGTCCTAACGCACATCCTAACTTCGAAGAAACATCGTGTTTTCAGAAGAAAGGATGAATACGAATGCGAGACTTTTCGTGGAAGTATTTTGCAATGACTGGAGATGTCGATGCTTATCTGTTGTACAAGGAAGCACATATTCCACAGGGCGAGGGTGGAACGCTGCTGGTGGAGGAAGAGAAGGTCTGTGATGAAGAAGCACAATAAGGACTGGTTGCTTGCCGAATGGTTGGGGGACGAGGCATGCTACACAGGGTGGAAGGGATCGTCATCCGCAGCATGGACTATGGTGAGGGGAACGTCATCATTACGCTTTGCACCGAGAACGCCGGCAAAGTAGGTGTTCTGGTACGCGGTGCCAAGAAAGTCAAGAGCCGTCATGCTGCGCTGATCCAGCTGTTCACCGTCGGACAATTTGTTTTTTTTAGAACTAATGGTGGGCTGGGAACGTTAAATTCCGGTGAGATTATTCACTCCCACCACCCACTTCGCGAGGATTTGATCAAAGCCGCATATGCCTCTTATGCTTGTGAGCTGCTTGATCGTGTGCTGCATGATGATGAAACCGGAAGCTTCTGGTTTCGCCAGCTCTCAGCCTGCCTCAATGCACTTCAGGACAACAAGGAACCAAGTGTGATTATAAATGTGTATGAGATGAAAATCCTGCAGACTGCGGGTTATGGCCCACAACTGGATGGATGTGTGATATGCGGAATGGAAAAGCCCGATGAACAGTTGCTGATAAGTCCGCGTCTGGGTGGGGTGTTGTGTCGCAGCTGTAAGCATAATGATCCTCCGGCGATGGAGGTTTCACCACGTGCTCTGAAGCTGCTGAGACTATTCGCTAGACTTGATCTGAACCGACTGGGCAATGTGGATGTCAAAGAAAGTACGCGTGATGAGCTTAAGTTAATTATGCGGGCTTTCATGGACATGCAGTTGGGCCTAAAGCTGAAATCACAAAATTTTCTGGATCAGCTCGACAAATACAATATTTGACGAAATCCAAAAATTCCGTTACTATAGACAAAGTTTCTATTTGTAGAAATGACTCAGTCGTTATTGCTCTAGTTATGAAAGAGACGTGCATGGATCGGGAAAGTAATGAGCTTTATTGTCACAAAAGCGAGTCGGGGAAAGTGAGAGCCTGGCGGGACAACGTTCATGAACATGGCACCCGGGAGTACGGAAGCGGCATTTAGGAAAAGTGGATTTCGTACCTTGAGTCCTGCAGTAAGAGATGCTGGAGTCACAAGTGCGAGGTCAAGTAGGGTGGAACCGCGGGAGTATATAAGCTCTCGTCCCTATGTCTGATTATCAGGCATGGGGGCGGGAGTTTTTTTGTCATATTAGAATGCCGCCTCCATCGCGAAGTTGCAAGGGAGCACAACACAAGGCAAGACCGTTTCGTAAAAAACTTGTTAGCGAAGGAGTCGGTATCATGAACTTTCAGCAGATGATTTTGACACTGCAGCAGTTCTGGGCAGCAGAGAACTGCATTCTCGTCCAGCCGTATGACACGGAAAAAGGGGCCGGCACGATGAACCCCATGACTTTTTTACGTTCACTTGGTCCTGAGCCATGGAAGGTAGCTTATGTTGAACCTTCCCGCCGTCCTTCAGACGGACGTTATGGGGAAAACCCGAACCGCTTGTACCAGCATCATCAATTCCAGGTGATTATCAAGCCGTCACCCGATAACATCCAAGAGCTTTATTTGGACAGTCTGAAAGCGCTGGGTGTTGATCCATTGCTGCATGATATCCGCTTTGTCGAAGACAACTGGGAGAATCCATCACTTGGCTGTGCAGGTCTAGGTTGGGAAGTGTGGCTGGACGGGATGGAAATTACACAGTTTACTTACTTCCAACAAGTAGGCGGTATTGAGACTAATCCGGTCGCTGTAGAAATTACTTACGGTATGGAACGGTTGGCCTCTTATATTCAGGATAAAGAAAATGTATTCGATCTGGAATGGGTTGATGGAATTAGCTATGGGGACGTTTTTCATCAGCCAGAGGTAGAGCATTCTACGTATACGTTTGAAGTGTCGGATGTCAAAATGTTGTTCACGCTATTCAACACGTATGAAGAAGAAGCGCGCAGAGCCATGGAGCATCATCTCGTATTCCCTGCTTATGATTATGTGCTGAAATGCTCGCATACCTTTAATCTTTTGGACGCACGTGGTGCAATTAGCGTAACCGAACGTACAGGATTTATTACTAGAGTTCGTAATCTTGCCCGCACGGTAGCTGCGACATATCTGGAGGAACGCGAGAAGCTGGGCTTCCCGCTGCTGAAGAAAGAAGGTGCTGACCGTGTCTAAAGATTTATTGTTTGAGATCGGACTGGAAGAAATTCCTGCGCGGTTTATCCGGGCGGCCATGGAGCAGCTTCAGGACAGAACGTCCAAATGGCTGGAATCCTCCCGTATCACGCACAGCGGAGTCACCGCATACGCCACACCACGCCGTCTTGCGGTACTGGTAAGAGACGTTGCTGAGAAGCAAGTAGATATCAGTGAAGAGGTCAAAGGTCCATCGCGCAAAATTGCTAAGGATGCAAGTGGAGAGTGGAGCAAGGCGGCACTCGGATTTGCCCGTAGCCAAGGTGTGTCCCCTGATGATTTTACGTTTAAAGAACTGGCTGGCGTGGAATATATATATGCCACTAGAAGCAGTGCCGGTGTAGAAACCTCGTCTTTGCTCTCAGAAGGACTTGCAGGAATCGTAAGTGCGATGACTTTTCCGAAAAATATGCGCTGGGGAGCTTACGATTTCAAATTCGTACGTCCGATTCGCTGGTTAGTTGCCCTGTTTGGCAAGGAAATCATTGATTTGGAAATCACAGGTGTAACAGCGGGCAATGTGAGCCGTGGTCACCGTTTCCTCGGTGCAGAAGCTGAAATTACTGAGCCTGCTCTTTATGTGGAAGCTATGCGTACACAGCATGTGCTTGTAGATGTGCAGGAACGCCAAGCGCTTATACTGAGCGGAATTAACAAGCTTGCTGACGAGAAGAGCTGGACGATTGCCATCAAAGAAGATCTGCTGGAAGAAGTGCTATTTCTGGTGGAGACACCTACGGTATTGTTTGGTACCTTTGATCCAGCCTTTCTGAATATACCTCAGGATGTGCTAATTACCTCAATGCGTGAGCATCAGCGTTACTTCCCGGTGTTTGACGCTGCTGGCAAGCTTTTGCCATTCTTTGTAACTGTGCGCAACGGAAATGCGCAATCCCTTGATGTAATAGCCAGAGGGAATGAGAAAGTGCTCCGGGCTCGACTGTCGGATGCCAAATTCTTCTATGAAGAAGATCAGAAGCTGCAAATCAAGGATGCACTCGCCAAACTGGAGAATATCGTCTATCATGAAGAGCTAGGCAGCATCGGAGACAAAGTTCGGCGCATTCGCAAGATTGCCGATCGTTTGGCTGAGAAGTTGAGCTTGTCCACAGCTGTGGCTTCTGAGGTTAGCCGTACTGCAGATATCTGTAAGTTCGATCTGGTCACACAAATGGTTTATGAATTCCCTGAGCTTCAAGGTACCATGGGTGAGGATTATGCCCGTAAAGCTGGGGAGCCGGAAAATGTGGCTAAAGCAATCTTTGAACATTATCAGCCGCGATTTGCCGGTGAAGCTGTTCCAACGACAGAAGCGGGTTATATTGTCAGTCTAGCTGACAAAATTGATAGCATTGTTGGTTGTTTCTCCATTGGCATTATCCCGACAGGCTCTCAGGACCCCTATGCGCTAAGACGTCAAGCGGCAGGAATCGTGCAAATTGTGCTGGAGCATAAATTGCCGATCAATTTGCAGGAAATTTTTGCAGCAGCCATTGAAGTACATGAAAATTCCAAAAATCCGAAACATTTTAGTGATGAACTGCGTATAAGCCTTTACGAGTTCTTTGGTCTGCGCGTCAAACGCCTATTATCCGACAATGTCCGCTATGATGTTGTGGATGCGGTTATTGCCGCTGGTTATGATAATGTGGTTGATGTTGTAGCCAGAAGCCGTGCGCTTATGGATGCTGTTTCTAACCAAGAAGACTTCAAAATTACGGTCGATTCCTTTAACCGGGTCAGTAACCTGGCCGCCAAAGCAACTGTAGGAATCATAGAGCCAGAGCTCTTTACCGAAGAAGCTGAAGTAAAGCTATATGAGAAATGGCAGACACTGCATGCCCCATACACACAAGCACTTACAGCAAGAAATGCAGAAGAAGCGCTCCACATCCTTTCCGGATTGAAAGAAACGGTTACCGGATTTTTTGATTCAGTGATGGTCATGGCTGAGGACGAGCAGATACGCGCGAACCGTCTGGCTTTGCTGGCAGGTATTGATGCGGATTGTAAGGCCTTTGCAGATTTCGGCAAGCTGGTCTGGTAAATAACCTTTAAGAAAAGTGTACGACTTATGGTATAGATTGATGGTTTGGGGTATAAATATACGGAACGGTGCCAATGTGTCAGTTGTCATTCGTTCCGTATTTTATGCTTTTCAAAGAAGGATTTCCTATTAAGTAAAGCGTATATTATATTACACGGAAAACTGGTGAGGGTCATGAAGAGTTCCCAGGGAAGAACTATAGTGGTGGATGGAGACGCATGTCCGGTCAAGAAGGAGATCGCTGCAGTTGCTCGTACCTTTAGCATTCCGGTAGTGATGGTGTCTTCCTATAACCATGTGCTCAAAGGTGAAGAAGGTGTAACAGTTGTGCAGGTCGACAGCGGAGATCAGAGTGCAGATCTATATATTGCCAATCACATTTCGGCAGGGGATATTGTGCTGACTCAGGATTATGGACTTGCTGCGCTGGCGCTGGGTAAACGTTGTTCTGCGCTCTCTTTTCGGGGCAAGGTCTATGAAGATTCCGAAATGGATTTTATACTGGAGGGCAGGCATGCCAAAGCCGTAGAACGAAGAAGAGGACATTATTCCAAGGGTCCAAAACCGATTACTGCAGAGGAGAAAATTTTTTTTCAACATAAACTGACAAAACTTTTAACACTTTTGCAGGAGAATGTGCAGCTATAGCGAATTATATTTATTTGTTAAGAGATGAAGGTGGTCGAAGTGGCTAACGGACAGGGTAATATTCCGGAAGAGGTTATCGAAAGCGTGCTGGCGCGGCATGATATTGTCGATACAGTCGGTAAAGTTGTCCATTTGTCCAAGCAGGGGAAATATTTATGGGGCCTCTGCCCGTTTCATTCGGAGAAGACTCCTTCTTTTACTGTGACTCCGGATCGGGGTGTATTTCATTGCTTTGGCTGCGGTATGGGTGGAAATGCCATCAAATTCAGGATGGAAATCGAAGGGTTATCCTTCCCCGAAGCTGTCCGCATAATGGCTGAAGAAAGTGATATACCCATTCCAGAAGGAAAGGGAGGTATGCTGTCTGCTCCGGACCCGGAACGTGATCGGTTGATTCAAGCGTATGAATGGTCTGCGAAGTTCTATCATTACCTGTTGAAGAATACGGAACACGGCACAGCCGCAATGGATTATTTAAGGTCCCGTAATTTCAGCGACAAGATGATAGACCAATTCCAGATCGGATATGCCCCCGATCGCTGGGACACACTGCTTCAGTTTTTGGAGAAGCGGAACTTTGATCTCGCCGAGATGGAGAAAGGTGGACTATTGTCCGCCAGAGGTGAGGGCAAAGGTTATGTCGACCGTTTCCGCGGGCGCATCATTTTTCCAATTGCAAATCGTACAGGTAAGGTAATCGCCTTTGCCGGAAGAATACTGGGAGAGGGTCAACCCAAGTATTTAAATTCTCCGGAGAGCAGATTGTTTAACAAAAGCCGGATTCTTTACAATTTGCACCAATCCAAAGCATCCATCCGCAAAACGCGGCAAATCGTTCTTTTTGAAGGATATGGGGATGTCATATCGGCTTGGGAAGCAGGTGTGCATAACGGTGTGGCGACCATGGGTACCTCGCTGACGGATAGTCATGTGGTATTAATGAAGAGTCTGGCTGACGAGATTATCCTTTCCTATGATGGTGACCGGGCAGGACAAGCTGCAGCCATAAAGGCAGTACCCATGCTTGAAGGGAGTGGCCTGCGTGTGAAGATCGCTTTACTGCCAAGCGGACTAGACCCGGATGATTTTATTTCCAAGCACGGTGGGGACAGATTCAGAGAACAAGTTATTGAATCTGCGGTTTCATCCATAAAATTTAAGCTTATATATCTGAAAAAAACCCATATACTCCTAGAGGAAGATGGCAAAATCGCCTACGTCAAAGAGGCATTGGAAGTCATTGCCTCGCTGCATTCTTCAACGGAGCGAGAGGTATACCTGAGAGAAATCGCCTCCGAGCTGGAACTGTCATATGATAGTTTGAAGCAGGACTGCAATCTTCTGAGGGCATCGCTGCAAAAAAACATTCCCGAAGGGGATAATAACGATAAAAGGTGGAATAATGGTAGGCATAAAAAAGGGCAAGTGCAGACACCAACTTTGCTGCCCGCTTATCATGTCGCGGAACGGCGCCTGCTGTCCTTGATGATTCAGGACCCGGAAGCCGCCACGTACGTGGGTGAACGCCTCGGAGAAGAGTTCAATATCGATGATCATGCGGCAATTGCCGCTTATCTATACGCCTATTACGCGCAAGGCAAACCACCAGGCATCAGTCGGTTTCTCTCATCGCTTCAGGATGACCGCCTGGAGAAGGCCGCCACCTCCATTTCCATGATGGATACACCTCCAGGCTGGAATGAACAGGTACTGGATGATTGCATTCGCGAAGTAAGGAAATACCCCATGCAACGCAAGATAGAACCGAAACGTGAAGAGATGATTCAAGCGGAAAAATCCGGTGACTTTTTACGAGCAGCACAAATAGCAAGTGAAATTTTAGCCCTAGAGAGACAATGAAGAATTGACAGGATGTACCTAGGGAGGAGGGAGTCGAATTATGGCGAACGATCAGCATACTGAACTGGAAGCAGAATTTACTTTGGATGAGGTTAAGGATCAGCTAATTGAGAATGGCAAAAAAAGATCATCATTGAATTACAAAGATATCATGGAGAAATTGTCGCCGTTTGATCAAGACCCTGAGCAGATGGAAGAGTTCTATGAGCAGCTCAGTGATTTGGGGATTGAAGTTGTAAACGAGAATGATGAGGAGGTAACGACTCTTCGGCCGAGTGAGGACAACGAGAATAACGAAAGTGAAGAAAGCTTTGACGATGATTTGTCACTGCCACCGGGAATTAAGATTAACGATCCTGTTCGTATGTATCTGAAAGAAATTGGTCGTGTTCCCTTGTTGTCGGCAGACGATGAAGTTGAGCTTGCGATGAGAATTAAGAATGGTGACGAAGAAGCAAAGCGGCGGCTTGCAGAAGCGAATCTACGGCTCGTGGTAAGTATCGCTAAACGTTATGTTGGACGCGGTATGTTGTTCTTGGATCTAATTCAAGAAGGTAATATGGGTCTGATCAAAGCGGTAGAGAAATTTGACCATAACAAGGGCTTCAAATTCAGTACCTATGCCACTTGGTGGATCCGTCAGGCCATTACCCGGGCGATTGCAGACCAAGCGCGTACTATTCGTATACCGGTGCATATGGTAGAAACCATTAATAAGCTAATTCGTGTCTCCCGTCAATTACTGCAAGAGTTGGGACGAGAGCCTTCACCTGAAGAAATCGCAGCTGAGATGGAGCTGACGGTGGAGAAGGTCAGAGAAATCATGAAGATTGCTCAGGAGCCGGTATCACTCGAAACACCAATTGGTGAGGAAGATGATTCTCATCTGGGTGACTTTATTGAGGATCAGGAAGCCTTGGCTCCGGCTGATGCGGCCGCTTATGAATTGCTGAAGGAACAGCTGGAGGATGTACTGGACACGCTCACAGAGCGCGAAGAGAATGTACTCCGTTTACGCTTCGGCTTGGATGACGGACGGACGAGAACGCTTGAGGAAGTGGGCAAAGTGTTCGGTGTAACTCGGGAACGAATTCGCCAGATCGAAGCCAAGGCGCTGCGTAAGCTGCGCCACCCTAGCCGAAGCAAACGGCTTAAGGATTTCCTCGAATAGGATTTAAGAACTGGACCTTCTGCTGCACAGTGGCAGGAGGTTCTTTTTAATATAACGGATGGAAAATATTGCAATGACTCAAAACTGACCTTTTATGCCTGGAAAGAGGGATGAACTGTTGAATTTGGAGAAACGTGACATCATATTAAAAGAAATTCAGTATTGGAGAAAGAGCCGGCTGTTGCCTGAGCAGTATTGCGATTTTTTGACCAATATTTATGACGATGAGGCAACAGTTAAGGATAATAATCCGATTTCGTTACATAATTTACAGCAAGGAAGCATCAAAATTTGGCTGTTTGGTTTTGGAATAATTTCCTTGATTTTCTTGATTAGTCTTTATTTTAGCGTTTTTCCCTGGCCTTTGCAACTCGCAACAGCCCTCTCTGTCTTAATCGTTTGTTATGGATATTCAGCAGTTTTGAGGGATCGGCAAAAGGTCTTCAGCCTTATGCTAGCAGGGATTGCCAGCATATTAACCCTTGGATTTGGGTTATGGATAATTGAGCTGCATCATCTTGATCCGTTGTTCTGGAGACCTATACTAATCGGATTCTGTGGGCTGCTATGGTGCGTTCTCGGCTTTATTCTCCGCATCGGACTTCTTAATTACTGCGGCTTTGCCTTCTGGGGTTTATTGTATGGAGGATTCTTCATCAAGATTCGTCCAGACGCTTCTATGCTTGAGCTGGAGCTGCTCTGGCTGCCACTGTGTGTGCTTATGGTATGGCTGAGCTGGCTTTTGTATCACCGGGTCAGTGGGGTTGCAGGGGTCTATTTTGGAGTTGGAGCAACGCTGTGGATCATGCCGGAGATAGACGCTCTTCTGCTCAGACAGGGTTATCCGCAGTGGGTATCATTTTTGTTATTATCTAAAATTGCGGTAGGCTTGGCTCTGCTGTTCCTGTTTCGGAAAAAATGGATAACGTGGGTGACATCATGAATAACGTGAAATTATCAGATCGGCTTCAGTGTGTACTGGAGCAAATTCCACAGGGAAGCAGACTGGCTGACATCGGCTCAGATCATGCTCTGCTGCCTGTGGCTGCTGTCGAAAGCGGTAAGGCTGTATTCGCTATTGCTGGTGAAGTAAACCAGGGTCCCTATGAAGCGGCCTGTAAAGGGGTTGCAGAAGCCGGGAAGGGTGCTGTGATCTCCGTGCGGCGCGGGGATGGACTTGAGGTGCTGAAGCCCGGTGAGGTGGACTGTATCTCCATTGCCGGAATGGGCGGGGCATTGATATCCGCTATTTTGGATCGTGGTCAGAGCCAAGGTAAGCTACAAGGGGTCAAGATTCTGGCACTCCAGCCGAATGTTGCTGAGGATATTTTACGCCGTTGGCTGTTGAATAATGGTTGGATTCTTGTTGCCGAGAACATCCTTAAGGAAGATGGCAAGCTTTATGAAATCCTGACAGCTATGCCCGAGGATGCTGCACCCGGGATGACAAATGACCATCTATACAGTGACTTGGCGCTGGATGGAGGGACTGTAATCTGCAACCGGGAACTGCTGATCGAGATGGGACCTTGGCTGTTGCGGGCACCTAATGCTGCTTTTTTTGCCAAGTGGCAGGGGGAGCTTAGTAAGCTTGCAGGCATACTGGCTTCACTATCCCGCTCAGAGCTCGAAACAGCGGAAGAGAAACGAAATGTAGTCATGGCGCGGATCAAGCAAATTACGGAGGTGCTGCAATGCTTGCCAAAGGACAAACTGTAATTCAATATATGGAACAGCTGGCTCCGAAGCATGTAGCGGAGGAATGGGATAAGATAGGCCTGCAGCTTGGCAGTCTGCAAAAGGAAATCACCGGCTTACTGGTGGCACTTGATGTGAACGATGAGGTCGTAGAAGAAGCGATCAGTCTTGGCTGCAATCTAATTATTGCCCATCATGCGATTATTTTTCGGCCGCTACAGGGAATTCAGACGGATACTCCGGCAGGCAAGCTATATGAGAAGCTGATTAAGAATGACATAGCGGTTTATATTAGCCATACCAATCTGGATGTGACTGAGGGCGGAATGAATGACTGGATGGCGGAGGCTATTGGGATTGAGAACGGGGAACCCATCAAGGATATTCATACAGAACAGCTGTCTAAGTTGGTCGTGTTCGTCCCGAAGGAGCAGCACCAAAAGGTCCTTGATGCTATTCTGAGCGCCGGAGCAGGCTCGATCGGTAATTACAGTCATTGCAGTTTCAATATCGAGGGATATGGTACATTTATACCGCGCGAGGGCGCAGAGCCCTTTATCGGGGAGCAGGGTAAAATGACAAGAGTCGAGGAAATTCGCATCGAGACCATTGTTCCGCTTGCCATCCGCAATAAAGTGGTACAGGCGATGCTCAAGGCGCATCCTTACGAAGAAGTGGCTTATGATCTATACTCTATGGATTTAAAAGGCCGCAGTCTGGGACTTGGCAGGGTAGGAAAGCTGAAAGAGCCTACTACGTTGGGACAATTTGTTGAAACAGTTAAAAGCGGACTGAAAGTGGATAAGGTACGTGTGGTCGGGGATTTGGAACGTCCTATTCGTAAAGCCGCAGTGCTCGGCGGTTCAGGTGGGAAATTCTATAGCAACGCCATTTTCCGTGGTGCAGATGTGCTGGTTACCGGCGATATTGATTACCACACGGCCCAAGATGCCTTGCTGGCGGGAATCGCTCTGATTGATCCAGGGCACAATGCGGAGAAGATTATGAAGGTGAAGGTCGCCGAATGGATGACCGAAAAGCTGGTTGAACATAAGTATGATACAGGTGTGTATGCTTCCAAGGTGAATACAGAGCCCTTCAATTTCCTATAACTCCATCTATTTGCACTTGTGTGGAGTTGCAGATGTCTGTATAATATGTAATGTTGTTCGGAAAGTTTGACAGACAATCGCCGGTGATTCGTCACGGGAGGAAAGTCCGGGCTCCTTAAGGCAGGATGCTGGATAACGTCCAGTCGGCGCGAGCTGAAGGATAGTGCCACAGAAATGGACCGCCGATGGCCACCTTAGGGTGGCACAGGCAAGGATGGAACCGAGGTGTAAGAGACCCCGAGGAACGCTGGTGACTTCGTTCCTGGTAAACCCCATCTGGAGCAAGACCTAATGAGACGCCGCTGATCCTTAATTGGAGGAAGCAGCCTTCGCCTGAGGCGCGTCTAGGTTGGTCGCTGGAGCTGTGCAGTAATGTATGGCCTAGATAGATGATTGTCGCTTATGGTGGGAGGGTAGTTCCCGTTTGAACCACGACGAGCACAGAACCCGGCTTACGGCAAACTTTCCTAACTGCAACTTTTTACCTTTTTATTAAACAGAACAACAAATCCTTACAGTGAATACTAAATGGCGACTCTTCCTTGGAAGGTCGCCTTTTTTCTGTTCTTTTTTTTGACTAATGTGATAGGTGTAAGCTTTCTTTATACATCAATAACGCTTGCTCCAATCGCTGTACAGCTATGGGAATCAGTTGAGGCGGAGTATGGGTGAAATTGAGGCGCATCGTGTTCTTCAGTGGCTGCGCCGAATAGAACACTTCTCCTGGAACAAAGGCAACCCCCTGATCTACAGCGAGGGGCAATAGATCAGCAGCATTAATATCTGCGGAAAGTGTCAGCCACAAGAACATGCCGCCCCGCGGCTCGAGGAAATGAGCACCCTCCCAAGCGCGTGAGGTGAGCTCACCAGAGAGCAGTTTCATCCGAGAATGATATTCCCGGGAGATCACACGGATATGCTTCTCTATGTCGAATTGCTGCAGCAACTCATCCAAGGCGCGCTGATCAATAGTGCTGGAATGCAGATCTGCGGCCTGTTTTGCCTTGGTAATGACCTTAATTAACTCAGAGGGGCCGACAATCCAGCCGGAGCGTAGCGCCGGGGCAACAATTTTGGAGAAGGTTCCCGTATAGACGACACAATAATCTCTGCCATAGCTTCTGTCGATCGCAGCTAGTGAAAGGGGATAAAGCTCCTTATCTTCATCAAACATAATTTCTCCATAGGGATTATCTTCCAGAATAAGAACGCCGTACCGACGACATAACGCCACTGTCTGCTCGCGCCGTTCCTTGCTCCAGGTTGCCCCTGACGGGTTGTTGAAGGTAGGAACAGCGTACAGTAGTTTCGGCCGGAGCCTGCGCAGCTTATCCTCCAAATCATCTGGCAGCATGCCTTGTTCATCATTATCTACAGTCTGAATATCGGCACGGTAGGAGCCAAGCACCTGCAGCGCTGCCAGATAAGTAGGAGCTTCTACTAGGACGGTGTCACCGGGATCGATCATTATTTTGC
Organism: Paenibacillus sp. 19GGS1-52; assembly: GCF_022369515.1. Classification (NCBI taxonomy): domain Bacteria; kingdom Bacillati; phylum Bacillota; class Bacilli; order Caryophanales; family Paenibacillaceae; genus Paenibacillus; species Paenibacillus sp. 19GGS1-52. The sequence goes on from NZ_CP059724.1 coordinate 1,898,833, forward strand.
ATAACAGATCTATCGCTTGCTGCGAACCTGTCGTCAGGATCATTTCTGCTGCTGTGACAGGGATTCCTTGTTTGGTAAGTCTTTCAGCAATTTTATCGCGCAGAGGAGTGAAGCCCTCGGTCAATCCGTATTGTAGCACTGAGGCATCGGCAGAGAGCACACGGCTGTAAGCGTTACGAACCGCCTCCAGAGGGAATAAATCTTCTCCAGGTAGTCCACCGGCCAGTGAAATAATATTCTTACCTTGAGTAACCTTGAGAATTTCGCGAACTGCTGAAGATCCGAGATGATTGGCTGTCGTTGAGTAATTGATTTCCATAAAAAATTGCTCCCCACCCTATCGATTTTGATGTATCATAACGGCATTGCAGCATAACAGTAAAGCGTTAAATATAACAGTGGGGGAGAAGGCAGATGCACATCGATTTAAACCGCAGTAGCAGTAAATCCTTGCCGCAGCAAATTTGCGAAACACTATCACAGCGGATTTCATCGGGATTGCTACATCAAGGCGCTCAGTTGCCTTCAGTTCGAAGTCTGGCTAAGTCTCTTAAGGTAAGTCAGGTTACAGTGAGCAAGGCCTATGCTGAGCTTGCAAGGCGCGGAGTTATTAACTGTAGTCAGGGAAGAGGCTGCTTTGTTGCCGAAACCGAAGATAAACAGAGTCCAGAAGGTGCGGGCTGGCAAAATAAATACGATGACTATTTACCGAGAGCACAGCTGTGGCGGAACTTTGATTATTCAGAAGTGAAATATCCATTTCATCTGGCGGCGATTCATAGCGAATTACTGCCTTTGGATTATATTGGAGCCACTATGGCCTCGTTAGTGACGAAACAGCCAGAGTTGATGGCGACCTATGGTAATTTTCAGGGAGATCTTGAGCTGCGAGAAATGATGAGCGGACACTTGCAGTCGCGAGGAATTGCACTGACCTCAGCTGACCTGATGATTACGAGCGGAACCCAGCAGGGGATAGATCTGGTAGCACGCACCTTTGTTGGCCCTGGGGATACCGTCTATCTAGAGGCCCCAAGTTACACAGGAGCGATTGATGTTTTTGCTGGGCGAGGTGCGGAAATGATCTTTGTGCCTATGGATAGTGAGGGGATGAGAGTGGATCTTCTTACCAAAATGTGTGACCAAAGACCGCCCAAGCTGATTTATACATGCCCAACCTATCAGAATCCAAGTGGAGTCACAATGAGCATGACAAGAAGACAGCGTCTGCTGGAGTTAGCCCGCAGCTATAGCTGTCTTCTTGTAGAGGACGATCCGTTCAGTGACTTGTATTTCCACACCCCCCCACCTCCTTCCATTAAATCCATGGATTTGGATGGACATGTAGTCTATATGAAAAGCTTCAGCAAGGTGCTCGCTCCGGGCTGTCGAATTGCCTGCGTAGCGGCTGAGGGGAACATTTTATCCCGTCTAATCGCCGCTAAATCCGCAAGCGATTTGGGCAGTCCATTGCTTACGCAGCGGGCCGTGCTTCCGTTTATTTCTAAGAAATATGACGCGTATGTCGGACAACTACGCAACGCCCTGCGCGGACGTATGGAGAAGGCTGCCAAACTGCTGAAGGAATATGCTCCGCCAGGTGTAAACTGGGTCCTGCCAGAAGGAGGGCTTAGTCTCTGGCTGGAGCTTCCCTCTGCTCTAGGAGTGGCAAGACTGCATGAGCTGGCTGAACGTGAGAGCATTTCCTTTCTACCCGGCGATGTCTGCTACGCTGGCAATACTCCTTCCCGTCACATCCGCCTCTGTTATTCACAGATGAATGAAGCGGATATGGAACATGGGTTGAGATTATTTCTAAGGCTGTTAAGCAGATTTCTGACCTAAAGCTTTCAAAAATTCTTTTCTAATCTCTGCTTCAATTGATTCAATTGCAGGCGAACATGCTGTGGCCATAGCTGGAGCGGAACGGGGCTGCCGCTCGCGGCTTGAAGTGTTTTTAAGACATCTATCTGGCCCCAGCCGTAATATTTATCATGACCGGGATCCCCGAGATCGATGGCATTTTTCGTCATAAGCGCCATGACTTCTTTATTGGTCAAATCTGGGTTTAGCGAACGAACCAACCCAGCCAGTGCCGCCACATGCGGGCTCGACATGGATGTGCCAGACAAAGCCGCATACTGGCTTTCCGGATACGTACTGGCTATGCTATCTCCAGGGGCTGCGACATCAATATAATCGCCATAGTTGGAGAAAGAGGCTTTTTCCAAAGAAGCATTAGTTGCGGCAACCGCCAGAACCTCTGGATAGGCAGCCGGATAACCGGGGCGCTCCGTGTTATCATTACCGGCAGCAGAGACGATGACAACATCGCGGTCGTAGGCATATTTTATCGCGTCATGTAGAAACTGTGAATCAGCATAATTGCCCAGACTGAGGTTTATCACCTTCGCATTGTTGTCTGCTGCCCATATGATTCCTTCCGCCACGGAGTATGTGGTGCCAGCTCCCGAGTTATCAAGGGCTTTAACCGGTAGTATTTTGTTGTACCAGCTAATTCCTGCTACGCCTTCGTTGTTGTTGACCAAAGCTCCGATGATGCCTGACACATGAGTACCGTGCCCGACATCGTCATCTGGCGTTGATCCTTTAGTGATGGCGTTATAGCCAGCAAGAAGCTTTCCCTTCAAATCCGGATGACTGGCCTGCACCCCTGTATCCACAACTGCCACAATTACCTCTTTACTTCCTTTGGATAAATTCCAACCCAGCTCTGTCTCAATTGCCGGTAAGTTCCATTGATAGGTGGAGAATAATAGGTCATTGGGGGTGACAGTCCCTACTGGTTTTTTGTTCACTGTATCATTGGTTAAATACATATAGTGAGGTTCGGTATAGGCTGGATGCCACTTATTAACGAAATAAGTCTTAAGCTGGCTATAATTCATCTGGTCCGCACGGAAAATATAAGCATAGCCTAGCTTGCGCGGCTGCTTGCAGTGAATATCTGCGACTATCGTCTGCAGCTGCCCTCTCGTTGGATGACCATTTTGGAAACGGACGACGATTTCATTCTCATAAAAATGACTGGCATTCTCATTATCATGACCTGTCTTGACAGTGATATCGCTAAGGGTATCGGTATGAACGGATTCCACGCGGTACTTACCTTCTTTGGGATATGGGATCAGTCGCAGATTCTTGAGTTGGTGCTCGGCAACACGATCCAGGATCTTTTGGTTAATAAGGGCAATGACACCAATATTTCCTGTTTTGTCGCGTTGTGCCATAAAGTAATACTTGTTCTTACCGATAATAAATGATGGGGATTCATACGATTGATGCCCCTTTAGAGCAGCTTTTGCTGTTTTTAGATACTTTAGCAGCTGCTTATTCTCCTGATCGGTTCCTTCTGGAAGAGAAGATTGAAAGGTTTTAGTGGTATGAGCGTGAAAATCGATCCACATCAGCATGGTGATATGCCCGTGCCCCTGCTGCAGGCGTTTTGCATACACTGCAATATCCTGAGGTGAGGCTCCATGGGTTTCGGCGAGCATAGTGCTTAAATGTTTGCTGACATCCACTCTATTCAGATGGTCGGTAGCGCTGACATCCTGAACCAGCGCAGTTTTCTTTAATGTTTTTTCCTGGGGGGGATTAGGCACGGCAACAGCTTCTCTCTGCGTGACATTTTCGGCAGGCCGAAGTGCGAAGGTTAGCAGAACTACCGTGAATGCTGCGGTAACCAGACCGGCGACAGTTAAATTTTTACGTGACATATTTTCCGCTCCTCCATGGCATTTTAATATCAGTAGGTTGAGAAGAGGGAGCCTATTTTATGCATTACAGAAAAGGATACCGTCGTCCAGTGTTTTATGATAATATCAGATTAGTATATCTTTCCTGAATTCGCTTTCTATATTGCAAGAAAGCGGTCGGCGAGGAATGATTCACATCCATCGTTAATTGACTACAAGAGCAGGGAATAATAAGGGGGAGCAATCGCCATGTCAGCAACTAATGTGCAGAAATTGTGCGAAACTACAAGAGAAAAGCTTAAATTTGCAATTGAGAAAATGGAACTTTTTCTGAATCAGCATGCGCTGCCGCAGCTTGTAACGGAGCCAAATGAAGAGGAACTGCAGTTTTATCAGGGTTACCTGTCCGATCTTCGCCATTTGCTGGTTTTCTCGGAGATGTCTTACGAGAAGCTCGGCGTAGCGTTGCGTCGTGCTACATTCGATGAATCCTTTGCGCAGAGAGCGCTTTATAATGTATATCATTATGGTGTTAATAATTTCTTTTATCCAAAGAATGAAAGCTATTCCGAAGATGGACGTTATGCCTATACAGGACAGGATGCGATTCGTTTCCGCAAGAAGCCAGTGCGTCCAGCGCGCGATATTATTCTTGAAATCACCAAATCGTATGAAGAGCTGCGTGACGACCTCAATTATTATGAAAATGATTATTTAACTGAGAAGCGTATGCAAAATCAGGTGTAAAATTTAATTCGTTAGAGAAATGAAGAGTGAAGGATTAGAACTTGTCATTTAAAGATGACGGGGACTGATCCTTTTTTTTGTTCACTAACATCAACTGGAAAAGCTTCCGTGGCATAGAGAAGAAATCGGTCGGACATAATGAAGCCGAGGTGATAATGATGACTCCAAAAACATTAGTGAAATGCAGCGTAAGCAACTGCAATTATTGGGGAGAACAGAATTTATGCAAAGCAGATGAGATTATTATTGAGATCGATAAGCATGCAGGCAGCGGCTTTAAAGAAGAATTTGCCGAAGAAATGACTGGCCGTAACCATCACGATCATGCGGTGACCTCATCTGCAACCTGTTGTTTGACGTTCAAGCCGAACTCTTAGGAGGCCGCCCATGGACTCACGAAAAGGAAGACCCAAGAGAATACAGAGCTCCTCTGATCCGAAAAAAATTATTCTCCGCCCCCGGAGAGTAGACTATCCCCGCCAGGACAGAGAGCACAGTGAAGAATATGCAGCAGAAGTAAGCCCACTTCCAATGCATGTTCGCAATCCGGCAGCCAGTGAAGCAACAGAAGTTAGCGAACCTAAAGAGGTGGGTACTGAACACCGGATGATGGGTTATGTCGGTCTTGCCTTTGGGATTGTGTCGTTGTTTATCTGGTCTATAGTTATAGGCCCGATAGCTGCTGTGGTCGGTTATTACGCATATGCAAAAGGACAAAAAACCGCTGGCGCATGGGCAATGGGTCTGGGAATAGTAGCTACACTCAGCTATTTCGTTATGATACCTTTCGCTCGTTAGACAAATAGCCGATGGTTGGACAAATAAAAAACAGGCTTTAAGACCTGAATATACGGGTCTGAAGTCTGTTTTTTAATTCAATGATCTAGCAAAACTCTTGAATAAATTGTAATATTAAGGAGTGATTTAAATTTAAATGGAGTTATCCAGTGATATAGATTCAACAGGAAGAAGGGATTTGCCAGCATGGAGATCAATCCGGCTTTGGCTAATGGGTTAGGTGAGCTGAAATGGGTGAATTTGAAGACTGCATCTCTGAAGAACGGCTCGGATAAGGATGCTCAAATATCGGGATCTTCGTCGTCCCAATTTGCAACACTACTGAAGGATATGTCTTCGCAATCAGTCAGCAGTGATAGTGCAAACTCATTAACCTCTCTCGCAGATGCATCCTCAGCCAGCAACCTATTGTGGCAGCAGCTCAGTGGAACGGGCGAGAGCTCATTTGATAACATTTCCGGGGAAATACAGGATACGAAACCAAGTGATTATGAAGAACTAATTCAGACAGCAAGCGCCAAATATGGGGTGCCGGTTGATCTCATCAAGGCGGTAATAGATACGGAATCCTCCTTTAATCCGAATGTTGTCTCATCGGCGGGAGCTAAAGGATTAATGCAACTGATGGATGGAACTGCGAATGGACTAGGCGTTTCTGATCCGTTTGATCCTGCTCAAAGCATAGATGGCGGTGTTCGTTATTTATCCTATCAGCTGAAGCGATTTGACGGTCAGGAGAAGATGGCGCTGGCAGCCTATAATGCTGGTCCAGGTCGTGTATTGAAATTGGGAGTGAGTAATGATCAGGAACTGATGGCGAATTTATCACAGCTTCCTAAAGAAACACAAGCCTATATTTCCAAAATTGAACGCGCCCGCGCCGAATACGCGGTATAATACAAAGGATCAAACGGGAACAATCCATGGCCGCGTTGGTGGCGGCCGGAGCCTGTTTGGTCCTTTTTCAAAAGATAAGTGTATATATGTTTCACACGATATATTATGCTTATATTTCTCGAAGAAACGGATACCGTCCCTAAAAGGACGGCGAAGCCGTTTCTTCTTGCCGTAATTAAGCACAAGACAAAGGAGATTGTCTATATATGCTTTACTGGGATTATGCTGCAGCTACGCCGCCTTATGAAGAGGTGGTGCAGACGATGGAGCAAATAATGAAATTACATTATGCAAACCCTTCTTCACTACATCGTGCAGGAGCAGAGGCGGGTAAATTGATCAGACGTTCACGTGAAGTTTGCGCTGCTGCATTAGCCGTGAAGCCCGAAGAGCTTCTGTTTACCTCTGGAGCTACGGAGAGCAACAACCTTGCTGTAAAAGGTGCTGCGCTGCAGTACGAAGGAAGAGGGCGGCACATTGTCACTACAGAAATAGAGCATCCTTCTGTGTATGAGAGCTGTGTACAGCTGCAAAAAAGAGGCTGGGAAATTACATTTATCAAACCGGAACAGACTGGGATTGTTGATCCTGCCCGTGTGGCGCAAGCAGTCCGCCGTGATACTGTGCTTGTCAGCGTCATGCATGTTAATAATGAGATTGGGGCTGTACAGCCGCTGCGAGAGATCGGCAATCTAATTAAGTCCTTGAATTCACGCGTTTTGTTTCATGTAGATGGGGTTCAAGGATATGGCAAACTGCCAGTTTCACTAAAGGAATGGAAGGCTGATCTCTACAGCTTGTCCCCCCACAAAATTCGTGGTCCTCGCGGTGTCGGCCTTCTTTATGTAAGAGAAGGTGTCATGTTATTCCCCTTGTTGACGGGAGGCTCACATGAGGATGGACTGCGTGCCGGTACGGAGAATGTGCCAGCGATCGTTGCTGCTGCCAAAGCCGTGCGAATGAGTGGTGAGCAGCGAGAAGCCTTTGTCGCTAAGCTTACCCCTTTAAGGGATCGTTTGCTGCATTTTTTACGCGGTATCCCTGAATTTCTGGTGAACAGCAATGAGAATGGCGCCCCCCATATCGTACATTTCTCCTATCCGGGGATGAAGGGCGAGGTAATGGCTCGTAAGCTGGAGGAACTGGGAATGGCGGTATCTACCCGGTCGGCCTGTTCCTCACGGCTGGCGGAGCCGAGTCGGGTCTTATTATCCATGGGTAGGGATGGCTCTGCCGCATCTGGAGGAATACGAATTAGCTTAGGAGATAGTCATACAGCGGCTGATGTCACGGCATTGGAGCAGGCAATAATGACTGCTGTGCAGGCTTTAAAGATTGTAGAAGGAGGCATGAAGTAACTTATGAGAGATATAGAGTCTGAAGGCGTTACTGATGAAGGCAAGAGTATTAATTATGCCGATATGCTGTTATTGCGTTTCGGGGAGTTTATGTTGAAAGGTAAAAACCGCTCCCGTTTCGAGAAAACGGTGCTGCGTCATGTTAAAGAGATAGTTAAACCGTACCCAAATGTTGTACTAACCAAAGAATTCGGCAGAATTTATGTCGAGTTGAACGGTGAGCCGGCAGTTGAAATGGTTGAGGCACTGAAGAATGTATTTGGCATCGCCTCCATTAGCCCAGTTAAGGTATCCCCATCTGAGCTTGCGGAAATTTTGTCTGTTAGCCGCGACTTTTTGACTATTCTAGCTCCTGCTCCTGGAACTACATTCAAGGTTAAAGCCCGCCGGGTATGGAAGGGCTTCCCACATGGATCTCTTGAAATGAACAATCTGGTAGCCACTCCGCTGTTGCAGGGCTACCCTGGACTTATCGTTGATGTGAAATCCCCTCAGTTGGAGATGAAAGTCGAAATCCGTCAGGGGAATACGTATATTTTCTGCGAAAATATTGCTGGCATCGGCGGATTCCCTCTTGGAACCAATGGCAAGGCGATGCTCCTGCTTTCCGGTGGCATTGACAGTCCGGTAGCCGGTTGGTCTTCGATGCGCCGGGGTCTGGAGGTGGAATGCGTGCATTTTTACAGCTATCCATATACGAGTGAGCTTGCTCGGCAGAAGGTCGTTGATCTTACACGGGTGTTGTCTCGTTATGCAGGGGGAATCAAGCTGCATTTGGTTCCGTTTACAGAGGTGCAGACTGCTTTTACCGGTATCGGACAGGATAACCTCATCATTACGCTGATGCGGCGGGCTATGCTGAGGATTGCCACGCAGCTTGCCGAACGTGAAGGTGCACTTGCAATCGTAACAGGTGAAAGCTTGGGACAAGTGGCTAGCCAGACACTTCCTAGCCTGAATGTGATTGGTCGTGCTACGCCGCTACCTTTGCTGCGTCCACTGGTTATGATGGACAAGAACGATATCGTCGAGCTTTCCAAAAATATTGGCACCTACGACTTGTCCATTCTTCCCTACGAGGATTGCTGCACCTTATTCGTGCCCAAATCGCCAACAACGAATCCAAACCTGCGAATTGTAGACAAGATCGAAGCTACATTGCCGGGTTACTCCGAATTGCTCGCTGCGGCAGTTGAGGCTACCGAGACCCTGCGGATTACTCCATACGGAAATGAGTTGCCTAAGGATGTAGTCAGTGTCCAAGCGGGATTACAGGAAGAATGGTTCTAAGCTACATCAGCTTGCGATTCCGCCAGTTGGGGTCTCTTTATGTTCCGAATGGCGTTTGTGAAGTCCCGCAGCCAAGATCCCGGCTATTACCATTGCTATGAACAAATAACGCAGAATGGGATATTGCTCAAAAAAAGGCTCTATCCGCTCCTCCTCCGTAATCATGCTGGAGGCGGTAAAACCTAGCACGGCAGAACCAATATAAATAATCCATGGGAATTTATTGATCAGCTTAATAAAAAGTGTGCTGCCCCAGACCACAATCGGAACGCTGATCAACAACCCCAGCACGACTAGAGTGATATTATGTTTGGCAGCCCCGGCAACCGCAATTACATTGTCAAGACCCATTGCTGCATCCGCAATTATTATCGTTCGAACGGCAGACCATAGGTTTCCTTCTGCCTTGATATCAGCTTCATTATTTTCGTCTGTCAACAGCTTGTAAGCTATGAAAATGAGCAAAAGTCCACCTGCAAGTAGGAGCCAAGGCACCTTGAGCAGCCATACAACGAGAATAGTCGCGATGATCCGTAGAGTGACAGCTCCGGCAGTACCTAACAGGACAGCTTTTTTCTGAGTATCAGCCGCTAGATTCCGCGCGGCAAGACCGATGACGATCGCATTGTCACCTGCCAGAATGAGATCCAGAAAGACAATATTCAGCAGTGATAATATAAACTCCCATACGGATGTGCTCAAGCTTAGTCACTCCTATTGTTTTGGTAGCAATGCTCTAAGATCTGCTTAGTTTGATATACGCGATAATTGAGCCTGACATTCATCTATAACTAAAAAAAGTTGGACAGGAAGCATAGCTTGTCACCTTCGAACATACATGTAATACATGTAGTTCGGGGAGGTAAGAGACATGGATTCAATATTGCTGCTTGGTGAAATATTGATGATTAATCTTGTGCTGAGCGGAGATAACGCTATGGTAATTGCTCTGGCCAGCAAGGACCTTCCGGAGAAGTACCGGAAGAGAGCGGTGTGGTGGGGAGCTGCAGGAGCTGTTGTTTTACGCTGTCTGCTTACTTTTGCTGCGGTATTGCTGCTCAAAATTCCTTACATAGAGGCTGGTGGTGGGCTGCTGCTGCTGTGGATTTCGTTTAGGCTGCTGCTGGAAGAGGAAGAAGAGCTTAGGGTTGAAGAGGGTTCTACACTTTGGAAATCGATCCGTACGATTCTTGTGGCCGATTTTATTATGAGTCTGGACAATGTGCTGGCTATTGCAGGATTAGCTAAAGGGGATCTGGCCTTGATTGTGGTCGGGATCGCGCTTAGCATACCTATAGTGGTATGGGGAAGCGGCATCATTGTGGGTTGGCTGCATCGTTTTCCGCTTCTAATCTATATCGGAGCCTATATTCTGGCTTACACAGCAGGCGATATGCTGCTTCAGGATGGCAAATTTGGGGCCATGCTGTCCGTTCTATTTCCTTCGTCCCATTCCATGCTGCCTGTTGCATTAGGAGTAATTGTAGTTATAACGGGCGCGACGAAACGCTTCGGTAGAACTGTGGGTTAGCGATACGGAATAAATAAACGGACACTCCTCAGGGCGTGTCCGTTTATTTATATGTGCTGGAGGATGTCTTTCTGGAACTGATTCTGCGGAGAATGATGGTGTTTTCTTTACTTTTCATATAAAATATAAACTGAATCCTGTTAAAAAGACATGAATCTTGAAGGGATGGGTGAGAGATGTCTTCCAAGAATGACATTAAACTGGGTGTGTTTATTGCCGCCGCCGGCATCGTGATTTTATTTGGAAAGCTTGGAGTGTTCGGATTCTTAGGGCGTGCTCTCTGGCCACTCGTGATTCTAATCCCAGGTTTGCTCCTGCATGTGTTATTCTTTAGTCGCCGTTCCTCGGCTACAGTGCTGATTCCGGCTGGGATTTTAACCGTTTATGGCATCTTGTTCGGTCTTTGTAATACATGGGGCTGGGGATTAATGAAACATTTGTGGCCATTGCTGTTGTTAGGCATAGCTGTTGGCTTGTATGAATATTCACTTTACGCTTCAAGACGGATCGGCGGTTTATCTGCCACTGCTTTTATAATGGGCTTGTTAAGTTTGGTGTTGTTTATATTCAGTCTGCTGGGTACCGGAGCGTTATATGTGTTAGGTGCCGTTTTGATTGCTGCGGGCATTTGGCTGATTACCGGACGGGGGAAATCACGGGACAGGAACAAGTGGAACAAAGGTTGGTAAAATTAATCGGAGTTGGAAAGTGTTTTTTTCATAAAAAGACTTGCTTTTCATAGTGCTTTCACTATAATATTAAGGATATGTTGAAGCGTCGGCTTTCTGCCTGGCGCTTCTTTTGTGAGACTGCCGAGACATGCTATAAATTTAAACATTTTTAATTTGATAAATGAGAGGATTTGGATACAAATCATGCATTCAAGAAAAGATATTCGCAACATTGCGATCATTGCCCACGTTGACCACGGCAAAACGACACTAGTCGATCAGCTTCTGCAGCAGTCGGGAATTTTTAGTGCGCACGAGCACTTGCAGGAACGCGCCATGGATTCTAACGATCTGGAGCGGGAACGCGGAATTACCATCCTAGCTAAAAATACAGCCATTACCTATAAAGAGTATCTAATTAACATTGTGGATACCCCAGGCCATGCCGATTTTGGTGGCGAAGTTGAACGGATTATGAAGATGGTTGACGGCGTGTTGTTGGTCGTTGATGCTTATGAAGGTTGCATGCCGCAAACGAAGTTCGTTCTGCGCAAAGCACTGGAACAAAATCTTACACCAATCGTTGTCGTGAACAAGATTGACCGTGATGCTGCCCGTCCGAAGGAAGTCATCGATGAGGTTCTGGATCTGTTCATCGAACTGGAAGCGAGTGACGACCAGTTAGAATTCCCGATTGTATATGCATCTGCAATCAATGGCACATCAAGCCTGGATCCTGAGAAACAGGATGAAACGATGCTTGCGCTTTATGAAACGATTGTTGAGCATATTCCAGCTCCAACCGAAAGTGTAGAAGACCCACTTCAGTTCCTTGTAACGTTAATGGATTACAACGATTACTTGGGTCGTATTGCGATAGGACGTGTTAACCGCGGTATTATCAAACAAGGCCAATCCGTAACCGTAATTATGCGTGATGGTACGAGCAAGACCGCACGTATTGAGAAATTGTTCGGATTCCAAGGTTTGAAACGTATAGAAACAGAACAAGCTGGCGCAGGCGATATCGTTGCTATCGCAGGTATCAAGGACATCAACATTGGTGAGACCATTGCTGACCCTGGGCATCCTGAAGCACTTCCTGTTCTGAAGATTGACGAGCCAACGATGCAAATGACGTTCCTCGTGAATAACAGTCCTTTCGCAGGTAAAGAAGGCAAGTGGGTTACTTCACGCAAATTGCGTGAGCGTCTCTTTAAAGAACTTGAGACGGATGTGAGTTTGCGTGTGGACGAAACTGATAGTCCTGATTCATTTATCGTTTCTGGACGCGGTGAGCTTCACCTTGGTATTCTGATCGAGAATATGCGTCGTGAAGGTTATGAAATGCAAGTTTCTAAACCACAAGTAATCATTAAAAATATCGACGGCGTCAAAATGGAGCCGCTTGAGCGTCTAATGATTGATATTCCAGAAGAAAGCATGGGCGCTGTTATGGAAAGTCTGGGTAGCCGTAAAGCCGATATGGTCAACATGATTAACAACGGTACGGGTCAAGCACGTCTGGAGTTCCTGATTCCTGCACGTGGTTTGATTGGTTACAACACTTACTTCTTGACTTTGACACGCGGTTACGGTGTTATGAACCATGCTTTTGACAGCTACGCTCCAATGGTTGCTGGTCAAATTGGCGGACGTCGTCAAGGTGTACTTGTAGCAAGTGAGACTGGATCAACAACTCAATATGGAATAGTGGGTGTTGAGGATCGTGGTATTCTCTTCATGGATGCAGGTGCAGAAATTTATGAAGGTATGATCGTAGGCGAGCATACCCGTGATAACGATATTATCGTTAACATCTGTAGAGAAAAACAACTTACCAACATGCGTACCTCAGGTAAGGATGATACTGTAAAAATGAAGACACCACGTACCTTCTCTTTGGAAGGTGCACTTGAATATTTGAATGATGATGAATATTGTGAAATCACACCTAAATCCATTCGTTTGCGCAAAAAGATTTTGAACAAGAGCGAACGCGAACGTGTACAGAAGCAGTCTAAAGGGGCGAAAGCCGGTTTGTAAGCTAAATTAGCTACTCTAAAGAGTCGCCGGATATTCTATCCGGTGGCTCTTTTATATTTTGAATTTTAACTTTTTTACGCTCGTTTTGCGGATTTAAGCTACAGCTGATGCTATAATGTAAGCGTATCTTAAACTTGGGAGGAGTGACTGAGCTATGCAGATTTGGTTCGCAGCGCATTCTGTTATCGCCTATATAGTTATTTTTATATTGCTTACTTATGTTTATAATCAGGTATTCCGTGTTAACCAAAAGCTGCCCATCGGCAAAGAAATTGTCCTCTATATTATGATGGCGCTGGGATCTGGCATGCTCCTCATTTTCCAGCACGACAAGCTGCCCATTATCCAGTGTTTGCTGGTTGCAGTTGGTTTAATGCTGCTTGTACGGGTGCGCTATTTCATGGAAGCCCGTCAGAGAAGAAAAGCTTCGGCAGCAGCAAAAAGGCCTTAAATCGCAACTTTTGTGCCCTTAAGCTCGTCTATTACTGATATAGATGATTTAGAATCTAATTCCAATTGAAATGAAAAGGACTTTATTCCATTATGAATACACGCAACAGCAGTTTACCACCAAGATCGAATGGACAACAAACAAACCCTAGAAAGCAGCCTGTTAATAGGGGAGGAAAGTCAAAGGCTAAGAGAAAGAAACGGGGATTCCTCGCCAGACTGGGAAGGACATTATTGTTGCTTGTAATTGTAGTGATCCTTGCAGCGCTCTGTTATGGAGGTTATGTCTATTGGAAGCTCAACCACGGGTTATTTGATACCGGCATCTCTAAACCGGTCGCAGCTGGACAGTCGGCCTCTGTGAAGCCATTGACGATACTGCTGCTCGGAACTGACAATCGGCCCAAGCATGCTTCCCAATTAACGGATGTTATTATGGTTGCGACGCTCAATCCAAAGACCAAATCAGCAACCATTGTATCACTCCCTCGAGACACCTATGTTGAGCTGAGTGGCTATAAGAAGACCAAGATCAACGAGTTCTATTCGCGCTTCAAGAGCAAGGAGAAGACCTCAGGTATTCTGGCTTTGGATGAAATGAAGACCATGATGGGTAAGTATTTGGACATCAAAGTTGATTATGTAACGATACTTGATTTTCAAGGTTTTCGCGATGTAGTCGATGAACTGGGCACTGTCAGTGTTAACATAAGTGAAGATATGTGTTATACGGATAGTGTAGACGGGACCAATATTAATCTTAAAGAGGGTCCTGCCAAGCTGGATGGCGATAATGCGCTTGATTACGTTCGCTACCGTAAATCCAATTGCAATCCCAAGACGAAGGCCTCCGATGATTTTGACCGTAATAAACGCCAGAATGAAGTACTGAACTCGTTAATCGACGGGATGCAGTCTGTTCGTGGTGTTATGAAAATTGGTGGCGTACTTGACGCGGTGGATGATAATATGAAGACGGATATTGAAAATGCACAGCTTAAAGATATGATCGCGACCTATTGGAAGATATCCAAGGACAATGTGGAGTTCAAACCGGTGACAGGAACATGGCGTAGTCCTTACGTATATATTAACGAGGAAGAGCTTGAAGCGGCGAAGAAAAGCCTTCAGGACAGAGCAGCAGGCGTATTTCTTCCTTCTGTGTCAGACTCTTCTGAGAGTCCCTGAAACAAAGAGCACGTGCCTTTAAAATTGAATGCAAGTTTCAACCTGTGCTATAATATAATAAATTGAATGCACTCATGCCGCATAGGGGGCCTGTACTTATGTCCGAAGCCGTTGCTCAGCTCAATGAAACCTTGCTATCGATGCTGCAGTCGGAAACTTTTGTTCTTTTAAACACCGTTGATGCGGAAACAGGCGGTCCTACGTCCACAGCAATTTCTTGGATTTATGCAGTGAGTCCTTCTATCGTGCGTCTGACGGTCGACCATCGTTCCCGACTTGTGAACAACATGAAGGTTAATCCTCAGGTTACCATCACTGTGTTTGGTGAGGGGACTGTCCATGCAATCAACGGACGTGCTGCCGTAAGACAGGATCCACTGTTAGATGTTCCCTTTAAAATGTGCTGTTTTGATATTGAAATTGAAGCGGTACGCAATGCGCTTTTTTACGGCGCGCAGTTGGAGTCCGCCCCACGATATGCGAAAGTGTATGACCAACGTGCAGCTGAGAAGCTGGACGGACAAGTGTTTGCTGCAATGAAAAAAGCCTAGTGAGGATATCACTGGGCTTTTTTTGAAATATAAGAATTTATATGTTTCACTCCATAATTTATCCTTATATTTCTCGAAGAAACGGGTGCCGTCCATATAAAGGACGGCGAAGCCGTTTCATCTTGACCTCTAGCTATTGTGCATTGCCTTGCGGTTTAGTATCCTCCGGCAGTTGAGGAATGATTCGGCCAATGATATCAGCCATTTCGGCGGCAAAGCCGGATACAGGCTGTCCTTTGGAAATATGGCGGCTCATCTCCGCTAGTCTGCTGGAGAGGTCCATATCGGCGGTTACGAACGCTCTCACACTTCTTGGGTCCTTGCGGATTGCCTCTGCCACTGAATATTTGATGCTTCCAACGCGTGACCGAGTAAGCGTACCATCTACATCAATGCCGACCACAGCAACTTTATTCATCACGACACAGTGTGCTCCGTTAACACCGGGGACTCTTTTAGCTAGCCGCTCCAAATGATCCTTAAGTGCAACTTCGCTTTTGTTCTTAACGTCTGAAGATTGTCCGGCAGTTGAGGTGGATTGCGGGACAATTGTACCGTCATTGGATAACTTTCGCACCTCGAGATTTCCCTTATTGCTTGCAGCTTTTGCAGATTGTTTATCCTGAGGAGAGGGTGATGTCTCTTTTTTAGCGATACCGCAGCTTGTTAGCAGCAGCAGTACCAGCAACAGACACATTGATTTTCTCATATGTGCGTACTCCTTTCTGCCAAAGATCAGTTCTGTAATATATCTTTACCCGTGGCGGATAGAGTTATGTATGATCAATCAAACCAGGCGCTGTGGAGGGGATAACATGACAAAGATATTTGTACTAGACACCAACGTGCTGTTGCACGATCCCAATTCGATTTTTTCCTTCAAGGAGCATGAAGTTGTCATTCCGGCCGTAGTGCTGGAAGAAATCGACTCCAAGAAACGCAATGCCGATGAAATTGGCCGCAACGCCCGCACTGTGTCCCGCTTGTTAGACGGACTCCGGGAGAAAGGCCACCTGCATAGCGGTGTGGAACTGGAGCACGGAGGCAAACTGAAGGTTGAGCTCAATCACCGCAGCTTCGTAAAAGTACAGGAGATGTTCGGTGAGGTGTCCAACGACAACCGGATTTTAGCCGTAGCGCTCAATTATTTGAATGAAGAGAATGAGAAGGCTGATCCGCGTCCAGTGGTACTGGTTAGCAAAGATGTGCTCGTCCGTGTTAAAGCAGATGTGCTGGGTATTACACCAGAGGACTATTTGTCCGATCGGACGGGTGATCTGAACGAGCTTTATAGCGGCTATCAGTCTCTGCTGGTTCACCCTTCGTTAATAGATGAATATTACAGTCACCGATCTTTATCCGTTAAGCAGTTGTCCTTGTCATATCCGCTGTATCCGCATGAGTTTGTCATACTCAAGGATGAGATCGGTACGGGCAAGTCGGCCTTGCTAAAAGTGAACAGTGAGGCATCCCGTCTGGAGCCGCTCTATTTCGGAAATGACGCAGTGTGGGGAATCAGTGCCCGCAATGCTCAGCAGCGTATGGCGTTGGAGCTGCTACTGAATGACGATATTCCATTAGTGACCATTACGGGTAAGGCAGGTACAGGGAAAACCTTGCTCGCACTTGCTGCAGGACTCTTAAAAGTTGAAGATGAACATAAATATAAAAAGCTCCTCATCGCCCGCCCAGTTGTGCCGATGGGCAAGGATATTGGTTATTTGCCTGGTGAGAAGGATGAGAAGCTCCGTCCATGGATGCAGCCCATCTATGACAATCTGGAGTTCCTGTTCGATACCAAGAAATCTGGGGATATCGATAAAATATTAATGGGTATGGGCAGTATTCAGGTAGAGGCGTTGACCTATATTCGTGGACGCTCGATACCGGCGCAGTTCATTATCATTGATGAGGCACAGAATCTCTCCCGTCATGAGGTGAAGACAATCGTCTCCAGAGCGGGGGAAGGAAGCAAGGTCATCCTCGTAGGTGATCCTGAGCAGATCGACCATCCTTATCTGGATGCCGCGAGCAACGGGCTTAGCTACATCGTGGAGAAGTTCAAACAGCAAGGAGTTAGCGGACATATTACTCTTGAAAAAGGCGAACGTTCCCATCTGGCCCAGCTGGCAGCAGATCTGTTATAAACATTCTAATTATTTAGCTAAGCAATTATTTGAATTATCCAGTAAAGCCGGGAGCTTCGCTCTCCCGGCTTTTGCTTGTGCCGCCCCAAGGAACGGCGTGGAATTAGGTAATTACAGGGGGAGAGCGTTTAGCGGAGTGGGCGGAATTATTCTGGAGAAGCGATAGCGTTCGCCGTTGTCCCCGGATTTATACCGTATAGGTATAAATCCGGGGACAACAGCGATCGGAAGGATAATCCGCGCGCGGAGCGGCCTAGCGCTTTATGATTTGCAATAAAGTTAAATCCTGCAACGTTCACGCTATATAATAGAAAGAGAACGTTTTCAAAGTTGCAGACAATGTGTATTAGGTCTGGTAAAATAGGATGAACGATCCTATGCGGGAGGAGAAAAAACGTGCTGAGACGCAAAAACTATTGGCTTCTGTTTGCCATTTTACTGCTGTCGCTGACAAGTCTGTCGCCCAGCATGGAACTGAATACCAATGACGGCCCGCATTTGGTAAGTAAGCCGCAAAGTCAGTCTACAAACCCCTCTGCCGGAGAAGAAGGGGTAGTAGACAGGTTGAGAATCACAGTATCCCTTAGTTCAGAAGAATTCCGCGAGCTGGAGTTGATTAGCAGTCGCTACACTTTATCCACTGGCGTAAAGGTAGAGCTAAGCAATGTGGATAGAGAGAGTGCAGACAAGACGCTCATGCAGGATTTGACGATCGGAGACAGTCCTGATGTTGTCATGACGGATGGACGGAATATTTTAGACTTGGCAACGCAAGGATATTTATTGCCGGTTGATGTATACCAGAGCGTTCCGGGAAGTGCACCATTAACTATGCTAATCCCGCAGATGCAATGGAATGGTTATAACTGGGGCGTTCCGCTTGATATCGATCCGTACGTTCTGGTATATTCACCGAAGCATCTTGGAGAACTGGGCCTATCCGCCTTGCCGAGAAGCTTGGATGAATGGAAAGTACTGCTTCAGAATCTGCTTAAGAGTTCTGGAAAACATCTATTGACTATGGATACCCGCAATGCATATGGTTTTTCTGCTGTGCTGGAAAGTATGGGCAGTAGTCTGTTATCAGGTGATCTGGAAACATTGGAATGGCTTCAACATGCACGTGGTTATTTTTACTTGACTAGTCGCTATAATCGAGATATCTGGGATATGCTCAAGGACGGGTCTACTGCGATTGCTGCCCTGCCGCTCTCGGAATGGAGGAAGTACGGCGATTCATCTCTAGTTGCCGAAGCACCTTTGCTGGCTAGCAAAGATACAGGGCTTGAGGCTTTATATAGCCGTTCCTTTGCACTTCCAGCCCAGTCACGAAATCCGGAAGAAGCTGTGAATTGGCTTGCTTTTGTAACTTCCAAATCTGCACAGCTGGAATGGTTGAAGAACACTGGTGGGCTGCCGGCTCTTGATGAGCTGTATCGTTCAGGGTTGCCTGTCGGCTATAAGCTTCCGTTTGCGACAGATATATTGCTGACAGACGAAACCGCCCCGCAGCAGGAGCCACAGGGCGGCTGGAGTAAGATTTCTGAGGCTGTATCGTTAGTGCTTACAGGAAAACTTGATGCTGCTGGTTATAAAGCGCTCCTGGAACAGAGCTCAAAATGAGATGGAGAGCTGCACATGAAGAATGCCGTCTTTAGTGTCTACCTCGTCAGCATGTAGAAACGATATAATCTTCTCTGGATAGAAACCTAGGTCTAAATCCTCCTCCAGTGATTCACGTGTGCTGTCAGGCAACTTAAGACCGTTAAATTCGATATTATCCACATTGAACATTAGTCCGTTGATAGGTTTTTTTTGAATTGTATAATGGCCAGTTAGTTTAAGGGATAATCCTCCGCTCTTACCAAAAGCCGTGACTACCCCCTCATTGAAATGAAATGCGAAATTAGTAAACAGTTTGTTCTGTGATTGAAGAAACTCATTTAAATCCTCGTCCTTCAGGTTCAGATTATAAGTCATACCCTTACGCGTAAGAATACCTTCACGGCTTTGGACGAATTGTGGCAGATGGTTCATAGCTGCAGAGAGTGCCTTGAAATAGGTATTCACTTCATGAATACCGACATTCTCCCAATATAATGTGAATTCTTGCAACAGCGCATTCATCTTTTCTGGATCGCTGCTGTCTCTAACCCCACTTTCTATTTTCTTGTTGAGCTCCGCTACACGTACCTTCTGTTCCTCCAGAGACCTTTTTAGCTCGGCTAATTCATTGGAGCTGCGCTGAGCAGCTGTGAGTGTTGTTTTGAGATCCTTATACTGAACTTCATATTCTTTGAGAATATCGCGTTCTCGTCCGATAATAGTCTCGTAATAATCGTACAGGACCAGCACTTTGCTGATACTTTTGGCGGAAAGGAAAGCGACCAATAAGCCGTCTCTATCCCCCATATAATAAGAACGTACGATAGCTCCAGCGCGCTCCTGTTTGTCCGCAATCGCAAGTTTCTTCTCCTCGGCTTGTTTACTCAATAGGGTTACCTTTGCACCTAGTGTTTCTTGCTCGGCCGTAATCCTAATGATTGCCTGTTCGATTTCGGCTGAGGATAAGCTTTGCTCCAGCAATGTACGAGTTTCTTCATTATCCGGTATAGAAGGAGGAGAGACCACAGCTCCGCTTGGATCGGCAGACAGAGTAGCTTTTGATGCGGTCGGCAGCATTGTACAACAGACTAAAATAAGTATGGCTGCAACCATACGACTTGAGAAACTACGGGAAAGCACCACACCACCACCTTTTTAAGAAAATATGTATATATTAACAATATGTTTAAACCTGCTAAAATAGCATACCCTGTTTCAAGGTAAAAGAACTACAAAAAAGCATACAAAAAAACGGAGACGCCCTTTACAAGAAAGGAACAACTCCGTTTTAAGAAATAACGGTCATTACAACGGTAGACCCATCTGAAAGATCGTCCAATAGCTGAAGCCAGTGAAAGTCAGAATCATGTAACCCCAAAAGAGTAGAATGTAGATTTTTTCTGTAAACTTAAGATATCCGAGAATAACAAAAAAAGCAGTCTGCAAAAAGAAGATCAGGGCCATTTCGGTTAGACCACCAGCAAAAGCCATTAAGCCGATAACCAGTGTGAAAAAACCTAAAACCCGAAACATGCGGTCCAAGAGTGATTCCCCCCTCCAGTATGTAACTGACACATAAGCCTTTAAATAATTATACCCGCTGCACAAATTGCTGTAAACGGATTCAATGAAAAAAAGTGCGAAATCCCAATGATTTGTGACTTATATAGTTGACAACGCTATTTATTTTGCTGAAAAGAGAATTTATAGCATCAGGAGTATGATGTGTACGTAAAATGGAAATACAATTTAGTATCAAATAGATTCTATGAACTCTATTAGAGGCATAGAAATGGAGTAAGCAGCTTTTATCCCTATTCACTACCCGGCGGAGCTGCCGGTTATGAAGATGGTTATTTCATGATGTTGTTAGGAGGTTTGGTTGGATGACAGCCGTTAGACAGGATGCTTGGAGTGCAGAAGATGATCTAATATTGGCAGAAGTGACTCTACGTCATATTCGGGAAGGCAGCACACAGCTTGCTGCTTTTGAAGAAGTGGGTGAAAAAATTGGCAGGACCTCAGCTGCCTGCGGATTCCGCTGGAACAGCTGTGTTCGAAAAAGCTATGATGATGCGATCGGATTAGCAAAAGGCCAACGCCAGAAAAGAAGTTATCTGAAAAAGCAGCCGACTGTAAGAGGAGCGCAGGTAGCTGGTTTAATTCTAGGGCACACCGATGAGGAATTCGGGAGAAGCGAAGGATTAAACGAAAATACATTATCCATTGATGCCGTGATTCGCTTCCTGAGACAATGGAAAGGAACCTTTCAAGAGTCAGGACGTCAATTGAAAATGCTGGAAAGAGATTTGCGTGAGAAGGAAGTTGAATTAATCGAGCTCAGGACAGAAAATGAACGTCTGTCCAAAGAAATTAATCTGGCTCAGACCGACTACCGTGTTGTCAATGATGATTACAAAGCTTTAATTCAGATTATGGACCGTGCTCGAAGGCTGGCTTTTCTTAATGAAGAAGAAGATGAAATGAAGACTCGCTTCAAAATGGATGCCAATGGAAATTTGGAACGAATAGAATGAGTTTTTTTCCTTTGAGCCCCGCATGCTGCACGCTATTAGTGCCGCATCAGCGGGGCTTTTTACTTTTGCTTTTGCCCATAATAAAAGGATATACTTAGAAAAAATTGTTAGCAGACAGCAGGAGGAAGGCATGAAAATCGATATAATTGGTGCCGGTTCACTGGGTCTACTTCTGGCAGGCAAGCTTATTCACACCGGTAATGAAGTAAGATTGTGGTGCCGGAGTGTAGAGCAGTGCCGGGAATTGTCCAATAGTGGATTAACTGTAAACTATGAAGAAGACCAGGCAGAAATAAAGATATCGGGGGACCAATTTATATCAGCACCGGTGCGTGATTTTCCAGCTACATATCTTAGAGAGCCTAGTGAATGGATCTTTATTACGTTAAAACAGAATATCCTACATCATATTTTGCCGGAATTACTGTTACCTCTTAGACAACGGCAAATCCATATCATTTGTTTTCAAAATGGGATAGGGCATATGGAAATGCTGCAGGAATTATTACCCCTTGCTGATTTGTATGCAGCCGTGACCACCGAGGCTGCCAAAAGGAAAACATTAACAACGGTTTTTCATGCTGGAAAAGGAGAAACGTGGTTAGGAAACTGGCCAGTAGGAAAGCATATGTTGGGAAAACATCCTAATGATCAAGATGAGGTAAAGGTAATAAGTTTACTCGAAGCACTTTTATTAGCAGGATTCACCGCCCTTTTGTCGAAAGAAGTGGATACCATGATTTACCGGAAGCTCTTAATCAATGCTGTTATTAATCCGCTTACCGCTATTTGGCGTATACCAAATGGTGGATTGCTTGTTTCCAAGCAACGTATGCAGTTAATGAGGGATCTGTATACTGAAGCTATTTCCGTCTATGAAGCCTGTGGCATAGCTCATGATGTAAATGCGTGGGACAACATTCTTGAGGTGTGCGAGAGTACTGCAGGCAATACTTCATCCATGCTTGCTGATGTGATTGCATCGAGGGCAACGGAAATCCGCTGGATTAATGGCAGTCTTGTAGATATGGCAGAACGATCCGGCATGGCAGTTCCATTACATCGCTGGATTTGCCGGCTTATTGAGGGCATGAGCGTGGAAGAGAGGTGAAGCTATTGGATTTTCTGCGGAATTCGTTCATTACCTTAAGCGTTATTCCGGTTGTTCCTTTTTTTATTGTCTATTATATTGGCCTTGGTTTAAAGAGAGAGAAGAAAAAGACCTTTTTATTAGCCATGGATGTGACTACTCTTTTTTTATTGTTGTCGGTATCGGCCTTATTTAATAATATATTTCAATCAGGTTTTGGGTTCTATCTTATAATTATTATTATATTAATATCCGCTGGACTCATTGGCGGAGCGCAGAACCGCTTGAAAGGAAAAGTGGACGGGAAGCGACTACTTCGGGCGGTTTGGAGACTTAGCTTCTTATTTATGTGCATTGGATATCTGTTATTTATGGTTCTAGGTCTTATCAAGTACATATCACATACGATGTAATGTTTCAATGCTTCGGTGAAGCGTCAATGTCACAGAATATTAAATTTTTTAAAAAAATGTGTTTTCAGAAAACATTACTCTAGATTTTTTTGACCACTGGTTGTATAATCAGAAACCATATACCACATTCTATTTAGGGGGAACTGCTAGATGAAGAAAAGTAAGAGTTTATTGCTCATGTTTGCACTGGTTCTCGTGATCAGCACTGCACTTGCAGGCTGTGGCGGAAACAATACAAACAATGGCAGCAATGCTAACACGGGCAACACAGCTAATACAGGAAACACTGCCGACACTGGTAACACAGCTACTGACGAAAAGCTGGCTGCTGACCAAACGCTTAGAATTAACCTGTCCTCAGAGCCTCCAACATTTGACCCGGCTCAAGCACAAGACAGCCAAGCTAACACTGTTTTGAAAACAATGTATGAAGGCTTGACAAAAATGAATGATGAAACTGGTCAAGCTGAACCAGGCGTTGCTGAGAAATGGGAAGTTTCCGCTGATGGTTTGGTATACACCTTCCATTTACGTGATTCCAAATGGAGCAATGGCGACCCAGTAACAGCAAATGACTTTGTATTTGCTTGGAATCGTGTACTTGATCCTAAAGCAGCACCAGCAGCACCATATGCTTATCAATTGTACTACTTGAAGAATGGTGAGAAATATAACAGTGGTAAAGATGCAACAGTTAAGGATTTCAGTCAAGTAGGCGCAAAAGCTATTGACGACAAAACACTTGAAGTTACTCTTGAGAATCCAACTCCTTACTTCCTTGGATTGCTTTCTTTCTACACTTACTACCCTGTACACAAATCGGTAGAGGGTAACGCTAAATGGGCAACAAGCAAAGATACTATGATTGTTAACGGACCATTTACACTTACAGATTGGATTACCGGTCAATCCCTTGAAGTAACTAAGAATGATAATTACTACGACAAAGATAATATCAAATTGAATAAAATTGAGTTCACACTGGTTAACAGTGGTGCAACCGAATTGCTGAGTTATAAGAGTGGAGAACTTGATCGTGCCGGTGGCCCTAACGGTGAAATTCCTACCGAACAATTGCCAGTTGTATCGAAAGAGCTTCCTAATGAGTTCCAAAGAAAAGGTATCTCCACAGTTTACTACTATGAATTTAATGTAACTGAGAAACCTTTTGACAATGCTAAGATTCGTAAAGCTTTGGCTATGACAATTGATCGCCAAGCCCTGATTGACAATGTTACTCTGGGTGGACAATTGCCTGCATTTGGTTTCGTACCTCCAGGTATTGCTGGCGCTGCAGACGAATATCGCAATGAAGTGAAAGACAGCGGCTACTTCACTGAAGATGTAGAACAAGCTAAAACATTGCTGGCAGAAGGTCTGAAAGAAGAAGGCCTAGATAAATTGCCACCAGTTACTTTGTCTTACAACACAAGTGAAGGTCACAAAAAGATTGCTTTGGCAATCGGTGACATGTGGAAAACAAAATTGGGTATTGATGTGAAACTTGAGAATCAAGAATGGGCTGTATTTATTGAAAATCGCCAGCACCTGAACTACCAAGTAGCACGTGCTGGTTGGTCTGCAGATTATAACGATCCAATGACTTTCCTTGATATGTGGGTAACAGGTGGTGGTAACAACACTACTGGTTACGCTAACCCTGCTTATGACAAACTGATCAGCGAAGCAAAAGCAAGCGGCGATAACAAAGTACGTAATGAGAAATTCGCTGCAGCAGAAAAAATATTGATTCAGGATGATATGGTTATCATTCCAATCTACTACTACACCAACAACTCTTTGGTTAAGGAATATCTTAAAGGTATCACCCTTGATTTCAGTGGTGCAGTTAACTTGACTAAAGCTTACTTGCTGGAACACTAAATTAAATTTTAGTGCTACAACTAAAAAGTTAATTATCTGGAGTTAGTCCTTACTTCGGGATATATATGTGGATTACCATATATATCCCTTTTTTTTGTATGTCCGGCAGTTTGTAAAACATTTGCCTAATTTACATAAATTAGTAAATGGACAAAAGGCTGCATTTCTCATAGAATCTAATTATGTGTTGAAATTTGTCAAAGGGGGTGCTGACGGGCATGGCACGTTATATTGGAAACAAGTTGTTTTATACTCTCGTATCGTTGTTTGTGTTGATTTCTGCTACATTTTTCCTTATGAAAGCTATTCCGGGTGATCCATTCACATCGGAGAAGAAAATACCTGATGAAATTCGTCAACGGCTTTATGAGCAGTATGGATTGGACAAGCCCGTTTCTGTTCAGTATGTAAAATATTTAGGTAACATCGCTAGAGGTGATTTTGGAGTGTCCATGAAACGTTTGAATCAGGACGTATCTCACATCATCGGGCAGACGTTCTCCGCTTCACTGAAGCTGGGTATCGTAGCCATCATTTTTTCGGTCATAGTTGGTGTTCTGCTGGGTATGCTGGCTGCACTCTATCATCGTAAATTTTTGGATACTGCTGCAATGGTCGTCGCGGTGTTAGGGATCGCGGTCCCGAGTTTTGTGGTTGCGTCAGTCTTACAATACTTTCTGTCTTATAAGTGGGGGCTTCTCCCCGTATCAGGCTTTAAAACACCGCTGCACTATGTGCTGCCGGTCTTTGCACTCTCAGCACAGCCTATAGCTTTTATTGCGCGTTTGACCCGCTCAAGTATGCTTGAGGTGCTGCATGCTGATTACATCAAGACTGCAAAGGCAAAAGGTTTAAGCTGGTTTGCTATTTTATCTAGACATGTACTGCGTAATGGGATTTTGCCTGTAGTAACTTATATGGGACCTATGACCGCTAACATTGTAACTGGTTCTGTAGTTATCGAGCAGATTTTTGGTATCGGTGGTATTGGTAAACAGTTCGTGGAAGCAATCGGTGTTCGTGATTATCCTATCATTATGGGGATCACTATCTTCTACGGTATTTTACTTATGCTGGCACGTCTCATAACAGATATCGCTTATGTCTTTATAGATCCACGCATTAAACTATCCAATGGAAAGGAGGGCTAACGAGTGGCATCTGAACAGAACATGGTTGACTTGAAACCAGAGGATTTTCAAAAAGTTGGCGTAGATGAGAAGCAGGCCGAAATTATCCAGCGTGAAAGCTTGTCCGCTTGGCAGGATTCTTGGCAACGGCTGCGACAGAACAAGATAGCTATGGTAGCAATGATAGTTATGATTCTAATTGTAGTAGCGGCTATTCTTGCTCCTTTTATAACCAAATATAATTATTATTCTAATGATTTGCTTAATTCTAATAAGCCTCCTTCTTCGGTGCATTGGTTCGGTACAGATGATCTGGGCCGTGACATTTTCGTTCGTACCTGGTATGGAGCACGCATCTCGCTCATCGTAGGTCTGGCGGCAGCGGCAATCGACTTGCTGATCGGTGTCATTTACGGTGGTATTATGGGATTCTTTGGCGGACGTGTAGACAGTATTATGAACAAATTCTCCGAAATTCTTTATTCTATTCCTTACTTGCTGGTAGTTATTCTGCTGCTCGTTGTAATGGAGCCAAGTTTATGGACAATTATATTGGCCTTAACCATAACGGGTTGGATAACGATGTCTTGGATTGTACGCGGTGAGATCATGTAGCTCAAAAACCGTGAGTTCGTTCTGGCTTCTCGCTCCATGGGTGCAGGTTCGGCACGGTTGTTGTTCCGTCACTTGCTACCAAATGCAGTAGGTCCAATTATCGTTACGATTACCCTATCGGTTCCAAACGCGATATTTGCCGAGGCTTTCTTGAGTTTCCTTGGTCTTGGAGTCCAGGCTCCAATTGCCTCACTGGGTTCGATGATTAATGATGCGTTGACAGGTTGGTTGCTATATCCATGGCGCTTCTTGTTCCCGGCTATATTGATAAGTTTAACTATGCTTTCCTTTAACATTTTCGGTGATGGTCTTCGTGACGCACTTGATCCTAAACTGAAGAAATAGGAGGTGAACATTGATGGAACCCATTTTACAAGTTAAGGATTTGCATGTTTCTTTTTTCGTAAAAGGTGGAGAGGTACAAGCTGTCCGCGGTATGAATTTTGAAATTGGCAAAGGCGAAACGGTTGCCATCGTCGGCGAGTCCGGCAGCGGCAAAAGTGTGACTGCACAATCGATAATGCGGCTGATCCCTTCACCTCCTTCTAAAGTGAAACAAGGAGAAATTTTTTTTCAAGGACAGAATCTGCTCGACATCAGTATGAAACAAATGGAATCTATTCGCGGCAAGGATATTGGCATGATCTTTCAAGACCCGATGACTTCTTTGAACCCAACCATCAGAGTGGGTAAACAGATAACCGAAGTTTTGATCAAACATCAGAAAATGTCAGCGGCCGAAGCGAAAAAGCAAGGTATCGAGATGCTGAATTTAGTTGGCATTAAAAATGCGGAGGCTCGCTTTAACCAATATCCTCACGAATTCTCCGGTGGTATGCGCCAGCGTGTAATGATTGCCATTGCACTTGCTTGCCGCCCGGCTCTACTCATTGCAGACGAGCCGACAACGGCGCTTGATGTAACAATTCAAGCGCAAATCATGGACGTGATGAAAGAGATGCAGCAAAGACTGGGTACCTCCATCATTTTAATTACACATGATCTTGGTGTCGTTGCTGGCATGTGTGACCGGGTTATCGTGATGTATGCAGGTGAAGTGGTCGAAACGGGTACAAGTTGGGAAATCTTCAAAGACCCACAACATCCCTACACCAAAGGCCTGCTGCGTTCGATGCCTCGTCTGGACCAAAAAAAGGGAGAGCCGCTCATTCCGATTATTGGCACTCCCCCGGATCTAATCAAGCCGCCGATCGGCTGTCCGTTCACCGCACGCTGCGGAGAAGCTATGCATGTCTGTGAACAAATTGATCCCGGCGCAACAGAGTTCAGCGATACGCATATGGCCCGCTGCTGGAATCTGCATTCGATGGCCAAGGAGGTGCAGTACTCTTGAGTAAAAACCTGATTGAGGTAGAAGGCTTGAAGAAGTATTTTAATGTAGGCAAAGGCAGAGTACTTAAGGCTGTTGATAATATTAGCTTCAGTATTCGTGAAGGTGAAACACTGGGTATGGTAGGCGAATCCGGTTGTGGTAAGACAACTGCAGGACGTACGGTTCTTCGCTTGTACGAACCCACTGCCGGAAGTGTGAAATATAATGGTGTCGACATATTCAAATTACCTACGGGTAAAATGAAGGCTATGCGTCGTGATATGCAAATGATTTTTCAGGATCCTTATGCTTCACTTAACCCGCGCTTTACAGTTCAAGATATCATCGGTGAAGCGCTAGACATTCACGGTATGGCGGGAAGCCGTGCGGAACGTAAGAAACGGATTGAGGAACTGCTTGATATGGTTGGACTTAACCATGATCATGCTACCCGCTATCCACATGAGTTCTCCGGTGGTCAACGCCAGCGTATCGGGATTGCCCGTTCGCTTGCAGTCAACCCTAAGTTCATCGTTTGTGATGAGCCGATTTCAGCGCTTGATGTATCCATTCAAGCACAGGTAGTTAACTTGCTGAAGGAATTGCAGGATCGTCTGGGGTTAACTTATCTGTTCATCGCACATGATTTGTCGATGGTTAAGCATATCAGTGATCGCGTAGCGGTTATGTATTTAGGTAAAATGGTTGAATTGGCTGAGAGTGAAGAGCTATATGCCAATCCTCTCCACCCTTACACCAAGTCGCTGCTATCTGCTATTCCGATTCCTGACCCGGAAGTGGAAGTTAACAAGAAGCGTATCCATTTGCATGATGAGCTTGGCAGTCCGATTTATGGACAGAATGAAGAGACGGATCAAGCAGAAACTCAACTGATCGAGGTTTCCAAAGGACACTTTGTAGCTAAGGCTTTTGCTTAATTCAAAGATAATGAATAACCGCCGGAGTTTCTCCGGCGGTTTTCGCTTTTTCTTGAAATATAAAAATTTATATGCTTCAAGCAATAATTTATCCTTATATTTCTCGAAGAAACGACTGCCGTCCATATAAAGAACGGCGAAGCTGTTTCATCTTGCATGGATAAGCTGTGGAGTTCTTATTCTTTGACGCCGCCCTCTACTTTGGATACAATCATAAAGAGTTTAAGAACAGGAGGCAAAGGCGATGAATGTTGTACCGGAACCGCTCCCGGGCGGATCTGCGCTCGCACGCGACTATATAAGCAATTACGAAAAGGTAGGA
Organism: Paenibacillus sp. 19GGS1-52; assembly: GCF_022369515.1. NCBI lineage: Bacteria > Bacillati > Bacillota > Bacilli > Caryophanales > Paenibacillaceae > Paenibacillus > Paenibacillus sp. 19GGS1-52. Next base: position 1,928,093 of record NZ_CP059724.1, read on the forward strand.
CATTTGTACGGTGGTGACTTCCGTAATGTGGAGAGCAGAGTGAAACGGGCGGAGTGGCTTGATAAAAGTGAGGGCTTCCGCGCTGATCGAGCACAGGTTACCGATTACTTACGGACCTATAACCAACAACACAATTCCCATGACGCGGTCATGGCTTCGCTTAGACTGCTTGCGCAGCCAGGCACACTTGTGATTACCGGTGGCCAGCAAAGTGGCTTGTTCACAGGCCCGCTGCTGGTTGTATATAAGGCAATGACAACGATCCTGGCAGCAAAAGAAGCGGGAGAACGGCTTGGACGGCCGGTCGTGCCGCTCTTTTGGATCGCCGGAGAAGATCATGACTGGGATGAGGTTAATCATACGTATGTATTGAACCGTGCTCAGGAGATATCGAGAATTAAGATTGAGAAATCCGTGGAGGTTCGAGCTTCAGTTAGCGATCTTAAGATCGAGGCTGAAAGCTGGTTGCAGTCAGTGGAACAACTGGATGGCTTGCTGCAGGAGAGTGAGTTCAAACCGCAGATTATGGAGTTTGTGCGAGAATCTTCGCTTGATGCCAGCAATATGACGGACGCTTTTGCCAAGCTAATGGGTTCATTATTTGGTAAATTCGGTCTGATTTTGCTTGATTCTGCTGACCCTGCCCTTCGTAGACTGGAGCAGCCCATGTTCTCCTCGCTGATTACGCAGAATGATGAATTGGAGGCAGCCTACCTGAGTGCAGCATCTGATATCACTGCAAGTGGGTATGAGCTGCAGGCGGATGTGACCCCAGGCAACGCTAACCTCTTTTATATTCATGAGGGTGCTCGGCTTTTGCTCCATAAAAAAGATGGTCTCTTTACTGACCGTAAAGGTGTAGTTTCTTTTTCCCGTGAGGAATTACTGGATATCCTGAACGACCACCCGGAACGTTTCAGCAATAATGTGCTAACGCGCCCATTGATGCAGGATTATGTGCTGCCCGTTCTGGCAACCGTACTCGGTCAAGGTGAGTTGTCGTATTGGGCGATCCCCCGGCAAGCGTTTGAGACCATCGGTGGCCAGATGCCGCTTATTATACCTCGTATGTCTTTTACGCTGGTAGAGGGCACACTTCATAAACACATGGACAAGTACCAGCTAACCTTTGCAGATGTCCATCAGGGCTTGCATGATAAAAGACAGCAATGGCTTGCCACTCAGGACAAGCTAGAGTTGGGACGCCGGTTTGAGGAGACCAAAGCAACCTTCTTGGCCATGTATGAGCCACTGATTGAACAGCTTGGGTCCATTCAGTCCGGATTGCTTAAGCTGGGGAATAACAACAAAGATAAGATTATCGATCAGATCTCTTTTCTGGAAGGAAAAGCCCAAGATGCCATGGAGAAGCAGAATGAAGCTGCGCTTCGCCAATGGGAACGGATTGAGCAATCGCTAATGCCACTGGGTAAATTGCAGGAAAGAGTTTACAATATCATGTATTATATGAACCGCTACGGTCCGGATTGGCTGGACGAGCTTATGACAATTCCCGCAGATTACAGCGGAACACACCGCATGATCTATATGTAATATCTATCAAAATTTAGGAGGATTTAATATGAGTTCTTTATCCAAGCAAAACAGCATTGTGGCTGATATGTCACTCGCTTCTGAGGGACATTTAAAGATCGACTGGGTTCGCCAGCATATGCCAGTCCTGAACCGTATTCGGGAGCAGTTTGAAGTGGAACAGCCATTCAAAGGTCTCAAGGTATCGATTACACTTCATCTGGAAGCAAAAACAGCTTATTTGGCGAAGGTGGTCCAAGCTGGTGGTGCCGAAGTAACAATTACAGGCTCCAACCCGCTATCCACGCAAGATGATGTGTGTGCGGCGCTTGTAGAGGACGGGATTACGGTTTTTGCCAAATACAATCCTTCTCCTGAAGAGTTCAAAGCCCTAAACATCAGAGCGCTTGAATGCAAACCTGATCTGATTATTGATGATGGTGGAGATTTTGCAACTTTGCTGCATTCGGAGCGTCCTGATTTGATGGTGAATATTCGCGGTGGTGCAGAGGAAACGACAACAGGTATTATCCGGCTTAAAGCACTTCACAAGCAGGGGATGCTGAAGTTCCCGATGGTAGCTGTTAATGATGCATACTGCAAATATTTGTTCGATAACCGTTATGGTACAGGCCAATCCGCATGGGATGGAATCGTGCGTACAACGAATCTTATCGTAGCAGGCAAAACAGTAGTTGTTGTAGGATACGGCTGGTGCGGTAAAGGGGTAGCCATGCGGGCCAAGGGTCTTGGTGCAAAGGTTATTGTTACTGAAGTAGACGCAATTAAGGCTGTCGAAGCTCATATGGATGGCTTTCATGTGATGCCAATCCTAGAGGCGGCGAAGCTTGGTGACTTTTTCGTTACGGTAACAGGCAATCGTTATGTAATCCGCGGTGAGCATTATGATGTCATGAAGGACGGAGCGATCCTCTGTAACGCCGGACATTTTGATGTAGAGGTGAACAAGCCTGAGCTATCTGAAAGATCGGTATCTAAGCGTACGGTTCGTAAAAATATCGAGGAGTACCAGCTACGTGATGGACGCAAGATTTACCTCCTAGCCGAAGGTCGACTCGTGAATTTGGGTGCAGCCGATGGGCATCCTGCGGAAATTATGGACACCACCTTTGCCTTGCAGGCGTTGTCGCTTAAATATGTGAATGATAACTATAAGACTATTGGTGTCAAAGTTGAGAATGTGCCTTATGATCTGGATGAGCAGATAGCGCGCTACAAGCTGGAAAGTCTGGGCGTTGGTATCGACAGCCTGACGCCTGCACAGGTTGAATATCTGGACAGCTGGAATCTGAGCGACTGATTATATAGGATGTGACAAATGGGCCATGCAGCCGGACACAAGTCCGCTGACATGGCTTTTTATTGTGGACGAAAAGAAATCGTGTGGAGGGATTAGGGAACAATTACAAATCCTGTTTAGCATAAATTACCATGCCTTAGAAAAAAGGTTTTTGATTTTTAATGGCGAATCTATTATGCTTAAGTGGTGAAAAGTGGGGCAAAGTGGGTAATAGGGGATTGGGAGTGGGGAAAACATGTTCATGGGTGAGTACCAACATAGCATTGACGACAAAGGCCGAATCATTATTCCGGCTAAATTTCGTGAATTGCTCGGAACCTCCTTTGTAGCGACCCGCGGCCTGGACTCCTGCTTATTTGTTTATCCTATGGATGAATGGGAAATCATGGAGCAGAAGCTCAAGAAACTTTCGTTAATGAAATCGGATGCTAGGGCATTCAGCCGCTTTTTTTTCTCGGGAGCGACGGAATGTATGTGGGACAAGCAGGGAAGGGTAAATCTGCCGAGTAATTTACGGCAGTATGCTAAGCTGGATAAGGACTGTATTATTCTAGGCGTTTCGAACCGGGTGGAGATCTGGAACAAGGAGCTATGGGAACAGTACTTCGAACAGTCAGAGGAATCGTTCAACGAAATCGCCGAGAAATTGGTTGATTTTAATTTTGATTTATAACAAATACACATATCGAATTACTGCCCTGGAGGGATGAAGTTGTTTCACCACATCACGGTGCTTAAGGAAGAAGCGACAGAAGGGCTTAACATCAAGAAAGACGGTATTTATGTGGACTGCACGCTCGGAGGAGCGGGACACAGTTCGCTTATTGCTTCTAAGCTCAGCGGTGAAGGCCGACTGATCTGTCTGGATCAAGATGAATGGGCTTTGGATAATGCAAGAGTCAGGCTGGCTGAGTATGGCGACAAGGTGGTCTTGATTAAGACCAACTTCAGAGATCTTGAAAGTGTGCTTAAGGAGTTGCCTTTTGTTCCTCAAGTGGATGGCATTCCCCAAGTAGATGGAATACTCTATGATCTTGGCGTTTCGTCACCTCAGTTTGATGAAGGAGAAAGAGGCTTCAGCTACAATCATGATGCTCCGCTGGATATGCGGATGGATCAGTCGGCGTCATTAACTGCAGCGGATATCATTAATACCTGGTCCGAGAAGGAAATTGCCCGTGTGCTTTTCCAATATGGAGAAGAGAAGTTCTCACGGCGGATCGCCAAGAAAATTGTGGATCGAAGAGCCGAACAGCCTGTCAAGGGGACAGGGGAATTGGCTGAGCTTATCAAGGAGGGCATCCCGGCAGCCGCACGAAGAACGGGAGGGCATCCCGCCAAACGCAGCTTTCAGGCTTTGCGAATTGCTGTTAATGATGAGCTGGGAGCTTTTGAGGAAGGGTTGCATGAAGCTGTGCGCTGTCTGGCGCCCGGTGGAAGAGTATCAGTGATTACATTTCATTCGCTGGAAGATCGGATTTGCAAGCAGATTCTAAGCAGCTATTTAAGCCGCTGTACTTGTCCGACTGATTTTCCATTTTGCGTATGTGGTGCTGTAGGAACGCTTAAGTTGATTAACCGCAAACCGTTTATGCCTTCTGAGGAAGAGTTGGAACTTAACCCACGTGCCCGTTCAGCTAAGCTGCGCATTGCAGAGAAATTGTAAATGAGGATAAAGGAGAGTCAGAGATGGCCTATACCCGCGGAAATTTAGCAGTTCAACCCAAAAGAAAAGAAGAAGCAGATCGGCTTTACCGCCAGAAGACTAAAGTTGTTACCAGACGGATGGTTCTTCCGCTGCAGGAGAAGCTGTTATACATGCTTACATTGGGGGTATGCGTCCTGGTAGCTGCCGCTCTAATTTGGCGTTACGTCCACATTTATGATTTGAACAAGCAGGCTCAGGAGCTGGATCAGCATATTTCGACAGCCAAGAAGCAGATCGCTAATTATCAGATGGAGAAGCAGAATCTGGAGCAGACCGTCGCTCAGAGAGCAAAGGCCCAAGGTTTTGTATCACCGGATGAGAATAATACGATTTATGTCGCTGAGAAGAATAATAACTAGCTGGAACATAATTGAACGACTGCCAAGATAAATAATAATTGAGTATGTGAGGTTCCCTATGGTAAAAAGAATAAAACTTCGCACGCTGTTTATAGGAGGGTGTATCACCCTCTTTTTTCTTGTTTTGATCGGTCGGGTATTCTGGATTCAGGTGCTGAATGGTGAAGAGTGGCAGAAAAAGGCATCTGCGCAATGGGCGCATACTGCTGATATCAAGGCACAGCGCGGTGTTATTACTGACCGCAATGGGAATATTCTAGCCAGTGATGTTCCTGCTTTTACTGTCGTTGTAGATCCAGAAGTTATTCATGAACAAGGGATCGGCGAAGAGGTCATCAAGGGCTTGCATGATCTGCTGAATAAGCCGGAAGATGAACTGCGCACACTGATTGAGGCCAAAGATGATAAGGGCAAGTACCTTAAGAATCGCGAAATTCGCAATGAAGGTTGGAAGATTGATCAGGATCTCGCGGATAAGGTAACTGCATTTAACAAAGCTTTGGGTAAAGAACATGATATTCAGGAAACCGGGGTTGGGCTCGTCAGAGAACAGAAACGGTATTATCCGAAGAATACTTTGGCTGCGCAAATCCTTGGTTACACAGACAGGGATGGCAAAGCTATCATGGGGCTCGAGAAATATTTTGATACCCAGCTTAGAGGGGCTGACGGCAAACTTTTCTATCAAAGCGATGGGCAAGGGATAAAGCTGCCTGATTCGCAAGACTCTTATCAGCCGGTAGTCAATGGTAACAATTTCAAGCTGACGATAGACAGTACTATTCAGTATTATATCGAAGAGGCTATGAAAAAAGCCTATGATCAATATCAACCGACGAGTATCAGTGTTATTGCTGCTGATCCCAACACGATGGAAATTTTGGGAATGGCGAATATGCCTACCTTTAATCCCAATGAATATAATACAGCGGATCAGGCGGGGTTCTATAATCATGCCATCAAATCTACCTACGAGCCGGGCTCTACCTTCAAAATTGTCACGCTTGCCGCAACCGTACAGGAGAAGCTCTTTAATCCGGATGCAACTTTTCTCTCGGGGCAGATCAAGATTAAGGGCTACAAGACGCCACTTCATGATATTAAACGTGCAGGTTGGGGGACTATCTCTTTCCTTGAGGGTGTGAAGCGTTCCAGCAACGTTGCTTTTGTTAAGCTGGGTTATGAAATGCTAGGCCAGGATAAACTTTTAAAGTATATTAACGATTTTGGATTTAACGAGAAGACGGGTATTGATCTTCCTGGGGAAACGAGCGGAATAGTTAATCCTGACCCGAATCGCCCCATTGAAAATGCAACCCTGGCTTATGGTCACGGCAAGGTGCTGGTCACTCCGATTCAGCAGTTGGTTGCCGTATCTGCTATTGCGAACGGTGGCAAGCTGATGACGCCCCATGTCGTCAAAGAGATTACAGACCCCAATACCGGAAAAACAACGGTTACCAAGCCTGTAGTAGTACGCCAAGTCATATCTGAGGCAAGTGCCAAGGAAACGGGCGGCTACTTAGAACAGGTTGTAGCTGACCAAGTTATCGGGACAGGACGCCATGCTTACATTGAGGGATATCGTGTAGCAGGTAAGACAGGGACTGCGGTTAAAGTAGAAGGTAAGAATTATGTGAATTCCAAAGTGTTGATCTCCTTTATTGGCTACGCTCCGGTAAATGATCCGAAGATCGCAGTTATCGTCATCATTGATGAACCGAATGAGGAGGTTGGCGGGGGGACAGCAGCTGCTCCAGTATTCAAAGAGATCGTATCCCAGTCGCTTCAGTATATGGGAGTTCCAAAGCTGGCTACGGAGGCAAGTGGTAAAGATGCGCCTAAGACAGCATCTGCACTTCGCACCACTCCTGATCTAACTGGAAAAACAATGAAACAAGCCAAGGATTTGCTTCTGGCTGGAGGTTTTGACTTCGAAAGTGTGGGTGAAGGGACTACGGTTATTAGTCAGTATCCTGCAGCCAAGTCAACGCTTGCCTCAGGCCAGCGTATCTATTTATTAAGCCAGCAGGGAAATAAGCCCACCATTCCGAATTTAAGCGGACAATCGCTGCGTGATGCTTTAGAGATATTAAGCCTACTGAAAGTTGGCATCACGGTAGAGGGTGAAGGTTATGTGACTGAACAGGCTGTGGGTACGAAGGACGGCAAGACGCTTGTTACTCTGAAGCTGAAGCCTTTGAATGAATACGGCGAGGATATTCCTGTATCCCCATCCCCACCTGCTGATGCTACTGCGCCGTGAGTTAGCAATCTATAGCTTGTTCTAAGCCCTGTTTGTCCCGAATAGTCATGAGGTAAGAGATCATGTCTATGACAGGCGAAAGCGGGGGAGAACAGAATGAAGGTTTCGAAGGTTGTAACACGGCGGAGAATGCTGTGGACACTGCTGGGACTAGCAGTGTTGTTCGGATCGCTGGTCGTGCGCCTTGCTTATGTTCAGTTATCGCAAGGGCAGGAATTAAGCGCTAAGGCAGAGGAGTTGTGGCGGCGGAATATTCCCTTTACCGCCAAGCGCGGTGAAATATTGGATCGGACAGGAATTGCACTGGCCTACAATGTCAGCTCACCAACGATTTATGCAGTTCCCGTGCAGGTGAAGGATAAGCAAAAAACAGCACAGTTATTGGCTCCGCTGCTCGGTATGACTGAGGAGAAGCTGATAACACTGCTGTCCAAAAGGGAGTCATCGGTTAAGCTACAGCCCGGCGGCCGCAAAATTACGATGGAGCTTGCTGCGAGCGTCCGTGATTTGCAGCTGCCGGGCATCGTTGTGGCTGAGGATAACAAACGGTATTATCCTTTCGGAGATCTTGCCGCACATATCTTAGGCTTTACAGGTATCGATAATCAAGGGATTACGGGTGTCGAGAATATCTATGACAAGCTGCTGCAAGGGATAGGCGGGAATATTTCCTACTTATCTGATGCGGGCGGCAGAATTATGCCTGGGTCCGCTGAGAAATATTCTGCACCACAGGATGGTTTGAGTCTGGAATTGACGATTGATAAGCAGATTCAATCGATTATGGAACGTGAGCTGGATCAGGCTATGGTAAAATATCAAGCTCAAGGCAGCTGGGCAATAGCCATGAATCCAAAAAATGGCGAGATCCTGGCCATGGCCAGCCGACCAGGGTATGAACCAGGTCAATATAAGGAATATGATGCTACTACGTATAACCGCAATTTGCCGATCTGGATGACTTATGAACCAGGTTCTACCTTCAAAATCATCACCCTGGCTGCTGCGCTGCAGGAGGGCAAAGTGGATTTACAGAACGATCATTTTTTTGATCCTGGTTATATAGAGGTTGGTGGGGCGAAGCTGCGTTGCTGGAAAAGTGGCGGCCATGGCAGCCAAACCTTTCTACAGGTGGTTGAGAATTCCTGCAACCCCGGTTTTGTAGCTTTAGGCCAGCGTTTAGGTAAAGATTCACTGTTCAAATATATTCGTAATTTCGGCTTCGGGACCAAGACTGGCATTGATCTGAACGGTGAATCGAACGGTATTCTGTTTAAACCAGCCCAAGTGGGTCCAGTCGAATTGGCGACCACAGCATTTGGCCAAGGCGTCTCGGTTACGCCGATTCAGCAGATTGCAGCGGTGTCTGCTGCTATAAATGGCGGCAAGCTTTACAAGCCTCATGTAGCGAAGGCATGGATTAATCCCGAGACTGGTGAGACGGTATCGGAGGTGCAGCCCGAGCTTGTCCGTGAGGTGATTTCGGAGGAAACTTCCAAGAAGGTGCGTGCAGCACTTGAGAGCGTAGTTGCCAAAGGCACAGGCCGGCCAGCTTTTATCGATGGCTATCGTGTGGGTGGCAAGACAGGTACTGCACAGAAAGTAATTAATGGTCGGTATTCTCCAACGGAGCATATTGTTTCCTTTGTAGGCTTCGCACCTGCAGATGATCCACAGATTATTGTGTATACGGCAGTAGATAACCCGAAAGGCATTCAGTTTGGGGGTGTAGTAGCTGCTCCAATCGTGCAGAACATTCTGGAGGACTCCTTGCATGTCTTGAAGGTGCCTGAGCGCAGCGATCAACTCCCCAAAACGTACAAGTACGGCGAAACTCCAATTGTCACTGTTCCGGATCTTACCGGAGCTACAGTACAGGATATTTATGAGGATATGAACATGAATTTTAACCTCGCCCGCTCAGGCTCGGGGACAACTGTCATCAATCAGGCACCAAAAGCAGGGGCTAGAGTGGAACAAGGTTCAACAATCAGGATTTATATGGGAGCAACGAGCGAATAATAGCAGAGTGAGGGATTACTATGAAAGTTAACGAATTGTCTGCTTGTCTTGCAGCTACGCAGCTGTACGGAGATGGAGATGTAGAGATTACTGATCTTCAGGCGGATTCCCGCCGAGTAAAACCGGGCGATCTATTTATCTGTTTGCCAGGCCACACCGTAGACGGACACCAGTATGTAACACAGGCTGCCGCTAGCGGAGCTGTAGCAATTGTATGTGAGCGTAAGCTCGAGACCGCTTTGCCGCAGATAGTGGTGGATGACAGCCGGTTTGCCATGTCCGTCATGTCAAATGCCTTTTTTGGATCACCAAGCAGCAAGATGAGAATGATCGGGGTTACGGGTACGAACGGGAAAACAACAACAACTTATTTGATAGAACAGATTATGCAGGACCAGAAGGTAAAGACAGGGTTGATCGGCACCATTGAGATGCGCTATGACGGGCAGAACTATCCTACATCCGGTACAACACCGGAATCACTAGAGCTGCAGCGCTCACTCCATGATATGGCTACGAAAGGTGTACAGTGCTGTGTGATGGAGGTTTCCTCGCACGCCATTCAACAAGGACGGGTGAAAGGCACAGATTTCCGCACGGCAATATTTACGAATCTATCCCAGGATCATTTGGATTATCATCATACAATGGAGGAGTATCGTGCCGTTAAAGGGCTGTTCTTCTCTCAGCTGGGCAATGTGATCTCTCCTTGGAAAGAAGAACGCAAGTATGCAGTACTTAATGCGGATGATGAGGCCAGTGCCTATTATGCGACCCAGACGGCGGCTGAAGTCATTACATACGGTATTGATAGTGATGCAAATGTACGGGCTTCGCAAATATCGATTACGGCAAAAGGAACATTCTTCCATGTTCATACGTTTAAAGGAGAAGCGGACATTTCATTGCGTATGGTTGGGAAGTTCAACGTTTATAACGCGCTGGCTGCAATCACCGCTGCTTTATTGGAGGATGTGCCGCTCACCGATATCAAGACCAGTCTGGAGTCTGTTGCCGGTGTATCTGGACGGGTAGAGTCAGTGGATGCCGGTCAGGAATTTGCAGTCATTGTAGACTACGCCCATACGCCGGACGGATTGGAGAACGTGCTGAGAACGGTTTGCGAGTTTGCAGTCGGCAGAGTGCTTACCGTATTTGGCTGCGGTGGAGACCGTGACCGTACAAAACGGCCATTGATGGGTAAAATTGCCGCAAAGTACAGTAGTTTGATATTTGTAACCTCCGACAATCCCCGCACTGAAGATCCGCTGCTCATTTTGCGGGATATCGAAGCGGGACTAGAAGAAGATGGCGTATCCCACGATCAGTATGAGTTGATTGCTGACCGGCGGGAAGCGATCAGGAAAGCTATTGAAATGGCAAGCCCCGGCGATGTAGTATTGATTGCGGGGAAGGGTCATGAGACCTATCAACTGATTGGCGGAGTGGTTCATGATTTCGATGACCGCGTCGTCGCTAAAGAAGTTATAAGGGGCCGAAGCTATTGATTACAAGAACACTGGGAAATATCGCTGCCATGTGCGGAGGCGAACTTTTTGCTTCCGAAGCCGGAGCTGTAGATACAAAAATTGTGGGAGTCGTAACCGACTCTCGTAAAATTACGCCTGCCTGTTTGTTTGTTCCGCTAGCCGGGGACAATTTTGACGGCCATCATTACAGTGCTGCAGCTCTAGCTGCAGGAGCTGCTAGTACATTGTGGCAGCGGAATAAGGGCCCCGCACCAGAGGGCAGTGTCATTGTAGTGGAAGATACGCTGATAGCTCTTCAGAAGCTGTCCGCTGCTTATTTGAATGAAATCGCTCCACATGTTGTCGCAATTACTGGTAGTAACGGCAAAACGACAACAAAGGATATCGTTACGGCTCTACTTCAAGGGCAGTATAAGGTGCACAAAACACAGGGGAATTTCAATAATCATATTGGTCTGCCGCTTACGATACTAGCAATGGCTGAGGATACGGAAATTGTCGTACTGGAAATGGGCATGAGCTCGCGGGGGGAAATTGCTCTCTTGGCTTCTTTGGCTGCGCCTGATGTTGCTGTAATTACCAATGTTGGCGAGTCCCATCTATTGCAGCTTGGGTCCCGCGAGGAAATTGCCCGCGCCAAGCTGGAAATCGCCGAAGGCCTGAAGCCGGGAGGGCTGCTGATCTACAATGGCGATGAACCACTGCTGGCGGAGATCATGCTGGAGCCTTCCTTCCATGCTCCTGCGGGAATACAGACCTTTCGCTTTGGACTAAATGCGGATAATGACGATTATCCAACAGGGATGATGTCTCATAGCGGAGGAATGACCTTTACATCGCATCTGCATGAGGAGCATGCTTTTACATTGCCGTTGCCAGGCCGACATAACGTAATTAATGGCTTGGCTGCTCTGGCTGTTGCCCGTCAATTCGGAGTTGCGGAGGAGAGCATTGAAGTGGGTTTAAGTACACTCAAGCTGACCGGAATGCGGATTGAGGTTATGCAGACTGCTTCCGGGCTAACGCTTCTGAATGATGCTTATAATGCCAGCCCCACCTCGATGAAAGCTGCAATTGATGTATTGCAGTCCATGAAATGTAGCGGCAGCAAAATTGCTGTACTGGGGGACATGCTGGAACTCGGGCCGGAGGAAGTTCAGTTTCATCAAGGAATCGGTCACTATCTCGATCCATCGGAGATTGATCTTGTTTTTACTTACGGGGCACTGGCCAGTAATATTGCCGCAAGCGCAGAGCAACGATTCGGCAAAGAGCGAGTGTTTGCTTTTACCGACAAAGCTGCCCTGACTACTCTCTTGCTGAACAAATGCAAATCTAAGGATATCGTCCTGTTCAAAGCATCCAGAGGGATGAAACTGGAGGAAGTCCTGAACAATCTCAATAATCATTACCATCATCAGACTTGAAAATAATGGAGGGGGTGAACCCATGGATTATCAACTACTTCTACTGACTATTGCTGTATCCTTTATCCTTGCGGTCATTGCCGCTCCGCTCTTCATTCCGCTTCTGCGCAGGATGAAATTCGGACAGCAGGTCCGTGAAGACGGACCTCAAACCCATTTGAAGAAGGCGGGAACGCCAACAATGGGCGGGATCGTGATCATTGTGGCTTTCACATTGTCTTATCTGAAATTTTCTGTTGTGAATACCGATTTTTATGTCCTTTTAGTTGCTACACTGGGCTATGGGTTGATCGGGTTTCTAGATGATTACATCAAAATCGTGTTCAAACGTTCCTTGGGGCTTACGGCGCGGCAGAAGCTGTTTGGACAATTGCTGGTTGGAGCCGTAATGTGCGGCCTTCTGATCTCTGCCGGACATAGTACAAATATTAGTATTCCGGGCACAGCAATGAGCTTTGACTGGGGCGGTTGGTTTTATTATCCATTTATTATCGTGATGATGATGGCTATTACAAATGCTGTTAATTTTACCGATGGAGTAGATGGATTGTTGTCCGGTACAAGTGCGATTGCCTTAGCCGCTTATGCGGTGGTGGCGATGCAGGCAACCTCTATTGCTGCTGGCGTATGCGCTGCGGCAATGATCGGGGCTGTGCTTGGATTCTTGGTATTCAATGCCTATCCAGCCAAGGTATTTATGGGGGACACGGGTTCATTCGGTATTGGCGGTGCAATCGGAGCCATAGCTATTGTGACTAAGAGTGAACTGCTTTTTGTAATCATCGGAGGCGTGTTTGTGATTGAGATGCTGTCTGTCGTGTTGCAGGTAGCCTCCTTTAAGACTCGCGGCAAGCGTATATTTAGAATGAGCCCGATTCACCACCATTTTGAACTTGGCGGTTGGTCGGAGTGGCGGGTTGTCGTGTCATTCTGGGCAGTTAGCCTGGTGCTGGCGGCCGTTGGACTTTATATCAGCAAGGGGTTGTAGAGAATGAAACATCCAGATATGTACCGTGGTGAAGAGGTTGTTGTTCTGGGACTTGCCAAGAGTGGAGTCCAGGTCGCTAAGGTGCTGCATGAACGCGGCGCTATAGTTACGGTTAACGATAAAAAGGAAAGAGAACAATGTCCCGAAGCTTCCGAACTGGAATCTTTGGGAATTTCTGTTATATGCGGTGGGCATCCCGCTGGTTTAATCCATGAAGGTGTAACACTTGTGGTTAAGAATCCGGGTATTCCTTATTCCGTACCTCCTGTACAAGATGCTCTTAACCTTGGGATTGAGGTTGTAACAGAGGTTGAGGTGGCTTACCGTCTTTGTGTTGCGCCAATGATCGGTATTACCGGCTCTAATGGGAAAACGACTACAACGACCTGGGTAGGTCGTATGCTGGACGCTGTGGGTATGAAGCCAATAGTAGCCGGGAACATCGGTACGCCGCTCTGTCAGGCCGCACAGGAGGCCTCGGAGGATAATTGGATGGTTGTTGAGCTTAGCAGCTTCCAACTCAAAGGGACGGAGACGTTCCGTCCAAAAGTAGCTTGTCTGCTAAATGTCGCTGAGACGCATCTTGATTATCATGGAGATATGCAGGATTATGTTGCTTCCAAAGCAAAGCTGTTCGCTAATCAGACAGCGGCTGATACAGCTGTGTTGAACTGGGATGATCCCTTTTGCCGAGAGCTTGTACCTTATGTAAAAGCAAACATTTTGCCCTTCTCGATGACTGAGGAGCTGGTTCAGGGGGTATTTGTCCGGCCTTCCTTTGTACCTGATACAGATGACGACCTGAAACGTGAGATTATCTACCGTGATTACGCGGAAGGGGAAACCGTAATTGCAGCTGTAGATTCCATTGGCCTTCCCGGCCGCTTTAATATTGAGAATGCACTGGCGGCCTGTGGAGTTGCTATTGCGGCCGGAGCAGATCCGGCACTATTGGCAGAGTCACTTTCCTCCTTCCGCGGTGTGGAGCATCGTCTGGAATATGTTGCCGATAAAGGTGGAGCTGCTTATTTCAACAATTCCAAAGCCACCAACTCCAAAGCCACTACAATGGCGCTGACTTCATTTCGTCAGCCGGTTGTGCTGATTGCCGGCGGACTGGACCGTGGCTCCGATTATATGGAACTGCTGCCTGTCCTGAGAGGACACGTCAAAGCCCTGGTGGCGATGGGGCAGACAAAGGACAAGCTTATCAAGGTAGCAACGCTTGCAGGATTAAAGCATATTATCTCCGTCGATACTGGGGAAAGCGCCGCCGCCGTGCTGCAGCAGGCTGTGCAGGAGGCATCCGCTCTCGCGGAAGCGGGAGACATTGTTCTCCTGTCTCCTGCCTGTGCCAGTTGGGATATGTTTACATCCTATGAGGAGCGCGGGCGTATTTTTAAAGAGGCGGTGCATAACCTTTAAGTAGGGGGGTGGATAAGCCCCTACTACGGATGCAAGAGGTGTGCTCCTGATGAACAAATCTCGTCATGCGCCCGATATTTGGCTGCTGATTCCTATTCTATCTTTGCTGACTATTGGCATGGTGATGGTATACAGCGCCGGGTCCGTTCTGGGCTTCCGCAATTATGGAGATTCGTTTTATTTTGTGAAAAGACAGCTTTTATTTGCTGGTCTGGGATTGATCGCGATGTTCATCACCGCGAACACCGAATACCGGCGCCTGAAGGTTCTGGCAAAGCCAGCGCTGATTATCTGCTTCATTCTGCTTGTAATGGTGCTCATTCCGGGCATTGGGGTCGTGCGCGGAGGTGCGCGCAGCTGGCTTGGGATCAGCTCCTTCGGGATTCAGCCTTCCGAGTTCATGAAGATGGGGATGATCCTCTTCCTGGCCAATTGGCTGGGGCGTGAGGATTATGACATATCCTCCTTCACTCGCGGGCTGCTTCCGCCTCTGGCCTTAATAGGTTCAGCCTTTGCGCTGATCATGCTCCAGCCGGATCTAGGCACGGGCACCGTCATGTTTGGCGCTGCATTGATGATGATCTTTACAGCAGGGGCAAGCATGAAGCATCTGCTCTCGCTTGCCGTAGCAGGGATCGCTGGCTTTGCTGCGCTGATTGCCGCAGCACCTTATCGTTTGCAGCGGATTACAGCCTTTCTAGATCCCTGGTCCGACCCACTTGGTGCAGGGTATCAGATTATTCAATCCTTATATGCCATTGGCCCAGGTGGTCTCGGTGGCCTGGGACTGGGTATGAGCCGGCAAAAGTACAGTTATGTACCTGAGCCGCAGACTGATTTTATTTTTTCCATATTGGCCGAGGAGTTGGGGTTTATCGGTGGATTGGCAGTGCTGATCCTATTTCTGATCCTGATCTGGCGTGGGATGAAGGTGGCGATGAGCCTGCCTGACCGGTTTGGAAGCTACCTGGCTGTAGGCATCGTCTGTATGGTGGCTGTTCAAGTCATCATTAACATTGGTGTTGTTATCGGCCTGATGCCGGTTACCGGCATTACGCTTCCTCTGATCAGTTACGGGGGCTCATCACTGACCTTGATGCTCACAGCGCTCGGCATTCTATTGAACTTATCCCGTTATGCGAGGTGAAAGAGATGCGTATAGTATTAAGCGGCGGAGGCACGGGTGGACATATTTATCCTGCGGTAGCCGTGGCTAGACAGTTGGAAGCCGAAGAGAGTGACTCAGCCTTTCTGTACATTGGAGGATCACGAGGCCTAGAGAGCAAGCTGGTTCCACAGGAGAAACTCCCGTTCAAGTCTATTGACATCACCGGCTTTCGGCGGAAGCTGTCCATAGATAATGTGAAGACAGTGATGCGTTTCCTAAAGGGAGTTAAGGCTTCAAAAATAATGTTAAAAGAGTTTAAGCCCGATGTTGTGATCGGTACAGGTGGATATGTATGCGGTCCAGTCGTCTATGCAGCTTCACGTCTAGGAATTCCAACCTTGATCCATGAGCAGAATGCCGTTCCTGGCTTGACGAATCGCTTTCTCAGTCGGTATGCAGATACAGTGGCTGTTAGTTTTGAAGGGATGGAGTCAGCTTTTCCGGCTTGTAAACACGTTATTTATACGGGTAACCCACGTGCTACAACCGTAGCTACAGCAAGTCCACAAAAGGGATTTGCTTCCTTGGGGATACCAGAAGGCAGCACTATTGTACTGATCGTTGGCGGCAGCGGTGGAGCGAAGGCTATCAATAACGCAATGATTGAGATGATTCCCTTTTTGGGTAAGGGTAAAGGAGTTCATTATGTCTATGTAACTGGTGAAGCTTATTTCGAAGCCACTCGCAAGGAAGTAAGTTTGAAGCTGGGGGGACTCCCGAACTGGATTCATGTTCTTCCCTATATTCATAATATGCCGGAGGTCTTAGCCTGCACTTCTCTGATCGTGAATCGGGCGGGCGCTTCATTTCTCGCTGAGATTACAGCCTTAGGTATCCCCTCCGTGCTCATCCCTTCTCCTAATGTGACGAACAATCACCAGGAAGTGAACGCAAGGCAACTGGAAGGCAGTGGTGCTGCTGTAGTGCTGCTGGAGAAAGATTTGTCTGGGCAAGCGATGTTCGAAGCTATTCAACAGATTATTGGAGTAGAAGCAGTGCATCGTAAAATGTCAGTGGCTTCTCTAGGTCTTGGCAAAAGGGATTCCGCTGCAGTAGTTGTAAATGAGCTGCGGAGGCTTGCGGGGAAGAAGAAAAAGAATTCATAAGCTATCAGAAATCAGCAGTGCAGTCACACACCCGAGGGAACGAACATAGGATAATTCTATAATCGTGACAATCACCCAGATCGTACCAAGAAGTGTTCGTGGTGGGTGAGCGGTAATCTCGGAGGTGATACATTGGACAAATTGGTGATTGAGGGTGGAAGTCCCCTGTCAGGCACCATACGTATCCATGGAGCAAAAAATGCGGCGCTGCCAATTCTTGCGGCAAGCCTGCTGGCCGAAGGAGTTCACTCACTGCACAATGTGCCGAAGCTGCTGGACATCGAGACCATGCTGGATATTTTGGGTCGTTTGGGTTGTACAAGCGCGCATGAAGAGGAGACGGTGACGATAGATACGTCATCTGTTGGTACCTCCCATGTTCCTGAGGATCTGATGCGACAGATGAGATCCTCTATTTTTCTGATGGGACCGTTGTTATCCAGATTTGGCGAGGTAACGATTTATCAGCCAGGAGGCTGCGCAATCGGTGAACGCAAAATTGATCTTCATTTGCAGGGCCTGCAGGCGCTCGGAGCAGAGATCCAGGAGAATAACGGCCGGATTTCCTGTCGCGCTGCTAAACTGATGGGTTGTGATATCCATTTAGACTACCCAAGTGTAGGCGCGACCGAAAATATCATGATGGCTGCGGCCATGGCTGAAGGCAGTACAACGATATCGGGTGCGGCCAGAGAACCGGAGATTCAGGATTTGCAGCATTTTTTGAATAAAATGGGTGCTCAGATTATTGGGGCAGGTACCGATACGATTACGATTCAAGGTGTGAAGAAACTTTATCCTTGCACATATGAGGTGATACCTGACCGGATTGTGGCCGGAACAGTGATGATCGCTGCAGCTGCAACAAGAGGTAATGTGACTTTGACACACACCAATGCCGGACATTTGACTTCCCTCATTCATGTGCTGAGGCGCGCTGGTGTTCAAATTACAGTATGCAATGATATAATTAATATCAGCTGTATGGGACGTCCTCGTGCAGTCGAGAGAATTGTGACCTCTCCGTACCCCTCGTTTCCCACAGATTTGCAATCTCAGGTTATGGTATTGCTGTCGCTGGCCGATGGATTTAGCGTAATCAAAGAGACGGTATTCGAGGGACGCTTCAAGCATGTGGAGGAGATGGCCCGGATGGGTGCGGATATCTCCATTGACATGAACCGTGCGTTCATACGCGGCGTACAAAGACTTTATGGTGCTACGGTGGAAGCTACTGATTTACGGGCCGGAGCGGCGTTAGTGATTGCTGGACTCGCTGCCCAAGGAACGACGATCGTTGAGCAGGCGCATCATATAGATCGTGGATATGAAGGTATCGAGAAGCTATTTCAGAAGCTCGGCGCACACATCAGTCGCAAGGTACCCGTAACGGGTCCGTTAGATTTGGCCAATTAAAGCTCCCTGTCTCCTTTTAGTTCAATAGCAGAAGGAGACAGGGTCTTACTACGGAGATAAGAGAATGCCTACAACCCGTTTACCTCTTCTTAAAGAGGACAAGCCTAAGAAAAAAATGAGCCGTAAAATCACGGCAATCCTGCTGCTGCTGTTCACTGCGCTTCTTGCTGTGATTTTTTTCAGATCGTCAGTAAGCCGGATTACGGAAATTAATTTTCAGGGAAGCCAGTATTCCTCACGTGAGGAATTATTGTCCCAAAGCAAGCTGCAGATTGGTGGACAGTTCTTTGCCGTCTCCACGAATTCAGTGGAGGATTCCTTGAAAGAGCTTAAGACCATTCAAAAGGCAACGGTAGAGAAGAATTTCCCCGGTGTGATATCGGTTCGTATTGAGGAATATCCTGCGGTTGCCTATGAATTGGATCAGGCAGGCAGCCTGAAAGCGATTTTGTCCAGTGGAGCAGCGGTTTCGATTAACGAGACGGGTATAGCAGTAGAGAAGCCTATACTTACGAACTGGGATGCCTCAGACCCGTATAAGGCGAAACTGTGTCAGGCGCTGGGCAGTATTCCTAACCAACTGACAAGTGATATATCCGAAATAGTTCCATCACCTACGCTGTCTTTTCCAGACCGGATCAAACTGTATACAAGATCTCGGTTTGAGGTTATTACCGCAATTTCACTGCTCAAGGCTAAGGTCGAATATTTGAATCAGGTGACAGAGACGGAGCAGCCTGGATTGATCAAGATGCTCGAAGCTGATTCCTACGTACCTTTTCAGCCGATAATTGAGGATAAAGAGGACATACAAGAGTAAATAGTCCCTACTAATACTACAGAAAAAATGCTACAATCTGGTTTATGGGCAATAAGCTGCATCCCTCTTTTTTCTCCGGATTTTTTGAAATTCGAGCCTAATTATGGATGGAATTCCTCTATTTTGCTTATATTTTTGCAGTGAATGGTTTTCTTTCAGAAATTGAACAGAATCCATTTACATTTGGAGTGTTGTTATATTATTCCATTCAAAAAATTTGTAGAAAAAAGAGGGAAAGGATTAGGTATGTTGAATATGTACAGAGATATGTTTTCCTGGACTGGGAAAATGGCTTTACAAATTAGTATGAATAATAACAGGAGGTGCCATAGGACTTGAGCAACAATGACATCATTGTTAGTTTAGACATCGGTACATCCAAAGTTCGGGCAATTATTGGGGAAGTTACCAATGGAACCTTTAATATTATTGGTGTTGGATCTGCTGATTCGGAAGGAATACGCAAAGGTGCGATTGTAGATATCGATCAGACTGTGCAATCGATTAGGAGCGCTGTAGAACATGCAGAGCAAATGGTCGGTATTCAAATATCCGAGGTCTATGTGGGCATATCCGGCAATCATATTGGCCTGCAATCCAGCCACGGTGTAGTGGCCGTTCAGAATGAGGATCGTGAAATCGGCGAGGATGATATCGAACGCGTAATGAAAGCTGCGGAAGTGATTGCGTTGCCTCCAGAGCGTGAAGTGATCGATGTTGTTGCTAAACAATATATCGTCGATGGCCTTGAAGGTATCCAGGACCCGCGCGGGATGATCGGCGTTCGTCTGGAAGTCGAAGCGACAATTATTACCGGAGCCAAGACACCAATACATAATTTGCTGCGTTGTGTAGAGAAATCAGGACTGAAAGTTAAGGATCTTGTGCTGATGTCTCTCGGAGCGGGTGGATTAGCGCTTTCCAAAGACGAGAAGTCAATGGGCGCTGTACTGGTAGATATCGGTGCTGGTTTAACGACAATAGCTGTATACTCAGAGGGTTCCCTTTGTGCAACCTCTACGATTCCGATCGGCGGAGAATTTGTAACTAATGATATTGCCTATGGGCTTAGAACACTTACCGACCAGGCTGAGAAGGTAAAGCTGAAATATGGGTGTGCCTGGATTGACGATGCAGCCGCAGATGTGGTGTTCAAAGTGCTACGTATCGGTAGCAATGTGGAAAAAGAATTTAATCAAGAGGATCTTGCGGCCATTATTGAGCCCAGAGTTCAGGAAATATTCCATCTGATTCGTCAGGAAGTGAAGCGTCTTGGTTATAGTGAGCTTCCTGGAGGTTATATATTAACGGGTGGTACTGTATCCATGCCTGGCGTATTAAAAGCTGCCCAGACAGAGCTATCTGCATCTGTGCGTATTGCTGTACCTGATTATATCGGTGTACGAGACCCCGGCTTTACTGGTGGTGTAGGTATCCTGCATAATGTTGTCCGCAGATTACGTGGTCGAAGCAATGGCGGAAACAGTACTAAGAAGACGGTTAATAGGAGTAAACAGAACGCCGCACCCAAACAGGATACTGTTCGTAAATCCGGTTTGGTAGAACGTCTAAAGAATATGTTCAGCGAGTTCATATAATTGTAAGTCCAGAATACTTGGACCGGGCATCCAAGCACACAGGGGGAGAGGGATCATATGTTAGAATTTGATTTTGAAATGGAGAGCTTGGCGCAAATTAAAGTCATCGGTGTGGGCGGCGGCGGCAGCAATGCAGTCAACCGGATGATTGAAAATGGCGTTCAAGGTGTAGAATTTATCACAGTTAATACAGATGCCCAAGCGCTGCATATGGCCAGATCGGAGCATAAGCTACAAATCGGGGACAAGTTGACCCGAGGATTGGGTGCAGGTGCTAATCCTGAAGTCGGAAAGAAAGCGGCTGAGGAATCACGTGACTTAATTTCGAATACCCTTAAAGGCGCTGATATGGTTTTTGTTACCGCAGGAATGGGCGGGGGTACGGGTACAGGTGCTGCACCTGTCATTGCTGAAATAGCAAGAGAATGTGGAGCCTTGACTGTGGGCGTTGTAACTCGTCCTTTTACCTTCGAAGGTAGAAAACGTTCCAATCAAGCAGAGATTGGAATCGAGGCTTTGAAGGAAAAGGTAGATACTTTAATCGTTATTCCGAACGATCGTTTGCTTGAAATCGTCGACAAGAAAACACCGATGCTCGAAGCATTCCGTGAAGCGGATAACGTGCTTCGTCAGGCGGTACAAGGGATATCAGATCTGATCGCTGTACCGGGATTGATCAACCTTGACTTTGCAGATGTGAAGACGATTATGACCGAGCGCGGATCGGCGCTGATGGGTATCGGTGTTGCTGCTGGGGAGAACCGTGCTTCGGAAGCAGCGCGTAAAGCCATTATGAGTCCCCTTCTGGAAACGTCTATTGAGGGTGCTCGCGGCGTGATCATGAATATTACGGGGGGTTCGAATCTCTCGTTGTATGAGGTTAATGAAGCTGCTGAGATCGTTACCTCTGCTTCTGATCCTGATGTAAATATGATTTTCGGTGCCATCATTGATGATAGCATGAAGGATGAAATTAAAGTCACGGTTATAGCGACCGGCTTTGAACATAAACCTTCTCCAATATCCCCACCTCGTCGCCCGGCTGCTAATACAAATGAACCAGCTGCGGATAAGAATGCTAACTTGCGCCCATTCGGCAATCAGACAACCTCTGATCAGTTGGACATACCGACGTTCCTACGTAACCGTACACGCGGCAATAATGATTAATAACACCTAGACTCTTATTTAACGGAAGGGTATCCCAGCAGCCATTTAGATGGCTGCTGGGATACCCTTTTTTTGCGAGCTAAGAATTTATATATTTCACATAATAAATTAGGATCAATATAAAAATCAGAAGCTGACTAAACGTGCAAACGTAAGCGAAGGGTCGGAGGGATTCTGGAGATAAGGAAATCGGGCTTTAACAGCGATCGTAAGAACCCTCCGAACCGTAGCGGCTCCACGCACAAGTGGTCAACCGCTGATTTTGGTTTTGAGCCATAACTTAGCCTTATATTTATATTAAACTCTCCCCCGCTATAACTCGACAAAAAAAACGCAGGAATGCCTCCCAAGTTTAGACAGACTTTGAATGTGAGACTTTCTATACTAATCTTATCGTCCAAAAAAGAGAGCCTGATCCGTTCTTGACTTCGGGATAGATTTCACGGTAATAGGCAGGTGAATGTCCTGGTTGTTTATATTGACTTGATTTTTGCCGCCAATTTGCTGATCGATGGAATCCTTTTATGGCTGACAGGCTGGCTGGTCAAGCTCAAAATGTCCTGGTGGCGACTGGTACTCTCGGCTCTAGTCGGTGCTCTCTACGTAGTAATGATGTTCGTACCGGAGCTGTCCTTCCTCTACACCTTCCTCATCAAGTTCGGTTTGTCGCTCTTTATGCTGTGGATTGCCTTTGGTTTTAGAAGTCTACAAAGCTACCTTCGCTCGCTTGGAGCTTTCTATATTATCAATTTTGCGGCGGCAGGCGGTATATTGGGCATTCACTATTTGCTGCAGAGCTCGGGGGATATTTGGAACGGCATAATGTTCACAGCTTCCGGGGGGCATGCCTACCGATTGCAAATCGGCTTTGGGTTTGTCCTGGTAATTATTCCCCTTGTGTTGGTCTGCTTCAGAGCAGTGCATTCCTCACGGATCAGAAGGGAACAGCTTGAATCCTACATCGGTGAGGTGATCGTAGAAATCGACGGGGTGACCGTTTCCTGTCCGGGACTGCTGGACACAGGCAACCGACTTTGTGATCCTTTGACCCGAATTCCGGTAATGGTCATGGAGGCATCTATCTGGGAGGGATATCTTCCGGCTTCCTGGAAAGGGAGGCTGACTCAGGATGGAGCGGACAGACTTTTGCTGGAAACGGACGGGCAGTCTTTTGCTTGGCAGGACAGGATTCGGCTTGTGCCCTATAGAGGGATTAACCGTGGAGCATCCTTTATGCTCGCGCTGAAGCCTGACCTTGTGGTAATAAAGCTTGGTGAAGATACCTTTTATAATAAAAGGGTGCTTATCGGGCTGGATGGCGGGACACTGTCGGGAGACGGTGCGTACCGGGCGGTCATACATCCTGATCTGGCCCAAAAGAACAGCGTCGAAGCGGTGCCTTCCTAACAGGGCCTGTCGCTGAATGCGGGAATGGAAACTTCACACACGATGAACCGTGCACACTTCTGGAGGAGGAACAATAATGGTCAAATGGAAAATAGCGCTGCAGCTGCAATATTACCGTATGCTATTTTTGCTGGGTCTGAAGAGCCAGGAAATCTACTATATTGGCGGGAGCGAGGCTCTGCCACCTCCGTTGACGCGGGAAGAAGAGGAATACCTGCTCCAACGGTTGTCTAGCGGTGACGCGGCCGTCCGGGCCATGCTGATCGAACGTAACCTGCGGCTGGTAGTATACATTGCCCGTAAATTTGAGAATACCGGCATCAACATTGAAGATCTTGTCTCCATTGGGGCAATTGGCTTGATAAAGGCAGTCAATACGTTTGATCCTGAGAAAAAAATCAAGCTGGCCACTTATGCTTCACGCTGCATCGAGAATGAAATCCTGATGTATCTGCGGCGCAATAGCAAGACGCGGAGCGAGGTTTCTTTTGATGAACCGCTTAATATCGATTGGGATGGCAATGAATTATTGCTCTCAGATGTTCTGGGAACAGAGAATGACACGATTTATCGCAACATTGAGGAGCAGGTGGATCGCAAGCTGCTGCAGAAAGCGCTAGAGAAGCTGAGTGAACGGGAAAGACTCATTATGGAGCTGCGTTTCGGGCTGCGCGGAGGCGAGGAAAAGACACAAAAGGATGTTGCGGATCTGCTCGGTATATCCCAATCCTATATTTCCCGTCTGGAGAAAAGAATTATCAAGCGGCTGCGCAAGGAGTTCAACAAGATGGTGTAAGTCGAAATGTTCAAGGAATAAAATGGCCACCCGGGGAGATAATGTACAGTAATGTTTCTCCTTGGGAGGTAAATCATCATGACCCGAAATAAAGTCGAGATTTGCGGTGTGGACACCGCTAAGTTGCCCGTTCTGACGAATGTGGAAATGAGGGCATTGTTCACTTCGCTGCAGCAGCAGGGCGAGCGATCCGCCAGAGAGAAATTGGTAAACGGTAACTTGAGACTTGTTCTGAGCGTTATCCAGAGATTCAATAATCGGGGAGAGTTCGTTGACGATTTGTTTCAGGTAGGCTGTATTGGGCTGATGAAAGCCATCGATAATTTTGACTTATCGCAAAATGTTAAATTCTCTACCTATGCTGTGCCGATGATTATCGGTGAGATCCGCCGTTATCTACGTGACAACAACCCGATACGTGTATCGCGTTCACTGCGGGATATTGCCTACAAAGCACTGCAGGTACGCGACAGTCTAACTAATCAGAATTCACGAGAGCCCACAATATTTGAAATATCAGAAGCGCTCGGCGTGCCAAAAGAAGATGTCGTATTTGCTCTTGATGCCATTCAGGACCCGGTCTCTTTATTCGAACCGATATACCATGATGGTGGAGATCCAATCTATGTAATGGATCAGATTAGTGATGACAGGAATAAAGATGTTTCTTGGATCGAAGAAATTGCGTTGCGTGAAGCGATGCGCAAGCTGGGTCAACGTGAGAAACGGATTCTGTCCATGCGCTTTTTTGAAGGGAAAACCCAGATGGAGGTAGCGGATGAGATAGGCATTTCACAGGCCCAGGTCTCACGTCTTGAGAAATCGGCTATCCAGCAAATGCAGAAATATGTGAAGTCCTAACCTGAACAAATTAAGAGGATACCTTGGGAGCCTACATAGTGGGGTTTCAGGGTATCCTTTTTTAGGGAAGGGGATTTCAAAAATATAAATATTGTTCTGGTCTGTTGCCAAGCTCATCCCACATATATTGGACTATAGGTCTGATTGTACAGGGGTGGTAAGGTGAACGAGGATTCCTTAGGGGCAGCCAAAAAAATGAAAATTTCTGATTTTCAGACTAAGGATGTTATCAATATTGTGGATGGCAAGCGGCTAGGTCAGATTAGTGATCTGGAGCTTGATCTGCGGCGCGGTGTCATTGATGCGATCGTCATTCCCGGCTATACCCGCTTTATGGGGTTGTTCGGAGGAGGTACGGATCTGATCATCCCATGGCGGAATATTGTCAAGATCGGTTCTGATGTAGTGCTGGTAAAGATTGAAGAGTCCAGAATGCCTCAGGCAGAAGGAGAACGGGAAACGATGTATCTGGAACGGGGAGACCGCAATGAACGGCGCACTTATTAATTAGGTGCGTCTTTCTTTTGTTTATTCTTAAAATATAAGAAGTTATAGATTTCACTCGATAACTTATGCGTATATTTCTCGAAGAGACGGATACCCTCCATAAATGGACGGTGAAGCCGTTTCATCTTGTTTTGTTCTTATGGTACACTTAAGCGGAGGTGAGGATATGGAACCGTTTGTACAGAGTGACGGGATGCCTCTGCTGCTTCGGCTGGAGCCGTGGTGTGCAGAGCACAATGGAATTACTGCGGGTTTGACTAGCAGACAGGGTGGGGCCGGCAAGGCACCGTATGACAGCCTGAATTGTGCATTTCATGTTGGGGATGCACCCGAAGATGTTCTGAGCAACCGGAGAACACTCGCTGAAAGCCTTGGGTTCACTCTCGACGCTTGGACATGCGGGGAACAAACTCATGGAACAGAGATAGCGATAGTAAGGGAAGCGGACCGTGGACGCGGAAGCAAGGACCGAGCCTCAGCTTTTCAGGCAACGGATGGCTTGCTTACTAATGTTCCAGGTGTGCTGCTTACTTCCTTTTATGCGGATTGTGTGCCGCTTTATTTTTATGATCCGCTCCACGGTGTCGTGGGTCTGGCACATGCAGGTTGGAAAGGTACGGTGGCTGAGATCGCTGCTGCTATGGTTAAGGCAATGGAGATAAACTTTGGTAGTCATCCAACTAATATCCTAGCTGCCATTGGACCATCTATTGGCGAATGCTGCTATGAAGTTGATGATTATGTGATGAAGCACGTTCACCGCCTGGAGGACGATTTGGCTAAGCATATAGAAATAGGGAATAGCACGGACTTATACGAAAAATCAGACGCAGATGAAAGTAAAACCATGCTGAACTTGAAAGAAATGAATCAACGCATTATGATAAAAGCAGGAATATTGCCGACTCATATCGAATGTACAACATGGTGTACAAGCTGTAATCCTAATTTGTTTTTTTCCTATCGCAAAGAAAATGGAATTACAGGCAGAATGACAAGCTGGATCGGAATAAAGGAGAGTTGAAAGTTGGCTTTAACACTGCAGGAAAGAATGCTTGAGGTAGAGGAACGTGTAGCACGAGCTTGTGCGGCAAGCGGCCGGAATCGAAGTGACGTTCATGTAATTGCAGTGACGAAATATGTTTCTCTGGAAACAGTATCCGCTGTGCTGGAAGCAGGCCTTATGCAGATTGCCGAAAGTCGCTGGCAGGATGCAGAACGTAAATGGAAAGCCTTGGGAGACAAGGGAACCTGGCATTTTATCGGGCATTTGCAGACGAATAAGGTAAAGGACGTTATCGGCAAATTTCAATATATACATTCTTTGGACCGCTTGTCTCTGGCGCAGGAGCTTCATAAGAAGGCGGAGGCCATCGAGCAAGATGTTCATGTGTTTCTTCAGGTGAATATATCAGGAGAAGATAGTAAATTTGGTTTGTCGCCTGAAGCCGTTCCGGGTTTCCTTCATGATATCGCCAGTCTGAACCGCGTGAAAGTAATCGGACTGATGACAATGGCGCCTTTTGAAGGTGATCCGGAGCTTACCCGTCCGGTATTTCGTGGACTCCGTGCACTGCGGGATGAGCTCAATCATCTTGCGCTGACCCCTGAGCCAATTACAGAGCTGTCGATGGGCATGTCGAATGATTTTGAAGTGGCGATACAGGAAGGGGCCACCTGGGTACGCTTGGGAACGGTGTTAGTAGGCCACGAGGAGGGATAGTGATGGGCGTGATGAACCGATTTATGAGTTTTTTGGGCTTGCAGGAGGAAGAGGAAATTATTGAGCGGGAGCAAATTTCCCGTGATGAGGATGAATACGAGCCGGCCTCTGTAGAAACGCGCAAGAATCAAAGGGCTAACGTCGTCAGCATCCATTCGCAAAAAAATGTGAAGGTTGTTCTTTACGAGCCCCGTTCCTACGATGAGGCTCAAGAAATAGCTGATCATCTCCGCTCACACCGGACAGTAGTCATAAATCTGCAGCGCGTGCGCAATGATCAAGCTATGAGAATTATTGATTTTCTCAGTGGAACGGTTTATGCCCTTGGTGGAGGAATCTCCAAAATTGGGGGCAATATATTTATGTGCACGCCGGATACGGTTGAAATCCAAGGCTCTATTACCGAGATCCTGGGTGACGACCCAGACTATAACAGAATGAGGTGAACGGGTTTTGGACCAAATTAATTCAATTATCACGATACTATTCAACATTTACTTTTACATGATCATCTTCTACGTACTTATGTCCTGGTTGCCCAATGTTCGTGATAACTTTATTGGAGAACTGCTCAGTAAGCTGGTAGAACCTTACTTGACTCCATTTCGGAAGATCATTCCCCCGCTTTTTGGGACACTCGACATCTCTCCGATCGTTGCACTGATCGTATTGGAATTCGCAGCCAATGGACTTAAATCTATATTGACCTATATTTTTTAGGCTGACAGAATGAAGAATGAAATTTACGGGCACTTTCATCCCGATGAACGGCAATTTGTGGACAAGGCTTGGGAATGGGTTACTCATGCAGGAGAGTATCACGAGACCAAGCTGACCGAATTTCTCGACCCCCGTCAAGGTTATATTTTGCAGAGCCTGGTGAACCGACATCCAGATGTTACGGTTAGATGGGAAGGCGGATCTGAGGGAGCCGAGCGTAAACGTGCGCTGGTAGCTCCGGATTACCGTGAGCTGGACAATGAGGATATGGAGCTGCGGGTGTTAGCGATAACCTCAGGTGAACAGAAATTTCTTGCACTTGAGCATAGCGATTATATGGGTTCCATTCTCGGACTAGGAATAAAAAGAGGTAAAATCGGTGATATCCACGTTTTGGAAGACGGTTGCCATGTTGTTGTGGCCGCGGATATTGCTGATTATTTGGCTATGAATTTGACAGGTGTACACCGCATACAGGTTAGTACGGAGATATTGCCTCTTTCCTCCCTGCGCAGCAGCGAGGTGAAGCTGGAAACCATGGAATTGACTGCCGCTTCTTTGCGTTTGGATGGAATAGCCTCAGATGTTACACGGTTAAGCCGAAGTAAAATTCTGGTTCCGATTAAAGCGGGGCGTGTCCGGGTGAACTGGAAGGTGGAGGAAGATCCATCCTTCGGACTTAAAGAAGGCGATATGGTCTCCATACAAGGGTTTGGCCGTTTCAAAGTGCTGGAGATCGGCAGTTTGACGAAAAAGGGCCGCTATCGGCTTATGGTTGGCAAATTTGTCTGAGTTCTTTGCAGGAATCAGGCTTAACTTGTCGAATTTGATTATCTCTGGGGAAGCAAACAATTGTGGAGCCGGACGCCGATACTTGTAGAAGAGGCCAACCATGTACAGCAGCAGCAGCAAAGTATATCGGCTTCAGGGACTTAAAGAGGTCCGAAATTTCTAGGAGGTGCACAGCATGCCATTAACACCGCTCGATATACATAACAAGGAGTTCTCCCGGAGACTTCGTGGTTATGATGAGGACGAAGTCAACGAATTTCTGGACCAAGTGATCAAGGATTATGAAATCGTCATCCGTGAGAACAAGGAAATGCACAATCAGCTTTTGACCATTCAAGAGCGACTCGATCATTTTGTGAATATTGAAGAGAGCTTATCGAAGACTATCATTGTTGCTCAGGAAGCGGCAGATGATGTGAAGAGCAACTCCAAGAAGGAATCACAGCTGATCATTAAAGAAGCAGAGAAGAACGCTGACCGGATTATTAACGAAGCGTTATCCAAATCCCGCAGGGTTGCTATAGAGACTGAAGAATTACGCAAACAAGCTTCCATCTACCGCACTCGCTTCCGTACTTTACTGGAAGCACAATTAGAGCTTTTGTCACAGGATGACTGGAATGCTCTGGAGAGTCGTGAGGTATCGGAGAACTCCCTCTAGATACTATTACGGTACCCAAGTAAGCCAGAGGGGAAACCAGACTGTTCCTATGCCTGAACAACTGCTTGAGCAAGGGTGTTTTTGCTAAGACTCGGCAAGCTTGTCTAATTTAACAGCAATACATGCTGCTAAATCATTGATATCATGCCTGATTCTCTATTTAACAGCATTTCATGCCTTTATTTTCATCTAGATTTAGGAAATGGGCTTCAAAGAGCCAAGTTAGAGGCAGAAATTCATGTTAATGAGTCTCTAAGTGATGTTTCCCTCTTAATTAACAGCATAATTTCATGTTATTTTATGTATTGAGACAACTTTTTCTGATATGAAACTGTAGTCTTATGTTCATCTTGAACAATGGCTTCGAGAGTTGACATTTAAGCCTAAAGAGTCTATAAATAGAACATATCTATACCATATTCATATGTATTCGATGACGGGACAAGTACGACAAGGTAACGTTCTCCAGAGAGTCGGCGAT
The DNA here is from genome assembly GCF_022369515.1 of Paenibacillus sp. 19GGS1-52. Classification (NCBI taxonomy): domain Bacteria; kingdom Bacillati; phylum Bacillota; class Bacilli; order Caryophanales; family Paenibacillaceae; genus Paenibacillus; species Paenibacillus sp. 19GGS1-52. The sequence continues at coordinate 1,957,858 of NZ_CP059724.1, forward strand.
TGCTGAGAGCCGATTGTTCGCACCTACCGGAAGATCTTCCCCTAGAAGCTTAAGCTGAAGCGTTAACACGTGCGTAAGTTTAAGCCGTCCGCCGGACGTTACACCGGACCCGTGCAGATCTTTTGTGCGGAACTGAGATCGTGCTGAATACAATCCCCTTAAGGATGTGCTCATGCACAGAATTAGGGTGGTATCGCGAGCGTCGTCTCGCCCCTTTAGGGGCGGGGGGACGCTCGTTTTGGTTCGTAGGGACATCCCCCTAAATCCCCCTTACAAGGGGGACCCCAAGGGCAGCTGCCCTCTGGACACCCGCAAACTTGGTGGAATGAAGGACTGTGGCGGAAGGGAACTGATACGTGTGGCGGGGGAGCGGCCCTTCTTAGGCTCCCCTGGCGGGTTCGCCTGCGGGGCCTTCACTGTGAAGGGCAGGCGGGCGCTGCGCCAGCCCGCCCCCTGGCCCCCCGAGCTAGCGCTGCCCTGCGGGTTCGCGAGCTCGGGTGCCTGTAGTTCAAGGGCAGGCGGGCGCTGCGCCAGCCCACCCTCTGGCCCCCGAGCCAGCGCTGCCCTGCGGGTTCGCGAGCTCGGGTGCCTGTAGTTCAAGGGCCAGGCGGGCGCTGCGCCAGCCCGCCCCTGGCCCCCCGAGCCAGCGCTGCCCTAACGGGTTCGCGAGCTCGGGTGCCCTGTAGTTCAAGGGCCAGGCGGGCGCTGCGCAAGCCCGCCCTCTGGCCCCCGAGCCAGCGCTGCCCTAACGGGTTCGCGGCTCGGGTGCCTTAAGTAGAGCTTGCCGCTTGCGGCAGGGCGGGCATTACACCAAAAACAACATTAACCCGTCTCTCCCGAGTCCATCGACAACTTTCCGGGTGTCCAGAGGGCGGAGCCCTTGGGGCCCTCCCTTGGCTAAGGGAGGGTTTGGGAGGGATCGAAAAAGGTTTAAAGAGACTAAACCACGAAAGGATTTGAATCAATGCATAAAGTAGATATCAAAGAAAAAGCACGGACTAGAGATGTCCGGATCTTAAAGAAATGGAACGACGAGAATACATTCAAGAGATCCATGGAGAACCGTGAGGGCAAGAAGAACTATGTGTTCTATGAAGGTCCGCCGACCGCTAACGGTGCGCCGCATATCGGGCACGTGCTGGGACGGGTAATCAAGGATTTCATCGGCCGTTATCAGACGATGAAAGGCTACCGCGTGGTACGCAAAGCGGGCTGGGATACACATGGTCTGCCTGTTGAGCTTGGTGTGGAGAAGAAGCTGGGCATTTCTGGCAAGCAGGAGATTGAAGCCTACGGCGTAGAGAAATTCGTGGAACAGTGTAAAGCCAGCGTCTTTGGCTACGAGAAACAGTGGCGTGAATTTACGGAAGCCATTGGCTATTGGACGGATCTTGATAATCCATATGTCACCCTCAATAACACCTATATTGAGAGTGTGTGGAACATTCTGGCAACCGTTCATGAGAAGGGGTTATTGCAACGCGGACACCGTGTCAGCCCGTACTGTCCGAGCTGCCAGACTACGTTAAGCTCGCATGAAGTGGCACAGGGCTACAAGACCGTTAAGGACCTCAGTGCGACTGCGAAGTTCAAGCTGGATGACAGCGGCGATTATGTGCTGGCCTGGACGACAACGCCTTGGACCTTGCCAGCGCATATGGCTTTGGCCATGAATCCGGACATGGATTATGTACGCGCGCAGCAAGAGGACGGCGTGTATGTGCTGGCCAAGAATTTGGTGGATGAGGTGCTGAAGGGTGAGCACACGATCCTTTCGACACATAAAGGCTCCGAATATATCGGCAAAACCTATGCGCCGCCATTTGGATATATTCAGGCAGAGAAAAGTAATGTCATCGTCGGCGCTTCCTTTGTTACGGACTCCAGTGGTACAGGGATTGTGCATATGGCTCCTGCGCATGGTGAAGATGACTATAAGACCTGCCGCGAACACGGCATCAGCTTCGTCAATGTGGTTGATTTATCGGGTAAATATACAGCTGTAGTGACTGATTTTGCCGGACGTTTTGTGAAAGACTGTGATCTGGACATTGTTAAAGCATTGTCTGAAAAGGGCTTGCTTTACAGCAAAGAAAAATACGAGCACAGCTACCCGTTCTGCTGGCGCTGCGATACGCCGCTGTTGTATTACGCAACAGACAGCTGGTTTATCAACACGACGGCCATTAAGGATCAGCTGATCGCTAATAATAACACGGTGAACTGGTACCCTGAGCATGTGCGCGAAGGTCGGTTTGGCAAATTCCTGGATGAGCTTGTGGACTGGAACATCAGCCGTAACCGCTACTGGGGCACACCGCTGAACGTGTGGGTATGTCAGGATACCGGCAAAGAATTTGCTCCACACAGCATCGCTGAGATGAGATCGATGGCGATTGGTGAAGTAGCTGAGGATATCGAGCTGCATAAGCCTTATGTAGATAACATCAAGCTGCGCAGTCCGTTTAGCGAAGGTGGAGTGATGGTGCGGACTTCAGAGGTGATCGACGTCTGGTTCGACAGCGGTTCGATGCCTTTTGCCCAGAGCCACTATCCATTTGAGGATGCGGATAAGCTGAACGATCAATATCCAGCGGATATGATCTGTGAAGGGATTGACCAGACACGCGGCTGGTTCTACAGCTTGCTGGCAGTTTCCACTTTGTTCAAGGGCGTTGCTCCATACAAGGCGGTTATTGCTACCGGCCACATCCTTGATGAGAATGGTCAAAAAATGTCCAAATCCAAGGGCAATGTCATTGATCCGTGGGAAATCATCAATGAGTATGGTACCGATGCTTTCCGCTGGGCGATTCTGTCTGACAGTGCGCCATGGAATAACAAACGTTTCTCCCGCGGACTGGTAGGTGAGACCAAATCCAAGATTGTCGATACGTTGGTAAATACGCATGCGTTCCTGACGTTATATGCAGGCATTGATGGCTACGACCCGGCCGACCATCCGTTTAAATTGTCGGAGAATAAGCTGGATCGCTGGATTCTATCCCGCCTGAACAGCCTGATCCTCGTAGTGGAGAAAGGCTTGGCCATTAACGACTTCGTCAATTCGTCCAAAGCGATTGAGAACTTTATAGATGAGCTAAGCAACTGGTACATCCGTCGTTCCCGCGACCGTTTCTGGGGCAGCGGCTTGGGTGAAGAGAAGCTGGATGCTTACCGTACGCTGACCCATGTGCTACTGACTACGGCAACGCTGATGGCTCCATTTACACCTATGTTGTCTGAGGATATCTTTACGAACCTGGGCGGTGGTGAAAGTGTCCATTTGGTGGATTATCCGGTAGCTGACGAAAGTCTGATCGACAAAGACCTGGAGCAGAATATGGAGACTGCCAGACAAATCGTTGAGCTGGCGCGTAATGTGCGTAACGAGACAGGCATCAAGACGCGCCAACCGCTGTCTGAGCTGATCGTATCGCTGGATCATACGTTCGATGTGGCTGACTATGAAGAGATTGTTAAAGATGAGATTAATATCAAAACAATCGTGCTTGAGACTAGCGACAGCGGATTTGTTGATTTCACGCTGAAGCTGAATCTTAAGGTTGCGGGTAAAAAATACGGCAAAAGCGTTGGCTTCCTGCAAGGCTTCCTAAAAGCACTGGACAGCGAATCCACTCGCAAAACAGTACAGGATGGCCTTATTGCCATCGTCTCTCCAGAGGGCGAAGAGCTGCAGATCACTGCAGAAGAGCTGCTCGTAGAGAAACAAGCGAAACCGGGTTTTGCTTCGGCATCTGGCTACGGTATTACCGTTGCGTTGAATACCGAGATCACACCTGAGCTGGAGCAGGAGGGCTGGGTGCGCGAGATTGTGCGTGCGGTGCAGGATTACCGCAAGCGCCTGGATCTGGCGATTGAGAAACGGATCGCCCTGACCTTACATGTGGACGCTGAGCTTAAAGCAGCGGTTACTGCTTTTGAACATGTATTGCGCGAAAATGTACTCGTGACGACTATTGATTTCGATGGCGAGCATACTTTTGAAACGGTAGATGTCGGCGGTAAATCGATTGGCATATATATTGGCGCTTAAAGCTCCTGCATTACCTGTCCCTAAACAGCATATACTAGCTCCACAAGAAGAAATGGCCTTGTCGTTAGCTTAAGGGCGACACCTGTTTCTCGGAGAAATATAAGTACGTATTGCGTGGGATACACATCTGCTTATATTTCGGCGCAAAAAGACGAGCCCCGTGCGTAAAGAGATAATCTCTTTGGCCGGGCTCGTTTAGTTTGTGGTGGATAAGGGAACAGGAAAGGAGCCAAATCCGTGGAAGGTCGGAAGGCAAGAGAAGGGGAGTTAGTATCGAAAGGGCGAATCACCGTCAAGACCTCGGGAGGAAGCAGCAGCCCAAGTAGCGAATCCGTTCGTAAATCTGTCCATCCAGAGTCCTCTGCCACCATTCAACGTGAAGTGGAGGATATGTCTCCAGAGGAGAAGCTGAACACCATGTACCGAATGACTAACGGACTGGCTCAGCAGATGGAAAAAGCGCGGATTTCTGAATATACGGAGCTTCTGCTGTCCCCTTGGCGTCTGATTGGCTTAAATCTACTGTCAGGAACCGTACGTGGGCTGGGGATTGCGCTGGGTTTTACTTTTTTTGCGGCAACAATTGTGTATGTGCTTCAAGTGCTTGGTGCGCTTAATCTGCCGATTATCGGAGATTATATTGCTGACATCGTGCGCATCGTTCAGCATCAGCTGGAACTGAAGACGTTCTAATAGAGGAGTATATGAATGAGAATCAATACTCAGGAATTCTATATAAATGGTATAAGCTATACCATTAGGTCTGCACTTGCCAAAGATGCCCAAGTATTATCGGAAATTAGGTTGTTGATGGATGGGGAGACTGAGAATTTAGACAGAGAAAAAGGAGAAGGTTACATAGATATATCTGGTTTCGAACAGCTTATTAAAGCAGATACAGAAAATAACAGAAACCTATTTTTAGTGGCGGAACTAAATGATGAAATCGTCGGATTTTCAAGATGTGCCGGAAATTTGTTGAAGCGATCCTCTCATAAAGTAGAATTTGGAGTCTGCGTATTAAAAGAGTATTGGGGAAACGGTATCGGCAAAAATCTGTTGAAAGAATCAATCGCCTGGGCTGACGGTAGTGGAGTCACAAAAATAACTTTAAACGTGCTGGAAACAAATGATAAAGCCATCGAGCTTTATAAGAAGTCGGGCTTTGAAATCGAAGGCGTACTTCGGAAAGATAAACTACTTGCAGACGGCAAATACTACAACACTATTATTATGGGAAGATTTAAGGAATGAAGACTAAATAAAGGGCTCAAAACCAAAAATAGCGGTTGACGAATTTGTGTGAACGAATTAGGAGTCAAACCTACAAAGCCAGAATAGTTGAAGTTCAACCTTGGTGGACTGCAGTGCCGCTATTTCACTTTTGAAGGGGATTTGGGAACAAGAAGCGGACTCAGTGACCTTCTGTCAATAGAGTGGACACGGTAAAAGGGTCAGTTGGCAAACTTTAGGTTCTTGTAATACAGCGATTCAAAACGATCCGGTGAGAGGTAGTCCAATTTACTGTGTATTCTTTTCCGGTTGTAGAAAAACTCGATATACCTAAACAAGTGATTCTTTGCTTCTTCTTTCGTTAAGAACCTTCTGCGGTAAACGAGTTCTCGTTTGAGGATGCTGTGGAACGATTCGATGCAGGCATTGTCATAGCAATTCCCTCGGCGACTCATGCTTCGGATCATATGGTATTCTTTTAGTTTTTTTCGGTAATCTGTGGAGGCATATTGACTGCCTCGGTCCGAATGGTGAATGAGCCCTTTTTCGGGTTGCTGCGACTTGTAGGCCTTTTCCAGAGCTGCTGAAACGAGGTCTACCTTCATACGGTTTCCAAGCTCCCAACCGACAATCTTACGTGTGTACAAATCCAAAACGCTCGCTAAATACAACACACCTTGGCGTGTGTGAATGTAGGTAATGTCCGTTACCCATACTTGATTCGGCATCGTACACACGTCGAAATGCTGGTTTAGCCAGTTGGGGGCAATAGGAAAGTCGTGGTTAGAATCGGTCGTCTGGACTTTGAATTTGCCGGTTGCTTGGGAGCGAAGCTTGTTCTCACGCATGATTCGGCCTACCGTTTTCTCACCGACGACGAATCCTTCTTCCTGCAATTTCTTTGTGATTTTGGGGCTGCCGTAAATTTCATCATTGTCGTAAAAGTGATATTCAATGCGCTTTAAGAGCCGTTCACGATGCATTTTTCGGTCACTGGGAGGGGAGAGTCGCCACTTGTAATAGCCACTTCTAGATACTTCTAATAGGCTGCACATCTTCTCAATCCGGAATTCGGAGCGATGCTCCTCAATAAATCGGAACTTTAACTCCGGTCTTTGCTGAAGATGTGCATCGCTTTTTTTAAAATAGCGACCTCCTCTTCCAGATCCTTATTCTTTTGTTCCAAATCGTGGATCTGCTGTTCCTGGATACGTAGCTTTCCACTGCCTACAAACGGTTCGTTGGGGAACTGCCGGTACTTCACCATCCAATTTTTCAAAGTTCCTTTAGGAATGTTCAATTCTTCCGCAATGTCGGTAATGGACTTCTGCTGTTCTTGGACATATTTTACTGTTTGTTCTATAAATTCTTTGTTATAACGTTGACGTTCGGTCACGGCAATCACCTCTTCTGGAGTATTATTCTATTATCCATGGGTTCTACTTTCCGTGTCCACTTCTTAGTCTAGGTCATGGTGTCCGCTAAATTTCCCAATCTCCTGATTTCGAACAAATAAGGGCCTCTCAGTCCGATTCACCAGGTCAACCCCTGATTTTGTGATAGAGCAAAAGAAAAGAGCAGCCTGTGGCTACTCCCGGTCTTTTTTGCCAAGCGGATCGAGCAGATAGTCTCCTTCGCCGCTCTCCATATAATGTCGGTAGCTACGGCCCTTCACTACGGTCACATGGTTTCCTTCAATATCGGTAGCGATAAAGTTCTCCCACGGCTCAACGAAACCTTCGGTTTCATCTGCTTCAATTTCCATATCGTTATAAGAATCAATATTGCTGCCCTCGGCCATGGCCGGGGAGTCTGAATTGCCCCAGCTTTCAACAATCTGCCAGGCGTCTTCGCCGTCAAAGCCATTCTGGCCATCGCGCTCGTCGAGACTGGTCCGACCAAAGGGAGGAGATAGAAATTCCTCTTCCACAGGCCGTGTGAACGGTGCATTTTGACCGGGGTTGTGCTCTCTGCAGTAGCGGGTAGAGGGAATGGCGGATAAGCGTTCAATTGGGATCGGGTTGCCGCACGTAAGGCATAGACCGTAGGTGCCTTCATCCATGGCGCTCAGGGCAGCGTCGATATTATCCAGCTCATGCTCATCCCGTTCCAGCAGGGAGATATCCATGGAGCGGTTATAAAGCTCAGTGGCAGCATCGGCGGGATGGTTATCGATTTCAGACAGCTCACCAGTACTATCGCGCATGGATTCCTGCAAACCATAATGCTCATTATTCTTAAGCCTATGCTGAATATCTGCCTGCTGCTGGGTAAGAAGAGTACGCAACTGTGAGAGCTGTTGTACGGTTAGGTGCGTCATTATATTTGCTCCTTTCTAATTGCCGGAAGGTTCTTTGTTAGGTTGACCGGACAGAGCGTTTTTTAGCGCTGGAAAATAGTACCCTCTAATTGCCCGTTATAGAAGCGTCCCCAATAGACGGGTTCTTGAGGCCTGTGCTACAATATACAAGTCTTTATTGAGTATTCGTACCGCCAAGGCGGGAAAAATAAGAACGGAGTGACAACTTCTGTGGTGTACTATCTGATTGCTCTTATTGTATTTTTGCTGGACCAGGGAACGAAATATTTAATTGCTACTCGCCTGGAACTGGCTGAACAGATCCCTGTGATCGGGAACTTCTTCCTGATTACCTCCCACCGCAACAGCGGAGCGGCATTTGGCATTCTTGAAGGTCAGCAATGGTTCTTTTTTCTGGTTACGATTGCAGTCGTTGCGGGTATTGTCTGGTACTTGAATAAGGCTAGAGCTACACGGAAACTACTGCCTTTGGCGCTTGGACTTGTGCTTGGCGGAGCTGTAGGCAACTTTTTGGACCGGATGCTAAATGGCGAGGTCGTTGATTTCCTGATGTTTAATTTCGGCAGCTACACCTTCCCGATTTTTAATGTGGCGGATTCCTGTATCGTGATCGGGGTAGCGCTTATCATTCTGGATTCGCTGCGTGATCTTAAGGGCGGAGACGAAATAACTGAAGTAAAGGAAGTAAAAGAAGGGAATGAATGAATTGAATAAAGACGTCAATCAGCAGATCGAATCTGCATTCGAAGAAGAGAGGGACGTCACCGAGTGGACCGTTACCGGAACGAACGACCGGGAGCGAATTGATAAATATATTACGGAGTCCTGGGAAGAGGATATTTCACGCTCCCAAGTGCAGCTATGGATCAGTGCTGGATACGTTACAGTCAACGGAGCAACAGTGAAAGCCAACTATAAGCTGTTTGAGGGTGATCTAGTAGCGATTATGGTTCCTGAGGCGGAAGTAACGGATCTGATACCGGAAAATATTCCGCTGGACGTTGTATATGAAGATAGCGATGTCATTGTTGTGAATAAGCCGCGCGGCATGGTTGTGCATCCGGCAGTAGGCCATCCGTCCGGCACCTTGGTGAATGCACTGATGTATCATTGCAAGGATCTGTCCGGCATCAACGGCGAGATTCGCCCGGGAATTGTGCACCGCATTGACAAGGATACGTCTGGACTCATCATGGCAGCTAAGAATGATGCCAGTCACGTATCACTGTCTGGGCAACTTAAGGAGCATACCGTAACGCGGCGTTATATAGCAGTGGTTCAGGGCAATCTGTCCCACGATCAAGGCACGGTGGATGCTCCAATCGGCAGAGATGCTCATGACCGCAAGCTGTACACTGTAACGCAAAAGAACAGCAAGAAGTCCGTAACGCACTTTACAGTGTTGGAGCGTTTCGGCGATTGTACGCTTGTGGAGCTGCAATTGGAGACTGGACGAACGCATCAGATTCGTGTTCATATGAAATTTATTGGACATCCGCTGCTGGGTGATCCTATATATGGACGCAGCAAAAATTCCTCAATAGTGGGACAGGCTCTGCACGCGGCAGTGCTTGGTTTTGTACATCCTGCTACCGGTGAATATTTGGAATTTAGTGCGCCTATTCCAGCTGATATGGAAGAAGTATTATTCAATCTACGCAGCAGATAAGTACAAATGAATAGATGATAAATCCATGGTTTTGAAGACAGGTTTACGTCATATTTAGAACTATAGATAGAATTAATTTTACGAAAACAAGCCAGGAGATGAGACGAACTTTATGAGTATTGAACAATATCAGGAGAGCTATATTCAGACCAATTTTGCGGAGCGCATCGGCGGATCTAATTACGGCAAGGACACGGCGATTTATAAATTCGAGAAAATCAAACGCGCTAAAGCATCCGCTAAAAAGGATTTTCCCGATATCGAGCTGATCGACATGGGCGTAGGTGAGCCTGATGAGATGGCTGACGCAGGCATCGTTGCTAAGCTTGCCGAAGAAGCAGCCAAAGAAGAGAATCGTGGTTATTCCGATAATGGTATTCCTGAATTCAAGACAGCAGCGGCTGAATATCTGCGCGAAGTATTCCTAGTTGAAGGTATAGACCCTGTCACTGAAATTGTACACTCCATCGGCTCGAAGCCGGCACTGGCGATGTTGCCTTCCTGCTTTATTAACCCAGGAGATATCACTATCATGACTGTTCCGGGTTATCCTGTGCTGGGTACACACACCAAGTATCTGGGTGGACAAGTATTTACGGTAGAGCTGAAGAAAGAGAATAATTTCCTGCCTGACCTGAACTCTATTCCCGCAGATATTGCCGGCAAAGCAAAGTTGCTGTATCTGAACTATCCGAACAACCCAACGGGCGCAAGTGCGACTCCTGAATTTTTCACTGAGGTTGTTGCTTGGGCCAAAAAATATGATGTTGTTGTTGTCCACGATGCTCCATATGCGGCCCTGACGTATGATGGCAAGAAGCCACTTAGCTTTCTGTCCGTTCCCGGTGCCAAGGATGTTGGCGTAGAGCTGCATTCCCTCTCTAAATCCTACAATATGACAGGCTGGAGAATCGGTTTCGTGGCTGGTAATCCGCTCGTTGTTAAAGCATTCAGCGATGTGAAGGATAATAACGATTCCGGTCAGTTTATCGCTATACAGAAAGCAGCGGCCTACGGCCTCGCTCATCCTGAAATTACGGAAGCGATTGCCACTAAGTATTCCCGTCGCCACAATCTGCTGGTCGATGCGCTGAATAGCCTGGGCTTCAAAGCTGAGAAACCAAAGGGCTCCTTCTTCCTATATGTAGCTGCACCTAAAGGGATCAAGGGCGGACGCCGCTTTGAATCCGGTGAGGATTTCTCACAGTTCCTGATCCGTGAGAAGCTGATTTCTACTGTGCCTTGGGATGATGCCGGAGCATTCGTGCGCTTCTCCGTTACCTTCATCGCAAAAGGTGAAGAAGAAGAGAAACGTGTGATTTCGGAGATTCAGAGACGGCTTAGTGATGTTGAATTTGAATTTTAAGCTTATATTTTGCTAAAAGCCTACCGTTGCCGGTAGGCTTTTTTGTGGAATGAATTAATGTAGCGAAACAGGGATTGACCGTTATCTTGGACACTAATATTTTGATCCAGCGGCAGCAGCATTGCCTGATATGGTTCGGGGACCCAAATATACTGATGGACATAAGCGGTCAGGATAAATCCGCAGCGCTCCCAGAAATGAATGCGTTCAACATGTGCCTCTGTTTCCCCTGCTTCCACCTCAATGATGATCCCGCGAACATGGTGTTCTTTCTGTGCCCAATCGCAGACCATACCGAGGAATTGTGTCCCGTAGCCTTGTCCCCGCGTTTCCTTGCGCACTGCCAAATAGTCAATAATAAGCCGCTTATCGGCAGCAGCCCCTTCGATTCCACTAACTGCCATGGCGACGACCTCGTTATCGTACAATCCGGCATGAATACAAGCAATCCCTCTTTCCAACATGCCGCGCAGAATGCCTTTAGGTTTGGCACCGCTAGGGAAAGCTTCCCGATATACCGGCTCAATTCTGTTCCACAGTGATTCGTCCCAATGGGCTATAGTCATGAATTCCAGCTCCATCTTAATTCACCTCCAGCTTTATAATAACAGAATGGGGCAATGCAAGTTGACACGAGCTATTCCTTCTGTCATAATTTATTCAAATGAATATGCACCTTTAATTCAGTCCCGTGAGGCTGGCAAGGTAACGTGAATCGAGGTTCGCGCTTTATAGGAAGATATCCGTATGTATACGGATGCTCTTTTTATGCGCGCGGCCAATCATCCTTCTTCATCTACGGATTTCACTCCTTGCCTACCTTGGGCAAGGAGTTTTTTGTTTCTAGGGAACTTGGAGGGGCGTACAAGCTGGAGGATGGCGGATTATGGTTACTGAGAAAAATGTCATTATGGATGAAACGGCGATTCGCCGGGCGCTGTCGCGCATTGCCCACGAGATTTTGGAGAAGAACAAGGGGATTGAGAACTGCCTGCTTATTGGTATTCGGACACGCGGGGTGTACCTGGCTCAGCGGATTGCCGAACGGATCAAGGAGATTGAAGGAATTGATATTCCTTATGGCGAGCTGGATATTACACATTATCGGGATGATCGTGAAGAAGATGGCATTAGTCGGGAAGCAAAGGATCAGGCTCTGAATAAGAGTACCTTGACCATTACCTCCGGCAGTATAGGCAGTACTAGCATCCACGACAAAAAAGTAATATTGTTCGACGATGTGCTGTACACCGGACGTACGATTCGCGCAGCCATGGATGCACTGATGGATTGCGGGCGTCCGCGGATGATTCAGCTGGCAGTGCTGGCGGATCGCGGACACCGGGAGCTGCCCATTCGTCCAGACTACATCGGCAAGAATGTACCTACCTCAAGACATGAGCAAATTGAAGTGGCGCTGACAGAATATGACGGCAAGGATGAAGTCTACATTATCTCAAACCGGGAGGAACGATAACAATGATGACAGCAACCAAGGTGAAGGAACGCAGTCTGTTGGGACTTAAGGAGCTGGACCACTCGGAAATCAGCCAACTGCTGAACAGAACCGCCTACTGGGACAATCAAAGTGAGAAGTTAACGCCTGTGCTGGGAGCACATTTCATCTCTAATATGTTCTTTGAGAACAGCACGCGGACCCGGTTTTCCTTCGAAATGGCGGAGAAACGTCTTGGTGCTCAAGTGCTGAATTTTACAGCAGCGGCTTCCAGTGTAGAAAAAGGCGAGTCGATCTACGACACAGTGCGCACGCTGGAGTCCATGGGGATCGATGCTGGAGTTGTGCGTTTGAAGCCTGCAGGAGTGCTGCAGCAGCTGGCTGAGAAAGTCTCTATACCGCTCATCAACGCAGGGGACGGCAATAATGAACATCCTACCCAGGCGCTGTTGGATCTCTATACAATGTCCAAAACCTTTGGAGAACTGAAAGGCTTGAAAGTCTCAATTATCGGAGATATTATGCATAGCCGTGTAGCGCGCTCCAACCTTTGGGGGCTGACGAAGATGGGGGCTGAGGTACAGTTCTGTGCACCAGAGAATATGAAAGCTCCTGAACTTATGGCTTACGCTCCATATGTATCTATGGAAGAAGCACTTAAGGCCGACGTGGTGATGATGCTGCGTGTGCAGCTTGAACGTCATGCTACTGGCATGCTGCAATCAGCAGAGGAATACCGAAGACAGTACGGGTTAACGGAAGAACGTGCAGCTACACTCGGTAAAAGTACAATCATTATGCATCCTGCTCCGGTGAACCGGAATGTTGAAATAGACGACGCAGTGGTTGAGAGCAGCCAATCCCGGATCTTTCCGCAGATGGCGAACGGAGTGCCTGTACGGATGGCTGTTCTCGAAAGAGCCTTATTATAAAATAGCTAACATAAACTTATTGATAATTATACACAAAGATGAATTTTTATTATATAATAAGGGAGAGTTATTGATTATGACAGTGATCATTAAGAATGCCAGCGTACTGAATAAGGAAGGCGTACTAGAGCGCAAACATATCGTACTTCAGGATGGGTTTATCTCTGCTGTAACTGATGAGTATGAAGCAGAGGGTGAAACTGCAGAAATCATAGATGCTGAAGGCAAGCTGCTGATTCCAGGATTAATTGATATGCATGTGCATCTGCGCGAGCCAGGCTTCGAGCATAAGGAAACCATAGAAACTGGTGGTCGCTCGGCAGCTAAAGGCGGATTCACAACCATCGCTTGCATGCCTAACACCCGCCCAGTGACCGACAGCCCGGAAGTCGTGTTATTGGTGAAAGAAAAGGCGCGTGAAGCAGGTCTAGTTAAAGTGTTGCCTTATGCAGCCATTACGAAGAATGAGCTGGGTCGAGAGTTGACTGATTTTGCCGCGTTGAAGGAAGCCGGAGCCATTGGCTTTACGGATGACGGCGTGGGCGTGCAGAACGCGCAGATGATGAAGGATGCCATGAAGATCGCAGCCTCGCTGGATATGCCGGTTATAGCTCACTGCGAGGACAATTCGCTGGTAGTTGGTGGCTGTGTAGCTGAGGGGACATTTGCTACTGCAAATGGGCTGATTGGAATTCCGAATGAGTCGGAAGCCATCCACGTGGGTCGGGATATTTTACTCGCTGAAGCAACTGGGGTTCACTACCATGTATGCCACGTCAGCACAGAGCAATCGGTACGGCTGATTCGCCAAGCTAAGGAAATCGGCATTAAAGTGACTGCTGAGGTATGTCCCCACCATCTGCTGCTGGCCGAAGAGGATATCCCCGGTATGGACGCCAATTGGAAAATGAACCCGCCGCTGCGTTCCCGCCGCGATGTAGAAGCTTGTATCGAAGGGCTGCTGGATGGCACACTTGATATTATTGTTACGGATCATGCACCGCATAGCGAAGAAGAGAAGGCCAAGGGGATGGAGCTTGCTCCTTTTGGAATCGTTGGCTTTGAGACAGCTTTCCCGCTGCTATACACAGCGTTCGTGGCTACTGGCAAATGGGACCTTTCCTTGCTGGTAAACCGAATGACTGCAGCTCCGGCTCGGGTATTCCGGCTGAATAGCGGGGTGCTGGACATTGGAGCTCCAGCAGATCTAACGCTGATTGATCTGGAGCAGGAACGGGAAGTAGACCCAAGTACATTTGCCAGCAAAGGACGCAATACTCCCTTTGCCGGATGGAAGCTTAAGGGCTGGCCTGTAATGACTTGGGTAGACGGCAAGGCCGTATGGACTGAGAGAATCTAATGAATTCCAGGTGGAACATCTTGGAAGCCATGTTAGGCATAAGCTTTAGACTACAGAAACAAGAAGGAGTGGAATAGAATGCAGGCGAGATTGCTGCTACAGGACGGTACGCTTTTTACAGGGACCGCATTTGGCGCTGAGGGTGAGAAGACGGGCGAGGTTGTATTTAATACAGGGATTACGGGATATCAGGAGGTGCTGTCGGACCCATCCTATTGCGGGCAAATCGTAACTATGACGTATCCGCTGATCGGGAATTACGGCATTACTCGGGACGATTTCGAGTCCGTACGCCCTTTCGTGCACGGCTTTGTCGTGCGCCGTCATGAGACGGTACCGAGTAATTGGCGTTCCGAATACAGCGTTGACGACCTGCTGAAGGAATATGATATTCCCGGAATCAGTGAGATTGATACGCGGATGCTGACCCGCATCATTCGTCATTACGGCACCATGAAGGCTATCCTTACAACTTCCAACAAACGTGTCGAGGAATTGATGGAAATGATGGGCGACACCACGATTGAGGAGTTGCGCAATCAGGTAGCCCGCACCTCTACCGCTACAAGCTACAGCAGTCCGGGGAGTAAAGAACGGATCGTGCTTATCGATTATGGTGCAAAGACCGGCATCCTGCGCGAGCTGAATAGCCGCGGCTGTGATGTTGTTGTTGTGCCGCATGACGTATCAGCGGATGAAGTCCGCCATTTGAACCCGGATGGGATTCTGCTGTCGAATGGTCCTGGGGACCCTAAAGATGTAACTTATGCGGTCAAGACTATTTCCGAGCTGCTCGGTGAGTACCCAATCTTCGGAATTTGTCTGGGTCATCAGCTGTTTGCCCTGGCTTGCGGCGCAGATACAGAGAAGCTTAAATTCGGACATCGCGGTGGAAACCATCCGGTTAAGGAATTGGCAAGTGGCCGCTGCTTCATCACCTCCCAGAACCATGGCTATACAGTGAATGAGGCATCTGTGGAAAGTACAGATCTGGAAATCACGCACATCAATAACAATGATAAGACTGTCGAAGGACTTAAACATACCCGCTACCCCGCATTTTCGGTGCAATATCATCCGGAAGCGGCACCGGGACCGCATGACAGCGGCTATCTGTTCGATCGCTTTCTGCAGATGATTGCCGACCATAAGGCCAATACACCTGTAATCTCGCGCCAGGCGCAGCTTGCAGCGAATGCCAGAATCACGGCCCCGAAACCTACTGCACAGCTTGAAGCCGTGAAAGGAGCTCTATAACATGCCAAAGAATAATAAGCTTAAGAAAATACTCGTCATCGGCTCCGGCCCGATTGTTATCGGCCAGGCCGCTGAGTTTGACTATGCAGGCACTCAGGCCTGCCAGGCTCTTAAAGAAGAAGGCGTGGAGGTTGTGCTGATTAACAGCAATCCTGCGACCATCATGACCGATACGAACATGGCTGATAAAGTCTACATCGAGCCGATCACACTTGAATTCGTAACCGCGATTATCCGCCAGGAGCGTCCGGATGGCTTGCTGCCTACTTTGGGTGGACAGACTGGCCTGAACATGGCCGTAGAACTGGCTCGTGCCGGAGTTCTGGAGCAGGAGAACGTGAAGCTGCTCGGCACACAGCTGGAATCGATTGAGAAGGCAGAGGATCGCGACTTGTTCCGTGATCTCATGCGCGAGCTGGATCAGCCTGTACCGGACAGCGTAATTATTACTGCACTGGATGAAGCTTTGGCCTTCGCTGAAGAAATTGGATACCCATTGATTGTCCGTCCTGCTTATACCCTTGGGGGTACGGGTGGCGGTATCTGTGACAATGAAGAAGAACTGCGTGAGACTGTCAAAGCGGGCATTCGTTACAGTCCGATTGGACAATGCTTGGTTGAGAAGAGTATTGCCGGCATGAAGGAAGTTGAATACGAGGTTATGCGGGACGCGAACGACAACTGTATCGTGGTCTGCAACATGGAGAACTTTGATCCTGTAGGCATACATACAGGTGACAGTATCGTTGTGGCTCCGAGCCAGACGCTGTCTGATCGTGAATATCAGATGCTGCGCAGTGCTTCCCTCAAAATTATCCGTGCGCTCAATATCGAAGGCGGCTGCAACGTGCAGTTCGCACTTGATCCACAAAGCTATCAATATTATGTCATTGAAGTTAATCCGCGTGTCAGCCGCTCCTCGGCTTTGGCTTCGAAGGCGACCGGTTACCCTATCGCTAAGATGGCAGCCAAAATCGCTCTCGGCTATACGCTTGATGAAATTATCAATCCAGTTACCGGACAGACTTATGCCTGCTTCGAACCTACACTGGACTATATCGTAAGTAAAATTCCGCGCTGGCCGTTCGACAAGTTCATCTATGCGAACCGTAAGCTTGGTACGCAGATGAAGGCCACTGGAGAAGTTATGGCCATCGGCCGTACTTTTGAAGAGTCTATTCATAAGGCAGTCCGTTCTCTGGAGATCGGAGTACATCGTATTAATCTGCCAGGTGCTGAATTGCTGGAAGAGAGTGTGCTCCGTAACCGCCTAGTTAAAGCCGATGATGAGCGCCTGTTCCTGATTGCGGAAGCTTTCCGTCGGGGGCTGGAATTGCAGGAAATTCAGGATCTCACTAACGTAGACTGGTGGTTCCTCTCCAAGATTGAAGCGATCGTGAACTTCGAAGATGTTATTCGCAAGGCACCAAGCTTAACCTCGGAAACTTTATATCAAGCCAAACGTATGGGCTTTACAGACCGCTCGATTGCTGAGATTCGCGGCGAAGGTCAACCCGGTGGTGAACATACCAAAGAAGCCGATGTTCGTGCACTGCGTCTTGCGCAAGGTCTGACACCTGTCTTCAAAATGGTTGATACCTGTGCGGCTGAGTTTGAAGCGACGACACCGTACTATTACTCGACTTACGAAACAGAGAATGAGGTTATTCATTCCGACAAGCAAAAGGTAATCGTGCTGGGCTCCGGTCCGATCCGGATCGGACAGGGGATTGAATTCGATTACTCTACGGTGCATGCAGTTTGGGCAATTCAGAAGGCCGGTTATGAAGCCGTAATTATCAACAACAATCCTGAGACGGTATCGACAGACTTTAACACCTCGGACCGCTTGTATTTTGAACCATTATTCTTTGAAGATGTAATGAACGTTATCGCCCAAGAGAATCCAATTGGAGTTATCGTCCAGTTTGGAGGTCAGACAGCGATTAACCTGGCAGCTCCGCTGAGTGCGGCCGGGGTCAAGATTCTGGGCACGAGCCTTGACAGTATCGATGAAGCCGAGAATCGCAAGAAATTCGAAGCTCTGCTGTCCCGCCTTAATATTGCTCAACCGAAAGGCAAGACGGTAGTAAATGTTAGTGAAGCTGTAGAGACTGCTCAATCGCTTGGATATCCGGTGCTTGTACGTCCTTCGTATGTTCTGGGTGGACGCGCGATGGAAATTGTCTATAATGATACGGAATTGCTCAGCTACATGGTAGAAGCCGTAAAGGTTAACCCGGAGCATCCGGTATTGATCGACCGTTATATGCTCGGTAAAGAGGTTGAGGTAGACGCGATTTGCGACGGAGATACTGTTGTGATTCCGGGGATCATGGAGCATGTGGAGCGCGCAGGTATTCACTCCGGTGACTCGATCGCTGTCTATCCGCCGCAATATCTGGACGATGGTCTGAAGCAGAAGATCGCGGAGATTACAATCAAGATCGCCAAAGAACTGAAGACGATCGGACTGGTCAACATCCAGTTTGTCATCTATCAGAATGAAGTGTACGTCATTGAAGTGAACCCGCGTTCCTCGCGTACGGTGCCCTTCCTGAGTAAGGTAACAGGCATTCCAATGGCTAATCTGGCTACCAAAATCATTCTGGGCGGCAAGCTGAAGGATGATGGATATACAGAAGGTCTATGGCCGGAAAGTGACTATGTATCTGTAAAAGTACCGGTATTCTCTTTTGCCAAACTGCGCAGAGTTGAGCCTACACTCGGACCGGAGATGAAATCTACGGGTGAAGTAATGGGCCGCGACAAGTTATTTGCCAAGGCGTTATACAAAGGTCTGATCGGAGCAGGAATGAAAATTCCGGCAACCGGATCTATCATCATCACGGTAGCGGACAAAGACAAGGCTGAAGCAGTAGAGCTTATGAAAGGCTTCCATGCCATGGGGTACAAAATCATTGCTACCGGCGGCACAGCTCAAGCGCTTGAAGAAGCGGGTCTCAATGTAATGAACGTTAACAAGTTGGATGAAGGGGAGCCGACCATTCTGGATCTGATCCGTGGAGGCCAAGCCAACTTCGTCTTTAATACACTGACCAAAGGCAAGACACCAGAGCGTGACGGATTCCGTATCCGCCGTGAAGCAGTCGAGAACGGTGTTGTCTGTATGACTTCGCTCGATACGGTGACGGCGCTGCTGATCATGCTGCAGACCATCAACTTCTCATCGCAGTCGATGCCTGCTTTTGTCGGACAATAATTTCATAACGCCATATTTAAACGGTGCTACAAAGGACGGTTTGCGGGATATTCGCAGACCGTCCCGCTATGCCCGGGGTGTAGAAAAAGTATAGTGCGGCATTCGTCACACTCTAAAAGGAGCGTTAATATGACAGATGGAACAGGACAGGTTGCCGAGGATAATATCGGTGATATCACCAAATGGGATGAAATGTCAAAGCGTCTAATGATCCCCCTTGATTACCCTGACGTTGCACAGGCACGGCTGCTGATGGAGAAGCTAGAGGGAATTCCTTGTTATATGAAGGTGGGCATGCAGCTGTTCTATGCGGCAGGTCCGGAATTCATCAAAGAACTGAAAGACCGTGGTTATTCCGTATTCGTAGATGTCAAAATGCATGATATTCCCAATACGGTAAAAGGCGGTGCCGAAAGTCTTACCCAGCTAGGCGTGGATATGTTCAACGTGCATGCAGCCGGTGGCACAGCGATGATGGCTGCTGCCCGGAACGGTGCTGCCGCTGCGGTTAGTGTGAATCCGTCACTGCAGATGCCCTTGATTATCGCAGTGACACAGCTGACCAGTACGAGCCAAGAGGTCATGAATGGCGAGATTGGGATTGCCGGAAACGTCGCAGATACTGTAGTGCGTTATGCCAAGCTGGCGGCGGAGGCAGGTCTGGACGGCGTTGTTGCTTCGCCGCAGGAGGCAGCTGTCATTGCAGACGCCTGTGGGTCAACATTTCGCACCGTTACACCCGGCATTCGGCCGGCAGGTGCTTCCTTGGATGACCAGTCACGGGTAATGACACCTGCACAAGCCATCCGGCAGGGCAGTCATTACCTTGTAGTGGGCCGACCCATTACAGCCGCTCCAGATCCGCGACAAGCCGCACTTACTATTATTGAGGAGATGATCCAAGCGTGAGTCCATTATTGAATAAAAGTGATCAAGTAGCTTCCTATCTGCTGGAGATTGGAGCGGTGGCGTTGCGTCCGCAGGAGCCTTTTACATGGACCTCCGGAATCAAGTCCCCAATCTATTGTGATAACAGGTTGACCATGGCTTACCCGGAAGTGCGCAGCTTTATAGCAGAGGCCTTCGTAGAGCTGATTAACAGCCAGTATCCGGACGCTCAGGTGATTGCGGGTACTGCAACTGCTGGTATTCCTCATGCAGCCTGGGTGGCTGATAAGCTGAACCTGCCGATGGCTTATATTCGCGACAAGGCCAAAGGACATGGCAAGCAGAACCAGATCGAAGGTCTTATCACCCCTGGTCAAAAAGTTGTTGTGATCGAGGATCTGATCTCTACCGGAGGCAGTTCGATCAAAGCGGCGCAGGCCGTGCAAGAAGCTGGCGGAGAGGTGCTGGCTGTACTGGCCATCTTCAGCTATGAGCTGGACCGTGCAACAGAAGCATTCGCCGCAGCAGAGGTTCCGCTGCAAAGCTTGTCTAACTACACTGTACTAATTGATGTAGCGCTGGCTAAGGGCAAAATAGCAGTTGCAGATGTAGAACTGTTGAAATCATGGAGGAATAATCCGGCAGCATTCGGCGTATAACCGAGCAGTATGCTTAAGAATACACATATAAGTAGCCTCTCACTTAACCGTGCAGGGGCTATTTGTATGTTCAACCCTTGGAAATTACGTGGCTGATTTTGTGGAAACTGGGCATGCTAAATTCGAGCAGGACCGGGTCAATTTGCGAAAAAAGGAGAAGAGAGCAACATGAATTGGATATACTTCGCGAAGCTGTTCAGGACAAGATTTCAAGCAGGCTGTCTGGCGAAAAGGCTGGAGCAAGACGGATGGATTTATGGCTATCATGACCCCCGCTTTGTGGAAATTTACCGTTCACGTAAAGGTAAATACGGGGTTCGTTTTCTGCCATAACTACAAATAAGAAATCCAGCTTGACTTAAACCCATGATCTAATGTATATTATTTATTGTCGCTGTTTGAATATGATTACTGACGCGGGGTGGAGCAGCCCGGTAGCTCGTCGGGCTCATAACCCGAAGGCCGCAGGTTCAAATCCTGCCCCCGCAATCCATTTATTTACAAGCAGCCATTGTATATTCGGATATTTTAGTCCGGGCCCTTAGCTCAGTTGGTTAGAGCGGTCGGCTCATAACCGATTGGTCGGGGGTTCGAGTCCCTCAGGGCCCACTTATAAGAAACCCTTGCCTAGCAAGGGTTTTTTGCTGTCTTGGGGGTCGGTGAAGGATGAGAATGAGGAGGGGAAAGGATCAGTCATTCGAACTTGCTAACGGATTTGCTAACGTGAATTATTTATCGACAAGTTCAAGCTGTTTCTGGGCGAATTTATTAAGTTCATTTTCAATACGATCTACGGCTTCTTCTTGCATGATCGGTAGCAAATGGGAATATCGCTCGTTAAACATTGCCGGAGTCATGCCCAGCCTTTCAGCAGCTACTTTTGGATTAATTCCAATCATCAGTAAAAATGAAGCATGAGTGTGCCTCTGATCGTGGAATCGGATTTTCTTAACGCCAGCCTTACGAACGAGAACATCCATACCTTCTGTAATTCGTTTTGGTTTTATATATCCTCCTCCTGGATAACAGCAGACCAAATCGTTATCTTCGTAAGCATCCCCGTATTCTTTTTTATACTCTTTAATCTGAATATAGCGCTCTTTCAGGTCATCAATAATATTTTGGAAAAGTTTCACCCTACGAATGGAGTCATTCGTTTTAGGACGTTGAATAACCAGGCCTTCTGTTGTCCAGTTAGCTGTCTGGATTACTTTTAATTCTTTATTGTCGAAATCAATATCCTTCCACCGAAGACCTAGAATCTCCCCGCGCCGCATGCCAGTATAAATCGCTAGTGAGAATGCAATATAATGTACATGATATTTTGAAGATTGCAGAAATTTGGTGAATTCCTCTATGCTCCAGAACTGCATTTCTTTTTGTTCAGTGGCATTTACTTTACTACGCATCGATATTTTGCTCATAATATCTTCGGGCAACAATCCGGATTCTGTATATGCCAAGCGGAGAGCGCGTTTTAGTACTCCATGAATATTCTTAACATATTCTTTAGAATAGCTCTTTCTGAGCTCCGCATAGAAGGCTTTGATGGCTCTAGGGGTAAGGTTCTGAAGTCGAATCTTACCAAGAACAGGAATAATTCTTGCGTTGATAATGATTTGTTCTGTGTCATAGGATGTTGGTTTAAAATTCGGTTTGGCATGGGTCTCTAAATATTCTTTTAGATATTCTGCAAGTGTTATTCTCGATGCTTCAACGTTCAATCCTTTTTCTGCATCGGTCATTGCTTTCCGGCAAGCACTCCAGGCTTCTTTTTCCGTTTTAAAACCACCTTTGGAACGCTGTTTACGTTCTCCAGTTAGTGGATCAGGATGATCAAAAACAAACGTATATGATTTTCCTCTGGCGTAGACGTGTCCTTTCATAATTACCTCCTTAATGATGTTTCACTTGGGTGAATCAATACAGCCTAAATACATCACTCCCCTCAAGGCTACTATAATTCAAAAATTTATAGCATCTTCAATAGCCTCCATAGGTAAATACAGACGACTGACCGCTGTACCATGCCGCCACGACACTCTGGACAGATTTATAGTGACATATCCTTTACGGTCCGAAGGGACGGAGAGATCGCCTGACAGGACAGTTGCGCTTTCCCTGGGCAAATAAGGGGGGAGGTCACAGCTTTCGTAATTCCCATCCACCTCAATATTTAAGGGACTATCCCAATCAAAGCCATTAGGTTGCTCGATGACAAGTGTATCAGGGCGGGAACAATCACCATCCCAATTGTAATAAGCTTTGATATGAACCTCAGCGCGATCACTACTGATTTGGGTAATATAATTTTCAGCGGATTCCAGAATAATCTCACGAGAGACAGCAACGAGGTCAAAGGCAGACAAAAATTCGCCTTGTCGTATTCGATCCTCAATTTGTTCAAACCTTTTCTTAGCAAAATTAAACGGCACTTTAAACTCACGAGCTATGTATCCAATTGCTTCGCCTTTATTTGAAGGAAGACTCACTTTTTTAATCATAAAGAAGGGAACTGCAGCGTAGAAAACAAAACGATCTGCTTCGGTCTCTTGCGCTTTTGTGAATTGTTCAGGCATCATTATTTGATTTCCAGCATGTCGGAGCATGTGACAGAGTTCATGAAGGAATTCAAGGCGTTGAGTATCTACAGGAAGGCGACTATCAAGGAATATGCTGTACACATCTCTAGAAACTTCAATTCCTTTGCTTCGCTTGTTATGATAGTGGACCCAAATATTGAATTTCTTTGCTAATAATTCGATAGATAAATGTGATGGTTCAGTGATGCCGTGACTTTGGTACAATTCATTAATCTTTTGTTCGAGTGGGGGAGTTTGATAGTTATTTAACATGTTGTTCACCTCAAAATAGGATCGTATGTTCTTATTTTAGTTAAAAAGAAAAGCCATTTCTGGCTATATTTATAATGTGATCAATTTTCTCCTTGAACATCTCCAGGCTTACGCCCTTTCTCTTTCTCCTGCAATATCTTGAATATTTCACGCATTTCCTCACGACGTTCTTCGGGTGCAGATAAGTAGTCTCTAAAGAAAATTCCGTGTTCGGGATTGTTAATGAATTCTTCATAGGTAAGAGATTTCTCTTCCGTATCATCGTTTGTAACTTCGCTCTCTGGTGCGAAACCAGCCAAGAGCAACAGTTCGTTAACATTAGCACCTTGTAGCGCGTTTGCTATGTCAATAATCTTTTCTCTTGAAGCTTGATATCTATTGTTTTCGATAGAACTGATGAATGAATAACTGACCTTTGATTTCTTTTCGAGATCTCGTAAGGACAAATCATTTTTTAAACGGAGTTCTTTGATTTTTTTTCCTAAAACAAGTGTATTTTTCATCTCCACATCACCCAATTTGATTTTAAACGTTTTGTAATACGAAACACAACAAAAACGAGAAACTTGTTCTTAATTTCAAAACATGTGTTGACAAGCAAAACAACAAGAGTTACTATGTGTTTAGAAATACAAAACAGTTGGTGAGGTGATACACATGAGTAAAGTATTAGGCAACAATATTGCTACAATTCGAAAGGAATTGAAGATAACCCAACAGGATTTGGCTGATTCCATTGGAATGGAGCGAACCTCTCTGTCACAGATTGAGACAGGGGCATATAACCCTAGTGCTGACACTATGAAGAAAATATCTGATGCGTTAATGCGTCCTTTAGGTGATATTTTTTTTAATCCTGATGTGTTGAAATTCGAAACAAAACTAATTCCTCTTAGAGTAAAACATTCCTTTGCTAATGAGGTGATCTAACCATGGCAAAGGCAATAAAGACACCGTCAACATTTGCAGAAGCTCTTCGTCTGGCAGCCGATCTAGCAGAGCAAAACGAAACTCTAGAACGTCAACTTGCCGAACTTCGCTTGAACGGTGAGTATCCTGAAGTTTTGAGACCTTCTCATATCATTAAATTATTAGGATTTAGCGCTCCAAAAGTGAACGAACTAACCAAGCATCCGACATTTCCACATTTAAATCGTAATCGTCGGAAGGGTGAGGCGGTAACAGTCCTTAAGTCAGATCTGTATCACTGGCTGAAAACTGAAAGGTACTAATGAGAAAACCCGCCGTGCTGTACCGGCTGCGGCGGGTGGGGAGTGGAACCGGCAAGGGGAATTGCTTAACAACATCATACATCATGCCTCTGTCCGATAGCATCCCGTTAATTTGGACAAATATGGGGGAATCGATATGGGAATTGGACAATTTTCAGAAGCGTTGCAGCAAGTGATGGTACGGCGAGGTGAAACGCTGGCAACGGCTGGACGAGCTGCCCACGTGGATGGATCACAGATCGGCAAGATTCTGAAAGGTACTCGCAAGGCATCCGAAACGGTCATGAAAGCCGCTGTTCGTCATTACGACGATATTCAGCTAATCATAGGTGCTGGTGAAGAGGTGATGGGCGGTGCGTGTGTGCCTTATCTCGACGGTGCTGACCTTCATCCAAGCTCGACCCACATCAAGACAATTGAAGAGGTTCAAGAAGCTTTGCAGGCGCTCCTGCAGTTGCCAATCACTAAGAGGCTGGATCAATTGGGACCTGGCGACTTAGAAAATATTAAAGATGGGATCATGGAACAACTTGAGGCTATCACAGCACTTACACATAACGCTGCCGTCCTCTGCCGCAAGTATGATCTGTCATACATATCTATGTGGAACGATCACCGAGCAGAGTTGAAGTTGAAAAAATATATGAAATGAGGGTTACCGCATGAGCGATTACAACCTAAGTGCTGCGCGGGATGAAGTTACAAAAACGGTTCGGATTTATCGGGCATTAAGAGCAAAAGGGATGTTGACTCCAGAAGTAGACGCTGCGCTTCGATTTCGAGAGTTTGAGCTAGAGCAGGAGATTGCGGAGGCAAAAATAAAAATGACCGCCGGGCATGGCAGTCACTTGATAAATCGCAAAACAAATTTTGTTACGGCAATTATACCGGAGTTATGTGGAGTATTCAACA
This sequence comes from Paenibacillus sp. 19GGS1-52, assembly GCF_022369515.1. Taxonomy (NCBI): domain Bacteria; kingdom Bacillati; phylum Bacillota; class Bacilli; order Caryophanales; family Paenibacillaceae; genus Paenibacillus; species Paenibacillus sp. 19GGS1-52. The sequence continues at coordinate 1,983,277 of NZ_CP059724.1, forward strand.
AAATATTGAATTAGGCAGGGGCCTCGGCCTCTGCTCGCAGCATCGGTCCTTAGAATAACCTTCCTCCGGCCGGTACTGCGAGATGCGGCTGACGCATCACAATCCAATTAGAAAGGGGAAACGACCTTGATACCTGAAGAATTGTTGCAAGATCGTTATTGGTGCGGGCTACTTCACATTTTTATGAATCATAGCAAGCTCAAGCAATATTTGAAACCGGAATTCGTAGATTTAGAAGAGTGTACCGTTCATACGGACAAGCTAAAAAAGGCATCGGTTGGCTGGAGTCCTTCAGAAATATTTATGTTACACCTTGCTCTCCATCTATTTAATGGCCGGAACAAGGTTGATATGTATGGGGCAGACCGTCTGGACGGCAACAACACAGAAATTGCACTGAAGGCTCTCCGGTTACGGTATGGGGGTTGAGCGTTTTGTTCAACCAAAACCAGCCAGAAGTCATATTCAATGACGGTAGACCCTTAATGCAGAGTCTGATTGGCCCTCGAATTATGGATCTATTGGGTACTGATCTGGAAGCATTTGAACAGGAAGCAATAGATTACTTTGCTTTGGGGTACCCAGGGTTCAGAATTGTTCGATTCGATCATCCAGTATTTTACCTGAAGGACGAGAGGCCATTGAAACCATATTTTAAAGATAAGCAACGACAGCAGAGGTGAGATTATGCCCGGAGATAGCTTTCCCTTCACGATCTACTCGGGGTTATTGGAGCCGCAGCACTATCAACAAATCGGCTCTGCATTATGGCTGTTTGCCTGGTGTATTAGCTCCACTACCGCTGAAATCGAGGATGATGGAATCGTTTGGGGGGTTGTCCTTGGAGGCATGCCTATGAAACTATCCGTAATCGGTGAAAAGTTTGGGGTTAACGATAAAACAGTCAGCAGATGGATAAGCGATCTACAAGATCATGGATACATCCGCACCACCAGAGCGCCCCGAGGCTTGATTTTAAAGGTGAAGAATTCCAAAAAGAACCTGTTAAAGAGATCAGACAAAAATGTCTGTTCACCCCTGACTGATGATCAGACAAAAATGTCCGATCACAAGCAGAGTGAAACGACAAATATGTCTGATCATAACAACGGTGATAAGACATATTTGTCCGATCATGAACCGATTTCACCGAGTGATCAGACAAATATGTCCGATGCAAAAGATATTAAAGATCTTATTACTACTACTACTATTTTAGAAAATGAGTTTTCGGAAGAATTCACTCCAAATCCAGAAACGGACGGAATGATTGCCATTTTAAACGCTTATTGCAAACTTCACAGCAAGATCGATTTTAACGTAACTGCACTGGAACGCCAAGCCATGGGCAAGATGGTCGCCGAGGGGATGCCGGTACCCTTTACCATTCAAACTATGGCAAGCCTGTATCAGGCAAAGCAGACCCGTGAGAAAGAGGACTTTAAGCAGCCTAATGGTTTTGCTTACTACGTACCTGGAATCAAAGAAGCATGGAAAAACTCGCAGGTTATCAGCCAGAAGACGAGAGAAACCGTCCAGAGAGAGCCTGAACCGCCGAAGCGCATGACTAAGCGCCAGCAAGAGCTTGAAGATCTACGACGTCGAGCAAAGGAGGCAAAGCAACTTGAAGAGAGCTCAAGTCATTGACCTGTTGATAAAGATTGCTGAAGAGTATAACCAGGTTGATACCAGCGATCCTGAAGTAGACCGACTGTATGAAAACCTGAAGGATTTTCCTTTTGACGTTGCCTGCGAGAATGTCCGGCAACACATGCTGACTAATCCATGGCCGCCGAAGATTGCACAGATCAGGGGTGGGGCGGGAGATCAGCGGGATCAAGGCTGGCTTAAGAATCAGACAGAAGAATATTTTGCTGAAAGAGATAAGGCCCAAGCATCTGCAACTCCGATGCCTACGGGATGGAAGGAGGAACTGTATGCGCGACTTAAATCAGGAGCCACCGCACGACATTGAAGCAGAATGGTCCATTCTTGGAGCAATCATGATTGATACCACTGGTGATGCAATAGACAAGGCGATTTCCTTAGCGCCACAAGTGTTCTTTGATCCGATGAACCGGACGATCTTCTCAGCGATGGTTGAGCTTCACAACGCAGGTGAGCAAATTGATATCCGCTCTCTGACGGGGGCACTCCTTCAGTGGAAAAGCTTGGATAAGGTTGGCGGTGTTCATCACCTTTCCCAAATTGCCCGATCATCACCGACAACGGCGAACATCGAATATTTTATCGGCATAATAAACGACAAATTCACTTTGCGGCAAGCCTTGGATGATGCCTACGACCTAATTAATATGGTGCACGAAAGCGAGGATGCTAACGCCGTAGTATCTTATGCTCTTACCAAGTCAGCCGCGCTATCTGATCAATCCGCGCCCAAGCGCGATTTCAAGTCAACAAGAGAAATCGGAATCGCTTATATCGAAACGATTGATAAACGGGTTAGCAATCGACTGAATGGAACTATTAGCGGAAAAGAGACTGGATTCAAGGATTTGGACAAGCTTACGGGTGGGTTTCAAAAGCAGGATCTGATTATAGTCGCGGCTCGTCCATCTGTAGGTAAAACGGCCTTTGCCCTTAATATTGCTCAAAATGCTGCTAAATTAACGGATGAGTCAATAGCTGTGTTCAGCCTTGAAATGTCAGAACAGCAACTCATGCAGCGCATGGTGAGTGCCGAGGTCAACCTTGATGCCAATGATCTCAGGATGGGCGATATTACCAGTGATGATGATTGGAGTAAATTGACTGTTGGAATATCGGCTCTGGCAGAGAGAAATATTTTCATTGCGGATGATCCTATTGTGACTGTTCATGATATCCGGGCCAAATGCCGCCGCCTGAAGAAAGAGCAAGGTCTTGGGATGATCATCATTGATTACCTACAGCTCATTCAAGGCAGCAGCGGGAAACGCGGGGAGAATCGGCAGCAAGAGGTTTCCGAAATATCCCGTGTGCTGAAGCAGATAGCTCGTGAATTGGATGTGCCAGTGATTGCTCTGTCCCAGCTCAGCCGGAACGTGGAGCAGCGCCAGGACAAGCGTCCGATTATGAGTGATCTTCGGGAGTCTGGATCGATCGAGCAAGACGCCGATATCGTAGCCTTCCTGTACCGCGATGATTATTACAATGCGGAAACTGAGAAGAAAAATATTATCGAAATTATTCTAGCCAAACAGCGCAATGGCCCTGTTGGAACTGTTGAACTGGTGTTCATTAAGAATTTCAATAAATTTGTGAATTACGAACGGGCTCATGCCGAACCTGCATAACTGAAATATGAAAGGATTGATAACCATGGAACAAGCACTCGCAAAGTTAAAAACTGAAATGGATGCAGCTAAAAGCAACGCCTATGTGCAACTGATCGGTAAATTCTTGCAACAGCATCTGGAAGCTAATCCAGAAGCAGCTGTAAATATCATGACTGAAGGAAAGACAGTGGCGAAAAGCTTGGAGGCTATGCAAGCGGAGGCAAAGAAAAAGCAGTCCGGTGGTATGGCAATGCTGACCGATGCAGAAGGTTATGCCATTGTGTTGAAGTATTACGGTATCAAAGGGCAGCCTGTAGAGTTTGTCCCTGCAATAGAAACTCCTATTGCCACGCCTACGCCGCAGGGACGATTCGAAATATCGTTGGATGACTTACTGTGATGGGGGATCAAAATATGACAGATGACAGAGATCAGCGGTTTAGCGCATTTAAAGGACACTTTCCTTCAGATATTGGCCAGCACATACAAAATTACGTTACTGACACGCTACTTCTTCACAGTAGGTACATTTTCACTAAACGTAGTGTATCGGGAAGGTATGGGTGCTATTGCACACACTGCAAACAAAATTTTTATTCAGAAATGCTTAAGCATAATTCCATATCAAATTGTCCTAATTGTGGTTCGGAATGCACAGTCAAGGAAAGTGGTCGCGGCAGAAAGTATCTCAATGACAAAGCGTATTTTGTGTATTATGAAAAGTCCCAACTTGATCCTCAATCAATTATCGCAAGAGGTATATATGTAAACCGCAATTACTCTGGAGACTATCTTAAAGTAGAGACACGTTATGAAGAAGAGGCGTTATACCTGTTTCAGCAAGGAAAGAGCAGAATGTATGAAGCTCCTAGTTACTGGACAAGCGGTAAATGGTTCGAACGCTCTATCAAATCTCGATTTAGTGAATATTCCAGTTGGTCTCTAGCGGTATGTAATTATGAGAGTATTGCTGAGGCGGTTCAAGGTACTCCGTTTCAGTACAGCACATGGGAGTCATACCAAGATAGGGATATGGTTAAATTCTTCGATTTATTTAGCCGGTATCCTTGCATCGAGTATCTAACAAAGATGGGAATGCGCTATTTTGTAACAGCTAAAATATATGGTGCTCCTACTTATGGAGCAATTAATTGGAAAGGGACAAGGGCAGATCAAGTACTGAAATTAGATAAGCAGCAGCTCAGAGAAATCAGGGATTCAAAAGTTGAGTTACACCCGTGTACCTTACGTCTTCAACAAATCTCAAAAAAAGAGAGCTCAAATATACCATTGTTAGAACTACAAAATTTTGCGGTTAAATACGGACATTGTTTCGAAGATATAAAACAGATTCTTAAATATACAAATCTTCGGCGTATAATTGCGTACGCAAATAAGCAACTCCCAAAAATAAGAGAAGGTCTAACTACCAGAAGTTTTTCAGAAAGAGACCTATTCACGACATGGAGAGACTATATAGCTGATGGCTTAAAGTTAGAATTTGACCTTGCTCAAGAGGGTACTCTATTCCCTCCAAATCTTCACCAGGCGCATCTTAATACGATAGCCCAAGTGAAGTATAAAGAAAATGTAGCGCTAGATGAATCCATTGCTCATAGAGCAGATAAACTCAAACATTTAAATTTCGAGAGTAATGGTATTTTTATTCGTCCAGCAAGTTCGGCCAAGGAACTGATTAAAGAAGGAGAAATTTTAATCCACTGTGTTGGTGGATATGCGGTCAGATATGCGACTGGTTCAACCAATATCCTATTTATCCGAAATGTAGAAGAACCCAATAAGCCATTTTTCACAATGGAGATTAAAGGTGAACACATCATACAGGTTAGGGGTAAGAAAAATTGTGATCCTACTCCAGAAGTAGAACAATTCATTAATGCATTTAAAACTGAAAAGATGAATAAAAAGCCAAAAGTAATAAAATCCAAATCAAGTAAACCGCAGGGGGTAGCCGTATGAGCCAATTATCAATGCGTACTGCAGAAGTCATTGCCATCGAAATTAACAGTATAAAGGATCAAACCCGCAAGCTGATCCTTTCCGGCAGTATCGAGATCGGACGGAGACTAGCTGAGGCTAAAGCTATGCTCCAGCACGGTGAATGGGGAAACTGGCTTGCAGATTCGGTAGATTACTCGCAGTCAACCGCCACCAACCTTATGAAAATTTTTGAAAATTACGGTGCAGATCAGCTCACTCTCTTTGGTGACAATGCAAATTCCGAAGCGCTTGCGAATTTGAGCTATACCCAAGCAGTTGCCTTACTTGGTGTACCAACAGAGGAACGTGAACAATTCGTCGTAGAGACGGGTGCTGCGGAAATGTCTACTCGTGAACTGCAGGCAGCCGTTAAGGAACGAGCACAGGCGATCAAGGAAAAGGAAGTTGCTGAGAAGGCAGCTGAGAAGGAACGGAAGACCCGTGAAAAACTGGAGTTGCAGCAGAAAGACCATGAATCCATTGTCCAGCGTTTGAATGAGCAGATCAAGCAGGTACAGGACACTGCATATGCTGATTCCTCAGATGCTGACGACCAAACAGCCGCAGTGCTGCAGGCTGATCTTGATAAATCTAAAGCGGAACTAATGGAATCACAGGTGAAGATTAAACAGTTGGAGACAGAACTGAAAGCTAAGCCGATTGATATTCCTGCCATTGTTGAAAAAGTACCTGATGACATTTTGAAGGAGCTTAAGGATCTTCGTAAAAAGGTTGCTACAGGTACGGGTGAAGAGGCAGCCGTCTTCAAGGCAACTTTTAAGACATTGACGGACACGTTCAAACATCTTTTATCCGCGCTAGATGTTGTCAAGGGCGTTGATCCAGAACTGCATGAGAGATATAAAGGCGCTGTTTCTACAACATTAACCAAAATGCATGATGCTCTGTAGACAGGTATTGCGCAGCAAAAGGAGAGTCAGCAAATTTAGAAAAAGAGTGGGCAGGATGGAGACAGTAGCACTTTGCGAACGAAACCATATTCGCAAAAGTCCTAAAAAAAGCATCGGCCCCTAAAGTTTTAAACGACGGCAGCTCTGAACGAGAAAATAAAGTCATAGACTGCCGTTGTGTTGTTGAACTAACGTTTCCGTCAGCTTAATTAACGATTATAGAAAGGACATGTACACTCCTTTTCCTGGTATTTTGTTAAATCCAAGGTTCGTATATAAAGCACGAGCAGGAGTATTATCATCATCTGTTTCAAGCTGTAAGCGAGAGGCTTTTTTCTCATTTGCTAAATCAATCGCATATTGCATCAATCTCCTACCGATACCCTTATTCCTATACTCTGGCGATGAATATAATCCATCTATGTGTAAGACAGGATAACCTTTTGAGATTGAAAAACTCCAAGAAAGGACGATAAAGCCCACATAATCTTGATGGTACTTGGCTAAATAACAATGAGTTAAGTCATAGCTTAGAAATCGTTTTAGAATTTGCTCGCATTTTTCTAATTGCTCTATCGAAGAGAAAGATTCGTCTACTCCATTAGACGAAGAATTTAGATAGCCAGATATCAAGGCTCTTGTTCTGGGTACAAGGAGGTCATTTAATGGCACAACTTCAACATCCACCAACACTTCATCTCCCTTCATTCTTATATATATTCTTTATTTCAATGATATTCACCTCTTCAACTATCCTGCACGTTAGCATAATGAATCTTTTTCATCGAGAGTTATAGTGATTGTTGCGCAGTACGAAGAATCTGTGAAGGAGGGCAATCCCTCATGAGCACATTATCACCTATCCATCCAAAAGCAGTCAGCATTATAAATGATGCTATTAAACCACTTTTAATTAATGGATGCAAAATTGAATCCCTTCAATTATACGTTTGCTACCAGTCAGAAATCGCTCAGCATGAAACCATAGAAACAGAATATGGGGCACTGAGTATTCGGCCGAGCAACTACATTCCAAAGGGGTTTTCGTATGTTCGTGAAGATCCCGGTCAAGGGTTTTCGTGGGTCACAATTGTACAATCAAAGGAGAGAAAAGCAATATGAGCGATATGAGCTTGCCAGAAGGCCAAACATGCGGCGACTGCGTTCATTGGAGACGTTGTTCAAATCTAATTGATGATCTTATTGCCGTGGGGACTTCCTGTGATTTTGCACCTAGTAGATTCAGATTTAAGCCATTTGAGCTTCAGGGAGAGGAGGTGAAATCATGAAAGGATTGGTCATAAAGCAAAAGTGGGCTGACCAGATCCTGTCTGGAATCAAGCCTTGGGAGATTCGCAGTAGGATTACACACCAACGCGGTACACGAGGCATTATCAAAAGCGGTAGCGGACTCGTATATGGCACAGTCGATCTTACCGACTGTATTAAGCTCACTTTAAAGGATTTTGAGGACAATCGCGATAAGCATCGGATACCCGCCAGTGAATCGAGTATAGTGCATCATTATAAAGAACTGTTTGCTTGGGTGGTTGGGAACCCTCAAATATTCCCGAAGCCAATACCCTATAATCATCCACAGGGTGCTGTTATATGGGTCAATCTACCGGAAGATATTTTGGAAGGAGTGAATCTTTAAATGATAATTAAAACCATAAAAAATGTTGTTTCTCCATTTGGCACCATCGTATCGGGTGCGTCATTCCGGGCTCTGCGTGAAAAAAAGGGTTATCGTATAAACAGCGGGGAGTATAGTGGTACTCATGTTCAACAGTCGTCTGCCATCGTGCTCAGTGATGTGATTTTGAATGAGGATGGAAGTATGCCGCGAGGATCAAAGTACGCATGACAGCGCATGGCAAAGACCCCTATAACCTGGCCGGGCGCTGGGGTCAATGTACAATAAATACCTCAAACCCATTATAGCACAAAGGGGAATGAGGGGATGGCAATGGTTTGGGAACAAGGGGAATTGTTTCCGCGCGCAAATAAGGCGGATATTCAAACTACCAAAAAGCTGCTTCGCAAACATCCCGATATGAAGAAAATCGTCAAGGGACTTCAAGAGCGTGAACAGCTTACAACGGAAGAAGAAGCTATCATTAATAAGTGGGGTCCAACAGTTAAAAATGTTGAGCTTGCCATAGAATCAATTCCAGATTCAGAGATAAGGTTAATCATGCAGTACCGATTCATTAACTGTTACCCACGCAAGGCGGCAGTTACTAAGTGGAGTTCTTTCACTGATCGTTCACTAGATCGGAAGATCGAGGAGGGGACGGAAGCGGTAGCCGGTACGCTCAAGCTTCTCGGCATAATCTAAAACGTGTCTGTATTACGTCTGTTTCACGTCTGTTTCACGTCAACATTACGTCTGTATAATAGATTTAAAGTAGGGACATAGGGAAGAAGTCATTCCCGGGTGTCCCTGCTACCCCTTATCGCAGCAGGACTCGGCCATGCTGAATCAGTGATGAAGCCATTTGCGGTACAGAGCGCAAAGGTGGAGCTGTAGCACTAGTAGCAAGTAGGTGTTCGCGGCGGTATGGTGCGGGGAATGAGGGTTCATTATCACTCTCAAAGGCGCTCTACCCGGGCGCGATATGAGCATAAGGGATGTTTGTCGGGAATACCGTCCGTCACCGTGCAAATACGGGATTATGTAAAATGTGAACATTCAAAGTCGTCCTTTATAGGGCGGCTTTTTATATTGGGGGAAAAGCGATGAATAAGATAAGGAGGCTCAGGGAACCACCAGAACCGGAACAGCCGGTTAAATGCAAAGGCTGCATTTGGGGAAAGTGGGAAGCAGCAGCTCAGTTCTGCTCTAAGCCGGTCCATTGTGTGAAACTGGACGGCGGTGAAAGCAAATGAACTTTGTTCAGCCCATTCGCGATCAGGAGACTATTGACGAAATCAAAGATTACCTGAAGCAGCAAAGCGAACGTAATTACATGATGTTCGTCCTAGGCATTAACACCGGCCTTCGCATCCAAGATATTCTAAAGCTTCGTGTCCGGGATGTTATGGGTCCGCAAATCGTCATGCATGAGATGAAGACAGGGAAACGGAAATTCATTTCGATCACTTCAACATTGAGGACGGCTCTTAAGAAATACACCGCCAACATGAACAAGGATGATTACTTATTCCCTTCCAGACAAGGCGGGAAGAACAGGCCGATCAAGCGAGACATGGCCTATAAGATCATGAAAGAGGCTGCCAAGGAATTCGGTCTGGTGGATGTTGGTACACATACGATGCGGAAGACCTTCGGCTATCATATGTATCAAAAGACTAAGGATATAACCCTGGTGCAACACCTCTTGAACCATTCAGACAAGTCTATCACGATGAGGTACATCGGCATGGATCAGGACATGATGGACCGTGCTATGCACTACTTTGGCTTATAGGTTATTCACTATTAGCGAGTGTATAACTGGCTGTAGGCAAGGGTTGGAAATCCCTTATGTATCAAGGAAAAGCAGCAGCCCAGTGAGTTATGCTCTCTAATAAGATATGAGGAACTGCTATTCTATGCAAAGTATGCAGTTTACCCTATGTTATGTGGTAGTTATTGAATGAATAGCAGCAGAAAGAAGCCTTTATTTATAAGGGCTATTTTGCGTTGTTAAGCTGAAAATACTACTGAATATTTATACATTGGGTATTCAAGGAGGTTGGATAGGTGCCGTGGTGGGTTTATTGGTTGCTGTTCAACACTGCTATTGTGCTAATCAGATGGCCATTAAGTAAGAAAGGGTGAAGTATATGGACGTTGCTAGTTGGGATAGGATGATTCCGACGATTGAGGCGGCATTGGGCCATCAATTGTTTGAATGGCAAAAAGCCTACCTGAAAACGGGGGAACTCCCCTCACTTGCTAGAGCATCAGGCAGAACGACGGTTTATTGTGTGAGGATTATACTGACTTATCCGGTACCGATAAATCTTGCACAGGTCGAATCGTTGCGGGATGAGGACCACGGAGAATCTTACCGCAGATGGTTCAGAAGGTTTTTTATGGATACCTGGGAACGTCTAAAGGAAGCCGGGCTTCCTGTTGTGCAAATTGCTGATAAACAATCGACACACAAGGGGTTGTCGGTATCTGTCAACGTCATGAATCTCAATCCAGTCAAACGTGCTGTCCAGATCATGTGTGCTGTTTTTGAAGATGATCGCATTCCTTTGGAGATAAGAACTGAGTATCTAGATAAATACAATGGGATTGAGTGGGAAGCTGATGCCGAGCAGACCTAAGCGGCCCTGCGGTCACCCAGGTTGCCGTGAGCTAACAGACAAAGGATACTGCGACAAACACTCAAAGGAAAGGGACAGGCGGCGCGGTACATCAGCCAGTCGAGGCTATGGCCACAAGTGGAGAAAGGAACGACTGGAGTATCTTGAGCAGCATCCGTTGTGCATCATGTGTATGGCTGCTGGTAAGGTAGAGGCTGCAACTTTAGTCGATCATATCACGCCGCACAAGGGCGACGACAAGCTGTTCTGGCGACGGAGTAACTGGCAGCCACTCTGTGCTTCACACCATGGAGAGAAGACGGCAAGAGAGGACGGAGGGTTTGGTAATGAGTATAAACAAGGTGACAGTTAGTAATCCATCTGGCAAATGTAAACTGAAGAAGAAGCGTCTGCCGTGGTGGTATGGATTGATTGCATTGATTGGATTGATCTATTTTCTTTATTCGGTTGTCTGGATGATGTTTTTTCTTACCAACACACCTATGTGGTAGAGGGGGGGCGGTCAAAAAACATTTTAAACTCCCTCCTAATAGACCACATTGGACATTAGCGTAGATTTTTTTCGTTTTTTGAAATTTTTCAAGAATTGGAGGTGCCCTCATGGCAGGGAGAAACGCCAAGCCGGTTGCTCTGCATATTGCGGAGGGCAACCCAAATCGTTTGACCAAAGAAGAGATCAAGCAGCGAAAAGAATCTGAGATTAAGCTCGGAATCTCCGACCTCAAAAAACTAAAGAGACCTAAATTTGTTACGCAAGATAAGGCTGCAAGTAAGCTCTGGAATGAACTCATTAAAGAATATCAACAGTCAGCAGATAAAGGTGTTGAATTACTAACCAGTACAGATGTTGGAAACTTGGCACTCTACTGCAAGACGTACAGCGAATATGAGCGGCTTCTTGTCCAATACCAGAGGTTGGAAAACATCGTAATTGATGAACACATACTGGATGAGTACATCGAGACTGCCGAAGATGCGCAGGAGGTCAATTTAAAGGCGCTCCGATATTTATCACAATTAGCAAGTATGGAAGGGATCTTGAAAGTTGAGACGGCCATTAATAAAAAGATGGATATGTTACTGAAATTTCAAGACAGGCTATTCCTTAATCCACTTGCAAAAATTAGAAATGTGTCCATGCCGAAGAAGGAAGATAAAAAATCAGCAATGGCGCAATTCTTGAACCGTAGAGCTGACGGAAATGGCACATAATGAACAGCGTGCCCTCGAACCTATTGAATTTATCCAAATGCTTCATGCCGTTGATGATTTCTACGGTCAGCCGTTTATCTTGCTTGACTGGCAGTATGAGATTTTGTGGAACGTTTACGGCACGGTAACGGAGCGGGGCTATCGTCAATATCAATACGCCTATTTAGAGGTCCCAAAGAAGAACGGGAAGACGAGCCTGATTGCTGGCGTCGGATTGTATCACCTCGTTTGTGATCCACCAGGCGGACAGATCTATTGCTGTGCTGCAGATAAGGAACAAGCCAAGCTAGTTTATAAAGCGGCTGCAGCCATGATTGAACAGGAGCCGGAGTTTGAAGGAATCCTGAAGGTTTTGGACAGTTCGAAGGAAATCAAAAACCTGCTGACCGGTACCGTGATGAAAGTCCTGTCCGCTGAAGCTTACACCAAGCACGGGATTAACCCCACGGTGGTCATTTTTGATGAGCTGCACGCACAGCCTAACCGCGGTTTGTGGGACGTTATGACCTTCGGCGCGGGATCAGCGCGGAAAGAACCGCTTTGGTGGGTGATTACGACGGCTGGCGATGATCCAGACAGAGGCTCTATCGGCTGGGAGCAACACGAATATGCTAAACAAATTCGTGATGGCGAGAAGATTGACCCATCGTGGTACGTCAAAATATACGGCATACCTGAAGATGGGGAAGACGAGAACGGGGAACAAATAGATATTTACGATGAAAATCTATGGTATGAGGTCAATCCAAGCCTTGGACATACCATTGATATCGATGCTGTAAGGAAAGAGGCGCTAACCGCTCGGAATAAAGAGTCGGCGGAGCGCCTTTTTCGTTGGCTCCGACTTAATCAGTGGATATCACTGAAGCGTACCGGGTGGCAGCCACTGACATTGTGGGATAATTCAGCCGGGAATTGGGAGCTCACGGAACTTGTGGGCAAACGTTGTTATCCTGGTATCGACTTATCCAGCACAACAGACATTACGGCCGTCTGTTATTTGTTCCCACCACAGGAGGGCTTGTCTGACTGGCGGTTGATTTTCGATGCATGGATTCCGGAAGAGAACATGAAGGAGAGAGTCAGGAGAGATAAGGTTTCCTATGACAAGTGGGTGAATCAGAAACATCTGCATACCACGCCGGGGGATGTTGTGGATTATGAATTTGTTGAGGCGAGTTTATTGGCGGCTAATAAACAGTATGCTATCCACACGCTAGGTACGGACCCTTGGAACAGCAGAATGCTTGCTCAAAGGTTGATCCGTGGCGGTGTCGATGTAATCGAAATTCCTCAGGATATGAAACACATGAGTCCAGCCATGAAGATGATTGAACAGCTCATGAAACGTGGACTTATGAGCCATGAGGTTAACCCGGTTGCACGTTGGTGCTGGGGTAATATTGTCGTTGCTGTAGACGGTAATGAGAATATTAAGCCGATGAAAAATAAATCAAAAGAACGTATCGACTTGATAGTGGCCATGATCAATGCAATGGCAACCGCTATGCTATTCGAAGAGATTGATTTAGGTGTGGAAGAGTTTGCAGACGATGATTTCTTGAAGAAACTATGGGGCTGATGTTCCGAAGGGAGGGGGTATATGTGTGAAACCTAATATTTTAACCCGAATGCTTGGCATAGGAAGCGTGGAACGTCGCAGTCAGGAAATAGGATTGAATGACCGCCGCCTGCTTGAAATGTTGGGGTTGGATGTCGCACCTGGAGAAGTGAATATCAAAGGCTGGAATGCGCTGAAGGTAGACACCATATTTGCTTGTATCAAGGTGCTATCTGATGCCATATCCAAGTTGCCATTAAAAGTGTACCAGGAAGACGAATATGGGATCACGAAGTCGGCTAGTCATTACCTATATCGGCTACTGAAGCTGCGGCCTAACCCGTATATGTCCGCTGCCGACTTTTGGAAGGCTACTGAAGCGCATCGGGCAATGGGTAACGCCTATGCTTCCATAGAATTTGATAAGCGCACCGGCAAGGTCGTTGCTTTGTGGCCGATGGATTCTAGCAAAGTGAAGGTCATTATTGACGACGCCGGAATTTTACCGGACCCTACGCGCCGGATCGTGTCCAGTCAGACGAGGCTATGGTATGAAGTGGATGTGGGTAACGGTGAAAAGCGTAAGCTTCTACCGGATGAAGTGTTGCATTTCAAGGGCGCTATCACGCTGGATGGTCTTATCGGTGTCCGCACAATGGATTATTTGCAGACCACTGCCGAGAATGCGGCTTCCGCAGGTAAGTTCATCAATAATTTTTACAAGCAGGGGCTTCAGGTCAAGGGACTAGTACAATATACCGGCACTTTGGATGAAGGAGCCAAGAAAGTATTCAAAGATAACTTTGAGGGCATGACATCCGGTCTTAAAAACAGTCACCGGGTTGCCTTGATGCCATACGGTTATCAATTTACTCCGATTTCAATCAGTATGGCCGATGCGCAGTTCATGCAGAACACGGAGCTGACGTTCCGGCAGATTGCGAATGCCTTCGGCGTCAAGATGCACCAACTCAACGACTTGTCCAAAGCCACATACAGCAATGTGGAGCAGCAACAACTCGCGTTTATCAGCGATACGCATCAACCTATACTCACAACTTATGAGCAGGAACTTACTTATAAGCTATTTATTGATCAAGAGTTGGATGCTGGGTATTTTTGCAAGTTTAATGTTGATGCAACACTGCGATCTGATCTTAAAACCAGATACGAGGCTTACCGGACCGCCATTCAAGCAGGGTTTTTAAAGCCTAATGAAGCACGGGCGAAAGAGGACATGGAACCAGCGGCTGGCGGGGATCAACTACTATTTAATGGTAGTGTCATACCGTTGACAATGGCCGGACTTCAATATGTGAAAGGGGGTGAAGAAACTGAGCCAGAAGAAGACAAACCCGACTCCGACAAAGGAGAAGAGGGCAATTCCGGTGACGTTGGAGATCCGGGCGACGGAAGCGACGGAGGGGGAAGTAAGTAAAAGAACCATTACCGGAGCCATCAAATACGATACTGATAGCGAGGAAATGAGCGACTGGTACGGCGATGTCTTTATAGAGCAAATTGCTTCCGGCGCTTTTGATGAAAGCTTGGCTGCTCGGGATGTGGTTGGTCTATGGTCACATGATACCTCTCAGGTGCTTGGTAATACCAAAAGCGGAACGTTACGGCTGCTGAGCGGCAAGCAGGAGCTGCGCTTTGAACTTGATCTGCCAGACACTACGTCCGGTAATGATGCTTTTGCCATTATTCAGCGGGGCGATGTGGACGGCGTATCCTTCGGGATGCGGGTTACAAAGGAGAAATGGGCATCAGAAAACCGAGAAGGCGGCGGTAAGTTGTACAAGCGTTCCATTCTCAATGCAGAGCTGTACGAGATTTCCCCGGTTGCTTTCCCAGCCTATCCTGCGAATGAAGTTTCTGCGCGATCCTTGGAGGATTATAAGGCTGAGGAACAACGGGCTACCGACCAAATATTAAAACAGAAAATGTTGATTGAACTGGAGCTGATCTGATCGGCTCTTTTTGTTTGACCAAAAACCATTATACGGAGGTACACACATGAGTAAAGAATTGCGGGAACTGCTGGCGAAACTGGAGCAGCGTAAAACAGAAGTACGGTCTTTTCTGGCTCAGGACAAGACAAAGGAAGCTGAAGAAGCTATGGAAGAGGTCCGTTCCATGCAGGCTAAGGCAAAAATGTTGCAAGAAATGGAGAACGAAGAACGCAGCGACCTGGGTGGCGGCATTCCGTTGGGTGGTAATACAAACCTGCAAACCCGCGAGGACGTCGAACTGGAGTCGGAGTATAGAAGCATTTTCCTGCGCGGCCTGCGCCGTCAAGATGTAACTGCGGACATGCGTAGTGTAGTTAGAGAATACGAACGCCGCGCGGTGATGAATGAAGGCCAGACCAACCCGGCAATCCCTCAGGGGGATTCGTCCTTGCTGGTTCCTAAAGATATCCAGACGCAAATCAATACTATCGAACGGAGCTTGAACGACCTGTCGATGTACGTCAATATGCAGTACGTCAACACTCTTTCTGGTACGCGGGTGCTGGAAGAGGTTCAGAGCATTACACCATTTGCACCAATTGATGAATATGGCATTTTCCCGGAAATGGATAATCCCAAATTCCGCCCTGTTGATTATAAAGTTAAGAAATACGGTGGTATTCTTCCACTGACTAACGATTTGCTTGCAGACTCTGACCAGAATGTCATTAATTACGTTTCCGCCTGGATTGCGAACAAGGCTGTATTTACACGAAATAAACTGATTATCGACCTGTTAAACACGATGGATAAGCAGGCACTGGCCAATTTTGCAGCGGTTAAAAAGGTCATTAACGTGAATTTAGACCCTGCCATCAGCCTTAATGCCACAATTTTAACGAATCAGGACGGATACAACTGGCTTGATGAGCAAGTGGATGGATTTGGACGTCCATTGCTAACGGATGATATCACCCAAGCGGGTCGAAAACTGTTCAAAGGTCGCCCGATCGTCCCCGTTTCTAATCGCATATTGCCTAGTAACACTGTTTCAGGCCTGGCACCTATGATTATCGGAGATCTAAAACAGCAAGTTGTATGCTTCTGCAGGAAGTTATATGAATTGGCCAGCACCAAAGAGGGTGGCGATGCATTCCGTCGGGATACAACAGACCTACGGGCCATTACTAGATGTGATACAAAGATGTGGGATACAGGCGCGGCTATTTTCGGTCAATTGGATATTTCGGAAGAAGCATAGGGGCTTATCACCCCTTTTTTACTGAATAGCCGTTAATTCGGCAGAAGGAGGCAAAGTATGGCGAAACAGGTGGGGATTTATGAGGTCCTGAAGGTATTCCGGGACAAAGAGACGCGAAAACGTTACATTGTAGGCGCTTTTTACCCCGGAGAGGACCCGGAACGTATTGCAGAACTGCAAGAAGCAGGATATCTGGCTGTTGAATCCGAGGAACAGGAAGATCATGAAGCCCTGAAACATGTGGGCGATGGCACCAATGGTGAGAAAGTGAAGGGAAAGGAAGCGGTTCGGAAGGCGCTGGATGAGCCGCCAGCGGGCGAGGTGACACCGGATGCTAACGACACTGACAAAAGCTAGGCTGCTGGGCATTGATCCGACGGGTGAAATTCCCGATGAGGAGCTGACCGCGCTGCTTATAGTGGCTTCAACTGCAATTGAAGAGAAATGCCGCCGTAGATTCAAGCTTCAGGAGTACAACGGACAGGTGAACGGGATGCGTGGCCAATATCTGTATCTGCCGAATTATCCCGTACACTACCTATCCATCTATGAAAGGCCAGATCATCCGTTTATTGATGTTGAGACACTGGATAACGGTATTTTCTTCCGTCGCTGCGGCTGGCCAGGTGGGGAACGGGGGCTGTCGGTGACGTACACAGCCGGTTATGTCTTGCCTGAAGACGCTACAGAGGATACCCCGTCCACACTTCCAGAGACGCTGGAATATGCTTGTGTGTTGATGGTAAAACACTTGCAGCGTGAACCGGGAATCGCGTCGGAGCGGGTCGGTGATATATCGGTTGCTTATGCGGCAGCAGAAGCGGACATGCCAATGGCTGTTAAAGCTCTGATTGCTCCGCATATCCGACCAGAATTGTGAGGTGAGGACATGGCAAGTTCAAGAGCAAGAGCCCGCCGTGCTGGGGTTCAGGTGACAGGCGAAGATAACCTGCAACAGTTGGCCGCCCGGCTCCGTCCACTTACGGAAAAGAAAATCCGTATCGGGATGCAAGGAGACGCTGAACTGGCGATGATCGCAAGCGTTCATGAATATGGCAGTATGAAAATGAATATTCCGGCGCGGTCATTTATTGGAACTGGCAAGAAGAAAGGCCAGGCACCGATTGGGAAGCTGGTTCGTGTGGGAGTAACTGAAATTGCTCACGGCCGCAAGTCAATTGATGCACTATTTGCTGAGATTGGCGCGGTAGGGCTAGACCGGATGGTGAAGAACTTTAACCGGATCAAGCAACCGGCACTATCGGCGCGATATGCAGCACATAAGACCGGCCCCCGGAAGCTGCTGCAGCGCGATGAGGATCTGCGAGACTCGCTGACCTTTGACGTTGTGCCAAAGGGGGAGTAAGGATGCGGCAATTTAGGTTTGCAGCCGTGCTTCGGAAATATTCCGGGCCTTATTTTCTGGTTCGGGCGAAAGGCGGGCAACACGTTAAAGGAAAATGGGTATCAGCGGAGCCAGAGCGTGTGCAGTTAAGCGGGAGCATCCAGCCCGTCAGTACTCGTCTACGGGCAGCAGAAGGCGGCAATTACACCGAGACTGACCGTATGTTGTACACGACGGTCACGCATAGCACTAGTGAGTTGATCGAGTACAAGGGCTTGCAATATACGGTCAATGAGTCGCCGGATCGCGAGTATAGCGACGTTAATCAATACCTGCTGCGGAAGGTGGTCGCCAATGCTCCCGTTTGAGGATATACGAGTTGCAATCGTTGAAGGGCTGGAGGTTGCAAGTGGCGGGCTGGTAATCGAAATGAACGGCGGCGGGGATATCCCTTCCGGAGATTTCATGACGTATAGTTTCGTCGGAGGTTTTGAGTCCACTGGCGGTCAGCCAATCATTACACAGCAATCCGGGCAGCAGCATAGACGGGAGACGGTGACATTTACCGTCTCTTTTAATTGTTACGCGGATGATTCGGATGTGGCTATGGTTAATGCCATGCTTGCCCGTGATTGGTTTAAGGTGGCTGGCCGTGAGCTGCTGAAGGATACGCTGGAGGTGATTGTGATCGAGATTGGAGAGATCCAGAACCGAGATATCAATATTGGCGAAGAATGGGAGCGCCGGCAAGGTTTTGACGTGGAGTTTAGGGCAACAGATCTTGTGATTACGGACCTGTCCGGATGGATAGAGACAGCACCAATACAAAGGAGTGATTATTTTGAGCATTAGTGATGTTACGGTTACGATAGCCGTACTCAAACCGACGCCGATCCTTGGTGGATTCGGTAAGCCATTGATCTTAGGTTCAAGTGCTGCAGGTAAGGATTTTAAAAATTACTCGGATATTGCGGCGGTATTAGTAGATTATGCCACGACAACAGAGGAATATAAGGCAGCAGCTGCAACTTTCGCACAAAAGAATCCGCCGGCAGAAATTGCGATTGTTTCTAGAAGGACCGGAACAACTCCTGAGGCACTGGTAGATATCTTGCCAAAGCTGTTCCTAAAGGACTGGCATTTTCTCATTTCGACCAGCACACTTGTAACGGACATTACCACTATCGGTGATGCCATCGAAGCAGACAAGTCCCGGCAATATTTCTTCCGGACAAGCGTTCAGGCGGATCTTACCGCGATCTTAGTTAAGAAATACACACGGACGTATGGCTTTTACCATATCGCTGCAGAAGTGGCGAAGTATCCAGAGGCCGCATGGGTCGGTGCTGTTGGTAGCCTGCCCGTGGGGTCAGTGACGTGGAAGGGCTGGACGCTGGTCGGTATTGCTCCATTGGACATTACAGCCACAGAGCTCGCAGCTATTCATGCTCTTGGTGCCAATACTTACGTCACTAAGTCCGGAACCGATGTCACCAGTGATGGCAAAGCGGTGAGCGGTGATTTTATTGACCTTATCCATTCACAAGATTTCGTAGTTTTTAGCGTACAGTATGCCGTTCAAGATCTATTTAACCAGGCACAGGCAGCTTTATCTAAGATACCTTATGATAACCGCGGAATTGCTCAAATTGAGAGCGCGGTGAGGACGGTCTTACAGCGGGCTTATCTTCAAGGGATGATTGCTGTCGATGAAGATGGCGTGCCGTTGTTTAATACTACATTCCCACCGCGTAGCCAAATGGACGCTGCGCAGATTGCCGCCCGAAATTATCCGGATGGACAGTTTGATTTTGTCCCTGCTGGAGCAGTACACACCGCTGCCATTCGCGGCACGATTAAATTTGCATAACTAAGGAGGGGTTAGAGTGTCAGAAGCAAAAACATATGATGCCATGGACGTCGCCGTAATTGTAGGCGGCGTATTTTTAACGGGCTTTGGCGAGGATTTAGTGACTGTGGCCAAGGATGAAGAAAACTTTTCGACGAAAGTAGGCGCTCAAGGTGATGTTGTCCGGACAAAGGTAAACAATCCTCTTGGGACCATCACCATTACGCTGCAGAGTACCAGCCCGCAAGTTCCTTACCTGGATGGATTGGCTAACAGCAGCAAGATTGTTCCGGTATCTGTTGTATACTCCGGCACGCCAAAGGAAACCAACACCGCGACGCAGGCATACCTCAAAAAGCCGTCTGACCGGGAATATGGTGGCGAAGCAGGCGACCGGGAATATGAATTCCAATGTCTTGATTTAAGCATGAACTAGAAATCTAAAATTTGAGAGGGGTATACACCCATGAGTAATATTGAATTTAAACAGAAAAACATTACGACAAAATCAGGCGGAAAATTCTTGCTTCAACATCCTGGTGTGCGTAATGTAACCAAGATTAATGACCGTGTAAAGAATAAATTTGGAGTCAATTCCGAAGAAAAGATTTGTGATGAAATGTTCAAACACGTTGTTGTAGAACCTAAAATGACCATTGATGATTTTGAGAATTACAGTGAAATGGTAGAAGTGGCCAATAAAGCTTATTTCTTTGTAACGGGTACTCCTGATCCGGACGAATTGTCTAAGGAATCCGATAGTGACGATCAATAAGGAAGAGGCCAGACGGCGAGCGCGAGAAAATTGGCAGTTATGGCGGCTGCTGCTCTCTGACATGGGAATTACCTATAGCGACTTGGACAATATGGACCAAGATGACATTGCAGAGGCTAACGCTGCTTTAGATCTGCAAGAAGAGGCAACGAAAAAAGCGAATAAGAGCAAAAAATAGGAGGGTCCTTCGGGGTTCTCTTTTTTTTGTTGGAAAGGAGGGAGATCTATGGCAGGTGGAATTATTGGCTCCCTGATGTACGCTGTTGGGTTTAAATTTAACAGCGGCGGCATCGATGAGGCAGACAGTAAGGTAAAGGCTCTGACCAAAGGCGTGATAGGTATGGGAGCCTTAGCAGGATCGGCAATGATTGGTATCGGTACTGCTGCCCTGACTGCCGCCAGCAATTTTGAGAGTGCCATGTCGCATGTACAACTCACAACGGGACAGACAACTGCTCAAATGGAAGCCACCAAGGAAGTTGCCAAAAACCTATATAACCAAAACTTTGGTGAGGATTGGGCAGACTTAGGCGGTTCTATCTCTGCAGTAGCAAAAGCAACGGGGCTTACGGGTAGTGCTCTGGAGAGTGCATCACGGGAGGCGATGCTATACGCAAATGCCTTTGACGGTGACGTTACAGAGTCTATAGCCGGGGTATCTGTAGCCATGAACAACTTTGGTGTGACATCAACGGAAGCCTTTAATCTGCTAACCCAAGGACAAAACAGAGGCTTAGATACTCAAGGTGACATGCTGGATAGCGTGAATGAGTATTCGCAGGCATTTGCATCCGTAGGCTTTACCATGGAAGACACATTTGGCTATTTAGATAACGGGATGAAGGCTGGAGCCAGGAGCACTGACTTACTCGGTGATGCTATGAATGAATTTTCCATTCAATCTATCGAAGCGGGTGGGACGGCGGTTCAATCCTTTCAGGCGCTTGGTTTGAACTCGGATAAGATGATGGCTACTTTTTCGAAGGGCGGTCCAGAAGCGAAGAAGGCATTTAGAGATATCGTGTCTATGATCACGGACGTTCAGGACCCTGTGCAGCAAAATACTATTGGGGTTGGACTGTTTGGGACGCAATTTGAAGAGCTGGGCATAAAAGCCTTCAGTGCTTTGGATGATGTGAACACTGGCTTTGACCAAAGCAAGGATTCTGCAGCCAATCTATTTAACGGGTTTACTAGCATAGGCGATTCTATTCAGTATTTCAAACGCCATGTTGAGACGGGGATATTAATTCCCATTGGTCAAAAGCTGCTACCATATCTAAGTATGTTTGGTTCATGGATTTCGAGTCACCAGTCACAGATTGCCGCCTTGGGCGCGGTCATTGGTAACGGGTTGGGTGCGGCTATAGAAAAGGTGAGCGGGTGGGTACAGGCAGCAGTGCCGTATCTGCAGGCTTTTGGGGATCGAGCGGGGAAAGTTTTCGGTGACTTGGTGACCAAAGGTAAAGAGTTATGGATCAGTTTGGAGCCGGTGGTTGTTTTGATCGGGCAGACTTTACTATCCGCAGCAACAAGTTTATGGCCAGTATTGCAAAATATTAGTTCAGCGCTGTCTACAGGAGCCAGCGAGATTATTAAGTGGAGCGGGTTTGCACCGGTGCTTGCCGGAGCTGCTGCTGCTTTCGGTGCCTATAAGACTGTTGTGATGCTATCTACACTGAAGACTAAGGCATTTACATTAGCGACAAAGATTCAAGCGGCTTGGACAGCCCGGGCAACACTTGCTACCCGAGCTATGAGCTTTGCAATGGCGATGAATCCAATCGGGCTTGTGGTCGCTGCATTAGTAGGGCTGGGCGTGGCACTTTTCATTGCCTACAAAAAATCCGATAAGTTTCGGGCTTTTGTGGACGGGATGTGGGCAGGTATCAAAAAGGCTACAATGGCCGCGCTGAATTTCTTCAAAATTACTATTCCTAAATATTTCATGATGGCGTTTAATGCAGTAACGTCCTTTTTGAAAAAGTGGGGAGTGACCATTCTTGCGGTTATAGGTGGACCGATTACATTAATCGCACTCTTAATCTATAAAAATTGGGATAAGATACAAGCCGTTACGGTTTCTGTGTTTACGGCGATTTGGAACTGGATGAAATCAATCTGGAAAAGTATTGCGAGTACTGTTTCCGGGGCTGCTTTAGCGGTATGGGGAGCGGTTAGGGGAGCCTGGAATAAAGTATTCTCGACGACGAATTCCCTCATGACTAAAGTATGGAATAAGATTACTGGGATATGGGGGCAAATCGTAGGGGGCATTAAGACAGCGGGAGTAAATGTCTGGGCGGCTGTCTCTGAGATGTGGGGTAAGGTAACGGGGTTTTTCACTGACATTAATTTGTTTGATGTTGGCGAAAGAATCATGCAAAGTCTTATTGATGGAATCAGTTCCATGACTGATTCAATTACCAAAAAAGTTAAGGCTATCGGGGGAGGAATATCAGACGGCGTAAAGAGTGCCTTTGGAATCAAAGATAGTCCTAGTTTCAAAATTGAATCAGGAATGGGAACTGGTAGGAAAAGTATTCTGGACGGAAGTAACGCCAAAGGTTTAGCATATGTTCCCTTTGATGGTTACATCAGTGAGCTGCACAAAGGCGAGCGCGTTCTAACTGCCAAAGAAAATGAAGATTACTCCCGATATACCCCTGAAACGGCTCCCGCCCGAACAACCAACAATACCAGCAAAGCAGATTTCAATCCGGTATTTAATATCACTGTACAAGGCAGCGCAGATAAACAGACTCTGGCAAATCTGCGAGAAACGATTCGCCGGGAAATGCAAGATGTCTTTGAATCTTATACGCGCAGTGCTGGATTGGATGGTGCGTAATGGCCCTGATAGATGGTAAATACATTACAGTCGAAAATGAGTCTCCGGACTTTCCTATCACTGTTACGGAGCAGCCGGTCGAAAAGGGAATCAATCTGATTGACCATGTCCAAGTACAAGCTCGGGTCCTGCCACTCACCGGTGTTATTGTTGGACCCGATGCGGCAAAAACACGGGCCTATCTAAATGCTGCTAAAGATGCGGGACAAATTGTAAGCTATATCGGTCGTAATGCATTTAAGGGTCTGATCACCGCTTTCTCTACCGGACATGATTACACCATGGCGGACGGTTTCACATTTTCAATGGATATCCGCGAGATTCGCACGGCAACATCATCATATGTGGATACGTTACCTCCGCCAATTAAGGCGCAGGTTGCACCGATTGTTAATAGTGGCACTAAGCAGACCCAAGATAAAAATACCAGCGCCAACAAGAAAAAATCTACCAAAACTACAACCACAACTGCAAAAGGAAAGGACAAGGTTGAAAAGGTGAAATTCAAGTCCGGCAGCAAGTGGGAGGACTGATATGAAATTTATTGCGATTGAGAGGGAACTGATTCCTTACCGTTTTGACATTTCCATTGCCGACGAAATGTTTACCTTCGAGATTCATTACAATCCGGATTACGATTTTTTCACGGTGGACTTAGAACGTGATGGGGAAACCTTGGTGTATGGAGAAAAGCTAGTTTACGGGCAGACGCTCTTTTATGACATCCAGGATAACCGGTACCCGAAACTGCCTATCGTCCCGTATGACCAGTCTGAAAAAAGCATAGAGGTAACCTGGGAGGCGCTCGGAGTGAGCGTCTTTCTTTATGTGTGGGAGGATGAAAACGATGGCTAAGGCAAACTTTGGCCGTGTCGCGGAGATCATGACTGGTAATATGTCGTTTGCTCTGGAGAAATACACGATGGAAGGCAGCGTACCCTTTGATAACGACGCGCTACCGAATGAGTCGGAGCTGCGAATATGGAATCTTGCACAGACCACAATCAATGATATTAAACGTAATGGGGTACTTATGGTTAATGCAGGCTATACCGGAGATGTGGGATTAATCCTTCATGGTCGCATTTCAGCTGTCCGCACAAAGTGGGAGGGCGTGGACAAGGTCACCACGATCAACGTTCTGGACAGCGAGGACTTGAACAAACGCGAGGTCACAGAGATTGCTTTTGCCAAAGGCACGCTTGCCAGTGCGATCATTAAACAGATGGCTGGATACATTGGCCTGCCAATAGCACAGATGACACTTAACCATGATTACCGATATCAAGACGGTTACACAGCAAAAGGTAAGGTTACAGATGTCATTACGGAGGTCTGCAAGGACTGCGGTACATCCGTATATATCAATCAAAGCAAATTATATGTTCGCAATCTCCGTAGCGGTGCTGACGGGGTATTTGATCTATCACCGGATACTGGATTGATTGGCAGTCCGGAATATTTTGAGGATAACGGCATTCAGGGTTATAAAATACAGGCGCAGTTGCAACGGCGAATTACCACTGCGGCGGTTATTAATCTGACATGCCGGGAGTTTAGCGGCAAGCTGCATGTGCGCGGAGGCAGTCATAAATTTTCAAACACCGGTGATTTTGTAACCGAAGTGGAGGCGATCATGTGACCAAAACAAACCCAGCCGGAGCACTGGCCCAGATATTGGGCGGACACGGAGCACGGCAAGCAGATAATACCAGCGTGGCCTTGCCGTGCAAAGTGATTACCTTTGACCCAGCGTCCCTGATGGCCGATGTGCAGCCACTCCTTAAGCTGTCCAGCGGGCAGCCTGCACAAATCATGTCCGTGCCGGTCACCGGACAAAAATTTAAATTTAAATTGGATATCGGTAACGGCCTGCAGGAGTTCGAAACGATCATGCGCCCAGCACTGGAGCGCGGTGACACCGTATATGTAGTCTGTGCGGATGCCGAGATTAAAAATACATTGGCCGGTCAAGTGTCTGCGCCGGATACCAGCAGGAGACACAGCCGGAATGACGCTGTAATTGTGGGGGTGATGCCATGCAGTCTTTGAAGCTGGACGCATCTGGCGATCTGATATTTTTGAGCGGTGAGTTGCAGCTTGTCAGCGGACCGGAAGAGATTGCCCAATGTTGTGCACTGGCCGTCGGTACCAATAAGGGCGAATGGATACTTGACCCGGACATGGGCATTGATTTTTCCCGGATCACCGGCAAGGGAGTGACCGAAGAAGAGATCCGCGATGAGCTGACAGGTGGCGTGCTGCAGGAACCGCGCATTCAGACCGTGGACACTGTGACCGTAACTTTTGACCGGGTAAAGCGGACAGCAACCGCCAATTTTACGGCCACGGCTGTTAACGGTGACATAATCACAATTGAGGGGGTGGAAACCGTTGTTGGATAGCACAGGGTTTAAGCGGCTACGCTTTGATGATTTATTTGCTCAAATGGAGGACAAAGCCAAAGAGACATTTGGAGATACCATAAACACTTCCATCCGGTCGCCCATGGGCATTATCCTACGTATCTTTGCCTGGTTCTTGGCAATTATCTGGAGTACTGCCGAGGACGTATACAATAGCGGTTATATCCCGACAGCCACGGGTAACAATCTGGACAGGTTGGGGCCGCAGGTAGGCATTACCCGCACGCTGGCACAGTGGGCATCCGGACAGATTACCATTACAGGGATACCTGGCTATGTCGTTCCTGCCGGATTTCGGGCTTCCACAGCTTCCGGTGTTGTCTTTGAGACACTAGAGGCTGTAACTCTCACGGCTGGAACTGGTACGGTAGCTATTGAGGCGTTAGAGGCTGGAGCGGGCGGGAATTGGGGTACTGGCATGATCACAGTAGTTGTTAATCCCGTGCCGGATATTATCAATGTGATCAATGCAGCGCCGATTACCGGAGGCCGCGAGAAAGAGACAGATGCTGAGTTTCGCAACCGCTTTGACCAATCGGTTGCCGGTGGTGGAGCAGCATCGGTTGATGCTTTGCGCGGCGGTCTACTGCGACTGCCAACGGTGCGGGCGGCTGCGGTGATTGAGAATACAACCATGACGACGGACAGTGTTGGACGGCCAGCCAAGTCATTTCAGTCTTATGTGCTTGGGGGAGACGAGCAGGAGATTGCGGATACGATCTTTGCAACAAAGAGCGGAGGTATTGAGTCATACGGAGCGATCAGTGTCCAGGTGGAGGACTTGGGCGGTCAGCCTCATACAGTCAAGTTTTCCCGAGCTGCTGAGGTTGCTATAAAAGTATCCGTCACGGTCACCAAAAATGATCAGTATCCGGCGGATGGAGACGAGCAAGTGCGCAGTGCTATTATCCGGTATATTGGCGGCACCGACGCGGTAGGATCTTATTACAACGGATTGAGCATGGGCGGGTCTGTCGTGTATACACGCCTAATTAGTGCCGTTTACAGCGTAGAGGGCGTAGAGGATGTAGCTTTGACGGTAGGTAAGGTAACCGGCAGCTTAGGCAGCAGCAATGTTGTTACTCAAGCATACGAAGTGGCGCAGACCACGGCGGCGCAGACCACGGTGAGCAGTCATGTTTAGTGTGAAGGATATGCTCAAGCGCTTTGCCGACATCTACAACAAGTCACCGGACAGCAACATCGGCAAGCTTATCGGTATCTTACACGGGGAGCTGGCGACGTTGGATGATACCTTCACCCGAATCCGCGAGTGGCGCAGTATTGACGGTGCACAGGGTACAACACTGGACAGGATTGGCACTAATGTAGTCCAGTCGCGCGGAGCATCCACGGATGAGGTGTACCGCGTGTTACTCAAAAGTAAAATAGCTCGGAACTTATCCAAAACGGATATCAATACGATAATCCGTGTTTTGGCGATTGCTTTGGACTGTGATTACTCGGATATCCGTATTCAAGAGAAATTTAATGATCCGCTGGAGCCGGAGCCTGCAGCGATCAATCTAATTCGCGTACCGACAAGGCGGCTGAATGAAGTCGGTATGTCGCCATTGCAATTTGCTCGTATTATTCAAAAAACCGTTGCTGCTGGTGTTAGGGTAGCGCAGATCGAGCTGTCCGGGACGTTTGCATTGTCCTCTCAATACGATGTACTAGAGACAAGCTCCCTCGGACTGGCAGACCCGGATATGACAACCGGCGGTGAGCTGGGAGAGGTTTATGTACCTGGCGACGATTATCCATTACCCATTTAGGAGGGAATTAGATTGGCAGATTTTAATGAAAAATTACCCGAATGGCAGGAACCAGGTATCGAGCCTCCTACATCAAGGAAAACAATGGGCTGGCAAGTTAATGATAAGCCACCTGCAGGTTGGCTCAATTGGTTGTTTAACCGGATTTATGTGGTGCTTGTTGAAATTCGAAGCGTTGTATCAACCCATAAAGCAGTAAGCACCATAGGTGTACATGGATCAGCTTCAGCCGCCACACCTAATACATTGATTCATAGAGACGCAGCGGGCCGTGCTCAAGTTGTAGCGCCGTCAGCGGCTGGGGATATTGCAATAAAATCAACAGTAGACAACGCCATTACGGCACTGTCAAATGCAACGTTAATACCTGCGGCCACCAATTTAGACACCATGTTAACCGAGGGTAATTTCTATATGATAGGTACGACAGGCGTTATTACAGCCATAACAAACAGGCCCGCAGTTTCTCCCATACCCTTTGGGCTACAAGTTGTGAATACAGGAGGAACCACGAAAAGACAGATATACCGACCCAGTACCACAGCGTTAACTAAAACGTATCTTCGAAATTATGCGGGGTCCTGGGGATCGTGGTATGAGGACGAAAACACCAGCGCTAAGAATGTGGCTAGTGGGTACGCGGGATTAGATGCCACATCAAAAGTACCGAGAGTGAATACCTATAGTGATCTAGGGGGTGCTTCTGTAGCAACGGATCTAAACGCGATACTTGATGCGGGTACCTGTTCCACAGGACCGAGTACCCTTAATCAACCAGGCGTCGAGACATATGGAACAGTGGTTTCCCATGTTAGCGTAGGCGATACACATAACAACTCCAGCAACTGGATTTGGCAAATGTTTTATGGCGCGGGGGGTAACACCTACGTAAGGCGTAAAGTGAATAGCGGAGCTTGGACGGACTGGGTTTTTGCCTGGACGGGTTATAATGATACGATTCTATTCAAAATAAAGCAGAAAATAGTAGATGGCACCGACTACAATAATTTGGTAGCGCCCGGAAGCTACGAAATATTTAACCTTTCAGGCACGAACATGTCACCCGTTACCTATGGCGTTCTTAATGTGACCGTTACTGTAGATAACTACATTTTGCAGGAGGCAACTTCTATTAACGCCCCCCAGCAAAAATACTACAGAGCGCGTAATGAAACCTTATGGGGACCATGGCAGCGAGTATTGTCTACCGAATACATGGGAGCGGGTAGCGGAATAATTGCAGACACAATTCGAGGTTATATGCTTGACCAAAATTTGCGTACAACTGATACACCTACATTTAATGGCGTAAACTTCCTACGTGCAAACAATTACAAATTAGGTACAGACCTGCCTTCCACCTATCAACTGGGTGAGTCTATATTCTTTTGCAACAATGTAGCAGGGTTTCCTGCCATGTATGGAACAGTTGTGACCACTAGGAGTTATTCTGCTATGGCTACTGTTCAATATTTTTACCCTTATAACACCGACGCACCTATTAAGTATCGATATTCCCTATACCCAACTGACGCATGGCTTGCGTGGCGAGATGTTATTGATTCATCAACGTATACGGCAGCCGATGTACTAGCAAAATTAAAAACAGTAGATGGTGCAGGCAGCGGAACGGACTCCGATATGCTTGACGGGTGGCATGCCTCTCAATCTGCTGTGGCAAGTAACGTAGCAGTTCGTGACACAAATAAAAAAATAGCGGAAGTATCGGCAACAAGAGTCAGAGTCACCGAAGTAGTCATGGCGGCAACGACACAAACGTTAGCAACGTATACGCCAACTGTACAAGGCAACTACACCATATCTGTATGCTTGGCCGTGACGACTGCTACTACGGTAGTCGTTAATCTTACGTATACGGACCGCTCTGGAGCCACGACCGTAGTCATAATACCATCGACTCTGCTGCCTGTTGGAAGCTGGAGCGGTATCCCTGTATTTATTGCACCCATGATCAACACTGCTATTGCTGTAACGGTTACCAGTAGCGCAGCGGGTACGGTTTATGCATCGGCTACGATAAAGGAGGATTAATCATGGCAATATTTTTCCCTGGTGATGCCACAACAGCCGACGTTGTTTCACCCAAAAAATTCAGCTCTGGCATCTTAACAAATACCTCCGGCACGGCGGTAAATAGGGGCGCGGTCACCTTAACCCCCAGTCAATCCGCACAAACGATTGCCGCAGGGTTCCATAATGGGTCCGGTACAGTTCCCGCGGTGGTTTTTGATGCTACCAAAGTATTAAACGATACTACGATAGCGGGGAAAACAGGCACTATGCCCAATATCACCGCAGGGGCTGACCCTGCAATCGGGATAGGACAGTGGGGGGACGGAGGTCTAGCCGTATACCCGTCTGAAGGATACCGAAAAGGAGGGGCGGGCGCGGGAGAGATTAAAGTATCAATAGGGCAACTACAATCTACAGTAGCAGGGCTAACAGCATCTAATGTCAGAAGAGGAACCGTTTTGATGGGCCTAACAGGTACTCTAGCGCCCACGACAAGAGAGCTAGTTAATACATCGGGAACAGCGGTGGCTTTTGGTAATGGTACTACCGCCTTCACTATTGGACCCTGCCCTACAGGCTACAGCTTTACTGGCTTTTCAAACGGTTTAAAGGCTATTGGCGGCGGTCAGATATCCTTGAGGGACACCGCAGGTCATTTTATAAGTATGCTAAATAAACCGGGACAAGGTACTACCGATACTATTACGTCGTTTATTATAGACCCAGCAGGAAATCAATTGATTGTATGTTTGAATGGGGTAATGACGACATACTCACTTTCTAGCAATAATATTGACGTTACCTTGAGTTTATACATTCTTGTAAATCAGGGCGGTAACGATGTTACCTTTTACGCACAAGGTATTGCAATGAGATAAGCCCGAATTAACATACGACTGTAGCCAGCCCCGAACCTATCGGGGCTATTTTTATGCTAATTAGGGGTAGAGGGGGAGTTAAGGAATGCTCAATCATATCAAAAATATTTTTATAACGATTTACACGGCAGCCATAGGATCGGGATTTCGAGAGATTGCAACAGGCTTATCGTCGGCTTTGATTGGCCTGTTTGCCATGGCTGCAGGCTGGCTGGGCGGGTACGATAAACCATTGCAATTTCTTATCGTGCTTATGCTGGCCGATTACATCAGCGGGGTAGCTGGAGCGTTTAAGACCAAGACAGTCAGCAGCGACATAATGTTCTGGGGCGGTATACGCAAGATTACGGTCCTTTTTGTCGTGGGCCTGGCCGCACTGGTGGACGATTGGGTGCAGCCTGGAGCACCAGTTTTTCGAATGGCCGCAATACTGTTTTATGCCGGCCGCGAGGGTTTAAGTGTAGTTGAGAATTTTGGGGTTATTGGTGTGCCGTGGCCACAGGCTATGAAGGACTTTTTAATGCAGCTTAGCGAGGACAAGACCAAAAACAACCCAGCTAAGCCGGAACATCCAGACAATGACCAGTCAGCATAAGAAGGGTAACTTTGTGATACTTCATCGGATGGATTGGGATGGAAAAGGAACAGTAGCTTGGAGGTTCTTTTGTCCCGGGTGCAAACAGTTTCATCCTATCATTGAGGGGCGCTGGCAGTTTAACGGCGACATGGAGCGCCCGACATTCTCTCCATCATTGATAGTCGGAGCTGGAACAGAAGAGGTCTGCCACAGCTTTATTGTAGACGGAAAAATTCAATTCCTGTCGGATTGCTACCATGATTTGGCCGGAATGACCGTCGATATACCATACTCGAAATGAAAGGATTGATTTCTATGGCTTTAACGTTAGAACAAGTAAAAGCTAAGTCCGCGTCTAAACTGAGCGGGCTTCTTTCGGCTGACCGCGCCGCAGCTGAAGCTCTCATAGAGTTTGCATATGCCCATGGTGTACTGATTGTTATTACTCAGGGGTTGCGTACCATCCCCGAACAAGATGGTCTATACGCCCAAGGACGCACCACAACAGGCAAGATCGTCACCAATGCAAAGGGCGGGTACTCCTATCATAACTTTGGAGTGGCGATTGATTTCGCGCTGTTACTGCCTGACGGCGGGGTGAGCTGGGATACCAAACGTGACGGAGACTGTGACGGTATCTCTGATTGGGATGAGGTTGTAGCTGCTGCCAAGCAGATCGGCTGGGAGTGGGGCGGCGACTGGACCAGTTTTAGGGACTTGCCCCATCTTCAGATAACCTATGGGTTAAGCACGGCTGATTATCGCGCAGGCAAGCGGCCAACACAGGCGCAGTTGGACACAGTGATTACTAATATTAAAAAGATCGAGGAGGGCGATGAAATGACAGAAGCAGAGAAAAAAGAATTTGAAACTATGAAGGTACTCATTAAAGCACAGGCAGAGGTAACGCTTGGACTGACTATCCGGATCACGGAGCTGGAGGATAATGCTAAGCTGTCGGAGATCCCCGCATGGGCTCTTAAGTCCTGCGAAGCAGCTAAAGCATCAGGCATTTTGAACACCACAGCGAATGGTAGTTATGACTTTTATCGGATGGTAACGATCCTTGATCGTGTGGGAATTTTCGCGAAAGGGGTTAAATAATATGAACAAGGTAAACTGGAAAGCAAAGCTCTCATCCCGTAAGTTTTGGGCACTTATAGCTGCTGTAGCAACATCCGTACTTGGTGCTGCTGGAGCGTCCAATAATACAGCCGTGCAAGTCACCGGTATTATTACAGCTGTTGGAGCGTGTGCCGTGTACATCTTGGCAGAGGCTTATGTGGATGGATCAGGTTCAGATAAATAAGAAATGTAAATTCGTAAGCGCTTGGGAATATGAAAAAGCCCTGCTGACCAATTAAGGTTGCAGGGCTTTTTGTTATTTAAGAGGAATTTTAACTGCATATTCTTTTCTTGCAGCGTCCATTTCCATTCCATCACCCTCCACTGTGCTCCACTTCAATTTAATCCAAGTTATATCTTCAGCATGACCGCGCTTTAAGTACCAAATAATATTGCCTTCCTTGATAACTCCTTCATCAATCTCTCCTCCCAAGTCATCGGACAAGAATGTTTCAGGCATTTCAATTTGTTCTCCTGTAGAAGTTACAAGTACGGCTTGATCAGGATAAGCGGTGAATAGCTTTTTGGTTGTATTTTCAACCTTCATTTTGATGCCTACAGCAGAAGCAGTAAGGTCATTTTCATCATCTTTTTGGGGTGCGCGATCGGAAACGACAACCTTTTCTACCGTAGATACTAATCCATTAAAATTGTCTGTCCACGTTGCATTGTCATAATATGTCCAAATATCTTCTTTAGGCGCTTCTGTTGGAACTGCTGTTGGAGCTGCAGTTTCTGTGGCTGCATTTACCGAATTTTCAACCTTCGCTTGTGCTGGATCACTATCTTTAATTGCAGTTTTGTTATCAGAGCATGCAGATAATACAATAAAACAAAAAAGTGAAAATGCTAATATGGTGATTCTTTTCATACAAATTTCCCCCTAAATCTGATAATTATTTCTGATTCATTCTACCAGATTAGGAATATGCTTACTATGTATTTTACAAAGAATATTATATGTTAGGGCTAGCTTCGAGCGGGTTCACACGACAATATTGCTCGGTTCAGCAACATGGATTCGACCGCGCCCAGTTGGTCATCACCAGGCGAAAGAGGATAATGATTGACATCTAACTTGCGTATCCTAATTTGTTGGGGATAGGAGAAATTCAGGACGATACTGTGCAGAAATATGTTTAGTTAGAGTAGTCTGTGACTTACAACTTCTTACAAATAGATTATAATTAGTTTGGAGTCTATTATGTTAAGAATGGGGCAGATAGAGCATGCAAATTCCTAAAATTTTCATTAGCCACATTAGTGAAGAAAAAGCTCTTGCTGAGATCTTGAAGGAAGAAATTGGGAAGGCTTTTCTTGGTTTGCCAGAGATTTTTGTGTCTTCTGATGGAGAAAGTATTTCGATCGGGTCAAAGTGGCTTGATGAGATAGATCAGGCTTTAAAGGATTCACAAATTATTCTGTTGTTATGTAGCGAGAGTTCGGTAACGCGACCTTGGATAAATTTCGAAGCGGGAGCTGGATGGGTAAAGGGGATACCGATTATACCAATTTGTCATACAAACCTCAGACCAGTTGAATTGCCAATCCCGTTGAATATGCTTCAAGGAATCCAGGTTACTAATAAAGCAGGACTGACCAAAGTCTTTGAAATGGTTGGGAAATATTTAGGAGTTAAAGATACGCCTGAAATTCAGTTTGATCGAATAATTGAAAAAGTAAGAGTGTTTGAAAAAGAATATGGTTTCATTGAGGTTGTGAGACGAGAAGTGAAGGGAATTATAAAACTAGAAGAGGAACTAGAACAAGTTTTCGTACCTATCCCTTCATCACGTAGGATTTCGGGATTCTTAGGGGATATAGTTGTCGACAAGTTAACACCTCATTTAGATGTTCTTAAAAAAATAGGCGTGCTGGATTATAGTATAGGTAACAATAAATTAACTATGGGAGTTGCAGGTGGCAATGAGCTTGAGATTAAAATTGAAGTCTTCCAACCATATTATGATATAGCAAACAGAATATTAGGTTAGACTTTGAATGCTGACTGAACTTCTAGAGGTGTTTTATTTATATCATCGATAGTAGGACGGTACTGTTCACTACAAAGTAACTGAAAATAGCCATAAAAAGAGCAGTCATTTAGTATAAATTATAAAAACCAATCTTACAAAATAATACAACAACGTTACGCTGATCCATTATGGTCGAAGCTATTTATCGTCGTCTTTTTCCTAGACGTATTATCAATTATGATAAAATTGATAAGGTAAAGCATATAAATATAAAGGTTGTGATTTCACATGGATATGCCCCTTTCTCAAAAGAATTGCTTTTTGTGCGGTGTAGAACTGAAGAAACACACAGATGAACACATTTTTCCAAAATGGCTGCAGAACAAATTTAATCTTTGGGATCAAACTATCACATTATTAAATGGGACGGAAATTCCTTATCGAATGCTAAAAATCCCCTGCTGTAATACGTGCAACAATGAATATCTGTCTCAACTGGAAATCGATATATCGAAAGCCGTAGATGGCGGTTATGATTCATTTGTTCAGTTGGATGAAAACAAAATATTTTACTGGGCTTCTAAAATCCTATATGGCCTGTTCTTGAAGGAGTTGTCCCTCAATATCGATCGAAAGGATCCGGTAGCTGGTACGATTATGAGTCTTGAAGCGATGGGGAAATTCAATACATTGCATATGTTATTACAGGGTATCAGGTTCCCAACTCAATACGTCCCAGTAAAACCTTATTCAATTTTTATCTTTAAAATGTATGAATATGAGGATAGTGATTGGGATGAATTAAATTTCAATTACTTTGACAGCTATATTCAAACCGTTTATGGCATGAAAATGAACGATATTGGATTTATTCTATGTATTGAGGACTCAGGCGTTCAAGCAGAATTTGGGGAAAAATATTTTGAGAAGTATAAAGATAAAATAATTCATCCCATCCAGTTAAAGGAGATATTTGCCAAAATCAGTTACAAGCAATATTTAGCCAATTACCCTCCTCGGTATATAACAATTGAAACGGATAATGAACGAGTTGTCCAGGTAATCCAACCTTCTGGAGATGTATATAAAGAATGGTCTCAGGAATTATATGCAAGTTGTTTAGCACATACCTGGAGAACGTATCCCAATCTTCGGTTCGAGGATATTTATTTCCCACCTGATCGGGTCATGAGTTACTTAAATAATGAAAATGGCTCCTTTAAGCAACTTCAGAAGCACATCCTCAGAAAAATTAAATGAAATTTGTGTAATTAATCTTTTTTATTTAGTGTTGTTTTACAATTTAAGGAATGTTCGTTTTATATAAACCAACTAAGAAATTCCGTAAAAAAAGCTAGTATGGGTTTTGGCTTTCTTTACGGAAAATTTGCCTTCTAATTCTATTCTAATAAGATTATCTACATAGTTTTTCTTATTCTGCTGAAGTGACTTTTTGATTGTTGGCTTTTTTCTAATATAGGTTGATATTACATCTGTACCATTTTGTACTATAGGGGAGTCTATTTAGCACAAAGTGATAAAGATAGATGGTGAAAAATGTGTACCATTTTAAACTACGAAACGTTCATATAGTATAGAATTGGATACTAATAGAAGTCTCAATTAATGATTAGGAAGTAAATGGTCTTAGGCTAACGAAATGTATTTACGCTAACGGGCAGTATATGACGAAACGAGCATCCTTATTATGGTATTATATGTCTAGCAATAATAATAAAAAGGATGTGCAGAGAATGACGATACCTGTTGATGTTCAAGCAATAGAAGCTATTGGAAGTATTATTCCGCAGTTAAATGAATATATAAACAATCCATCCGAACAGTTACCTCCTGATCTTTACTCAAAATTAATACAATTAGAATCACTTCTAATGCAGCCGGAAATTAATAATTTCTTCATGTTTGAAAAGACTTTCCATGAAGTATTAATGCTAAAAGGCCAATTGAGTAGTGATAAGAAACCTAATTTGAGGGAGATTAAAAGTTCCTTAGAATGTATTCGATATGATCTATTAGGAGACGATGTATTCGTAAAAGTAAATCTCTCTACTAAGAAAAAATACCCCAGTATATACCCAAATCGGATTCAAACAGAGACATATTATTTGCATCAACAACCTCTCGTTATAAACCGTTTAATTAACAAACACCAAAACTTAAAAACCACACACTATAATGTCGAGAGAGTGGTCATTAGCGTTGGGTATACTAAAAACGCTCCAATAACCGTTGAGATTTATGGAGATACAGATCGGTTGATTGCTACTCTTGAAGAATATATAAAGACTACGAGAGTGGGAATATCACGTAAAGACGATGCTTTCTATTACGAGTGGTTAGGCAACAAGGACAAATAGAATTAAATGAAAAATGAGCCTGTAGTAAAAAAGATCGAGGATAATTGGAAAGTTAATTCATGATGCTGTTGACATCCTATTATAATGAATAACTCGTAATAAATCATTAAGTTAAGGGGACACTATAGATCAATAAAGTAGAGGTAACCTAGGACATTATTTTCTTGTCCATGACTGCTTCTTGTGTAGTTACTTTGCTAACGTATTTGTAAACGAACTGAACGAAACGGATATAAATACATATCTTGAAAACACAGTGTTAATCATTGTTTAGGAACTTAATTTAATAAAGTTTAACCTTTCCCCAAGCTCAGTTGGTTAGAGCGGTCGGCTCATAACCGATTGGTCGGGGGTTCGAGTCCCTCAGGGCCCACTTATAAGAAACCCTTGCCTAGCAAGGGTTTTTTGCTGTCTTGGGGGTCGGTGCGAAAGAAGCCCAAATTAAAGAAGAGGTAGAATACCAAAAATAATGAAGAAAGAGCCTATTGATATGGCAAGAGTTCCAGAAAATTTAATGGATTCTATATAGGCATTGCTTGGCTCC
Organism: Paenibacillus sp. 19GGS1-52; assembly: GCF_022369515.1. Taxonomy (NCBI): domain Bacteria; kingdom Bacillati; phylum Bacillota; class Bacilli; order Caryophanales; family Paenibacillaceae; genus Paenibacillus; species Paenibacillus sp. 19GGS1-52. The sequence goes on from NZ_CP059724.1 coordinate 2,020,276, forward strand.
GCATCACCTCCGCCTTTTATTTTCCAAGCTTCGTTCATACGCCATCCGAAGGTTGGATTTTTACGAGCAAAAATGCCAATTGCAATTATGGATAGCCCTATAATGATCAATAAAATCCCTGTAAACATTAGATCATCCCCTTTATAAATAAATATGAATGATAGCTGTTCCTATTCTAACTCCCTAAATCCGATTTTCTTATACAGATTAATGGCTCCTATATTTCTAGGATGAACGTATAACACTAAGTTCTCGTATCCCAATTCCCATAACACATTTATGCTTTTGTTCAAAAGACTACTGGCCATACCTAAACCCATATATTTTTTGGTGGTAAATAGTTCCGATACGAAAGGACTCCCTTTGTACATACTAATAAGTATGACAGAGGCAATATCGGAGTTCTGCTTGATTTGAAATGAAGCCTCAGGGATAAATACGCCAAAACCATCTATCACAACACTACGAATTTCTTCATGTAAATCCTCTAATGTTTCACCCTCAAAGTCCTCAGTATCTGTAAATGCATCCAACATAGAAACGGCTATGGCGTTGAGATCATCGGTATTAATTGTATCAAAAATATAAGTCTCTGCTATTTCTTTGGGCATGAGCCTGATACTCATTCCAGTTTTATTACTCATCGTTGTTAATCTCCTAAGTCTATATTTATCTTTCTGCAACTAGTTTATCAGAAAAAGCTGGAATTCACTATGAAATGCTATAATACAAGAATAGAAGCTAAAGGAGGGATAGTATGCCGATAACGGAAGGAACCAAAGAGTATCCTTGGAAATTAACAACCCCTCCTCAAACATCAGATTATCAAATGTATAAGGAAGAAAAAGATGGAATAGCAATTTTGGTATGCACCGTAGGCAAAACTGTTCTGCATTATGATTATCGTTGTGTGGATGACTTAGCTGCTATGCTCAAAAAGCATGATGACTGGATAGAACTTGGAAGTGCGGATGAGCAGAAACCTGTAAAAGAAGGAACGATTGAAGCTTGGGGGCGTTCACCTGAAAATCCAATCGGTGGTTGGTACGGTTTGAAAAAAGGTTTGCGTGGCAGATTTGGCATGTATGTACCTCCTTTGTTGGAGATCTTAGGGCTTGCAGAAGTTGAACATAACCCAAGGAATAATCGGATGAGAGCAAAATAACAGCACTACAAATAGAGGGGGAAGGTGGCTTCTCCCCCATAAATAAAGTCTATATCAACGATCTGGTGTCACAGCGAATAAGGTTAGTAAGCCACCGACTAAACCAACAGCAGCCATAGTGCCGAATAATACCCAATGTCCTCTAACCATTAGTAGCGAGACTACTGGAGGGCCCAAGGCTACCCCGATAAACCTCATACTGCTGTATAAGGAAGTAATTGTGCCGCGGTTCTCTTTTTCAATTCCCTCAGTAATCAGTGCGTCCATGCAAGGCAATGCAGCCCCAATTCCAATCCCACTTAAACATAAGAATCCTATCATGGAATAAATTCCTTTATTAAAGCCGGTAATTATCATCGCACCAGTTAGCAAGACCATCCCACCAAAGCCTAGCCACTTCATGAGTGTTTTGTTTTCTCCTATAATCTTACCTCCTCCATATGAGGCTAGGCAGAGCAGGGCCAGCGGAATGGCCAGGACAAAGCCCTTTGAAGCACCATGGAGGTTGTATTGGGATTCAAGTGTCTCTGATAAGTAGAATAATACTCCAAAGGTAACAAACATACAGATGCCGCCGATTGCGAAAATAGCATACAGCCAGCGTCCTTTTTCGTGCAAAATATTTTTTATATCTGATAAGAACTCACGCAGGTTTTTAGGTTGGGCCTGTTCATCTTTTTTAGGCTTTTTCACCAAAAAAAGAACCAATAGGAATGAAATCAGACAAAGAATGGGAATAGCTATAAAAGGAGCATACCATAGCAAAGTGCCGAGATAAGCGCCTAAAATCGGACTTAACACTTTACCAAAGGTATTGGAGGTCTCAATAATACCCAAGCCTTTACTAACCTCTTCTTCCTCTTTAAACAAGTCGCCTACAAAGGGCAAAACGATTGGGAATGCGCCAGCTGCTCCGATCCCCTGTAAGAAGCGTCCGGCCAAGATAACCCAATAAGCGCTTTCTCCAACCATAAACCAGGCAGCAGCAATGCAGACTGACCCACCGGCAGCAGCAAGGATAAGGCTGGGTAAGATGACTATCTTTCGACCGAAACGATCAGATAAGTAGCCCGCGATTGGAATCATTAGAATGGCTATGAGGCCGTAAACTGTAATGATCATACTGACTTGAAAAGCAGTAATGCCGAGCGCTCGTGAGATTTGCGGCAGAATCGGCAGCAGCATTGAATTCCCTAACGTCATGATTAACGGAATGGAAGCAAGTGCAATCAGAGCTCCTTTGTTATTCTTCATGGACGACCACCTTTATTCACAATACTTTTAGTGTGGTTTGTTCCTTATTATTTATTCAATTTGAAGCTACGCAGAGATCTTGAGACTCAATGGGTTTGTCTGGCCTATGTATAAGCATTTTCTATTACTCGCATTACAAGGTATAATATAAGCTTAACGCGTAATTTTATGGGTTGCAGGCGTGTGCCGGCTTATGCTGGCTCTGTGTATAAATAATGAGTTTGATTCTGCGAGTTGCTGAAATGAAGTCAAAGGAAGGAGGTGCTATTTTGACAGATTGGAAAAAGGATATTTCAAGCGTATTTATTAACAATGAAGCAAGAAGAGTGGAGATCAATAATCCTCTAAACGATCTATTAAATGAGTTGAAGAGTGAAGAGGGGATCCACAAGGCTTCGTTTGAGCTTGTTAATGAGTTCCCGTTAATTTGGAATGTTCAGATTAATGGAAAAGAAGCTCAGATTGTTGAAGCTGATGTTGCTCTTGCTCAACGCCTCTATGATGAACCTTATGATAAGACATTCTCAGATCCGAAAAGAGATGTTACAGAAGTGTTGAAAGAGATTTTAGTCTTGAAATTTAAATAACAATAAGACAAGACGAGCACCTTTTAAGGTGCTTTTTTTGTATAAATATAAGAAATATATGTATTTCAGGAAGCGGATTACAGCTCCAACTCATCGTCCTTGGGTTCTTGCAGCAGAATAGAGAAGGTTTGGGTCTCGTGATCTACTTCAATCGCTTCAATGCCAACAAAATCCGGTATTTCGGGGTGCACTGCATCTACATTGTAATCTGGATGGGTCAACAATAACTGAATGACTTTAATGGCTTCCATGTCGCTCCCCCTCACGAGTAAATTCCATCAATAGTATCATCCCCGCATTTCATAACGAATATGTTGTGAATTAATTTCTTCATTGGTTGAATGCTCCTCGTTCCTTCCCATGACGGCCAGAAGCTGTCCCTGAAACACTCGTCTTTGAATTTGATCAATGCGCTGGATAGCCAGCTCTGTGGGAACCTGAAACTCCGCTGCAAGGAAGCTAACCGCTTCTTCACGGAGCTCAGGCAATGCCATGCGGGAGATCATGGAGTATGGCATTGCCGCATAGAGAATAAAGCGTTCAGACTCATCTTGCTGCGACTGTGTAAAGTGCTCTGTCATTAACGTATGGCTGCCGGCATGGCGTAGCAGGTGGCACAGCTCATGGAGAAATTCCAGTCGCTGCAGACTGGCAGGGAGGCGATTATCGATAAACATACTGTACATTCCGGCAGAAGCTTCGATCCCCTTACTTCGCACATCCAAGAAATGGACCCAAACATTCAGCCGTTCTGAAATATACTCAATCGATATTTGTGAAGGTTTATGAATGCTTAACCGCTTATACAAATCCTCCGTCCAGTTCTCCAGTACAGTCATTTGATAGTATGATTTCATGCTATTCACCTCGTAATAAGATCATATGTTCGGTATTATGGCCAAAAGAAAAGCCCAAAGGGCTGTATGAATATTCTAGAAGACGGAGGAGCAGCCTCTTCAGCTGCATCTCTCCAATCTACTTGCTGTGACACGGGTGGGAACTAGTGTTCTTGTATTACAAGCATAAAGGATTTAAACACTAATATCAAGCACTTTTCCCAGACTAGGGTCAATACTTTTTCCAATCAATTTGACCATGTCTTGACCTTGTGTTTCAGCTTGACCCTTGGCTAGATCGAATACCCGTACACTGACCGATTGAGCCAAGGATGCTTGGCTCATGGCAATAGATAGTGCAGCAATGTCCATCTCAACACCTCCCTTGATCTATATCGACATTGAGCGGGTATTTCTTTGCCAATTTGCCCAAACGGTATATCCGCCTTTGACATATTCTGTGCTGTATTCAATATTAAAGAGGAGGAATTAATCATGGGTGTAGAATATGGTTGCGGTTGTGGAAATAACGTTGGTGGAGTTGGTGTAGGTCCAGCTCCATGTCCAGTAGTAAGCCCTTGGACCTCCACGGGAGCTATTCTGGTCCTGTTCATCTTGCTAGTTATTATCACAAAAGCCTGTTTATTCTAAACAAGCCGCATCACATTGTCAGCCTCGTCCGGGCGTTATACCGGATGGGGCTATTTCTTTTTTTTCGATAGGTAGGTCCAATCTGACATTTGATTTTGCCTGTCGTTTCATCTGTTTCAATGAGGTACAATTCCTTTACCGTTCCTAACAATTCGAACCATTCTTTTAAAGCTTCAGCTTCAGACATGGGTCCATAGAGTCTTTTTCCCCGATAACAGATGTACGGAATAAATGTTCGCGTATGATGGTAGCAAATATTCTAATTTCAAGTCGTAAGAAAATCTATCTCAGAATATAGAAGTAATCATTCCTGTGGAACGGTCGATTTCAAGCCAGTCAGTAGTCGCAGTATGTTCATCTTCCTCATCGTTACGGACATTCTCATAGCTATGGATGGTGACCTTCTTGTCATCCCAGTGATCCACTTCAGTAATAAAGACGGAGCCAATGTTATTCTCATCCCGTTTGTTGTTGCTGACAGAGGTGGCATTCTTAATCCCTGTAACGACGTAAAAGGCTTCAGCCTTGGTAAGGTTGATTTGATCAGGATCAAAGCCTACTAGGCTATCGAATTTCTCCATTTTAAGCTCGGTGAAGCGGTCGGCCTGCTGTTTGTGCAGCAACTCATTAATAAGCTCGGGGCTAGCTTGTAGTGTCACTAATTTTTCACTTAATTCATTGGAGTTCCATCCAGCAAATTTACCTAGCAGTTCAAATCTTTGATCTACTGTATTGAAGAGAACAAGATTCTCTAAGAATAGATCGTCAGCTGCAAAACTGCTTCTGGTTTGAACGAGCAGTATCTGCTCAGTGTCACTCAAAATGTAGGTTAATACATCTGTGAAATAGCCTCTATAATCCTCTTGGAGCTGTAACATATCATATAATCGCTTTAAAAATGGCACATTAGTGGGACCTGAATTTTTTAAATAAAAGGTTCCTTTAGGCTCAGCGTTATATCCCCCAAAGACATCCTCCGGGTAATCAATGTTGAGCGAACGCTCGTCGAAGGTTAGGCGGACTGCCTGATATTCCGGATTAGTGAAAACATACTTAGTTCCATTAAAGCTGAAATCTGAATCAATTCCGCCTGTATTATGTCCGAAGCCATGTACAACAGATACTTCTAGATGATAGAGGCCGCTACTTATCTGCGTTACCGTTGCAGTGCCGTTGTTCATGGGATTAGACCAAGGGGTAATAAACTCACCTGTGACGACTGAAATTACCTCCGATTCTTTGGATGCGGTGATTACCCCGGCAGAGGCAGTTATTAATGGGTTATTTGTTACCGTTGCGGTTTCCGTTGGACTAACTGGGAAACCCGGAGTTAGCTGCGGCGAAGCTAGATGGCTGGAACAGCCAGCTAACAGCATAAGTATTACGGAGAATAGAATTACTTTTCTCATAAAACCTTCCTCCTTGTGCTTCATTTGATGAGCTTATCTGAACATCAATTCAACACGGGTGCCATCAGCAAAATTCTCTAACTGATTGCCTACCCAACTGCCTGCCCCGCGGTTATCGCTTGGCTTTATGTATGCAATGTCGGCGCCTTCGCCGCCTTCTTGACACATGGCCATCGGCCATTCGTCGCGATCATAGCCTTTTTTGGTGGGCACATTCTTCAAGGATTGGCTCCGGTTCTCTTCAGCCTGCTCGCGGTCTATGGTACATATGGCAGATTCCCCACTGGAAATAGCATCTTGTATATGCTTCGCTGTCTCCGGATACCGCTCCGATGGAAAGACCAACTGGATGATGTCCTTATCGGATGAGGTTGCAGGTGAAGTAGATTGTCCGTCCTCCCCAAACCAGTAAGTACCCAAGGCGAGTAGTGCGACGATGATAAGACTCATGATGAATTTCCGTGCTTTTCTTTTCTGTGCTTTCACTCTCTGCTCCTCCTTTTTTTTTGCTTAAATTAGTATAGCGTATATCTAAATTCTGTGCGATTTAATATACTTTTTTAGAGAATGAAGGAGGATGAAATTTGATATGCATACTTTAATTACCATTGAGGATCAGACGCTTATTGCATCTGCGCAAGAGATTATTACCAAACGTTACGAATGGGAAAGACACCACGTAGGCGCGGCGCTTCGCACGAAGACGGGGGAGATATTTACGGCGGTTCATGTGGAGGCCAGTTTAGGGCGGGTAACCATCTGTGCAGAAGCCATGGTGATTGGCAAAGCTATATCCGAAGGCTATAAGGAGTTCGATACTATTGTTGCAGTGAGACACCCGGACCCGGATAGCATTGAAAGGGAAATTAAGGTCGTTTCTCCTTGCGGCATGTGCAGAGAGTTGATTGTTGATTATGGTCAGGACTGTAAGGTTATTGTATCCGAGGCTGGTGATTTGCTAAAAGTTGAAATCGCTGAATTGCTGCCCTTGCGATATACAAGGTAAATAGTTGGCTACCGCCTATGTATTTACTATACATAAGGAATTATGCGCTCATTAGATTTCTTGTCCTTTCGCTGCGTCCAGCCACTAAGCATGACTCCGGCTAATCCGGAATTGGTCGTTCCGGCTGTACTTATGTGGGAAAGCTCCAGTCAAGCCAAGGGAGTTATTCCAGCCGGGGCGTTCTACCTTCCTTGAAGGGTTTTGAGGGTTATGGGGAAAATCAAACAAACAGCAAGTCTCCGGATGATGGGAAGCTTGCTGTTTGTTATTTGTTGATTGCTATGTGTGGTTAAATCTGTTCACGGTAGCTGATGTTATTGGCGATCTTCTCGTCGCGAACCGCTTTGCGCAGAACGTCCTTAACCGTCTGGGCATCACGAATTTTTCTGAAAAGAAGCTGAGGCGATGAGGTATCGTCAGAGAATACCGTCAAGGTTCCGATGCCGAGCATGCGCTGCATAATAGATTGAGCAACGGATAAATCGCGTACCCGCAGCAGTTCAATTTCTTCGACATTTTTGCCGATAAGTCCGGTCTTTACCATGATTCTCTGGCTGGTTATCTTGTAGCTAGTTGTATTCAGACCTATGATTCCTTTAAGTCGGTCGGAGATGCCGGCCGGTTTACCCTCCCAGAGTACAATTTCATGACTGGACCCTTCTGTAGCTCTTGAGCGGGGGGCTGCTGCTGGAGCATTCTCTACGGTGCTTGCTCCGCATTCTCCACAAAATTTAACGCCCTGCTTGAATTCTGCTCCACAGGCTGTGCAATAAGGCATGGGGTATCTTCCTCTCCTGATTACATATGAGATTATTATAATATAACGGGGATTTGCAGTCACCAATGAATACGCTATTAAATCTTATGATTCACTAAAAACATCAGTGTCTGTAAATGAATACGCTTTATGTCGAAAATCTGTTTCAGAGCTCCTCATTTTACATAAATTTCATTTGCACTTTACAAAAAGCCACATTATCCTATTAAGTGGGGGGATAGAAGATGAAAAGAGCCTTTTTGATAGGATTGATAATAGTGTTTGCTGTGCTTAGCGCCTGCAGCAGTAATGAACCAGCTACAACGGCGCCTGCTTCAGAGGCAGAAGTGCAGGAATCCGTACTGAATTACTACAATGAAATGTCTAAGATCGAACAACTAGGAAAGTCTTCCTTAGAGGAGTTCAATACGGCGCTCACTTCTTATTCGACTGGGGATGTGACGGACAAGCAGTTGGAGAAGGCGATCGACGAATTCCAGAGTACCTCAGCTGATATCTCAGATCAGGCGGAGGAAGTAAAGATTCCAACCAGCTTGCCTGTGAAGATCCGGGATTTGCTTCAGGAGTCCCTAATCGCTTTTAATAGTGCGTATTCTCTAAAAAAAGAAGCTTCCGAGGGTGCTGATTCCGACAACGTATCTGCTGAGGAATTCAACGACTTAAATCAGAAAGCTGATTTAGCGATGCTTTATGGAATATCGAAGCTTAACGAAGCGCGGGAAGCTGCAGGACTCATGAAGTCTGAGGACGAAACAAAGAAGGTTCAGAAATAGAAGATTAGCTATTTGGAATCTCAAGTAGATAAAAAGAAGGCGCTGCACAGTGAATCTGCCAGCGCTTTTTTGTGTTGTCATTTGGTATGTAGCAGACGGTTCTTCAATCTTCCTAACCGGGTCTGTTTCATGTCTTTTCCCTTGTTCTGCAACAGATAGACTAGTAGAGATATAATAATCAGACCAATAAATAGCCCAGCTGTGGCCCCTTTAGTAAAGTTTGAAAGTGTGCTGCTGCGCAGGACGCTCGGGAATACAGTAAGGAATAATACCGGAATGATGAAGAGTAACGCAAGCTTTTTTTGCAAGGGAAAGCTCCTCTCGAATCTAGATATATATTATTATACATCTTTTTATAAACGAAGAAATATGTGGTTTGTCATTTTTTCACTGTTGATTAATTCGTGCTATAGTGGATATAATACAAACATACGTTCGCATACTATAGACTGGAAGTAATATTAATGGAAAGAAGGAACGAGCATGGGCAAGAAGCTGGAGGGAAATGGACTGTGGGAGGGCAGCCGAATGATGCTGCCGGAGCACAAAATCCGGATTATAAGTGATGAACGGGAAACGCTGCGCCGTGTCCAACCGATTCTGGATGAGCAGAAGCAGGAAGAAATTGAGTGTACGCTCGCCTTATCACTGCGTAGTCATGTTCGGGTGACGGTGGTTCTGTTCGATCCTTTTGAGAATAAGCTGATGAGCGGGTTTGTAACTTCCATCCACACCCACTCGCGCGAGTTTAAGCTGCAGTGGGCGGAGGAATGGAAGTGGATTGAAGTAGATAATGTTGTTGAGGCTTACATCGTCTAGTGAAGATGGAAAGGTACTGAAATGAGATTTTTAGCGGAGGACTGCTCTATTCCTTAGAGTGGGTGGCTCCGCTTTTTTCATAAGCAATTAGCGTTACAGTAGGGTTGCCTGTCAGCTGTGCCAGAGCAACCTCGGCATTTCGAATGACTTCAACCGCAGCCTCTTGTTCGCCAAGGGCAGCGAATTTGTAATCATTATTGAGAGTTTCCATCGTCTTTGTCCCACCTTTCAGGGTCATTGTGCCCTTGTATGTGGAATTCATTCAGGCGTTCTGAGCAAGCTCCTTGCGCACGATAGGAGCGACCTTGGTGCCGAGTAGTTCAATGGCACGCAGGACTTCACGGTGCGGCATCGTGCCGACATTTACATGCAGGAAGAAGCGGGTAACCCCTAGATTTTTACGCAATAAAATAATCTTCTCCGCGACATATTCGGCATCGCCGACGTAAAGGGCTCCCCGCAGGCTGCGTGCGGCATCATATGCTGCGCGGTCGTAACGTTGCCCCCAACCCCGCTCGCGTCCGATGACGTTCATTTGAGCCGCTGTTGAAGGGTAGAATAGGCCGGCAGCCTGCTCGGTTGTTTCTCCGACAAAACCGTGCGAATGCGTAGCAATCTGCAGCTTGGCCGGATCATGACCAGCCCGCACAGCGGCTTCTTTATAAAGGGCGACTAAAGGTGCAAAATTCTCAGGCATTCCGCCAATGATGGCAAAAGCGATCGGAAGGCCCAGCGTTCCAGCCCGCACCGCCGACTCTGGATTTCCACCGCTTGCAATCCACACCGGTAATGGACTCTGAACAGAGCGCGGATAGACACCCAGGTTATGGATTGCTGGACGATGACCGCCGCGCCAAGTCACCTTTTCTGAGGCTCTAATGGCCAGTAGCAGTTCTAGATTCTCTTCGAACAATTCGTCATAATCATCCAGACTGTATCCAAACAGCGGGAAGGATTCTGTGAACGAACCGCGGCCCGCCATAATTTCGGCCCGGCCGTTCGAAATGCCGTCAATGGTGGAGAACTGTTGATACACACGAACCGGATCGTCTGAAGACAGCACGGTAACAGCACTAGTGAGTCTTATATGTGTGGTCATGGCAGCGGCTGCTGCTAATACTATAGCGGGTGCGCTTCCAGCGTAATCAGCCCGATGGTGCTCCCCAATGCCGTAGACATCCAGGCCCACTTGGTCGGCCAATACAATCTCCTCAACGGCCTCACGCAAGCGCTCGGCATGGCTCATGACCACTCCTGTAACCGGGTCCGGTGTAGCTTCCAAAAAAGTACTGATTCCTATTTCCATATTGTTTGTCAAATCGGTCATTGTATTTCCCTCCATTTATGTTACTATATAAAATATAGTATATATTAATAATATAGTTATAGTATAAGCGGTGAAATCCAATTTTGTCAAAGGAGAATCTACATGGGCCATTTAAAGACAGCGACTAAACGTAGTATTAGCGAAGTAAGAGATATCACTCTGAAAAGAATGAGTCCGATCCATGCAGCGGGTCCAGTCATTGAACCTGGGAATTGGGCGAAGAACGATCCTTTCCTACTGATGATGGAGGATGAATTCCAAAAGGGTTCCTTTGACATCCATCCCCACCGGGGAATGGAGACCGTTACGTATGTGATCGCAGGGCAGATTGAACATTATGATACGCATAGCGGTGAAGGTGGAGTGCTCGGACCCGGGGATGTGCAATGGATGACGGCAGGAAGCGGGGTTGAGCATAATGAAGTGCCTTCAGAGGGAATTACCGCACGATCCCTTCAATTATGGGTGAACCTGCCTAGAGAGCACAAAATGACCCAGCCGCGCTATCAAAATCTAAAAAGTGAAGCTATGCCCATTCGGCAAGAAAAGGGAGCGACGATTAAGGTTTTTTCCGGCTCGTCCAAGGATACCGTCTCCTCCACCCTAAATTATGTGCCCGTAACGATGGTTGAAATGCTTATAGAACCAGGCTTTACGGTCACGCAGGATTTGCCTGGCAGCTACAATGGTTTCATCTATGTGCTCGAAGGCAGTGGGACATTTGGGCACAATAACATGACAGCTTCGCAAAGCCAAGTCTTGTGGTTAGGAGAAGGCGGTAGTGGAACAGGCGAGATTGACATTACTGCTATCAACCCGCTGCGGCTATTGCTGTATGCTGGTGAACCTATTAAAGAACCGGTAGTCGCCAGAGGCCCGTTCGTGATGAATACGGAAAGAGAGATTACGGAGGCTTTTAGCGAATATCGCCAGGGAACCTTTTTGAAATAAATATAGATGAATTAAGGAGCTGTGTTCTTAAAAAAGAGCATGGCTCTTTAATGTGTGAAATAGCTGAAAATATGGGGTTATGCGTACAAGCAGAGCGAAATTACGGAGCATCTACTGTACCAAGGGGTGATAATATGCTGACATTGGAGCAGGTCTGGGGCAAATCGACGGCGAATCTTCGTTCAATCCATCCGGTCTTGCTGGCCGGGACGAATGTTTTGATAGAGCGGTGCTATGCCAAGGGTATACCCATTGTCATTACCCAAGGGATGCGGACGTTTGCCGAACAAAATGTGTTGTACGCACAAGGAAGAAGTAAACCGGGAAACATCATCACCAATGCACGGGGAGGCAGCAGCTATCATAATTACGGTCTTGCGGTCGATTTCGCGCTGCTGCTGCCGGACGGAAATGCGGTCTCCTGGGACATGAAACGGGATGGAGACCAAGATAAGATGGCGGACTGGCAGGAAGTTGTGGCCGAGGCCAAACTGCTGGGGTTTGAATGGGGCGGTGACTGGACCTCTTTTCAAGACTATTCTCATCTGCAGATGACCTTTGGACTTACGACCGACCAGCTCCGGGCAGGCAAACAACCTACAGCACAGCAGGTGAAAGAGGCCTTAAGCCGGATTAATGGAGGTGACGACGAGGTGGATAAAGACATTAAAATAACCATAGCTCTCAATGGCCTCAAGCTTACGGAAGGTGTTCTCGATAACGACACTACCTATGCCCCGTTGCGTGTTCTGGCGGAAGCGCTTGGCGCCAAGGTTACTTATGATGCGGGAAGTAAGACCGTGAATATTGCGACGAAATAGGGTGTATAGATACTGTTACATTTGGGGAAATTATCAGCGATTAACAACAAAGGGGGGCATTACATCTTGAAGAAGCTGATAACAAGCCTTGTCTGTTGCACAGTATTATCGATGAGCCTGATGGGAGCCGGTTACGCATCCAATGCATCCGGGACGGCAGGTATGGGCGATGGTAGAATGAACAATATGGGGAACGATACCCGTATGATGAATCAAGAAGGCAATATAATGAATGGTACGACAGGCACGAACAGAAATGACACCATCATGAACGACAAGGTGCGTACTGGCAATAATAATAGCACAGTGTCACCGCTGTCCAACGATAGGACAACTGGCAGATATCGTGCCACAAGCACAACTACAACGGGTACCACTACCAACCGCAGCTCTAACTGGGGCTGGCTTGGATTGGTTGGGTTGCTAGGTCTAGCTGGAATGAGAAGCAGAACTAGAGAAGACAATAAATAATTCAGCTCTGCAAAGATCCGTATCGGCCCTGGCTGGAACGGGTCTTTCTGTGTTTATTTCAGCGTCATGCCAGTTTTATTTCGGGAAAAAATAAACTTTTGGATAAAAGAGGATTGCACCTTTTCGAGATACGTGATATTATATTTCTTGTCGCGTTAACAACGCGTCATCGCCTTCATTATTTGCCGGGGTGGCGGAACAGGCAGACGCACAGGACTTAAAATCCTGCGGTACGTGAGTACCGTACGGGTTCGACCCCCGTCCTCGGCACTACAAGAATAAGGGTTTCAGCTCATTTGAGCTGGAACCCTTGTTTGTTTTTAAGCGGGTTTGCTAACATTTTGCTAACGCCGCTTCTTTTTCGTGTAGATTCGAGGTTTCCGATACGCTCAGAGTTGTGATTGTAATGACTTCACGTTGAGCATTTCTTATTCAGGTTCTATGATCGAGAATTCTGTCACGTTCCATTCTCAGTCGCAGGATTTCTGCTTTAATGACTTCTTTGCGGCAAAATAAAGTATTCTTGTTGCTTTACTCCAAGCAAGCTTTACGTGGAGAATACAATTTCCAACAGTGTGAAATTGGCTCCTCCATAATCCAAAACTCGCCAAACGGTGTACTTCATTGAGCGGCTTCCTTTGCTTTTTTGGAAAATAGATCATTAATCTTTTGTGCCGTATCTTTTTTAGTCTGCATGTCGATGTGCGTATAGGTGTTCGCTGTAATGCTTAGTGATGAGTGCCCCAGCCATACCTGAATTTCTTTTAGACTTACGCCATGTTTAATCAAATAGCTGGCTGTCGAGTGCCTAAGATCATGGAATCTGATATGCGGCAATTCGTTCTTTGCGAGTATGTCTTTGAATTTATGATTCAAGTATTCTGTCTTTATGGGACTGCCATCAGGCAAGCAGCATACAAGACCGCTATCGACGTAATCTTTGCCATACAGTAGCTTGTTTTTCTTTCGTTGTTTCTTTAGTTGCAATAAGTAATCCGCGATATCATCCATCAAAGGCAGAATGCGCTGACTGCTTTCACTTTTAGGTTTTTTTACGACGACCTCTTTGCCGTACTTCACGCGAACCTCTTTAATTGAGATTGTCTTTTCTTCGAAATTGATGCAATCCCACTTCAATCCAAGCACTTCAGAACGTCGAAGTCCATAATGAGCTGCGAGATATACTGCCGATTCAATCAGTGTACCCAAACATACTTCAAATAACTTTTCGAGCTGTTCGACAGTGTAGTAACTGGCATTGAACTTCTCCTGCTTTGGAAGTACGATTCGATCTGCGGGATTAAACGGAATCAAGTTCATTCGCACGGCAAAATTTAATGCGCTCCTGATATTGGCGTGGTGTCTTCGTAATGTTTTAGCAGACAAGCCTTTTTTACCTGTCGTTTGATCGTCTTGATACTTTGTCTCGTAGTATTTTTGCAGATGTATAGGTTGTAACTCTTGTAGCAATATATCGTTTTTACTCTTGAAGTAGGGGATGATATGCTTCGTTACAATCATTTCATAACCTTCCCAAGTAGTTTCCTCGACCTCACTTTTAATAACGTTATTAAGCCAATCCAGTATAAAGTCAGTAAATTTGAGTTTTCGCTGTGGCTGAACGAAGCTGTTGTTATCCATCTTCGTAAGAGTTTCTCGCAGGAATTTCTCTGCATCTGATTTCTTATCGCATTTGGTATTAATCCACTTTTGCTTCCGGTTCCCGGACTCGTCTTTTGTTTCAACAATGATGTACCAGTATTGATTGCGTTTACGTAAGCTGCCTTTCATGTGCTTCGACCTCCCAATGGTTTTTTGGAAAATAAAAAAGACAGGAGCGTAATTGCCCCTGTCTGCGAAACTGCTATTTGATTACATGTATTTAGATAGGTCCATTCTTGCATTGCTTAAAATATATTCTTTTACACTTAGTATGGGAATTCTGTACGTATGTCCAATTTTTATAGACTTGATCTCGCCAGATTTCAGTAGCCTATAGGCAGAGTTTCTACCAATTAATAATATATCTAAAAGCTCATCAACTGTAATAACTTCTGGATAATCTTGCAGCATCAATGCTAATCACCTCCTGTTCGTTAATAATATATATTTGTCAGTATCGACAGTACGGTTTTGAAATCGTTATTCCGTACCTTATATTATCTGTTCATGCCTTTCGTTGTTGTTCTTCACCTTTCTCGGTTATTTTTTGTATGTCGTGGACTTCAAAAACATATCAAGTTATAGTGAAAATGCGGATTCCCAAAAATCCCAAGTGTCCCGGAATTCCCAAAAAGATTTGTGCATCTGCTATTGCTGTAAAATGTATACGATAATATGCTTACAGACGTAAATCTGATTCTATTATCTTAATGTAAGAGGATATATTCTTTTTTACTAACGACGACAAAAGGGTGACATTATGGTTAATGACGTAGGTATTCATTGCTCTGAAAAGTACGTGCATTATATAAATCGAAAAAGGAATCCCAGAGAATTTGAATGGATAGGAGATACTATAGCTGAGATGAATGCTATCTTCTCCGAAATGTGCGAGGATTTTCTTGTGAAAGACGACAAGATGATGAAAGTGGCGCGAAAAAGAATTAATCAAGCAAAGGGCGAAACAGAGAATACCGAGGAAACAAATTCGGATGAAAAGAGAGAAGGAAAGCAAACAGAACAAGGTGCATTCATTTGCAATTTCCTTGTTATCCCGACAAACCGACTTCGTGTATATGATTTGCAGAAGAAAAAGATCACGGAGGTAGGGCTTAATATTAAGGTGTACACTCGAATCAGCAAAAGGACATACAAATGTGTCGAGCTTGACTTGCTTAATGAAACGATGGCAAATTCAAAGTGGATTGATCCCAATTACCTTGATTATGATTTCTATCTTTATAAAGAGAACCTTTATCCTTATTTATTACGGTCTATTAGACTTGCTACCCGATTGCTGGAAGACGATGATGCAAAAGTCATATTCAATGATGAGATTGGATGGGTAGATGGTTTTTGGCGAGGAGACGTATCTGGCAACTTACGCTATTTGAAAAATGATTTAATACATATATTGAAAGAATCAGAAGAAAAGAAAATAGAGATTGATCCCATAAAATTTAATGCAATTGTCTTTTTAAAGGCCGTTCAAGGAGTTATTGATAAATCTAAATTTCTGGAAATGGGTAGCAACTTGAAGCTTCAAGAAGATTTTATCGGATGGGAAAATGAAACCATATGGGCAATAAAATACAGTTTGATTAAGTCTCAGGCAGAAATTGAATTGAAGAGAACGGGAAGGAATTTCAAGATAGACCCCAAGTTATACGCTTTCTTGTTCAGACAAGGAATACTGTCAATTGAGGGGGATGTTGAAGAAGTATTTCGACCTGATATTAAATTCGGAAATGGAAATAAAAGAGCTTTCGTTCTTGATAAGGCACGGGTTCATGAGTTTTTAGTTGAGAACCAAGATATTTTAAAATGAAAATAAAGTACATGAGCGCATTGTCTGCTCATGTACTTTTTTATTGAAATGCAAACTTCACTTTGACACTCGCATCAGTGACTCTGGAGAAGTTGGAACGAAGTTCGATTACATTAAGAAAAATACTTCAACGCGGAGACGAACTTGTAACTCGAATTCTACTAGAGTAACGGTGCAATGGATCGATATATTTAAAACACTAGAAGACAAAGAGAGGAAGTCGAAGAAGCCATATAAGGATTACAGTGTAACGAAGGAGATTATGAGGTTTGAAGTTCAGTGAAAGGACGGTAATGAGGGCCAAGATATGTTGTCCGTAGATCGCTGTCAACAGCGGCTATTACTGCTAAACGATAAAATGAAGACAGCTATAGCATATACGTATATATTATCTTTTCTTTTATGACTATTATTATTCATGCTTACGTTAACGAATTTAGACTACTTAGAGTGTTGAGTAAAAAATGAAAATGCGCATAACAAAGTTCTAATCGAAATAATTGGAGGCTTTGTTATGTATCATACAGTTCATATGTTTTATAAATTCGACTTTCACTATTATTCAGCAATGTATGAAGTGTTAAGTGAACTTTCTAAAACGAAAAAGTGCAGATATTTTGAGGAACCGAAGGGCAGTCACCAATTTCACCTCCTTGGGGATCAAGGAATAAAAATAATCCTTAAACGCTCAACAGTTGTTGATGAAATCACCTACAGTGCAATTGAGATCATTATGAACCCTATGCGGTTATTAGATGGAAATGACTATCTACAATTAGCTGATTCAGCACATTTTGATCAAATCCGAACTTCGTTTAAAAGGGCACTCAATGATATTAGAAAGAAATTTCGGAGTAAGAAACGTAACAAAAACTTGATTTTTAGATTTGATCTGTTAGATATCTATAGTTTTAAAAGAGTAGATTTTGCAATAAATATAAGCACCGAGCATGTAGCCTTATATATGAAACTTATCAAAAGAGCCAATATTCCCGATGGTTTCCAACTCTACACAATATACAATAGTATTAGCAAACGTTCAGAACCACCTAGGGATAGTTTTTATATATTTAGAAAACGATTTACGAAAGGCAAAGGTGCGTCTTTGGAGTTAACCGTTAATTGCTATAATAAAGGAATTCAGATGCTGGAGAATGGGCTTCCTTACCATGAACGAGCAATGACTACAATAAGATTTGAAATTCAGTGCGGATATAATAAGATCTACCGCATCATCAGAAGTAAAAACCTCAATAAGCAAGGATATTCACAATTTCTGCGTGAAGATATATCTGCCGAAGTACTGCACACTTACTTTAAAAAAACTGTTGGTTATGGTGATTACTATACAATTTCGAAAGCAAAAGAACTTATTATGAATACAAGATTGAAACTCGAAACCAGGAATAATCTGATTGAAACTATAGAACTTGTAAATGACAAGAGAGGAATTTGGAAAGCAAGAGAAACTGTAGATGATAAGAAAAGATTTGATGAACATATCAAAAGGCTTCACGATATAGGGATCAATCCAGTAACAATTCCTATAGCAGAAAGAATAGATTATTTGCCTTGTCTCTTTGACATTACCAATCAAATTTGAAGGGAAGACTCTAATTGAGTCTTCCCTATTTTCTATTCTTCTTTATACTTGTAGTACAAATCCTGTGTAGTTTCGACTACATCAAATTTGTTTTCAATTGTTTGGCTTACTGCATCTACAGCAGACTCTACTACACGTCCCCAAAAATTACTCATCGTATTATTCCTCCAAAAATTGGTTTTGATTAATGTTTCCAAGCTTTAAGGCCACTGAGTGTTCCATATCCAACACCGAATAAATAACCAACGGCTGTTCCTGCGCCGGGGAATATTGCTGTGCCAAGTGCTGCTCCTACACCTCCTCCAAATAATGCACCCGCTGTGGTCAGCGCTGACTTCCCAGCAGTTTCAATTACTTTCTCCATGATTCTCACCTCCCCTCAAGATAGAAAAGAGAAGCGAATATTCGCTCCTCTTTTCTATACTTCATGTTAAGTTTTAGCTTCTAGACTTAAGATTCTACAGTCAATGTACTGGCATTTACCCAACTACTCGATAGATATTTGACTCCAGAGAGCATTGCCCAATAGTCAGTGTCTTCATCACTAATATAAAGATCGTTCTTGCTGTCCCAATAAACAAGAATTCTCCCTCCATCCACTTTCCGAACCTCACCGTAGAAGAAACCATTTGATATACGGTCACCTACGCTAATCTGGACTCCATTCTGATCAATTGGTTTACTGTTAGGAGTAGTGTCAGGCGTACTGTTGTTGTTGCTATTAGAATCAGACATAGAAATGAAATAATTACTGTAATCATTTGGGTAAGCGTCAAATTCGCCACGATATAAAGCAATGATCTGGTTCTTGCTGTCCCAAATAAGTGTGATTCCGAGGTTGTCACTTACAAAACGCAAAGGAACAAGTGTGCGTCCCTCACTTGAAGTAATTGGAGTAGAGTCCAAGGTCTTCGAAACTCCGTTCACATAGGCATTGGTTTTATTTAAGTAAAGAACAACATTGTTATTACCTAATGTCAGCGAGACTTTTTTGTCTTTTGCCGACCAGCTTGACGATCCACCAAATTCTTTAATGACACTAGCGATAGGAATCATAACTCGGTTATTTCTGATTTCAGGAGTTGCGTACAATTGTGGATCAAGAAGTGTAGAGGTGGTGGCTTCATCTACAAACATTCCGGTGTTATTGACTTTTAAAATAACCTTCTTTGGAGTTATGACTGATTCTGCTGAAGCAGCGTTTCCATTAGCCATAATTATAGCAGCGGCGGTTATAGCAATGACCCATTTTCGCATTCATTTATCATCCTTTGTTCTGAAGTATATGAACTTTGATAAGCTATGTAGCTGCTGGGTATGCTTGAAATCATTCTTCGAAGTGTCGATATGACTTCAGAACGTTCATTGTCACCAAATCTGTGTGCTCAAGTAGAACTTCCAGCAGGCATTGCTTGATTCTGGCGGGGGTAAGAATTTGTATGGATTGGTTACTTACTCCTTTCCTCGGATTTGAGTATAAAAGTAAATCAAGTAAGGTTACTTCGAGAGCTACAGCTATTTTCTCCAAAGTTTTTATCGTTGGATTCTTCTCTCCACGTTCAATCTGGCCGATGTAAGAGGTATTTACTCCTGCATTCAGTGCCAGTTGTTCCTGGCTCTGTCCTTTACCAGTTCGCAGAATTCGGATGCTTTCTCCGATAAATTCAATGTTGTTCAATTCCCCTCACCCCTAACAAAACGATAGAATTTTTTGGAAGGTTGCTCAACAGGATATAGTGAGGATTTAAGTGGTTATAACCACGAATTAATACAGGGTGTGGTAATTCAGATGCCAGAGGGATTTATTGAGAGCTTTTTTAGGGGGAACACATAATATCGAGGTGAAAACAGGGTTACAACAGGCCATGCTCCTTCAAACTGTAGAAACGATTGCCACCAATAATTATATGATCAAGGACTTCTATTCCTATGATTTCTCCAGCGGCTATGAGTCGTTTTGTCAGATTCACGTCCTCAATTGACGGCTCCGGGTCACCGCTCGGGTGGTTGTGTGCGCAAATGAGAGAGGCGCTACAGCGTCTGATCGCTGCATGGAATACTTCCCTGGGATGGACGATAGCAGCGTTTAGAGAGCCAATAGAGATGACTTCCTTAAAGATTAAGCGGTTCTTAGTATTGAGGAAAAGACAGATAAAGTGTTCTTTCTGCTCGTAACGCAAGTCTGATTCGAGTAAGTTGAAAACGTCTTTGGGACTACGGATGACAGGTTCATCCTGAGCAGGTAAAGCCAACACCTTCGCAAGCTTTAACATAGCAGTAATTTGCCGGGCTTTTCCTTTGCCGATTCCCTTTATAGATACTAACTGTTGCTCTGAAACATCCATTAGTTCCGTAGCCGTAGGAAAGCGCTCGAAAAGCTCTTGAATTGTATAGCTATCATTGCTTTCTCTTAAAGATTCAGATACTAAATGTCTCAAATCATTCTCCTTAGTCTGTTGCATGATGTTTTCCTCCCTAGTAATTTCTGATTATCGTATATATAATATAGATTTCAAATTTTCAAATTTGCGATATATTTACATAAATCCCTTAAATAGAACGCGTGTTTGGAAGGAGATGGAAGATTATTGACGAATTATGTATTTTGACTTAGTTCTAAAGTCTATATCTGTTTCTTTGTGTGGTATAGAATTCTTTCTTCAATCTTTTGGCTTGGGTCTCGTACAAATTGCACAAATTGCACAAATTGTATTTATAAAACACGGTAATATGGGAAAATAACAGAAACGGGATTAGTGAAAGTAATATTTCCAATCCTACTTACATGGATTTGTTAAATATTTTGAGAATATACGCCTCCTGACAATATTTTAAGAAACAAAGAGCCGGGCACGATGGAAGGTGTCCGGCTCTTGCATTAAGTTTAGCCTCTCGTGAGAGCTACTTATCATTTAGAAATGAAAATGGGTTAGGTACAATGCTAATATCAAATGTATGAAGCACCATCAACAAAAGGAAAATGAAGGTAGTTCCGAATAAGTGTTTTATGGTTCATAGTACCCATTTATTAATAATAATATTTATAAAGAGGATCGGGGTAGAAGTCAGAATGATTGTTTCCACATTTAAATTAGCTCAATTAGATGAGGTTGAGCCTCTAAATGATCCAAGCGTATTTGATTTCCCTATTCCGCCATTACAACGAGTGAAAAGCTTTTCCCCTGAAGAATTTGAAGCCTTTATTGGTGAGTGGGCTATCTCTTGTGCTAAGCAACTATATAAAGACGTTTATAGAATCGGAAGTGCAGGAGATATGGGTCGTGATGTAATTGGAGAGTATGATGATGGATTGTGTGATTATTATCAGTGTAAGAGATATGAAGGCAAATTAACCCCAAGCGAGTATTGGCTGGAGTTCGGTAAGTTATGTTACTACACTTTTAATAAGGATATACCGATTCCTAAGAAATATTATATTATTGCATCACAAGGAATTGGTTCTAAATTTTTGAAGATTATCAAAAGCCCTGAAGCAATAAGAAAAGGTCTTATTGAGCAATGGGATGCAAAATGTAGCAAAGGAATAACAAGCGGGCACAAAATAGAATTAAAAGATTCTTTTCTTGATTATGTGAAACTCTTTGATTTTTCCATTGTAGATACTTTTTCAATGGAACGAATTATAGAAGAACACAGGAAAACTAACTATTTTTATTTTAGGTTTGGGGGATCAATTAAACCTCGAAGAGGAAGTGGAATACTGCCACCAACTACACCTGAGCAAAGCGAATTAAAGTATGTAAATAAAATACTAGCAGCGTATTCTCAGTATAAGAAAGTAACCATTGATTTAGATCTGCTTCAAACTATACCTGATTTACTGGTTGATTTTAAAGATAATCGAATTAATTATTATAGTGCCGAATCTTTAAAACGTTCTATAAGGGATATATTTTCTAGTGAAGATCATTTTGGAATATTAAAAAATGAGATGAATAGTGGTATTAAAGATTTTATGAAGGGTGAGTTTTATGATGGATATAAAAAACTTACTAAAACAATGCATGAGTCAACCAAAGTAAACTTATCAGTGAGTATTGTAGATCGGGATTTGCATTTCGTAACAAACGAAGATAAAAAGGGTATTTGTCACCATCTAGCAAATGAAGATGAAATTGACTGGGTGATATAATGAGTAATTTACTATTATTTAACACGCCATTGGAATTAGGTTTAAGAGGTTTATATTTACTGCAGGTCTCATTTCCACTGAAATGTAGTTTGGACAGATTAATTTTTCTTGATTATTTAACTATCTACACAAAGGATTCAGATGCTTCTTTTGATAGTTTACATCCAGAATATCCTTTAAGGACAATAGAATTATTTAGTCGAAGGGAAGCCATAAAAAAAGGAATGTTATTAATGGCCTCAAAGGGATTAGTAAACATTGACATTGAAGAAGAGGGCTTTTTATACTCAGCAAACATTAATACTAATTGGTTTATAGAAGCTTTATCAGAAGAATACTCGAAGAAATTAATGAATAACGCTTCTTTAGTTGAAAAGAGATTTAGGAATTTAACAGATTCTGAGCTTGAAAAGTTTGTAAATACAAATATTAAGTCTTGGGGGAAAGAATATTTGAATTTTTTCCCTTATAAAAATGAGGTGTTCTAAATGTATGGATTTTATATAAAGGAGCTTAGGATAACTGGACCGGGAAAGGAAGATGCAGTTCTCATCTTAGAAAAGGGGTTTAATGTAATTAATGGTCCTTCAAACACAGGGAAGTCTTACATCTTTAAATGTATTGACTACATGTTTGGAGCTGACATGTTAAGAGAAATTAAAGAAAGCAAAGGGTATGAAAATATTTTTTTAGAAATAAGAGATTTTAAAGATGATACTCCCATTACGATACTTAGATACATGAACAAGAAGTCTATATTGTATACTTTCTCTGATATTGGTAATTTTTATAATACAAAGCAACACAAATTAAAAGAAGATCATGATCCTAATGGTGACGATAATATTTCTAAGTTCCTTTTGAAGCTTATAGGGATAACAGAGAACAAATATATGCTAAGTAACAAGAGTGGGAAAAAGAAGACTTTAGGTTTTCGCTCAATAGTCAATCTATCGATGATTAGTGAGACTAAAATAATCTCTGATACAGAATCCCCTGTTTTTAACAAAATAAAAACAGATGAGACGTACTGCAAATCAGTATTTAAATTTTTATTGACTACTTTCGATGATATAAACTGCGAGGAAATTGAAAAAGCAGAGATTAGAAAGGCTAAAATCGATTCGAAAATTGAATATATCAATAATGAAATAAAAAAACTAACTGAAGAGAAATTCGCATTACAAAAACAATTAGAAGTAGCCTCCTTTGAAAAGATAGTAGATATTAACGAGTACTCCGAAGAAATTGAAAAAATTGAAAAATTAATTGTTGAAAAACGAAATGATATCATTGATAAACAAAACATACAGAATAAACTAAATTTGCAGCGAAACCAACTATCATTATTATTAGATAAATTTAAAATATTAAACGATCAGTATAAAAGCGATCTGGAAAGATTATCATTTCTGCAAACTGGTGATGATTGTCTAAATCAAATCCACATTAATTCTTGTCCTATTTGTAATAGTAAAATCGACGATAATGTGTTTAACGAAGAATTCTCCTTAGAAATTTTAGATGCCTCTCAGCAGGAGAAAGCTAAAATAAACTTGCATATTTTAGAACTTAACAAAACGATTGAGTCTACTATTTTAGAAATAGATGAACTCGAATCAACAAATAAAACATATGAGCAAGAAATAAATAAGTGCAAACAAGATGTTGAAGCGTTCATAGTAAGAGAACTGACTCCTTTAAGAAGCGTATTAAAAGCATACTTAGAGGTAGTAAATTTAGAAAACAAAGTGAAAAGTATTGAAGAGAGATTTGTGTCAAAGAACGAAGAGCTAATAAATTTATCCAAAGCGAAAAAACAAAAGCAACTTAAAATCGATTACAAGAGCACTATACCTTCAGCAATTCTAAATGACTTTTCTGGCGAGATATTTAATACGTTGACTGAATGGGGGTATGAAGATTTAGAGAATGTCACTTTTGATGAAATGGAACAGGATATTGTAATCAACAATCAAGCAAGAAAAAATAATGGTAAAGGTTTTAGGGCTTTCTTTTACGCCGCCTTCTCTGTATCATTGATAAATTATTTAATAGATCGAAAACTTCCGTTTTCTCGAGTGTTACTATTAGATTCTCCAGTTACAACACTAAAAGAAAATGATTCTAAAGATGCAACTAACAAAGACGATGAGATGATTGATGTATCCATGCAAGACTCATTGTTTATAGCGCTTTCTAAAAAAAGTAGCGATAGACAGGTAATTATTTTTGAAAATAAGGAGTTGCCTCAGCAA
This sequence comes from Paenibacillus sp. 19GGS1-52, assembly GCF_022369515.1. Lineage (NCBI taxonomy): Bacteria > Bacillati > Bacillota > Bacilli > Caryophanales > Paenibacillaceae > Paenibacillus > Paenibacillus sp. 19GGS1-52. Next base: position 2,044,628 of record NZ_CP059724.1, read on the forward strand.
GTTGAGAAATGTAATCATATTGAATTTACAAAAGGTAAAAGTGTAGGGAGATATGGTTTCTTTCCGAAGAACAATAGTAATGTAACTATATCTTCGAATAATCTATAATCATTTAAATTTTTTATGAGAAGTTAGAAGAAAAGTTGAAAATGTAATTAAAGGAAATTCATTGAAATTATACTATTTTAACTTGATTTTTAAAAGGTTTCATTGTGCATGAGGAGGAGATTATGAGTAGCATTAATGATGTATATGACTTTATATTAAAGGATTTTCAAAAAACACTTTTTCCACTTCGTTCTGTTCTATTTATCGCAAAATATCAAGCTGACTCGATTTTAGAGTACATTAACAATGAAATATTCTCTCAAACCTGGCTGCAAACTTTTTTAAATGAAGATGATTACAAAAAAGTAACGCAGATTATGAATAAAGCTCAATTAAAAAGAATTAATGAAAATGCACAATCTTATTTTTTGATTCAACCTTGGGTTTACGCTCTAAAGGATAAAAAACATTATAGACAAACTTTTCAGTTAGATCCTATTTCTTTGATTTTTACATACGATTTCGTATATAGAAACAGAACTTACTTTCAAAAACAAGTCTACTCAAACCGTGAATGTTTTGGATATACTTTCAGTGGAGACAGTTATAGTTCACAAACTGAAGAATACAGGCTATTTATTAATAAGTTACAATCATTAAAGAATGATTATGGATTTATGGGGAAAATAGATATATCTAATTTTTTTAATAATATCTATCACCATGATATTGTTAGTTACATAGCAAGAACTATTAATCAGCAAGAAGCTGAAAAAATAGGGAAATTTCTAAGAGAAATTAATGAAGGGCGAAGTACTAGTTGTATGCCACAAGGATTATTTCCGATGAAGGTTATAGGTAGTAATTTCTTGAGTTTTATAGAGGCTTCTAGAGAACTTAAAAGTGAATTTATTATACGATTTATGGATGATATTTATTTTTTTTCTGATAATGAGGAAACCATTACAAATGATATATTCACTGTTCAAAAATTACTAGGTGAAAAAGGCTTGTGTTTAAATGAAGAGAAAACTCTAATTACAACAACAGAAAATGAAGAGGAAAACGATATTGAAACAGTTAAGATTTCATTGTTAAAAAAGAGAAGACTTATTATTAATTCCTACACCGATGAATTGGATGATTACGATTATGAAATTGAAGATTTAACAGATGAAGAAATTGGATTTTTAAAGGATATGTTACATAATAGGAAAAATATTGAGGATGAAGACATAGAGCTTATACTCTCTTTATTGATGACTTCTGAATCAGAAACAATTGAACTGACAAGATTAGTTTTAAATAATTCTCCACAATTAACAAAAAACTTATATTACAACATTAAAAGAAATTATATGATGATTTCGGATACTATTATAAGTGAAATTGAAGTTTATCTTAAAAAATCGTTCATCCCAGAATACCAATTGTTTTGGATAACCAAAACAATAATAGATTTCACTAAACTTAATGAGTCAATAGCTGATTTATTAGTTTCAATTTACAGGCATCCATCTGTCACTAATGTTGTGAAGTGTTTAATTTTGGAGATACCAGAAAATAATTATGGGTTCCTGGAATTGAAAAAAAATATTGCCCGGGGACATGCACCCGAACTAATAATTAGTGCTATGGTAGGTTTAGTGAGTCATGAAAAATCAAATAGAAATCAGATATATAAATACGTAGGTAAGACAAATTCAATGCTTCGAACAGTTACTGTTGCATTGTCTTCATTGGAGGTTAATGCACATCAGAAACTGTTAGAGGATTTGGATGAAGTAAATATTAATAAACATAATTATGTGAGAAACAACTTACTCAAAGCTGAACTAAATAACGATCAAATCTTTAAAACAAGTGAAGCTTCGAATAGTCCAACAATAGAAGGAATTAATCTAGATGATTTAATGGCTGAATTGGATTCAAACACAACAACAGTTATGGAGGTAACCTCCCCGGCCACGGAAGTTAACAACCCAATTGTTTTTAGTATCGATGATGATGATTTGCCATTCTGATTTATTGAAAGCGATGTTTAAATTAGTAGTTTAGGCGTTGGACTCCTAGGGTTTGTTGGGTTGGGGCTGTAGGGGCTATAAGTGTTACAAAATTTCCTGTATTCTGAAGAAATTGGATTAGTTAAAGAGCAAATAATCCAGAATGGAATGAATGATATTGTGCTTCCAGTTACCCCAAGTAATAATATGGATAAGAATAGCTATTAGCCTACTCTGATTAATTCAATTATATAGATAACTACTAATAAGCAGGAAGATGAGAGGGGATTATTACATGGGTAGTGATAATATGGATAGAAAAGACCTTATTGATATTTCTGCCAACAAAATAAACAAAGAGCTATATGATGTATTTAATGGCTCTGATGATAATACTGTTCGCAGATGGATTTGGGAGCTGATTCAAAATGCTTGTGACACTTCCAGCACTCCGGTTGATATCTATGTCCAACATGATATCGAAAAAAAGATGGTCTCATTTTCTCATACGGGTGATCCTTTTGATAATGAATCGCTTAGAGGCTTAATTCTACAAAAATCATCTAAAACCGAAGATATTGAAAAAGGTGGTCAGTTTGGTACGGGCTTTATTACCACGCATTTATTGTCAAAAAAAATTAATATTACAGGGACTTTCATTAATAAAAATAAAGAACGCATACCTTTGGATTTCAATTTAGATAGAAGTAATTGGGAAAATAGTCTTGTATATAAAGAAGCCATACCAATACTCAAAGCTCATATTTCTGAAGCACTAGAAGAGTTGGATAAGATAGATGAAACTCCGGCTTCGGACGGTAATCTTGCTAATATTACAACTTTCAGATATGCTTTGGAATCTTTAGCAGAACATCATGACGAAAATAAATCTCCTGTTGTACAAGGAATTATGGATTTAGAAAAAAATATCCCGCTATTATTATCTTTTAGCCGTAAAATAAAGTCTATTGAAATAAATGGCGTTAAATATATCCGTAATCGTGATGATGATTACTCTAAAAATGAATTTGTTAGCTTTAGTAAAGTTCGGATCAATGAGAATCCAGAAGAAATTCTTTTGATTAAGCATTTGAAAATGAATTTTGAGATAGCAGTTATTTATAAGAATAAAACAATAATGAGATATCCTGAAAATAGTTCGCGCATTTACTGCCGATACCCTTTGATAGGAAGTGAATACTTTGGGTTACCGTTTGTAATAAATGCTGAATCGTTTCAAGTCACAGATCACCGTGATTCTTTACAAATACATAATACAAACAACATTATTTTGGATGAAGCTATTCTTTTATACGGTCGAATTATCGATTTTTTGATTTCCGATTCTTTTAGGGATATACATAATCTCTGTTATATGGAAGAAAAAAATAACACAGATAAGCTTAGTCAAAAGTATTGTCTCGAATCGAAAAATATATATTGTAAGAAACCTATTATCGAAACTGCCAATGGCGGAATGAAATCGATGCAGGAAATTAAGTTTCCATTCATTTTTAACGTTAATTTCAATGATGAAATAAAACAAGAAATGGATACTGGCATTAGGAAAAATTTCATAAAAGACTGTCAGAAAGATTTCTATGATTTGATGATGTATTGCAGCAATATTGATTTACCAAAGTATGAACTCTGTGAATCACTTTATAAGATTTATAAGGAATCACATCTTTCTATACAAAAGGTCATAGAACTTATTTTGCCAATTAATAACGGACTACTCAATAATTTAAAAGTGAATGCCTTCGAATGGCTGAATCAATTTATTGATTTATTACAAAAGTTAGAAATTTCTATTTGGAAGGATGAAAAAATATTTGTTAATCAAAAAAATCTCCTTTGCACCCTAAGCAATCGTTTTATTGACGAAATTGATGTAACGCTAAGAGGTGTATATACGGGTTTATTAAATGAAACTGAAATTAAGGCTGGCGATTTGGAAAATAAATTAATTCATAAAAATTTAGATTTATCAAAATCTATTTTTAAAGATTTAATTGGTAAATTCGGTAATAAGGATATTGCAGTACAAATTACAGATATCATAACGAAAAAACTATCTGAGGAAAAATCAAGAGGCAGTCTTGAAAGAGAAAAAACACTTCAAGATACATATGACAAATTATTTTTTTGGATGTTAGAACATGAAGAAGATTCTAAAAATATATTCCCTGTACTATTTGGAATGAGAATGGACCTGTGTTCAAATAGCGAGCATATAGATAACTACTTTGCAAGACTTGAAAAAGATAAGTTCTTAGAGGAAACGAACAGTGATTCATTAGACGCTGCAAAGTCCAAAATTATAGATTTGAAAAAAGAATTAAATGAAATGCAAGAAAAAATAAATGGATTGGAAAAGACAGTAGAAATTGAAAAAAATATTGATTTAAAATTAATAAATGAATTTGAAGGTATGGATGTTACCGAAATACTTGAAAATCTGGCTAAGCTGTCAATTTATAATGAAACCGATATGCAACGATATCTAGATTATACAAAACAAACCCCTGAAAGAAAAAGGGCATTTCTAAAATATATTAGTACTGGGCTCTCCGAGTATTATCAAAAAATTCAAGAGATGTTGAGCATATCCGAACAAAGAGTTTCGAGTTATTTAATATCAAACGGATATAAATTAGAGAGTAAGAGGAAAATTGCACCAACTGCCTACGACACCATTAAAAATAAAGATGGCGATAATATTATCTTGATTATCCGCCCAAGCAATAAGAAAAAAGTGATTTTTTATTATGACAGCGAACCTAATTTTTTAAGAACTAATAGTGAATTATGGGTTGTTGACACTGATAATCCGACGGATATTCCGAGACAATTAACTTTAGGAGATATATTGTTAGTTACACAAATAAAAGTTATACCCTTGAAAAATTTATTTGTATAAAGGAGAATCGATATGTTTTACATGGATGATATTTTTAAAGAGAAAATCCAGAAAAAGGAAACTAAAAATGTTAAATACTATTTTACAGTGCAACCCGCTGATAAAATGGCAGAAGAGATGGTCGCATTTGCTAATACGGATGGTGGTTACATATTTTGGGGGATAAACTTTAAGACCGAATTTGAATTAGTCGGAATTACAGGGGTATGGCTTGAAGAAAGATTGCAAGAAATTATTAATCGAATCCCTAAAGAATTAAATTATTGCATGAGCGAGTTTAATGTGGAAGGAAAAGTGATATTTGGAATTAGAATTTTTAAATCAAAGGATTGCTTGAAGTTTAACGGGAAAAAATATATTATGAATAGTAATATTAGCGAGCAAGTTAACTCTAAAATATTTATCAGCCATTCATCTAAAGATGAGAAGTATGGTGCTGCTCTTGTGGGCCTTCTCGAGGACATAGGCGTTAAAAGTAAAGATATTATTTTTACAAGTGATGATGAACATGGTGTTCCTTTGGCAGCAAATATTCCTGACTATTTAAAAAATCAACTTGATAATAACTGTTTTATGATTTATTTATTATCTGACAATTATTTTGATAGCCCAGCTTGTTTAAATGAAATGGGCGCAGCTTGGGTAAAAACAAATGACTACATAAGTATTGGTGTTCCGAGTTTCTCTTTTGGAAATGATAAATTTAATGGCGCTTTTATCGATACAAGAAAATTGGGTTTAAACATGGACAATAGAACTAAACTAGTGAGTTTTAGAAATTTAATTCAAAATAAATTTAGTATCGAAAAGATGGATGATGAAAGATGGAGTAGAAAACTAGAAGAGTATCTTAAAAAAATTGAGGATTAACTTAACTTTGTTGGTAACAACTGAAAATAAAAGGCAAGCTATAACGAAGTTTTTAACCTCTTGCCACACGAGGCTTCACGTCTTAAACCTAATAAATTCATAGAATCTCGGAACCTATGCCCGTTGGCTGGGTTCTTATTCCATTCTTGAAAGTGAGGCATTTTGTCACATGTATTGAGGTAGTCGGCTGTAGAAACATAAATTTTGTGATTCCTTGTTCTTAAATTCCTACTTTTGTATTTTTGTAAGCGTACAAACCATTTTTGTCACACTATCAGGAATGAAGAGCAATATTATACCAAGGGGAGTAGAAGTACATTGCTTTTGCTTGGAAAATTGCTAACATTTTTGCTAACATGGCTGCATATCCGATTCTCTGAACGCAGAGAGTATGGAACACAAAAAAGCACTCTAACCCGCATGGTTAAAGGCTGTATGCCCGATCTTCCTGTAGCGTAGAAAAGGTACTAAGAAGACCGTTTCAGGACTTAAAATCCTGCGGTACGTGAGTACCGTACGGGTTCGACCCCCGTCCTCGGCATCCTTGATTTATAAGGGTTTTACGACTGTAGCCCTTAAATAAAGCTTCCGTCAAAAGCTAAAGGTCCTGCGTGTCTAGGAATCACATTCCAACACACAGGACTCTGACGATAATACTCCTTTTCAGTGCTTGTCTAACCACAAGTTCTGGAGAGGAGTTTTTGTTGTTGGCTAGAGTTACACAAATTAAGAACAATAAGGCAGTGGTTTGGGCAGAGGCATTGACGCAGTTTCTATTTTGGAAGAAGGCACAGGGAATCAGTGAACAAACACGGAAAGACTACGATCAGCATGTGCGGCTCTTATTTAAAAGGTACAGTGATTCGTTTGAGACAATGGATAATCTCAAAAATAATCTGTTTGAATACCTAGGACAAGATAATATCAAGCCATGTACCTACAATAATCGTTTGGTATATTTACGGACGTTCCTTAATTGGTGCGTGGAGCAAGAGATGATTGATTCTAACCCAATTAAATCAATGAAAAAGCGTAAAGATGAGGGACGAGTTGTAAATATAGAACAAGATGTATTAATTAAATTATTGGCAGTCGAGTCTGTAAAATATATTGTGTAAACTCTCAAACCCATTAAAATGGAAGTAAGAGAAAGGTTGGGGAGAACACATGGGACTTTGGACAAAACAGCAGCTGCGGGAGTTTATTAAGGAAAACAACTTGGTCAGCGCAAAGGATGCACAGAATGCCTTAAAGGATTTATTTGCCGAGACGATTCAGGAGATGCTGGAAGCCGAAATGGATACGCATTTGGGTTATGGAAAGCATGAAGTGAAGGCGAAACTCACTCCAAACAGTCGTAATGGAAAAAGCCGCAAAACGGTAGTTAGCGAGTACGGCGAACAGGAAATCATTATCCCTCGAGACCGTTTAGGCGAATTTGAGCCTTTGGTGGTCAAGAAGCATCAATCGAATGTAACGGGCATCGAGGAGCAGATTGTGGCGCTGTACGCCAAAGGCGTCAGCACGAGAGATATCCAAGATCATTTACAGAATATGTACGGGATTGAGGTCTCGCCCACACTCATTTCCAATGTGACCAACAAGATTGTTCCCCTCATTAAAGAGTGGCAGAATCGCCCCTTACAAGGTGTTTACGCGGTAGTCTATCTGGATGCCATCCACTTCAAAGTCAAGCAGGACGGGGCTATTATCAACAAAGCAGCCTACATGGTCATTGGCATCGATCTGGATGGAAACAAGGATGTACTGGGTATGTGGATTGGCGAGAACGAGTCCTCTAAGTTCTGGCTTAGCGTACTGAATGAACTGAAGAACCGCGGGGTTCAAGACATCCTCATCATCTGTGTGGACAACCTGTCTGGGTTCTCTCAAGCGATTGCGGCCTGCTACCCTCAAACGGAAATCCAAAAGTGTATTATTCACCAAATCCGCAGTTCCACACGGTACGTTTCGTACAAGGATCTGAAGAAGGTTACTGCCGATTTAAAGCCCATTTACAAGGCAGCTACCGAAGAAGGAGCCTTGCTTGAACTCGACCATTTTGAAGAGGTGTGGGGAACCAAATATCCGCTCATCCTACGTTCCTGGCGGAATAATTGGGAGGAATTAGCTACCTTCTTCAAGTACCCTCCTGAGATCCGCAAGCTTATCTACACGACAAACATGATTGAGAGTTACCACCGCCAGCTACGTAAAGTGACGAAAGGAAAAAGCATCTTCCCCACGGATGAGGCGCTGCTAAAAATGCTCTATCTCGCCACCGTCGACGTGACTCGAAAATGGACGGGGCGCGTTCAAAATTGGGGACAAATGCTCCTTCAGCTTTCGGTATTTTTCCCAGATCGGGTCGGTCAACACTTGCGATGAATCGCCACTCCCCCTCGGGGGAATCTGTGCTTAAAAGAGTTTACACAAAATTATTGACAGACCCTGGCAGTCCCTAATAAACAAACCTTTGTAGGGTTGCGAGATTTTGCTTTAATACTTCTCACCTTGGATACAGGCATCAGACCCAAAGAAGCTTTATCACTCAGGATTCCTGATTTTAACGCTAACTCACAAGAGATCTATATTACTTCTGAGAAGGCTAAAACAAGAGTCTCCAGAACACTACCCATTTCCATACCGACAATTAAAGCCATCCAACAACTGATAAATGTTAGACCTGATATTTGGAGCAGTAGCGCTCCAATATTCTGTACACTTGAAGGCAAAGCGTTGAATCGTCACACATGGGGAGATAGGTTGGAAAGGTATAGCAAAGAGTTGGGAGTGCATATACGCCCATATGATCTCCGACACACATTTGCTCTGGAGTATATCCGTAATGGTGCTAACGCTCTGATCTTACAGAAGACATTAGATCATAGTGATCTGACCATGACTAAACGATATGTAGCATTGACGTTAAATGACCTAAAGGATGAACACATCAAGGCTTCCCCTATCAGCAAACTTCTCCCTGAAACAAAACGTTTAGGGAATTTGAAAACGTGAATAGTTTTATGAGTTATTTCTTAGCTGCATGACTTTTGTTAATATCTCTTTTTGTTCATTGATTTTTGCGTGATTTTCATGCATGAATGGAAGAAATTCCTCTTCTTTGAGAGTGAAACAAGGATATTTCAAATTCAGCATTGAAGACATATCTAAAAATCCAAAACAAATATCACTTATCCACCAAAGTCTCTGTTTTGTTATATCTGGCTGTTCAATATCGAAGAAATGAAAAGTGAATATACCATTGTCCAATGTTGAATTGAAGCTTGTCGGCAAGATATTTCCATGAGTGGCAAACGCATTAATAGAGTTTTTCATAATGTGAATACTTTTGGCGAATTGTTCTGATTCTTTTTCTAACCAAGTGCCAACCGTTTTAGTGATTTTATAGGAATGTACGGTTCCATCATCTAAAAATTCCCTAAATACGTCTTCGTTTCGTTCATACATGCTGTACAAACAAAGCGATATTGATTCAAGAGAGTATCTCAACATCATATTAGTTTGTATATCATGTTTTCGAAGAGTCGAGAGCAGAGATAAATAAAGACTTTTTTGGACTTGAGATAGGAAGCGAAAGTACAAATTTGCCTCTAATTGAGGGTGTGAACAGAAATCTAATAAATAACCTACCATTTTCTGTGCTAATAGGATTGAGCATATAATCACCTCATTTTCAAATTATTAAAAGTACAGATAGATTATACTAATTTAGTATATTTGCACAAGTTTCTTCCATTCATTTAATGACGGGATGAGGTATGCTTGATAACGGATTTGAGCAATGTCAGTTCTATTTCATAACAAGGAGGCTATTAATTTGATTCAACAAATTATTGATGCACTAGCTGAATTAACAGAAGGTGAGGGGTATTTCTCTATTGATCAAGCCGTACGGGTAGACAACGACTTGCACCTCACCCTAACCATGTACAAGGAGGTTTACGGAAGAACTGTAGGAAAGCATGCCTCCTGGAGCATTATTTGCGAGGATGTACGTGAAAACAACCTTGGAATCAGCAGCTCATTTCTTTATTTGCGTATTTTGAGAGATCATCCGGTTTTATTTAAATACAACAAACCCTACTTTCGGATTTTAGGTCCAAAAAAGATGGCGGAAAACGAAAAAATTTATGGTCAGCTTTTTAAAGAACTTTCTAATTTTCTAAATAAATATGATGCTGTTAATAGAATTCATGATTTTCTGTCTGTTCAGCAAGGTTTCACTCAAGGCCTTATTTCACTTACCGCTGGGCCTCAGGAAATTGCAGATATTTACCGCAAGGTGCTGGAAAAGGAGTCCATGCAGGTTACGCTCCAGTCCTATCCGCTTATCCACTCCGATACAGGAACGGAACAAATCCTGCTGTTCGTTAATGCAGAACATTCCCTTTATGTTGTCGCTGAACATTTTCATATTACAAGAATGGATTAGCCTGCCTTTGATTTCAATTATATGAATAGGAGAACATTATGATTAAGAAAAAGAGGGGCGCTCTTCTATTAAAGGCATATATAAGATTATTCATGACTCCTACGAATTACTTGCTGATTCAAAATTAAGTTATACAACTATGCGTGTTAGAATTGTTAAAAACACTCGCCTCACAGTGTGTCCTTACTGCAACAGAGACTACATTAACTGTAGAGCACCGCATGTTTCAGGTGCCCAATTAGATCATTTTTTCATCAGATCAAAATCCCCCTTGTTTGCAGTCTGTCTGTATAATCTCATTCCTGTCTGTGGTAATTGTAACAGGGTTAAAAGTTCATCTACATCAGCATTTGCTTCACCTTTTGATAACAGTATCGATTGGGGAAAGGACTTAACTTTTTCATATACCGGGACAAATTCAGATCATATAAAAATCACTTTAGACCCTAAAGGTAATCTGAAGACCAATATTGATACAATGAGAATTGAAGAAGCTTATCAAATACATAGCTCAGAGGTACTGGATTTAATAGAGAGGGAACAGATGTATAACAGCTCGCAAAAGAAAGAGTTGATAGATGTATTAGGTCCGGAAAATTTGACTGATGAGGATATTAAAAAAATTATTTTCGGTCCTGAGATTACGAAAGAGGGCATGCGAACTAAACCACTTGGAAAAATGATGTATGATTTGCACAAGGAATTAAAGATATATAATCGCGAAGAGTAATGAGCTTGAGGAAAAATCAAAGCATTCCCTGTCAAGAACAAGCACTGCCGGCTTCTCTACAATGAACAATGAAAGGAGAGGTGTGAATTTGGAAACGATCCTGCTGCTTCACCAGGTGATTGAATATGTGGAGCAGAGAACTTGAGCTCCGCAATAGGAGTCGAGGATATCCCCGGAGTAGCGATGATTCGAAATACCATTTTCAGCGTATGTTCCATACCCTGACGTGCTTCACCGTTACTGAATATGTATCAAAAGGCGGCTTACGCTTGCGGTGGAAGAGCTGGCCGGGACGGACAGCAAGGTGATCGATATCACGCTTAAGTATGGTTACGAGACACCGGATTTTTTCGCCAAAGTGTTCCAGAGGATGTATGGGGTAACCCCGCATATGGCGAAGAAAAAGAACGTGAAATCATTTCTCCGAATCTCCTTTCAAATTCAGATCAAAGGAAAACTGAAATGAATTATCGGGTGGTTGAAGAGAAGGGTTGCCTCGTCATTGGAAAAGAGGTTATCGTTATACTAATTTTTACCCAAGTGGTCACATTTTTTCATATCTATGTATCACGGTGCATTCGAACGTAGATATGTAAGGATTTAAATGACTTGTCCCCAGACTTTACTTCGGTTTCTCTCTAACTTACATACCCCTTTCTCTCCACTGGCAGCGAAGGGCCCACTTTCATACAAAAAGGGCAGTCACGCAAAGCTTCTGCCCTTCATTCTGCTAACATTTTTGCTAACATGGCCGCATATCCAAATCTCTGAACGCAGAGAGTATGGAACTCAAAAAATTACCCGTAATCCGATGGTTAAAGGATTTATGCTCGAGCTTTCCGTGGCGCAGAAAAGGGGATATAGGAACTACTTCAAGACTTAAAATTCTGCGGTATGTTAGTACCGTACGGGTTCGATCCCCGTTCTCAGCACTACAAGGTTTTCAGGGGGTTGCTCCTGAAGCTGACTTCCGCAAAACCGCTTTAAATCTCGTTGTCCTGTGTACCTTAAAGGTCGTTTCAACAACATAGGATACAAACATGAATCCTCCTTTGCAGCGCTTGAGGCTAAATCTCAGGTGAAGACGAAGGAGGTTTTTGTTATGGAGCAATGGATGGGAGTACATATGAAGTATTGATGGATTTTTTGGTTTAGTGTAAATCAATTATCCTTAAATTCAGCGCTGCTTAATTCTAGTGCAGATTGATAATCTTTTGCGGGAGCAACGATTTGCTGATCTTTTATAATACCCCCGTCTTTCTCAGGTCCCACCGGCTCATTCAGAAGAATCTTAACGTTGTCGAACGAACCATTCTTCCAAACAAAACCGAAAGTAAAACCACTCGGCTTATTGTCAAAATAGACAATATTGCCCCAACCGTTCCTAACGTCTCGATGAAATAGTATATCCTCCATTTGATACTTGCTGTAATCGTATCTGTCTACTGCAATACGACCACTAAAATATTGATTGCGAAATAACGGGCGATGAAGTTTCCCCTTAATGCTAAGTGAAACCGAAGTGGCTGAATTAGCATCGCCTGGTCTAAATTGAACTGCCGGATAGGTTACATCAATAGCTTTGGGGAAGCTATATTCTATGCAAAAAAGAACTCCAACGATTGAAACAATCAAAATAAATATAAGTAATTTTTTCTTCAATAATATCTCCCCCATTCTGGTGTCGAGTAGATAAATTTACTGATACTCTGAATAAGCGATGTTTTTAAAAATAATAAAGACAAAATAATGTTTTTGTTACATTTAATATAAAATAAATGGTAATTTAAAGAAAATCTTCCCCGTATGAAGTTTATTATATTTTTTCTGGCATCTAAAAGATATAACAGCTCATTAAACGAGTGGAAAGGTTCTATAGGATTAGGATAAACGATAGAATTTTTTGGTAGGAGACTCAACAGGATATAGTGTGGATTTCAATGCCTATAATAGAGAATTCAACTGGTTATTTTACAGGCTTTAGTTTCTCATAAAAAAGTTTGTGAGGTTGAATGTAGAGACTAAATGACCAAAAATTTCTACCTATTCTAAAAAAATACAGTAAAGAAAGAACCATTTATTTTATATATTAATTCTGATAATGTACAAATATGGATATTAATAGTATTAATATTCCATAAAAAGAAAAGGGGTAATTTTTTGAACTATTATTTGCAGGAAGAACTGTAGAGGCGGAAAGTTCTGTTACTACAACAGAGAGCATCGTTGCAAACTTATTAAACTCTCGTGAAAACAAAATGGAAAATTTCAGAGATTTAAGCACGAAGGCAACTTTCTCCTCTGAAAGAGAGGCTACGTCCCCTGAATTGGATTACCTTTATGATGAAGCGTTAAACATCATTAGAGTAATGGAGGAAACAACAGGACGAGTGTTAAAAGACTTTATAATGGATTTTAAACAGACATCCAGCGAGAACTTAGGGAATAACACTATTATTACAGGTGAACTGACACAGACTATTATTTGGGAAGGTTCCGATGAAGATACTGCTTTGAAGGATATGGTTACATTCACCGTTTCTAGCGATACCCAAGCAGTTACTAAATCAACATTTCCAAAAAGCGCGATAACTGGCGATGAGCTGGTAAAAAAAGCAATTAACAACCTTGAAAAGTATTCAACTAAAAAAAATTAATTTGCACAGAATGCACAGGAGCAATCATATATGTAACATGGGATTTCTATATCATTAACACACCGGATAGTGTTATTCCATACTTCACACATATTTTGTAGGAAAATGACGTTGACAATGGTACAATCTAGAGATTTTACCATTGTTTTATAATTTCTGTTTGATTGAGGGAGAAATTACTAATGAGAAATAAAAGAAAGTTAGTCCTTTCATTTGTTCTTTTATTTGTTATTGCATATATCTCATTTGGTGCATGGATTGTACATGATACTAAAATTATTCTTGAAGAAGCCATGAAGCGAAACGCCGATATGAGGTACATGAATAATTCAGCATTTGAAAGTATTAATCCAGTCGAACGCGGAATGACAGCGGAAAGCTTTAAATATAGTAAAGGCTACCATCATATCGGTTTTGTATTTCCGCTGCACTTCTTCGTAGTATCAAAAGTATTTGTAACTCAAGAATATAAAAATGATGATTTTGCATTTAGAGAACCTGTCGATTTAACACTAATATTAAAATCTGGAAAGTGGTATGCAACAAAAGTAAGCATTAAACCGTAGTTGGGATAACCTATCGAAAATTACCGATGAGCAGATTACGCTTGATTCGGTCAATGTTGTAGTGAACTCCTGTACAAGCTGTACGGTGGAAATAATCTGTTTTGCTCTGGATGCACCAATGCCCTCGACGCGCATTAGCTCCTGCTCAGTTACATCGACCAATGAGGCCTCATTGGGAAAGCATTGATACAGTTCGTTTATAACATAACTGTTGGGCTTTTCTCTGAGGATAGAAGCCAGCAAATGCCTGTAGGATTGCGTTTAATCGTATTCAAATGGATCGACCTCTAAGTAAGAATTAGTGGACGTAAAAAAGAGCAGAAGTGCAAGGTTCCTGCTCCAATCTATTTGCTAACATGGCTACATATCCAAATCTCTGAACGCAGAGAGTGTGGAGCATGAAAAAGTGTCTTTAACCCGCATGGTTAAAGGCATTATGCTCGATCTCTCCGTAGTGTAGAAAATGGACTAAGGGGACTGTTTCAAGACTTGAAATTCTGCGGTACGTGAGTACCGTAGGGTTCGACCCCCGTCCTCGGCACTAGTAAATAAGGGTTTCAGCTCATTAGAGCTGGAACCCTTGTTTGTTTTTAAGCAGGTTTGCTAGTATTGGCTGTAATGCTGATAGTTGAATGACCCAGCCATACCTGAATTTCTTTCAGGCTTATTAACCTATAGCAAGAGCCTTGAATTCATGAGCTCTGGTTCCGTCCCCATGATGAGCCTCTGAATTGAAAAAAAAGCACGTTTTTTTTGAAGTATTACGTATGCAGAAGAAATAGAATGGTAGATGACGAAAGGATATTGGAGTTTTAGGGGGAAATCGGGTGTTTAATTTCGGTGAGGCAATATCATTTGAAGATAAAGCGAACGATGTGTTAACGGTTGGTGAACTGCTCGTTGACATGATTTCCAACGATTACGGCGATGCTTCTGAGTGCAGCGGATATACCAGATATTTTGGCGGGTCGCCTTCGAATATTGCCATTAATGTCAATAAGCTTGGTATCCGGTCTCATGTTGCTTCGGCAGTTGGAAGAGATGGTCTCGGAACGTTTCTGGTAAACGAATTACAAAGTGCTGGAATGGATACAAGCGGAATCCAGCGGGTGGACGAGTCTACCAGTATGGTAGTCATCACGAAGAGCCAGGAAACGCCAATTCCCATCTTCTACCGCGGCGCGGACAGTGAGCTTGCGTACAATGATTCTTTGGAGCAAGCTTTGATCCAGTCCAAAATTGTCCATTTCTCTTGCTGGCCGATCTCGAGAGTCCCCTCACGTTATGCGGTGGAACGGGTGATCGAAATGGCAAGAGAGCATAAGCTGCTGATCGGCTTTGATCCTAACTATCATCCTCTGATTTGGCAGAAGGGTGAGGATGGTGTATCCTATGTCAAATCTATCATACCAAAGGTTGATATTATCAAACCTTCGGAGGATGATGCAGAGCGTCTATTTGGGCTAGGTACACCGGCTGAGCAAGTCGGGAGGTTCCTGGAACTTGGAGCCAAGCTGGTGGTGATGACCTTGGGCAAAGAAGGGGCGATGGTCTCAAACGGTATGGAAACGTTGACATTTGAGACAAAAGCTACGAGGATCGAGGATACAACCGGAGCAGGAGATGCCTTTTGGTCTGGATTTTATGCGGCTGTCGTCAAGGGGTATACTCTCAAAGAGGCGCTGGAACTTGGCTTCGCCGTCAGCGCGTACAAATTGAAATTTACAGGTGCGGTAGTGAATCTGCCAATTCTGGAAGTATTGAAACAACAATTTGGCCTGTAGGAGGTTTCGAATGACACTGAAGAATCAAGTACAGCTGATCACGTATCCAGATTCATTGGGCGGAGACCTGAAAAAACTGCATCAAGTTCTCCGTAAGCACTTCGTTGATATATTTGAAGGCGGGATTCACATTCTCCCGCCCTTCCCTTCCTCCGGGGACCGGGGCTTTGCTCCACTCACCTACCTTGAAATTGAGCCGGAGTTCGGCACATGGGAGGATATCCGGAATATCGGAGAGCAGTTTGATGTCCTAGTTGATCTTATGGTCAATCACATCTCTAGGCAATCGCCTTATTTTCAGGACTTCCTGGAGCAAGGCCGCGCTTCGGAATATGCCGATTTATTTATAACACTGGACAAAATCTGGGAGAACGGAGAGCCAGTGCAGGCGGATATAGACAGAATGTTCCTCCGCAGACCTTTGCCTTATTCCAGCTTTCCCGTCGAGAGCGGCGGAGTAGAGAAGGTCTGGACGACCTTTGGCAAAACGGACCCTTCGGAGCAAATTGATCTGGATATCCATTCCTCGTTGACCCGTGAACTGCTGCGGTTGTTTTTTGATAATTTCAAGAAGCATAACGTCAAAATTGTAAGACTCGATGCTGTGGGATATATCATCAAGAAGCTGGGAACCAGTTGTTTCTTTGTCGAGCCGAACATCTATGAATTCCTTGACTGGATCAAAGAATTGGCGGATTCGCTGGACATAGAGCTGCTGCCGGAGGTGCATGCGCATTATAGCACCCAATACAAGCTATCGGAGTATGGTTGCTGGATATACGACTTCATCCTGCCCTACCGGGTGCTTGAGGCACTTACGGGCAGGTCAAATACAGAGCTCAATTCCTATCTGAAGACCCGTCCGCATAAGCAGTTCACCATGCTCGATTGTCACGACGGTATTCCTGTCAAGCCGGATCTTGATGATCTGATCGATACGAAGGAAGCCCGGGAGCTGGTTGATCTCTGCGTGGACAGAGGGGCTAATCTGAGCCTGATTCTGTCGGAGGAGCATAAGGCGCAAGACGGATTCGATGTCCATCAGATTCGCTGCACGTATTATAGCGTCCTGAATGAAGACGATGATGCTTATCTTGCTGCGCGAGCGATTCAATTCTTCGCCCCTGGGATTCCGCAGGTCTATTATGTGGGCCTGCTGGCCGGCAGCAATGATCTGGAGCAGGTGGCCCTGACGGGTGAAGGACGCGATATCAACCGCCATAATTACACCTTGGAGGAAATTGAGGAAGGGCTTGAACGGGATGTTGTGAAGCGGCTCATCAAGCTGATTCGCTTCCGCAATACTTACAGTGCCTTCGGAGGTACCTTCCAGGTGCTTGAGGCGGCAACAGATGAGATCCGCTTAATGTGGGAGCATGGCGGGAAATATTGTCGGCTGTTCATCCATCTGCAGGATTATCAGACGGTCATTGAATATGTGGATGATGAAGGCAAAGATGCGGTTTATCAGGTATAATCCTAATGCTGTTAAGGAGTGATTATTTTGGCTACATTGCAAATAAGCTTTTATTCGAAAAGTCTGAAAAGAGAAGTAACGTTTAATGCGTTAATGCCGGTTGATCAGCCTGAAGGAGTGGGACTTCCCGTATGGTCAGGACAACCTTTGAGGGCGCTCTATCTGCTGCACGGCTTCTCCGGGAGTCATAACGACTGGATGAACTTCTCACGGATCAGAGAGCTGGCGGACAGATATCAGGTTGCAGTCTTTATGCCTGCAGGCGAGAATCACTTCTATCTGGATGATGAGAACAGGGAAGTATACTTCGGTGAATATATCGGCAAAGAGCTGGTGGACTTCACGCGCAAGCTGTTCCCGTTGTCTGAGGCGCGCGGGGATACTTGGATTGGTGGTTTATCCATGGGAGGCTATGGAGCGATCCGCAACGGTCTGAAATATGCAGAACAATTCGGCCGCATTATAGCCTTGTCATCGGCACTTATTCCATATAGTATTGCGAACATAGCCCCTGATCACAATGACGGGATCGGCAGCTATAAATACTACACTAGCGTATTTGGCGATCTGAGCCGGCTGCTTGGCAGTGATAAAGACCCGGAGAAGCTTGTGCTTGATGTGAAGGCGAAGGGGCTAGTGCTGCCGAAGCTGTATATGGCTTGCGGGACAGAGGATTTCCTGCTGGACGTGAACCGGCGCTTTCATGGATTCCTTGAAGGGGAAAAGGCCGGACACCGGTATGAAGAAGGCCCGGGAGAACACACCTGGCAATTCTGGGATGAGCATATTGAAGCTGCGTTGAAATGGGCAGTGGCGGATAGTAACTAACTGAGAGTCAAATACAAGTACGCCCCTGGGCCTCTGATCCAAAATGGATCAGCTCAGGGGTTTGCTGGATTCAGGGAAGGAAGATGTGGCAGCATGATTCGGACAAACAGTATCGTGTTCAAGTTTTCGGTGCAGATGACAGTTATTCTTGCAATACTGCTGTCCATTCTTGTTCTGAGTAATATTTACTCTCTGGAGGTTGTACGGAGCAATGCACTAACAAGCTCGCATAATACGCTTGCCATCTATCAGGCGAATATTCATAATAACTTCAATAATTTCTCCAAAGATTTAATCGAGGTGTTCGATAATAACATTGACATCGCAGTGAATGAAGCCAACATGGATGAGAGCAACCGGTATTTCAAAGTACAGGAGCTCAAAAATAATCTGATGGCCAAAATGACAAATGATTATTCCAGCGATGGCATGTTTATCAGACTTTCCGGTGAGCTCGTATTGGAACAATTTAGCAGCCGGATTCCATCCGGGGACAAGCTCGCTCTGATCGATTTCCTCAATACGCACAAGTTCAGCCCTGATCCGGCAAGTGAAAGTGATGAATGGAAGGTGTTCCAGATCGAGGGCGAATATTATTTGTTCAAGTATATTACCTATTCACAAGTCAGCTTTGGAACGCTGGTCAAAGCTGATGCCTTGTTATCGATGGTAAACAGGGGCAGTAGCGATCAGAACCGGTATGTACTCAGCAATACCGAAGGGATGATTCTATCTGCCAGTAATATGGTCCTTAAAGAGACGGACACCACATTGGACAGCATAACCAAAGAGTATCAGCGGAACTTTCTGATCATTTCCGAACCGATAGGAGAGTTTGGCCAGATCACCAATATGGTTGCCAAGGGCGGCCTGTTCTCGGGATTGAAGCTTATTCAGTGGGGCATTGCCTTATTAGCGGTTCTTTCGGCCATCGTTGTCCCGCTCGTGCTGAGGTTCTTAACAAGGGATGTGCTGAAGCCGATCCTTGAGCTGGTGAAGGCGGCCAAAGTGGTTGAGAAGGGCCAGCTGGAGTATCAGGTTCCTCAGGGTGCACCGTACTCCCTGGAGTTTATGAAGCTGTTCCATGCGCTTGAATCCATGGTTAGTGAAATCAAGGATTTGAAGATTCAATCCTATGAAGAACAGATCGAAATAAACCGCGCAGAAATCAAATATCTGCAGATGCAAATTAGACCCCATTTTTTTCTGAATGCGATCTCGACGATCACCAGCTTGTCCTATCAGAATAAGAACGATGAAATCCGGCAACTGATTCAATGTCTGTCCGAACACCTGCGCTACATGTTTAAGGGAGGGCTGGCCTCGGTTACCATGGAGGAGGAGATCAGGCATACCGAAAACTATATCCGGATGCAAGAAATCCGCTATCCCGACCAGGTCTTCTTCATGACAGAGATCAAGGATGAAGCCCGGCAGGTGCCCATTCCGCAATTCATGATCCAGACCTTCGTTGAGAATACGTTCAAGCACGCGATGTTCGCCAAAGAGATGATGTCCATCTTCATCCGTGTCCGGACAGAGACAAGGGAAGGAATCCTTTACGTCAAGATTGTCATTGAGGACAATGGAGGAGGCTTCTCTCCGGAATGGCTAAGCCAAGCAGAGGACGAAGAGGTATCGGAGGATGGGAGCAAGGTCGGCATTGCCAATATTCGCAAAACCCTCCAGCTGCTCTACAAACGTGATGATCTGCTTAAGCTGTCCAATGCAGAGAATTCTGGTGCAAGGGTGGAGATGTGGATACCCGTGAAAGAATCCGGACAGCCAATATTGTAGGAGGGATAATATGCGTTGTATGTTGATTGATGATGATATACCTACGGTTGAAGCCCTGCGCGGTATTGTAAACTGGGATGAATTTGGAATTACCGAAGTGCAGACCGCTCATAATATACAGGATGCAAAACAACTATTCGATAGCGGCGAGCCCGATTTGATCATATGTGATATTGAAATGCCCAGAGGCTCCGGGATCGATATGATTCAGTGGACGAGAGAGCGGCAGTACGAAGGGGGCTTTATTTTTTTGACCTGTCATGAGAGCTTCAGCTTCGCTTCCAAGGCGATCTCATACAATGCGGATTCTTATCTGGTCAAGCCCCTGGACAAGCAGGAGCTGGAAGCGGCACTGCGGAAGTCCATTGAGCTGCTTAAGAAGAAAATAATGATGGGTGAATACAGCAAGCTGGGGCTGGCATGGCTGAAGAACAAAGATCTGGTGGAAAGAGGATTCTGGAGTGATGTGCTGACAGCTGCAATCTCCCCCCGAATGCAGCTTATTCAAAGTGAAATGCAGAAACGGGAGTTAGCCTTGTCTGTCCATACGGACTATCAGCTTCTTCTCGTAAGTGTTCCGCGTTCCCAGATTGAGAGAGTGTGGGATGAGAGCATCTTTCATTACGCGCTCTCTAACCTGATTTCTGAAATTCTCATCAGCCGGGTGAGTTTAGGCCGGATTATTGCTTATCAGGCTGATAATGTGTTCTATAATGCGATCCTTATCGAGAGTGGAGCCGATATGAAATGGCTGCAGGATAGCGCAGAGCATATTATTCAGATGTGCAGGCAATATTTGAAGTGCACGGCTACCTGCTATTTCAGTGAGAAAGCTGCGGTCTCAGGACTCTCGCAGATCAAAGCAGAGCTGGAGCAGTTGGATGAGTCCAACATCATCTTCAGAGGCAAAGTGCATGATCAGAACGAGCCCTTCCATTATGATACTTCGGAACGCTTTACCCTTGATATTGAGCTGTTCACCCTGTTATTCGTCCAGAAGGAGAAGGCCCAGATTGTGAATCGGCTGAAGAAAGAGCTGGAATTGCTGACAAGCTTGAATAAGCTGGATTCAACGACCCTTCATTCGATCCGGGAGGACTTCCTTCAGGTGGTCTATTCCCTGCTCTCGCGGCAGCATATCCAGGCGCACCGGCTCTTTGCCGATGAGGTCAGCCAGCAATTGGCCCAGAATGCCGAGAGCAGTGTGTTCGACTTCATGAAATGGGCTCAGGCGCTTACGGACAAAACGGTGGATTCGATCAAGCAAGTGCTGCAGTCCGAGGGGGTAGTCGAGCGGGCGAAGCGGTATATCCATGACAATTACGCGCAAGACCTCAGTCGTGAGGATGTTGCTGCAAGTGTATATCTGACAGCGGATTATCTGGCCAAGATCTTCAAGAATGAGACGGGTCAGACGGTCAAGGAGTATCTGAACGAGTGCCGGATCCGAGCGGCGAAGCAAATGCTTATTGAGAGTACGACCAGCATAGGGGATATTGCCATGGACACTGGTTTTGATACGATTTCTTATTTCTCCACCGTATTCAAGAAGCTGACAGGAGAGACACCGATAGCCTATCGTTCCAAGCACAGAACCGTCAGATAGCACAAAGCTCCGCTTGTCCCGCCGGGAAGCGGAGCTTCTTGCTGCAGTACGGTTTTTCATAAAAATAGCCCGTCTTTTTGAAAGCCCGCACTCCTCCAAAGAAGTACAATGAAAGCGAAAACAACGAACAGGAGGCATTATTATGACAAGTAAAAAGGGGTTAGGTACACTGCTGTTGTCTACGGTATTATGCGGTTCACTGCTCTCGGCCTGCGGCAGCAATTCGAATACATCTAGTTCAGATTCCGGGAATACGGCCGCCGATGCCAAAGTTGCTGAAATTGTCTTCGCCCTCCCGTCTTTCAACCGGATTCCGGATGATCTGAGCAAGGTGACGAACGCGATCAATGCAATTACAACCAAGAAGATCGGGGTGAAGGTGGACTTCCGCCTGTATGGTCCGGCTGATTATGCCCAGAAGGTTAATCTGGCGCTCCAGAGCGGTGAGAAAATGGATATCTTCACCACTCTGGGGCAATTCTCCAACTATGTGTCCAAAAGTCAGATCGCTCCGCTCGAAGACATTCTTCCTGAATATGGTAAAGAGATGACGGCAATTCTGGATAAGGATTTTGGAGCGAATATCCTCAAAACCACAACGATGGATGGACATATCTATGGTATTCCGGTGAATAAAGGGATGGCTCTACCTACAAATATTATCTACAATGCGGATATGCTGGCAGAGGCCGGTATTTCGGCAGAGCAAATTCAATCGGTGGAGGATCTGCCAGCTGTCTTCGCGGCCGTTAAGCAAAAGTCACCCGATGTGATTCCGTTTGGCCCGATTAATGTGAATCCAACGGATACGGGGCTCGTGAATCTGATGAAAGGTGCGAGCAAGGTAGATTACCTGACCGATACAACCGGAGTCGGTGTCGTAATCGACGGCAGCGGCAAGGTCGTTAATTTCTATGAATCCGATGTGTTCAAGAAGGGGATTCAGATGATGAGAGAATGGTTCAATGCGGGGTATTTGCAGAAGGATACCGCAACAACGACGGTCAACGCAATGGAGATGGTATCTTCCGGACGCGGCTTCTCCTTCCTTGGAGGCTACAGCGGTATGGAGGTAGGTAAAACCCTGAGTGCGCAAGCCGGGAAAAATATTGAAACCAAACGAATTGCCCCGTTCTATTTCGATACAAGTGCCGTCAATGCCGTAACCTGGATGGTATCCAGTACCTCCAAAGAAACAGAAGCCTCTGTCAAGTTCCTGAACCTGCTCTATACGGATACGGATCTGATCAATACCATCCTCTTTGGGATTGAAGGTGAGGATTACCTGAAGGTGGATGAGCATCACGTGAAATTCCCGGAAGGCATGGACGCCAATACCGTACCTTACACAGCCATGCTAAGTTCCGGAATCGTAGGCTCCGAGTCCCTGCAGTACCAGTTAGAGGGGACCAACTGGTCGGATGTTGAACTGAAGCTGAAGGAAAACAAGGATACGGAAAGATCACCCTATTTCGGATTTATCTTTGATCAAAACCAGGTGAAGACGCAGATGAGTGCGGTGAATAACGTCGTCAATCAATATTTGCCTGCACTTGTTAGTGGATCGGTAGACCCGGAGACGATTATTCCTAAATTCATTAATGCGCTGAAAGATGCAGGCGCTCAGGCGATCATAGACAGCAAGCAAGAACAATTGGATCAATGGCTTGCTGCACAACAATAATCATTTAAATGAACTTGCTGAAGGTAGAGCACATACAGAGGCCTATCTTCAGCAATGGAGGTGAATCCGGCATGACAGCCAAACCTAAATCCAAGCCTCTCAAAAAAACACTCCCGTTATTGATTTTAGCTGCTCCGGGCTTACTGTATTTTATCATTAACAGCTACTTCCCAATGTTCGGAGTGTTCATCGCTTTCAAGGATGTCAATTACGCGAAGGGCATCTTCGGCAGCGACTGGATTGGCCTGAAGAACTTTACCTTTCTGTTCCAGACCAGCGATGCCTGGATTATGACCAGAAATACACTACTCTACAACCTGGTCTTTATCGCGCTCGGGACGATTGTTTCGATCATCATTGCCATCCTGATGTCGGAGCTGCTGAGTAGAATGTACTCGAAGCTGTTCATGACGGGCCTGATTCTACCGAATCTGATCTCGATGGTTGTCCTTTCATTGCTTGTCTTCGCATTTCTGAATGCAGACAGCGGTTTTGTCAATCATTCGATTTTGCGGCCGCTCGGTATACCGGAGATCAACTGGTATTCGGAGCCGAAGTATTGGCCCTATCTGCTGGTTCTGATCCAAATCTGGAAGACGGCAGGCTACGGCTCCATTATCTATTTCGCTTCTATTGCGGGGATCGACAAGAGCATCTATGAGTCCGCTAAAATTGATGGCGCCGGGAAGCTGAAGCAGATCCGTTTGATTACCTTGCCGCTGCTGAAGCCGACAATCATTGTACTAGTGCTGATGTCCATGGGACGGATTTTCAATTCTGACTTCGGACTCTTCTATCAGGTTCCTATGAACTCTGGTGCGCTGTATAGCACGACACAAACGATTGATACGTATGTCTACCGCGCCTTGATGCAGTTGAATGATATTGGAATGTCGGCAGCAGCCGGCTTGTATCAATCACTGGTCGGCTTTGCTCTTGTGGTCACGGTCAATGCTATCGTCAAGAAAGTTAATCCAGAAAACGCATTGTTCTAGGAGGAAATGCTTATGATACAAACAAGAGGAGAACGAACGTTTACTGTGTTTTCTGCGGTCGTGATGATCCTGCTGACGATTTTTGCCTTTTTACCTTTCCTTCTGATTGTGATTGCATCGTTCACGGATGAAACGACTTTGATCCGAAACGGATACAGCTTTTTCCCGGAGCATACCAGTCTTGAAGCCTACCTGTATATCAAATCCGCAGCATACACTTTCGTCAGAGCTTATGGGGTCTCATTTGCCGTTACCATACTGGGAACCGGATTTGGGCTGCTGATAACAAGCATGCTTGCTTATCCCATGTCCCGAAGAGATTTCAAATACCATAATGTGCTGGCGTTTATCGTTTTTTTCACCATGCTGTTCAGCGGGGGTATCGTGCCTTCGTATATTATGTGGACGCAATATTTCCATATTAAGAATACCCTGCTTGCGCTGATTCTTCCGAACCTGCTGTCCAATGGCTTCAATGTGCTGCTGGTACGGAATTACTTTAAAAATAATGTCCCGCTGGAAATTATCGAAGCTGCCCAGATCGACGGCGCGTCAGAGCTGCGGACCTTCTTCCGGATTATGCTTCCCTTGTCCATGCCGGTGATGGCAACCGTGGGTATGTTTATGGGACTCGCTTACTGGAACGACTGGATCAATGCGCTGTATTTCGTGTCGAAGCCGCAATTATACGGGATTCAAAATCTGCTGATGCAGCTGATGAGCAACATTCAATTCCTGAATTCAGGTCAGGCCAGCAGTGTGCTCGGGGCAGAGGCCGTACAGCTGCCAAGCACAGCCGTACGGATGGCTATGGCGGTTCTGGGTATTGTGCCTGTACTGTTGGTATTGCCCTTTATGCAGAAATATTTGACCCGCGGCGTTGTGATTGGTGCAGTTAAAGGCTGAGGACAGAGATGAAAAGGAGAACGAGCTTATGAAGGTACAGGAGGTTATTGACAGGATTCTGCTTGATTGCTGCGGCGGCCGCAAGCTGGAGCAGACCTGTGATGTGTTTGCGAGCGGCGATGAGGACGTGGAAGTAACAGGAATCGTAACTACGTTTATGGCGACTGTTGATGTTATTCAGGAAGCGATCTCTCTCAACGCAAACCTGATTATTACTCATGAGCCCACTTATTATACCGGAATGGACACGCTGGACTGGCTTCAGGAGGACCCCGTGTATCTGGCCAAACGTCAATTGATTGAGGCGCACGGGATTGCGATTTGGAGATTCCATGATCATATGCATCTGGCGGACACGGACAAAATCTATGACGGTCTGCTCAAGGAGCTGGAATGGGAGGACAAGAAACTCGAAGGGGAAGATTCCTGGGGGTATCAGATCGAAGAGACAACTGTCGGAGCACTGGCAGGCTTCCTGAAGCAGAGACTTGGCATGGAGGTCATTCAGATCGTGGGCAAACCGGAGGCCTCTTGCTCCCGCATAGGGATATTGGTCGGAGGCGGAAGCCTTGGGCTGGGCAGGGAACAAATGCCCATGGAGCTTATGCAGGAAAAGACTCTGGACGTGATGATTTGCGGTGATATTACGGAGTGGACGTTATGCGCTTACGTGAATGATGCCTCCATGCTCGGTTTGAACAAGGCGATGATTGTGATTGGCCATGAACGGTCCGAGGAATGGGGCATGAAGTATATGGCCGAATGGTTAGCGCCGATTGTGGACGGGCTCCCGGTTACGTTTGTCGATGCGAAGGAGCCATTTGTATATCTGTAAGTTATTCGTAAGTCTTAGGGTAGAAGTAGAGAATGATGAGATAAAAGGGAAACAATATGCGGCAGTCTAGGGATATTTTCAGTCCCGGGCTGCCGCTTTTTCCTATTGAAGAACGTAATTTTCTTGTAAGTGCTCCATAGTCGAGACGATAGACGAAAACTTGAATATTCGATAGTAAGTAATCAACGGTAATTTCTAATTTTTTTTCTTTTGAGTTCAAAAATAATGTCCTTCTTCGAGATCGGCGATCAGTCCGGGCTGCACTGGTTTCCAGCTCAGAAGCTCCCGTGTTGCCAGACTCGCCTGCGCAGTGTTGTACATGCTTGTGATATCTAATGCAGCAATGGGGCCAAGAAAGCCGAAATGGGTGGCAGCTTCCTCAGGTGTTATGCTGACCGCCGGCACGTTCAGATGACGCCCGATGACTTCGGCGATCTCGCGGAGCGGAATGCCCTCATCGCCGGCGCCAAGCAACCGTGAACCCGCCGGGGCGGATTCCAGCGCCAGACGGTACAGAACAGCCGCATCCAGGCGGTGAACCGCAGGCCAACGGTTCGTGCCATCGCCAATATAAGCGGCGAAGCCCTTCGCCCGGGCGATGTTGATCATCATCGGCACAAAGCCCTTATCGGTTTCGCCGTGCACGGACGGTGCAAGCGAGACGATGGATGACCGAATACCTCGCTCTGCCATTGCGAGCACTGCCTGATCCACGGTATGTCCGTTTGCGTGAGCCGTGGTAATGAACGGCTTCCCGGAGCCTTCGAGCGCCGCTCCTATGGCTTCAACGGCCCCCAAATCCAAGGCCAGCGCACCTTCAAAGTTGGAAAAATCGTTGGTGAACGCCAGATGAATCACGCCGTCAGCAGCAGCAGCACCTCTCTGCAGAGTATCTAGATCGTCCAGCGTGCCGTACAGCGCTTCGGCTCCAGCCGCCGTTAATCCTGTGGCTTTATCTTCAGAACGACAAAGTCCCGTCACTGTGTGCCCCGCACCGATCAGTTCCCGGACGACCGCGGAACCGATATACCCTGTTGCTCCTGTAACAAAAACATGCATAATGATATCCTCCTCCATAAGTTGACTGCTTGAACATATTAAGCATAAACTATAGAGTGGACTCTAGGGCAAGCGATCTAAAGGAGAAATGATTATGAAAATTCAGGAACTGGCGGACAAGTTGGGATTATCGATCCATACGATCCGCTTTTATGAAAAGGAAGGCTTGCTGGATAACCGGCATGTCCGCCGAGAAAGCAACAATTACCGCAACTATTCGGAAGAGGCTGTCGGGCGGTTGAAGCTTATCAAGAAGTTCCAGTCCATCGGCTGTTCGCTGGCTGAATTGAAGGAAGCTCTGCAGGACCACGACACTAATGGGCGCACCAACCTGCAGATTATAGATTGGATTATCGGCAAGAAAAAGGAGATCGAACTCAAGAAGCAAGAATACGACCGAATGCTGGACACACTTAACTGGATGCAGGAGTATCGGACTCTGCTCATCAACGATCCGCAAAAAGCTCAAGAGATGCTACAGACTTGGCATGCCAGCTCATCCGATTGAGCTGCTTTGAAGTTTCCCCATCCATCCCTTGAGAACCCGTAGAATCAAAAAAGGTGAAGCAGGCCATAATGGCACTGCCTCACCTTTCTTGATTCCATGAGTTATTCTATTTACCCCTTGACGGCACCCGCGGTAAGTCCGCTCACAATGTACTTTTGGCAGAACAAGTACAGGATGAGCACGGGCAGCGAGGTCAGCACCAGATCGGCGAAGATCAGGTTCCAGTCCCGGCTGTATTTGCCGTAGAAATTGTACACCGAGAGAGGCATCGTCCATTTCGAACTGTCGGTCAGGAAATAGAGCGGAATGGTAATATCGTTCCAGACGGACATGAAGACCATAATCGCCACGGTTGCGTTGACCGGAACGATCAGCGGTGTCACGATTTTGAAAAAAACATCAAACGTATTTGCCCCCTCCAGGAATGCAACCTCATCCAGCGCTTTGGGGATGGAACGGATGAATCCGCTGTAAAGAAACACGCTGAACGCGGTGTTGAGAGAGGCATAGATCAGGATTACACTGGTGATGCTGCCGTAGAAGTCCATCCACTGCACGACACGGATTGTAGTGATGGTGGACATCGGAGCAATCAGTCCCATAAAGAAGAACATGTACATAAAATTAGATAATTTGGTATCTCTACGGACTAGAATGAAGGAGGCCGCTGAAGAGGTGAAGATATTCAAAATGGAAGATACGCCGGTAATCAGCATTCCATTCAGAAACGCACGCCCCAGACCGCCTTCACTGAAGACCTTTGAATAGTTGGAGAATATCCATTTGTCCGGGAGCCGCAGCGAGAACTTCAGCACCTCCGTACTGGTCATAAAGCTTCCAAAAATCATAATTAACAGCGGCAGGATAATCAGCAGTGAGGCCAGGATCAGAAACCCTTCGACCAGATAGTTGCGCCAAGCCATTTTACGTGAAAAGTTCATTATTCCGATACCTCCTTACGCCGCATGAAGATCAGCAGTGGAATGGCAATGATGGTTACTGCAGCGAATAGCAATGTGTTGACTGCTGTACCCAGGCCCCAACTGCCTTCCCCGAACGAGCGGAGGATGATGGTGCCTACAACCTGTGAAGCATTGCCCGGTCCCCCGCCGGTGAGCACGAATACCTCGGAAAATACCTTGAGGCCGCCGATTAAGGTGAGCATTAGATTGATGTTGATCGCAGGCAGCAAGAGCGGAATGGTGATGCTGCGGAAGCTCCGCCATGACCCGGCACCATCGATAGTGGCAGCTTCATAGTATTCTTTGGAAATGGACTGTAATCCGGCCAAGTAGATAGCCATTTGGAATCCGGTATGCTGCCAGATGGAGACTGCGGCAACGGTCAAGATGACGATCGACGGATTGGTCAGCCAGGCCTGGTTCAACGAATGCAGGCCCACGGCATCGAATATGCGGTTAATCGTACCATCGGAGCGCAGCATGGGAGTAAACACAATGCTAATAACCAAAACGCTTAAGATCGAGGGAGAGTAAAAAATAGCCCGCAGAATATTTTTGGATTTTAGCTTCATGTTTAAGCCGACAGCAAGCGCGATCCCGAGCAGGTTTTTGCCTAATACGGTGACTACGGCAAAGATCGCTGTATTCTTGATAGCAAGCAGCAGGGTTCTGTCGGTGAAAATACGTTCAAAGTTGTCAAAGCCGATAAATTTGATGGCTTCCCGGTCCAGCCGCCAATCGGTGAAGGAATAGAAGAGCCCAGTGAGTGCAGGAAGCACGAAAAAAATGGAATAGATCAATAGTGCAGGCCAGATGAGGTAATACGAGTATAGTTTCTTTGATATTTTCATCTCTTCACACTCCTATATAGCTAGGACAGAATAAAGCCCTGACCGGACTTTATTCTGCCTGTTGTATGGTTAATTAGAATGAATTAGAATCCCTCTACTCCTTTGTCTTTCATCAACTGGCTGAATTTCTCATCCCAGGCTTTGAGAACGCCCTCAGGGTCCAAGCCACCGGCGAACTCATCCTGCAGTAGACGGTACAGCTCGCTGCGGTCTACGATCATGTAAGCATCGGTAGTCAGCACCGTCTTCTTAGGTGTGATATATTGATCGACAATCTCCTGCTTGTATTCCGGAAGCTTTGGCGTAGTGACATCGCTGAAGTTGGATACATAACCCTGAGCGTCGACAATTTTCTGTGCTACTTCTTTGCTGGCGATGAACTCGAGGAATTTCTTGGCTTCATCCATATGTTTGGCTTTTTTCGGAATGAATAATTGGCCGCCCAGCGGGCTCGCGCCTAGACTTGCGCCTTCGGAAGAAGGAATGGCGAATAGGCCCAGATGCATACTCGGATCTTTTTCGGCCACGTTCACAATCAGCCAGTCTCCCATGAACATCATCGCGGTTTCCTTATTCAGGAATTTGCCAACCGCCATATCGTAGCTATCGCTGAGAATGTCGGTGTTGGTGTAGCCTTTCTTGTAGACGTCATATTGTTGCTGAAGGAAAGTAGCGAACTCCGGAACATCGGCCCATTTTTTGCGGCCGGCATTGATGTCGTCGAAAAGGGACGGTTCGTTCTTTGCGGCCCAGTCCGCAAAAGCGGCGGCTGGCCAGATATTCGCGGCCCAGTTATCCTTGAACGGCATGAAGACTGGTGTAACGCCGCTGGCCTTGATCTTCTCGCATACGGCGAGGAATTCCTCGTAATTGTTCGGAATGGCAAGGCCCAGTTCTTTGAAGATATCCTTGTTATACACAACTCCCTGCATTCCTGTATCTTGGCTGACATGGAAGCTATAGACATGATCGTTAGCGGAGAGGACATCCTTGTTCAGCAATCTTCCCACCCAAGGCTCATTGTCGAGAATTTCGAAGTTGCGCTCCAGGTTAAGATCCGTTATGGCACTGGCCAGGTTGTATTGAATAAGGTCAGGGACCTCGTCAACGGCCAGTTTGGTCTGCAGGACGGTGGCTGTCTGTTCAGCCGGAAGCAGCTGAAGATTTACTTTAATATTGGTTTTCTGTTCGAACTCATCAAGCAGATCCTGAGCGACAAATGCCGAATCTTGCGAGCTTTTGGAGATGGCAAGCTCAATGGTTACCTTTTCCCCGCTGCCGCTGCTGTTTCCATTTCCATTGTTGGTTGCTGAAGCATTGCCAGCGCCTGAATTGTTAGAGCCGCATGCAGCCAGTGACAATGTCATTACACCAGCCAACAGACCTGTTGCTATTTTTTTCATTTTGTCATTCATGTGGATCGCCCCCGTAATGAAATTTTCTATCGTTGTGAATCCGTTTACATTTTGATTATAGAATGATGTCAATGTAAGGTACATGTTTGTACTTGACTCTTTCTGTGTAATATCCTGAACTGCAAAGCAGCTTGTTCATTTATCGGTTTGGTTGTAAAGTAGGAGCATCAAAAGGTTCAGGGAGGATTCAACTTGGCTACCATTAACAGAAAATTTGGCAGGGGCAGGTATCAGGCCACTCTGCAAACGAAGTTTTTTCTGACTTTCATGCTTTTGCTGCTGATTGTGCTAAGCTGTTTCCTGGTCTATGTTAACATTATGGTCATTCATCCGCTGAAGGACAAAACGGAGAATGAAATGAAGATGGCAGCCGCCAAAGTCAGTGATCAGCTTAATCTCTATATTAATAATCAGAATCAGCTGTCCCAGCGGATTCTGTCGAATAAAGACGTGTTCACTCTGCTGTCCGCTAGTGATTACTCGCAGCTTACCCTTGAAGGTCTGACGCGGAGCCGCAGGCTCAAGGATATCATGTTCCAGGCGCTTGGCCCGAGTCGGAATATTGAAGATATGATTATTTATAACCTGAAAGGGGCGGAGGTGGCCTCTTATATCGGATACGCCGGCAATCCGAATTCACTTGTACCGTTCCTGGAGGAAAGCGGTAAGCTTACGACCTGGAATGCAAGCGGTTACGCTGTGTACCGCCAGCCAACGAACGTAATATCCTTTGTGCGGGCGATTATGAACCAGAATGGTCAGGTGTTCGGCTATCTGGCGATCCAATTGGATCAGGAATATCTGAAAAGATCTGCAGCCGGTATTGCCAATGGCAAGGTTTATATTATGGATACAGACAATCAGCTGATCTCAAGTTCCCCAGTGCTTCAGGAGGGAGAAAAGGTTCCGGAATTTGCAGAAGCTGCATCGGCTAACGGAATCTATCTAGGCAGCAACCAGAACTATGTAGCCTATAATAGATCGGCCGAAACCGGCTGGATCACTTACGTGGTGACATCGAAAAGTGTGGTGCTTGGTCCTGTCAATACGGTGAAATACATCTCTATCCTGCTGATTACAGCGCTGATTCTGTTCTCGTTCATCTTTATCTATTTCTCTACGAAGAATCTGCTGCTCCCCATTCGTAAGCTGCGCAGCCAGATTCTGCGGATTAACTATAGCAATATGAATGTGAAGGCGGACACTCGCACCCACAACAATGAACTAATACAACTGAATGGGGCCTTTCAGGAGTTGCTCGAACGTTTGCAGGAATCCATTGAACGGGAAAAGCTTGCGCTGCATGAAGAGGTGAAGTCCCGGAATTCAGCACTTCAAGCGCAGATTGCCCCCCATTTCATACACAACGTTCTGTATCTCATCAGTATCGCCGCACAGGAAGGTAAAAATGTGGTGGTAACAGAAATGTGCAAACATTTGTCAGATAGCTTGCGTTATATTGTGTCTTCCCCCTATCAGCATGTCACTTTAACGGAGGAACTGAAGCATACCCAGCATTATTTGTCTCTGATTCAGCACAATTTCGAGGATGATCTGGAGTGGGAGATTGATGAAGATGAGATGTTTGATCTGGTCGAGCTACCCCGTCTTGTCATACAGCCGTTCGTGGAGAACTGTATTGAACATGCTTTCAAGAACACGGACCCGCCATGGAAGATCCAGGTGAGGGTGAAGGTGTATAACGGCCTGTGGGCCATAGAAATCCGGGATAACGGAGATGGTTTCGAGCCGGGCAGGATCAAGGGGATTCTGGACAATATCCATGGCTCGGATTCAGGGGTGTACGAGCTTCAGAATAATACTTCGGGGATTGGAAATATGGGCATTGTAAATACGGTGAACCGGTTGAAGCTGATGTACAAGAACCGACTTTTCTTCAACATCTACCACCATTCAGAGGAGGGTAAGGGAGCCACGGTTCAGATTATCGCATCCATGAGCAAAGATTTCTACTAAACCGGGAGGAACAGCGATGTACACCGCTATCATTGCAGAAGACAGCAAGCCGATTCTACGGAATATCCAAGCACTTATGCAGTCAATGGAACTGCCGATTCGCATCGCAGCCAGTGTGTCGAACGGGATGGAGGCACTGGAATATATAAAGGCAAATCCCGTCGATATCCTGCTGACCGATATCCGTATGCCCAAGCTGGACGGGCTTGCGCTGATCGAACAGTGCAAGCTTGTGAATCCGAAACTTAAGGCTGTGCTGATCAGTGGATATAGTGATTTCGAATATACGCGCAAAGCACTGAATCTGCAAGTATTCGACTATCTGTTGAAGCCTGTGGAGCGCCATCAGCTTGCCGAAGTGATGCAACGGCTGGTTGCCCATCTGCAGGAGCAGCAGGGCAGTGTTAAAGATCTATTGGAAGGAATTGCAGAGCCTCAGTTCTTCTTGTCCTTAGAGCCTCAAGCAACATTTGCTGCCGGAGACAAGATTATGCTGATCCTCCGCAGACAATTGTTTACACCATTGCCGGGACCGGACCGCTGGAATGGGCAGGTGATTCAGTCTTGGCTGACCGAGGTCTGTGTACCGCATGACTGCTGGGTGTTTCCTACCCTGCTGCCTGAACAGTTTCTCGCTGTCATAGGCAGTTCGGTGCTGGATACTTATCCGTCTATTCATGAATGTATGAAGAGAATCTACGCTGTGCTGCAGCTTCAAGGCATTGAGGTTTCCATAGCGGCCGAGCCGCAGCCTGCAGTGAACCTGATGCTGGGTAAGGTCTATGAGAAGCTGGATAAGATGATGAATGAGCAGCTGTCTGTGTCCAGCCGTCTTATGGATACAGCTTATACAATGCCTAAGGGCATGCTACCAAGCGGTGAAATTGAGAGATTGACGAAGCATTTCACAGACATGATCGGACAGCGGCAAAAAGAACGCTGTATGCTGCTGCTGGGGCAGCAGCTAATGAATTTTAAAACTGCCAATATCCGAATCACCGAGTTGGAAAGGTTCATCTGGTCCCTGGCAGAGACCTTCAGCAGCATAGGCTCTCATAAGGATTCAGAGGATGGGCTGAAGCTGGAGGAAGATGTGCAGCAGATGCTGAAGAGTGAGGGCTATGAGGCTTTCGTGGAAGTCGTGCTCGACTGGATGGAGCAGTGCTTTGATTGGTTGAATCATCAGAAGAAAAAGAGTGGTGAGGAGCTGTTCCAGCAGTTGGATCAATACTTGCAGCAGCATATCTACTCCCATATCTCCATTACCGATGTGGCGCTCAAATTTCATGTGAGTCCCTCTTATATCAGCAGGATCATTAAAAAATATTCACATCAAACCTTCGTGCATTACTATATGCAGCTGAAGATTGCCGAAGCCTGCCGGCTGATTGCCTCCAAACCGGAGATGAAGGTGAAGGAGTTGTCGGAGGTGCTGTCTTTCGGGGATCAGCACTATTTCTCCAAGGTATTCAAGGAATACACGGGCTGCAGTCCTACAGAGTATAAGGAAGGTCAAACCGATAGCGTCTAAGCCGCTAAGTCTACCAGGACACAGGGTTTGCCAAGATAGCAGGTATCGTTAATTACCTTCAAGCTGACGAACAGTGGAGAAGTAAGGAGCTTAGGTCCAATAGCTGATGAAGATTAAGAATTCCGGGTTAACAAGCTCTAATATAAAAAGAGCAAAGCCTGCAGACAATGTCCGCAGGCTTTGCTCTTGAATAATTTGGACGGACGGCGATGATGCTGTCCGTTTTGTTATTTCTTATGTCCTTGCTCGGCATGCAGCTTGGTGAGCAGCTTATCGCCTTCAACATCGAGATTCGGGAGCAGACGGTCCAGCCATTTCGGAAGCCACCAGGCTTTGTCGCCGAAGACCGACATTACGGCCGGAACGAGTGTCATACGGATGATGAAGGCATCGATCAGGATACCAAAGGCCAAGGCGAAGCCGATCTGCTTGATCATCGCATCAGGAGCGAAGATAAAGCCGGCAAAGACGGAGACCATGATTACGCCTGCGGCAAGCACGACCCGGCTGGCGAGATCATAGCCGTGAACGACGCTTTCGTTGCCATGGCGTCCGTGGACATAAGCTTCACGCATAGAGCTGACCAGGAATACCTGATAATCCATTGCCAGCCCGTACAGAATGCCGGTGACCAGAATCGGCATAAAGCTGAGCAGTGGTCCTCCTGTATCGAAACCAAACAGGGAATGCAGCCAACCCCACTGGTAGACAGCTGTAGTCAGACCAAAGGTAGCTAGAATGCTGAGAATAAAGCCGACGGTTGCTTTGATCGGAACGATGATCGACCGGAAGACAAGCAGCAGGATGATCAGTGACAGGATCACGATGATGCCGATATACAGAGGGAAAGCAGTGGAAAGCTTGGATGACATATCGATATTGATGGCGGTAAAGCCGGTCACGCCGAGCTTGATGTTATTCCCAGTTGCGATGCTGGAAGCGGGATCGCGCAGATCCTGCACCAGATCTTTTGTCGCTGTATCTGTCGGGCCTGTTTTAGGGATCAGGCTGATAATGGCGATATCACCGGTTGCATTGACGCCCATGGGGGACACCAGTGTGACGTTATCATGCATTTGGATCTCCTGAACCAGCTTACCGAGCAGTTCCATTGAAATTTTATCGGACGGGTTGTTCGGCTGAGCTACGAGTAGCAGTGGTCCATTAAAGCCTTCACCGAAGCCTTTGGAGATGATGTCATAGCTTTGGCGTGCCGGAGTATCTAAGTTGGCCGAGGCACCGGACGGAATGCCCAGTTCCATTTTGGTAACTGGAATTGCCGCTGTTCCCAGAACCAGGACAACCAAAATAATGATGACCCAACGGTATTTCACTGTAATGTTCGCCCAACGGTGCGAGAACCCGTGGCTGGCTTTATTTCCGGAGAGAGTGCTCTTCGTACGGGCTTTGGCTGTGCAGATCCGTTCACCGACCAGACCCAACAGCGCAGGCAGCAGGGTTAGTGCCAGCAGGACATTGACCAGAACGCTGGCAGCGGCAACGAGTGCCATGGTCGACAAGAAGCCGATGCCGATAACTAGCATGCCGCAGAGGGCGATAATTACGGTCAGACCGGCGAAGAAGACGGCGCTGCCGGCGGTACCCAATGCCCGGCTTGCCGCTTCGCCAGCGCTTAATTTCTCATCGAGAATGAGTCGCCGCTGTCTGTTTACGATGAACAATGAGTAGTCGATGCCGACAGCCAGACCAATCATAACAGCGAGAATTGGCGTGATGTCATTCATCTGGATAATACTTGAGAGGGCAAACGCACCACCGACGCTGATTCCTACGCCGAGGAGCGCGGTGAGTAGCGGCAACCCAGCGGCAACGACCGAGCCAAGCGTAATAAACAGCACCACTGCAGCAACGACAACGCCCACCACTTCTGTCGATCCGATGGCTGGAATGCTCTTCAGCGAATCGCTCGGAATGGCCGTGATGCCGGAGCCTGCCTGCTCGACTTCGGTCACGGTGCTGATAATGTTATCCGGTACGGATGCGGGCAGCGACGTCTGCTGAACAGTGAATTGAAACTGGAATAGGGCGATGCTACCGTCCCCGGACAGCATGACGCCGGGAATAGGAACACCGTCAGCCATCAGCGGGCCGTAAGGGGCAGTTTGTCCTGCCGCGGCCGAAGGATCAGCAGCAGCAGGCTGACCCGCCGCGGCCGAAGGATCAGCAGCAGCAGACTGATCCGCCGCGGCCGAAGGATCAGCAGCAGCAGACTGATCCGCCGTAGCGGATTGACCTGCAGCAGCGGCTTGGGCTGCCAGTTTAGCAGGGTTGATGATGTACTCCATGTTGTAGACATCATTAATGGCTTTTTGGAGTAGTGCTACCCGTTCGGGCGTATCCAGACGTTCTCCGTCCGGTGCTGTGAAAGCGACGCTCGCCTGGCCGCCGGCAGCAGCAGGAAGCTCCTTAACCAGCATATCCAATACTTTTTGTGATTCCGTGCCCTCAATTTTCATTTCCGAGCTGGACTGGATACCGTTGACACCAAGCATGGCGCCTATAACACCGAGAATGACGATCCAGGCCATGAGGAAGTACCATGGCTTGGAATAAGCTGATTTTCCTAATCGGTATAGAAATGTAGACATGTGATGGTTTCTCCTTTTTATCTCTGGTTTAAAAGCCGTTGCGCAAATAAGTAAACATGGAATTCAAATACTGATCGAACGATATGGCATCGGAGTCTTCATGCTGTGCTTCGCCCGGCAGCATGACGTTAAGCCGTCCGTCCAGAAGGGGTACAAATGCCCCGTAGACAGCACCGGCAAGAAGATGGGTATATCCGTCTGCATAGCGTCCATGGGAGAATTGCTCGAGCACTTCCTGAGCAGTGACTTGCAAACGGCGGAATACGCTGAGAATATAAGGCTCAAGCGACGGATACTGATTTGCGAGCAATACGAACTGCTGCAATTTATGCAGAAACTCAGAAGTAAACTGCAGCTTGAGCAATTTGTATAAGGCATCCAGTGGCGTTGCATCCGGGGCCAAACCGTCTAACAGCATTTTCTCATCTTCATTAGTAACACTACCTATAAAATACTCTGCTACTGCTTCCTCTTTGCACGAGAAATAATTAGCAAAGGTCCGCCGGGAAAAGCCAGCCTTCTGGACAATATCATCGACGATGAAACTGTCCATGCCCTTCTCAAGCGCAAGCTCAAAGGCAGCTTCGGTTAATGCATAGGCAGTGGCTTCTTTTTTTTTATCACGCAGCGTCAGCTTGGGGTTCAAATTCGATGAATCCTCCTTTCTTGGTCAAGAGAACATTCTGAACTCAATTCACTTAAGTTATTATTGCGCAAAGGGCAAAAATGCGCAATGAGCAATTAGTTACGGAATTGTGAACTGCTTGAATAAAAGCAGCGGATTGAGTCTACCATTCGATATCCACCGCAGGCGTTAATCCAGTCACTATTCTAACGGGCTAATCAATATGGAGAAGTTTGTTGATTTTTTTGGAGTTGTAATTATGAAGGGTATTTTACGTGAGGTTGGAATGATTGCTAGGGCGTTGGATTCTGTAAGTAATATAGAATTTAAAAAATATGACCTTACAAAAGGGCAGTACTTGTATCTCGTGCGAATATGTGAAAATCCAGGAATTATTCAAGAAAAGTTAGCTGAAATGATCAAGGTAGACCGAACAACAGCTGCTCGTGCTATAAAGAAACTAGAGATTAATGGATTTATTGAAAAAAATAATGATCAATATAATCAAAAAATCAAAAAACTAGTTCCTACGGAGAAAGGGAAGAATGTGTACCCTTTTATAAAAAAGGAAAACGATTATTCCAATAGTGTCGCACTATCAGGATTCTCTGAAAGTGAAGCGGAAACGGTTTTTAACCTGCTGCAAAGAGTCAGGAAAAATGTAGAGAAAGACTGGGAGTTTGTAAAAAAAGGAAAAAAGAGAAATTATTGATTGGGTAAAAGGAGGGGAATGAAATGACTATAAATATAAAAAAGTGCACATTTGATGATCTAGGTTTACTTCAAGAAATTAGTGTGGAAACCTTTAATGAGACCTTTAAGAATCAAAATTCACCTAAAAATATGGAAGTCTACTTGGAAAAAGCATTTAATTTAAAACAATTAGAAATAGAATTATCATATATCTCTTCGGAATTTTATTTTATTTATTCTACCGATGTAATTGCCGGGTATTTAAAGGTAAACATTAATGATACTCAATCTGAAAAAATGGGCCATAATTCGCTTGAGGTCGAGCGGATCTATATCAGGGGGGAATTTCATAAACAGGGGCTTGGTAGCGTTCTAATCCATAAAGCTATAGAAATAGCAATGAAACAGAATAAAGAGAAGATCTGGCTCGGAGTTTGGGAAAAAAATAAGAATGCAATTACATTTTATGAAAAAATGAATTTTGTTCAAACAGGGGCCCACTCTTTTTATATGGGTGATGAAGAACAAATAGATATTATAATGACCAAGACACTCATATAACAACAATAGTAAATACGTGATGAGGTGTTGTAAATGAATGTTAAACGAGGTTCAACCCATATCTTAAAATTAATTATTTTTCTGGCTGGAAGTGCAGTGCTTGCTTTGTGTATATTTTTAGTGCCCCATATGGCGAATTTCGCAGCGAAATTATATCCAAATATTCCCTTGATGAAATATCTCGTGTTCATCGTGATGTATGGAGCGGCTGTGCCTTTTTACTTTGCTCTCTATCAGGCTTTCAATCTTTTACGATACATTGACGAGAACACAGCGTTCTCAGAATTATCTGTAAAGGCGTTAAAGAACATAAAGTGCTGTGCGATTGCAATCAGTGGTTTGTATGTATTAGGTATGCCGCTTTTTCGTTTTATAGCGAAGAAAGTTGACCCTCCTATTGGATTAATGGGACTCGTCATCATTTTTGCTTCGTTGGTTATCGCCGTTTTTGCGGCTATCCTCCAACGGCTTCTAGAAGAAGCGATTAACATAAAATCAGAAAATGATTTGACGGTCTGAGGTGGGGGGTATGACAAACGAAAAATGAAAAATGAAAAAGCAAAAGCGACGATGACACTCAATATAAATAGTGGCAGTCTAGGACTCCTATTCAGTGCTTGTCTAAGTGGGGATCATCCCAACTTCAGCAGATGGCTTTTTTCTACTCACATATTCTTTCCAACAATCCTCCCAACTGTTCCGCTAATACGATATGAGTTACAGGTCTTTCGTTTGTAAACCACCATTCGACTACACCCACATACGAAGAAGCCACAAATTGAACGACAAGATCTTTATTTAACCCTTCGTTTTTCCCTTGGGCATTATCAACTTCGTCTTGGAACTCTTCAATTAGAAATTCCAGGAATCGAGTGCGGAAGAAGGGCGCTCCTTTGCTCGCCAGCATCGTGGAGAAAAATGCGTAATTAGATTCAAAATATTCCGTCCAAATCACTGACCCCGTTACAAAATCCAAATCGGCTGCTGCTGCGCATCTTACCCGGAGTTCTTCGATATGAGTTTGGATGAGTTTATCCAGCAAATCGTATTTATCCATATAGTGAAGGTATATCGTTCCACGGCTGACGTTTGCTCTATCTGAAAGATCCTGAATGGTAATATCGTCAAAGCTTTTCTCCGTCATAAGTTCAAGAATTGCTGTTTTTAAGGCTTCCTGGGTTTTAAGAATTCTTCTATCCACCTTAGGCATATTGCTCACCGTACTTTCTTTTGTCATCACTAATAATCACAAATAACAGATTCTATTTTGTACATAGTTATAATTATAAACAGGTGTATATTATTTTATCAATATATATAAATCAATAAATCATGAAAATACTGTAGATAATGAACACATTCCTTCTTTCTTTTCATTAATATACAAATCGCATGAAATTAACAATTGGCAACAATCTTAATTGGAATATAATAATAGACATGTGCACATTAAAGTAACTGTGCTTAATATCGTCAATGGGTAGCGACGTTACTAATGTCCGAATTATTATTATATTGAGAAAGGGTTGTTGTAATATGTGTAACCATCACACAAACATTTCGACTCGAGTACTGAGTGTCCCTGAGGCAAAAGCACCATTTGAACAAACTACCATACAACGGAGAGATTTGCGGGCGGATATGTCTTAATCGATATTAAATATTGCGGCATCTGCCATTCGGATATTCACAATACACATAATGATTTTGGCAGAGGCGTTTTTCCGATGGTTCCAGGTCATGAAATTGCAGGCATTGTTGCAGCTGTTGGCAGTGATGTAACAACATTCGCTGTTGGTGATCGGGTTGGCGTGGGCTGCTTTGTTGACTCCTGCGGAGAATGTGACTTTTGCCGGAGAGGTGAAGAGCAGTTTTGCAGAAAAGGTGTAGTCGTCGTGTTTAATTCCATTGGTTATGATGGAAACTTAACCTATGGCGGTTACAGCCAGAAAATCGTTGTTAAAGATAAGTTTGTGGTACGTATTCCGGACAGCTTGGGACTGGATGTGGCGAGTCCGCTGCTATGTGCTGAAGTTACTGTTCTGAGTCAGAGTATGAACAAAAAAGATGAAGCCCTGGCGTTTGGAGCTGATCACTATTATGTAACGACTGACCCCGCTACATTTACTGAGCTGGCTGGTCAATTTGATCTTATTTTAAACACAGTCTCAGCGAACATAAACGTTGATGCCTTTCTCTCCACTCTTAATGTGGATGGGGCATTAGTCAATCTTGGTCTGCCAAACAAGCCGGATCAATATAATGTTTTCTCTTTATTCGCCGGGCGGCGGAGTATTACTGCATCGAACGTTGGCGGTATCAAAGAAACCCAAGAGATGCTCGACTTTTCGGCTGAGCACGGTATCGCTCCTATGATCGAAGTCATTCGTGCTGACCAGGTTGATGAAGCTTATGAGCGTGTACTCAGCAGTGATGTCCGCTACCGGTTTGTAATCGATATGTCTACCTTATAATTCTTTATATTTGAATGCACTGGAGGTGCAAACCATGGAACTTACGGAAGCTGCAAAAAAGTATCATGAACGGCTGTTTCCAGGTTATGAATCCAAGTTTATGGTGAATGAAGCAGTGGCTAAATCGGAATAAAAGAGGAGTTATTATGAAAAATCGTACATGGTTTATTACAGGTGTCAGCAGCGGCTTTGGGTATGAAATGACCAAACAGCTACTTGAGAAGGGCGACAAGGTCATCGGTACTGTTCGTGATAAAAACAAGGTAGAGGGCTTCATCAAGAAGTTTCCGGATACCTTTACCTGCGAGTTACTGGATGTAACCAATGTTCCGGCAATTCAAAAGCTAGTAGAGGGCTCTTTTGAGAAGTTTGGACGTATCGACGTTATCGTAAGCAATGCCGGCTATGGCCTTTTCGGCGCTGCGGAGGAGCTCTCTGATGCCGAGGTGGATCATATTATTGCGACCAATCTGACGGGATCGATTCAGCTGATCCGGGCAGCTTTGCCGCATTTGCGTGCTCAAGGTGGTGGCCGTATTATCCAACTATCCACCTATGGTGGGCAGGTGGCCTTTCCGGGTAATTCCATGTATCACGCCACCAAGTTTGGTATTGAAGGCTTCTGTGAGTCGGTTGCTCAAGAGGTTG
This sequence comes from Paenibacillus sp. 19GGS1-52, assembly GCF_022369515.1. Classification (NCBI taxonomy): domain Bacteria; kingdom Bacillati; phylum Bacillota; class Bacilli; order Caryophanales; family Paenibacillaceae; genus Paenibacillus; species Paenibacillus sp. 19GGS1-52. The sequence goes on from NZ_CP059724.1 coordinate 2,086,706, forward strand.
CACCTTTTAACATCGGGATTACATTGGTGGAGCCTGGTGGAGCCCGTACCGAATTCCGCTATGGCAGCGCACAGGTAGCAAACCTGATGCCAGAATACGAAGGCAACCCGGCTCATGGCTTTTTGAAAATGCTGGACGCTAGTAATGGCCAGGCTCCAGGTGACCCCGTGCGGATGGCTGCCCGTATCATAGAGAGTGCCCAACAAGAACCGGCGCCGCTCAGGATGGTACTCGGCTCTCAAGCACTGGCAGTCACCATTTCAACGCTTAAGGAACGTGTTGCCGATTTCGAAACGCAGACCGCACTTGCGGCTTCCACAGACTTTCCTGTGGGAGAATAAGCAGATAATAGAACCTATAAATGAAAGAAGGAATTACGATGAAAAATGAACATCTTAGCAATAGCACTATTTTTCCGTTAGGAGAAAAGCTTGATGCCTACTTTACCGGTGACGCCTACTTGCAAATGGTGTTTACAGATCCAACGCCTCTGAATACCGCGATTGGAAATGTAACCTTTGCTCCAGGGGCCCGCAATAACTGGCATACTCATCAGGTTGGACAAGTTCTGTTAGTCACCGGCGGCAATGGCTGGTATCAGGAAGAGGGGCAACCTGCCCGCTCGCTCACAACAGGTGATGTGGTCAATATTCCCCCTCATGTGAAACATTGGCATGGCGCAACAAAGGATAGCTGGTTTGTACACCTGGCCATGACACCAGGACCGACAGATTGGTTGGAAGCAGTCGATGATGAATGGTTTGATAAACTGTAGGGATTAAGAGATTCGAAAATGGAGGGTTGCTTTGTGGAATACACTAAATTTGGCAATACAGGCATGGATGTCTCCCGGATTTGCTTGGGTTGTATGAGCTTTGGAGACGTGCAGCCGGGAGGGCATCAATGGGTGCTGGACGAAGAGCATAGCCGCACTATCATCAAAAAAGCTCTTGAGCTCGGGATAAACTTTTTTGATACAGCGAATATTTATGCCAGTGGAACCAGTGAAGAGATTACTGGACGGGCTCTAAAGGATTATGCGAATCGGGATGAGATTGTTCTCGCTACAAAGGTCTGGGGGCGTATGCATCCAGGTCCAAATGGCGCGGGGCTTTCCCGAAAATCCATTTTGAGTGAAATCGATAAAAGCTTGAAGAGACTAGGAACCGATTATGTAGATCTTTACATTATCCATCGTTGGGATTACAATACACCGATTGAAGAAACCATGGAAGCCTTACACGATGTGGTGAAGTCCGGAAAGGCCAGATATATCGGCGCTTCTGCCATGTTCGCATGGCAATTTCAAAAGGCCCTGCATGTAGCGGAAAAGAATGGTTGGACTCGATTTGTATCCATGCAAAATCATATGAATCTCATCTACCGTGAAGAAGAGCGGGAAATGATGCCGCTTTGCAAGGACCAAAAAATTGCGTCCACTCCCTACAGTCCGTTAGCATCAGGAAGACTGATCCGCGATGTGTCAGAAACCACGTATAGATCGGAAACGGATCAGATTCAAAAATCAAAGTACGATTCGACTGCGGATGCAGATCGATTGATCATTGAGCGAGTGGCATCACTTGCAGAGAAGCGCGGCGTTCCCCGCATTCATATCGCACTTGCATGGCTGCTGCAGAAAGAATCAGTAGCGGCTCCTATCGTGGGGGCGACAAAGCTATCGCAGCTCGAAGATGCTGTGGGTGCTTTATCGGTGAAATTAACTTCTGAAGAAATATCATTCCTTGAAGAACTGTATGTTCCGCATCCTGTAGTGGGAGCTCAGTAAGCGTTGATAATCAAGAGGGGCGTGGTTGTGATTCCAAGAACGGTCTCTGATCCGCAAACCATCGTGAAGCACTTATAGTATTAATTGTATATTTACTCAGAAAGAGCCCGCTAATAGCGGGCTCTTTCTGCTGCCGGGTTACTTGATACGGTGAGATCAAAAAAAGAAAAAGGCTGGATCATGAGCTGATGGTGGAGAAACAAAGGAGAGAGAAACGATCATGCAACTGTCGAAAGGATTGAATAGGTCAATATACGATGACCATAAGGCAATATACGGTGAGACAATGCAAAAGAGCGAGAGTAAAATTAGGATAGCGCTTAAATATTAGTAGCTATGAAAAACTAAGGGGGCATCAGTAATGAGAGTAAGAGGAATCCTTACGGCATTGTTGACTGGATGTATCGTAATCGCGTCATTGGCGGGGTGCAGTAGTTCAAACCGTTCAGAGACTAGTGATCCCGGCACGAACAACACTACTGAAAAAACAAAGCTGACAGCCATTTTTGTGAAACACTCGTTAACTAAAGATGTGAATGAAATGAAGTGGCTCACGGATCTGGAAGAGAAAGCCAACGTGGAGATCGAATGGCAACAGATCTCCGCAGACTGGGATCAGAAGAAAAGTGCTCTATTTGCAAGCGGTGAAATCCCGGATTTACTGTTTAATGCGACTAAAAATTCGGATTTTGTTCAGTTTAACGGATTGTTTGAAGATCTTAGCCCACTGATTGACAAGAGCGGCACCAATATACAAAAGATGTTCAGCGAACGCCCTGAATTGAAAGCGCTTGCTACCCAATTAGATGGAAAAATTTATGGTGCTCCGAGATATAAAGGCATCTGGCCGAGCTCCACCGCATCCATGTTTATCAATAAAACCTGGCTTGACAATCTGGGTCTGCAAGTTCCCACCACCTGGGATGAGCTTGAGAAGGTGCTTATCGCTTTCCGCGATGGTGACCCCAATAAGAATGGCGACAACAAAGATGAGGTTCCGATGGATTTCAACCCGATGGGCTGGGATTTCACACCAAAGCTTCTACTAGGCAGCCTTGGACTTCCTTTGTCGAATGGTGTGACCGATGGATATTTTACAGAAGACGCTCAGGTCAAGGATTTCTATGTGGATGACCGTTTCAAAACGTTGATGCAGTTCTTGCAGAAGTTGTACAGTGAAAATCTCATCAACAAAGAAGTAGTCACACAGGATTACTCTAAATACCAGTCACTTGCCCGTGGCAGTGGCACCACCGCAAAGGTCGGTTTTACATGGGGCTGGGAGACTAGTGACCGTGTGGGCAACGAGTTGAAGGATCAGTACATCACCTTGCCACAACTCAAGCAGCATGCAGATTCCACGGAAGAACTATACTGGAGCAACGACAACTACTATCAGAACTATGGAGATAATGCGATTTCGCTTAGTGCCAAATCCAAAAATAAAGATGCAGCTATGAGATTCATTGACGCGTTCTATGAGCCAACTGTCAGCATGCAGGTCCTGTTTGGCGGTATGAATGATACGGATAAAGGTATCAAGGATAACGGAGATGGCACGTATCAGGTCCTTCCTCCAGCGGATTCTTCACTTGATCCCGGTTCATGGAAATGGACGACTACCTTCGCAGATAATGGACCCATGTATATTGCGGACGATATAAAAAGCAAATTGATTCTGGGTACGGACATGCAGAGTGTTTTGAAAGAAAAGTCAGTTTATGATGATCTGTTGAAGAAGGTCGATCCACTAACTAACGTTTATCCGCAGGTGTTCATGAAATACAGTATGGAGGACACCAATGCCATGGCCATGAACCAGGCTAACATTAACAATATCACCGATCAGAAGTGGGCTCAGTGGATGACTACAAATGTGGACATTGATAGTGAATGGAACGAGTATGTCACATCTATCGAGACATCCGGTCTGGCCCAAAACCTGGAAATCCGTCAAAAAGCCTACCAAGAGTATTTGTCGACCGTAAAATGAGGGGGAACTTTCAATGAAACCAGCACACTTGGCCAGAAAAATCCAACCTGCTCCAGGTAAGGGGTTCTTGAACGGATGGGCAGCTAATTATCAATTGTGGCTCATGGTTCTTCCTGCTGTCATTTATATCGCAGTTTTTTGCTATGGACCGATGTATGGCATTCAACTTGCCTTCAGGGATTTTGATTTTAGCAAAGGGCTTACGGGCGGTGACTGGGTCGGTTTGAAGTATTTCGATCAGTATTTCAACAGCCCAATGTTCTGGCCCACCCTTAGAAATACCTTTGTGATTGCTTTTTTCTCCATTGTGCTAGGTTTCCCTATGCCGATTCTTCTGGCTCTTGTCGTCAATTCGATTCGAGGCAATAGACGTAAGCGCTTACTGCAAACTACCGTTTACATGCCCTATTTCATTTCAACCGTTGTTCTGGTGGCTTTGCTGCAAATTTTGCTCTCGCCTACCACGGGTCTCATCAATGACCTTCTGAAAACGCTGGATTTGATCCCCGCCGATATCAATCTTTTGGGCTCTCCGGGGGCGTTTGTTCCGGTTTACGTTATTTCAGCCATTTGGCAGTCTTGCGGCTGGAACAGCATTATCTTCATCGCGGCCCTGTCTTCTGTGGATACCCAGCAGTATGATGCAGCCAGAATCGATGGTGCGAACCGCTGGAAGATCGTCTGGCATGTGGAAATCCCTGCGATCCTTCCAACCATTATTATTCTACTGATTATGAATATGGGTGGAGTTTTGAGTGTGGGCTTTGAGAAGACCTTCCTCATGCAGAACAGTCTCAACAAATCGGTATCAGAGGTTATCTCAACTTATGTGTTCAACGTCGGAGTTAAGTCGAATCAATTCAGCTTTGGCTCAGCCGTCGGTTTATTCAATACCCTTGTTAACTTCCTGTTCCTGATTCTGGCAAATACGTTTGCTAAGAAAAAATCCAATATCAGCTTAATGTAAAGGAGGGGAATCTATGACTCGCAATAAAGTAGAGACCTCACACGCTATTGTCAGTTCAGGAAGTTTGGCTGACCGGCTGTATACGGCTGTTGTGGTGGTGGTCAGCATTGTTGCATTTATAGTTGTGGCGTATCCATTATATTTTATAGTTATCGCTTCATTCAGCAACTCCACCATGGTCAATCAAGGACAGGTCATTCTTTGGCCCAAAGATATTAATTTTTACGGCTATGAGCAGATCTTTAAAGACACGCGTATTTGGCAAGGGTATCTTAACACCGTTATCTATACGGTACTTGGAACACTGCTGAATCTAATAGTTACGCTGCCTTGTGCTTATGCACTTGCCCATAAGAAGTTTAAGGCGCGCAGAATCATTATGCCTTTGTTCGTGTTCACGATGTACTTTGGCGGTGGAATGATCCCAACCTACCTGCTCATCCGTGATTTGCATCTGCTGAACACGCCATGGATCATGATTGTGAACGGTGCACTCAGTGTTTTTAATTTAATCATTACACGAACTTTTTTTGAGAGTTCTATTCCAGAGGAGCTCTATGAGGCGGCTGTATTGGATGGATGCTCACATTTTCGTTATTTTATTTCCGTTGTCATCCCGCTTTCCAAAGCGGTCATCTCAGTTATTTCCCTGTATTATATGGTGGGTCACTGGAACGACTTTTTTAGTGCACTACTGTATATAAACTCGGATGAGTTGCAGCCTCTGCAGATCATTCTGCGCAATATTCTGCTGTCCAATCAGGCATTTGCCGGCGGAGCCGGTTCAGGCGCAGGTGCAGGCGCGGGCAGTTACGCCCAGCAGTTCGCGGATCAAATCAAATATGCGGTGATTATTGTGTCGACTGTGCCCGTATTAATAATCTATCCATTTCTGCAAAAGTACTTTGAAAAGGGTGTTATGATAGGGGCGGTTAAGGGCTGATACGCATTTGCGCACAGAACCTTGCCAAGTAGGAAGGTAGGTGCCTTATGAAAAGAACTCTTGAACATTTGGAGATTATAGATGAGCTTGTTTCGAGGGACATGGAGGAAATGCTGGTTCATGGCAGCCGTCAGTTCCGTATGAGTGTACACATGACACAGGTCCCATCGATGAACAATTCGGTATTATATTCACATTGGCATGAAGAACTTGAACTGCTGTTTGTAGTCAAGGGCAGCTTACAGTTTCACGTGGGGCAAGACAAGTTCTCGGTGCGCAGTGGCGAGATCGTGCTCATCCAACCCAATCTGCTGCATTCCGCAAGCCGGGAGGGGCGGGAGGAAATCGTGTTCTATGCGGTGCTGGTGCATTTCAATTTTGTTTCCAGCCTCGAGAATGATCTGATTCAGCAGCAGTATATCCTGCCGTTATTTCTGCAGAAAAGATGTTACCCTAAGTTGATTACGCGCGAAATGGACCAGGAACTGAAGATTTTTTCACTGTTGGAGGGCGTGCGTGACATCTATCAGCAGGAGCCTCAGGGTTATGAACTGTTAGTAAAAGCGAGGCTGTTGGAGATTTTCTATCTTCTGGAAAAGGTTGCTGTTGAGGGTACCGATGAGACCATAAGGCGGTCTAATGCTGGGCACAACTCTTTACTGGCCAAAAAAACGCTGGGGTATGTTCAGCAAAATTACAATAGGCATATTTCACTTACGGAAATGGCGAAGCAGGTCAATATGAGTCCCTCCTATTTCTGCAGGTTTATGAAAAAGCAATTTGATCTCACACCCATGGATTTTCTAAATGAATATAGAATTTCGGAAGCCGTCACGCTGATGGAGACAACGGATAAAAAGATTATGGAAATTGCTGAGATGACCGGATTTTGCAATATTAATCGGTTTACGGAAATCTTCAAGAAGTTTTATGGCTACACGCCTAAAAGTTACCGAAATGCCATCCGGAACAAAGTGGAAAATATAGATTGTACTGTTCGGCGAGATACCGATTTATAAGGATTTAGGTTCGTACAATGATTGGTAATATATAGAAAGGGATAGGTGGAATCATGGATATGTATCAGAGAGTAGGAAACCAGCTGATATGGCAGGGGAATGGGGAGACACTGTGTATTGAGCCCTGGGGGAAAGACAGCTTTCGGGTGCGCAGCGCGATGATGGGCGAGATTATCGACACCGATTTTGCGCTGCTTGCGCAGGAGGTTTGCGAGGTTGAGATAGGTATTGACGGCAGTGAAGCTTTTATTCGTAATGGAAATATTAAAGCGGTATTGAAGCAAAACGACTGGACGAAAAATTGCCTGGTCAGTTATTACAATCAAGAAGGGCGTCTACTTCTGCAAGAACTGGACGGTCACGGTTGCCTCAATCTCTCTGCACGCAAGTTTAAGCCTATTATCGGTGGCGACTTCCGCTTAACTGCCAGCTTTGAGTCCGACGATACAGAAAAACTGTATGGTATGGGTCAGTACCAGCAGGACATTCTGAACTTAAAGTACTGTAACCTTGAACTAGCGCATCGCAACTCGCAAGCAAGTGTACCCTTTGTGCTGTCGAGCCTGGGTTACGGGCTGTTATGGCATAATCCAGCTGTAGGCCGGGCCAGCTTTGGACGAAATGTCACCGAATGGGTCGCCGAAAGCACCAAACAGCTGGATTACTGGATTACAGCGGGCGACACCCCTGCAAGCATTCAGGCCAATTATGCGAATGCTACCGGCCATGTGCCGATGATGCCTGAATATGGGCTCGGCTTCTGGCAATGCAAGCTGCGTTACTGGAACCAAGAGCAGCTCTTAGAGGTGGCGCGCGAATACAAGCGTCGAGGGTTGCCGATCGACGTTATCGTATGCGATTTTTTTCACTGGCCTAAGATGGGCGATTTCCGCTTTGAAGAAGAATTTTTTCCTGATCCCAAAGCGATGGCAGATGAGCTCAAAAGTATGGGGATCGAGCTCATGGTGTCCGTGTGGCCCCAAATCGATCTGGAAAGCGAAAATTTTGCGGAAATGCGTCAGAAAAATCTGCTTGTAAAGCCCGAAATGGGTGTGAATATCTGTATGCGCTTCGGGGGCGAGAGTGTTTTCTATGATGCGACAAATCCGGAGGCACGCAAGTATGTCTGGGATAAGTGCAAGAAGAACTACTATGATAGTGGAATTCAATTATTTTGGCTGGATGAAGCGGAGCCAGAATATGGTGTGTATGACTTTGACAACTATCGTTATAAGATGGGACCCAATGTGCAAATCGGCAACGTTTACCCTCAATTATTCTCCCGCACGTTCTATGACGGCATGGTGGCTGAAGGACAGCAGAATATTGTTAATCTTGTACGCTGCGCGTGGGCAGGCAGTCAACGCTACGGTGCATTGGTCTGGTCGGGCGACATCCATTCCTCTTGGACAGCCCTCCGCCGCCAAGTATGTGCAGGGCTGAACATGGGCATCGCAGGTATTCCTTGGTGGACAACGGACATCGGAGGATTCAGCGGTGGCGATCCGGAGAGCGAAAGCTTCCGCAAGCTGCTGGTGCGCTGGTTCCAGTTCGGCGCCTTCTGTCCGGTGATGCGTCTGCATGGTGACCGAAAGTCCATGCAGAATATATATCGCAAGGACGGGAGCGAAGCTCTATTTTCTGGAGGAGATAATGAGGTTTGGAGTTTCGGGGAGGAAGTCTACCCCATCCTTGTGAAATATATGAATCTGCGTGAGGTTATGCGCCCCTATACCCGCAGGCTGATGGAGGAAGCACATGAGAATGGATCTCCGCTGATCCGTCCGATGTTCTACGAGTTTCCACAAGAGGAATACTGTTGGGAATTACAAGATCAGTACATGTTCGGAGCAGATATTCTGGTAGCTCCTGTGATGGAAGAGGATGTCTGTGAGCGTGAGGTGTACCTGCCTGCGGAAGCGAAGTGGACGGAACTGCACAGCGGGCTTGTGTACGAGGGCGGCCAGAGAATCACCGCTGCCGCGCCTCTCGATGTTATTCCGGTCTTTCTGAAAAATGACGCTTGCCGAGATTTAATCGGACTGATCTAGCCGGGCCAGATTCTATCCCTTGGCAAAGGAAGAGATAAATTCAGTTATCTAGAGCTTGTTCCTAGTGGACAGGCTTTTTTCTGTTCAGGAAAAAAGATCAATGAAAGAGACACATGAAGAACATATCAATTCATTAAAATGATATTATGTATCGTGATAGAAGGGAGGACGAGATGAAAAAGAGGGTTCTTCTCGTTGAGGATGAGATTCGTATTCGTGAAATTATTGCCGATTATTTCATTCAGAACGATTGGGAGGTACATGAAGCTGATAATGGAAAGGATGCATTAATCTGGTTTGATTCATTGAATCCAGATCTTGTCATCCTGGATATCATGATGCCCAAGCTGAATGGGTTTGAGGTGTGTCGACAAGTACGAAGCTGTTCAGGTGTTCCTATTATTTTACTCACAGCTAAATCCGGTGATGACGACAAAATCCTGGGGTTTGAGTTGGGTGCAGATGATTATGTAACTAAGCCATTTAGCCCCAAGGTATTGGTTGCCCGGGCAAATGCCCTGATGAAGCGGATAGAAGGCGGTCATTTGCCGGAAGGACAGATACTGTCGTTTGGTACGGCTGTTCTTAATACGATGGCTCATCGTCTGGATGTAAATCAGATCGAGGTGGAGCTTACACCTAAGGAATATGAGGTGTTGCGGCTACTGATATATAATAAGGGAATTGTCATTTCACGGGATACGATACTCAGAAGGGTATGGGGGATTGAGTTTGATGGTGACTCTCGTGTGGTAGATACACATATCAAAAAACTAAGAAGCAAATTGGGTAACGAATCTCGTCATATACGTACAGTGATTGGTACAGGTTATAAGTTTGAGGAGGAGGCATGAGGAGACGGGGAGTTACATTCAAACTTTTTGTTATGACCGTTGTGTGCTTTCTTTGTTTTTACGGAATGATTATTCTGAGTCAGCTATTATTTTTTGACAATTTTTATCAAAATCAAAAAACAAATCGGGTAGAGAAGCAGTTGAAGAACTTTGCCTTAAGCTATGCAGGAGAGCGGTCAATCGGCAGCACGGTTTCTCGGGAGGCAGCCCGCTTTATGCTGCGTAATAAAACTCAATTAGCAATTGTAACCCTGGATGGCAAGGTGAAACTGGATGATCCCTTTCAAATCAAATTGAAAAAGGATGATGGTGAGCTCGTCGTTCTGCCACTTTCCCTGTTCATGAGTCAGTATGGAGATGAATTGAGAGCGCTCGGTATTCAACCAGGTGACCCATTGACCATTCAAGGCGAAGGCGATATGGGTGATTTATCTTACTCTAATCAGATTTATCCCGTAAGTATTTATAAACGTGGATCTATGCAAGTTGGAGATTTGACAGAGGGAGATTTGACTACGATTTCGGGAGCGGTCACTGAAATTATACTTCCCGATATCAAATCCACTCAACGGCAGGGCTTGTTGTTCGAAGCGCTGGAAGAATGGTTTCCTCTATCCCCGGCACGGGCAGAGAAGTTGAAACGGCTTGAGAGGCTGGAAGAAGAGTGGACAGATTCATGGAGTGGTATACGGAATACTGTAATTATTCAACCAGCACAACAAAGCGCAGGAAATATCGATTTATTGTTCACGGTCACCTCCTTGCAGGAGGTTAGTGATACGAATGAAGCTTTGCGCTGGTTCTACCTGTATCTAGGGATCGGAGGATTTGCACTTATTCTCATTCTCTCGCTGTTTTTTTCTAAGATAGTCACCCGGCCACTGATTAGTCTGAACAAGACGGCAGAACGAATGGTTCATCTCGATTTCTCGGCTCAACTGCCCATTATACAAAATGATGAATTGGGCAGCCTGTCCAACAGTCTGTTTACAATGTCACAGAATCTGGATGTTGCTTTGCGTGAGTTAAAGGAAGCCAACAAGCAGTTGGTTGAAGATATGGAGCATAAGCAGAGAATGGAGATCGTCCAACAAGACTTTTTTGCTAACGCTTCCCATGAATTGAAAACACCACTCAGTATTATTAAGGGATTTGCTGAGGGTTTGCAGGACAGAGTTAGTGCCGGAAAACAGGATCATTATGTCAAGGTAATTATAGAGGAGTCCGGGAAAATGGAAACTCTTGTTAAGGATATGCTGGATTTGGCCAAGCTGGAATCTGGGACTATAAAGCTCCGAAAGACAACTTTTTTGCTGAGTGAGTTAATAGAGAATATCTTGGATAAGATGGTTCACTTGCTGAAGCAAAAGAGGTTGGAGGCTGTAATTATACCTGTCAATGAACTTCCGATAAATGCTGATTTTGGATGGATGGAACAGGTTGTCTTTAATTTCGTTACTAACGCTATTCGGCATGCTGATGAGGGTAGTCCAATAACTCTTTATATTACAGGTTTAGAGAGGACAAATATCTTTTCGATTGAGAATAAGGGCGAACAGATCCCTGAGGAGCAGTTGGGGACGATCTGGGAGCGGTTCTACCGGTCTGAGCTTTCACGGAATAGGCAGACTGGAGGCACGGGCCTAGGCTTGTCTATTATTCAAAGCATTTTAGATAAGCATGGCTTTCACTATCGTGCAGAGAACATAGAGGATGGCGTTCGTTTCATAGTCATGATTGAGACATAGCCTAGGCATTGGAGGTTATGAAGTAGTTTAAGCATGGAAATAAGGTGTGAGCGTCTCTTAGATAACAGAGTAGAACAGGCGAGGACCATCGATTATAATCGATGGTCCTCGCCTGTTCTTGCGTGTATTTTATCGACACATAAAAAACACATAGGCTTGTTAGTCTGATGTAGAAGAATTTCAGTCTAAATTACAGGAAGAAACTTAGGGAGGAAATCATGAGAAAGAGAAAGCATAGGAGTATATATATTGCTTTGCTGTTAATTACTTTGGTCATCAGCCAACCATCCGGCCATACAGTCTCTGCAGCTTCGGCAGCAGCAGGCAGCGTAAGTTCTAAGGTGTCTGCCGAAACAAGCGTCACACCAAAGAATCTGGGGTCCATCCCGCTGGAAGGTGGTGTCAAGGCTACAGTAGAGGATATTAATATCTGGTCTCAGGCTGGTGGGAATATTCTGACCTACACGTTGAGCTATTCTAACACAGGCGACAGCAACGCTAATCTGAATCATTATTTTTCCAGAGTAGTTACATTTGGAGGATCCGTTATTCCAGGCAATCCTATTACCGCTGATGCGATTAAGAACAAAGTGGGTTCCAAACAAAGCGAACGTGTGACCTATTATGTCAACGTCGGAAAAATCAATTCACTAAAAGGTCTTAAAATTACAATGTTTGTATGGGACCCCCAAAGCAAGGGCTATCTGAAACATGCCGGGACCCTCAGCCTTCCGGCTAATTACTCTCCAACCGCAGCCAGTGCCCACAGACAGAAGTTATCCATTAATAACATTCCTGTAGCTGCTGCTTCTGAATCCTTGCAGATCTACAAGTATGGGGGCAAAGTATTCGCAAAGGTTGGCATCAACTTCAGTAATGAGGGAACCAAGGTACTCGGGGACCCGGGCTACACCGCATATCTAATGTCAGCAGGAGGAACCGCGTTCGAGCTGGCACTCAACAGTTCGCAGGTTGGATATAAAATTCAGCCTCAAGAAAAGAAAACGATCTATTACCTGACTGAGATTCCGCCCTACCTTAAGACCGATAAGATGAAAGTGCAATATGTTCAGAAGGATGAGACGCTTAAGCTGGAACTACCTAAATCCTCATACATGCTTCCTGCGGCTGTGATCCCTAATTTGAATGTAGACAAAGGTGTTATGAAAAAGATCGGAATCAATGGCAATACAATCGAATTGCAGTTGACTGCTGCAAGTGTCTATTCGGAGGACAACTCAGGGATATGGACCTTCCGGTTCCGAATCAAAAATGCTGGGAAACAAGCAGTGGTTCTGCCTGCTTATGAACTTTCGGTCAGAGCCGCCGGGGGAACAGCATTTCCGATTAGCACCAAGGAAGTAAGTGGAGTAAGCCTGAAACCTTTGCAGGAAAAAGTGGTGCAACTTACCGCTCAGATTCCGCTTGAGGTGGAACAGAACACACTCAAATTGCAAATGATTGAAGCGGTCCAGTCGGACAGCAGTAACGAAGCAGCCACTGCAGCAGCGGCGAAGCTGTCCATTCCTGTCGCTTATTTCGCCATTCCTTATACGCTCCGTGCAGAGACGCAAAAAGGTCAGGATTACCAGACGACTAACTCTTATGGCACTTTTGGCTACAGTCTGTTGTCTCTGCAACGTTTTCCTTGGAAAGATGATGACATCCTTATCGCCAAGTTGAATATCACTAATAGGCAATCGGTTAATCTTGCACTTCCCGACCTTAAGGGTGCCCTAAAGGTGGACAACGATGATTTGATGACTTCTACGGAGCTGTTCATGGACAAAGAAATCTCCAGTATTGCTCCAGGGAAAAGTGCGGAAATGTATATGCTCAGCAAAGTTCCTTATACGACAGATTTCAGCAAGTTGCAGGTTAATCTATATTCCGTTGTCAAAGAAGAAAAGATCCCGTTCCTCTCATTAAGTACAAGCAGTGTAACAGATGCCGTATACAAGATTGAACGCGGCGGAAGCTATACGGTTGTTGGAAAAGGTAAGAATGCCACAGTGCAGGAGAACAAGACGACAGTCTATGAAGGAGATAACGCGAATATTGTCTACAGCGAACTGTTCCTGAACAGTGAAGAGAAGAGACAAAGCAAGATGGCGCGGCTTCAGGCCTACTATAAAACCAACGATGGGCAACTGTACGAAGCCACTTCCATCCAGCCAGATACGCCAGCCACTCCTGGCCGCAAGCAGTTGATTACTTTCTGGGCGAAGCTGCCCAAATCCGTGGGAGCTTCGAATCTTACGCTGTACCTTGGACCAGGAATCGCCGGTAATAAACTCACGGAGGCAGGTCAGGAATCAACAGGCTTCATCAATATTTCTGCTCTGGAACTGAATATGGTGGCAGCGACGCCGGTCAAAACGTTATCTAAAGTTACTGTGTATCCGTATACCTTGTCCATTCTGAATTCGGATGGGCGGAATACGCGTGGCAGCGATACGATCAGCATTGCGATGAACTACAATCTACTGCGTGACATCAGCTATGAAGTCGGTGCTTTCAATCACAAGCTTGTGATTAAAATGACCGATCCATTCGGACAGTCGCAGGAGAAGAACCTCACTATAGGTACGGAACTGACGGAAGGGTACAACAACACGTATTCTGTATCGTTCAGCAACAATATGTACAAAAAGTTGACTGGGGGCACTTACGCAATCACATTGTATGATGAATTCCAAGGTGAACGGATGGAGCTGGCCAGCCAGGCCTATATCTTGACGATGGATAGAGCACCAACTAACGAACAGTAGAATTGTATTGAATTAAAGTACAGAAGGAGCAGCTTATGTTGCGAGTGGAGAAGATATCCCATACGTTTAAGAGCGGCGGTGAATGGACACCCGTGCTGCATGACATCAATTTCCAGGTGAAGCAGGGCGAAATGGTTGCTCTGCTGGGCAGTTCAGGTTCCGGCAAGTCTACGATGCTGAATTTGATGGCGGGTCTGATGAAACCAACGGAAGGTCATATATATATTGCCGATCAGGATATTGTGAAGATGAGTGAGAACAAGCTGGCGGTATTTCGGCGGAAGAATATCGGGTTTATCTTTCAGGCATATGAACTGATCGCCAGTCTTACGGTTCGTGAAAATGTGGAATTGCCGCTGGTGTTCCAATCGGTATCCGCATCTGCGCGCAAGAAACAATCGCTTGCCTTGCTGGAGGCGGTAGGCATACCGGACAAAGCAGAGCAGTTTCCATCCCAATTGTCGGGAGGACAGCAGCAGCGTGTAAGTATTGCACGTTCGCTGATTACTGAGCCGTCCATTATTTTTGCGGATGAACCCACCGGCAACCTGGATACCAAGACAGAAGATGAAATTATTAATATATTGGTCGACCTGAACAAAAACATGAAAACTACGTTTATTGTTGTCACACATGAGCATGAAGTGGCACAGCATATGCAGCGGATCTTTACCCTTCGTGATGGATATATGGTTACAGAAAAGGAGGACCCTCGCAGTGAGAATTAGCGATATCTCAAAGTTGGCCTGGGGCCAGATTAAACGCAGAAAGGTAGTAACCGGTCTATGCATGGTAGGTATCTCTATCGGTTGTGCGGCAATTATCGTAGCTTTAAGCATTGGGGATTCCGCCCAGAGTTACTCTGAGAGAGAAATGAACAGCAGGCTGAAGATGGACGAAATTACAGTAACGCCTAATAGTGGTGTTTCTGTGCGCGGGGGCGGAGCAAAGGCGAGTAAGACAGGGGATAACATCAATACCGGGAAGCTGACCCGCCAAAAATTGGATATTATCAAGGGACTTAAACATGTTACTGCTGCTGCACCTTTTCAGGAACTGGGTGATGCTCAAATGCTCACCATAGACAATAAAGTCACTGATATTCAAATTGTTGGAACGGACCTTGATCTTCTAACCCAATATGGAAATACCTTTAAACAAGGCGGCCCTTCTGATCAGCCAGGAACCATTATTCTTAGCTATGGTGCCACTTTGGGATTGATGGATCTGGAGACGCAGAAGACGCTCTTCGAGCAGTTAAACAGTGATCCTTACAACACCAAATTAATGGAGCAGTTTAACAGCTTGAACGGCTTGTCAGCAGCGATGTATCAGCAGCAGATAGAATTGCAGGCTGAGGATTTCAATTCCGAGACATCTCGGACCTATCGTAGTTCGACCTTTCGTGTAGTCGGTGTTCTGAATAAGCCTAAAGGAACGAGCGACGAGATGATCCAGAGTGACAAAAAGGTATACGTATCACTGGAAACGGCAGTAAGGCTGAATGAGGAATTACATTTGAATGTGGGGACAGTTGGAGAGGAAGGCATCTTCAACACAGTAACGGTAAAGGTGGACAAGACGGAAAATTTAACCAAAGTGGAAGGGCTTGTTAAGCGGCTGACGCTAAATGCAAGCACTAATCTATTCCAGAAGAAGGAACTGGAGAAAACCTTTGCTATGCTTAAACGGGTGGCGTTAGGCATTGGGGTGTTTATTCTGATTATCGCTTCGATTTCCATCATCGTCGCCATGACGATGTCTACGCATCAACGTCGTCGACAGATTGGAATTATGAAAGTGCTTGGCGCTAACATGGGGCAAATACGCAATATGTTTATTACAGAGTCTGCTTTGTTGGGGTTGTTGGGAGGTATGGTAGGCATCGGATTTTCATATTTGATTGTTTCAGGCATTAACAAGCTTGTCGGCGGGTCAATCGGAGGGGCAGAAACGGGAGGGAGTCTGGTTATTCTCATACCGTTGTCAACGATTCCGGTGGGTATTATTTTTGCAATATTGACTGGAGTGTTATCAGGAATTTATCCGGCAATCAGCGCTTCAAGAACCAATGCGCTCACTGCGATTAAACGGGATTAGCCATTTTTTAGTTGAAAGGAAGCCGAAGTGATGAAGAGGACCCTAAAGTGGATTGTGATAGCAACGATAGTGTTGACTGCAGGTTATTTTATCTATGACAAAATGATTAAGCCCAAAGAGCAAGCTCAACCGATAGAAGAGGTGCCAGCAGTTACCTTCCCAGTAACCACAGAAACGATTACCAAATCTGTACAGGTTAAAGGCAAATCGAAATATGAGCATGAAACCCTTATATACGCCCCATTTGCTTCCAAGGTAACAGAGTGGACGGTGCAGAATGGCGGACAAGTTAAGAAAGGGGAGATCATGTTTACCCTGGACACAGCAGCGCTTAAGAATGAAATTGCAACTCAGGAAGCAACCATCCGCAAGGGAAAGCTGGAAGCTGAACTGAACGCATTTGTCAGTAAACAGAATGATGAAACGACTGCTGT
Organism: Paenibacillus sp. 19GGS1-52; assembly: GCF_022369515.1. Taxonomy (NCBI): domain Bacteria; kingdom Bacillati; phylum Bacillota; class Bacilli; order Caryophanales; family Paenibacillaceae; genus Paenibacillus; species Paenibacillus sp. 19GGS1-52. Next base: position 2,103,375 of record NZ_CP059724.1, read on the forward strand.
GGGTGCAACTGAAGCTGAGCGACTGAAGACATTGGCTTCACAGCAGACGAGCAAGATTAGCGAAGATCTGAACAAGGTAAGTACGGATATTCAGGTGCGCGAGATTGCGGACAAGAAGACCAAAGTCCAATCAGCGAGTTATCGTGCTCCATCTTCCGGGATTTTCTTATTCGACAGCTCTAGTGAGCGTATACAAATGGTGACAGACAACCAGTATATCGGCAAAATCGTGGATTTGAACAAGGTGGAGTTTGTTGCCCTGGTGGGTGAGCAGGATGTGTTCAACATCAAGCCTGGAATGAAGGTGAAGGTCAAAATGACAGCTTCCAAGGCTGCTAAGCTGACCGGAAAAGTAGAAAAGGTATCCAAATTCGCAACAACTGCATCAGGCAAGGACGCTACAACCACCCAAGTCCCACAGTTCGAAGTGATCATCTCGCTCCAAGCCAATGAGCTCTTAATTGGGGGTCTTAGTTTGAATGGTGAGATTGAGACCTTGCGTAAGGACAACGCTACGGCTGTTTCCAATATTGCGGTCATTCATGAAGGAGACCTCACTTACGTTATGCTGGACAAAGGCAACGGACAAACGCAACGGAAAGAAATTAAAACCGGAATTGAAACAAACGATAAAGTTGAAGTGCTATCCGGACTGAAACCGGGAGATACCGTAGTTCTTCAGTAGATGTTCTTAAAGCCAGATGGATTCTATGACGCTAAATTGAAATAGGAGTTGAAATACATGAACTGGAATTGGTTGCCGTCAACCTGTACCCTCGCAAATCTGGCAGCCGGATCATTATCGTTACTTTTCACTATCCGGGAGCAATATAAAGTGGCAGTAATCCTGATCATACTGGCTGCCATATGCGATGTATTGGACGGATTATTGGCCAGACTATTAAATTGTACCAGTGATTTCGGTAAACAGTTGGATTCGCTAGCAGATATCATTTCGTTTGGAGTGGCTCCTGTCTTTTTGATTTTGTTATATAGATTGGATAATGTCCAGTGGTTGGGAGTTGTCGTGGCAGTCCTCTTTTTGATATGTGGTGCGCTCCGACTAGCCAGATTTAACTTGACGGTTCCGATCAAAGGGTTTGTAGGTATGCCGATTACTGCAGCGGGAGTAATCCTGTCTGCATCGACTTTACTGGAAGAACATCTGAAACCGGGTCTTATATTGGTATTAATGGGGTTGTTGTCCTTTCTCATGGTCAGCCGACTTCCCTTTCCTTCTTTTAAAAAATACGACAGCAGGAAGTGAAAAGGAATGAATTGGGCCATAGAGTTGATATCACAATACGGGTATATGGCTATCTTTGCTCTTTTAGCCCTTGGCATTCTTGGACTCCCCGTACCAGACGAAATTATAATGTTATTTGTAGGCTATTTATCTTCCAGCATGGTTTTAAATTATTCGCTTTCAGTGCTGGTTGGTTTTGCTGGTGCGCTAACTGGGATGATGATCAGCTATTTCATTGGCAGCAGACTGGGACAACCGGTCGTTGATAAATACGGAAAATGGATCGGCCTAACACCTAAGCGATTTGGGAGAGTCAAGGGGTGGTTTGAGCGTTTTGGGAATTGGACGGTTCTGTTTGGCTATTTCATTCCTGGGGTGAGACATGTAACTAGCTACATCTCAGGAATTAGTGGAATGCCGTTCAGAAAATATCTTCTTGTATCCTTGGTTGGCTCTTCGACATGGTCCATTCTTTTTATTTCACTAGGCTTTTTTTTAGGTAAGAATTTATCTTTTACGTGAGTATGAACACTAACCTATTATCTATACTAATGGGGGGGAAGTTCTATATTTTTACTATAGGATAGTCCGGCAGGATAGTGTAAAATTAAATCGTCCTATGTAAACGATTGCAAAGTGAAATTAGGGTGTGAATACGATACTAAAGGAGTGTAAGATGATGAAACCTAATCAACCCCTGGTCACCCACATTTATACCGCCGATCCGTCCGCTCATGTGTTTGAAGGTAAAATCTATGTCTATCCTTCCCACGACCTCGATCATGATGGACCAGATAACGATAACGGGGACCAATATGCGATGGAAGATTACCGTGTATTGTCCCTAGAGAACTTCGATTCTCCTGTAGTAGATCATGGAGAAGCTCTTCATCTGCGCGATATTCCATGGGCTTCAAGCCAGCTCTGGGCACCGGACGCTGCATTCAAGAACAATCTGTACTATCTGTTCTTTCCGGCACGCGATCAAGACGGCATCTTCCGGCTGGGGGTAGCAACGGCGTCTTCCCCTGCAGGACCGTTTAAGCCGGAGGCCAATTATATTAAGGACAGTTTTAGCATAGATCCCGCCGTGTTCGTTGATGAAGATGAGCAAGCTTATATTTATTTCGGCGGCCTCTGGGGAGGGCAATTGGAAAAGTGGCAGACAGGTAGTTTCGAGTCTTCACAAACAGAAGGCCCCCCGGCAGACCAGCCGGCGTTGGGACCACAGGTGGCCTTGTTAAGCGAGGATATGCTGTCCTTTCAGGATAAACCGCAAGAAATTTCGATTCTGGACGAAGAAGGCAATCCACTTCTGGCCGGTGATGAGGACCGCAGATATTTTGAAGGCCCATGGGTCCATAAATACAATGATTATTACTACCTGTCTTACTCGACAGGAACTACACACAAGTTGGTATATGGCATCAGTAAGAATCCGTTGGGCCCTTTTACATTCCAAGGGACAATCCTCACTCCTGTCATCGGCTGGACCACTCATCATTCTATTGTCCAGTTTGAAGATAAATGGTACCTTTTTTATCACGACAGCTCCCTGTCTGAAGGCGTTAATCACAAACGTTGCGTGAAATATACGGAACTGAAGTATAATGCTGACGGAACCATCCAAACGATAGCTCCTTATAAAGAATAGGAACTTGCCAAATAACCCCAAACCATTCGCGATCACAAGATCATAAGATGGTTTAGGGTTATTTTTTACAAATAGCACAAAATAGACTTTTCGATCCAATAAGAAAATACAGTGTGGGAACTTTGTAGTTCATGCTTTTTCATTGTTAAATACATATCGATTCCATCAGAAACATCATGCCATAAATCCGTAAATACAAAATCATAGTTACCCTTGGACATATATTTTTGGGCATATTCAAAAGCATCGGCTTTGATAATCTTAATCTTTTGAGTATTTTTGAATTGTGGTAATACATATGTATTAAATAAATGGATCACATCTTCATTGGTTTCAACAATCGTAATGCTTGCTACAGCCTCTTTTTCTGAAATCATATAAGCATAATAGCCAAGCCCCAGTCCAAAAGTAAGTACATTCTCAAATGCTGTATCCACTGCTTCTTTCATTGTTTCTATTTCATTCGGTGTGACGGTCATCCAGATTCGATTATTTTCTAAAATGGCAGGGAACATGAATTCAGTGTCAAAAAAACCGAGTTGTGGGATTTGTCTACCTTCTTGTGTGGTGATGATGTCATTACAGACAAAGCCCTCGAAAGGTTTGTATTTTTCGGATTTTAGTTCGCAATGGCCAAATTGTATAGTGGGTATCTTAATATTCTGGAAGTATGGATTGTTATAATATTCATTGGCATCAAGTTTATGAATCATACGGTTAAAATAGGTGTTGTACAAGTCTTTATCATCAACCTCATCAACAATATCTAGTCCGACCGCAGCTGCAAGTAATACCCCAAAAGCATATTCGTAAGTCACATTATATTTAACAATATCATCCATCTCTTCTTTGCTAATAAAGTCAGGCGCATGATTCAAATAATGGCTTAACAAAGCAAATACTTTGTAATTATCTTCTTTTATTTTGTCTTTGATTTCTGTATTGCGTCCCATATTCTCACCTGACTTCTCACCTTTTCAATAAGTGGATGTTTTCAATAAAACATATGCCTGTCAAGTACCAGCACATCTACACATTGAAGTCAAGGGTTTTATTTTCTTTGTAAATAGGTGCAGAATGCCAAATTTTTAACTGGCGTTCTGCACCTATTTTTAAGAAACCAATTGCTCATTCAGCTAACGGAACCCCAGCTCTAGTTAATATTTCTTTTAGTTTCTGTTCCTTCTGAGCATCCCAAATGTTGGAAGGAGGGAGGCAAAAGGTTGGAATAGGAACACCAGTCATACGTATAGCTTCTTTTACGGTAAGGATAAAAGGCTCATCCAGACTGTATATTGCCGGGATTTCAATGACTTTCCGTTGATGCTCAAGCAGCTCTGCCAAATTGTTATTTTGAAAGCTGCTGTATACTCCGAGAAGTAGTTGTGGGGCGAAGTTGGCACTAGCTGAAATAGCCCCGGCTCCCCCGGCTGCAAGTGTAGGCAATAAGTATTCATCAAAGCCACTGAAAACGGAGAAAGCAGGATTTATTTCTTTTACTTCTAAAATCATCTGACGAATATGACTCAGTTGATCTACCGTTTCCTTGATTCCGACTAAGTGGGAATAACGTGCGGCAAGACGGCTAACAAAGGCTGGACTCAAATCCTGACCGGTTAGAGCAGGGAAATTATACAGCATCACCGGAATCTCCGTCGCTTCCAAAATGGCGGCATAGTGGGCGAACAAGGTTTCTTCACTTAGCTTACTGTAGAATGGATTGATAACGATTACACCGGTGGTGCCACTCTGGGCAGCATGCTTGGTAAGACGGATAGTCTCCGTGGTGTTATTGCTGCCGGTTCCAATCCAGACAGGAAGGCGCCCGTTAGTATAATCAATACAAAACTCTGCAATATCCTCCCGTTCCTCCGTGCTAAACTGGCTGAATTCCCCGCCTGTCCCCAAGAAGAAGAGGCCGTGAACGCCCTTATTAATCAAGCTGTCTATCAGAATCTTCATTGCATTGCGGTCGAATTTCCTGTGCTCATCCAGAATTGTGGGTACAGGGGGGATAACGCCTACATTTGCCTGCTTAAAATTCATTTTGTTTTTGCCTCCTGGTTTGATATTATAAACATAAGATTATTATAATGAACTGGAAGCGCTTTATCAATGCATTTTAGAAAGGGGTGTGAAGGTTTGGACCGAAAATATTGGGTTCCTGCTCTAGAAAGGGCCGATTTGATTCTTAAGGCGATTTCCAAGCAGCCAGGGGAACAGAAAATGACAGAGCTATGCGATGAAACTGGCATTAATAAAAGTTCGATGTTTTCTCTCCTGCGGACGATGGAAACCTTGCAATGGGTTAGCAAGGATAAGAAGGAAGCCTACTCGCTTGGCGTGGGGGTTGCTTATTATAATACGGTTTTTAATGAGTCTCATAAACAGAACTTTAATCTGGTGGAGCATTTTCTCAAGACTTCCGCTGACAGTGTGAAGATCATTAGCGAGACCTTCCAACTATCCATTCTTGACCGAAGCGATGTTATGTATTTAGCCAAACAAGAAGGGCCTTCACTTGTGAAATTGGAGTCCAGTCCAGGTATGCGTTTCCCGGCACATGCGACAGCAATGGGCAAGATGATGCTGTCATGGCTTCCGTTGGAAGAGCTCGAAAGACGTTACCCTAATCGAATTTTATCCCAATTGACTACACATACGATTACAGATTGGAATGAATTCATGGCAAATTTGGCTGCTATTCGTATCCATGGCTATGCAGTGGATCAGGAAGAGATCATTAAAGGGATCTGCTGTGTTGCCGCACCGATCCTTGATACCTCCGGAAATGTTGTTGCAGCGGTGAGTACCTCTATGCTGCAGCATGCCTATATCGATAAACAGGAGAGTGCGATTCAGGAAGTTATTAAGCTTGCAGAAAAATTGTCTTTATCTTAACTAAGAGAGAAGGGTTTAAAGTGGAAATTACTTTGCATGAGATTATGCGGGAGGATTTGGACGACTCTTTCCCCATTCATACTGCTGCTGAGGGTCCCTCAGGTGTGCTCCCTATAACAGGTGAAATGCTGCGCAATGCACCGAGTGGCGAATTATTTGGCATGTCTCAAAACACAGGAATGGGTTGGAACCCGAACTTATTAAATCAACGTCAATATCTCATCCTAGGCACGATGGGTGGGATTCGGCGTGAAGATGGTACTCCAATTGCACTTGGTTATCATACCGGACACTGGGAAATTGGATTGATGATGGAAGAAATCGCTAAGGAAATTACCGAGAAGCAAGGGATTCCGTTTGCGGGTTATGTAAGTGATCCTTGCGATGGCCGTTCTCAGGGAACGACCGGCATGTTCGATTCCCTCCCTTACAGAAATGATGCGGCAATCGTAATGCGCCGGTTGATACGTTCGCTGCCAACCCGTAAGGGAGTGTTAGGTGTGGCCACCTGTGATAAAGGGCTGCCGGCAATGATGCTTGCCCTGGCCGGCATGCATGATCTTCCGGGGATTATTGTGCCTGGTGGAGTGTCGCTTCCGCCGATCCATGGAGAGGATGCCGGTAAGATCCAAAGTATAGGAGCCAGATATAGCAATGGCGATCTTTCCCTGGAAGAGGCCGCTGATTTAGGATGTCGTGCTTGTGCAACTCCTGGTGGGGGATGTCAATTCTTAGGAACTGCGGCCACGGCTCAAGTGATTGCAGAGGCGTTAGGGATGTCGGTTCCCAATTCTGCTCTAGCCCCTTCAGGACAACCTGTGTGGAAGAATATGGGGCGTCAATCTGCTCGTGCACTCCTACATATGGATCATAGTGGGATAGTGATGCGGGATATTCTTACGGATAAAGCGATAGCTAATGCGATGGTAGTTCATGCAGCGTTTGGAGGTTCTACGAATCTGCTGCTTCATCTACCTGCTGTTGCCCATGCCGCAAGCTTGCATATTCCAACAGTTGAAGAGTGGAATGAAGTGAATCGTAAAGTCCCTCGTCTGGTTAGTGTGCTTCCCAATGGACCTATCCCGCATACGACGGTTCGTGTCTTTCTAGCGGGTGGAGTTCCGGAAGTGATGCTGCATCTACGGCGGCTGGGACTTATTGATGATTCCGTCTTGACGGTTACAGGCAGGACATTAGGCGAAAACCTCGACTGGTGGGAGACTTCCCAGAGACGAATCGATATGCGCAATAGATTGAGAGAGGCAGATGGTGTTGATCCAGATACCGTCATTATGAGTCCTCAGGAGGCCAAGCGTCAGGGAATGGCGTCAACGATGACTTTTCCAACGGGTAATCTTGCTCCAGAAGGTTCGGTCATTAAATCAGCAGCCATTGATCCATCGGTCTTGACTAGTGACGGCATTTATCGGCATGTGGGCCGAGTTAAAGTATTTACGGCTGAGAAGGATGCGATCCGCAGCATCAAGGATGGATTAATCCATGCAGGAGATATTCTGGCTATCATTGGTCGCGGACCTAGTGGAACGGGCATGGAAGAGACTTATCAATTGACTTCAGCCCTAAAGCATTTGCCCTTTGGCAAGCAGGTAACGCTGATCACGGATGCTCGCTTCTCCGGTGTATCTACGGGTGCCTGCATAGGACATATGGGTCCAGAAGCGCTGGTTGGAGGGCCCCTTGGCCTACTGAGAGATGGTGATTGGGTGGAAGTTGTCATTGACACGATTAAGCTTGAAGGCAGCGTGAATCTGGTGGGTGAAGGTGAACAACCGCAGTCGCAGGAAGAAGGGGCGAGAATTCTGGCTTACCGGACCCCGCATCCATTCCTGGCCGTTGATCCGGGATTGCCCGATGATACTAGACTGTGGGCAGCACTGCAAGCAGTCAGTGGCGGAACCTGGCAAGGCTGTGTCTATGACACCGATCGAATAATTGCCGCGCTTGAAGCAGGGCAGAAAGTATTGGGGTGGAAATAATGAGCAGAAATGTGATTCGGAATCCTATTCTTCGCGGTTTTCATCCGGACCCGTCTATTTGCAGAGCCGGAGAAGATTATTACATTGCTACTTCTACCTTTGAGTGGTTTCCCGGAGTGCGCATTCATCATTCGCGCGATCTTGTGAACTGGAGACTTCTTACTCATGTGCTGACTCGTAAATCACAATTGAACATGGAAGGCAATCCGGATTCAGGTGGAGTCTGGGCACCTTGCCTTAGCTATGACGCAGGGATTTTTTATCTGATCTACACCGATGTCAAGAGTAGACAGGGAGCATTTAAGGATACCCCTAATTTTGTCGTAACCGCATCTAATATAGAGGGCCCTTGGTCTGAACCTGTCTATCTGAACAGCAGCGGCTTTGATCCCTCCCTGTTTCATGATGATAACGGGCGTAAATGGTTGGTCAATATGCTGTGGGATCACCGGAGTAACAAGAACAGCTTTGCTGGAATTGTTCTGCAGGAGTACTCCGCTCAGCTGAAACAGCTGATTGGCCCAGTGCTGCCCATTTATAAGGGCACAGCTCTTGGCTTGACGGAAGGTCCTCATTTGTACAAAAAAGACGGTTGGTATTATCTTATAACTGCTGAGGGAGGCACTCAGTATAACCATGCTGTGACCGTAGCACGCTCACGGCAAATTGAAGGGCCTTATGAAACCGCTCCTAATCATCCGCTGTTAACTTCTGCTGGTAATCCCGAGTTGGAGCTGCAAAAGGCCGGGCATGCCAGCCTCGTTCACACCCATACGGATGAATGGTATATGGTTCACCTGTGCGGCCGTCCAGTGAAAGATAAATACTGCACTCTGGGACGTGAGACAGCGATTCAGCGTTGCATTTTTACAGAGAATGAATGGTTGACCCTGCAAAATGGTGACAACTATCCTTCCAGCACCGTTGAAGGTCCAGATATTCCAGAGCAGCCATTTCCTGCGCCTCCGGAGAAAGATGATTTTGACTGTTCGCAACTTGATGTCCGCTGGAGCACTTTGCGTGTTCCTGCCGATGAATCATGGCTCTCGTTAACGGAGCGCCCAGGTTATTTGCGGCTAAGAGGAAGAGAGTCTATGAGTTCTCAGCATCGCCAGAGCATGGTGGCCTTGCCTCAGACAGCTTTTAACTGCAGTGCTGAAACTGCGCTTGAGTTCGAACCGGAGCATTTTCAACAGATGGCCGGGCTGATCCTTTATTATGATACGAAGGATTACGTTTATTTACGGATTACTCATGATGAAGAACTAGGCAAGTGTTTGGGGATCATACGCTCCAAGGACGGAGTCTACGAAGATTCTTTATGTGCTCCAATCCCATTGCCAGCCCAAGTAAGCTGCCGCCTAAAGATTGTGCTCGATCGGGAATTTGCTCAGTTTTATTACTGTGTTGGTGATCAAAGTTGGGAGAAGATTGGGCAGAGTATGGATATTTACCATTTATCCGATGAGTTTCCAGCGTATATCAGGTTCACGGGTACTTTTATCGGGATGTGTGTTCAGGATTTAAGCGGGACCTTTCAGGCTGCGGATTTCGATTATTTTGAATACATTACAGAGTAAATAAGACAATTACTACAAGATATTGGTGATCATAGCTATGCCTAGTGAAAGACCGGGAGATCGTGAATCCTGGTCTTTCACTAGGTTATATCCTGCCTTTTCGTAGATCTGACTTTAGCTTGATTTGGGTAAATATTAGCTTGATTTGACAATGTTATCTGATGCTAACCACATGTTAGGATGAACAAGAAGATTTGAAGTAATGAAGTTAAGTTATGCACTGAATGCACTGAATGCACTGAATGCACTGAATGCACTGAATGCACTGAATGAACAAGGAGGAGCAATTACCATGAAAGAAGCAAAGGGTCGGAAATATACGTCGAGTGATAGTGGTTATGACGCCTGGTTAAGTCATCCTGTGCTGCCGCACGGGAGTCTATATGATCAATATGTGAAATGGTGCGGGACTGTAAAGGTCAGCGAAGAGCACGAAACGATTCAAGCTGCGCTTCAGGAATGGCGAACAGGTATTGAATCCATGCTAGATATAAAGGTGTCGTCTGAAGCGGAGGGGCTGTGTATTGCCATCGGCACCTTTCAGGGAGGAGATGCAGTGATCCGCAGCGTGTTTGATAAGGATACAATCGCCAAGGTGGGGCCTGAAGGGTTTGCCATTCGCACCAGTGTGGAAGCGGGCTGCATTGCCGTCGGAGGTTCAACACCTGCAGGTGTGCTCCACGGTGTGTTTCACCTGCTGCGCCTGATTGGCAGCTTAAGCGCTATTGAGCAGCTTGACGAGGTGGTCAATCCGGTGAACGGGCTGCGCATGATCAATCATTGGGATAATGTTGACGGCAGCGTGGAACGGGGATATGCGGGAAGATCGTTTTTTTATGAGAACAACCGCTTTGTGGATGATCTGGGGAGAATTCGCGATTATGCACGGCTGATGTCCTCTGCTGGCATTAACGCTATCTCCATCAATAATGTAAATGTACATGAGAAGGAAACGCTGTTTATCTCACAGGCCTACCTGCCTGACGTTTCAAGAATTGCCGATGTGTTCAGGGTATATGGTATCAAGTTATTCCTGAGCGTTAACTTTGCTGGGCCGATGCATGAAGGAGAATTAGAAACGGCTGATCCGCTGGACTCGGGAGTACGCTAGTGGTGGAAGAATAAAGCGGCTGAAATTTATGAAGCCATTCCCGATTTTGGCGGATTTGTGGTCAAGGCTGATTCGGAGAACCGCCCAGGTCCGTTCACTTATGGCCGAGATCATGCCGATGGCGCCAACATGCTGGCTGAAGCGCTTGAACCGTTCGGTGGAATCGTAATCTGGCGCTGCTTCGTGTATAACTGCAAGCAGGACTGGCGCGACCGCAAGACAGACCGGGCCAGAGCGGCCTATGATCATTTTAAACCGCTTGATGGCAAATTTAACGACAACGTGATCCTGCAGATCAAGAACGGCCCGATGGATTTTCAGGTCAGAGAACCTGTATCACCGCTGTTTGGGGCGCTTGAGCGAACCAATCAGACCATTGAATTTCAAATTGCTCAGGAATATACCGGCCAGCAGCGCCATGTCTGTTATCTGGTTCCTCAATGGAAAGAGGTTATGGAATTTAATACCCATGCCAAAGGTGAGACTTCACTGGTAAAACATATCGTGGACGGATCGCTGTGGGGCAATCGTTACAGCGGGATTGCGGCCGTTTCCAATGTGGGCAATGACAAGAATTGGACCGGCCATCTGCTGGCCCAGGCGAATCTGTATGGATTTGGGCGCTTAGCCTGGAACCCGGACCTGTCAGCAGAGGAAATCGCCGGTGAATGGATTTCCCTGACGTTTGGCACAGATCCGGTGGTATCAGGTGTGATTACCCAGATCTTGCTTGATTCATTGGATATTTATGAATCCTACACAGCACCGCTTGGCGTAGGTTGGATGATCAACCCTGAGCATCATTACGGTCCGAATGTTGACGGCTATGAATATTCACAGTGGGGTACCTATCATTACGCCGATCACCAAGGTATCGGGGTAGACCGGACCGTTCAGACAGGTACAGGCTACAGTACCCAGTATATTGGCAGCAATGCCGAGTGTTATGATTCTCTAGAGAATTGCCCGGATGAATTGCTGCTGTTCTTCCACCATGTTCCGTATACCCACATTCTTCATTCCGGAAAAACCGTGATCCAGCACATCTATGACACGCACTTCGAAGGTGAAGAGCGTGCGGCAGAGCTGTTGACTTTGTGGAGTGGTCTGAAAGAAAAGCTCACTGAAGATCTTTACGTGCAGGTCGAAGACCGACTTAAGGAGCAATCCGGACATGCCAAGGAATGGCGTGACCAGATCAATACGTACTTTTTCCGGAAGAGTGGCATTGAAGACATTCACATGCGCAGCATGTATTGAGGGGGAAGAGTTTTGCGAAGGGAATCAGGAAGTTTATACTATCAAAACTTTTAGGAGGGTACAATGGCACTCACTTTTGGACGAATTATAGAGCAGTTAACGGCAGGAATTCATACGCTGGAGCGAACCGTAGACAAGCTGGAGCCAGGCTCTCTGGAGACGGATGTACAAGGAATCGTCACGGCCTTCTCCGCTTCGCAATATGTGATAGAACAGGCTATCGCGCTTGGCGCCAACCTGATCATCACGCATGAAGGCGTTTTTTTTAGCCATCAGGATAACCAAGAGTGGTTGCAACGCGACCCTGTATATAAGCAAAAAGTCGAACTGATCGCAAGCTCGTCGGGTATGGGCATCTATCGCTTTCATGATTACTTGCACCGTTACACGCCGGATGGGATCATGAAAGGGCTGCTCCGTGAGCTTGAATGGGAGAAATATGTTACTCAGCATCAGCCGCATGTATCCATCTTGACTATTCCAGCTATGGGGGTTCGAGAGGTTGCCGATTATCTGAAACGACAGCTGCAAATTCCTTACGTGCGCGTAGCGGGCAAGCTCTCCACATTATGCTGCAGAGTAGGAATACTGGTTGGTTACAGAGGAAGCGGGACTACGGTTATTCCCTTATTTGAACAGGAGTCCTTGGATTTAATCATTGTTGGAGAAGGTCCTGAGTGGGAGACGCCAGAGTATATCAAAGACGCTGTGCATCAAGGGCGCAATAAAGCCTTAATAATGTTGGGTCATGCTGAAAGCGAAGCGCCGGGTATGAGGTATCTAGCTGATCTGCTCTCGGAGCAATTCCCGAAATTGCCGATCCACTTTGTGAAGGATGAACCCGTCTATCAAATCGTATAAAGAAGTGTGTTCTCGGCTTGTTATCTGTGGACGTTCGAACTACGACGATTATACTCCTTGTCAGTGCTTGTCTAATCACCTTGAAGTTTTTGTACTTAATTGTAATGAAACTTGGTAAAATGAAGGGATAAAACGATTAAGTTAAGTGGAGTGATTGTTATTCTTAAACTATCCATGGAGGATCCTCGGGAATTGGTGAAAGTGACACATGCGCTTTCAACAGAGCTCAGATTACAAATGATGGAACTGCTGAACACCCGGAGAATGAATGTGGCGGAGCTTGCGGAAGCACTTGGAGTCCCGGTATCGACTGCTGCATCCAATGTCAGAGTGCTGGAGAAGGCCAAGCTGATCGAAACGGAGCTATTGCCAGCTTCACGCGGAGCCATGAAAGTATGCAGCCGAATTTACGATGATATTGGAATTACGATGAATGTCCCGGAGCGGAGTCATAGAATTGACCATGGTGAACAATGCTATGAGATCGAAATGCCGATAGGGAATTTTACGGCTTGCGAAGCAGCCCCGACTTGCGGCATGGTCAGTGAGAATGGGTCTATCATCGCAGAAGATTCACCAGCGGGATTTTTTCATCCTAACCGGGTTCATGCCCAACTGCTCTGGCTTCGGAAAGGGTATCTTGAATACCGTTATCCGCTTGATATTCCCCGAGAGGCACAGATTCACCTGATTCAATTCTCCATGGAGGTATGCTCTGAAGCACCCAATTATGATAATGACTGGCCTTCGGATATTACCTTATGGATTAATCAAGTGGAGATCGGTTCATGGACCTCACCGGGAGATTTTGGCGGGAGACGCGGAAAGCTGAATCCATCCTGGTGGATGGATAACGGAACACAATTTGGTTTTCTGAAAACCTGGAGTGTGGATAACACTCGGAGTATGATTGATCATCAAGAGATATCCAACCGCACACTGAAATCTCTGGATCTTCTGAAGCACAGCTATGTGGACCTGCGTATTGGGGTAAAAGAGGATGCCGCTTTCAAAGGGGGAATGAACCTGTTCGGGCGAAAGTTCGGTGACTATGAGCAGGATTTGGTCATGAAGGTTTTTTATACGCTGAATTAAAGGGTCATCAAACTGGAGCAAATTGAGAAGAATCTGTTGCTGTATGCAAGATTCTTTTTTTTTGAAATCTAAGAATTTATATGTTTCACGCGATAACTTATCCTTAGATTTCTCGAAGAAACGGATGCCATCCCTAAATGGACGGCAAAGCCATTTCTTCTTGTGGACATTAACAGATTGACTTTTCTAGTTATTCTGCAATAATTAGTACATATTTATTGTTATAAAACAAAATTATTGTTCATAAGGAGCGTGTATGGTGTAATGGCTACTCTTAAGTACACAAAAGATTATCCGCGGCCGCAGTTTGTCCGTGAAGATTGGCAAAGTTTGAATGGGGAGTGGGATTTTCGGTTTGACGATGCTAACGTAGGCGAGCGGGAGAACTGGCAGGAAGAACTGCATGGGGACTTAAAGATACAGGTTCCTTTCACCTACGAAACGAAGGCTAGCGGGATCGCTGAATCCTCCTTTCACCCTTATGTATGGTACCAACGAGATTTGCAACTGCCTGCGGAATTAAACGAGAAAAGGGTCATGTTGAATTTCCAGGCGGTTGATTATATCGCGAAAGTATGGGTCAACGGTTGTTACGCCGGACAGCATCAAGGAGGGTATACGGCATTTTCCTTTGATATTACGGATTATTTGAACAAGGAAACGAGTGGCACTAACAAGCTTGTTATCAAAGTAGAAGATAGCCAGAGCTGTACGCAACCGCGGGGTAAACAGCGCTGGGTGGAAGAGAATTTCGAGTGCTTTTATGTGCAGACCACGGGAATCTGGCAGAGTGTGTGGGTAGAATATGTATCTCCCTCGTACCTCAAGGCCGTAAAAATCACGCCGGATTTCGACAATCGTTCGGTCCGTTTTGAATATCAGACTCACCAGGCAGGGGGCACCCTCCGGCTGGAGACGCGAATCAGCCGCAATGAGAAAACCTTGAAGCAGGTCGCGCTGCATATTGACCGTCCTTGGCTGCAGCTTGATGTCGATTTGGTGCATGAAGCCAATGGGCCATGGAAATCGGAGTCCTGGTCCCCGCAGGCACCGAATCTGTACGATGTCGAGTTTATTTTATATAAGGATGAGGTGGAAGTTGACCATGTGTATTCCTACTTCGGATTGCGTAAAATCTCCATTGAACAGGGCAAGGTGCTGCTGAATAACGCGCCTTTATATCAAAGACTAATTCTGGATCAGGGCTACTGGCCAGACAGCCATCTGACCCCACCGTCGGAAGAAGCAATCATTGAAGATATTGAGGCCATTCTGGCCATGGGCTACAATGGCGTTCGTAAGCATATGAAGATAGAGGATGCAAGATTCCTGTACTGGTGCGATGTGAAAGGTCTGCTGGTCTGGTCGGAGATGGCGGCAACGTTCGAGTTCAATGACGAGGCTGTGGAGACATTTATGAACGAATGGACGCAGGTTGTCCGGCAGCAGTATAATCATCCATCGATCATCACGTGGGTACCTTTTAACGAATCATGGGGAATCCCCCAGATATTTACGCATCCCCAGCAGCAGCAATTTACTGAAGCCGTGTATCATTTAACGAAAGCTCTAGACCCGTATC
The DNA here is from genome assembly GCF_022369515.1 of Paenibacillus sp. 19GGS1-52. Lineage (NCBI taxonomy): Bacteria > Bacillati > Bacillota > Bacilli > Caryophanales > Paenibacillaceae > Paenibacillus > Paenibacillus sp. 19GGS1-52. The sequence goes on from NZ_CP059724.1 coordinate 2,118,662, forward strand.
GTCCAGTTATTGTCAACGATGGCTGGGAGCATACGGTCAGTGATATTATTACGCTTCATGATTATGAGGAACTGGGGCAAGTCTTGTTCGAGCGTTACACAGATTCTAGCGGGCTTCTTGGCGGCAGCTTCTCATTCAACAATTGGAAATATGCGATGGCGAAAGGCTACGAATATCGCGGTCAACCGGTCATTGTCAGTGAATTCGGCGGAATTGCCTTTACCTCTGATCAAGGCTGGGGCTACGGAAATCAAGTAGCCAGCGAGGAAGCCTTTATCGAGCGGTTCCGCAATATTACACAGGCCATCAAAGACACGCCTTACATCTGCGGGTATTGCTATACGCAAATTACGGACGTTCAGCAGGAAGTGAACGGACTTCTCACAGAGGACCGTAAGCCAAAAATACCGTTTGAAGTCATTAAGGAGATTAATCTCTCCTAGAGAAAGCTCCATCCCTGTTCCCTTTGAGCAATTCGTAAGTTGAAGCCGCTACGGTTCGAAAACAAAAACGAGTTAGTCGCCAATTAACTGGAGACTGGCTCGTTTTTTAGCTTTTACAGCTTTGAAGTGTTAAAGGCTGTTTCATTCGTGAAAATATTTTCTTATGGGACACTCCTTCTTTGGCAATCGTAAGTATTTCCCCCAGCAGCGCTGCAAAATGGTTTTTGTACACCATAATCGTAACTTTGGTCCCCTAAAACATGTCAATTATCGGTTTAAGGACAAAAAGATGGAGATTACAATAAATAAATGAAAGCACTTACATTAACAATGTAATCGTCTTTCTAACTATGAATAGGAAGAGGAGGGGTTTATATGCGAAAAAAATTATTCAGTTCGTTCACCGTCTTCATCTGTCTGATTATGCTGCTTACGGCAATCCCGGCTTTTGCGTCCAACGGGCCAATTGTATGGGGAACATCATCCACGATAACGGATATTAATACCTTTACGGATGCGGGGACGGATGCCCGTGGGCTTAGGCCCGGAACCTTTGGAGCCGAATATGCGCGAATGGTTAAGCTGGCCAACGGGGATTGGCTGGCAGTCACCGCTATTTATGACAACAACGGCTATACCAAAGTCTCCTGGGGTGGGACCCGCCTGCAAGTATTCCGCAGTACGGACAACTGCCGGACCTGGTCACTTACAGCCACGCTATGGGAAGAAGGCCGTGACTTGGACAATGGGCAGCTGCTTCAGCTTTCCAATGGCGACATCCTCCTGGCTATGCGTTCGGTCCGGTGGCAGGAGTCCTATCAGCTCAGAGTGTACAAGAGTGTAAACGGAGGTTCCAACTGGAGTTATCTAAGTACGATAGATCAGAATAATGGGACGGTCGGTTCCTTGGGAAATCCAGATAAGGGGGTATATGAGCCTCACATGCAACTTCTGGATGATGGCTCGGTTGCTGTAATGTATGCGAATGAAAAGCACGTAACCGAAACTCCCTCCTACAGTCAGATCATTTCCGAGAAAATCTCCACCAATGGCGGAGCCAGCTGGGGAAATGAAATTTACGTAGCTTGGGACCCGGCAAATGCCGGTGCGCGTCCCGGGATGCCGGTATGGACCAAGATGACGAATGGACAGTATATTGTGACGTTTGAGGTCTGCGGAACCCAGAACTGCAAGGTTTTCACCAAAAAAAGTACGGATGGGAAGACCTGGGCAAGCGGGATCGGGACACAGGTATCCAGCAATCAGCAGGGTGGGCCGTACCTCCTGTCCCTAAGTGACGGACGTCTTGTTCTTAGTTCCAACTCTAATGTTCTCTCCTTAAGCAATGATTTTGGAAATACATGGATTGATAATGATCCCGTAGCTTTTGGGAACTCCTGGTGGGCGGCACTTTATCAGACGGGTGCCAACGAAATTGCCATGATTGATTCCGTGGAGCGGAGCGTGGGTGGACATAATGTTCAGGTACGGTTCGGAACCTTAAGTAGCTCCTACACGAACGATTTTGCAGCCAATGACAGCGGATGGGTCCATTATGGGGGAACCTGGTCGGTAAGCGGCGGAAGCTATAATGTTAATTCGGTGAATGCGGATAAGTCGGTGCTTACCCCTTACCCTTCCAAGATGAACTATACGCTTGAAGGTGACATGAAGCTCAATAACAGCGGACAAGGAAGTTTAGTCTTTAATCTGTCCAGTCCGGCCACCGGAGCCGATCTGCAAAAGGGCTATGCTGCAGGCATTGATTCCGCGGGCTCCATCTGGTTGGGTCGCTTTAATAATAGCTGGACGTCTCTTCAGTCGGTAACGGCGTCCATTGCCACAAACACTTGGTACCACATGAAAATCACCGTAAATAGTGGAACCATTAAGGTGTATGTGAACGATATGGCCGTGCCTAAGATCACCTATGCCGATGCAACGTTTACTTCAGGAAGTGTCGGTGTGCGTGGAGGCTTTAACAACAGTGTGAGCTTTGACAATATCCTAGTGAATTAGTCCTGTGTTTATGGAGCCCTTAGGGGCTCTTTTTTTTAGCCAATGAAGCCGTTTACATATCCGAACCTTACGATTCACCACCAGTCTTAAGATCTTCCACCTCCAAAGGAACAAAGCGCTATAAACATCTTTCATTTGTTTCTAATGAGCGGCGTTTTGTCGGTTTAAGACGGATTGTAATCACAGTAAAGTAGGTATTAAGAAAGCCCTTACATTAGGCAAATGGGCTCTTCCAACTACTATTTCTTCAGGAGAGGGTTGTTTACATGGGGATTAAAAAGAGATTTGCAAGTTTATTAACAGCTGGGTTGACACTGACTCTGATTACGGCGGGCTGCTCATCCGGCACCAAAGATAACGGGGAGGCAAGCACCGCAAGCAACCAGCCGTCAAAGACGGAGAGCACAGGAGGCAGCCCCGTCGAGATTTCCTTCTGGAACATGTTCGGTGGTGGCGAAGGCGATTTCGTTGATCAAATCATCAAGAACTTCAATGATTCCCAAAAGGAAGTGACTGTGAAACAACTGCGGCTGGAGTCTAATGAGTACTATGCCAAGCTCAGCACGGCACTGTCTTCTTCCAAAGGTCCTGATGTGGCCGTGGCCCACGTAGACCGTATATCTCCGTTCGTGAAGGCCAAACAGATTGTGGCTGTGGATGAGCTGGCGGCGAAGGTTGATTTTGATCTCACGCAGATTTCCGAATCGAATATCACAAGTGTCTCCTATGACGGTAAACCTTACGCTGTGCCGCTGGATACTCACTTTCACATGTTTTATTACAATAAAGATATCCTGCAAAAAGCGGGGCTGCTGAACGAAGATGGTACACCGAAGCTAGGCGATATGACTCCAGAGGGATTTGAAAAGACGCTGGCAGATATTCAGGCCAAAGTGCCGGATGTGCAGGCGATTGCTGTGAACACTCCGTATTTTCAGGAGCCCTTTCTAAATCTGTATTATGAAGCGGGTGGAGATATCCTGAATGCGGATATGACCAAAGCTAGCATCAATAATGATAAAGCGCTGAATGTTCTGAATTTCTATTTGGATCTATACAAGAATAAATATGCCGATCTCAATGATAAGACACCTTGGGACACGTTCCATAACGGCAAAGCCGCCTTCTGGTTCGGCGGCGTGTGGGAAGCAGGGCTGCTCCTGGGTGACAGTACGCTGAATATTGGTGCCATGCCGCTTCCTCCTATCTTCGGAAGTCAGACACATTGGGCCAGCTCCCATACTTTGGTCATCCCTACTTATGTAACGCCAGAGAAGCAGGTTGCCGCAGCCAAGTTCATGAAATACTTCTCTGAAGTTGGCGGAGAAATTTGGGGGCAGGCGGGACATGTGCCAGCCAATAGCAAGGTAACTACAAGCGAAGCCTACAAGCAGCTTCCTTACCGCAGTGAGTTCATTGAGGCCCAGAAGACCGTGAAATTCGCGCCACCGACTGACAAATATACGACTATCATCACAACGATTTCCGAATCTCTGCAGAATATTATCTTCGGCAGCGAGACTCCGAAAGATGGACTGGCGAAGCTGGATAAGGAGATTAACGAGGTTCTGGACAATTAGATTAGATCAGTAAGGAGAATGAATGGATGATGGAGAGGACTTTAAGAGAGAACAAAGGCTCTGCCCTGCGCAGGGCAGAGCCTTTGCACCTACTGAAAGAATTGAAAGCAATTCTGTATTTAATTCCGTTTCTAGTACCCTTCTCGGTATTCTATTTATGGCCTGTGCTGCGCGGTGCCTGGATGAGCCTGCATGTCTGGGGCATTCAGGGAATGGAGAAGTATGTGGCTTTGGCTAACTACCGAAAAATATTTGTCAACGCGGATTTCTATTCCTACTTGTGGAACTCATTCTATTTTGTGCTCCTGTGCACGCCGACTGTAATCATTTTGGGACTTGTGCTGGCGCTGATTATTAATCAGAATATCCGGATGCGGACCTTAATCCGCTCCGTGTTTTCTTGCCTTATGTGTTGTCGGTGTCTGTGGTCAGCTTCATCTGGCTGCGTTTATTCGATGCTAAGAATGGTCCAGTGAATGCTCTTCTGCATGCGCTTGGACTTCCGGTTGACATCAATTGGCTCACAGACCACCGTTTCGTCTGGTGGAGCGTAGGGTTTGTCATGGTGCTGTTTCTTGCCGGACTGCAGGAAATTCCCACCGACCATTACGAAGCGGCCAAAATTGACGGTGCGAATGCCTGGCACAGATTTCTGCATATTACACTTCCGGGCTTGTCCAGCGTGATGAAGATTCAGATTTTTTATCAGATTATCAACTGCTTAAAGCTGTTCGGGCAGGTGCAGATCATGACCGGAGGCGGACCGGGAGATTCCACCAATACCATGATTCGTTATATTTATGTAACTGGGTTCAAAAAAGATATGTTCGGCCTGGCCGTAGCGCAGTCAATGGTTTTCTGCTTCATCATGCTGCTTATTGCCGTCGTTCAATTCAAAATTACCGACCGGAAAGACGGATGAGGAGAGAAAATCATGAATAAGGTCGCTTTAAACATCATTGCTGTTTTACTTGCACTCCTGTTTGCTTTTCCACTGCAGTGGATGTTCCTGACCTCCCTGAAGCCTGATGGTGTGAATGTATACACGCTTGCCGATTGGGTGAACTGGTCCGATCTGAATGCAGACAACTATGTCAAAGTAGTCCGTGACTCGCAAATATTGCGCTGGACATGGAACAGTTTGGTGATTGGCGTGCTCACGACGGTCATTTCCATTCTGTTCAGCTCTCTTGCGGCCTTCTCCTTCTCCAAACTGCCTTTTCGGACCCGGGGGATCTTCTATGTTCTGATTGTTTCAGGATTGCTTATTCCGACGGAAGCGATATTGATCCCGCTTTATGAAACAGCGCTGCATTTGAACCTCATTGATAATATTTGGGCGATTATTTTGCCGGGACTGACGAATCCAATCGGTATTTTGCTGCTGAAGCAATTTATGGATGGTGTGCCCAAGGATTATATCGAAGCCGCACAAATTGATGGTAGCCCCTATTTTCGATTATGGTGGAGCATCTGCCTGCCGCTTACGCGTTCAGCTATGGTATCGGTGGGGATTTTCTTCTTTATTCTTTCTTGGAATAATTTCTTGTGGCCTTACCTGGCTATCACTTCTGAGGAAAATATGATTTTGTCGGCAGGGCTGCCCACTTTTTTGTCGAATAATACAATGTCTTTGAACTTGATCATGACCGCAAGTGCGATTGCGGCAATTCCGACCATTATTGTGTTTATTCTGCTTCAGCGTCACATTGTCCAGGGTGTCGCCATGTCCGGTGTCAAAGGATAAGCTTGGACAAGAAGAAATGGCTTCGCCGTCCTATTATGGACGGTACCCGCTTCTTCGAGAAATATAAGGATAAGTTATCATGAGAACATATAAATTCTTATATTTCAAGAAAGGATTGGAAACATGGCCCATCCATCTGACGGTTCCGTTCATTCCTTTCGCCTTCGTTTAATCTCCTGGATAAAAATATGGAAGAGCAGCATGCGTTATAAATGGATGCTGCTCTTAATACTCTTCTCCTTGACACCACTGGTTGTCATGGGGATTATTTCTTTTTCCATATCCAAATCAACTATTAATGATAAGGTGACACAATACTCCGAACATTTGCTTTACCAGACTGTCGATAATTTGGATACGCGCCTTGGCATCTATAAAGATATGATGATGCAGGTTCTAAATAACAATGAAATTATAAATATGCTGCGGACGCTTGATGAAAGTGCTGCGGTCAGCTACGATGTGGATAGCCTGTCACTTACGACGAAGCTGTCCACGATCGTGGCGATCAATCAGGATGTGCAGTCCATCTCCTTTGTGTCGCAGAAGCATTACATAAAAGGAATATACCGCTGGAGCAAGAGGACCCGCACAGAGGTGAATCCGTTCCTCTTGACCCTTGAGGATGGCAGCAATTTCCGCTGGTATTCCACCCGTTATGGAACCTATGTGGATAGTCTGAATTCCCAGAGCAGCTACGTTTTCTCATTGGCCAAGCAATTGTATAAAATATCCGATGACAGTCCTCTAGGCATTATTGCCGTTCTGGATATCCGTGAGGATGTAATGAAAGAACTGATATCCAAAGCGGTGACCAACAATGAGGATTTGCAAAGCTTTGTTATTGATGGCAGTGGAATGCTAGTTTCTTATCCGGACAGCAGGCTGATCGGCAAAAATGTGACTGAGGTGCTGGGGACATCCGGTTATGAGCAAATTAAAAATTCGGAAACAGGCGAACAAAGATTTCCGCTCACCTATAAGGGCGACTCTTTGATTGTTAATACCAAAAAGTTGCATAGCAATGATTGGGTGGTCGTAAATGTCATTTCCAAGGCTGCACTTTATCAGGATTCGAACCGTCTGCTGCAGATTTTTGTCATCATCGCACTGCTCTGTATTGTCTTCTCAATCCTGGCCGCGGTCGTGCTTGCCAACTCTATTACGAATCCCATTCTTAAAATGATCCGTCTGATGCGGCAGGTGATGTCCGGAGAATTGACCGTTCGATATAAAGCGAAAGCCGGCATGACGAATTTGATATATTGGGCGACAACTTTAACTATATGGTCACGCGAATCGATGAACTGTTGAAAGCGGTCTATGCGGAGCAGGACCAGAAGAGGGTAGCAGAGCTAAGAGCGCTGCAAGCGCAGATTAACCCGCATTTTCTGTACAATACGCTTGATATGATCAAATGGACAGCGCTGATTCAGAAGGCCAACAACGCTGCGGAAATGGTAAGCCTGCTATCACGGCTGTTGCGTATCAGTCTCGGTAAGCCCGAAGAGACAGTTACTGTGGAAGAGGAAATAGAACATGTGCAATGCTATTTGGGCATTCAGAAGTTTCGTTTCAATTACAATATTGAAACAGAGTTTGAAATGGATGATGATGTGAGGCTGTTGCAGACGCCCAAACTGATCTTGCAGCCTATAGTTGAGAATGCGATGATTCATGCTTTTGCTGACCAGGAGTCTGGAGGCCGGATCACCATTTCATGCTGCAAGGTTCCGGGCCAAGGTGTACGGTTTGAGGTGGCGGATAACGGCAAGGGAATGGACCCCGCATTTGCCCGCAGCCTTCTGACAGAGCCAATCCCCGGTGCGGGGAAAACTGGAGGAATAGGACTGGCCAATGTAGATGAACGGATTAAGCTCATTTGTGGAAAAATGTACGGTATTGAAATTCAAAGCGAACCCGGAATAGGAACCACCATTAGGATCATGCTTCCTTTGATGACGTAGAGGGGGATAAGCTACATGCACCGTGTCATTATTGTAGAAGATGAGTTTATTGTAAGATATGGAATACGCTCCATGATTGATTGGGAGAAAATTGGGCTGGATTTGATCGGCGAGGCTGCCAACGGAAAAGAGGCGCTGGAACTTATCGCAACTGGCATGCCGGACATTTTGATTACAGATATCAAAATGCCCGTGATGGATGGCATCGAGCTTATTGCCGAAGTGCGGAGAATCTCTCCGGATATCAAGATCATCATTCTCAGCAATCTGGAAGACTTTCAATATGCCAAAGAAGCGATCAAGCATGGCGTATCCGAATATATGATTAAATCAGATATGATGCCCCGTGACTTTGAGCAGGCCTTGCTGAAAATCAAGGAAAACCTGGATGCGGCCCGAAATAGCAAGTCCGACCAAACGCTGCTGTTTCGCTCTGAGCCAGCGCACAAGGAGAGCTTTTTGCTGGACCTGCTTGAAAGAGGAAGCGGAAAAATAAGCGAAGAGGGACAAATTCTGGAGAAATTTGGTCTGTCTCATTTTCACCCCACGTATTTGCTGCATATTAGCCTCAATGCTTCAGAGCTGGGGTATGCGGAACGGCAGTCCTTGATACGCCGTAATCTGGAGCAGGAAGGGTTGCCTTACAGCCGGACTTATGAAATTTTCCCTGATCGGCAGGGTGAAATTAATGTATTGTTTAGCGCTAGTGAAAGCGAAGGGAACGCTGGCGGTGCCGAGACAGAACTATTGAGACACCAAGCTGACCAGATCATTCACCGCTTATTCGAACAGAATGGTTTGAGCGCGACCCTTGGCATTAGCGGCCGGATTCGTGAATGGTCAGAGGTCAAGATCGCGTATGCCCAAGCGGTGAGCGCAGTGAAACAAAAGCTGTTTCTCGGAAGTGGACGCGTTATTGTGCACGGAAGCGATGATTTGCGGATAAACGTATCTCCAATGGAGACCATTGCCATCAGTAGCCTTCAAGTCCAGTCCATGGTATATGCCTTTCAGTCCAAGGAAATTACGGAGTATATTGAGCAGCTGTTTGAGCAGTTGGCTGTAAGGCGGGATGCGGAGCTTGTACAGATCATTTCACTTGAACTACTAATGATTCTAATGACCCTATGGCCTGATGTCTCAAAAGATGCCCAGCAGGTGCTGGAGCTGAAGAAGCGGTACTTCGAGGAACTATCCCAGTTGGAAACACTGGAACAGAGCCGGCTGTGGTTCATTCAGGCTTTTGATACTTTGGTGCAGCACATGATTGAGATCTATAAAGGTGATCGCAGCAGTATTATTAAGGCGACCCAATATATCCAGCAATATTATCATCAGGAAATATCGCTACAATCTATCAGTAGCCTGGTGCATCTGAGCAAGAACTATTTCGCCAATTTATTCAAGAAGGAAGTAGGAGAAAGCTTTCTGGAGTATTTAACCCGGATTCGTATCGAGAAGGCCAAGACACTGCTCACGGGAGAACTGAAGGCGGGGGAAGTAGGCGGTTTGGTTGGGATTCAGGACCCGAAATACTTCTCCAAAGTCTTCAAGAAAATTACGGGGTTATCCCCCTCGGAATATCGTAGTTTGGTCCGGGAGATTCATAAATAAGGAGTAGCGGCTTTGATTATTGTAAGCGCTTGCCAAAATTGGCTGAAGTCGGCTTGAATCAGGAGGTGAAGATGGATGACAGGAATAAGCCGGATTCCGGCGATTCTGCTGATGTTCCTGTTCCTCCTACCGGGATGTTCAGATTTTTCCTCCGGGGAACGGAATGAACCGCCCAATCCGGTGCCTGTGGAGATCTCCTTTTGGAATCCTTTTGGCGGAGGGGAGGGTGAATTTGTAGAGCAGATTATCAAGAATTATAACAGCACTCAAAATCATGTGTTTGTGAAGCAGCTGCGACTTGAGTCTAACGACTATTATGCCAGATTAAGAATTGCCCTGTCACTGGGCAAAGGGCCGGATGTGGCCGTTGCTCATTCGGACCGTTTGTCGCCATTTGTCAAAGCCAAGCAAATTCTGCAATTGAATGCGCTGGCGGAGCAGGCGGGATTTGACTTCAATGAAATTGGCGAATTAAATACTCAGAGCGTGAGCTACAACGGTCAATATTTTGCTGTGCCCCTCGATACCCATTTTCATATGCTCTATTATAATAAAGATATTTTGTCCAAAGCGGGGTTGTTGAATCCTGACGGAACACCGAAGCTGGAAGAGGCCACACCGGATGGTTTTATCCGTTTTCTGCGGCAAATTCGCTCGCGAGTACCAGAGGTGCAGCCTTTAGCGATCAATACGCCTTATTTTCAGGAATCTTTTCTGGATCTGTATTATGAGGCGGGGGGTGAATTGCTCAGTCCGGATATGAAAAAAGCGGCTGTATACAATGACAAGGCGGTACAGGTCATAAAGTTTTATCAACAGCTCTTCGCTGAGGGACTCAGCGATCTGAAGGATAAGACACCGTGGGATTCTTTTTATAACGGGCAAGCCGGAATGTGGTTTGGCGGGGTATGGGAAGCGGGGCATCATCTCGCCAATAAATCATTGAATATCGGAATCATGCCTATTCCACCGATATTCGGCAGTTCTGTGCACTGGGGAAGCTCCCACACTCTAATTATTCCAGCTTACGTCAGTGAGCAGAAGCAGGAAAGTGCGATGGACTTTATGAAGTATTTCTCCGAGGTGGGCGGCACGATCTGGGGACAGGCGGGGCATATTCCTGCGAATCTTTCAGTTGTGCAGAGCGCTGACTATCAGGAGCTTCCGTATCGTAAACTGTTTATTCTTTCGAGGAATAATGTGAAGTTTGCGCCTAAAACGGATAAATATTCGGCACTCTACACCGCTATTTCCGAGGATCTTCAGAACATGATGCAGAATCAGATTCAACCGGAAGAAGGTCTGAAGGCTCTAAACAGAAGACTGGATCAGATTCTGGAGAACTGAATACTCAGGCAGCAGTTGCCATAAACAATCGTATTGCTCTTGCGAAAAGCAGTGGCGCTGCGTTTGTTTATAGTTTGTGCACGAGCAGAGCTGTACGACAAAAGCGCCCCACTCATTGCAGAGGGGGGCGCTTTCAGTTGTGGAGCTATATCACAAGTCAGCCGATCCAGATACGCTCTGTAAACAGATCATCGGAGTTTCGGCCAAGCATAATATCAAATTCTCCAGGCTCAAATATAAGCTTGTCGTCCTTGCCATAGAACATCAGCATGTCCTTGGTAATTTCGAAGGAAACTACCTGTTTCTCATGCGCTGCTAATGAAAGTTGCCGGAAGCCCTTCAACTCTTTAACCGGGCGCACAACACTTGCACTGACATCGCGGATGTATAGCTGGATGGTTTCTTTGCCAGCGTGCTCAGAAGTGTTCTCTATCGTAATTGAAGCATGAATGATATCAGTTGCTTCAACAGCAAAGTCGCTGTAAGCAAAATGGGAGTAGCTCAGACCATAGCCAAAGCAGAACAGAGGATCATTGGGACAGTCCAAATACCGAGTTACATAACGCACTTGCGGATATTGAGGATCATAAGGCCGTCCCGTTTGATAGGCATTGTAATAAACCGGAATTTGCCCTACCGTGTAGGGAAAACTCATGGATAAACGTCCAGATGGATTATAATCCCCGAACAGCACATCCGCTAGTGAATTTCCTGACTCCGAACCCAAAAACCAGGCTTGTAGCAAGGCATCGCTGGCAGCAAGGATAGGCTTCAGCTCCAGAGGCCGGCCACTGAATACAATGGTGACGATCTTTTTGCCGGTATCTTTCAAGCGCCAGATCAATTTCTCCTGATTGGCAGACAGACGCAGGTTGGTCTTGCTGCCGCCTTCCCCGGTATCTTCCTGGTTCTCTCCAACAGCGGCGAGTATCACATCGCAATCCTTCAAGTGATGGAACGCTTCTTCCACCTGATCCTCCACATCATAAACACCCTCGAGCATACTTCCGAGCTCGCCGGTCATGGCTGTGAGAATATCCTCGACAGAGGTTTTTTGGGAAATACCATTATAGAGCGATACAGCCGAATCCTTCTCTTTCTCCGCCCCTGCCCAGCCGCCCAACACATGAACAGAGGTAGCAAAGGGACCGGCAAGGCCAATCTTCATGCCCCGCTTAAGCGGCAAAGTATCATTGTCATTTTTCAGCAGTACAACCGAACTGGCCCCAAGTTCCCGCGCTGCCTGTAAATGTTCCGCGCAAGGTTCAGTGGCCTCATCCAGTTGTGGATCGGCATCCTTAAATGGATTCTCAAACAAGCCCAGCGCATCTTTGAGTTCAAGAACTCGGATAACAGCTTCATCGATCAAAGCCACATCAAGTTTACCTTGTTCGACTAGATCGGAGCCGTGATTGAGATAATGAGTGGACATCATCTCGATATCAACGCCGGCAGTCAAACTTTTCTCAGCAGCCTCACTGCCACCGCTTGCAGCGCCATGAGGAATCAGCTCATTTACGGAATTGAAATCGGCAATTGTAACGCCATTGAAGCCCCACTCCTCCCGCAGAATGCCGCGAAGAAGCTGTTCATTTCCTGTTGCCGGTATCCGGTCTACCGTGTTGAACGCGGTCATGACCATGGCCACACCAGCATCCACCGCCGCTTTGTAGGCAGGCAGATAAAATTCACGCAATACACCGGAGGACACATCCACCGTATTGTATTCGCGGCCGCCCTCGGGCGCACCATAACCGGCGAAATGCTTGACACAGGCAGCGATGCGGCCTTTTTCCTTGAGGTCTTTCCCCTGATAGCCGCGAACCATGCTCTCGGTAACCCGAGCATTCAAATAAGGGTCTTCCCCGGAAGTTTCCATTACACGGCCCCAGCGCGGATCGCGTACGAGATCGGTCATTGGCGAGAAGGTGACATGAATACCAGCGGCCGCACTTTCCTTGGCTGCTATTTCGGCAAATCGTTCACAGGCCTCCAAGTCAAATGTGCAGCCCATAGCTAGGGGAATCGGCAAGATGGTCCGGAAGCCGTGAATGACATCCGCCATAAAGAGCAGGGGAATCTTCTGGCGACTGGTTTGCAAATGCCGGGTTTGCAGCTCAATCACATTCCTGGCTCCAGTACCGTTCAGAACGCTGCCGATATTCTCCATGATATGTGGCTTAATATTGAGCTCCTTGAACGGACCGGTTAAATCTACAGTATCGTCCAAACCCCAATAATAAGGTCCAAGTTGCGTTAATTGAGCTAGTTTTTCTTCCAGTGTCATTTCATTCAAAAGATCTTGGATAAACAGTTTAGTCATGGAAATCTCCCTTTTCGTTAAGGCACTGAAGTTAGTGTGATAAATGATATGAAATTTGAATACATGGGTAAATTATTAATAGAAGCAAATACAAAGGGTATGTTAGTAAGAAAATAAATAGAAACGTTTCCATAAATGATATGCCTCAATTTTATCCTCAACTCAAAATAATGTCAATTACTCTTGGATTGTTTCCTAATTATTGTATTTTCGAATAATTATTGTGATTTAAAGACTTGCATATCTGAAAATATTTATTTGACAGCGTATACAACAGGGGCATATACTCCTAGTAAGGGGAATGTTAATAAGGCAAATGGAAACGTTTCTATTATGTTTCAGAAGTTTTCACTTCTCTATATAAAGCAGTAACTTCAAATTATGATGTGCTAACAAGAGGATTTATCGTAGGCATGCATTTGTATGAATGCATAGAGCAAATGGAGGTGGACTTATTGGCAAGGTTTAAGCTTACTGGTGGAAATATTGTCCGGGAAGTCATGAAGAACAAAGTTTTATTTCTTATGCTGTCACCTGTAATCGTATATTTTCTTATTTTTCACTATGCGGTGATGCCCGGGGCATATGTCGCATTTGTTGATTACAATCTCAGCAAGGGTATTTTCGGAAGTCACTTTATCGGCCTGAAGAATTTCGAGTTTTTGGTTCAAACAGGCGAACTCTGGAACATTACGAAAAATACGCTACTGTACAACATCGTCTTTCTAGCCTTGGGGAATATCATTCAGATCTTGTTTGCCATCATGCTATCGGAAATATCGGGCAAATGGTTCAAGAAAATTTCCCAATCGGTTATTCTCCTACCTAACTTTATTTCGATGGTTATCGTTGGTGTATTTGCTTACAACCTATTCAATTTCAACTCTGGATTTATCAATACATTACTTGCCAATGGCGGATTAGATCGTTATGAATTTTATTCCGATCCGGGCATCTGGAAGTATATTATTGTGGCCTTCAAAATCTGGGCAGGTACCGGATACGGAATGATTGTTTATTTGGCGACAATAACAGGCATTAGCCATGAGTTGTATGAGGCTGCTTATATCGATGGGGCGACCACCTGGCAGCGGATTCGCTACATGACTCTACCTATCCTGAAGCCTACGTTTATTCTGCTCCTGCTCTTCGGTATGGGTGGCATTCTAAAGGGTTCGTTTGATCTGTTCTACAATTTGATCGGAACTAACTCTGTGCTTTATCCACAGACGGATATCATTGATACCTATGTCTTCCGTTCCTTGGTGGGGCAATTCAACTTCTCCATGGGTGCGGCAGTGGGCTTCTACCAATCCTTATTCGGCCTGATTCTGGTGCTTGTAGTGAACTATATTGTACGTAAGGTCGAACCGGACAGTGCTTTGTTCTAAATAATTCGGAAATTAAACAGGGGTGATGAAATGCATAATTCAAAAATAAAACAGGATTCTGGAAGTACCGTCATTAAGTTTTTCAGTTATATTTTTATCACTATCTTTGCGCTGATCTGTGTGTTCCCTTTCGTCTTAATGATCTCCTCCTCTTTTATGAACGAGCAGGAAATTGTCCGCGAGGGCTACAAGCTACTGCCCAAAGAATTTTCCTTTAAAGCTTATGAGATGCTGCTGAACAACTCCACCAAACTGGTAGATGCTTATCAGGTCACTATTTTTATCACCGTAGTGGGTACTGTACTTGGGCTGTTTATGATGTCGATGGCGGGCTTCGTTCTCAATCGCAAGGATTTCAAATACCGCAACTTCTTTTCCTTTCTGATTTACTTCACGACGCTCTTTAGTGGCGGCTTGATTCCAACCTATATTCTGATGGTCAAACATCTGCATCTTAAAGACAATTTGTTCGCTATGATTCTGCCAGCTGTGGTAGGAGCATGGTCCATCTTCCTGATGCGTAATTTCATGAAGGCCATTCCGGATTCCCTATACGAATCCGCTACGATTGATGGTGCAGGTGACTTCCGCATCTACTGGAGGATCTTTATTCCTTTGGCGGTTCCCTCACTAGCTACCATTGGTCTTTTCTCGGCACTTGGCTTTTGGAATGAGTGGTATAACGGGATGCTGTATATCAGTGACTCTACCAAATACCCTCTGCAATACTTTTTGCAGCGAATGGTCAGTCAGACCAACCTCCAGTCTTTAATCAACTCTGGAGCTGTTATTAACACTGCTGATCTTCCGACTCAATCCATCAAGATGGCTACAGCGGTGCTGGCTACCGGCCCAATTATTCTCTTGTATCCATTTGTACAGCGCTATTTTGTAACAGGCCTCACCATTGGGGCAGTAAAAGGTTAATGGATGTCTTCTTTCCTGGACGTTTATTATAAATGAAAAAATTTAGAAATAGAAAAGGGAGGCTTACCTAAATGAAAGGTAAAAAGATTGTGTCTTCATTAATTGCCGTTCTCATGCTTACCGGTTTATTGTCAGCCTGTTCATCCAACAAGGAAAGTGATTCCAACACTTCTCCGGATGCTTCCGGAACTCCGGCAGCAGCAACTGAAGTTGGCGGCGTTGATATTTCCAAGGAAGCCAAGTTAGTGTATTACCTCTGGGGCAGTGAAGGTGTTGCCAACAAGGCCATTCTTGCGGAAATTAACAAGAAACTTAAGGCAGATCTGAACGCTACCATTGAAGTGAAATATATTGATTGGCCGGATACGGCTACTAAATACCCGTTGTTATTCGCTTCTGGTGAAGAGTTTGATATGTCGCATGCCTCTCCTGGAGCGCCAGTTTCTTATTTTACATTAGCTAGCCAAGGCGCTTTAGTGGATATCACGGATATGCTCGGCAAAGTGGCTCCTAAGCTGAAAGCGGAAATTCCTGAAAGTGTATGGAAGAACACCGAATATAAAGGCAAAATCTATGGGGTTCCTAGTTTATATAGCGAATTCACTCCAGCTGGTTATGCCTATCGTTCAGACTTGCTGAAGAAATACGGCATGGACAAAATTACCTCATTGGATGATATGACGAAATACATGGATAATGTTGTCGCTAATGAATCTTTCCCGCCACTTAATGGTAAAGCGGAAGATGCACAGAATATGTTCAGAATGCTGGTAGATACCACTGATATGTGGCTTGATGCACCTGGTATCTCTTTAAATGAGCTTAACCTGGTTACCAAAAGTCCTGAGGACTATAAAACCGTCATGCATCCAGCTTTCACCCAGGAGTTTGAAGATTGGGCAGTGAAGATGCGTGAATGGGCGGATAAAGGGTATTGGGAGAAAGATATTCTTTCCTCAAGTCTGGGTGGCAAAGATAACTTTAGAGCAGCAAACTCTGCCGGTTATATGACCCATGCTCAGGACTGGATTGGCCAATATGGTGCAGATTTGAAGTCACAGCCAACATCTGATCCTTACTTCTTTACCTTCGCTGAAGCTAATAAGAAGATCAAACGTAAATTGGGCGTAGATAACTCTACCGTTATCAGCACAAGTTCGGCAAATCCAGAACGCTCACTGATGGTTATTGAGAAGTTTATGACCGATGAAAGCTACTACAACCTTATTCAATACGGAATTGAAGGCAAGCAATATGTCATCGAAAACGGTGTCAAGAAGAACCCTCCAGGCTTCAATGAAAAAACAGATGGCGGCGGTTTCTCAGCTTGGTCATTGAGAAATGATAAATTTGTGATTCCAAGTGATACAGAAAACCCTATTCGCAACACCCTGTTCGCTGATTGGGATAAAGTGGCTATTAATGATCCTTACAGTGGCTTTAGCTTTGATCCAGCGAATGTGACAACAGAAATCGCTTCCATTTCCAACGTGAACTCACAGCTTGGTATTCAGCTGATGCTTGGCAAAACAAGCAAATCACCAAAAGAAGCGGTTGCAGAATACCGCGATCAGCTGAAAAAAGCAGGAGTTGACAAGGTCATTGCCGAAGTAGAAAAACAACTTGCTGAATTTGTTCCTGCTAAATAAAGGAAACTAAAGGTGTAAGGGAGCTATAGTATTAACTATAGTTCCCTTACCCATAAATGGGGGAGTTTAGTGGACGTAAATATTAAGGATATCGCGCGGATTTCCGGTGTCGGCATCTCAACGGTTTCCAGGGTAATCAACAATAAGGGACTGGTAAGCAAGGCCACACGAGAGAAAGTTCTGAATGTGGTCAAGGAATATAATTACGTTCCCAATTCCAATGCGCGGAATTTAAAAACTACCCAATCTAAAAATATTGCACTCATGGTCAAGGGGATTACCAATCCCTTCTTCGCCAACATGATCAGGGAAATTGAACGTCAGGTCAACTTACGGGGTTACCCCTTTCTCATCCATCAAGTTGAGGACGGAACGGATGAAATTACAGCAGCTGTGCAGTTGGTTAAGGAAAAAAATCTTTGCGGAATTATCTTCATGGGCGGTACCTATAATCATTCCGAAGAGAAGTTCAGACAACTGAATATTCCTTTCGTGCTGACGACGATTACCACCACCCAAGAGGTTGACCCTGACTTATTCTCAAGTGTCATTATCAATGAATTTAAGGAGGCCTACAAGGCCACCAATTATTTAATCTCACTTGGTCATACGAATATTGGCTTCCTGGCGAAATCACCGTTACTGATTGAAACTACAGGTAATCGCCGATTCCTGGGTTACAAACAAGCGTTAGAGGAGCATAATCTTCCTTACGATTCTCAACTGGTGGAAGATTGTGAATACAGCCCAAGCTCGGGGTTTAATGCTACACGAAGACTGCTCAACAAGAACAAGGGAGTAACGGCTATTTTTGCAGCATCTGATACGATTGCCATGGGCTCGGCCAAGGCTGTGCTTACCGCTGGCCTGTCTATTCCCGATGATATCTCGATCATCGGCTTTGATGGCATTGAGATGGCTGAATATTATCATCCTTCTCTCGATACGATCAGCCAACCGGGCACAGAAATGGCTTTATCCAGCGTGGGTGTCCTTTTTGACCTGATTTCCAAACGCTCAGGCAACCAGCATATTGTCTATGATGCAGTATTGCTCAAACGAGGTTCCTGCAAGATGATCAATACTCATTAGAAAATTCTGCTCGACCTTCATATAAACCAATATCGGGGTGGTGAATGAGATGCAAGATACATTGAGAATAGGTACTTTAGTACGAGGCGGAGAAGCGCTCAGAGTCATTCCGCAAATTGTTCAGCATGGTTTCGAATCGTTCAACTTAAACTTTTGGCAGAACACTGGTGACACAAATCTTGTAGAGACGGCTGCGCAATTACGAGAAATGGCCGCTGAGCATGATTTTGTAATCTCTTCGGTTGGGGTGTATGGTAATCCGCTCGCAGGTACAGGTGACCATGCCGATACTTTGGCCAGTTGGGAGCGTCTGATTGATCATGCACATTTATTCGGCACGGATCTGGTATGCGGATTTACCGGACGGCTGCCTGGGATGTCGATTGACGAGTCGCTACCTAAATTTGCAGAGATATTCGGTGAACTGTCAAAAAGAGCAGCTGACCGAGGAGTTAGAATTGCTTTTGAGAATTGTGCCATGGGAGGAAACTGGCAAACTGGTGAGTGGAACATCGCCCACAACCCTACAGCTTGGGAGAAAATGTTCAACGCTGTTCCGGCCGACAATCTGGGTCTGGAATGGGAACCTTGCCATCAGATGATCGCACTGATTGATCCGATTCCACAGCTGCGCAAATGGATGGACAAGATATTCCATGTACATGGCAAGGATGCCACCATCGCTTGGGATATTGTCAAGGAATATGGCATTCATGGTCCAAAACAGTATGTTTGGGACCGGACACCAGGCTTTGGCGACACCAACTGGGTCGATATCATCACCATTTTGCGCCAGGCCGGCTATAAAGGCACCATCGACATCGAAGGTTTTCATGATCCTGTCTACCGGGACGAGCTAGAAATGACCGGTCAGGTCCATGCGCTGAATTATTTGAAGCACTGTCGCGGGGGTAGCTTTGTACCTAATCCGCTTTAATACTGCACGAAGCTCAGGGTGTAACGTTCTTAATCATACTCCTTTTCAGTACTTGTCTAACCACAGGTTCTGGAGAGGAGTTTTTGTTGTGTAGAGCATTAGAATAAAGGTTAGATCATTGACAGTTAGAAATCTATGTATTATGATATCCATATTACTTAGACTTCTAACTAAAGTGCATAAGGGGGTAATTTCAATGAGCAGGACCATTTTAAATACGCCTTTTTCGGATTTGTTCAGAGAGGTGGGCATGAAAATAAAAAGGACGGCTGATGAGAGGCTGAATGAGCTGGACCTAAACTCTCCGCAGGGACGTTTGATCGGTTATATCTATGAGAATCAAGAGAAAGGCGTTATTCAAAAGGACTTGGCGGAACACTCGAACAGAAGAGGGGCCAGCATTACCAGTATGCTTCAGGGGCTGGAGAAAAAAGGCTATATTGAGCGTGTAGTATCGGAGAAGGATGAACGGCAAAAAAATATTTATGTTTTGGAAAAAGGTGCTCTTTTAGTAGAAGAGTTTAATCAGATTTTCACTGAAGTAGAAGCAAGCATTACCAGCAACCTGAGCCCAGAAGAAGTTGAAACCTTACAATCCTTATTAATAAAAGTGAGATCAAGCTTATAACTACGTTTGGAGGACTGACGATGACCAAAGAATTTACGAATCAATATTATTTAGAAACGGCGCCGATCAAGAAGGCTATTGCCCATTTATCTATTCCTATGATGATAGGGATGTCTGTCGGAACCATTTACAATGTCATTAATGCTTATTTTATCGGCCTATTGCACAACACCAGTATGCTGACGGCGATTACGCTGGGATTGCCCATTTTTACAGTCTTGATGGCCGTTGGGAACGTGCTCGGGGTAGGCGGCGGAACCTTTGTTACACGTTTGGCTGGGCAAAAAGAGGCGGAGAAAGGCAAGCGGATTGCCGGATATGCCTTTTATGGAAGTTTGATTGCCGGTATTCTGCTCGCCCTCGTTGCTTTTTTGGCGATTAACCCGATCACGCGGCTGTTGGGTGCGGATGCAGCTACTTTTGATTACACGAGAACCTATGTGATCACTCTTTTTGCGGGTGGATTCACCATTGTGCTGAATTTTGCCTTGGAACAACTTGTGCGCTCGGGAGGTGCCTCCAAAGAATCGATGTATGGAATATTTATCAGTACAGCCCTCAGTTTGATCTTTGATCCGCTCTTCATTCTAGTGCTGAATTGGCATGTGGCTGGCGCCGCACTGGGTATGATTGTAGCGAATATGGGTTCCGCCATTTATTACATCTATTTCTTGGAGAAGAAAAGTGAGCATCTCAGAGGATTTTTGCGCTATTTCAAGATCTCCTTCAAAGACAAAGTAGAAATTTATAAGATAGGTGTGTCTGAGTTATTTCAGGCTGCTTTCATCATTGTCACTACCCTGTTATTGAATAACTTCTCCATGGAATATGGGGACAGCGTGGTAGCTGGATTTGGGGTAGCATTAAGAATTGTTCAGGTACCAGAATTTCTGTCGATGGGCTTATTCCTGGGCCTGATTCCGCTCTTTGCCTTTAATTTTGCCAGTAAGAACCTAGCCAGACTTCACTCAGGCATTACATATGCTTTTGTCTACATCGGAAGCATTTCTATTGTGTTTGTAGGTTTGGTTTATCTTTTCAGAAAAAGCATTATTCATCTCTTCTCAAATGATCCTTCGGTGTTGAGTGTAGGAACCACTATATTAGTGGCTATGCTGATCTCAGCCTTATTTAACGGATTCACCGGTTTATTCACAAGTATCTTCCAATCGACCGGACAAGGGATGGCGACGGGGGTTATGTCGATAACTCAAGGCGTATTGTATATCCCGATGCTTATCGCCTTGCATTACTTCTTCGGCTTGCATGGTGTGATCTGGTCCATGACTGTGACTGAGGTGATTATGAGCATAATGGGACTCACGTTATTTATTATTTTTAATAAAAAACTAAAACATACGAGTAGTGAAGAGGAACCGAAGGGATCGATTGCATCTCCGTCTGTGTAATCCAAATGGAAAATCCTCTTTAGAGGACGATATTCCCAATAATTATAGTAGTTTGATAGTTGTAGCGTTTCGTAACTATGACTGTAAATGGAGTCATTTTTAGGTCTCTTTTATGAAGAGTTGGTAGCAAGCCGTTTCCTGATATGATAAACAATTAACATCATGAGCGGCAGAACGAAAGCATAGGTGAAATCCCAATCCACCCAGTAGACAGGGATTTCTTTGATATAGAAAATAATGTCTTTAGCAATCAATTGGGTAAGCCCAAAAATCAGAAACCCGACAGGGAAAATCAGGGGGCGGTGGCTTTTGAGCTTTAACAGTTGGGCTGTACCCAAAGTAAATGCGTAGAAATAGAGCGCTGTTTTGAAGTAGGTGCTGATAATCCATGTGATAGCCATAAAAGCTTCAATCCGTTGCAGGAAATTGGCAATATTAATTCTTTGAGCCAGGATATAAGATGCGTAAAATTGATGTTCCGAGGAAAAAACACCTAAGACCGTAAGGGAAAGGAATAAAATGAGGTTTAGTCCAACCGCCCCGAGGAACAAGGCTATGAAAATATCCCGGCTTGTTTTGCTATGCTTCCGGGCATAGGGATATACCATGAAAAACACACAAAGTTCTCCGAAAGGATAAAAAACGCCAAACATAATGGTGTGAAGCATGTCAGGCAAGGGTGTGTTAAGGATGGGGTACAAGCGGTCCAATTGGACTTGCGGAAACAGCAGAAGCAGCAGACTCATCAGGAATATTGCGAACAAAGGGAAAAAAAGCTGGGCTGCCCGGCCCAATGTTTCCAGGCCAAGGTGCAAGCCGTATACCAACAGGACAATAGCCATGAAACGGATGACTTCGCCTGGTGTCCTTTCGTAAATCTGTGTGCACATAAAATCTTCAATTTCTCTGACATAGGTAGAGGCCGCAAGCAGGAAGAAAAATAAATAGTACAAAGCCACAGCCCCTCCGACCCATTTCCCCAAAATTTGCAGGCTCAGTTCGATAATATTTTTGTTTGGATCAATGTTGGCCAGAGTTATCATCAGCTTAACGAGTGCCAGACCGAGTGGAATACTAATCAAAGCCGCAATCCATGCATCTTGCTTGGCTCCACTTGTCATTGTCGTAGGATACACAAGTGCCATATCCCCAATGAATGTGAACAGACCGAGTATAACCATTTGACTTGTGCTGATCCGATCTTTCTCCAGACCCATATCGTACCTCCTCATCTGCTGTGTAATTATTTTCATAATATTTCACTTTAGTTCCTTAGTATGGTTGTTGTTGCCAGAATTATGCTATCCGGGATTATAATCTAGGTTCAGGAATAATTATCAATATTTGCACCAAACTATAGGCAGCTTGCTTACGGGAAGTGGAGGCTGCAACATGAATGATACGGAGATTGGTAAATTATCTTGCCGGTTGGAAAGCAACATTGAGCAGCTGCATAAATTGTTGGGTGAAAGCTCAGATTTGGTGATAAAAGAGTTGCAGTTGGAGCAGGATACTCATGTCTCTTTGATTTACATAGACGGTCTTGTGGATACACAGTTGTTTCATAACTCGATTTTGTATTCGCTGCAGGACAGCAGTTCCTCCGAACTGCTGCGGGAGCTCGATCCCGAGCAGAAGATTGAGATGATGAAGAAAAGGATATTGATGGCCGGCGATCTCTCCGTAATTCATGATTACAGCCAATTTGTCCACGATATGTTGTCCGGCAATGTCATGCTGCTCTTGGACGGGACATCCACCGCACTGCGGATCGGGTTGCCCGGCTGGGAGGACCGCAATGTAAGTGAGCCAAGTTCGCAAACGGTTGTGCGGGGGCCGATGGAAGGGTTCACCGAAAACTTGCGGACGAATACAGCGCTGGTCCGGCGGAAAATCAAAGACAGCCATTTATGGCTGGAAACCTATCAGATCGGCAAGGTGACTCAGACCAGCGTATCCATCATGTATCTCAGTAACTTAGCGAACAAAGATTTGGTGCTGGAGGTTAAGCGTCGACTGACAAAGATTGATACGGATAGTATTTTGGAGAGCGGATATATCGAGGAGTTTATTCAGGATAAGGCGGCTACGCCTTTCCCTACCCTATACAATAGTGATCGTCCCGATACGATCGCAGCGGGAATTTTGGAAGGCAAAGTGGCCATTCTTACCGATGGAACTCCTTTTGTACTGCTGGCCCCCACATTTTTTGTGGCCTTTTTTCAGTCGGCCGAAGATTATTACCAAAGATCCGATATTTCTACTTTGCTGAGGTTTGTTCGATTTATTTCATTTTTCATTACTTTGCTTGCGCCTTCTCTATATGTTGCGATTACTACCTATCATCAGGAGATGATCCCTACCACTCTTGTGATTAGTTTGGCAGCCCAACGGGAAGGTGTCCCTTTTCCAGCTTTTGTGGAGGCGCTGTTCATGGAGCTGACTTATGAGATTTTGCGGGAAGCAGGAGTGAGAATACCTAAAAATATCGGTCAGGCGATTTCCATAGTCGGTACACTGGTTATTGGGCAAGCGGCAGTTGCAGCGGGCTTTATTTCATCCGCCATGGTAATCATTGTATCCATTACGGCGATTTCAAGTTTTGTAATTCCGGAGACGGGGATGGCGGTAGCTGCGCGTATGATCCGTTTTGTACTTATTGTCCTAGCCGGATTTATCGGATTGTACGGAATCTTATGCGGTATTATTGTAGTCGTGCTGCATTTGGCGAGCTTGCGTTCGTTCGGAATGCCCTACATGAGTCCGTTCGGACCCTATAATTCAAATGATTTGAAGGACTCGATATTTCGATTTCCATGGCCTCTGTTGAAAACAAGGCCTGAAGAGAATAAAACACAAGACCTAACCCGTCAAGGTACATCCAATCATGAGGTAGCTGCAAATGAAAAGAAAAACAAGTGAAGTCATAGCCCGCTTGCTGCTTGCCCTGCTGATTCCAGT
This sequence comes from Paenibacillus sp. 19GGS1-52, assembly GCF_022369515.1. NCBI lineage: Bacteria > Bacillati > Bacillota > Bacilli > Caryophanales > Paenibacillaceae > Paenibacillus > Paenibacillus sp. 19GGS1-52. The sequence continues at coordinate 2,142,696 of NZ_CP059724.1, forward strand.
GGTGCTCAGCGGATGTTGGGAAAGGCACGAACTAAATGAAATCGCCATTGTACTGGGAATCGGTCTCGATAAGGCCGAGTCTGGCTATACCATTACGTATCAGGTGGTTATTCCGTCCGCAATTAGTTCGCAGGCGGTTGGAGGCGGTGGAGGTGGTGGAGTCCCGGTAGTTCTTTATAAATTCACGGTGCCTACGATGTATGAAGCTCAGCGTCAGTTTAACTTGGAAAGTGCGAGAAGGGGTTATCTTGGTCATATAAGGGTGCTGGTTATTGGAGAAGAGCTTGCCCGGGCGGGCGTGAGCGAGACACTGGATATCTTCAAAAGAAGCCGGGAACCACGCATGGATTTCTACGTTATGGTTGCTGAAGGCACCACCGCCGAAAATGTCCTGAATGTCCTCACCCCGTTGGATAAATTGCCGGCCAACAAATTATTTAGTTCCCTGGACAAATCCTATAGAATTTCGGCCAAAACGGTCGCGGTCACGCTGGATAAGTTCATTGAGGACTTGTTAGACGAAGGGAAAAATCCTGTGCTGACGGGAGTAGAAGTTGTAGGTGATTCCAGTGAAGGAGGGGATAAAACCAATATAGAACGGATCACGCCTAAAGCAAGATTGTCTTATCATAGTGTAGCTGTGTTCAAAGAAGACAAGCTGATCGGTTGGCTGGATGATGAGGAGACGATCGGTTACAACTATATCATCGACAAGGTAATTACAAATACGGGCTCTGTAACAGGGGAAGACGGGAAGCCTATAATCATCGAGGCGCTGAAGACTTCAACCCACCGTAAAGTTAAATTCATCGATGGAGAGCCACATATTTACCTTAACGTTAAAGCGATTTGCAATGTTGAAGAAGTGCAGAGCAAAGAAAATCTGGAGGCGGAAAGTACCATTAGAAAATTGGAAAGTGCCACGGAGAAGCGGATCCTAGGGCGGATGCAAAATGCCGTCGAACAAATTATTAAACGCTACAATGTTGATATTCTGGGATTCGGACAATTGATCTACCATACCAGCCCCAAGGCTTGGTCAAGGCTGCAACATGAAAAAGGTGACGATTACTTAAAGTCGTTGCCCATACATTACAAAGCTAACGTAATAATTAACCGGGTCGGCACAACGGATAAATCTTTTTTTGATGAAATCAAGGAGTGAAGCGAAATGGTGTTATTGTTATTTTTAGCGATTGCTGCGGGTTGTGTAGCTCTTGATTTGCCATCATTAATGCGTAAGCGCCGACTTCGTGACCTAAGCGTGTACTCCATATTTTGGATCACGGGGATTGGGGCGACCGCATGCGCCTTATACAAGGTCAACGTCCCTAGTCCGTTGCTTCTTGTTATTTCAATCTATAAGCCGTTTAATAATTTGGTTATGTCATGGTTTTATTAAGCAAGACAGGATTTGCGCTGTATCATTACAACAGGATTTCAGAGTTATACGAAGCAAGCTTGATCATGATCAGCCCACTCATTCAGACAAGGATTTATGGTTAAGTCCAGCCACACCTGCACTTCATGGGCACAACCTGCAAGAGCTAGACACGCTGATGGATTTCGGCATGACCCGGGGGGCAGGAATCGGATTTAATTCAGGATGTGATGAACAACCTTTGCCTTCCAGCTATCGTGAAACTGGAGATGAGGATAAAGAGCATGGAACGAATCTCGTGGAGACGCTTAAATAATATCTGTATTACGAATAAAAAAATGCCTTCTTCATAACATCGAAGAAGGCATTTTTAATGTGTGAATTTAGTCCTGATTGGGGCCATGGCCTTGTTTTTTCGGATTCCACCATACTTCTTCCAGTACCCGCATGGTATTGCCGCCGATGACTTTGGCGATATCGGTATCGGAATAGCCGTGTTTTACCAGCCAACGCACGATATTCGGGAAGCAATCACCGGGGTTCTCCAGACCTTGTACATATTCTACAGGCTCATAGGGCAGGTTGCCCTTAGAAGCGGAAAGTGACAGAGCCGAGGCTAGGGCTTTATGGATGGCGACATGGTCACCAAATAATGTATCTGGTCCAAAGGACACGTGGTCGATTCCCACCAGATTAACACAATATTCGAAATGCTCCATGAAAGATTCAATATTATGGCGAGGATGATTTACAGTGAGAGTAGTATGTGGCGCGGCTTCAATGGCGACAACGCCTCCTTTGGCGGCGCAGGCTTTAATCACTTCATCCGATTTCAAGCGCGCCGTATCCCATAGGGCACGTGCTCCTGCATGGGTAATGAAGATTGGCTTGTCGCTGTATTCAATGGTATCGAGGGATGTTTCTTCATTAGAATGTGAGACATCGATGACAATGCCTAATTTGTTCATACGGCGAACGGCTTGTTTGCCAAAAGCGGTCAGCCCGCCACTCTTCTCTTTGAGGCCCATGCCCAGGGCATTGCCCTCGCTATAGGCGATCCCCATGCAGCGAACACCGAAGCCGTAAAGAATATCCAGACGGTCGAGTTCATTCTCAATCATGGCCGCACCTTCAAGTGAAGGAACAAAGGCAACTTGCCCATTGTGTTTGGCTTTGTAGATATCATCTGTAGTCAAACCGACAATGACCATATCCTGATGGGCAATATCGCTGAGTCGCATGCCAAGGTCATACAAGATGTCATCCCACTTCCAACCGCCGCGTGAGGTAATCATAGCTGTTCCATTCATCAGATTGTCGAATACACAATCTAGTCCGGAACGGGCGAGCCCTTCATAGCCTGTGAAGTCGCGGCCCCAACGGCGGAATTCCAGAAAAGTGTTAAGGTCGACCGGTGCTTTGAAGGTATGTTCATGCAAGGAAATAACAATGTTATCCTGCATTAGCTTCTGAGCTCTTGCTTCCTCAGTTGCGGAGACCGGTATGATGTAATCCGGGAATAAAGTCGTTTCTTTAACAAGTTCGAAGGACTTGAAATCAACGCCAGCTTCAAGATATTGATAGGAGGTATAGCCACGATAGTTTTTCTTGTTCATTGGATAGGTCACTTCTCTTTCTGCTGTTAGAATGTGGGTGCTACTTGTTGGAGGAATTGGCGGACTTCTCCGAGGAATTTCTCGCGTTCCTCATTCTGTGGAGAATGACCGCTGTTCTCGAATACGACTAATTTACTGTTAGGAATTTCGCTAGCGATTTCTTCTGAGGCTTCCAATGGAGTTATCCAGTCATGACGTCCACATAAGACGAGTGTAGGCGCTTGGATCGTTTTCAACTTGTCCACCAGATTGTACTTCGGTTGATTTATAGAAAACGCCCAGTTATGGGTGTCGGCACGGAAAGTGATGGAATCGAGATGATCATCTAAATCCTTTTGTGTGTAGGAGACCCAATAAAGCGGCAAAATAGCTTGATACATAGAACGAAACTCTTCATCATCCTTCACTTGCCCACCGAACAGGCGGTTAAGCATTTCCTGCGTAATTCCTGGCAGGCCGCTATCCATAGCACGTTTATGCGCGATGAATTGGAAAGCACTTGAAGCTGCCGTATCCCGCAGCACGACACCAGCTACACTCTCGGGATAATGAAGCGCGTATTCAAGCGCCAGAAACCCTCCATAAGAACCGCCGACTATAACAATTTTGTCGAGTCCAAGCTCTTGGCGGAGTGCTTCCGTATCTGCATTAAATTGTTCATGGCTGTAGGGCTCTGCGCCATCCGAATTTCCATTGCCTCGCTGATCATAAGAAATTACTCGATAGCCTTCAGCGGCAAATGTGCCAAAGACATTGGCGTCGTCATGCCTACTACCCATTCCAGGGCCTCCATGAAGGGTAATGATTGCTGGACCGCTACCTTGATCCTCTACCCAGAGCGTAACCCCGTTGACAGTCAATTTTTTAAGCATGTCAATTTACCTTCCTTTCATTTCAAATTTAAAATAAAACATGTTTGATTGTAGTAAACTACATTTCTCATTTAATTGTCAACTTATCTAACTCTATTTGTCGATTATTGTTGAAAATGAGGGGAAAAACACAAAATATTATAAATATTGTTTGACTAAATCAAATGAGTGCATATACAATAGACAAAAATGATTTAAATTTTAATCATTTTGTAATATTTTCTAACTAGATATGTAATGTTTAATAACAAATGAAGGGGGGAGCATATGACTAAAATTGAAACGGCTGTTGTAGAAGGTAAGTCAGTGGAATCGCGTTATACCATCGAGTCGGTGATGAAAACACTGCAGATATTGTTTTCATTTTGCGAACCACCTTATCGATTCAGTATTGGAGAATTAGAAGAGGTAACGGGATTGTCTAAGAATCAGATCTTCCGGAGTCTGAAATCATTGGAGGAATTCGGCATGCTGCGGATGGAACCTGACGGATTTTATGTGGTCACAGCTATGGCTTACAATCTGGCTGTTGCCGCAGAACCGGATGCGCCGCTTGAAGAAGTGGCTCCACCCATTATGGAGCAATTGCAGCAAGAGACGGGTGAAACGGTTAATCTGTGTATCCTGTTTGAAGGACAATCTACCATTATAGCCCGGCGTCACAGTAAACAAGGTGTACGTTTAATGTCCCGGCTGGGGCACAGAACACCGCTTATCGCCGGAGCGGGTCCTAAAGCCATGCTTGCTTTTCTGTCTGTAGAGGAACAGGAAAAAGAGCTTGGGATGATGCCTTTTTATCAGAAACAGACCCCTAAAACAGAAGTGAATCCTAATGTATTGCGAGTGGAATTGCAAGAAACCCGCAAACGTGGGTACAGCATCAGCCTCGAGGATTTTGAGCTGGGAGCGATCGGTGTCGGGGCCCCGATTTTTGATAAGGCAGGTAATGTAGTGGGAGCAATCAGCGCCGGTGGCCCTATCAGCCGGGTGAATCCGGATGATCTTTCCGGGTTCGGACAGATGACCCTTGAGGCGGCAGGCAAGATTTCAAGAATCCTCGGATACATTCCGAGAAGCGGAAAATAAATAACACGTTTGCATATCTAAGGAGGTCACTCGCTTTATGAAAACAACGAGATCATTCTTTAACATTTTGTACATCGGTATTTTGGCCGTCATACTGGTTATATCTGGTTGTTCTTCGAGCAATAACAAAGCCAATGAAGTGACTCCAACCAATGCAAATGCCGGGTCCGGCAATGCAGCTACGCCGACAGCCAGCGCAGGCACTGGCAATACTAACGCGACGATCACAATGGCCACTGTTGCGGACCCCAACTTCAATCCCTGGTCACCAACCGGATTCGTGGAATCAGAGCCAATTACGGAACTGTTGTTCAGCGGGTTGACGAAATGGGGCTTGGATTATCAACCAGCACCCTCGCTTGCCACCGATTGGACACCTTCCGAAGATGGATTAACTTGGATTATCAATCTGCGTGATGATGTTAAATGGTCTGATGGAGAGGCATTTACGGCAGATGATGTTGTCTATACCTTCAATAAGATCGTTCTGAACAAAGATTTAGGGGCAGCGAACTCTTCGAACTTCGTTGCTGTCAAAGAAGTCACTAAAGTGAGCGATACTCAGGTAAAGTTTGTGCTGACACAGCCATGGTCTTCACTGCCGAATTATCTGGCCTGGTTTGCCAAGATTCTTCCGGAGCATATTTTCGCAGGACATGATAACCCGTGGGAACTGACTTCCTTCAATAAAGAGAATCCGGTTGGCACGGGTGCATACGTCTTGGCGAAGTACAGCCCAGGCCAATCCGTCGAACTGGAGCGTAATCCAGACTTTTTCGAAGGAAAGGCCAATATCGCTAAAATCGTCTTTCAAATTGTTCCCGATATGAACAGCCAGGTTGCCCAGATGATGTCTGGTTCGCTGTCGCTGTTAACTGTGGAGGACCCGAACCTGCTCGACAAACTGAAGGCGAATGCGAATCTGACGGTTAGTGAAGTGTCTGATAATAACTATTATTGGGCGGCGGTCAATCAAAGACAAGATCGCTTTAAGGACGTAAAAGTGCGTCAAGCACTCTTGTATGCTATCGACCGTGACGCGATTATCACCGGTGTACTGAAGGGTTACGGTAAACCGGCAACCGGTCCGATCGCTCCGCTGCAAGAGAAGTATTACGACAGTAATGTAAAGACTTATGAATATGATCCGGCAAAAGCTAAAGAACTCCTGAAAGAAGCGGGTTATGAGGAAGGCTCGGATGGTTTCATGCAGAAAGACGGGAAAGTATTCGAGCTCAATATGCCAGCAGGGCAATATGGTGTTCTTTTGCAAACTTCTCAGTTGGTTCAGCAGTATTGGGAGGCCATTGGCATCAAGGTTGACCTGAAGGTGATGGATTGGAATACCTATGTGGAGAAGGTTGTGCAAAATCATGAATTCGATGCCACGATTGCCTGGTGGCGTGCGCCAGTAGATCCCGATGTTCTAGCTTACTATCACTCGAACGCTGTGGATAAAGGCAACAATATTCCGGGTTACAGCAATCCTGCCATGGACAAGCTGCTGGAAGACGGCCGCAAAGCATCGACGGATGAAGAGAGAGTGAAGATCTACAATCAAGTCCAAGAATTAACGGCCGAAGAGCTTCCCTATCTGTATTTGTGGAATCCAAACATAGCTATTGCTACTCAAAAAAGTCTTGTAGTACCACCAGCTTCTATCGCTGTTGCAGAAAACCATGTTACAGAATGGACCGTTCAAGAGTAAAAGTACTTTCTGGTCACGGGTGTGGAGGAAGCTATTTCTTTACGCCCGTGGAAGAAAGGGAGGAGGCACCTTATGTCCCGATTTTTAGTGATGCGGATAGGTCAGGGATTTCTTACCTTATTTCTCGTTTCGATTTTGACCTTTTTTCTAATCAATCTGGCTCCCGGGGGGCCTTCGGCAATCATGAGCTTTGGAGCCACTGATGAGCAGCGGCAAGCGCTGATCAAGCAGCTTGGCATGGATAAACCAGTCGTGGAAAGATATGCAGATTGGCTTGGCGGTGTCGTCCAGGGCGATCTTGGCAACTCGCTCGACTCCCAGCAGCCGGTATCCACTCTGCTTGCAGAACGATTTCCTAATACGCTTATTCTGGCTGGTGGAACACTCATCTTTACTTTGGTCATCGGCATTCCACTCGGTGTATATGCAGCGGTTAAAAGAGGGAGTTGGGTCGATCGGGTGATTACCTTTTTCTCTACTTTCGGTATGGCCGTCCCTGAGTTCTGGTTGGGAATTCTGCTGGTTATTGTGTTTGCTGTAATCTATCCGGTATTTCCTGCTTCCGGCATGGCGATTGCAGGCGGTGATTTTGCTTTTGGGGATCTGTTTAGACATATGGTGCTCCCGGTGCTGACTCTATCCATCCTGATGCTGCCGAATATCATCCGATTCACTCGTTCGGCCATGGTCGATGTCATTGATCTGGACTATGTACGGACAGCAAGAGCAAAGGGACTTCGTAGCTTCAGTGTTTTTTTCAAACATGCACTTCGCAACGCGCTCGTTCCGATCGCTTCGATTATCGGGCTGATCATTCCGATTTTGCTCGGTGGGGCAGTCGTTGTGGAGAATGTTTTTGGCTGGCCGGGCATGGGCCGTCTAGCCGTTCAGGCCGCGGTTAATCGTGATTATACAATGGTAATGGGCGTTACCATGCTGGTTGGTACTATAGTAATTGTTACCAATATTATAACGGATCTGTTATATACCATTCTGGATCCGAGGATTCGCTTATGACTAAACCAGCTATTGTAAAAGGGGAAACTTATAGTCCCGTAGCTTCTGCAGCGCCTAGCAGAGTGCGGAATTTCCTGAAAACATTCAAAAACCTGTCTATACTCGGTAAGATTGCTGTCTTTTATTTACTATTCATTTATTTATTAGTCGCTCTGGGCCCGTTCATACTAAGCCATTCTCCAACGCAAACGGACCCAATCTCGGCTACACAACCCGCGAGTGCGCTGCACTGGATGGGAACGGATGAGCTCGGCCGCGATGAATTGTCGCGACTTGTCGCCGGTGGGAAAATTACACTGCTTGTAGGTCTTGCGGCGATGGTATTTGCTGTTGTGGTCGGCGGATTAATGGGCTCGATTGCCGGTTTCTTTGGTGGCACCACGGAGTATTTGATTATGCGGATCGTAGATATGATGCTGTCGATTCCGTCATTTTTTCTGATTCTGATAATTGTTACGTCTTTTGGCAACAGCGCACAGGTGATTATTTTCTCTGTAGGGCTGACCTATTGGCCTCAGATGGCTCGTATCGTTCATGCTGAAGTGTTGAAATGGCGCAGCAGCAGTCTTGTTGAGGCGGAAATCACACTTGGAGCTAGCCCTTGGCGTATTTTGTTCAGGCATATTATCCCACAGACCTACTCTTCCATAATCGTGCTGGCCACACTTGGTATCGGCTGGGCGATACTGGCGGAATCAGGACTCTCTTATTTGGGACTTGGCATTCAGCCACCGCTTGCGTCCTGGGGCAATATGCTCCAGAATTCCCAGAATTACATTTGGACTTCGCCCGTTTTGGCTGTTTACCCGGGTGTGCTGATTTTGCTGACAGTGTTGGCTTTTAGTGTGCTGGGCGAATCGCTGCGCGATGTTCTGGATCCAAAATTGAAGTGATAATTCTGAAAGGAGGGGGTTGTCATGGCAAAAAAACTGATGGAAATTCGTAACCTGAAAACCTACTTTCGGACGAAGAATGCGGTCATTCGTGCTGTGGATGGCATTGACCTTGAAATAGATGAAGGGCAAATTGTCTGTATAGTAGGTGAATCGGGGAGCGGTAAAAGTATCACCTCGCTATCCATTATGCAGTTGCTCCCCAAACCGGGGGGGAACATCGTCGAAGGTGAGGTGAGATTTGAAGGCGTAGATCTAACCAAGCTGTCGGATAAGAAGATGGCTGACATTCGGGGCGACCGGATTTCGATGATCTTTCAGGAACCAATGACTGCACTGAACCCTGTCATGAAAGTAGGTGAGCAGATTGCAGAAGTACTCCTGCGTCACCGTCATCTATCCCGTAAAGAAGCTCATATGAAGGCTGTAGACATGCTCCAATTTGTCGGTGTTCCGCGTCCGGAGCAAATCGTCAAGGAATATCCCCATCAGCTGTCCGGAGGCATGCGCCAGCGGGTGATGATCGCAATGGCGATGGTCTGCGAACCGAAGTTACTGATTGCGGATGAACCTACCACAGCCCTGGATGTTACCATTCAGATTCAGGTGCTGGAATTGATGAAGAAAATGCGGGATGAGTTGAACACCTCTATTATTCTGATTACTCATGACTTGGGCGTTGTTGCAGAGATGGCGGATCATGTTGTTGTCATGTATGCCGGACAGGTTGTGGAGAACGTGCATGCGGATGTTATTTTCGAAATGCCGCTGCACCCGTATACAAAGGCACTGCTCGCCTCGATACCTTTATTGGAAGACGAGAAGGATGTGCTGTATTCGATCCCGGGAACGGTTCCGAGCGCCGCTGCGTTTCCTCCCGGCTGCCGTTTTGCGGACCGCTGCGATTCTGTGCAGTCGGCTTGTAAAGAGAAGCTGCCAGAATTACGGGAAGTAAGGCCGGGGCATTTTGTCCGCTGTATTCTCGTAGAGAAAGGTGTGGAAGCATGAAAGAGCCTTTATTGGAAGTCAGCAACCTGAAAAAGTATTTTCCGATCAAATCGCCTTTCCTTCGTCGGACTGTCGGCCAAGTGAAAGCTGTAGATGGCATATCGTTTGCGTTGAACTCCGGTGAAACACTCGGTATCGTCGGAGAATCTGGCTGTGGGAAATCGACGATGGGCCGGATGATCATGCGAGTGACGGAACCGACGGAAGGCTCTATCCTATTTGCGGGTCAGGATATTGCGGCTATGAACCCATCCAGCTTACGGAAGATGCGCAGAGATTTCCAAATGGTGTTTCAGGACCCTTATTCGTCGCTGAACCACAAAATGACGATCCACGACCTGCTCGCCGAGCCCTTCCGTATACACGGCATATTGTCTTCCAAATCGGATATGGATGCCGAAGTCAGTCGGTTGCTAGAGACGGTTGGCCTGCGGGCAGAGAATCGTTTCCGGTATCCCCACGAATTCTCAGGCGGTCAACGCCAGCGGATCGGCATCGCCCGTGCGCTTGCACTGAATCCGAAGCTGATTGTGGCGGATGAGGCGGTATCGGCGCTGGACGTTTCGATTCAATCACAAATATTGAATCTTATGGTCGAGCTCAGGCAGAAATTTAATCTTTCGTATATCTTCATTTCGCATAATCTAGCTGTAGTCAAACATATTAGCGACCGAGTGGGTGTGATGTACCTGGGAAATATGGTCGAGATCGCATCCAAAAAAAGCTTGTTTGACAAGCCTCTGCATCCTTACACCCAGGCGTTGCTGTCTGCGGCTCCGCAGCCGAAACGGTCCGGGCAACGTGAGCGGATTGTTCTGCAGGGTGATGTGCCAAGTCCAGCTAATCCACCGCATGGCTGTCCATTCCATACGCGCTGTCCCCAAGCATTCGCCCGTTGTGCTGCTGAGCGTCCAGTGTTGAAGGAAGTTGGTCCAGATCACCAGGTGGCCTGCTTTTTATATTAAGCTAAGTATAGGGAGGCGGCACGGTTGACTCTTTCAAATCAGATGGATCTGTTGTACGCAACAATTGACGAGATATCCGGCATGTACCGGCGTAAAGAGGTTTCCCCAGTCGAGGTAATGAAGGCCACATTGGAGCGGCTTGATGAAGTGGAGCCACAGCTGAATGCTTTTATAACTGTGCTTGCCGAACAATCGCTTGTAGAAGCCAAGAAGGCTGAAGAAATCTTCCGCAAGGGCGAGGCTGCTGGGAAATTGACTGGGATTCCTATCTCGCTCAAGGATATCTTCAGCACCAAAGGTATACGTACCTCCATGGGCTCGCGAATCTTGAAGGACTTTGTGCCGGAAGAAGACGCGTATGTATATAAGGCTCTTCGCGAGGCGGGAGCAATTCTATTCGGCAAGACGAATATGCTGGAATTTGCTTTTGGATTCGTTCATCCTGATTACGGGCAGACTAACAATCCGTGGAATGTAAAACGTGTAGCTGGTGGTTCCAGCACAGGTTCGGGGGCGTCCGTCAGTGCAGGGATTGGGTATGCCTCCATTGGTACGGATACGGGCGGGTCCATTCGCGCTCCCGGATCTTTCTGTGGAATAATTGGCCTGAAGCCTACCTATGATCTTATACCCCGGACAGGTTGTTTCCCGTTATCAGACACTCTGGATCATGTTGGACTGCTGACCAGAACCGTCAAAGACAATGCCATTATTCTCGAGGCTATATCCTTACAACGATTTCATTATGAGTCGATCTTCACCGGAGACATCGATGGAGTAAAGGTCGGAATCATTCGTTCGTTGACGGATAATGTGGCCGATCCGCAGATAAAGAGCATTGTGCTAGCCGCCATCGCCAAGCTTGGCGATCTGGGAGCGGAACTACTTGATGTTTCAGTGCCTTTTATCGAAAATGCCGAACAGATCGCCATTCCTATACTTTTGTCGGAGGCGTCTAAACATCATGCAAAGTGGTATGAGGATCGTGAACTGGATTATTCCGCTTCGACCTTTGCCAATCTTAAAGCCGGATATGACATTTCGGCGGTTGCTTATCTTGCAGCCCTAGAACAAAGAAGGGTATTGACGGAAGCCGTAAGTGAAATCCTGACCAAGGTCGATGTTCTTGTATGCCCTACATTTTCTTTTGCTGCTACCGAGAAAGATCCATCATTTGAACAAGGAAACTTTGATATTTCGTCGCGAACGATACCTTTTAATCTGACAGGACACCCGGCATTGACCGTTTCCGCAGGCAATACCATTTCTGAACCTTTGCCAGTGGGGCTTGAAATTATCGGCCGCCATTTGGATGAGTCCATGGTTTACCGTGTGGCATACGCCTTTGAGGCTGCAACAGGTGGGTTCAAAAGGCCGCCATTATAAAAGTATTTGGGTCGAAAATAGAAGACCGTTCCTCCATAAGTCGCTTTGAGGTACCAGCGATTTTACAGAAGAATGGTCTTTTTTCTGTCTGTTTTCTTGCTCTTAATTTATTTTTTGATATCTGTACATAATGAGTGTAGTATCATAGAGATTATTGTTCAATTCTATGGGTAATATAAGAATAAAAAAGTCGAGGGTGAACTAATGGTGTCTTCTTTAAAAAGATTGTTAATTGGCCGTCCGTTGAAATCAGATCAACTTGGCGACCAGAAGCTAAACAAAACCAAAGCATTAGCCATTCTCTCATCAGATGCCTTATCTTCGGTAGCCTATGGTCCTGAGCAAATACTGATAGTCTTGGTTACGATAAGTGCCGCAGCCTTTTGGTATTCGATACCTATTGCCATCGGGGTACTAATACTGCTGCTGGCACTTATTCTGTCGTACAGACAAATTATTTTTGCCTATCCTCATGGTGGAGGGGCTTATGTCGTTTCAAAGGAAAACTTGGGGTTATATCCGGGGCTAATTGCCGGAGGTTCACTGCTGGTCGATTATATCTTAACCGTGGCAGTAAGTGTGTCTGCGGGTACAGATGCGATAACGTCGGCTTTTCCAAGCTTACATTCCTATAATGTAATTATTGCGATCATATTTGTACTGTTGATTACGACTTTGAACTTAAGAGGAGTAACAGAGTCTGCTTCATTCTTGGCTTATCCGGTGTATTTGTTTGTACTCTCCATATTTATCTTAATTGGAGTAGGCATATTTAACATCTTAACAGGTCATGTGTCGCCTACATTACACACGCCCCTCGGTACTCCTGTAGCCGGAATCAGCTTATTCTTGCTCCTCAAGGCATTCTCCTCAGGGAGTTCGGCTTTAACAGGAGTTGAAGCCATTTCCAATGCGATTCCTAACTTCAAGTCCCCCGCCCCTAGCAATGCGGCGAAGACGTTAGTGGCGATGGGAAGCCTGCTGGCTGTATTATTTTCGGGGATTGTATTTCTAGCTTATTACTACGGGATTAGACCTCGCGAGGAAGTTACCGTAGTCTCAGATATTGCTGAACAGATATTTGGCAGAGGTATAATGTATTACATCATTCAAGGAACAACAGCATTGATATTAATTCTGGCTGCGAACACGGGTTACTCTGCATTTCCTCTACTTGCGGTTAATCTGGCCAAGGATAAGTTTATTCCCAGAATGTTCACAGCTCGTGGAGACCGTCTAGGTTATTCCAATGGGATTGGGATACTTGGACTTTTGTCCATTATCCTGATCATAGCGTTTAAAGGCCGGACCGAGCATCTGATCCCGCTTTATGCTATTGGTGTATTTATTCCGTTCACCCTCTCCCAGACAGGTATGATGGTAAGATGGATTCGTCAAAAACCTGAAGGATGGGTCACAAAGTTTATTATCAACACCACGGGCGCCATTATTAGCTTTATAGTCATGATGATGTTCTTTTTGACTAAATTTGTGCAGGTATGGCCTGTTTTGATCTTTATCCCGCTGATCTTGCTGCTCTTCCACCGAATTAGAAAGCACTATGAGTCGGTTGCAGACCAACTGAGAATTTCGAATTGTGAACCCACATTTCCGATTGAGGGAAACATCATCATTGTTCCTGTAGCCGGGATCACGCATGTAGTAGAGAACTCGTTAAAATATGCCAAATCCCTTAATGCTTATCAGATTATTGCCGTTCACGTTCCCTTTGAAAGAGAAGATGAATTGGCTTTTGAAGCAAAATGGAAGAAATGGCAGCCGGATATTAGACTGGTTTCATTGTATTCGCCCTATCGCAGTATCCTTCACCCACTGACTAAATTTATTGATACAGTGCAGCATAAGGCGAGTGAATCTAATTACCAGGTATCGGTTATCGTCCCGCAATTCATTCCCAAAAAAGGCTGGCACAACATCCTGCATAACCAATCCAGTCTCCTGCTGCGCACACATTTGCTCTACCGTCGAAATGTGATTATCACTACGGTACCGTATCACTTGAAGAAATAATCAAAGCGAATAAGGACTTGACAGTGGGTCCATGAAGCGGCTACGGCTGCGCTTGTATCTCTGGAACTGGAGCCTTCGCTGTTCGGGGCATTGTGTGAAATACTGGCGGCAAGGATATAAATTAGAAGCGAGAGCCCGCTACCAAAGGGGCTTTCGCTTTATTTGGGCTATAGATATTAGGCTATAGATATAATGTGGGTTCACAAATAAAAGAACACACAAAGACTGCCTATAATCGTAAATCCCCAGAATTACCCCAACTGTTCCCTAATCTCTATGAACCATAGGTTGAAGATACGCCTATATTGGACAAAATCAAGAGCCGTCGAGTTAGATAAGGCTGTGTTCATTATCCTTTATTAGTCTGGAATTTCGTAATGTCTCTGGCATAGTGGGAATACGAGCCGTCGAATCTTTTGAGGCGGATGGATTCATCGGAGAATTTTTCAATAATCCCAATGCCCACCTGCGCATACATACCGTCAGGATCGAGCTGCAGGGCAGAAATAAAGGTTTGCGATAAGGCCGCTACAAAAAAGTCGCTGTTATGTATAATGGTTTTTGGCATGGTTAGGTCCCCTCCGTTTGACAACATTAACTTGAATTATTCCGAAAATATTAAGAATTATTTTACCACAATTGCTGTTGCTTGTGAGAAATAAATTATAGAAGGAAATTCACTATATAATTTGAGATGACTAAAGGACTGACAGGCGGAACTAGTTCGCGGTCTGTTTTTTTGTGTATACAAGAGTAGCTGTTGAAAAGTTAGGGGTGAATGGATATGATTTGGGTGTTGCGGCACGATACGGATAATGAGAAGGATAAGGTGGTAGTCACATGGAAGATTCAACACAAAGAGCGAAAGAATTATATACGCGCTTCTTAGGAAGTTCTTTTAATATGCACCGGGAAGGTGTTCTGGAGGAATATAAGAAATTCGAGATTCTTCGAGAAACCGAAATTGAATGGCTTAATGAAGTGGTCGTGGAGCTTTCCAAGCAGTTATCCATACGGGATTGGGATGCGATTTCTTCGCTGGAGACCCTCTCGAAAAATTATCAGGATAGCCTAATTGTGGACAAAGCTACTTCGTTTGCTTCACGCAATATGATGAGTGCTGACAGCATCGTTAGGTTGATGTTTGCAGAAAAGCTGTTAGAAATCATCCGCTCCCATAAAAAAGTAATCTCCCAAGAACTGCTGTTTAATGCATGCCGAGTTGTGGTGCAGATTCTTGAGGATGTGATCTCACAGCCTTTGATTATCGATCCCGGCCACGCTCTGGAGCAGCTTCTGGTCAAGGATAAGCGGTCCTTGAATCATAGAGCTAAACAAAGTATCGAAGTGGTGAAGGAACTTATTAATTGAAGTTATCTTGTAGATCCAATCAATTGGAGGGATTATTGTGAGAGTGCTTGTAGCTCAGCCTAACCACGAATCAGGTCTGGAACAGTTGTTGGAAGAATTGCAGCAGCAGAAATTATTTGACGCGGTGTTATACCCGGAAGGTTACGTTACAGATGAGAACGGCGTAGCTGTCCTATGTGATATTGCCAAACAATACAACAAACTGGTGATAACCGGATATAGAGACCGCTATAAGAAGGACAGAGCACTAATGATTCACCCCTCCGGCAAAATCATATTAGAACGTGCTAAATCGCCTATGAATGAACCGCTGTATAGCCCTTCTGTTGCGGAAGCGGATGATCTTCAGATTGGGTATTTGTTGTGCGTAGAAATACTGCAGGGATTGATGGGGCTGGAGGGCCAAGCCGAGCACATGGATTTTATTGCGCATCCGATTGGCGTCGGAATGTTCAGTGAAGCGCAGTTCGCAGAATGGATTGAAACAGCTACGATGATTGCTCTGAAGTATAAGACGGTGATCATCGGGACGAGTCATGCGGATGGATCTTATAGAAACTGTGGGATTTCGATTCCAATCTCCTATTGTATTGATGCAAGCGGACAACCCCTCTACATTTCTCAGAATGATCCAAGGAGCTGGATTATCGATCTGAAGACCGGGCAAGTTGATAGGCTATGAGGGGGAAGGAGTGTATTGTATGAAATCGATCGCAGAATACATTAATGATTTATATTGGGATAAAACTCCTGAGGAAAAAACGAATGCTATTCACCAGTTACAGCTAATTGGAGAGAAAGAATTATCCTGTTTGATTCAACCGTTGACTAAGGGACACTGGGATGGGGCGGCTGAGGTAATAGTGGCAATAGGCTATCCTAGGGTGAAAAGTATATTGTCGGAGCTGCTCGTTTGGATACAGGACCTTAATTGGCCGGGATATCAAGTAATCGCTGATTTCCTAAGGGATATTGGCCAGCCCTTAATACCAGAAATCAAACGGGTTATTATTGAACATACATCCGACCAAGATTGGCTATATTACATTATTGAATGTATTTTGTCCAAGTGGCCAACGGAGCTTGTAGCACAGTTGAATAAAGAGCTTCGACATCTGGTTCATCATTCTGCAAATGATTTGGATGTGATTTTATTGCTGCATAGGCATGGGTTGGAGTCAGCGGAGAATTTATTGAACTTGCTCGCTCAAAAAGAAAAAATTGCGCAAAAAAAGCTGGATCAGCTCTGGAATGAGAAGCCAGCCATAGATTGTACAGAGCTGATTGAGGATAACAACAGTCAATTTTTATTTCGTTATGACATTAGCACATTAACTGAATATTTGCATGAAATCAAATCTACTTGCAAAGAACTTGCGGCTCTTTGATTACAATTTGGTACATACGGAAAAGTAAGTTAAAACAATATGACATAAAGCTGTCTAGTTCACTATGCTACCCTTTTGATAGATCTCAGTATCAATTAGGAGGAATAAGTGATGAATGCTTCAGTTGAAATTCCGTTAGAAATGAACGAATTTAAAGGCAAGCGTATTTTGGTTACAGGTGGAACAAAGGGTATGGGAGAGGCAATTGTCAAAAGGTTTGTTCGCTCCGGGGCCACAGTGATTACTACCGCACGTTCCATACCTGTGGAGGGACAAGCTGCTGAACTGTTCATCCAGGCAGATATCAGCACTCCGGAAGGTGTAGAAAAAGTAGTTGGAGACGTATTGAGCCGTTACGGCGGTTTAGATATATTAATCAATAACGTTGGCGGTTCGTCCGCGCCAGCAGGGGGGTTCTTGCCCTTAGTGAAGAGAACTGGCAGCATGACTTTAATGCGAACTTGTTCGCCGCTGTTCGTCTGGATCGCGGACTGCTGCCCTCCATGCTGGAGCAAGGTGCAGGTGTGATCATACACATCACCTCAATCCAGCGTCGTCAACCGCTATATGACAGCACTTTGGCCTATGCAGCGGCGAAGGCTGCGCTAACCACCTATAGTAAGGGGCTGGCGAATCAAGTCGCGCCACTAGGTGTGCGGGTCAATACGGTTGCGCCAGGTTTTATCGAGACAACCGCTGCGGAGAGGTTGATTGAACGGCTGGCGAAGAGTGCGGGTACGGATAATGCGGCTGCCCGCCAGATGCTGATGGATTCACTTGGCGGTATCCCGCTGGGCCGTCCCGGTCGACCGGAAGAAGTAGCTGAGCTTGTTGCCTTCTTGGCGTCAGATCGGGCGGCGTCCATCATCGGAAGTGAATACGTCATCGACGGAGGAACAATTCCGACAATATAAACGTTGATAGCTGCAAAAGTCAGCAGGAGGAGCAAATCATGGCGGAGCCTTTAAAAGCGATGTACAATGAGGGATTTTTACGCGGTTTTGGTGAGAAGGTTGAAGCCATGTACAGTGTGTTTGATATCAATGGGTTTGTCGCCTTGGCAATAGACGAAACTTGGGAAAAGCTTGAGCTGAAGCAAAGAATGCGGCGGATCACCGAGTCCTTAGGAAGTTATTTGCCATCTCAGTACGAGGCTGCAATGGAGATCATGATGGAGCTTGCAACTGACTGTGTGGGTTTCCCTTATCTGTTCTTTCCTGATTTTGTAGAGGTGTATGGTCAAGGAGAGGAACACTGGCAGCTGTCCATGCAAGCGTTCGAGCTGTTTACTACGAAGTCATCAGCTGAATTTGCCGTGAGGCCATTTCTGCTGCGCGAACCGGAGCGGATGATGCGCCAAATGGAAATCTGGTCCACACATCCGAATGAGCATGTACGGCGGCTGGCGAGCGAGGGCAGCCGTCCCCGCCTACCGTGGGGGCAGGCGCTTCCAATGTTCAAGCATGACCCAACTCCGGTACTGCCAGTGCTGGAGCAGTTGAAGGCTGATCCGTCACTTTATGTACGCAAGAGTGTTGCCAACAATCTGAATGATATTGCGAAGGATCATCCAGAAGTTGTCTTGGACATTGCCCGCCGCTGGAAAGGTGTGGATGCAAATACTGACTGGATTGTGCGGCATGGCTGTCGATCCTTGATTCGTAAGACCGATCCCGAGGTGATGGCATTGTTCGGTTACGCGGAGCAGGTGGACGATATACCATTGATCACTAGCGCTTCCTTCACAGTTGAACCATCCATACTTTCGATCGGCGAGAGCTGCGAGCTGAAATACGCGCTGGGTATCCGCGAAGGCAATCCAGTGCGCATCCGCGTCGAATATGGCATTGATTTCGTGAAAGCCAGCGGGCGAACCTCGCGTAAGTCGTTCCTATTATCGGATAAAACCGTGCTTGGTGGTGCAAGTCTAAGCGCTGGGCGGACACATCGCTGGGCAGAACTAACGACTCGCCGCCATTATCCAGGGGAGCATCGAATTGCGCTATTGGTCAACGGGCGCGAGTTTGCTTCAGCAGTATTGAAGCTCGAATAAATATTAATGCGTGACAAGCTCATCTTCAAACCTTGTAAACTCACAGGGGTTGAAGAGGAGCTTTTGTTGTACTTGGTGAGGCTGAAATCCTAGAATATGCTATATTATTGGGGGGGAGGGATTCCTATTAGAAAGCTTTTTTTGGGTTTATCTATATTTCTTTTATTGCCGCTTACTGGATGTAGGGAGACGAATAAGCAGAAGGCAGAACCCTCGGCAGTGACGGCTGTTTCGATGCCTGAAGTGAAACCGGACGACTTTGCTTTCTCCATTGCCTTTGGATATGGGACAACAAATAAGAACGAGATCAATACCTTTGAGCATACAGTTACCAAAGATCTGGTCACGAAAGGAACAGCAACAGCAACGTTGACGCTGACGAATGATGAAATGCAGCTTATTTACGAGCGAATGCGTGAAATCAATGTATTAAAAGAATTAAAGCTGGAAACAGCAAGTTCAGGTTGTTCAACTACCCCCTATAGTGAGGATCGATGGGAGGTTCTGATTAATGGAGTAGAGCGAAACTTTGAATGGAGCTCAGAGAAATGTGAATTAACCGATGACGCACAGCAGCTGAAAGAGCTGAGAGACTATATTTTTGAGAGGGTTAGCACTAAAAAAGAATACATCGAGCTGCCCGAAGCGGTTGGCGGATATGACTGAAGTCAAGGCAGCTGTACGTGCAGATGATGGTTATCTTTTGCTTCCCGCTCAGTCATCCGCAGCACATAGCTTTTGAGACCGTCTGAAGGAGCGTCCATCCACAGCCGATAGCCGTCAGATGAGAGTACAGCAGCATTATCCGTGTTCGCAGTCCCGGCAAAATAGTTCTTATTCAGACGCCTTACAGTGTCTGCCATGGCTTGCAGTTCATGATCCGTATAATTGTTATAGGCGCTGTTCTCAGTTAAACGCTTATAGGTTCTATTGTAAGATAGATCACCAAAGCTCTGTTCACTGAATGTGTTGAAATGAAGCAAATTTGGGTCTGTGCTGCCGTTTGACTTAGCCCATAATTCCATGTTCAACGAGGAGGTGGTATAGTCCATTGTTCGATTGGCAGCAGAATATTTTAAGATGCCAAATTGATGAGGATATACAGACAAAGCACTATTGGCTATATCATAAATTTGTTTGGAGTTCTGCTGATAAGAGCTGATATCCTGAATATGTATATGTCCGCTAAAAGCTGTAGTAATTCCGTTGCGCAGCAGAGCATCGATCACCTTCTGATTATCATTAATCGTGAAGCCGTCCTGAATGAGCTTGCTATGATCCAGCAGGCTATGATGCATGACGGCCACAATCTGCGCCCCACTCTTCGCGGCGAGCGTAGCACATTTCTCTATCCATTTCAGGGTTGAAGTGGTTAATCGTCCATCCAACTGCGGATATCCAAGCGCGGGATTATTGAGATACTGGCTCGTATCCAGCATTAGTAACCATAGATCATCAGAAGGGGCTGCCAGATAGCTTAAGGAGTCTTTGTCCTGAGATAACGCCTCGTCATAGCCAAAAGAGCTATAAATATCGCGAAACTCTTTGACATCTATAGATTCTGTAGTGTATTGGTGCTCACCCTTGAATTTTCTGGCCCACGGGTTAAGCAGATCATGATTGCCGGGAATGACATAGACACGGGTTCCGGTGCTGCTCTCAATGACCTCAAGTTGTTTTGCCAGATCCTGATGACTCTGCTTTTCCCCGTTATTCGTTAGATCTCCACTAATAATGGCAACATCTGGATGTTGAATTTGGATATCGTTGGCGAAAGCACTAATCATCTCATCACTATACCTCAGCTGCTTGCCATCACCGGCAGCGAGGAATTTCTGAAAAGCAGGTCCGCCATCGGTCAGTTGTTTGGATAAATAGTGGGTGTCCGTTGTAGTAAATAAGGTCAGGTCATGTCCGGTTTGAATTCGGAATTCCGGTATTTTCTGTACTTGCTTGCTGTTGCAGCCTGTAATTATGAATAATAATATTAATCCCATAAAAAAAGTTTTGCATGAGTTCATTCTTGTGCCTCTTTTCTATACTACACAGTAAAAAAGGTGTCCTTTCGTCTTATCGACCTCAGAACACCTTTTTTGAAGCTTGAATTATTTCTGAACTTCCGTAACTCCGGTAACCTTCCCTTGATCCGCAGCGCTATACGTGGACTGGAATTCATCGCTAGCGAAATATACATTACCTTGAATAGTTGCATTGACTACCTGAAATCCCTTGGCTTCTACGTAAACATCCCCGACAAAGGTACCGCCTTGAATACGGGCATTCTCGCTTTTAATTGTAATCTTCGGAGCGGTGAGTGTGAAAGAAGCTGTAATATTATGGTCCGCATCCTGTGAATATAGAGCAATCTTCCGAGCCGGTTTATCCTTGTTAGTAAATTGTCCATCTAGAACAAGGTCCTCGCTGAAAGTTAAATCCTTTAGAGTTGCTATAATCCATGTGCCTTCTTTGCTGATTGCTTTTTTGAAGTTTGCCTCATTATCAACTACTGAAGCCGAGGTTACGGCGTCCGTAGGTTGGTCTGCATTTCCGTTGGCATTGGAGTCTATATTTGCATTTGCTCCATTTTGGTTTGCTGCTGCCCCGTTATTATTATTGTTATTACCACATCCAATCACCATCACAAGCATGAATACTGCTGCTAAAGCGGCAAGCTTTTTCATTGAAATGGCCTCCTAAAGTTGTAGTGATATTCTTTAAAATTAATATAGAATGATTAGTACAGAATATAAGTGATTAAATTCACAATGACTCAATTATATTTACCGATCGTTCTATAAATGATAAAATAGGACTAGAAAGGAGTATGATCTAAATGGCTCGAAGTAAAGAGTTCGATATAGATACCGTTCTCGGTAAAGCGATGACGATATTTTGGCAGCAGGGCTATGAGAAAACATCTATGCAGGATCTGGTATCCGGCATGGGTATTCATAAGAGAAGCATGTACGATACCTTCGGAGACAAACACACTTTATATATGAAAGTAATGGAACGTTATACCGAAATCATCTCAGCGAAGATGGAAGAGCGGGTTCAAGGTCTACCCTCCGCCAAAGGAGCCATTCGGCTGCTATTCGAAACAACTGTTCATAAGAAGGACGTTGAGCCTAAGGGTTGCCTGCTTGTGAATACGGCGGTGGAATTGTCCAATCATGATCCTATTGCGACGGCTAAGGTCAATCAGAGCTTTATGAATAATGAGCGACTCTTGGAGCAACTAGTGCAGCATGGTCAAGAGAATGAAGAAATTTCCGGACAGTATTCGCCATCGGCTCTTTCTTTTTATCTGCATAATGCTTTGGTGGGCCTGCGTGTAATGGTCAAGACAACATCAGATTTGCAGAAGCTGGACGGGATCATCGATACCACACTTGCCATTTTAGATTGAAGTCTATAGGTAGTATGTTTCATGAGGGCAGTAATTATCCAGTGAGATTCATCTTCATTAATAGCGCAGTTTGGATTACAATAATCCTTTGAACTGGGGCAGAAAAGGAGCTGTATTATGGCTAAACAGAAATATTATGTAGTATGGGAAGGTAAACAACCGGGAGTCTATAGCACTTGGGCAGAGTGCCAGGCACAGACGGATCGTTATACCGGTGCTAAATATAAATCTTATGAATCTAAATCGACAGCGGAAACGGCTTATAAGGCAGGCTGGAAAGGCAATTGGGGAACAGGTACCGCAGGTTCAAGTGCAGGTAAGCCTGCCGTGGGCAGCTCGTATAAGCGGAGCGCGGCTGTGGAAACTTCAGCAGAGATCGATTATAACAGCATCTCTGTAGATGTAGGCACGCGGGGCAATCCAGGTCCGGTTGAATATAAAGGTGTAGACACTAAGACTGGGGAGCTTATTTTCTCTTGCGGTCCAATTAGTAAAGGTACAAACAATCTCGGAGAATTTCTGGCTATTGTGCATGCTTTGGCACTTCTGAAGAAAGAGGGCAGCAATAAGGCCGTGTACAGTGATTCCGTGAATGCGATGAAATGGGTGAAGCAAAAGCAAGTTGCCACAACCTTGCCGCGGGATGCTTCGACTGAAGAAATCTGGCTGCTGATCGAGCGGGCGGTAAGCTGGCTGCAGAATAATACCTACGACAATAAGCTGCTGAAATGGCAGACAAAAGTGTGGGGAGAGATCAAAGCAGATTATGGACGCAAATAAGGAAGCGAGCACCGCGATATTCGGCAATGATTGGGACGAGGTATTGCATGATGAAATACAAAAGCCGTATTTTCAGGAGCTGTCCTATACATTAGCCAGGGAGTACAAGGAACATACGGTCTATCCGCCCAAAGATTTACTCTTTACGGCTCTCAAGCTGACGCCATATAGTGCGACTCGAATCGTTATTTTGGGCCAGGACCCTTATCATGGCGCGGAGCAGGCTCAGGGCTTGAGCTTCTCGGTGAAGCCGGGTGTGCGTATTCCTCCATCGTTGCGCAATATTTATACGGAGCTTAGGGAGGATATCGGTGTGCCGGTACCTAACCATGGCTCGCTGCTTCATTGGGCAGAGCAAGGTGTTCTGCTACTCAACGCGGTGCTGACCGTTCGGGAGGGTTTACCTAATTCGCATAAGGGACTCGGGTGGGAGACATTTACAGACGCCATTATGGGAAAGCTGAATGAACGGACTGTACCGTTAGTTTTTATATTATGGGGAAGCTATGCGCAGAAAAAAGGGGCCTACATAGATAGTAGCCAGCATCGGATCATTCAGTCTCCGCATCCGAGTCCACTTTCTGCACACCGTGGATTTTTGGGCAGTCGGCCGTTCTCCAAGGCCAATCAATTTTTGGAATCTCAGGGTCTGAAGGATATAGATTGGATGATACCGAACGAATAGGAAAGCTTGGACACAGCGAAGGGGGTGTAGCTAATGAGGCATTGGGTGGGCAAACCGGTCATCATGTACTGCGGTGTAAGGCCCTACACGATCATGAAGGGCGTACTACGTAAATGGGACTCTTCGACCAGAATAGCGGTCATCGGTCATCAGGAAATTGCTGTTCCTTTTCGTGACATTGTGTTTATCAAGGCATTGGCGCCCAGGGAGAGAGCCCTGCCCCCAGTACTACATTCCATTGGATACATCATGAGAGAACGGCAGCAATTCGATAATGCAGTATATTTCAAATCGGCGGTAAGTGTCTGGAAGGACGATCAATTGCTTGCCTTTAATACCACGATTGTATCGCATACGAAAGGAACGGTCACCCTTCAGGACGGTCAGAATCTGCTGAAGGGCACACATTTATTTGTAGTCCGTTCCTTGCGGGGCTAACATGAACTGAAATCATTGAACATAAAGAAACGACGGCAGACTCTCCAGATTGGAGGGTATGACCGTCGTTTTTTCTTATAGCTAGCAGACACTATCAATCCATTATAGTGGTTCTTCTTTAGTGACCGGCACTTGCTCCGGGACCTCTTCGACCCGTTCCGCAACAATAATCTCATAGATCCGCAGGAAAATGATCTTGATTATCATGTAGACCGGAAGTGCGATCAGCACCCCGATGATACCGAAGAAATCTCCGCCTATCAGCACGAGTACAACCGTGGTTAACGGATGTACATCCAGCGATTTGCCGTAAATAATCGGGGAAAGCACATTATCCTGAATCTGCTGCGCAATCACGATAATGATAAGCGCCCATAAAGCCAAGGTAGGAGATTCAATAAAGCCTACAATGAGGACAGGGACGGCAGCAAGCAGGGACCCGACATAAGGAATAAAGTTTAGTGGAATTGAGATTAAAGCAAGCAGTAAAGAATAAGGCAGTCCAATGATCAGAAAGCCGATATATAGCATGATACCCAAGACGACGTTCAACAGAACGCGTGTAACGATAAAGCTGCTGAGTGCACTGTCAATATCCTTCAGCATATCCTGTCCTTCTTTACGGTACTTCTTAGGAATCAGCCCTTGAAGTATTGGCGACAGCTTGTGGCCATCTTTCAGCATGTAATAGAGAATGATCGGCAAAGTGGCAATAATCACTACAATACTGGAAATAACACCGATCAGATTAGACATAGAATTGGTTACCCAGGTGATGGCATCATTCAAATATCCTGAAAGCCGGGTCGCCAGATCGGAATCACCTTTGAAAAAACGTGATAACGCTGGGTTGTCCTGCAGTTTGTTGAACTGATTCTGAAGCCCTTGCACCAGGTAAGGGGTATTATCGATGAAGTTTTGAATTTGTTCCTGCAGGGTTGGCCAGACCAGCACCCAGAAGAGCACGAACAATCCGATGAATATAATATAGATTAATAGAATGGAAACGGCACGGTTCAGCTTTTTCTTCTCAAGCAGACTAACGAGCGGCCGCAATAGATAGTACATGAAGCCAGACAGCATCATAGGCACGAGCAGCAGATTGAAGATTTCAACTAAAGGCGTGAATAGAAAAATAACCTTGGAGCCCAAGAACAGAATAAGTAAAAAAGAGATTATGGCCAGACTTGTCCGAAAATATTTACTTTGCAGCAATTAGCAGCACCCCCTGAGTATAAGATTCATAGATTATGTAAACATCCTTTGAATCATTGTGTTCTACTATTATACTAAACCTTGCTCTATCTTTATAACCTTATTCACATCGGTTTAACCTGTGGGTATGACGGTTAATAGCACATTAATAGGAGGGATGCGCAGTGACTGTGTTAATTCTAGGGATATTCGGACATCGGAGTGATGCAATATTGGCCATCAAGGCATTGCAGGGGAGTGGAATCCATCACAAGAAGATATCTGTGCTGGCGAAGCAAAAAAATATTGTGGAGCTAATCAGCAAAGATTCCGGTATTGGCAAACCTGAAGTCGGGATAGGCAACGGGGGATTGTTTGGAACAGCCAAGGAGATTGCTGTTGGGTTGAATATGCTGCCTGATACGGCAGTCGCAGCGGGACCTGCAGCACATAAACTGGCGGGAGCAAGTTTAGATGAAGTTACAGGTTTGGATGGATTAACCGTGAGCCTTATGGGATTGGGTATTCCCCAGAGAGATGCCGAAGGTTACGCGCGGCATATAAACATAGAACATATAATCGTGATGCTTGCGCTAGAACAAGAGAAAATTCAACTGGTAAGTTCTCTTTTTAATAAACATCAAGCAATTCCGCTTGAATCTCTATGATCAGAAGAATCAGCGGGGTTTTCGAGTGGTTTTTTTGCTTTTGGAGCGGATGAAGAGTGCTGGTATGACATCGGTTTTCCCTCCGGTTTCCTTGGCGATCTGTTTTGCTTTCATCAGTGACAAAAAGGCGAAAAAATCACCCAGAGCAGTCAGTCCGGCAGCAATGATGGCATAATCTTCAGCGCTTAGCTCTTCAGTCTCTACCGGATTGCTATTCTTTTTATCGGCCATCTCCTGCTCACCCACTTTCCCCAATATGTAATATAAATTATGTTCTAAACACTGAAGTTGAAATAGGCAGTTGGGACGTAATTTCTTTATAGCGGCACTTATGAGGAGAAGATACTTATTTGCCTTAAGGGCAGTAGGATCTTTTCCTCTTTTTCATCTGAAATTTTTCTTATAAAAGCGCTTTACAGGAAATGAAAACGCTGTTACAATCATAAATGAGCACAAGTGGTCAATAACGATCATTCCTAAAAATAAGATGATCATTATCTGGTCATAATAATATATAGATATGCGTAAGCCCTAAGAAACCTTTCAGTGCTGCGCTAACCTATAGATGGAGGGGAACGCGGTGCAGTTTGAGGAAGAAAGAAAGCGGAGTATCGTGCAGTTTGTAGAGCAGCATTCGCGAGGCTCTGTTCAGGAGCTCAGTCAGAAGATGGGTGTTTCCGAATCTACAGTGCGCCGAGATCTTAAAGAGCTAGAAGAAGCGAGGTTGCTAAAGCGCACCCATGGCGGTGCAGTCTCCTTACAAAGCGTTAACTTTGAGGCAGCCATACCGGACAAGGCAGATCGTTTCCTGGATGAGAAGCTGCGGATTGCCCGCAAGGCTGTGGAAATGATCCGTGAGGGCGATGCCATCCTGCTGGATGGTGGAACCACGACCCTGCAGATTGCCAGAGAGCTGAAGACTTTCTCGAATATCAAGGTAATCACCAATTCAATCATGGCTCTGAATGAGCTGAAGGATTGCCGGAATATTGAAGTCTCCATCACGGGTGGGATGCTGCGGCCGGATACGATGGCTTTTGTAGGGCCGATGACCGAGCGTTCTCTTGATATGGTTCGGGTGGATAAGGCATTTCTCGGCACCAACGGATTGGATTTACATGAAGGCATCACCACACCGAATATGTTGGAAGCGGCCACGAAGCGCAAGATGATTGCTGTAGCCAAGCAGGTTATATTGCTTGCTGATCATAGTAAGATTGGCCAGATCTCTTTTTGCAAGGTAGCAGACCTAACGGAAATGAATCATTGCATTCTCGATTCGGGCGTACCAGAGAGCTTCATTCGGGGGATTACAAGCTTAGGCGTTGACTTCACGCTGGTATGAAGTAGAGGAGGTTATCATGAAGAAATTAGTCATCACAGTTACCCTGAATCCGGCTTTAGACAAAACAGTAACGATTGACGGTCTGGAGGTTGGCGGACTGAATCGAGTCAACGATATCCGCACGGATGCGGGCGGCAAGGGAATTAACGTTGCTAAAGTATTGAAGGGCTTTCATGAAGAGGTATCTGCAGTTGGATATATCGGTGGACATAATGGCAAGCTGATCCTTGAACGGTTGGAGCAGGAAGATATCCGGCATTCTTTTACGGAAACGCTGGCAGAGACGAGAATGAACCTCAAGGTTGTGGACAGTAATGTTCAGGTCACGACGGAGATTAACGAGCGTGGGGGTACAGTATCGGTGCCTGAGCGAAATCTTTTTCACGAGTCACTAAGGCTGCTGCTTGAAGAGGCATACATCCTCGTACTGGGAGGCAGTGTTCCTCCGGGAATAGAGTCTTCAGAGTATGCCCTGTTGATTGAGGCTGCCAGGAGTAAAGGGGTCAAGACCATTCTGGATGCTGATGGTGACGCACTGAGATATGGCTTGAAGGCTGGACCGGATGTGATCAAACCGAATATTCATGAGCTGGAACAGCTGGTCGGTACGACGCTTGCGACCGAACAAGAGATTGTCCGAGCAGCCCGACAGCTGATTGCCGAAGGCACTCATTGGGTCATTGTCTCCATGGGGGGCGAAGGCAGTGTGGCCGTCAGTAAAGAGGAAGCCATTCGAGCTCGTCCATTTAGCATTAAGCCCGAAAGCACTGTAGGCGCTGGAGATTCCATGGTAGCAGCGATTGCCTCAAGCTTAATTCATGGGCGCAGTCTTACCGACACACTTTGCTGGGCTACAGCGGCCGGCAGTGTAACCGCCTCCAAACCGGGGACCCAAGTCTGCGGCCCCGAAGAGGTTATTGCCCGCCTGCAAGACGTTGGGATTACAAGCATTGAAGTATAGAGGGTTATAAAAACGCTCGCGGGAGGAATATTAAATGAAAAAACTATTAGCGGTTACAGCTTGTCCCACCGGAATCGCCCACACTTATATGGCAGCTGAATCCCTGCAAAAGGCAGCAGGAGAAATGAATGTCCCAATCAAGGTAGAGACACGGGGGGCCATCGGTATTGAGAATGAATTGAGCGCAGCAGAAATTGCTGAAGCTCATGCCATCATCATTGCAGCGGATACGGATGTGGATGAAGCGCGTTTTGCAGGCAAACCTATCGTGCGGGTTCCTGTTGCCCAAGGGATCAAGATTCCTGGCAAACTGATTGATCAGGCATTGGCTTTGCAGGCTTCAACAGCCTCAGCAGCTCCGCAAGCTGGATCATCCGTAGGTAGCAGCGAGCGTTCCGAAAATTCATTTTATAAAAATCTAATGAATGGTGTATCCCATATGCTGCCGCTGGTAGTTGCTGGGGGTCTCTTGATCGCCTTATCCTTCTTTAAGCTTAATCCGGAAGAAGGAACCTTTTTCGCCAACCTATTGCAAATAGGCGGCGCAGCGATGGGACTTATGGTGCCCATTCTGGCAGCGTTCATTGCCTTTTCCATTGGTGGTAAACCTGCTCTGGCTCCAGGTCTTGTAGGTGGTATGTTGTCGAAAGACCTTGGTGCCGGCTTCCTAGGCGGCATACTCGCCGGTTTCCTGGCGGGTTATATCGCCAGATATTTGATCAAATATATCAAACTGCCGAAATCGATGGAAGGTCTTAAACCACTGCTTATCGTGCCTTTGCTGTCGGTATTTATCATCGGTATGC
This sequence comes from Paenibacillus sp. 19GGS1-52, assembly GCF_022369515.1. Taxonomy (NCBI): domain Bacteria; kingdom Bacillati; phylum Bacillota; class Bacilli; order Caryophanales; family Paenibacillaceae; genus Paenibacillus; species Paenibacillus sp. 19GGS1-52. The sequence continues at coordinate 2,171,757 of NZ_CP059724.1, forward strand.
TTATGATTTATGTCATTGGAACCCCGATTAAAGATTTGATGGACGCTTTGACGATTTGGCTACAAAATATTGGTTCGGGCAATAAAATATTGCTAGGCGCCATATTAGGCGGCATGATGGCGATCGATATGGGTGGACCTTTTAATAAAACAGCTTATACCTTTGCTGTAGGTTTGCTGGCAAGTGGTGTATATGGCCCTATGGCTGCTGTAATGGCCGCGGGTATGACCCCGCCACTTGGCATCTGGCTGGCTACCGTATTGGCTCCAAAGAAATTTACGCTAGAAGAACGCGAAGCTGGTAAAGCCGCTTCCATACTGGGGCTCTCCTTTATTACTGAAGGTGCAATTCCATTTGGAGCTGCTGACCCACTGCGCATCATTCCAGCCTTTATGATCGGCTCTGGCCTGACCGGAGCACTATCCATGGTATTTGATGCTACACTACGTGCACCGCATGGCGGCATCTTCGTTCTGGCAGTTCCTAATGCGATCGGTCAGCCAATGATGTACCTGCTTGCTATTGTAGTCGGTACTGTTGTAACAGCCTTGTTGGTTAACTTGTTCAAAAGAAATAAACCTGCGATTGGAGTTGGCTCTAAATGAATATTCATGAACTATTGACGGAAGAAACGATATTCCTGCCCCTGGAAACAGGAACTAAAGATACTATTATCACCCAGATGACCGCAGGGCTTAAGCTCTCCGGTTCGGTAACAGATGCCGAGCAATATGTGCGTGATGTGCTGATTCGTGAAGCTACCGGTTCTACGGGCATCGGTTTTGGAGTGGCAATCCCCCATGGCAAATCTGTCGGAGTAGCAAAACCAGGGCTGGCCTTAGCCCGCTTGAGCGAGCCTACCGACTGGGATTCCCTTGATGGTACGCCTGTATCCATTGTATTTCTAATCGCTGTGCCTCAGGAGAACGTTGGCAATGAGCATTTGAAGATTCTGGTGGCACTGTCCCGCAAGCTAATTCATGATGAATTCCGCGAGTCGCTGCTGAATGCAGGCAGCAAGCAGGAGTTAATCGATATTCTCAAAAATATGTAGTCTTCTTGTCCTAAAGATATATAAATTAATAAGTCCGGGATGTCTTACAAGCCATGATGATGGCCTTGAGGCATCCCTGTTTTTTTGCCTATATATAATGTAGTTTGGATTAAACTCCATTTTGCAGGTGTATTTTTGTATAATTAAAAATATATATAACGAGAAGGCAAAGGAGAGGGCGAGATGATACTGCACAAAGGGGAGGTCTTGTTCCGGCAAGGCGACGGCTGCGAGTTCCTGTATCAGGTCAAAAACGGGCTGTTCAAGGTAACGAGACTACATGAGAACGGGAATATGGTGTTGTTCAACATACTATATCCTGGAGAGACAGTTCCCCATCATTCCTTGATTTCGCCAAAGGAGGCGCATGGAACAGCGGTTGCGATGATGAAGAGTGAAGTAGAGATAATTTCGGCTGCGGAATGGTATCGACAGCTGCGTGAAGAACCAGGTAAAGCGCTGGAGATAGCGCTCCTCCTTCAGGAGAAGGTGCGCTTCATGCAGACACGGCTTGATCACCTTACAGTTGGGACCCCAGGTGAGCGGATGGAGCTGCTGACCCGCTGGTTTAATGACTATGCTCATGGGACCTCGCTAACAGACCTATTAACACAGGAAGAGATTGGACAATTAATTGGAGTCAGACGTGAAACGGTCAACCGGCTAATGCGCAATTCTGTGTAAAAATGATCACTTTTTATGTAAAAGGGTTTAGAGAAGGCTATCTGCGTGGTATAATGTGCTTAGAACATATTAAATTAGAGAAAGGATCAGGATACCATGTGTCCCCGAAGGACGATTCCCCAAAGGACGATTTGGAAACGTTATGATCTGTCTTATACTTAGCTTCCCTGTAGAAGGTGCGTGTACCGTTAATTGACGAGACCAGCTCTACGAGGGAAGGGAGTATTGTATGCGAAGGAGCAACACCTCCGGTATAACCTGTCGTAGAGGTTGGTGGGACGTCTAGCCGCCATATACGATAAGGGGAGACCTGTATGAGGAACCACAACGGAGTAAGTTATCTGCTCCGATTGACAGTCATTTTGTTTGGAACATTTTTGCTTGCATTTACTTATTACCACATTAATTATCAGAATCATTTGACCGAGGGCGGGTTCGTAGGTTTGTCGCTGCTCGGCAAATATGTATTAGGGGTTTCGCCTTCAATTTCTATTCTTATTCTGGACATTCCAGTACTCTTGGTCGCTATGCTATTCAAAGGGAAAGCGTTCGTCTGCAATACATTTGTGTCTGTAGCAGCCTTTACAATCTTTTATGGACTGATGGAACGTTATTCCGGTTTGGTCATTAATCTGCAGGATAATTTGCCGCTTGCGGCGTTGTTGTCTGGTGTACTTACAGGTTTAGGAGCAGGGTTGGTCCTGCGTGGCGGCGGGGCAAGTGGCGGAGATGATATTTTGTCGCTGCTGATCAGTGAATGGAAAGGTATTAAAGTAGGTACGGTTTTCATCCTGATGGATGTAATCGTTCTGGCGTTATCACTCTTTTATATGCCTCTCAAGGAAACTTTGTATACCGTAATTGCAGTGGTCGTAGCTGGCTATGTTATTACGTTAACTACTTCTTTGGGCAAGCCGAAGCTGGCGAAGATGCCAAAGATTCAGCCAACACTCGGCAAGGCGCAGAATATACGATAATGGAATAGCATAGAGTATTAGCTGCTGTTTCGTGGATATACTAAGAATTAAGGTCAGCCAGAGTTTCTGGTTGACCTTTTTTTGTTGGGATTAGGACTAAGATTTGTTGTACATTATATCTTTTGCTTATAACCTAAATTTAAGGTGGACAAAACTTGGGACAGCACATGCATATCAAAGCCATCGTTTAGAATACCTTCATGGTAGTGATCCAGCTGGGTACGATACTGGGGGTTGTAACTATATTGAGCAGACTTTTCCGGCTTCGGTATAGGTAATTGTTATAGGGCGAACCCCTGCTAATCTATTGCGGAGCGGCTAGAGCTTACAGTATGATGACATCAGATTCAAGACATCGCCAGCAATATTAGATATTTGGAGACAGGTGCTTGCCGGGAATTTAGTATTGCCGGTCAGCTTAAAAGGGAAGTTCGGTGAAACCGACGCGGACCCGCCACTGTAACGGAAGAGTTCTTAGCAACTATAGTCACTGGCAGCTTACGGCTGTCGGGAAGGCTGCTTAAGGATGCTGAGGCCGTTAGCCAGGAGACCTGCCTGTTTCACAGCACTGCTTTTCCTACGGGATATAGGGAGGTGTTAGACGTTAACCATGGGTATATGATGGGCGTCTTTCCCTATGACTTTTTGTAGGGGAAGACGCTCTTTTAGTTGGAATTGATCGAATAAATGGCCCAAATAGAGATGGAGAGAAGGAGTGTTGCGATTATGACGAACAAGGTGAAAGTAAGCAATCTCGGCTATCCGAGAATCGGCAAGAACCGGGAGTGGAAAAAGACACTGGAAGCGTTCTGGTCCGGCAAGACGGATGAAGCCACGTTCCGTTCCGAAATGGCGGGGATACAGCTCCAGCATTTATTGACTCAAAAGGAAGCGGGAATTGAGCTTATTCCGGTCAATGATTTTACCTTCTATGATCATGTATTGGATACGGCGGTTATGTTCGGCATCGTGCCTCCGCGCTATGATTATGATGGTGGCGACATCCCGCTTGAACTTTATTTTGGCATGGCACGTGGCAATGCGAGAGCGACAGCTTGCGAAATGACAAAATGGTTCAATACGAACTATCATTATATAGTTCCAGAGATTGGCCGGCAAACACCGCGCCTGACCGAGAATAAACCGTTGGCCGCCTACCGCTTCGCCCAAGAGCAGGCGGGGATTGAAGGCAAACCTGTAATTGTAGGACTGTATACCTTCTTAAAACTGTCCAAAGGTTTCCCGTCCACTGCAATTGCGGACGTTGCCGAACGTTTTCTTCCTGTGTATGTGCAACTGCTGCAAGAGCTTGAGGCAGAAGGTGTAGCCTGGGTTCAGATCGATGAACCAGCCATAGTTAGCGGGTTAACTAAGGATGACCAAAGCCTGCTGGAGAGCATTTATCAGACCATTGCAGCCGCTGTACCGGGCTTGAATATTATGCTCCAGACCTATTTCGAAGCTGCTGAACCGTTGGAGGTACTGTTTAAGCTTCCGGTGCAAGGTTTAGGTCTCGACTTCGTACACGATGGAGGCGCGAACCTTGAATCCATTCAACGTCTGGGTTGGCCGCAGGATAAATGGCTGGGTGCCGGCATTATTGATGGACGCAACATTTGGCGCTCGGATCTGGATGCCAAGCTGCAGCTTGTGGAGAAACTGGCTGCCCATGTTGCCCTTGACCACATGATTCTACAACCCTCTTCCAGCTTGCTGCATGTGCCGGTAACGGTACAAGGTGAGGATAAGCTGAAGCTGACGGTGAAGAACGCCTTAGCCTTCGCCGAGGAGAAACTGGCCGAGCTAACTTTGATCGGCGCTGCTGTAAGTGGCGGGGAAGCTTCCGCCGCTGCACTTGCCGCTAGTCGCGAAGCGTTGGCTGCTTTCCGCGCCCTTCCGGAACGTGCTCGGCAGGATGTGGCCGACCAAGTCCGCGGACTTGCGTCTCTGCCGGATAACCGCAGTTTACCTTTCGCAGAGCGCGTCAAGGTTCAGCAGCAGAAGTGGCAGCTTCCGGTGCTGCCGACAACAACCATTGGCAGCTTCCCGCAGACAGTGGAGGTACGCCAAGCCCGGCTGAAATGGCGCAAAGGCGTCTGGAATCAGGAGCGCTATGATTTGTTCATCCGCAAACAGATTGAGGAAGCCATCACCTTTCAGGAGGACTTGGGTCTGGATGTACTAGTTCATGGGGAATTCGAACGCACCGACATGGTGGAGTTCTTCGGTGAGAAGCTGGCGGGTTATTTGTTTACACGTAACGGCTGGGTTCAGTCCTACGGCTCCCGTTGTGTTAAACCTCCGGTGATCTACGCTGATATTGCTTTTATTGAACCTATGACCGTAAAAGAAAGCGTGTATGCCCAGTCCCTCACAAAGCTTCCGGTAAAAGGGATGCTCACCGGTCCGGTTACCATTCTGAACTGGTCGTTCGTGCGTGATGACCTGAGCCGCGAAGCAGTAGCGAACCAGATTGCGCTGGCCTTGCGCCATGAAGTTCTGGCGCTGGAGAATGCGGGCATAGAAATGATTCAGGTCGATGAACCAGCCATTCGTGAAGGGCTGCCCTTGAAGGCTGAGGACCGAGAGCATTATCTACATTGGGCGGTGAAGTCGTTCCGCATTGCGACGAACCTTGTCAAGGATACTACGCAGGTACATACCCATATGTGCTATAGCGAATTTAATGATATGATCGATTCGATTTCGGCTATGGATGCCGATGTAATATCGATTGAAACCTCCCGCAGTCATGGGGAGCTGATTGTCAGCTTTGAGGAGCAGGAATATGATAAAGGCATCGGCCTTGGTGTATATGATATTCACAGCCCGCGCGTTCCCGGCGTAGAAGAAATGACTTCGAATATTGACCGCGCCCTGCGGGTGCTAAATCCGGAGCAGTTCTGGATTAATCCGGATTGTGGTCTCAAAACGCGTGGCTGGCAAGAAACTGAAGGTGCACTGCGCAACATGGTGCAGGCTGCAATTATCGCGCGAGAGAAAACAAAAGTCGGTAGCCGCTAAAACAACTGACTACTTGATAATAGTTCTCATTGTTGTTAGAATAAAATAAGAATAGAAGGAACCCTGGATGGTTCCTTCAGCTCATCCTCTTCACACATTCCGTCTTTTGCCATGAGGATTCACCTCCTTTTGCTAGTGAATGGACAGCATCTTTAAATGAATCACCTGTTCAGCAAGGTGGAGCTTGTCCGAACAGAACATTACCCTCATTCATTATGAATGGAGGGTATTTGTCTTGCTTCAGCAAACTTGATCATTGACAGTCTATTTCAAAAAAATACAAAATAAGTATGTGCTATCTCTTATTTCACTGCAACCTTCCATCTTCTGGAAACGTCAAAAGAAAGAGTCTCGGAAAAAAGAGCTGTACTTATAACAGACATTCCGGAGTCGAAGGTAAGAAACCAAAGAAAGTAAGGTTCACACTACACTTCTGGAGGTATGAGTATGCGAAAATGGGGTCTGCACTACTTATGTTTATTTATTCTTGCAATTGCTTTAGCGGGTTGTGGTTCGGGGGCAGCGATCATAATTCAGCAGCTAACACGGCCAGCAACAGTAAGACTGATTCAGGTGAAGCTAAAGCCGTGTCTAATTCGGCAGACGCTGCTGTTGATCAGAATTACACGGAATCGTCGGAGAGTTTAGCATCAACGGCTGCTGCGCCAGCTTCAAAGGGGGCGGCTGTAGAATCTGGTGGGGACCAGAACGCTGTCATTACGCACTCGACGGCTGAGAATGCAGCGGACGGAACGGCTGGATTTACCGGAAATGATGTTGTAGCCGGACTAAATATGAAGCTGATCTACCACGCCAATCTCAACATGGAGGTAGAGAATTACGCTAAAGCGCAAACTGAAGTCCGCAATATGGTCAGTTTGGCAAATGGCTATATTATCGAATTCACAGAAACTAGTGCTGAATATGAACAGGGTGGCACATTTATTCTGAAAGTACCGGCTTCTGGCTTCTCCTCTTTTCTGAGCAATCTGGATAAGGTTGAACATGAGAAGCTGGAGCGCAGCATTAAAGGACAGGATGTCTCCGAGGAATACGTCGATCTGGGATCACGGCTGAAAGCCAAGCAATTAATGGAAATCCAATATACCGAGTTTATGAAAAAAGCGACAAAATCAAGTGATCTGGTCTCCTTTGCGAATGAGCTGGGTGCCATTCAAGAGCAAATCGAGCAAATTAAGGGCAGAATGCGTTACATTGACCAGAATGTTTCATTCTCCACGGTAGAGCTGCGTCTGTATCAGACCGATAAGGCCGTTGTAGTTAAGGAAGAAACAGATCAAGGGCCGCTGATGGATCGGGCTTCCTCTGCTTTGAATGGTAGTCTACATGCGATATCTGTTACCTTTCAGTGGATCGTTGTCATCTTAGCAGGAGCTCTTCCCCTCCTAATTGTTGTAGGTATTGTTCTGGCGATTGCCTACTGGTTCCGTAAGAATACATTACGTCAACGTAATGAGGAGACTGAGCGGATTCGGCGGACTAGTCGGCAAGATGTGAAGGAAAGCACCGAAGAGGAAGCGAATAAAGAGGAATAGGGAAATTAATGAGGCTCGATCTAGGAATCAGTGGTTGACTAACCGTGGCGGATTCTATTGGAATTGAATGTTGGAGGTGGCGGTTTTGCCCTTTTCTTTTCGCACGGATATGCCAGCTAAAGAGGATTACTTCAATTTATTTCAATCGACGGGTTGGAATCCAGAGGGATATTGGACCCAAGAAATGCTTCATGAAGCAGCCCGAAATAGCTGGCATATTGTAACGATCTATGACGGCGATAAGCTTGTGGCTTCAGGTCGTATGGTCTCCGACGGCATAATACAATGTTTCCTTTGTGAGATGATGGTGCTCCCTGAATATCAGAATCAAGGTCTCGGCAAAGACATCATAAGCCATCTTATAAACCACGCCAAGGATAAAGGAATACGCTGGATTCAACTGGCATCTGCCAAAGGGAAACAAGGGTTTTATGAGAAATTCGGATTTCAGGCCAGAGCGACGGATGCACCGGGGATGAATTTGTTCGTAACTCGAGATTAACAGCACATCATGCCGCTAAATCTCCGGATTCCGGTGTAAGGAAACGCAACTCATATTAGCAGCAGTAACTGATGTTAAATATTTCTACTTAACTTCGGGTCTAATAACAAAAAAACAGCAAGTCCCCTATAACAGGAGATTTGCTGTTTTAGCTTGTTTACAGAGTTACTTATGAGACAGCCCCTGAAAATGAGCACGATACTCTCCATAACCTTCCTGCTCCAAATCTTCTTTGGGCACAAAGCGAAGTGCCGCTGAATTGATGCAGTAGCGCAGGCCGTCCGCTCCGGGACCATCATTAAAGACGTGACCCAGATGAGAATCGGCTACTTTACTGCGGACTTCCGTCCGGATCATGAAATGGGTGAGATCTGCTTTTTCTTTGACGGAATACTTCCGGATTGGACCGGTAAAGCTAGGCCAGCCGCAGTCGGAATCGAATTTGTCCTGTGAGCTGAATAACGGCTCCCCGGATACGATATCTACATAAATGCCATCTCCATGGTGATCCCAGAAATCATTGCGGAAAGGAGATTCCGTAGCACTATTCTGCGTCACTTCATATTGAAGCGGAGTTAAGCGTTCCTTTAGGCTTTTTTTGTCCTCTTTGTGGGTCCAGTGATTCTCGATAAAAGCATCCCGGCCTGACCCTTTACGGTAGCGCTTGTAATGTGCAGGGTTCTTGTGATGATATCCCTGGTGATATTCTTCGGCCCGATAGAAAGCTACTGCTGGAAGGATTGGCGTGACAATTGGTTTGGTGAAGCGTCCGCTCTCCTGTAAGGCTACCTTGGAGGCTTCAGCCTGCTGAAGTTGTTCTTCACTATGCGTGAAGATAGCGGTGCCGTAAGAAGTGCCACGGTCATAGAATTGTCCACCTGCATCGGTTGGATCAATCTGCTGCCAGAACAGTTCGAGCAATTTGCTGTAGGGGAAAATATCAGGATCAAATGTGATCTGCACAGCCTCTACATGCCCTGTGGTTTCCGAGCAAACCTCCTCATAGGTTGGATTCACGGTATGACCACCGGTGTAGCCGGAGACCACTTCAATGATGCCGGGCAGCTCCTCAAACGGGGTGACCATACACCAGAAGCATCCACCTGCGAACGTTGCCTTTTCCGTCTTTGAACCTATATGGTTATGTTGAACATCACTCATTAATATTCCTCCATTCACAGAATGCAATTAAATAGATCACAATCTAATTATAAAGCAAAAAAGCATCGTCTGCCAGCTTGCACTAGTGTTGTTTATATACGGTTCTTCCCATCCGGTGAAGGAGGGCGTAGGGACCAGCCAGCAAGAGCCAGCACAGCGGCGTAGATGATGATGGCGATAACAGCACTTGTTGGATGCTGAAATACATTGCCACCGAGAAAGGCGAATAAGGCTATCCCGGGTATTTTACCGATAGCTGAAGCAGCAATATAACTCCAGAAAGGAAGTCCGGCAGCCCCTGCGTAGACATTAACGACGGTCTGCGGGATAACCGGTGCCAGTCGGGCCAGCACAACAGAGGCGAAAGGGCGCCGTTCCACGGCAGCCGTGAACTTTTCAAGCATCGGCACAGAGGCCAAATAGGTCCTCGCCTTGTGCTGGAACAAATATTTGGTCCCGCCGAACATTATGGCTGCAGCCAGATTAGTAGCCAACCAGCAGATTATTGCACCATACAGACTTCCGTAGGCATATCCGTATAAGCCAATGATGGCTTTATAAGGCACAACTGGAAACATCGCCAGCAAAGTAGCGGTTCCGATGGATAGGATAATATTATGATCCTGCTTCATCCAACTGAGGATGTTATATCTGTAGATAAACGCGATGCTTATGCCCGAAACATACAGGATCGCCACCAGCCATTTTCTCATCTTAATATGCCCCTTCTTCCGCTCCATGTTCTCATCATACTGAAAAAAAACTAATAATTGAAGCAAAGATCATTTGTCACTGCTCTATGTCTTGGTATAATAGCTTGAAGAGACATACGGGAATGGCAAATTCCCGGTATAGAGGGGGATATACACCCATGAGTGGTGCTGAACGAAAAAGAGTGGCCATGATCGGAATCGGCGATATTGCCCGTAAAGTCTATCTGCCGCTGCTCTCCCGTCATGATCATGTTGAGGTCGTAGGCGTTCTCAGCCATTCACCGACAACGGTGCAAAGTGCGATGAACACGTACCGTTTTGCTAAAGGAACTACCCTTTTAGCTGAGTTATTATCCTGGGAGCTTGATGCTGTATTCGTGCATAGTCCCACGCCAACCCATTATGATATCGTCACACAATGCCTTCGGCATGGATTAGCAGTATATGTGGATAAACCTCTTTCCTATGATCTAGGAGAATCCAAGCATATGGCAGCGCTTGCTGTGGATAAAGGGCTTCTATTGGCCGTGGGCTTTAACCGTCGTTATGCTCCGATGTATGCTGCTGCCAAGGCCTGGCTGGAGAAAGCGGGTGGGATTAGCCACTGCAGTGCGATTAAGCATCGAACGAAGCAACAAGCCAGCAGCAGCCATGAAACTGTGCATGATGATCTGATTCATATGCTCGATTTGCTGCTGTGGCTGTGCGGTGGTGATTATGAGTTGCTGCATAGCAATTTGCAATCCGGCACAGACGGGCGATTACTGCAATCCTCCGGGATGCTGGGTTGGGCGAATGGTGCAGTTGGTACGTATAGCATGGTTCGTGATGCCGGTGCAGATCAAGAGAAAGTGGAGCTGCATGGGCATGGAAGATCAGTGGAAGTAGCCGATATGGATAAAGCGGTGCTCTACGAGAATGGTGCGTTGCCGCGCAGCCAGAGCTTTGGAAGCTGGGATACCATTTTGGACAGAAGAGGTTTTGCTGGAGTAGTCGATCATTTTTTGAGCAACATAGATACACCAGAGCAATGCGGAGTTGCTGCTTCAGCTGTATTGCCAAGTCATGTACTGGCAGCCGTGCTGACCAGTTAAAGAATCGCAGAAAGGAGCAGGCTATTGGAAGATGACCGTAAATCGATGGAAGAGCAGATCATCGAAAGCTATAAACGCGATGAAGAGATGATGATTCTTGTATTTGCCCAGTGGTGTGTAAATAATAGTCTGGACCCGCATAGCTTGTATTTACAAGCCTATCCAGAACAGGGGGGGAATGAGGCGCTCAGCAACGCCTTGGCCCTAACCGTATCCTTGGAAGAGGCGGGTTTTATATCCGATGATACCGTTCTTGGAGTGCTCTCGCTCTATGGAAATGATGATCTGGGCTTTGTCGTAACGGAGGTCATATCACAAAGGGCAACATCCACAGGCACGAAGGATTGATTCAGGGATATAATATTTATCGCAGATGAACTTTTTTTTGGGAAACGATGTTCATCCCGATTAAAATGTGGTAAAATTATATATACTAACTAATAGTAAGCTTCACTAGTGAGAGGTGAGAACAATGGAACAACATCAGTTAACGATGTGCCCCAGATTTGAAACTGCCTTCTCTTTCTTAGGCAAACGATGGAATGGACTTATTATTCAGACATTAATGAGCGGACCGAAACGCTTTAAAGATATTTCCGGTCTGATTCCATTAATGAGCGATAAGATGCTATCTGAGCGGATGAAGGATTTGGAATGCGAAGGTATTCTGGTACGCCATGTGTATCCAGAAACACCGGTACGTATTGAGTATGAGCTGACAGACAAAGGTCGTGCACTGGAGCCAGTTATGCAGCAGATTCAGTCTTGGGCCGAGAGCTGGGTAGAGTAGTTCATCTACAGTAAAAGATGAGGGCAGGCTCCTTTTTCCCGCTAATAGGGAGGAGGGGCTTTTTTTATTTTAGAAAAAGATTGCACTTCGGATAGATGTATGTAATATAATAGGAAAAACGTTACTCAGACCGTGCTGGAAACGCTTACTAATATTGGTTCTTGCTCAAATTGCTCAGAGTGGAGTAAGTAGCATCACTATCAGGAGGCGAGGGAGATGAAGACAACCCTGTTTTCCCGGGAGATTGCGTATATCAAAGAGGATGTTGCCGAGCTGGAGACTGCTTCGATCAAGGTGCAGCTCATTTACGACAAGGTGTTGTTCATGCTTCATAGCCATCTTCCTGATTCCTTATGGGAGGCTTGGATCGGCGTGCCCTACAGTATTATTTCTTCTCTTTATAAAGGCAACAATGAGAGCGGGACCATCTTTCAGAAATGGATACAAGGACCTGACGGCTGGAAATGTATTGGCTGTGAGCGGCATTGTCTGGAGTCTACCGATGTTGAAAGAGCAGCCGAGGAGAGAATTTTCGGAGAGCAGCGGAGCTACAAGTTTCACAACGGCATCCGCCAAAGCATGGTGCTGCAGGCGGTCATTTGGTCCATGTACGAGAATACGCAGCTGTTTCACCCTTTCTTAGGCGAGGAGTCCTTTTTTGACGGGGAAGATTTGGATACGATTGCTACCTATTTCGTCCCTACCTATCTCAGCGATGTCCGTCTGCTAGAGCTTTCTAAACCCTGTAAAGAATATAAAGAGCATAACGTACGAGTCTATCAGGAATGGATAGCCGCTCCTAACCTAGTGCTTCAATGGGATGGCGGCCTGACCGAAGGCAGATGGATGACCGGCGTGTATGTCGACCAGTCCCGTTTTGCCGGCTTGGGTCCTTATTTGAAGGATGCGGAGGGCAAGCGAACTTATATGCAGGCATTTGTACAATAAGAGAATGAAGATTAGGGATAAAGAAAATGCACCTTTGCGAATGGTTGTTGCAATATCGCGCTGCGATATGAACCATGGCGGGGTGTTTTTTTATGTTTTAGAATGGTGATAAATAGGGAGTGAATGAATGGTGGCCAAACTCAATGAAGTTCCATGGACAAGAGAACAGCTCTGGAACGGTTGCATGTTAGCAGCTATTGCGCATGCAATTATGGTTTCACATTTTCCGAAATTTTCAAACGAACATTCGTGGGATGGCTTTAATTACAGTGTACAAGATAGTGCAGGTACTAGAGGGACAGTTACTTTTCATCCTGAACTATGTGTTGCGGCATTCCGTAATGAGAAAAGTGGTCGTATTTCAGTTGTTGACAATAAGACGGATAACTATTTTCAAGGCGCGTCTGAAAGGGTTAATGAAGTGGCGCAAGCTGAAACATTGCAATATCTGTTAGATGAAATAAATAACCTGATTACTCCTGTGATTACAACTGCTATTTGGGAAGATAACAATAAAATAGTCACTGCTGATACATTAGAAGATATGATGGATAATGGAGGGTTCATCTTAGAAAGACAGGGAATGGATATGGATTCTGCAATTAAGGCTTGGGTTGATTATTACGAAATGTCGGAAGCGCAAATCGCTCTTATGAAATCAATTTTCGAGAAAAAGATAGTTAATCCAACCACTGATCTATATCTCTCTAAAGAAGAGATTGGAATGATTGGTTCTGATGACCCAGAAGGTTTAGGAGAAAGTAAGATTTCGTTTGAGGAAATAAATATTTTATGGGAAGGGTAGTAATATTAAAATCGTTGGATGAACGGACTGATGGAATCAGTACATGATTGGATATATTTGAACTCGTGGGAACAAGGGAGGTGCATAATGTTAAAGGAACTTTTCAATGAATTCATTGAGTTTTCAATAGAACTGAGGCCTGAATATCCAGAGAGTTTAGGTAAGGCTACAGATGATTGGATGGAAGTATTCAACGGGCTTGCTGAAATACCAAAACTGTTTGAAGTAATATATAGTTCCGTACAGGGAACAAAGAGAGAGACGGAAAATCAAAAACTAATGGATTTCATTCCTGGGTATCGTTTAGTACACATTGAGGAATTTGTTGAAGCGAAGGAAAATTTAGATATCCAAAGTTTCTGGCCCAAAGATGCACTTGTTTTACCGTTACTAGTTAACTATTCGAGCGATTACTTTTGTTATGTAGAGAATTTTGAAGGTAATTCTGGAATCTATTTATATATGCACGATGAGGGCAATCTAAATTTAGTATATCGCTCACCGGAAAAATTTCTAAAGACAGTTATTGAGTTTTATAAGCAACATGTCTACTACTTAGATGATGAGGGTTACCTTGATTATGATTTTCAAAAAGAAAGTACCATAGGCGGTAACCATAACTTTGGTGTAAAGTACTGGAGCATGTGAAAGTTTTATTACCTTGATAAGCTTCGTGCTTTTCAAGGTTTTTTTTACAGATACGTCTAGCCAATAAAAAGATATGCAGAGGAGGATAAGTAAAAAAAGAAATTGTTAAGTGGGAGCCTAATGAACAAACGAGGATTCCATTTGATCCAAATGATGAAGTTAAATTAGGTGAAACATATCAACCAGAAACATATCAACCAAGACATCACGGTCATCACTTTCACGTAGAGGTTAGAACGGACGTTTCAAAAGGCTGTAATAATGCTGGAAATGTGACTAAAGGTCAACCACCTGGATATACATCAGGTTCTGGAACTGGTTTTTTACCAGGAGAAAATTTCCAGGGAAATAGGAGGTAGATTAGAGTATGAAGTCTATTAGAAAAATTGATGTTGAAAGAATAAATGGACAGCAAAGTATTGTTTACTTGACCTTAGATGTTCCTGATGAAGACGTGTTGAATTTGGTTATTCAAGATTTACAGAAGCTAATGAAAGAGAGACTTCCCAAAACTTATGTAATAACAGGGGAAGATATTTATGGCGAAGATAGATTTGGTGATAAAGTTCAAAAATTGCTTGAAAAGGAAATATACATTTCAACAAAGGCATTTTATGATGCGGTAGATTGTTATGAACAAGAGAGTGAAGTAAGTTCCACCATTATAGAATTGAATAAGATTAACCTTACAATATTTTCAAGTATGCTATCTAAATCTTTGTTCACGTACAATTTTATTTATTTTGTAAATGATAAAGCTACTATACAAGACATTAGTAGCAATTTAAGAAACTCAAATAACTTTGAAGATTTAGAAAGTGCTTTGCTAAGTTCAGGTATTATTCTTTCTTCAAGGTTGGAGGGTGCAACAATAGTTATAAAATGTTCAAACAAATATGTTGAAGATATTTTGAAATGTTATGGATAAGTGGAAATAAAAGTATAAATAATCCTTTGTGTTCTTAAACCTTGTTGGGCGTATACGCGGGGTACAAGTGGAATTGAGTTTTGATGAATTTTGTTTTTTTAAAGTGGAAATGTGAAAAAAAGAACTACAAAGGAATCGAGAAGGTTTCTAGGAATAGGGTTTCTGAATGATATCGCTGAACAACACATATAAAATTCACTTTATTCAAAAAACAGATTTAATTTCAGTGCTTACAATCACAAGTTAAGGTTCCTTTCGGGAGTATGGTAAGTAGGAAGAATAAACCTGAACCCACAACCCAAGGAGGAACCCTAATGGAAACCCAACAAACTTATGATAGAACTTCAGAAATAGAACAGTCTTCGCAGAACACTTTTAATGGTGAAGCATTGGTAAGAGATATTGTACTGCAATTCCCTAAAGCTGCAGATTATTTCAAAGCAAACAAGATTGATTTCTGCTGTGGCGGCGCAAGACCGCTGGCGGATGCGGCTGCAGAGCGTGGTCTGGATATTGACAGCATGTTGGGCGATTTGAATAAGCTGCTTGCAGAATATCCGGTGCTTGAAGAAGATAAGGTATGGAATACTGCGCCTTCCGCACAGTTGATCGAACATATTATTAATAAGCACCACCATTATTTACGTGAAGAGTTGCCTCTAATCGGACAAAATGTAGCCAAAGTGTTCCGTGTGCATGGTGAAGATTCTCCTCACTTAGCTGAAATGCATGCGCTGTTCAACACGCTTAAGGAAGAATTGCTGCAGCACACCGCCAAGGAAGAGGAAAGTGAGTTTCCTAAGATATTGGCTTACTCGGCAGATCCTAGTGAAGAAGCTTTAGCCGAGCTGCGTCTTATTCTGAATAAGTTGGAAGACGAGCATGATGCCGCTGGTGATATTCTAAAGAAAATCCGCCTGGTTACTAATGACTTCACCCCTCCGGGCCATGCTTGTACTACCTACCGTTTAACGTATGCCCGGCTCGAAGAGCTGGAAGGAATGACCTTTGAGCATGTTCATCTGGAGAATAACATTTTGTTCCCAAGATATCAGTAACAGTACTAGTTGAATTTAAGAGTCCGTCAAACAGCCAGCCTTCAACCCGGAGGACTGGCTGTTTGGCATCTTTAGGTCCATAGTATATTAGGAACGGGAGATGGAGATCGTTATGAAGCACACTAGACTTTATTTAGCACGGCATGGAGAGACGGAATGGAATATGGTGCATCGTATGCAGGGATTTCAGGATTCAGCCTTGACTGCGCTTGGTCTGCAACAGGCTGAATGGCTGCGAAAAGCTATGCATACGGTACCGCTTGATGCTATCTATGCAAGTCCCAGTCCTCGGGCACTACGTACAGCGGAAATTGTCCGTGCGGAGCGCAGCATCCAGTTGAAGACCACCGAAGTGCTCATGGAAATGGGCTTCGGTGTATGGGAGGGATGTTATTCTTCCGAGGTGGAGTCCCGTTATCCGGAGCAATGGCATAATTTCTGGAAGGAACCCGGGAAGTTTAAAGTTGAGGGAAGCGAGACGTATGCGGAGGTACGGACAAGGGCACTTCATAAACTGAAGGAAATCATGGAGACACATGAGGGGCAATCTGTACTTATTGTAACGCACACTGTAATTATTAAGCATCTGATGGCTTATTTTGAAGGGCGAGCAATGGAGCAGCTTTGGGATTTGCCCTACATCCACCCGACCAGCCTTTGCCAGATTGATATTATCGATGGAGTCCCGGAAATTGTGCTGCACGGAGACATTAGCCATTACGAATCAAGCGAAGTGGGCCCTAGCGTATAATTTATTTGAGAACCGGGCTAATTTGCGTTATCCTGAAAGGGTCAGTATACATAAGAGATTACCAAGCCTGATACGCTGCTAGCAGTTGTCATCGGGTGGGAGAAGGCGGTGCCAGGAATGCCCACAAAACTTCTGTGGCGCTTATTGATAGGAATGATTATTTTAATAACAGCAGGTGGATGTTCGTCATTATTTGAGGACAAGACTAACGGAGATTATGCCGTTGCCAGCACTAATCCTCCGACATTCTCGCTCCTTATTGGCGGCAATGAGCTTACCGAAAGTTCGGACAGGCAGTTAGGCGATTCCTACCACAAAGGGATAACGATTAGAGAGCTGCTGAAGGACAGCGGGATTGTACAATTTGCTCTAGATGGCAACAGTATTCTCTCGGTGAGTGACGTTTCTCTAGGGCTGGGTTTGGATTGGGAGCTTCAGGTAGATGGCAAGATAATTAACGCTGCAGACTTTAATAGTTCCATTGATAAGGATGCACATCTCGTAATAACGGCTAAGTCAGAGACCGGCGGAGATTCATTGCAGTCTGTGATTCTGATAGTAAATGGAGGAAGCGAGCAGGCACAATTGACCCGTTCGTATGTCATGCTGTTTACGGAGGATGTATCGGTAAGAAGCTTGCTGAAGAGCAGTGGAATCGTTCAGTTAGCTGAGAATAACCGGACGGTAGTTTCCGTTAAAGCCTATACGCCACTCACCAGTGAAATATGGAAACTGAAGGTAAACGGCAAGCAACTGCTGGACAGTGGAATGGATATGAAGCTGCGTCCCCAGGATGAGCTGGAGGTTTCATTAACATCGCGTTAACTCTATAAATACATAAATGCCAGATCACCGATGTTTTTGGAGTAGGGGATCTGGCTATTGGTGCGTCATGTCTGCAGCCTCTCATCTGTTAACGCATTAATGTGAAATCCTTCACATTTAATGTGACTGGAATCACCATCACTCTTCAAATTTGAAATGTATAATTTCAATAGGTAGAAGTGAGAGATAGAATCCAGAAGCTTTGAGGAGGCACAAGAGCCATGACAGCAAACAGAGAAAAGCTAGTATTGGTCGGCAACGGTATGGCAGGCGTAGGTACAATCGAGCAGATACTGAAGCTTGGTGGTATTTATGATATTACCATCTTCGGCAGTGAGTCACACCCCAACTACAATCGGATTATGTTGTCCTATGTTCTTGAAGGCAGCAAAACAGTGGAAGATATTATACTTAACGACTTAAACTGGTACAAAGACAATAACATTACATTGCACACGGGAACCACAGTCACCAGAATTGACGAAGCCTCCCATCAAATATTCACTGATAACGGAATGGCAGTTCCATACGATAAAGTAATTATTGCGACAGGGTCGAATTCGTTCATACTGCCAGTTCCAGGCAGTGATAAAGACGGCGTGGTTGGTTTCCGTGATATCGCGGATTGTGAAACGATGCTGGCAGCGGCCAAACAATATAGCAAGGCGGCTGTTATTGGCGGTGGACTACTCGGTTTGGAAGCGGCCAAAGGGCTGGTTAACCTCGGGATGGACGTTACGGTTGTGCATCTGATGGAGGACCTGATGGAGCGCCAGCTAGATCGCAATGCATCCTCCATGCTGCAAGCTGAACTTACACGTCAAGGTGTGAAATTCGCGATGGGCAAACAAACGGTCGAATTGACTGGCGAACAACGGGTTAGCGGCCTGCGTTTCAGTGATGATACAGAGCTTGCTGCAGACTTTGTTGTTATGGCTGTTGGAATTAAACCGAATGTAGCGCTCGCTAAAGATAGTGGAATTACAGTAAATCGCGGGATTGTGGTTAATGATTATCTGCAAACTTCAATGGAGAATGTATATTCTGTCGGTGAGTGTACCGAGCATCGCGGGTTGTGTTATGGCCTGGTCGCCCCACTATTCGAGCAGGGGATGATATTGGCTAAACATCTGTGTGGGGTCGAAACTAATCCCTATGAAGGTTCCGTTGTATCTACAAAACTTAAAATATCCGGTGTAGATGTCTTTTCTGCTGGTGAATTTATAGATTCTCCTGAACATACGGTGATCTCAGCCAAGGATGATTGGAAGAGAACCTACAAGAAGATTTTGCTCAAAAATAATATTATTGTTGGCGCGGTCCTGTTCGGCGATGTAACCGAATCAGCCAACCTCCAGAAGCTAGTCAAGCAAGGTACAGAAATGACTGACGCGATTTATGCCGAGGTTATGGGCACGGGCTGCTGTGGTGACGGTGGCGCCAAGAAGAGCATGTCCATTGAAGCTATGGCGGATGAAGAAATTGTCTGCGGCTGCAATGGCGTAACCAAAAAAGCGATAGTAGATGCAGTTACCGAGAATGGCTTCACTACCGTTGATGAGATCAAAGCGTGTACGGGTGCTACCCGTTCTTGCGGTGGCTGTAAACCGGTAGTAGAACAAATTCTGCAATTCGTGCTGGGGGACAGCTTTCAGCAAGGTGCGAAGCAAGGGATATGCAGCTGTACTACGCTTAGTCGTGACGAGATCGTTGCTGAGATTACGACCAAAGGCCTGAGAACAACTAAAGAGGTCATGAACGTACTGGACTGGAAACAGGCAGAAGGCTGCTCCAAATGTCGCCCGGCAGTTAATTATTATCTGGGTATGATTTATCCCGATACGCATGAGGATGAGAAGGAATCACGTTTTGTGAACGAACGGATGGGCGCCAATATTCAGAAGGATGGTACCTTCACGGTCGTTCCGCGGATGTATGGTGGGGTTACTACACCAGAAGATCTGATGAAAATTGCCGAAGTATCCTTGAAGTATGATGTGAAGGTTGTAAAGGTAACTGGAGGCCAGCGTCTGGATCTGATCGGGGTGAAAAAAGAGGATGTGCCGAAGGTCTGGGAAGAGCTGGATATGCCTTCGGGTTATGCTTACGCCAAATCTCTGCGTACCGTCAAGACTTGTGTAGGCTCGCAGTTCTGTCGCTTTGGTACACAGGATTCGATGGGTATGGGCGCGCTAATAGAGCGTAAATACGAACGTCTTGATTTTCCAGCTAAATTCAAAATTGCAGTCAATGGCTGCCCGCGCAACTGTGCAGAATCCTGTACGAAGGATATCGGCATCGTCGGCAATGACGGCGGCTGGGAAATATTTATCGGTGGGAATGGCGGTATCAAGCCCCGTATTGCTGACGCTTTCTGCAAGGTGAAGACGGATGAAGAGTTGCTAGAAGTATGCTCAGCAGTGATGCAATATTATCGTGAAACCGGCAACTACCTGGAAAGAACCTCGGAGTGGGTAGAGCGTATGGGACTGGAAACGATTCAAACAGCCATTATGGACAATGAGCTGAACCGTAAAGAGCTGGCTGCACGGATAGACTTTGCCTTGGCTCAGGTTACAGATCCTTGGAAGAAAATGCTGGAAGATGATAGTACGCGTACGGCACTTTTTGAGAAGACAACGGTTTAACAAAAGAGCTATAGAAGCGGAGGAACAACGATGGAATTGACCAAACAAGAGGTAATTGTAGGAGTAGTAGCGGATTTTCTACCTAGAATCGGCCGTGTAGTTGTCGCAGGCAATGTGGAGTTAGCTATATTCCGGGCCTCAGACGAAACCATTTATGCGCTGGAGAATCGAAGTCCTCATCCAAAAGGTGGACCCCTCGCAGAAGGAATCGTATCCGGCTACTATCTGTATGATCCATTATATGATTGGAAAATCGATCTTCGCACTGGTGAGGTACAAGCTCCAGATCAGGGTCAGGCCGTAACTTATCCGGTCACCCTTGTAGGAGAAACCGTTAAGGTCAGCTTATAGAAGCTGAGAATTGCCAGCTTAAATAGAAAATGGTGGGGTGGAGTGGGATGTTTACGCAAAATGTGGAGAATATCGTAGAAGTAGCGGTGGGTAAAAGGGATAAAATGAACGAAAGCTTGCCTAAGTACTTTCTGGCAGCACTATTAGCGGGGGCTTATGTAGGCATCGGTATTATTCTTATCTTTTCATTGGGAGCGCCGCTAGCGGCTATCAAATCACCTTTTCAACCGCTTGTTATGGGCGCGTCCTTTGGGATTGCACTGACACTTGTTGTCTTTGCTGGCTCGGAGCTGTTTACTGGCAATAATATGTACTTTACCGCGAGTACTCTTGCTGGCAGAACCAGTGTCTGGGATACCGTGAAAAATTGGGTTATCGTCTTCCTAGGCAACGTTGCCGGTGCTGTGATTCTGGCTCTACTGATTCAAGGTACTGGGCTGTTCAAGGCCATCCCCCCTGAGCATCTGATCTTTACCGCTGCGGCCAAAAAAATGAGTTTACCCTTCTCGGAATTGTTCTTCCGCGGGATCCTCTGTAACTGGCTGGTCTGTCTAGCCTTATGGATGTCCTCCCGTGCCAAGAGTGAAACGGCCAAGCTTGTTCTGATCTGGTGGTGTCTGTTCGCTTTTATCGCCAGTGGATATGAACATAGTGTAGCCAACATGACCCTGCTGAGCGTAGCCCTGCTGCTTCCAAACCACCCCGATACCATTACGTTTGCAGGTTGGATGCACAATATGATCCCGGTTACCTTGGGCAACATCATAGGTGGCGGTGTTTTTGTCGGCATGGCATACTGGTTAATCTCTCCCGTACGTGGGATTCGCCAGAACCGCTAAATAGCATTAATTTAAAAAGGCTGTACCCAGATCTAATAGATCACGGGTGCAGCCTTTTTTTGAGATTAGAACAGAGTGCTAATGGCTTCAGGTGTAAAAGCATGAAGTTCATGAAGTCGGCCTTCACGTATTTTGGTAGCCCATGCAGGATCGCCAAGCAGTGCTCGGGCAACGGCTACCAGATCAAATTCATGGTTGTCCAGCCGCTCCAGAAGATCATTCATATCACTATCCATACCTACAGCGCCCACAGTAATCGTTGTTTTCCCACTAAGCTTCTTCACCCAACCGGCAAAGCTAAGCTTGGAACCTTCAAATTCGGACTCCCCGAAGTGGCGTGTCGAGCAATGAAATATGTCCACACCTGCTGTTACCAACACACTCAAGAATTGCTCCAGTTGTTCCGGCGTATCGACCAGCTTCGCAGTATAATCATTCATCTTCCATTGGGACAGTCGCATCGCAATAGGGTATTCAGGACCTACAGCAGCACGGACAGCCTGAACAATTTGGGCGGCGAACTGCATACGGTTTATCATGTCACCGCCATAGCGATCACTCCGCTCATTTGTTTTCTCCCAGAAGAATTGATCAATCAGAAAACCGTGAGCACCGTGAAGTTCAACACCATCAAAGCCTATTGACTTTGCATTTGCTGCTGCATCAGCAAATGCTTGTATAACGCTGGCGATTTCTTCTTCTGTCATCGGTGCAGTCACTTTGTTTCCTTCCAGGTCCAGCCCCGAGGGTCCAATCGACAGAGCCTCCGGATTAGGCTGGGCTCCCAGAGGACGAACCATGCCCATATGCAGAATTTGCGGGAAAATCTTGCCACCAGCTTCATGAACTTGTCGGACCACTTCAGCCCAACCGTTTAAAGCCGCTTCGCCATACATATTAGGCAACCTCGGCTCACTCGTTGCAGCCGGATGCTCAATCATTGCACCTTCCGTAATAATAAGACCGACACCATTCTCCGCACGACGACGATAATAAGCCGCAACATCCACTCCCGGCACACCCTCTGGGGAAAAGGCACGGGCCATTGGCGACATGACTATACGAGTAGGAAGGATTAAATTATGAATCGTAAAGGGTTGAAACAATGCTTCCGTGGAATGAATTTTCTGCTGTTGGTTACTCATGCATAACGCCTCCTATAGGTTCATTTATTGTGTTCAAGCGGGGTATGAGTGCAATCTTAGCAATCTTCTATTTAACCTTCAACCAACAATCTACTCTTATTGTTGCTTATGCGAAAGGAGCGTGAAATTGTTGGATGTTACGTTTATAATAGATTTACCGAAAGGAGTGTTTTGAGGATGCCTGTTATACTTTCACCGAACCCAAACGATCCACGCGTCATTCGAACGCGTCAATTAATTATGGATGCATTCGCAGAGCTATTACATACCATGGACTTCAACACGATGACGATCAGCGATATTACTAGAAAAGCAACCATTAATCGGGCTACGTTCTATGCCCATTTTGCAGATAAATACGCACTGCTTGAAGCCCTTTTGGCAGCTGCGTTTCTGGAGTATTTTCTCAAAAGAATTGATGCTGAGGCACGCTTGACGGAGGAGACCATTCAGCAACTCATTTTTTCATTGTGTGATTATCATGAATCAAGCAATAGCTGCGTCAAAAAATATGATTCAGTGTCACTGATCATTGAAGAAAATATTAAGAAACGATTAGAGAAATTCATACTTCAACTAATAACTAAAGTCACTGACACAACGGATGAAAAAACATTGGAAACAACTGCAACCATGTTAGGCTGGTCAATCTATGGCGTAACCTATCGCTGGAATCTGGAGGGGAGAAAGGAAGCTCCGTCTGCCTTAGCCCAGAGAATCGTACCATTAATAGTTAATGGGGTTGCTTTATTAAATGCCTCAGGCACTAAATAACTTAGCAGTGAATGGAGAGGTAGCCACGTCTGGCATCTGCGGTAGACAAAAAAAATACGCCCGAATTTAGGCGCATTTGACCACTCTATTTTATTTTGCTGAATATTGGGCCATATATGTTTCAATGAGGTGAATAGAGGGTACTGTATTATGAAATTAAATGCGGCAAATTTCGTTCGGACACAATTCGCAGTGGCAAATATCTTGAAGCATGCCTAAGTCCTTGATCACAATCATGCCATTCTCGTACTCTACAGCGTCCTTCTTACGCAGATCGCTTAGCATCCGGTTGACACTTTCACGGGTTGCACCGATCATATTGGACAGGTCTGTATGCGTGATTTTTTTGTTGATCAGAATGTTCTCGCCGCTTCTCTCACCATAGGTGTTGCCCAGACGAATCAGCGTAGAGCAGAGAGCGCCCGGTTTGCCGTACATCATCAAATCACGGAATTTCGTCTGCGTGAGACGGTGGTGAATACCCATCCATTTCATAAAGTCGATGGCAAAATCGCAATGCTGGCAGATGAGAATCTCCAGATCCTTCTGCTCAATAACGCCAACTTCACTTTCTTCAATGACCTCAGCTGTGAAGCTGTGCTTTGTGCTGAAGAACGGGTCAGCTTGGCCCACCATGTCGCCGGCCTGATACATATAAAGAATCAATTCCTTGCCTTCGTCTGTTGATTTGGTTAACTTCACACGTCCACGTTTGATATAAAACAATTTATCCGAGTAGTCGCCTTCCCAGAACAGGTGTGATCCTTCAGGGATCATGCGCTCTTTCATTGTGACTAGAAGTCTGTTAAAATTTTGTTCGGAGAAACAGTTTGTATTCCCGCGGGCTTCGATAACATTATAATGTTCTTTTATCATAATCGACATCCCCTTTATTCCCTCAGTTTTTCAGTAAATTTTAAATTAATTATACCTTGAAATTCCTCTTTATGGTTAAGAAATTTCACGGAAAAGTGTCGAATTTTTTACATTGTGATTAATTTCACTTCAAAGGTGTGAGATTTAATATGCTTTTCCTCTAAAATAGCGTGAAATAGAGTAATTTTCAGTTATTTAAGCATTCGTAATCCATTATGAACAAATAATGGATTGCGAATGCTTTTTTGTATAACCAGACAGAAATGAAGGTAATTTTCGTGAACTGCCGAAATTTCCAACTCCGTATAAATACACACAACTCCATTACAGCCGGACATTGGCGACCCTAGGCCAGAGGGATATCCTAGAGATTGAGCGTTTAATCGTTTCCTGCTGCAACTGGGAAATGGGCAGGGCAAACTCAGGCGAAGGAGAAATCATAATATGGCTAAGGTAGCGGACAAATATTTAAAGGTCGATCCATGGGCAATCATTGAAGAGGGCTTTGATCCAGAGCGGAATCGGACCTCTGAATCCATTTTTTCATTAGGAAATGAGTACATGGGTGTGCGAGGATATGCTGAAGAAGGCTACAGTGGAGATTCCTTGCTGGGTAGCTATTTCAATGGATTAAATGAACAACTTGAGATTGGCAATCATTATAAAGGCATTATTCGCTCCCTGCGCTATATGGTAAATGCAGTCGATTGGCTCTACACCCGCATTACTGTGGATGGAGAACAGCTTGATCTGGCGAAGTGCAGGATATCAGACTATTCCCGCAGATTGGATTTTCGCAGTGGAACCTATCGGCGCGAGTTCGTATGGCATCTGGAGAATGGTAAGAACCTGAAAGTTATCTTCACGCGCCTGGTCAGCATGACCCTCTCCCACTTGGGACTGCAGCAGGTGGCCTTTCAGCCCCTTAATTTCTCGGGAAGTGTAGAGGTATGTACCGGACTTGATTTTGGCATCATTCATGAGGAACGCGGCGAGAATATGTGGAACAGCCTCCGCAGCGCTGAGGAAGGAGCAATAACTGCCATTATGGCCAGTACGGTTCATACCGGCAATAAGCTGTATTCCGGCTTTGCACTGCAATCCCCGCAGTCGCTCCAGACTACCCGCATTGAGCGGGATAAATTTATCGGGCAGAGCTTCAGCTTAAAGCTGTCGCAGGCAGAGACAACCTATTATACGAAGTTTGTGGTCAACTGTGCTGACAGCGATTCTACCCGGACTGCTGATGAGTTGTGGAATGAAGGAATGGGACTTGCTGCAGCTGCTGGTCAGTTGGACGAGACTGCGCTGCTTGCAGAACAGGCCGCCTACTGGAGCGGAATCTGGGAGACAAGCGATATCAACATAGAGGGAGATCCCGAGAACCAGCAGGGTATTCGTTTTTGCATCTTCCAGCTTTATCAGACCTATCACGGTGATCATCCAGGCTTCAATATTGGGGCCAAAGGGTTGACGGGTGAAGCCTATCGTGGCCTGGCATTCTGGGATACGGAATCCTATTGTCTTCCCTTCTATATGTTTAACAATCCCAAGGCAGCGCGCAGCCTGCTGGAATTTAGATATAAGACACTAGCTGAAGCTATAGAGCGTGCCAAAGATGTAGATTGTGAAGGAGCCTGTTATCCGATCGCTACTATTGATGGAACGGAAAGCTGTGATCTGTGGCAGCATTCCAATCTACAGTTGCATGTCGGCACAGCGATTTCCTACGGAATTTGGCATTATGTCAAAAATACCGGTGATCAAGCCTTCCTGCACAGCAAAGGTGCAGAAATGTTGATCCAGATCAGCCGTTTCTATGCCACCCGTGGACAATGGGGACAGCGGAGCGGGGAGTACGGTTATTTTGGCGTAATGGGTCCTGACGAGTTCCAACTGATGGTTAATAACAACTGTTATATCAATCTGATGGCCCAAAAATCATTTGAATACACGCTGGATACCCTCCGGGTGATGAAAGAGCAAGCTCCGGCTGAATATGCCGAGGTTGTTGCCCGAACAACATTGCGTGAAGAAGAACTAGGGGATTGGAGTTCCAAAGCGTTGCATATGCGGATTCCGCTTGACGAGATCAGCGGTGTGTACGAGGAGCATGATGGATTTTTTGATATGCCACATCTTGATATTCATTCTATTCCCGTGACCGACTTTCCACTCTACTCGAACTGGTCTTACGATCGCCTGTATCGTTATGACATGATTAAACAGCCGGATGTGCTGATGTTTATGTTCTTATACAGTGGGCAATTCTCCAAGGAAGCCAAAATTGCCAATTATGAATATTACGAGCCAAGATGCATTCATGAGTCATCCCTTTCGCCGTCCATTCACTCTATTCTCGCCAGCGAAATTGGCAAGCATGAGGAGGCATACAATTTCTTCGAGTTCGCAACACGTCTTGATCTGGATAACTATAACCGCAATACCCGCGAGGGTCTGCATACTACTTCCATTGCGGCAGCCTGGATGAATATAGTGTACGGCTTTGGAGGGATGCGCTCGGACGGAGAACGGTTATCCTTCCAGCCCACGTTGCCGGAGCGGTGGAGCTCTTACAGCTTTCAGGTAATGTACGAAGATGTTTTGCTCCGTATTGTTGTTGATCAAACGACAGTGAAGCTTAGTGCAATTAGTGGTGGGAGTGCCGAAGTAATTGTCTATGGGCAGCAGATTAAGGTGGATGCCTCCGGTACGGCGCTTCCGCTGGGCGAAGGGATGTTGGCAGGTTGAACTGGATCGTTAAAGAGCAGCATTTTGACAAGAATCTGGTGACGACTAACGGGAACAAATATATGATCGGCAATGGCTACCTGGGATATCGCGGTACGCTGGAGGAGTTTAGCAAGGAACAGCTTGTTGCGGTTACACTGGCCGGTCTGTATGACAAGGCTGGCGACAAGTGGCGTGAGCCTGTGAATGGCCCAAATGGTCTGTATACTTCAATAGCCTGTGACGGTGAGGCTCTTACAGTGCTGAACTCTAAAGTGGAGAGCCATGTACAGGAGCTTGATATCCGCAGCGCGGTCCACTTCCGGGAGACCGTGTACAACTTGCCTGAAGGGGGGACATTGACCTTTAGCGCAGAGCGTTTTGCAAGTCTGGCTCATCAACATCTGCTGGTAAGCATGCTGAATATTCACAGTACGCGTGACTGCCGGATTGTTATCGAGACGGGGATAGACGGCAAGGTATGGGATATTAATGGGCCTCATCTCTATGAGCTGCAGGAGCAGTTGGAGAATGATGTACTGATTACATCTGCAATGACAGGAGAATTGAAAATCCCGGTCGTTGTGGCCGAACAAACAGTGTTCAGCTTTGGAGAGCAGCAAATCGACGAAGGTAAAGCTTTACGGCGAATTTCTGTTGATGTCCGGGCAGGAGAGACCTATGAGTGGTTTAAGTATGTCGCGGTATATACAGGCCTGGATGAGCTAACTGCCGGAGGGACCCCGCTTGAGGCGGCGGTGCATGACGTCCACACCGCTCATGAGCAGGGCTATGCAGTGCTGTTGAATATTCATCGTCAGCTGTGGGAGGACAGATGGTCCCACAGTGATGTGATTATCGAAGGCGATGAAGAAGCACAGTTTGCTCTAAGATACAGTATTTATCAGCTGCTGATTATTGCCCCGACCGAATCGGAGAAGGTGTCAATCCCAGCCCGGGGATTATCGGGTCAAGTGTATAAAGGCGCAGTGTTCTGGGATACTGAAATGTTCATGCTGCCTTTTTTCCTGCATAGTGATCCGGGTATTGCTCGTAATCTGATGATGTACCGTATTCATACGCTGGACGGGGCGCGGCGCAAAGCGGTGGAATATGGTTTCCTGGGTGCTTTTTATGCCTGGGAAAGCCAGGACACAGGAGATGATGCCTGTACCTTATTTAATGTGAATGATGTGTTCACCGGCCGGCCAATGCGCACCTTTTTTCGTGATAAGCAAGTTCATATTAGTGCAGATGTTGTGCATGGGATTTGGCAATATGTACAATTTACCGGGGATGATACGCTGTTGATTGATGGAGGGGCCGAGGTTGTCTGGGAATGCGCTCGTTTCTTCTATTCTTATGCCTATTACAATTCGGTAAAAGAGCGCTACGAAATTCTAGATGTCACCGGTCCGGATGAATATCATGAGCGCGTGAACAATAATGCTTTTACCAATGCCTTAGTCAAGGAGACACTAGAAATTGCGCTGCGGATTGCAGAGCTGTTGAAAGAGAACTATCCGGAAGCCTACCGGGGTTTATCTGCACAGTTCAGTGCTGGACCCTATCTGGCAGAATTCGAAGCCATGCTGGACAGCTTTTATGTTCAGCAACCTGATCCTGCAAGTCTCATCATTGAACAATTCGACCGTTATCACAAGCTGGAGGAGGTAACACTGGCTGAGCTGAAATCGCGAGTGATTAACAAGCATGAGTATTGGGGCGGCGGCAACGGGCTGGCAACCACAACCACGATTCTGAAGCAGGCGGATGTTGTCTTGATGCTCAACCTGTTTAAGCATTCCTTCACTAAAGCTGTGAAAAAAGCGAACTGGGAATTCTACGAACCACGTACGGAGCATGGGTCCAGCCTCAGTCCGTGCATCTATGCGCTGGTCGCTGCTGATATCGGTTCTCCCGATTGGGGCTATCCTTATTTTATGCGGACTGCAACCGTTGATTTGACCGGAGAGTCGAAGCAATATGTAGGTGACCTCTATATTGGCGGAACCCATCCTGCCGCGAACGGTGGTGCCTGGATGGCTGCGGTACTAGGCTTCGCGGGACTTTATTTTGACGGTGAGATCGTCCATATCAATCCTTCATTGCCCAAACCATGGCAATCTGTGGAACTGCCAGTTGTTCTGCGGGGCGGAAGCTTCAGGCTGCATATCAGCCGCGATGAAGTAACGGTATCAGCCTCCGCCAGCAACCGCGAAGAATTAGCCTTCGCAATACAAGGTGGGCAGCACGAGCCCTGCTACCCAGGTGCGCAGCTGCGGCTTCGTTTGGAAGCGGCTATATAAGATGAACTAAACAACAAAAGAAAAAGGCAGAAGTAACGGAGGGGAATTTTGGAACTGTAGGAGCGATAGCGACCGCCCACAAGCTTTCCGTAGGAAAGCTCGCATCGTAAGCATAAGCAGTCTCCGGATTTCATCCGCAAACAGCGGCCGGAAGTCCAAACATTCACCGCAGTTATGATTAAAGCCGGTTTAGGGGAATCTTAGGTTCAACTTACTATTGCGCTGAATATATAAACAGAGAGGAAACGTGAGTCCATGCTGCAAACTATGAAAGGCGCCATTTTTGATCTTGACGGTGTCATCGTGGATACTGCCAAATATCATTATCTTGCTTGGGCGAAGCTTGCGGATGAGCTTGGCTTTGCGTTTACAGAAGAGCATAATGAACGACTCAAGGGCGTGAGCCGGATGCGCTCACTGGATATTTTATTGGAAGTGGGTGGCCAGAATTTTTCAGATGAGGATAAGCTCACTATGGCGGACAAGAAAAATAAACTATACGTAGAGTATATCTCCACACTGAATGAATCAGAGCTGCTGCCCGGTGTAAAGGAATATTTAATAGAACTTAGAGCTCACGGTGTGGGTATTGCGCTCGGTTCAGCCAGCAAGAATGCTGTATTCATCCTGGATAAGCTGAACATCGCAGAGCTGTTCGATGTGATAGTCGATGGCAATAAGGTGACACGCGCGAAGCCGGACCCAGAAGTATTTCTCATTGCTTGCACAGAGCTTGGTCTACAACCTGTAGACTGCGTTGTGTTCGAGGACGCCGAAGCGGGAGTGCAAGCGGCTATAGCAGCCGGAATGCAGGTAGTTGGAATTGGCAGGCCGGAAATTCTAAAGGATGCTGATCTTGTTGTTGCAGGATTGCATGTGCTGGAGGGTCTTGATAGACTGAAATAACCGGAGGAATATTTTCCAGCGGATTAATTTATCTATTATAGAAGGAAAGCATGAGGGATGATGATGGAAACGACATTATTATGGCCGGAGGGTGCTCCAGGAGCAACGGGCACTAGTACCGAGGATAGTCCGGCAATTACTTCTTATTTAGTAGAAGGAGAAGGCAATGCTGCAATCGTGATCTGTCCAGGTGGCGGGTACGGTATGCGGGCGGATCATGAAGGAGGGCCAATTGCGGAGTGGCTGAACAGTCTGGGGATATCGGCATTTGTACTGCGTTACCGGGTGGCACCCTACCAATATCCAAGAGCTCTCCAAGACGCACAAAGAGCGATTCGAACCGTTCGTCTGCATGCAGAAGATTACGGGATTGATCCAGCAAGAGTAGGAATTCTTGGTTTCTCGGCGGGAGGACATTTGGCTTCTAACGCGGGTGTACTGTTCGATAAGGGGGATGTGGAGGCAGTCGAACCTGTGGAACAACTTTCCAGCCGCCCGGACCTACTGATCCTGTGCTATCCGGTCATCTCGTTGGATGATCCGTATGTGCATCAAGGGTCAAAAGAAAACCTGCTTGGTGTCCACCCAGATAAGGATTTGGTGACAAAATTGAGCAGCGAGCTTCAAGTCAGCGCAGAAACTCCGCCGACCTTCCTCTGGCATACCTCGGATGACGAGGCAGTGCCAGTCGAGAATAGTTTACTCTTCGCCGCTGCGCTCCGGCGTCATGAAATCCCATTCGACCTTCACGTCTATGCGCATGGCATACACGGACTGGGCATGGCCGATGAAGAACCCCATACCAAAGGCTGGACGGATGCTTGCGCGTCGTGGCTCCGCTTGAACGGCTACACTAAATAAGAACTGTAGATTTCTTTAAAAGGACTGGAGACGCTCTTTATTGGCGCTCCAGTCCTTTCTTTGTTTGCAGTTTTTTAGTGAGGGCAGAAAGTCATGGAGAGGAAATTTGGAACTGGAGGAGCGGTAGCGTCCGCCTGAAAGCTTTCCGTAGGAAAGCTCGCATCGAAAGCATAGGCTGTCTCCGGATTTTATCCGCTAAGAGCGGTTAAATCAGAAAAATCTGGAGACTACAGCGGCCGGAAGTCCAAAGTTTTCTTGTAATGACACTTTGATGACCTCACTAACTTACCTGCCCACAAACAAAACTGCATACAAATAACCATAATAAACTTTAAAATAAACATATGTAAGCGGTTATCATTTTGATATATTATTGAAGCCGGAGGTGTATACAGATGTGGTCTGGGCTAATTAAACCAATTGTAAAGCTGAATGTTAAGCAGCAGTTGATCCTGCTGTTTCTAATTATGATCTCCCCTATTCTGATCCTGAACAGCTACGGTAATATGAAGGCAGAGCAGATTCTTAAGCGCCATGTCACGAATGCTTATGTGGAGCTGAACAAACAGAATTTCACTATTATCAGCAGGGATATCGATACGGTTAACAAAATCACCACCACCGTAATCCAGAATCCCTTAATTCAGCAGATCAATATGACTGGCAACGATCCGATATTGGAGCGGGTGATGCGATATGAAACGATCGAGAAGCTGCTGGCCAGCTATTCGCAGGGAGCCGAACGGGGAGACGGAATTTATTATTCCCTCTATGTCTATGATCCGGATGATTATTATTTTTTCGCTCCCAACTTTCCACAGGTTAAGAAGGCAGGCGTTTATTTTTTCTCCAAAGGTGAGCAACCGTACTGGTTTGAAGAGGCCGTACAGCAGAAGGGCCATGGGTATCTGATGTTCGCGGAGAAACTGAGTCCGCAGGCGGAGAATCTGAAGACGCTGACGTACGTAAGAGCGGTCAATAATATCTATAAGGGAGCAAAGACGATCGGCGTGCTCGTGGTTACCAAGATGGAATCCAAAATTGGTGCCTCACTTCAATCCATCTCATTGCCTGAGGGAGAAATTTACTTAACGGACCTGAATAATCGCGTGCTCGCCTCCACTACCAATGATACAGGTGAAGTTATTACGCTGCCGGATAGTGCCGAAGCAGGAGATCCGGAAGGAACCGTCGATGTGATCACTTCTGATTTTATTTATGTTGTCAATAATAACCATACGCTGGGGCAGAAGCTAGTCTATAAAATCCCCGTAAAAGCACTTTTACAGCAGCAAAACGAAATGAAACGGGTCATTCAATACATAACTGTCGCGTATGCTTTATTCGGGCTTATTATTATTACCTATTTCTGGCGTTCACTAATGACGCCGCTGCAGAAGCTGGCCTTCTTCGTGCGCAAGTATGAACCAGGCAACCGGGTGCCGGAGACGCCACGAAGAGGCAGCAATGATGAGGTCAGTGTGCTGATCGCCTCCACCTATGATATGGCCCGTCGGCTCAACGGGTTGATCATGTATAAGTACCAAATGGAGATCAAGCAGAAGGAGTCGCAGTTGCAGCTGCTTTATCAGCAGATTAACCCGCATTTACTCTATAACACCCTGGAAAGCATCTATTGGAAAAGCTCGCTGGAAGGCAATGTCGAATCCGCTGAGATGATCAAGGAGCTATCGAAGCTGATGAAGATCAGCTTAAGCCGGGGCAGAGAGCTCATCACGCTGGAAGAAGAGCTGGAGCATGCAACGGCCTACATCAAGCTGCAGCAGCATCGTTATGATTATGTGTTTGACGTGGTCTGGAAGATTCATCCGGATGCGAAGAGCTACCTCATTCCCAAAATCACCCTGCAACCCTTAATTGAAAATGCGATTATACACGGTGTCAAAAACATGGGTGAGGATGGAGAAATCATCATCAGTGCTTCAGTTGAGGAGGAGAATATCCGCATTACAATTGAAGACAACGGCTACAAAACCGTTGATTATATGGCTATTGAAGCTGTTCTGAACGATGAGAGTCCTAATCCCGCTAGCGGCTATGGTATTCGTAATATTAATCAGCGGATTCATTTGCATTTCGGACCGGATTACGGAATTGACTATGCTCAGCGTAAGGAAGGCGGAACCCTTGTAACCGTTAAACTTCCGAAATCGGAGAATCAAGAGTGAAAAGGAGATTAGCCTATGTTTAATATTCTGGTTGTGGATGATGAACCGTTGATTTGTAAAGGACTCAGCAGCCTATTAGCTTCTTCTGGGCTGGATATCGAGCATATTTATACTGCGCACAGTGGCTTTGAGGCCTTGGACTGTATTCGGATGGAGGAGATCGACCTGCTCGTCACCGATATACAGATGGGTACGATGAGTGGCATTGAGCTAATGCAGCATGCCAAGCTGGCTAAACCATGGGTTCAGACTATCGTTATCTCGGCGCATGAGACCTTTCAATACGCACAAATGGCTGTAAGGCTCGGGGCCAAAGATTATCTAATCAAGCCACTGAATAGTGAGCAATTTCTGGATTCGGTACGCAATGTGCTGCTTAAGATGAACAGACCAACACCAGAACTCGAAACCTTCATGGCCGGGATTGGCGAGAACTTTCGCCTGGAGGAGCCACTTCCGGAGTATAGCGAGCTATTGAACTTACTGCTTGTCAATCCTGATTCCGTGCTTGCTAATGAAGCTAATCGGGCCAAATTGGATGACCTGAACTTGCAGGGGCCATTTTTCTCAGTGATCAAGATTAAGGCTCCACTCCTAAGCGATCTTCAGGACAAAAAATATAATGCTCAAGATCAACTTTTAATGCGTTATGCCACCTTGAACATTGCCAAGGAACTGCTGGATCAGGAATGGAACTCCATCGCCTTTTATTCTCCAGAGGAAGAAATTACGGTTATTATTCAGTGGGATGAGAAGAGCTATGAAGAATCGTCGTCCGGTCAACTCAACAGGCTTGACGTGCTGGGCCGCAGTCTGCATTTTAATATTCACAAATATTTACATCTGCACGCAGTGATCGGAATCAGTCAGATCCTCAAGGGTTTGTCCTTCATGGATGTGCTGAACCGTCAGGCTTCCAAAGCCATTCTCTGGAACAAAGAGCATAATGATCATTATGTGTTCTACTATGGAGATTTCAACTGGAATAACTATACGGCTGATCCGTCGGTAGAGGAACTGCATACACGGAGTAATCTGATCGTGGAGAAAGCCCAGGAATACATTGATGAGAACTATGCCCAAAAAGGCTTGACCATTCATGAGGTCGCCAAGAAGAATCACGTCAGCCCCAATTACTTAAGTTATTTGTTCAAGAAGAATACAGGCTTTAACCTGTGGGAATATGTGATCAAGCTGCGGATGGAAGAAAGCCGTGAGCTGATTCTCAATACGGATTTACGGCGGTATGAAATAGCAGAGCGGGTAGGCTATGAATCACCGGAGCATTTCAGCAAAATTTTCAAAAAATACTACGGAATCAGTCCGAGCGAATTGAAGAAGTAAGAACAGTCACGATTGCGGTAGATATAGACATGTTCAGCACCTCTCTCTTTTCCTACAATTTAAGGTAGGAGTCATTATGTGAATAATGGCCTAAAGAACAGAGGAATGAGGGAGCCTGATGAACCAAACCGTAAGTATAAGCGAGAACCTGCCGGTGAAGCAGGAGAGTAAGCCGTACAAACAAAATCGTTGGAAAAAGAACTTCTGGGGATATTTGTTTCTCCTGCCCGCGATTGCTATCTTTATTATGTTTATGTGGGTTCCTATATTTAAAGGCTTATTGTATAGCTTCTATAATGTAGACTTTGTAAAAGGCAACAGCTTTGTCGGTTTGGATAATTACAGCAGAGCGCTTAGTGATCCCGACGTGTTGACGGCGGTCAAGAACACCCTGTATTACATGGTGTTAGGTCTCGCTATCGGCTTCTGGGTCCCCATTGCCTTTGCCATCGCGATTTCAGAGCTGCGGAAATTCGGGGGATTTGTACGGGTCGCGGCCTATCTGCCGTTCGTTGTTCCTGGTGTGGTACTGTATGGACTTTGGAGATGGCTGTATGATCCGGTGGGACCGATCAATGCCTTAATTGGTTCGCTCGGTTTGGACCAAGTTGCCTTTCTGACCGACAGTAGGTGGTCGATGGTGTCCCTTGTTTTTATGGAGACCTGGCAGCAATTCGGTTCAGGGATGCTGATCTATCTGGCCGCTGTGCTCAGTATTCCACGTGATTGGTATGAAGCGGCTGAAATCGATGGCGCTGGCGTTTGGGCTCGTATCCGTCATATCACGCTGCCTTCACTACGAAATCTCATTATTCTAATGTTGATATTGCAGATTATTGCGACTTCACAAGGTTATCAGTCACAGTTAGCTTTGCTGGATGGTGGGCCGAACAATACGACGCTGACCTATGCGCTGCTGATTGTGAAGTACGCTTTTACAAGGCTGGATTATGGAACAGCTACTGCGCTTGGCATGCTGATGTTCATTGTCCTTGGTGGTTTGGGCATCTTACAGTTCAAGCTTAACAAGGAGGACAATTAAGATGAAGAACACGGAAAGAGGCATACTTTCGCAGCATGATCTCAAAAAAACGAGCAACAAAGTAATTTACGGAATAATGGTTCTAGTTCTCCTTATTATGGTCTTTACCATGCTGTATCCGATACTCATGACGATGTTCAACGGCTTGAAGTCGAATCAGGAGGTCAACTCGTTTCCACCTCATTTTTTCCCGCAGGAATGGCATTTCAGCAATCTCAAGGATGCCATGAATTATATAGATCTGCCGATGTTCCTCAGGAACACGATTTATATTTTCCTCGGAAATATGGTTGTGACACTGGTGGTGCTGGGCATGGCTTCGTTTAGTATATCCCGGATGAATGTGCCCTACAAAAAAGCATTCTATTTCTTCTTCCTCATGACCTTATTTATTCCGGCGACCAGCTATATGATTCCGAACTTTGTGAATTTGAAGGAGCTTGGTCTGCTGAATCAGTATGCCGCCTTCTGGCTGCCTGCCGGAGCGAACACCTTTTATTTTCTGCTGCTGAAGAACTTTTTTGATGGACTTCATCCGGAAATCTTTGAAGCAGCACGCATCGACGGTGCCTCAGAGCCTAGAAGCTTTTTCTCCATTGCTGTGCCGTTGTCCATTCCAATCTTTGCAACACTGGCGATCTTTATCTTCTCTACGGCGTGGAATGACTGGTTCTGGCCATCTCTGGTCATGCATAGTGAGGATAAATATACGCTGGCGACAGCGATCTATAAATACGTCATTAATGTAAAAGCACTTAATACCAACATCAAATTTGCTATTCTGTTTATTGTTACCCTGCCGCCGATCATCGTCTTCCTGATCTTCCAAAGATTTATTATGCGTGGAGTCGCTTTATCGGCAGTAAAAGGCTGAGCATAGGATGACAGATTTAGAGGTGGATCGTAAACCTGCACATGAAAGGAATATAAATGCACCTCGTTTGTAAGCGATTTCTCTTTTATGATGAAGTTGTAAGATAATAATGAATTGAAAAGGGGAGTTTCAATGCGTAAATTTTCCAGCGTGTTAGCATGCCTCCTTGTGACCGGCACATTGTTGTCCGCCTGCGGCGGTAACAATAATAACAACGGTAACGCACAGGGAAACAAGGAAGGGGAAGCATCTCCGGCAGTAACCAATGCCGCAACTGATAACGCCAGCAGCGCAACCGAAGCGCCAGCGGATGATATCACCCAGAGAAAAGTAACCATTAAGATTCACTATCCTACGCCTGACCTGACAGAGATAAGAGCACAGGAAGATGACAAGATCAAGCGTTTCCAAGCAGAATATCCAAATGTAGAGATCGTTAAAGATGACTGGCAGTACAATGTAAGTGAAATCGGAGTTAAGATGGCGGCTAATGAAGCACCAACTTTCTTTAATACCTACGCTACTGAAGCTAAATTCCTGGTGGAAAAAGGCTGGGTTGCTGACATCACTGATCTGTGGAATAAATACGAATTCAAAGATCAAATTAATCCGGTGCTGCAGAATCAATTCATTATTGATGGCAAAGTATTCGGGGTCACGCAAAAGGGTTATGTTACAACTACGATGATTAATAAGAAAATGCTCGACGACAAAGGTGTTGCGGTTCCGCCTATGGATTGGACCTGGGACGATATGCTGAATACTGCCAAAGGTGTAGCTGATACCAAAAAAGGCATCTCCGGTATCGCACCCATGGGTAAAGGCAACGAAGCAGGTTGGAACTGGACCAACTTCCTGTTTGAAGCAGGCGGCGATATCCAAAAGATTGATGGTGGCAAGGTTGTCGCAACCTTCAATTCTGATGCAGGCATCAAAGCACTGGATTTCTACAAAAAGCTGAGATGGGAAGCCAATGCGATTCCTCAGGACTGGGCACTGGGCTGGGGTGATGCTGTAGGCGCATTCCAACAAGGACGTACGGCTATGGTTATGGCTGGCTCCGACGGTGTAATTGAGCAAGCCTTGAATCAAGGTGGAATGAAGCCTGAGGATGTGCTTACGTACCCAATGCCAGCTGCTGAAAAAGGCGGCAAGCATACCGGTGTACTCGGCGGCGATTATCTCGTCATCAATCCTAATGCCACAAAAGATGAGCAAGAAATGGCTTTCCGCTATATTACCTTCGATTATTTCTCTGACAAAGGCTTAGAAGCACTCGATGCTGTGTTACAACAACGGACAACAGACGGTAAATATTTCATTCCACCGCTTCTGGATTACTATTCCGCAGATTCCGATTTCGGCAAGAAAACAAAAGCTGTCTACGATAAGTATACCAATGTCTACCAATATAGC
The DNA here is from genome assembly GCF_022369515.1 of Paenibacillus sp. 19GGS1-52. NCBI lineage: Bacteria > Bacillati > Bacillota > Bacilli > Caryophanales > Paenibacillaceae > Paenibacillus > Paenibacillus sp. 19GGS1-52. Next base: position 2,209,579 of record NZ_CP059724.1, read on the forward strand.
CCTGACATCATGGCTCTGTTGGACGGCAAACCGGAAGCGCAATACAATACGCAAGATTACTATGCAACAATGTCTAACGTTATTCAGGAGCTGTTCTCCAAAAAAGGCACAGATTCCAAAGCTCAGCTGGATGCTGCAGCCAAAACCGTACAAACGAAATTTTTTGATACTATTAAAGTGGAGTAGTCGTCGAACAGATCTTATAGCTGGATTGAACTAAAATGAGCATGCCAAAAGCCGGCCCTTTGGAGGGCCGGCTTTTGGCATGCTTGCTGAAGGATGGAAAGCATCTTACACTCCGGAAATGCCGCTTACATACGAGTGATACTGAACGGCCTTAGGCATTAAATGCCTAAGGGTGACTTTTGTTCAATGGTTATACTAATAATTGAGCGGGCAAAGTATCTAGATGGTACACTATTAACCTAGGAGGAGCTTGAAGGATGACTGGAAGCAGGTAATATGGCAACCTTATTGCATTCAAAAAGAACAAAGCAAAATCCAGGTGACGCAAAAGGAATTAAGGTCTACAATTTCATAATGAATGGAATTTTAGGCTTGGAAAAAATGAAAAAAATGGATTAAAATCCACAATATAATCGAATGAAAGCGCTTTGAAAACGAATCAAAAAAAGTTTAAAGTATGTGAAAGATTTCACTATGCATATTGGATAGAATGTGATAGAATGAATTTGTAGAGAAAAACAACTCAAAAATTGACAGGAGGACGAGGGAGATGGCAGTAAAGAATGAAGTCGCCGCCCAAGTTAAACAACCTACCGCTGAAGAATATATTCAAACGGTAGTTGACAAAGCAAAGAAAGCTTTAGCAGAATTCATGTTGCTCGACCAGGAACAAGTGAATAACATTGTTCAAGCCATGGCATTGGCTGGACTTGATAAACACATGTATTTGGCGAAATTGGCTGTCGAAGAAACAGGACGCGGAGTATACGAAGATAAGATCACGAAGAACATCTTCTCAACAGAATATATCTGGCACGGAATCAAGTACGACAAGACAGTAGGTGTTATCGAAGACAACGCTTATGACGCTTTCCAGAAGATTGCAGAACCAGTCGGAATCATTATGGGTATCACACCGGTAACTAACCCAACATCAACCACAATGTTTAAGGCCCTAATTTCCGCGAAGACACGTAACCCTATTATATTCGGTTTTCATCCATCTGCGCAACAGTGTAGCTCCGAATCCGCAAGAATTCTTCGTGACGCTGCTGTTGCAGCTGGCGCTCCTGAGAACTGTATTCAGTGGATTGAAATGCCTACAATGGACAAAACAAACGCATTGATGAATAACCCTGATGTTGCTCTGATTCTGGCAACTGGCGGATCGGCAATGGTTAAAGCAGCTTATAGCTGTGGCAAGCCGGCTCTCGGCGTAGGTCCTGGTAACGTGCCTGCCTTCATTGAGAAGAGCGCGGATATCGATCAGGCTGTAACTGACCTTATTCTTTCCAAATCTTTTGATAACGGCATGATCTGCGCATCCGAACAAGCAGTAATCATTGAAGAAGCTATCTTTGATCAAGTGAAGAAGAAAATGATCGCAAACGGCTGTTACTTCGTAAATAAAGAAGAATCTGCCAAACTGACTTCCGGCGCAATGAACGTTGAAAAATGTGCAGTTAACCCGGCAATTGTTGGACAATCTGCAACGAAGATCGCTGAAATGTGCGGAATCCAGGTTCCAGCTGGCACTAAGATCCTCGTAGCCGAACTTGAGGGCGTAGGTCCGAAATACCCGCTTTCTGCTGAGAAGCTCAGTCCTGTTCTAGCTTGCTACAAAGTAAAAAATGCTGATCAAGGTATCGAACGCGCAGCACAGATCGTTGAATTTGGAGGCATGGGTCACAGCTCAGCTATCCACTCCAACAACGAGGAAGTTATTATGAAATTCTCGCACCGTCTGCAAACCGGACGTATTCTTGTGAACTCTCCTTCTACACATGGAGCAATCGGTGATATTTACAATACAAATATTCCTTCTCTGACTCTGGGCTGTGGATCTTATGGTCGCAACTCGGTATCGCAGAACGTTACTGCCATCAACTTGATCAACGTGAAAAGGGTGAACCGTCGTAAAGTGAATATGCAATGGTTTAAAGTGCCGGATAAGATTTATTTTGAAAAGGATTCTACACAATACCTGACCAAAATGCCTGATATTACCCGTGTTGCTATTATCACTGACCCTATGATGGTTAAACTTGGATATGTAGAAAGAGTTGAACATTATCTGCGTCAACGCCAAACTCCGGTAGCTATCGAGGTCTTCTCGGAAGTTGAACCAGATCCTTCTACAACTACAGTTGAAAAAGGTACGGCTATGATGAACAGATTCAAGCCTGACTGCATCATCGCACTGGGCGGCGGTTCCCCAATGGACGCAGCCAAAGGAATGTGGTTGTTCTATGAACATCCAGATGCTGACTTTAACGGACTGAAACAGAAATTTATGGATATCCGCAAACGCGTTTACAAGTTCCCAGAATTGGGTAAAAAAGCGAAATTCGTTGCCATTCCAACAACTTCGGGTACAGGTTCGGAAGTAACTTCATTCGCTGTTATTACTGATAAAACTGGCGAAAACCACATTAAATATCCGTTGGCTGATTATGAGCTTACTCCGGATGTTGCGATCATCGATCCAGTATTTGTTTACAGTCTGCCTAAAACAGCTGTTGCCGATACAGGTATGGACGTATTGACACATGCGATCGAAGCTTATGTATCTGTAATGGCGAGTGACTACACTGATGGTCTGGCTATCAAAGCTATCCAGTTGGTACACCAATACCTGATCAAATCAGCGTTGGAAGCCGATAAACTTGCCCGCGAAAAAATGCACAACGCGTCGACACTAGCTGGTATGGCATTTGCCAATGCCTTCCTGGGTATCAACCATAGCTTAGCACATAAATGGGGCGGTCAATACCACACGGCTCACGGACGTACTAATGCCATCCTGATGCCACACGTAATCCGTTATAATGCGAAGAAACCATCGAAGTTCGCTTCGTTCCCTAAATACTCGCATTTTATAGCTGACGAGCGTTATGCTGAGATTGCCCGCATTTTGGGATTGCCTGCTCGTACTACTGAAGAAGGCGTAAACAGCTTGATTAACATGATTCGCGATATGAATAAACAGCTGGGTATTGAAGAATCATTCCAACAACTGGGCTTTGATCCAAAAGACTTTGAATCCAATGTAGATTACTTGGCTGATAAAGCTTTTGAAGATCAGTGCACGACTGCTAACCCTAAGCTTCCACTGGTTTCTGAACTGGCTGAAGTATACCGTGATGCATTCTACGGAAGATTCGAAAACTAAGAGACTGTAATTCAGGCAATAATAAAGCACTGCGAAATTAGATGGGAGTGACAAATATCACCGAAAAGGTGATATTTGTCACAGTCTTTTTTCAGAAAACAAACTAAAATGTATGTATAGACAAGGTCCCGGTTATGAAGTATCGATTGTGAAAATTATTACAACCATTTCATATTCTTAGGGATCAAACAAGACGCGGGATTAACCTTCAAGCCTGCGATCTCACAAAAATAATATAAATATAAATGGAGGGATTTAGCAATGTCGGTGATCGAAAAAGATGTACAAGAGGTTAAGTCGGGATGGCGCGGATTTACAAAAGGCAAATGGTCAAGAAAAGTAAACGTTAATGATTTTATTGAGAAGAACATTTTACCTTACCTGGGCAAGGAAGAATTCCTTGCAGGCGCAACTCACAATACCAAAGAACTTTGGAAACTTGTTTCCGAAATGACTAAGCAAGAAATTGCTAATGGTGGCGTTCTTGATGTGGATGTTAACACTGTATCCACTATTGTATCGCATAAACCTGGATACATTGACAAAGACAAGGAACAAATTGTCGGCGTTCAAACAGATGCACCTTTCAAACGTTCGATCCAACCATTTGGCGGTATTAAAATGATGATCGATGCTTGTAAAGCCTATGGCTTCGAGCTTCCACAAGAAATTGTTGATATGTTCACGAATATTCGCAAAACGCATAACCAAGGCGTGTTTGATGCATATACCAATGAGATGAGAGCAGTCCGCAAAGCAGGTATTATTACTGGTCTTCCTGATGCTTACGGCCGCGGTCGTATTATCGGTGACTACCGTCGTATAGCTCTTTACGGTATTGATTTCCTTGTTAAAGACAAGAAAAAAGACCTTCTTAATCTTGAATTGGATTCAATGAGCGAAGATCTAATCCGTCTTCGTGAAGAAGTTTCCGAACAAATTCGCGCTCTTGGCGAACTTAAGAAAATGGCTGAAATGCATGGCTTCGATATTTCCAAACCTGCTAACACAGCTAAAGAAGCTTTCCAATGGGTATACTTCGGCTACCTGGCAGCAATCAAAGAACAGAACGGTGCGGCAATGTCTCTTGGACGCGTATCCTCATTCCTTGATATCTATGTTGAACGGGATCTTGCAGAAGGCGTTCTGAGTGAAGAACAAGCACAAGAACTGGTTGATCATTTCGTAATGAAACTTCGTATTGTTAAGTTCCTACGTACACCTGATTACAACGATTTGTTCAGCGGTGACCCTACTTGGGTTACAGAATCCATCGGTGGTATGTCAGTTAACGGAGAAACTCGTGTTACGAAGAACAGTTTCCGCTTCCTGCACACTCTTTACAATCTGGGACCAGCACCAGAACCGAACCTTACTGTTCTGTGGTCCGAGAAATTGCCTGATGGTTTTAAGAAATTCTGTGCTAAGGTTTCTATTGAAACTAGTGCAATTCAATACGAGAACGATGATTTGATGCGTCCGATTTACGGCGACGATTACGGGATCGCTTGTTGTGTATCCGCAATGCGTATCGGTAAACAAATGCAGTTCTTTGGTGCTCGTGCCAACTTGGCAAAAGCATTGCTGTATGCAATAAACGGTGGTGTCGATGAAAAGTCCGGCGTACAAGTTGGACCTGAAATGCCGCGTATTACTTCCGATATTCTTGACTATGATGAAGTTATGTTACGCTTCAAAGCAATGATGGAATGGCTTGCAAAGACTTATGTAAACACATTGAATGTTATTCACTATATGCATGACAAATATTCCTACGAACGTGTTGAAATGGCTTTACATGACCGTGATATTCTACGGACAATGGCTTGTGGTATCGCTGGTCTGTCGGTTGCAGCTGACTCCCTGAGTGCTATCAAATTTGCTAAAGTAAAACCTATCCGTAACGAACAAGGAATTGCTATTGACTTCGCAACTGAAGGCGAATTCCCTTGCTACGGTAACAATGACGACGCTGTGGATAGCATCGCAGTAGAACTGGTAGAATCTTTCATGACTATGATTCGTAAACATCACACTTACCGTGACTCTCTGCCAACACAATCAATACTGACAATTACTTCAAATGTAGTATACGGTAAGAAGACTGGTACTACTCCTGACGGACGTAAAAAAGGTGAACCATTCGCACCAGGTGCTAACCCTATGCACGGACGTGATAAGAAAGGTGCTTTGGCTTCCCTGAGTTCCGTAGCCAAATTACCGTACGAAGATAGCATGGATGGTATCTCCAACACCTTCTCTATCGTGCCAAAAGCACTGGGTAAAGAAGAAGAAGGACGTAAATCCAACCTTGTATCTATGCTTGATGGATACTTTAACAGCAAAGGTCATCACCTGAATGTTAACGTATTTGCCCGCGAACAATTACTGGATGCTATGGAGCACCCAGAGAATTATCCGCAATTGACTATCCGCGTATCTGGCTATGCAGTTAACTTTGTTAAGTTGACACGCGAGCAACAAATGGATGTTGTTACACGTACTTTCCATGGTGCAATGTAATTTAATTAATGATGATATTAAATACGCAGTGAAATAGCTGCAAGGCCATACCGCCCTTGTCTCAAGGGCGGTATGATCTTGTTACAAGATAGTTAAAATTTAAAACTTCGTGGCCGCGATATTGGAGAAAAGCAGACTGTCATTCAATCGTGGAGAAAGGATGTCATCATATGGCTAAAGGACGTATACATTCCTTAGAAACTTTTGGAACCGTTGACGGCCCAGGTATTCGTTTTGTTCTATTCATGCAAGGTTGCTTATTGAAATGTCAGTACTGTCATAATCCAGACACATGGGAACTGAATGAAGGTAATGAAATGAGCCTTGAAGAGGTACTGTCTGAGATAGAACCTTATTTGCATTACTATCGTTCCTCAGGTGGAGGATTGACTGTATCAGGTGGAGAACCAACACTCCAAGCACATTTTGTAAAAGAACTATTCACCGAAGTGAAGAAACGCTGGAATTTGCACACTACACTTGATACTAATGGTTATAACGAAGGCGATAAGATCAATGATCTGTTAGATGTTACTGATTTGGTGTTGCTGGATTTAAAGCACATTGATGATGAAGCTCATATTAAACTCACAGGTAAATCTAATGAACGTACGCTGAAGCTTGCTCGATGGTTGTCTGATCACAATCGCAAGATGTGGATTCGTCACGTCTATGTTCCTGGCATTCATAATCGCGAAGAGGACTTAATTAACTTGGGCCGCTTCATAGGGACCTTGAATGGTGTAGAGAAATTTGAGATTTTACCTTACCATCAAATGGGTATCTACAAATGGCAGAGTATGGGTAAACCATACGAGCTGGAAGGTGTCCCATCTCCATCAGAAGAAGAAGTGCAGCGTGCTTATCGGCTGATTGAAGAAGGACGTAAACAGACTGCGTTAGTATAATATTTTCGGCAAATATAGTACGAGCCGTTCCGACAGTAATTTTTACTGGAGGGACGGCTCTTTTTGTCGTTGGTAGGCAGTGTGGAATTTATGGATTTGTGTAAATTATGATGTAGAGGTTTTATAACAGCAGCAGAGTATTTTAGATTGTGTAACAATAAAACTGAAATGTTTGCATTATGAATGTAAACTAAAATTACATAATAAGTCACGAAAGATGATTGTCAACGCTTACATCAGAGTATTTTGTCCCTTTTGTAGATGAATCTTGACCTTACGATAACAAAAATCATTTTCTATAATAAGAAGTGTAAAGGAAATCATAAATAGGGAGGGTCACCAACAATGAAAAAAAGTTTAACTATGCTTTTGTCTCTGATCTTCGTCACCTCTGCTTTATTGACTGGTTGTGGAAGTAATAATAATACAGCAAATAACGCTGAAGGAGACGCCACTGCGACCAACGCAGCGAACGCCACTAATGCGGTTGCAACAGAGGAGCCTGTCAGTACTGAACCATTCGAAATGACGATTCGTCATACTCAAGTCGGTGCAGATAAACAAAAACGTCTGGCCATCTTGGAAGACGTTGTAGGCAAAGTTCAAGCAGAAGTACCGGGCTTAACATTCAAGCTGGATGGGGTAGATTCGGATGTGAATCGTAAAGAAAAACTTCGCGGGGAAATGGCGGCAGGGAACCCTCCGGAAATATTTGATCTATTCGGCAGTCCGGACTCTAAGATCTATGCTAAAGAAAGCAAGTTGCTGGACCTCACACCTATTCTTGAAGAGCTGGGTATAAAAGATAAATTCTCGAACCTGGACCCTTTTACTTATGAAGGGAAGATTTATGGATTGCCAATTGGTGGTTCTGGCGAAGGGTTCTTCTATAACAAGGAATACTACACTAGCAAGGGCTGGCAGGCTCCGACTACTTTTGCAGAGCTTGAGAAACAGTTGGCTGAAATCAAGGCTGATGGCAAAGTGCCACTGGCTGGCGCATCCAAAGCAGGTTGGGTACCACTTATGCTGGCTAACCATTTATGGTCCCGCTATGCTGGACCGGATGTAACAGCTAAATTTGCTACAGGCGAAGCTAAGTGGAGCGACCCAAATGTGGTGAAGGGTTTTGCGAAGTATAAAGAATGGATCGACAAAGGTTATTTCAAAAAAGGCGAGCTCGGCTTCGAGTATGCAGAATATACAACACAATTTACTAGTGGTGAAGCGATTCTAATGTATGACGGTACTTGGAAATCCTCCGTGTTTAAAGCCGGACAATCTGGTGAAGGCTTGATTGGCAAAGTCGGATTCTTCAACATTCCAGCTGTTGATGGTGGTGTTGGTGATCAGACAGCGCTAATGCGGGATGTTAACAACGGTTATGGATTCTCAGCTTCCGTAGAAAAGGATCCTCGTCAATTGGCGGCAGTGAAATCATTCATCAAAAATATGTTCAATGAAGAAATGCAACTGCGTGGACTTGTAGAAGATGGTGTACTGCCGGCTATGAAGATTGATCAAGCCGTATTGAATGCGAATATTACGGATGATCTGATGAGTGAAATCGTAGGTGTACTCAATAATTCCAAGTCATCATTCCCAGCGTTTGACTCCCTTGTTCAGGCTGATGTAACTACTGAAATCAGTAACATTCAAATTCAGAAGTTGATTGGCGGTCAGACTACTCCTGAGAAGATGGGCGCAGCTCTACAAAAGATTCAAGAAGAAGCAAACGCAGCAGTGGAATAAGAAGACTCGCAAATTGAATGTACCCTGGTGCTTGCTCCAGGGTACATTTTTTAAAATATAAGAACATATATGTTTCACGCAATAATATATCTTTATATTTCTCGAAGAACCGGACGCCGTCCATATAAGGGCTGGCGAAGCCGGTTCATCTTGAAATATAAGAACATATATGTTTCACACAATAATTAATCCTTATATTTCTCGAAGAACCGAACGCCGTCCATATAAGGGCTGGCGAAGCCGGTTCATCTTGAAATATAAGAACATATATGTTTCACACAATAATTAATCCTTATATTTCTCGAAGAACCGGACGCCGTCCATATAAGGGCTGGCGAAGCCGGTTCATCTTGAAATATAAGAACATATATGTTTCACACAATAATTAATCCTTATATTTCTCGAAGAACCGAACGCCGTCCATATAAGGGCTGGCGAAGCCGGTTCATCTTGAAATATAAGAACATATATGTTTCACACAATAATTAATCCTTATATTTCTCGAAGAACCGGACGCCGTCCATATAAAGGACGACGAAGCCGGTTCATCTGGAAATGATCCATTATAGAGGATGTCAAAGCAATTGGAGGTAGTCATGAATAAAGCACTGAGAAATCCCGTAGTATTCACCCTATTTATCCTTCCCGGACTCATCTTGTTCCTAATGTTCTTTATTTATCCGATCTTTAGCTCCATCTATTATAGCTTTACTAGCTGGAACGGTGTGTCGGATACGGTTAAATATACCGGTCTCAGTAATTTCAAAAAGGCGTTCGGTGATGAGCGCTTCTGGATTTCGGTCAAAAACAATGGCTGGTTTATTCTTTTCTCCATCTGCATACAGGTACCTTTGATTGTATTCTTCTCCTTATTGATCGCTAATGTGAAGAAGCTAAAGGGCCTTTATAAAACAGCGGTATTTATGCCTTCTATCATGTCCACAGCGGTGATCGGCATCCTATGGGGCTTTATTTACGAGCCAAACATTGGCCTGTTTAACAAACTGCTAGGACTTGTTGGAATTGAGCCGATTTACTGGTTGTCTGATGAGCGATTCGCCATGCTGTCCATACTGATCACGAACGCCTGGCAGTGGACCGGATTCTACATTGTAATGGTGCTGGCAGCAATTCTCTCCATTCCTGGTGAACTAGATGAAGCTGCAGCCATTGACGGCGCTACCGGCTTCCAGCGAGCCACACGCATCACTTTGCCGCTAATAGTTCCGATTATCTCCGTTGTGATTATGTTATCCATCGCGGGAGCGATGAAAGCGGCGGATATCGTCATCGTCATGACGAAGGGCGGTCCAGCTGGATCGACTGAGGTTATGGCAACTTATATGATTAAATATGCGATAACAAACTTTAAGTATGGGTACGGAAACTCCATCGCTGTTTTAATCTTCATGTTTACGCTGGTGGTTACAGCCCTTTATCAACTGCTGGTTGCCCGGCGTACCGAAAGGATTGAATACTGATGCCACGTTTCCTGAAAAAGAGTCTGCCGCATGTTGTACTACTTTCTTATCTGCTTGTTGTTCTTTTCCCGTTCCTCTTCGTATTGTTCTCGTCTGTAAAGAAGGATAATAATTCCATTGCTTTGAATCCATTCGGCATTCCCAAGAATTTTGAATTCTCCAACTATGTAGAAGCATGGGTGAATGCCAAGATTAGCACCTACTTTTTTAACAGCTTGTACATTTCTGTTCTGTCATCGGTAGTCGCTATATTGCTGGCATCCATGTTTGCTTTCGCGGTGACACGGATGCGTCAAGGGAAATGGAATGGGATTCTATTTTCAATGGTACTGATTGGAATGCTTATTCCTAACAATGCGCTTATGCTGCCGATTTACACCATTGTGCGGAAGCTGCACATCTTAAACACGCACTGGGCACTAATCATTCCGTATATTGCCAATGCTATCCCGTTTACGATTATCATTTTGGCAGCCTTTATGCGTTCATTACCTAGTGAAATTGAAGAAGCAGCAGTTATGGATGGGTTGAAGGCACCAGGTATCTTTGCTAAGATAATTGTACCTCTGACGGTTCCCGCCATGGTTACTGTATTCATCATAAATTTCCTGGGAAATTGGAATGAATTCTTATTGGCCAATTATTTTCTTTCGAATGACGATTTGCGCACCCTTCCGGTGGGAATGGTCCAATTCCGCGATCAATATCAGATGAATTATGCTCAGATGTCTGCGGGTATCGTCTATAGCGTGGTGCCGGTAATTATCATTTATGCTGTTTTGCAGGAAAAAATTATTGAAGGTGTGACAGCGGGCGGCGTAAAAGGATAATCTTATTCACAGTCAGGAGCACTAGCCGATGAATTTGCGCTATAAATTATTTACGGCATTTCTGGGCCTGATTATCATCCCCTTGTTTATCCTTGGCATGTTTATGTTCTTCGTAACTTATAATTCAATTGAGAAGAAATATAGCCAGCAGTCCGAATATTCGCTTAAAGCGATCAGCTACAGTATTTCCAATGTGTTTAAGGATATGGATAACGTTACGGACAACGGAATTGCTACCTCGGTATTTCATATGGCTCTCAGCGCAGAGGACCCTTCCAAACAGGATCTGACTGATGCTGAGCAGCTAAGTCTGAATGCCAGTCAGCGTAATTTTCGAAGTTTGTTATATAACCATCCTTCGATTAGCTACGCTTTTTTGTATAACTTTAATGGAAAAGGCAGCTCGGAGATCGTATCTATTTTTAATAAAGAGAATTTCCGCACGCTTCCTTATGACAAGTTCAAAGAAAGCAGTCTGTATCAGGAAGTGATGGCGCTGAATGGTGTACCCAAATGGATTGCTCCGCATGAATATCCGGATCTAACCGGCGTTGAACCCGTATTTACGCAAATTAGGCTTATTAAGGAACTGAGCTTTTTTCAAAATATCGGTATTCTCGTAGTGCAGATCAAGAATTGGGAGTTTGAATCGATCTTTCGTAATTTGAAAATCGGCGACAGCAATCAGGGTGTTTCGTTTATGCTTGTTAATGATGACGGGATGATTCTGTTTGATCCGGATAGGAAACTGGATGGTCAGGATTTTCGGTCGTTTACAAACAAAGAAATTACCTTCAAACCGGGATTTCAGAGCTTCAAAACGCAGTTTGCCGGAGAAAAAAGCATTCTTTCCGTGTATCACCTCAAAGGATATCCTTGGAGTCTTGTGTCTACTACCTCATGGAACTCCTTATCGCGGGAGGTTACGGTTTTTGCCCGCTGGTTTGTTTTAGTCATCTTCCTTTGTTTTCTGGCTGCTGTAATCTTTAACTTGTTCTTTATGAACCGTATCACTGGTGGTATAGCCGTTATAGTCCGCTTTATGCGCCGGGTTGAAGATGGTGATCTTACTACACGTGTGGAAGAAAAGGGGAACGATGAGCTAACTCTGCTTGCCAAAGGCTTTAATGACCTGATGGACAAAATCAACGGGTTGTTCAACAGAATTCAGGTGGAGCAGCGACGTAAGAACCAAGCTGAAATGCGCGTGCTGCAGGCGCAGATTAAACCGCATTTTTTGTTCAATACCCTGGAATCTATCAATGTGCTGGCCGTTCAGAATGAAGGGCGTAAAGTTAGTGAGATGGTGTACAGATTAGCCAGTATTCTGCGTATTAGTATTCAGGACAGAGATGAAATTACACTGGAAGAAGAAGTGAAGCATCTGCGTAATTACCTCGACATTCAAAAATTTCGTTTCGAGGATTTATTTGATTATGAGATTGATATTCCTGACGCTCTGTTGAGTTGCGGTATCCTGAAACTTACGCTCCAGCCGCTTGTGGAAAACAGTATCCAGCATGGCTTTGAAGGTATTGCTTATAAAGGAAAAGTAAAGGTTAAGGGCTGGGAGGAACGGGGGAACCTGATTCTGCGGATTGAGGATAACGGTATCGGAATGACTTCATCTCAGTTGTCTATTTTTCAATATATGGTGAATGAAACACTTGAGCAGAAGGTAGGCATGGAGCCAGTAAGCCGAATGCATCTTGAACGTCGGGGGCTCGGCATCCGCAGCGTTGCTGATCGTATTCGTATTGAGTACGGCCACAGGTACGGTATATTTATATGCTCCACACCAGGTGAAGGGACAATGATCCAGTGCGTCATACCTAAATACGAGCAGGGGGAAGACCATTATGCTAAAAGTATTACTGGTTGACGATGAAGCACCGATTCTGAACAACCTGAACAAGGTGCTGCCTTGGGAGGAGATGGGGATGGTTGTTTCGGGAATGGCCCGTAGCGGTATGGAGGCACTACGTATCGCCGAGGAACAGCAGCCGGATCTTGTACTCTGTGATATTCGCATGCCGGTAATGGATGGTTTAACGTTCATCGGCAAGCTGCGGGAGATGGGGCTGGACAGTGAAGTGCTCCTCCTCAGTGGCTATCAGGAATTTGATTATGCGCGGGAAGCCATCCGCTTGGGTGTGAAAGAATATATTTGCAAACCGATCCATTATGAAGAGCTTGGCGATAAAGTACGGGAGATCGGAGCGCAAATCCGCAGCAGGCAGTTTAAAGATAAGCTGTATAACAGTATTCCTTTATTTCAGGAAATACCGGCTCTTGATCATGATTCTGCCAAAAAAACACCGGACCAGCAAATGAGTCTGGCTGCACAATATATTACTGAACGCTTGAATTCGGATATTGGTATTGAAGAAGTGGCGAATAAGATTGGGATCAGTAGCAGCTACTTTTGTCTGTTGTTCAAAAACCACTTTTCTATGACCTTTGTTGAATATGTGACACTTCAGCGGATTGAAGCCGCCAAGTTTATGCTCGTGAACAGTGATAAGAGTATCACGGTCATTGGCACAGGTATCGGATATCAGGAACGCCGGTATTTTACGAAGGTGTTTCAGAAGCAAACGGGAATGTCCCCCAAGGAGTATCGGGAGCAGCATCGTAAGGCTGAAGCACGGTAAGTAACTCATATCTACTTAACCTCGACTAATGCCCATCCTCTCTCTGTTTACTGCGCAGGAGTGAGGGAGGGCTTTTACTCTCTCCGTGTAAGGCTCGCTTTACAAACATTAAACCTCCAAATATCATTGGCAAACAGCGGGCTATTTTTCATTTGAATAGGGATTCTATTTTCATTTTATCCTGAGTTAATCTTTTCTTTACATAACTGAAACTTTTTAGTAAATTGTGCGTCTAATACTATGTTTTGTTATAATGAACGTGGCAAAAACATACTGCCGCCCTCTTGAGGGCGGCTGCGTTTTTGCGGGGAATATGAGCAGAGTATAGAGAGATAGATACTTTGTTGTATTTTACAAATGGGAGCAGAAGGAGTCATACAATGAATTTCAAAAAAATTGCCTTAGTTGCGGTTTTGGTCGTTTCACAGGTCGCCTCGGCAGTACCGGCTTTCGCCGTAGCAGCTAGTTCTACTGCAGTATCCAAGTCCACGGTTACACTTGAAGCTACTCCTACGCCAGTCCTGGAGCCAGAGGCTACTGATCCACTGCCTAGTCTGCAACCTACCGGCATCGTATCACCGACGGCAACGCCGTTGCCTGTATCATCATCAATACCAACTGCAACACCAATGCCAACAGCTACTTCACTGCCAGCTATAACACCGATTCCTAGTGCAACACCAGGAGCAACGGTCCAACCGACACCATTTGCCGGTCAATCTTTAAGCGCATCAGGCAATAATCAACTTGTTCTCTTGATGAACAGCAATAAAATGTATGCGAATGGCATTCTATTTTTGGCTAATCAGCCGATGGCAGTTAAGAATGGCGTATCCTACGTTTCAATCCGTGCTATGGTTGAGCGGGTAGGCGTGAAATTTATTTACGACTACAAAACGAAGGAAACGATCGTTACAAGCGGCAATAATATCATGCGCTTTAAGACGGACAGCAAGATCTACACCGTTAACGGTAACAAGGTGACGATGAAAGGTCCAGCTTATCAATATAAGAATACATTTATGATTCCGTTGACGTCGATCACGGCGGCATTGGCAATTCCTTATACGGTTGATAATGTGAAGAAGCAGGTTATTCTTACGTTGAACACCAAACCGACTGCATCATTCACTGTTCAGCCTACGGAAATCTTTGCAGGTCAAACTACAGTGAATTTCATCACTTCCAGCTCTTCGCCAAATGGAACAGCCATTGTCAATGAGCGTTGGGAAGGGAATAAGCAGGATATTTATGATCAACCCGGCTATTATGCAGTGACTTATTCCGTAATGGATGCCAATGGACAATGGAGTAATCCTTACACATTGACTATTAACGTTATTCAACCCAATCAACCTCCGGTTGCCAACTTCACCACTGACAAGGATGAATATAAAATGGGCGAACCGGTAACGATAACCGATCTTAGCTCCGATCCCGAAGGTGACGTGCTGACGACTGAATGGATGAATCGCTCTTTGGCTTTCTTTAATCCGGGCCCACTTTCGATTCAGCTGAAAGTAACCGACACACATGGCCTAAGTAGTGTTTTTGAGAAAACAATCAACATCACGAATGAACAATTGTACACCAGAGAAGAGGTAGAGAAGCTGTTTACTCCTCAGGGTGATGTCCTTGCCGGTGATGGAAGCTCAATCCCTGCTTTGCCCAACTTGACCTATAACATTTCTTCAGAGGCCTATACATTGATCCGCAGCAATAGCCCGGAGACTGTTAACACCGAGGGTGTTCTCTATCGTGAAACTGCATTTGGAGCAACTCGCTTTCTGGTTCATCACAAGAATAATATGAGCACGAGACAGAAAGTATATATCATTGCAACTAATAACAACCTGTATCCAACGACGATTACTACGCAATATGTAGGATTTGCAGGTCCAGCTTCTTCGCCAGAATACACTGGTAAAATTTCGGTGTTGAAGTATTACAGTTCATTACTTAACGGCGGGAATATTGGAACAATAACGCTGCAGCCAGGCGAAAGTGTACCGATTTTGACTGACACCAGCAAGATCGCGATGAAGCCAGGAGAAATTATATCGCTCAGCGCTGATCTGTTCAGTGATTATCCTGTGCAATATAATGTAATTATGGTTGAGCAGACGAAGGACCCTCTGGTTGCATTGCCAACGTTGCCTATTCTTGACCGCGACGGAGTACACAACCGCGGAACATATCCAGATTCAACTCGCATTATTAACGTTACTGATGTAGTGGGGACAACCCAATCCAAGCTTTTGCTTGGTGATAATAAAAGCGATCTAAATCTAATCGGTGTCGATCCTATGAGTGCGACTGAAGCCTCCAATTCTGGCAACTTCGGCGTCTTGTACAAAATTAAGCTGGATCGCGTCGCACCTAATACGCTGATTACATTTAACCCGCGTGGGGGTAATTACCTTGGGTCTGTAGTCGTGAATGGAACGATTGTGAACCTATCGAACAAGGGAAGTTTAGCGAACGCAGACATGAGTGCAGTAGTGTACCGTACTGGCCAATACGAAACTGCGGTTGAAATATTGTTTACAGTCGCTTCTGGTAGCAACCTGCCTGTAAACTTCGTCTTTACGCCGCTTCCGGCATTGAAGTAAGCTACTACAGATTTAAGTAAAAGCAATGATTTTCAAGCTTAACAGATGAGCCCTGACAAGCGTTCCATAATGGAATGCCTGTCAGGGCTTTATATGTTCAATACGTTGCAAGGTGCTGCCCTTCATTGACGGGGCATTTGTTTTGGGGCATTATAAAGAGAGTGTTATACAAATGAACTTATGTTATGGGAGATGAGCGTATGCTGTCGACAGAACAAATATTGGAAACCATGTCGGGGCAGGGACTGCGAATCACCGATCAGCGCAAAACGCTTGCCAACTTATTCGGCGAGAATGAGGGATATTTGTCAGCGAAGGATGTTTACGAGCATATGGGCCGTAAATATAGCGGACTTAGCTTTGATACGGTGTACCGTAACCTGCGTGTAATGGAGGAGCTGGGTGTGCTGGAGCAAGTGGTCTTTGAAGATGGAGTGAAATTCAAAGGGAGCTGCAATCAGGACCATCACCATCACCATATGATCTGTCTTCAGTGCCAAAAGACCTACCCGATAAATTTCTGCCCGATGAATTTAACCGATGCACCTGATCAGTTCCGGGTAGTCAAGCATAAATTTGAGGTGTTCGGTTATTGTAAGGAATGTGAAGAGAGTAGAGAAGAAGAGCCAGTCGCTGTCGCAAATAGCAAAGTTGGTCTGTAACCATGGCTATCGGACGCAGAACAATTCAGGCTCCAATCCGTGTTTATCGCAAGTTTATTTCGCCGATTAAACCGGCTACCTGCCGTTTCTATCCAACCTGCTCTGCCTATGCGCTAGAAGCGATTGAGGTCCATGGTCCACTTAAAGGCTCGTGGCTTGCTGTGAAGCGTATATCGAGATGTCATCCCTTCCATCCTGGAGGGCTTGATCCAGTACCGCCACTGAAAGAGAAGACTCCCAAGGAGAGTAATATCCGTACAACTTGACACGGAGGCCTCTCTTTGGTTATATTTTCAATAATAGTATGAATTCCGAGGAACGGATGAGTAGATCGGAACGTCCATTGCAGAGAGCCGGGAAATAGCTGGGAGCCGGTATGGAAGGTTGGATTGAATATGGTCCGGGAGGAACTGTCTTCGAGCATCGAACCGCTAAGTACGGTTTACGTAAGAGGACGGCGTGATCCAGCGTTAATGGACAGTTCTCCTAAGCGGGAACTGGCGAAGCCTGCGCTCTGTGAAGAGACAGGAAATTTGGGTGGTATCGCGTGAGTTCAACTCTCGCCCCATTATAGGGGGCGGGAGTTTTTTGTCTTTTTCAGAGAAGAAGGGATGATTAACCTATGAGTGAACAGAAAACATTTTATTTAACAACACCGATTTATTATCCGAGCGATAAGCTGCATATCGGACATGCGTATTCAACTGTGGCAGGAGATGCAATGGCTCGCTACAAACGTCTGCGCGGCTATGAGGTGCGTTACTTGACAGGTACTGATGAGCATGGGCAAAAGATTGAACGCAAGGCAGAAGAAGCAGGGAAGACCCCTCAGCAATTTGTAGATAATATTGTAGTGGGCATTAAGGATCTGTGGCGCAAGCTGGACATTTCCAATGACGACTTTATCCGTACAACAGAAGAGCGTCACAAAAAAGTAGTACAGGACATCTTTGATCGGTTGCTTAAGCAAGGTGATATCTATAAAGGTGAATATGAAGGCTGGTACTGTATCTCGGACGAAACCTTTTACACAGAAACACAACTGGTTGATATTGAGCGTGATGCTGAGGGTAACATTACTGGTGGGAAAAGTCCTGACAGCGGCCACCCCGTTGAACTGGTGAAGGAAGCAAGTTATTTCTTCCGGATGAGCAAATATGCCGATCGGCTGCTGCAGTATTATGAGGACAATCCGGAGTTCATTTTGCCGGAATCCCGCAAGAACGAAATGATCAACAACTTCATTAAGCCGGGTCTGGAAGATCTTTCGGTCTCCCGTACCACTTTTGACTGGGGGGTTAAGGTCAAGGGTGACGAGAAGCATGTTGTCTATGTATGGATAGATGCGCTGACTAACTATATTACAGCTTTGGGTTACGGTTCCGAGGATCGAAGTCTGTATGATAAATTTTGGCCAGCGGATGTGCACATTGTAGGCAAGGAAATTGTGCGTTTCCATACCATTTATTGGCCGATCATTATGATGGCGTTAGGCGAGCCGCTTCCGAAGAAAGTATTCGCACACGGTTGGCTGTTGATGAAAGAAGGCAAAATGTCCAAATCCAAGGGAAATGTCGTTGATCCGGTGACCTTGATTGACCGGTATGGCTTGGATGCCCTGCGATACTACCTACTGCGTGAGGTGCCGTTCGGTTCGGATGGTACATTTACTCCTGAGAGCTTTGTGGACCGGATTAACTTTGATCTGGCCAATGATCTAGGTAACCTGCTGAACCGCACAGGGGCAATGGTCGAAAAGTATTTTGATGGTGTGCTTCCGGCCTATGAGGGGAATGTAACAGCGTTCGATGGTGAGCTTGAGGACATGGCACAGAGCACCTATACCAAAGTAGAAGAAGCAATGGAAAAAATGGAATTCTCCGTGGCGCTAGCTGCAATTGGAGCATTCATTAGCCGTACAAATAAATATATTGACGAAACTCAGCCTTGGATTCTTGCTAAGGACGAGAGCAGAAAGGCTGAGCTGGCTTCAGTCATGAGACATCTTGTGGAAGGACTTCGTACGGCATCTATTCTGCTGCAGCCATTCTTGACAGAAGCACCAGCGAAGATCTGGGAGCAGCTTGGCATTGAGTCAGGTGAACTGACCACCTGGGATAGCGGCAGAACCTTTGGATTGCTTGCGGGTGGAACAAAGCTTACGAAGGGCAATCCAATCTTCCCGCGTCTGGATGTGGAGCAGGAGGTTGCCTTTATCGCTGGGGCTATGGGTGGCGCTGGTAAACCAGCTACCGAAACAACAGAAGCAGCCGCTGAGCCAGCGGTTGTTGAAGGCGGCGCCGCTGCGGTGATCTCTGAGCTGGAGGAAGACCATAAAGATGAAATCGGCATCGATGATTTTGCCAAGGCTGAACTGCGGGTGGCACAGGTTATTTCGGCCGAGCCGGTTAAGAAAACGGATAAGCTGATGAAGCTGCAACTGGATCTTGGCTATGAGCAGCGTCAGGTCGTTTCCGGTATTGCCAAGTTCTACACACCAGAAGAGTTAGTAGGGCGCAAAGTGATCTGCATTGTGAACCTGAAGCCAGTAAAGCTGCGCGGTGAACTGTCGCAAGGAATGATTCTGGCGGCCTCCAAGGGAGATCAGCTCACCATTGCCACCGTTCCGGATAACATGCCTAACGGGGCTATTGTGAAGTAAAGCTAACAATATTAATGTTGTACAATAGTTTGATTGAAAATGGGATTGCTGATAAGCCGATGAAGCGGCTGGTTGGCATTCCTTTTTTCTAAATATAGAGCTAATCGTTTCTTCTTGATTTCTGCTTCGGGTTGACTTATCGTAACGATTACTATTATAATTTTACTAGTAAAATTTACGATTTAAGGAGTCGATAGTTATTATGGTTTCGAATTTATCACGCAAGGGCCTGCTGACGCTTGCCTTGATGCTGGTCTTAGTCCTTGCTGGATGCGGTGCGAAGAGCGGTGGCAGTATTGTTGAGGGCAAAGTGAACGTTGTAACCACTTTTTATCCTATATATGAATTCACTCAGGAGATCGGCGGCGCAGATATTCATGTGATCAATCTGCTTCCGGTTGGTGTGGAGCCGCATGATTGGACTCCGCGCAGTCAGGACATTATTAACACCTCCAAAGCGCAGCTGTTCCTTTATAACGGGGCCGGGTTGGAGGGCTGGGTTCCTAATTTTTTGAAGGGGCTTGAGAGTGGTAGCAAGGTTCAGACGGTTGAAGTAAGTCATGGGGTTGATTATATTATGACCGATGAGGCAACGGATAATAATGACACCCTGCATACTGATCCTCACACTTGGGTTAGCCCGAAGTCAGCGCTGATTATGGCTGCGAATATAAAAGACAGTCTGCAAACCGTTGATCCTGAACATAAAGCAGGATACGAGGAGCGCTACAATGAACTTATTGCGAAATTGCAGGCACTGGACAATAAATTCCAGACAGAGCTTGCGAAGCTTCCTAATCATGAAATTGTTGTTTCCCATCAGGCCTTTGCTTACCTTGCCCGAGACTATGGCTTGACTCAGCATGCCATTATGGGATTATCACCTGACGCAGAACCACGCGGACAGGACATGGTTGCGCTGACGGATCTGGTCAAGAAGGAAGGCATCAAATATATCTTTTTCGAAGAGCTTGTATCGGATAAGATGGCTAAGACGCTAGCGGCTGAAGCGGGCGTATCTACAATGGTGCTCAATCCTGTAGAGGGACTTACCCAGAAACAAGAAAAAAATGGTGACAACTACTTTACGCTGATGGAGAAAAATTTGCAAAATCTAATTCTGGCTTTACAATAAAAAGAAAGTATTAGTGAGAGGCGGTAGTTAATCATGGAATCGTTATCCTTGGACTGCCATCAGCATATAATCGAAATAGAGGATCTGTCCTTTTCCTATGGCGAGCAAAAGGTAATTTCAGATCTGAACTATACCGTGAAAGAACGAGATTTTCTCGGCATCATCGGTTCAAATGGTGCTGGCAAGACGACACTGTTAAAGATGATCGTTGGCTTGCTGCCAGCGACTAGCGGGGAGATCAAACTATTCGGCCATCCCGTGCGCAAATTCAAGGATTGGGAACGGATCGGTTACGTTCCACAGAAGAATGCTTTTAATCCGCTATTTCCCGCAACGGTGCGCGAAGTAGTGTTATCCGGCTTGTACAACAACAAGAATCTAATCCGCCGAGTTACGCGGACACAGCAACGCCAATGCTTGGATGCACTCGAAGTAATGAAGATACAGGATATCGCCGACAAAAGAGTAGGCCAGCTGTCCGGTGGTCAGCAGCAGCGTGTATTTCTGGCGCGCGCTCTGATTAACCATCCTGATCTGTTAATTCTGGACGAACCTACAGTGGGCATTGATGCGGAGACTCAGGCCGGATTCTTCGAGCTGATTATGCATATGCATGCTCATCATCACATGACTTTCCTGATGGTTTCACATGATATCGACATGATCAAAAATTACTTGGGTCATGAACCAGTACAAAGCAACGGCAAAATCAACTTTTACTCCCGTCACTCCCATGAGGTGCAGGATTGTGTAGTAGATAACCTGCAGCATACGTTTACTTAAGCAGTGTTGTGTTGAATATTTGCACTAACGTATGATGGGATGCAACTGACAAATTAGATGAGATTACTGCCTCTAAATATAGGCATATACCTCCTCTGGAACATTTAACATGATTTGCTGCCGTTAATTTTGGGAATTCAATTCGTAAATAGCAGATATGGCTAAATTAGCAGCATAATTTGCATCTATATTACGGATATCATCTTTATGGAGCGATTTAGCGGCATTTTTTGCTGCTAAACATGTGAAATGATTATCTGCCACTGTCATTCGTAGTTAGTCAGGTTAGTTTGCCGGGCGCAGCCTATCCGTTGATCTATACGGGTCATCCATAGTACAACATAGGATGGCCCAGTCTTTTGTTCTTGGTCTTTAGCTCTTGACCTTAGCCCTTAGCCCTTAGGTCCTTAGCCCTTAGGTCCTTAGCCCTTAGGTCCTTAGCCCTTAGCCCTTAGGTCCTTAGCCCTTAGTCCTTAGCTCTTAGTCCTTTACGCAGCTAGACACTGCCAAACGTTAAGCGTGTCCCGTTAGGGACGAAAGCGATCCCCCTCTATAGCAACCCGACACCAGAATCCTGACCTCGCACGCTAATTGAACTTAGCCGGTGTCCAGAGGGTGCAACCCTTGGAGCCCTCCCTTGGAAGGGAGGGTTTGGGAGGGATCGAAAGGTAGGGATCGAAAGGTAGGGATCGAAAGTTAGGGATCGAAAGGTAGGGATCGAAAGGTAGGGATCGAAAGGTAGGTATCGAAAATTAGGGATTAAAAGGTAGGCATGGATGGTAGGTTTTGAAAGGTAAGAAATTAAAGGAGAATTAATTTGGAAATCCTATTCAGTGATTTTTTTCAGCGGGCGCTTGCCGGCGGACTGTTGATTGGTATTACGGCGCCGCTTATAGGCGTTTTTCTCGTGCTTAGACGGCTGTCCATGATTGGGGATACGCTGGCGCATGTAACGATAGCTGGTGTTGCGCTTGGTTTTTTGACTGGCTTTTATCCGCTTGGAGCGGGGCTAATTTTTGCAGTAGCGGCATCCTTTGGGATTGAGAAGCTCCGCAAGGCTTACAAAAGCTATGCGGAGCTGTCGATCGCGATCATCATGTCAGGTGGAGTAGCGTTGGCCTCCCTCTTTTTCACCTTGGGGAAAGGATATAATGCGGACGTTATGAGCTATCTGTTCGGCAGTATCTATACACTCGACAATATCGACCTCATCGTAGTGGGTATTGTGACCATAACTGTGGTTGTAGTAGTGACGTTATTCTTTAAGGAATTTTTTCTGCTTAGCTTTGAAGAAGATGCTGCCAGTGTCAGCGGCTTGCCTGTAAAGGTGCTCAATATGCTGATTACGGTTCTGACAGCTCTGGTTATCAGCACCGCGATCAAGATAGTAGGTTCTTTGCTTGTGTCTGCCCTGCTTACCGTTCCGGTAGCCATCAGCCTTTTGCTGGCTCGCAGCTTCAAATCAACCGTAGTATTGTCTGTGATCATAGCAGAAATTGCTGTTGTAGGTGGACTTGTTGTGGCTGGAATCTGGAATCTGGCACCAGGTGCGACGATTGTCCTGCTGCTGATTGCTCTTCTGGTATTGACCTTGGTCGGCAAAAAAGGATTGCCCGCTTAAAAGGATGTAGACTTGAACGAAGTGACTTGAACCCTAAGAAGGAGAGCTGCCACTTTGTCTAACATTAATGTTGGAATAGCATTTGCCGGCGGGTTAGCGTCATTTATTTCTCCCTGCTGTCTGCCGCTTTATCCCTCTTATCTGTCTTATATCACCGGTCTATCTGTGCAGCAATTAAAGTCAGGCAGCAATACAAAAGAGGTCCGTTTTAAGACTCTTACACATACCTTGGCATTTTTATTGGGATTCTCCGTAGTCTTTTATACGCTCGGATTCGGGGCCGGGCTATTTGGTCAATTCTTTAATGGGCAACGTGAATTGATCCGCCAGCTTTCCGCCATCCTTATTATCGCGATGGGGCTGTTTCTGCTGGGCATATTTCAACCGCAGTTTCTGCTGCGCGAACGTAAGCTGAACATAAAATGGAAGCCTGCAGGTTACGTCGGATCATTCGTATTTGGGATTGGCTTCTCCGCTGGCTGGTCACCCTGTATTGGATCAATTTTAACTCCAATTATCGCCCTTTCAGCAAGTAACCCAGGCACATGGTTTGCAATGATTACAGCTTACAGTATCGGATTTTCACTGCCATTTTTAGCTTTTGCCTTTTTCCTTGGTGGGGCACGACATATCCTTAAATACTCCAACCTGCTGATGAAGCTCGGCGGCGGGCTTATGATATTGATGGGTTTCCTGTTATTTACGGATCAAATGTTCCGGATTACTGTCTGGCTGCAGGGCATTACTCCAGAATGGCTGAAATTCTGATTGACAGCGGAACTGTTTTTAGGTAAAATAATCAATTCGTGCTTCCGGGAAATGCTCGAAAATCCGCTCTGTAATATACTCGCGCAGGGCGGTTTGCTGTTCGTCTGGATATACATATTTATTTTGCCCCCAGCGGCCCCATTTCTTTTTGCGCTTCTCAATATCCATCTCTAGCTTGGATTTGGGGTAGCGCTTCTCGATCAGGGTTTTGGCGGTCTTGGTGAAGCGATGCTGGATGAGCTCGAAAGTCAGACCTTTACCTATCTCTGGCTGCAGAGTTCGTGCCAATTGAGCCAACAGCTCTCCATAGCCTTCCTCCCAGCCGTCATACCAGATGATCGGGGCAATGATGAAGCCAAGCGGATAACCGGCGCGTGCGACCTTCCCGGCAGCCTCAATTCGTTCTTCGAACCGAGAGGTAGCAGGCTCGAAATTTCGGATAACATAGTCGGCGTTAATGCTGAAGCGTATTCGGGTATGGCCCTTGTGCTGTAAAGAAAGCAGAGGCTCGACATGCTGGTATTTGGTCACAAAACGAAGGCGACCCAGTGGTTCTTCAGCCATAAAGTTGATTAGCTCCTCCAGTGAACCGGTGATATGCTCCAGTCCGAGTGGGTCAGAAGTACAAGCTGCTTCAAAAGTTGTGATTTCCGGTGCCCGTTCTTCAATATAGCGCTTAGCTGCATTGATAACGTCTCCGGTGTTCACATATACACGGATGTAGGGCTTTGCGCCTAATGTGGTCTGTAAATAGCAATAATGGCAATGACCCATACAACCGGTGGCAATGGGGATCGCGTAATCGGCGGATGGCTTGGATTGGTCAAAAGTTAACGTTTTGCGTAAGCCGACAACGAGTGTTCTTTTGGCAATTTTGTATTGCTCTGATTCCGTTTCACCTGGCAGATTGGTGATGCGGTTATGTGACGTTGTCATTCGATAGGGAATATTCTGAGCTTTCACCCATTCCATGATACGTTCGCCTTTAGGGTAATTCAGGGCGCTCGGTTCGAAGAACACAAGCTCGGGAATGAAGAGACCCGTTGCCTTCCTTGGTTTCTTGAGGGTAGGCTGTACGGGCGTTACAACTGACATGAGATCACGCTCCTTAGGAATGAGGTTAACGATATTGTGCCATTACTAAGCTGTGTGAAACCTTGGTAATCCTATACAGGAGATGAGCGGTTTGCTCCCCGGGACTTGCCAAGGAGCGGCAGAAACATGTATCATTGTTAGAGCAAGGTTTGGCTAAGGCGCCATGCTCATAATAGAAAAGAGGTAAAATTTGATGCCAACACCCAGCATGGAGGATTATTTGGAGCGCATATACAAGCTCATAGATGAGAAGGGTTATGCGCGGGTCTCGGATATTGCCGAGGGATTGGAAGTACACCCCTCCTCTGTGACCAAGATGATCCAAAAACTGGATAAGGACGAATATCTCATCTATGAGAAATATCGTGGGCTTGTCCTGACCAATAAAGGGAAAAAAGTAGGGAAACGGCTTGTAGATCGTCATCAGCTGTTGGAGGAATTTCTGGGTCTGATCGGAGTTCAACCGGAGCATATCTATCAGGATGTGGAAGGAATTGAGCATCATTTAAGTTGGGACTCCATTACCCGTATAGAAACTCTGGTGGAGTATTTCCGCCGGGATGAAGCGCGTCTACAGACGTTATATGATATACACCTTGAGCTGGTTAGCGATTCTTAAACAGGTATAATAGTTGCTATTTCTGTTAAAACCGCAACCTTTTTCCTTTATTTACGTCAAAACGGATACCGTTCTTTTTTTGGAATCTTAAAAGAAAGCATCTTCAAGCCTACTTTTACGTATTCTGATGAGAAACAGTTACCGTCCATATAAGGTCGGCGTAAGCCGTTTCTTGTATGGATGGTAACTGTTTTTTATTTTTATACAATTCTTACTACCTGGGGGAGAAAAGATGAACTATCGTAAATGGATGTTTGGATTGCTGGTGATCTTGTTGTGCTTGCCCATGTGGTCTTCTGGTGCACGTGCAGCCACACTACAGATCACGATTGAACTGGATGGAGAGACACTGGTCAGTGATGTACCTCCATATATCACAACTTCCAATGTAACGATGGTGCCAATCAGTGTAATTAGTAAGGGATTGAGTGCTGGTGTAGATTGGAATCAGAGCACCAAGGCCGTTACGATCACTAAAGGGGATACCGTCCTTAAGCTGACTAGCGGCCAGAAATTTGCAGTTGTGAATGAAACATCAGTTGCCCTCGACACTTCAGTGCAAATCAAGCAAGGCAGGGTAATGGTACCCCTCCGATTTGTAAGTGAGCAGTTGGGACTGCAGGTCATATGGAATCAGGCTACCAAACATATAGCTCTGTATTCTAATATTGAGCCGCCTCAAGTAGCAGATCCGCAGACGCCTACTTTGCCAGTAACGCCAACGGTTCCGGCCCCAAGTGTGCCTTCGATACCGTCTGTGCCGGGTGCGAAGACTAGTAAAGCCATGAAGGGTGCCTGGATCTCCACAGTGTTCAATCTGGACTGGCCTTCTGTCTCTTCTGCAGGCAAAGCAGATAAGCAAAAGCAGGAGTTCGACAGCTTGCTGGACAAGCTGAAGGCAGTCGGATTTAATGCTGTCTTTGTTCAAGTAAGACCCTCTGCCGACAGCCTGTACCCATCAGCGCTGGTTCCTTGGTCGAAAGTGCTGACAGGAACTCAGGGCAAGAATCCTGGGTATGATCCGCTTGAATATATGGTAAGTGCAGCACATGCCCGGGGCCTGGAATTCCATGCCTGGTTCAACCCCTTCCGTGCCACAACAGATACCTCTGCCGCGACCTTAGCTTCGCTCACGAGCAACCATATTGTGAATGCACATCCGGATTGGATTGTAACTACAGGAGGCAAGAAATACATAAATCCAGGAATTCCACAGGCACGCCAGAGCATTATCGACACGGTTATGGAGGTCGTAAATGGCTATGATATTGATGGTGTGCATCTGGATGATTACTTCTATCCTTCAGACAGTTCCTTTGCGGATGATGTTGCCTATAAGACCTATAATTCAAAAGCCATATCCTCTAAGGAGAATTGGCGCCGTGATAATATTAATGAATTTGTTCGCGAGCTGGGCGCAGAAATTCATGCTGCCAAACCTTCCGTTTCTTATGGCATCAGTCCTTTTGGTGTATGGCGGAACAAAAAGTCAGATAGCACCGGCTCAGATACAACAGCAGGGGTATCTGCTTATGACAATATGTACGCGGATGTACGGACATGGATTAAAGAAGGCTGGATCGACTATGTCGCCCCGCAAATCTATTGGAGTCTTTCCTTTAGTGCAGCCCGCTATGACAAGCTGGTGGATTGGTGGGTCCAAGAGGTAGCGGATACTAAC
The DNA here is from genome assembly GCF_022369515.1 of Paenibacillus sp. 19GGS1-52. NCBI lineage: Bacteria > Bacillati > Bacillota > Bacilli > Caryophanales > Paenibacillaceae > Paenibacillus > Paenibacillus sp. 19GGS1-52. The sequence continues at coordinate 2,236,723 of NZ_CP059724.1, forward strand.
GTGGATCTATATATCGGCCAAGCAGCCTATAAAGTTGGGGCAAGTGATCAGAGCGCCGAATGGCAAAGCGGCCAACAGATCATCAACCAGCTGAAATACAATGAGAAATACGATGAGGTTGGCGGAAGCATTATGTTCAGAGCCAATGATATTGTGGTCCGGAATCCCTTTGGACTTGCCAGTCTGTTAACCTTTTATAATAAGTCATGAAATATCCCCCGTGCTCATAGATAAGCAATAGAATCTATGGGAACGGGGGATGTGTGTTTATGGAGATTAACGCGGTGTTTGAAGGTGGAGGTGTAAAGGGAATATCGCTCGCAGGAGCCGTAGAGGCAACGGAAAGGTCGGGCCGTACGTTTAAAAGAGTAGCAGGAACCTCTTCAGGTTCCATTATAGCCTCCTTGCTGGCCGCAGGTTACGATGGCAAGGAGATGAGCCGGATCATTCGAGGCACGTCCTTTACAGCATTTCTGAAAAGGGCACCGGTTTACAATACCCCCATTGTTGGACCTGCGCTACGAGTAATCACGAAGAAAGGGTTATATTCCGGTGAAGCACTAGAGTCCTGGATCTATGGCATTTTGCAGAAAAAAGGGATTGTGACTTTCAGCGACCTGCCCCGTGGGAAGCTATCGATTATTGCTTCGGACATTACGAACGGGCGGATTCTAGTGCTGCCGGAAGGGCTGGAGGAGTATGGGATTTCTCCCGACCATTTTGAGGTAGCAAAGGCTGTGCGCATGAGCTGCAGTATTCCCTACTTTTTCGATCCGGTCATGCTGCGGTTGAATGGGCAGGCGGCTAAGGGGAAATCCTTTAGGGAGCAATTTGTGTATCTTGTGGATGGCGGACTATTAAGTAATTTTCCTCTATGGTTGTTTGATGAGAAGAAAGAGGGAGCTAAATCTCCTGCTGGAATACCCACTGTAGGCTATCAGATGATCGGTAAGACGGACCCGCAGCCCCATAAGATTACAGGTCCATTCAGTATGCTGCAGGCCATGGTGGAGACCATGCTGTCGGCTCACGACGAACGTTACATTGAACAAGAGAAATTTGTTCGCAGCGTCAAGATTTCCACTCTGGGAATCGCTACAACCGAGTTCAATATCACACCTGCTCAAAGTGATGCGCTATATGCAGCGGGGCAGAAGGCTGGAGAGGATTTTTTCCGGGAATGGCGGCCGCGCTAATAGTCACTTATGAAAAAAGGCATCTCTTAACGTCAGGAATGACGTGAGAGATGCCTTTTGAATCAAATATAAGAATTTATATGTTTCACGCAATAATTTATCCTTATATTTCTCGAAGATAAACTTTAGTGATACTTCGGTAAATTCTCATCGTTCTTCCCTTTACTGCCTTCTATCACCTGGAAAGGATAGCTTTTACGTTTGCCAGAGGTGGCCTGTCCCTTACGCTTGCCAGCAACCTTAGCCATAGTCTTCTGTGAAGGCTTGACTTGTGTCTTCGATCCGCTGCTGCTAGTGCTGCGTGCGGATCGGGCTGGAGCTATTTTGTAGGCATAAAAAACAACCGCCAGCAGCAACACGGGGAATAATAAATTTCTTAACGAAATAATGCCACTACCTAAGATCCCTGTTATAAGACCAACTATTGCGAGTGCCACTGCACTCCAGAATATTAAAGCATGTCTGATCAAAAGGGCCTCATCCTTTCGCAGGATCCAATATGCCGCCTGACACACTTGCCTCCGTATATCCTCTTGCTTCAATCTCGGCATCAAGCTCACGCATACGATTGAAGGAAGCGATGGATACTTCCAACTGTTCCTCATTGGGTTCTTTGGTTGTAAGCAACTGCAGCCACAATCCAGGATAGCCCAAATATTTCAGACCCGGAATATCCTTCACGGCATTAGTTCCTTTCAGAACCTCAAAGGATATGCCAATGACAAACGGAATTAGAACAATGCGTTGTAATACCCGCTCCATAAGATTATCCCAAGGAATTACCGAGTAAATAATAACGCCCAGTATAATGGTCAGCATCATAAAGCTGCTCCCGCACCGGTAATGCAAGCGGCTGTACTTCTGTACCTTGCTCGGGGTCAGTTCTTCACCAGCCTCAAAGGCGCTGATAACCTTATGCTCGGCTCCATGATACTGAAACAACCGCTTGATAACAGGGGTCTGGGAGATACCCCATAAATAAACCAACAGCAGCAACAGTTTAATACCGCCCTCTACGAGGTTGTGCAAAATATAGTTATTAAATGCATTATGGAATAAAAAATCTTCAACGAATACCGGTACAAGCGTAAAAATGATCTTCCCGATCAGAAAAGAGAGAATTCCCATGACAGCTACGCCAAAAATCATTCCAAGACTCCAGCCCTCATCTTTTTTCTTCTGCTTCTCGATCTGCTTTTCAATCTGCTTTGCTCGATCCTCTGGCTCCACTTCATCATCGGCATAAGCCTCCGCCGAATAATTCAAGTGCTTGGAGCCTTTGGCGCTGGAATCTATAATACTGACAATGCCGCGAAGCAGCGGAATCTTGCGCAGTTTAATGACCCAGCTCTTATCGCTTTTCGGCACCTCCAAAAATGTAATTTCCTGATTCTTCCGCCGTACGGCTGTTACGTTAATGTGCTTGCCGCCGAACATAACGCCTTCGATAACGGCTTGGCCGCCGTAACTTGGAGTTCCTTGGGACAACCCATTCACCTTCCTGTAATTAAAATGGTTTATATATAATTCATTGTAACTAATTTTTGACTGTATTACTAGTTGGATTGCCTTTTGCTGTACATACTACTTGTTAGAGAGATCAAAAGACCATTCGTGGAAACTATATATGAAAGGGAGGCAGCCCTATGAGCATGTCGCATCAACAGAAATCCGATCCTACCAACCCCTGGATATTTGCTTTGGAATTGGGTTATTTTGCAGGTCTTATATGGGGAGGAGCACGCTGGCTCATGTATACCTTACACTTTACCAAGGTCATCCCTGGTTTTTTGGCGGAGCCCTTTTTTAAGCACGATTTTTTGGTGACGGCAGCAGGACATCTGCTTGGGTATTTATTTTTTATAGGCTTCTCGGTAGTGATGTCCTTGCTTTATGTGCTTATTCTGCGAAAACTGAAGGGGCCTTGGCCTGGAATGTTATATGGGGTTCTATGGTGGTCAGCTTTATTTCTCGCAGGCTCGCAACTTTTCTTGATGCAGCGGCCATTCCGGCTGCCTTGGAACTCTATAATTAGTGAATTTTGTCTCTTTTTGCTCTGGGGGCTGTTCATTGGATACACCGCAGCCATCGAATACACTGATGAGCGAAAGCGTGAGCAAACCACAAGACTTGCCTGATGCCCCGAAAAAACTTCTCAAGGGCATATCCCTATGTTAAAATACAATGTGGCTATTTCGAGAGGAGAATGAAAATGGGCAACAAGCGTATCTCCAAGCTACGTAAGGTTTTGCAGGATCATGGATTGGAAGCGATGTTAATAACCAGCGGCATTAACCGCCGCTATTTAAGTGGCTTCACCGGCTCGTCCGGTTATGTGCTGGTCACCGGTGATGACTGTTATCTGCTGACTGACTTCAGGTATATGACACAGGCTGCTGAACAAGCAGCGGGAGTGAAGGTTGTAGAGCACGGTCCGAAGTTCATCGATACCATTCGTGAACTGCTGCCTGCGGGCGAAAATGTACGGATTGGCTTTGAGCAGGAGGATGTAACTTTCAGTGCTTATACCGCTTATGCGGAAGCGTTGAAAGAGGCGGTGTTGATTCCAGTCTCCAAAGCTGTGGAGAATCTGCGCACATTCAAGGATCAAGAGGAGCTTGCCGTTATGGGGCGGGCAGCAGATCTGGCAGATGCTACCTTCAGTCATATTCTGAATGTAATCAAACCAGGGATGACCGAGCGCGATGTTGATCTGGAAATGGAATTCTACATGCGCACTCATGGTGCAACTTCTTCCTCGTTTGATACCATTGTGGCTTCTGGTGAACGTTCAGCAATGCCGCATGGCGTAGCAAGCAGCCGTGTAATTAAGGGTAATGAATTCGTAACCTTCGATTTCGGCGCATTATTGGACGGGTACTGCTCGGACGTGACCCGGACCATAGCTTTGGGATCTCCAGATCCCAAGCTGAAAGAGATCTACGATATTGTGCTGGAAGCTCAATTGCATGCACTAGCACATATCAAACCGGGTATGACGGGCCGGGAATGCGACGCCTTGGCGCGTGACATTATTGTCCGTTACGGGTACGGAGAGTATTTCGGACACAGTACGGGTCATGGCCTTGGCATGGAAGTGCATGAATGGCCGCGATTGTCCAAGCTTAGCGATGAAGTGATGGAGCCGGGTATGGTCGTGACTGTCGAACCTGGTATTTATTTGCCAGGTATTGGTGGCGTCCGCATTGAAGACGACATTGTGATCACCGAAAATGGCATTGCTCTGCTGACACACTCATCGAAAGATTACTTGGTGCTGTAATTTATGTTTTATTATTGATTTTCAGGAGGGATTCTTAGTGATTTCAGTTAACGATTTCAAAACAGGATTAACCGTTGAGGTAGACGGAGATATTTACACAGTTATCGATTTCCAGCATGTAAAACCAGGTAAAGGTGCGGCATTTGTACGCTCAAAGCTCAAAAACCTGCGCAACGGTAACACCGTAGAAAAAACCTTCCGTGCAGGCGAAACCATTGGCCGGGCAATTATTGAGAACCGTGCCGTGCAGTACCTGTATGCAAGTGGTCAAGATCATGTCTTCATGGATAACGAGACTTATGACCAATTCACACTTGATGCTAAACAGCTGGAATGGGAGCTTAACTTCATCAGAGAGAACATGACTGTTAACATCATCAGCTACAAGGGCGAGATTCTGGGCATTAACCTTCCTACCAGCGTAGAACTGAAGGTTGTGGAAACGGAGCCAGGAATCAAAGGTAATACAGCTCAAGGCGCGACTAAATTCGCCAAAGTGGAAACTGGCCTGAATGTTCAGGTTCCTCTGTTCATTAACGAAGATGATGTACTGCTTATCGACACACGTGAAGGTAAATACATCTCCCGCGCGTAGGCATTTGTTATTTAAAAAGATAAGAATTTATACACAATAACTTATCCTTCTATTTCTCGAAGAAACGGGTACCGTCCCTATAAAGGACGGTATTCGTTTTTTCTTGAATATTCTCAGTTAACCAGCCTCCCCGCTTTTTGCGGTGGGGTTTTTGCTGTTTTTCGAGAACAATCCTAGAATTTTTTTGTGAAACCATTAACGCAAGTCACTATTTTCGTATTATACTGGTTTAAAGCGTGAAACCAAAAGGTATGCTACTACATAGACCGAAATAGGGAGTGAATTGGACTTTGTCACTTTATGTTATGAAATTCGGAGGCAGCTCCGTCGGCGACACCGAACGTATGAAACGCGTCGCCAAGCGCATCGCAGACAAGCAGGATGAGGGGCACCACTGCGTTGTGGTTGTATCCGCCATGGGCGACACAACGGATGAATTGATCGATCAGGCGAAGCAACTGAACGGGCAGCCGCCCGCACGTGAAATGGATATGCTGATGACGACTGGAGAACAAATCTCTGTAGCGCTGTTGTCCATTGCTCTTCACGGAATCGGACGGGATGCTGTTTCTTATACAGGCTGGCAGGCCGGATTCCGCACGGATGATACTCACGGACGTGCCCGCATTAATGAAATTGTACCGCGGCGCGTACTGGAATCACTGGAAAAGAATCGAATTGTTATCGTAGCCGGTTTTCAGGGCATGACGCTTGATGGGGAGATTACTACCCTTGGACGCGGAGGCTCAGATACGACAGCTGTAGCGCTGGCTGCAGCGATCAAAGCTGATGTATGTGAGATCTATACTGATGTAGACGGAATTTATTCCACAGACCCGCGTATCGTGAAAAGTGCGCGGAAGCTGAAGGAAATCTCTTATGACGAAATGCTCGAACTGGCCAATCTGGGCGCAGCAGTCTTGCATCCACGTGCTGTGGAATACGCGAAACGTCATCAAGTAAAGCTGGTCGTCAGATCAAGCTTCAACACTAATGAAGGTACCGTTGTGAAGGAGGAAGCGAGCATGGAGCAGGGAGTTGTAGTCAGCGGAATTGCGTATGACAAGAATGTAGCACGTATTAGTATTTTGGGAGTGCCTGATATGCCAGGCGTGCTGGCGCAAGTCTTCGGCAAGCTGGCGGAAGAGGGCGTTGACGTAGATATTATCGTACAGAGCGGAGTGCAGAACAAGAAGGCTGATTTCTCCTTTACCGTCTCCTTGGATGATATGGCACGGGCTAAAGAAGTTATTGAGCAAATGCATGCAACTTTGCCTTATAGTGAAGTTACATCTGAAGATAACCTCGTGAAGGTATCCATTGTGGGCGCAGGCATGGTCAGCCACCCTGGTGTTGCCGCACAAATGTTTGAAGTCATCTCCAAGCAGGGCGTTAGTATCAAGATGGTTAGTACCTCCGAGATCAAGGTTTCCTGCGTGATTGAATCCGGTAATCTGCAACATATCATTCAGGCGCTTCACACCGCCTATAACTTGGATACGACCGAGCAGGCCTTCGTTGGTGGTCCTCAGGATCGCCGCTAAACACTGCTTTAGAATCAAAAAAGGATGTCCTAAAGCCTCTATAGGCTAAGGACATCCTTTTTTGTTGTTCTATCTCAGTTGAAATCAAGAAAGCTTCTTCATCGGGAAGGGGAGGTTTCATCCCTAAATGAATTCTAAGATGAATTTGATTGCATAAAGTGCAATAGAATCCTCTTATCTCCGGCAAAAAAAAGATTCTACTGTATTACGTACATTAGAATTTCGCAAAACACCTGATTTAGAGCACTTCTGCGTCATTTGATTGCACAAAATACAGTAGAAACCAATTTTATCCACTATCAGACCCATTCTACTGTACAAAATACACTCAAAGAGCTATTTGCAGATATCTGCAGAAAATCAAACCATCCTCCGAAACCTGCCCACGATCTCTACGGTCTGCAGCACGTTAACAAATGATTTCGGATCGGTCTCCAGAATGGTCTTTCGCAACGTGGCCAGCTCATAGCGGGTTGTAACGGTCATCAACATCGCATTACCTTCGTGGCTATAGCCACCCTCCGTATTGACCACCGTGACGCCGTGAGGCAGTCGGGTAAGCGACTCCAGCATTCTATCCCGCTCCTTCGTAACAATGAAGCAGGTTAATTTCACATGGCGGATATGGATCATATCTACCACTCTGCTCTTGACGAAGATACAGAGCATGGCGTACAGTGCGGAGTCCCAGCTTTTGAAGAACCCGAGACTTAGAATAACGAGCCCGTCCATTACAAAGAGTACGCTCCCCATAGGGATATCATGCTTACGGGTAATAATAGAGCCTAATATGTCAAATCCACCGGAAGAACCTCCAGCACGCAGCGAGAAACCCACTCCGCCTGCAATGATTACCCCGCCAAATATACTCGCCAGAATGGGGTCCTTGGTCAACTGCACCACAGGAATAATATTCAGAAACCAGGTCGTGGCTAGAACGGATAACATGCTTAAACAAATATATTTCTTGCCTACAACGATAAAGCCCCAGATAAGAATAGGAAGGTTAATAGCAAAATAAATGAGCGAGATAAACTTTGGATTCGTTAAATAACCGGCTACGGAAGCCACTCCGGCTACTCCTCCACTTAAAAGCTGGTGAGGAATGAGAAATAACCGAAGCCCGCTTGCCACCAAAAAGGCCGAGAAAATGATAATGACAATTTCCCGAACTTGTTTGGCCACAGTTCCAGTAACGAGCGGTACTCCGTAATTACGAACGTGCATAACAAAAATCCCCTTTTTTCTTGTGTTTTTACCACTAACTCTGTTCAAAAGATTAGGAAGTATAAGTTTAACCTATCTGAGGTCCTTATATTTGCCTTTCTGCTTTTTAAACACATGCAAAGTTTATTTTATCATACTGATGATATTTTTTTATTGCTGGAAGCTCTATGATTTCTTTCACACTTTTAATTGTCTAAAGTAGGCCAGTCCCGCATAACCATGGATAATAGCCGCTTACAGCAGCGATTGGAGGCATAAGTCTGGGGCTTAAATCAATAAAAAGGAGTTGAGCAGATTGGACAAGTATGTAAGCTGGATGGCAGTGCTGCGAATAATATCCGGCAGTGTGGAAATTTCAGCTGCACTTCTTATGCTGCGCTTGAATCAGGTGGACAAGGCGCTGGTAGTGAATTCGGCGCTAGCACTGGTAGGTCCGACTGTATTGATCTTGACTACAACCATTGGCCTTACAGGGATGACCCAGCAGCTTTCGTGGAGCAAGATTGGCTGGATCGGTTGCGGAGTGGCCTTTCTCTTAATCGGCATTCTGAAAAAATGATAGATGATAGGCATAAACGACACGTACAAGCATAAATATGGATTAAAGCAAATGAAGTAGAGGACAACTTGGGGGTTCATGGGTATGGCTAACGATTGGCTTCAATTGTTTCCTGAAAAAGTGAGATCTTTGCTCCAAACACTCCCCAGCCCGCTGCTTGGGATGGTTGAGGAAATACGTGTCCGCGAAAGCCGTCCGCTTGAAATTAATTATTCCGGAAGGTATCACTTTCTCTCCGGGGACGGCAGCCTGACGCAGATTCCAGAAGAAGCCTACAAGCCGGACCGGGAAGACACTCACCGGCTGCTGGATCTGATCAGCAACCATTCACTGTACACGATGGAGGAAGAGCTGCGCAAAGGCTTCATTACGATTCCCGGTGGGCATCGGATTGGACTGGCTGGTCGAACGGTGCTGAGTGGGGGTGGCGTGGAGCATTTGCGCGATATTACCAGCTTCAATGTGCGGATTGCCCGTGCTGTGCCTGGCATCGCCGATGGTGTGCTGCCTTATCTGCTGGACAGGGGGCGGCAGCGGATTATGCATACGCTGATCCTATCGCCACCTCAGCACGGCAAGACAACCCTGCTGCGTGACCTGGCAAGGCAAATCTCCACTGGTGTGCAAAGCAAGCGGGAGGGCGTACGGCCTGGGCTGAAGGTTGGAATTGTTGATGAACGTTCGGAAATTGCCGGTAGCAGACGTGGTATTCCGGCCTTTGACGTCGGCCCGCGCACAGACATTCTGGATGGGTGCCCCAAAGCGGAAGGCATGATGATGATGATACGCTCGCTCTCGCCTGATGTGCTAATCGCAGATGAGATTGGCCGCCCTGAGGACGCTGAGGCCGTGACGGAGGCGCTGCACGCCGGAATATCCGTTGTAGCGTCTGCACACGGCAAGGAAGTGTCCGAGCTGGCCCGCAGGCCGGGCCTAGGCGGATTGCTGGAGCACAAGATGTTCGAACGGTATGTTATCCTACACCGCTCAGAAGCGGGCCTCTCCTTTCGAATCCTCGACAGCCAGAAACGCGGGCTGCTGCTGGTCTCTGCGGAGGAACGGATAGGCGGTGACGTTCATGCTTAAGCTGTTTGGCGCCGTGTTGATCGTGCTGGCGGGTACGCTGGCAGGATTCCAGCGTGCTCGGCAGTATGCTGACAGGCCGCAGCACATTCGTGGCTTAATCGCCGCTCTACAACGGCTGGAGACCGAAATTATGTACGGGTTCACACCGCTGCCGGAAGCCATGAGGCGGATCGGGCAGCAGTCCAGAGAACCGCTAAAGTGGTTTTTTGTCAAAACTGCCGAAGAGATGAGTCCTCCACATGACCGGAGTGCCCAGGATGCCTTCCAGCGGGTCATGGAAGCTCACTGGAAGACGACCGCAATGAAGGGGACAGAGAAAGAGATTCTCCGACAGCTTAGCTGCACGCTGGGTACAAGCGACAGGACGAATCAGAGTACCCATATTGCACTGGCTTTGCAGCAATTGAAGCAGGAGGAAACAATGGCCAGAGAGGATCAGGGCAAGTATGAAAAAATGAGTAAAAGCCTGGGTCTGCTGCTTGGAGCATTGATCGTCATTTTGATCTTTTAGCGAGGTGCCAGGAATGAATATTGAAGTTAACGCCATCTTTCAAATTGCCGGCATCGGCATCATTATAGCCATGATCCACACGGTGCTTAAGCAGATGGGCAAAGAGGATATGGCTCATTGGGTGACGATCGTCGGGTTTATTGTTGTGTTGTTTATGGTGATCCGCATGCTGGATGGATTGCTCCAGGAAATAAAAACGATCTTTCTTTTTCAATAAGGTGTGCCATGGAAATCATTCAGGTTGTTGGAATCGGGCTGATGTCGACCATCCTTATCCTTATTCTCAAGGAACAAAAGCCACTGTTCGCCTTTCTGCTCGCTACAGCAACAGGCATTATGATCTTTCTGTTCCTGATGGGCAAGATTGGGATGATCCTCTCTACGCTTGAGCGCGTGGCTGAATCATCAGGGATGGAAATGATCTATCTGAAGACAGTGTTCAAAATTATCGGGATTTCGTATATCGCGGAATTTGGAGCCCAGATTGTACGTGACGCAGGTCAGGAAGGGATCGCCTCCAAAATTGAGCTCGCAGGCAAAGTGCTCATTATGGTGCTGGCCGTACCTATTATCAGCATTATTATCGAAACTGTGATGAAGCTTTTGCCTGCTTGAACCTATAAATACGCTTTGCCAGTCGGCTAACAGGAGGAGAAGTTATGCAAGTGCGCAGTATTTTTCGGCCTCCCAAATTAAAAATGATACTGCTGCTGCTTCCTTGCTTATTGTTTCTTTGGTGCGCTGGGACTGCTCAGGCCTCTCCTGTCAGCTCCTCCTCTACCGACTCTGACTCTAGCTCACCCGTCGATAAATGGGTGAAGAGCCAAGTCCAGGACCTGCCTAAGGACGGAGTTGAGATGTACTGGGATCAGTTGATGAAGGATTACGGCGGGTTTTTCCCCGATGGGGCCACACCTTCACTTATGGACATGCTGCTTCCGGGGGATAAGGGGCTTAGCTTTCAGGGTGTATTATCCGGTCTTATGGGATACATGTGGCATGAAGTGCTGTATAACGGCAAGCTACTGGTGACGATTGTCATGATCAGTGTGCTCAGCATGATTCTGGAGACGCTGCAGACCGCTTTTGAACGTAAAACAGTCAGTAAGGTTGCTTATACGCTCTGTTACATGGTCGTGCTGGTGATCGCCGTCAACAGCTTCAATATATCGATAGGGTATGCACAGGATGCGATCGACCGGATGATCGACTTCATGATGGCCATGATTCCACTGCTGTTTGCGCTTTTGGCTTCTATGGGCAATGTCGTTACCGTCTCAGTGACCCATCCGTTGATTGTTTTTATGATTCATACCGTTGGGACGCTGATCCATACTGTAGTCTTCCCGCTGCTGTTCTTCTCGGCGGTGCTGCATCTAGTCAGCGCATTGTCGGAGAAATATAAGCTGACTCAGCTGGCCAATCTGCTGCGCAATATTGGAGCGGGACTGCTGGGAGTGCTGCTGACCGTGTTCCTGGGCGTGATTTCAGTCAGAGGAATTACCGCATCTGTAACGGATGGGGTCACAATCAGGGCCGCTAAATATATAACAGGCAATTTCGTGCCGGTCATCGGTAAAATGTTCGCAGATGCTACGGATACGGTAATCTCGGCCTCACTGCTGGTGAAGAATGCCATCGGGCTGTCGGGTGTCATTATCATTTTGTTCATTTGTGCTTTTCCAGCGATCAAAATACTGGTGCTGGCCCTCATCTACAATGTGGCCGCCGCGGTAATGCAGCCGCTGGGAGAAACACCGATCGTAAGCTGCCTGCAGACTATCGGAAAAAGCATGATTTATGTCTTCGCCGCATTGGCTGCTGTATCGTTAATGTTTTTTATGGCGGTCACGATTATGCTGACTGCCGGTAATGTCACCGTCATGATGAGGTGAGACTCAAGGCTACATTTCGAAACGAGTTTAGGAGGGTTACCATGACCTGGTTAGGCGGGTGGCTGCGGGAGATCATTCTGGTTGTGCTGCTGGCAGCTTTCGTGGAAATGCTGCTTCCGAGTAAGTCCATGGAGCGTTACGCCAGGCTGGTGCTCAGTTTGCTGGTACTGCTCACCATGCTGAGTCCGATTGTTTCACTACTGAAGGGGGACGCTGCGTCAGAACTAAGTGTTGCCATAGCGAAGCAGGAGAAAGATGGCGGACTGCTCTCAGGAGCCAAACAAGGAGACGATTCGCTGCAGAAGATTCTGGCGGATGGGCAGATGCTAGCCAAGGGGCGCCAGGAGCAGAGCTTGAAGTTGGCCGCTCAGGAAGTTGCTGGTCAGATGAGAGATCAAATCACCAGTGAGACCGGAGTGCGCGGGGCACAAGTTACAGTGAAACTTGGGATGGGAAAAGCCGCTGATGCAACTATCGGCCAAGAGGTCCCGGTGATTTCTTCGGTGAGCGTCTCCTTGCCAGCAACAACTGGCGGAGCCACTGGAACTAGCAGTCCTACAACCACGGGAACAACAACCGCAGAGTCGATTGTTATTCCACCAGTGGAAGCAGTCCAGATCACAGTAGAGACTACTCCTGACACTGAGGAGACTGGAACAGCAGCTGGGGCTGGGACGGAAGCAGCGAATGGAAGCAATAAGGCTGACAATCACGCAGCAGATGAGGCCGATTCAATAATTAAGCTGTTAGAGCAGAAATGGGACCTGGCTCCCGGAGTTATTCAGGTGCAGGGCAATAGCAGCAGTGACACTAAACTTTGAACCTTATACTCTGATGCTTGAATTATAGATGAATGCTTGCAATACGAGTCTTGCGCGAAGAACTTTTAGGAGGGATAGAATGGGCAATTGGCTGAAAAAACTGGAGCAATGGGCTGGGGGCGGTGCTGGGAGTCCGAAGCGAAGTCATACCTTTCGCTGGCTGATTATTCTGGGTCTGCTAGGTGCGGCGATTATGCTGTTCAATTCCTTCGTTAACGTGAAGAAGCTGGACAGTGAGAACACGGGGCGTGAGCCGCCAGTGAATCAATCCACACAGTCCGCATTGCTGCAGGGTGAGACAACGACGCCAAATTCATTCGACAGTATTGAAGAGGCCATGGAGAATCGGACGAAGGAGATTCTGGAAAAAATCGTTGGCGTCGGTACAGTCGATATCATGGTCACCGTAGACTCAACAGAGGAGATTGTTGTGCAACGCAATATGAATGATTCTCAGCAGCTTAGTGAAGAAACCGATGCAAGTGGCGGCAAGCGGCATACGACACAGTATACAAGGGATGGCGAAATTGTCACCTACACGCAGTCGGGGGATGAGACGCCAATCATCACGAAGCGAATTAAACCCCAAGTTCGCGGTGTGCTCGTTGTAGCCAAAGGGGCCGAGAACAAAGTCGTACGAGGACTGATTGAACAAGCCATTGAAAAAGGTCTGAATGTGCCAAGTTATCGCATTTCTGTTGTCCCGCGCAAGCAGGAATAGGAGAAGGCTAACAAAACTAAGCAAATGCTTACGAAGCCAGTGTAATTGCGAAGTAGATCATGGGAGTGAAAGCTCCATTAAATTCAAGTTTATGCTTACGAAGCGATTTTAATGCGAAGTAGATCATGGAAGTATAAGCTCCATTAAAATTTTAGGAGGAATAATCAATGAATGGAAAAAGACAAACAATTTGGTTGGTTTCCATGCTCAGCTTGATGGTGGTCCTTTCGGCATACTATTTATTCACAGAGGATTCTGGAGCTTCGGTTCCAAAAGAAACGGCAGGTACTATTCAGGTAGACTCAGCCAAAAATACTGCGGATGCGGCTGATCCAACGGTTGGTGATTCTGGTGTAGTTGTCAATGAAGTAGTGACACAGGGCGAGGTAGCAGCCGACCCGGGTACCGCTGCTGATAACAGTAATGCTGCAACAGCCAATAGCGACAGCTCCGCAATTCTGGATGACAGCACTGCCGGTACAACCAATAGTGCCGACCCAGAAAACACTGCCACTGATACAACTGCTACTAATGCAACGGATGAAAAATCCACTTCTGACCAAACAGCCACCAATACGGCTGATTCAGGCAAGGTTGCAACAGATCCAGCTGTTACGGATAAAGCTGCAACAGATACGGCGTCAACCTCAAAGACGAAGATTCCGGCCAAAGATGACGCAGCGATCCTGGATGAAGTAGCCTCCCAAAGCGTATCGGCAAGCAGCCTATTCAGTAACTATCTTTACGAACGTGAGCAAAAGAACCTGAAGGATCAAAATGATCTGCTCGCCTTAATCAATGACATGGATAAGACTCCTGCAGATAACGCGGTAGCACAGGAGCAACTCCGTACGCTGGAGGAAAAAGAATCTAAAATCACCGGAATTGAAGAGCAGCTTCAACAAAAATACGGTGAAGCAATTGTGAAAGAGGAGTCTGGAGACTCTTATAAAGTCGTCGTGCTCAGTGACAAGCTGGACGTCAAATCGGCCGTAGTAATTGTGGATCTAGTGATGAAAGAATTGAGTGTATCCCAGGACAAAGTCAGTGTACAGTATGTCACCGAGCAATAAGAGGGTTGCATAAAACATAAGAAAATGACGAAAGAGCTCGGGTTCTCCCGGGCTCTTTCCATTTCTAGCGTTTGTGATATAATACATAAAGTTATCTTGAAATATTAGAAAGTATAAGTTTCTGCTATACTTTGCTTATGTTTCTGCGAGAAACGGATACCGTCCCTCTAAGGACGATGCAGCCGGTTCTTCTTATCCGCGATGAAGAGTGGCTTTGAGAGAAAGCTGAAGGAGTGAACTGATATATGTTCAAGTTAAGCGAAATTAAGGAATTAATTAAATTGCTGGACCAGACCTCCTCTGTACATGAATTGGAGATCGAAAGCGAAGGAATGAAGCTGGCTATTCGCAAACCGGATCGCCCTGAAGCTGATGGATCAGCAATTCAGGCGACTCCTTATGCCTACCCCTTTACGCACGCCCCACAGCCGCAGAGCCCGCAACAAGTTTTTTATACGGCAGCCAGCGAGGCTCCTTCTGCACCGCAGCCGCAGGCTACTCCTGTAGAAGGCACATTACATAAAATCGTGTCTCCAATGGTGGGGACTTTCTATAGTGCCGCATCTCCGGAACTAGGGTCATTTGTAAATGTGGGCGACCGTGTTAGTGAGAAATCAACGGTATGCATTATTGAAGCAATGAAGCTGATGAATGAGCTGGAAGCGGAGATTAAGGGTGAAATCGTGTCTGTACTGGCTGAGAACGGTCAGCTTGTAGAATACGGTCAGCCGCTGTTCCTGGTGAAACCGGAATAAACATCCGCAGATAATGAGGAGCGTAAGCTTCGCACAATTTTGGGAGGAAACGCATGAACATTCAAAAAGTGTTGATTGCTAACCGCGGTGAAATCGCGGTCCGCATTATCAGGGCCTGCCGTGAACTCGGCATTTCCACTGTAGCGGTCTATTCGGAGCCTGACCGGGATTCGTTGCATGTTCGCTTGGCTGATGAAGCCTACTGCATCGGGCCAACGGCGGCCAAGGACAGCTATCTGAATTTTACCAATATTATGAGTGTGGCTACTTTAACAGAATGCGATGCTATTCATCCGGGCTATGGATTTTTGGCTGAAAATGCAGATTTTGCAGAGATATGCGAATCCTGCAATATTATCTTTATCGGACCATCACCAGACGCAATAAACCGCATGGGAGACAAGTCCGTAGCGAAGGAAACGATGAAGCTGGCTGGAGTTCCGATCATTCCAGGCTCTGACGGGATTGTAGATGATATTGAAGAGGCACTTATGGTAGCTCGCGATATTGGATACCCAATTATTGTTAAGGCTACTGCAGGCGGCGGAGGCAAGGGTATTCGCATAGCTGAGGATGAAGAATCTCTGGTGAAGCAGATTACAGCCGCCCAACAGGAAGCGCAGAAGGCATTTGGCAATGCTGGTGTCTATCTTGAAAAATTACTGACAGGTATGAAGCATGTAGAGATTCAGATTATTGCTGATAACCACGGTAATGTAGTTCACCTTGGCGAACGGGATTGTTCCGTTCAGCGTCGCCGCCAGAAGCTTCTGGAAGAAGCGCCTTGTTCTGTATTGACACAGGATGTCCGGGAAGCTATGGGCAATGCGGCAGTCCGCGCAGCGTTGGCGGTTAATTATTCAGGTGCGGGAACATTGGAATTTCTGCTTGGACCAGATGGACACTTCTATTTCATGGAAATGAATACCCGCATTCAGGTCGAGCATCCAGTAACGGAAATGGTTACGGGTGTAGATTTGATTAAGGAAATGATTTCTGTTGCAGAAGGAAACACGCTTTCCTTTACTCAGGAAGATATCGTTATTAACGGCTGGTCGATCGAATGCCGTATTAATGCGGAAGATCCTGAACGTAATTTCATGCCTTCACCGGGCAAAATAGGCTTTTATCTTCCACCCGGCGGACTTGGTGTAAGGGTTGACAGTGCAGCATACCCTGGTTATACGATTTCCCCTTTTTATGATTCCATGATTGCGAAGCTAATTGTCTGGGCACCCACACGTCAGGAAGCTATTGCCAAAATGAAGCGTGCTTTGGCTGAGTTTGCAGTAGAGGGCATACATACTACAATTTCGTTCCATCAGAAATTGCTGGAGCATCCTGTATTTTTGGAAGGCAATTTTGATATTAAGTTTCTGGAAGAATATGAAATTTAGGACGACTTCGCTTTGTTTGTCATAAAGTTCGTCAAATGATATAGTATGTTTAATAAGAGACGTGCTTTACGCTTGAAATCATGAACAACTTTTGTTGAAAGGTGTGAAGTCTAAGATGAGTACATTACCGACTGAATACGAACGGACGGAAATCGGTGAAATTCAGATCGCTCCAGAAGTGATCGAGGTTATCGCAGGCTTGGCAACGGTTGAGGTTAAAGGTGTTGCGGGCATGAGCGGAGGATTTGCCGGAGGCATTGTGGAGCTTCTTGGACGCAAGAACCTGTCCAAAGGAGTCAAGGTTGAGGTTGGCCAACGTGAGGCTGCAGTTGATGTATCCGTAATCATCGAATACGGCAACCGTCTACCAGAAGTGGCTGCAGAGATTCAGCGCAATGTTAAGCGATCCATCGAGACTATGACCGGTCTGACTGTTGTTGAAGTGAATGTACACATCCATGATGTGCAATTCAGAAACAATAACAATGTGGACAAGAATGAGGAAACAGACGTGGTTTTGCGCGTGAAATAACAGTCACCGTTCTTCCATAAACCCCCGACAGCACAGTCGAGGGTTTACTCTAATTTAAGGAGGTTATGAGACTCGTGGCCAAAATTTTGGACAGACTTCTGCTGTTTGTCTACAGCTTAAGTATCGGAATATTATCTGTTATAGCCATCCTCCTGTTAAGTGGAGCTATTCCTAGAACTCTGGAGATTAAAGATGAGCCCACAGCTTATATTGCTGCCATTACTGCAGCGGTTGTCCTGTTTCTGCTCAGCATTCGTTTCTTCTATATCTCGCTGCGCCGTGACCGTGCTTCAATGCCTTCAGTGGATCAGCGTACTGAGTATGGTGACATCCAGATCTCCATGGAAACCATTGAGAACCTGAGTCTTAAGGCTGCTGGTAAAGTAAAGGGAATCAGAGATCTGAAGTCGCGGATACGTGTATCCCAGGCAGGTCTTGAGATCATGATTCGTGCTGTGGTGGATGGAGAACATTCTTTGCCGCTCCTCACAACAGAGGTACAACGACAGGTGCATGATTTCGTGCAAGAGACTACCGGTATTCCGGTAGCTGACGTATCGGTATTTATTGCTAACCTCACACAGTCTCCAAGCTTCAAAAGTCGAGTGGAATAGAGGTGAGTTTCCCTGATGTCTTGGAAAGAACTATGGGGAAGTCACGGGGGTAGAATAGTCGGAGTGAGCTCCGGCATCGTTCTCGGATTGATTTATTTAATTAGCGGGTTTTGGGATATGCTGTTCTTTGCACTGGTAGTGTTCATCGGGTATACGTTTGGCAATCGAAAGGATAAAGCGCAGGCTCCGCTGTTTCAATGGCGGGAACTGGTTACGCGGCTGTCCGAACGCTGGCGTCCTTTCAAATGAACCGCAAATAGTCTTACTCCCGGAGCAGGAAGAATAAGTTTGTGTTGCTAGTTGCCTCGGGAAGTAGGCTGTGCGGTTTTTTATTTACGTTTAATTCCATCTGGATTTGGAAAATTTGCTTACAAGAACTGAATTAGAAGCAGGAACCCATGTTGAATTGAAGTGATGCGTATTTCTTACAATTAAACTCAGGAATCAAGACTACATAAGCTTTTTCCTGAGTTTTAATTGTGCGAAATACAATTAATATCCTAATTGTAATCACATGAGCTTTTGAGGTAACCACGTCACTGGAATTAGGGTTACTGGTGAAGAGAGCGGTACTTTTGATAATGAGTTATCCCTAGTTGAGTCGGCGGTTCAATGGCAACATTTTAATGCGATATAAGATTGTAGGAGGAACACATGAAAAGACGTATAGCAAGAGAGATTATTGTCCAAAGCCTGTATCAGATGGAAATGAATGAAGTGGAAAGTGCAGATGCGGTAGAAATGCTGCTGGAGGAAGCTTCGGAGGAAAATGAGACTGAGCGTGTCATCACTGATGAAATTCAGTTGAAGCATTATGTAGTTGAGCATGTAAATGGTGTCTGGGAACACAAAGTTGCCATCGATGAATTGCTTGAACATTATTTGAAGGGCTGGCAGATGAGCCGCCTGTCACGGGTAGATCGCCAAATTTTACGTTTGGCCACTTTTGAAATGGTATTTTCAAATGATGTTCCGGCCAAGGTAGCTGTAAATGAAGCTATCGATTTGGCGAAGCATTTCGGTACCGAGGATTCCGGTAAATTTGTGAATGGCGTGCTTGGTAAAATGATTCAAGAATTAGATACAATCAAAGCCGATCATGCTTAATATCCATAGAGACTAAGTACACAAAAGGGGAGAAGACTTTCATGACAGCAGCAATCATCAGTGGTAAACAAGTATCCGACGAAATTCGTATCGACATTGCCCAGGAGGTTGCTGGGCTGGCAGAGCGCGGGGTGAAACCCGGCCTTGCCGTCGTTCTTGTCGGTGAAGATCCTGGGTCCCAGGTCTATGTTCGCAATAAGGAGAAGTCCTGTATCAGTCTTGGCTTTTATTCAGAAGTGCACAAATTGGATGCTTCGACTTCTCAGGAAGATCTGTTGGCACTGGTAGAGAAGCTAAATAATCAGGATGATATCGACGGCATTCTCGTTCAGTTGCCTCTGCCTAACCATATTGATGAGAAGGCCGTGATTAATGCCATTTCTGTAGAGAAAGACGTAGACGGCTTCCATCCTGTAAATGTAGGTAATCTGATGATAGGTGCGGATAGTCTGCTCCCTTGTACGCCTGCGGGAGTAATCGAGCTGATCAAGCGCACCGGAACCGGGATGGCTGGCAAGCATGCGGTTGTCATCGGACGCAGCAATATCGTAGGAAAGCCTGTATCACTGCTGCTACAGCGTGAGAATGCTACTGTAACGATGTGCCATTCCCGCACGGCCAATATGGCTGAACTTAGCCGTCAGGCGGATATTCTGGTGGTAGCAATCGGGCGCGCGAACTTCATAGACGGCTCCTATGTGAAGCCGGGCGCGGTAGTAATTGACGTTGGTATGAATCGTCTGGATAACGGTAAACTTGCTGGCGACGTTGATTTCGAAAGTGCAAAGGAAGTTGCTGGTTACATTACACCTGTACCGGGTGGAGTTGGACCGATGACGATCACGATGCTGATGAGCAATACGCTGATTGCGGCTAAGCGCCGCCGCGGCTTGGAATAGGTCAGAGTCATGGCGGTAGAGCGGAAAGTCTACTCGATAAAAGAACTTAACGGTTATATCCGCATGAAGCTGGATTCGGATGTTGTTCTCTCAGACGTATGGATTCGTGGGGAAATATCCAATTTCACACATCATAGCAGTGGGCATATGTATTTTACACTCAAGGATGAGAGCAGCCGGATAAAGTCCATTATGTTTGCTTCGCACAACCAGCGCCTGCCTTTTGTTCCGAAGGAAGGCGCACGTGTTATTGCCAGGGGCAATGTGACTGTCTATGAACGGGACGGGCAGTATCAGTTCTATGCGACACAGATGCAGCCTGACGGGATCGGCAGTCTGTATCTGGCGTATGAGCAGCTGAAGAGCAAGCTTGCGCAGGAGGGGCTGTTCGCAGCGGAGCGTAAGCGTCCGCTGCCGCGTTTTCCCAAATGCATCGGTGTGGTCACTTCACCGACAGGAGCAGCAGTCCGGGATATCGTGATAACGCTCCAGCGGCGTTTTCCGCAGGTGCCGATCGTGATTTATCCCGTACTGGTGCAAGGCAAAGGCGCTGCGCCTGCTATTGTAAAGGCGATCAAGACGCTGAACGCCATGGGCGAAGCGGATGTATTGATCGTCGGACGCGGCGGGGGCTCGCTTGAGGAGCTGTGGGCGTTTAATGAGGAGGAGGTCGCGCGCGCGATTTACCAATCGGCTATTCCGGTTATCTCGGCCGTTGGCCACGAGACCGATTTCACGATTGCCGACTTTGTCGCTGACCTGCGTGCGGCAACGCCCACGGCGGCCGCTGAGCTGGCTGTGCCGCACGCGGGCGAGCTTGCTGCTCAGCTGCGCCAGCAGCAGAACCGGCTGCGCCAGAGCCTGCTGCGCCGCTCCCAACGCGGCGGCGAGCGCTTGGCGTCGCTGCAGCGCTCGCTCGCGCTGGTAGGGCCGCGCCGCTACCTGGCGCAGCACACGCAGCGGCTGGACATGCTGCGCCAGCGCCTTAGCGGTGCAGCGGAAGCCCGGCTCAGCCGGGCGCGCGAGCGCAAGACTGTGCTGCAGCATAGCCTGCAGCGCTATAACCCGCGCGACGGTGTGCTCGCCGCTCGGCAGCGCACAGAAAGCATGCGCCGCGAGCTGCTGAGCGCGATGCAGGCACGCCTGCAGGACAAGCGCTCCCGCTTCGGGGCGGAGATGCGCCATCTGGATGCACTCAGCCCGCTTAAGGTAATGTCGAGAGGCTATAGCCTCGTCTATGACCAAGAGGAACAGCATTTGATCAAATCGCTGAAAGAAGTCGAGCTTGGCGATCTTGTAGTGATAAAGCTAAATGATGGACAACTTGACTGCCAAGTGCGGGGAATAAAGGAGGATGCAAAAGACGATGGCGAAGGAAACGGAACTGGATTTTGAGGGAGCTATGGACCGACTGGAGGATATCGTACGTGAGCTTGAGCACGGCGACGTTCCCCTGGAGAAGGCCATCGATTTATTCCAGCAGGGTATGAAGCTGTCGCAGCTTTGCGGCAGCAAGCTCGAGCAGGTGGAGCGCAAGATCGAAATGATTACCCTTGAGGATGGAGAGTTGCGCAAGAAACCATTCGGCGGACGGCTGGAAGGGGATACCGATGAGGCGTAAGGAGCAGGGCCTTGAAGAAAGCTCGACTAGCAAGACTCTGCACCAGCCATTTCAGGATTATTTTGCGGCGATTTGTGATCTTGTCGCTAGCGAATTAGACAGTACTCTCCCAACTGAGTGGGAAGTGCCAGCGAATCTGCGTGAGGCGATGGACTATTCACTCAAGGCTGGCGGCAAAAGACTTCGGCCGCTGCTGGTTATATCCGCTTGCGAAGCACTGGGAGGACGCCGGGAGGCTGCTCTGCCTGTAGCTGCTGCAATAGAGATGGTCCATACCTATTCATTGATACATGATGATCTGCCAGCCATGGACAATGATGACTACCGGCGCGGCAAGCTGACGAACCATAAAGTATTCGGCGAAGCGACGGCTATCCTTGCGGGTGACGCGCTTCTGACGCATGCTTTTTATAGCGTTGTTCAAGCATCACGGCGATACGACATTCCTGCCGAGCGTACACTCTCTATTATTGAGGATCTGGCAGAGATGTCCGGCCCGCGCGGCATGGTTGGTGGTCAAATTGCCGATATGGAAGGCGAACAAGGGCTTACTGATCTGGAACAGCTACGGTTTATACATTTGCACAAAACTGGTGATCTCATAGTCTTTTCTTTACTGGCTGGTGGACGTATCGCCGGCGCGACTGAGCAACAGTTGGAAGCTCTGCGGCAGTTCGGGACATTAATTGGACTTGCTTTTCAGGTTCAGGATGACATTCTGGATCTGGTGGGGGATGAGGGCAAGCTTGGCAAAAAAACAGGCAGCGATATTAAGCAGCAGAAGGTAACCTATCCGTATTTTATCGGTCTTGAAGCTTCGCAAGAAGAAGTGAAGCGTCTGACTGAAGCAGCCCAGAAGGCTGTGTTGGAAGGCGGTTTTCAGGACAGTACACGACTGCTGGAGATTGCAGCCTTTTTAATGGCACGCGATCACTGATTCTACCTTAACAGGGCTATACTTCGATAGCCCTTTCGTTTGTGTTATAATGGGATTTATATTTTACAACATCTAGGAAAGCGGGGAATACACGTGCTGCTTCCACAAATAAATGATCCGCAAGCATTGAAATCATTGTCGGTCGAGGAACTAGCGACCCTTGCGGATGAAATCCGTCGGTTTCTTATCGAGAAGCTGTCAGTAACAGGAGGGCATCTTGCCTCCAATCTGGGAGTAGTGGAGCTCACGCTGGCCCTTCATTTCTGTTATGACAGTCCTCGGGACAAAATGATCTATGACGTAGGGCACCAAGCCTATGTTCATAAGATACTGACAGGCCGCAAAGACCGTTTCGATACATTGCGTAAGTATGATGGCTTATGTGGTTTTGTAAAGCGTGCTGAAAGCGAGCATGATGTCTGGGAAGCCGGACATAGCAGTACCTCTCTCTCGGCGGCAATGGGCATGGCTCTGGCGCGAGATTTAAAGGGTGAAGATAATAAAGTTATTGCGATCATCGGGGATGGTGCTCTTACAGGTGGAATGGCTTTTGAAGCGCTTAACCATATTGGACATGAGAAGCGCAAACTAATGGTTATTCTGAACGACAATGAAATGTCCATCGCTCCGAACGTGGGGGCAATGCACAATTATTTAAGTAAAATCCGTTCGGATCGTCATTATTTGCGTGCTAAAGATGAAGTTGAGGGACTGCTGAGAAAAATCCCGGCAATCGGGGGCCGACTCGCGAAGACTGCGGAACGGGTAAAGGACAGTCTTAAATATATGATGGTACCTGGTGTGCTATTTGAGGAGCTGGGCTTTACTTACCTTGGGCCGGTTGACGGGCATGATCTGGAGAAGCTGATTGAGGTCTTCCACCAAGCGGATAACGTAGCAGGCCCGGTTATGGTGCATGTGCTTACCACCAAAGGTAAAGGTTATAAACCGGCAGAAGCCGATTCTTATAAATGGCATGGGATTTCACCTTACAAAATTGAATCGGGTCAAGTGCTTCAGGCTGTTGGAAATCCAATGTATACAGAGGTTTTCGGTAAGACACTGATCGAGCTGGGGCATCAAGATAAACGTCTAATCGCGGTTACTCCTGCGATGCCGGGTGGTTCGGGGCTCTTCCCTTTTGCCAAAGAATTCCCGGACCGGATGATTGATGTGGGAATCGCTGAGCAGCATGCAGCTACCCTTTGTGCAGCGTTGGCACTTGAGGGTATGAAACCGGTATTTGCCGTGTATTCTACCTTTATGCAGCGTGCGTATGATCAAATCGTGCATGATATTTGCCGCCATAATGCTAATGTCATGTTCGCTATTGACCGTGCCGGCTTTGTCGGTGCCGATGGTGAGACACATCAGGGTGTATATGATATTGCCTTTATGCGTCATATTCCCAATATGGTTATGATGATGCCGAAGGACGAGAACGAACTGCGCCATATGATGAAGACGGCGTTAGAATATAATGATGGACCGATTGCTTACCGCTATGCGCGTACCAATGGGACGGGTGTGGCACTGGATGCCGAGCTGCGGGTGTTGCCAATTGGATCTTGGGAGAAGCTGCGACCTGGTGACGAATATGCCATTTTAGCCTGCGGCCCGATGGTTCAGGTAGCCGAAGAAGCGGCAGAGGTGTTGAAGCGCGAAGGTATTCAGGTTGGGGTGGTAAACGCTCGTTTCCTGAAGCCACTAGATAGCTCTATGCTGCTTGATCTGGCGCGGGCAAATACCGGAATGATTGTGTTAGAGGAAGCAAGCCAAGCTGGAAGCTTGGGCAGTGCTGTGCTGGAATTCTATGCAGAGCATGAGATTTACGACACTCGGGTGCATCTGATGGGCGTGCCTGATCTATTTGTGGAGCATGGCTCTATTAAGGAGCAACGCCAGGAAACGGGACTTACTGTTGAAGCGGTGTGTGGACGTATCAAGTCAATGATAACTTTAAGCACTTATTCATATAAGACGACTTCGTCTTCCTAAGCGGAAGAACGTTAACCCACCAAGAAGAAACGGCTTCGCCGTCCTTTTATGAGCGGTACCCGTTCCTTCGAGAATATAAGGATAAGTTATCGTGTGAAACATATAAATTCTTATATTGGAACAAATCGGGAGATGACCATGGAACACCGCAAAGAGCGAATAGATGTATTGCTTGTAGAACAGGGTTTTTATGAGAGCCGTGAACGAGCCAAAGCCGCTATTATGGCAGGTCTTGTTCTCGCAAATGAAGAGCGGATCGAGAAGCCGGGGATGAAGGTATCCCGAGAAGCAACTTTGAAAGTAAAGGGCTCCGTGCATCCTTACGTCAGCCGCGGCGGACTGAAACTGGAGAAAGCGCTCCGTCAATTCGGTATTGATCTGCAGGGGCGGAACATGCTGGATATTGGCTCTTCCACTGGAGGATTTACAGACTGCGCACTTCAGAATGGAGTAAGCCATGTGTATGCAATTGATGTCGGCTATAATCAGCTCGACTGGTCGCTGCGCAATGATGAGCGTGTAACGGTAATGGAGCGTACGAATTTTCGTTATATGACTCCTCCTGATATTAAGGGGCCTGTACCGGACTTTGCCAGTATTGATGTATCCTTTATCTCACTTAAGATTATTCTTCCTCCGCTAATGGCACTGTTGCAACGTCCGGCGGATATCGCCGCGTTGATCAAGCCGCAATTTGAAGCAGGAAGAGAAAAAGTCGGTAAATCCGGTGTAATTCGTGATTCGGCGGTGCACAAAGAGGTGCTTATTAAAGTACTGACTATGGCTGCGGACCTGGGCTATATTCTTAAGGGTCTTACCTTCTCGCCGATTACTGGTGGAGAAGGCAATATTGAATTTCTAGCTCACTGGACATTGCTGCCGGAAGAAAAAGTTATCGGAGAAGAAGGTATACAGCAGGTAGAGGATTCTTCACCTGCATCACCTTTGCTTAACTTTTCCTCACTTGCTGACGAAGTAATCAAGGAAGCTACTTCAACCTTCAGTGTCAATACAACTCATGGAAACTCATCGCGTAGATGAGTTTCTTTTGCTAGAAAGGGCTGCAGAATTCGTGGTAAGCAGGATTTTGCAGGGCCTCACGCGAATAAATCACCGAGGTGATGGAAGTGGCGGAAAGCTCTGATAAGGTTGTCATGGGTTTAATTGGAGTAGCCTTAGCTATATTTATACTGTACAGGATCTACATATGGCTGCAGAGCTCTCCGCGTTCCTTTATGAAGGATAAAATCCCCCTCAATAAAGTGATTACTCCTCATCCTTCTATAGATTTGCTGGAGGGGGCAGGGTACGAGATCATTGGCGGCAAACTGAAAATTCCGTTGTCCTTTAAGGTTGACGGGTTATCGTTGTACAGCCGGTTGTTTATTGATTACGTTGCCACCAAAGAAGAGAGTTCGTTCTATTTGGTCATGCTGGCCCGTCCACGCAAGCCGCTGGATCTTACCGGCAGTGGATTACGCGATACCTTGCTGCCTTATCTGCTGATCTATCCGGAATGCAGCGGCGTGTTATATGTGAATGTTACGACTGCAACCATTCAAGTCATTAAGCTAGGTAAAGATGATGGAGAATCGAATTAAAGTTTATCTTTTAAATACGGGAGGCACCAATGAAGGGACAAAGACATATTAAGATTCGCGAAATTATAACGCATAAGGATATCGAGACACAGGATGAGCTAGTGGAGACATTACGTGAATCTGGATTTCAGGTCACTCAGGCTACAGTCTCGCGTGATATTAAGGAGCTTTTGCTAATTAAGGTTCCGATGGATGATGGGAGATATAAATATTCACTTCCAACTGATCAGCGTTACAATCCTACCCAGAAACTGAAGCGGGTGCTGGTTGATAATTTTGTGCAAATTGATTTCTCCGCCAACCTGGTTGTAATGAAATGTTTGCCGGGAACGGCTAACTCCGTGGCAGCTCTGATAGACAATATTAACTGGCCGCAAATTATGGGTACCATTTCAGGTGATGATACCATTCTCATTATCTGCCGCCAGCCAGAAGACAGCAAGAATGTAATCGCGCAAATCATGGGATACATATCCTAACTACTATGCTCCACAAAACTAAGCGTATGCTTTCGAAGCGAGTTTTATTGCGAAGTCAATCAATGGGGTTAAGGCTCCATAAAACTAAGCATATGCTTTCGAAGCGAGTTTTATTGCGAAGTAAATCAATGGAGTGATTGCTCCATAAAACTTTCAGGAGGTGCTCTTTTAGTGTTAGAAACCTTGTCAATTCGCAATCTTGCCGTTGTTGAGGCGGTGGATGTACATTTTTATCCTGGATTTCATGTGCTTACGGGGGAGACAGGTGCAGGGAAATCAATAATCATTGATGCGCTTGGACTCATTGCCGGAGGGCGTGGCTCTGCGGATTCCATTCGTTACGGCTGTGAAAAGGCAGAGATGGAAGCGCTCTTCAGTCTGCCTGAGCGTCATCCAGTCTGGGAGACACTGGAGCGCCTGGGTATCCGGGCACAGAAAGAGGAGCATCTGGTTATACGACGCGAAATCACCTCACAAGGCAAAAGCGCTTCACGCGTAAACGGACAATTAGTTAACCTAAGCATGCTGCGGGAAATCGGTGAACAGCTAGTCAACATTCACGGACAGCATGAGCATCAGAATCTGCTGAAGGCAGAGACACATTTGGGATTGCTGGATACGTATGGAGAAGGCTTGATCAGTCCGCTTAAAGCTGTTTATCAAGAGAGATACTCAGCTTTTGCCAAAGTGGAGAAAGAGCTGCGCGAGCTGCAGGAATCCAGTCAAAAGGGCTACCAAATGCTCGATTTATACCGCTTTCAGCTTGAGGAGATTTCATCGGCTGGTTTAATTGCGGGAGAGGATGAATTACTTTCCGAAGAAAGGGTCAAACTATCCCACAGCGAGAAAATGATGGATTCCGTAACCGGTGCCTATGAGCTGCTGTATGACAATCAGGGTCTGGAGTCCATCAACAATGTCATTTCCAAGCTTGAGGATGCAGTCCGTTATGATGAAAAAGGGTTAAAAGCTGTGCTCGAGCAGCTGCAATCTGCCTACTATCAGTTGGAGGATGCTTCGTTCCAGCTGCGTGATTACCGTGAGGATATTGAGTTCAATCCACAGCGTCTCGAAGACATCGAGAACCGGCTTCATCTGATCTCCGGCTTGCGTCGTAAATATGGGGAGAGCGTAGAGCAGATCTTGGCTTATTATGAACAAATTTATCGTGAAACTGATCTGCTGGAGAATAAAGACGAATATCTTGAGAAATTAACTGTCAAACGGAATGGATTGTTATCGCACTTAATGGAAGCAGCGGAAGCACTCAGTGCCGCAAGACAGCATTGTGCGACTGATTTGGCGGTTCAGGTTGAAGGTGAGCTTAAGGATCTCCAGATGGAAAGAACGTCGCTACAGGTCAAGCTAGACACGCTGGAGGACCCGCGGGGTGTGGAGTATCAGGATCGGCGTATCCGTCTGACCCGACAGGGCATTGATAGTGCGGAATTCATGATCTCCCCTAACCCGGGTGAACCACTTAGACCTCTGGGCAAAATCGCCTCAGGCGGCGAGTTGTCGCGGATCATGTTGGCGATGAAAAGTATTTTTGCACGTCATGATGCCATTCCTGTACTCATCTTTGATGAAGTGGATACTGGGGTCAGTGGACGTGCTGCCCAGTCGATCGCGGATAAGCTGTATAAGCTGTCCTCAACCTGCCAGGTATTCTCCATTACCCATCTACCGCAAGTGGCTTGTATGGCCGATCATCAGTACTTGATTCGTAAAAAGGTTGAAGATGGACGCACCATGACTGAGGTGGAATCCTTGTCAGATGAAGGTCGGGTAAAGGAGATGGCTCGGATGCTGGGCGGCGTAGAAATTACCGAAAAAACGCTGCATCATGCACAGGAAATGCTCAATCTGGCCGAAGCCAGCAAAGCTGCTGCTTTGTAAGCGGGACAATGATTGACAGTAATAAAAGCCTGGGGCAAGGTTATCTTATAGGTACGCAATTGGCGACCACCTTTTTCGTCAAGCGAAAGAAGCAAAAGGGAGCGTGACAGCCATTGAAGCCGAACCTCAGGAAGTTAATGCCCGGCCTTTTACTTGCCTTCTTTCTTAGTTTATCAGGCATAACGGGACCCGTCCGAAGCTTTGCTGCAGCACAGGATGAGCCTAGCCAGGCGGCTGTACAGCGAACCCATCCGGAGCTAAAGGTCATCCCGGGAGGTCAGACGATTGGTGTTAAGGTGAAATCTGCAGGGGTACTGGTTGTAGGACATCATCTGATCGAAGTATCTCAGCAGTCTAAGCTTTCACCTGGAGAGAACAGTGGACTTGTGCCTGGTGATTTGATGATTTCCATTGATGGTATTAAGCTGGATGAAGTATCGAAAGTTGCAAAGCTGGTGGAACGCGCCGGTAAAAACAATAATTTGCTTACCATTGTCTATAAGCGAGGTGGGAAAGAACATACGGCGAAGCTGAAGCCCGCGTATGATCGTAACGATAAGGTGTGGAGGCTCGGTCTGTACATTCGAGATTCCGCAGCAGGCGTGGGAACTTTAACCTTTTATGCACCACAGCAAGGGGTGTATGGGGCATTAGGACATGTGATTACGGACATGAACACGGGAACACCCATCGTTGTTGGCAGTGGACATATTGTGCAATCAAGCGTAACCTCAATTTCCAAAAGCCAGGATGGCGATCCTGGTGAGAAGAGAGCACATTTTTTGAAGGAAAGTCAGGTACTCGGAAATGTTGAGAGCAATACAGACTTTGGCATCTTCGGCAAAATGACCCGCAACCCTGAACACAGTCTTTATAAGGAGCCGATTCCGGTAGCTATGAGCGATGAAGTCAAGGAAGGGCCAGCCCAGATCCTGACAGTTGTAAATGGACAGCAGGTGGAACGCTTTAATGTTGAAATCATCCATGTTGCACATCAGGCGGAGCCTGCTACTAAAGGGATGGTGCTGCGCATTACCGATCCTCGTCTTTTGGACAAGACAGGGGGATTGTACAAGGCATGAGCGGCAGTCCTATTGTTCAGCAGGGGCGATTAGTCGGTGCAGTCACCCATGTGTTTGTAAATGATCCTAAATCCGGTTACGGATGTTTCATTGAGTGGATGCTCAGAGACTCCGGTGTAGCTCAACAAGAGAATATGCTTCCCCACAATCTTAAGGCGGTTTAGCCTTAAGATTTTTTTGTCGAACCAAAGCGAAGAAGAACGAACCTTGAAATAAATTATTAATTATAGTTCAACGTTGAAAAAAAATAAAGAAAAATAATATTCGACAGAAGGGAATTGAATTCCTATGTCGAAACCTTAAAAGGAGAGATGACAAATGTTATTTTCGAATAGCAGATATAATTAAGGAGGAAACAGCCAGTGCAGAATATTGAAGTGTTGTTGGCCGATGATAATAGGGAATTCACGAACTTGCTGTCCGAATATATTTCGGAACAGGAAGACATGACCGTAACAGGCATCGCCTACAATGGAGAAGAAGTGCTTCAAATGTTAAGTGGAGCGCATAAGGTCCCCGATGTTCTTATCCTTGATATCATTATGCCTCATTTGGACGGTCTTGGCGTCCTGGAACGACTACGCGATATGGATCTGAATCCCCAACCGAAGATCATTATGCTGACCGCCTTTGGTCAGGAGAACATCACTCAGAGGGCTGTACAGCTTGGAGCGTCTTATTATATTTTGAAACCATTTGATATGGAGGTATTGGCTAGTCGCATACGCCAGCTTGTTGGCATCCAAGGCAGCCTGACTTCTTCCTCAAATATGACTAATTACTCATCCTCCAGATCGAACGTTGTGCCAATCTCCAAGGGCAAGAATCTGGATGCTAATATTACTGCGATTATCCATGAAATTGGCGTACCTGCGCATATTAAGGGCTATCAATATCTGCGTGAAGCGATCACCATGG
The DNA here is from genome assembly GCF_022369515.1 of Paenibacillus sp. 19GGS1-52. Lineage (NCBI taxonomy): Bacteria > Bacillati > Bacillota > Bacilli > Caryophanales > Paenibacillaceae > Paenibacillus > Paenibacillus sp. 19GGS1-52. Next base: position 2,267,073 of record NZ_CP059724.1, read on the forward strand.
TGTACAACAATATCGAGATCCTTGGAGCGATCACCAAGACGCTTTATCCTGCCATTGCCGAAAGATTCAAGACAACGCCTTCACGCGTTGAACGTGCCATTCGCCATGCGATTGAAGTAGCTTGGACCCGTGGCAACATCGACAGCATCTCCCATCTGTTCGGCTATACCATTAATATCTCCAAATCTAAGCCGACTAACTCGGAATTTATTGCCATGGTGGCCGACAAGCTGCGGATTGAGCATAAGGTTTCTTGAAAGGGTAAGGATGAATGAGGGTAGCTATGTATAACCGCTATTCATTGGGTTTCCATAATCCTATGAAGGGCGGTTATTTTATTATGTTACAAGAGGTCTGTACACAAACTGTACAATCCATTTAAAAGCAGTACAATTGAACCTATGAGTTGCAAATACGCAATAAGTGATGAAGAAAGGGGTGCTCCTTGATGACAAATAGTAAACTGAATCCTAAGGTTGATGAATATTTAGGTAAAGCTAACAAGTGGAAGAAAGAATATGAGAAGCTGAGAAATATTGTTCTGGACTGTGAGTTGACCGAAGAGTTTAAGTGGATGCATCCTTGTTACACATTTCAGAATAAAAACATAGTCTTAATACATGGATTTAAAGAATACTGTGCGCTTCTGTTTGTCAAAGGTGCTTTGTTACATGATGCCCGTGGCATTCTAATCCAACAAACGGAGAATGTACAGGCGGGGCGCCAGATTCGGTTCACCGATGTTGAAGAAATTATTGCAATGGAAACCATCTTGAAGGCCTACATTAATGAAGCTATTGAGATTGAAAATTCAGGTGTGGAAGTGGAATTTAAAAAGAATACAGAATTCATCATTCCTGAAGAATTTCAAACTAAGTTTGCTGAGCTCCCTGCCTTGAAACCAGCTTTTGAAGCATTGACGCCCGGACGATAAAGAGCTTACCTTCTATATTTCTCCGCACCCAAACAATCCAAAACTCGAACTTCAAGAGTTGAAAAATATATGCAGCAAATTCTGAATGGAAAAGGATTAAATGACTAGGGGGTTAAGAGTAGGTTACATATGTCCCATTTGTGGTTTTGGTATGTTGGAGAAACCTGCATATGATGAACAGGGCAACGAATCATTTGAAATTTGTTCTTGTTGTGGTTTTGAATATGGAGTGGATGATTATAACTACGGACTAATTAATGCGTTTGAAAGTTATAGAAAGGAATGGATTAATAGTGGCTCTAAGTGGTTTTGTCCATCGCTCGAACCTACAGATTGGAATTTAGACATGCAATTAAAAAACATCACGATAATCAATATGCCTCATTACCTTCGAAATATGTAGTGTGAGGTTGATGAAGTATAAATGGGAGGATTTTAAATAATGGCTATGGTGTATTCAGAAATGTTTATTGAGAGTGTGAAACTTGAATTGTTGAATCGTTTGGGATTAAAGAGGGTATATTATCTGAAGCAAATGCATGATGATTTATTTTATGATGCTGTGGGATCGGAAAAAGGAACGAAACATCGATTTCGGGTTAGACCAGCGACGGGAACATTGGATGAGTTTATTTCGGATAAGTGGATGAGAGTGCATAGCTTTAAGATAAAAAGCGTTAATCACTAATACAGTAATCACCATAAAGAGAAGGATATTGGCCATAGAATCCAACTTGGCACCCAGTTCATTTTGTGAAATTGTTTTGCCGACAAGCGATGATAAAACGTATTGAAAGGTTCATTTATTTATCCATAATAAACAAATACCACTTGTTTTGCTGGTGAAAACCAAGTGAAATGGTGGTTTTTTAATGAATAATTAGGATGTGGACTAAAGAATTTCAGGGATTAATTGTTATATTGAAACACAAATTGTTGTGTTGTGTTATGATATAGGTGAGGTGACTTCTATGAACGTTTTCGAGAATGAACCTGATGAGCTGGGGAATTTCATACGGCACATCAGAAAAACTAGAGGGTTGACCTTAAGAGGATTGGAAGATAAGAGCGGAATAAGCTATTCACAGCTCAGTAAAATTGAACGGGGAGAGAGCATCCCACTTAAAGATAACCTGGACAAAATCATTGAAGCTCTTGGAGCCGATCTTAAGAACCGGATGTATCATCTGGCTGATTATATGCCGGATGTTGAATATATCAAGACCTTGAAGCAAGAGTATCAGTTGCCATTGCATAATCAGTCCCAAGATTACATCTATGAGAAGGCTTTTAACAAGCTCAAAGAATTTCGAGCCAAGGAAGGAAAAGAAACTTCGTATGTTTCCTTTGATTCGAATGAGGTCATAGTTTATGAAACCGAATATGGGGCAGGAATGGTAATAGAGAAAATCGAGAAATACAACTTAACCGATGTCTTGAACGATAAGTTTGAGGGGAGTTTAGACTCGTTAAGGAAGCAGCCCCGTAAAGGGAGGCAAGCATTTATATTTGGTGAATGGCTGCGGGAATGTATTTATGAGTTAAAAGAAGAGGATCAAGACCTAGTCATACAAGAGCTGAAGGAGTTTACCCAATTCAAAGTACAACGAATAAAGGGCACTTTTAAGTAAAGGTCAACTCTTAACCCATAAATTTGATAACAAATGAATAATGTTGCCTTTTTTGCAGCCATCTATTCATCTTGATCCATAAACAAACAACTAAAAATGGTTTGACAGAAAAGGGGATATAAAAACTAATGAGAATTAACATGAAATTTACCAGCAAGGGAAAAGCCGCTATCGAGAACTTCAATAACGAGGAGCTGCTGGAGATATTTGCACGTTACATTAAGACTTTATCGAAAAAGTATGACATTGAAGTAGATGTTCCCCTTGAAGTGAATCAAAATATTGTCGTGGATGGAACAATTATCGCGATGGCAGAGAACGTGAAATGCGACGTGGATACCTTCTTCAAGGAACTCAGTAGAGATATTAAAGTGCCACTGAAGAAAAGACTTGGTGGAAAGCTGGAGAACGTTTTTAAGACGGAGTTTATCGAGTAGTCTTAACAGCATCCGGCAATAATACGTAATCGCACATAAAAAAGATAATGCCGGTTTGATTTGGCACTATCTTTTTTTATGTCTTTCAGACATGCATGCAGAGATCATAATCACATGAGGCCCCGGCCGTTTAGAACAGTTTTGATAATTTCTACGAAATCTGGTGAAGCTTTAGAATTTACTGCTAATTCATAGATATTGAGCAATTGTTCATTAGTCAATAGTTCTAGAGAAGACGGACGCGGAGAAGGATGAAAATGATAATTCATTAGATTCCTCCCTCAGTTATCTGGAATTTAGAAAGCTAGCCTCTCCAAATGGTACCATTTGGAATAAGAACCGTCTCCTGCCATTCGCCCTCTGTATTTATCTTTACATATGATGGTTAATGTGGGATAATATATGATTAAAAGTGATCTGCATCACAATGATCCCGGCACCTAAGCGGTACCGGGATCGTTCGATCAGTGTTAGAAGACATAAAGATGCTTTACCCTGACGGGTTTTTATTGTGTATAGATAAATATTTCTTGATACGAGAGCCATTAGATTCTGATACCGTAGTAAACTGTTCTCCGTGATCGAAAAAAACAATTTTTCGATCGGAATCATATTGTTCGATATTATGAATATTGACAACATTACTGCGGTCAAGCCGTTCGAAGCCTTTATCCCCATATGCAGTGAAGAGATCGGAAAGAGTGGTGGGGAGAACAAACTCGCCTTCTTTCGTATGGACGAATATTGTATTCTTGTAATTAGAGAAATACAATATATCTTCTTCCTGGATATCCCTGGAGGAACCGTCGTTCAGTAAGACACGCATGTTTTCCCCATCCTTGTTAGATTACTTCCGGAGTTCTTTTGGAATTTCTGGGCTGTGGTACAATGGTTTTAAGACGGTAGCAAAAAAACGAGCGGATACTGCTAAGACGGATGATGTTTGCTTAGCGAATGCCTTTTTCATGATTTATTCTCCTCCCTTTAGGAATTATGGTCCAAGATTGGACTAAAAAACTGAGTCCAATTGTAGACGACACAATCAAAAAATTGGATGAAACTAAAAGTAAGGAAAGTATTTTAAGCAGCGGGTATAATCGTAGTGGAATTTGACTGTTGTAATCAGGATTAGGGGCAAATAAGAACATAATAGCTAGACTCAAACTATTTATTATCCAAATATAATTTAGGGTATATCCCGATAAATGCGGGATTACTGTACAGAGAAGGATTGAAAAAATATTACAGGCACGAGCAGTTCTAAAATGAACTCCACCAGATAACATACGCAATAAAGAAAGACAAAAGAAAACAATGATTGTTGCTTCTAACTCTCCAGAAAGCCAGCCTAGTAGCACTGAGATTATGAAGGTAGTCAATGTGTTAAGAATAATGGTGAGAGAATATTTCATAATCTCAATGGAATGTGTTTCTTCGGGATTTATACTTTTAATAGTTCGCGCAATTTTATAAGCCAATGTTTCCATGATCGCTCCGATCTTTTTTATAAGATAAATAAAGATATCCATAGAGTACGAGAGCGTAGGCAAGCGGAATAATGAAATAAAATTGCATAAGATGATTAGAAAAGTATATGGTTGATAACACGATAATAAAAGACGGTAAATTCAAGGCGAACAAAACCTGATCACGAGTTGAGATATTAATTCTTCCGGCGGGCTTGTCAGGAACAAAATCGAAACCTTTACGTTTTTTACTAATATACATGCCAATTATTATAGCTGTAGTGGCTGTTAATATTTGCAATAAATATACAGAAAACAAGGTGGATTGGTTTAACAAAAAGTAATAAAGGGTTTGTATCAAAGAATAGGCCTGATAGGTCATACCAGTCATAATTGCGGCGTAGAAAAAGTGAATCCGAAACAAAAGCCACATAAAACAAAATATTAAAATGAATTGAAGGCAAACGTCCATTTCAATTAATCCATAATCACTTCGCAGCACAAAAGAAATGAAACCCATTATCAAACTTGCGAATACCATTTCTATTGGATACAAGTCAATTTTAAAGGTTTTGAAAGCTAAGAAAAACAATGCGTAGGTTTCCAATACCGAGAAAGCCATATAAAGCACAAAATCCACCATCCCTACACTCCCGATACCAGCTTAACAAATCCCCAATCTTGCAATTATTATACATAATGTTCTAAAATACAACAACGGGAAATTACACTTATCACCATTTATTTATAAAATATTGTAAATGAGAGGGGTTCTACCATGAGCCAACGTCCAGAACGAAGTGAATACGGAGATTTTTATGCCCAGTATATTTCTTTAGTGCCTGCTGAAGGGGAGCTTTATGATATTTTCAGAAAACAATCGGATGATATGTTCGTCTTTCTTGGTGGATTGAGTGAAGTTGAGGGGAATTATCGTTACGCACCGGAGAAGTGGAGCATCAAACAAATCGTTGGTCATTTGATCGATAGCGACCGCATTATGTCATATCGTTTGCTGCGTATCTCCAGAGGAGATACGACGCCATTGGCAGGATATGAAGAGAATGATTATGTGAAGGCCGGTCAATTTGAGAGATTTTCCTTAAATGAGCTGCTATATCAGTACAAGGTAGTGCGGGAGTCAACGCTGGTATTGCTCGCAACTCTGCCGGAGGATGTCTGGGAAAAAGTGGGGATCGCCAATAATGCTTCAATCTCAGCAAGGGCGCAGGTCTGCATATTGATCGGGCATGAGCTTCATCATTGGGAAGTGATTAAGGAGCGGTATTTGAAATAGCTGCCCTACGTTTGATCAAGCTCAGTTTTTTAAAGTGAAAGGCAATCTGCTTGCAGCAGGCATTCGACATCGTTCCAAAATTGAAGGCGGCACACGTGATACGACACATCGCGCATATACTGGAGGCAAGCTTCAGCAGCAGCACAGTCTCTACGTCTGTAAGGAAGATGAGCACCGAGCATTGCCGTTTATCCGCTAATGAGACAGCATTTTGCGCTTCAAGGCTATAAAAGTCACAAACTAGCCAGTCTCCGGATTATGGGATACTGGCTAGTTTTCGTTTTTGATCCATAGCGGCCTGCTTCAACAGGTATGGGACACGGTTTTAGATGTTAGGAGTAGTTTCCGCTGAACCCAGCGGAGAGGACGGAACGATTGCGGAAAAGCGGCAGCGTTCGCCTTTGTCTCCGGATGTACACGGCTAAGTGTAATTCAATACATCTGGAGACAACAGCGATTGGAGCAACGTTCCGTTCGCGGAGCATCCGCTCACAACAACTTATATTATGGCTTTTTGGCTACTACTGTTATAACGGTGGATTCTTGTGACATTTGCGGCATACCGGATAGTAGGCTTCATTTCCACCGATCTGTATTTGTTTGCCACTGTATACGGGTTTGCCGTTTTCAACACGCAGTGCCATAGTGGCCTTACGCTCGCAGAACCAGCAAATGGTCTTCATTTCCTCGATTTTATCAGCGTAAATCAGCATATATTTGCTGCCTTCGAATAGATTGTTCTGAAAATCATTTTTGAGTCCGAAGGCCATTACCGGAATGTTGAGCTCATCTACAATGCGGACAAGCTGGAGAATTCCATCCTTGGTCATAAACTGGCATTCATCAATGAGTACGCAGTGCGGCTTTCGCGGGTTGCTGCTGACGATCCTATAGATATCTGTATGTTCATCGATAGGTATAGCTTCTTTGCGCAGTCCGATTCGGGAAGATACATAACCCACTTCGTCCCGATCATCGATGGAGGGTGTGAAGATGAGCACGGACTTGCCCTGCTCTTCATAATTATGTGCAACCTTTAATATTTCAATAGATTTACCGCTGTTCATTGCCCCGTACTTGAAAAACAATTGTGCCACGACCATCTATCCCTTCTTAAATAACCAGTAATTAAGCTCCGAAAATGCGACTTTATTACAGTATCATATTCGTAGCCTGTGTTACCAGTGAAAATCGTAGGATGAAGGATCTGGATACCTTGCCTCTATAAAGTTCATTCTAAAAGTGTTGTGTTATAATTATTGGAAAATGGTCAGAAGGGAAGTATTGTTCATGCCAGAAAAATTGGTTGAATACAAGGAGCGGCTAGCCGTTCTTCAGGAAAAAGGCGGGATATCCGCAGAGGCTCAAGTCTTGCTGGAGGAGATACTCTTGGATCTTGCCGAAAAAAATCGCAGTAATAAGGCCATGCGCCAGGTGATTTTGAAAACGGGAAAGGCTTCTACGATGTCCACCCGTTTACGGGAAGCGCTGTATGAATAAGTAGAGAACATGGGTAAATATAATATACGATTGGAACCTGAAAATATAGGATGCCTTCTAATAGATATACATCTTCGGAAAGCGGCCGTCTGATGGAGGAATGGTTATGGTCTTTATTTTTTCTTTTCTCAAAAAATACAGGGTTGCCGCTATCGCTGCTCTGGTGATGATGCTGATTGAGCTTGCTGTTGAGCTGTCCCAGCCCTTATTGATTGCCAAAATAATCGACCAAGGCATCCGAGAGCAAAAATCCTCAGTAGTATGGCTATGGGGCAGTGTGCTGATAGGAAGCGCGGTTGTGGCCTTCATTGCGGGGGTGCTCAGCTCTTTTTTTGCGTCTCATGCCAGCCAAGGTTTCGCTTTTGATCTAAGGGACAAGCTGTACGAAAAGGTGCAGTCATTCTCCTACGAAGTCTTTAACCGCTTTGCTGCTTCATCGTTAATCACGCGCCTAACCAGCGACGTATCGCAACTGCAGGATACTCTGTTTATGAGTTTGCGATTTATGACTAGGGTGCCGCTCGTTGTTGTGGGATGTGTCATTATGGCGCTGGTCGTGCACGTAAAGCTGGGATTGGTGCTGACGCTGACCCTACCTATATTAATTATTTTCCTGTATGTGGTTATGAAGAAAGCATCGTCCTTGTTCCGCAAGGTACAAATCAGGCTGGATGGGGTTAATGGCGTAATACAGGAGAATCTTACCGGTATTCGTTTGATTCGTGTATTTGTACGTATGAATCACGAGATTGGCCGCTTTGCTGCTTTCAGTGGGGATCTAATGAAGGTTACGGTGTCTGCACTGCGCTTAACGGAAACTACGATGCCTTTTATTCTGCTAATTGTAAATGCGGGGATATTGGCGGTGCTGTGGTTCGGTAGAATCGAGATTTCAACAGGTGATGCTACATTAGGCCAGACTGTCGCGGTTATCAATTATTCCTTGCGGACGATTGGGGCGATGTCAGCTTTATCCTGGATTGTGGTTACCTTTTCCCGGGCACGCGCATCCTCACAGCGTGTTGTCGAAGTGATGTCCGCTCATACGGAGATGGAGGATCTTGAGAATGCTGTTACACAGACGAATCCACCGGCTGTATTGGGCGGTGTGAAATTTGAAGGTATCAGCTTCCGCTATCCTGGAAGTAATATTTCGGTTCTCGAAGATATTTCCTTTGAAGCCAAGCCTGGTGAACGAATCGCGATTATGGGGGCAACTGGCTCGGGCAAGTCCTCGCTGGTGGGGCTGATTCCACGGTTGTATCAAGAGACTGATGGGGTCATATGGATTGATGGGGTAGAGAGCGCCAAGCTGGAGATTTCCAAGCTTCGGGGAGCCATCGGCTATGTGCCTCAGGAAGTATTGCTCTTTACCGGATCGGTCCGCGAGAACATTGCTTGGGGCAATGAGCATGCCACTCAGCAACAAATTGAGCAAGCGGCAGCGGCAGCGCAGATCCATGCCACGATAACAAGTCTGCCGGGCGGCTATGATACTATACTGGGCCAACGTGGAGTTAATCTATCCGGTGGACAGAAACAGCGGCTGACCATTGCCAGAGCTCTGGTCAGGAAACCTGCAATCCTGATTCTGGATGACAGTACCAGCGCACTTGATGCCGTAACTGAGGGGCTGCTGCTTGCCGCGCTGAAGGAGATATCCTGTACAACATTCCTGATCACACAGAAGATTAGTTCCACTGCATCGGCGGATCTGATTCTTTTGCTGGATGAAGGTCGGTTAATCGGTCGCGGGACGCATGAAGAATTGCTGGAAAGCTCGCAGCTATACCGGAGAATTAATGAATCGCAGATAGGGGGGATGGTGCAGCATGTTCAAAGCATTAGTTGAGCCTTTTCGCCATCCTAAGCCAGTAATTGAGCTTGGAGAGGGAAGAAGCCTGGGTTCGGCCACGGGCCGCAAACCGAAAGCAAAAGCAAAGGATTGGGCAGGTACACTGAAGCGGCTCTGGAGATACCTTGCCAAACGTAAAGCCAGGTTGGGTCTGGTCTTGCTGATGGTTGTGCTCAGTTCAGCGTTAGCGCTGCTTGGCCCTTATATGATTGGTAAAGCGGTCGATGTTTATCTGGAGGGTACAGGTGGACAGTCTTGGGGTATTTTTCTGATCAGCCTAGCACTTGTATATATATTCTACTCTTTGACCTCCTGGCTGCAAAATATTTGGATGATCGAAATTGCCCAGGAAACGATATTCCGGATGCGTACTGATCTATTCAGTTATCTACATAGGCTGCCAATTTCGTTCTTTAACAAGAGACAGCAAGGAGAGATCATGAGCCGATTGACCAATGATATTGAAAATGTCAGCTCAACGCTTAACAGCTCGGCGATTCAGATTTTCTCCAGTATTTTGACACTGCTTGGCACTGTGGGGGTAATGCTGTGGCTCAGCCCCCTCCTAACGCTGCTAACGTTTATTGTTGTGCCTTTGATGGCGATAGGGATGCGCTGGATCACACGGCGAACCGGTCCACTATTTAAGGAAAGACAACGTAACATGGGTGAACTGAATGGTTATATTGAGGAAACGTTATCCGGACAGCGCATTATTAAGGCTTTTTCACAGGAAGAACGGGTTATCAACGGTTTTCGTGAACGCAACACACGGATCATGCTGTCAGGGTATTGGGCACAGGCGATCTCCGGCTTCATTCCCAAGCTGATGAATGGACTGAACAATCTAAGCTTTGCCATTGTTGCCGGAGTTGGTGGTCTGCTGGCGATCAACGGGTCCATCACAGTCGGAGTAATTATAGTGTTTGTGGAATATACACGCCAGTTCACTCGGCCGCTGAATGATCTGGCGAACCAGTGGAACACGCTCTTGTCGGCGATTGCCGGAGCGGAGCGGGTCTTCGAAGTGCTGGATGAGGAGACTGAGGCGAAGGATGAGGGCGCAGCGATCTCGCTGGATAAAGTGGAAGGTGCAGTGCGCTTTGCCGGAGTATCCTTTTCGTACGATGGAGGCGCAAATACACTACAGGATATTAGCTTTGAAGCAAAGCCAGGTGAGATGATCGCTTTGGTCGGGCCAACCGGTGCAGGCAAAACAACGCTGATCGGGTTATTATCCCGGTTCTATGATCCGAACGAGGGCAGCATAACGCTGGACGGGAAGGAACTTACCTCGATCCGACGTGAGAGTTTGCGGAGCAAGATGGCCTTTGTCCTGCAGGATTTATTCCTGTTCAAGGGAAGCATTCGCGATAATATCCGCTACGGCAGGCTGGACGCCTCCGATGCGGAGGTTGAACAGGCTGCTAAACTGGCTAATGCTCATTCTTTTATTATGCGGATGCCGGATGGTTACGAGCGAATGCTCTCAGCAGATGGCAGTGGGATTAGCCAAGGACAGAAGCAACTGCTGGCCATTGCACGGGCCATTCTCGCCAATCCTTCCATGCTGGTGCTCGATGAAGCGACGAGCAGCATTGACACGGTGACCGAGATCAAGATTCAGGAAGGGCTGCAGGCGTTGATGAAGGGGCGTACCAGCTTCGTGATCGCACACCGACTGAACACGATTCGTGCCGCTGACCGGATTCTGGTACTTGAAGGCGGCCGTTTGCTGCAGCAAGGCAATCATGAAGAACTGCTGCGTCAAGGAGGACTCTATAGCGATTTGGTGCAGGGTAAGCGTAGAGTGACCGCCGAGGTTGAAGCCTAAGACAAAGTGAAATGCAGATACACGTGGATTACAATAAATAAGGCGAGAAATCCTATAGCACGCAGGTGCGTCACTAAGGATATCTCGCCTATACTAGTAATAGTAAGAAAAGAAGTTGCTTAAGAACCAGCTTCCGGCGGTGTAGCCTGTTTAACCTGCTGTTTCTCCTTGAAACGTGGGCCGACATAATTGCGTTTGCGGTCGCGGGCTAGAATCCAGCCACCCAGGAAGGTCATTCCAGCTGCAAAGATCAGAAGTCCGCCCCCAAAATGAAGCCATGCAAAAGCAGGGGTTACACTATCATCACCATGCATGGATATATAGTTGAAAATATCGTCTTTCATCATAATAAAGCCCTTCATGGCAAACAAGCCGGGAATGACAAGAATAAGGATGGCAATGAAGCGTGAAATCAGCAGTTTCATAAGTATCTCCTACCCTTCTTAGCCCATTGGATTCCTCATTATGATAACGCTTCAACAGGGAAAAGTCTATTTGAAAGGATTTGTAATCCTATTAAAAGAGAGTACAATATATTAGGTTAAAGAGAACTTAAGTGTATGACTGGAGGATATATCATGACAATTACATGTGACGTGGCCATACTTGGCGGAGGAACCGGAGGTTATGTGGCGGCGATTCGTGCGGCTCAGCTTGGGAAGTCCGTTGTTGTTATCGAAATGGACAAACTGGGGGGCACCTGCCTGCACCGAGGCTGTATTCCAAGTAAATCGCTGCTGCGCAGTGCAGAGGTATATGCTGAAATAAATGAGAGCGAGAGCTATGGCATCGAAACTTCAGGTGTACAACTGGTATTCCCGAAGGTACAACGTCGTAAGGAATCCGTGGTGGAGCAGCTTCATCAAGGTGTACAATATTTGATGCGCAAAAATAAAATTCAAGTCTTAAAGGGCAAGGGGCGCGTCATCGGTCCTTCTATCTTCTCCCCGCGCAGCGGAGCTGTGGCGGTTGAACTGGAAGATGGAGAAATGGAGACGGTAGTGTCTGGAAATCTTATTATTGCCACTGGCTCACGTCCGCGTATTCTGCCAGGGCTGGAACCGAATGGAAGGTTCATCCTATACAGTGAAGAAGCGTTGCAGATGGAAGAACTGCCGTCTTCCATTATTATTGTGGGTGGCGGAGTCATTGGCGTAGAATGGGCCTCGATGCTGGTCGATTTCGGCGTTGAGGTGACGGTGGTCGAAGTCGCAGGACAATTGCTGCCGCAGGAGGATGAAGAGGTAGCTCGTGAGCTGCAGCGATTATTGAAGAAGCGTGGCGTCAAGATATTGACGGGTACAATGGTTGACGCGGGTAGCTGTAAAGTGACTGACGCCGGCATTACAATTGAAGCCCGCAAAGGAGAGCAGAGCCAAAGGTTATCCGCTGAGAAGCTGCTTGTGTCAGTAGGTAGAGTAGCCAATATTGAAAATATTGGACTGGAGAACACAGACATTCATTATGATAAAGGTGTTATATCTGTGAATTCCAATATGCAGACTAATGAACCGCATATTTATGCTATTGGTGATTGTATCGGTGGACTTCAGCTGGCGCATGTCGCCAGCCATGAAGGAATTATGGCAGTCAATCATTTGTCCGGCGAGAAGCAACATCCTTATCATGCACATCTTGTTCCCCGCTGTGTCTACACACGGCCTGAAGTGGCAAGTGTCGGTTATACGGAGAAGGAAGCGAAGACGCTGGGCCATGATATTGTGACTGGGAAATTCCCGTTCTCAGCGATCGGAAAAGCGATTGTATACGGTCAGAAAGACGGATTTGTCAAAGTTGTCGCTGATCGCACTAGTGGTGATATTCTCGGTGTGCAGATGATTGGCCCGCATGTTACTGATCTGATTGGGGAAGCAGCATTGGCACAGGTGCTGGATGCAACACCTTGGGAGATCGGCGAGACGATCCATGCTCACCCGACGCTTTCGGAAATTATCGGCGAAGCGATGTTAGCTGTGGACGGGCGTGCTATCGGGTTCTAGGATTTTCTTATCTTTTCTTTTTAGGTGCAAAGGGATTATAATAAGCCTAAGCCAAGTTTTAGTACCTGGTTATAAGATCAGGGTATGGTTGAACTTCACTAAAATTTTAGGAGGTACCTCTTGTATGGAATCTCAAGGTACTGTAGAAACCGTTAACCGACATAAGCAACTTGGACTCAGCGACGGCCAGGTCATCGATATGTACAGATATATGCTGCTCGCGCGCAAATACGACGAGCGCAGCCTACTGCTTCAACGTGCTGGCAAGATCAACTTCCATGTCTCCGGGATTGGTCAGGAGGCTGGACAAGTGGCTGCTGCCTTTGCGCTGGATCGGCAAAGTGATTATTTTTTACCTTATTATCGTGATTATGCATTTGTGCTTACAGTAGGAATGACCACGCGAGAACTGATGTTATCTGTTTTTGCCAAAGCCGAGGACCCGAACAGTGGCGGACGGCAGATGCCAGGCCACTTTGGAAGTAAGCGACTGCGTATCGTGACGGGCTCAAGCCCAGTAACTACGCAGGTGCCGCATGCGGTTGGTTTTGCGCTCGCGGCCAAGATGCAGAAGAAGAAATTTGTCTCCTTTGTCACGTTCGGAGAAGGCTCCAGCAATCAGGGGGATTTTCATGAAGCGTGTAATTTTGCCGGAGTAAATAAGCTCCCCGTCATTATTTTTTGTGAGAATAACCAATATGCCATCTCGATACCTGCTCATAAACAGCTTGGCGGCAAGATCAGCGACCGAGCGTTGGGCTATGGATTTCCAGGTGTGCGTGTAGACGGCAATGATCCGCTAGAGGTGTATCGTGTAGTTAAGGAAGCACGGGAAAGAGCTATCGCAGGTGAAGGTCCTACGCTGGTTGAAGCCATGATGTATCGTCTGTCTCCACACTCTACCTCTGATAATGATCTGGCTTACCGGACCAAAGAAGAAGTGGACGAGAACTGGAAGAAAGACGGTGTGGCCGGATTCCGCAATTACTTGATCGCACTGGGTTTATGGAGTGACGAGCAGGAACGCGACATGATTGCCGAGTGCAATCTGGAGCTGAAAGAAGCTATCGAATACGCCGACAATGCACCGTTCCCTAAACCGGAAGATACGCTGCTGCATGTGTACGAAGGAGGGGTATAACTCATGGCTATAATGGAATATATCGATGCGATCCGGCTGGCGATGAAAGAAGAGATGGAGCGCGATGAGTCCGTATTTGTGCTAGGTGAAGATGTTGGCCTTAAGGGCGGCGTATTTACCACAACGAAAGGTCTGCAGGATCAGTTCGGAGAAGCACGTGTATTGGATACACCACTGGCGGAATCGGCTATTGTCGGTGTAGCTATAGGGGCTGCTATGTATGGCATGAAGCCAATTGCTGAAATGCAATATTCCGACTTCATGCTGCCAGCGACGAATCAAATTATTAGCGAGGCGGCTAAAATTCGCTATCGTTCCAACAATGACTGGAACTGTCCGATTGTGATTCGTGCCCCGATTGGTGGGGGGATTTTTGGCGGATTATATCATTCGCAGTGCCCGGAATCAATCTTTTTTGGCACACCAGGGCTGAAGATTGTGGCACCTTATTCGGCTTATGATGCCAAAGGACTTCTAAAGTCCGCTGTGCGTGATCCTGATCCTGTCATGTTCTTCGAGAACAAGAAATGCTACAAGCTGATCAAAGGAGAAGTACCGGAAGGCGATTATACGGTCCCGATTGGAGAAGCGAATCTGCTGCGCGAGGGAAGCGATATTACAGTAATCGGCTATAGTCTGCCACTGCATTTTGCCATGCAGGCTGCGGAAGAGTTGGAACGTGAGGAAGGCATTACCGCGCATATTCTGGATCTGCGCACACTTCAACCGTTGGACCGCGAAGCGATTATTGCTGCAGCCCGCCAGACTGGGAAGGTGCTGATTGTCCATGAGGATAATAAGACCGGAGGAATTGGCGGCGAAGTGGCCGCTATTATCGCTGAACATTGCCTGTTCGAGCTTGACGCACCGATATTCCGCCTTTGTGGTCCAGACGTGCCGGCTATGCCAATCAGTCCGCCGATGGAGAAGTTCTTCATGTTGAGCAAGGACAAGGTTAAGGCAGAAATGCTGCGGTTAGCGCAATATTAAATTTAAGTGGATCATGCGAAATCAGAAAAGCGATGCTCCATAAAACTTTAGGGAGTTGAAAAAATGTCAGACAACCAAACGTTGACCGATGTGATTATGCCGCAGTTGGCGGAATCATTGGTATCAGCAACGATCGGCAAATGGCTGAAGAAGCCGGGTGACCGGGTAGAGGAATACGAGCCACTATGTGAGCTTATTACAGATAAAGTAAATGCTGAGCTACCCTCCACTATAGAAGGAATTATGGGCGAATGGTTAGCGGAGGAAGGCCAGACTGTTAATGTAGGGGAAGTTATCTGCCGTATTGCTGTTTCTGTAGCCGCTCCAAAAGCTACCCAAGGTACAAGCAATGCTGCTGTGCAGGCTCCTTCAATGGTGTCTGGACAAAATGCGACCCCTACGGGTGATTCGTCGATGCGGGCACGTTACTCTCCAGCAGTGCAGACCCTCGCTGCGGAGCACGGTGTTAATTTAACGGCCGTATCAGGAACCGGTATGGGAGGTCGTATTACACGCAAAGATGTACTGTCCTTTATTGAAGGCGGTGGAACCTCTGTCGCAACAGCACCAACAGCTGCAATAGCGACACCACCGACACATCAAGTCACTACTGAGGAAGCAAATCAAGCTCTACAGCCGGATCGTCACTCCGGTCTGCACTTAAGCGAATCACCACGTATTCCTACGATTGAAGTAGAGGGTGGACGGGGCAGCAGTTCGGAATTCTTGATCGATGTAACCCCCATCCGAAATACAATCGCCACCAGAATGCGTCAAAGTGTATCGGAGATTCCACATGCCTGGACCATGATTGAGGTAGACGTTACCAATCTCGTGATGCTGCGGAATAGGCTCAAAGATGATTTTAAACGCAAGGAAGGCATTAATTTGACCTATCTGTCCTTTCTGATGAAGGCAGTCGTGAGCGCTATTAAGGATTACCCGATCATGAACTCTGTTTGGGCCGTAGACAAAATTATCGTTAAGCGTGATATCAATATTTCGCTAGCTGTAGGTACAGAGGATTCAGTAATGACGCCAGTGATCAAAAAAGCCGATCAGAAGAATATTGCTGGCTTGGCTCGTGAGATTGATGAATTGGCGCTGAAGACCCGTGAAGGCAAGCTGCGGCTTGAGGATATGCAGGGCGGAACCTTTACAGTTAATAATACAGGTTCTTTCGGTTCGATTCTTTCTTATCCAATCATTAACTATCCGCAGGCAGCAATAGTGACGTTCGAATCGATTGTGAAGAGACCTGTTGTAATTAACGATATGATTGCAGTGCGTTCCATGGCCAATATTTGTTTATCGCTGGATCACCGGATTCTGGATGGGGTAATTTGCGGCCGTTTTCTGCAGCGCGTGAAGGATAATGTTGAAGGATATACACCTGATACCAAACTTTATTAAGAAGAAACAGCTTCACGTGAAAAGGGGACCTGACGGTATGAATAATACAGATGCACGTGAACTGGAAATATTATATATACCGCTAATGGAATATGGTGCGGCCTGGGAGCTGCAAAAAGAGTCCGTCCAGGCCATAGATGCTGGCGAGCAGCCAGAACGGCTTATTCTTTTGCAGCATCCCCCGACCTATACGATTGGCTCCCAGAATCATCCAGAACATCTTCTCCTGAATGGCGAACAGCTTCAGGAAAAAGGAATTGCGTTGTTTGAAATCGACCGGGGTGGAGATATTACATACCATGGTCCGGGTCAGCTGGTTGGATATCCACTGCTTAAACTTGGAGAGGAAGGCAAGGTAGATCTTCACGAGTACTTGCGCAGCTTAGAGGCTGTAATTATTGATTATTTGGCTTCCTATGGAATTGTTGGAGACCGCAAGCCTGAATATACGGGCGTGTGGGTAGGCGACAAGAAGATTTGTGCCATTGGTGTCAAATTCAACAAGAGTAAGCTCCGTAGAGGATTTATCACTAGCCACGGTTTTGCGTTTAATGTCTCGGAGGGCATCGCTGAGAAAGGCTTCCAAGGAATTATCCCCTGCGGTATAACGGAGTATGGGGTAACTTCACTGGAGGAATGCGCAGGTCGGATGTTTGAGCTGGAGGAGGTAGCGAAGGAACTGGTTCCTCACTTCCTGAAGCATTTTCCGTATGATAAGCATAGCGCCTTCAGCAGCTCGGTTCAAGCTGATCAATAAGCAGGCTAATAGCGGCCAGGGAGTCCCTGGCCGCTATTATTAACGAAAGCCTAGGCAGTAATTATCCTGCAAGAAAAGGCTCAATCATAAATAATACGGTAGATGCGATCATAGCTAACAGCATGACGTAAATAACAACACGGAACCATTTTTTTTGACGTTGCATGAGTGACTCCTTTAGTATTAGTTTAAGTTATAAGCATACAGATTTGTTGACGTAGTACAACCATTGTACCGTATCCGTGAAAGAGAGGGAAGTCTAGTGATAGCACAAGATCGATTGATCCAGGAGTTTATGGAGCTTGTACGTGTAGATAGTGAGACAGGAAATGAACGGGGAATTGCTGATGTTCTGAAGAGTAAATTTAACGCCTTGGGATTGGAAGTCATCGAGGATGATTCCCAGGAAAGAACCGGGCATGGAGCAGGAAACCTGTTCGTGACCTGGGCAGCAGAGCATGGTGGGGCTGGTCCCAAGCTGCTGTTCACCTGTCATATGGATACTGTTGTTCCCGGTAAAGGAATTAAGCCAACACTTGGAGAAGATGGTTGGATTACAAGTGATGGCACTACCATTCTTGGAGCAGATGACAAGGCCGGCTTGGCTGCGCTATTTGAAGCCATCCGGGTCATTCAGGAGCAGAGTATTCCGCACGGACAAATACAGTTTGTGATCACAGCAGGTGAAGAATCCGGGCTGTTAGGCGCACGTGCGATGGATCCAAAGTATTTGGATGCAGACTTTGGTTTTGCACTGGACTCCAATGGTGAAGTTGGAGCTATCGCCGTTGCTGCCCCGACACAAGCTAGAGTAACTATGCAGATCTTTGGGAAGTCTGCTCATGCTGGCGTCAATCCAGAGGATGGGATTAGTGCTATTCAAGTAGCCAGTAAAGCGATTTCGGCAATGAAGCTTGGACGTATTGACAGCGAGACAACAGCCAATATTGGCAAATTCGCTGGCGGCGGACCTACGAATGTAGTCTGTGATCATGTACAGCTGGATGCAGAAGCTCGCAGTATTGTACAGGAGAAGGTTGACCTGCAGATAGCTTCCATGCGTGAAGCGCTGGAAACGACAGTTCGGGAATACGGTGCAGAGTGTGAATTCCGCAGCGAAATTATTTACCCTGCCTTCAGCTTTAATGAACATGATCCGGTTGTTCAGCTTGCTGATCGTGCAATATCCTCCATTGGCTTACAGCCTCGGCTGTTTGCATCCGGTGGTGGCAGTGACGCGAACGTGTTCAATGGCCTTAAGGTTCCTACCGTTAACCTATCAGTTGGTTATGAGCATATTCACACCACAAAGGAACGTATTAAGGCTGAAGATATTATAAAAGTTGCCAAACTAGTCGTTGCTATCGTTAAAGAAAGTGTTAAAGCTTAAGACTAGAGCAGCTGATGTACACTAATCAAATGAAGGAGCTGTCCCCAGGTTAACAACCTAAGGGACAGCTCCTTATGTTATACCAACAGATATGAATGAGTTCAAAGTATAGTTTTATTATCCTACTTTAGTGGATGTGCCCCGGTTGTCTGCATGCAGAGATAAAATGTAGGACAGGGGCATATCGCGTCCATATTGCTGTATCCATCCGGCTAGGATAGCTTTTATTTGCTCCGGTTTTCCAACTATGGTTACAGCGGATGAGCTTGTACGGCGGAGGACATCTTTCATATCCGATTCCTTCTTTCACGGTGAATTTGCTATAATACACCCTATGCAGAACAGAGATAAAGGAGACCAGAAAACGATGAAAAATTATGAAGTGATCAGCAACCCCAAGCTGGACGAAGAGACGATTTCCACACAGCCGATTTTTGAAGGTAATATTATTACCTTGCAGGTGGACACCGTAAGAATGCCTGACGGCAATACCGCAACCCGCGAGGTGATTAAGCATCCTGGTGCTGTGGCAGTGCTCGCGCTGAATCAGAATAAAATGCTGGTCGTAGAGCAGTACCGGCAGCCAATGCACCGTACCGAGGTGGAGATTCCGGCAGGCAAGCTCGATAAGGGTGAAGATCCACTTGCAGCAGCCTATCGGGAGCTTCAGGAGGAGACAGGTTTTCATAGCGGTGATATGCATCACCTGAAATCGTTCTACACTTCTCCCGGCTTTGCCGATGAGATCATTCATATGTATGTAACGGAAAATGCGCAAACAGGGGATATGTCGCTGGATGAGGATGAGTTTCTGGAGGTATCAGAGCTTACACTTGAGGAGGCCTACCAATATATAGCGGACGGGCGTATCGCCGACGCGAAGACAATAATGGCGGTATATGCCTGGCATCTGTATACGTTAACCGGACAATGGCACTAGAAGCGGAGCTGAAGAGCTGCTACTGTGACCTGCATGTTCATATTGGCCGAACCTCGGAGGGGCAACCAGTCAAGATCAGTGGCAGCCGCGAGCTAACCTTCGCCAATATTGCTAAAGAAGCGGCGGAGCGTAAAGGGATTGAACTTATTGGCATCATAGATAGCCATGCACCTGGTGTCTTGCGTGATATCCGGGAATCGCTCGAATCCGGAGAAATGGCAGTTGCCGAAGGCGGAGGGATTGCTTACCGAGGGACGACGATCGTGCTGGGAGCGGAAATTGAAATCCGTGAGCCAGGACGAAAGGAATGTCATGTGCTCGCCTTTATGCCGGACGTGGAGACCATGACTGAATTCAGCAATTGGATGAGCCGTCATATGCGGAATGTGAACCTCAGCTCCCAGCGTCTGTATGTTCCAGCCAGAGAACTGCAGGATGAAATCTATGGGCGGGGCGGGATTTTGATTCCCGCACATATTTTCACACCTCACAAAGGATTGTACGGCTGTGCAGCGGAAGTGATGGCTGACATTTTTGATCTCGACCGGATTGCGGCTGTGGAGCTGGGTCTAAGTGCAGATTCGGAGATGGCAGGCTATCTTTCCGAGCTAGACAGGTATACCTTCCTGACGAATTCAGATGCTCATTCTCTAGGCAAAATCGGCCGTGAATACAATGTTATGGAGCTGGCCCGTCCTTCTTTTGCCGAGCTGTGCTTAGCCCTTGAACGTAAAGAGGGACGGCGGGTTAGTGCCAACTTTGGACTGAATCCCCGCCTAGGTAAATATCACCGAACCTACTGTGGGGGTTGTGGCAGCATTATTGACGAAGCTTATGCCACCTCCGAGCGCTGCCCCTATTGTGGAAGCCTCAAGCTGGTGAAAGGTGTATTTGACCGGATTATGGATATTGCTGACCGGGAGTTCCCAGCTGTGCCCGCGTTTCGTCCGCCTTACCATTACCAGGTACCCCTAGAATTCATTCCAGGGTTGGGTAAGGCTAAGCTGAACAAGCTATTGCAGGCTTTTGGCACAGAGATGAACATTTTGCATGGGGCGGGTGAAGACGAAATCGCGGTGGTGGCTGGCGCTGATTTGGCTTCACAGATCGTTGCTGCCCGCTCCGGGACACTTGCGCTATCCGCAGGCGGTGGAGGAACTTACGGCAAAGTTGTCCAGCATCGAAAGTAACCGCTTGTGTCTAAGTTAAGGACAAGTCATAGATTGGGACGTTTCCTCATATGGTGTAACATGTGAGCCAGAAAGGAGAACGTCCTGATGCGTAATTTCCGACAGATGATAAAGGAACAGACGCCTCTATATATTTTTGTTGCTGTATTATTTCTGGTAGGGGTTGTCTTCGGGGCGCTTATCGTCAGTGCGCTGACTATGGATCAGCAGCAGGAGCTTGGGGATTACTTGGGAAACTTCTTCGCGACCGTTGATCAGCAGGGGCTGCCAGCAGCACCGGAATCCTACTGGAGCATCGCTGCACTAAACCTGAAATGGATTGGGCTGATCTGGATTCTTGGATTATCGGTGATTGGCCTGCCGGGCATCTTAATTCTTGATTTTCTCAAAGGTGTATTGATCGGCTTTACGGTTGGTTGTCTGGTCAGCCAATATTCGTGGCATGGGTTGCTGTTCGCGCTTGTCTCGGTCGCCCCGCATAATCTAATACTGATCCCGGTGCTACTTGTGTGCAGCGCGGCGGCTATAGCTTTTTCATTACTAATGATTCGCAGCCGTGTGCTGGGCCAACGCCGGACGACGGTGACTCGTCCATTTGCCATGTATACCTTACTGTCCTTCCTAATGGCGCTGCTGATTCTGGGAGTATCCTGCTTCGAGACCTGGGTAACCCCGTCCATGATGCGCTGGGTGACGCCTATGTTGGTAGTTATAGGGTCGTGAACACTGGAATTAAAGGCTTTTAAGTACAATAAAATTATTCGGGATTTGGAATGTTACCAAAGTGAATTTTCACTTTTTTGGTAGCATTCTTTTTTATTATTAGCTGTGACATGAGTATGTCGGAAAATAAGCTAACTTTATTCAACGCTGCTTTCAAAATCTGCTTTAGTAAGCTGCCTCGACTGAAAGTAATATTTGTTGCCAATCCTGCCTCGTAAATCTGTTCTAAGCACATGGAAATCTTTCTTTTCAACGTCTATTATTCGGAATTCAGGTTCCTCTTCTTGTTCAATATATTTCAGAATTAGATACATCATAGCTTCATTTTTCTTTAATTTCATTTGGGGAAAATCCTTTCAGAACGTTAGGAGATACCGGATCACATCGCCTTTGATTATAATAAAGTTTAATTCCTCATTTCTTAAATGCTCCAGATATACTGTCAGTAATAGGAATATTTTTCTATAAAAGTTTTGTTATATATATCTTAACCGGGTTGTAAAAGCGTTTGACTTCTCAAAGCGACACGCCCTATAATGGAAGAAGCGGTTTGAAGCCCGGTGCGGTAATTATCCAAGGGGGAGGCAGACAATGGAAGCCCGGATAGACAAGATAAAGCAACAGTTACAATCCCAAGGATACAAGCTTACCCCCCAACGGGAAGCTACCTTAAGAGTGCTGCTGGAGAACGAAGAGGATCATCTAAGTGCTGAAGACGTATTCATGCTCGTGAAAGAGAAAGCACCTGAGATTGGTCTCGCTACCGTATATCGTACCCTGGAATTGCTTAGTGAGCTGCATGTCGTGGAGAAGATTAACTTTGGTGACGGAGTTGCCCGATATGACCTGCGAACAGATACGGCGAAGCATCATCATCATCATTTGATCTGTGTACAGTGTGGTACTATGGATGAGATTCGTGAAGACTGGCTGGGGCCGCTCGAAGAACGGCTCGATAAGGAATATAATTTCACAGTGCTTGACCATAGACTGGATTTTCATGGAATCTGTCATCGTTGTAAGGATAAGGACAAAGATAAGAATAATACGGACGGGATTCGTCCTGAGTAATCTTATAGATAAGAATTTACTGTGATAAGCTCTCCCCGGTTATTTTGCCGGAGGGGGCTTTTTAAATGATTAGTCTGCTGTGATCATACATAACCCCCATTGCTGGCGCATATGGTGTAGGACGAGTATAAGCTCCATAAAACTTAAGCGTATGCTTACGAAGTAAGTTTTGCGAAGTGTATTCATGAAGAAGCTTATGCTATCAAAACTTAAAGTTTATGCTTACGAAGTAAGTTTTATTGCGAAGTAACTCAAGTGGAGTATAAGCTCCATAAAACTTTTTAGGAGGAGTCCTTATGATTGTCTCTTTGCCTAAAACGGTACGTCGGCTTTATATGATGATCATGTTTGTTGCTCTGAGTTATCTGCTGTATTATGCGCTGAGTCTGCTCGGGGAATGGGTTAGTCCGATCGAAGATTATGGTATTCCGGAGGGCTCAGCAGTACGGGCGTTTCATGATGGTGAGCCCGTCACACGCAGCGACGATGGTCTTAACACAAGACAGCGACTCCGCTTCTACTACTGGTATGGGGAGTGAAATACTGCTTAGAAGCAGGAAAAAGATAGAACCCTGTCGAATGAAGCTAGGGTGAGTTTCTTGTGATTACTATCTCACAAAGAGTAGCTGCGTTAGACAGGAGCGTGAATTGATGAAGTCACACTTGCAGCCCTTTCTGCTTTATTTGTCCGAGGATAAAGGTTTATCCTTGAATACATTGGAATCCTACGGACGGGATGTATCGCAGTTTCTGGAGTTTGCCGAAGGGCGGGGCGCGACACTACCGGATGAGATAAGAAGATCTCATATTATGTTATATCTCGGTGAACTGCGTGGTGCCGGGCGCGCAACCGCAACACTTAACCGGAACACGGTGTCACTCCGCGCTTTTTTTCACTATTTATTGAAAGAACGTATAATTGGACAGGACCCGACCTTGGATATGGAATCGATTAAGCCGGATAAGAAGCCACCTATGATACTTACTGTTCTGGAAATCGAGCAACTGCTAGCAGCCCCTGATGAGACCACTTCCCATGGAATGCGTGACAAAGCGATGCTGGAGTTGCTGTATGCTACAGGTATTCGGGTATCTGAGTTAATTTCGCTGAATGTAGATGATGTGCACACGGATATGAAATATGCTCGTTGTACGGGTACTTCCGGCAAGGAGAGGGTTGTACCGATTGGTGCTATGGCTGCACAGAGTGTAGAAGTTTATACTGTTGGTAAGCGGGACATGTTGCTGCGGAAGTGCAAGACTGAGCCGGCTCTGTTTCTCAACAGTCTGGGCGGGCGTTTAACCCGGCAGGGGTTCTGGAAGATTATTAAGAAATACGCGCGGGAAGCCCATATCGAACAGGATATCACACCGCATACTCTGCGGCATTCCTTTGCAGCTCATCTGCTTGAAGGTGGTGCTGATCTGCGTTCTGTGCAACAAATGCTGGGTCATGCTGATATTTCAACTACCCAGATCTATAGCGGAATCGCTCGTAAAAATATGAAG
Source organism: Paenibacillus sp. 19GGS1-52 (assembly GCF_022369515.1). Lineage (NCBI taxonomy): Bacteria > Bacillati > Bacillota > Bacilli > Caryophanales > Paenibacillaceae > Paenibacillus > Paenibacillus sp. 19GGS1-52. Next base: position 2,291,151 of record NZ_CP059724.1, read on the forward strand.
GAAGTCTTCGAAACGCATCATCCTAGGGCGCGATAAATGAGTAAGATTGTTATGCTGGAATCATACTGTAAGAAATAGTCTGCGGGATGCCCGCAGGTTATCTAGTTGGCTCGAAACGGATACCTAACCGCGGTACAGAATATCGCTAGTTTTGGAAGCAACGTCTCTCCAGAACACGGTACAGCCGTTTCTTTCTATTGAAATGATGAATCAAATGTTGGAGATAACGAAGGAGTGAAGACGACAATGTCATCTTTTAAACGGATAGGTTTTATTGTTCTTGATAGTGTAGGTATCGGTGAAGCGCCAGACGCTGCGGATTTCGGTGATCTGGGTTCCCATACGCTAGGTCATATATTAGAACGAGTTCCTGGGTTAAAGCTGCCTAATCTGCAACAGCTTGGACTTGCAAATATTGCTCCATTGTTGCCGCTTGAGCCAGTGACTTCCCCGACGGCTTATTATGGCAAGATGCAGGAAGTTTCGGTTGGCAAAGACACGATGACAGGTCATTGGGAGCTGATGGGGCTGAAGATTGAGGTTCCCTTTAATACATATCCTGACGGATTGCCTGCAGCCTTGATTGAGAAGTTCGAAGCAGCAACTGGACGCAAAGTAATCGGCAATAAACCAGCCTCGGGCACAGAAATTCTGGTGGAGTATGGTGAAGAGCAGATGAAGACTGGAGCATGGATTGTTTACACTTCTGCAGACAGCGTGTTCCAGCTTGCGGCACATGAGGACATTATTCCACTGGATGAGTTGTACAGAGCTTGTGCAATCGCTCGTGAGCTGACAATGGCCCCTGAGTTCTCTGTAGGCCGGGTCATAGCCCGCCCCTATGTTGGTGAACCAGGACATTTCGTACGCACCTCGAACCGCCATGATTATGCGGTGAAGCCACCGCAACCAACGATTATGAACGCGCTCGAGGATATCGGTAAAGATGTGATTGCAGTAGGCAAAATCAACGATATTTTTACGGGCGAAGGGGTTACGGCAACCTACCCGACTAAGAGCAACGAGCATGGAATCGAGATTACAATTGCAGAGCTGCGTAAGCCTTTTAATGGATTGCTGTTCACAAATTTGGTCGATTTTGATTCCTTGTATGGACATCGCCGCGATCCGGAAGGATATGGCCATGCGCTGGAGGTATTTGATCAGGCACTTCCGGAGATTCTCGCGAGCTTAGATGAGGATGATCTGTTAATCCTCTCCGCAGACCATGGGAACGATCCAATTCACAGCGGAACAGATCATACACGTGAATTTGTACCACTGCTGATTTACAGCCCAAGATTTACGACTCCAGGCAGTCTGGGTATTCGCCAGACCTTCTCGGATGTAGCGGCGACGATCGCTGATAACTTTGGAGCGAAGGCACCACAGTACGGAGTAAGCTTTTTAGCAGAATTACAATAAGCAGATCGCCCACCATACTTTTAAACTTCGAGGAGGCACATCAATAATGAATGTAGTAAACCAAAGTGAAATTCAGGAAGCAGCCCAATATATTAAAGACAAAAGTCCGGTAGCTCCGGAGATCGGCCTGATCTTAGGCTCCGGTCTCGGTGTGCTGGCTGACCTGATCACGGACGAGATCAGCATTCCCTATCATGAAATTCCACATTTCCCTGTATCCACTGTAGAAGGACACGAAGGCGAGCTGCTGATCGGGTTGATCGAAGGTCGACGCGTAGTGATGATGAAGGGCCGCTTCCACATGTATGAAGGGTACGGACCGGAGACAACGGCGTTTCCAGTACGTGTGATGAAGGAGCTAGGCGTAACCAGTTTGTTGGTTACCAATGCTGCCGGTGGTGTGAATTTGGATTACACCCCTGGTGATCTGATGCTGATTACGGATCACCTTAACTTGACTGGACGCAACCCGTTAACAGGACCTAATGATCCTGCATTGGGTGTGCGCTTCCCAGATATGTCTTCAGCATATAGCCGCCGCCTGATTGAGGTAGCGAAAGAAACAGCTGCTGAGCAGAACTTCGAGTTCAAGGAAGGCGTCTATGCTGGCCTGCTGGGTCCTAACTACGAAACTCCGGCCGAAATCGTGATGGTGCGCCGTCAGGGCGCTGATGCAGTGGGCATGTCTACCGTATCGGAAACCATCGTGGCCCGCCATGCGGGTATAGAAGTGCTGGGCATTTCCTGCATCACCAATATGGCTGCCGGAATTTTGGATCAGCCGCTCAATCATGCAGAGGTTATGGAGACTGCTGAACGGGTGCGCGAGCGTTTCCTGAAGCTTGTACTGGCTTTTATTCCGAAGATGTAGGTTCTAAATACACATACAATTACACCAAATACACAATTCATATTTCAGGAGGATTAACATATGACACAAGTAAATACCCCAACAGTTGCATACGGTGTGCAAGTAAAGGAAGCCGCTGATTATATACAATCTAAATTAGGTGCTTATTCCCCTAGCATCGGTCTGATCCTCGGCTCTGGTCTTGGTGATTTGGGCGATCAAATTGATGATGCGGTATATCTGCCTTACGAAGAAATTCCGCACTTTCCACGCTCAACAGTCGAAGGCCATGCGGGTCGGTTCGTCATTGGCAAGCTGGAAGGCAAGGATGTTATCATCATGCAGGGCCGTTTTCATTTCTATGAAGGTTATGCTATGCGCAAGGTTGTACTGCCAGTCTATGTAATGGCTAAGCTTGGAGTGAGCACCCTTGTAATTACGAATGCGGGCGGCGGTATGAATAGAGCATTTAAAGCCGGTGACTTGATGCTGATTACCGACCACCTGAATATGACGGGTGACAATCCATTGATCGGCCCGAACGATTCCGAGCTGGGTGTGCGTTTCCCGGATATGTCTCGTGCTTACGATCCTGAATATATTGCTCTAGCGAAGAAGTTGTCTAGTGAAGTCAAAGGCACTGACGGTGAAACACTTGTCCTGCAGGAAGGTGTATATGCTGGGATTAGCGGCCCGACTTACGAGACACCAGCCGAACTCAAGATGCTTGCCTACCTTGGTGGGGATGCAGTGGGTATGTCCACAGTTCCAGAGGTTATTGTAGCGAGTCATAGCAAGCTGCGTGTACTTGGCATTACTTGTATTACTGATATGGCTATTGGTGATGAGCTTGAGCCGCTGACCCATGAGCAGGTCGTAAAAGTAGCGAATCTAACCAAGCCGAAATTCATCGGTCTTGTGCGCGCGTTTGTGCGCGAAGTACAGGCATAAGATGAGAGCAGTCGATATTATCCAGAAAAAAAGAGATGGCGGAGAGTTGAGCCGTGAAGAAATAGCATTTTTGATCCAGGGCTACAGCAAGGGTGAAATTCCGGATTATCAGCTTTCGGCTTGGGCGATGGCTGTTTATTTTCAAGGGATGAATGCCCGGGAAACTGGCGATCTGACACTGGAAATGGCCATGTCCGGCGACCAGGTGGATCTGAGCCCAATTGCTGGAATCAAAGTAGACAAGCATTCTACTGGCGGTGTAGGCGATAAGACGACGGTTGTGTTGGCACCCTTAGTGGCATCAGCAGGAGTTCCTGTAGCTAAAATGTCCGGCCGTGGGCTCGGGCATACCGGTGGTACGCTCGACAAGCTGGAGTCGATCCGTGGTTTCTCCGTGGAGATGGACCGCGAGCGGTTCTTTGACCAGGTCGGAGAAATCGGCGCAGCGGTCATAGGTCAATCAGGCAACATCACGCCTGCAGACAAAAAGCTGTACGCGCTGCGTGACGTTACGGCAACCGTGGAATCCATTCCACTGATCGCCAGCTCCGTCATGAGCAAAAAAATTGCTGCAGGCGCTGACGCGATCGTGTTGGATGTCAAAACCGGCAGCGGCGCGTTTATGAAGACGCTGGACGATTCTATCGCGCTGGCACAAGCAATGGTGGACATCGGCACCCATCTGGGCCGCAACACCGTCGCGGTAATTAGCGATATGGACCAGCCTCTGGGATACGGCATCGGCAACGCCCTGGAGATAAAGGAAGGGATCGCAACGCTAAACGGTCACGGTCCTAAGGATCTGCAGGAGGTCTGCCTCATTCTGGGCAGCCATATGCTTGTGCTTGGCGGCAAAGCCAAGGATGAAGCTGAAGCGCGGTCCATTCTCATGAGTCATATTGAGGATGGCAGTGCGCTGGAGAAGCTTAAACAGATAGTTACCGCACAAGGTGGAGATGTCTCACAGATTGAGGCGCCGGATACTTTACCTACGGCCTCCCGCTTCATCGAAGTGAAGGCAGCAACCGGAGGTTATATTGAAGGTATTCAAGCGGAGGAAATCGGTGTTGCCGCTATGCTGCTTGGTGCCGGACGTGAGACGAAGGAATCTGTAATCGATTTGGCTGTTGGAATTCAGCTGTCCAAAAAGGTTGGCGACGCTGTGGCAGAAGGCGAGATCCTTGCTGTTCTGCATGTGAATGATGCCAGTGACAACAAGGTACAGGAAGCAGAAAGCAAGGTGCTGGAAGCCTATCGTATTACTTCTCAACCGGTTGCACCACAGCCGCTGATATTTGCCCTTGTGACTAAGAATGGGGTAACCCGGTATTAGGATTAGGTTATGCTTTTGAGTTGAGGTCGCGGTTCTTTAGATGGCAAATGACGCAGCATTAGCGGGAAATCCTCCCGCTAAATGGGTATATGAGTGATCCTGCGCCTGATAGAAGGCAGCAGCTATATATTTAATCTATACAAAATCCTTACGGACGCAGCAATGCGTTCCGTAAGGATTTTTTTATGTTAGACTCTCAACCTGCCCGCAAAGGCAAACGTAACAGCTCAACGATATAGAAACGGCGGCAAAATATATTTTAAATTTGATAAGTTAACTGAATATCACTATAATTATATGAAAATAAGACTCAGTTGGAAGGAGCTGGATTATAGTTGGAGAAGCGACGAGAACTCTGGATTGATGCTGCCAAAGGCTTGAGTATTATTTTTGTAGTCATGGGTCATTCTGGAGATGGACTGGCCACTCATTATTTATTCTGGTTTCATGTGCCGCTGTTTTTTCTATTAAGTGGAATGGTATTCAAACCAATTGACCCCAAGCAGTACTTAAGTTGGGTATGGAAACGAACGCGGGGGCTGATGACACCCTACTTTGCCTACGGATTGCTCATCACGATGATACTGCTTATATGTACCTTTGACCTCAAGAGTTTTGCCGGGAATATCGTTAGACTTCTATATGGCGGCCTGTCACTGACCGGTCCGTTTGGCGTACTGTGGTTCATCACCTGTCTCTTATTTACACAACTACTCTTCGGTTTCATCGTCCGATTTACAATGAGAACGCAACTCCTCTTGATTGCCTCGTGTTATCTGCTGGCCCACCTGATCGCTCTCACTTCCTTAAGAAGCTTCAACCTCCCATGGAATATCGATGTTGCCCTCTTAGCTATTACATACTACGCCCTTGGATATTACGGGAAAACATGGATCCCTCTACTGATTAGCCGAATAGCTGCATTACCGCTGCTTATTACACTATGCGCCGGTTTTCTATTTCTGGATAACACAGGAGTCCTGAGCTACAGCCTGAATATGAAATATAAGGAGTACGACGCGCTGCTGCTTGATTTGGTCATTCCCATGTTATTTTCTCTACTGATCTGTACGATTTCCTTCTGGTTGTCCAAGTCCCTGCCGCTAAAAGGTTTAGGTTATCTGGGACGCAATACGATAGCAATTATGTATCTGCACCTGCCTGTTAATTATGCACTTAAGTATCTCCTCGGCATAGAGTATGGCCTCATCGTGTTTACTGTTATTGGTATCGGAATACCGGTGCTTATTACGCTGATGGCAAGCCATTCTCCAGTGTTGTCCAAGCTATTTCTTGGTCATAGCGGTAGCAGACGTTCTGTTATAAGTCTTGGGAAGGGTACAGCTGCCCCTCGCTAAAGTTTCTCGGTTGACAATAACAATTATTTACGTCCAATTGGAATAATTTTCACCCTTTCTGACGAAACTGGAACACAGTACCTGTGAAATGAAGGTTAATGTTCAGGAGGGGAACCATTGTGAGAAAAATGCATTTTGCAACGATGTTAATTGTGCTTTGTGTTGTTGTTTCGGCCCTTGGACCGATCTCAGGCGTTTCTGCAGAGGAGAAAAGCAAGGACTCCGGAAGCAAAATAGCTGCTGTTGATCTCGCACCGGGGGCGCGCTCTGCCATACTTATGGATGCCAATACCGGCACTGTGATTTATGAAAAAAACAGTCATGATAAGCTGCCTCCAGCAAGTATTACGAAGATTATGACAATGCTGCTTACGGTTGAGGCGCTGGATGAAGGGCGGCTGCAGTTGACGGATAAGGTGCGGGCGAGCGAATATGCGGCTTCAATGGGTGGCTCGCAGATTTTTCTGGAGCCTGGTGAAGAAATGACGGTGGACGAGATGCTCAAAGGGATCGCTATGGCTTCTGGCAATGATGCATCTGTGGCTATGGCGGAGAAAATCGCGGGTTCGGAGAGCGCTTTTGTCGATCTGATGAATCAAAAGGTGGAGGAGCTTGGCCTGAAGGATACCCATTTCGCCAATTGCAATGGACTACCGGCTGAGAATCACTATTCTTCCGCACATGATATTGCTGTAATGAGCCAAGAGCTGCTGAAGCATGAGCGCATTATTAAATATACCGGCTCCTATCAGGATTATCTGCGCAAGGATTCGACCAAGCCCTTCTGGCTGGTGAATACGAATAAGCTGGTGCGTTTCTATACGGGAGCCGATGGGCTGAAGACTGGCTATACGGCAGAGGCTAAATTCTGTCTGTCGGCTACAGCGGCCAGGGATGGCCTGCGTGCTGTGGCTGTCGTGCTGGGCGAACCGAACACGAAGACACGCAACAGCGAGGTTTCGGGTATGTTCGATTACCTGTTCTCGCAATATAAAGTACACACGATTCATAAGGTCGGAGATACCATCGGCACGCTGAAGATTGAGAAGGGCGTGAAGTCGGAGCTGCCGCTTACGGCGAAGGAGACCTACAGCGTTCTTTTGAAAAAAGGAGTGACTCAGGAAGGTATTCGCAATCAGGTAGTATTACCGGAAAATGTGAAAGCTCCTGTAGCCGCAGGGCAAACGGTTGGCAAGCTGGTTGTCTACCAAGGGACTAACGTACTGAAGGAATATGAGCTGAAGGCAGGCGAAGACGTGCCGAAGGCGGGCTGGTGGAAACTGTTCAAGCGAACGGCGGGCTCTTTGTTTACGATTGATTAATTGGTTGTATTTTGTAGATTGCTTCTATGCTTTCTGTAGATTCATAGGGGTTTTCTTCTAGTTTTGTCGGGAGGCAGGATTCCTGATTTGCCGCGTAGAAACCTAGTCCTTGAAGGGAAGCAACATCGTGTTCAAGGGTGGTTTCAAAGCAACGAAGAGGAGAGTGGCAAGCATGAATTCTCATGTGGAGATGGAGCAACACCGGAGTGTGCTGATTGTCCGTTTGTCAGGGGAACTGGACCATCACGCAGCGGATTATGTACGCATGGAAATGGATGATGCGATTATGCGGGGCCAGGTACTGCATCTGGTCCTCAGTCTGAAGGAACTGCAATTTATGGACAGCTCCGGACTGGGCGTTATTCTCGGAAGGTATAAGTCGATTCGTAGTAAAGGTGGCAAAATGGTAGTATGCGACGCCACCGCACCCGTACAAAGGCTGCTGGAAATGTCGGGCCTGTTCAAAATTATGCCCTTATATGACGACGAGAGCGCAGCTCTCTCGGATCTGGAGGTTGCGTTATGACAAAGAGCCAAGCCAGGAACTTCATGAATGTACAGTTCGCTGCATTGTCTGAGAACGAATCGTTCGCGCGTGTTGTTGTGGCGGCCTTCGTCACCAGGCTGGATCCTACGATGGAAGAGCTGAATGATCTGAAGACGGTTGTGTCTGAGGCAGTCACCAACTGCATTATTCATGGGTATGACAGTGACCCGAACGGTATTGTCACGATATCAGCATCGATCGACAATGAAACGGTACATCTCACCATAGAGGATCAAGGACGGGGCATTGAGGATCTAGAGCTGGCTCAGCAGCCGTTGTACACCTCCAAGCCGGAGCTCGAGCGGTCGGGCATGGGCTTTACCATTATGGAGAATTTCGTGGATGAGTTCGAAGTCACAAGTGAACCGGGTCGCGGTACCTCCATCTCAATGAAGAAAACCATTGTCTCGAAAAAAGCTTTATACAATTAGGGGTTGGAGCCATGGATGCAGAGTCAAAAAAAGCTCCGCCGACCTATTTGGACGATGCGGAGGTCAAACGTCTTATCGCGCTCAGTCAGGCCGGAGATAATCTCGCCCGCGACACGCTCGTAAACTGCAATATTCGCCTGGTCTGGTCAGTAGTGCAGCGGTTTATGAACCGCGGGTATGAGCCTGACGATTTGTTCCAGATTGGCTGTATCGGGCTATTGAAGTCCGTCGATAAATTCGACCTCAGCTATGAGGTCAAATTCTCCACCTATGCCGTACCGATGATTATCGGCGAGATCCAGCGCTTCCTGCGCGACGACGGCACCTTGAAGGTCAGCCGTTCGCTCAAGGAAATGGCCAACAAGGTGCGGAAGATGAAGGACGAAATGTCCAAAACTCTGGATCGCCTGCCGACCATCGGCGAAGTTGCACTGGCGCTCGGCGTGACACCCGAAGAAATTGTCTTCGCCCAGGAAGCCAATAAGCCGCCAACCTCGATCCACGAGACCGTGTTCGAGAATGATGGTGATCCGATTACGCTGATCGACCAGATCGCTGATGAGTCGCAGGAGCGCTGGTTCGACAAGCTGGCGCTGAATGAGGCCATCGGAGGCTTAAGTGAACGCGAGCGCCTGATCGTCTACCTGCGCTACTACCGTGACCAGACCCAGTCCGAGGTCGCGAGTCGTTTGGGCATCTCTCAGGTGCAGGTGTCACGGCTGGAGAAGAAGATATTAGCGAATATACGTGAGCAGATTGCGCAGTAAGTGCAGTAGGTAATGAAGTGACGGGTAGCAAGTGTTGATTAGAATGGAAAGTCTTGAGTGAGTACTTTGTGAAGAGCCGCCCTCGCTGGGCGGCTTTTTGCATGTTATGCTGTCCTTATATTTTCGCGGTATGATTAGTGTGGAATTTATCGAAGTATCGGGGGGCAGGCATATGCTGCATATTGTTAACGAGATAGCATAGGTGAGAAGCTCAAGCAAGGGGTTGTGCAAGGTGATGTTCTGGTGTGGAGAGAAATATATTCGGCCGGGCCAATATTCGAAGATCCTGCTGGGGAAAAAGAACGGTCCCTGCGGGCCCAAGTTCTGGAGGATACTCTAGGCATTCCAACTGGTGAATATACGAGGGGCTGTGAGGAACAAGAGCAGCGCCTCCGCGAATTTAATATGTACGATGAAGTGGTATTGTGGTTTGAACATGATCTATTCGATCAGAGTATGCTGGCCTATCTGTTGCACTGGTTCAAAGGTCAGCAGCTTGGGTATACGAAACTAAGTCTGCTCAACATCGGAGAATTTCCGGGAATTGAACCGTTTCATGGTCTGGGCCAGCTTTCTTCAGCGCAGTTGAAGACCTTATACGGAACCTGGCAGACCCTTGGACAAAAGGAATTGGAACTTGGCAGCGAACTTTGGCAAGCATACGCCGCTCCAGATCTCCGTAAGATGGCTGATCTGCTCGAGCAGAGAAAGGCAGAATTGGCGGCGTCCGCCCTGTCTTTTGCCTACGCTGCTTTTCAGGGACATCTCTCTCGTCTTCCTTCGGTGCAAAACGGACTTGGTATTGTAGAACAGACTACGCTGCAGGCTGTTCGTGGGCGTTGGGACACTTCAAACGGCATGCCTATCCAAGTATAATTTAATTTGTGAAGTTTCAGGTAAGGAGGGGAAATCATCAGAACTTTAGTCATTAGTGACATACACGGGAGTTATCAGGAATTCAACGCGCTTTTGAACAAAGTGAACTATGGTTCCTCCGAAGACCAACTCATCTTGCTAGGTGATTATGTAGATAGAGGGCCTAACAGCAAAGCTATTGTTGAACAGGTTAAGAATCTCCATGAAGAATGCGGAGTTGTCGTTCTAAAAGGGAATCATGACAAAATGGCCTGTGATGCACTGCTGAATGAAGATGATAAACTGGATACACATTGGCTTAATAACGGCGGATTTCATACGCTATTGAGCTACATTGATATGGAATCTGATTTTTCTATGGATGATTTTGGTTGGAATGATTACATGAGAATGAAGGAATTTATCCGACATGAATACAAACATCACTTGGATTTCCTAAGTTCCTTACCGCTGTATTATGAAACGGAAGAGCATATTTTTGTACATGCGGGAATCAATCCAACGGCAGAGGATTGGAAGGATCAGAATGCCTATGATTTTATCTGGATCAGACAACCGTTCTACAGGAATCCAGTAACTGCAACCAATAAGATTGTAGTCTTTGGACATACATCGACAGTTGATTTACATAATAGCGAAGAGATATGGTTTAGCCCACATGGAGACAAGATAGGCATAGATGGTGGTTGCGCCTACGGCCAACGACTTAACTGCTTGGAGATTTGTGACGGTGAATATAGAACGCATTTTGTGAGGCAAGGGGAACGGTAGTGAGTGGGATGTGGACACAATTATGTATAAGAAAAGCCGACCGCATTTGGTCGGCTTTTCCCAAATTAACTAACACCTCTAGAATTTAATGAGATCGCTGTGACATCATATTATTTCTTTTTATTACGTTTTATTAGATAAAGTGTAGAGAGTATCATAAGCACAATCAGTATGGCCTGAACTATAATTGGGTAATCCCCTTCCAAATAAATTAGCATGATTTGTTAATTGTACACCATAGGGGTTGATTAAAGTTTAGGAGTGATATTATTTATATTAATTTAAGACATCTAACAATAAATGAAATATCAAATTTAGAAGGCTTCGCTGAAGAATTCGTCGTTGATGAAGATGTTCCTCTTTCTATTTGGTATGATAGCATTCTCAATGTAAGGCTCAAAGACTTGAATGATGGTGACGTAGCAAAGCTAATAAGACAAATGATACATTTACATTCCATTATTCCAGAAGCATTAGAGAGGTTAAAAGAAAACCCAGTTGCTGGTTATTTAGGGGATGGAGAAGTTTTAGAAGCAATAGCGAAAGTCGAAAAAAGAGAATGGGATAAGAACCCTGACGTATGTGAATCAGTAAGTTCATTTATAGATGGTTTCATACATTTATTTGAAAACAACAAACTGAATTTCCCAGAAGATGAGGAGAGATTCTCTAATCAAGAAAGAGAAGAATACTATCAAATGTTAAAAGAAATAAGGACGACGATCGAAAAATCTGAATAAGCTGAATTGAAATATTCACTACAAGAGGTGTGAGAAAGATGAAGAGATTACAATGTCCATGTTGTGGCTATTTCACTGTAGAAAGTGAGGATGAGGTTATAGTAGATATCTGTGATGTGTGTTTCTGGCAATACGATCTTGTGGCCCATAATTATCCTGATAATAATATAGGTGCCAATCATATTTCATTGAACCAAGCAAAAGAGAATTACAAGGAATTTGGTGTTTGTAAGAAGGGATTTAAAGATATGGTTAGAGAGCCAATGACCCAAGAATTGCAACAAAATAATTTGGAATGAATTGTGGGAAAACTAAGGAGTTAAGTATGCAAATAAAAAAGAGGAACATTCTGAGAGCTATATTTGCGATTGTTATCTTTCTGAATGTAATTATTATTTCTTTTGAATATACTGCATTTGAGCGTAGAATATTGTTGTTTGAAATGATTCGTGGGATGATTATTCTCTATCTGGTTATAATTGAGTTTACCCTTTCAATATTTAAAAACTTCAAAATTCTTAATAAATACTGGAAGAAGACTATAATAATGATTATTTGTATTTTTGCATTATTCACTACAATCGTTTGTAGTACAAGCGTTTATCAACTTTCTGTGGATACATATCTAGGATATCAATCTAAAGTCGTAACTATTCTGGAGCGTAATTGGCAGTATAGTACTAGCGATAAAGTTGAGGTTATTGTTGGCGGAAGAATTCAGACGTACTCACTTGCACCAGGATATGTTGAGGTGAATGTTGGTAGTACATATTCCGCTCATATTTTTGAAAAGTCGAGGATAATTCTTCTAGTTAAAAAAAGTGATTAAAGTTCTGGTAAATCTGTGGAATTGATTGTTCTTCCATTGAACGATGGAATGCCTCTATTTCCCCCCGGATTTCATCCGCTAAAGCGGAATAAAATCAAGAAATCGGGAGACAACAGCGGCCGGAAGTCCAAACATTCACCGCAGTTACGATTAAAGCCGATTCAGCAAAATCTTAAGTAAGCTTATAATTATTATTTTTCTTAAATACCGTGTGTTCAGATACAGAACGGATTCTTGTCCTACATAAAGTGAACCAGCAGTGAGGTCTACTTCTTAATATATTCCGAGAAATGCTCTTGGAAATATAGAGAGTCGATATCCGCGCGCAGATGATGATGCAGCAAATCGTCGATTTTATCACGTTCATCTTGGATGATGTAGTCGGCCATCAGTTGATGTTCTTTTTGGATTTCTGTCAATTTATCTTGTTGTAACATATGCAATTTACGGTAACGGATATAGTGTACATTAAACTGCTGAATCAGATTCCACAGAAATCCACGTCCAGCCAAAACGAATAACGCTTCGTGAAAGGCATCGTCAAGCTGCAGGAAATGATCCGATCCGTCCTCTTGGCTGATGCAGTCTTTTTGCATGGCGAGGATATGTTTCAGTTCATGTACTCCTTTAAGCGACAGATGGCCCGCCAGCCCTTTCATAATTTCTTTCTCCAAGGCACTGCGGAGATAAATGATTTGTTCGACGGATTCCAGATCAATATATGAAACGATATTTCCCTTCTTGGGGTAAATATCTACATAGTTTTCTTGAGACAATTGCTTCAGAATATCCCGAATGGGAGTACGCGAGAGCTCAAACCGTTCAGAAAGTGCGGTCTCGCTGATCATAGTCCCTGGTTTCAGTTGCAGCGACAGGATCTCATTCTTTAATTGGTTCATGATTTCTTCTTTTGAGGCCATTTCAATTCCAACTTTCTTCGTCACTATTTTCACAAACTAGTATACAACAAATCAGAAGATTATAAAGCATGAATAAATAGAGAACGTTTACAAAGAAATAGTATGGTTATCGAATCCTTGTTCCGAAAAGTGTTGACAAAGGTCGTTAAGTTATTTTATGATCAATCTATCTTGTATACAAGATATCGAGTTGTTATTCTATATACATCGGAAAAAGCAGGTTACTCCCGTGGTATTATGTAGCATTTCCTTATTTTGTTGTACACATAACGATTACAAGGAGGATTTTATTATGAATATGACTTGGAGATGGTACGGGGAAGGGAACGACGATATTACTTTGGACCATATACGGCAAATTCCGGGCGTCATGGGGATCGTCTGGTCATTGCATGATAAAGTGGCAGGCGAAGAATGGGATATGGCCAAAATTCAGGAAGTTGCTGACCAAATCACAAGCAAAGGCTTCAGCACGGCCGTCGTCGAAAGTGTAAATGTACATGATGATATTAAGATTGGTCTGCCTAGCAGAGATAAGTATATAGATATTTATATCGATACGATTAAAAAATTGTCCAAAGTAGGCGTTAAAGTCATTTGCTATAACTTTATGCCGATCTTTGACTGGACTCGGACAGAGTTGTACAAGGAACTACCGGACGGATCAAATGCTTTGTTCTATGAGAAGGCTGCTATTACCGATAATCCCCAAGAGATGGTCGACAGAATCCTGCAAGGTTCCAAGAACTTTACAATGCCCGGCTGGGAGCCAGAACGTCTGTCCAAGCTGGATGAATTATTCAAGGCTTATGAAAATGTTACGGAAGAAGTGTTGTTTGACAACTTGAAGTATTTTCTGGAGCGTATTATTCCGGTATGTGAGGAGTACGACGTCAAAATGGCGATTCATCCAGATGATCCGGCATGGCCGATTTTTGGATTGCCGCGTATTATTCGCAGTAGAAACCATATCAGACGTTTCCTTGATCTGGTGGACAGTCCGTATAACGGGTTGACCTTCTGCACAGGTTCACTCGGCAGCAATCCAGAGAACGATCTACCGGCTATGATCCGCGAATTCCACGATCGTATTCATTTTGCCCATATTCGCAATGTTAAAGTGTTCGAGAATGGTGATTTTATTGAAGTATCGCACCGTGGAAAAGACGGAAGTGTGGACGTGGCAGAGGTGGTCAAAGCTTATCATGAGAACGGATTTATTGGATATGTTCGTCCCGATCATGGTCGACACCTCTGGGGTGAAGAGAAACTTTGCAGACCGGGTTACGGCTTATATGATAGAGCGCTGGGCATTATGTACTTGCTTGGTGTCTGGGATAGCTTGGACAATGAAAAGGCTAAAGGAGGCAAATAAATGTTACGTCTGGACAGAAGTAGTCTTCAAAATAATAAATCGGCATGGACAGCAGCGGGCGTAGAATTGCCCCAATTCGATTATGACCAGGTTGCAGCGCAGACCCAGACAAAGCCGGAGTGGATACACTTTGGAGCCGGTAATATCTTTAGAGGATTTGTGGCGAACGCCCATCAAAAATTACTCAATCTCGGAGTTGCGGATACGGGTATTATTGCGGCTGAAACGTTTGATTTTGAGATGATTGATAAGGTATACAAGCCCTATGACAATCTGACTTTACTGGTGCTGATGAATGCAAACGGAGATTTTGAGAAAAAGGTAATCAGCAGCATCGTTGAAGGAATTACAGCTGATCCCACCCGAGTGGAGGATAACAAACGCCTCGTTGAAATCTTTGAGAATCCAAGCTTGCAGATGGCTAGTTTCACAATTACGGAAAAAGGCTATTCCCTGACAGGGCCATCCGGTCAATATATGGGTATTGTGGAGCAGGATATAACGAACGGACTGGATCGGCCGATCCATGCGATGAGCATTATTGCCGCGTTAGCCCATCGCCGCTATGTGAAGGGCCAGTATCCGTTGACTTTTGTCAGCATGGATAATTGTTCCCATAATGGCGACAAGCTGAAAAATGGTGTCGTAACGATTGCTAAAGAATGGGCGAAGAAGGGTTTTGTAGAGCAAGGGTTTGTTGCTTATCTGGAGGATGAATCCAAGATCACATTCCCATTATCCATGATCGATAAAATCACCCCCCGCCCTTCAACTGAAGTGCAAGAAGCGCTACTTAAGCAGGGAATTGGTGAGATGGATGTTATTATTACCTCGAAGAACACCTATACAGCTCCTTTTGTGAATGCGGAAGTCAGTGAATATTTGGTCATTGAAGACAAATTCACGAATGGCAGACCGGCCCTGGAGCAAGCTGGCGTGATCTTTACAGATCGGGATACCGTGAACAATGTAGAAACGATGAAAGTGACTACCTGTTTGAATCCGTTGCACACCGCTCTGGCTGTGTCCGGCTGCTTGCTGGGATATACTTTGATCGCGGATGAGATGAAGGATGTTACCTTAAGAAAATTTGTCGAAATCATTGGCTATAAAGAAGGTTTGCCAGTTGTGGTCGATCCCGGAATTATCAGTCCTAAACAATTTTTGGATGAAGTGTTGAACGAGCGCTTTGCCAATCCCTTTATCCCGGATACACCACAACGAATCGCTACAGATACCTCGCAAAAGGTCGGCATTCGCTTTGGAGAAACGATCAAATCTTATGCACGGAGAGATGATCTGAATCCGGCAGATCTGACAGCTATTCCACTCGCTATCGCTACTTGGTGCCGCTACCTACTCGGTGTTAATGACGAGGGTGAAGAATTTGCTATCAGCTCCGATCCATTGCTGGAAACATTACAGTCTGCCCTGCAGGGTGTTGCGCTTGGAGACACTACCTCTAATGTGCAAGCTATCCTACACGACGAGAAGATCTTTGGTGTTAATTTGTATGAGGTAGGTCTTGGCGAGAAGATTGAGACGATGTTCCATGAAATGCTTGCAGGAACTGGAGCAGTACGCCGCACTCTTGAAAAGTACATTGGGTAACTGAAAGAGAAGAATAAAGTAAAGACGATTGTTCATTGATTTTTAAATGAATGGTCGTCTTTTTGATTTTATGGATTATAATGGGCTCAAAACCAAAATCAGCAGTTGACCTGTGGTGAGAAGAGCCGCTAGGGTTCAGAGGGTTCTTACGATCACTGTTAAAACCCGATTTCCTGATTGAACAATGAATATAAACTTTATGGAGGATTCAATGGAAATTTGCAGTATTCAAAAAGAGCGGTATTTTATGGAGAGATATGATGAATTAGAATCAAATAATAGGAAAGATGAAAAGATAAACAATCTAGATATTTTAGATATTGTTCCCAATCAACTCAGTAAAATAGAAGCCCAAAATATTGATTTTTTAACGCTATATAAAGAATATGAAGAGAACATAAAATCCTTTTTCATAAAAATATTTAAGGCTAACACTCAAAAAATTTATATTAGGCCTCGGCAAATTATTAATATCAGCGCTAATTATCTAGCGGTTAAGGGATTCTCAAGCTACGATAAACGATTTATCAAAGAATTCTGTTCTTACAAAAGAAGATTAATTCTAGTCAATGAACTTATTGAATTCGAATTAATCTTGGAATTATCGATAAGAGAAGTGGTGCTGTCTGATTTTTATACTGACGAAATAGCTATTCAAGGTAACTTTGATCTTTCATTTCCTATATTTTTTCATTCGAATAAAATGAAGGATCTCGCTAAAAAATATGCCAATGAAGAGAATCTTTATATTCGAAGTGTTCAATAGTGATTTCAAAATAATTCTTTACCGTACGTTCTCAATATGCTAAACTGATTTTGCAGACAGAAGCCATAGCGAACATAAGAGAGCGGGAATGCTCATGGTATGCAGGAGCTTGTCACCTACATGGGCATTCAGCGAAGAAGCATGTACGATACGTTTGGAGACAAGCATGCTTTATATATGGAAGTGAGAGGACGTGTTTTTTAAATAATGCATGGGGTTTAAGTGTAATGGTCAAAGCAACTGAAGATACTGAAAAACTAACAAGCATTATGGATACAACCTTAGCAGTGCTCAATTATTTTTTTTGCTAAATGTAGAATGATCATTCTCAATAAGAGACTAAGGAGAATATAAAATGACAACAAATACAGAGAATCTTAAGGGTAAAGTAGCATTTATAACGGGCGGTAATCGCGGGATCGGCTTGGAAACTGCACGTGAACTTGGTAAGCTTGGTGCTAATGTTGTAATTGGTGCACGTGATTTGGAAAAAGGCAAAGCTGCTGCGGAAATACTTCGTTCTGAGGGTATCCAAGCTGAAAATCTCAAATTCGATATCACTCTAGCTGAAGATCGTCAGGGCGCTTATGACTTTTTGGAGCAACAATATGGAAAGCTGGATATTCTCGTTAATAATGCTGGTGTGCAAAAAGAGATGGAACATCTCCAGCCCATTAATGAAACTAGCATCGTTTCGCCAGCAGTTCTACGTGAGACATTTGACGCCAATTTCTTCAGTCTCGTGGAGTTCACTCAACAACTGCTGCCACTCATTCGCAAATCACCTGCCGGCAGGATCGTCAATCTGTCCAGTATTCTTGGTTCACTTACGCTTCAAGCCAATCCAGACGCACCAATATACGGCATGAAATTGCTAGCTTATAACACCTCTAAAGCGGCATTGAATTCATTCACGATTCATCTTGCACATGAACTTAAAGATACTCCAATCAAAGTTAATTCGGCTCACCCGGGCTGGGTGAAGACCGAAATAGGCGGTAAGTACGCGGACACGGATGTTAACGATGGCAGCAGAACAAGCGTGCAGCTTGCGACTTTACCCGCCGATGGCCCAACCGGTAAATTCTTTCACTTAGGTGATGAACTGCCTTGGTAAGCTTTAAGAACTAAATACTGAACATTTACAAACAGTCGCCTCGAGATAGTATCGGAGACGACTGTTTTTTCGTGTTCGATAAGCATTATTTCATTGAATTTTAAAATATTCCATATATTATAAAAATATGAAGGAGGGTAACTAGTGTTGAATTACAGAGAGCTAACCATTAATGAAATTTGTAAGATTGAAGGTTTTCACGAAGAAATAGTAGTGGAGAAAAGGGTGCCATTATCGGGATGGTTTGCAGGCATAATGGATGATAAGCTTAAAGATTTGCCTAATGGTTCAATCGCCAGATTAGTAAGGCAGAATTTCCACTTGAAATATGTGATTCCGGAGGCAATCTTGAGATTGTCCAAGAACCCAATTGCAGGAAAGCATTACGAGGGGGAACTTATTAATTCAATAAATGCGATTGACAATGATTTTTGGAAGAGTAACTTGATTTTATGTAAAGAACTAAAGGAACTATTGGAGAAAATTGAAACTAAGGAAATCAACCTTCCACAAGATTTTGAATGGTTTATGGAAGAAGAGGAGCAAGATTATTATGAGAATGTAAGGAACGTGATTTTAAAAATAGGTATGGAATTGTAGTCATCGACTTAAATAAGGTTGAATCAATGAAAATTCAGCACAATATGAATTTATGGGAACTTACGAACCATTCGAAGTTGAATACGCAGCCGAAATGGCAGAAGATGATAGTAATGTGTCAATTTATAGGTACATACCAATAAGTGCGATAGTGGGGCTGATTCCATGAAAGAAGAATCTGAATTAAAAAATGATATCTCTGCAACTGTGCACAAAATCGTTGTTTTAATGAGGAAAGACAGCAAAATACCAAAGGAGCAAATATTAGTATTGATAAATCATTTGGAGGAATTTAGAAAATTCTCTAAAGGACAGGAAGTTATATCTAAAAGACTGGCTTATGAGTTATTTTATTTATATACAAATATTACCAGTTTGATATCTTACAATGAAGATAAAGATATCAGTATAATTACTGAATTATATATGGTAATTTCCTCAGTATTCAATGACTTTCTATACCAATAATTGGATGATTAGGTTAACGATATTTAAACAAGATATGCAGTAGCATTTGATGGGCAGATTGATAGAGGCTGGTATAGATTCGATACATTATCATACTTTTTAATGGGGACTGGGTAAGACACCTCTAAAACATAACAAATACTTTAAAGGAGAGTATCAGTCGTGAACAAATATATTAATCATATAGATAGCTTTTATCAAGCGCAAAGAGGTTTTGTCTATTTAACTTCATTTCATTTAACACGAGATACAGAGTTAGAGGGATTGAAGGTTTCTGTGCAGATAATTCTTGCCAAATCAACATTTGATCACGATGAACACATAGTAATAACTTTCACGGGAGTACAAGATCTAAAGTTAGGATCTTTAACGATATTATATCCTTTAGCTTTTGATATCATTGATGTTTCTAAAGACCAGTTAGAGGGTGTCAGATACAAAGTTGATGAATCTGAGGGAAATGTATTTAGTTTCTATTGTAGTCAGATTACATTTGAAATCTTAGGGTAGTTTGGTCTTAGTATTTTTCCAATCGGTGTATGGAGTAAATGTGTATTTTGCACGAAAGTATCTGCTTTATTTTAATGAAATATCCGCTATAGTTCGTAACATTGTTATTTTAATAAGAAAAGAAAGAAACATACCAAAGGATAAGATAGAAATCTTAATAAATGATTTGGAAGATTATAGGGTAGAAGGGACATGGTTCATTAATGGGTGATAATAAAGATAATGATATTGTACCTGCTAGGCGAATAGGAATGTATCACATTGGTTGGACTTACGATGAATTAATCGAACATTTATCAGAAGGGTTTAAGCAAAAAGAACTTGAACAACAAATTACTCTTCAAACGAGTAATATTAAGTTTTGGATTAGTAAAGGTAGTAGAACGGTAACACAGATAATGGCGTATGATAGGTTCGACGGGAAATTTCTTGAAGAGATCGGTATTGGAAGTTGCCTTAAAGATATTACACGACTTGGAATTAAGTATAAACAAAATGAAAATGATTATGTATATGAGTTGCCTGATTATCCTGGGATATGCTTCGAGTTAGAAGATATTGATGAATGGGACGAGTTAACAGCTCCTATTGAGTATATATCTATCTATGAAACTAACTTGAATTGAGTTTCTTTTTTTCTTGAACTCCCCTGGTAATCCTCAAAAATTAAATACTGAACATATAAAAACAGTCGCCTCGATGTAGTATCCGAGACGACTGTTTTTCATATCAATCCTTACCATCCAAGCTCCTGTCCCTTAATTTCCTTCGCCCACAACTCCTGCAGGCGCTTCACATGTTCCTCTGGCATAACCGCATCACTGGCGGCGATATTCTCAATAAGCTGGGTGCTATTTCTAACACCTGGGATCACTGTGGTTACTGCAGGGTATGCAAGGATGAATCTTAGCGCGGCCATGGTCATCGTGGTCTCTTCATTGGTAATGAATTTGATTTGCTCAAGCAGGGCGGCGCGTTTCTCAATGATCTCTGGGGACCAACGTTTTCTTACGCCGGCAAAGGTACTCTTGCTGTTGTATTTTCCGGACAGCCAGCCCGAGTCCAGCGGCACCTTGACGATGATCGCAATGCCTTTGTCTTGCGCAAGCTTGAAGGCTTCTGCAGTCTCCTGATAAAAGATATTGAACATGACCTCCATCACGCCGATATTCGTATGCTGAATAACCTCGAGCATTTCCGGGACGGAATCCACAGAGACACCGTAGGATAATATTTTCCCCTCGGCTTTTAGAGTCTCCATTACGTCATAATGACCATACTTTCCATCCAGAACGTTAAAGGGAGGATTATGTAAAATAACGGAATCCACATAGTCGGTTTGCAGTCGGATTAAGCTTTGTTCTACGGAACCTCGGATCTGATCTGCAGCATAATCTATACTGCCATCGGCTCTATGGCCGAATTTGGTGTTAATTACGGCGCCACTCCGTCTTCTGGCCAAGGCGGTTCCGAGTAGCTCTTCGCTTCTACCCTGTCCATAATTGGGAGCGGTATCAAAAAAGTTCAGTCCTCTATCCAAAGCCTCATGCACAAGCGAGATTGCCGCTGTATCCTCCATGGCCTCCCAATCCTGTCTGTTGCCAAGCTGCCAAGCGCCAAAGCCAATTTCCGAAACGGATTTCCCCGTATTGCCATACTGTCTTGTGTTCAATATGCTTCTCTCCCCGTACATATAATAAGGTCCATGCCCCGTATTTTAGACTTTTTTCACCTAGGAAGCAAACTGGATCGTCGGTCAGCGTGCGACTTTAAGCCCGTTGATAGATAGTGTATTGTATAAGAGAAACTTGAACTCAAACCGCTATCCTATTAATAGGTATGCAGGAGGTATTTATGTCTTATTCACAAATTACGAAGAATGCGTTAGCCCGTTCGCTCAAAAAGCTCATGCTGACCCAACCGCTCCACAAGATCACCATTCAGCAGCTTACGGCGGATTGCGGAGTGACTCGGCATACTTTTTATAATCATTTTCAGGATATTTATGAGCTGCTGGGCTGGGTCTATCAGACAGAGATTATCGAGGGTCTTGAGGAATACCGTAACTGTGCTGGCTGGAAGCAGGGCTTCCTGAGCGTGTTGTATTATACGCAGAGCAACAAAACCATTTGCTTGAACACTTTTCATTCGCTTGGACGTGAGCATCTGGAAGATTTCTTGTATGGTATCATTTATGATGTGATTATTAAGGTCGTGAATGAGCTGGATGAGGAACGGAATGAGCAGGCAGCGCAACAGGCCAAACAGGAGATTGCTGATTTCTACGCACTGGCTATATTGGAGCAGGTCATCCATTGGCTAAAGACAGGGGCAAATACGGACCCAACCCAGATCGTGGACAAAGTCGGCAGAATTATGGACGGCAGTATCACCAGAGGTCTGGAGAACTATCAGATCAGCAAATGATAAATGACACAAAACCATACTTATGTGTAAACGCTGCACATTTGCGCTTAGCTGTCCATAGAATTCTTCCTCCTCAGTGGGTATATTGAAGGCAGTTGATAGGCAAACCACCTACTGAAATTGAGAAAGGAAGAAGAGAAATGGGAACATACCAAAGAATTAATCCATTAGTACAGGAAGGTATCGCATCCAAAAAAGCATATTTAGTTGGCGGAGGCATCGCCTCGCTGTCTGCGGCAGCCTTTCTAATCCGTGATGGGCATATGCCCGGGAAGAACATTCATATTCTAGAACAATCCGCCATTTACGGCGGTTCGATGGACGGTGCAGGCAATGCCAAGGACGGTTACAGCGCTCGGGGTGGACGCGAGATTGAAGAACATTTTGAATGTTTTATGGAGCTGTACGGATTTATTCCATCCTTGACCAATCCCGACCGGACGGTGCTGGATGAGTTCCGTGAGCTGAACCTTGCCGAACCGATTGAATCTCATTGCCGTTTGGTTGAAAATGAAGGCCAAAAGGCTGACTTCTCCTCGTTAGGTCTGTCGACCGCACACGCACTGCAGCTAGGCAAGCTGACTTTAGCTACGGAAGAGAAGCTGGGTGCAGTCACCATTGAACAGTTCTTTGATCCGACCTTCCTGGAAACGAACTTTTGGTATTTCTGGCGCTCAATGTTTGCTTTTGAGAATTGGCATAGTGTGGTTGAGGTTAAACGATATATGGAGCGCTTTATGCATCTGATTTCCGGCATGAACCAACTGAAAGGCATCCTGCATACCGAATACAATCAGTATGATTCGTTGATTCTTCCGCTGCTGAAATGGCTGGAAGCGCAAGGCGTCAACTTTGATAAAGGCCATCAGGTGGTGGATCTGGACTATGATATGGCTAACGGTGAAACAACCGTAATTGGAATTCAGCTGCTGGTGAACGGATCACCGAAGACTATTTCGACTACCCGTAATGATCTGGTCATGGTGACCAATGGTTCTATGACGGAGAATTCCACTCGGGGTGATATGGATCATCCGGCCATCCCCAATCGCTCGCTAACGGAACGGGGCTGCTGGAGTCTATGGGAAAATCTGGCGGCTAAGTCTCCTGATTTCGGCCATCCAGAGGTGTTCTGCGGCGATATCGACAAGACTAAATGGTTGTCTTTTACCATGACCTTTACCGATGACGAAATCGTATTCCCGTATTTGTTAGAACTGACTGGTGATTTGCCAGGTATGGGCGGCGTCGTTACGATTAAGGATTCCAACTGGATGATGTCATGGACCGCACCGAAGCAGCCTCATTTCATCAACCAGCCGGAGAACGTCAAGGTACTGTGGGCGTATGGTTTATTCCCTGATGCTGAAGGCAACTTCATCAAGAAGAAGATGGCCGACTGTACCGGCAGCGAGCTGCTTCAGGAGCTGTGCTATCATATTGGACTGAAGGATCGTATCCCGGAAATTCTGGAACATACAACCAACGTCATTCCTTGCATGATGCCTTATATTACTTCACAGTTTATGCCTCGTGTGTTGGGTGACCGTCCGGAGGTTGTTCCGCAAGGCAGCACTAACTTTGCTTTCCTCGGCCAGTTCGCCGAAGTGGCGGATGACTGTGTCTTTACTGTGGAATATTCAGTGAGATCAGCTATGATGGCGTCCTACCAATTGCTGAATCTTGAAAAAGAAGTGATTCCCGTCCATCCGAGCAAGTATGACATTCGTGTGCTGCTGACAGCGCTCAGAACCTGCATGGGCAACAAAACGCTTCCGCTAGATAAAACATTAGGCCAGCTTTTGAGTGGAACTATCATTGCTAAGCTGCTGTAAATATATGAATGAATGAATGATAAGGGCCTGCTTCTTGAAGCAGGTCTTATTTTTTTGCGTGTAGCAGTTGGGAATGAACAAGAACATATTGGATAATTATAGGAGGGAGATGTATAGTGTTAATGAGTTATAGGGAGCTAACCATTAGGAGGCAAATCTATTGACTAAACAATCATAGAAGTAGATTCGATATTTGGTCTCGTTTGGCGTAGTCCTATTCGCAATTTGTATATTTGTTAACCCCCTTTAAAGACTCTACACAGGTTTAATGATGCTTAACTTGAGTTTAGTAATGTTGGTTCAATTGTTTGAGTTGAAAGGTTCAGAGCGGGGACCACGTGGAGATTATCAAAGGGTAGTATCATTGATCGCCTGCGCTGCATATCTTGCTTCTTCACTTTATGCATTCAGTACCCTTTAATTGAAAAAAAAGAGTAAACAAGATATCAAAAATCAGAGGTTGACTTTACGTGAACACAGCGTAGGGTCGGAAGAACCCTCCGAACCCGTAGTAGCTTAATTCACGAGCGATAAAACCAGAGAAAGAAGAGACCCAAATGGCAATTCTAGAAGTAGAGAATCTCTCTAAAGAGTATAAAGGCAAAGCCAAAGGAAAAGGAAATGGAAATGGGTATCAAGCCCTGCGAGACATCAGCCTGAACGTGGACACTGGAGAGTTTGTGGCGATCATGGGGCCCTCGGGCAGCGGGAAGACGACGCTTTTGAATATCCTCAGCGGGATTGACACGGAATATAGTGGGGTGGTACGGATTGCGGAGACCAGTATAAGTGAGATGACCAAGAACGAGCTTGCGCTTTTTCGGCGGCAGCGGATGGGGTTTGTGTTTCAGGATTATAATCTGCTGGACAGTCTGACTCTGCGCGAAAATGTAATGCTGCCGATGGTGCTGGATGAACGTGAAGTTGACGAGATTAACGCTAAGACCGATGAGACGCTGCTGCTGTTCGATATTGATGAGGTAAAGGATAAATACCCATACACAGTGTCAGGCGGACAACAGCAGCGAGCGGCGATCAGCAGAGCGATAATTAATGATCCGGATGTGATTTTTGCGGACGAGCCTACAGGGAATTTGGATTCCAAGTCTTCAAGCACAGTGATGAAATGCTTCAGCCAGCTGAACTCTCAACAAGGAGCAACGATCGTTATGGTTACACATGATCCGTTTGCGGCCAGCTTTTGCAGCAGAGTGGTATTCATTAAGGACGGTACAGTCGGCATGGAGATTGCCAGAGAGGGTGCGCGTAAGGATTTTTTTGACACTATACTGGAAACGCTGGCGGTTATGGGAGGGGGAGAAGATGACCTTTAGGAGAATGGCCTTTCAGATATTTAAGGCTAACTTTAGAAGATATCTATTGTTTTTC
Source organism: Paenibacillus sp. 19GGS1-52 (assembly GCF_022369515.1). Lineage (NCBI taxonomy): Bacteria > Bacillati > Bacillota > Bacilli > Caryophanales > Paenibacillaceae > Paenibacillus > Paenibacillus sp. 19GGS1-52. The sequence continues at coordinate 2,316,369 of NZ_CP059724.1, forward strand.
CTGTGCAGCAGCTTTACGATCATGATCTTCTTCTCCTACTACATGCTGTACACGAACCCACAATTCAATAATCCTTATGAAGTAAATGGGATGATCTCCAGTAATCTAATTGCGCCTCTTTATGTAATCCGTGTGTTCTCTGTGTTGTTAATTATTTATGCGCAAACGACCTTCGTGAAATTTAGAAAAAGCGACTTTGGGCTGTTTATGGTCCTCGGCATGTCGACTCAAAATATCCGCAAGATTATGTTGTTGGAGAATGGTCTAATCGCCATCATTTCCATCGTTACCGGATTAGTGGCAGGAACGATCTTTGCACCGCTTTTTTATATGATCGTCTCACAAGTGATTGATTTGGAGAATGTCTCATTTACATTAACGTTGGATAGCTATCTTTATACCGCTTTATTTTTTGGCGCAGTGTATGTTATAGCGACTGCCGGCAATCTGCTCTTAACCTGGAGATACAGTATAGTACGTCTATTAAAAGAAAGAAGGACCGCAGACCGCAGTCTGATCCACGGAAAACTGCCCGGTTTCATCGGAATCGCTCTGCTGGGCCTTGCTGTTTATGATCTTCTTAGCCATTTAACTATAAATAACTCCAATGTTATTTTCAGAAGTATGGCCATTACTATGATCGGAGTCTTCTTAATATTATCCAGTCTGGGGGACTGGGTAAAATTCAGCTTGTCTCGCTCAGCAAAATCCTATCATAAGCATATGGTGTTTAGTTCTGATCTGAGCTACAAGCTGGGTCGTTCCCGGATCATCCTTTTGCTAATTACTATCTTGATCACTTTTAGCCTCTTCCTCAGCAGTATGGTCCTTTTTTTATCCAACGAATCGCAGGAAACTGCTGTTAAGCATAACCCATATCAAATCGCGTACATAGAGGCGTTCGGGAAGAACCAAATTTCGGAAGAGACATTAAATAAGATCGTTAATAAGGGTGAAACGCCGCTTACTTCTCATCGAGTGCTGGAATATATCGAGCTATTTCCTACAAAAGTATTTCTGGATCAGAATATTAATACTCTAAGCGGGAGTACTTATAAAGTGGAACAGGGTCACTTTCTAAATCTAGCATTAGTGGACCAGAGTATCGGTGACGCAAATAATATATCAGAAATGTCGACCTACGACATAGAGCTTGCTTCTGGTAAGAAGACGCTGCTCTCGCAAGGCTCAATCGTGAGTATGTTATTTAATCAAGTCCCACTTCTTATTAACGGGCTGCAGATCATCGTCAGTGAACAGGATTATACGGAACTCAAAGCGCTTCATCCAGAGATCGGACAGCTACATCTGCTGAATTTCAAGGATTGGAAGCGGACCGCCGACATCGACAACAAGCTAAATACGGCATTAGCACAGTACAATAAGGATAATACGGATACCTGGTATGGGGATGATCGGAAGGATGCCTTCGCATTTGGAACAGTTTCAAGAATAGGTGAATTTACCACCCTTAAACAAGCGAATCAATTTGGACTTTTTCTATTTGCGTTCGTAGGTTTATTGTTTGTTGTGTCCTCTGCCGTGGTGCTGCATTTTAGTATCCTCATGGAACTGGAGAGAGAGAAGACCAAATACAGGAAGCTTGCCAAGATCGGCATGACCTCCAAGGAAGCCGCAAAAATGATCGTTAAACCGTTTAGGCTGCTGTTTTTTCTGCCCTATGTGCTGAGCATCGCTTTCGCTACTTTTTATTTTGTATATATGGCAAAGGTTATTAATCACAAAGCGCTGGAACCTTTAGGTCTTTCACTAATGGCGGGAGGGTTGTATTTAGTCTTTCAACTGTTTTTTTATCTGCTGTACACAAGGGCTTATACTCGTAAAATGATAGCATACATGGGATTAGACACTTGAGCTGAACAGTTCCCATCATGAGAATTCCTCAGGATAGGTATAATAATTTGATTTTTTTTGATTATAAATGATACTTTTGATCAATTTTTTATGATATATTGATTGAAAACGCTTAAGGAAAGGGTGATATATATGTTAAGAGAACAGAAAATTATCAGTTTATTGCAAAAGGCCTCGCCTTTGACTATAGAAGAGCTCGCATCCTCACTAGCCGTATCGGAGCCTACCATACGCCGCGATTTGGCCGCGATGGAAGAGAAGGGGCTAATTCTTAAACAACGGGGGGGCGCGGCGCTGCCAGGCTTGGGCTTTGAACCGATGTTCAACCAGCGACAGCAGCATAACCGTGAGCAGAAGCGCCAAATCGCCAAGTATGCGGCCAGCCAAATCCTGGAGGGTGAAGTTATTGCGCTTGATGTGGGGACAACGAGTGCTGAGCTGGCTAAAGAATTACTCAAGCTCTCCAATCTGACGATCTTTACTTACTCCCTGCAGATTGCGCTTATCCTCTCCCGTAGCCAGCATAATATATACATTATTGGTGGGCAATGTCGGAAATCGGAACAGTCGATGGTAGGTTCCATCGCAAAGGACACGATTAGCCAGTTTAACTTTGATCGATTCTTCATGGGTCTGGCTGGCTTCAACAAGGAGCAGGGACCCACAGATTTTATCTTGGAGGAAGTTGAAATTAAGCGACTTATGATTGAGAAGTCGAAGCGGGTGATCGCCTTGGCCGATAGCTCCAAATTTGGGGGTTCATCGTTAGTCAAAGTGTGTGAATATGACGCGATTGACGAACTGATCACGAATCAGCTGGACATAACGGCAGAAGATTTAGATTACCGTGGGAAACTTACCTTCGTTTAAAATCGTTTGTCTCTTGTTAAGTTACAAGCCGGGAACCGGACTGAGAAGCCTCTATTTGCTCGAAATCAGACGATTTGGCAGTTTGGCGGACTCCATGGACGCTATTGACTAAATTTTATCCCAAAAGGACCTGTTTTTGCTTCAATAGAGTCTCCTGAGTCCGCTGCATGTTTCCCACACCCCTCGAAAGTGAAATAGCAGCTTTACAGTCCGCCTGGTTGGAACTGCAACTATTCAGGCTTTGTATGTTACACACAATAACTTATATAGATGCAAAAATCCGGTTCCACCTATGCACTATGTGCAAAGGACAGAACCGGATTTTTTATATACTCCGCTTCTTTTCAATTTACCCGAGCTTATTCTCTCAAAAACACACAAATCATAACACATTAAGTAATATTAACTAACGCATATTGATTTTACACACTCTTTCTGATCTTTATTTGCGCATAAATGATAAATATTTGATCAAAAATAGACGTATTTATGATTATTGTTGACAATCTATTAAATTTTGAAATATAATCAATTCAATTCATAGTTACTTACGAATTTTATGTTAAGTAATATAACATTAATGACGAGCATAATACAGCCGCTGATTTTTCTTCCTTTAGAATTTATTTCCTTAATATTCTCTTAAGTTGAAAGGAGCTGATGGATCATGGCTGTCCAGCATCATTTGAGCCCTACCCCAGAAACAGTACATTGGGGTTACATTGGAGGTATTCAGGAGCCTGTTCTTGATGTGTTCCCAGGTGATTCCCTTATCCTTCGTTCTGTATCAGGAGATCCAACAGATCTCGTTCCAGCGGAATGGATTCCCGATGAGTTGCGGTTAATTCATGCCGAGGTCAAGGATCGGGGCCCAGGTGTACATATTCTTACAGGACCTATTCGTGTGATTGGGGCTGAACCGGGTGATACGCTTGTCGTGCAGATTAAACGTGTGGATATCGATGCACCTTACGGCTTCAACTATATCGGTCCAGCGTCGGGGCTCTTTTATCATGAGTTTGATGAACCGGATGTAGAGATTATTACTTTTGATGAAACTAGGCAGTTTGCGGAGATGGGTAGAATTAAGCTTCCGGTCAGACCCTTCTTCGGAATCATGGGCGTAGCTCCACCGGAATCGTGGCGGCGCATCTCTACTGTCGTTCCTGGCCGGTATGGTGGGAATATTGATAATAAACAATTAATTGTCGGAACTACACTTTATTTACCCGTTATGCGCGAAGGAGCTCTCTTCTATGCAGGAGACGGACATGCTGCACAAGGGGATGGAGAGATTGGCGTAACTGCTATCGAAACCGCTCTGGAAGGCGAGTTCCAGTTCGAATTAATTAAAGGAACTAATCAGCGCTGGCCTTATGCAGAGCGTAACAGCTTGTTGATCAGCATGGGCTTTGATGAGCATTTATCAGCCGCCCTTATGGCTGCTGCCAAACAGATGGTTGAGCTGCTGCAGAACCGACATGGGTTATCTTACAAAGAAGCCTACCGCTTATGCAGTGTGGCTGCAGATTTTCATATCACTCAAGTCGTTAATGGTGTAAAAGGCGTTCATGGAATGTTGGATACTTCAGTGATCAGAGGATAGAAGAAAGTTTAAGCGAACAGGTGACAATTAAGGGAGGTAAACGAAATGCTCTCGAAAGAAGATAACCAAAAAATCACTCAGGTAAGTGAAGGAACACCGACCGGTTCTGTATTCCGAAGATATTGGATTCCCGCCTTTCTATCCGAAGAAGTGGAATCAGGAGGGGCACCTTTAGCGGTTAAATTACTAAATGAGAAGCTGGTTGGCTTCCGCAACCCGGAAGGTAAGGTAGGACTTCTAGGTGAATTCTGCCCCCATCGTGGAACCTCGCTGAAGCTTGGACGCAATGATGACTGCGGCTTAACTTGCATTTATCATGGCTGGGCATTTGATGCGGAAGGGGCATGCACGAACATGCCATCCGAACCGGATTATAGCAAGTTCAAGGAGAAGATCAAACAGAAGAGTTATCCGGTGCACGAAGCCGGAGGAATCGTCTGGACTTATATGGGACCTGCAGAACTGCAGCCACCGGTGCCCGATTTTATATGGACTGCATTACCCGCCACGCACCGTATGGTCGCCAAGGTGTATCAGGAGTGCAACTACTTGCAAATCTGGGAGAATGAAATTGACTATATGCATGCCGCTTTTGCCCATCTGGCTCTGAAGGAACAGAATTTTAATGAAGGGGCTCTGAGCACAGAACTGGGAATTAATCCTTCCCACCCACTGGTTACCTCGAAGAACCCATTGCTCTCTGTGCAGATGACTAACTATGGATTCCGCAATATGTTCGTCGGCGAGACTGACAAGGATCACCAGTTCATTCTGGAAGCGCCGGTTCTGATGCCAAGCTTCGCGTTTACACCGCGTGTACCAGAGGAGGATCATCTCTTCCATGCCTACGTTCCTATCGATGACACTACGACTTGGTCCTATGATGTTCACTTCACACTGGAGCGTGCTCTGAATCATGATACGCAGCGTGAGCGCCGAGGTCTGTGGGTTGATGAAAACCATCGGAAAATTTACAACAAAGATAACAATTATAAGCAGGATCGCGAATTGATGAAGGAGGACAGCTTCTCTGGGATTCTTGGAATCAGCAATCAGGACCATGCGATCACTGAAACCATGGGACCTATCGTTGACCGTTCCCAAGAGCATCTTGGAACCAGTGATGTTGGTGTGCTGGCGCTGCGCCGGATGATGCTGAAGAGCATTAAATTGGTTGAAGAAGGTCAACCACCGATTGGGCTAGATCCTTCCATCCCGATCAACAAGATATTCAGTGAAGGGGTCGTAGTACCTAAAGGAATCCCCTTGAAGGAGGCCTGTCCGCTAGATCCGATGTTCTCGCCGATCAAACCGGAAACTCAATTCGCTGAAGAAACGAATTGAACTATATAAATACAGCACTTAGCCGTTAGGCGACAAAAATGCATGCAAACGAGGTGAGAACACTGACATCTTATTCACTGGGTATAGATATTGGCACAACAGCCGTCAAGGTCATTCTTTTGTCTGAGCAGGAAATTGTCTTTCAAACAAGTGCTACCCATGAACTGATGTCCCCTTCTATCGGTTGGGCGGAAGAAGATGCTTCTGTGTGGTGGAGCAACACTATTAAGGCCGTACACGAACTGCTTGAAGCTTTCCCCTCGGCTGTGGATGATATTGTTTCGATTGGGGTTAGCGGTATGGTTCCAGCCATTGTTCTGCTCGGTCCTGACAACGAGCCGCTGCGTAATACCATTCAACAAAATGATGCCCGGGCGATTTCTGAAATAGAAGAAGTAAACCAGACTTTTGATCAATTGAAATTGTTCGCTCAGACTGGTGGTTATACGAATCAGCAACATATACTGCCGCGACTGCTCTGGGTGAAACGACATGAACCGGAAGTCTGGAGCAAGGTGCGTACGGTGCTTGGTTCTTATGATTACATCAATTATAGGCTTACAGGAACAAAGTCTTTGGAGATGAATTGGGCCGTCGAGAGCGGGATGTTCGATATTCGCACCCGTACTTGGCTGGATGAACATATGAAATGGCTGGAGATTTCTGCTGACATGCTGCCCACGGTATATGAATCCGCTGAGATTATCGGAATGGTATCGGAAGAAGCGTCCCGGTTAACCGGACTGAAAGCTGGAATTCCGGTCATTGCAGGCAGCGCGGATCATGTAGCTTCGACATTGGCTGCAGGAATTGTAGAGCCGGGTGACCTGCTAATCAAATTTGGCGGCGCGGGAGATATATTGTATTGCATGGATGAAATTGCGCCATCGCCTCAACTCTTTTTCGATTATCATGTCCATCCGGACTTTTACTTGTTAAATGGCTGTATGGCTTCCAGTGGCTCACTAGTGAAATGGTATGCGCATGAATTCCTGCGTGATGACTCCCCTGATTTGTTCAAGAATCTGGATGAAGAAGCGGAGCAGGTGCGGCCGGGTTCGGACGGGCTGGTGATTCTCCCTTATTTTCTGGGCGAGAAGACGCCGATCTTTGATCCCCAAGCTCGCGGAGTGATGTTCGGCCTCAGTCTTTCCCATCATCGGGGGCATATCTTCCGCGCTGTGCTGGAATCAGTCATTTACGGCTTCAGGCATCATATTGAAGTGCTGCGTGACCTTGGCTATGAGCCAAAGCGAATACTGGCCACGAATGGTGGAGCCAAAAGCCGTTTCTGGTGTCAGATTGCCGCCGATGTGCTGAATGCGGATATTCGTTCTTATCCCGCACATCCGGGATCGGCACTAGGTGTCGCTTTTCTGGCTGGGAAGACTGCCGGGCTCTACCAAGAATGGGATGACATCAATCGTTTCCTGAACGTTTACCGCGATTTCCAGCCGCAACCGTCACACGCCGAAGTCTACGATAAGGCCTATGACGTTTACCGCGCATTATATACGACATTGAAACCGCAATTTACCAAGGTCAATGCATTCTACACCCATTGGAACGATCCTGCAGGAGCGGGAGATGACGCTAAGGAGGAACTGGCATGAAGGGATTATCAGGACAGACGGCAGTAGTGACCGGTGCAGGAAGCGGCATTGGCAGAAGCATAGCGTTGCGACTGGCTATAGAAGGTGCGATTGTCGTTGTGACAGATATGAATGTGGAGTCCGCCAAGGAGACATTGTCTCTCTTGAATGTAGATGAAGGTCAGAAGCATAGCGTGTGCAGTCTTGACGTTACGAAGAAAGAGGGCGTGTTATCCTCCTTCGCAGACATCCATGAGGAGTACGGAGCAATTGATATTCTGATCAATAACGCAGGTGTATCCACCATGAACCGGATTGAGGATTTAACGGAGCAAGAGTGGGACTTTAATTTTGATGTCAACATCAAAGGAATCTTCCTCTGTACACAGGCCGTCTACCCTTATATGAAGGAACAGAAGAAAGGCCGGATCATTAATACCGCTTCTATGGCTGGCAAGCGCGGCGTTCCACTACTAGCTCATTATGCAGCTTCCAAATGGGCGGTTATCGGCTTTACGAAGAGTGCTGCGATCGAGATGGCGCCGTACAACATTACCGTTAACTGTGTATGCCCCGGATTCGTTAACACCGGCATGCAGAGCCGTGAATTGAAATGGGAAGCGGAGCTGCGCGGGATGACTCCAGACGAAGTACGGGAAGAGTACATTCGTATGACCCCACTGGGCCGACTTGAAGAAGCGGAGGATGTAGCAAGGGTAGTATGGTTTCTAGCCTCGAAAGATGCTGACTTTATTACGGGCGAAGCGCTGAATATTACGGGTGGAGCAGATCTGTTATAAGTGGGGGAATGAAGATGAGGTTTGATGCCGCGCACTATCCTAATGCTTCAAGAAGAACGGCTGTGTACGCCAGAAATGGAATGGTAGCTACTTCCCAAAGTCTTGCTGCACAAGCCGGACTGGATATGTTAAAAAAAGGCGGGAACGCCGTAGATGCTGCCGTTGCTACTGCAGCCTGTCTCACCGTAGTTGAGCCGTGTTCCAATGGCATCGGTGGAGATGCTTTTGCATTGGTCTGGATGAAGGATGAGCTGTACGGATTGAATGCGAGCGGCCCCGCTCCTGCAGGTATTTCGGCAGCAAGCTTAAGACAAGAGGGCTTGACGGAAATGCCGATCTTTGGCTGGACGCCCGTTACTGTTCCAGGAGTCCCCTCTGCTTGGGCGGCGCTCTCGAAGCGATTTGGCCGACTTCCCTTCCATGAACTGCTTGAACCTGCTATTCGATATGCAGAGGAAGGATTTGCGGTTTCCCCTACAACGAGTTTTTTCTGGAAAAAAGCGTTTAAGGAATATCTTGAGCACATGCAAGGTGAGTTGTTCAAACCTTGGTATGATCTGTTCGCTCCGGGAGGCCGTCCTCCTGAACCAGGTGAAATCTGGTCCTCTCCAGGGCATGCCGATACTTTGCGCAAGCTTGCAGCAAGCGAGGGTGAATCCTTCTACCGCGGAGAATTGGCTGATGTGATCGATACGTTCTCCCGCGAAACTGGAGGGTACCTGCGCAAATCCGATCTGGCGAACTATAAGCCAGAATGGGTCCAGCCGATCAGCAGTACCTATAAAGGTTATGAAGTATGGGAGATTCCACCGAATGGTCAAGGAATTGTTACGCTGATGGCTTTGAATATTCTAAAAGGGATCGAAGCTCCACCAGCAGATACAGAGGAATTCTACCATCGTCAGATCGAAGCGATGAAGCTCGCTTTTGAAGACGGACTGTGGAGTATCACCGACCCGAAGCATATGGGAAAGAGTCAGGTTGAATATTTGCTCTCCAAGGAATATGCCGACAAGAAGCGCAGCCGCATCACCCATGAAGCTTTGACTCCAATGTCGCTACCAGTCCCGCAAGGCGGCACCGTCTATCTGGCGACAGCCGACAGCGAAGGCAATATGGTCTCTTATATTCAGAGTAATTATATGGAGTTTGGTTCTGGGCTCGTCGTTCCCGGTACAGGCATTGGCCTTCATAATCGCGGCCATACATTTTCTTTGGACGCCGACCATGCCAATTGTCTACAGCCCGGCAAAAGAACATATCACACGATAATTCCCGGATTTCTGTCCAAACAGGGCCAAGCAATAGGTCCCTTCGGAGTCATGGGGGCGTTCATGCAGCCCCAAGGGCATTTGCAGGTTCTGCTCCATAGTATCGATCATCATCTGAATCCTCAAGCTGCGCTGGATGTGCCGAGATGGAGATGGGAGTCAGATAAAGTAGTCATCATCGAAGCTTCCTTTCCGCAAGAATTGGCTGATTCCCTTCGGGCAAGAGGTCATGAGCTTCAGGTAGAAGACAATGTCGGATTATTCGGCAGAGGGCAAATTATTTGGCGCAATCCAGAGACCGGCGTCTTGTGCGGAGGAACGGATCCACGGACAGACGGAGTTGTAGCCACTTGGTAGTTTCATAAAGGAAGTGAGCGCGTTGGCTTTTTTTCAAATAGGAAGCAAGCTCTTTGAAGCAGATTTGGTCGTGTTCGATAAAGATGGTCTGCTCTTTGATTCCCAGTACTTCTGGAAAGGTCTCGCGGAATGCAGAATGCAGGCGTTAGCAGAATGGATCGGGCCGGAAGGACTGGCGGAGTGGTGCCGTTTATTTGGAATAGAGGAGGATCAGGGTGTCGTTCATCATGTGAACTCCAATGGGATTTTCGCCTTGGCACCTCCCGGGGAAGAAGTAATCATAACAGCAGCACTCATTCATAAATACACTGGCAAAGACTGGGGCGAGTCCAGACAATCATCTTTTAACGTATTCGATAGTACGGATCGTACCTTTGATGTTATAAGCGCCTTGAAGCCGAAACCGGGTTTCCCAGATATTTTCACCAGACTAAATACAGCCTCAATTCCGTTTGGGATCGCCACTTCGGATGAATATGAACGGACCCGGCAGTCGGTAGATCATTTTGCAAAATTTGCTGATTTGCAGTTTGTGATTACTCCGTTTGATGTGTTACGAGGAAAGCCTCATACGGATATGCTCGATCTGATCTCAACGCGTACGGGTGTTACTCCTGATCGAATTCTCATGATTGGCGATTCATTTGCAGATATGCAGATGGCCAGCGATGCAGGCTGTATAGGCATCGGTATACCCGATGAGCCGGACATGTTGCGGAAAATGTTGCCTTATGCAAGCTGCATTATCGAATCCTTGGAAGAAATTAAGCTTATCACCATGGAAGATGGACCTAAAAATTGACTACAGGGAGAGATATCCTATGACATGGTTAAAGGAAATCATTGGCACGGAAAAGGCGATTATTGCGATGTGCCATTTGCAGGCATTACCTGGAGATCCTCACTATGATGAGCAAAAAGGAATGGCTTATGTCTTGGAAGCTGCAAGAGCAGATCTGCTGGCTTTGCAGAACGGCGGAGTGGATGCAGTTATGTTCTCCAATGAATTCAGTCTCCCCTATCTGACAGATGTTCGGACCGAAACGGTGGCTGCGATGGCTCGGATCATCGGTGAGCTCATGTGTGATATCCGAATCCCCTTCGGTGTGAATGTATTGTGGGATGCCAAGAAGTCGCTTGATCTGGCTGCTGCTACAGGCGCATTGTTTGTTCGGGAAATCTTCACAGGTGTGTATGCCAGTGACTTCGGTCTATGGAACACGAACGTAGGAGAGACCATCCGCCATCAGAAACAGGTCGGTGCTTCCCATGTTAAGCTGCTGTTCAATATTGTGCCTGAAGCGGCCCAATATTTGGCCGGACGGGATATTGAGAGCATTGCCAGATCTACGGTGTTCAACAACCGCCCCGATGCGCTGTGTGTATCCGGCCTGACAGCCGGAGCAGAGACGGATGCTGAGGTGTTGAAACGGGTCAAAGACAAAGTTCCAGGGACGGTTGTGCTGGCGAACACCGGCATGCGCTTGGACAATCTGGAGCAACAGCTGAGTATTGCAGATGGAGCAGTGGTAGGGACAACCTTCAAATATGACGGCAAATTTGAGAATGCGGTAGATGAGCGGCGGGTAAAAGCGTTCATGGATAAAGTGAAAAGCTTTCGAGCTTCGAGTGGCGTTCTAGTAGAAGCGGTACAGCAGCCTTGAAGAACGTCCATAGTGCTGTGAAGGGCGGGGCAAGGTACAAGACGACGCATGCTGGTACAGAAATGGGTTCCGTCCAACTGAAGATCAGCAATATGGAGGAATCCGTTGAATTCTATACCCGAGTCATTGGACTTGAGGTTCTGAACCGGTATCACGGTCTGGTCCGCTTAACGGCAGACGGCATTCATCCCCTGATTGTATTGGAGGAAATTGCTGATGCCATCATTATGCCGGAACAGAGCTGCGCGGGTCTTTATCATTTTGCTCTGCTTGTGCCAACCAGACGGGATCTTGGCCTTGTACTACGGCATTTGCTGGATCTGAACGTTCAGCCAGGCTCTGCCGATCATGATGTAAGCGAAGCTTTATATCTGTCTGATCAAGATGGCAATGGCATTGAGATTTATTGGGATCGGCCCAAAGAAGACTGGACGATGCTGAGTAGTGGCGAGATTCACATGAGTGCCGAGCCGCTAAATCTGCACAGCCTGCTAGGTGAGGCGGGAGGAGAGACATGGAGCGGTATGGCCAGTGGCACCAAGATGGGACATGTCCACCTGCATGTTCGAAATGTAGTCGAATCCGAAGCTTTCTATAGCCGGCTTCTCGGATTTCAGCCGACGCTCCATTACGGACCCTCGGCGGTCTTTATCTCCGCCGGAGGTTATCATCATCATTTGGGATTGAATATATGGGCAGGGGCTAATGCCCCCTCACCACCGGAGAACGCGGTCGGATTGTCGCACTACACAATTGTTAATCCCGATCCCGGACATATTGAAGAAATTATCAATGAGCTGGAGAAACAGGATATAGCCGTGGATACCCGCGGAGATGGTTGGTACTTTCACGATCTCAATGGAATACAGGTACGCTTGACCACTTGTCCGATTTTATAAGAAACGTCAGGTTACGGGGGAGGGATACTTTTGAGGAATAAAACAGCAGAAGGACTGCGGCAAACGGTTTTTATGGGGCCGGCAATCATAGTCTTTGCAATCGTCGTGTTCTTCCCTTTCATCTACGGTATTTATTTCTCTATGACGGATTGGAACGGGATTTCCATAGGGCATTCCTGGGTCGGTCTGGACAATTACAAGTATCTGCTCAAGGATACTGATTTTCTCCGCGCATTCTGGTTAACCGCTCGGATCGCAGTGGTGATCACATTGTTAATGAACATCGCGGGTTTTGGAGTAGCACTCCTCTTAACCCGGAAACTGCGCTATCGCAACCTATATAGAACGGCATTCTTCTTGCCTAACGTATTGGGCGGTTTGGTTCTGGGTTTCGTCTGGCAATTTATTTTCACCAAAGGCTTTGAGTTAATTGGCGAGAAAACAGGTTGGACTTTGTTTGGAATTCCTTGGCTTGGCAACAGCACGACAGCTTTCTGGGCACTGGTGATCGTAAGCGTCTGGCAAGGCATGGGCTATGTCATGGTTATTTATATCACAGGCTTGTCAGGCATCTCCACGGAACTTCTGGAAGCAGCGCAAGTGGATCGGGCGAGTACCTGGGTGATATTGACCCGGATCAAGCTGCCACTTATTATGTCCTCGATCACAGTATGTCTGTTCTGGACGATCAATGTAGCCTTCAAAATATTCGACCTGAATATATCCCTGACCAATGGCGGCCCCTTTCGTTCCACTGAATTCGTGACCTTGAACATTTATAATGAGGCTTTCCGCAATAGTAATTTTGGTTTAGGCTCCGCAAAGGCGGTCACTTTTTTTATCGCAGTAGCCCTGATCACTTCTATTCAAGCCTATTTAACTAAACGCAAGGAGGTGGAGGCTTGATGAGGGCATCTTTAACGCAATCCCGGAGAATCCGTACAAGCTTGATCAATGATTCAGTGTCTCGCCCTCGCGGGATCCGTATCGGCTGGCTAGAAATTTCAATCGGCATCGTCGCCATTGCCTATCTGTTTCCCTTATACATTGTGTTGACCAACTCCTTGAAACCGATGAATGAATTGCTAAGCGACATGATCTCTTTTCCACAACAAATCATGTGGAATAATTATGTGCAAGCCTGGAATTTTCTCGATTTCCCCAAGGTTTTATCTAACTCTCTCCTCATCACCATCTTTAGTAATGCAGGTGCTGTTGTCTTCTCGGCGATGGCGGCCCACCAGATGGTGCGGCGCAAATATAAATTCAATAATATTATGTTTGCCATCTTTGTGGCATCCATGATTATTCCCTTACAGGCGGTCATGATTCCGCTGGTGATGATTGTTCGGCAAATCGGACTGATGGATTCAATATTCGGTATCGTCGTCTGTTATTGGGGTTTCAGTGTTTCCTTTTCGATCTTCCTGTTCCATGGTTTTGTGAAATCACTGCCGTATGAAATTGAAGAAGCTGCTTTAATAGACGGCTGCAACCCCTACACCCTGTTTGTCCGGATCGTGTTCCCGTTGCTTCGGCCGGTCGTAGCTACAGTTGTTATGCTCAATACCTTATGGTTTTGGAATGATTTTCTCTTACCTTTGCTTCTCTTGCAGAATCCAGATCTCAAAACAATACCCGTAGCTATCAATACATTGTTTGGACAGTATATGAAAAAATGGGATTTGGCTTTACCTGCAATGGTCATGGCGATGGCGCCGGCTGCCCTGTTCTTTCTGTTCCTACAGCGCCAGCTCATCGAGGGAATCACGAGCGGAAGCATCAAAGGATAACAATAAATTCTGTCCTGAAGAACGCAGCTGACTCTTCTATATAATCTGTACCAAACCATATTTCAAGGGGCATTAATCATGGGTAAATCGAAGGTTCTGTTCAAGGTTGCGGCGTTATGTACGGCAGTGATGGTAGTAGTTGCAGGATGTTCGACCAATGTCGCTAGTAATGACAGTGCCACGAGTACCACTGGTGCTTCTACTAATACGGGGGCCAGTGCAGCGCCAGCCTCGGGTGAGAAAGTAACTCTAAAGCTCTTATTGAATAAGACCGAGTCTGTTGAATCCTTTAAAGTATTGGAAAAGGAATATGAAACAGAATTCCCAAATGTAGATCTGCAAATCGACTTGACGATGGGCAGTGAATTCGGAGCTGCGCTGAAGACTAGGTTTGCCTCTGGACAAGGGCCGGATATTTTCTCATCTGCGGGATACAAAGACTTTGAACTCTGGAGTGAACGAGTTGAAGATTTGTCTGCTGAGCCATGGGTATCCGATGTGGTGGACGGTGCATCAGATGGGGCGTCGATCGATGGCAAGCTGTACGGATTTCCATTATCTATCGATGGTTACGGATTTATGTACAATAAAGATCTCTTTGCCAAAGCTGGAATCACTGAGCTGCCCACAACATTTACAGCTTTGAAGGAAGTTGTGAGTAAATTGAAAGCCGCTGACATTGCTCCATTTATTACTCCTTTTGGCGAATGGTACACACCGGGTGTCTTTGAAGCGAATAACCCCGTTGCCAAGCAGGTTGATCCGGATCAATTCTTTGCCGATCTTTCCTCTGGCGCGATCACGATCCCGAAGGCTCCCTTGTTTGATGATTGGTTGAATTTGTTCGAACTTGAGTTTAAGAATGCCCACAAAGAGCCGCTTTCTATCGATTACATGACTATGGTTACGGATTTCGCCAATGGAGAGGGGGCCATCACCAACGGTTGCGGATGCTCCCAGCCCCTCGTACTTGCTGCTAACCCCGATATTAATGTAGGTGTGATGCCGATGCCGATTAATGATGACGCAGTGTTGAATGACAAGATTTTCGTAGGCGTTTCGACATATTTATTGGTTAATAAAGATTCCAAAGTCAAAGACGCCGCTAAATCATTCTTAACCTGGCTAAGCTCCTCCAAAGAGGGTCAACGTCTCATTACTGAAGAGTTCGCCTATATTCCAGCTTTTAAGTCAATGCCTAGTAATGCAGAGAAATTGGGTCCACTCGGAACCGACATCAAAAAGTATATAGATGAAGGAAAGACGTTGGGACTTGAATACAATAAATATCCGGAAGGCTTGTCCACAGAATGGGGCTCTACTCTGCAGAAGTGGGTTGCTGGGGAAATCAACAGAACACAGGTGCTTGAAGAATTCCAGGCTTCCTGGGTTAAATTAGATAAATAAAGATGTTAAGTATCGGGAAGATCATAGCTCAATTGGAAAAAGGCTTACCACCCGCTACCCATGAATACGGCGCTTCAGAGTCTCTGTATGTGGAGATGCGGGATGGCAAGCATCTGATGACCCGTGTATACACACCTGTTGGGCAGGCATTATTAGGCTGGCCGGTGGTCTTGATCCGCTTTCATTATCCCGGCATGCTGGATTATCTTGAGCTGACCGCTAAGCTATGGACACGGTATGGTTATGCGGCAGTGTTGCAGAACTGTCGAGGAACGGGTGAATCAGAGGGAATATGGTCGCCATTTGTCAATGAGGAAGCAGATGGACTGGACACGCTGGAATGGTTAAAGTCCCAAGTATGGATGAACGGAAATATTGGCTTGTATGGTGATTCCTACCTGAGTGCCGTTCAATGGGTTGTAGCTGATAAATTGCCTGCTGAGGTGAAGGCGTTGGTCATTTCCGGCTTTACAACAGAACGCTATAGACAGAACTATATGAACGGAATGTTCCGGCATGATGTGTACACAGGCTGGGCGCTTAATAACGCTGGTGTTGGGAGGCTGGAGAAGTATTCGGCTGAGGAACTTTTTCAGACAGCTCTTTCCGTTCGTCCTCATATAGATATGGATATCCGGTTATTTGGGCAGGAACTTCCCTGGTATCGGGACTGGATTACTAATGTTAGTCCTGATGATGAATACTGGAGCACAGGCTTCTGGGCGGAGATGCAGCAAAAGCCTTACCATATTCAGACTCCTGTTCTGATGATGGATGGCTGGTTTGATCAGCACCTGGACGGCATGCTGCGCGATTATCAGAAGCTTCCGGAAGAGACTAGAGCCAAGAGCCGGTACATTATCGGCCCTTGGGTTCATTCACTGCAGAGCGCAGGAGATCTGGAGTATCCGCACAGTGAGATTAATCCTTTGTTGCAAGCCTTGGAATGGTTCAATCATTATCTGAAGGGCGAGGATTACGCGCAAGCCAAAGGTTGTGGAGAGACCTATGTCATTGGCGATGGAAACTGGAAGAAGTGGGAGGGCTGGATCATTCCATCAAGGGAGCAGGTATGGTACTTTAGTCAGGCCACTGTAGACAGCGGCGCTTTGATGGAGTATCCTACTGCTGAATCCGCTAAAGTATCGTTTCGATATGATCCGTACCATCCTGTTCCAACTGTAGGCGGAGCAGGACTGTTAAGATACTTATCAGGAGCGCCTGATGCTTCTAGAGCGGCAAGCGTGCTTCAGCCTTCTCCCGGGTATCGGCAAGATGTGATAAGCTTCATCTCAATGCCTTTGCCGGAGGACTTAACGATTACGGGTATGATCAAGGTTTATCTGTATATTAGCTCTGACGCTGAAGATACTGCCTTTACGGCTGTCCTCATGGAGCTGTTGCCCGATGGAAGGGCCTTTAACATTAGGGATGGTATTACTAGCCTGGCCTACAGCAATGGCTCAGTAAGACCTAAGACTTATACAGCCGGAGATATTCAGGAAGTTGGGATTGAACTATGGCCGATTACCTGGAAGCTGGGGAGAAATTCAAGACTTCGTCTTGATATTTCCTCTTCCAACTTCCCGGCCTATCATGCACATTTGAATGCGGAAGGTCCATGGGCGGAACAGCAAACTGCGAAAGTGGCTAACCAATCCATTTATTGTGGTGAAGCCTTTCCATCCCGTGTGGTTATCCCTTTCTATAATGAATGACAAGACTGGAGACCAAACATGAGCGAAACGATCAAGAGTTTAGCGGATTTTCCTGGAAATGGCTGGGCATGGATGAACGAGCCTAAGGAATGGTCCATCACTGAGAAGAAGTCAATTGCCATCACCGCCCCGCATGCCGCTGATTTTTTTAATGATCCGGCAACGAGCAGTAATGTATCCACAGCGCCCTTTCTGTATACGCCAGTCACAGGCGATTTTACTGCCGTGATGCAGCTAAGTGTAGTAATGAAAGAACAGTGTGACTCAGCCTGTCTGATGATGTGGCAGGACGAGCAGAATTGGGCCAAAATTTGCTTCGAATATATGGATAAGCAGCCTTCGATCGTTACGGTTATTACACGCGGAAGATCAGATGATTGCGTCTCGCGACAGGTGGCTGTTCCTGATCCATGGCTTCGCCTAGCGAGATTTGGCAACTGCTTTGCCTTTCATTATTCAGAGGATGGCATAGATTGGATGATCGTACGCTACTTTCAGCTAGATGTTCCCCAAGAGGTAAAGGTAGGTGTAGTCGTTCAAGCTCCGTTTGGTGTAGAATGTAAGGCCGTTGTTGATTCCTTGGATATCTATGTGAATACGAATGAGGATGTCCGCGTGGTGGATGGTGCAGTTAGAGCCCATTAGATAAGCGTTCAAAGCTAGTGTGAATTATATAACATCCCCCGAATTTACATGGGTCCCTAAGGGGCTACCCAATTAAATTCAGGGGATTTATTATGAGGATATAGGCGTTTCCACTTTGACTGCCGCGAACTCCCGCTCATAGATAGCATTCACCTTCTCTAGAATGGTCGGACCTTGTTCAATGAACTTCAGCTCTCGAACGTTTCCATTGACCAAGAAGACACCTGATGAATATTTGTCTGCCTGTAGAGCGGCTTCATACAATAATGTTGCACCTTTGGTCGGAGGTGCGAAGAAGAACTTCATCAGCGGCTTCAGATAGATCGGTATACCTGATTTCTTCCCTTTTCGCAGCGTATTGTTTGCTCCGGGGTCCACGCTCAATAGTTTAATTCCTTCGGCGGCAAACAGGGGGGCGAGCTCACGGGTCCATAAGGAAAGCGCCAGCTTGGAAGTGGCATATGATCCGTATAACTTAACGAATACTTCTGGACGCTCAAGCTTGTCGGGAGCAAATTCTTTGAGATATTTAAAAGCACTGGTAGAGGTGTTTATGACCGTCTTCATGTTTCCTCTCAGCAATTTCTCTTTCAGCTCCATTAGAATTACATAAGGCACGACCGTATGCAGCTCGAACTGCTTCTCGCGTCCCTGCTTGGAATAGCTTAATTCCGGCAGACTGCCGCCCGCATTATTGAACAGTAAATCAATCTTGTCTACTTCTGCTGTGATCTGCTTGAGCGCAAGCTGCAAACTGTCGAAGTCGGTTAGTTCTGCCTTATAGAATCGCAGCTGCTTGTTGCGTAGTGCCTCCTTAATTGAAGTATCGTCCTCGGGGAATGCGGAACGGATGAGAGCAATGACCTGCCAGCCGTCAGACAGCAGCTTCCGAGTTATCGCAAGTCCAATTCCGTTATTTGCGCCTGTGATAAGGGCGGTTCGATGGCCTGGTGGGGTTGTCATTAATTATTCCTCCATGGAAAATTGATAGTTAATCAGCTTGCGTTGCTAAACCAACAATCGTTGTTAAGATGCTGCTTATCTAGTATACTAAGGCTTAAGAAATAGGGGGTCAACCAGCAGAATCGATGTTCTGTATACTTTAGCAACACTGAGTCAGATCTGTTGGTAAAGTTGTTCCATACCATGAGGATAGGGTGGATGTATGATAGCTAATGAGAATGATCCACGTGTAATACGTTCCAAACAGTTAATTAAAGATGCCTTTACCAAGCTCATGATGGATCGTGATTTCGAGTCGATCACCGTGAAGGATATCACGGAGCTAGCCACCATTAACCGAGCTACCTTCTATGCGCACTATGTGGATAAGTACATGCTGTTGGAAGTGCTTTTTCTGGAGTTCTTTGACCAAACCCTTGCCAGAAACAAGATTGATGACAGTTCCTTTAGTATTGAAACCTTGGAGAAATTAATAATGGCCGTCTGCGACTACTTCATGTATATTAACAATGCCTGTAGAAAGATTAGTTCATCCGTGATGTCCCTCATGGAAGAGAAAATCATCTCCCGCTTGGCTGCCTTCATTGAGGGAATCGCTAAACCATGCGTTGCTGAGCCGGAGCATTTCTCAGAAGAATTAGAGCTTTCCATTATTATTGTGAGCTGGTCGATTTATGGAGTTGCTTTACAGTGGAACAACCACAAAACTTCTTCGAAAGAGGAATTAGCAGTGAAGTCGGCTAAGCTGATCCAGCATGGAGCAAATGGATTGCTACTCTTATCTACTGCCAAGGGGGTATCTTAAATGAAAAAAATATTATTTAGGATTGCAATGACGTTATTGTTGTTCATTTTTATTGCCATCGTATTGTGCTTCTATTTGAATCAGTTCACGTATGCTTACGGATTAATCATGGTGCTGTTCATCGTATTTGCTGGAATGGGGCAGCTATCTAAGCTGAAGAATGAAGAATATATGTATCATAAGTTAAATAGATCTGATGAATATGAGGATTATACCCGCTAAAGACAGCCAGCCCCGATCACTCGGAGGCTGGCTATTTTTTTACTGTGGTAAATGGCAGATCATATTTGTCCATTGCCAAACTAAGGGAATATAAATTACAATACTATAAAGAATGGTATTGATAATGATAATCAATTTCATAGAAGAGTTGTTATTAAACTCAGATTTGGGGGAGAACAAAGTGAGCAAAACACTGGAATTATATGATGTCACGATTATTGGCGGGGGACCTGCGGGGATGTATGCTGCTTTTTATAGTGGAATGAGAGATTTGAAGACAAAGCTGATTGAAGCGAAAGAAGAACTTGGCGGGAGGATGCTTATTTATCCCGAGAAAATGATCTGGGACGTAGGGGGTGTGACTCCGATTCTATGCCGTCAGCTGATCGATCAGCTAGGGGAGCAGGCGCTGACATTCGATCCAACTCTCGTGCTAGGGCAGCAGATTACGAATCAAGAGCGACAGGAGGACGGAACCTATATACTGACCACGGCCACCGGAGAGAAGCATTGGACACGGACGGTGATTCTGGCGATTGGTTATGGAATTCTGCAAATGGCGAAGCTTGAAATTGCGGGTGCAGATTGTTACGAGGTCACGAATCTGCATTATACCGTTCAGGAGCTGGAGCCCTTTCGAGGCAAGCGGGTGCTGATCTCTGGAGGTGGGGACTCGGCAGTGGATTGGGCCAATGAGCTAGAGCCAGTTGCAGCAAGTGTAACAATCGTACACCGTCGTGAGCAATTCGGTGGCCATGAGCAGAATATCGCGCGCATGAAATCTTCAACGGTCGATGTGCGAGTGCCTTACGCTGTGAGTCATCTGCAGAGCAGCAACGGAGAAACTATTGATCAGGTAACGATCAGTCATATGGAAACGGGGGAGACCGAGCAGCTCGAGGTGGACGCAGTGATCGTGAATCATGGTTTGAAAAGTGATTTCGGGCCGCTGAAGGAATGGGGCCTGGATATGGGTGAATGGTGTGCGAATGTCAACAGCCAACTGGAGACTAATCTGCCGGGTATCTTCGCTGCCGGTGACTTTGTAGACCACAGCAGCAAGGTCCGCCTGATTGCCGGCACTTTCACTGATGCTGTTCTAGCGCTCAACAGTGCCAAGTTGTACATGGACCCGTCAGCTCCCAAAGTGGCTTATGTATCCTCTCATAATGAACGTTTCAAGGAAAAGAACAAAGCGTTAGGCGTAGGCGATGATCATTAGATGAGGGAAATGTAGTCTTCCACTTCGAAGCTGTAAAAGCTACAAAAACGAGTCAGTCTCTGGATTATTGGAGACTGACTCGTTTTTGTTTTATGGAGTAAGCGATTGGAGCAACGGTCCGTTCGCGGAGCGGCCATTTCATGGCTTATAGTTTCTTCTGGATTCCATAAGTTGCATAAAAATAATGCTGAACGCGAATAGTATCTTCAGGAGGTGAGGTTGATGTCTATTTCCAGCAGCTTAACAGATAATCTGGATCAACTCATAGAAAGACTGGGGAACAGTCCTGATATTATCATTCGGAAGTTCACCTTGATGACTGCACAGATTCAAGTTGCTGCTATATATGTTGAAGGCCTTATCGAGAACACTATGGTTGAAAAGTATGTTGGGCATATGATGTCATTTGATTCTTTTGACGATAGCGATCCGGAAATAACCTCAGCGCAAGATATTTTTACATTTATGAAAGAAAAAGCACGAAACATAAATGAAGAAAAGATTATCAAGGATTGGGATGTGCTATTTGAAGCTTTGTTCTCCGGGAATACGATTCTTCTGATCGATGGAATTGGAGAAGCGATAAGAGGAAACACAAGTGGTGGTGAGGTTAGATCGGTTACGGAAGCCACTACCCAGGTAGCGATCCGTGGTTCTAAAGAAAGTTTTACGGAATCCTTAGGGACAAATCTCTCTCTGGTACGCAGGAAAATAAAAAGCCCCAACTTATGGATTGAAACGATGAAAATCGGTGACGTGACCCAAACAAATGTCTCAATCATGTATATTCATGGCATTGTTAACGATAAAGCCCTTCTGGCCTTGAAAAAAAAACTGCAGGCTATTGACGTTGATGCCATTTTGGAATCAGGCTACATCGAACAATTAATTGAAGATAATGTGTACTCTCCATTTCCAACCTTATATAACACGGAGCGCCCGGATAGTGTTGCCGGAAATTTACTGGAGGGTAGGATTGCTATTTTTGTGGATGGCACGCCTTTTGTTTTGATTGCTCCAACTTCATTTTTTATGTTTTTCCATGCTGTTGAAGATTATTATCAACGGTTTGATATTGCCTCATTGATTCGCTTATTAAGATTTATGTGTCTAATTATTTCGTTATTTGGTCCCGCTGTGTTTGTTGCTGCGCTCAATTTTCATCAGGAAATGATTCCCACCTCACTGTTAATTAACTTGGCCTCGCAAAGAGAGGGCGTTCCTTTCCCGGCATTTGTTGAAGCGCTCATGATGGAGGTTACTTTCGAGATTATCCGTGAAGCTGGAATTCGTATGCCATCCCCCATTGGCCAGACTGTATCCATTATTGGCGGCTTAGTGTTGGGACAGGCTGCAGTACAAGCTGGAATTATCTCACCTGCGATGGTAATCGTTGTTTCGCTAACGGGTATCTCCAGCTTTGCGACACCCGCCTTTAATATGGCTCTTTCGATACGAATCCTCCGCTTTTTTATAATGTTTATCGCGGCATTCATGGGGCTGTATGGCATATCGATCCTCCTCTTTATTTTGATTGCTCATATGTGCAGTCTGCGCTCCCTCGGATTTCCATTTATGACTCCTTTGGGTCCATTTATTGCCGAGAACCAGGGAGACTCGCTCATCCGTGTTCCCTTGAAATTTATGAGGAAACGGCCACGAATGATCAGCCAAAAGAATATTACACGTATGGCAACAGATAAGGGGAATCGGGGAGATTCAGATGAAAGTTAAATGGATTATACAACCTCCCATTTATATGGTAATGCTATTACTGTTGACAAGTTGCTGGAACAGCAGAGAACTCAATGATATGGCCATAGTCACTGGTATAGGAATGGATAAAGTCCCGAATACAGAGGAGTATGTGGTTACCTTTCAAATTGTTAATCCTTCAGCAACAGCTACGAGTGTGGGTGTAAGTACAGGCCAGCCGCCGATTACAGTCTACACATCAACTGATCGGACCTTATTTGGAGCCTTGCGTAAAACATCAAAAAAGGTAGCAAGACAGCTTTTTTTTGCACATACACAGCTTCTGGTTATTGGAGAATCTCTGGCAAAGAGCGGAATAAACGGCATATTTGACGTATTTGAAAGATCTCACGAGCTTCGGCTTAACTCTATAGTAATTGTATCCAGGGAAACGGACGCATCTTCTGTTCTGAAAATACTGTTACCCATCGAGAGCATCCCCGCACTGGCTGTGGTTAAGAAGAATAAGAATACGGCTAAATTATGGGGCGAAAATAGGGCAATAAGTGTATTCGAGCTCATTAACAGTATAACTGGCGAAGGGGAACCGGTTATCAGTGGAGTTCGGATCTTTGGGGATTTGGTAAAAGGAAGGAAGAAAACATATCTGGAACAAAGTGAAGTAGAGGCGGTCATATCTGTGAGCGGGTTGGCTGTATTTAAGGAAGGAAAGCTGAAGGGTTGGCTGGATGGTCCAGAGGCTAGGGGGACGTTATGGGTTCAGAATAAAATAGAACAGACCAGTATTAATATCGATTCTGAGAAAAAACAAGATTCGATTGCCATCGATATTAGTCATTCAAAAACAAAAGTGAAGGTTAAGCTTAGGGAAGGGGTGCCGGTCTTTCACATCTACATCGATGAGGAAGGTTCTGTAATTGAGTCGCAAGATTTTGTAGACTTAAGCAAGAGAAAAGAACTCCAAAAATTGGAAGTGGAACTCGCAAAGAAGACAAAAGAAGAAGTGGTGAAATCTTTGCAAGCTGCACAGAGCATGGGCTGTGATATTTTCAATTTTGGAGATGAATTAAAGCGTAAAGATCCAAAGGCATGGGAAACCGTGAAGAACCAATGGTCAGATATATTTGCCAAAGGGGAACTTGATGTCCATGTGCAAGTATACATTCGCAGTACAGGAATGAGATTAAAGCCATTCCTGCCCAATACAGATTAACAGGTATCAGCTGGAAAGGTGGGGCAATCCGCATTATGAGAAAAGAAGTTATTAGTGCCAGTCAATTATTTTCCATGATTTTTTTGTTTGAAATGGGTACGGCGCTCGTTGTTCCAATAGGCCTTGAAAGTGGACATGCCGTCTGGATATCCATATTGTTCGCCCTGCCTGGAGGCATTCTGTTATTTCTTGTTTATATTTATTTACATCGACAATACCCTAAGCTGATCATCAGTGGGTATACTCAGAAAATTTTGGGCAGATTCCTGGGTTGGCCACTAAGCTTATTATATATTCCGATTTTTATGTATAATGGCTCCAGAAACTTACGAGAAGCCGGAGACTTGTTAATAGCTTCTTCCTATGACCGAACGCCCATATTTATCATTAATGCCATGATGATCATCGCGGTGATCTATATACTGCGTAAAGGCATTGAAGTTTTTTCCAGAACAGCTGAAATCTATTTGCTGATCATTTTTGCGATGGGTTTAATTTGCTGCTTTGTGGTTATAGCTGCAGGCCTCATTAAATTCGAAAATTTGTTTCCACTACATGCGAAGGACTGGAGGGATGCATTAACTTCAGCTTATCCTAGTATTTGGATTTTTCCGTATGGTGAACTCGTATGCTTTACTACAATATTAACTCATATCAGCAAGTTTCGTGTGGCCAAGCGGACGGGGATTGCGGCAATCACGCTAAGCGGTCTACTGCTCAGTTTCACACATGCTATCGAAATATCGGCACTTGGAAGCGATATTTACGCCAGAGCTACTTTTCCATTGTTCACAACGATCACTTTAGTTAATTTGGCAAATTTCATTCAAAGGTTGGACGCGCTTGTTATGTTAACCTTAATTATCGGTGTTTTCTTCAAAATGACTATTTACTGTTACACTGCTATGGCAGTGACTGCGGATTTATTTAAGGTGAAGGATATGCGGAAATTGGCGGTTCCTATAGGAATTGTAGTTCTCTTTAGTTCATTTGCCAGCGCAGAGAATTATTCCATTCATCTGGAGGAAGGAAAAGTTTTCATGAAATATATATTGACATACATGTGTGCAGGCATTCCCATAATGCTGTTCATTGTACATTACATACGTAAAAGTCTGGGTTTTTTGAAATGACATCATTTAGTTCTTTGTTTACGTTTCTTAAAGGAATCGGTTATAGCGTTAATAAAGGGAAGGCAAATAAAGACAACCATAAGTATACTTTCTTGTATGTTTGTGTTGACAAAGGCGCCATAGATGGAGTGGAAAGACATCGAAAGACTTAGTCCTGACAATAGATCAATGATGACAATAATAGACAGTCCCAAAAAGGCGAGCAGGAAATAAAGAAATAAGATCTTCATGTTGGGAAATCTCCTTAGAATAGAAATGTGATGATTCAGTCTGGAAATAGTAGACTAAAGCTATTATTTCCACTTGAGTAAGTCCGTAATCATTGAAAATAACCTCGCACATCAACGAGCGGTATTCCTATTGACGCTAAGCACTCTTATTAGTAGAGTTTATAATACTCCGGTAGTGGAGGATTATTGGGCAAGAGGGAGATGATATTCCATGACGACCTGGAATCTGCAAGGGACGGTAAGCCATTTGCTAATCTGTAACGGAAGCAGTTGTAAGAAGAATAAAGGCGAAGAGGTTGCCGAAGCCATAGAGGATGAGATAGAGAAGCAAGGTGCGCAGAGTCTTATCCATACGACTGTGACCCGTTGTAATGGGCGATGCGATGATGCCTGTGTAGTTATCGCTTACCCAGAAGGTGTGTGGTATAAAGAAATAACGCCCAAATCAGCAAAAGCTTTGGTGCGGAAGCATTTGCAAGGCGAGCGGCTTGAAGAGCAGGTTGTATATACCTATGATGAAATGCTGATAGCAGCAACTGAACGGGGTGCTAAAGGCAAGAAGAAAAAGTAACAGTAACAGTAACAGTAACAGTAACAGTAACAGCCCTCTTTTCATACGGACTCAATAAGTAAAAATTACAGTGAATATGATCAAAATACCGTCAAAGTGCTGACGGTATTTTTTTTATAATAAATACATATTCAGGTGAGACCTATAAACGAAACAATTGAGGTGTAGACAATGGGGCAAAATATTGAGACTTTAACGCAAAAGCCGCCAACTGTGCGCAAACGCAAAGGGTGGTCACTGCAAAAAGGGGAAACGCTGTCAGGTTTTCTGTTTGTAAGCCCGATGCTGATCGGAGTATCCATTCTGGTGCTGATCCCGATTATAGCTACGATGGTGCTTGGCTTTGCTGACTGGAACTTTGTTCAAGGCTTTGATGGCATCCGCTGGGTGGGGTTGCAGAATTTCATCAACCTGTTTCAGGATGAGATGTTTATCCGCTCGATTCGCAACAACTTTATCTTTCTGCTGACCGTGCCGATTTACTTGCTGGTGTCCATGGTGCTGGCGGTACTAATCGACCGTTATGTGTATCTGAAAGGTTATTTCAAAATTGCCTATTTCGTTCCCTATGTATCCATGACTGTAGCGGTAGCCGTAGTTTGGCAGGTGCTGTTCCAGCCTTCGTACGGGCCAATTAATGAAATGCTGAAGGCGATCGGAATATCCGATCCACCGAAATGGATTGCTGATCCGCATTTTGCGCTGATCTCGATCATGATGATCTCCATTTGGATATCCATCGGGTTCAATATGATTATCTATATCGCCGGGCTGCAGTCCATTCCGAAGGATTTGTATGAAGCTGCGGATATTGATGGCGCTAACGCCTGGACGAAGTTTAGACGGATTACCTTTCCATTGCTGTCCCCGACTTCTTTTTTCCTGCTTGTAACGGGAATAATCGCTACTTTTAAGGTATTCGATATTATCGCCGTCATGACGCAAGGGGGGCCCATTGGCTCGACAACCATGATGGTTTGGTATTTATATGATACAGCCTTTGTGAATCTCAAAGTCGGTTACGCTTCGGCGATCGCAGTTGTGCTGTTTGTCTTCGTGCTATTGATTACCTTTGGCCAATGGTTGGCTGAGAAGAAATGGGTCAATTACTAAAGAGAGAGTGAGGGGAGAGAAATTATGCAAACGCGCGAAGGCCTCAACTGGCGCAAGCTTGTAGTTACAATTCTTATGTTCGCAGGAAGTGTTCTGTTTCTGCTGCCATTCATATGGATGCTTATTACCTCGTTCAAAATAGAGACAGATGTCTTCACCTAT
Source organism: Paenibacillus sp. 19GGS1-52 (assembly GCF_022369515.1). Taxonomy (NCBI): domain Bacteria; kingdom Bacillati; phylum Bacillota; class Bacilli; order Caryophanales; family Paenibacillaceae; genus Paenibacillus; species Paenibacillus sp. 19GGS1-52. Next base: position 2,343,560 of record NZ_CP059724.1, read on the forward strand.
CCGATTCAGTGGATTCCCAAGCACTGGAATGCTATTGAGAACTATAAGGAAGTCTGGTTCGGGGATTATCCATTCCCTTTATATTATTGGAATTCAATTAAAGTGGCAGTGATTACCACAGTAGTATCATGTCTCATATCTGCAATGGCCGCCTACGGGTTTTCCAAAATCAAATTTGCTGCCAGCAACTTTCTCTTTATGATCGTGCTTGTGACGTACATGATTCCAGGACAAGCCATTCTGATTCCCCAATTTATTCTGTATCGTAATATTGGGCTGTTCGACAGCCATCTGGGCTTGATTATGCTCGGCAGCTTTAGCGTATTGGGCACATTCATGCTGCGCCAATTTTTTATGGGACTGCATCAGGAATTTATTGAATCCGCCAAAATCGATGGAGCGGGTCATGCCCGTATTTTCTGGTCTATCGCCATGCCGCTAGTTAAGCCAGCTGTCGCCACTTATGCTATCCTGCGATTTATCTGGACCTGGAATGATTATCAGAATCCGCTAATCTTCATAAGAAGCGATAACCTGTTGACCCTGCCGATTGCGATCCAGAAATTCACTTCAATGAGTGGAGAATTCTATTCCTTAATTATGGCGGCAGCCGTATCTGCTATACTCCCATTAATTATTATCTTCATCATCGGTCAAAAAAGCGTTATCGAAGGCATCGCACTTGGCGGTGTGAAAGGGTAATAAAAAATACGGAATGAATAGCCATTTTAAATAGAAGTAAAAATAGTTTGGAAAAAGTAAATATTGTTTCATGCCCCTTGTGAAAGCGTATTCTATACTTTAGTAGTGAGACAGTGATCATAAATTAAATGCTCATAAAATTGTAGGAGGGTTATACATGATGAAGAGAAAAGTTTGGGCAGGCGCAATTACAGGGGTGCTGATGTTAAGCCTGCTATCCGGCTGCGGTGGCTCGAACAACAATAACGCGGCTAACGGAAATGCGGCCTCCCCGGATGCAACTAAAGGTACAAATGCTGCTGCAGAAAAGATTAATCTGCGCTTGTACACGTACGGCACGGAAGAAGCTTATAACTGGAAGCATACGCTGGATGCGTATCATGCATTAGAACCGAATGTTACGGTGGAGCTTGTTCAGTTAAGTGAAAAGGGCGATACGCAGGAGGCTTCCAAGAAGCTTGACCTAGAGGCGGCATCCTCTGCGCAGATGGATGTTCTGATGTTCAGTGATGCAGCGGGGTATGCTCAACGTGTAGCGCTTGGTATGGCTGAACCACTCGATGATTATATTGCTAAAGACGGTTACAAGGTAGAGGAAGATTACAAGGTGGATACCCATCTGGATGGCAAGGTTTATGCACTTCCAGGCAAGTTTAATCCCTGGTATGTGCTGCTGAACAAGAACCAGTTGGATAAGGCTGGTCTTGCGGTTCCTACCGATTGGACTTGGGATGATTTTGCCGACTATGCGAAGAAATTGACTACAGGTGAAGGGGCTCAGAAACGTTATGGTGCTTACTTCCATGGCCCACAGGCAGGCGGCTGGATGGAATTCCTGAAGCTGAAGATGGAGAACCAACCACAGAATGCTGAATTCCTGAAAGCAGATGGTACTTCCAATCTGGATGATCCTAACTTCAAGGCTACGCTTGAGCTGAGACTGAGAATGGAGAAAGAAGATCAATCTTCGGTTCCCTATTCCGATATGATCTCGCAGAAGCTGGCTTACCGGACTCAATTCTTCAATGAATCCGCCAGCATGCTGTTGATCGGAAGCTGGATGAATACGGAAATCGGCGGAACGGAAAAGGTGCCTTTGAACTTTAATGTTGCGGTTGCTCCATTCCCTAAGAATAATGCTGCGGATGAAAATGGACTGACTCCAGTTACAACGGACTATGTAGCGGTAGCTGCTAAATCCAAGAACAAGGAAGCCGCTTATAAATTTGTACGCTGGTATACAACAGAAGGACAATTGGTTCAAGGCAAGAACATCCCAGCCTGGAGCAAGGTAACTAGTGATCAGGTAGAAGGTATTATCGATACGATCCTAGCTGGCACTAAAAACCCGGAAAAGGTTGATAAAAAATCATTGGTAGACACATTAGTAGCTTCGAAAGCATCGGCTATTATTCCTCCGGCAACTTATCAAGCAGAGGTCTACAAGGCGATAAACGAAGAATACGAGAAAATGATTCTTGGCAATCAGGATGTGGACACAACGGTCAAGAATTCCCAGGACCGGGTGAATAAGATTATTGCCGCCAACAAAAAATAAATTTATTGGTATAATGAACCCAAATTGGGGGCGGACTCCTCGTCCCCCTTTTTTTACTTTAAGGGGGACATCCATGTTTAAGAGACTCAGAGAGCTTGCGCCTACATCCATCCGGCACAAGTTAATTATTGCTTCTATAGCTTGCATCCTTGTTCCCGCGGCCCTAACTCTAATCATATATAATTCTTTGACTCAGGAGGCAGTGCAGAGGCAGGCCATATCCAATGCGGAGGATTCATTAAAGCTGGTGAACGGCTCAGTGATCAACAGGTTGAAGGGCATGCTGACGATTGCCAATTACGTACAGGTGAATCCAGGGTTGAAAGCCTATCTAAAGTTAGTAGCCTCAAATAATGAAGTCGGAGATAAATATCAAAGATTTATGGACGCAAACCGCGTGCTTGAACAGCTGGATAGCCTGACGTTTGTAGGCGAGGCAAGTTATGTCACCGTCTTGCTGACTAACGACTCGTATTTCATGAATTATTCAGTCAGCGATTACAAGCCTTTGGATATTAAGAAGAAAGCCTGGTTTGAGAAGCTGACGGAGTTAAGGGGTTTGGATTCCTATTGGATTGGCGTCGAACCCACGGATTATTCTTATGACAAGTTCGATCATCCGTATCAAGTGACGCTTGCCCGCACCTTGAGGCTGGACAGCGGAGGTATTTACGGGTACGTAGTTGTAACCATCATGGAGGATCAGCTCAATCATATATTCGGCAACCTGTCAGCAGGGCAGAAGGTTGTCCTGCTGGATGAAGCTGGAACCATCGTGTCCGGCGGTGATGCGGGCAGTATCGGTAAGCCCTTTCCCTATGCCGCGGCAACGAATGGTGTGAAGGAATCGTCAATAGTATCCATAGCTGGGGATAAATATCTGGTGGCACAGCAGCAGATTCCCTTCAACGGCTGGCGGCTGGTGCTGATGCAGCCATATAAGGAAAGCATCGTAGATATCAGCTCGATTTTTAATCGGGTATTTGTCATTCAGCTAATTTCATTCTTTATATTTCTACTGCTGCTGATTACGCTGGTTAGAGCTTTCACAAAGCCATTGGTACGTCTGGGTAAAGTGACGACGGCGGTACAGCGTGGCAATCTGATGGTGCGCTCCGGCGTAAGAGGAAATGATGAGATTGGGCGACTGGGCTTCTTGTTCGATCAAATGCTGGACCGGGTTAAGGAAATGATTGTCGAAGTGTCCGATACTCAGGCGCGCAAAAGAAAAGCGGAGCTAAAAATGCTGCAGGCACAGATCAATCCCCATTTTCTCTTCAACGTGCTGAATTCGATCCGCATGAAGGTGATGAAGCGAGGAGACCCGGAGAGCGCAAAGATGATCGGTTCCCTGTCCATGCTGCTCCGTATGACGATTAGCCGTGAGGAGGATGAAATTTCCCTGCACGAGGAAATGGATCTGGTCGCTCATTATGTAGCTTTAATGAACCTGAGGCAAAAGGAAGAGGCGGAGCTTCAGCTGGATATTGCTCCAGAAGCTTTTCTCATTAAAGTACCACGCTTCTTTCTCCAGCCGCTCGTTGAGAACGCACTCATTCATGGGCTTAGCCAGCAGCCTGGGCTGATTAGCATTCGGGCGATCATGCAGGAGAAGTATGTTCTACTTACGGTTGAGGATAATGGACGGGGGATGGATGCCTTACAGCTGGAACGCATCTATCGGAAAATGGATTCGAGTGAAGGTTCGCTTCCTGACAAGGAGGAGGGGAACAGCTCGTTCTCAGGTATGGGCCTGCACAATGTTGTTGAGCGGATGAGAATACTATTCGGGGATGCTTTTGACATTAAAATGTACAGTGAGCTGGGAAAAGGGACCGCTATCGAGATGCATATTCCACATAGGGAGGAGTTGCGGGATGTATAATGTCATGCTGGTGGACGATGATTATCCCGTCATTGAGCTGTTATCCGAGACGATCAAGTGGGAAGAGCTTGGCTTCCGCCTGATGGGAATGCACGAGAATGGCCAAAGTGCCTGGGAGCATGCACAATTGGAGATGCCGGATATTTTAATTACGGATATTGGGATGCCGCGAATGAATGGACTAGAATTATCTGCCCGAATCAAGGAGCGGAAGCCAGGTGTGCGGATTGCAATTTTATCCTGCCATAACGAGTTTCAATATGCACAGGCGGCGATGCGCTTAAACGTGCAGGACTACTTGCTGAAGGATGCGCTGGACCCTGAGGATCTGGTTCAATTATTGCGCAGATTCAAACTATCTATGGACGAGGAGAATCAGGCGGGCTGGGAGAATTCACGCATGAAGCATCGGTTCGGAGAGACGAGAGAGCTGCGCAAGGAGCAGAGCATCAAGAACTTTATTCATCAGCCTTTGCTCTCATCTGAGAAGTGGCGGGTAGAAGCTGCGGAGTACGGATTGTTTGAGAATGGGGAATACTGCCTGCCCGCTATTGCCTATTTGGAGGATTACCGCCATGTTAAATACCGTTTCACTTCAGATCAGACGCTGCATTTTGCTGTGAGCAATGTTATGAATGAAGTGCTGGACGGGATGAAGCCCAAAGGATTGTATGTTGGTTATAATGTGAAGGCTTCGTTTCTGCTATTCTCCTATAAGCCAGGACTCCAGACTAATATCTATGCGGAAGCGGCAGCCAGCCTGAAGATGATTCAGGCTACCTTGTTCCGAGTGCTCAAGATTAACATGTCCTTCATTACAGGCGAGGGTTGTGAAACGCCTGAGGCGCTGAAGATGTGTTTGAATGAGCTGGTAGGCGGCGAAGAGCAGCGATTCTATCTGGAGCAGAGAGAGATTTGCAAGAAGAAGCCTGTGTTGGAAGCGGGCATCAGGCAAAGTCTATTCACCTACTATGATGAGGCTAGTACAGAGTTGCGGGAGGTGCTGCTGGGCAGACAGCCGGATCAGGCGCGCGTGGTGTCAGAGAAGTGGATCTCACTTATCAGACAGGAGCGATATCCGTCAGAGACAGTCAAGGATTGGACGCTAAAGCTACTGCTTGATTTGAAGCTGAAGCTGCATTCGCTGCAGTCCGTCCGCCCTGCCTATTCAGCAGATACCCTGCATAAAGAAATTGTGGATATTGATTCACTGTCGGCTCTGCAGGAGTGGCTAAATAATCATCTGGAATCCATCGTTGCTGCCAAAGGAGCAGGGGCTGGAGCAAGCAAAAGAGTAGAAGTTAAAGAGGCCTGTCAGTATGTTTCCCTCCGCCTCGGCTCAAGGATCAGTCTGGATGAGGTCGCAGATCACCTGCATTTGAATGCGAGCTATTTTAGCAGGCTGTTCAAGAAGGAGACGGGGATTACCTTTATCGAATATATTACTAGACTGAAAATGGAAAGAGCCAAGGAACTGCTCGACGGAACGAATTGCAGCGTGGGTGAAATCTGTGAACAGCTTGGATATGACAACCAGAGTTATTTTATTAAGACCTTTAAGGTGCATACAGGAGTTACTCCGGTGGAGTATCGGGGTTAGACAAGTATTCAATGAAGGGCGGAGTGAAATGGAGAGGTTCGAGTTGTTCCCGATAGTCTCTACAATGGAGCCAGTAGATCTTCGGCTGTATTACCCAGACGGTGATCAGGAAAGCTTCTGGCGCTCGGTAAGGGAGTCCCCGCTATATGAGAACGAGCGCTCTGAGATTCGTGCGGAAGGGAACCGTTTGCGTGGTTTGCCTATTCCTGAGCTCACTTATTCGCTATTTTCAATATATTCTCGTTTGGGGTCAAGGCTGGAATATGAGCGGGTTTATTTTGAACGAAGAAGAATTCTGAATACTTCTGTGTTTCTGACCTTACTAGAGCCGGAACGGGAAGAGCATCTGACTGCTCTTGAAGATATCCTCTGGTCAATCTGCAATGAGTACACCTGGTGTCTGCCGGCTCATGTGGGGGAGAACCCTATTACGGAGACGATTGACCTGTTCTCGGCAGAGACGGGCTTTGCGCTCAGTGAGATAAGCTGTCTTCTTGGAGAACGGCTGCCTTCCTTGCTGCAATTCCGCATTAGGGAGAATGTAATCAAGCGATTGTTCATGCCATATTTAACCAGCGGACCTTACCATTGGGAGACCGCTACACATAATTGGGCTGCGGTCTGTTCAGGTTCGATTGGCGCGGCTGCTCTCCTGATGCTGAAGGACTCTGAAATACTCACCGACATTCTATTGAAGGTGCAGGGCACTATGGAATATTATCTGCAGGGCTTCGGTGAAGACGGAGCTTGTCTGGAGGGACTGGGTTACTGGAATTATGGGTTTGGTTATTTCGTCTATTATGCGGATCTTCTCTGTAAACGCAGCCTTGGAGAAATCGATCGGTTTAAGCGTGAGCAGGTTCAAAGCATCGCTATGTTTCAGCAGAAATGTTTTCTCGGTGGAGAGCTTGTCGCCAATTTCTCTGATTCGCAAGCCGTGGGCAGCGTACAGCTCGGACTTAGTCATTATATAGCAGCTGTTTTTCCTGAAGTGGAAGCGCCACCATTATCGCTTAGAGCTGCATATAGTGAGGATCACTGCAGCCGCTGGGCTCCGGCCTTTCGAAATTTGATTTGGAAAGATTCGATCCATGCACGGGTAGAGTGGGGGAGTGCCAGCTATTATCTGCCAGATGCGCAGTGGCTACTGTCCCGTCATGTTAGTGAAGCCGGAGCGTTTGGTTTCGCTGCTAAAGGCGGCAGCAATGATGAGCCGCATAACCATAATGATCTCGGTCAATTCATCCTCCTCGGGGAGGGGACGGTTTATCTCTCTGATCTGGGCAGTGGTGAATATAAGGCAGGTTATTTCGGGGCAGAAAGGTATTCCCATGATTGCAATGGCTCGCAGGGTCATAGCGTGCCTATTATCGATGGGCAATATCAGATTGCGGGTGCGGAGTCTTCTGCTAGGGTGCTGGAAGCTTCCACTTCTCCAGAGGAAGATATGCTGGTATTGGAGTTGGCGCAGGCTTACGCTCATGAAAGTCTCCAAAGTTTGACTCGTTCCTTTGTGTGGCGGACCGGGGAACTGCCTTCTTTAACGCTGAGTGATGAGTTCCACTTTAACAAAGCTCCGGCAGCACTGATTGAGCGGATGGTGACCTTTTGTCTGCCTGTAGTTGACAAAGGGTTTGTAATCCTTAAAGGACTGAAGACGCGGAGCCTTTGCATTGCCTATGATGATCATCTGTTGCATCCGGAGATTTCGGTACACACCTTCCATGACCACTTCGGAGTGGAGAAGGCCTGGTATGGTGTTGATTTTCAGGTTAGAAAGCCAAGCACGGAAGCACGGTATGAGTTTGAATTCCAATTCATAAATAATTCTAAATAAAAGAATGGCGGTGGCTAAAGATGACGGCTGAAACTAAGCTGGAATGGGTAGAGGAAGCGTGGAGTAAGGCACTGGAGAAGACACAGAAGAACAGCCTGCGTATTGGCGCGGGATTTCCTCATGCTGCCCAAGGCGGGAAATATGTACTGGAGGAGCCATTTTGGTGGACGGCGGGTTTCTGGCCAGGACAGCTGTGGCTGCTATATAACGAAAGTGGAGATGAGTCACTGAAGGTCATTGCTGAAGAGTGTGAGCAGCGGCTGGATGCAGTGCTGAACGAATATGTGCGCCTGGATCATGATCTCGGTTTCATGTGGACATTAACGAGTGTGGCTTCGTACAAGCTGCTTGGGAATGAAGCCTCCAAGATCAGAGCCCTTAAAGCGGCGAATTTCCTGGCAGCCCGCTTTAATCTGAAGGGAAACTTCATCCGGGCGTGGAATCCGTGGTTCGAAGGCGAGGACAATCGGGGATACGCCATCATCGACTGTGCCATGAATATGCCGCTGCTATTCTGGGCATCAGAGGTCACTGGAGATCCACGTTACCGTCATATCGCCGAGGCGCATATGGATACCGTGGTGAAGCATTTCATTCGTCCGGACGGATCGGTGTATCATATCGTCCGTTTTGATGCGGAAACTGGAGCATTCATCGAAGGCATTGGTGGACAGGGTTATGCCGCAGAATCCGCCTGGTCGCGGGGAACCGCATGGGCCATCTACGGGTTGACGCTGGCGTATCATCATACTGGCAAGAGTGAGTATCTTTATACAGCGCAAAAGGTCGCCCATTTCTTCCTAGCTCGCCTACCTGAGGATCATGTGCCGCATTGGGATTTCCGCGCACCGGCGGAAGATCGTGTGTTCCGCGATTCATCGGCTGGAGCTTGCGCTGCAAGCGGCTTGCTGCTGCTGGCTGACAAGGTCGGAGAGCTGGAGGCGCCTGTATATCGGGAGCCTGCTATCAAGATGCTGGAATCTCTGTACCGCAATTACGGTACATGGGGTAATGATGCCGAGGAAGGTTTGATTCTTCACGGTACAAGCAATTATCCGGCTGGACAGAATATTGATGTTCCGTTAATCTACGGGGATTTCTTCTACGTTGAAGGCTTGGCCCGACTGAAAGGTAAAGGTCCTTTCTATTGGGAGTAGGCAGCAAGAATAGTTGTACTTGTGTTGGCTTAAAGCGGGAGTATGCCGAGATTTAGCTGTACGCAATACAACTAAAGTCAATTGATCGGTTCATTTTTCCATAATAAGTGTAAAGAGTGCAGTTACGGCTAACTTGGCGTTCAAACCCTGCGCGGATGCTTAGATGCTTGGATCTAAAACTTTCTATATAGGAGTAACTTGAAGTATTTTTTTGATTGTAAAAAGTACAATAGATATCTCTTTTTTTCGGCTTAAAAGGCATTCTATTGCACTTTGTGCAGTTGAATTCTGGTAATTGAGCATAAAAGGTTTTATTTTAGATTTTCTATTGCACAGAGTGCAGTAGAAATGGAATCTGATACGGTTCGTGTTGAATCTACTGCACAAAGTGCAATAGAACCGTCCGTGTGAGCAGGTTAAGTTTAGCTGCTTATGAGGTTAGGTGCTGAGAACTGGAATCTAGCGAAGCGTGGCTCCGCAAACTTTTAAGGGAGAGAAAAGTGATGAGTAAGTTAATAAGTAATCCTCTGGGGGACATTGCAACAAATCCGCTGGAAACGAAGGCCGATCTGCAAAAGGCATTTCGTCAGCTTGTATATCCGCTGAAACCCCATTACAGCGCGGGAAGAGCTCGATTGAAGCTGGGAGTGACTGGAGTCCACTACGGTCCTGCGATTGCCGAAATGGAGGGATTCTCTAGAGTTTTGTGGGGAATTGTACCTTTGCTTGCGGGAGGCGGAGAAGATGAACTCTGGGGGGTATGTCTGGATGGTATTCGCAGCGGGACAGATCCAGCGCATAAGGAATACTGGGGAGCAGTAGCCGATTACGATCAGCGGCTTGTGGAGATGGCGGCGTTTGGATTCGCACTATCTCTGATTCCGGAACGAATATGGGGTCCATTGAACGAGCGGGAACGCTCCAACCTCTATGAGTGGTTGAACCAGATCAATACTCATCCCTGTTATGACTGCAACTGGTTATTTTTCAACGTGCTGGTCAATATGGGATTCCATAAAGCAGGACTTCCCTATGACGCTGAGCAAATGGAACGTAATTTGTTGCGCATTGATGATTTTTATTTATCCAAGGGCTGGTACAGCGATGGTGTAGGTGGGCATATTGATTATTATGTTCCGTTTGCCCTTCATTATTATGGTCTGCTGTACGCCAAGCTGATGGGGAACGAGGACCCAGAGCGGGCCCGTGTATTCAAGGAGAGAGCTGTGGAATTTGCTGGAGAGTTCCTTCAGTGGTTCGCTCCAGACGGCTCTGCACTTCCATACGGAAGAAGTCTGACTTACCGGTTCGCGCAGTCCGCTTTCTGGGGCGCATTGGCCTATGCTGAGGTTGATGTTCTGCCCTATGGCGTGATCAAAGGTCTTGTCCTGCGTAATTTGCGCTGGTGGTTCCAGCAGCCGATCTTTGATGCTGAAGGTGTGCTGACCATTGGTTATGCCTACCCGAACCTGGTTATGGCCGAGAACTATAATTCGCCGGGCTCCCCGTATTGGTCACTGAAGTCCTTTTTGCCGCTTGCACTAGCGGAGGATCATCCTTTCTGGCAGGCAGAAGAGCTGCCACTTCCTGAACTGGCGAAATTGTCGGTACAGCGCCCTGCTCATCTTGTGATTTGCCGTCAAGTAAGTACAGGCCATCTAGTTGCCTTTAACAGTGGTCATCTCACAACGAATGAGCATACACATACTTCGGCAAAATATGAGAAGTTTGCGTACTCAACGGCATTTGGTTTCAGCGTTCCCCGTTCTGAATGGGGGCTGGCCCAAGGAGCATTCGACTCGATGCTGGCACTTAGTGAAGGCAACGACAATCTGTTTCGGGTGAGAAGAATGAGTGAGGTCTCACAGATCGAAGACAATGTACTATTCGCCAAGTGGAAGCCTTGGTCCGATGTTGAAGTGCAAACTTGGGTCGTGGCCGGTCTTCCTTGGCATATCCGCATTCACCGTGTGCACACTTCAAGAGTTCTGGAGGCTGCTGAGGGAGGATTTACCGTAAAGCTGGATCTTGATCTACAGGAGATTACTCCTGCAGGTGGGACCGGGATTGGGGCAATCTGTAGTCAGGGACGAAGCGAAATTCGCAATATGTTGGGCTACGACCAATCTGAACTAATCCGACCTCATACCAACACCAATGTATTGCAGCCACGAACTGCAATCCCTACCTTGCGGACGACTCTAACACCCGGAACGCATTGGCTCGTCGCAGCAATCTATGGTGAACCTAATGTGGCTATTGAAGCGGCACCACAAGAACCTCCAGCAGAACAATTGAATGTGAGTATAGGTGATCGGGAAATTACCATTACTACTTCTAATGGCAAGCATATAATCATTGCGTTGGACAAGTAGACTTATGTTATAATACTTATTCGAAATGGCAGTTCAGCACCGGAAATTCTTCGGTGCTGGGCTGTTTATTTTTGTGGGAAAGAGGATTATCATTGAAAGAAAGGTATATTTAGGGGGAATCTGATTATGTTTGAAAGATTTAATGCAGATGATAGGGTGTTGTCCGGCAAGGCATTTGCACAAGATGAGCTTCAACACAATTTGATTCATTTTATCAGTGGGATTGTGGATGCCACCAAGCTTAAATCTAGCGACGGAAATCTGATCTTTACCCAGTCCGCTGGGCATAATCCTTGGCTATGGGTGTCAAACGAGCTTGAACCTGAACAGCGGGAAAAGCTTGTACAGGAGTTGGTGGAGTATGTGAAGGATGATGGTTATCGTGGAATATCCGCGGAGCCGGATACGGCGAAGCTGTTTGCCAGAGCTTTTTGTGAAGTTAAGGGAGCTCTCTTTCATACCTCGATGATGCTGGAAGCCTATCATTGTCCTGAAGTGATTAAGCCTCTGAACGTCAGAGGACATCTGCAGCAAGCAGCTATGGAACATACCGCTACGATCGCGGGATTTATGGCAGGTTTCTCGGAGGATGCGTTTGGTATGCAGGCAGCCAAACTTGAGATTTTGCTGTCAATGGCTGAAGAAGCGGCTGGTTCCGGCCAAATGTTTCTATGGATGGTTGATGGAACTCCCGTATCTATGGCTAAGATAGCTCATCGCTCAACCAAGCTCGCCCGCATTAACGATGTGTATACCTTACCGTTTCACCGTAAACAAGGATATGCCAGCGCACTCGTGGCCGAATTATGTGCACAATTACTCCAAGAGAAGTTAACACCGATGCTCTATGCCGATGCCAAGAACCCTGATTCCAACAAGGTCTATCAGTCGATAGGATTTGTGGAGGCAGGGAGAATTGCAGATATAAAGTTTGATTAGTGGAGAATGAAGGTATTCTTATTAGGAGGGCAAGATGCAACGGATTCTAATCATTGGGTCGGCAGGGGCGGGTAAATCAACATTGAGCAAGAAGCTTGGAGCTATATTACATATTCCTGTTATCCATCTTGATAAGTACTATTGGAAGCCGAATTGGGTCGCATCCGAGAATCTGGAGTGGGATCTGTTCGTGGAGGAGCAGACGGCGCAGGAGGCGTGGATCATGGACGGCAATTACTCTCGAACACTTAAGATGAGGCTGGAAAAGGCGGATACAGTTATTTTTTTGGATATGTCGAGAGCACTATGCATTTACCGTGTAATAAAGCGTCGTATTCAATACAATGGATCAACTCGTTCGGATATGAATGAGGGGTGCAGAGAGCAGTTGGATTGGGAATTTATCCGTTGGATCTGGAACTTTAAGAAACGCTCCAGGTTGAAGATTGTTAGTGCACTGAGAGAAACTGACGGGGAGAAGCAGGTGATCATTCTGGATAGCCGTGCAAAGATTCAGATATTCTTGGAGCAACTCTCTTTTCGAGAAATTTGACTTGTAGCGCTCACGTTGACTATGCTAATACAAAGTAAAATCAGTTAACACTTTTGTACAAGTGTTTGCAGTCAGGGGGTTAGGGAAATGGAGAGGCTGCAGGTCTGGCCGGAGAAGTTCAGAAAGTTTTTTTTGAACAATAAATTTGTGGTATCCTTGCTTATTTTATTACTGATAGGAATTAATGTAATGGTATTCTCCAAGATATCGTTTATCTTTAAGCCTGTCATTGTATTGCTGCACACGGTAGCGGGGCCATTGTTGTTAACGGGTATCGCATATTACCTACTTAATCCGCTGGTAGACCGACTGGAGAGAAGAAGCGGGGTCAAACGCGCGTATGGAATTGTAATTCTGTATTTGCTGATTGCCGGGATCATAACTCTGGTGCTGTTGACGGTTATTCCTATTATTCGCACCCAGTTAGTAGGCTTGATCGATAATTTCCCTAAGTACAGCGCTCAGATCCAGGAACAGTTCTGGGATATGACCGGCAGCAAGTTATTTGGGCAGATTCAGCAGAATGTAGGAACCGATTTTACGGATATTACGAGTAGGGTCACAACCTGGACTACGTCCTTCCTAAACAATGCTTTGAATGGTGTGGGAAGTTTTGTAGGAGCATTAACGGAGATTGTGCTGGCAGTGGTGACTACTCCATTTATATTATTTTACCTGCTTCGGGATGGGAAAAAGCTTCCTGAATTCATTCTGAGATTCATTCCTACAAGACTGCAGCATCAGACTAAATTGGTCATGTCTGAAATGAATAGCCAAGTTGCTTCCTATATTCGTGGGCAAATTATCGTCAGCTGCTGTATCGGTGTGCTGCTTTATATCGGCTATCTCATTATTGGTCTGGAGTATTCGCTTGTACTGGCAATAGCTGCTGCCTGTACTGCAGTTGTGCCCTATCTCGGTCCGGCGATTGCCATTGCACCTGCCTTAATCGTAGCGTTAGTCACCTCACCGTTTATGTTCCTGAAGTTAGTCTTCGTCTGGACAGCCGTGCAGTTAATTGAAGGCAAGTTCATCTCGCCGCAAATTATGGGGAAGTCCCTGAAGATTCATCCGATCTCGATTATTTTTGTTATTATATTTGCCGGTAAAATGTTCGGAATTCTTGGCATCATCCTCGCAGTACCTGGTTATGCGGTATTCAAGGTAGTGTGTACACATGTCTTTCAGTATTTCCACTTACGTTCAGGGTTATATAATAAGATTGAAGAGGAAGAGGAAAAAGAATAACACGAAAGGATGATTGCAATGAAAGGACCTGTAGCAGTAACCACTTACGGTGAACTTCAAGGAAGACAAGAGAATGGCGTAAACGTCTGGCGCGGTGTCCCTTTTGCACAACCTCCTGTCGGAGAGCTTCGCTTTCGTGCGCCGCAGCCACCGGAGTCCTGGATTGGACTCCGAGACGCTTCCGAATTCGGTCCGGTCAGCCCGCAGCCCCTAGATAGCCGGGGTACCCGATTTGGCGGGGGGAATCCGCCACATTCGGAGGATTGCCTCTACTTAAATATTTGGGCACCTGCTAATGGTGGCAAAGAGCTGCCGGTTATGGTCTGGATTCATGGCGGGACCTTTATTACTGGAGCAGGCAGTCAACCGTTATTCGATGGGACCAGCTTTGCTGCCCGTGGCAATGTCATTGTGGTATCTATAAACTACCGGCTTGGACCGTTTGGATTTCTGCATTTATCTCCACTGGGAGACGGATTAGCCTCCAATCAAGGACTGCTGGATCAGATCGCGGCGCTCACGTGGGTGCAGCGTGATATTGCTGCCTTTGGCGGCGATCCCAAGCGTGTAACGGTATTCGGTGAGTCCGCAGGCAGCATGAGTATTGCTGCCTTGCTGGCGATGCCTGCCGCGAAAGGTTTGTTCGCTGGTGCAATCATGCAAAGCGGAGCGGCCCAAACGCTGCAGTCCGGACAGGCGGATGCTATTGCAGCTGCATTGCTGGCCGAGCTTGGGATCTTTTCCGCTAGCGGGGCTGGATTGCTCCGTTCTCTTCCGGCAGAGACGATTATTGCAGCCGCTGAACGAATGACCTACAAGCTGTCCGGCGATTCACTCAGCATGTTCTTTCAGCCGGTAATTGAACCGTTCACACTGCCGGAGAATCCGGCGGATGCCTTAGCGAAGGGTTCGGCAAGTGGCATCCCGCTGCTCATTGGAACCAATCGGCATGAGGGGAATCTGTTCTTTCGTGAGGGTTCCGCAGCTGGCTTCGAGCAATCACTTCAAGCACTCGAACTGCTTATGGGAACAGGGAATCTGTCAGAGGTCGCTCGCCATTATCCAGCATCATGGGAGGGGCAGGCTGAAATCCTGACGGATCTTTACTTCTGGAGTAGTTCGGTAGTCTTCGCAGAGAGTCAACAGGCTCATGCTCCTGTCTGGATGTACCGGTTCGACTGGATCGTTCCCGGTCATCCGTTTTTTGGCAAAGCAGTACACGGTGCGGAAATCGCCTATGTGTTTAATAATCTGTCTTTATTGTCACAGTTTGGATTAGAGATTACACCTTCTATGACAAGTATGGCAGAAGCTATGCAGGAGGCTTGGATTGCTTTTGCGCACTGCGGAGATCCAGGCACGACTCAACAACCTTGGCCGCAATACAGACCGGGGGATCGTGCTACTCTTATTTTTGATAAAAAAATTCGTATTGTGCATGATCCTGAACCGGAGAAGCGTAAGCGTCTAATCCATAATATGGGGAGGAACAGTCTATGACAGCTATCCAGGAGGCAGGACACAGGCATCTACAACGTGTATTAAGCCATACTCACTGGGCTAATCTAGAGATATTAGCGGCATTGCAGAAAGCAGATACTGTACCGGAGAAGTTAATCTCGGTATTTGGCCATCTGCTCTCCGCGGAAAAGGTCTGGCTGGAACGCCTGAATGAAAGAGACAGCTCATCCTTGAGCATCTGGCCCATCTCTCGGCTTGCGGAGTGTGGGGCTCTCATTCAGGAGAATTATAGCGGATATCTGATGTTCCTAGAACAGCTTAAGGATACCGATTTGGATACCCTGATCCCTTACCAGAACAGTAAAGGAATAGCTTTTAGCACATCTATTTTTGATATTTTGAGTCATGTATCCTTGCACGGAAGCTATCATCGCGGTCAGATCTCCTCGTACCTGCGTTTGGAAGGTTATGAGCCTGTAAATACGGATTATATAAACTTTTCTAGACTTGAGGAATACGAAGCTTAAAGATCATCCCATAATATACAAAAGGGTCGTATTCAAAGTCATGACAAATGGCTTCGGGTACGACCTCTTTTGTGTGTTAGTAGAACTGCTCAGCTATAGCCCCAAATACTCTTTAATACCGGCAACTACTGCCGCGGCTATCCGCTGCTGATAATCAGCCGAATAGAGCAGAGACTCATCATTGGCATTACTTAAATATCCGCATTCGAGCAGAATGGCGGGCATTTTGGTTTCTCTTGTGACATATAGACTGCTCTTGCGTATACCACGGTCTGAAAGTCCACTGGCGGGAACAAGATGTTTGTGCACAGTAGTGGCGAATTGTAGACTTTCTGGACGAGAGTAATACGTCTCGAAGCCACTAGGATTGCTTGTACTGCCTGTCGGAATACTATTGGCATGGATGGAGAGGAAGAGATCAGCCTTTAAATCGTTGGCAATCTTGGCTCTTTGCTGCAAAGTGGGATAGCTATCATCACTGCGGGTGAGCACAAAAGCGATATTGGGTTCATTTTTCAGTAATTCCGCTACTTTTAGCACTGTTGCTAGAGTGAAATCCTTCTCGCTGTGTTTATTGAGACTGACGCTTCCGGGGTCCTTTCCACCATGGCCGGCATCAATGACAACCAGGCGTTTGCCTGAAGTAGCAGGTGGGGTTGCAGAGGGAAAAGTAATACCTGCCGGATCTGCAATTGTAGTAGCAGTGCCTGTTGGTGAGGCAGGATCAATTCCTGTTCCGTTAAGATCAATAATAATAAGTCCGTCATTGTTATTAATCACACTATAAGTTTTGGCGCTATTTAGATCAATGACCACCCGAATCGCTGCTGGCGAATTGCTGAACAAGGAATACCGGACAGCGGAGACATCTGGATATCCTGTAACAACCATCTGTCCACTCTGACTGTTGGCGAGAGACTGACTCTGACTGAAGCTCGGTGCAAAACGGGTGTTTGGCAAATCTATAACAATCCGGTCTTTAGCAGTCATAGTGAATGTACTCGGGGACAAATTGCCATTCACGGCAATAATAAGCCGGTTGTCACTGAAGCTGAGATTGGTCAACTCTGCCTGATTAGTGTGTTCGCTTGCAGACTCCCCATCAGCGGGTGATCCGCTAATCTCTGTTTTGGTCTCGGGCAGGAGAGAAGGTTCGGAATCCGGTACAGCTACCTGATTGGTTGCAGTAGAAGCGTTATACCCTGCAGCCTTAGCAGTTGAAGTGAGATATACCGTTTTGGTAAGGTTATCCCAACCCACCGTAGTACCTGTCTCCTCCCCAACGAATCTCAAAGGAACAAGAGTAATGCTCCCGCTGAGAAAAGGAGGGTTATCCAGTTGCACCTGCCTGCCGGAGACCTCAGCCGTTGTATTATTCACAACTAGCTTTAGCGTCGTATTAGCCTGCTCAATGATCGCTGTCTTTGTGACATTATCCCATTTCACTGAATAACCAAGCTGTTCGGTTACGAGTCGAAGCGGAACCATAACACTACCGTTTACAATCTGCACTTGGGCATCTTTTGAGATCGTAAGCTCGTTACCATCCAGGTTAATATGTGTCTCGACAGATTCGGCATGACTGCTTCGCGGGAATACCACTATCAACAGGATCAGTAGCATCGCCAAAAAACCATATTTCTTCATGTGTAATCCCTACCATCCCTGTTTATTGGTCCTATGTATTATTCCTGCGTATTTTCTTTGCTGCCACAAGTGGCACATATAATGCTTTAACGACAAATGTTGGCAAAAGTTGCGGGACATTTTAGCTGGGAATATGATTATTTAGACAAGGAGAATAAGGTCTGATCATAGGAGTTATATCGGTAAATAAATAGGAGAAATGAACAGCGGATTTCCTGTCGAATGCTGCTTTAAATGCTGTATTTTGTGAAACAACTATGTATATTTTCATAAAGGACTAGACGAAACGGCAGATGAGGTTTATCCTAAGATTGTGAAAAAAATAACGGAATACAAGATTCTCGGGGTAAGGTGAAATTCCTGACCGGCGGTGATGTTCAAAGCGAACTAAGCCCGCGACTCGTTTTCTCTTTTCTACAGAGGAAGCGACTGATCTGGTGCCATTCCAGAGCCGACGGTAAAGTCCGGATGGGAGAGGATCATAAGATAAAGGCGCCAGGAGTCCTTCCTGTCAGCCTTTATTGATAATGGCCCCCGAACACTACCCTTTAGGGTAATTCGGGGGCTTTTGGTCTCTTATCGAGGGTTTGTATCGACAAGGAGAATTGGAATTATGAGTAATGTAACTGCTACATCATCCGAAGTTCGTACAGCACCTTTACGCAGTGGTTTTTGGCTGGTTGTGCTGGGTGCAGCATTGTGGGGCGTTGACCCGCTGTTTCGCATCATATTGCTAAGATCGCTGACCTCCTCGCAAATTGTCCTGCTGGAGCATGTGGTGCTTTTCCTGGCTGCTGCACCAGTGTTGTGGCGCCATCGCGCCGAGCTAAAAGGCATCCGCCTCCGTCAGGCAGGGGCATTATTGGTTGTTTCCTGGGGTGGATCTGCCGTAGCCACGATCCTGTTCACCATGGCTTTATCCAGCGGAGATCTGAATGCGGTACTCCTGCTGCAAAAGCTGCAGCCGCTGTTCGCCATCGGACTCGCCGCTCTAATCCTTAAAGAACGTCTGCCCAAAAATTTTGGGCCATTGATCTTAGTGGCACTGGCAGGCACGTATTTACTAACTTTTGGCTGGAGTATTCCTTTTGGACATGTTAACAGTTTTATTGGTGTCAGCAGTCTGATGGCGCTGGGAGCAGCCGCACTCTGGGGCGGTTCAACTGTAATGGGACGTTATCTGCTCGGCTCCATGAAATACGAGACCGTGACTTCGCTGCGCTTCATTATGGCCTTGCCTTTGCTGTTTGTGATCACCAGTCTGGAGAATGCTCCGTGGCAGATTCATGGCGGATTGGGTACTTCGGCTGCGATTGCGATCAACCTGCTGCTGCAGGCGTTGCTGCCCGGATTGCTCAGTATGCTGCTGTATTATAAAGGGCTCAGCACGACCAAAGCTTCCTTTGCTACCTTGGCGGAGCTCAGCTTCCCTATGACAGGCATAGTCCTTAACTGGATGGTGTTCGGTCAGTTGGTTACCCTACCGCAAATTATCGGTTTTGCGCTAATCTGGACGGCGTTATTCTTTATATCCAGCCAGCAGCCTAAACCGCAGATACTACCCCAAGCGTAGCCTAGTTCAGATAACTGAATTTAACATAGTACGAGGGATGTCTTAGAGGCCAAATGGTTTTTAGGATATCCCTTTTTTTGTATAGAGGTAAGAATTTAGAGGTTTCATCCATTTCTTCTTGAATAGAATGCTAAAACTGCAGAAATGTTTCAGGAGTGATCTATGGTGTCTTTTATGGAGCGTTTACAATAAGAAAGTTACGATGCAAAGTAAGAGCATTAGTACAGAACAAACGCAGTACAATGCTTTTCTGATGCGGAATATCGCCTATGTGGAAGTCACAGTCACTGGAATGAACAGGTAGGAAATGGGCTGCTGCAAACGATGTGAAAATATGGGGAGTGCCTGCCTATCACACGTTTTGGGGATTTGTGCCAAGCGTTGCTGTGCAGTCTGCTTTTTTGGCTATGCGTCGGCAGGTATTGTTTGTACAATAAGAGCTACGACAATACGCTGGGGTGTGAAGAGAAAGTGTATAAATTCAATTTATTTACCAAAATCGTCAGTGTGATGGTCATCTTACTGATTCCAATTACACTTCTTTATATTTATTCCAATAAGACGACTACTGATGTACTGCGGAGTGAGCTGAATACATCGAATAGTGATCAATTGCGCTTTTTTCAGAACCAGGTGGAGTCTAATATGGAATTGCTGGCCTCATGGCCTATTCTGTTGATCCATGATCCGGATATTCTCAGTCTCAAGGATGAGCAGTTGGAGCTTGGGCAGCTGAATCTTCATACTATGAATCTGATCAAACGGATTCAGACCAAAATCAGCATTCAAGAAAGCTCCTCCAATTGGAAGAGCAAATTATATCTCTTTTCCCCGTCTTTACAACGGCTCGTTGTTGAGAATGATGTCACAACCTATAAAGATGCAGATTTATTGCAGGAAGTGAAAGCAGGCTGGCAGGTGAATAAGCTGCAGGATCAGAGTGGGGATCGATTTCTGTTCTCCTGGTTCTCTTTCACGCCGTTTATGTCCGAATTCTCTCCCAAGAAGGTCAACTCTATCATGAAGGTAGAATTCGACAGCCGGATTATAGAGGATATGCTGGATAAATTCAAAAGTGATGGTCGTAGAGATCCCTTCTACTACAAACAAGGGACCGGGCTGATTTATAACCACAGCGCTAACCTGTTATTTGTCAATAAACTGGTCAGACGGCTGGAGCAGAAGCAGATAATGGGAAGTGAGAACCAGACGCTGGATATTGAGGGTGAATCCTACAGTGTTAATATTGTATATTCTGATAAAATGGGCTGGTATTTGATCGATTATATTCCCTTGTCAGAAATATTACAGCCCATTCATACCTCGAATCGCTTATTTTACATATCCGTCAGTGCTTTGCTGTTAATGGGCAGTTTGATAGCCTATTTATTATATGTCCAGGTGCAGGTGCCTGTAAGACATTTGATAGGGGGCTTTCAAAGGCTGAAACAGGGTGACTATTCGGCCCGGGTCGAACTCAAGGGGAAGAATGAATTCAGCTTTCTATCCGGTCGGTTTAACAGTATGGTTGAACAAACTCAAGAGCTGATCGAGAACGTCTTGATGGAGAAAATTCACGTGCGGGAAGCACGGCTGAAGCAGCTGCAATCACAGATCAATCCGCATTTTTTCTATAATTGCTTGTCCTTTATTACAAGTATGGCGAAGCTCGAGAATATGGGGGCTGTTGTTGCCATGTCGCATAATCTATCCCGCTACTATAGATACACGACAAGACAGGAACGTGATTTGGTAGCTTTATCGGAAGAGACGGAATTTGTGACTCACTACCTGGAAATTCAGGGGATGAGAATGAGCAGACTTCAATATACGGTAAATATACCGCCCCAAATGCTGAAACTGGAGCTTCCTCCATTAGTGCTGCAGCCGCTGGTTGAGAATGCAATTTTGCATGGAATCCAACCGTTGGCTGAAGCAGGAAGGGTACGGATCACTGGCTATTGCAGCGGGAAAGTGATGATGTTAACAGTTGAAGATGATGGCCAAGGCATGAATGCGGAGGACAGAGCTGAACTGGAGAGCCGGCTGGGTCAGCCGATGACGGAAGAGATGAGTTGCGGACTTTGGAATGTATACCAGAGAATGAGGCTGCGATTCGGGGATCAGGCGAGTTTGACCTTTACGGCTTCACCACTCGGGGGATTACAAGCTACACTGCAATGGCTGCTGCCATCAAATCAGGGAGGATAAGCGATGATAGAGGTATTATTGGTTGATGATGAATCCTATGTGACGGAGAGCCTGCAACGGACGATTCCATGGGCGGAATTGGGGGTTTGGAAAGTACATCAGGCAGTGTCAGGTGCACAGGCGCTCCAAATTATAGAGGAGCAGCAGATAGACATTGTGGTCACGGATATTTCCATGCCCGGCATGACCGGGCTGGAATTAATGGAGACAGTAGGTGCAAGATGGCCCAATATCCGCTCGATTCTGCTGACTGGTTATTCCGACTTTGAATATGCGAAGAAGGCGATCAGACTGCAAGCGTTTGATTATATTCTGAAACCGGTAAATGATGAGGAGTTTATCAAAAGTGTAACCGATGCCATTGAATCGTTGAAGAATGAATGGGAGGCACACGATAAATATCATCAGCTGCTATATAAGCGAAAAGGTGATTTCAGTGTGCTTCGCGCCAATCTGATGCATGATCTGCTGCTGGGTAAAGTGCTGTCGGAACGGACGCTTAAAGATAAGCTCAAAGAATATGAGGTCGCTTTTGAAATGCCTGCACCATCGGTAATTCTGCTGATTCAGCTGGGCAAGCATTATACGGCTATGGATCAGCATTCGTTCTCTCTAATGGAATATGCCATAGGCAATATTGCCGAGGAGTTATTCAAGGAGCAGTTTCATGTCTGGTTCTGCAAAGCGCCGCATGATTGCCTGCTTTTGTTGGTTGAGCTAAAAGCCGATGTTGTAAAAGAAACAGAGCTGCTGGACAACTATGAGCCTGTAAGGATGGGTTTGCTAAAGGCAGCTATAGCCGATTTTCGTATTCATGTGAGCAACTACCTAAAGGGGGATATTTCCCTTATCATTTCTAAGTGGTTTACTTTTCCCGAAGGGTTGACCTCTGTTTACAGAAGCGGGCTCGGTGCCATGTATTTGACAGCGCCTAACGAATCTAGCTCGGTGTTGTTTCTGGAAGAGCACGATGTGCAGGAGAAGGTTGCGGTCAAGTCGCTGGAAAGCCTATATCGTCCACCCACACTGATTCATCTGCTGGAATCCAAGCAATGGGAGGCCGCGCGGTTGAAGATTGCTGAGGTGTTTCGTGATATGGAGACCGCTCCTAGAGAGCATTTGTATGAAGTGTTTCTGTCCATCACCAATGCTTTTATGTATATCGCTCATAAAGGTGGACAATTCATCTCGCAAATTGACCAGTACGCCTTTGATCCCCTGCTGACCCAGAGCATTATTGTTTCACTAGAGAAGCTGCAGAACTGGGCGTATGAAATGCTGAGCAAGCTGCAGAAAGAACTGTCTGAAAGTGAGCAATCCACAAAAAGCTTTATTATTAGGCAGGTGCATGAGCTGATAGGAGGAGACGGCGGCTACGAGTTGTCGGTGAAGAGCATTGCTGAACAGGTGTATCTGCATCCAGTGTATCTCTCCAAGATCTATAAGGCCGAAACAGGAGAAGGACTTGGAGAATATATCATCCGAATGCGGATGGAACATGCACTCTATCTGCTTAAGAATACGAACAAAAAAATATACGAAATCACTACAGCGCTGGGATACCAGAACCCGCAGTACTTCAGTATTCTTTTTAAAAAGCACTACGGTATGACACCAAATGAATTTCGTGAAGGATAAGGGGGGAGAGCGCGATAAAGAAAAGGAAACGATTGTTGATATTATGTATAGGACTGCTTCTGGCCTGCGGAATTACGGGCTGTTTCGGAAAAAGGGACGCAGAGACAAAAAATATAGCAGCAAATACAGCTGGTCACACAGCTGGAGCTGTAGAAAACCTCTACAAGGATAAATATGATCCCGAAGTGACGATTACAACAGTATGGGGCGTTGATCCGGAACTGAAATTCAAGCGTGGGGAAACGATTGAGAACAATATAGCTACCCGGTGGGCCAGAGAACAATTTGGCATCCATATTCAAACACTGTGGTCGATTACGGATACGAATGGTGCTTATGAAACAAAGCTGCGGCTGTCGATGTCCTCAGGTCAGGAAATGCCGGAGGTAGTGACTGTTGGAGCCTCAGATATAACCATTGCGCAGGATTTAATCGATTCGGGACTATATGCTGAGGTGGGTGCTATGTTTGATAAATATGCTTCTAGTACTTGGAAAAAGGCGATGGCACAAGACCCTAATGTCTGGAACCAGTACAGTCGCGGCGACAAAAGAATGGGTATTCCGGTGCTCGATTATGCCTATAACCATGATTATGTTCTGTGGATTCGCCAGGACTGGCTAGATAAGCTGGGACTTAAGGCTCCCGAGACCATCGCTGAGCTGGAACAAGTCATGGAGGACTTCAAATACCATAATCCCGACGGGTTGGCGCCGGAACAGGTGACCCCGCTTAGTATTGGCTTTAAGTCTACGATGAACACCTGGATGGGCGACCCTTCCTGGATCTTCGGTGCTTATGGAACGCTCCCGCAGCAATGGAATCTGGGAGCTAACGGCAAACTAGAGTATGGCTCAATTAATGATGGCATCAAGTTGGGATTGGGGAAGCTGAAGGAATGGCTAGCCAAAGGATACATTCCGCAGGAAGCGGCACTTTGGGATGAGAATAAGACGGCTGAACCGGCAGTTGCCGGCACCGCTGGTATGATTCCCGGACCTTACTGGATGAGTGGCTGGCCGCTGCGGGATACGCTGATCCATGCTCCAGATGCTGTATGGGCACCCATTAAGCTGCCCGCTGGGCCGGGAGGCACTGTAATGCGGCATGGCACCTCTTACAATAATGGTGTAACTCTGATCAGTAGGACAATGAAGCATCCGGAAGCTTTCTTCACCTATCAGAACTATCTCTTTGATCATTATGCTGATCCTTTGCCTGGCAGCAAACTTGATAACGGACTTTTTGCTGGCTACGATTATCAACTGGATTCCACAGGAAACCGGATTGCCAATGACAAAATATCCGGTGGTTATGTCAACAGCATTCGTTATTTGCTGGTGCGGGACGGCGCACGTATTCCTGAATCTCAGCTGCAGTCGCTGCTTCATCTGGCGAGCGGCGCCGAACCCCAGACGAGACTAGAGAAGGAGGCAGTCGTTAGTTATGGTCCTGATACTCCGGCAGCAGCCAAGGTTCTACTGGCGCAAAAGGATAAATCCTTCAAGGATATGTTCACCGGACCGGCAACGGAAACCATGAAATCCAGGCTGGATTATCTGAACAAGCTGGAGAGTCAGACGTTTAACGATATTATATATGGCATTCAGCCGTTAAGCGCCTTTAATACCTTTGCAGCTGCCTGGAAATCAGGCGGAGGCGAACAAATTACGCAGGAGGTTAATGAATGGTATGCGACCGTGAAATAACTCCTGCCTGATTTCCGAATAATAAAGGACCGCCTTTCCAGTGATCTTGAACTGGTGAGACGGTCCTTATTAGTTTACCTGAGAGGTTAGTTCAAAAAGGCATCCAGCGCAACTGTAGGTTTACCTGTTGAATCAAAAGCGCCTTTAGTATAAGAGTACCAAGTGCCGTAGCACTCTGGCTCCCAATAAAATACACCCAACCCTTTGCCGCCGGTGACAGATTTAGTCTTGCTGATAATATCGGTCAGGAATGCTTTGGCAGTTGCAGGTGCGCTTACATCCATGCCAACCTCAGAGATCATGACCTCTTTCCCGTATCTGGTCACCATATCATTCATATTGGTTAAGGTTTGAGCATTCAGCGTAGACCAGTTGCTGGTAGTGGGATAAAGTGACATGCCGATGACATCGTATTTGGCGCCGTTAGTCTTCAGCCCGTCGAACATCCAGCGGAACAAGGCGTTGTCATACCCATTAGAGAGGTGGACGATTACCTTGGAGGTGCTGCTGACCGCTTTTACAGCGTTATAGCCGGAGTTGATCAATGCAGCGAAATTACTCATACTTACAGACGCTTTTCCGTCTGCCCAGAGCATCCCGTTATTAGTCTCATTGCCAACCTGCACCCATTCAGGGGTAACGCCATTACTCTTCAGTGTGTTAAGCACATCGTAAGTATGGTCATATACGGCTGTCTTTAGAGCGGTAAAGCTTTTGCTGGTCCATGCGGCCGGTTTGGTTTGATTAGCCGGATCTGCCCAAGTGTCGCTGTAATGGAAATCAATCATAATTCTAAAACCCAGCTTCTGCGCACGAACAGCCTGCTTAACAACATCGGCTTTATTGGAAAAGTTAATGGAAGGATTCACCCAGACCCGCAGCCGGATCGAGTTCATTCCATGATCCTTCAGCGTTTGCAGCACATCCTGTTTAACCCCACTGTCATTGTAAAAAGCCCAATTATAGGATTCCATCTCCGATAACCAGCCTACATCAGCCCCCTTCGCAAAAGTTGCAGCAGCCTCCGCCGGCTTGTGCTGACCCCAATTGAAACTAATACTGAGCAAGAGAGACATACAAATGAACAATTTGAAAATATTTTTGGGACTCTTTCTCATAACCAACCTCCTGGACTAAGTTTACTGTACACGCTTACATTAATTTTTCCGCCAACTGCTTACAACTTAATTCTAGGTTGAGGCCCGCGGCAAGGGTACCCATAAACAATCAACATCTATGCATTTTTGGAAATGAAATAGTCCTCAGAGTAAAAATAAACCTTTTCTCCCATACTATCTTTAATCTTGTATCTAAAATCCTTAGGAGGACTGTGGATGAAAGGCCATTCTGCTCTCGCCATCTATATACAGCTGAAAAATCGGGTAACGGTCCCTCAAGGTAAGGGAGTTACGCTGCGTGATGTGGCCTTTCTGATTACGGACCCGGAGTGGGAGGAGTCATTGTATTCTATTCTGCTGCTGCAGCCTGAACAAAGTGACGGCAACCTTATTCTCATTGATCTGCTGATGGTTATCCCCCGCATTCAGGAGCTATTGCCAACAGCTGATATTGAGCCGATTGGTGAAGGCAAAACGATCGTGCAGATTGAAGGTCCGGTTGAGGCGCGGAAACCCTCCATGGCATTGTTTGTGTTGGTCTGGCTGCTACTCTTCTTCGGTTCTGCACTGACAATCATGAATTTTCATGCGGACGTAAGCATGCAGGAGGTCCAAATTCGCATTGTAGAGATGTTAACGGGTCATCGGGATGAGCATCCGTATGCCTTTCAGGTTGCCTATTCACTGGGCATTGGTTTTGGGATGGTTATATTTTTCAACCATTTGTTCAAGAAGAAGTGGAATGAAGAGCCAACTCCACTCGAAGTAGAGATGTATCTGTACCAGAAAAATATCGACCATTATGTGGTTAATGAGGAATACAGCAAAATGAAGAATCGTCAAGAAGTGAGTCAAGCTGATAATCCGGAGGGCTGATCATGACTGCACCGATCTCATTAGGACTGAATCTGTTGCTGGGTATTGCGGGAGGGATCGCTGTGGGCGGCGGGGTTATCGCGCTTATTATTGTGCTGGATATGGTGCCCCGGCTGGCCCAGTTGACTTCTTCCTACGATAAAGTGCACTGGTATGAAGGTGCTTTGGTGGGTGGGTCACTGCTTGGTACTGTAAGTGATTTTTGGAATTGGAGGTTATCAGCAGGCCCTATAGTGGAGTTAGGGGTTGGGCTGTTTGATGGAATTTTTGTGGGAATGTTGGCAGCGGCTTTAACGGAGGTGTTAAATGTGCTGCCTATATTAGCCAAACGTCTGAATATGACTCACCATTTATTCGGATTACTAATGGCGATGGTTGCAGGCAAGGTCGCAGGTTCTTTATTCGATTGGTTTGTATATCGACAATAAATAGGGGGCTATTGGAATGGTCAAATATATTCACAGCGGCGATTACGTAGAGCAGGAGAATAATATAACACCCGCTGCGGAAGGGGAAAGTAACGCAGAAACAGGTGCAGAAGAGGACAACCCGGGCATAACACCAGCTTCTGATGCTGACCAAAGTGTGAGCACCACCGAAGGTGCTGAGCCTGAGCCTGAGGCTCAGGCTGATTGCGGACAGCAAGAGCAAGAAGCACAGGTGGCTGACCAGCCCGCCGAACAGAAGCCGGATGCAAGAGATCCTGGAGTGGACGCCGGAGTGGATGCTGGGGCAAGCACTGGAGCAGCAATTGACGGCGATCAGGACTCTGAAACCTCAGCTGAGCTGGGCACTGAAGAGAAGGAAGAGTCCAATAAAGGATTCTTCGCACAATTGTTTGGTACAGACGCAGAAGAGGATGAGCAGAAAGAGAAGGTTCCTGCGGAGCCGAGCGTTGGAGACTCTAAAGAAGCAGAGCCTGAAGCGGATGCTCAAACCGCAGACGTGGGGGTGGATTCAGGAGCAACTGGTTATGGCAAACAGGATATTGAGCCATCAGACGGACTGGGTACACCCGAGCAAGAGGGCGCAAAAAATACGGAGGCTGCTGCCCCGGCAGAGGAGAACAGCACGGACTCTACAGCAGGCGACGGTGGACAGCAGCAGGACGCGGAAGCTTCAGATGAACTGGGCGCTGAGGAGCAGGAAAGTTCCGGCAAAGGTTTTTTTGCCAGATTATTTGGGTTGGGTACTGACGTAGATGAGGACGAAGACACAGAGATGCCGGACCCCAAAGCACAGGCAGCAGGAGAGGCTGAATCGGCGCAGCCGCCCAAGGAGCTTAAGCAGGCTAAAGAGCCAGCGCAGGATTCCAGCCAGGAAAATAACAAAGTTGATCCGCTGCAAAAAAAAAGAGACTCAGAACGATCAGATTCGATAGAGGAGTCGATTACTTACTGGCAAGGCCATGATAATATCCCACCCTCTTTAGAGGATGCCAAAAATACGCTGACTGAGGTAATGGGGCTTGGCTCATCCTTCGACGTGGTGTTCAGGGAAATGTCCTTTGGTGGGCACAAGGCGGCATTGCTCTGTATTAGCGGATTTGCCAAGGATACAATAATGGATGAGATCTTAAAGCGGTTGACCTATCTCACACCGGAGAATTTATCTACGGATGTGTTTGCCAGCTTTATGAACGAATATATTCCGCATATTCAGGTGGAGAAAGGTCAGCTGTTAAGTGAGTGCATTAATAAGGTGATGTCCGGAATGAGTGCTATCTTCATTGAAGGCGAGACGCAGGTGATTGTGATGGATACCCGCACATACCCTTCGCGCAATCCGGATGAACCTTCGATTGAACGAGTCGTACGGGGCTCACGAGACGGGTTTACAGAAACCCTGCTAAGCAATGTTGCGCTTGTAAGAAGACGGATACGTGATCCGGGACTGAAGTACGAAATGCATCAGGTCGGGCGTCGGACAAGAACGGATGTCTGCGTAGCCTACATTGACGACATTGTGGATAAGACGCAGGTGAAGGCCGTTACAGACAAAATAAAAAGTGTTAATGTCGACGGGATTCCTCTTGCGGATAAACAATTAGAGGAGGCGATCGTTGGCGGCGGCTGGAATCCGTATCCGTTGGTCCGCTATTCTGAACGTCCCGATACAGTGGCTTCTCATTTGTTAGAAGGGCGTGTTGTTGTTTTTGTGGATACTTCACCTAGTGTTATGGTTCTTCCAACAACGTTTTTTGACCTCTGCCAACATGCGGAAGAGAACCGTCAAACTCCTTTTATGGGCACGTACTTGCGCTGGGTCCGCTTCATTGGTATTTTTGCATCCATGTTCCTACTGCCGCTCTGGATGCTGTTGGTTATACATCCTGAACTAAAGCCAGCGATGCTTGAATTTATCGGGCCGCAGAAGACAGCCAAAATCCCCTTGCTTGCCCAGTTTCTCATCGTTGAGCTTGGGGTCGATCTATTGCGGATGGCTGCGGTGCATACACCTACTCCGTTAGGGTCAGCGATGGGCCTGATTGCCGCGATATTAGTTGGAGACATTGCGGTGCAGACCGGTTTATTTGTTAATGAGGTAGTTCTGTATATGGCGGTAGCCTCGATAGGGATGTTCGCGACACCAAGCTATGAGCTGGGGCTGGCGAACCGCATTGTCAGGCTGGCACTGCTGATTGCTGTTGCCGCCTTCCAAGTTCCAGGTTTTATGATCGGCTCTACATTACTCATTGTGCTGCTGACTACACACCGCTCGTACAATTCCTCCTATTTGTGGCCGTTTATACCTTTTAATGCAAAGGCGATGGGTGAGATTATTCTGCGCCAGCCTGTTTTATATTCAAAAACAAGGCCGTCATTCAACAAAACCAGAGATAACACGAGAATGCCGCCTATCCAAGAGAATGAGAAACAATCGTAGGAAAATACAAATCAACTGCGAATTAGTCCATTCAATGGTGTTCCACCCGTCTGCTATACTGAATACAATAAGACGGATGGAATAGGATATTCCACAGAAATTGGAGGACTGCACAATGTTTTTACACGGGACGAGCCGAATTAACGATGCTGGACATCTGGAAATCGGCGGATGTGATGTAACTGAATTGAAGGCGGAATATGGAACCCCACTGTATATATTGGACGAGCAACTAGTCCGGCGCCGCTGCAGCGAATATATGGACGCTTTTAAAACTTCTGGACTTGGTTTTCAGGTCGCTTATGCCAGCAAGGCCTTTTCAGTAATGGCGATGTGTCGTTTGGCTGATGAAGAAGGTTTGTCGCTTGACGTGGTTTCAGATGGTGAGCTCTACACAGCACTGAAGGCTGGCTTTCCGGCGGAGCGTATTCATTTTCATGGCAACAACAAGACCCCAGACGAGATTGAAATGGCGATTGATGCCCGTATTGGCTGCTTTGTAGTAGATAATCTGATTGAACTCAGCCTTTTGCAAGCCATTGCGGCTCGCAAGGAAGTAACGGTAAATATCTTGCTGCGTGTTACTCCAGGCGTTGAAGCACATACCCATGAATATACAGCAACTGGCCAGACGGATTCCAAATTCGGCTTTGATATCGGAAATGGTTCTGCATATGAAGCTATTCAAGCGGCAGCAAGCAAAAGTAATTTGAACCTGCTGGGTGTGCATTCCCACATCGGTTCGCAAATTTTTGAAACCGAAGGCTTCCAACTTGCCGTTGAGCGTGTGGCTGGCTTTGCACGCAGTGTCAAGGAAGGTTTGGATGTGAATTTCCGGGTTGTCAATCTGGGTGGGGGCTTTGGCATTCGTTATGTTGCCGGTGATACACCACTGCAGGTATCGGAATACGTGCTTGCCATCACGGACGCAGTGAAGACCCATTTTGCCGGAATTTATAGTGTATTGCCGGAGATTTGGGTAGAACCCGGCCGCAGTATCGTTGGCGATGCTGGAACCACGTTGTATACCGTAGGTACCAACAAGGATATTCCCGGCGTACGCAAGTATGTTGCGGTAGACGGAGGAATGACCGATAATCCTCGTCCTGCTCTGTATCAGTCCAAGTACGAGGCGTTGCTGGCTAACCGTGCCAATGATGCAGCAACGGAGAAGGTCTCCATCGCAGGTAAATGCTGTGAGAGCGGGGATATGCTGATTTGGGATGTAGAACTGCCGGAGGCTGTAAGTGGCGATTTGCTGGCTGTGTCCTGCACGGGTGCTTACAACTACTCCATGGCGAGTAATTACAACCGGATTAGACGTCCTGCTGTAGTCTTCGTACAGAATGGACTGAGTGATCTTGTGGTGCGTCGTGAAACCCATAACGATCTTATCGCTAATGATATTGTACCGGCGCGTATTGCCAAGCAGGCGGTTGCGAAGTAACAAGTCTTAACTGCCAGTGAGGAATCAGCCTAAGCAAAGCCTAGTGGGAAAGCTCCTGCTTGGCTTTGCTTTGTGCGGGGTTTCATAGTAAAATAATAAAAGTGTTCAACATTTGGTAAATTCGAAAGGGGTCATTTACATATGGCAAAGCAAGCGAAAGTTACACTCGAGAACGGCGGAGAAGTACTAATTGACTTATTCGATCAAGACGCTCCCAACACGGTAGCCAACTTTGAGAAGCTGGCATCTTCTGGTTTCTATAACGGTTTGGTCTTCCACCGTGTTATCCCTGGTTTTGTAGCGCAAGGCGGATGTCCTAACGGAACAGGTTCCGGCGGACCTGGTTACACCATCAACTGCGAGATCAACCCTAACAAACATGAACGTGGAAGCCTTGCTATGGCACATGCTGGCAAGAACACTGGCGGAAGCCAGTTCTACATTGCTTATGGTCCACAGCCGCATCTGGACGGAGTACACACTGTATTCGGTAAAGTTGTTAAAGGCATGGAATTTGTAGATTCTTTCAAAGGACGCGACAAAATGACTTCCGTGGAAGTTATCGAAGCGTAAATTCTAATTTGTTATTATGAACGATCTATACAAAAGGGTGTCTCGGCAGTCATACAAATGACTACCGGACACCCTTTTGTTTTGATGACGGATGAGGCATTAATATTCTGAGAGATTCTCCAAGAGCAGATCATAGTGTAAATGGCGCGTGTTTTCTCTTGTTAAGGAGAATCAATCGTCAGAAGATATTCTGCTCCTGCAATATGGACAGTAGTCTTCCAACCTAATTGGTCAGCTACGAACTGTATAGGCAGCATGGTTCTGCCGGCAGTCAGCAGCAGAGGATTAGTCATAGGTACCTCTTGCCCGTTAACCTTGGCTCCAATATTCCCCACTGTCATTTCCAGCTTCTGTTGCTTGTTGGTAAGGATGGCTGTTTTGCTGACGGAGTCCCATGTAAGTGTTGCTCCAAGTGCTAAAGCGGCTTCAGTAGCCGTTACAAACAGCTCACCGTCCCCCTGAGTTACCCGACTAGTGAAAGGGAAACTCTTAGCATTTATTTGAATATCATAGGCATACACATTTCCTAGTTTGTCCATTGTTGCTGATGTGGTCTGTGAGATTAAAGTATTGTTTAGTGGATCAATATTGTCTGCGGATACCCGATAGTTGGAGTCATCTCTCCCGATCGCTTGGACGATCCAGCTGTTGACCTGCTCGTTGTGATGGCTTATATCTTTATAGAGATCTAGATTGAAGGTCCAATGTGCTTCGGACTGAAAGTCATAGAGCCGGGCGTTGGAATGCTGCTCAAATTGCTGGAACATCCATTTACGCATCTCCAACTGATTGTTATAACGCTTCGGATTGGTGTTGTACCAAGCTAACTGCCGCATAATGCTGTAAGGTGGATAATAAAAGTAGAATTGCACATCGGGATAATCGATGAGCAGTTGATTGATGTATGTATCGAAGCGCTGCTGGAGCTGCGGTGTATCTTCTTCATTTAGGCCGAAGTAAGCTTCGCTAGCGCTCTGATCGTTATAAGATTTAACCACACGCGCTTTTGAAAATACGGATTCATCGTTCCAATTATTGAGATGCTCCAGATCGTTATCCTGACCCAAATACATTTTCTTGAGGCTTACGGCGAATTGAGTATAGACTGAAGAATTGTACCAGTATTTATAATCGTTCCACCATTTGTCATCATACAAGTAATCGGGAAAGTTCTGTTTGTCTTCCTCGGCAACATCCTTTAATGAAAAGTAGTCCAACCCCCACAGCACTTTTTTCACCTTGCCGCTCTTTAGAGCCAGTCGGGCAATTTTGTAATGCTCCTCAACCGTTGAACCTTCGATAGAGAGCTTCAAGGTCTTTCCGCCCAAGCTTTTATCTACCTCTGATGGCAGGAAATTCTCCGTCATGGAGGTGCCGATAATAATGGTGTCGTAGTCGTAATTTTTGGCCAAACCCGGATTCTGATATCTTTCCTGTGTAGAGAAGACGGGGGTATACCAGTTCGAACGATGATAAAATTGCAGCGGGTCCAGAAATACGATCAACAACGCCATCAGTGCTGCAAGAATCACTGTAAAGAAAACAAAGTAGCCTACAGCTCTTTTGGAGCGGCTATGGAAACCCGAACGCGGTATTAAATTCGCTACGAAATCCGGTTTTTGTTGTGGCAACACTTGGATTTCCTCCTAAACGAAATAAGATGAACCTAGAAATTAAAGTATAAGAATTCAGTAATCCGGTTGAAAAAGAGGAGCGAAATCATAAACAGGACCGCCATAAACAGGGATGTCCGCCAATTTGGGGTCAGCTTGCTCAGTCTTTCTGTTAAATTCGGTGAGGTCAGCATGACCAGCAGCAGCACCGCCAGAACGGGAAGCACTAGTATTGACTCTGCGAGCGTGGATAGACCCAAGCCGTTAATGCCGAGCATCCCGCGGAGAAGCCTTCCAGCTTGTTGAAGGTTATGCGCACGAAAAAAGACCCACGTTACATTGATAAAACCGAAAGTGAGCAGCCAGCACAACCCTAGCGGAAGTGGGCGACCCCAACGTTTCCAGATGTGCTGTACAGCTTGTCCTCCACCATGCAGCAATCCCCATAGAATAAACATCCAGCTTGCTCCATGCCAAATTCCGCCTATCAGAAAGGTGATGAGGACATTACGAATGGCCGTCCAGAATCCTCTTCTGCTGCCACCTAAAGGAATATAGATGTAGTCTCTGAGAAAATGGCTTAGTGTGATATGCCAGCGTCTCCAAAAGTCCTGGATGCTCGTGGCCCGATACGGTGAATTGAAATTCTGCGGCAGCCGGATGTTAAACAGAAGAGCAACACCGATAGCCATATCCGTATATCCGCTAAAATCATAATAAATTTGGAAGGTATAGCTGAGGCATGCGACCCAGGAATCGATAAATTGGGTAGCACTTGTAAATCCGCTGTTGGCATAGCTGGCAAGAGTATCAGCGATCAGCATTTTTTTGGCAAGGCCTATGCAAAATAGCAAAGCTCCTGACAGCACATTACTCCAGTTCCAGACCTTGTTACGGAGTCTTTCGAACTGTGGCATCATATCCTTGTGATGAAGAATGGGGCCGGCGATCAGATGAGGGAAGAAGGTAACAAATAAAATATAGTTAATCAGCTTGTACTCCTGCACACGGCCTCTGTAGGCATCCACCAGATAAGCGATTTGGGTAAAGGTGAAGAAACTGATGCCAAGCGGAAGCAAAAGATGAAGTATAGGCACATGAGCACCTATAAGTCCATTCCAGTTCACAATGAAAAAATCGGCGTATTTATAATATCCGAGCAGCAGCGCATTAAATCCTATTCCTACGAACAGAATTACAGATCTACGTGTTGTAGAAGATACAAGTCTACGTCCTACAATGTAATTAACTGCAATAGATAACAAGATCAATGGGATGTAGCGCACGTTCCACCAGCCGTAAAAAAATAAAGAGGATAAGGCCAGCCAAAGCTTTGCAATGAAAAAGTATCGAAGCCTGATAAATAGAAAGTACATGATTAGCACAACGGGCAGAAAAGCAAAAATAAAGCCATAAGAATTAAATAACATAGCAGTCCTCGCTTTTCTGGAAAATGGAAAGGGATAGGAAGGAAGTGGAGAATCTATTAATGATATGATTTATCGGGGAAATCGCACTGTGATATAAATCAACAATATGAAGAAGTTTACATTTTTTGTTTAAATTTAGCGATCTATATGTTTCTATGTCTAGACCGATATCGCTGTGGGAGTTTAAAAAATATCAAGAACATGAATAAGAACAAGGTGAATCCGAATAACTCTTCAACCAGCAGATAGTAAGGATAAGGTCCAAAATAATCCAATATGGAATAGGTGCTTGGTTTATGGGCCAGGAACATATAGTTGGAGTCAAGCAAATAATCGGCGAACCTGACACAAATAGCTACTATATTGAGGCAGAGCATAGTGAAGAAAAGCGATCTCCAGGTCGGCTTATTGCCCTCAACCCAGGTCATGTAAAGGGAAGCCAGAATAATAGCACCGTGAGCAATGAAAAACAGTAGAAAACGGAAATGTGGATACGGATAAACTAAATTAGGCGTAATGAGGGCAACAAAGGCTCCACCGATGCCGGCGAAGTAGAGGAAAGAATAGAGTAGCCGACTGCGTGTGAGTAACATAACGACAGACAGCAGTAAAGTAATCCCGCATAGCTCCAGTGGCAGCGATGAACTGGCTTTCCATATGTCCTGCGACCTATACCACAATTGAAGTCCTGCCTCTGAGGATAGAAGAAGAAGCACTAGCAGCAGGCGGATGCATCGGCGCAGTTTGGGATGTGTCCGCAGAGCAAACCTTGAGCTAAATAACAGCAGGCATACCAAGGCTATAGCAGTAAGGGCAATCCAGTGTGAGAGCGAGAACATAACGAAATTTTCAGAATGTTTGTGGTCAAAATAATACCAAAGTTTCATTCAATATACTCCTTTAGAGGGTAGTAATTTTGCTGAATTTTTTATTTTTTAAAAACTAAATATTTTGATTCTATAGAACTATATAATGGTGATATAGTGATATATATAGACATTGAAACGGAGGCGTTCTGAAGAAATGATCAAGAAAAGGACCAGCTTGTTAATTGTTATTCTTATACTAATTACGCAATACGCATATGGCATGGGGTATACGTCTCAAGTCAAAGCAGCAGCAATAGAAAACGAAAGAGACATCATCACCAGTGTTTCGATGGCTGTATACGGACCGGATGGCAATACTGTAACAGATAGTGTGTACGAACAGAATTCTAATGTTACTTTGGATTATACATGGTCCCTTCCCAATAATCATAGTTATGTATCGGGAGATACTTTCACTTTTCAGCTTCCCGTGCAGTTTCAGCTTTTTAATGATATTAACGGAGCTCTAGTCTCTGATGAAGGAGATGTAGGAACCTTTAAGGTAAACCAATCATCACACCAGGTTGTTATGACCTTTAATGATTACATTGAACAGCATGATAACGTGCAGGGTACACTCCGAATTAAGACTAATTTTGATAAGCAGGTTATTTCGCAGAGCACGACACAGCAGATTCTATTTCCGGTAAATGGAGGAATTCAAACTGTTACTGTGAATTTCAGACCGTCGGTAGGCTCGACAATTGAGAAGAAGGGTACAGCTCAAGGATTCAACGCACACAGCATCCTATGGACCGTTGATGTGAACAAAACACTTGAGGCTGTGGGGAATGCAGTAGTCACTGATCCCATGCCTGCCGGACTTTCTCTGGATGCTCCACTAACTTTAGCAGTATATCAGTTGGACGTTCAACTAAATGGTACGGTTTCGCAGGGAGCATTGATTGACAGCAGTAAGTATACTGCAAATATTGCGGCAGGTACGCTTACTGTTCATTTTAACGATCCTGTTATCACGAGCGCATACCGGATCGAGTACTCCACTTCGATCACCGATGACAATCAAAATAGCTTTACAAATACAGCGACTTTTACTGGAGACGATCGTGTCCCAGCTGCTTCCTCCTATACAGTTAATGTAGAACGTGGAGGCAGTCTGAAGAAATACTCAACAGCATATGAATGGGGTACTCAGACTATTACTTGGGCTATTGAATATAACTACAATCATAAGATAATCCCGCAGGAGAAAGCAGTATTAACGGACTTGTTCAATAATTCTCAGTATTTGGTGGGTGGTTCGCTAAAGGTTTATCCAGTAACTTTGGATTCATCCGGTGCGGCAACCAAGGGCATTGCATTGGCAGAGAATGTGGACTATACAGTAAGTGATGCTGTTGACGCTGGTAAGAAAGGTTTCCGGTTGCAGTTTGCAAACGAAATTCCCTCTTCATATCGGATCGAGTATAAGACTAAAGCGACTGAACGCGTATTCAGCGATACGACGATAACCAACTCAGTTACTGATAGTACCTATACTGAACAGGCGACTCAACTCATCCGACCCGTAATCATCTACAAAACCTTGTCGGGGGTAGATTATCAGACTAAGAAGGCTGACTGGAAAGTTACGATTAACGGTGATAATTACCCGATGGGTCAAGTAGTGATTACCGATACTTTTCCACAAGGTGGGCTGCAATTTATACCGGAGTCGCTGGTCATAAAAAATGGTAGCGGGGTGGTATTGAGTTCCACGAACTATCAATTGGATTATGTGACTCCGGCACAGCCGAATAAAGGATTCAAGGTAGTGTTCAATTCGGCGATATCAGGTACGTATACCATTGGCTACCAAACTTTTTTCAACAAGGATTGGATCTGGGGAACAACGGATAATTTCATTAACAATGCCCGAATTGACTGGGTGGATGATTCAGCTAACCCCCACTGGACAGAGGCAAAAGGACTATTTATCCCTCGAATCGAAGAGAAGAATAACGGCTTCAAATCGGGTTCCTACAACGCGACTGCCAAGGAAATTACGTGGACAGTAGGTGTGAACTATAATAGTAAAGCCATTGAGGATCCAGAAGTAACCGATCTTTTGAAGGCAGGTCAAGTGCTAGTTCCTGGCTCACTTAAAGTCTACACCATGAAAATTGCGAAGAACGGTGATCCCTCACAAGGCATAGAAGTAAACAAAAATCTATATAATTATAGTGTGGATAGTAACAATCAGTTAAAGGTAGATTTTTTAGAATCCATCAATACTCCCTATTATGTTGTCTTTACAACAAGTCTTGAAGGGCAATTAATCAACAGTATAGTAAATAATACAGCTGCGCTGTTTGACGGATCAATGAAGGTTTCCAAGGATTTGACCGCGGCTGTTTCCATTCCTCACGGAGATGAATATGTCGTTAAGAATGGCGCCCAGAATGGCGATAAGATCGATTGGAGAGTGCTCATTAACGCTGGACAGTCTTATGTGCTGAACGCAGTGCTCACAGACACTCCTAGCTCGAATCAGATTCTATTGCCGGATTCGTTCCATTTGTACCCTACGGCTGTAGCTGTGGATGGAGCTATAACCAAAAGTGGACCTGAGCTGGTTAAGGATACGGATTATTCCGTAGCGATCAACTCGGATACTGAAGGCAAACAAACATTTATATTAAGTTTCGCTCACGGGATTAGTACAGCTTATATGCTCGAATATCAATCTTTGATTGTGGCGAACTCAGGCGATAAGGTTACCAATACTGTTAATTTCAGCGGCAACAATGTTATCTTGGTGACTAGAGACACCTCGAAAGAAATCATTGTTGGTCTCTCCAGCGGCTCTGGAACAGGTAGTGGCGTAAGAGGAACCTTAACAGTCAAGAAGCTGGATGCCCAGGATAATACCAAATTACTCAGCGGGGCGACCTTTGCTTTATACCGCTTGAGCGGCTCAGAGCGCTTACTCATAAATACCTTAACTACGGATTCAAGCGGAATCGTTTCATTCAATAAAATTTGGTTAGGCAGCTATATATTGACTGAGACTCGGGCTCCTGAAGGATATGTCCTAGATAACAGAGAGTATCCAGTGACGATCAATTCAGCAACAGCCATTCAACTGAGCATAACTAATCAGCAGTCTGAAACGCCAGCAACAGAACCACCAGTGACGGAATCACCAGGACCGACTGCTTCTGTGACACCTGTGGAATCAGCATCTCCAACACCAACACCTTCACCAACTGCGGGTATACCTGGCAGCGTGATCGTACCAACACCGACAAGTTCAGCGACACCGGGGATCATTATTGATGATCTGGCAATTCCGGCCGGACCTGGTATTACAACGGATGCTCAGCCCACTCCTGACAACGGAAACACTCCTGATGTAGTGATTCCAGTGGATGAAGAAGTTCCATTGGGTGATGTTACGATTAAGGATGACGAAATTCCCGCAGGGACAGTGACTGATCCTGCAGGCGCTAATGTCAGCAAGCTTCCGAAGACAGGCGAAGATAGTCCAATGCCGCTTTATATGGCAGGGATCAGCTTGATTCTTGCAGGCTTGATTCTAAATAGAGTATTCAAGCGGAGTAAGAATCAGGAGTAGTAGGAATCAGAGGTAAGAACATCATCGGAAGTGCAAGAGCACCAGGGGAATTTAATCCCGGGTGCTCTTGGCATTTATGCAGATAGTTGTTATTCAATGGTGATATAATATATTTAAAATTAAAGATTTTGGAGGGGATTAGAGAATGTGGAAAGAATTTAAAAGTTTCGCCTTGAAAGGAAATGTACTGGATCTTGCGGTTGCTGTTATCATTGGAGCTGCTTTTGGGAAGATTGTTTCCTCGCTAGTCAATGATATTATTATGCCGATCGTAGGTTTAATCAGCGGTGGAATAGATCTGAAGGATCTCACCCTCACCTACAAGAAATCGGTTGTGAATTATGGAATGTTCTTGCAGTCGGTAGTTGATTTCTTTATTATTGCTGTTACTATCTTTGTGGTCATAAAGCTGGCAAGCAGATTCAAACGTAAGGAAGTTGTTAAAGTTGAGGTAGTTGAGCCTCCTGCACCAGCACCGGAGATTGTCTTGCTTACAGAAATTCGAGATCTGCTGAACGCGAGTAAAAGAAGTGAATCATAAATTAGTTACATAAAATAAGTAAATATAATAAATACACTTGCATTTTTGCTGTTAAAGTGCTAATTTTGATGTAAGCAAAATTGTTGTTTCAACTGAATAATGTATCAAACCTTCAGGGCAGGGTGTGATTCCCTACCGGCGGTGATGCAACTGTATGTTGGCGGAAACGTTAATCTACATTGCTTAAGTCCGCTACCCGTTTCACGTTTGTTTACGTGGACGGTGGACCTGGTGCAATTCCGGGACCGACAGTATAGTCTGGATGGAAGAAGGGGAGATTAACGTTCTGTGCTCATTGAGCTAGACGTGCTGGAGTATTTTCGAATATTATGTGCGATATTTCACAATACCGTTTTTTGGCGGTTTTTTGCGCACAATTTTTTAAAATTGCCAGTAAACTCTCTTTATAACCCATCTTGAACTCCTCCTGGAGATTAAGATGGGTTTTTCTGTATATATCAGATAGATAGCGATGGGACGGGAGGCAAGTATGGATACCATAAATGACGAGTTCTATATGTCACTGGCGCTGGATATGGCAGAACGTGCGCAAGGGCAGACGGGCATTAATCCGGTTGTTGGCTGCGTTGTTGTGAAGGACGGGGCAATGATTGGACTGGGAACACATTTACAGCGTGGGACGGGCCATGCCGAGGTACACGCGCTGAATATGGCAGCTGGCAAGGCACAAGGAAGTACTGCTTATGTGACGCTTGAGCCATGCAGCCATTACGGCAAGACACCCCCGTGCAGCCAAAGGCTGATTGACGAAGGCGTAGCCAGAGTTGTGGTTGCTTGTGAAGATCCTAATCCACAGGTAGCGGGACGGGGAATTGAGATGCTGCGTGAACAGGGTATCGAAGTCGAAGTGGGCTTGCTGCGCAACCGTGCGCTGCGGCTTAACGAGAAATTCATTAAGTATATTCTGACGAAGCAACCCTTTGTTACCCTGAAGAGCGCTAGTACACTTGATGGCAAAATAGCTACCAAAACCGGAGACAGCAAATGGATCTCAAATGGGGAAGCGCGGAAGATTGTACATACACTGCGGCACCGTCACCAGGGGATTATGGTGGGAGTCAACACGGTTATCGCGGATAATCCTTCTCTGACGACGAGGATGGAAGTACCTGGCTTGAGTCCAATACGTATCGTTATTGATTCCGCTTTGAGAATTCCCCTGAACTCTTCTGTTGTTTGTGATGGCTTAGCCAGTACGATTGTCGTGACGACAGAAGCGGCTGACTCAGTTAAGAAGGCTGCACTTATAGCAGCAGGAGTTCAAGTCGTTGTTAGCGGCGCGGGGCCCCGAGTGGATCTGCATGCAGCCATGCTGGCACTTGGAGAAATGGAGATTGGCTCCATTCTGCTGGAAGGTGGAGGCACGCTGAACGGTGCAATGCTGGAGGGCGGCCTGATCGACAGAATAATTCTCTTTTTCGCTCCCAAAATTGTGGGTGGAGGGGCAGAGGCAGCTGGGACATTTACATTCCCAGGCGTTGCATGGATACGGGATGCCATCTCGCTTGAGGGATTGGAAGTAGAAGTGCTCGGGGATAATGTGTGTATCAGCGGTACGCCAGTTCGCTAAGCTTAGGCTCACAAAACTTTAGCGTATGCTTCCGATGCAAGTTTTGTACGAAGCGATTTCACAGGAGCTAAGCTCACAAAACTAAGCGTATGCTTCCGATGCAAGTTTTGAACGAAGTATATCAGTGAGCTATGCTTACAAAACTTTCAGGAGGGATGATATGTTTACTGGTTTAATTGAGGAAGTTGGCGTTCTGCGCAGTGTCTCTACTGGTGGAGAAATGATGGTGCTGAGTATAACGGCTTCGGTCATTATGAGCGATCTCAAAATCGGCGACAGTGTATCAGTCAATGGTGTATGTTTGACTGCGACTTCGCTGGGTGAACGCTATTTTAACGTGGATGTAATGCCACAGACCTATCGTAACAGCAACCTGAAAGAGCTGCGGATTGGCAGCAAAATGAATCTGGAACGAGCGATGGCGGCCGGCGGCCGTTTTGGCGGACATATTGTGCAGGGGCATGTGGATGGAACGGGCACAATAAAGAGCGTGAAGCGAGATCAGAATGCAGTTGTATTTGAAATTACACCTGATCACAATTCATTGTTCAAATTTATTATTCCTAAAGGTTCAATCACGATTGATGGCATTAGCTTAACCGTAGTGAATGTTGGTAACTCCTTCTTCAGTGTGTCGATCATTCCACATACGCTTGGAGAAACCGTGTTGGCGCATAAGCGAGCGGGAGACAGTATTAATATCGAGTGTGATGTGCTCGGCAAATATGTGGATCATCTTTTGCATTACGGCTCGGCAGCACACAATGATAAAGACGAGAGCAGCTCCGGTATCAGCCGTGATTTTCTGGCGGCGAACGGATTTGTATAAAGTATAAGATTTTGCTTACGGAGACATCTGATGATTCCGTAAAGCTTTCAGGAGGAAAGTAAGATGAACCAGAAAAAGAAGGATTCTGTTTTGGACCCCATTGAAGATGCTATTTATGATTTGATGCGCGGTAAAGTGGTCATTGTCGTGGATGATGAGGACCGTGAGAATGAAGGGGACTTCATTGCTCTCGCAGAACGTGCAACTCCTGAAGTGATTAACTTTATGATCTCTCAAGGACGTGGTCTGGTCTGCCTGCCGATCACCGCAGAACGGGCTGAAGAGCTTGATCTTAAGCCGATGATCAGCCGGAATACGGATTTCCACGGGACGAATTTCACCGTCTCAATTGACCATAAGGATACAACAACAGGTATTTCCGCAGTCGAAAGATCCTTGACCGTCAAAGCCATTATGGACCCTAAGGCCAAACCTTCCGATTTCAACAGACCGGGACATATGTTCCCGTTGATTGCCAAGAAAGGTGGCGTTCTGCGCCGTTCAGGACATACGGAAGCTGCGGTCGATCTGGCCCGCTTATGCGGATCATATCCAGCCAGTGTGATCTGCGAGATTATTAAAGAGGACGGT
This sequence comes from Paenibacillus sp. 19GGS1-52, assembly GCF_022369515.1. Taxonomy (NCBI): domain Bacteria; kingdom Bacillati; phylum Bacillota; class Bacilli; order Caryophanales; family Paenibacillaceae; genus Paenibacillus; species Paenibacillus sp. 19GGS1-52. Next base: position 2,386,121 of record NZ_CP059724.1, read on the forward strand.
ACGATGGCCCGTCTACCTGATCTGGTAGAACTTGCTAAGAAGCATGACTTGAAATTGATCAGCATCAAGGATCTGATTCATTACCGGAATGAGAAGGAACAGTTGGTTACTCGTGAAGTATCGGTGACCCTTCCTACCGATTTTGGGGATTTCCAGACAATTGCATACACGAATGAAGTAGATGACAAAGAACATGTAGCCTTGGTCAAAGGGGATATCTCCGGCGATGAGCCTGTGCTTGTTCGGGTGCATTCCGAATGTCTGACCGGTGATGTATTCCATTCACATCGCTGCGACTGTGGCCCGCAATTCGAAGCGGCACTGCGTCAGATTGAAGTTGCCGGTAGAGGCGTGCTGCTCTATATGCGCCAGGAAGGCAGAGGTATTGGCCTGATCAACAAGCTGCGGGCTTACAAGCTGCAAGAGGAAGGATTGGATACGGTTGATGCCAATCTTAAGTTGGGTTTTGAGGCAGATCTGCGCGATTATGGCATTGGAGCACAGATTCTAAAGGATCTGGGTATAAGCAAGATCAAGCTGCTGACTAATAACCCACGCAAGATCAAAGGGCTCGAAGGCTACGGACTCGAAGTTGTAGAACGCATGCCAATCGAAATGCCAGAGACTAAAGATAATACTAGATATCTCCATACAAAACAGGCTAAGCTTGGACATCTGCTGTCTTTTGACAACATTGAACAAAATGAGGATTCAAAAGTATAACCAAACCGTTTGAATAATGTATAACCATATAATTTTACTAACGAAGGGTTGATGAATAATATGCCGAATTATTTCGAAGGACATTTAGTTTCCGAGGGTTTGAAATATGGGATTGTGGTTGGCCGTTTCAATGAATTTATTACAAGCAAGCTGCTGAATGGTGCACTCGATGCCTTCAAACGCCATGGCGTAGCTGATGATGAGATTGATGTAGCTTGGGTGCCAGGAGTTTTTGAAATTCCATTGATCGCTCAAAAAATGGCTGAAAGCGGCAAGTACGATGCCGTAGTTACCTTGGGAACCGTTATTCGTGGTTCAACCACGCATTATGATTATGTGTGCAATGAAGTCGCTAAAGGTGTAGCAGCAATTAATCTCAAGACAGGCATTCCGACTATTTTTGGCGTAGTAACCACCGAAAATATTGAACAGGCAATTGAGCGCTCCGGTACCAAAGCGGGCAACAAAGGCTGGGATGCTGCTAATGCAGCCATCGAAATGGCAAACCTGAATAAAATGTTTAAATAATTCTGCTATTGACGAATCCATAACAAACGTGCTTATTTATAGATATAAGAAGAAAGCATGATTATAAGAATCTTTCTACTTGTGTAGCGTCCTTTAGCGGCGCTGCACTTTACTTTTTTTGGCGGGAGGTTGCCTCGTGACTGTATTGTACAAGCTGGAGACGTTTGAAGGTCCGCTGGATCTGCTCTTGCATTTAATTGATAAGGCGGAAATCGACATCCAGGACATTCCGGTCGCCGAGATCACCGAACAGTATATGGAATATCTGCGGAGCATGAAGGAGCTGGAACTGGATATTACCAGCGAGTTTCTCGTGATGGCTGCAACGCTATTGTCTATTAAGAGCAAGATGCTGCTGCCCAAGCCGCCAGTTATCGAAATCGAAGATTTCGAGTATTACGAAGAGGACGGTTACGATCCACGGGCTGAGCTGATTGAGCGGTTGATTGAATACCGCAAATTCAAGAGCATTGCTGTTCATTTATTCGATATGGAGAGTGAACGCAGCCTGATCTTTACGAAGGAGCCGGAGGATTTAGGTCCGTTTGTGCCTACGCAGATTGATAATATCCTTACAGGATTACATACTGCTGACCTCATTGCCGCTTTTCGCAAAGCGCTCAGCAAGGCAGCCAGACGGACCTCCTATCAGCGGATCACCCGGGATGAAATCTCAGTTAAGGACCGGATACGCGATGTGTCGGATGCGTTGCAGCGTAGAGGCAAGGGCGGTAGATTGAGCTTCTCGGCATTGCTGCATGATGAAATGGCCAGGCACGAGATTGTAGTGACCTTTCTTGCTATTCTTGAGCTGATGAAAATGAAGGCGATTTATTGCTATCAAGAGAAATTGTTTGACGATATCGTCATGGAGTGGAGAGGAGGAGAACACTTCGATGGACTACAAGGATCTGAAATCAATTATTGAGGGCCTGTTATTTCTGTCTGGGGATGAAGGGATTTCCATTCGGCAAATTGCCGAAATTACCGAGCAGCGCCCGGACCTTGCGGCTGGCGCATTGGAAGAGCTGAAAGAGGATTACGTCACTCAAGAGCGCGGTCTGCAGGTGGTGCAAATAGCCGGGAATTTCCGACTGGCTACATTGCCTGAACATGCACCTTATTTTGAGCGGCTGGCCTATTCACCGTCCAGATCTTCATTGTCACAAGCGGCTCTAGAGACGCTGGCAATCGTTGCCTACCGTCAGCCGATTACGCGGGTAGAGATAGAAGAGATTCGTGGTGTGAAGTCGGAACGTGCCATTCATACGCTGAACAACAAGGATCTGATCTATGAGGTTGGACGAGCGGAGGCCGTGGGGCGTCCGATTCTGTACGGGACTACGAAATCTTTTCTGGAGAGCTTTGGCCTCGCCAATCTTAAAGAGCTACCTGAACCATCAAGCTTCGAAAGCACTGATAATCTGGAAGAAGAAACCCAGCTGCTATTCAGTAAGCTTGATAGCCAGATGACGTTCGAGGAAGCTGACCAGGTATAATATAAACTATTAAGATTTACTGCATTCAAAGAACCAGTGTTTCCTTACGGAGCACTGGTTCTTTTTGTTATTGTTGGTTACACCCTTTAGTTCAATAAATTGACAGTGATAAGTTGCTGAACTATAATTTAATAGCACACTATTTCAATGTGATTAATATATTATGTGAGCAAACATTATTTATTAATGCTTTATTCAAAGGAGATTCACATGAGAAAGATACCTACATCCATTGATTTGATCGGCAACACTCCCTTAATAGAAGTCAAAAGCTTTGATGTAGGAAGCTCTCGGCTGTTTCTCAAGCTGGAGAATCAGAATCCCGGAGGTTCCATCAAAGACCGAATCGGGTTATCAATGATTGAGCATGCGGAGCAGCAAGGACTGATTAAGCCTGGAGATACTCTGGTAGAAGCTACCGCAGGGAATACCGGATTAGGCCTTGCGCTTGCTGCGATTACTAAAGGGTATAAGCTCATCCTGGTTATTCCTGACAAGATGAGCACAGAGAAGGTTAACCATTTAAGGGCACTGGGTGTGGAAATTATTCTCACTCGCTCTGATGTAGAGAAGGGCCATCCGGAGTATTATCAAGATTTGGCTGAACGTTTCTCACAGGAAACGCCAAATTCTTATTTTGTAAATCAATTCAATAATATCGCCAACCCACTTGCCCATGAATTAACGACAGGACCCGAAATTTGGGAGCAGATGGAGCATGATGTAGATGTGATTGTAGTGGGTGTGGGTTCCGCCGGGACGCTAAAAGGGCTGACTAATTTCTTCCGCAGAGTGAAGCCTGAGCTTGAAATCGTGCTGGCTGATCCACAAGGCTCCATTCTGGTAGATTACATCCAGGGGAAGCCGTTATCTCAACCTGGAAGCTGGTTAGTAGAAGGTATTGGCGAAGATTTTGTGCCTCCTCAATTCGATAGGACACTCATAAGCCAAGCTTATTCAGTAAGCGATGAAGAGAGCTTCGAGGCTGCTCGTTCCTTATTGCGAAATGAAGGTATTCTAGCAGGTTCTTCCAGTGGCACACTAATCAGTGCGGCAGTCAAATATGCACAGGAACAGACAGAGCCGAAGAATATCGTTACCTTCGTATGCGATAGCGGAAATAAATATTTAACCAAGATGTTCAATGATTACTGGATGATTGACCGGGGCCTGATTCGCAAGGAGCACAAAGGTGGAATTGAGGACTTGGTCACTCGCAAGCACTCGGAACGGGGAGTTATTACAGTTAAGCCTGAGGACAGTCTGTTGAATGCCCATGCGAAGATGAGCCTATATGAAATATCTCAAATTCCCGTGGTGGTGACCGGACAGGTTGTGGGCATTATTGACGAGTGGGATATTTTAACGGCAACGGATGGTCGGAATGAACAGGTTCTTAAAGATGAGGTGAGTCGATATATGTCTACTAATATCGCCTCAGTATCCATAGAAGACGACCTGTCCAACGTGATTAGAATATTGAAAGAGGGCCTGCTTGTTATTGTTACCAAGGAAGAGCAATTCTTCGGAGTCATTACCAAGACGGATTATATTCATTATCTGCGCCGCAAATTATCTTAAGGAGAGTGAAGAACAATGAGCAAATACGGGTTTAGCACAAGATCCATTCATGCTGGACAGGAGCCTGATCCTACAACCGGGGCAGTTATTACTCCAATTTATGCTACCTCTACCTTTGCCCAGGAATCACCTGGGAAACATAAAGGGTATGATTACTCCAGAAGCGGCAATCCGACGAGAACGGCTCTGGAGACCTGTGTTGCTGCTTTGGAGGAAGGAGCTGTGGGTTTTGTTTTTGCTTCTGGACTGGCGGCAGAGGCTGCCATTATAGATACGCTACCGCGGGGCTCCCATATCATTGCAACGGATGATTTGTATGGTGGAACCTTCCGGTTGTTGGACAAGGTAAAGAAAGAGGCGCTTGATCTGGAGGTCTCCTATGTTGATTTAACAGATCCAGACTCCATTGAGAGCCATATTCAGAACAATACTAAATTGATTTGGGTGGAGACTCCAACCAATCCGTTGCTCAAGATAGTGGATTTACGCAGAATTGCTGCTGTTGCAGCAAAGCACAATCTGATTAGTGTATGTGACAATACGTTTGCTTCTCCTTATTTACAGCAGCCGTTGACGCTGGGATTTGATCTGGTTGTTCATTCTGCAACAAAATATTTAAACGGACATTCGGACGTGATCGCTGGAGTCGTTGTTGCGAAGAATAATGATGAAGTGGCCCAGAGAATAGCCTTTCTGCAAAATGCAATCGGAGCGACGTTATCTCCTTTTGATTCATTTTTACTCTTAAGAGGAATCAAGACATTATCCGTACGCATGCAGGCTCATTGCCGGAATGCACTGGCAATCGCTCTTTTTTTGGAGGAGCACCCCAAGGTGGAGAGAGTGATTTATCCAGGACTACAATCCAACCCCTATCATGAAATTGCCAAAGCACAAATGAGCGATTTTGGCGGCATGGTGACGTTTTTTGTAAAAGGCGGAGCGCTGGAAACAGCAAGGTTGGTTGAACAAACGAAGCTCTTTACACTTGCTGAGAGTCTTGGTGGTGTGGAAAGCCTGATAGAAGTGCCAGCAGTTATGACTCATGCTTCTATTCCCCAAGCCATTCGTGAGCAGATCGGAATTTTTGATAATCTAATCCGTCTCTCCGTGGGGATTGAGGATACTGTAGATCTGATTGCGGATTTGGACACAGCTTTGCAGCACGTTTAATCCTTTCTGGATGAATAGAGAATGAGAAAGCACTGCTTCACAGACAGCATAGGTCTGAGAGCAGTGTTTTTTAAATTTTAGAATTTATAGCTTTGCACGATAAATTATCCCTATATTTCTCGAAGAAACGGGTCGTCCATGTAAAAGAATGGAAAGTCGTTTCTTCTTGATATTTTTATTTGGGTGTTTATAAGCATTTTTACATCTATTCCGAATTTTCCCCGTCATTAATTGCCATACTAAACTAAAGGTTTCTATATTAATAAGGGTGCTTGGAGGTTAACACGTGACGTTATGGCTCGCAATACCCCTCGCCTTGTTGCTCCTAGGTTTTGTGCTGATCTTGTCTTCTTCTATCGATTTTCATTTCCGGTTATGCAGACTTGGAAAGGACGATCGGGTGGAGCTAGATGTTAGGACTCTTTTTGGATGGATCAGATTTCATTATGAACTTCCAAAGCTGGTGTATGAAGGAATAGAGCGGGGAGTCAAGGTGAAGCTGGAGGAAAGTGGAGTGGCGCCAATTAGGAGCGATAAAGAGGATGATGAAGAAAATATCGATAAGGAAAAATTGAGCAACTGGCTGGATGATATTAAGAAGTTACTGAAGGCGACCTATGGATTTAAGAAATGGTTCCAGAATACGATTGCTCATGTCAAAATAACAAAGCTCGATTGGTCAACAGATTTCTCGCTTGGTGATGCTGCGGGAACAGCCACTGCGGCTGGAGCTTTGTGGGGAATGAAGTGGTGTATCATCGGTTGGATCTCACAGTGGGTTAAGCTGGAAAGCAGTCCGCGCTTGTTTGTTAAGCCTGTATTCCAGGATGATCTTAGCTTCTCCACTGAGCTAGTATGTACCGGAAGTATATCCGCAGCTTATGGACTCTATGCCGGAATATTGCTCCTGATCCGTGCTTTAAAAGCGGAAGGTGGACTGAAGCAATGGAAACAGCTGCTAGGCAGCAAACACCATAAGTCCTTTGCAGAAACAGAAGGCTGAAACTAAAGCCAATACATACAAAAGTGTGGAGGTGGAGATGATATACGCTGTAGATGATATTTGCTATATAAAGAAACCAAAGGAGGAGAATAATATGAGTGACCATCCTATTCAAGGTCTGATGCAGACTGCGATGGAGAATATTAAAGGTATGGTGGATGTGAATACGATTGTTGGTGATCCAGTGGAGACACCGGACGGCAGTGTCATTCTACCTATCAGTAAAGTTGCGTTTGGATTTGCAGCCGGCGGTAGTGACTTCCGGATTGATGATGAAACATCAAGTGTGAACGGAGCAGGGGCAGGAGGCCAAGGTGGAGTCAAGATGCTCCCATTCGGAGGCGGTAGCGGGGGCGGTGTATCCATTCGTCCAATTGCTTTTCTTGTCGTGGGCAAAGAGGGCGTACATATCGTACCGCTCGATAACCAAACCCATTTGTTCGAGAAAATTATCGATTCCACACCAGCCTTGCTCGATAAAATACAAAATATGTTCCAATCCCCAAACGTTGAATCTGAGACTGTAACTCATACTGCCGTTAAAGGTGAAGCTGTACCGTCAAACGTATCGACTCACTCGTCTACCCACTAGAGACTTATTGCAGCAGATGATGCTATTTTGACAGTGATTGGTGCGATAATAGCTAGCTAGTTGAATATCACAATGGGTGTAACTTTCAAGTTTGCATAACTATATTCTGGACCTGGGACATGGCCTCTTTAAGGGGAGTGTCCCTTTTTGCGTAGAGCGGGAGTATAGAAGGACATACCATTCCGCCTGAGCGCATACACTTGTACAACACAAGGTAAATCTAGAGCGCGTAGCTCAAGAACTGATAAGAAGCCGGAGGATGAACATGAAGATAACAACCCGTAAATGGCCATTTACCTTAATATTGTGTACTTTATTGCTCTTTCTGACGCCGCTGACTTCACTCCAAGCAGAGAACAGCTCCATTTCCACGCATGCACGGGCGGCGGCGCTTATCGATGTCGAATCCGGGCGGATTCTTTATAGCAGTCGAGGGGATGAGCCCATGCTGATAGCCAGCCTAACCAAAATTATGACCGCCTTGGTCGCTATTGAGAACGGTGATTTAACGTCCAAGGTCAAAGTCGGAAAGAACGCCTTCGCTAAGGAAGGATCTTCGCTTTTCTTAAAGATGGGTGAAGAGATGACTTTGGAAAATATGCTTTACGGTCTGATGCTGCGCTCGGGGAATGATGCGGCTACGGCTATTGCCGAGCATGTTGGCGGATCGGAAGAGGGATTTGTCTATATGATGAATGCGAAGGCAGAGGAACTAGGGCTAACTCATACCCATTTTGCCAACCCCCATGGTCTCGATGCTGAAGGGCATTATTCCACTGCTAATGATTTGGCGGTGCTGACGGCTTATGCTCTTCATAATCCTGTATTTAAGGAGATTGTGAAGACTCCGGAAAAAACAGCAGATAACCCCGAAGAGAAATGGGATTATAAATGGAGTAATAAAAATAAAATGCTGCGCTTGTATGAAGGTGCAGACGGAGTGAAGACCGGGTATACGAAAAAAGCGCTACGCTGCTTGGTCAGTTCGGCTACAAGAAACGGTCAACAACTGGTTGTGGTTACCCTGAACGATGGTGACGACTGGAATGATCATGCTTCACTGCTTAATTTCGGCTTCAATCACTATCCACTCAAAAGATTAATCGAACGGGGGGATGCGGTAAGTGGCTATACCCTCGTGACAGGCAAAGATTTCGCTTATCCTTTGGGTCAGGGAGAACAGGAACGACTTGTTACGAAGCTTGTACTTAACCAAAAGCAAGCATCGACCTCCAAACAGATCAGAAGCAGCAGCTTTGGACTTGGCGGATTTCTGGTGCTCCAGCTGGGCGGTCGGGAAATTGGCCGGGTCCCAGTGTATGCACCTAATCGTTTACCGCCGAAGCAATCGGTATATGTTAAGAAGTTCAGTGCAGTTACTGCGCCTGTTTATCCAGCGGAGAATTGGCTGCAGGCGCTCGGCAGCGCCTTTCGAGCACTTTTTGAAAGATGAGTAGAAGGGGGTATATCCATGATTAACGGGATCTGGCTCGGAATGATCGTCATCGGCTTTCTGTTCGCGGCCGTTAACGGCCGCATGGATGAGTTTACAGCCGCTGTATTTGACGGAGCTAAGAATGGCGTTACTGTAAGCTTTGGCTTAATCAGTGTACTAGTGTTCTGGCTCGGGATTATGCGGATCGCTGAAGATGCGGGGCTGCTCAAAAAAATCGCCAGGGTACTTGGCCCTGTGGTTTCTTTTTTATTTCCTGACGTTCCGAAGGGGCATCCGGCTATTGGCTATATTCTATCCAATATGAGTGCGAATTTGCTTGGTTTGGGCAATGCGGCAACACCGATGGGGATCAAGGCGATGCAGGAGCTGCAGACGCTTAATCCGGACAAAGAAACCGCTACACCAGCCATGTGTACTTTACTGGCACTTAATACGGCGAGCATTACCCTTATCCCGGCAACGTTGATTGCCATTAGACTTAACTATGGCTCGGCTGACCCGGCTGGTATCGTGGGTACGACACTGGCAGCTACAGCGGTAGCCACGATAGCGGCCATTGCCGCCGATAGAATGTTCCGGCGGATGTCTCTGCTGCGCAGGCCGCCGAAGCCTCCTGTAGTGAGGAATGGAGACTCTATTCGTGGGAGCACAAAGCTTCCTAATTCTTCTGTGAAAGGATGATTGCCCATGTTTGAATTGATCAGTCTGCTATCATCATGGGCTATACCGGTCATGATCACGTTTATACCGCTCTACGCATTTACTCGAAAGGTTCCCGTGTATGAATCATTTGTAGAAGGAGCGAAGGAGGGCTTTGGAACTGCAATCACCATAATCCCTCCTTTAGTGGGGATGTTGGTAGCCATCAGTGTCTTCCGCGCCTCTGGAGCGCTGGACTTCCTGATGGGCTTCATAGCTCCAGCGTTGCAAAGTTTAGGAGTGCCCCCAGAAGTGTTGCCACTCGGTCTTCTAAGGCCGCTTACGGGCACTGGGTCGCTCGCCTATACCACTGACCTCATCCGCGTCCATGGCCCAGACTCACTTATCGGATTAATTGCCTCAACCATCCAGGGCAGCACCGATACTACCCTTTACGTGCTGACCGTATATTTCGGAGCTGTTGGCGTTCGTAACGGCCGTTATGCGCTCAAGGTCGGCCTCTTCTCTGATATTGTCGGCTTTGTCGCTGCAATCGCTATCTGTCTCATGGTATTTGGTTAGCCAGCGACCCTTCAAGTCCCAATATTCCTCGCAGTTACCTCGGTCAAAAAAACCAATAAAAAATATGGCAGTCGTCACGCTGTTCACCTCCCTAACATATGCTATTGCAGCAATATGGAGGGAGGCAGATATCTAATGAGATACAAAGGCCTAATTCTACATCATTCCCGCTGCCCATCTATCAACGGTAAAGGCTTCGATTTCTGGATAGGGTCAGAGGGGAACATTTTTGCTGCGCCGCTGCTGACAGATCCTGACTATATTCACCTCTGTCTAGAGGGTGACTTTAGCAAGCAGGAGAGTGCTCCGTCACTTACGGGAAGGAAGGAACAGCTTTTTGCAGCAGGAAAACTTATTTTTGAGCTGGCTGAACGCTATCAAATCTCACCATTAATCATTGAACACCATACTAATTCCTGCCCTGGGATATTTTTTCCGTGGAATGAACTTGTGATTTATCCCTCTGATGGTTATCATTAATCTGAGGTGACTAGTCGAATATGGAAAGATTACAGAAAATTTTGGCGCAAGCAGGTGTAGCGTCCAGACGCAAGTGTGAAGAAATGATTTTGGCCGGTAAAGTGGAAGTCAACGGGGAACTCGTAACTACGCTTGGCACAAAGGTTGACCCCGCACAAGATATTATTAAAGTTTCCGGCAGATTGATCCGGAGCGAGAATAAAATCTATATTATGTTCAACAAGCCTAAGGGTGTTATTACGAGCGCTTCCGATCCTAAAGGGCGCAAAGTGGTAACGGATTACCTAAAGGGTATTAACGAGCGGGTATATCCCGTTGGCCGTCTGGATTATGATACAGAAGGATTGCTGCTGCTGACAAATGATGGTGAGTTTGCAAACCTGCTGACTCATCCTAAGCATCATGTACCCAAGACGTATCATGCCACAGTCAAAGGGGTGCCGCACGGCTCTGCACTGGACAAGCTCAAGACAGGCATCAAGCTGGAAGACGGTATGACTGCTCCGGCCGAAGTGGAATACAAGGATGTTGGCGAAGGAAACAAAGAATCTGTAATAAGCATTACCATTCACGAGGGACGCAACCGTCAGGTGCGACGGATGTTCGAAGCGATCTCTCACCCCGTGATTCGCTTGAAGCGGATTTCATTCGGGGATATTTTGCTGCAAAATTTAAAACGTGGTTCGTACCGCCATTTGACTAAGGATGAAATCAACCATCTGCAGCAAATTGCCCAAGCGGGATTGCTAAAAGAAAGAACACCACGTAAAGACACATAAAGTTCACAATTAAAACCCCTAAAGTTGTGACAATATTCGTTATAATGTTCATAGGATGTTCACACCTATTAACTTAAGTATGAATTCTGTCACAGAAGGGGGCATCGCGTGTGGGGAAAGCAAGAAAGCCGATTCAAATCGTGATCCTGTTTCTAATAGTTCTGCTGGGAGGCTATGCAATTGGCTCTTCAGTATTTGGTGGAGACGGAAAACCTAAGGAAGGCAGTAGAGCGCCATCCTTCGAGCTTCTCGGTCTTGACGGCCAGACCCACACGTTAAACGAATATAAGGGCAAGGCTGTTGTACTGAATTTCTGGGGCTCCTGGTGTGGTCCTTGTGTCAAAGAAATGCCAGCTCTCCAGGCCCAGTGGGAGAAATGGCGCGACCAAGGAGTTGTAGTTGTAGGAGTAAATGTTGGTGAGGATCAGATGACTGTCGAGAATTTTGTGAAGATGGTTGGCATTAATTTTCCTGTGGTTATGGACACCGGGCGAGATGCGGTGCGGAGCTACGGTATTTCACCAATGCCAACTACCTTCTTCATCAATTCAAAGGGAAAAGTGGACAGTATTCACATTGGCCAGCTTGATTTAAGTACACTGGATGCCCAAATTGGGAAGTTGGTGAGCCGATGATGGGGCATACGCCTTTTATTACCAACACCAAATGTGAATGCGGTCACCAGAACCCTGTAGGCACTGTTCTTTGCGAAGCCTGCGGCAAGCCGATTGGTGAGGAGTTTGATTCCAGCGAGAACCTTGAAATGCGCTATGATGGTGTTGCCCGCCGTTCCCAGCGTGTCAATCCAGGAGTTATTGATCTCATTTGGAACTTCTTCTCCTCGGTCAAAATAGCGATTTACCTGATTGTACTGACCTTGCTGGGCTCTATGCTGGGTACGGTTTTTCCACAGGAAAGCACTTTTTTGAATATTGATGCCTCGACCTATTACAAGGAACAGTATGGAACAGCGGGAAATATTTATTACACACTTGGCTTCTCCCATACTTATGAGTCCTGGTGGTTTGTATCTTTGCTTGTGATGATTGGTGCTTCGCTGGTTATTTGCAGCCTGGATCGGGTTCTTCCGCTATATAAGGCATTAACAAGACAGAAGATCCGCAAGCATCGGCAGTTTTTAACCCGGCAGAAGGTCGTCTTGATAGCAAATGTAGAGGAAGAGCCGGAAGCCTGGGTAACCCGCTTAATTCAGCCATTGAAGAAAAAAGGCTATCGTGTCAAGGTAGATGGGGGTGCTCTGCTGGCTGAGAAGCACCGCTTCAGCCGCTGGGGACCCTATGTAATACATATCGGTCTTATCATTTTTCTGCTTGCGGTACTTGCGAGAGGCTTGCCTGGACTTAACATGGATCAGCATTTAGCTTTTCCGCAAGGGGAAATTACCCGGATTCCGGACACGACCTATTATTTAAAGAATGAGAAATTTAAGGTTGAGTTCTACACGGAGGAAGAGATGCCCGAAGAGTTCCGTGGCAAAAAAGTTCTTCCGAAGCTTTATCAGACGAGCGCGGTGCTGTATCAATGTACTGCGGATTGCCTGGACCCGTCTAAGAAACCACAGCTGTCCGAAGTGGCAGCACATGATATTCAGGTAAATTCACCTTTGAAGTACAAAGGTTTGAAAGCGTATCAGTTTGACTACGACCTAACTCCAGTGCTGCGCTCAGTGCAGCCGGAGCTGATAAATTCTGCAAGCGGAGAGTCTTATGGCAAGTTTAAGCTGGAGATGAAGAATCCAGAGCGGAGCTTTCAGGTGGGTCCTTATACGCTGACACTTAAGGAGAAATACTTGGACTTTGGTCTAAATGAGGATGGTCAGCCGGTCTCCAAGTCACCGTATCCAAATGCACCAGCCTTTCTATTCCTGATCAAGGGACCGGATCTTCCGGCGGCTGGCCAGCAATACTTTTATTTTCCCAAACAGGTGGATAAGGCCCAGTTCCAACAGGCTTCCATTAATGATAAGCTCGGTGGCCAAGACCGCTTTTTGGAACTTGATGTGGGCAACATGAGTGATGTCGACTTTGCAGAATCAACGGCCTATCTGAATATACGTGTGGACCGTGCTATGCCTTTCGTATGGTTGGGAGCAGGAATCGTTATGCTGGGTCTTGTGCTCGGTTTTTATTGGCAACATCGACGCATCTGGCTAATTGTAAATAATGGAGAACTAACGCTCGGAGGACATACGAATAAGAACTGGTTCGGCTTCCGCCGCGAGATTGTTTCTATTTTGGAAAGAGTGGACATGGCAGTCGATGAAAAATCCTTGGACAACGGGGGAGGTCTAGCATGAGCTTACTCGATTTCAGCAGTAACATCTTTATTGCCGCTTTTTTCTTATACAGTGGCGCGTTCATGTTATTCACTATCGCCATCATGGGCCGCAAATGGTCCGGACGCGATCCAAAGGCTCATACAGCGCGCTGGGGTAAAGTTGCGTTCACAGTATCCTCTGTCGGCTTGCTGTGCCATATGGCATACTTTGTAACCCGCTGGAGGGGTTCAGGGCATATTCCCGTTAGTAACATGTATGAATTCATGACTTTTTTATCGATGATGGTTATGGTAGCTTTTACCGTAATATTCGCCATTTATCGCAAAATTATACTGGGTGTCTTCGCTGTTCCAATTTCCATTATTGTTATGGCCTATGCTGCTGTATTTCCACAGGAGATTCAGCCGCTGATACCTTCTTTGCAATCCATCTATCTAAACATTCATGTTACGCTGGCGGCAACTGGGGAATCCTTTTTCGCGGTTGGATTTGCCGCTGGACTAATGTATCTTTTACGGACTGTGAAATTTGACAGTGTGGAGAAAG